>CAWBAO010000006.1:0-629074 GCA_963786945.1 uncultured delta proteobacterium | reverse complement strand
CAGAGGTCGCGCGAGTAGCCGCGCCCCTCGGCGACGTCGGAGTACTCGGGGGTGAGCCGCTGCACGCCGCAGAGGGCGGCGTGGTTCTCCGGGTAGACGGTGTGGAAGCCGAGGGCCCGCAGGATCTCCACCGGGAAGCCGCTGGTCACCCAGGCCACCGGGACGGCGCCGTCGGCGTACCGCCCCTGGAAGTAGTGGTGGCCCATCAGCTCCTTGAGCTTCCCCACCGCCTCCAGCGGCGGGCCGAAGGGGCCCCCGCCCGGCCTCCGCCGCGAGCGCTTGAGCCGCTGCTGCCAGGCCTCGAGGGCGCCGAGGATGGGGAAGGCGGCCCGGCCGGCCAGCTCGTACTGGACGCGTCGGAGCACGCTCACGCGGCACCTCGCGCGCCCTGCAAGAGCTCGGCGAAGGCCTCCAGCCGCGTCACCGCCTGGCCGGAGAGCGCCCCCTCGAGCTCCCCCTCCAGCACCAGCACCGGCAGCCCGCGGGCCGCGAAGGTCTCCCGGATCACCGGGACGTCGAACAGCTCCGGCTCGCAGAACTTCATGACGTGGACCACCACGCCCCGGGCGCCGCTCCGCTCGGCCAGCGCCGCGAGGCGGGCCATGCGGGGGGCGGTGTCGGCGGCCCGGGTCGGGCAGGGCGGGGCGGCGAAGTACCGGTCCACCAGCGCGCGCCAGGGATCGCCACCGGGCGCGGGCGCGGCGCGGACCACCCGCCGCCCCACCGCGGCGTAGTCGTCGGCGGCCACGAAGGCGCCGGCCGCGTTGAGGGTCTCGAGCAGCGCCGCCGGCTCGGGCACGTAGCCGGTCACCAGCACCGGCGCGCCCCGCTGCACCGGCCGGTCGGCCAGCGTGGCCAGGGCCGCCTCGAGCTCGGCGAGGTGGTCGGCCGGCCAGCGCCACTCGCCGCGCCGGAGCAGGGCGTAGAGCGCCGGCGTCGTCCATGGGCAGCCGGGCCCGGGCGTCGAGCAGCCCGGCGCGCGCCGCGTCCACCTCGCCGTGCAGCCGGAGCGCCGCCGCCAGCCGCTCGTCGGTCAGCGGGCGCCCGGTGAATTGCTCCAGCGTGCCGGCCAGCCGGCGCAGCTCGGCCTCGACGAAGCGGCGGGCGCTGGGCCGGTCGGCCCCCCGGGGGTGGAGGAAGGTGAAGGCCGGCTTCTGCCACCCGCCCAGGTCGGTGGCCAGCGTGGCCAGCTGCTGGATGGAGTCGCAGGTGTGCGGGAAGAGGACGCCGTCGACCGCGTCGGCGTGGCCGCCGGCCAGGAAGGCCAGGGCGTTGCGGACCACGGCGCAGACGTAGCTCTGCACCCGGCCGGCGTCGTCGCCGCGCGGCGGGCCGGGCGGCCCCCAGAGCTCCACCGCCAGCACGTCGAGCGCGGTGAGCAGCTCCCTGGGGTAGTGGACCGGCAGCACCGCCACCGCCTTGCGGCCGTGCTCCTCCCGCTGGCGCCTGATCTCCCGGTTGCGCACGCGGCGGCCAGCAGAGCACAGATCGGGCCGCCTGGTCCCGGTCATCTCGCGCCCCCGCGCCTCCGGGGGGCCCGCGCCCTGGAGAGGGTCGGGTGCTGCTCCAGCGCCTCGACGGTGCGCGGCCAGTCGGCCTTGAGCAGCCGGGCCAGCGACCGGTCCGAGAGGATCCGGCCGCCGGTCTGGCAGCGCGGGCAGTAGTCCACCTCGTTCTCCGCCCGGACGATGCGCTGCACCAGGGTGCCGCAGGCCGGGCAGGGCTGCCGGAAGCGGCCGTGGACCGCCATCCCGTCGCGGAAGGCGGTCACCTTCTCCGGGAACTGGCCCCCCGCGTCGCGTCGCAGCCGGTCGGTCCACTCCAGCAGCGTGGCCCGGGTGGCGGCGAAGAGCCGCGCCACGGCCTCGTCGTCGAGCGACGAGGTGAGCGCCACCGGCGAGAGCCGGGCCCGGTGGAGCAGCTCGTCGGAGTAGGCGTTGCCGATCCCGGCGAAGAGCGACGGATCGGTGAGGGCGCGCTTCAGGGTGTGGTTCTCCCGCCGCAGCGCCGCCGCGAAGGCGGGCAGGTCGGCCTCGAGGGGCTCCAGCCCGCCGCGGTCGAGCGCCCGCAGCGCGGCCTCGCCCGCCACCAGGTGCAGCGCGGCGCGCCGCCGGCTCCCCGCCTCGGTGAGCGCCAGGGTGCCCGATGGGAAGTCGAGCTCCAGCAACACGTTGCGGCCGGGCCGTGCCGCACCGCCGCCCGGCGGCACCGCCCCCGGCGGCTTCCAGTGGAGCCGGCCGGCGATCATGAGGTGGAGGGCGAGGTGCAGGTCGCCCTCCAGCGAGAGGACCAGCCGCTTGCCGAGCCGCCGCACCGCGCGGACGGGCCGGCCGGTGGCGCTGGCCAGGGGCGGGTCGACGGTGCGCAGCAGGAAGGGGTTGCCCAGCCGCGCCCCGACCACGGGGTGCCCCAGGACGCGCGCCTGGAGCGCCTCGAGGTAGACGGTCAGGTCGGGCAGCTCGGGCACGGGCCACATGATGGCCGAGCCGGGGCCGTTCCAGTAGGCCCCACGCGCGCGACCGGCTACCATCCGCGGCAGCGCCTCCCCGGAGCCCCCGTGCCCAGCCCCTACCCGCACCTGCTCGCCCCCCTCGACCTCGGCTTCACCACCCTGCGCAACCGGGTCCTGATGGGGTCGATGCACACCGGCCTGGAGGACCGTGCCCGCGACTTCCCCCGGCTGGCCGCCTACTTCGCCGAGCGGGCCCGCGGCGGCGTCGGCCTGATGGTCACCGGCGGCTTCGCCCCCGGCATCGAGGGCTGGCTCTCGCCGTTCGGGTCGCTGCTGGCCACCCGCGCCGGCGCCCGCGCCCACCGCCCGGTCACCGACGCGGTCCACGCCGAGGGGGGCAAGATCGCGCTGCAGATCCTCCACGGCGGGCGCTACAGCTTCACGCCCCATCTCGGTGGCGCCGTCGCGGGTCAAGTCGCCCATCACCCCGTTCACGCCGCGGGAGCTCAGCGCCGCCGGCGTGGAGCGGCAGATCCGCAACTTCGTCCGCTGCGGGGCGCTGGCGCGCGAGGCCGGCTACGACGGCGTCGAGGTGATGGGGTCGGAGGGGTACTTCATCAACGAGTTCCTGGCGGCCCGCACCAACCGGCGGACCGACCAGTGGGGCGGCAGCTGGAAGAACCGGATGCGCCTGCCGGTGGAGATCGTGGAGCGGGTGCGCGCCGCGGTGGGCAAGGACTTCATCATCGTCTACCGGCTCTCCATGCTCGACCTCGTCCCCGACGGCAGCTCCTGGGAGGAGGTGGTGGAGCTGGCCCGCGCCGTGGAGGCGGCGGGCGCCACCATCATCAACACCGGCATCGGCTGGCACGAGGCCCGGGTCCCCACCATCGCCACCAGCGTGCCGCGCGCCGCCTTCGCCTGGGTGACCCGCAAGCTGAAGGGGGCGGTCGGCATCCCGCTCTGCACCACCAACCGCATCAACACGCCGGAGGTGGCCGAGGCGCTGCTGGCCGAGGGCGCCGCCGACCTGGTCTCGATGGCGCGGCCCCTGCTGGCCGACCCGGAGCTGGTCAACAAGGCGGCGGCGGGGCGGGCCGACGAGATCAACACCTGCATCGCCTGCAACCAGGCCTGCCTCGACCACGTCTTCAGCCGGCAGCTCTGCTCCTGCCTGGTCAACCCGCGCGCCTGCCACGAGACCGAGCTCAACTACCTCCCGGCGGCGAGGGTGAAGCGGATCGCCGTGGTCGGGGCCGGCCCGGCCGGCCTCTCCTGCGCCACCGTGGCCGCCGCGCGCGGCCACCGGGTGACCCTCTTCGAGGCGGCCCCCGGGATCGGCGGCCAGTTCGTCATGGCCAGCCGCGTGCCGGGCAAGGAGGAGTTCCTCGAGACGCTCCGCTACTACCGGCGCCGGCTGGAGGTGACCGGGGTGGAGGTCCGGCTCGGCGTGCGCGCCACCGCGGAGGCGCTCCAGGCCGGCGGCTTCGACGAGGTGGTGCTGGCCACCGGGGTGGTGCCGCGCGACCCGGGCATCCCCGGGCAGCGGCACCCCAAGGTCCTCTCCTACGTCGACGTGCTGCTGCACGGCGCCGCGGTGGGCCCGCGCGTGGCGGTGGTGGGCGCCGGGGGGATCGGCTTCGACGTCGCCGAGTTCCTGGTCCACGCCGCGCCGCCGGCCGGCGAGGGGCTGCAGCGCTGGCTGGCCGAGTGGGGCGTGGCCGATCCGGAGCGGGCCCGCGGCGGCGTGGTCGAGCCGGCGCCGCTGCCGCCGGCCCGCCAGGTCTGGCTGCTGCAGCGCAAGGCCAGCCGCCCCGGCGCCGGCCTGGGCAAGACCACCGGCTGGATCCACCGGGCCGCGCTCAAGATGAAGCAGGTGGAGATGCTGGCCAGCGTCAACTACGAGCAGGTCGACGATGCCGGGCTCACCATCAGCTTCGGCACGGAGCGGGCCCGCCGCCGGGTCCTGCCGGTGGACCACGTGGTGCTCTGCACCGGGCAGGAGCCGCAGCGCGAGCTGGTGGCGCCGCTGCGCGCCGCCGGGGTGGCGCTCCACCTCATCGGCGGCGCCGACGTGGCGGCCGAGCTGGACGCCAAGCGGGCCATCGGCCAGGGGGCGAGGCTGGCGGCGGCGCTCTAGGACCGCCGCCCCCCGGCACGCCATGTCGATCCTGCGGAGCGCCACCGACCCGGCCTGGATCGCCGCGGCCCTCTCCGACCTGGACGCCACGCTGGGCGACCACGCCCACTGCGAGAAGAAGGCGGCGGCCTCGGCGCTGAGGCTGGTGGGCGACCACCCGGGGCGGCCGAGGCTGGTCCGGGCGCTGGCCCGGCTGGCCCAGGAGGAGCTGAAGCACTTCCTCGACGTGCTCAACGAGCTGCAGCGGCGCGGCGGGATGCTGCCGCCCGACCAGGGCGATCCCTACGTGCAGGCGCTGCTCCGGCTGGTGGGCAGCGGCGCCACCCGGCTGGTCGACCAGCTGCTGGTCTTCGCGCTGGTGGAGGCCCGCTCCCTGGAGCGCATGCTGCTGCTGGGCGGGCGGCTGCCGGACGAGCGGCTGCGCGAGCTCTACCGGCGGCTGGCGCAGAGCGAGGCCGGGCACGAGGCGCTCTTCGTCGAGCTGGCCGTCGAGGCCGGCGGCGAGGCGGCGCGGGCGCGGCTGGCCGGGCTGGCCGACGCCGAGGCGCGCATCGTGGCCGCCCTGCCGCTCGGGCCCCGGATGCACTGACCGGCCGGCCCGGGCTCGCCGGCACCCCGGCGAGGGGACGCCGGACATGAGAAGAGGCCCGGTCAGGGCCTCTTCTCAACCACGTTGGGCGCCCATGCTCGGGCGCAGGTCCGGCTCTCGCCGGTGGAGACTACGCAGATGTGAACGGCTGCGTCGGCTCGTTGATCTCTCGCCTCCTGGTTGGTGCCTGCTACGAGAAAAACGCTACGCCCTTCCCGCGCGCTTGGAAAGTCCTGGGCCGCCGCCACCGGGCCGATCCCGGGATCCGGCCGTGATCACTGGGGATCCACCCCGTCCGGTGAAAGCGGTACACTCCCCGCTCCTCGTCCCCAGGGAGGCGATCCATGGCGGCACCGCTGGCTGGCGTTCGCGCCGTGGTCTTCGACGCCTACGGCACGCTCTTCGACGTGGCCAGCGCCGCCGAGCGGACGCGCGACCAGCTGGGCGATCGGGCCGCGCCGCTCAGCGAGCTGTGGCGGCAGAAGCAGCTCCAGTACACCTGGCTGCGCGCCCTGATGGGACGCCACGCCGACTTCTGGCAGGTGACCGGCGACGCGCTCGACTACGCGCTCGACGCGCTGCGGATCGCCACCCCCGACCTGCGCCGGCGGCTGATGGAGGCCTACGAGCGGATCGGCCCGTGCGCCGACGCCCGCGAGGCCCTGGCCCGGCTCAAGGCCGCCCACCTCAAGATCGCCATCCTCTCCAACGGCGCGCCGCGCATGCTGGCGGCGGCGGTCCGCAGCGCCGGGCTCGACGACCTGGTCGGTGAGGTCCTCTCGGTCGAGGCGGTGGGCGTCTACAAGCCCCACCCCTCCGTCTACCAGCTGGCGGTCGACCGGCTCGACGTCTGGCCGGCCGAGCTGGGCTTCGTCTCCGCCAACGGCTGGGACGCCTGGGGCGCCAAGGCCGCCGGCCTGCGGGTGGCCTGGTGCAACCGCTCCGGCCTCCCCCGCGAGCGGCTCGGCGAGCCGCCCGACGCCGAGCTCACCACGCTGGCCGAGCTGCCCGGGGCGATCGGCCTCACGTGAAGCCGGCCGCCGCCGCCCGCCACCGGAAGCTCCTGCTGGCGCTGCGCGACCAGCTGCGCGGCGCCGGCCCGGCCCGCATCGAGCCCAACCGCGCCGACCCGGCCACCACCGGCGTGGCCGACGAGGACGCCCAGGCGCTCTCGGAGATGCTGCAGGTGCTGGCCTCGAAGCGGAACGAGGGGCAGGCCGCGCAGCTGGCCCGCATCGACGGCGCGCTGCGCCGGCTGGCGGAGCACGCCGAGGACTTCGGCCTCTGCGAGGACTGCGAGGAGGAGATCCCGGCCCGGCGCCTCCAGCTCATGCCCTGGGCCACGCGCTGCGCCGCCTGCCAGGCGCGCCGCGAGCCCAGGCTGGGCGCGCCGCGCCGGAAGCTGACCGACTTCCGCTGAATCGTGGCATCCTCGCCGCACCCCGGCGCCCCGGAGCGCCTCGCACCAGGAGGTCCTGCGTGATCGGCTTTCTCGTCGTCGTCGCCGTGCTGGTCGCGGCGGTGGTCTTCGTGGTCGGCCTCTACAACGGCCTGGTCCGGCTGCGCAACGCCAGCAAGAACGCCTTCAGCCAGATCGACGTCCAGCTCAAGCGGCGCCACGACCTGATCCCCAACCTGGTGGAGACCGCCAAGGGCTACCTGAAGCACGAGCGCGAGACGCTGGAGGCGGTGGTGCGGGCCCGCAACGCCGCGGTCAGCGCCACCGCCACCGCGGCCGCCTCGCCCGGCGATCCCGCCGCCATGAAGGGGCTGGCCGGCGCCGAGGGGGCGCTGGGCGCCTCCCTCTCCCGCCTGCTGGCGGTGGCGGAGAGCTACCCGGCCCTCAAGGCCGACGCCACCATGACCCGGCTCATGGAGGAGCTCTCCTCCACCGAGAACCGCATCGCCTTCTCGCGCCAGGCCTTCAACGACTCGGTCATGGCCTACAACACCGCCCGGGAGACCTTCCCCGGGATGCTGCTGGCCGGCTCCTTCGCCGCCGCCGCGCCCTTCGAGATCACCGCCGCCGCCGAGCGCGAGACGGTCAAGGTCGCCTTCTAGCGGCCGGCGCCGCCCATGGCCGTCGCCCGGGCCACCTTCGACTTCTTCGAGGCCCAGCGCAGCGCCCGCCGGCGCACCGCGCTGCTGCTGCTCTACTACCTGCTGGCGCTCCCGGGCGTGGCCGTGGCCGTCTACCTGGCGGTGCGGCTGGGGCTGTCCGGGCTCGACTCCTCCTTCGAGGTCCAGCCCTTCTGGTGGCCCGAGCTCTTCGCCGGCGTGCTGCTCCTCACCGCCCTGGTGGTGGGCGGCGGCACGCTCTACCACGCCTGGTCGCTGGCCCGCGGCGGGGGCGAGGGGCTGGCGCGCGCGCTGGGCGGCGAGCCCATCGCCCTGCAGCCGGTGGCCGAGGAGGACCAGCGGCTGCGCAACGTGGTCGAGGAGATGGCCATCGCCGCCGGCCTGCCGGTGCCGACCCTCTACGTGCTGCGCGGCGATCCCGGCATCAACGCCTTCGCCGCCGGCTTCGCCCCCGACCGGGCGGTGGTGGCGGTGACGCAGGGCTGCCTCACCCAGCTCACCCGCGACGAGCTGCAGGGGGTGGTCGGCCACGAGCTGTCGCACGTGCAGAACGGCGACATGCGGCTCAACCTGCGGCTGCTGGCCCTGGCCGGCGGCCTCTCGGCGCTGGCCCTGGTGGGCCGGGTGCTGATGCAGGCCGGCTCCTCCGGATCGCGCCGGCGCAGCAAGGGGGGCAGCGGGCAGCTGGCCCTGATCGGCGTGCTGGTGCTGGCGGCCGGCGCCATGGGGGCCTTCTTCGCCCGGCTCATCCGGGCCGCGGTGGCCCGCCAGCGCGAGTACCTGGCCGACGCCGCCTCCGCCCAGTTCACGCGCAACCCGGCGGCGCTGGCCGGCGCCCTCGGCAAGATCGTCACGCTGGGCTCCTCGGTCGCCAGCCCCATGGCCACCGACGCCAGCCACCTGCTCTTCGCCGACGGGCGGGTGCGCAGCTGGCTGGCCGACCACCCGCCCCCGGAGTCGCGCATCCGCCGGCTGCTGGCGCTCGGCGAGACCACGCCGCTGCCGGCCTTCGTCCGGGCCGCCGCCGGGGCGGCCCCCCCGGTCGGTCCCGCCCCCGGGCCGCCGCCGCTGATGGCCTCCCTGGCCGGTGGCGCCCAGCCCCCCGCGCCCGCGCCGCCGGCGGCCCCACCCCGCCTCGTCGCCGCGGCCACGCTCCTCGACGGGCTGCCGCCCGAGCTGGCGGCCGCCGCCCGGGAGCCCTTCGGCGCCCGCGCCCTCTGCTGCGCGGTGCTCCTCGACGCCCGCCCCGAGGTGCGGGCGCGGCAGCTGGCCCTGCTGGAGCCGGGCCCGGAGGCGAGCGAGGTGCTCCGGCTGGCGCCGCACGTGCTGGCGGTGGCGCGGGCCCAGCGGCTGGCGCTGCTGGATCTCGCCCTGCCGGCGCTGGGGGCCCTCTCGGCGCCGCAGCGCGAGCGGCTGCAGGCCGACCTGCGCCGCCTCGCCGAGGCCGATGGCCGCCTGTCGGTGACCGAGTGGGTCTACCTGCGGGTGGTGGCCCGCCGCCTCGACCGGCTCGGCACCGCGGGCCGGCCGGCCCGGCCACGGGCCTTCACCGTGGACCAGGTGGCGGTGGAGTGCCGGGAGCTGCTCGGCCTGCTGGCCCGGGTGGGGGCCGACGGCGAGGCGGCCGCCCAGGCCGCGCTGGACACCGGGGTGGTCGCCCTCGGCCTCACCGGCCGGTGGCGGCTGCCGGCCATCGCCGAGCTCCGCTTCGACCGGCTGGACCAGGTGCTGGCGGTGCTGGAGGCGACGCCCTTCGAGCTGCGCACCCGGGTGCTGCGCGCCTGCGAGGCCTGCGCCGCCGCCGACGGGGCCATCACCGCGGGTGAATCGGAGGTGCTGCGGGCGGTGGCCGACGCCCTGGCCATGGCCCGGCCCCCGCCGCTGCCGCCGGCGGCGTGACCCCAGGACGCCTCACAACCGACCGCCGCCGGGGCCGGCCCTCCTCGCGCCGGAGCGCGGTCGCCCCCTCGGGCTCGTCGCGCCTGCGGCGCGCCCTCTCGCCAGGGCGGTGTCCGCGAGGTCGGGCGGAGTGAGGCTGCGAGGCTCGCCCTCGGGGTGACCGCGCCCCGGCGCTTCGGGGCCATCAGCCAGCTCGGGCCGTGGCGCCTCGACCATGGAGCCCACATCGGCGAGAGGCTCCCCGTGCGCAGGCGAGGCCCCGCCGGCCGGGCGCGACTCTCGCAGCCCCAGGAACGTTCGCCAGCACTGCACGGCCCCTGGCGAGAGGGCGCGCCGCAGGCGCGTGGAGCGCCCCGGCCGGCGGGGCCTCGCCGCGACCGGGGAGTCGACGCTGCGCCGCGGCCGGCGAGAGCTCCCTGGCACGGCGGAGGCTCGCGGTCCGGTGCCCGCCGCCCGCGGCTCAGCGCCCCTGCAGGTGGCGGATGCCCGGGGCCTCGCGCCCGGTGCGGGCCACGTACTCGGTGTAGCCGCCGCCGTACGGGATGGGCCCCTCCGGCGTCAGCTCCAGCACGCGGTTGGAGAGGGCGCCGAGGAAGCGCCGGTCGTGGGAGACGAAGATCATGGTGCCGTCGTAGCCGGCCAGGGCCCGCACCAGCATCTCCTTGGTGCCGACGTCGAGGTGGTTGGTGGGCTCGTCGAGCACCAGGAAGTTGGGCGGGTCGTAGAGCATCAGCGCCAGCACCAGCCGGGCCTTCTCGCCGCCGGAGAGGACCCGGCAGCGCTTCTCGATCTCGTCCCCGGAGAAGCCGAAGCAGCCGGCCAGGGTGCGCAGCGAGCCGACGCTGGCCTTGGGGAAGGCCCGCTCCAGCGTCTCCCAGACGGTCCGCTCGCCGTCGAGCAGCTCCATGGCGTGCTGGGCGAAGTAGCCGAGCTTGACGCTGTTGCCCACCACCACGGTGCCGGCGTCGGGGCGCCCCTCGCCGGCGATCATCTTGAGCAGCGTCGACTTGCCGGCCCCGTTGGCCCCCATGATGGCCCAGCGCTCGCCGCGCCGGACCAGGAAGTCGAGGCCGTCGTAGACGCGCTGCGGGCCGTAGGCCTTGCTCACGCCGGCGCAGCGCGCCACGTCCTCGCCGGAGCGCGGGGCGCCGCGGAACTCGAAGTCGACGGTCTTGCGGATCTTGGGCGGCTCGACCTTCTCGATCTTGTCGAGCTTCTTGACCCGGCTCTGCACCTGGGCGGCGTGGCTGGCGCGCGCCTTGAAGCGCTCGATGAAGGCCAGCTCCTTCTTGAGCATGGCCTGCTGCCGGTCGAACTGGGCCTGCTGGTGCTGGTCGGCGATCTGGCGCTCGCGCTCGTAGAAGTCGTAGTCGCCCGCGTAGCTGGTCAGCTCCCCGGCGTCGATCTCGATGATCTTCCCCACCACCCGGTTCATGAACTCCTTGTCATGGGAGGTCATGAGGATGGCCCCCTCGTAGGAGCGGAGGAACTCCTCCAGCCAGATGATCGACTCGAGGTCGAGGTGGTTGGAGGGCTCGTCGAGCAGCATGGCGTCGGGGCGCATGAGCAGGATGCGCGCCAGCGCCACCCGCATCTTCCAGCCGCCCGACAGCGCGCCCACGTCGCCGTCCATCATCCCGGGCGTGAACCCCAGCCCGGCCAGGATCTCCCGGGCCCGCGACTCCAGCGCGTAGCCGCCCAGCTCGTCGAAGCGGGCCTGCACGTGGCCGAAGCGCTCCACCAGCGCCTCCAGCTCGTCGGCGCGCGCCGGGTCGGCCAGGGCGTGCTCCAGCTGGTGCAGCTCGGCGGCCACCGCCGAGACCGGGCCGGCGCCGTCCATGGTCTCGGCCACCGCGGAGCGGCCGCTCATCTCGCCGACGTCCTGGGAGAAGTGGCCCACCGTGACGCCGCGGTCGATGGAGACCTGCCCCTCGTCCGGCTCCTCCTCCCGCATCACCAGCCGGAAGAGGGTGGACTTGCCGGCGCCGTTGGGGCCGACCAGGCCGACCTTCTCGCCGCGATGGACCACGGCCGAGGCCTCGATGAAGAGGACCTGCTGGCCGTGCTGCATGGAGATGGCGTCGAAGCGGATCAAGGGGGCGCGATCTCGCACGCCCGGCGCCGCCGGGTCAAGCCGCGGCCGGGGGCGGTGCGCCCGGTCCCGGATCCGGCTACGGCGCCTGCAGCACCGGCAGGGACCAGGCCTTCTGGCGCCTGAGGTACTCCGGCCACGGCAGCACCACCGCCACCGGCCTGGCCTGGGCGTCCAGCCACTGGACCAGCGCCTCCACCCCGTCGCGCGGGATGGCCACGCTGCCGTTGGTCGGCTTGGCCGTCCCCTTCCAGCCGTGGATGAAGGTGCAGGAGCCCCGCCCGGGCTGGATGGGCGGCGGGTTCTGGTCGATCACCACCGCCAGCTCGTAGGTCTCGTCGACGCCGAGCAGCGGCTCGTCGGAGTCCCAGCGCATGGGCACCTTGGCCAGGTCGACGACCTTGTTGTAGTGCCGGCTCGACTTGTCGGTGACGCAGACCAGCCCGGGCCGGGCCACGACGAAGGGGATGTCGACCTGCCGCGGCGCGGCCCCGAAGGCCGAGCTGACGCGGAAGACGCCGGCCGGCGTGGCCCCGTCCCCTTCCCACTTCTCCGCCCCCTCCTGGCCGTCGCGGTGGAGGCCGCGCCCCCACGCCATGCCGGTGCGCCCCAGCACGCCGCGCTTCGGCTGCCCGACCGGCAGCCACGCCGTCCCGGGGGCGGCCCGCTCGAAGCGCAGCAGGGTGGCGTCGGTGGCGTCCCAGCCGCTGGAGACGATCACCACCAGCTGCAGCGCGTCGTCGGGCACGGCCGAGGTGGGCGCCGGTGCCGCGGGCTCCGCCCCCGCGGCCAGCCCGGGGAGGACCGCGGCGGCGAGGACGCTGAGCAGGATCCGGCGCAGGGGCATCACGCCAAACCTACCCGATCAGCGTCGGCGATCAATCTTCGCGCCCCGGCCGCCCCGGGTCCGGGGCGCCCCGCCGCCGCGCCGGGCCGGTGGGGCGTTCACGGCCACGAAGAGGACGTGCTTCAGCCCGCCGGCCGGGCCGCGCGCCGGCACCACGCGCGCCGTGGCCTCGAAGCCCCCGCGCTGCAGCCGCCGCAGGTAGGGCTCGTCGTGGTGTGCGCTCCAGACCGCCAGCACCCCACCCTCGGCCAGGGCCGCCCGGCAGGCGGCGATGCCGCGGTGGCCGTAGAGCCGGTGGTTGTCCTCGTGCACCATCGAGCCCGGGCCGTTGTCGACGTCGAGCAGGATGGCGTCGTAGGCGCCGCGGGCCTCGGCGATGCGGTCCATCACGTCGCCGACGTGGATCCGGCAGCGCGGGTCGTCGAGCGGCCGCCCCGCCAGCTTGCCCACCAGCCGCCGGTTCCAGTCGACCAGGGCCGGCGTCAGCTCGGCCACCACCACCTTGGCGTCGGTGGGGATCCGCTCCAGCGCGGCGCGCGCCGTGAACCCGAGCCCCAGGCCGCCCACCAGGACGGCGCGGCGGTGGCGCGACTTCTTCAGCGCCAGCTCGGCCAGGGCGTCCTCCGAGCCGTGCTGCCGGCTCGACATCAGCACCTTGCCGCCGTAGCGCACCACCCACTCGCCGTCGCGGTGGGCCAGCACCATCTCGGTGCCGTCCGGCGCCAGCGCCTTCTCGACCGTCTCCCAGGGCTTCACGCCCCCGGTCTACCGCAGCCGGGCGGCCCGGGCCATGCCCCCGGGCCTGGCCGGCCTGGCGACGGAGAGGGCCGTGGCCGTGAGCACCAGCGCGGCGCCCGCCAGCATGGACGCGGTGAGCCGCTCGCCGGCCACCAGGGTGCCCAGCGCCATGGCCACCGTGGTGTCGACCAGCGGGATGCTGCCGACCGCCACCAGCGAGATGCGGGGCAGGAGCCAGTAGAGCCCGAGGTAGGTGAGCACCGTCCCGCCCACGGCCAGGTAGCCGATGGCGCCGACGGCCCGGGGCGTCCAGGCGCCGGGCAGGCCGCCCTCCAGCGTCGCCGCCGCCAGGGCCAGCACCACGGTCGCCCCCAGGGTCTGCACGAAGGTCATCACCACCGGCGTGGGGGTCCGGCCGCGCCGCCGCACCAGGGCGTTGGCCAGGGCGCAGGAGAGGGCCCCCGCGGTGATGAGCAGCGCCCCCAGCCCGGGCCGCCCGCCGCCGGCGTCGGTCGCCCGGGCGCCGGCCTGGAGCACCGCCACGCCGGCCAGCCCCACCAGCGCCAGGGCCAGGGTGCGGCCGGTGAGCCGCTCGCCGGGCACCAGCCACTGCCCCAGCAGCAGCAGCCAGACCGGGAAGGTGCAGAACAGCACCGCCGCCAGCGACGACGGCACCATGGCCTGGCCGGCGAACATGAGCGCGTAGGGGACGGTCACCTGCAGCAGCCCGATGAAGAGCACCCAGCGCACCTCGCGCGCCGGCAGCCGGAGCACGCCGCCGCGCAGCGCCAGCGGCGCCAGCAGCAGCGTGGAGAGCGCCATCCGCGCCGCCACCAGGCGCAGCGGCGGCAGGTCCTCGAGCCCCAGCTTGGCGGCCAGCCAGGTGGAGCCCCAGAGGACGCAGATGCCGACGTAGACGAGCAGGACGCGGGGCGACAGGGGATCCCCTAGACCAGCAGGCCGACGAGGAGCGAGCCCAGCAGCAGGAAGGCCAGCATCACCTTGACGACGCTCCCGGCCAGGAAGCCGACCAGCGTCCCCACGCCGGCCTTGAGCGCCTTCTCCAGGTCGGGGTCCTTCCAGAGCTCCAGCGCCACGGCGCCGGCCACCGGCCCGAGCACGATGCCCACCGGCCCGAGGAAGAGGCCGACCAGCAGGCCGAGGGTGGACCCCAGCACCGCCCAGCGCGACGCGCCGAAGGAGCGGGCGCCCAGCGCCGTGGCCGCCCAGTCGGCCGCCAGCATCAGCAGCGCCAGCACCCCGGTGACGGCGATGGTCGGCGCGCCGACCAGCTGGAAGGCGCCGGCCCAGGCGATGAGCCAGACCCCGCCCCAGAGCGCCACCGCCCCGGGCAGCACCGGCACCACCACGCCGGCCAGGCCGGCCAGCAGGGCCAGCACGCCGAGGACGTAGAGCAGGGTGGACACCCGGCCATGCTAGCCCCCTGGCGGGCTCCCGGGTACGTCCACGTCAGGGCCCGGCCACCTGCTAGACTGCCCCCGTGAGCGTGGCCGCCGACACCGTCATCGACTTCGCCCTCGGCGGGCTGCTGGGCGTGGTGGCCGCCTCGCTGGTGTGGTGGTGGCGGAGCCGCCACGGCCCGCGCGCCGTCGAGGCCGCCGCCCTGGCCCACCGGGTGCGGCGGGCCGAGCTGCTGGCGCGCCACGCCAACGACATCATCCTCCTCGCCGACGACCACGACCTGCTGGTCGACGTCAACCAGCGCTTCTGCGAGCTGCTCGGCTACACGCGCGAGGAGGCGCTGCGGCTCACCATCGGCGACCTGCGCGACCCGACCATGCCGGAGGACCTCGCCCCGCGCTGGCGTGAGCCCTTCGAGTCCGGGGCCGGCCTCTTCGAGACCCGGCTGCGGCGCAAGGACGGCTCCACCTTCCCGGTGGAGGTCTCGGTCCGCGCCGCCGAGATCGAGGGCGCGCGCCACCGCCAGGCCATCGTCCGCGACATCACCGAGCGGCGGCGGCTGGAGCTGCAGCTGCAGCTGACCGACCGGATGGCCTCGGTGGCCACCCTCTCGGCCGGCGTGGCCCACGAGATCAACAACCCGCTGGCCTACGTGCTCGCCAACGTGGACTTCGTGCTCTCCCGGCTCGACCACCTGCCGGAGGACCTCGGCGAGATCCGCAAGGCGCTCGAGGACGCGCGCGGCGGCGCCACCCGCGTCGGGAAGATCGTCCGCGACCTGCGCACCTTCTCCCGCGCCGGCGACGCCGAGCGGACCGAGGTGGACGTGCGGCGGGCGCTGCAGGGCGCGGTCACGCTGGCCCAGAGCGAGATCCGCCAGCGCGCCCAGCTCTCCCTGGAGCTGGGGCCGGTGCCGCCGGTGCTGGGCAACGCCCACCGCGTCGGCCAGGTGTTCCTCAACCTGCTGGTGAACGCGGCCCGGGCCATCCCCCCCGGCGAGCCGGGGAGGCACCTGGTCCAGGCCACCACCGCGCTGGACCCCGACGGCCGGGTCCGCATCGAGATCTCCGACACCGGGGCCGGCATCCCGGCCGACGTGCTGCCGCGGATCTTCGATCCCTTCTTCACCACCCGCGCCATCGGCAAGGGGCTCGGCCTGGGGCTGGCCATCGTCCACGGCATCGTCACCGACCTCGACGGCGAGGTGGTGGTCCGCAGCGAGCCGGGGAAGGGCTCGACCTTCACGGTGCTGCTGCCGCCGGCCCGGCACGGGGCCGCGCTGGCCGCCATCCGGCCGCTGCTCACCCCGGAGCCGATGCCGGCGGTGCTCCCGGTGCCGGGAGAGGGCACCGACATCCTCGTCATCGACGACGAGCCCATGGTGGGACGCGCCATCACCCGGATGCTCTCGCCGCCGCACCGGGTGGTCTGCGTCGGCAGCGCGGCCGAGGCCCTGGCCCTGCTCCCCACCCGGCGGTTCGACACCATCGTCTGCGACCTGATGATGCCGGAGATGACCGGCATGGAGCTCTACGAGCGGATGCTGGCGGAGACCCCGGCGCTGGCCGCGCGGATGGTGTTCCTCACCGGGGGCGCCTTCACCCGCGAGGCCGCCGAGTTCCTCGAGAGCGTCCCCAACCCCCGGCTGGAGAAGCCCTTCACCCCGGCCCAGCTGCGCGACGTGGTGGCGACGGTGGCCGGCGCCGCGCCGGGATGACGCCGGAAGCCCGGCTGCGCGAGGTGCCCTTCGAGGCCCTGGCCGGCCTGGCCCCCGAGCTGGAGCCGGTGCTGGCCGGGGTCCTCGCCGGCGACGCCGCCGAGCGGCGCCTCGACCGCTTCCTGCGCGACCACCGCGGCCTCGACGCCCGCGGGCGGGCGGCCTGCGCCGAGGCGGTCTTCGGGGTCGGGCTCTGGCGCCGGCGGCTGCGCCACGCCCTCGGCGGCGCGCCCGGCTCGCCCCGGGTCCTGCTCGGGCTGCTGCTGCGCGACCTGGCCGGCCGCGGCGACGCCGCCGAGCTGGCCGGCCTCCCGCCCTCGGCCCTGCCGCCGCCCCTCCCCGCGCCGGCCCGGCTGGCCGACCGGGCCTCGCTCCCCGACTGGCTGGCGGCGGAGCTGGTCCGCGCCGCCGGCGCCGAGGCCGGGGCGCTGGCCGACGCGCTCAACCGGCCCGGCCCGGTGGCGCTGCGGGCCAACCGGCTGCGCGGCGATGCCGCGGCGCTGGCGGCCGCGCTGGCCGCCGAGGGGGTGGCCACCCGCCCCTCGGCGCTGGCCCCCGACGGGCTGGTGGTCACCTCGCCGCGCGCCAACGTCCGCGGCCTCGAGCCCTGGCGCGACGGCCGCTGCGAGGTGCAGGACGAGGGGAGCCAGCTGCTGGCGCTGGCCCTGGGCGCCGGCCCGGGGGACCGGGTGCTCGATGCCTGCGCCGGGGCGGGCGGCAAGGCGCTGGCGCTGGCCGCCGCGGTGGGGCCGGCCGGGCGGGTGCTGGCCTGCGACGCCGACGAGGAGCGGCTGCGGCGGCTCGCGGCGCGGGCGGCCCGGGCCGGCGCCGGCGGCATCGTGGAGCGGCTCGGGGCCAGCCCGCCGGCCTCGCTCCGGGTGGACGGGGCGCTGGTCGACGCCCCCTGCTCCGAGCTGGGGCCGCTGCGCCGTGGCCCCGACCTGCGCTGGCGGATCGACCCGGCCGCCTTCGCCGGGCTGCCGCCGCTCCAGCTCTCGCTGCTGCGCGCCGCGGCCAGGAGCGTGCGGCCGGGCGGTCGGCTGGTCTACGCCACCTGCACCTTCCGCCGCGAGGAGAACGAGGCGGTGGCGCTGGCCTTCGAGGCCGCCGAGCCGGGGTGGCGCCGGGTCCCTCCGGCGGCGCCGGCCGCGGTGCTGGGACCGGACGCCTTCCTGCGCACCCTCCCCCACCGCCACGGCACCGACGGGTTCTTCGCCGCGGCCTGGGTGAGGACCTAGACTCCGGCCATGACCGGCTCCGAACCCTGGGATCGCTTCCGCCGCTTCCGCTGCGACCTGCCCGCGCTCGGCTTCTCGCTCGACGCCAGCCTGATGGGGCTGGACGAGCCCTTCCTGGCCCGGCTGGCCGGGCCGCTCCAGCAGGCCTTCGCCGCCATGGCGGCGCTCGAGGGGGGCGCCATCGCCAACCCCGACGAGCAGCGGATGGTGGGCCACTACTGGCTCCGGGCCCCGGCCCGGGCCCCGCGCCCCGAGCTGCGCCAGGCCATCGAGGTGGCGCTGGCCGGCGTGAAGCGCTTCGCCGCCGACGTCCACGCCGGCCGGGTGAGGCCGGAGCGGGCGCCGCGGTTCACGCGGCTGCTCTGCGTCGGCATCGGCGGCTCGGCGCTCGGCCCCATGTTCGTGGCCGATGCGCTGGGTGGGCCGGGGCGCGACCGGCTGGTGCCCGGGTTCCTCGACAACACCGATCCCGACGGCTTCGCGCGGGTGCTGGCGCGGCTCGGGCCCGCGCCTCGCCGAGACCCTGGTGGTGGTCACCTCCAAGAGCGGCGGGACGCCCGAGACCCGCAACGGCATGCTGGCGGTGGAGGCCGCCTTCGCCCGCGCCGGCCTCGCCTTCCCCCGCCACGCCGTGGCCATCACCCAGGTCGGCTCGGCGCTCGACCGCCGCGCCGAGGCCGCCGGCTGGCTGGCCCGCTTCCCCATGTGGGACTGGGTCGGCGGCCGGACCAGCGAGCTCTCGGCGGTGGGGCTCCTCCCCGCCGCCCTGCAGGGGCTCGACGTGGACGGCCTGCTGGCCGGCGCCGCCGCCATGGACGAGGCCACCCGGGTCGCCGACGCCCTGGCCAACCCGGCGGCGCTGCTGGCGCTGTGCTGGTACCACGCCACCGGCGGCGTGGGCGACAAGGCCATGGTGGTCCTGCCCTACAAGGACTCGCTGCTGCTGCTCTCCCGCTACCTGCAGCAGCTGATCATGGAGTCGCTCGGCAAGCGGCTCGACCTCGAGGGCCACCGGGTCGAGCAGGGGCTGACCGTCTACGGCAACAAGGGCTCCACCGACCAGCACGCCTACGTGCAGCAGCTGCGCGACGGCCTCCCCGACTTCTTCGCCGCCTTCGTCCGGGTGCTGGAGCCGGGCGGCGAGCCGCTCGAGGTGGAGCCGGGGGTCACCGCCGGCGACTACCTGCACGGCCTGCTGCTCGGGACCCGCGCCGCCCTGCACGAGAACGGGCGGCCGTCGCTGACGCTCACCGTGGGCCGCGTCGACGCGCGCACCGTGGGGGCGCTCATCGCGCTGTTCGAGCGGGCGGTGGGGCTGTACGCCTCGCTGGTCGGGGTCAACGCCTACCACCAGCCCGGGGTCGAGGCCGGCAAGAAGGCGGCCGCGGCGCTGCTGGCGCTGCAGGGGAAGGTGCTGGCGGCGCTCGGCGCCGAGCCGCGCCAGGCCACCGCCATCGCCGCGGCGGCCGGCGCCCCCGGCGAGGTGGAGGCGGTCTTCCTGCTGCTCGAGCACCTCGCGGCCAGCGGCCGGGCCCGGTCGGAGGGGAGCGGGACCGAGGCGAGGTTCTCGAGGCGCTGAGCTCCTCCAGGCGCCGGAGCGCGGTCCACCGGCGCGCGCCTTCTCGCCAGGGGCGTTTCCGCGAGGACCAGCCGGACCTGGGCTGCGAAAGTCGCGCGCCGGTCGACCACGCCCCGTCGCCGAAGAACGCGGCCTCGGCGGTCAGTCCGCCTCGAGCACCGCGCCGCTGGAGGCGTTGGTGACCTGGGCCGCGTAGCGCCGCAGCCACTTCGAGCGGATCTCCTTCTTCGGCGCCTTCCAGGCGGCGCGGCGGCTGGCCAGCTCGGCGTCGCCGACGCCCAGGGTGAGCGCCCGGGCCTCCACGTCGATGGTGATGGGGTCGCCGTCGCGGACCAGCGCGATGGTGCCGCCCTCGGCCGCCTCGGGCGAGACGTGGCCGACGCAGGCGCCGCGGGTGGCGCCCGAGAAGCGCCCGTCGGTGACCAGGCCGACCGAGTTGCCCAGCCCCATCCCCATGATCAGCGAGGTGGGGGAGAGCATCTCCTGCATGCCCGGCCCGCCGCGCGGCCCCTCGTAGCGGATCACCACGAAGTCGCCGGGGGCCACCCGGCCGCCCATGATCCCGGCGATGGCGTCGTCCTGCGAGTCGAAGCAGACCGCCTTGCCGGTGAACTTCCGCATCCCCGGCTCGATGCCGGCGGTCTTCACCACCGCCCCCTCGGTGGCGAGGTTGCCGAAGAGGACGGCGATGCCGCCCACCGGGCTGTAGGCGTGCTCGAGGTCGTGGATGACGGAGCGGTCCTTCACCTCGGCGCCGGCGATCCGCTCGCCGATGGTCTCGCCGGTGACGGTCAGGGCGCCGGTGCGGACCACGTCGCCGCGCCGGGCGATCTCCTTGAGCACGGCCGAGACCCCTCCGGCCCGGTGCACGTCCTCGATGTGCACGGAGGAGAGCGACGGGGCGATCTTGGCCACGTGGGCCACCCGGAGGGCCACCGCCTCGATGTCCTCGAGGCCGAGCTTCACCCCCGCCTCGCGGGCGATGGCCAGCAGGTGGAGGACGGTGTTGGAGGAGCCGCCCATGGCCATGTCGACCACGATGGCGTTCTGGACCGCGTCGCGGTTCAGGATGTTCCGCATGCGGAACCCCGGCTTGGTGGCGATCTCCACGGTGCGCCGCGCCGCCCGGCGCAGCAGCGCCTCGCGCTCCGGGGTGAGCGCCAGCACCGTGCCGTTGCCGGGGAGCGCGATCCCCATGGCCTCGCAGAGCACGTTCATGGAGTTGGCGGTGAACATGCCGGAGCAGGAGCCGCCCGACGGGCAGGCCTTGCACTCGATCTCGTAGAGCTCGGCGTCGGTCATCTTCCCCTGGGCCCGCTTGGCCACCGCCTCGAAGGCGGTGTTCAGGTCGACGGAGGTGCCGTCCTTCAGCACGCCGGCCTTCATGGGCCCGCCCGAGCAGAAGACGGTGGGCACGTCGACGCGCAGCGCCCCCATCACCATCCCCGGGACGATCTTGTCGCAGTTGGGGATGCAGAGGAGCGCGTCGAGCTGGTGCGCCTCCATCATCGTCTCCACCGAGTCGGCGATCAGCTCGCGCGAGGGCAGCGAGTACTTCATGCCGCCGTGCCCCATGGCGATGCCGTCGTCCACGCCGATGGTGTTGAACTCGAAGGGGACGCCGCCCGCCTTGCGGATCTCCTCCTTGGCGATGCGCCCGTACTCCTGGAGGTAGAAGTGGCCGGGGATGATGTCGACGTGGCTGTTGGCGATGCCGATGAAGGGCTTGTCGAAGTCCTCGTCCTTCAGGCCGACGGCGCGGAGCAGGCTGCGGTGGGGGGCCCGCTCGAACCCCTTCTTGACGGTGTCGGAGCGCATGCGGAGGTTGTCACTCCGCCGGGCAGGCCGAGTCAACCGGGGCCGCGTGATCCGGGGCCGGGCTTGCCATAGACTCGGCGGGTCCCGTGCTCCTCGCCCCGCTCCTCCCGGCCCTGCTGGCCGCCGCCACGGCCGGGCCGTGCGACCGGTTCACCGCCCTCGGCGCGCCGGCCCCGGAGCGGGCCGACGAGGCCACCTGCGTCCGGCTGCTCGACGACGCCTGCGCCGGGAGCGTGGGGCGGGCCTGCGTGGCGCTGGCCGAGCTGCTGCTGGCTGGCGAGGGGGTGGACCCGGATCCGGCGCGGGCCGAGCGGCTGCTCGACCGGGGCTGCCAGGCCGGCGTCGGCGGCGCCTGCCACCGGCTCGCCAACCGGCTCGCCGATCCGGCCCGGCGCAAGGCCCTGCTCGGCGAGGGGTGCGCCCAGGGCTCGGGCGGTGCCTGCCTCGACCTCGCCGAGCTGGCCGAGGACCCGGCCG
This sequence comes from uncultured delta proteobacterium, assembly GCA_963786945.1. Classification (GTDB taxonomy): domain Bacteria; phylum Myxococcota; class Myxococcia; order Myxococcales; family Anaeromyxobacteraceae; genus JADKCZ01. The sequence goes on along the minus strand of CAWBAO010000006.1, from coordinate 607,987 downwards.
CCCGGCGCGGGCTGCTGCAGCGGGCCTGCGATCTCGGCGCCGGCGGCGGGTGCCTGGGGTTGGCGAGGCTGCCCGGGGCCCCCGGCGGCCCGAAGCGGCTCGCCCTGCTGGAGCGCGGGTGCACCCAGGGCAGCGGCGTGGCCTGCACCGAGGCCGGGAACCTGCGCCGGGCCGAGGCGGAGGCCGGCAGCCTCCTCGAGCTCGACCGGGCCGCCGAGCGCTACGAGCGGGGCTGCGCGCTCGGCTCCGCCGAGGGGTGCGCCCGGCTCGGCAGCGCCCTGCTGCGCGGCGACGGCGTGGTCAGGGACCCGGCGCGAGGCCAGGCCCTCCTCCTCGCCAGCTGCGGCGCCCTGGGGCTGGAGGGCTGCCTGGCCGCCGCCGCCGCCCTGCCCCGGGGGGCCGCGACGCTGCTGGAGGGGGAGCCGCCGCTGCCGCTGCTCGAGCGGCTCTGCGCCGGCGGAGCGGCGGAGGCCTGCGAGCGGGCCGCGCGCAGCTTCCAGGAGGGGGTGGTGGTCACCGGGGACGGGGCCCGGGCCGAGGCCTACTACCAGCGGGCCTGCGACGCCGGCCGGCTCGGCGCCTGCCACGGCCTCGCCACGCTGCTCTGGGTCGGGGCCGGGGTGCCGGTCGACCGGCCGCGCGCCACCGCCCTGCTGCGGCGCACCTGCGACGGCGGCGTGATCGGGGCCTGCCTCGACCTGGAGCTCCACGGGCTGCGGAAGCCGCCGGCGCCCCCGGAGCAGATCCCGGGGCCCTAGCGGTGGCCCGCGCCGTTCTGCGCCCACATGTCGCGGGGCGAACGCAGGTCTTCCATGATGGCCACGCCGAGGGCGCAGGCCACGAAGACGGCCAGCGCCAGCATCCAGGGCTTGAAGGGCAGCAGCTCGGCCGGCGGCGGGCGCGGCGTCCTGGGGCGGTCTGGGGGAAGCGGGGGCATCGGGTGCAAGGCTAGATCGCCCACCCGGGGTGGCGCAACTGGACGGCCTGTCCCGCCCCCGGGGGGGCCTCGGTCCCAGGGGTCCAACCGCTCGATGCCCCCGAGGGCGGGGCGCGGTATGACCGGGGCCCATGACCATCCTGCCCGCCCTCGCCGCCGCGCTGGCCACCGCGCTCGCCGCGCCCTCGCCGGCCCCGCGCACCTTCCGCGTCGACTACTTCCACACCGGCACCGCCACCACCGAGACCTTCTCGCTGGACCGCCTGGTGGTGGAGCCGCTGCCGTTCCCGGGCCGCCTCGACCGGCCCATCGACGACCTCGGCCTCGGCAAGTACCTCTTCGAGGTCCGCGACCTGCAGACCGACGCGCTCCTCTACTCGCGCGGCTTCGCCTCCGTCTTCGGCGAGTGGGAGACCACCGAGGAGGCCCAGGGGCTGGCCCGGACCTTCTCCGAGTCGGTCCGCTTCCCCGCCCCCGCCGGGCCGGTGAAGGTGGTGCTGAAGAAGCGGGCCCCCGACCAGTCCTTCCGGGAGGCCTGGTCGCTGCGCGTCGACCCGAAGGACCCCTTCGTCGACACCGCCACGCCCCCCTCGCCCGGCCCGGTGATCGCCTTCCAGGAGAGCGGCCCGCCCGGCAGGAAGTTCGACCTGCTGCTCATCGGCGACGGCTACACCGCGGCCGAGCGCGGCCGCTTCAGCGCCGACGCCCGGAAGCTCCTCAAGGCGCTCTTCGCCACCGAGCCGTGGAGGTCGCGGCGCGGCGACGTCAACGTCTGGGGGCTCTGCCCGCCCTCCGAGCAGTCCGGGATCTCGCGACCGTCCACCGGGGTCCACCGGCGCAGCCGCGTCGGCGCCACCTACGACGCCTTCGGCTCGGAGCGGTACGTGCTCAGCTTCGAGAACCGCTCGCTGCGCGACCTGGCCGCCTTCGCCCCCTACGACGCGGTGGCCATCGTGGTCAACGGCGAGACCTACGGCGGCGGCGGCATCTTCAACCTCTACGCCACGGTGGCGGCCCGCTCCAGGTGGGCCGAGTACATCTTCGTCCACGAGCTGGGCCACTCGGTGGCGGCGCTGGCCGACGAGTACTTCACCAGCGAGTCCGCCTACCTGCCGGCCGAGGGGCGGGTCGAGCCGTGGGAGCAGAACGTCACCATCGATCCGAGGGCGGCCAAGTGGGCCGACCTCATCACGCCCGGCACGCCGCTCCCCACCCCCTGGCCCAAGGAGCAGTTCACGGCGCGGGCCAAGCAGATCCAGGACCAGCGCAAGGCCATCCGCAAGCGGAACGGGCCGGAGCGCGAGATGGACCAGCTCTTCCTGCAGCAGCAGCAGGAGGAGACCGCCCTGCTCTCGCCGCTCAACGGGCCGGTGGGCGCCTTCGAGGGGGCCAACTACGAGCCGGTGGGGTGGTTCCGCCCCCAGGCCGACTGCATCATGTTCACCCGCGATCCGGTCCCCTTCTGCGCCGTCTGCCGCCGGACCCTCGACCGCGTGCTCGACCTCTACGCCACCCCCGCGGCCCGCTAGGGCCGCCCGCCCGGAGCCCTCCCCATGCGCGAAGCCTTCACCTTCGACGACGTCCTGCTGGTCCCCGCCTACAACCACTACGAGTCGCGCCAGCACGTCGACACCTCGGTGACCGACCGGAGCGGCAAGCTGACGCTGCAGCTCCCCATCATGACCGCCAACATGGACACCATCACCGAGTCGGCGATGGCCAACTTCATCGGCGGCAAGGGGGGCATCGGCGTGCTCCACCGCTTCATGTCGGTGGAGCGGAACGTCGAGGAGTTCAAGCGCTGCACCACCCGGGTCTTCGTCTCCATCGGCACCTCCGAGGAGGAGCTGAAGCGGGCCGAGGCGCTGCGCGCCGCCGGCGCCGACTACTTCGTGGTGGACGTGGCCCACGGCCACGCCCGCTACGTCGGCAAGACCCTGAAGCGGCTGCGCGAGCTGCTGCCCAACGCCTGCCTGATGGCCGGCAACGTGGCCACCTACGCCGGCGCCGACTACCTGGCCTCGGTGGGGGCCGACATCGTCAAGGTGGGCATCGGGCCGGGGAGCGTCTGCACCACCCGCATCAAGACCGGCCACGGCGTGCCGCAGCTCACCGCCATCCAGGACTGCGCCCGCTGCGACCGCTCCATCGTCGCCGACGGCGGCATCCGCTACCCGGGCGACGTGGTCAAGGCGCTGGCCTTCGGCGCCGACTTCGTGATGATCGGCGGGATGCTGGCCGGGACCCGGCCCACCCCGGGGGAGCGGGTGCAGGACGCCGACGGGGCCTGGGTGAAGACCTACCGCGGCATGGCCAGCCGGGAGGTGGCCGCCGACCACCTCGGCGGCATCGCCGAGTGGAAGACCGCCGAGGGGATCTCCACCAGCGTCCCCTACCGCGAGGACGAGGACCGGATCATCGGGGACCTCGTCGGCGGGCTCCGCTCCGGCCTGACCTACGCCGGGAGCCAGACCGTCAAGGAGCTGCAGCGCAAGCTCAACTACACGGTGATCACGCCGAGCGGCTGGCGCGAGTCGCTGCCGCACAAGGCGATGCTGTAGCCGGGGCGGCGCCTCGTCCGCCAAAAGAGAAACCCCGGCCCCGCGCTGAGCGGGACCGGGGCTCTCGTCAGGCGAACCGTCGGCTAGAAGAAGTAGGCGGCGGTGGCGATGACCTGCATCGCGTCGGTCTTGGAGTCCGTGGTGGCGCTGGTGGACCAGGTGGTCTTGTTCTGCCAGTACTCGACGCCGAGGGCGTAGCCGCCGTCCTGGTACTTCAGCATGCCGCCCATGAGGGTGTTCTCGAGCCGGGCGCCGTTGCCGCCCCAGGCGCGGGTGTCGGCCTTGTCCGGCGTGTCGGCGCCGTAGGCGACGGAGAGCGAGAGCTCCTTGGTGAAGTTGCCGGCCAGCTGGACCCAGTAGCCGGTGTCCTTGACGTCGCCGAAGACCAGCTGCGAGCCGAGCATGTTGCCGGTGGCCTTGCCGGTGTACCAGTTGCCGGCCAGGTTGAGCATGGACCAGCCGAGCTTGCCGCCCACCTCGATCACGTTGCCGTCGATCGAGGTGCTGCCGGCCGCCGCGGCCGGGGGCGTGGCGCTGCCGCCGAAGCCGGTCAGGTCGACCTGGTGGTAGACGCCGACCAGGTAGAGCATGTAGGTGAAGTCGCCGGCCTTGCCGTCGACCTTGGCGCGGCCCTGGATCATGGGCATGCCGGAGGCCTCACCGAAGCCGACGCCGGCCGGGGTGGTGGCGAGGCTGGTGGTCCCGTTGCTCCACTTGTTGGCCACGGCCTCGGCGGCCAGCTCGAGCTTGAGGCCGTCCATGGGGATGAGGTGCGTGTAGCGGATGCCGGGGGTGCGCCAGCCGATGGTGCCGGCGCCGTAGGAGACCGGGTTGGCGATGTGGGAGAGCGACCCGGGGATCTGGACCACCACCAGCTGGTTCTGCTGGCCGACCTGCAGGTTGCCGTTCCCGATCTTCAGCTCGGCGATGCCGACGCGGAGGCGCGGGTGCGGCTGCTCGGCGCCGAAGGCCCCGGCGTTGGCCACGCCGAAGAAGTCGAACTCGAGGTAGGCGCGGGGCTGGGCGGCGCCGTCGAAGACCTTGGGGCCGGCCATCGAGAAGGCGAAGCGCGAGTTGCGCACGTCACCGCTGAAGAGCGAGCCGGACTTGGTGGCGCTGGGGACGGCGCAGGGGCCGGGTTCGCACGGCGCCGAGTTGGCGGGCGATGGCGCCGAGTAGAGCAGCCCCTGGCCCTGTCCGTTGTTGAACACTTGGTCCTGGTAGTACATCGAGGCGGTCACGAACCCGTGGAACTCGAACTTCCAGGGATTCTCATCGGCGGCACGCACGCTGGGCGCCGCAAAGGCGAGCGCGATCAGCGTGGCGGACATCAGGGAGCGCAGGTTATTCACGTCTGGGTTCCTCCGTTGAACTGACTCGCCGACATCCGCTTTGGGGGCTCGGCGTGGGTTGGCTTCGGGGGGGCTTCGCGGGTTGCGGTGCAAATCGTTCGTCGAATTGCCAAAGTTGCGCAAGCCGCGGCGCGTCAAAAACGATTCCGTGACACGGCTTCGTTTGAATAAAAACCTGAAAATCCAAAGACTTGAGAAATCGAAAATTTCGTTGCGCCGATCACACCGACGTCAATTGTGCGATACGCGAGTCCATTGACGTCCAGACCCCTTCGGGAAGCGATGGGCCTCGCGGTCAGTTTGCCTCACGTCCGCTCGAACTGCGGCGCTTCGCCGCGCGCCGAGCGCTCCAGGGGCAGCAGCGCCGCCAGCAGCACCCGGTGCAGCGGCACCGCCACCGCCGCCTCGGCGCCGAGCCGGGCCACGGCGCCCGGCTGATCCAGCAGCTCCGACGGGCGGCCGGCGGCCAGATCGCGCTGCATCGAGACCGTCGCGTCCCAGCGCACGCGGTCCAGCCAGGCCAGGGTCCGCTCCACCACGTCGGCGGAGAGCGCCACGCCGCGCGCCCGCGCCACCGCCGCCCCCTCCGCCACCAGCCCGGCGAACAGCGCCCGCGTCTCCGGCGTCTCGCGGATGGCCCCGGCCGGCGCCCGGCTCACCGCCCCGACCGCGCCGAAGGGCGCGACGAAGAGCAGCTTCTCCCAGGCCAGCACGGCGATGGACTCGCTCACCACCGCCTCCACGCCCGCCGAGGCCAGCGCCGCCGCCAGCGGCTCCAGCACGCCGCCCAGCGGGGCGCCCGGCCGCTCGCCCATGGTGATCCTGAGCGGCGTCCCGACGTGGCGGATCCGCCCCGGCCCCTCGCTCCAGGCGAAGACGGCGGTGACCCCGTCGGCCACCCTCACCCCGGGGAGCCCGGCCGCCAGCCGCGCCCCGGCCTCGACGCCGTTCTGCAGCGGGACCACCACGCCGCCCGGGGCGACGAGCGGCGCCAGCCGCGGCGCCAGCTCCGCCACCTGCCAGCTCTTCACCGCCACCAGCACGGCGTCGCAGCGCCCCAGCGCCGCCGGGTCGTCGGAGACCGCCGCCGGACGGACCGTGAACCGGCCGCCCGCCGTGGTCACCTGGAGGCCGTCGGCGCGGATGGCCTCGAGCGCCGCGCCCCGCGCCAGCAGCGCCACCTCCAGCCCGGCCCGCGCCGCCAGCCCCGCCAGCAGCCCTCCGACACCCCCGGCTCCGATCACCGCCAGCCGCATGACCATCTCCTCCCGGCGCCCCACGCGCGGTGGGGCGCCGTCATTCTACCTGGCATGCGCCACCGGCCATGGCCAGCGGGTATGCTCCCCGGGTGGTGCTCGCGCTCGCCGCCGCCCTGCTGCTGTCCGCCGGCCCCCTCCCCGGCCGCCTGGCGGCGCTGCTCACCGCCGCCGGGGAGGCACCCGCCGGTGGCCCGCGCGCCGCCGCCGCCTCGGCGCCCCTCCTCGGCACCCGGTACCGGCTCGGACCGCTCGGCGAGGGGCGCGGCCCCGACCCGGACCCGCGCTTCCGGCTCGACGCCTTCGACTGCGTCACCTTCGTGGAGACCGCCGTGGCGCTCGGCGCCGGGTCGAGCGAGGACGAGGTGCGCCGCGCCCTCGACGACATCCGCTACGGCCGGGCCATCGACATCGCCGACCGCGATCACGAGGTGCTGTCGCAGTGGATCCCGCGGAACGTGGAGAAGGGGTGGATCCGCCCCATCTCGCGGGAGCTGGCCGGCGACGCCACCCTCGAGGTGGCGTCCGTCTACGACCGCGACCGCTGGGCGCAGCTGGCCCGGCGCGGCCACGGGCTCCACGGCGTCCCGGCCCCGCAGCTCCCCGTCGGCCGCTTCGCGACCGAGGTGGTCCCGACCGCCTCGGTGGGCGCGGTCGAGCCCCGCCTCCCCGACGGCGCCGTGATCTGGGTGGTCCGTGCCGAGCGGCCCGACCAGGTGACGCGGATCACCCACGGCGGCCTGGTGGTGGTGAAGAAGGGGCGCCGCTGGATCCGCCACGCCAGCGCCTCCCCCAGCGTCATGCGGGTGGTGGAGGAGCCGCTGGCCGGGTTCGTGGAGCACCAGCGGCGCGCCTCCTCGCGCCCCCTCGTCGGGCTGGCCGTCTTCGCGGTTCCGGACAACCGCGCCCGGCTGGCGATCCTGCCCCCCTTGGCACCCTGAATTCCTCGGCTTTTCCCATGTCACGGGGAGGCCCGAGCCGACTCTCTTCTTCTCCGGCCCCCGCGCCGGGGATCACGCCGCATCCGGCGGCGAAATAGCCCTCGCCCCGCTACGTAGGGGGCACGAGCCCATCATGTCCCGCACCGAACTCAGAGAAGACGGCGCCGCCGCCGTGGCCGTCCTCACCTCGCCGCGCCGCGGCCTCGACCTCGTCGTGGCCCGCCGGCGCAGCCTGGTGGCCATCCTCATCGCCACCGTGGCCTCGATCCTCTTCTCCGCCGCCGCGGTCCCCCGCCTCGACTTCGCCAGGGCCGCCACCCGGCAGCTGGAGATGTCGCCGGAGGCCGCCGAGATGACCCCCTTCCAGCGCGAGGAGAAGGTCGAGCAGGCCCGCAAGGTGGGGAGCATCGGCGTCTACGCCGGCTCGGCCTTCAGCCCGGCCCTCTCGGTGCTGGTGGCCGCCTTCTTCCTCTGGCTCGGCTTCAAGGTGGCCGGGACCTCGCCGCCGTTCAGGGGGACGCTGGCGGTGGCCGCCCACGGCCTGCTGCCGACGCTGCTGGCGCCGCTCCTGATGCTGCCGGCCATCTTCATGAAGGCGCCCATCGATCCCGAGGCCCTCACGCGCCTGCTGCCGTCGAGCCTGGCCGCCTTCCTGCCCGAGCAGGCCTCGCCGGTGGCGCTGGCGGCCGCCGCCTCCTTCGACCTCTTCTCCTTCTGGTCGCTGGCGCTGGTGGCCATGGGCATGGCGCGCCTCTCCGGCGCCTCGCCCCGCCGCGCCACCGCGGTGACCGTCGTGCTCTGGCTGGCCTTCGTCGGCCTGCTGCGCATCGCCCCGGCCGCCGCGCTGGCCGCCGCCCGCAGCCACGTCGGGGGCGCCTGATGACCATGACCATGATCCGGACCCTGCTCGCCCTCGCCCTGGCGGCGCCGCTCGGCGCCGTCGCCGCCCCCCTCACGCTCGACGACGCCCTGGCGCTGGCCTCGGGCCAGAGCCACGACCTGGTCATCGCCAAGGCCGACGCCGACCTGGCCGGCGCCGACCAGCTCGGCTCCCTCCAGGGCGTGCTGCCGCGCCTCGACCTCAACGCCAGCGGCGGCCGCCAGTACTTCGGCGCCAGCTCGGTCTCCCGGGTCGACCCCACCACCGGCTTCGTCATCCCGCCGGCCGGCGCCTCCGACTACGGCGCCTACACCTTCAGCCTCAGCCTGACGCAGCCCATCTTCGATCTCCCGGCCTTCAAGCGCCGCACCTCGACCAAGGCCGCCGCCCGGGCCGCCACCCGCACCTACGACGAGTCCCGGCTGACGGTGGCCTTCGAGGTGACCCGCCGCTTCTACGAGCTGCTCAAGGCGGAGCGGTCGCTGCGGGTGCTGGAGAAGTCGGCCCAGCGCAGCGCCGAGCTGGTGGAGCGGGCCGACGCCCTCTTCGCCGCCGGCCGCGCCCAGAAGCTCGACACCTTCACCGCCCGCGTCAACCTGGGCAACGACCGGATCGCCGTGGAGCAGGCCCGCACCCGGCTGGTCCAGGCCCGGTCCGACCTGGCCCTGGTCCTCGGCCGGCCCGGCGACGAGGCCATCGAGGTGGTGGCCCCGGCGGGGCTGGAGGCCCCCGGGGTGCCCGGCGGCGAGCCGCCCCCGATGGAGAGCCTGATGGCGCAGGCCCGCGAGCGGCGCCCGTCGCTGGCGGCCGCCCAGGCCCAGGTCGAGGCGGCCGACGCCTCGGTGGGCGCGTCCCGCGGCGGCTACTGGCCCACCCTGGCGGCGCAGGCCACCTACGCCCGCAGCGGCTACAACGCCACCGGCGACGGCGGCGTGGTGGGCGATCCCACCAAGGACTACAACGCCACCATCGGCCTGGTGCTCTCCTGGAACCTCTTCGAGGGGCGCTCCACCGAGGCCTCGGTGGTCCGCGCCGAGGCCGGGCTGGCCCGGGCCCGGGCCAGCGCCGCCAAGACCATCGACGACGTGGCCGGGCAGATCGCCGGCGCCCGCCAGGCGGTGGTCGCCCTGGCCCGCCAGGTCTCGCTGGCCGCCGACAACCTCACCGCCTCCGAGCAGTCGCTGTCGCTGGCCCGGCAGCGGCTCGAGGCCGGGCTGGCCTCGCAGCTCGAGGTCCGCGACGCCTCCCTGAAGCTCACCCAGGCCGAGCTCTCGCTCGTGCAAGCCCGCATCGACCACGCCGTCGCCACCGCCGACCTGGCGCGCGCCGTCGGAGGAGCCATCTAGATGGACGCCCAGACCATGCCGCCCGCCCCGCCCGCCCCCACCGCCGTCCGCATGAGCTGGCCCAAGCGGATCTTCGCCGTCCTCTTCGTGCTGGCCATCGCCGGCGTGGTGGCCGCCTCGCTCAAGCCCAAGATGGAGCCGCCCACCAAGGTCCAGGCCACCGCGGCGCGCAAGGGGACCATCACCCGGATCGTCACCGCCGGCGGCAAGCTGCAGGCCGCCACCGAGGTGAAGCTCTCCTCCAACATCACCGGCGACCTCATCGACCTCACCATCCGCGAGGGCGACAAGGTGACGCGCGGCCAGGTCCTGGGGCACATCGACGCCCGCCGCTACGGCGCCCAGCTCAACCAGGCGGAGGCGGCCCGCAACAGCGCCGCCGCCGACGTCGAGGTGCAGCGCGTCCGCGTCGCCCAGCTGGCCGCCGAGGCCGCCCGGGTGGACCGGCTGGTGGCCTCGCAGAACGCCAGCGCCGCCGAGGCCGAGAAGGCCCACGCCGAGCTCGACGGCGCCCGCGCCCAGGCCGCCTCCGCCGAGCAGCGGCTGGCCCAGGCCGACGCCTCGCTGCGCGAGGCCCGCCACCAGTTCTCGCTCACCACCATCACCGCCCCCATGGACGGCATCGTCACCCAGCGGCTCAAGCAGGTGGGCGAGCGGGTGCGTGGCTCCGACTTCTCCGAGGACGTGCTGATGGTCATCTCCACCCTCTCCAAGATGGAGATGAAGATGGAGGTGGGCGAGCACGAGGTGGTCTACGTCAAGGAGGGCGACCTGGCGGAGATCGAGATCGACGCCTTCCCGGAGCGCAAGTTCAAGGCGCAGGTGGTGGAGGTGGCCAGGAACGCCACCATCAAGAACGCCGGCACCGAGCAGGAGGTGACCACCTTCGTGGTCCGCCTGGCGCTGGTCGACCAGGTCCCCGGCGCGCTGCCCGGCATGAGCGCCCAGGCGTCGGTCTCCACCGACACCCGCGGCGACGCCGTGATCGTGCCCATCCAGGCGGTCACCGTCCGCAGCGAGCGCGACCTGGCGCCGCCCGGAGGCTCGCCCGAGCAGGCCGGGCCGCAGCCGCAGGCCCCGGCCGTGCCGGGCAAGAAGGCCAGGAAGGAGAAGCTGCAGAAGGTGGTCTTCGTGGTGGTGGACGGCACGGCCAAGGTGCGCCCGGTGGAGACCGGCCTGGCCTCCGACACCGAGATCGAGCTGGTCTCCGGGGTGAAGGAGGGCGAGGTGGTGGTGGACGGCCCCTACCGCGTGCTCTCCAAGGACCTCGCCGACGGCAAGAAGGTGACCGTCGAGACCCCCGCCGGCAAGGCGGCCGAGGACGACAAGGGGAAGGCGAAGGCGCCGTGACCGCCGCGAGCGAGCCGCTCATCTCCATCGACCGGCTGGCCCGCCACTACGTGGTGGGCGGCGAGACGGTGCGCGCCCTCGACGGCGTCTCGTTCGACATCCGCCACGGGGAGTGGGTGGCCATCGTCGGCCAGTCGGGCTCGGGGAAGTCGACGCTGATGAACCTGCTGGGCTGCCTCGACACCGCCACCTCGGGCACCTACCGGCTCAACGGCGCCGACGTCGAGACCCTCAGCGACGACCAGCTGGCCGACCTGCGCAACCGGGAGATCGGCTTCGTCTTCCAGACCTTCCAGCTCCTGCCGCGGGCCTCGGCGCTCGCCAACGTCGAGCTGCCGCTGGTCTACCGGGGCGTCTCGAGGAAGGAGCGGCGGGTGGCCGCCGAGCAGGCGCTCCGCTCGGTGGGGCTGGGCAACCGCATGCACCACCGGCCCAACGAGCTCTCCGGCGGCCAGCGGCAGCGCGTCGCCATCGCCCGCGCCCTGGTGGGCGAGCCCTCGCTGCTGCTCGCCGACGAGCCGACCGGCAACCTCGACTCGCAGACCGGCGAGGAGATCGTCCGGCTCTTCGGCGAGCTCAACGCCCGGGGCCACACCATCATCCTGGTGACCCACGAGCCCAGGCTGGCGGCCCGCTGCCCCCGCGCCATCAAGCTGATGGACGGCCGGGTGCTGGGCGACGGCCCCGGGGCCGAGGTGGCGGCGCTGCAGGGGCCGCGGGCGGTGGGAACGTGACCGTGCCGGCGCAGTCCCGGGCCGTGACCGCGCTGGCCGGGCTGCGGCGCGCCTGGCGCCGCACCGCCTCGGAGTGGGTGGAGGGCATCCGCATCGCCCTCTCCTCGCTGGCCGGGAACCACCTGCGGTCGTTCCTCACCACGCTGGGCATCGTCATCGGCGTGATGACGGTGATCGCCATCGTCGCCATCATCCAGGGGCTCAACCAGAGCTTCGCCTCGCAGATCGGCAACCTCGGCGCCCACACCCTCTACGTCGACAAGTGGCAGTGGCTCAACACCCGCGACGACTGGTGGACCATGCGCAACCGCAAGAACATGGGGCGCACCGAGCTGGAGGCGGTCGAGCGCGAGGCCACCGAGGCGCTGGCGGTGGCCCCCATGGCCGGGCGGAGCGTGATGGTGGCCGCCGGCGACGAGGAGCTGTCCAACATCCGCTGCACCGGGACCAACGAGCGCTACCTGCAGACCGGCGGCGGCACCGTGGCGGCCGGCCGCTTCCTCGGCCCCTCCGACGTCGAGCTCTCGCGCAGCGTGGTGGTGCTGGGGTCCGACGTGGCCGACCGGCTCTTCCCCAAGGTGCCCTGGGAGCAGGTGCTGGGGAAGCGGGTGCGGGTGCGCGGCGATCCCTACACCGTCATCGGCGTGCTGGCGCGGCGCGGGCGGATGCTGGGGATGGACCTCGACACCAACGTCACCATCCCCTTCACCACCTTCCTGCGCGACATGGGGGGCAAGCGCTCCATCACCATCGCCGTCACCTCGGCGCCGGGGCGGCTCTCGGCGCTGGAGGACGAGCTGGTCGGGATCATGCGCCGGGTGCGGCGGGTGCCCCCGGAGAAGCCGGACGACTTCTCCATCAACCGGCAGGACCAGTTCCTCAAGCTCTACGACCAGCTCACCGGCGCCCTCTACGGGGTGGCGGTGGGCGTCGGCCTGATCACGCTCATCGTCGGCGGCATCGGCATCATGAACATCATGCTGGTCTCGGTGACCGAGCGGACCCGCGAGATTGGCGTGCGCCGGGCGCTGGGGGCGCGCAAGCGCACCATCCTCCTGCAGTTCCTCATCGAGTCGTCGGTGGTGGCCGCCATGGGCGGGGCGGTGGGCACCGGCCTCGGCCTGGGCGTGGCGGTGGTGGTGGCGCTGCTCTCGCCGCTGGCGGCGGCGGTCACCCCCTCGGCGGTGGCGCTGGGGCTGGGGTTCTCGGCCATGGTGGGGCTGCTCTTCGGCATCTGGCCGGCCTGGCGGGCCGCCAACCTCGATCCGGTGGAGGCGCTGCGCTACGAATGACCCAGCTCCTCGACAACGTGACCATGGCGCTGGGCACGCTGCGCGCCAACCCGCTCCGCTCGCTGCTCACGCTGCTCGGCATCGTCATCGGCGCCGGCACGGTGGTGGCGATGATGTCGCTCACCGAGGGGCTGCGGCTCAAGGTCACCACCGACTTCGCCATGCTCGGCCCCGGCACCTTCCAGGTGCAGAAGTGGCCGGCCCCCGGCAGCTTCGCGCGCCGCGACTGGCGCAAGTACGAGCAGCGCCGCCCCATCACCCGCGAGCAGGGCGAGGGGCTGCGCGGCCTGCCCCACATCCGCCTGGTCTCGATCGAGGAGTACCCCAACCGGCCCGAGATCGTGGCCACCCGCGAGCGGGCCACCAAGCAGGTCGTGGACGTGGGGGGCGTGCTCCCCGACTACATGGAGGCCAACGGCGTCTCCATCGCCGAGGGGCGCTTCATCACCGACAGCGACATCGCGCTGGGGCGGCGGGTGGCGGTGCTGGGCCCCGACGTGGCCGACCTGCTCTTCCCGGGGCGCTCGCCGCTGGGCCAGGAGGTCCGGCTGCGCGGCACGCCCTTCGAGGTGGTGGGGGTGGGCCAGCGCCAGGGCAGCGTGCTGGGGCTGCGGTCCAAGGACATCTGGACGGTGATGCCGTGGCCGGCCTACGAGGTGGCCTTCGGCCGCAACGTCAACAACAACGTGGCGCTGGTGGCCACCTCGCCCGAGGACATGCCCAAGGCCATCGACGAGGTGGTGACCACGCTGCGGCGGCTGCGCGGCCTGGCCCCCGGCGACGAGAACGACTTCGACTACTTCACCAACGAGTCGGCCACCGAGACCCTCGACCAGCTCATCTCCATGATCGGCGCGGCCACCTTCGGCGTCTGCGCGCTGGCGCTGCTGGTCGGCGGCATCGGCATCATGAACATCATGCTGGTCTCGGTGACCGAGCGCACCCGCGAGATCGGCGTCCGCAAGGCGCTGGGGGCGCGGCGCAGCCGCATCCTCGCCCAGTTCCTCTTCGAGGCGGTGACGCTCTCGGCGCTGGGCGGCCTGCTGGGCGTGCTGCTGGGGGCCGGCGTGGCGGTGGGGCTGCGCGAGGTGATGGCGGTTCCGACGAGCATCCCCGCGTGGGCGGTGGTACTGTCGCTGGTCACCGCGTGCGGGGCTGGGCTGCTGTTCGGCATCTACCCCGCCGCCCGGGCGTCCCGCCTGGACCCCGTCGAGGCGATGCGGACCGAATAGGAGCGGCAGCCGAGTGGATCGCGACAAGCTGAAGAGCGAGGTGAAGGGCTGGGTCTTCACCATCCTCGCGGTGCTGGCCTTCCGGACGTTCCTCTACGAGGCGGTCTACATCCCCTCCGGCTCGATGCTGCCGACGCTGCAGATCGGCGACTACGTGGTGGTGGAGAAGTGGGCCTACGGCGCCCGCCTCCCCTTCACCGCGACGGCGCAGCTCACCTGGGCCTCGCCCAAGCGCGGCGACATCGTGGTCCTCCTCAACCCCAACGGCGGCGCCAGCGCCGACGACCTGATCAAGCGGGTGGTGGGCGTGGCCGGGGACGTGGTCGAGATCCGCGACGGCCGCCTGGTGGTCAACGGCACGCCGGTGGATCGCCGGGAGGTGCCGGGCCCCTGCACCTACTGGAACCGGCCGGAGCGCGGCGGCTGGGTGGAGGAGCCCTGCACCGACTTCATCGAGAAGCTCGACGGGCACGTCTACCACACCCACTGCACCCCCGACCGGCCCTGCGGCGACGTGGTGCCGCAGGCGGTGCCCGCCGGCCACGTCTGGCTCGCCGGGGACCACCGCGACCACTCGGCCGACAGCCGCGTCTTCGGGCCGGTGCCGGTGGGGCGGATCAAGGGGCGCGCCTGGGTCGCGCTCTTCTCCTGGGGCCCGGGCGGACCGCGCTGGAACCGGATGTTCCACGGCGTGCAGCACTAGAGCTCCGGCGGCGAGGGCTCCGCTCCGTCGCGCGGAGCGCCATCCCGGGCGGGGTGGGTCATTTCGAGTTCGTGCGTCAGAACCGGACTCTTGGTACGTGCAAGGAATTTCCGGCGGAGTTGCAGGAGGCTTGAGCCGCTGGCCAGCCGAGCCACCGACCAGGGCCAGTCCAGACGTTTGGACTGGACGCTGAGTCCGGGCAGAGGCTTCCCGGCCTTCGCGACAGCATGAGCGGAGCCCTCGCTGCGCCTCTCGTCCGCCGCGCTCGAATCCGCCCGCGACTACCCCCCCAACCTCCCGCACGCCGCCCTCACCGCCTCGACGGCCGGCTCGACCGCCGCGGCCACCGCCGGCGCCAGCCCCTCGCCGACCTGGTCGAGCACCTCCACCTCGACCAGCACCAGCTCGATCCGCCCCGGCACCGGCGCCCCCGAGGCGCGGGCCAGCGCCAGCGCCGAGGGGAGGCCGATGGCGTGCGGCGACGGGCCGGCCGGCGAGTGGAGCGACTCCAGCGGCAGGGCGTGGACCGTGCCCGGCGGGTGGGCGCCGGTCTGGACCGCGTCCACCACCACCACCGCCTCGAACCCCTCCATGTCGTCGAGCAGGTAGAGCCCGGCCCGCGCGCTCACCTTCACGGTGGCGCCCGGCGGCGGCGCGGCCTCGAGCCGCCGGGCCACGTGGAGCGCCACGGCGTCGTCGCGCCGCAGCGGGTTGCCGAGGCAGAGCACCAGCAGCCCCGCGCCGCTCACGCGTCGTCCGGGACGCGCCGACGGATCACCTCGACCACCGCGCCGCGGGCGTCCTTCACGGTGACCAGCAGCGGCAGCTCCCCCGGCAGCGCGTGGGAGGCGCAGGCGTTGCAGGGATCGTAGGCGCGGAAGGCCATCTCCAGCTGGTTGAGCAGGCCGTCGTCCACCACGCCGTTGCGGATCAGGCCGCGCGCCGCCTTGCGCACCGAGACCTGCACCGGCGCGGCGTTGTGCTGCGAGGCCACCACCAGGTTGACCGCGGTGAGCAGCCCGTCGGCGCCGCACCGGTAGTGGTGGATGAGGGTGCCGCGCGGCGCCTCCACCACCCCCACCCCCTCGGCCGGCCCGGAGAGCGGCCCCGGCACGGTGCGGACCTGGCGCGAGTCGAGCAGCGGGTCGTCGGCCGCCTCCGCCACCCGCTCGGCCGCCTGCAGCGCCTCGACCAGCCGCGCCCAGTGGAAGGCCAGGGTCTGGTGGGCCGGCCAGCCCAGGGTCTCGAAGAGCCGCTGCCGCTCGGCCTCGGCCAGCGGCGTGGCCATGGCGCGGGCCACGTTGAGCCGGGCCAGCGGGCCGACCCGGTAGAGCCCGCTCTCGTCGCCCTCGGTGAAGCCGGTCCAGCCCTGGGCCTTCAGGAAGGTGAACTTGGCGTAGGTCCAGGGCTCGACCCGCTCGGCGAGGTGCTCGAGGTAGTCGCGCGGCGCGAAGCGGAGCTTCTCGGCGCCGGCGGTGTCGACCACCCGCAGCGTCCCGTCGAGGAAGGTGAGCCGCCCGGCCTCGTCCACCATCCCCATCGAGTGGGTGCGCAGCCGGTAGGTCTCTCCCTGGATGGCGGACAGGTACTGCGGCTGCTCCAGCACCGCGCTCCGGAAGGACGCCAGGGTGTCGACCGAGAACTGCACCAGCCGGGGCGCCACCTCGCGCAGCAGGGCCCGCGCCTCGGGCGGCATGGCGCGGGAGCAGCCGCCGGGGAGCGCGAAGACCGGGTGGACGGTGCGGCCGCTGATGGCGGCCATGAGGTCCCGCGCCTCCTTGCGCACCGTGAGGATGCGCCGGCCCAGCGACTCGCCCACCCGCGCCAGCACGCCGAGGATGTTGCGGAGCGGGGCCGGCGCGCCGGGGCCGACCAGGAAGTCGGGCCCGCCCATGTACCAGTAGTGGAGGAGGTGGTCCTCGAAGACGAAGAGGTCGTAGTAGAGCCGCTGCAGCGCCAGCGCCGCCGGCGGCGGGGCCACGCCGTAGAGGGCGTCGAGGGCCCGCACCGAGGCCAGGTGGTGGGCCGCCGGGCAGACCCCGCAGACGTGGGCGGTCAGCTGCGGCATCTCCTCGGCCGGGCGCCCCACGCAGAAGCGCTCGAAGCCGCGCAGCTCGGGCACCTGCAGGAAGGCCTGCTGCGCGTTCCCCTGCTCGTCGAGGAGGATCTCGATCCGGCCGTGCCCCTCCAGCCGGGTGATGGGGTCGATGGTGATCCTCCTGGTCACGGCCGGCCCTCCGGCAGGCGGCGCGGCAGCAGCGCGGCGGCCAGGCCGTAGCGCCAGAAGGTGCCGGCCGGGTCGGGGAGGCTGGCGGCCAGCGCCTTCTGCGTGGCCTCGTCGCCGGCGAAGAGCGACGCGAAGGCGGAGAGCATGGCGGCGCCCCCGTCGACCACGCCGTCGAGCGGCCCGAAGCAGCCGCGGCAGGGCATGTTGGCCTCGACGCAGCCGGGCTGGCAGCCCTGCCGCGTGGCCGGCCCGTGGCAGACCAGCCCCTGGGCCAGGAAGCAGGTGGCCTCGTCGGGCTGGGTGGTGGCGAGGCGGGCCAGCGCCGAGAGCTGCAGCCGCTCGGGCCGTGAGCCGTTGCGCGGGCAGCTGTCGCAGAGCGAGGCGTTGGGAGCCAGCACCGCGCCCGGGGCCAGCAGGTCCCGCCCGTCGAGGAGCCGCTCCACGGCGGCAGCGAGGATGGCCGGCGAGGGCGGGCAGCCGGGGATGACGAAGTCGACCGGCACCGCCGCCGCCAGCGGCAGCGTGCGGTCGAGCAGGGCCGGCAGGGTCAGGTCGTGGCCGCCGGCGGTGACCCGCTGGCCGGGGAGCGCCTGCTCCGGGTTGGAGACCGAGGGCTGGTGCCGGTAGGCGGTGGCCAGCAGCTCGGCGGGCTCGGAGAGGTTGCCGAGGCCGACCACGCCGCCGAGGTGGGCGCAGGCGCCGAAGGCCACCACGGTCCGGGCCTTGCGGCGGAGCAGGGCCGCCCAGTGGTCCTGCTCGTCGAGCCGGACCGCGCCGTTCACGAAGGCCACGTCGATGTGGCCGTCGGGCATGGCCTCGACGTCGGCCTTCTTGGCGTCGAGGGCCACCGGCCAGAGCACGATCTCGACGCGCGCCGCCAGCGCGGCGAACCCCTCGCCCAGGTCCAGCACCGCCTCCTCGCAGCCGCCGCAGGAGGCGTTCCAGTAGAAGGCCACCCGGGGCTTGCCGGGAGCCCGCGGCGCGGCCGGCCGCTCCTCCAGCCGGTGGCGGCGGGCCGGCGCGGCGTGGAGGGGGTCCTCGGAGGAGTCGAGGGCTCGCCGC
Organism: uncultured delta proteobacterium; assembly: GCA_963786945.1. Lineage (GTDB taxonomy): Bacteria > Myxococcota > Myxococcia > Myxococcales > Anaeromyxobacteraceae > JADKCZ01. The sequence goes on along the minus strand of CAWBAO010000006.1, from coordinate 590,114 downwards.
CGGTAGTCGAGCGGCCCGAGCGCCGCCAGCTCCGCCGTCATCCGCGTCACCACCTCGGCGAAGCGCGCCCCCTCGGCCGCCCCCACCCACTCGACCCGGAGCCGTTCCCGCGGGAGGCCGGCCTGCTCGACGGCCCGGCCCAGCAGCTCCAGGCGCGCCGCCGCCCGCAGGTTGCCGTCGACGTGGTGGCAGTCACCGGGGTGGCAGCCGCCGACCAGCACGCCGTCGGCCCCCTCGCGGAAGGCCTGCAGCACCATGGCCGGCTCGACGCGGCCGCTGCAGGGCACCCGCACGGCCAGCAGGGACTGCGGGTACTGCTGGTGCGAGCTCCCGGCCTTGTCGGCGGCGGCGTAGGCGCACCACTCGCAGAGGAAGGCGACGATGCGCGGGGCGCGGCTCATGGCGCACCCGGGGCGCGGGCCTCGGCCAGCAGGGCCGCGATCTCGGCGGTGAGCTGGGCGCGCGTGAAGTGGGGCGCGGTGGCGGCGCCGGTGGGGCAGGCGGCCGCGCAGCCACCGCAGGCGTGGCAGTGGGCCGGCTCGACCGAGGCCTTGTGCGTGACCGGGTCGCGGGTCACGGCGTGGTAGGGGCAGGCGGCGACGCAGGTGCCGCAGCCGCCGCAGGTGGCGAGATCGATCTCGGCGGCCAGCGGCTCGAGCTCGCGGCGCTCGCCCGGCGTGAGCGTGGCCAGCACCCGCCCGGCGGCGGCGGCGCCGTCCCGGATGGCCTCGCGGATGGAGCGCGGCCCGGCGGCGGCGCCGGCCACGTAGACGCCGGCCACCCGCGTGGCCGTCGGCTCGAACGGGTTGGCGGTCCCCTCGGAGAGGAAGCCGCGCCCGTCGCGGTCGAGCCGCAGCAGCGCGGCCAGCCCCTCGGACCCCCCGGCCGGCGTCGAGGGCGCGTGCAGGACCACCAGGTCGAAGGTCCGGGTGGCCTCCCGGGCCCCGGAGACCAGCCGCGCCGCCACCGCCCGGCCGGCCGGGGCCAGCCCGCCCGGGGCCAGCTCCTCGTCCAGCAGCAGCACCCCCGCCTCGACCGCGGCCCGCGCCTCGGCGGCGAGCCCGGGCGCCCGGGCCAGGCCACCCGCCACCGCCACCGCCAGCCCCGGCCGGCGCCGCGTGAGCCCGCCGGCCAGCTTGAGCAGCTCGCGTGGCGCCAGCGCCCCGTCCCGGTCCCCGGCCGTGGAGGCCAGCAGCACCGAGCCCGGCTCGGGCCGGCCGGGCGGAGCCAGCCTCCCCTCGGTGGGGCCGTTGGGGTGGAGCAGCCGCTCCAGCTGCCAGGTCGAGATCACCCCGGGTGGGCCGCGCACCTCGCCGGGCTGGAACCCGGTGGCCACCACGATGGCGCCGGCGGAGAGGGTCCGCTCCCCGGGGCGGGCGTCGAGGCGGATGGCGTCGAAGCCGCAGCCCACCTGGCAGGCATCGCAGCTGCCGTCGAGGTGGTGCAGGCAGGCGGCGGCGTCGAGCGCGGCCACGTGGGGCAGGGCCCCGGGGTAGGCGGCGCCGATGGCGCGCCGCGACCCGAGCCCGGCGGCCCACGGGTCGGCCACGTCGACGGGGCAGACCAGGCTGCACTGGCCGCAGCCGATGCACCGCTCGGCGTCGACGAAGCGGGGCGCCAGCGCCACGGTCACCTCGAAGGCGCCGGCCGAGCCGCGCACCCGGGTCACGGTGGCCTGGGTGAGGACCTCGATGCGCTCGTGGTGGAGCACCTCGTCGAGGGCCGGCTCCAGGAAGCAGGAGGCGCAGACGTGGTCGGGGAAGATCTCGTCGAGCTGGGCGGCCAGCCCGCCCAGCGCCGGCGAGCGCTCCACCAGCAGCACCTTGCGGTCCTTGCGGGCCAGCGCCATGGCCGCCGCCACCCCGGCCACGCCGCCGCCCACCACCACCACGTCGGCGACCACGTCGATCTCGCGCCGCTCCAGCGGCTGGTGGCGGGCCACGCGGGCCAGCCCGGCACGCACCAGCCGCTCGGCGCGGCGGCTGGCCGCCTCGGGGGCGCCCCCGATCCACTCCACCTGCTCGCGCAGGTTGACCAGCTGCACCAGGTACGGGTTCCTCCCCGCCCGGGCCATCACCGCGCGGAAGGTCAGCTCGTGCTCGCGCGGCGAGCAGGCCGCGATCACCAGCCGGTCGAGCCGCTCGGCGCGGAGCCAGCCGGCCAGCCAGGCCTGCTCCTCGGCGGAGCAGAGGATCGACCGGGTGGCCACCGCCGCCGCCTCGGGCCAGTGCGCCGCCGCCTCCAGCGGCCCGAGCTCGATCAGGTTGAAGAGGTTGGGGCCGCAGCGGCAGAAGACCAGGCCGATCCGGTCGGTGGCCGGCTCGGGCGGGGCCGCGGCGGGTCCGGGCGGTGGCTGCGCGCTCACATCATCAGTACTGGATGAGGATGACCGTCTTGAGCCCGTCGTTGCGGACCGCCAGCAGCGTCTTCTTGCGCCGCTCGCAGAAGGTGCGGATGTCCTTCTCGAAGGTGGGGCAGTCGCCCTGGATCTCGACCACGGTGCCGGCCGGCGTCTCGGCGGTCTCCACCGCCAGCTTCAGCACGGGCTGGGGGCAGCGCATGCCGGAGCAGTCGATCTTCATCAGGTTCATGGCCACGGGAGACCGCCTCCTGGAGATGACCACCTTACACCGACGAATCCCCGCGGCGCCGGCTCACTCCGGCCCGTCCTCGGCCAGGATGAGCCGGTAGATCTCCTCGGCCGACGGGGCGGCGAGGATGGCCTCCCGGAAGGCGGGCAGGCGGAAGATCCGGCTCACCCGCGAGAGCGCCTTGAGGTGGGCGCCCGCCGAGTTCTCCGGGGCGAAGAGGGCGAAGAAGAGCCGGGCCGGCTTGCCGTCGGCGGCCCGGAACTCGACCCCCTGGGTGGAGCGGCCGAAGGTGGCCACCAGCGCCGGCAGGCCGGGCAGCTTGCCGTGGGGGATGGCCACCCCGTCGCCCACCCCGGTGGAGCCCAGCTTCTCGCGCTCGAGCAGCACCTGGACGAGGCGCGCGGCGTCCAGCCCGTGGGCCTGCGCCACCGGCCGGCAGAGCTCGGCCAGCACCTCGGCGGCGCTGCGCCCGGTCAGGTCGGCCAGCACCGCCTGCGGCTTGAGGAAGTCCTGGATCTTCACCCTGGGTTCATCCTTTCGCCGGGGGGTGCGGCCTGGGCCCTAGGAGGGCCTGGCCTCGATCAGGCCGAGGCTGCCGTCCTCCCTCCGGTACAGGACGTTGATCGCACGATCCGCGGCGTTCTGGAAGACGAAGAACTGGCTCCCCAGCAGGTCGAGCTGGAGGATGGCCTCGTCCACCGCCATGGGCTTGGCCTGGAAGACCCGGCTCTTGGCCACCCGGTGGCTGGGCCGCTCGGGGTGGTCGATGATGTCGAGGACGTCGTGGCGCACCTCGACCGGCCTGGCCTCGACCCCGCCGACCTTGTGGTCCTGCAGCTTGGCCTTGTGCTTCTTGAGCTGCCGCTCGATCTTGTCGGCCGCCTCGTCGATGGAGGCGTACATGTCCTTGGTCTTGGCGGTGCCGCGCAGCAGGAACCGCCCCGCCTTCACCGTCAGCTCGGCGTGGTGGGCCAGGTTCTCGACGTGCAGCACGGCGTGGGCCTCGGTCGGCCGGTCCAGGAACCGCTGGACGTGCTCGACCCGGCCCTTCACGTGCGACTTGAGCGCTTCGGTGGGCTCCAGGTGCCGGAAGGTGATGTTCACCTGCATGGACCGCCTCCTGTGTGGGTGCCCTTCACGTGCTGTCGACGTGCTTCGGCCGCGACCCCCGCGCCCGGAGGAGCGTGGAAGGAGCCGCGGCCGTGGTTGCTGCCCGCTGCCAGCATGTCTGAAGAAATGATAGCAGGGGTTCCGGCGGCGGCACCTGGATCCGGCCGGCTTTCTCAGGGCCGGACCCGATGTCGCGGGGGGCCGGTTCGCCCGCCCGGCCAACCCTGCGGATCTAGAAGTACTTCTTCCGCTTGGAGCTGGGGAGGATGCCGAGCACCTCCCGGTACTTGGCCACGGTCCGGCGCGCGATCTCGATGCCCTGCCCCTGCAGGAGCTCGACGATGCGCTGGTCGGAGTGGGGGTGCTTCTGGTCCTCGGCGGCCACGATCTGCTTGATGTGGTTCTTGACCGCCTCGCTGGCGATCTCGTCGCCGCCGGTCTTGTTGATGGCCGAGTTGAAGAAGAACTTCAGCTCGTAGATCCCCTGCGGCGTGTGCACGTACTTGTTGGTGGTGACGCGCGACACCGTCGACTCGTGCATGCCGATGTCCTCGGCCACGTCGCGGAGGATGAGCGGCTTCAGGTAGGCGATCCCCTTGTCGAGGAAGTCGCGCTGGAACTTCACGATCGACTCGGTGACCTTGTAGATGGTCCGCTGCCGCTGGTGGATGGAGCGGATCAGCCAGACCGCGCTGCGCAGCTTGTCCTGGATGTAGTCCTTGGCCGCGCCGGCCTGGCCGCTCTTGAGGGCCGCCCGGTAGGTGTTCGAGATGCGCAGCTTGGAGAGGCCGTCGTCGTTGAGCACGGTGACGTAGCGGTCGCCCATCTTGTGCACGTAGACGTCCGGGGTGATGTACTGCGCCTCCTCGACGCTGAAGGCGCGCCCCGGCTTGGGCTCGAGGTGGCTGATGAACTTGACGGCCTTCACCACCTCCTCGATGGGGACCTTGAGGTCCTTGGCGATGGCCAGGTAGTTCTTCGACTCGAGGTGCTTGAGGTGGCGCTCGATGATGGCCACGATCTCCGGCGTGTCGGCGTTGAGGTGGCGCACCTGCAGCAGCAGGCACTCGCGCAGGTCACGCGCGGCGACGCCGATGGGATCCAGGGCCTGGACCTTCCTCAGCACCTCCTGGCAGCGCTCCAGCCCCATCCCCGACTCGTAGGAGACCCGCACCAGCGGGTCGCGCGGCGAGGCGTCCTCCTCGGCGTCCTCGCCGTCGACCGCCGGCATGGTGAAGTAGCCGTCCTGGTCGAGGTTGCCGATGATCAGCATCGCCACCCGCTCCTCCTCCTCGGTGAAGTGGGAGAGCCGGAGCTGCCAGACCAGGTGGTCGGTGAGATCGCCCTTCCTGGTGAGGGTGGCCTCGAAGCCGGGCAGCTCCTCGTCGGCCATGCCGCGGTTGGACGGGGCGCTGTGGCCCTGCAGCTGGTAGTGGTCGAGGTACTGGTCCCAGTCGATCTCGTTCTGGCCCTCGTCCCCCTTCACCTCCTCGAACTTCTCCTTCTCCCGGGGGGCGGGCGCCTCCTCGGCGACCGCCGCCTCGGCCGGGCTGGCGCCCGAGTCGGCCACCGGCTCCTCGCCGTCGTCGGCGCCGTCGAGGAGCGGGTTCTCGTTCATCTCGGTGCGGACCAGGTCGACCAGCTCCATCCGCGAGAGCTGGAGCAGCTTGATGGCCTGCTGCAGCTGGGGCGTCATCACCAGCTGCTGCGTCATCTTGAGGTGCTGTCTCAGCTCCAGGCCCATGCCGCTCCTCACGCCCCCGGCGACGCGCCGTCGAGGCGGAAGTTCTCGCCGAGGTAGGCGGTGCGCGCCTTGGTGTTGGCCGCGATCTCGGCCGGGGTCCCGGCCACCAGGATGCTCCCCGAGGAGAGGATGTAGGCGCGGCTGCAGATGCCGAGCGCCTCGCGGACGTTGTGGTCGGTGATGAGCACGCCGATGTTCCGGTCGCGCAGCGAGCCGATCAGCCGCTGCAGCTCGTGCACCGCGATGGGGTCGACGCCGGCGAACGGCTCGTCGAAGAGGATGAACTTCGGGTTGGAGAGCAGGCTCCTCGCCACCTCGGCGCGGCGCCGCTCGCCGCCGGAGAGGGTCTCGCCCAGCCCGTCGGCGACCTTCTCCAGGCCGTACTCGGCCAGCAGCCCGTCGGCCCGGGCCCGGCGCTCCTGGCGCCCGACGCCGAGCGCCTCCAGCACGCCCTCGAAGTTCTGGCGCACCGTCAGCTTGCGGAAGATCGAGGCCTCCTGCGGCAGGTAGCCGACGCCCAGCCGGGCCCGCCGGTGCATGGGGAGCGCCGTCAGGTCCTGGTCGCCGAGCCGCACCGTGCCGGCGTCGGGCGTCACCAGCCCGACCACCATGTTGAAGCTGGTGGACTTGCCGGCGCCGTTGGGCCCGAGCAGGCCGACCACCTCGCCCGGCTCGACGTGGAACGAGACCCCGTCCACCACCCGGCGGCGGCGGTAGCTCTTCACCAGCCCGTCGGCGCGCAGCGGGTCGCTCACTTGCCCCCCTCGGACGGCCTGGGCGGCGGCGCCTTGGCGGGAGGGGCCTTGGCCGGCGGGGCCTTGGCGGGCGGCGCCGGCTTTCGCGACACCTGCTCGATCTGGTCCGAGGGGACGGTGGCCTGGACCGCCTCCTCGAGCAGCACCTCGTCGGCGGCCAGGAGGTAGGTGAGCCGCTTGCCGCGGGCCTCGGTCTCGCCGTCGCGCAGGACCGGGTTCCCCTCGCAGACGATGCGCGCGGCGTCGCGGTCGTACTGGGCGCGCTCGCAGGTGACGGTGCGGGTGCCCCGGACCAGCTTCACGTCCCCCTCGCAGGTGGCCCTGGCCAGCTGGCCGCTGACGTCGTTGTCCCCCACCAGCCGGCGGCAGGTGAGGACCAGGTCCTGGCGGGTGAGGGTCACGAAGGGCTTGCCCACCATGGTGACCTTGCGCGTCGACCAGTTGTAGCGGATGACGTCGGCGTCGATGTGGGCCGGGACCGGCCTGGCGGCGGCCGCCGGGACCGGCGCAGGCGGCGCGGCCCCCAGCGCCAGCAGCAGGATCAACGTGGCCGTCATGGGCGGGTCCTGAGGCCGGTGACGAGGTGGGGCTTGCCGCGGAGCGCGAGGTCGCCGGTGGCCGGGTCGACGTCGAAGCCGATGCCGGTGAGCCGGTAGCCGGGGCCCTCCACCCGCACCGCCTCGTCGCCGTGGATCCGGATCCGGCCATCGGGCCCCGGGCCGGAGACGGCGGTGGGCGTGGTCGCCACGTCCGATCCCCGGGTGGCCCGGATCCCGCCGCTCACCCGGAAGTGACGGTCGATGATCCGGCCGGAGCCGGCCGGGGCGGTGATCCGCACCAGGCCGGTGGCGGTGGCCAGCTCCATGGAGAGGTCGACGGCCGCCATGTCGGTGGTGTCGCGCCGGTAGGTGAGACGGCTGGCTTCACCGGTCGCGGTCGTCACCCCGGCGCGGTCCACCTGGAACTGGACCCCGTCCATGGTCAGTTCCGGGACGACCTGGCCGGTCTCACCCGGCCGGGCGGGCCGACAGCCCGCCGCCAGGATGAGCAACACGAAGGTGGCCTCCCGAAGCCTCATGAACCTCCAAGTGCCGTGAACCATAGCATTCTTTTTCATGCCAAACCACGGGCACAACCCTTGCTTGGGGTGCTCGAATGGCCGGCAGGTAAGCCCCCGGGATCCGGCCCGGATCTTCACGGCCATCGACTTCGGGCCGGGAGCGCCGTGCGGCCTTGGAGGGGGACCGGACGGGGGGTTCAGGCGGGGGGCGGCTGGGTCTTCCAGCGCTCGTGCATCCAGACCCAGTCGGCCGGGTGGCGCCGGATGGCGTCCTCGAGCACCGCCTGGCAGGCCGCGGTGATCCGCAGCACCTCGGCCTCCTTGTCGGCCGGCTTCGGGTCGTAGGTGATCTCGGTCATCTCGAAGCGCAGCCCGTCCCCGGGCCGCTCTCCCTTCCGGTGGCTGGTCCCCACCAGGATGGGCGCCCCGGTCCGCAGCGCCAGGTCGGCCGGCGCGCGCGGGGACCAGGCCGGCCGGCCGAAGAACGGCACCCAGACCCCCTGCACGCTGGTGTCCTGGTCGCAGAGGAGGCCGAGGACCCGGTTCTCCTTGAAGACCCGCAGCAGCGCCCGCGCCGTGGAGGCGTCCTCCCGCCAGAGCGTGGTGACCGCCCCGTCCTGCCGCCACCCCTCGATCAGCCCCATGAGCCGGGCGTCGCCGCCCCGCTTGGCCACCGCCGAGACCGGCGCCCCCACCTTGGCCACCGCCCGGGCCATCAGCTCCCAGTTGCCGAGGTGGCCGGTGACGAAGACGATCCCCTTCCCCTGGGCCAGCGCCGCCTGCAGCGGGGCGGGGTCGATGTCCATGTAGCGCTCGATCCGGTCGGCGTAGGAGCGGATCGAGGTGACCTCCATCGCCGCCATGCCGAGGTGGACGAACATGCGCCGCGCGATCTCCTGCCGCTCGGCCTCGGCCTTCTCCGGGAAGGCCTGCTCGAGGTGCCGGAGCGCCAGCCGCCGGGTCTGGCCGAGGAGCCGGTAGCCCAGCCCGCCCAGGAAGGCGCCGAGGCGCACCGCCGGGCCGAGCGGGATGAGGGCGATGAGCCGGAGCAGCGCGGCGAGGACGGCGGAGCGGACGCTGCGGCGGACCCGCTTGCGCAGCGGCACCGTCATCCGCGGCCGGCCCCCAGCCCGCGCGCCGCCGCCAGCAGGTCGCACAGCTCGCGCACCGCGCCCCGGCCACCGGGCGCGCGCGCCACGAAGTGGACCGCCGCGCGCACCGCCGGCATGGCGTCGGCCGGCGCCGCCGAGAGGCCGACCTGGCGCAGCAGCGCCAGGTCGTTGACGTCGTCGCCCATGTAGGCCACCTCCTGGTCGGAGAAGCCGAGGTGGGCGAGCTGGCGGTAGCTGGCCAGCTTGTCGACCTGGCCGAAGACCAGGTGCTTGAAGCCCAGCTCCTCCAGGCGCCCCCGGGTCGCCGTCCCCGGCCGGCCGGAGATGACGCCGAAGTCGAGGTGGTCGCGCAGCAGCACGACGCCGTAGCCGTCCCTCACGTCGAAGGCCTTCATCAGCTCGCCCTCGGCGCCGAAGTAGAGCCGGCCGTCGGTGAGCACGCCGTCGACGTCCAGCAGCACCAGCCGGATGCGGGCCGCCCGGGCCAGCAGCGCGCGTGCCGAGATGCGGGCGCGGGAGGCCGGCCTGGGCGCGGTCACGGCTGCCCCAGGGCCCGGCGCACCGCCAGCACCTCGCCGAGCACCCGGTCGGCCATGGCGAAGTCGAGGCTGTTGGGGCCGTCGCTCAGGGCCGCCGCCGGGTCCTCGTGGATCTCCATGAAGAGCGCGTCGATGCCGACCGCGGCCGCGGCGCGGGCCAGCGGCGCCACGAACTGCCGGTCGCCCCCGGTGACGTCGCCGGCGCCGCCGGGGAGCTGCACCGAGTGGGTGGCGTCGAGGCAGACCGGCACGCCCAGCTGGCGCATCTGCACCAGGGCGCGCATGTCCACCACCAGGTTGCCGTAGCCGAAGGTGGTGCCGCGCTCCATGAGCAGCACGTCCTTGTTGCCGGCCTCGTGGCACTTGGCCACCGCGTGGCGCATCTCCCGGGGCGCCAGGAACTGCCCCTTCTTCACCGAGACGCTCCGGCCGTGGGTGGCGCAGGCGATGACCAGGTCGGTCTGGCGGCAGAGGAAGGCCGGCACCTGCAGCACGTCCACCACCCGGCCGGCCGGCTCGGCCTGCCAGGTCTCGTGGACGTCGGTGGTGCAGGGCAGGCCGGTCTCGCGCTTCACCGCCTGGAAGGCGGCCAGCCCCACCTCCAGCCCGGGGCCGCGGTAGCTCTTGCCGCTGGAGCGGTTGGCCTTGTCGAAGCTGGCCTTGAAGACCACCGGCAGGCCGTGCTTCTCGGCCAGCGCCTTGACCTTGCGGGCGTGGCGCAGGGCGTGGGCCTCGTTCTCCAGCACGCAGGGGCCGGCGATGAGGAGCAGCTTCCTCCCGTCGCCGACCTCGTACCCGCCGATGCGGGCGAGGACCTGGGACATGGTGGCGGCCTATCCGTTCTTCCCGAGCGGGAGCTTGGTGACCTCGGCCTGCGGCGCCCGCTGGGCGGCGTCGCGGTGGGCCCGCGCCGCCTTGACGAACCCGGCGAAGAGCGGGTGGGGCGCGAAGGGCTTCGACTTGAACTCCGGGTGGAACTGGCACCCGATGAAGTGCGGGTGGTTGTTCAGCTCGATCATCTCCACCAGCCCCAGCTCGGGGTTGATGCCGGAGAAGACCATGCCGGCCGCCTCGTAGCGGGCCCGGTAGTCGTTGTTGAACTCGAAGCGGTGGCGGTGGCGCTCGGCGATGGCCTCCCTGCCGTAGAGCTCGCGGGCCAGCGTCCCCTCCTTGAGCTGGCAGGGGTAGCTGCCCAGCCGCATGGTGCCGCCCTTGTCGGTGACGCCCTTCTGGCCCTGCATGAGCGTGACCACCGGGTCCGGGGTCTGCTCGTCGAACTCCAGCGAGTTGGCGCCGGGCAGGCCGAGCACGTCGCGGCCGAACTCGATGACCGCCATCTGCAGGCCCAGGCAGATGCCGAAGAAGGGGATCTTCCGCTCGCGGGCGTAGCGCACCGCCAGGATCTTCCCCTCGGTGCCGCGGATGCCGAAGCCGCCCGGCACCAGGATGGCGTCGACGTTCTGCAGCGCGGAGAGGTCGCCCTCCTCCAGCCTGGTGGAGTCGACGAACTCGTTGACCACCTTCACGTCGTTGGCGATGCCGCCGTGGACCAGCGCCTCGTTGAGGCTCTTGTAGCTCTCCTGCAGCTCGACGTACTTGCCGACCACGCCGATGCGGACCACCCCGTGCCGGGGCGAGGTGACCTTCTCGGCGATCTGCTCCCACTTCTCCAGGCGGGGGGCGCGGCTCCAGATGTTGAAGAGCTCGGCCAGCTTGTCGTCGAGCCCCTGGCGGTGGAGCTCCAGCGGCACCTCGTAGATCGACTTCACGTCGAGGGCGGTGAAGACCGCGCCCGGGTCGACGTTGCAGAAGAGCGCGATCTTGTCCTTCATGTCCTTGGGGATGTCGCGATCCGAGCGGCACAGCAGGATGTCCGGCTGGATGCCGATCTCGCGCAGCTCCTTGACCGAGTGCTGGGTCGGCTTGGTCTTCAGCTCGCCGGCGGCGGCGATGAAGGGGACCAGGGTGAGGTGGGCGTAGAGGGCGTTCTCCTGGCCGACGTCGTACTTCATCTGCCGGATGGCCTCGAGGAACGGCAGCGACTCGATGTCGCCGACGGTGCCGCCGATCTCGACGATGAGGATGTCGGCGCCGCCGGCGGCCTCGCGGATCACCGCCTTGATCTCGTCGGTGATGTGCGGGATCACCTGCACCGTCTTGCCCAGGTACTCGCCGCGCCGCTCGCGGTTGATGACGTTCTGGTAGATGCGACCCGTGGTGTAGTTGTTCTTGCGGGTCATCTTGGCGGTGGTGAACCGCTCGTAGTGGCCGAGGTCGAGGTCGGTCTCGGCGCCGTCGTCGGTGACGAAGACCTCGCCGTGCTGGAACGGGCTCATGGTGCCCGGGTCGACGTTGATGTACGGGTCGAGCTTGAGGTGCATCACCTCCAGCCCGCGGTTCTCCAGCAGCGCGCCGATCGACGCCGCCGCCAGCCCCTTGCCCAGCGAGCTGACCACGCCGCCGGTCACGAACAGGTACTTGGTCTTCTTGCCCCGCTTCACCATGTGTTGGCTCCGTTCACCGCGTGCTGGCCGCCACCAGGGCCCGGGCGCGCTCCAGGTCCTCCGGCGTGTCGATCCCGAACCCCCGGTAGGCGGTGTCCGCCACCCGGATCCTCACCCCGTTCTCCAGCGCCCGCAGCTGCTCGAGCGCCTCCTCCCCCTCCAGCCGCCCGGGCGCCAGCCGCGCGAAGCGCTCCAGGAACGGGGCGGTGAAGGCGTAGATCCCGACGTGGGCGCGGCAGAGCGGCGACACCCCGCCCTCGCGCCGGTGCGGGATCAGGGCCCGCGAGAAGTAGAGGGCGTGGCCGGAGAGGTCGGTGACCACCTTGACCACCTGCGGCCGCTCGGCCTCGCCGGGCTCCAGCGGCCGGGCCAGCGTGCCCATCTCGGCGCCGCTCTCGGCCATGGCGGCCAGCAGGGCCTCGATGGCCTCCGGCTCGATGAGCGGCTCGTCGCCCTGCAGGTTCACCACGATCTCCGGCGCGGGGCGGAGCTGTCGCGCCGCCTCGGCCACGCGGTCCGTGCCCGTCGCGGCCGGTCCGGTCATGATGGCCGTGGCCCCCGCCCGCTCGGCAGCAGCGGCGATGCGCGGATCGTCGGTGGCGACCGCCACCACGTCCACGCCGCGCGCCCGCCGCGCTCGCTGGACCACGTGAGCGACGACGGGGCTGCCTGCCAGATCGGCGAGGGGTTTCCCGGGAAAACGACTTGCTCCGTACCGGGCCGGAATGATGACGGCGACTCGTCTCAATCCGGGACCGCAACCTACGCGCTGGGATCGATCGCGTCAACCACGGCCGGTGCGTCGCGGCAACAGCCCGGGATGACACGCGGTTCCCTGCGGCCGCGCCGGGCCGCCGCGGTGGTATAGCAGCGGGCGTGGCGCGCATCGTCCGAGCCCGGTTCGTCGTCGAGCGCAACTACGCGGGGTGGCGGCTCGACGCCTACCTGCAGCAGAAGATCCGGCGGCTCGACGCCGAGAAGGCCGCCTTCCTGGTGGCCGAGCGGCTCGACGCCGAGGACGGACGGAAGGTCGAGGCGGGGACGCTGCTGGAGCCCGGCTTCGCCTTCTCGCTGTGGCGCGAGGCCGAGCCCGAGCCGGAGACGCCCCTGGACTTCGGCGTGGTCTACGACGACGGCGAGCTGCTGGTGGTCGACAAGCCGGCCGGGCTGCCCATCCACCCCACGGCGCGCTACTTCGAGCACACCTTCACGGCCCTGGCCCGGGCCCGCTTCCCGGACCGCAAGGTCGACCCGGCCCACCGCCTCGACCGCGAGACCTCCGGGCTGGTGGCCTGCGGCACGGCGCCGGCGTGGACCTCCGCCCTGAAGCGCGCCTTCGCCGCGGGGCGGGTGGAGAAGGCCTACCTGGCGCTCTGCCACGGCTGGCCGGAGGCCGACGCCTTCGAGGTGGACGCGCCGCTCAAGCTCACGCTGCAGAGCGAGGTGCGGGTGCGGATGCACGTCCACGCCGCGGGGGCGGCCTCGGCCACCGCCTTCGCGGTGCTGGGGCGGCGGCGCACCGCCGACGGCGCGCCGGTGGCGCTGCTCTCCTGCCACCCGCGCACCGGGCGGCAGCACCAGATCCGCGCCCACCTGCACCACGCCGGCCTGCCGCTGGTCGGCGACAAGATCTACGGGCCGGACGAGCTGATCTTCGACCGCTTCACCAGGAAGGCGATGACCGAGGCCGACCGGGCGGCGCTGCGGCTGGATCGGCAGGCGCTCCACGCCTGGAAGCTGGTGCTCCCCCACCCGCGCAGCGGCGAGCGGATGTCGTTCGAGGCGCCGCTGGAGGCGGACCTGCGGGCGTTCTGGGAGGGGTGCGCGGAGGCCTGAACCTGGCGGCTTCCGACCAGCGTTCTCGAGTCGGCGCGCGCCGCGCGTTGGCTCGGTGGCGAGGCGTACCTCGCCATCACTCGATCCCCGAAGGCCCGCCTCGCCGCCAGGAGGTTGTGGCGGTGGCAGGTCAGGCGAAGATTCTCCACCGTGGGCTCGCCGTCCCTGGCCCACGGGACGACCTGGTCGAGCTCCAGCTGGTGCGTGGAACCACAGCAGCCTCCGGCGTCGAGCGGCCAGGCGCAGCGCCCCTGGTCGCGCTCCCAGACGGCACGGCGCACGGCGGCGGGGATGATCTCGCGAGGGCCTGCTCGCGGTGGAGCTGACTCCGCGAAGTGCGGCTCCGTCGAGGTCGGCTCCTGCTTGGAGGCCAGGGTCGGAGCCGGAGTTCGGGCGCGGCTGGGGCGACGCGCTCCGCCCGCGGCCGCTTCACCTGCCCGCGCGCCCTGGCCTGCTTCTCCAGCAGGAGCCGGAGCGCCAGCTGGAGCACCTGCTCGGTGGTGGCGCCGGGGATGGCGTGCGAGAGGCCATCCCTGGCCTGTTCCAGGTCCCGCAGGAACTCCCGGCTGACCGTGATGTGGAGCCGGCGCAAGTCTGCGGTGAGCGGCTCGACGTCATCGCAGGTGGGAGGAGCCGAGTACCGAGGTGGTTGAGCTGGCCGCAGTCCAGACGTTTGGACTGACTCCCCAGTCGGGGTAGCCGCTGCAGCCTGGGTCGCCGTCGTCGCCGGGGTTGCCATCGGCGAGCCCTCGGGCGCCGGTCCGGTAGGCTCCACCAGCCGAAGCCGGCCGTCCCTCTCCACCCTGGTCACGAGGTCACGGACCGGCAGCTCCTGCCTGGGCGCCAGCTCGGCGGTGACCTCCTGGGCCTCCCGTGCCGAGAGGCCGAAGTACCTGGGCAGCACCTCGTCCCGGTTCTCCTCCGTCAGCACCTTGGCCAGCTCGGCGGTGGTCGACATGCAGAGTCGACCGTCGCGCAGCGGCTCGATGACCTGGGGGAATCGCTGGACCAGCCGCGCCGCGCTGAGCCGCCAGTAGGCCCCGCTCCTGGAGAGGCCGAGCTCGGCTCGCACGAAGGCGAACAGGCTGGCATGCCCGAGCGCCTCCCAGCCACGGCGCCGGTCGAAGTCGGACAGGGCAATGAGGAAGTCGGCCATGGCGGCCTGCTCCTTGCGGAGGAGCAGCTTGAGCGCGTCGCGGAGCTGCCGGGCTTCCAGGAGTTCGAGGGAGGGGGTGGCCGCACCGTGAGTCGAAGCCGCGGCCGAGGGATGGGTCGGGTGCGCGTGCGTATCCATTCACGGAGCGTCTCACGCGCCTCTGACAACATTGGAGCATGAGAGGCGCATGAACCCCAACAGGGACGGGGCTCAGGTGGGTTGCGACCTGGGGACCGACCGGCTGCGAAGCGCCCGGCGCGAGCCCCTACCCCTTCCCCGCCCGCCTGCTCCGCCGCCCGCTCCGCCCGCGCGATCCGCGCCCGCTGCTTGACCGAGAGCGCGTAGAACCGGGTCCGCAGCGCCTCCAGCTCGCCCGGCGGCAGGTCCCCGTGCCGCCCCCGCTCCACCTCGCGCCGGTCCACGGCGCGGGCCAGGCAGATGGCGGCCGCCACCGAGACGTTGAAGGACTGCGAGAAGCCGCGCATGGGGATGGCGAAGCAGGCGTCGGCGAGCCGCCGCGCCTCCTCGGAGACGCCGGCGTGCTCGTTGCCGAAGACCAGCGCCACCGGCTCGGCGAACGACAGGTCGTTGAGCCCGCGCGAGCCCTCGCCGAGGTGGGTGGCGTAGACGAGGAAGCCGCGCGCCTTCAGCGCCGCCAGGCACGACGGCGGTGTCCTTCCAGCGCACCACCTCGAGCCACTTGTCGGCGTTCTGGCTGATCTTCTTGTTCCGGTCGTAGCGCTTCTGCGGCCCCTCGACGACGTGGACCTCCTGCACCCCGAAGGACTCGGCGGTGCGGAGCACGGCGTTGGTGTTCTGCGGATCGGCGAAGGCCTCCATCACCACGGTGAGCGTGCGGGTGCGCTGCGCCACCACCGCGTCGATGCGCGCCTTCCGCTCGGGCAGGAGGAAGCCCGGGTCGGACGGCCCCTCGCTCACCGCCGGCCCCGCTTCGCGGCCGCCTTCTTCCGCGCGGCGATGGCCTTCCTGGCGGGCTTCCTGGCGGCCCGCCTCGGCGCCGCCCTCGCCACCGCCTTCCTCGGCGCGGCGCGCGGCGCCTTCACGGCCTTCTTCGCCGCAGCCCGCTTCCGCGCGACCCTGGCCGGCGCGGCCTCGGCCGCCTCGCCGACGAACGGCTCCGGCGCCTCGACCGCGGCGCGTGGCCGCCCGGCCTTCTTCGGCCTGCCGCCGCCGTGCGGCGCCACGTCGGTCCAGATGGCCGCGGCCACGTCGTCGAGCAGCCCGTCGAGCCCCTCGCGCGTCGCCGAGGAGAGCAGGTGGACCTTGACCGGCACCTTGCGCCTCGCCATCGCCCGCGCCCAGCGCCTCCCCCGCGGCCCTGGCCTCGGGGATGTCGACCTTGGTGATCGCCACCACCTGCGGCTTGGCGGCCAGCGCCTTGGAGTAGGCCTTCAGCTCGCGGTTGATGGCGGCGAAGTCGGCGGTCGGGCTGCGCTCCGGGTCGGGGTTGGCCCCCTCCACCAGGTGGACCAGCACGCGGCAGCGCTCGACGTGGCGCAGGAACTGGTGGCCGAGGCCCGCCCCCTCGTGGGCCCCCTCGATGAGCCCCGGGATGTCGGCCACCACGAAGCTCCGGTCGCCGCGCCACTGGGCCACGCCCAGGTTGGGCGTCAGCGTGGTGAACGGGTAGTCGGCGATCTTGGGGCGGGCCCGGCTGATGACGCTGATGAGCGTCGACTTGCCGGCGTTGGGGTAGCCGATGATGCCGACGTCGGCCAGCAGCTTGAGCTCGAGCTGGAGGTTCTTCTCCTCGCCCTTGGTCCCCTCCTGCGCGTAGCGCGGCGCCTGGTTGGTGGAGGTGGCGAAGTTGATGTTGCCCAGCCCCCCGCGCCCGCCCTTGGCGATCACCACGCGGGGGAGGTCCGGGCCGAGGTCGGCCAGGGTCTCGCCGGTGTCGAGGTCGCGGACCAGCGTGCCGGACGGCACCTTGAGCACCAGCGTCTCGCCGCTGATGCCGTTCATGTCCCGGCCGTGCCCCTTGGAGCCGCTGCGCGCCTTGTGCTCGCGGATGAAGCGGTAGTCGAGCAGGGTGGAGCGCTGCGGGTCGACCTCGAGGACCACGTCGCCGCCGTTGCCGCCGTCGCCGCCGGCCGGCCCGCCCCGGGGGATGAACTTCTCCCGCCGCCAGGCGATGGCGCCGTCGCCGCCGTCGCCGGCCTTCACGTGGATGCGGACCTCGTCGACGAACTTCATGGGGCTCCCTCAAAACGACGAGCGCCGCGAAGCCCGAGGGCCCGCGGCGCCGTGAGCGGCCGGCGGAGCGGCCGGTGGACCCTAGGCCTTGGCCTCGGGGATCACCGAGACCACGCGGCGGTCGCCGCGGGTGCGGGTGAACTTCACCGTGCCGTCGCAGGTGGCGAAGATGGTGAAGTCCTTGCCGAGCCCGACGCCCGTCCCGGGGTGGAAGAGCGTCCCGACCTGGCGGACGATGATGTTGCCGGAGACGACCTTCTCCGAGCCGTAGATCTTCACGCCGCGGTGCTGCCCAGCCGAGTCGCGGCCGTTCCGTGAAGAGCCCTGTCCCTTTTTGTGAGCCATGGTGCGTCCGTCCTTTTCCTAGGCGCGAACCGAGGTGATGAGCAGCTCGGTGAAGGGCTGCCGGTGCCCGCGCTTCTTGGTCCAGCCTTCCTTCTTCTTGCGGAAGTGGACCTGCTTCTTGTGCTTGCCGTGGGCCACGATCTCGCCCTCGACCGCCGCGCCCTTGACCACCGGCGCGCCGACCCGGGCCTCGCCCTCGCCGCCGACCATCAGCGCCTCGAAGGAGACCTTGCCCCCCACGTCGCCGGCCAGCAGCTCGACCTTGAGCCGGTCGCCCTGCGCCACGCGATACTGCTTCCCGCCGGTCTTGATCACCGCGTACATCGCCTGCTCCTTGGTATGGCTGGATCCCCGGACTTCCGGGAGGCGGGTCTATACGATCCGCTCGCGGGGCCTGTCAAGGATGAGCCGGATCACTGGGCTTCCGGCGCGCGAGATCCCCCGGACGAGGTGGTCGTCAACCCCGGACGGGGGAGGCTCTCCACCTCGTGGAAGCGACGGTAGTCGACCACCGCCGAGCCGTCCGGCTGGACGTGGAGGACGTCGGCGAAGCGGGCGCCGAAGATCACGTCGTCCGGGCCGTAGGCGTGGCGGGCGTGGATGGTCTGGCCGAGGTGCTCGTCGAGCCCCGACACCGAGACCATGACGTCGAGGCCGGACCGCCGCAGCGCCTCGGCGTCGAGCCCGTGGAGCGGGCTGGCCGGGGTGATGGGGTGGACCGCCAGCCAGGTCAGCGAGAAGACCGACGACCGCGAGCGCCGCAGCGCGAGGTCGTAGACCCGGCGGACCGCCTCCCCCTCCACGGTGGTCTCCGACCGGACCGCCACCACGCTCAGCTCGGCCTCGACGATCTGGTTGGCGCGGGCGTTGGCCATGCGGAAGAGCAGCGAGGGGACGCCGTCGAAGGGCTGGACCACCGCCACCCGGCTGAAGAGGACGCGCGCGGTGGGGCGGGCGAACTTGGCGAAGACCAGCCCGGTGGTGACCGCCAGGCCGGCCAGGCCCAGCATCACCTGCACCAGCGAGAGCAGGTTGGCGGCGGGCCCGTCGGCAGCTTGTCGCCGTAGCCGATGGTGGCCATGGTGTCGAAGGAGAAGAAGAAGGCGTCGGTGAAGGAGCCCGGCTCGGCGTTCTGGATGGCGCCGGGGCCGAGCGCCAGGTAGGCGAGCGCGAAGAGCGCGTTCACCGCGAGGTAGAGGGCGCCCATCATGGAGAAGAGGCGCGTCCAGCTCCAGGTGAGGAGCAGGTGGTAGAGGTCGCCGAGCGGCCGGCGCGGCAGGCCGATGGCGGTGACCGGGGTGCCGGCGCCGAAGGTGGTCTTGAGGACCGTGGGGCGGTCCCTCACGGCTTGACCTCGATGCCGAAGTGGCCCGGCGCCAGCCCCTTCCAGGCGCAGTACTCGAGCAGCTCGCGCTTGAGGAGCCCCCAGGTGAGCGCCACCATGAGCGCGTCGTCGGTGAAGCCGAGCGGGCCGAGGACGTCGGGGACGAGGTCGAACGGGGAGATCACGTAGAGCGCCGCCGCGGTGAGCGCGGCGATGGCCTTCCAGGGCAGCCGGTACTCCCCCTGCACCGTGTCGCGCAGCACCAGCCAGAGCAGCCGCAGCCGGGCCAGCAGGCTGGCCGGCGCCCCGCTGGCCCACCAGGGCCGGCGCGCCAGGAACCGCCCCACCCGCCCCACCGTCCCCGCCACCTCGGCGGGCGTGACGTCGGCGGCCTGGCTGGCCAGCTCCCGGGCGGCCGCCTCGCGGCAGGAGAGGCACGCGGCGTTGGAGCCGGGGCGCTGGCCGCAGGCGGGGCAGGTGGAGGCCACGGCCCGAGTCTAACGGCTCAGCGCCTGCAGCGCCGCCCCCCCACCGGCCGGACCAGCCCCCGCTCGGTGACGAGGGCGGTGACCAGCGCCGCCGGGGTCACGTCGAAGGCCGGGTAGCGGGCCTGGACGCCGAGCGGGGCGATGCGCAGCGTCCCGATCAGCGTCACCTCGTCGGAGGGGCGCTCCTCGATGGGGATGCCGGCGCCGGTGGCGGTCTCGAGGTCCACCGTGCTCCAGGGCGCCGCCACGTAGAAGGGGATGCGGTGGTGCGCGGCCAGCACCGCCAGGCCGTAGGTGCCGATCTTGTTGGCCACGTCGCCGTTGGCGGCGATCCGGTCCGCCCCCACCACCACGCACTGGATCTCGCCGCGCTGCATGAGCCAGCCGGCCATGCCGTCGGTGAGCACGGTCACCGGGATCCCGTCGCGGTGCAGCTCCCAGGCGGTGAGCCGCGCCCCCTGGAAGAAGGGGCGGGTCTCGTCGGCCAGCACCCGGACCGGGTTGCCGGCCTCGTGCGCGGCGCGGATGACGCCCAGCGCGGTGCCGTAGCCGGCGGTGGCCAGGGCCCCGGCGTTGCAGTGGGTGAGCACGGTGGCGCCGCGCGGCAGCAGCGGCGCGCCCAGCGCCCCCATGCGGCGGCAGGCCGCCTCGTCCTCGTCGCGGATGGCCTGGGCCTCGGCCAGCAGCGCGTCCGGGCCGTCCTCCAGCCGGGTGGAGATCCGCCTCACCGCCCAGGCCAGGTTGACCGCGGTGGGGCGGGCCTGCCCGAGCATGGCCGCCACCCGGCGCAGCTGGGCCGGCCCGGCGCCACGCCGCGCCTCCACCGCCACGCCGTAGGCGGCCGCCACGCCGATGGCCGGGGCCCCGCGCACCGCCAGCGTCTTGATGGCCTCGGCCACGTCGGCCGCGCTGGAGAGCTCCAGCCAGGCCTCCTCGCCCGGCAGCCTGCGCTGGTCGAGCAGCCGCACCAGGTCGCGGACCTCGTCGTAGAGCACCGGGCGCAGCGGCTCGCGGCTGCTCACGCGTCGCCCCGCGGGCCGAAGCGGCCGGTGGCGCGCAGCAGGAAGTAGGCCGTGGCGGCGCCGCCGAGGAGCGCCAGCGGGCTCCGCTCCAGCGCCAGCGCCACCGTCACCACCGCCGAGCCGGCCGCCATGGCCCAGAGGAAGCCGCGGCTCGGCCCCCCCGCGCTCCCGGCGCCGGCCGGTCCAGCCCCCCATCCCGCCCAGGCCATGCTCAGGGACCTCCCAGCTTCTTCTTGAGGAGCGCGTGGACGGTGCCGGGGTGGCCCTTGCCCTTGAGCGCCTTCATCACCTGGCCGACGAAGAAGCCGGTCAGGTCCTTCTTGCCGCTGCGGTGGCGCTCCACCTCGGCGGCGCTGGCGGCCAGCACGGCGTCGACCGCCGCCTCGATGGCCCCCTCGTCGGAGACCTGGGCCAGGCCGCGGCTCCTCACCAGCTCGGCCGGCGCGCCGCCGTGGCGGAAGAGCTCCTCCACCAGCAGCTTGGCCCCGGCGCCGTTGACGGTGCCGGCCTCGAGCAGCCCCAGCACCTCGGCCAGCCCGGCCGGGGTGAGCTTCCAGGCCGCCGGCGCCAGGCCGGTCTCGTTCATGAGCCGCGACAGCTCGCCGATGACCCAGTTGGCCACCCGCTTGGCGGCCTCGGCCCCGCCGCCGCGCGCCGCCAGCGCGGCGTCGAAGAAGTCGGCCAGCGCGCCGTCGCCCACCAGCACGCTGGCGTCCTGCGGCGAGAGCCCGAGCTCGCGCTGGTAGCGCCCGGCCCGCGCCCGCGGCAGCTCCGGGAGCGAGGCCCGGATCCGCGCCACCATCGCCTCGTCGACGCGGACCGGCGGCAGGTCGGGCTCGGGGAAGTAGCGGTAGTCGTGCGCCTCCTCCTTCGACCGCATCGAGCGGGTCTCGCCCCGCGCCGGGTCGTAGAGCCGCGTCTCCTGCACCACCGGCTGGCCGGCCTCCAGCAGCTCCACCTGCCGGCGCACCTCGTACTCGACGGCCTGCCGGAGGAAGCGGAAGGAGTTCATGTTCTTGATCTCGGCGCGGGTGCCGTAGGCGGTGGCCCCCTCCCGCATCACCGAGACGTTGGCGTCGCAGCGGAACGACCCCTCCTCGAGGTTGCCGTCGTTGACCCCCAGCGCCAGCAGGATGGCGCGCAGCGCCTTGAGGTACTCGACCGCCTCGTCGGCGCTGCGCAGGTCGGGCTCGCTGACGATCTCCAGCAGCGGCACGCCGGCGCGGTTGAGGTCCACCCCCGAGCCGCCGTCGGCCGCCACGTCGTGGAGGTTCTTGCCGGCGTCCTCCTCCATGTGGATGCGGGTGAGCCGGACCAGCTTCTCCTGCCCGTCCACGGTGATGGCCAGGGCGCCGCCGAGGCAGATGGGCAGCTCGTACTGCGAGATTCTGGTAGCCCTTGGGCAGGTCCGGGTAGAAGTAGTTCTTGCGGGCGAAGACGCTGACCGGCTGGATGGCGCAGCCCAGCGCCAGCCCGGTCCTCACCGCCAGCTCCACCACCTGCTGGTTGAGCGCCGGCAGCACGCCGGGCATGCCCAGGCAGACCGGGCAGACGTGGCTGTTGGGCTCGCCGCCGAACTCGGTGGAGCAGCCGCAGAAGATCTTGGTCCGGGTGAGGAGCTGGGCGTGGACCTCGAGCCCGAGCACCACCTGCCAGCCGGCCGGGGCCGTCGGGGAGGTCATGGCGCCGCCTCCAGCGCGGCCGGCGCCGGGGCCGGCCCCAGCTCGCGCTCCAGCGCCCGGGCGGCGCGTGAGCAGGGTGGCCTCGTCGAAGGGGCGCCCCACCAGCTGCAGCCCGACCGGCAGGCCCCCGGCCAGCCCGCAGGGCACCGAGAGGCCGGGCAGGGCCGCCAGGTTGCAGGTGATGGTGAAGATGTCGGCCAGGTACATCTGCAGCGGGTCGCCGGTCTTCTCGCCCAGCCTGAAGGCCGGGCCCGGCGCCACCGGCCCGGCCACCACGTCGCAGCGCTCGAAGGCGGCGTCGAAGTCGCGCCGGATCAGGGTGCGGACCTTCTGGGCCCGCAGGTAGTAGGCGTCGTAGTAGCCGGCGCTGAGCGCGTAGGTGCCCAGCATGATGCGCCGCTTGACCTCGGCGCCGAACCCCTGCTCCCGGCTCTCGGCGTAGAGCTCCTTCAGGCCGGAGACCCCCGGGGCCCGCCGGCCGAAGCGCACGCCGTCGTAGCGCGCCAGGTTGGCCGAGGCCTCGGCGGTGGCGATGAGGTAGTAGGCGGCGATGCCGTACCGGGAGTGGGGCAGGGAGATCTCCACCAGCGTGGCGCCCAGCCGCTGGTAGGTGGCCAGCGCCTCGCGCACCCGCGCCTCCACCTCCGGCTCCAGCCCCGCGCCGAACCACTCCCGGGGCACGCCGATGCGCAGGCCGCGGGCCCCGCCCTCCAGCGCCGCCAGGTAGTCGCCGGCCGGCCGCGCCGCGCAGGTCTGGTCGTGGGGGTCGGGGCCGGCGATGGCGGAGAGCAGCGCCGCCACGTCCCAGGTGGTGCGGCCCAGCGGGCCGAGCTGGTCGAGCGAGGAGGCGAAGGCGATGACGCCGTAGCGGGAGACCCGGCCGTAGGTGGGCTTCAGCCCCACCACCCCGCAGAAGGAGGCCGGCAGCCGGATCGAGCCGCCGGTGTCGGTGCCGAGGGTGCCGAAGCACTGGCGCGCCGCCAGCGCCGCCGCGCTGCCGCCCGAGGAGCCGCCCGGGGTGCGGGCCGAGGTCCCACGGGTTGCGGCAGGGCCGGTAGGCCGAGTTCTCGTTGGACGAGCCCATGGCGAACTCGTCCAGGTTGAGCTTGCCGAGCAGCACCGCCCCGGCGCCCTGCAGCCGCGCCACCGCGGTGGCGTCGTAGGGCGGGATGAACCCCTCGAGGATGCGCGAGCCGGCGGTGGTGGGGACGCCGCGGGTGAGGAACAGGTCCTTCACGGCCAGCGGGATGCCGTCGAGCGGCCCGAGCGCCCCGCCGCCGGCGCGCCGCCGGTCCGAGGCGTCGGCCGCGGCCAGGGCCTGCGGCCCGGTCACGGCCAGGAAGGCCCCCACCCGCCCGTCGGTGGCGGCGATGCGGGCCAGGCAGGCCTCGGTGAGCTGGCGCGAGGAGGCCGTGCCGTCCCGCAGCGCGGCGCTGGCCGCCTGCAGGGAGAGGCCGGTCAGCTCGGCGGCGCCGGTCACTCGATGATCCTCGGGACCTTGAAGCAGGTCCCCTCCCGCGCCGGGGCGTTGGCGAGCGCCTCCTCGGGGGTGAGCCCGGGCACCAGCGTGTCGGGGCGCAGCGCCACCGCCTCGCCCTCCGCCAGCGCGTGGGTCATGGGCGGCACGCCGGAGACGTCGAGCGCCTCCAGCTCGCGCACGTGGTCGAGGATGGCGGAGAGCTGCCCGGCGAAGAGCTGCTCCTCCTCCGCCGAGAGCTTGAGGCGGGCCAGCGCGGCGACGCGCCGGACCTCGTCGAGCGTGAGCGCCATGGCCGCCCGGCTAGGGCTTGGTCTCGCCCTTGAACCAGTTGAGCACGGCCTCGACCACGCCCGGCTGCACGTTGGTGACGATGTGCTCGAGCTCGCCCTTGTCGAGGAAGATCCCGTTGCAGGCGAAGCAGACGTCCACGTCGACCCGCTTGAACTTCACCTCCTGCATGGGGAGGCCGCACTTGGGGCACTGCATGTAGTGGAGCGCCTTGAGGCGGGCCAGCTCGGCCGCCTCGGTCTCCTTCTTCACCTGCAGGGCCAGCTTGCGCTTCTTCTCGGCGTCCTCGCGGATGAAGTACTCGTCCTCGAGGCTGGTGGGCTTCTTGTCCGTCATGGTCATTCCTTCAGCTGGTTGATGGCGTTCCTCGCGACCGCCGCCTCGTCGCCGTCGGGGTGGGCGGCCAGGTAGCGCTCGAACAGCGCGATGGCCTCGGCCTTGCGCCCCTGGGCGCGGCAGGTCTCGGCCAGCCCGAGGAGCGCGTCGGCCTGCGTCGGCGAGAGCCGCAACGCCTCCTGCAGGCTGGCCTCGGCGGGCGCGTACTGCTCGAGGTCGAAATAGCACAGGCCGCGGCCGGCGAGGGCCTCGACGTTCTCGGGCTCCTCCGCGACGATGCGGCCGTAGAGGTCGAGCGCCTGCTCGGACCTGTTGGACTCGCGCAGCCGGCGGGCCTCGGCCAGGCGCTGCTTCAGGGTGGGGGGCCTGGGCCTGGGCTTCGCCTCGACCTTCGGCTCGGGCCGGGGCGGCTCCGGCACCGGCTCCGGGGACTTCGCCACCACCGGCTCGGCCACCGGCTCGGGCTCGGGTTCGGGCGCCGGGGGCGCGGGCGGGGGGGGCTCCGGGGCCTTCACGGCGACGGGGGGCGGCGGCGCCGGCGCCACCGGCTCGGGCCTGGGCGCGGGGGCACGGCCGAAGAGGGCCGGCAGCGCGGCCCAGGACGCGCCGGCCCCGACCACCAGCAGGAGCACGACCAGCAGGGCGCTCCGGGACCCGCCCGACCTCGCGGGCGGGCGCCCGGCCTCGTCGACGTCGATCCGGACCGAGCCGGCCGGCGTGGCCGATGGCGCGGGCTGGGCCGGAGGCGGGGCGAAGGTCGGCGGCGGCGGCGGCGTGAACGCCGGCCCGGGGGGCTGGGTCGGCGGGGGGTAGGCCGGCGGCGGATAGGCGGCGGCGGGATAGCGGGCGGTGGTCCGCTTCTGGGCCTGGTTGGCCGCCTCCACCACCTCGAAGAAGGCCTGCAGCTCGGCCAGCGTCCCGAGCCGGATCCAGTCGCCGTCCCCCTGCGTGACCTCGTCGTCCCGGGACACCTTGCGCTCCACGATCCAGCGCTGCAGCGTGTTGAGCTCGGTGAAGTTGAGGGTCTGGCCGGTGGCCTGGCGGATGGTCCAGTGGGGGGAGGGATCGGGGCGGGGCGGCGCGTGGCGCTGGGTCGCGGCCGAGGCCGGCATCGGCTCCCCGCTCAGGTCCCCCGGCTTGACCGGGAGGGTGACCACCAGCTCCTTCTTCTTGACCCGGAAGACGTGGCCGCAGGCGTTGCACTGGACCGTCACCCCGGCCGGGGTGATCTGGTCCTCCTCGAAGGCGTACTGTGCCCGGCAGCGCTCGCAGCGGACGTCCATGGCGACCCTGTGCAGAGGGGTGATTTCAGCAGTCGATTCTAAGCCATCTGCGCGAAATCGCCGAAAAATTGACCCCCTGCTACCCCCCGATATCCTCGATGCACCATGCCCCCGTCTCGGCGCCGGCAGGGTCCTTCCACGAGGTCACAGCGCGCATGGGCAAAGAGAAGCAGAACCGTCGGATCTCCTCGCGTGGCCGCGGCAAGGAGGCCGCCCCGGCGGCCCGGACCGGCATGGCCCGCGACGTCGCCGCGGTGCTCCTGCTGGCGCTGGGCACCGCCACCGGGCTGGCCCTCACCACCTTCTCCTCCATCGACGGCGCCCTCATCACCCGCCACCTCTCGCCGGCCAACCTGATCGGCCCGGTGGGCCACCGCACCGCCTCGGCCGTCTACCGCGTGCTCGGCTTCGCCGCGCTGGTGGTCCCCTGCGGCCTGGTGGCCGTGGCCTGGCGGCTCTTCCGCGGCGCCCCGGGGCGGCTCACCGCCATCGGCGCCCTCGCCTACGCCTCGCTGACCCTCTGCCTCGCCACGCTCAGCCACCTCCTGCTGGACCGCTTCGCGCTGGCCAGCTTCCCGGCCGGCGGCGTGGTCGGCTCGGCCCTGGCGGCCTGGTCGGTGTCGCTGGTCTCCACCACCGGCTCGGTGCTGCTGGTGGCCGCCGCCGCCACCGTCTCGCTCATCGTGGCCACCGGCATCAAGCTGCGCGACGCCGCCGGCATGGCCTGGGACGGCCTGGCCGCGCTGGCCGGCTTCCTGCGCGCCCGGCTGGGCGCCGCCGTGCAGGAGCACCGCGAGGCGGTGGCCGACATGCGCGCCGAGGAGCAGGCCGAGCGGGCGCGGCGCGCCGAGGCCGACGCGCTGGCCGAGGCCGCCTGGCTCGACGGGGCGCAGGAGGAGGACCGCCAGGAGGCGCGGGACATGGCCGGCGCGCTGGCGCTGGAGCAGGTGCGCCGCCCCTTCCTCGACGAGCCGGCCTGGGTGGACGGCCTGGTCCCGGCCACCCCGGCCGGGCCGGAGCGCGAGGCGGAGCTCGGGGCGGGCCCCGAGCCGGAGCCCGACGAGCCGCCGCGGCGCAAGCGCCGGAAGGCCGAGCCGCCGCTGGCCGAGGGGGCCGAGGCCGAGCCCTCCGACGAGCCCCTGCCCGTGCCGCCGCTCACCCTGCTGCCGCCGCCGCCGGCCCGGCCCGAGATCGTGGTCCCGGCCGCGCTGCTGGAGCGGAGCCGCAAGAAGAAGGACCGGGAGAAGAAGGAGGCCCCCGAGTTCGCCTTCACCAAGGCGGGCGACGTCTTCCGGCTCCCCGCCACCGACCTGCTCGACGTCCACGAGGAGAAGGCGGCCGACGTCGACAAGGCCAACCTGACCCGCACCGCCGACGTCATCGTGGCCACGCTGGCCGAGCACGGCATCGACGGCCAGATCACCTACATCCGCCCCGGCCCGGTGGTGACGCTCTACGAGTTCCTGCCGGTGGGCGGCACCAAGCTGGCCCGCATCGAGAACCTCGACAAGGAACTGACGATGGCGCTGGCGGCCACGCGGATCCGCATCATCGCCCCCATCCCCGGCAAGGGCGTGGTGGGCATCGAGGTGCCCAACAAGGACCGCGGCCTGGTCTTCCTGCGCGACATCCTCGAGTCGGAGACCTTCGGCCACGCCGGCGGCTTCCTCCCGCTCGGCCTCGGCAAGGACATCGAGGGGACGCCCTACTGCGTCGACCTGCAGAAGATGCCGCACCTGCTCATCGCCGGCACCACCGGCGCCGGCAAGTCGGTGGGGCTCAACACCATGATCCTGAGCATGCTCTACCGGCAGACGCCGGCCGAGGTGCGCATGATCATGGTCGACCCGAAGATGACCGAGCTCTCGCCCTACGAGGACATCCCCCACCTGCTGCTGCCGGTGGTGACCGACCCGCAGAAGGCGGCCCGGGCCCTGCAGTGGGCGGTGGACGAGATGGAGCGGCGCACCCAGATCCTCGCCGACACCGGGGTGCGCGACCTGAAGAGCTACAACGCCCGGGTCGAGAAGCACCGCGCCGAGGGGACCACCTTCGAGGACAAGGAGCTGGCGCTGCCGCCCCGGAAGCTGGTGGTGGTGGACGTCACCGCCGGCGAGACCGAGGAGCAGGCCGCCGCCCGCGCCGAGGCCGAGGCCGCCGCGCCGTCCGGCGCCGCGCCGCTGGCCGCCAGCGCCGAGTTCGCCGATCCGACCGCGCCGCCGCCGGCCGACCCGGTGGCGGAGCGCGACACCCCGCGGCTGCCGCAGAAGCTGCCCTACATCGTGGTGATCATCGACGAGCTGGCGGATCTCATGATGACCGCGCCGCGCGAGGTGGAGACCTCGCTGGCGCGCCTCGCCGCCAAGGCCCGCGCCACCGGCATCCACCTGGTGGTGGCGACGCAGCGCCCCTCCACCGACGTGGTCACCGGCACCATCAAGAACAACTTCCCGGCCCGCATCTCCTTCCGGCTGGGGAGCCGGCACGACTCCACCACCATCATCAACGGCCCGGGCGCCGAGAGCCTGCTCGGCAACGGCGACATGCTGGTGATGACCAGCACCCAGCCGCTCACCCGCGTGCAGGGCGCCTTCGTCTCCGAGGAGGAGCTGAAGCGGGTGGTCGACTTCCTCAAGCTGCAGGGGAAGCCGGTCTACGACGACTCGATCCTCAAGGCCCGCGACGGCGTCGGCGAGGGGAGCCGCGACAACGACCTGGAGGACCCGGTCTACGACCAGGCCATGGAGCTGGTGGCGCAGATGGACGAGGTCTCGGTCTCCAAGCTGCAGCGCGAGATGCGGCTCGGCTACAACAAGGCCGCCAAGATCATCGAGCGCATGGAGCGCGAGGGGCTGGTCGGCCCGCCCAACGGCGTCAAGCCGCGCCAGGTGCTGATGCGCGGCGGCACGCCGGGCGAGTACGAGGCCCGGCCGAACCTGTAGGGGCCGCGCCGCTCACGGCCGCCACCAGATGGCCCCGCCGGCCAGGTCGGTCGGCGTGAAGCGCGGGATCGAGTCGCCCGTGCCGAGCTGGTACTCGCTGTTGGCCCCCCAGCAGGTCAGGGTGCCGTCGGTGCGCAGGGCGCAGGTGTGCTCGAGCCCGGCGGCCACCACGCCGACCCCGGAGAGGCCGGAGACCCGCGTGGGCGTCGGCTGCGTCTCCGTGGCGTTGCCGTTCCCCATGGGGGCCGTCCCCCAGCACCAGGTGGTGGCGTCCCCCAGGACGGCGCAGACGTGCTGTGAGCCGGTCGCCAGCGCGGTGACGCCGCCGAGCCCCGCGACCGCCACCGGGAGCGTCGTGCTGTTGAAGCAGCGCACCGTGCCATCCGAGGAGAGCGCGCAGGGCTGGCCGGGGCCCTGCGAGAGCGCGACGATCCCGGTCAACCCCGCCACCGGCGACGCGATGGTGCCGAAGCCCCCACCCCAGCACATCACCGTTCCATCGCCCTTGAGGGCGCAGGCGGTGGCGAAGCTGGCCGAGACGGACACCACGCCGCTCCAGCGGCAGCCCCACCGCGCCCTGGACCGGCACCGGGACGGAGCTGGGGGTGGTGGTGCCATCGCCGAGCTGGTTGGCGCTGTTGCTCCCCCAGCAGGAGACGTTGCCGCCCGAGGATCACCAGGCAGGCAAAGGAGCCTCCCGACGGTCACCCCGCGCACGCCGGTGTAGCCGGCCACCGCCACCGGCCGGTTGGACCCGCCGGCAGCGCTCCCCATGCAGCTCAGGTTCCCGCCCCCGTGGATGGCGCAAGTGCCGTTCTGCCCGGCCGCCACCGCGGTGACAGTGCCGGCCAGCGGCACCGTGAACGGCGTCGGCCAGGAGCCGTAGGTGCCGGTGCCGATCTGCCCGGAGCTGTTGTAGCCCCAGCAGGCCAGCGTCCCGTCGGCCTGGATGGCGCAGGTGTGCCGGTAGGAGGCGGCCAGCTTGCCGGCGTTGGCCGGCACCGGCACCACCGGCGCTGGCGTGACGGTCAGCACCGCCGGCTGGCTCAGGAGCAGGCCGGCGCCGTTGTAGACCAGCACGCCGTAGACGGCGCCGCTGTCGGCCAGCGCGGTGGCCAGCGTGGTGTGGCTGGCGGAGGTGGCGCCGGCGATGGTGAGGCCGTTGCGCAGCCACTGGTAGCGCAGGGCCGCGCCGGTGGCGGTGACCGTGAAGGTGGCGGTGCTGGCCTCGATGACGCTGGCGGCGGCCGGCTGCAACGGTGATGAGCGGAGCCCCGACCAGGATCAGCGGCGCCGGCGCCGAGGTGACGGTCCCCGCCCCGTTGACGATGGTGACCGTGTAGCTGCCGGCCTCGGCGGCCCCGACGCTGGCGATGGTCAGCACCGGGCCGGTCGCCCCGGCCACCGGCGTCCCGTCGAGCGACCACTGGTAGCCGAGCGGTCCGCTGCCGCTGGCGGCCACCGCCAGCGTGGCCGACGCGCCCGGCGCCACCACCAGCGTGGCCGGCTGCGTGCGTGATCGATCGGTGGCGTCACGCACGGGCGGCGGGGTCGACCGTCACCTCGAGCAACGGCGTCCGCGCTGGTGACGCTGCCGGCGGCGTTGCCGACCACCACCGAGTAGAGGCCGGCGTCGCCCGGCGGCCACGCCAGGCAGCGTTGAGCGGCGGCGCTGGTGGCGCCGGCGATGGCGACGCCGCCCTTGCGCCAGGCGAAGCTGAGCGGCCCTGAGCCGCTGACGCCGACCGCGAAGGTGGCGGTGTCGCCGGCGTGGACGCTCACCGCGGCCGGCTGGGTGACGATGGTCGGGGCCACCGGGGCGGAGCCGCCCGGGCTCACGGTCAGGATGGCCGGGTCGCTGGCCACCGCGCCGGCGGCGTTGCTCACCACCACGGTGTAGGCGCCGGCGCTGCCGGCACCGACGGCCGACAGGCGCAGCACCGGGCCGGTGGCCCCGGCGATGGGCGTCCCGTCGAGGCGCCACTGGTAGCTCAGCACCTCGGTGCCGGCGGCGGCCACCGCGAAGGCGGCGTCGCTGCCCTCGGCCACCGACAGGCTGGACGGCTGCGTGCTGATGGCCGGCGCCACGTCGAGGTCGCTCACCGAGACCGTGACCGCCGCGCTCTCGGCGCGGCCGAGCGCGTTGGCCGCCACCACGCGGTACTGTCGGCCGTTGTCGGCCAGCGAGAGCGCGGCGGTGGCGTAGCTGCCGGTGGTGCCGCCGGTGCCGGTGGCCACGTCGGCCCAGGCGCCGGTGTCGTTGGCGGCGCGGGTCTGCCACTGCAGCATCGGGGCCGGGGCGCCGCCGGCGGTGGCGGTGAAGGTGGCGACCTGGCCGGCCGTGACCAGGACCGAGCGCGGCGCGTCGACGATGCGGGGCAGGGCGCTCTGCTGCAGGACGTTGAGGCGGGTGGCGGGGCCGGTGACGCAGGGGACCGCCGGCACGTCCGGCGGGGTGTAGCAGGCGTGGACGCGGATCAGCACGCCCTGGTCAGCGGCCGACGCGGTGAAGCCGTGGCGGACGCTCCAGTAGCGCCAGTCGACGCTCTCGGTGACCGGTCGAGGATTGGCCTCGTTCTGGTAGGACTCCGCGAAGCTGGCCCACGAGGCGCCGTCGTCGTCGCTGCGCTGCCAGGCGACCACGGCTCGATTGGTGCCCGTCGGCGCCGAGTAGGAGGGCGTGTCAGGCCCATTGGTGGTGGTCAGCGGCCGTGAGGCACCTCCCCCGAGCACGACCTCGAGGCCGGCATCCAGCCCGTCGACGACGTCCAGCTGCGCGGGCGAGCTCAGGACGGCGAGGTTCGGGTATCCGGGCGGACGCTTCCAGCCGATCCGTCCGCTGGTGCCGTTGCTGAAGTCGTAGCCGTAGTTCGCGTTCCTGCAGACGAGGACGCTCATGAACTTGTAGAGGTAGCTGAAGGGGGCGATGAGCTGCATCACGTGGGCGCCGCCGGTGGTGTCGAAGGTCGCCCTCCTCGGCTCCGTGACGCTGATGGTGTTGTCGTAGGGGCTCCAGAGCAGCCACAGGACGGGGTTGATGCAGCCCGCCGGGACCTGCCCGCCGTTGGTGGTGAGCGCGTAGGTCACCGTGGCCTGGCCAAGGAGCGCGTTGCAGGGCTGTGCGCCGCAGTCGAGCTGGGCGGTCACTGCGAAGGGCGCTAGCTGCGCCAACGGCAGGAAGTAGGTGATGGTCACCGGCACGAAGAAGGAGAAGCTGGTCACCTTCGCGCTCAGCACGCCGTCCACCAGCTGGCTGTCCCCCAGCACCACCCACTCGCCACCCAGCTCCGCCTTGGCCAGCTTGAGCTCCTGGTTCGGCTGCAGCGTCACCCCCGGCGCCGGGATCCGCACCTCGACCGGCTCGGCGAAGTCGCCGCCGTGCGGCGTGATCACGTAGGTGGCGCCGGCCGAGGGGAGGCCGGCCGGGAGCGCCGGCGCGCCGGTCGAGTCCCTGGCGATGCGGATGGTGACGTCGGCCCCGAGCGCGCCGGGCGGCACCACCACCGAGGCCCCGCTCGCCTCGGTCACCGTCCCACCGGCGGCGCCGATGGCGGGTGTCGCCGGGGGCGTCGAGGTCGAGCCGCCGCCGCAGGCCGCGCCGAGGGCGGCCGAGGCGAGGAGCAGCAGGTGGGCACAGCGGCGCAGCGGGGTGCGGCTGTCCATGGGCGGCTCCGGGCGGTGTGGTGGGGCTGGCCACTACGCCATAGCGCACCGCGACCGGACCGCAAGGGGCAGCGAGGGGTGACGGGGCGAAATGTGTCCGGGACTTTACCCCGAGTGTCACCTGATCCGGCGACACCGGGCCGCGACCGCCGCGCCGACTGCCGGCGAGGCCCGCGTCACTTCTTGAAGCTGCCCTCCTCGCCCTTGAGCAGCCGCCCGATGTTCTCGCGGTGGCGCCACCAGATGAGCGCCCCGACCATGGCCCCGGCCCAGGCGATGGGCGTGGGGCCGAGCAGGTAGAAGCCCGACAGCACGCTGACCAGGGTGCCGGCCAGCGAGCCGATCGAGGAGATGCCGGTGGCGAGGTAGACGCCCACCCAGGTGGCCAGCCCGGCCAGCGCCGCCCAGGGCGCCAGCGCCAGGTAGATGCCGAAGCCGGTGGCCACCCCCTTGCCGCCCTTGAAGCCCAGCCAGACCGGGAAGAGGTGGCCGGCGAAGGCGGCCACCGCCACCGCCATCACCCACAGGTCGCCGCGCGGCCCGCCCCCCAGCCACCGCTGGGTGAGCAGGATCGGCACCACCGCCTTCAAGGCGTCGAGCAGGAGCACCAGCACGCCCAGCTTCCTGCCGCCGGCCCGGGCCGCGTTGGTGGCGCCGATGTTGCCGCTCCCCACCTGGCGCACGTCGACGCCGAGCAGCAGCTTGGCCATCACCAGCCCGAAGGGGATGGAGCCGGACAGGTAGCCGGCGACGACGAGCAGGGGGCCGAGCAGGGCGTCGTTCATGGCGCTCCGTCAGGTGCGGGCCAGCAGCCAGGCCCAGTTGAGGACCAGCGCCAGCGCCACGGCGGCGGTGGCCAGGCGGAGCGCGCCGGCCGGGACCCGCGGGAAGGGGCGGCCCGCGGCCAGCAGCGACAGGTCGAGCAGGGCGAAGCCCCAGGCCCCGGCGGCCAGCGCGGCGCCCAGCGGGCTCGAGTGGAGCGCGCCGGCCAGGTCGCCGTGGGCCAGCGCCACGAAGGCGTGGGTCATGCCGCAGGTGGCGCAGGGGATGCCCAGCAGCCCGCGGGCCGGGCAGGTGTAGGGGATGGCCAGCACCGGCAGGAAGCGCGCCGCCAGGAAGGAGAGGGCGCCGATGACGGCGAAGACGTCGAGGTGGCCGAAGCGGCGCGCGGGTGTGCCGGCGGCGGTCACAGGCTGGTCTTCGTCTGGGCGGCCTCGGCCGCCTTCTGGATGGCGCTCCAGGCCCCGGCCCCGCCCAGGAAGGCGAGGCCGCAGCAGCAGAGGCAGAGGAGGATGGCAGGGGAGAAGACCGCCAGCGCCGCCTTGCCCGGCCCGCAGCGCTGGGCCTCGCCGAGGCCGATGATGAGGACGGCCAGGAACCAGACCATGGCGATGAGGCCGCCGCACTGGGGCACGGCCATGACCAGGTAGAGCCCGCTGGCGTAGGCCACCACGGTGAGCGTGGCGTCGAAGCCGCGCTTCGTCCCCTTGAACAGCATGAGGACGAGGTGGACCACCCCGGCGATCAGGTAGATGGAGAGGAGCGAGAGCAGCGGCGCCACCAGCATCTGGGCCGCGGTGGCGGCCGGCGAGGTGAGCCCCTCGATGGTGCTGGCGAACTGCTCGAGGAAGCGGGCCGCCTCGGGCGGCAGCTCCGAGATCCTGGCCTGCAGCTGGCCGATGGTGGCGGCCCGGGTCAGGGCGCCGAAGATGAGCGACGCCCAGTTGCCGATGGTCGAGCCGATGACGCCGAAGAGGAGGGCGGCGCCGGTCTGGTCGATGCGGACGCGCCGGAAGAAGTCGGCCGGCTGCGTGCCCACCAGCTTGAAGGTCTCGAAGAAGGCGGCGAAGAAGCCGCGGGTGGACCGCTCGGCGAAGGGCGAGGCCTGCTCGCTCCAGGTGGGGGGCGGCGGCGGGTGGACCGGCCCCCAGCCGCTGGGCGGGGGCGGCGGCCAGACGTGGGGCCCCGGCGGCGGGGGCGGCGGGGCGGCCCCCGCCGAGGCGTCGGGGCCGGCAGGCGGCGGCGCCTCCGGTGCGGCGGGCGGGGCCGGGGGCGGAGCCGGCGGGGTGGCGCCACCCGACGGGTCCGCGAGCATCAGCTCGGAGCCGCAGTGGGGGCAGGTCTGGAGGCCGAAGGTCGCGGTGGTGAAGGTGCCCTGGCAGCGGGCGCAGCGGGCGAGCATGGCGGGACTCTACCTCGCTCTCGGCAACGGCGTGGGCCGGCGCCGGCCCCGCCCCGTCAGGCGTCTTCGCGCAGCTCCCGCACCTCGTCGATGTTGACCGAGTCGCGGGTGCGGAAGATGGCGATGACGATGGCCAGGCCGACCGCCGCCTCGGCCGCCGCCACCGCGATCACGAAGAAGGCGATGGCGTGGCCGGCGATGTTCCCCTGCTGGCGGGCGAAGGCCAGGAAGGTCAGGTTGGCGGCGTTGAGCATCAGCTCGATGCTCATCATGACCACCAGGGCGTTGCGCTTGATGAGGACGCCGACCAGCCCGATCCCGAAGAGGGCCGCGGCGAGCATCAGGTACCACTGGAGCGGGACCATGGCCTAGATCTTCTCCTTGGCCACCACCACCGCGCCGACGATGGCCACGGTGAGCAGGAGGCTGGTGGCCTCGAAGGGGAGCAGGTACTGGGTGAAGAGGGCGCGGCCCACCGCCTTGACGGTGCCGAAGTCGGGGCCGACCACCGCCATCTCGGCGCTGGCCACCTCGCGCGAGATCCAGGCCAGCAGCACCATCAGCCCGCCGCCGCCGAGGATGAAGCCCAGCCACTGGACCTGCTTGAGCCGCTCCACGTCGTGGTGCTCGCCGCCCAGGCTGAGCAGCATGATCACGAAGAGGAACAGCACCATCACCGCGCCGGCGTAGACCAGGATCTGGAGGAAGGCCACCAGGTGGGCGGAGAGCAGCACGTAGACGCCGGCCAGGCAGAAGAAGGCCCCCACCAGGCTCATGGCCGCGTACATGGGGCTGCGCGCCACCACCACGCCCACGGCCGCCGCCAGCAGCGGGATGGCGAAGACGAAGAAGATCACCTTCTCGGCGGTGAACAGGTCGGTCATCGCGCGTACCTCACGGGCCCGGCCACCGCGTCGCGCGGCGCCTGGGTGAGCCCCCAGCCGTGGTCGCCGAACGGGCAGCAGCGCTGCTCGGCGTGCCGGAGGAACTCGGGCTTGAACTTCTTGACGAAGGACTGGACCGGCATGGCGGCGGCGTCGCCGAGCGCGCAGATGGTGTTGCCGGCGATCGAGTTGGCCACCTGCTCCAGCTTGTCGACGTCGGCGGCGGTGCCGTGGCCGGCCTCCAGCTTGTGGAGGATCCCCTCCATCCAGTTGGTCCCCTCGCGGCAGGGGGTGCACTGGCCGCAGGACTCCTCGGCGTAGAAGCGGGAGAGGCGCGCCAGCGCCCGCACCATGCAGGCCGACTCGTCGAAGACGATGACGCCGCCCGAGCCCGACATGGACCCGGCCGCCTTGACGGCGTCGAACTCCATGGAGATGTCGATCTCGTGGGCCGCCAGCACCGGCGACGAGGAGCCGCCCGGGATGACCGCCTTGAGGGCGCGGCCGCCGAGGATGCCGCCGGCGTCCTCCATGATCAGCTTCTTCAGGTTGTAGTGGCAGGGCTTCTCGTAGACGCCGGGCCGGTTGACGTGGCCGGAGACGCCGAAGAGGCGCGTGCCGCCCGACTTGCCGGTGCCCAGCGCCGCGAAGGCGTCGCCGCCGTGCTCGACGATCCAGGGCACGTTGGCGATGGTCTCGACGTTGTTGATGATGGTCGGCTTGCCCCACAGCCCCACCACCGCCGGGAAGGGCGGCTTGAGGCGCGGGTAGCCCTTCTTGCCCTCCAGCGACTCGAGCAGCGCCGACTCCTCGCCGCAGATGTAGGCGCCGGCGCCGCGGTGGACGTGGATGTCGAGGTCGAAGTCCTTCTTGCCCAGCAGGCGGGGCCCGATGATGCCGGCGGCGCGGGCCTCCTCGATGGCCTGCTCGAGGATGCGCGCCTGCTTGGCGAACTCGCCGCGGATGTAGACGTAGGCGAGGTGGATGTCGAGCGCGTAGCAGGTGAGCGCGATCCCCTCGATCAGCATGTGGGGGTCGTGCTCGATGATGTAGCGGTCCTTGAAGGTGCCGGGCTCGGACTCGTCGGCGTTGACGGTCAGGTAGCGGGGCCGGACGTCCTTGGGCAGGAAGGTCCACTTCAGGCCGGTGGCGAAGCCGGCGCCGCCGCGGCCGCGCAGGTTGGACTTCTTCACCTCGTCGACGAGGACCGAGGGCTCCAGGCCGAGCGCCTTGTCGAGCGCGGCGTAGCCGCCGTCGGCCCGGTAGGAGGCCAGGGTGGCGGAGCCGGGCTTGCCCCAGCGGGCGGAGAGGACGAGCGTCTCGCTCACGTGAGGCTCCCGAGGATCTGGTCGACCTTGCTGGGCGTCAGCTGCTCGTGCATCTCCTCGTCCACCAGCATGGCCGGGGAGGTGCCGCAGGAGCCGAGGCACTCGACCTCGCGCAGGGTGTACCGGCCGTCGGCGGTGGTGCCGGCCCCGGCCAGCGCCAGCTTCTTCTTCAGGTAGGTCCAGAGCTGGTCGCCACCGGTGAGCGAGCAGGAGACGTTGGTGCAGACCTCGACGAGGTGCTTCCCGGTCGGGTGGGTCTCCAGCATCACGTAGAAGGTGGCGACCTCCTCGGCGCGGGAGGGCGAGGTGCCGAGCCGATCGGCGGCCAGGGCCTGGACGGCCGGGGAGACGTGCCCGAAGAGGGCCTGGCCGATCCGGAGCGCCGGGATCATCGCCGAGGCCTTCCGGTCGGGCGGGTACCGCTTGAGGATGGGGGCGAGCTCTCGGTCGAACTGCTCGACCTTCTCTCGCGGCAACCCCTCGACACCACCTGCATGGTTCGTCATGGGAGTCCGAAAGTGGGGTAACGGGAGCGGGTGGAACGGCGGGGGACGCTAGAATCGCGGGCGGAGATTGTCAAGGAGATACGCAGCGATGCGCCTCCCCCAACGAAAAACGCCCGCCGCGCGGGTGCGCGACGGGCGTCGGAAGCTCGGACCGGCGAGGAAGCTACTTCTTCGCCTTCTTGTTGAACGCGTCCTTGAGGGCCTTGGCCGGGGCGATCTTGACCACGGTCTTGGCCGCGATCTTGATCTGCTCACCGGTGGCCGGGTTGCGGCCGATGCGCGCCTTGCGGTCGACCAGCTTCACCGCGCCGAGGCCGCCGAGCGGGATCTTCCCCTCGCCCTTCAGCCGCTTCATCACCACTTCCTCGACGGCCGCGAAGACCGCCTTGGCCTGCACCTTGGAAACATTGGCCGTCTCGGCCACCGCCTGGAAGAACTGGGCCTGCGTCATGTCGGAGAACCCTCCTGCCGCCACTGGTCGATTGGAGTAACAGGGCGGCGATGGCGAGGGTGATATCGCTTCCGGATCGGCGAGTCAACATCCCGCCCTCACGATCACCCTGAAAAACGGGCCTTCCGTGAGGATCGGGGGCCGGAGGCCCCGCACCCCCCGAACGTGTGCCTTCACGGGAAGTAGACAGTCCCCTCCGTCAACGGAGGGCCGCCACCACCTCCCAGAGGATGAGGAGGATGACGGCCAGCTCGAGCAGCTCGGAGCGGGAGGTGTCGGCGGCGTCGCCGGTCAGGTCGTTGACCTCGGCCAGCAGCTTCTGCTTGCGCAGCACGGTCTCCTGCCAGGCGGCCAGCCGGAAGCGCCGGACGGCGCCCTGGTAGAGGCGGGCCAGGTAGAAGTCGCCGACGATCTTCACCGCGTTCTCGAGCCGCTCGATCATCTCGGAGAGCTCGAGCAGCAGCGCGGCGGTCTGGCGCTGGAGCTTGCGGAACTTGCGCGTCAGCACGTGGGTGACGAGGTTGCCGCCCCCCTCCAGCTCGTCGTACAGGCGGTGAAGCTCGCGATCGAGCAGGGCGTCGTAGTAGCGCAGCTCCAGCAGGTGCGCGGTGGCGAACTCCAGCAGGTCGGGGACGTCGTCGACCCCCGAGGGCTCGAGCACGAAGGCGCTGTTCCAGTGGACCACCGCCAGGTCGGTCTCGAGGTAGCTGAAGTGGTGCGAGAGCACGTCCTGCCGCTCCGAGGCCGAGAGGGGGGTGGCGGAGGCCTCGCCGAGCAGCAGGGCCGGGATGGGGGCCCGGACCAGCAGGTCCCTGGCCCGGACCACCCTCCCCTGGAACGAGCGCACGAAGAAGACCTGGTAGCTCTCGTGCCCCTCCCAGCGGTGGGGCCGCTCCAGGGCCGGCGCCAGCGCCTTGCAGACCTCGTCGGCATCCCGCCGGGCCGCGGCGTCGACCGGGGCGCTGCTCCCGGCCAGCAGCCACTCCGCCAGCGGCACCAGCGCCTCCAGCGTGGTCCCCGGCGCCACCGGGATGGCGAGCCGGACGCTCAGGACCCCGTAGTCGAAGAGGTGGGCGGTCGCGGTGGCGGTGACCCGGCCGCCCGGCAGCTCCAGCTCCCGCTGGCCGAGGGCGAGGTGGAGCGGCGGGCGGGGGAACTCGATGGCCGAGGCGCTCTGGGCCCGATCGATCTTGACCCGGCCGGCCGGGGCGGCGGCCAGCGCCTCGGCGCGAGCCAGGTCGACGGCGTCGGCGACGTCGAAGAGCCGGTAGACCAGCACCGACCCCTCCGCCACCCTCAGCCCCGCTCCAGGTTCCCTCGGCTCACGGCCTTCCATCGAGCGAGCCTAGCCCAGCGGCCGCCGCGGGCCGTCCCTCCCCTTCAGGGGCCTCCCCTGGAGCCAGTCATCCCGGGGGCTTGTGATTTGTTGTCACACGGTCCAAGGACACTTATCTACAGTTCACCGCGGGGGGGGGAAGTTCGTGCCGATGGACCTGGTCAACCCGAGACGCGCACCGAGGCTGGCCCACCGCTGCCGCGTGGACGTGCGCGACCGGTTCGCGGCCTGGACGGCGGCGACCGAGGACCTCGGCCCGCTCGGCTGCCAGCTCGTCACCCCGCGCCTGGCCGCGCCGGGGCGGGAGCTGCGGCTGCGCATCTACTGCGAGGCCATCCGCCAGACCATCGAGACCAGCGGCACGGTGGTCTGGTCGCGCGCCGAGAGCCCGTCGCGCCTCGGCGTCCGCTTCCCGGACCACCGGGCCCGCCCGGCGTGGTTCGACCTGCTCCGGCTGGCCGCCCCGGACGCCGGCACCGCCCGGTTCCTGCCGGACCGGCTGCCGCACGACACGGTGCTCCGCCTCGGCGAGCCCCCTCGCTTCATGGCCGACTTCTCGCCGGAGGAGGTGGCGGTGCTGCGCCGCATCGGCGCCGGCATCACCATCGACGGCCTGGCCCGGCAGCTCGGCTCGGCCTTCGAGCGGGTGCGCGGCTCCATCTTCTCGCTGCTGGCCCGCCGGCTCCTCGTCCTCTCGGCGGCCGAGTCGGGCGCGCCGGCCCGCTGGAACGGCCCGCTGGCCAGCGCCGAGAAGGCCCTGGCCGCCGCCGGCGTGAGGCTGCCGGCGCCGACCGTCGGGCCGAACGGGGCCATCGGGCGCAGCGCCGCGGCGCAGGCGCTCTTCGACGAGGGGATCGCCCACCTGACCGCCGGCCGGATCGAGGTGGCGGTGTCGCGGCTGCGCGAGGCGCGCCGGCTCGCCCCCACCGACCCGCTCATCGCCGGCGCCCTGCAGCGGCTGGCCCCGTGGGCCTCGCGGGAGGCGGACCCGGGCAGCCCCGACCCGGGCGCCACCGCGACGGCGGGCGCGCGCGGCAAGGGGCGCATCCCGCGCTGAGGCGGGGCGCCGCCCCCGGCGTCAGGTCCCGACCACCCGCAGGCTGCGGGCGGCGGCCGGGCGCTTCGGGAAGTCGATCAGGTACTCGCCGGAGAAGCAGGCGTCGCAGTAGGTCTCGCGCTTCTCGCCCAGCGCCTGGTACATCCCCGCCAGCGAGAGGTAGCCGAGCGAGTCGGCGGTGACGTAGGTGGCGATCTGCGGCTCGTCGTGGGTGGAGGCGATCAGCTCCTGGCGCGTCGGCGTGTCGATGCCGTAGTAGCAGGGCCAGGCGGTGGGCGGCGAGGAGATGCGCAGGTGGACCTCGCTGGCCCCGGCGGCGCGGATCATCTTGACGATCTTGCGGCTGGTGGTGCCGCGGACGATCGAGTCGTCCACCACCACCACCCGCTTCCCCTTGAGCACGTCCTTGAGGGCGTTGAGCTTGAGCTTGACGCCGAAGTGGCGGATCTGCTGCGAGGGCTCGATGAAGGTCCGGCCCACGTAGTGGCTGCGGACCAGCCCCATGGCGAAGGGGATGCCGCTCTGCTCGGCGTAGCCGATGGCCGCCGGGACGCCCGAGTCGGGCACCGGCACCACCAGGTCGGCCGGGACCGGGTGCTCCACCGCCAGCCGCTGGCCGTAGGCGTGGCGGGAGGCGTAGACCGAGCGGCCGAAGAGGATCGAGTCGGGACGGGCGAAGTAGATGGACTCGAAGACGCAGCGCCCCAGCCGCCGGGCCGGCGCCTGGCCGGGGAAGAGCCGCTCGCTGCGCAGCCCGTCGCGGTCGACCACCACCAGCTCGCCCGGCTCCACCTCGCGGACGTACTCGGCCTCGATGAGGTCGAGCGCGGTGGTCTCGCTGGCCATCACCCACTGCCCCTTGAGCCGGCCCAGCACCAGCGGGCGGAAGCCCATGGGGTCGCGGACGCCGACCATGGCCGACGGGGTGAGGAAGAGCAGCGAGTAGGCGCCGGAGACGTGGCCGAGCGCCTCGCGGATGGAGGCCAGCAGCTGGGCCGGCGAGCCGGGCGGGTGGTGCACCTGGGAGCGGGCGATGAGGTGGACGATCACCTCGGTGTCGCTCGAGGAGGTGAAGATCGATCCGGCCGACTCCAGCTCGTGGCGCAGCACGTCGGCGTTGACCAGGTTGCCGTTGTGGCCGACCGCCACCGCGCCGCCGGCGTACTCCACGGCGAAGGGCTGGGCGTTCTTGACGTGGCTGGCGCCGGTGGTCGAGTAGCGGACGTGGCCGATGGCGGCCCCGCCCTTGAGGCGCGCGATCACCTCGGCGGTGAAGATGTCGGCGACGTGCCCCATGTCGCGGTGGACGTGGAGGGTCTGGCCGTCGGTGGAGACGATGCCGGCCGCCTCCTGCCCGCGGTGCTGCAGGGCGTGCAGGCCGAGGTAGGCGAAGTTGGCCGCCTCTTCCTGCTGGCCGACCCCCCAGATCCCGAAGATCCCGCACTCGTCCTTGAGCTTGTCCTGGACCGCGTCGTACCCCATGAGGCGGCGGAGTATAACCGTCCGGACTTGAAATGGAACCCCGCCCGCCGGGCGCTCGCCGCCCTCGCCGCCGTGGCCCTCGCCGCCGCCGCCGCGGTGGCGCTGCTCTCGCTGCCGTGGCGGGCGGATCGCCCGTTTTCGCCCCCGGCGGTGACCGGGACGGCGGCCGGCCGCGGGCCGCTGCTGGCCGGGCTGGCGGTGCGGCCGCTCGAGCTCGGCCCGGCGCCGACCATCGGCGGCTTCCCCCGCTGGCGGTGGCGGGCCGACGGGGTGCGCGACCAGGTGGGCGCCCGGGCCCTGCTGCTGGAGGAGCCGGGGGCGCGGGTGGCGCTGGTGTCGGTGGAGATCCTGCTCATCCCCGAGGCGCTCGACGCGGCGGTGCGGGCCCGCCTCGCCGACCTCGGCCTCGACGCGCTGGTGCTGGCCGCCACCCACACCCACGCCGGGCCGGGCGGCTACTGGGACTCGACCGCCGGCCGCTGGGGCGCCACCGGCCCCTACGACCCGGCCACCTTCGCCCGGCTCGCCGACGACGTGGCCGCGGCGGTGCGCGAGGCCTGGGCGGCCCGGGCCCCGGCCACGCTGGCGGTGACCCGGGCCCGGATCGAGGGGCTGGTGCGCAACCGGACCGGGGCCGAGGCCGACGGCCGGCTCCTCGTCGCCCGGCTGGCCCGGCCCGGCGGCGAGCCGGTGGCCGAGCTGGTGGGCTTCCCGGCCCACGCCACCTTCCTCGGCAAGTCGAACCACCTGGTGAGCGGCGACTGGCCCGGCCGGCTGCTGGCCGCCGGGGCGCGCGGGCCGCGGATCTTCTTCCAGGGGGCCCTCGGCGACCAGTCGGTGCGCCTGCCCCCCACCTCGGTGTCGCCGGGCGAGGCCGAGCACGCCGCCTACGCCCGGCTGCTGGGCGACTCGATCGACGCGCTGGAGAGCGGGCCGGTCGAGCCCTCGCCGCGGCTGGCGGTGGCCTCCGCGGAGGTGCTCCTGCCACCGCTCGGCCCCGGGGCGGTGCCGGCCTGGCTCCGCCCGGCGGCCCGCTCGCTGCTGGGCGGCCTGCTGCCGGGGACGGCGCGGGTGACCGCGGTGCGGCTGGGGTCGCTGCTGCTGGTGGCCACGCCGGCCGAGCCGGTGGAGGCGGTGGGTCGCGCCTGGCGGGCGGCGGCCGGGCCGGGCGCCGAGCTGATCTCGCTGGCCGGCGGCTACGTGGGCTACGTGGACACGGCCGCCCGGTTCACCTCGGGTGCGGGTGAGGCGCGCCGCAGCTACTACGGCCCGGCGCTGGCGGAGCGGCTGGAGGCGGCGGTGGCGGCCGCGGCCCGGGCCGCCGGCGCGCCCCCGGGGTCGCCTCAGCGCTGACCGGCCGGCGGCAGGGTCTCGAACGGGCCGAGGCGCGGCGCCTTCTCGAAGGCCTCGCGCAGGGCGTCCGGCGGCGGGGTGAGGCGGCGGACCCTGGCGTCGAGCCAGCCGCCCAGCACCACGATGTGGGCGGCCTGCTTGCCGTTCGGCTTCCAGACGTCGTGGACCATCTTGAAGCGCGTGCCGTCCGGGGAGAGGCCGACGACGGCGAAGGTGACCGTCAGCTCCTCGCCCATGTGGCACTCGCGCAGGTAGTCGATCTCCTCGCGGAGGAGCACCGGGCCGATGCCGTGCTGCTTCAGCTCGGCGAGGCCGAACTCGTGCTCGACGAGGTAGGCCATGCGGACCTCGACGGCGTACTCGCTGTAGCCGGTGTTGCGCAGGTGGCCGTTGGCGTCGCAGTCGGCCCAGCGAACGGTGAAGGTCCTTGCGTACTGGTCCACGGCGGCTCCCCGCGGCCCTCCGGTGGCGCTCGGGCCGGCGGCCCGGTTCTAGCGCGCGGCGCGGCTCATGGCGAGAGCCACCAGAGGACGCCGGCGCCGGCCCCGCTCACCAGCGCGGCGGTCCCGGTGATCCAGGCGTTTCGGCTGGCGGCGTCACCCTGGTCGATGGCGGCGGCGCGGTCGGCCGGGGTCGCGCCCGGCACCAGCACGCCGCCCGGGAGCACCATGGCGTCGGCGTCGGCGTAGGCGTTGCGGGCGGCCAGGCCCTGCTGGACGGAGAGGCCGGCGAGGGCGACGGCGAGGACGGTGGCGCCGATGGCCACGGGCTTCAGCCAGGCCGGGCGCGGCCTGGCGGCGGGGGCCGCGGCCGGCGGCGCGCTCACCGCCGCGGCCAGCGGATCGCCCGGCGGCGGGCGGGCGGTGAGATCGGGGGCGGGCGGCTCGGCGGGCGCGAGCGCCGGCGCGGGCGAGGCGGCCGCGGCCGTGCGTCGTTGCGGCCGTCGTGGTCGCTGCGGTCGGGGCGCCGGGCGCGGGCCGCGGCGCCGCCGGCGGGAGGGCGGCGGGAGGCGTGGCCGTGGCGGCCACCGCGACCGCCGCGGGGGGGACGGCGCGGGCCGCCGGGCTGGCCGCCCGGGCCACCGGGACCGGCGCCCTCGCCGCCAGCCGGACCCGGTCGTTCACCTCTCGCGACGGCGTGCCGGTCAGCAGGAAGGCGGCCAGCGCCCCGAGGCTGGCGGGCGGCACGGCCCCGCCCACCACGCGGACGCTCCCCTCCCGCATCAGCGCGCCGCGCCGGACGTCGTAGACCGCGCCCACCAGGAACGGCGCCTCCCCCTCGACCAGCCGGCTGGTGGCCACCAGCCGGTCCACGCCGAGCCAGGCGCCGGCCTTCACCAGCGTGGCGGCCCGGTCGCCCGGCGGCAGCGCCAGCGCCGGCCCGCTGGCGATCCGGACCGCCTCGGCCAGCGCGAAGTCGAGCGTCACCGCCCGGTCCTCGTCGGCCAGGTCGACCGTCACCGGGGGCGGCCGCAGCTCGCCGGCCGCGCCGGCCACGCGGTAGGTGCCGGCCGGCACGATC
The DNA here is from genome assembly GCA_963786945.1 of uncultured delta proteobacterium. Taxonomy (GTDB): domain Bacteria; phylum Myxococcota; class Myxococcia; order Myxococcales; family Anaeromyxobacteraceae; genus JADKCZ01. Next base: position 546,540 of record CAWBAO010000006.1, on the reverse strand, counting down.
ACGGTGACCGGCGAGAGCCCCACGTCGCGCCCGCCCACGTAGATGGTCCCGTCCCGGCCGCGCGCGGTCACGGTGAGCCGCCGCTTGGGCATGGCCCGGACCCGGGCGCGCAGCTCGTCGAAGTGGGCCCGGTAGCCGGGGGCATAGAGCACCGGGTCGAGCTGGTGCGAGGGGTCGACCTTGAGCACCGCGAGCTGGGTGGCGTCGGCGTCGTCCCGCTGCCCCTGCGTGAACTGGACGTGGGAGAGGCGCATCATGGCCCGGGTCCACTGCCGCCAGACCGCCTCGCCCTCGGGGAGCTGCTCGAGGTCGGCCACGATGGCCTTGAGCGTGCGCTCGGCGCTCTCGTACTCCCCGTTCTGGTAGACGGCCAGCGCCCCGTTGAAGGCCCGGTCGAGCTCGGCGGCCGTGGCGTTCCCGGTCCGCCCCTGGAGCCGGGCCCGCATCTCCGGGGCCTGCAGCACGCCCGGCACCCGCTCGGTGCAGGCGGCCCGGAGCTGGTGGGTCAGCTCGACGAGGTCGAGGTCGGCCGGCCCCGGCTCGTGGACCGCCAGCACGCCGATCCGCTCGCCGGCGGCGGGTGGTGCCAGCAGGGCGAGGGCGAGGGCGGCGGCCAGGACATTCACGGCGACGGCTGGGCGGTGGTGGCGTTGCCGGTGTTCTTCGGGTCGTGGAAGGCCTTGGGCCACGGCGCGGCCGCGTCGAGGCGGCCGTCGACGATGACGGCGTAGAGCTTGCCCCTGGCGGCCACGTAGGCGGTCGAGAGGCTCGCGCCCGGCGGCGCGTGGAGGTTGGGGGCGTGCAGTGGCGTGGCGATGGGCGCGAGCTGAGCGGTCCAGCGAAGCTGTCCGGCGCCGTCGAGCGCGGTCAAGGCGCCGCGATCGTCGGCGACCACCAGCGCGTCGTCTCCTCCGGCGAGGAGCAGCGGCGTGAGCGGGATACCGGCCAGCGGCACGGTGCGCCAGCGGATCGTGCCGGCGCTGGTCCAGCAGGAGAGCGTCTTCCCCTTCTCCGGGACCACCACGTCGCCGTTGGCGCGAACCACAGGGCCGTCGGAGGGGACGTCGGTGGCGCGTCGGTCGTTAGAGCGGCGCCACGCCGGCAGATGAAGCACGAGTACCAGCGCCCGCTGAGCTCCGAGGTTGGTGAGAGCAACGACATCGCCATTCGATCGCGATTCGCCATTGGTGCCGCCACTGGGAGCGCTGAGCGAAGCCGGCGACGCCCAAGCGTCCAACGGGACGCCGGTAACGTTGAGGGACAGAGCGTGCAGGGTGTCCCCCCAGACACCGTAGAAGGTCGAGTCCCGGGCGACGGGCTGGAAGAGGACGTCACCAGGATAGGTGGCCGAATTGCGGCACCTCCCTGGAGTAGAAGAAGCCCGAACTGGAAGCCGCGAGCGGCTCGCCGTGCGGCATTGAGCGCCAAGCCCTTCACCGCCGCCCCCGTGTCACAGACCGTCTCCACCGGTGCCAGCTCGATCCGTCGGCACCCGGTAGACCCTCCCGTCGTCGCTCGGCACCCAGGTGCCACTGCTCCCCACCACCACCGGCGCCGTCAGCGCCCCGGTCCCCACCTGCACCGGGGACCGCACCGCCACGCCGTCCGGCCCGATGAAGTGGACCTTGCCGTTCGATCCGCCCAGGATGGCCGTCCCCTGGTCGTCGACCGCCACCGCCCCGGGCGTCGGCACCGGCAACTCCCCCGGTGCGTAGTCGACCGCCCATCGCAGCCTCGTCACCGTCCCGACCGGCCTCGAGGTCGACACCTCGTTGCCCGCCGCGTCGCGCGCCACCACCGTGAGCTGGACGGCCCGCTCGAAGGCCGGGAAGGGCCAGTCCCCCAGCGGCAGGCCACCGCTCCAGACCCCGCCCTGCAGCGTGAGCGGGAACGCCGTCCCGGGCGCCAGGTCGAGGCTGGCGGTCACCGCCGCCAGCTTCGCGTCGTCGGAGGCCTCGACCGTCACCGCCACCGTCGAGTCGCGCAGGCACGGCGTGGGGCAGGTCACCGTGACCGACTCGATCACCGGCGCCACCGCGTCGGGCCAGCAGACGCCGGCCGTGGAGCAGTACTGCCCGGCGCCGCACTGGGCGTCGGCGCTGCAGCTGGCGTGCTGCGTGGGCGCCCCGCAGGCCGCCAGCGCCATCGCCAGCATCGTCACCGCGGCTCGCCTCGGCATGGCCACCCTCCGCCTCAGAACGTGAACCAGATGGCCGTCCCGCCGGCCACCGCCGCGCCGCCCACGCCCAGGGCCACCGCGCTCCAGGTGCGGTGGCTCTTCCAGGCGTCGTTGGCCGCCACCCATTCCTCCGGCGTGGCGGCGGCATCGGCCTTCCTGGCGTAGTCCCTGGCCTGGACCCCGAGCACCACCCCGGTGACCACCGCCACCGCCCCGCCCACCCAGAGCGACCAGGCGGTGGGCCGGACCCAGGCCGGGCGCGGCGCGCCCCCGGCCTTCCTCAGTCCCCGCAGCGCCTCGGCCAGCGGGGTCACCGGATCGGTCCCGGTCGGCACCAGGAGCCAGCGCCGCGCCAGCTCCTCCTCGTCCACCGAGGTGAGGACCAGCGTGTACCGGCTGCCGTCGGGGGCGCCGGCCGCCACCGACGACACCGCCCGGCCCAGCCCGGCCCGGCCCGCCGCCCGCGCCGCCTCGGCCGGCGAGTCGCAGGGGACGCCGTAGTCGAGCACGTCCTTGCCGAGCGCCCGGCCCGCCTCCCGGACCGCCTCCGGCCGGGCCAGCGCCGGATCGCCCGTGACCACCGGCCGGCAGAGCAGCAGGCGGTCGCCGCCGGCGCCGAGCGCCAGCGAGACGAGCAGGGCTGTGGTCAGGGGCATGGGCGGCCTCGACCTCGGCGTTGGGTGGGGCTGGGACGCTTCGTCTTCACCACAAGCCTACCGCGAGTGCAAGGGCCATGCGCCCGGTTTCCATCGGAAATCCCCCGGGCGGCCACGGCCGGGGCGTCCGCCTGGCGGACCGGTGGTCCGCCGGACGGCCGGTCCTGCCTCTCCCCCGAGCCGGGGATCCGGGCGCCATTCCACCGGATCTGCCTGCGGCACGCCGCTGGCACTCACTTTGGGGCACGTCGATCCCTTCCACGCATGGTACGGACGACGCACAGGAGGACCCCGTCATGTCCGCTCCCCGTCGCGGCGCCCGCGCGCCCTGGCACCTCCCGTTCGCCCTGCTCCTCGCCGCCTGCGGCGGTCCCGAGGAGGCGGTGCGGACCTGCTCGACCGACGCCGAGTGCGGTCCGGGCGCCCGCTGCCTCCAGTCCGCCTGCGTGGCCAACCGTCCGCCGGTGGCGGCGCTGCAGGTCCCGGCGTCGCCCGCCTCGAACCGCATCCTCTTCATCGAGGCCACCGCCAGCGATCCGGATCCCGGCGACGCCGTCGCGCGCTTCACCTGGTCGGTCGCGCCGCTCGCCGCCGGCTGCGAGGCCGAGCCGGAGCCCACCACCGGCCCCCGGCTCGAGGTGGTCTTCTGGTGCGCCGGGACCTACGAGGTGTCGGTCCAGGCCGAGGACGGGCGCGGCGGCGCCGGCACCCCGGCCCGGCAGGTCGTCGAGGTGGCGGCCGCGTCCGGCGCGCCGGAGGTGACCCCCGCTCCCGAGAGCTCGGTCGACCACGCCTGCAGCGGGACGCCCCTGGCCTGCCGCCCGGCCCTGGCGGGCAGCCCGGTGGCGCTGCCGCTCTCCGCCACGGTCGTCGATCCGGCCGGCGGCGCCCTGGTCTACCGGTGGCGCGTGATCCCTCCGGCCGGGGCCGACCCCTCGGCCCGGGTGACCTACGCCCGGGGCGAGGCCAGCCTGTCGACCGAGGCCTGGGTCGAGGCGCCGAGCGGGAGCATCGCCGGGACCTGGCGCTTCCGGCTGCGGGTCGCCAGCGCGGCGGGGCTGGTGGGGCGGGCCGACCAGGTGGTGCGGATCGGGAACCGTCCGCCCGTGCTGGCCGGGCAGCCCGTCCTCCTCGAGCACCGGTACGAGGGCGGCGCCTGGCTGGCCGCGGGGACCGTGCCGCTCGCCGCGACCGACCCCGACGGCGACCCCGTCACCCTCACCGCCTCCCTCGCCGAGAGTGGCACCCAGGGCTGCCTGAGCCAGCTCGGCCCGGTCGCCGCCGGTGGCGTGACCCTGGAGACCCGCTGTACCGATCCCACCCGGCTGATCGGCCTGGCCACGCGGGCCCTCCGGGTGTCCGCCGCGGACGGCAACGGCGGGACCGCCGAGGCCACCTGGCCCGTCGAGATCGCCAACCGCCCCCCGGTGGTGCGGCTCGCCTCCAACCCGGCCGGTGGGAAGATCGCGGTCGACCACACGGTCGGCGCCTGCCCCGGCGCCGCCGGCAGCTGCTTCATCGCGGCGGGCACGGCGGCCTTCGAGGCCGTCGATCCGGACGGCGACCCGGTGGCGGGGCTGGCGGTCGCCGCCGCGCTCCCGTCCTGGCTGCCGTCGTCGACGGGCGAGGCCACCACGGCCGGGGGCCTGACCAGCTTCCGCTTCGCCTCCTCGGTCTCCAAGCCGGGCGCCTTCCGGGCCGCCGACGGCTCCTCCCACTTCTCCCTGGACGCCACCGCGGCCGATGCCTTCGGCGCGTCCACCACCCTGGCGGTCCCCGTCGTGATCGGCAACCGGCCCCCGGTCCTGGTCCGGTCGGCCGCCCGGGTCGCGGTGGCGCACCGCTACGACCGGGGGCTCCAGTCCTACCTGGCCAGCGCGACGCTCTCCAGCTTCGAGGACCCGGACGGCGATCCGCTGCGCGCCGACGGCAGCGTCGGCGATGCGTCCTGCTCCTCCTTCTCCTTCGTGGGGACGGAGGGACGCGTCGAGTGCGCCAGCCGCTACAGCCCGGCGTCCGGGCTCCCGCCGCTGGCCTCCTTCGTCGGCGACCACCCGGTGCTGCTCCGCGCCTACGACGGGTGGGAGGGTCCATCCTCGGCCACGGTGGTCAACGTCCAGGACGGCGCCCCCACCGCCACCGCCTTCGCCGGGGTGGTCGAGTCCTGCTTCTGCGCCTGCAGCAAGTGGAGCGGGGACGGCTCGACCTGCCTCGGGGCACGCTGGGTGGCCGACGCCGCCTCGATGCCGCTGCCGGTCATGGCCGACGACGCCGACGGCGACCCGGTGCAGGTCACCTTCAGCCCGGCCGCGGCCAGCGGCGCGCAGAAGACCGTCCTCCCGGGCAGCTGCGACGACACGCTCCGCAACCCCACGCTGCCGCTCACCGTGCTGGTCACCATCGACGACGGCGTGGGCCGGGTCCAGACCGCCTCGACGGTGACCGGGGTCTCCTGCCCGTCGGCCGGCCAGGACTGCGTGCCCTAGCCGCGGGCCGGCGAGCCGCCGCGCCTGCGCTCCAGCGCCGCGTCGGCCGCCTGCGCCACCAGCTCCGGCCCGAGCGCCCTGTCGAGCACGGCGTCGGCCCCGGCCGCCTCGAAGGTGCGCTCCAGCTCGAGCTCCATCCTCCCGGTGACCACCACGATGGCGGGCCCGGCCTCGCCCCCGGCGGTGCGGATGGTCCGGACGAAGACCTGCCCGCTCCGGCCCGGCATGACCACCCCGGTGAGCAGCAGGTCGAGGCCGCGCAGCTCCTCCGAGACCAGCCGCAGCCCGTCGGCGGCCAGCGACGCCACCGCCACCTCGAAGCCGCGCTCGGCGAGGGCGTCACCCAGCTCCTGGCGGAAGGTGGCGTCGTCGTCCAGCACCACCGCCCGGCGCTGCCGCACCGAGAGGTGGGCGATGGCGGCCTGCAGCGCCGCCTCCCCCTCGGCGTCGAGCGTGAAGCGGACGCCCATCCCGTCACGGGTGGTGAAGGCCACCACGGCCTGGGCGCTCAGCTCGGCGCCGTTGGGGAGCCGGAAGCGGAGCGACAGCGGCGAGCCGGTCGGGAAGGGGTTCATGGAGCGGACGAAGGCGCCGCCCTGCGAGAGGTTCTCGATGAAGTCGGCCTGCAGCTCCTGGATGGTGGCGTAGGCGATGGTGGCCGCGGGCGTGGTCGGCGCGGGCGTGATCGGCACGGGCGTGGTCGGCGCGGGCGTGGTCGGGGCAGGCGTGGTGGGCGCGGGCGTGGGCGGCCGGGTGGCGGCGCCCAGCACCACCTTGACCGGGGCCCGGACGGCGAAGCGGGTCGTGGTCCGGACGCCGGAGATGGAGGCCGGGGCGCGCTTCTCGAGCAGCGCATGGATGGAGGGGGCCGCGTCGGGGATGCGGAGCGAGAAGCCGGCCGGCCGCCCCGGCCCGGCCTCGTCCGGCGAGCGCCGGCCGGTCAGCCGGGTCCGCACCCCCACCGGCCTGTCCATGCCGGCGGCGCGCACCACCAGCGTCACCTCGTCGCCCACCGGCGGCGCCATGGGCGACGGCAGGAAGAGCTCGCGCAGCGACGGCTCGTAGGCCACGCCATCCCAGCCCGGACCGCCCACGTCGACCACCAGCATGGGCCGGTCGAGCCCCGATGCGGCGGCGCGACTCGGCCGCCCCGGCCTGGGTGAAGAACGGCCCGGCCGCCTCGAAGAGCGCCTCGGGCAGCACCCCCCGCTGCCTCACCTCGCTGTGCTCGAGCTGGAGCAGGCGGGCCCGGCGGTCCCCGTCGCCCATGTCGCCCAGCGGCAGGGCGCGGCCGCCGGCCCGCGCCGCCCAGAAGGCCAGCCGGTCCCGCAGCGCGGCGTTGAACCCCTCCACGGAGAAGCGCAGCAGCGCCGCCAGGTCGCGCGACGAGGCGCGGTAGGCGAGGTCGCACTCCACCAGCGCCGGGCCGAGCAGGGCCGGCAGCGAGCAGACCAGCCGCTCGGCCGCCAGCAGCCGGGCGCCGGTGGCCCGGACGAAGACGCAGAGGTATTGGACGTGATCCATGGCGGGCGGTGCCGCCGGGGCGCAGGCTCCCGGCAGGAGGTGGACGCTCCAGGCGTCGAAGCGTGACCTGCCGGCTGCGGTTTCGGGGAGGCCGGGGGGGAAGGCCGGGCGCGAGGCTCACTGCACGACGCAGTCCGAGTCGGCGCTCCGCACCAGCGCGGCGCAGGTCCCGCCGCCGGTGATGGCCACGTGGCTGCGGTCGGTGGCGGTCCCCACCGGGTCGCTCCGGGAGTTGACCCGGAGGCTCGAGCCGCCGGACAGCGCCACGCTGGCCCCGGCCACCGGGTAGGCGGAGGCGTCCAGCCCCGAGCCGCCGGTGAGGCGAGCCTGGAGGAGCTCGCCGCCCGGCCCCTGCAGCTGCACGTTGCCCAGGCTCGCCGCCTCCACCTCGAAGGCCAGGCCGGGCTGGCCCGCCCCCTTCACGTCGATCCTGGCCGCCTCGGTGGCGCGCACCGCGTGGAGCGTCGTGGCCTGCACCGTGAGCCGCAACGGGTGGACCGAGTCGATCCCGTCGACGCCGTTCAGCCTGGTCTTGAGGACGCCGTCCTCCACCGGGGTGAGGACGTACTGGAGCAGGTTCTCGTCCACGCTGACGGTGAGCTGCTGCGCCGTGGCGTTGGCGGTCACGGTGGCCTCGGCCCCGAGCGAGATGTCGACGGCGTCGAAGGGCGCCACCGCCCGCGTCTCCTCGCCCAGCTCGCCGTTCCCGGAGACGTGCGGGTTGCAGGCGGCCAGCGCCGCGAGCAGGGCGATCGGGACGGCGAGGCGGGGGCGGCGGTTCATGCGTGGGCCAGGGCGGGTCGGCGGGGCTGGCCTCCATTCTACCCCGGCGCCCGGCCGCGCCCAGTTGCCGGCCGCTCCCCCGTCAGAGGGCCAGCACCGCCCGGGTCAGGTCGTAGCGGAAGTCGCCCGGCTCGGCGACCCGGACCGGCGCCGCCGGCAGCCGCAGCCGCTCCAGCATCCGGTTGTAGCCGCGGTCCATCAGGGTCCGCAGGTGGACGGCGTCGTAGAGGTTGTACTCGCAGAGCAGCCGGAGCGCGGCCTCGTCGCCGTCGAGCCAGCCCTGCCAGAGCCGGATGGCGTCGAGGCCGGAGAGCCCGGCCAGGTGTGGCGGCCGGTGCAGCCCCTCCGCCACCTCCAGCGCCTTCAGGCCGCCGGCGTGGCCGAGCCGCCGCCACAGGTGGCAGAGGTCGACGTGGGCCAGCGGCGGGGTCCAGCCCGGGAAGCGGCGCCGCAGCACCGGCACGTCGAAGGCCTGGCCGTTGAAGGTGCCGATGAGCTTCCAGCGGGCGGCGATGGCCTCGAACTCGTCGAGGTCGCGGCCGGCCAGCAGGACGCGCGGCCCTTCGCGGTCGAGCAGGCCGATGGCGGTGATCCGGTCGGTGCCGTCGGTCTCGATGTCGAGGAAGCCGGTCTCCTCGGCGAAGGCGGCGTAGAGCCGCCACCGCTCGGCCCGCGGCAGCATGCGGGCCAGCGCCTCGGCGTCGCCGGCGGCCAGCGCCTCCCGGGCCCGGGCCACCGCCTCCCGCAGCCGCGCCCCGACCTTCGGGCCCACCACCGGCAGGGGGCCGTCGGGCAGGTCGGCCCAGGTCCGCACCCCGGCGTCCCAGAGCCGGGACTCGAGCCAGGCGCCGACCCCGGGCGTGAGCCGGAAGCTGGAGCGGATCACGTCGCCTCCCGGTCCCAGGCGCTGCGCCAGGCGCCGGTGGCCTGGGCGTGCTGGAGGAACCGCTCGTAGAAGGGGTGGCGCGCCACGGTGGCGCCGTCGCCCACCACCACCAGCTTCTTGCGCGCCCGGGTCAGCGCCACGTTCATGCGCCGGACGTCGGCCAGGAAGCCCACCTCGCCGGCCTGGTTGGCGCGGGTCAGGCTCACCACCACCGCCTCCTTCTCGCGCCCCTGGAACCCGTCCACGGTGTCGACCTCCAGCCCCTGCTCGACCCGCGCCGCCAGCAGCGCCCGCAGCCGCTGCACCTGCCCGTCGTAGGGGGAGATCACCGCCACGTCGGCGGGGGCCACGCCGAGCGCCAGCACCCGCTCCACCTCGGCGGCGCAGAGCCGGGCCTCGCCCTCGTTCTCGCGGCTGTCGGAGCCCTCCGGCGTGGCCTCCTCGAAGCCGCGGCCGCTGGTGTCGATCACCTCGAGGGGGGCGCCGTCGAGGGCGTGGTGGGCCACCGCCGGGTGGGCCCGCAGCGCCCCGCCGTAGAGCGCCTCGGAGGGGAAGCGCATGATGGCCTCGTTCATGCGGTGCTGCTCGGTGAGCGTCACCTTCACGGCGTCGCCGTGGAGCGCCACCAGCCGCTCGAAGAGCGAGATCCCGAGCCCGCCCTGCTGGGCCGCCGCCGAGAGCACGGTGGGGGGCAGCTGCAGGTGGTCGCCGGCCAGCACCGCCCGGTCGGCGCGCAGCAGCGCCAGCCAGGCCGCCGGCTCCACCGCCTGGGTGGCCTCGTCGACCACGGCCAGGGGGAAGCGCCGCCCCGCCAGGCCGGCCCCGGAGAGGCCGGTGAGCGTGGCCAGCACCACCGGCGCCGCGTCCAGGACCTCGGCCTGGGCCCGGGCCTCCAGCTCGCGCGCCTCGGCGAGCAGGGCGCGCGCCTCGCGCTCTGCCACCCGGGCCTCGGAGAACCGCCCCGGGCCGCGCCGCTGCTTGCGCCGCGAGGCGGAGCGGCGCAGCGCCAGCGCCTCGGCCACCAGGCCGGCGGCGATGCGCGAGCGCTCGTGGGCCTCGGTCCGCGCCTCCAGGGTGTGGTCGAGCAGCGACTCCAGCACCCGGGCCGGGTGGCCGACGCGGACCCCGTCGAGGCCGGCGGCGAGCAGCCGCTCCAGCAGGTTGTCGACCGCCAGGTTGGAGGGCGCGCAGGCCAGCACCCGCTCGCCGCGCGCCACCGCCCGCCGGATCACCTCGACCAGCACGGTGGTCTTGCCGGTGCCGGGCGGGCCGTGGACCAGCGCCAGGTCCAGGGCCCGGTCGGCGAGGTCGAGCGCGGCGCGCTGCTCCTGGTTGAGGGCGCAGGGCAGCTCCGGCCCGCGCGGGCGGGGCTCGAAGCGCGGCGCGGTGCCGGTGAGCAGCGGGCGCCAGCGCCTCCCCTCCTCGCCCGCCATGCGCCGCAGGCCGGCCGAGAGCCGCTCCCAGGTCACCGGCGAGGGCTCCAGCTCCAGCACCACCCGGCCGTCCACCGCCCAGTCGGGCGGCGGCTCGTCGAAGGCCACGGCCACGCGCCCCCGGCTGCGCCGCGCCACCACGCCCGATGGCTCGTCCGGGCGCGGCTCCCTGCGCAGCCGGACGGTCACCAGCGCGCCCGTCCCGATGCGCGCCCCCTCGATGGGCTTCCCCCGGCGCTCGTAGGCCACCAGCGCCCGCCCGGCCAGGCTCCCCTCCTCGACCGCCTCGACGTCGGCGATGGCGAGGCCGCGCGCCTCCCGCTCGGCCAGGGTGAGCCTGGCGCGGGCGTCGGCCAGGCGGGCCCGCTCCTCGTCCCGCTCGGCCTCGAGCAGCCGGCCCATCTGCTCGCAGTGAACATCGAACTCCACGGGACCCCTTCATACGCTGCCCCGAAGGCGTGCGCCTCCCGATTCGCGCTCCAGGCGGGACGGGTCGATATCGGGAGGTCGGGTCGTCCCTGGGGCCGGTCGCACCCCCGCGCCGGGTGCCCGGCGGCGCGCCCGTGGCGCCGGAAACGGCCGACCTTGCCCGATCTTGCCGATCCTCCCCGACCGGGCCGGGCCGCGAACGGATCATGCACGTCGCCGCGGCCTGGATGACGGCGCCCCCGACCACGACCCGCACGACGAGGCGCCCACCGACGGGCGGGACCAGGCCGCGCCCGCCGGGCGACGGCCGGCCGGCCCCGCCCGGCCGGCGGATCGGCGAGGTGGCCCTCGAGCTCGACAACCCGCTCAGCTACGTCATCGCCGACCTGGCCTTCGTCGCCGAGGAGGTGGCACGGCTGGCCGGACGGCTGGAGGCGGCGGGCCCGGGGTGCACGGAGCTGGCCGAGGCGGCGCGGCAGAGCCTCGAGGCGGCGGCCGACGCCCGCGACGGCGTGGCGAGGCTGCGCCAGCTGGTGCGCGAGCTGCAGTCGCTCACGGCCGCGGCGGGACCGGGGCCAGGCCGGCGGTGAGCGTCCTCGCCTGGCCGTGCCGGCCCGGAGCGGCGCCGGACCTCGCGCTATCATGGGGGCCGTGACCCGCGATCCCGCGGATGGCGACCCCTTCGGCGGGCCGGTGGAGCTCCCGCTCGACGGCACGCTCGACCTGCACGCCTTTGCGCCGGCCGAGGTCGGGTCCCTGGTGCCCGCCTGGCTGGAGGCCAGCCACGCCGCCGGGCTGCGGGCGCTGCGCATCATCCACGGCAAGGGGACCGGGGCGCTGCGCCGGCGCGTCGAGGTCCTGCTGGCGCGCCACCCGCTGGTGGCGTCCTTCCGGCCGGCCGACGAGGCGGCCGGAGGCTGGGGGGCCACGCTGGTGACGCTGCGCGACACGCCGGCCGGGCCGGGCGCGGCGCGGGGGGCGCCGCCAGGCCCCGGGCCTGGAGGCCTATCCGGCTGATCTGGCTGGGGGAACCCCGGCACCCTCGATGGCGCTTCCCAAGCCGGCCGATCGTGGCACCATGCGGCCCGAGCGATGTTCACCGGTCCGTCACAGGCCGTGTTTGACTCGAGTTTCGAAACACGCTACCTCCGCGCCGCCCCACCACAGGAGATCAGATGCTCCAGCGCTTGATGCCGAAGTCGGACGACTTCTTCACGGATTTCGAGTCCCAGGCGGCCGCGGTGGTGGAGGGCGTGGTGCTGCTCAAGGCCCTCCTCGACGACTTCACCGACGTGCCGGCCAAGTGCCAGGCCATCAAGGACGTCGAGCACCGCGCCGACGACATCACCCACCGCGCCTTCGAGCGGCTCCACACGCAGTTCATCACCCCGTTCGACCGCTCCGAGATCCACCGCATCCTCTCGCGCATCGACGACGTGCTGGACCTGGCCGACGCCGCCGCCGAGCGGCTCGGCCTCTACGACCTCGACTCGGTGCTCCCCGAGGCGCGCGAGCTGTGCGCCGTGCTGGTCGAGCAGTCGCGGAAGATGGAGGAGGCGGTCAAGGGGCTGCGGAACATGAAGAAGGATCCGCAGACCATCCTGGCCGCCTGCCAGGAGATGAACAAGCTGGAGAACCAGGCCGACACGCTGACCCGCAAGACCATGGCCAAGCTCTTCAAGCGTGGCAACGACCCGCTCACGGTGATGAAGTGGAAGGAGATCATCGATCTCATCGAGGACGCCACCGACCGGGCCGAGGACGTGGCCAACGTGATCGAGGGCATCGTCCTCGAGCACGCCTGAGGCGCCGCCCGGGCCCGGACCGCCGCCATGCTCCTCTACGCCGTCGTCACCGGACTGGTCCTCGTCGCCCTCGGCTTCGACTTCATCAACGGCTTCCACGACGCCGCCAACTCGATCGCCACGGTGGTGTCGACCCGGGTGCTCACCCCCATGAAGGCGGTGGCCTGGGCGGCCTTCTTCAACTTCATCTCGGCGGCGCCGGTGCTGTGGGGCGTCCAGCTCAAGGTGGCCAACACCATGGGCAAGGGGATCATCCACTTCGAGGACCTGCGCGCCATGGGCGACACCATGGTGCTGGTGGTGGTCTTCTCCTCGCTGGTGGGCGCCATCGCCTGGAACCTGCTCACCTGGTACTGGGGGCTGCCGTCGTCGTCGTCGCACGCGCTGGCCGGCGGCATGATCGGCGCCACGCTGCCGGCGCTCGGCACCGGCGGCCTGATCGGCTCGGGCATCCTCAAGATCTCGCTGTTCATCGTGCTCTCGCCGCTCATCGGCATGGTCCTCGGCATCACCATGATGGTGGGGACCTCGTGGATGGTGCGGCGCAACACGCCGGCCAGGGTCGACGCCTGGTTCCGCAAGCTGCAGCTGGTCTCGGCGGCCATCTTCTCGTACAGCCACGGCACCAACGACGCCCAGAAGGTGATGGGCATCATCGCCCTGGTCCTGTTCGGGACCATCTGGAAGGGGCAGGAGTTCCACATCCCGTTCTGGGTGGTGCTGGCCTGCCACGCCGCCATCGGCCTCGGCACCTTCTTCGGCGGCTGGCGCATCGTGAAGACCATGGGGACCGGCCTCACCAAGCTGCAGCCCATGGGCGGCTTCTGCGCCGAGACCGGCGGCGGCGTCACCATCCTCGCCCTGGCCCACTGGGGCATCCCGGTCTCCACCACCCACACCATCACCGGCGCCATCGTCGGGGTGGGGGCCACCCGGGGATCCCGGGCGGTCCGCTGGGGCGTGGCCGGGCGCATCATCTGGGCGTGGATCTTCACGATTCCGGCCTCGGCGCTGGCGGCCGCCCTGGTCTACGGGGTGACCCACCTGCTGGTCCACGCCCTGGGCGGCTAGCCGGCCGGGCCGGTCGACCGCAACTCCCGGCCCCGGCTGGTGTTCTGGAGGTGGGATGAGCCAGGACGACGACGCCGCGCTCCTGCTGGCCTTCCAGCGCGGCGACGAGGCGGCGTTCCGGCTCCTCTACGAGAGGAACGCCCGGGCCATGATCGCCTTCTGCCATCGCTTCGTGAGGGACGCCGCCCGCGCCGAGGAGCTGGCCCAGGACGTGTTCGTGAAGCTCTACCGGTCGGCCCACCGCTACCAGCCCAGCGCCCGCTTCAAGACCTTCCTCTACCGGGTGGCCACCAACCACTGCCTCAACGAGGTCCGCCGCGCCGAGTTCACGGCGCGCGCCAGCGCCGCGGCCGCCGGCGGCGGCCCGCCCGACCTCGACGCCCTGCCCTCCGGCGCCGCCGATCCGCACGACGAGGCGGTGGGGCGATCGCTGGAGCAGGCGGTGCTGGCCATGCTCGGCGCGCTCCCGGAGAAGCAGCGGGCGGCCCTGGTGCTGTGCCGCTTCGAGGGGATGAGCTACGAGGAGATCGCCGAGACGCTGGAGACCAGCGTGTCGGCGGTGAAGTCCCTGGTCCACCGGGCCACCGTCAGCGCCGCCGCGGCGCTGGCGCCGTTCGCGCCCGGAGGCGGTGAGGAGGCGGTGTCATGAAGCACGTGGTCGACGACCTCTCGGCGCTGCTCGACGGCGCGCTCGAGCCGGCGGCGCGCCGGGAGGTCGAGGCGCACCTGGCCGCCTGCCCGGCCTGCCGTGGCGAGCAGCGCCGGATCGAGGGGGCGCTGCGGGCGCTGGCGCGGCTCCCGGCGGCGCCCGAGCCGTCCCCGCACTTCGCCGCCCGGCTGGCGGCCCGGCTGGCGGACCCGCCGCGCCGCGGGTGGCCGGGCCTGCCGGCGGCCTGGCGCTGGCGGCTGGCGGTCCCGGCCGCCGGGCTGGCCGCGGCGGCGGTGGCCGCCGTCCTCGTCGTCCGCCACCAGCACGGCCTCGAGCTGGGGGCGGCCGCCGAGCTGGACCTGCTGCAGGAGTACGAGCTGGTCGCCTCGGTCGGCGACGTGGAGACCGCCGAGGACGCCGCGCTGATCGCGCACCTCGACACGGTGGAGCCGGGAGGGGCGCGGTGAGCCGGCGCATCGCCGCCCTGGCCGTGGCGCTGGCGCGTCGGGCTCGGCCCGGCCCGCGCCGACGAGCCGGCCGCGCCGGCCGCGCCGGCGGGCGACGCCGCCGCCGCCCGCGAGCGCTGGGAGCAGCTCACGCCGGAGCAGCGCGAGGCGCTGCGCCAGCGGTGGAAGGCCTACCAGGCGCTGCCGCCGGAGCAGCAGGCCGAGCTGCAGGAGCGGCTGGCCCGGCTGCGGTCGCTGCCGCCCGAGCAGCGGGCCGAGCTGATGAGGCGCTACGAGACCTTCCGCAAGCTCCCCGAGCGCGAGCAGCGCGAGCTGCAGGAGCGCTTCGCCCGCTTCCAGGAGATGTCGCCGGAGCGCCGCGCCCAGATCCGCAAGGCCATGGGCGAGATCCTGCGGGCGCCACCGCGCGAGCGGGAGCGGTACCTGGAGAACCTGCGCCGCTGGCGCGAGCTGAGCCCCGAGGAGCGGACCCGGGCCCGCGAGCGGTGGCGGGAGCGGCGCGGCCAGTAGCCACCCGTGCGCTGGCCGTTCCTCCTCCTCGCGGCGCTCGCCGCCGCGACCACCCCCGGCGCCGCCGAGGGGGAGGTCTGGGCCGACGGGGCCCTCCACCTCCGCGCCAGCGTCTTCCGTGACGCGCCCTCGACCGACGTCCTCTTCGACCCGGGGTCGCGCCTCTTCCTCATCGACGACTACCTCGCCACCACCGTCGACTCGTCCTACGGCTCGATGCTGGCGGAGCTGGTGGTGAACGGCCGCCACCTCGACGGCGCGCTGCGCTGGCGGCTGGCCCTCGACACCGGCGAGCTGCGGGTGCGCCGCTTCCCGGCGCTGGTGACGGCCTGCTGGTCCAGCAGCTCCCCCTCGGGGATCGACGTG
The DNA here is from genome assembly GCA_963786945.1 of uncultured delta proteobacterium. GTDB lineage: Bacteria > Myxococcota > Myxococcia > Myxococcales > Anaeromyxobacteraceae > JADKCZ01. The sequence continues at coordinate 531,296 of CAWBAO010000006.1, read as the reverse complement.
CGCGGCAGCATGCGCTGCAGCGCCATGGGCCCGTCCCTGCCCCTCGAGGAGACCGGGCTGGGCCCGTCGGAGCTGACCTCCAACGGGCGGGCCTTCGCCGACGAGCTGCAGGGCACGCTGCTGATCCGCGAGGCCTACCTGGCCTGGAGCTTCGGCCGCGCCGGCTTCGCCACGTTGCGCGCCGGGCGGGCCCGCTACGCGGTGGCCGAGGGGCTGGTCCACGACGACTACGGGACCGGGGTGGACGTGGCCCTCGACCTGGGCGCCATCGGCCCGCCCTTCGAGCTGCGCGCCGCCCTCTTCCAGCCCACGCGCGACTTCCCGCGCAGCGTCTCCGGGATCACCCCCATGGCGCTGGTGCGGGTCGACTGGCTCCCGTCGCTCTTCGAGCACGCCGGCCTCTTCCTCGCGGCGCGCCACGACAGGACCGGCGGCCTGGCCGAGCTGGTGCGGAGCGCCTACGTCGAGGACCAGGTGGTGCGGCTCTCCGGGCTGGCCCCCGGCACGCCGGACTTCATCACCTCCTCGCGCGCGCTGGCGGCCCTGCTCTCCTCCGAGCTGACCTCCACGGCCACCCTGGCCTGGGCCGGGACCACCGGAAGCCTGGTCACCTTCGCCGGCCAGCGCCTGCTCTGGACGCTGGCGGTGCTCCGCGGCCACCTCGATCAGCTGGGGACCCTGGCCGGCACGACCGCGGTGGACGTCCCGCTGCGCGGCTCGGCCGCCTGGCTCCGCTACCGGGTGTCACCGCTGCCGTGGCTCTCGGTCACGCCCTGGTTCCTCTACCTCTCCGGCGACCGGCCGCCGCCCGAGAAGGCGCGCCTCGGGCTCGACTCGGGCTACGGCGCCTTCCTCGGCGTCAACCCGTACGTCACCGCCACCAACCTCTTCTTCCGCGGCGGCCTCTCCCAGACCTTCGCGGCGCGCCAGGCCACGGCGCCGGGCGTGAACGGCCGGGGCGTGATCGCCCCGGGCCTCGACGTCGAGCTCGACGTGGGGCGCGACGTCGACCTGCTGGCCCGGGCGGCCTGGCTGCAGGCCGAGGACGACGGCCCCTGGGGCGGGCGCACCTACGGCACCGAGCTCGACCTCCAGGCCACGTGGGACCCCGCGCCGTGGATCTCCGTCGGCGGCGAGGTCGACGTGCTCCTGCCCGGCGACTTCTTCGGCGGAGGGCGGACGGTCTTCAAGTCGGTGCTGGGCGTCGACCTGCGCACGCCATGATCGCCTCGCTCGCCATCCTGCTGCTGGCCGCCGCCGCCCGCGACCCCGGCGCCGCCGCGTCCCGGGGCGAGCCAGCCGGACGACGCGGAGCTGCTGCGCCACCTCGAGCTGCTCGAGCAGCTGGACCTCCTGGAGCGGTTCGACCTGCTGGTGCCGGAGGGGAGCGAGCCGCCCAGGAAGCCCGCGCCGCAGCCTCCGGCCCCGCCGGCCAAGGCGCCGGCGAAGGCCCCGGAGAAGGCCCCGGCCAGGGCCCCGGAGCCGGCGCCGGAATCGCCGCCCGAGCGGCCGCCGGCCAGGGCGCCCGGGCCCGGCCCGACAGGCTGACGCCCGGGCCCCGCCCTCACCCGGCGCGGGAGGCCAGCATGCCGCAGGCGGCGTGCCGGTCCTGGCCGCCGGAGTAGCGGCGCACGATGGGCTGGCCCGGGAGGTGGCGCGCCAGCTGGTCGCGGAAGGCCTGCCACTCCGCCTCGCTGGGCGGCCGGAAGCGGCCGGTGGCGTCGTTGACGGCGATGGGGTTGAGCCGCACCGGGAGGTCGCGCAGCAGCCGGCCCAGCGCCGCGGCGTCCTCCTCGCCGGTGTTGACGCCGGCCATCATCACGTACTCCAGCGTGACCCGGCCGCGCGCCGCGGCGTGCTCGCGCACCGCGTCCATCAGCTCGTCGAGGGGCCAGGCCTTCTCGATGGGCATCAGGGCCCGGCGCTTCTCCGGCGTGGCGGCGTTGAGCGAGATGCAGAGCCGGAACTTGTGCCCCTCGGCGGTGTAGCGGCGGATCTGGGGCACCAGGCCGGCGGTGGAGATGGAGATGCGCCGCCCGTCGATGCGGGCGCCGGCCGGGTCGCAGAGCGTGTAGGCGGCGTCGAGCACCGCGTCGTAGTTGGCGAACGGCTCGCCCTGCCCCATGAAGACCACGCCGGTGACGGGGCGCGTCGAGTCGGCGCGCAGGTGGAGCAGCTGCGCCACCATCTCCCAGGCGGCCAGCGACCGGGCCAGGCCCAGGCGGCCGGTGGCGCAGAAGGCGCAGTCCATGGCGCAGCCGGCCTGCGAGGAGAGGCAGGCGACGTGGTGGGTGTCGAAGAGCGGGATGCGCACCGCCTCGACGCGCACGCCGTCGGGGCAGGCCAGCAGGTACTTGCGGAAGCCGTCGGCGGCGTCGACCCGCGCCGAGCTCCTGCAGGGCGCCGGGGGTGGCGAGGGCCTCGACGCGGTCCATCACCTCGCGGCGGACGTTGCGGGCGGCGCGCAGCGGCTCCCCGCGCCCCACCACCGCGCCGAGGATGCGGCGCGCGTCGGTGAGCGTGATCCCGGCGCGGGTGGCCAGGGCCCGGGCGTCCTGGCCGGCGAGATGGAGCACGCGGGCAAGATACATTAGATTCCGGGCCATGCGCCTCGCCCCGCTCGCCACGCTCGCCCTGCTGCTCGCGGCCACCGGCTGCGCGCTGCCCCAGACCTACTACACGCCGCCGGCGGCGCCGCCGAGGGGGCCGCTCATCTCCGGGACGCTGGCCATCGATCTGGCCACCGACTACGCCCGGGCCCACGGGCAGACCGTCCAGGAGGTCACCGAGGCCCGGCTGGACGGGTCCTATCGCTGGCACGTCGGCCTGGCCGGGCCAGGCACCCGGGCCCAGGTGCTGCTCGACGCCGTGGGCGGCCGGGTGCTGGAGGCCCGGCTGGAGCCCGAGCCGCCGCCCGCACCGGCCTCGTCCGCAGCGCCAGCCTGGTCACCGACCCCGCCCCCAGCTCCGCCGCCCCAGGCTCCACCGGCTCCCGCTCCACCGGCTTCACCGGCCCCACCCGCCGCCGGCCCGCCAGACGGTCCGGTCCCGGCCACCGTCCCGGGTCAGGCCGGCGCCCGGGGGGAGTAGCGGCGCCGGTCCGGGCCGCTGATCCAGTCGCTGGGCGCCAGCACGAAGCGCCAGCGCCGCCCCGCCCAGGGCGGGCCCGCCGCGTCGACGTTCACCCGTGGTGTCGTGACGATGCGTCCGACCGGCGCGCCGGCGCGCTCGAAGAAGAGCGTGCCGCCCGTGAGATCGAGCCCGTTGTGGCGCCCGCGGTCGATGGCCAGCGCCCGGCACAGGTTGCCCGGCCCCGAGGTCGAGTGGAGGCAGCCCTCCAGCGGCTCCGCGGCGCGCAGCAGCACCGCCGAGGGCTGGCCCGGGGCGCCGGTGATCACGTTCATGCAGCCGTGCTGGCCGTAGATGACGTAGACGTAGGCCACCGCGGCGCCGCCGAACATGATGCCGGCGCGCGGCGTGGCCCCCCGGAAGGCGTGGGAGGCCCGGTCGAGCGGGCCGTGGTAGGCCTCGGTCTCCACCAGCCGGGCCACGCGGCGGATCCCGGCGTCGAGGTGGACGAGGCGCTGCCCCAGCAGCTGGCGCGCCACCAGCGGGGCCGGGCGGGCGAAGAAGGCCCGGTCCAGCCTCGGGGCGGGCCTCACGGCGTGCCCCGCCCCGGGGGCGACGCCAGCCACGGCCTGGCCTCGACGAAGACCCCGAACAGCGAGCCGTCCACCTGCCCGCGCCTCACCTCGTCGGCGAGGATGTCGAGGGCGCGCTCCACCGGGAGCGCCTTCTTGTAGGGGCGATCGCTGGCGGTGAGGGCGTCGAAGATGTCGGCGATGGTCATCATCCGCGTCTCCACGGCGATGGCGGGCGCCGTCACCGCGCGCGGGTAGCCGCCGCCGTCGAGCTTCTCGTGGTGGCCGTAGGCGATCTCGGGGACGCGGCGGAGCGCGCGGGTCCAGGGGATCTGGGAGAGGAAGCGGTAGGTGTGGGTGACGTGGCTCTCGATCTCGAGCCGCTCCTGCTCCGAGAGCGAGCCGCGCGGGATGGAGAGCAGCCGCAGCTCCTCGCCGGTGAGGAGCGGCCGGGCCTGGCCGCGAGGGTCGACGAAGGTCCGCCCCGCCAGCCGGGCCAGCTGGGCCGAGGCGGCCTCGGCCAGCACCGCCGGCCGGTTGGCCACCAGCACCACGTCGAGGCAGGCCTCCAGCTCGGCGAGCCGCTCCTCCACCTCGCCCTCGCCGCGCCCGGCCAGGCGGGCGCGCAGCCGCTCGTTCTCCAGCGCCGCCCGGGCCAGCTCGAAGCGCGCCGTGAGCAGCTCGAGCTGGTGGGGGTGGAGCTTGTCGGCCTTGGTGAGGACGTGCTCGCGGACGCCCACCTTGCCGAAGTCGTGGAGCAGGGCGGCGTAGCGCAGCTGCTGCAGGGCGGCCGCCTCGAAGCGGACGCCGCGCCAGGGGGGCGGCGGCGCCCGCTCGAGGGCGCGGGCCAGCGCCAGGGTGGAGGCGGCGACGCGGCCGGAGTGGCCGGCGGTGGTCGGGTCGCGGGCCTCGATGGCGGTGACCGAGGCCTGCACGAACCCCTCGAAGAGCCGCTCGATCTCCTCGTGCAGCACCGCGTTCTCGATGGCGCTGGCGGCGGGGCCGGCCAGCGCCTGCAGCAGCTCCTCGTCCTCGTCGCCGAAGTCGCCGTCGCGCCGGTTGAGCGCCTGGATCACCCCCACCGGCTCGCCCCGGGTGTTGAGCATGGGCACCCCGAGGATGCTGCGGGTCCGGTAGCCGGTGCCGGCGTCGACCTCGGGGTTGAAGCGCGGATCGGCGTAGGCGTCGCGGATGCGGATGGGGGCCGCGCTGGCGGCCACCGCCCCGGCGATGCCGGCGCCCAGGGGGATGCGGATCTCGCCGGTCCCGTGGGCCACCGGGGTCCAGAGCTCGCCGCGGTCGCGGTCGACCACGAAGATGCTGCAGCGATCGGCCTCGGCCACGCCGGCCGCCGCGTCGTTGATGGTCTCCAGCAGGGTGGGGAGGTGGCGCTCCGCCGTCATGGCGCGGGCCACCTCGAGGAGGCGCTGCAGCTTCTCGAGGCGGCGGACGAGCGCAGCGTGGTCCATTGGGGGGAACGGTAGCGCCCCGGGCCGCGGCTCACAACGGGGCCGCCCCGGGCGCCGGCTGGACCCGGCCCGGTCCGCGACGGTACAAGGCGCCATGCGCCGCGCCAAGATCGTCGCCACCATCGGACCCGCCACCGCCACCCCCGAGGCCCTGGAGGAGCTGCTCCGCAACGGCGTCGACGTCGCCCGGCTCAACTTCTCCCACGGGAGCCACGAGGATCACGCCCGGACCATGGGGCGCATCCGCGCCGCCTCGCGCCACCTCGGCAAGCCGGTGGCGGTGCTGCAGGACCTGCAGGGGCCGAAGATCCGCACCGGCCCGCTCAAGGCGGGGCGGGCCGGCGTGACGCTGGTGCCGGGGCGCCCCATCACCATCACCACCGCCGCCGAGGTGGCGGGCGACGAGCAGCTGGTCTCCACCACCTACGTCCACCTCGCCGAGGACGTGAAGCCGGGCGACCGGCTGCTCATCGACGACGGCCTGCTGGAGCTGAAGGTGCAGTCCACCGACGGCGTGCAGGTGACGGCCGTGGTGGTGGAGGGCGGGACGCTGGGCGAGCACAAGGGGATCAACCTGCCCGGCGTGGCGCTGCGCACCGAGGCCATGAGCGACAAGGACAAGGCCGACCTGGCCTTCGGCCTCGCCAACGGCGTCGACGTGGTGGCCCTCTCCTTCGTGCGGACGGCGGAGGACGTGCTGCTGTGCCGGCGGCTCATGGAGCAGGCCGGCCGGGTGGTGCCGGTGATCGCCAAGATCGAGAAGCCCGAGGCGCTCGACCAGATCGACGCCATCCTCGCCGCCGCCGACGGGCTGATGGTGGCGCGCGGCGACCTGGGCGTGGAGATCCTGCCGGAGCGGGTGCCGGGCATCCAGAAGATGCTCTGCCAGAAGGCCAACGCGGTGGGGAAGCCGGTCATCATCGCCACGCAGATGCTCAACTCGATGATCGAGCACCCCCGGCCCACCCGGGCCGAGGCCAGCGACGTGGCCAACGGGATCTGGGACGGCGCCGACGCGGTGATGCTGTCGGGAGAGACCGCGAGCGGGAAGCACCCGCTGGCGTCGGTGCAGATGATGGACCGGATCGTGCGCGAGGCGGAGGCGACGGTGGCGGCGCGCGCGGTCCCGCAGCTGACCGAGGCGGCGCCGGCGCCGCTCGACGAGGTGGTGGCGGCGGCGGCCTGCCGGGCGGCGGAGAGCTCCGGGGCGGTGGCCATCTGCTGCTTCACGCTCTCCGGGACCACGGCGCGGCTGCTGGCCCACTTCCGGCCGCCCGTGCCGGTGGTGGCGTTCTCCACCGAGCAGTCGGTGCGACGTCGCTGCGCGCTCTACTGGGGCGTGATGCCGGCGCTGATGGAGCCGGTGAAGAACGCCGACGCCATGGCCGAGGCGGTGGCGGACCGGCTGGTGGCGGACGGGACCGCCCGGCCCGGCGATCGGCTGGTGCTGGTCCACGGCTCGCCCATGGGCGTGGCCGGGAAGACCAACTCGATCCGGCTGCACCAGATCCCGCGGCCCGGGGAGGGTGGGTCGGGCCCGCGTTACCGCGTGCCCGTGTAGCTTCCCCCTGTCCCAGAGTTGTTCTTGCGGACCGGAGCCCGCGAATCATCCGCCTCGATCCGCGCCTCCTGTGTGGAAACTGGCGGATTCGACTGGGCTCAGCCTCGGCACGCCCGGTGCTCTCGACTGGCCCATGACCGCACCTCGCCAGGTCCTCCCAGGCACCGTCTACCTCGTGACCCGCCGCTGCCTCGGTCGATGCTTTCTCCTGAGGCCGTCCCGCCTCACCAACGAGACGGTCGGCTACCTGCTCGCCGTGGCCGCCGCCCGCTATGGCATCCAGGTGCACGCCTACTGCGTCCTCTCCAACCACCTGCACCTGGTGGTCACGGACCCCGACGCCCGCCTCCCCGCCTTCGGCCAGTTCTTCGACTCGATGGTCGCGCGCGCGATCAATGCTGCGCTGGGCCGATGGGAGACCTTCTGGGCGCCCAGCAGCTACTCCGCCGTCGCCCTGACCACGCCCGACGACATCCTCGCGAAGTGCGTCTACGTGCTCGCCAACCCGGTCGCCGCCGGGCTGGTTCGCCGGGCCCGCCGCTGGCCTGGTCTCTGGTCGAGCCCTTCTTCAGTGGCCGCTCCACCGCTGGAGTTCAGGCGTCCTACGCCACTTCTTTCGCGAGAACGGCAGCCTGCCGGAGATGGCGCGGCTCGAACTGGTGGTGCCGGCGTCCTGTGGTGAGCCCACCGCGTTCCTCGGCCGCCTCGAGCTGGAGCTGGAGGCGGCCGAAGCGCGAGCTCGACAGCAGGCCACCGAATCGGGACGGGGCTTCGTCGGCGAGAGGCGAATCCTCAAGGTCCGGCCGACCGCGGCACCCGCGAGCCGCGAGCCGCGACGCGGCTTCAAGCCTCGGATCGCCTGCCGGGACAAGTGGAAGCGCATCGAGGCACTCGGGCGCCTGGCGGCCTTCGTCGACGCCTATCGCTCGGCGCTGCGGGCGTGGCGACTGGGGCGGCTCGGCGTGGTCTTCCCGGCGGGGACCTACCTCGTGCGCGTCACCCACAACGTCGCCTGCGCAGCGGCTGGCTGATCATCCGACACGAGCAGCTCGACGGCCTGCGGTCGGTCCGTCTGCCTGGACCCGTCGCACGGCCGGGCCTGACGACGCCGGTCCCCTACATTTATCGAGGGGCGAGCCTGCATTGCCGCGCGCCCCGTGGGGCGCTAGAACGCGCGGATGGACATTCCCGCCCTGCAGCGAGCGCTCACCGAGCAGAAGCTGGACGGTTGGCTCCTCTACGACTTCCACGGCCAGAACCCGACCGCTCTCACGGCTCTGGGTCTGGATGGGCACATGCTGACCCGGAGGTGGTACTACCTCGTCCCCGCCCGCGGCGAGCCGCAGCTGCTCGTCCACGCCATCGAGCTCGGCTCCTTCCCCGCCGGCATCCCGGGCCGCCGGCGCGGCTACGCCTCCTGGCAGTCGCTCCACGCCGCGCTCCGCGAGCTCCTGGGCGCGCTCCCGCCCAACCCCCGGCTGGCCATGGAGTACTTCCCCGAGGCCGCCATCCCCTACCTCTCCCGCGTCGACGCCGGGACCCTCGAGGTGGTGCGCGGCCTGGGCGCCAGCGTGGTCTCCTCCGCCGAGCTGGTGCAGCACTTCCTCTGCCGCTGGTCCGACGCGCAGGTCGAGAGCCACCGCCGGGCCCTCGCCGCCATCGACGCCGCCAAGGACGCCGCCTTCGCCCGCATCGGTGAATTGCTCCGGGTCGGGAAAGAACCCAGTGAATTCGAGATCCAGCGCTTCCTCACCGACCGCTTCCGCGAGGCCGGCCTCGAGTACGACCACGCCCCCATCGTGGCCGCCAACGCCCACGCCGGCGACCCGCACTACGAGCCCTCCGAGGCCACCGCCACCCGGATCCGCAAGGGCGACCTGGTCCTCATCGACCTCTGGGCCCGCCACACCGGCCCCGACGACGTCTACGCCGACATCACCTGGGTGGGCTTCTGCGGCGACGCGCCTCCCCCGAGGATGGAGCGCATCTTCCGCGTCGCCGCCGACGGCCGCGACGCCGGCCTGGCCTTCCTGAAGCGCGCCCACGCCGAGCAGCGGACCCTGCAGGGCTGGGAGGTCGATCGGGTGGTCCGCGACAGCATCGCCGCGCAGGGCTTCGGCGAGCGCTTCATCCACCGCACCGGCCACTCCATCGGCGTCAAGGTCCACGGCGACGGCGCCAACCTCGACGACCTCGAGACCCACGACACCCGCTCGCTGGTCACCGGCCTGGCCTTCTCCATCGAGCCGGGCATCTACCTGCCCGACGAGGGGATGGGCGTCCGCACCGAGATCGACGTGGTGCTGCGCCCCGACGGCCCGCAGGTCTACTCCAGGATCCAGCAGGAGCTGGTGCGGATCCCGGCTTGAGCGAGCTGGGCGCCTACGATCTCGGGCCGCCGCCGCCGCCGGCCACGCCGCGCCGCGCCGCCTCGGTCATCCTCTGGCGTCCCGGCCCGCGCGGCCTGGAGGCCTACCTGGTCCGCCGCGGCGCCACCCAGCGCTTCGCCCCCGGCTTCACCGCCTTCCCGGGCGGCCGCCGCGACCCCGAGGACGACGCCGTCCCGGTCCGCCACCCCGGCGACAACGCCCCCGCCGACCTGGCCTGCGCCGCCCGCGAGCTCTTCGAGGAGGCCGGGGTGCTGGTCGCCACCGGCCCGGCCCACCCCGCCGCCGCGCTCGCCGAGCACCGCGCCCGCCTGCTGGCCGGCGGCATCGGCTTCGCCGCGCTGCTGTCGCGAGCTGCGCGCCGAGGTGGACGGCGCCCGCTTCGTGGAGGGCGGCCGCTGGGTGACGCCGGACTTCTACGCCGCCCGCTTCGACGCCGTCACCTACCTGGTCGAGTGGCGCCCCGGCGAGCGGCCCGAGGTCTGGCCGGGCGAGCTGGAGGACGGCGCCTGGCTGTCCGCCGCCGGCGCCCTCGACGACTGGTCGCGCGGCGAGCGGCTCTTCCTCCCGCCCAACCTCTGGCCGATCCGGGTGCTGGCCCGCGGCCCCTCCCCGGACCTCGAGGCCCTCCGCCAGCCCGACCGGGCCGCCTTCCGCATCGAGTACCAGCAGGGGCTCTGGCAGCTGCCGCTCCGCACCCCCACGCTGCCGCCGGCCGCCCACACCAACTGCTGGATCGCCGACCTCGGCGACCGGGTCGCGGTCGTCGATCCCGGCTCGCCCTGGCCCGAGGAGCAGGCCCGGCTCGACCGCTTCCTCGAGACCCTGGCCGCCGAGGGGCGCCCGGCCCGCGAGGTCTGGCTCACCCACGGCCACGTCGACCACGTCGGCGGCGTGGCGGCGCTGGCGGCGCGCGGCCTCGGCGTCCGCGCCCACCGCGACATCGCCCCGCGCCTCCCCGGCGTCCTCTTCAAGCCGCTCCGCGACGGGGAGCTGCTGGGCGGCCGCTACGGCGTCCTGTTCACCCCCGGTCACGCCCGCGACCACGTGGTCTTCCACGACGAGGAGACCGGCGCGGCGCTGGTGGGCGACATGCTCTCCACGCTCTCCACCATCGTCATCGATCCGCCCGAGGGCGACATGGCCGAGTACGAGCGCCAGCTGCAGCGGCTGGTCGAGCTCGGGCCGCGCGCCCTCTACCCGGCCCACGGCCAGCCCGCCGCCGCCGGCGTGGCCGCCCTGCGCGCCTACCTCGCCCACCGGGCCGAGCGCGAGGAGAAGGTCCTCGACGCCCTCCGCGAGCCGGGCACGCTCGCCGAGATCACGGCGCGCGCCTACGAGGACGTCCCGCCCCGGATCTGGCCGGTGGCGCAGCGCAGCGGCCTGGCGGTGCTGCTCAAGCTGGCCGCGCAGGGACGGGCCCTGGAGCGGGACGGCCGCTGGCGCCGGGCCTGACCGGACGGCCCCGGCCAGGCGCGCCTCACCGGGGTGGCGACCGCGCCACCAGCCAGTCGCGCACCGCCGGGAACAGCTCCCCGGGCGCGCGCCTTCCCAGCACCAGGTCGCCGTGGCCCACCCCGGGCGGCGCCAGCAGCAGGGACTTCTCGCCGCCCCAGCGCGCGCAGCCCTCCTCGACCGCGGCCGGGGGCGCCAGCCCGTCCTCCGGCGCGGCCACGAAGAGGGCCGGCTGCCGGCAGGCCGCCAGCCCCGCGCGCCAGTCCTCGCGGCCGTCGCGCGAGCCGAGCCGCCCCTCCCGCGCCATGGCGATGAAGTGGTCGACCACGCCCGGCGGCAGCTCCTCGATGGCGTTCATCAGCAGCCGCCGGTAGATGGGCCGCTCCATGTTCGCGAGCTGGATGGAGAGCCCGGCCCGCCGGGGCTGCCACCAGCCGGCCACCGGGGCCACCAGCTCGGCCAGGGGCCGGAACAGCCGCCAGCGCCCCAGCTGCGGCAGGAAGCGGTGCGCCACCGGCGCCCAGGGCAGCCGGATGGGCGGGGCCAGCGCCACCACCCCGGCGATCCGGTCCGGGTACTTCTGCGCCGCCACCAGCCCGAGCAGCGCCCCCTGGCTGTGGCCCACCCAGAGCACCTGCCGCTGGCCGGTGGCCGCGGCGACGGCGTCGAGCGCCGCCGGGACGTCGAGCGCCAGGTAGTCGTCCAGCGTCCACGGGTGGTCGTAGCCGGGCGGCGGCCGGCGCGAGCCGCCGTGGCCGCGCAGGTCGAGGGCGAAGCAGTCGAGCCCGGCCTGGGAGAGCGCCGCCGCCAGCGAGTGGCGCTCCACGCCGAAGTCGAGGGCCTGGCGGTTCATGGCGACGCCGTGGACCAGCAGCACCGGCGTCCGGCGCGGCGCACCCCGGGGTCGCCGCCGCCCCAGCCGCAGCCGCCACCCGTCGGCGGTGATCGCCTCGAGCAGCTCGTCCTGCCGGCCCGGGGCCCGGAGCTTCCACCGCCAGAAGAGGAGGTGGGCCACGGTGGCGAGGACGAGGAGCGGGAAGAGGACGGTCTCGGGCATGCCGGCCGATAGTACCGCGTGGCCCGTGGCCCGCTGGTTGCAGCCTCGTCGGCCATGGACAGCCTGCCGCGCCCCGCCGAGCGCCAGCGCCGCGCCGCGCCGATCCTGCGGACCCGGCGTCGGCGGGTGGCGGGGGGAGGCTGTCCGGGATTCGAGCAGCCGGGTGCCTGCACAACGAGCAGGGCGCCTTGACCGGTCGCAGGGGCGAAGCGTAGCGTCAGCGTCACTTTCACATCCACGAGGTGAGCCGTGAAGAAGGTCGAAGCCATCATCAAGCCGTTCAAGCTGGACGAGGTGAAGCAGGCGCTCTCCGAGATCGGGGTGGCCGGCCTCACCGCCACCGAGGTCAAGGGATTCGGCCGCCAGAAGGGGCACACCGAGCTCTACCGTGGCGCCGAGTACGTGGTGGACTTCCTCCCCAAGGTGAAGGTGGAGGTGGTGGTCGCCGACGCCCTGGTCGCCAAGGTGGTGGAGGCCGTGGAGCGGGCCGCCAAGACCGGCCGGATCGGCGACGGCAAGATCTTCGTGGTGCCCATCGACGAGGTGATCCGCATCCGCACCGGCGAGCGGGGCGAGGAAGCCCTCTAGCCGCGCCGGTGTCCTCCCCGGCCCAGCCTCCGGCGCTCTCGGCGGCGCTCGCGCGCGCGGCCGTCGACTCGGTCGGCGACGCCATGGTGCTGGTGGGCACCGACGGGGCGGTGCTCCACCTCAACCCGCCGGCCGAGGAGCTCTTCGGCCGGAGCCGGGAGCAGTCGGTGGGCCTGCCGGTCCGCCTGCTCCCCGGCGCCGAGGCGCTGGCCGCCGTGGCCGAGCGGGCCCGCCGATCCCAGGAGTTCCAGTCCTCCTTCCTGCCCAGCCCGGCCGACCGGAGCGTGGTGGTCTCGGTGGAGGCCTCCCCGCTCTTCGACGGCCCGGACTGCGCCGGCTCGGTGGTGGTCCTGCGGACGCCGCGCCAGGGGGAGCGGACCCTCGACTTCGAGGCCCTGGCCGCCGGCCTGGCCCACGAGATCAAGAACCCGCTGGCCGGCCTGCAGGGCTCGGCCGAGCTGCTGGCCCGCGAGGCCGAGGGCAGCGCGCGCGACTACGCCCAGGTGATCGCCCGCGAGGCCAGGCGGGTCGACGGCCTGGTGCGCGAGCTGCTCGACCTGGCCCGCCCGGCCGCGCTCCACGTCGCGCCGGTCGACATCCACCAGGTGCTCGGGGACGTCCGGGTGCTGGCCCGCGGCATCCCCGGCGCCGACGGGGTCGAGGTGGTGGAGCGGTTCGACCCGTCGCTGCCCTTCGTCAGCGGCGACGAGGAGAAGCTCACCCAGGTGATCCTCAACCTGGTCCGCAACGCCCTCGACGCGCTGGCCGGCCGGCCCAGGCCGCAGCTGGTGCTGGAGACCGCGGTGGCCTCGCAGCGGGTCCGGACCGCCAGCGGCCGGACCCTCCCGCTGGCCCGCGTCTCGGTCAAGGACAACGGCCCGGGCATCCCCGAGGCCATGCTGCCCCGGCTCTTCACGCCGTTCGCCACCTCCAAGCCGCACGGCACCGGGCTGGGGCTCGCCATCTCGCGGCGCATCCTCGACGCCCACGGCGGCCGCATCGAGGTCCGCAACCGCTCCGCCGGGGGCTGCGAGGCCAGCCTCTACCTCCCCCTCGACGTGGGGGGCACGGCTGGCCCCCGCCTTGCTTAGGAAGTGTCCCGTGCGCAAGGTCCTGATCGTCGACGACGAGAGCTCCATCCGCTTCGTGCTGGCCCGGACCTGCGAGCGGGCCGGCGTCCCCTCGGTGGAGGCTGGCAGCGCCGAGGAGGCCCGCGACACGCTGCGGGCGCTGGGGACCGGCCCGGGCGGCATCGGCCTGGTGCTGCTCGACGTCCGGCTCCCCGGCGACGACGGGCTGAAGCTGCTCGGCGAGATCGCCGGCCGTCCCGCCTCCCCCTTCGTGGTGGTGATGACGGCCGAGGACACCATGCGCACCGCCGTCGAGGCGATGAAGCGCGGCGCCGCCGACTACCTCGGGAAGCCCTTCGACCTGGCCCGCGTGGAGCGGATCGTCCGCGACCTCTCGGTGGCCCCGGGGGAGAACGGCGAGGCCGAGCCGGGCCCGCCCGCCGAGGTGCGGGGGGAGCCGTCCGCCGAGCCGCGCCGCTACCGCGACGTGGCGCTCCCCGAGACGCTGGTGGGGCGCTCCCCGGCGATGATCGAGGTGTTCAAGGAGGTCGGCCGGGTCGCCCGCACCGAGATGACGGTGCTGCTGATGGGCGAGTCGGGCACCGGCAAGGAGCTGGTGGCCCGCGCCGTCCACTCCAACTCGGCCCGCGCCAGCGGCCCCTTCATCACCGTCAACATGGCGGCCCTGCCGCGCGACCTGATCGAGAGCGAGCTCTACGGCCACGAGAAGGGCTCCTTCACCGGCGCGGTGGAGCGGCGCCCCGGCAAGTTCGAGCTGGCCAGCGGCGGCACGCTCTTCCTCGACGAGATCGGCGAGATGCCGGTCGAGCTGCAGGCCAAGCTGCTGCGCGTGCTGCAGGAGCGGGAGATCGACCGGGTGGGCGGCTCGCGGGCGCTGCCGGTCGACGTCCGGGTGGTGGCGGCCACCAACGCCGACCTGGCCACGGCGGTGGAGGAGGGGCGCTTCCGGCGCGACCTCTACTACCGGCTGGCGGTGGTGCCCATCCGGCTCCCGCCGCTGCGCGAGCGCGAGGCCGACGTGGTGCTGCTGGCCCGCCACTTCCTGGCCCGCTACGGCCAGCAGCTCAAGGGGCGCCCGGTGGCGCTCGGCAAGGACGCCGAGGCCATGCTGCTGACGCACCCCTGGCCGGGCAACGTGCGCGAGCTGCAGAACGTCATCCAGCGGGCGCTCCTCAAGCTCAACGGGCCGCGCCTCGGCGCCGCCGAGCTCTCCGGGCTGCTGCCGGCCGCCGCCGCGGCCGAGCGCGGCCTGTCGGGGCTGGTGCACACCGTCCTCGACGCCGCCGAGCCCGAGGGCGGCCGCTACCAGGCCGCCCTGGAGGCGCTGGAGCGGCCGCTCATCGCCGAGGCCATGGCCCGGACCAAGGGGAACCAGCTGCGGGCGGCCGAGCTGCTGGGGATGAACCGGAACACGCTCCGGGAGCGGATGCGCGCGCTGGGGATGAAGGCGCGGTGACCCCGCAGGCCCGGGCCGTCCGGCTGCCCGGAAACCGGGCAACCGGGTGCCCGAAAACAGGGCACCACCGTCGGGTAGCCCCCTGTTGCGGCTGGGCTTTTGCCCCCCGGATCTCCACGCTGGACCGGCACGCCGCGTGCTAACGAATCCACCCGCAGCCCCCTCTCTCACGTCGGAGACATGACCGCGATGGCGAACCTGACCCCGAAGCAAGTCCTGGAGCTGGCCAAGGAGAAGAAGGCCACCTACGTCGACCTGAAGTTCATGGACTTCATCGGCACCTGGCAGCACTTCTCGATCCCGCTCTACGAGCTCTCGGAGGCGGTCTTCGAGGAAGGGCTCGGCTTCGACGGCTCGTCGATCCGCGGCTGGCAGGCCATCCACGCCTCCGACATGCTGGTCATGCCGGACCCGAACACGGCCGTCATCGACCCGTTCATGGCGGAGCCCACGCTCTCGCTCATCTGCAACGTGGTCGACCCCATCACCAAGGAGCCCTACAGCCGCGACCCGCGCAACATCGCCATCAAGGCCGAGAAGTACCTGAAGTCGACCGGCATCGGCGACACCGCCTTCTTCGGGCCGGAGCCCGAGTTCTTCATCTTCGACGAGGTCCGCTACGAGTCGGGCGTCAACCAGGCCTTCTACAAGGTCGACTCGGTCGAGGGGCAGTGGAACACCGGGCGCGAGGAGGCCGGCGGCAACCTCGGCTACAAGCCCCGCTACAAGGAGGGCTACTTCCCGGTCGCCCCCACCGACTCCCAGCAGGACATCCGCACCGAGATGTGCCGGGTCATGGAGTCGGTCGGCATCCACGTGGAGCGGCAGCACCACGAGGTGGCCACCGCCGGCCAGGCCGAGATCGACATCCGCTTCAACTCGCTGGTGGCGATGGGCGACAACCTGCAGTGGTTCAAGTACTGCATCAAGAACGTGGCCCGCCGCCACGGCAAGACCGTGACCTTCATGCCCAAGCCGCTCTACGGCGACAACGGCTCGGGCATGCACGTCCACCAGTCGATCTGGAAGGGCGGCAAGCCGCTCTTCGCCGGCGACGGCTACGCCGGCCTCTCCGAGCTGGCCATGCACTACATCGGCGGCGTCCTCAAGCACGGGCCGGCCCTGGCCGCCCTCTGCAACCCGTCGACGAACTCGTACAAGCGGCTGGTCCCGGGCTTCGAGGCGCCGGTCAACCTCGCCTACTCGGCCCGCAACCGCTCGGCCTCGATCCGCATCCCCATGTACTCGCCCTCGCCGAAGGCCAAGCGCATCGAGTTCCGCTCGCCGGACCCGTCGGCCAACGGCTACATCGCCTTCGCGGCCATGCTCATGGCCGGCCTCGACGGCATCGAGAACAAGATCAACCCCGGCCAGCCGCTCGACAAGGACATCTACGGCATGTCGCCGGAGGAGCTGAAGGACATCCCCAAGATGCCCGGCTCGCTCGACGAGGCGCTCGAGGCCCTGCGCAAGGACCACAAGTTCCTGCTCAAGGGCGACGTCTTCACCGAGGACGTCATCGAGACCTGGATCCAGTACAAGTACGACAAGGAAGTGAACCCGGTCCGGATGCGCCCCACCCCGCTGGAGTTCGCGCTCTACTTCGACGCCTAGGCGGCGCGGCGCAGGCGCTTCACCCGGGGGCGGTCACCGCGAGGTGGCCGCCCCTCGTGTTTTCCCGGTACCTTCTCGCCCCCGTGGGCTTCCTCGCTCCCCGCTTCCGCGCCGCCACCGGCGGCCTGCCCAACCTCTTCTGGATGCTCTGGGCCGGCATGCTGGTCAACCGGCTGGCCTCCTTCGTCATCACCTTCCTGGCCCTCTACCTGGTCCAGGACCGCGGCTTCTCCACCAGCCGGGCCGGGCAGGTGGTGGCGCTCTACGGGCTGGGGCTGCTGCTGGCCGGCCCGGTGGGCGGCGCGCTGGCCGACCGGATCGGGCGCCGCCGGACCATGCTGATGGGGCTGACGCTGGGCGGCGCCTGCGTGGCGGTGCTCGGCTTCCTGCGCGATCCGGCCTGGCTGACCTTCGTCGCCTTCCTGGCCGCGCTCACCGGCGACGTCTACCGCCCGGCCGCGCAGGCCGCGGTGGCCGACGTGGTGGAGCCGGTCGACCGGGCCCGCGCCTACGGCCTGATCTACTGGGCGGTCAACCTGGGCTGGGCGGTCAGCCTCTCGGTGGCCGGCTTCGTGGCCGAGCGCTCCATGCTGGCCCTCTTCCTGGCCGACGCCGCCACCTCGCTGGCCTTCGCGCTCATCGTGCTGGCCCGGGTGCCGGAGACCCGGCCGGCCCACCACGCCCCGGCGCCGGTGGTGCACGGCCTGCTGCGGGTCTTCGGCGACGGGCCCTTCATGGCCTTCCTCGGCCTGCACCTGGCGGTGCTGCTGGTCTTCACCCAGTTCCAGCTGGCGGCGCCGCTCGACTACGCCGCCCACGGGGTCGGCCCGCTGAAGTTCTCGCTGATCATGGCGCTCAACGGCGTCGGGGTGGTGGTGCTGCAGCCGCTGCTCTCGCCGCGGCTGGCCCGCCACGACGGCGCCCGGGTGCTGGCCCTCTCCTCGCTCCTCATCGGGCTCGGCTTCGGCCTCAACGCCTTCGCCGGCTCGCTCACCGCCTACGTGGCCGGCGCCCTGCTCTATACCGTCGGTGAAGTGCTGGGCTTCCCGGTGGCCTCGACCCTCGTCGCCGACCTGGCCCCGCCCGACCTGCGCGGCCGCTACCAGGGCGCCTTCCACATGGCCTGGGGGCTGGCCTTCACGCTCTCCCCGCTGGTGGGCGGCGAGGTGCTGCACCGCTTCGGCGGGCGCACCCTCTGGCTCGGCTGCCTGGTGGCCGGGGCGCTGGCGGCGGCCCTCCACCTCGCCGCCGGGCCGGCCCGGCGGCGCCGGCTGGAGCGGGGACCGCGTGCTATGGTCGTCCCACCGTGAGCCGTCCGCGCATCCTGCTCGTCGACGACAACGCCGAGCTGATCACCCTGCTGGCACGCCTCGTCGAGGCCGAGGGCTGGGAGGCGGTGACGGCGCTGCGCGGCCGCGGCGGGCTCGAGGAGATCGCCCACCAGCCCCCGTCGGCGGCGGTGGTGGACGTGCTCCTCCCCGACATGATGGGCCACGAGGTGGGCGCGGCGCTGCGGAAGGCGGGCGTCCCCTACGTCTTCATGACCGGCGTCCTCAAGGGCGGCCGGGCCGCCGCCGAGGCCCGCCAGGCGCACGGGGCCGCCGGCTACTTCGAGAAGCCCTTCCCCGGCACCAGGCTGATCGAGGCCCTGCGGGCGCTGCTGCCCGCGGCCCCGCCCGGCCGCGCCCCGCCGGCGCCACCGCCCGAGTCCACCGACGACTTCGACGTGGAGGTGGCGGTCGAGGCCGACGAGCCGGTCGACGCCATGGAGCTGACCGGCCGGGTGGTGCTGACCGAGGGCGGAACGGTCTCGGCGGTGCTGAGCGGCGAGAACGTCACCGCCGCGGCGCTGGGCGGGCCGGCCCGCCCGCCGCCCCTCCCCCCGCCGTCGGCCGCGGCCGCCCCGTCGGCGCCGCCCAGGGCCCGCCGCGCCGCCGGCGTGCCCGCGCCGCAGGGGAAGCTCGACGACAACCTGCCCGACCTCATCACCGCCTTCCACCTCGCGCAGCAGACCGGCGAGCTGACGGTGCAGCGCGGCAAGGTGAAGAAGACCATCTACTTCGACCGGGGCGCCCCCTGCTTCGCCATCTCCAACCTGGTGACCGACCGCTTCGGCCCGTTCCTGGTCCGGGTCGGCAAGATCAACCAGCGGCAGCTCGACCTGGTGCGGGCCGCCGCCGACCGGACCGGCCGGCGCACCGGCGACATCCTGGTGGAGATGGCCCTGCTCAAGGAGACGGAGAAGCTCTACTTCGTGGCCCAGCAGGTGAAGGCCATCATCTACTCGCTGTTCGGCTGGGAGGACGGCGAGTACCGGCTCCACTTCGCCGACCGGGCCGCCAGCCAGGCCATCAAGATCGACCTGCACCCGGCCCACCTCATCACCCGCGGCGTCAAGAAGCTCTACCGGCCGGAGCGGCTCCTCCGCCTCCTCTCCCCCGAGGACCGGCTCATCCCCACGCCGCAGCCGGCCTACGAGCTGCACGAGGTGGAGCTGGAGCGGTGGGAGGCGGAGCTGCTGCCGCGCATCGACGGCACCCGCACCGTCTCCGAGCTGGTGGCGCTGGCCCGGCGGCCGGAGCACGTGGTCTACGGCTTCCTCCACGGGATGGCGGAGCTGAAGATCCTGGAGCGCCGCGCCTAGTCAGCCGGCGGTCGGGTCGCGCCCGGCCCCCGCAGCCAGTCCCGCTCCGCCGCCCAGCCGCTCGGCCAGCGCCAGGTGCGCGGCGGTCCGCAGCGCCGCCCGGGCCGCCCGCGGGTCGGGCGGCGGGCCGGCCCAGCGGAGCAGCCCTGCCACCCGCGCCGTGGCCTCGGCCAGCCGGGCCGGCGGGATCCGCCCGGTCTCCAGCGCGCCCCGCACCAGGTCGATGGCCCGGTGCTGCACCGCCGCGGTGTGGCAGACGAGCAGCTGGTCCACGCCCGCCGCCACCGCCCCCGGCGCCGCCTCCTCCAGCGGCACCTGCGCGCTGATCCCCTTCATCTCCAGGTCGTCGGAGACGCAGGCCCCCTCGAAGCCGCAGGAGCGGCGCAGCAGGGCCAGCACCGGCGGCGAGAGGGTGGCCGGCCGCACCGGGTCGAGCGCCTCGAAGACCACGTGGGCCGTCATCACCGCCGCCACCCCGGCCCGGGCCAGCGCCGTGAAGGGGCGCAGCTCCACCGCCTCGAGCCGCTCCAGCGGGTGCGGCAGGCGCGGCAGGACGAGGTGCGAGTCCTGGCTGGTGTCGCCGTGGCCGGGGAAGTGCTTGGCGCAGGCCGCCACCCCGGCCGACTGCAGCCCCCGGGCCAGCGCCGCGCCGAGCCGCCCCACCCGCTCCGGGTCGCGCGAGAGGCTGCGGTCGCCGATGACCGGGTTCAGCGGGTTGGTGTCGACGTCCACCACCGGCGCGTAGTCCTGGTCGATGCCGACGGCGCGCAGCTCGCGCCCCAGCAGCGCCCCGGCCTCGAAGGCCAGGGCCTCGTCGCCGCGCTCGCCGAGGCGGCGCATGGGCGGCAGCTCGGTGAAGCCGTGGGCGGCGCGCAGCCGGGCCACCCGCCCGCCCTCCTGGTCGACCGACACCAGCAGCGGGCGCCCCGCCGCCCGCTTCAGGGCGCCGGCCAGCCCGGCCACCTGCTCGGCGTCCACCAGGTTGCGCGAGAAGAGGATGACCCCGCCCACGCCGCGGGCGATGAGCTCGAGCACCTCGGGCGACGGGCCGGTGCCGTGGAAGCCCACGCAGAGCAGGCCGGCGGCGGCGCGGTCGAGATCGGCGGAGCGGGGGCCCATGCCGGCAGGATGGCCCGGCCCGACGCACGGTTCAAGCCGGCGCCGGCGCTCACGCCAGCAGCGCCGCCTCGGCCAGGAAGAGGGCCACCGCCACCGCCAGCAGGATCGACCAGAGCGGGACGCCGGCCCCGCCGCCGGCGCCGCCGGCCGGCCCGTCCACGCGCGCGGTGGCCCGCGCCGCCCAGCCAGGCGGTGAGGTCCTCGGGCTCGAGCCGCCGGGTGTCCGACTCGCGCGGATCGACCACCGCGGCGAAGGCGAGCGCCCCGTCGGCGCGGGTGGTGCCGCGCTCCTCCACCTGCGCCTGCCACACCCCCGGCTGGCGCGGCGAGAAGGTGACGTCGCTCCCGCCGTCGGCGGTGGTCGCCAGCGTGGCCCCGAGGTCGCGCGCCGGGTGGCTCGCCCCGTCCGGCCCCACCAGCGCCGCCAGGCGCCGGCCCGGCCCGAGGTGGAGGGTGCGCGCGGTGCCGACCACGGTGGGCGGGTCGCGCCGGTCGTCGAGCGCCCCGGAGAGCCAGCCGGCGAAGCGCTGCATGGCCGGCAGGAAGCTGGTGCGGAGCGGCCAGTCGGTCCAGTCGCGGTCGACGGTCGAGGTGTAGAGCAGCACCCGCCCCTGGCCGCGCCGCGCCTCCACCAGCGCCGGGGCCCCGTCGTCGTAGGCGGCCAGCACCGCCGGCGGCTCGCCGCGCCCGGCCGGCCGGGTCAGCATGTAGCGCTGGAAGCGGGCCCCCACCAGCCCCTCGCGCGCCTCGCCGGTGAAGACCGACAGGGCCGGGTGGGCCTCGTCGATCGCGGGCCAGCCGGGCGGCGCCCTGCTCGGCGCCGGGCGCGGCGGCGGTCTTGACGAGGTGGAGCGGCAGCGGCAGGAGCGCCGCCAGCTCGCGGTTGGCCACGTCGGGGTCGACCTGGTCGCCCATGGAGACGAAGAGGCCGCCGCCGGCGTGGACGAAGGCCTCGAGGTCGGGCCCGCGCGCCCCCACGGTGCGGACGTTGAGCAGCAGCACCACGTCGAAGGCGCGGAGGTCGGCGGTGGCCAGGGCCTCGGCGTCGATGAGCGTGGGGCGCACCGGCGAGGCCGGCGAGCCGAGCGCCGCCTCGACGAACCAGGCCTCGTCGCGCAGCCGGGTGGGCGAGGGCGCGCCGTCCACCACCAGCGCCTTGACCTCGCGCGGCACGCGCAGCGTGAGCGAGCGCTCGTCGTCGAGCGCCAGCGGGTCGGCCGGCAGCGCGGCGGTGAGCACCGCCGGCCCGCCCGCGGCGAAGGCGTGGGAGAAGGTCTTGCGGACGCTGGCGCCGGGCGGGAGGTCGAGGAAGGCGCGCACCGGCGGGCGGGCGTCGCCGGCGGCGCGCAGGGTGAGCGGGACCTCGGTGGCCCGCTCGCTGCCGGCGTTGAGCACGGTGGCGGTGACCCGGTAGCCGCGCGGCCCGACCGCGGCGTCGGGCTCGGCGGCGAGCCCGGTGACGGCCAGGTTGGGCAGCGCCGCGCCGCGGGCCACGTCCACCACCTCCACCTCGGGGCGCACCGGGCGGCCTCCCGGGCCGGGCAGCTGGGGCGGCGGCGCCTCCAGCCGCCAGGCCGTGGCGGTGAGGTCGGTCAGCACCACGATGCGCTTGCCGAGGCGCTCCTGCCCCCGCCCCTCGGCCAGCCCCTGCGCCGCGGCCGCCAGGCAGGCGGTGAGGTCGGCGTGGAGCGCGGTGGGCCGGGCCTCGGCCAGCAGCTCGCGGGCCGCGGCCCGGTCGAAGGAGGGGGCGACCGCCCGGGGCGGGGTGCCGTCGCAGAGGAGCGCCGCCACCGGCTCCTCGCTCCCCAGCCGGGTGAGGGCCGCCAGCGCCTCGCGCCGGCCGCGCTCGAAGAGGGTCTCGCCGCCCAGCCGCCAGCCCATGGAGCCGGAGCCGTCGAGCAGGATGACCGTGGCGGCGGGGCCGGCGGCCACCGCGGCGGCCGCCTCGGGCCGCTCGGCTCTCGGCCGGGCCAGCGCCAGCGCCACCGCCGCCAGCACCAGGGTGCGGGCCAGGAAGAGCAGCAGCTTGCGCAGCTTGAGGCGCCGCTCGGTCTGGCGCCGGGCCCGCAGCAGCAGCTCGAAGGCGGGGAAGGCCAGCGGGCGGGGGCGGCGGCGGAAGAAGAGGTGGATGAGCAGCGGCAGCGAGGCCGCGCCCAGCCCCCAGAGCAGCGCCGGGTCGAGGAAGCCGATGCTCATGCGGCGTGGCGCTCCCGCCGGGCCAGGAACGGCAGCAGCACCTCGTCGAGCGGCCGGTCGGTGCGGCAGAGCGTGTAGTCGAGGTCGGCCTCGGCGGCCTCCCGCTTCACCGCCGCCAGCCACTCGGCCAGGAGCGCCAGGTAGCCGGCGCGCACCTCGCGCCCCACCGCCTCGACCGAGCGGCCGTCCTCCATGGAGAGGAAGAGGGTGGGCTCCTCGAAGGGGAACTCGAGCTCGGCCGGGTCGAGCAGGTGGAAGATGGTGACCTCGTGGCCGCGGCGGGAGAGCTGGGCCAGCTGCCGGAGGAGCCGCCGGTCCTCGTCGAAGAGGTCGGAGAGGACCACCACCGCCGAGCGGCGCGGGGCGTGCTCCACCACCCAGTCGACGGCGGCGTCGAGCCGGGTCGGCCCGGCCGGCACCGCCGCCGAGAGCGCCTCGACGATGGGCTGCAGGTGGCTGGCCGAGGCCTTGGGCGGGATGGCCTTGACCACCTCGCCGGCGCAGAGCAGCAGCCCGGCGGCGTCGGCCTGGCGCACCAGCAGCCAGGCCAGCGAGGCGGCCAGCGCGGCGCCGTACTCCAGCTTGGTGAGCCGCCCCGGCGCCCCCTTCCAGCCCATCGAGCCGGAGGTGTCGACCACCAGGTGGCAGCGCAGGTTGGTCTCCTGCTCGAACTGCTTCACGTAGTACTTGTCGAACTTGCCGTAGGCCTTCCAGTCGATGCGCCGCACGTCGTCGCCGGGGGCGTACTCCTTGTGCTCGGCGAACTCGACCGACTGGCCGTGGTGCGGCGAGCGGTGCAGCCCGGAGAGGATCCCCTCGGTGATGGCCCGCACCCGCAGCTTGAGGGTCCCGAGCCGGGCCAGCACCTCCGGGTCGAGCAGGGGGCGCGGCGCCGCCATCAGCCCTTCACCTGCTCCAGCAGGCGGTCGACGATCGAGGCGCTGGTGATCCCCTCGCTCTCGGCGCGGAAGTTGGTGAGGACGCGGTGCACCAGCACGTGGCGGGCCAGGGCCCGGACGTCCTCGACGCTGGCGGCGGTGCGGCCGTCGAGGATGGCGCGGCTCTTGGCGCCGAGCACCAGGTACTGGCCGGCGCGCGGCCCGGCCCCCCAGCTGACGTTCTCCCTCACGAAGTCGGGGGCGCCCGGCTCGCCGGGGCGGGTGCGCCGCGCCAGCTCCACGGCGTACTTCACCACGTGGTCGGCCACCGGCACGCGCAGCACCAGCTCCTGGAGCTGGCGGATCCGCTCCGGCGAGAGGACCCGGTGCAGCGCGGCGCGCGCCGCGTGGGTGGTGGTGCGGACGATCTCCTCCTCCTCGGCCGCCGAGGGGTAGCCGACCTCGACGTAGAACATGAAGCGGTCGAGCTGGGCCTCGGGGAGCGGGTAGGTCCCCTCCTGCTCGATGGGGTTCTGGGTGGCGAAGACCAGGAAGGGGAGGTCCAGCGGCCAGGTGGTGCCGCCCGCCGTGACCCGGTACTCCTGCATGGCCTGCAGGAGCGCGGCCTGGGTCTTGGGCGGGGTGCGGTTGATCTCGTCGGCCAGCAGCAGGTTGGCGAAGATGGGCCCCTTCACGAAGCGGAAGGCGCGCCGGCCGGTGGTGTGGTCCTCCTCCAGCACGTCGGTGCCGGTGATGTCGGAGGGCATGAGGTCGGGCGTGAACTGGATGCGGCTGAAGGAGAGGTCGAGCACCTCGGCCACGGTGGAGATGAGCAGCGTCTTGGCCAGGCCCGGCACGCCCACGAAGAGGCAGTGGCCGCGCGCGAAGAGCGCGGTGAGCAGCGCGTCCACCACCGGCCTGCTGGCCGACGATGCGCTTGCCCAGCTCGGCCAGCAGCAGCTTCCTGGCCTCGCCCAGCTGCTGGATGGCGTCGAGGTCGGAGGCGGCGGGCTCGGTGGTCATGGCGTGGCGTGTCCTCTCGACTGCAGTATCTCCGCGAAGCGCCGCTCGCGCGAGGCGGAACCCGGATCGCCGAGCGCGTCCAGCGCCAGCGCCAGCCCGGCGTGGATCTCGGGATCGAACGGGTCCTGCCGGTTGGCCAGCGTGAACTGCTCGCGGGCCCGGGCGAACTCCTGGCGGCCGAGCAGCAGCCGGCCGAGCCGCACCCGCAGGGCCGGGGCGTCCGGGTTCCAGCCCAGCGCCTCGTCCAGCACCCGCTCGGCCTCGGCCGGCCGCCCGGTCTGCATGGCCACCACCGCGAACTGGTTGGCCAGCACCGCCACCCGCGCGCCGCCCCGGTCGAGCGCCTTGCGGTACTCCAGCCGGGCCGCCACCGCCCGCCCCCGCTCGCGCATCAGCTCGCCGAGCCGGGCGAACTCGCGCGCCCGGGGGTCCTCGAGCTCGGCCCACTCGGCCCACGGCCCCCCCAGCTTCGGGTCGTCGATGAACTTGAGCCGGTGCAGGGCCTGGGCGCCGCCCTTCGGCAGCGGCCGGGCCAGCAGGTGGCGCCGCCAGGCGGCCATGAAGTCGGGCCAGGGCGTGCCCACCGCCGCGGACACCGCGGCCTCGACGGGGGTGCCGCCCGCCAGCAGCTGCAGCGTCCGCGCCAGCGCCGGGGTCCCGCCCCGCTCCACCATCAGCTCCACCGCCAGCGCCACCTCGGCGAAGGCCAGCGCCGACTGCTCCTGGGAGGGCAGCTTGGCCATCGAGGGGTGCATCTGCTCGAAGGTGACCAGCGTGCCCTTCTCGGCCGCCCGCCGCACCAGCGCCGCCGAGAAGGGCGTGAAGTCCTGCCCGCCCGCCCCGCGCCAGCGGGTCTCCAGCCACTTGGCCAGCCCCTCGTGGAGCCAGATGGGCGTGGCCGGCCCGGCGGCGCGCATCACCGCGTAGTGGACGTACTCGTGGGCGGCGGTGTCGAGCCAGTCGTAGCCGGTGAAGAGCGCCTTGGGCGACACCACCATGAGCTTGCCGTACTTGCAGAGCGCGATGGTGCCGGAGGCGCGGATCTCGGCGTCGGTGAGGGTGGAGAGGCGGGCCAGCTCGGAGACGGCGCCGAGGATCTCCACCCGCACCTTCTCCGGCGGGGCCACCCCGAGGTCGGCGGCCAGGGCGGCCCGCTGGGCCTCCAGCGTCTCCAGCAGGTAGGGGACCAGCACCTCGTCCTTCCCCTTCGGGTAGGAGATCACGAAGTGCTCGCCCTCGGCCTCGGCGTGGCCGCGCATCAGCTCCACGGCGGACCGGGCCAGGCGCAGCAGGCCGGTGGGGTCGCCGCCGCGGCCGCCCGCCTCCAGCAGCGTGACCGCCTCCTGGTAGCGGTGCTGGAAGAAGCGGAGCTGGCCCTGCGCCAGCTGCGCGGCCGGGTCGCCGGGGCGGGCCGCGGCCGCCGCCTCGATGAGGGGGGCGGCCCCGGCCACGTCCTCGTCGTGGAGGCGGCGCACCGCCGCGCCGAGGTCGACCGGCGGCGCGGCCAGCAGCAGGGCGAGCAGGGCGGCGATCACTGGACCAGCTCCTCGTAGTAGCGCTGCACCTCGCCGCGGTAGCGCTCCGGGGCCCCCTGCTTCATGGCCTCGAGCAGGTCGCGGCGGAACTCCTCGGGCAGGCGGTGGGCCTCCGAGCCGGGGATGGCCACCTTCTGCGGCGTGGGCTCGCCCGTCTCGCCCTCGCCCTCCCCCTGGCCGCTCCCGGTCTCGCCGAAGGGGAAGGGGAAGCCGCCGCCGTGGCCGCCCTGCGACTGCCGGGCCACCTGCTCCAGCCCCTTCCTGAACTCGCCGAGCCGCTCCAGCGCCGCCTCCTGCTCGCCGTGGCCGCGCTGCGGGTTGCGCCCCTGCAGCTCGCCGGCCGCCGACCCCATGTGGCCGCGGCTCTCGCCCAGCAGCCCCTGGGCCTGGGGCGGGAAGACGGGCGCCTTCTCGGCGAGCTGGGAGAGCTTCTGCTGCAGCTCGCCGGCCTCCCGCTCCAGCCCGCGCTGCTTCCCGGCCAGCTCGGCGAGCCGCTGCCGGTCGGCCGGCGTCATGGCCTGCTGCGGGTCGGGCGTGAGCTTCCTCAAGCGCTCGCGGATCCGGGCGATGCGCGGCGCCGCCTCCTTGACCTGCGCCTGGGCGGCCCGCAGCTCGGCCGCCGGCTTGCCGGTGGCGCCGGGGAACCGCTCGGCCAGCGCCGCGTCCTCCTCGAGCGCGCCCGCCAGCCGCTGGGTGGGCCGATCCGCCCGCTGCGCCTGCTCGGCGGCGGCCTCGAGGTCGCGCAGCGCCAGCGCCCGCTGCAGGTCGGCCAGCGCCTCGCGGGCGGCGTCGAGATCGGGCTCGCCGCGGGCCGGCACGCCCGGCTGCGCCTGGTCGAGCGCCTGGCGGGCCTCCCGGGCCAGCTGCTCCAGCGCCGGCGCGCCCTGGCGGGCCTCCTCCAGCTTCGGCCCCAGCCGCCGGCGCAGCTCGTCCTTCAGCGTCCCGGTCTGCGCCGCGGCCTCCTGCTGCCGCCGCTCCACCTGCTCGAGCTGCGACTTGAAGGCCAGCATCTCCTGCATCAGCGCCCGCTGCCTGGCGTCCGGCTCGGCGGCGGTCCGCTCCAGGCTGGAGGCCAGCTGGTCGAGCTGCGACGAGAGCTGGTCGAGCGACTTCATGGCGGCGGCCAGGTCGCCCTGCTGGATGGCCCGCTCGATGGCGTCGAGCGGCGAGGCCAGGTCCTTCTGCCGGGCCAGCTCGGCCAGCGCCTCGGCGTTGAGGTGCTGGTCGTTGAAGCCGCGCGCGGCCTCGGCCATGCGGGCCTGCAGCTCCTGCATGCGGTCGCGCAGCCGCCGCAGCTGCGCCAGCGCCTCGGCCCGGGCGGCGTCGCCGGGGGCGTCGCGCAGCCGCTCCAGCACCGCCTGCAGGTCGCGCTTGCGGGCGGAGAGCTCGCGCGCCAGCCGCACCAGCTCGCCGGCCCGGGTCTTGTCGAAGAGCTGCTCGAGGTAGAGCACGTCCTTCTCCAGCTCGGCCACCAGCAGCCCGTCGGCCCAGGCCACCTGGCCGGCCTGGCCGCCCACCGGCTGCCCCGCCGCCACGGCGCGCTGCGCCCCCTGGCGGACGGCGGTGGCCCGCTGCTCGGCGGTGCGCAGCGACGCGGCCACGTTGGCCAGCGCCTGCACCACCTCGCGGGGCGCCACCGGGTCGCGCCGCAGCTCGGCCGCGGTGGCCGCCACCGACTGGTGGAGGGCGCGCGCCCTGACGTCGAGCGCGGCGCCGAGCGGCAGCCGGGCCGGGGTGGCCACCGGGCCGCCGTCGGAGAGCTCGAGCCGGTCGCCGAGGTGGCCGACCAGGAGCTCCCAGGCGGCCCGCGCCTTCTCCATGGCGACGCGGCGGTGCTCGGCCTCGCTGTAGACCTTGATGGCCTGGGTGGCCGAGGCCCCCTTCTTCGGCCCGGAGACGGCGTCGTTGTCCTCCACCTCCAGCCAGTAGAGGAGCCGCTCCCCCTCGCCCAGCCGCTCCGGCCCGAGCGCCAGGTCGAAGCCGCCGGAGTCGCGGCGCAGGCCGGTGAGGGCGCGCAGCGGGCGCCTGGTCTCGGCGCCGCCCGGGGCGCGCAGCACCAGCGCCAGCGAGGACAGGCCGTAGTCGTCCTCGGCCGACCACTCGACGTGGACCACGGCGTCGGGGGCCACCTCCAGCTCGGCGGCGGGCGCGGTGATGCGGACGGTGGGGAAGGCGTCGGGCTCGACCACCAGCGGGATGGGCGGCCCCTCGGCCACCGTCTTGCCGCGCGCGGTGGTGAAGCGGAACCGGTAGCTGCCCCCCTCGTCGACCACCAGGCTGCCGGCCAGCTCGCGGCCGCCGCCGACCGCCAGGGCCACGCGCCGGGTCACCGCGCCGCCCGGCCCGGACAGGGTGAGCTCGGCCGCCTCGACCGCGCGGTCGGCGCGGGTCCGCAGGGTCACCTCGGTGCCGCGCGGCGCCCGGATCTCGCCGCCGGTGCCGGAGAGCAGCTGGGGGGAGCGGTGGGTGTGGGCCGGGTAGCGGAAGGCCAGCTCGATGTCGCCGGTGATGGGCTCGAGCGAGGGGCCGACGGCCGGGGCCGGGTCGCCGGCCAGCAGCCGCCTCGCCTGCCGCCAGGTCCCGCCGCCGCCCACCGCCAGCGCCACCAGCCAGCAGAGCGCCACGCCGCCGGCCACCCAGGCGGCGCGCCGGGCCCGGCGGTCCGGCAGGACCACGGCGAGGTCGAGGCCGCGCGAGGCCGTGGCGGTGCGGGCGAGGTGGGCGTCGAGCAGCTCCAGCGAGGCGGCCCCGGAGGCGCCCAGCCCGTCGCGGGCCCGGGCCAGCTCCACCGCCGAGACCAGGTCGGAGCGGAGGGCCGGGTCGGCGGCGGCGACGAGGCGCGCCACCGACTCGTCGGCGGCGCTCCGCCGGCGGGCCAGCCAGAGCCTCCGGCCGGCCTCCGCCAGCGCCGCGACCAGCCCCGCCAGCGCGAGCGGGCGGGCCACGCCTGATCGGAGCCCCAGCGCCAGCAGCCCGGACCCGGCCAGCAGCGCCGCCAGCACCCCGGCCAGCCCGAGGAGGCCCCATTCGGCCGCCTCCAGCCGCCGGGCCCGGGCGCGGGCCCGCCCGAGGAGCCGCGCGATATCGTCGGGGGGATGGTTCATCGGGAGAATCCGGGGAGTATACGAGTACATGGACATCGTAAGGCCACCCCTGCCCGGCGGCCACCCTCCCGGGGGGAGGCGGTGTGATAAGGAGTCCCATCCCGTCGTGAATTCGCACACCCCTTGCCCCGTCTGGACTCCCGGAAGTGGACGACCTCGCGCTGGTGGATGCAGCCAGAGCCGGTGACGCCAGCGCCTTCGAGGCGCTGGTGGTCCGCTACCAGAGGAAGGTCTACGCCGTGGCGCTCGGCATCGTCAGAGATCCGGATCAGGCCTGGGACGTCTCCCAGGAGGCCTTCGTCCGCGTCCACGGCCACCTCGCCGAGTTCAAGGGCGACTCCAGCTTCCAGACCTGGGTGATGCGGATCGCCAGCCACCTGGCCATCGACTCGCTGCGGCGGGAGCGGAAGACCCGGCGGGACCAGCTGGAGGACGTCCGGGAGGAGGTCCTCGGCGAGGCCGGCGAGGGGATCCTCTCCACGCCGCTCGGCAACGACCCCTCGGCCAACCTGCTGCGGCGGGAGCTGGCCACGCGGATGCAGGCGGCGCTCGACGAGCTGCCGGAGATCCACCGGACCATCCTGGTGTTGCGCGAGGTGGAGGGGCTCTCCTACGAGGAGCTGGCGGAGCGGCTCTCCATCCAGAAGGGCACGGTCATGAGCCGGCTCTTCCACGCCCGCAAGAAGATGCAGGCGGCGCTGGCCGGCTACGCCGGCGTGGCGCCGAGAGAGACCGCAGGAGGCGAGGAGTAGCATCCGGGGAAGCCATGACCGACTGCACCGTCCACAGGCCCATGATTGGATCCCGCGAGGCGGAGCTCTCGCCCGGGGAGCACGCCGGGCTGGCGGCCCACCTGGCCGGCTGCGAGGGCTGCCGCCGCTGGGCGTCGTCGCTGGCGGTCACCGAGGGGCTGGTCTCCGAGGCCCTGATGGCCGCGGCGGCGCACCGCGACTTCGCCCCCTTCGCCGCGCAGGTGATGGCCCGCATCGAGCACCGCCGGCTCGGCCCGCTGGCCCGCCTGGGCCGGGCCATCCGGCTCCACCCCTGGTTCGCGGCGGGCGCCGCGCTGGCCCCCATCGGCGTCGCCCTGATGGTCGCGCTCTACACCCTGCGCGGCCCCGGCCACGACGTCACCGCCGCCTCCCTGGAAGTGACCTCCCAGGGAGCCACCACCATCATCCAGTCGAGCGACGGACCGGTGGTCCTCATCGACGACGACGAGCCCTCATGACCCGAATTGCCGTGGCCGCGCTGGCCCTGCTCCTCCCCACCCTCTGGCCCATCGCCGACGCCGCCGAGCCGGCCGCCGCGCCCATCCCGGTCAAGGTGCGGATCCTGAAGGGCTCGCGCCAGGGGCCGGCCTCGCTCGACCCCAAGCTGGCGGTCATGAAGCAGCAGCTCTCCAAGCTGGCCTACCAGCGCTGGGAGCAGCTGAGCGAGCGGGACTACGAGATGGCGGTGAAGCAGACCATCTTCACCGACCTGCCCTACGGCGACCACCTGGCGCTCACCGTCGAGGCGAGCACCGGCAAGACCGTGACCTTCGAGGTGGCGCTGGCGCAGCGGAACACGCAGTCGCGCCTCACCATCGAGAAGGGGCAGCGCATCGTCCACCAGGTGAGCGGCGAGAAGAACGGCGTGGCCTACTTCGTGTCCGTCCACGCCTGGCCGACGGGGCCGTGAGCCCGCGGCGGCCCTCGACCGCCGTCACTGCAGCAGGTACTTGAGCCGGTACCGCTGCCCCGCGGTGGCGGCCGGCGCGTCGACGGGCCAGCCCTTCAGCACGTGGCGCGCGCACTCCACCAGCTCGCGGGTCGAGGTGCCGAGCGACTCCAGCTCGGTGTCGACGACGTCGAGCGCCCCGGCCCGCGACTCGAGCCGGAGCACCAGCACCGCCGGGCCCCGGGGCGGCGCATCCGGGTCGTAGCCCGGCGCGGGGCGCGACGCGAGGAGGCGGGTCTCCTCCTCGAAGCAGGAGTCCATGGCGTCGCGCGCGGCGCGCAGGGCCGCGTTCACCGGCGCCGCCAGGCCGGGGCCGAGGTCCGAGAGCCTCGCCGCCGCCGGGACCTGCTCCCAGCCGACGCTGGCCGCGGCGCGAGGCCGCGCCCCGATGCGGGGCGGGGAGACGAGCGGCTCCGGGGCCGGCGCCTCGGCCCCCGGCGCGCCGGTGGTCGGGGCCGGGGCGGCCGCGGCGGGGTCGATCCCGCCGGGCGCCGCGGAGATGGGCCTGGCCGGCCCCTCCAGCCAGCCGATCAGCGCCACGCTGCCGCCCACGAGGAGGACGGCGGCGGCGACGCCGAGCAGGGCCATCCTCCGGGGGCTCATGAGCCGCCTCCCTCGCGCGAGCCGACGCCGGTGCCGGCGGGACCGGCGGCGGCGCCCGCTTCAGGAAGGACGTCGGCCTCCGCCAGCGACGCCTCGAGGTCGTCCGCCAGCGGCCCGATCCGCGCCGCGAAGGCGGCCAGCTCGTCGGCGCAGCCGCGGGCCTCGGCCCGCACTGCGGGCAGCTCGGCGGCGAAGCCGGGGTCGTCGGGGATCGCCATGCGCTGGTCGAGGTGGAGCAGGGTGTACTTGCAGGTGCGGACGCGCAGCCCCTGCTTGGGGATGGCCTCGTCGGCCCGCCGGGCCGCGGCCTCGATGCGCGCCCGCGCCCGGGCGGCGCCCTCGGCCTCGGCGGGGGTCCCGTCCCGGGCCTTCTCGTCGAGCGACTCGTAGTACCGGCCGTAGCGGAGCCGGTACGACGCCTGGACGATCCGCCCCATGTGCACCACCGAGGCGGCCTGCGCGTCCCGGAGCGCGTTCCAGAGCGCCACGTCCTCCGGCGTCCCCGGCGGCGCCTGGTCCCACGTGCGGGTCGCGGCGGCCTCCGGCGTGGGCGTGCCCGCCGGCGAGGAGGCGGGCTCGGCCGCGGGCGCGGCGAGCCACAGCACGAGGACGATGGGCGAGACGTTCACGGCGGCACCTCCCTGGCGGCGCGGCTCAGCGCGACGGCTTCCACACGTAGCGGCCCGACGTGTCGACGTAGCCGAGCCAGGTCCCGTTTCCGGCGAGGTGGGGCGCGCCGCCGGCCCCCACCGCGGCCAGCCCGTGCTCGAAGTCCTCGGCCGAGTCGAACGGCGGCGAGGCCTCCGGGCCGATCACCACGGCCCGGCCGGTGGGGTCGATGAAGGCGACCCGCTCGGCGTCGAAGGCGTCCTCGCCGAGGTCGACGCGGGCCAGCCCGTCGGAGAAGCGGTGGCAGGCGCGGTACCGCGCCGGGATGGCGAGCCGTCCCGCCCGGTCGATGTAGCCGCAGCGCCCGGTCTCCAGCGTCACCGGGGCCAGCCCTCCGGAGAAGTCCCCGGCGCGCTCGAACCCCGGCGGGATCACCCCCCGGCCGCCGACGTCGACGTATCCCCACTGCCCGCCGAGGCGGACCGCGATGAGCCCCTCGGACATGTTCCCGCAGCCCTCCCACTCCCCCGGGATGGCGGTGCCGTCGGCGCGGCGGAGCGCGACGCGCTGGCGCCCCATGCCCATGGCGAGGGTCAGGCAGGCGACGCCGCCCTTCACCGGGCCCGAGCCCATGAACCCGTAGCCGACCGCGCCGCGCCCGGCCGGATCCACGTAGCCGCAGCCGTCGGCGTCGCACGCCATCGCGAACCCCTCGGAGAAGTCGTCGGCGGTGGTGTAGCGCGCGCCGATGGCGATCCGTCCGTTGCGATCCATGTAGCCGTACCGCGACCCGACGCGCACGGCGGCGAGGCCGGACGAGAACGGGCGGTGGAGGACGCCCACCGGCGCGTGCTCCGGGACCAGCGCCAGCTTCCCCGCCGCGTCGACGTAGCCGAGCACCGCGCCGTCCTGGACGGCGGCCAGCCCCTCGGAGAAGCGATCGGCGCGGGAGAAGCGCGGCGCGATCACCACGCGCCCCGAGCCATCGACGTAGCCCCACTTGCCGTCCTTGAGGATCCGGAAGAGCGGGCCGGGCTCCGCGGCGGTGGCGGTGGTCGATGGTGGCGGCGAGCGCCAGGATCGCCGAGACCATGAGACGCATCGTGAATTCCCCCCTCCCGCGGATCGGTGCGAGCCCGGAATGGTGATCCACGGCCCCTCCTCAGTCAACGGCGGTTCGGATCGACCGCTTGCGCCCCACGAGACCTCGCGAGGAGGCCGGGCGCCCGGGCCCATTGGCGTGGGTCGTAAATGACCTATGACCCTGATGTATCGCAGGATTGATTCTTGAATTCAGGCCACGGGCGTTCGTACCCACATCACGGTACTTCCACTTACACCTCGAAAAAGGCTAGCGACAAAATGTCTGCAGCAGGGGGCTGTCGCGAGGAATTCCGCTGGAATGGGCCAGCGTGGGTGTCCGACCGACAGGTGTTTCGGGTGACCTCTTGGTCGCACCACGACGCTTCAAGCCGTGGCGACGACCGCGGGTCATTCGGGGGGAGTGACCAATGACCGCAGTGCACCGCTTCACGAGGCTGGGCGCCGCGCTGATCGCCGCGGCCGCCACGGCCTGGGCCTCGCCGGCCCGGGCGCAGTTCACGCCGCTCAACCCGCTGCTGCCCGCCGGGCAGCAGCGCTTCGTCCTCGACCTCCCCATCCCCATCGACTACGTGCCCGACCGGACCACGTTCCCCGGGTTCGACTACTACGAGGTCCAGATGTCGCCGGTGACGCCGGTGCCGGTGGCCTTCCCGCAGGCCGGCTGCCCGGCCGGGCACGCAGTGGCTCGGCCTCCGGGCCGCCCGCGGTCCCGCCGGCCGTCGTCGGGGCGCCGCTCTGCACGCCGGTCTGGGGCTACTCGCAGACCAACGCCCCGGAGACCTACGCGCTGAACGGCGCGTCCACCTACCCGTCCATGAGCTTCCGCGCGCTCAAGGGCCGGCCGGTCAAGGTGAAGTGGGTGAACAACGCCCCCGACCAGCACCTGTTCTGCCCCCAGCCCGGGAATCCGAACGTCCCCTGCGCCATCGACCGGACGCTGATGGGCGTCGAGAACAAGACCAGCCGACGGCTCGGTCGGCCCGTACGGCAGCACCCAGCAGCCGGACAACGCCATGGTGGTCCACCTCCACGGCGGCGAGATCCCGCCCGACTCCGACGGCCTCGCCGAGCTCTGGTTCGGCAACGCCACCACCTCCCAGGCCTACGCTCCGTTCGCCAGCGGCAGCGTGGCGGGCAGCATCTTCAACGCGACGCAGGACATCGACCCCCCGTTCCTGACCAACGGCGTCAAGAACGGCGTCGAGCTCGGCAACCTGGTCCGGCCGGTCGGTGACTCGATGATCTACAACTACCCCATGGTCCAGGCGGCGGCGCCGATCTGGTACCACGACCACGCGCTCGGCAAGACCCGCATCAACGTGGCCGCGGGGCCGGCCGGCTTCTTCATCGTCGAGGACCCGCTCACCGAGGCGGCCCTCCGCCTTCCGCCCAAGGGCGACTGCTCGGTGGCCGGCATCCTCACCGGCGCGGGCAACCCGGGCGTGGCGTCGGCCTGCTTCGACATCAACGTCGCCATCCAGGACCGCGCCTTCAACGCCGACGGCACCATCAACTTCCCCAACGGCCTCGGCCAGGTGGCGCCGGCCGGCGTGGTCGGCTGGGATCCGCTCAAGCCGGGCCCCAACCCCACCGTCCACCCCCAGTGGGTGCCCGAGTACTTCGGCGACATGGCCGTCGTGAACGGGGTCATCTGGCCGAAGCTCAAGGTGGAGGCCCGCCCGTACCGCTTCCGCCTGCTCGACGGCTCGAACGCCCGCTGCTACGAGCTCTCGATGAAGAGCGCCACGCTCCTCACCATCCCGCGCTGGAACATCATCGGCGGCGACCAGGGCTACCTGCCGGCGCCGGTGAAGTCGAAGGTCATCACCATGTGCCCCGGCGAGCGGTACGACGCCGTGGTCGACTTCTCGGGGATCCCGGCCGGCACCATCATCACCGTCTCCAACAGCGCCTCGGCGCCCTACCCGGCCGGCATCAAGTCGACGGCCAACGGGCCGTTCGCGCTGATGGGCGACATCATGCAGTTCGTGGTGGTGCCGACCGCCAACGCGCCGGCGCCGGCCCCGTGGGTGCCGCCGGCGACGCTGGTGGCCCGCCCGGCCCTGGTCGCGGACGCGAAGCCCCGCCAGATGGTCCTCAACGAGGTGCTCGACGCCACCACGCTGGCGCCGCTGCGCGTCCAGATCGACGGCAAGCGCTTCGAGGACGCCGTCACCGAGACCCCGAGGCGCGGCACCACCGAGGTGTGGACCATCGTCAACACCACCGTCGACGCCCACCCCATGCACCTCCACCTGGTGCAGTTCCAGGTGGTGAGCCGCCAGGCCTTCGACCTGAAGGGCTTCACGGCGGCGCTCGGGGCGACCGACCCGGCCATCAACCCGCAGCAATTCAACCTGGCCGCCTCCGTGACGCCGTTCCTCAAGGGCAAGCCGCGCGCCCCGGAGCCCGGTGAGAGCGGCTGGAAGGACACCGCGCGGTCCTACCCGGGCGAGGTGCTCACGGTCATCGCCAGGTGGGACGGCGGCTGGGCCGACGCCGACTCGACCGGCGCCTGCACCGCGGGGACGCTCTGCAACCCGGCCGCGCCCACCTTCACCTCGGTCGACCCGGTGACCTACCAGCCGTACACGGTGACCACCCCCGTCACCACCTGCACGGATCCGACGAACACGGCCACCTGCATCACGGAGCAGCGGCCGGTCCCGGCCCCGTTCTGGGAGCCGGTCACCGCCGGCCCGTACGTGTGGCACTGCCACATCGTCGACCACGAGGACAACGAGATGATGCGGCCGGTGCTGGTCCTGCCGCAGGGCATCTAGCCCCCGCCTCGGATGCGTCCCGGGGGCGGTGCTCGCTCGAGCGCCGCCCCCGCTTCATGCCGGGGGGCCGGGCCGGCGGCCCGGCCCTTGCGCGGCGACGCCCGCCCCGTATCATCGCCTCGTCGCAGCGCCCTGGAGGAGGGGAGATGCCCGATCGCCGACCGTGGTGCGCCGCGCTCGCGGCCGCGCTGGTCGCCTGCAGCTCCGTCCCGCCCGCCCCCGGCCCCGCGGTGGCGGCGCCGGACGCCGCCGCCGTGCTGCGGGAGGCCGACGAGGCGCTGCGGGTCGCCCGCTTCGACGTGGCCGGGGCCAGGTACCAGGAGGCCGCCCGCCTGGCGCCGGAGGATCCGCGGCCCCCGCTCGGGCTCGCCCGGGTCCGCCTCGCGGCGGGGGGGCTGCCCGAGGGGCTCGCGCTCCTCGATCGGTCGATCGCGCTCGGCGAGACGCCCGAGGCGCTCCTGCTGCGCGGCCGCCACCTGGGCGTGGCGCGCCGCTTCGACGACGCCGCCCGCGACCTCGACCGCGCCCTGGCGCTGGCCCCCGGCGACGGCGGCGCCTGGCCGATCCTGGCGGCGGTCCAGGTGAACCGGGGCGACGACGTGGAGGCGCGCCGCGCCTTCGACGCCGCGGTGAGGGCCCTCGGCGCCGGCGCCGCCGGGGACCGCCTCTGGACCATGCTCCTCGCCATGCCCCCGGATCCCCTCCAGCCGCAGGAGTCGCTGGACCGGTGCGCCCGCGGCCAGGCGGCCATGTTCCAGGGCCGGTGGCCGGAGGCGGCGCACGAGCAGCGCAACGCGCTCCGCTACGCCCCGGGGTTCGCATGGTGCATCGCCCTGGCCGGCGAGACGGCCTGGCGCCTCGGCGACCCGGCCGGGGGCGAGCGGCTCCTCCGCCACGCGCTGGCCGAGTACCCGGCCCGGCTCGCCCCGCTCCGCGCCGACACGCAGGCCCGGCTGGCCGGGCTCCTCCTCGAGCGGGGCGGCAGCGCCGGCGAGGCCACGGAGCTGGCCCGGGCCTCGCTCGCCGCGCGGGGCGAGCGGGCCGCGACCCTCGACGTCCTGGCCCGGGCCTGCGGCGCGGCGGGCGACGCCGCCTGCGCCCGGGAGGCCTCGGAGCGGCTGCTGCGGCGCCCCCACCTCCCGGACGCCATGCGCACGGCCGCCGAGGAGCGCCTGCGCGCCACGCCGCAGGCGAGCCCGGGACGGCCTCCCGAAACGTTGACCCCGCGCTGAGAGTCGGGCCTTCTAGGCGACGAGGAGCGACACCATGAGCGGCGGCCAGCACACCCCCGGGGGCGGGCACGAGGCGATGCCGGAGGGCGAGGAGCAGGCGCCGCCGGGCACGCGGACCATGGCCACGGTGCGCTGGGCGCTGGTGGCGCTGATGGCGGCGGCCGCGGTGGGGACGTGGACCTACCACGTGTCCACGCGATCGTCGGCGGGTGCGGTCCAGGGCCAGAAGTTCATCTGCCCCATGCACCCGCAGATCGTCACCGACCACAAGGGCGAGTGCCCGATCTGCGGCATGGACCTGGTGCCGGCCGGCACGGCCGCGACGCCCGGCCGCGGCCCCGCACCGCGGCCCCGGCTTCCGTCCCGGCCGCGAGCCCGTCGGCCACCGCCGCCCGGCCGCAGCCAGCCCCGCCGAGTACACCTGCCCGATGCACCCGAACTTCGTCACCCGGGACGGGAAGGCCCGCTGCCCGGAGTGCAAGATGAAGCTGGTGCCGCGGGTCCCGCCCGGCGCCGCCGCACCCTCGGCCCCGCACCCTCGGCCGCCACCCCGGCCGCCGCCGGCGTCCCCGGGCTGGTGCCGGTGGAGCTCTCCCCGGAGCGCATCCAGCTGATGGGCATGAAGACCGCGGTGGCCGCCGTGGAGCCGCTCGCCACCACCCTGCGCGCCGCCGGCTTCGTCACCGCCAGCGAGGACGGGCTGGTCAGCGTCAACGCCCGCTACTCCGGCTGGGTGGAGAACCTCCCGGTCGCCCAGACCGGCCAGCTGGTGCAGAAGGGCGACGTCCTCGCCACCATCTACAGCCCGGAGCTGCTCAACGCCCAGAACGTCTTCCTCAACGACCATGAAGTGGACCGAGCAGGCGGGGCTCGGCGCCGCCGACGGCGCAGCCGTCCGCCGACCTGGAGCGCGACGCGCGGCAGCGGCTCGAGCTGCTGGGCGTGGCCTCCGCAGGACATCGACGCCATCGCCGCCGCCGGCCAGCCGATGCGGGCGGTGCCGGTGCGCGCCCCGGGGCGCGGCTACGTGGTCCGCAAGAGCGTGGTGAAGGGCGCCTCGGTGCAGTCCGGCACCGAGCTGTTCCAGCTGGCCGACCTCTCCACCGTCTGGGTGCTGGTGGACGTCCCCGAGAGCGACCTGGCGCGGGTGCGGGTCGGGCAGCAGGCCACCTTCGAGGCCGGCCTCGGCGCCCGGGCAGCGCTTCACCGGCCGGGTCCAGTTCATCTACCCCGGCCTCAACGCCGGCAGCCGCACCCTGCAGGCCCGCGTCGAGCTGGCCAACCCGCGCCTGGAGCTGCGCCCGGGCATGTTCGGCGACGTCACGCTGGAGACCGACGCCGCCGAGGCGGTGGTGATCCCGTCCGACGCCCTGGTGGACACCGGCGACCACCGCTACGTCTTCGTCGACCGGGGCGGCGGGCGCTTCGAGCCGCGCTCGGTCCGCAC
Organism: uncultured delta proteobacterium; assembly: GCA_963786945.1. Classification (GTDB taxonomy): domain Bacteria; phylum Myxococcota; class Myxococcia; order Myxococcales; family Anaeromyxobacteraceae; genus JADKCZ01. The sequence goes on along the minus strand of CAWBAO010000006.1, from coordinate 492,978 downwards.
CGGCGCACGCGGCGGCGGCAAGGTGGCCATCCTCGACGGGCTGGCGGCCGGCGAGCGGGTGGTGACCCGGGCCAGCTTCCTGCTCGACTCGGAGAGCCGGCTGCGGGCCGCGGTGGAAGGCCACGGGAAGTAGCCATGGTCAGCCGCATCATCGAGTTCTGCGCGCGGAACCGGCTGCTGGTGCTCTTCGGCGTGGCGGTGGCCCTGGCCGGCTCGATCTGGTCGATCCGGCACGCCCGAGCTCGACGCCATCCCCGACCTCTCCGACCCGCAGGTGATCGTCTTCACCGAGTGGATGGGCCGCTCCCCCACGCTGGTGGAGGACCAGGTCACCTACCCCATCGTCTCCGGGCTGGTCTCGGCGCCGCGGGTGGCCGACGTGCGCGGCTACTCGATGTTCGGGATGAGCTTCGTCTACGTCATCTTCGAGGAGGGGACCGACATCTACTGGGCGCGCAGCCGGGTGCTCGAGTACCTCGACTCGCTGGACGACCGGCTCCCGCCCGGGGTCGACGCCCAGGCTCGGCCCGGACGCCACGGGCGTGGGCTGGGTCTTCCAGTACGCGCTGGTGGACGAGTCCGGGCAGCACGGCCTCGACGAGCTGCGCACCTTCCAGGACTTCACGCTGCGCTACGCGCTCGGGAGCGTGCCGGGCGTGGCCGAGGTGGCCAGCGTGGGCGGCTACCAGAAGCAGTACCAGGTGACGGTGGACCCGGCCCGGCTGCGCGCCTACGGCGTGACCCTCGAGGAGGTCATCGCCCGCATCCGCGACTCCAACGGCGACGTGGGCGGCCGGGTGGTGGAGATGTCCGGAGCGCGAGTACTACGTGCGCGGCCGCGGCTACGTGCAGCAGCTCGGCGACCTGGAGAAGGTGGCCCTCAGGGCCAGCGGCCCCGGCGGCGTGCCGGTGCTGCTGCGCGACGTCGGCCAGGTGCGCTTCGGCCCGGACATCCGGCGCGGCCTGCTGGAGTGGAACGGCGACGGCGAGGCGGTGGGCGGCATCGTGGTGATGCGCCAGGGCGAGAACGCCCTCGAGGTGATCGACCGGGTCAAGGCCAGGGCTGGAGGAGCTGAAGCCGGGCCTGCCCCCGGGGGTCCGCCTCGAGGTGGCCTACGACCGCTCCGTCGCTCATCCACCGCGCCATCGGCACGCTGCGCACGGCGCTGCTGGAGGAGGCGCTGGTGGTGGCGCTGGTGATCATCCTCTTCCTGCTCCACGTCCGCTCGGCGCTGCTGCCCATCCTCTCCATCCCGGTGGCGGTGGCGGTCAGCTTCATCCCCATGTACCTGCTGGACATCCCGGCCACCATCATGAGCCTGGGCGGGATCGCCATCGCCATCGGCGCCACCGTGGACGCCGAGATCGTGATGATCGAGGCCAGCCACAAGAAGCTGGAGCACGCCCCGCCCGGCGCCGACCGCCACGCGCTGCTGGCCGAGGCGGCCCGCGAGGTGACGCCGGCCCTCTTCTTCTCGCTGCTGGTCATCGCGGTGGCCTTCCTGCCGGTCTTCGCGCTCACCGGCCAGGCCGGGCGGCTCTTCACGCCGCTGGCCTGGACCAAGACCTTCGTGATGCTCTCGGCGGCGGTCCTCTCCATCACCTTCGCCCCGGCGCTGCGCGACCTGCTCATCCGCGGGAGGATCCGGCCGGAGGCGGAGCACCCGGTGTCGCGCTTCATCATCCGGCTCTACCGGCCCTTCGTCTTCGTGGCCCTGCGCAACCCCAGGTCCACGGTGGCCATCGGGCTGCTGGCGCTCCTCTCGGCGGTGCCGCTGGCCGGGCAGCTGGGCTCCGAGTTCATGCCCCCGCTCAACGAGGGCGACCTGCTCTACATGCCGACCACCTTCCCGGGCATCTCCATCGAGGAGGCCAAGCGGCAGCTGCAGCTGCAGGACCGGGTGCTGCGCTGCGTCCCGGAGGTGGCGACGGTCTTCGGCAAGGTGGGGCGCGCCGAGACCGCCACCGACCCGGCCCCGCTCACCATGGTGGAGACCACGGTGCGCCTCAAGCCGAAGGCACAGTGGCGGAAGGGGCTGACCTGGGAGGCGCTGGTCGAGGAGCTGAACGGGAAGATGCAGTTCCCGGGGTGGACCAACGCCTACACCATGCCCATCAAGGGGCGGGTCGACATGCTCTCCACCGGCGTGCGCACCCCGGTGGGCGTCAAGGTGATGGGGACCAGCCTCGCCGAGATCGAGAAGATCGGCGTCGAGCTGGAGCGGCTGCTGCGCCCCATCCACGGCACGCGCAGCGTCTTCTACGAGCGCAACACCGGCGGCCTCTACCTGACATCATCCCCGACCGCGACGCCATGGCCCGCTACGGGCTCACCGTGGGCGACCTGAACCGGGTGGTGGAGGCGGCCATCGGCGGCGCCCCCATCGGCATCACCGTGGACGGCCGCAACCGCTTCTCCATCAACGTGCGCTACCCGCAGGACCTGCGGAGCGACGTGGACCGGCTGCGCCGGCTGCTGGTCCCGGTGGGGGGCGGCGGCAAGCCCGGAGGCGGCATGGGCGGCACCACCGGCGCGCTCGAGCCCGGCCTGGCGCCGCGGCTGCTGCTGGCGCAGGGCATGGGCATGGGCGGCGACCAGGGCCCGGCCGGCGCCCGGGGCAGCGCCCGCCCGGGCGGCGACGCCGCCACCGCCACCGACGCCCCCACCCTGGGCTGGGGCGGCCCGGGGCTCCGGCGGCGGCGCCACCGGCCGGCGCCTTCGTGCCGCTCGGCCAGGTGGCCGAGGTGCGCATCGCCGGCGGCCCGCCCATGATCCGCGACGACGGCGGCCTGCTGGTGGGCTTCGTCTACGTGGACATCGACGGCGCGCAGCGCGACGTGGGCGGCTACGTGGAGGAGGCCAAGGCAGGTGGTGCGCCGCGCCCAGGCCGACGGGCGGCTCGCCATGCCCACCGGCTACCTGCTCACGTGGACCGGCCAGTACGAGCAGCTGGAGGAGATGGCCGAGCGGATGCGGCTGGTGGTCCCGCTCACCCTGCTGCTGATCGTGCTCCTGCTCTACCTGCACTTCCGCAACTTCACCGAGGTGCTGATCGTCCTGCTCTCCATCCCCTTCGCGCTGACCGGCAGCGTCTGGCTGCTGTGGGCGCTCGACTACCACCTCTCCACGGCGGTCTGGGTCGGCATCATCGCGCTGGTGGGGCTGGCGGCCCAGACCGGCATCGTGATGATCGTCTACATCGACCACGCCTACGAGCGGCGGCGCGCCGCCGGCAAGATCCGCGACCTCTCCGACATCATCTGGGCCCACATGGAGGGGACGGTGCAGCGGGTGCGGCCCAAGCTGATGACGGTGGCCACCATGCTGGCCGGCCTGCTCCCGCTGCTCTGGGCCACCGGCTCGGGCGCCGACGTGATGAAGCGGATCGCCGCGCCCATGGTGGGCGGCCTGCTCACCAGCGCCTTCCTGACGCTGGAGATCATCCCGGTCATCTACACCTACTGGCGGCAGGAGCAGGTGCTCTGGGAGCGGCTGGCCCCGCTCGACGGGCGCGCTGCTGCGGCGGCTCACGCGGCTGGCGCTGGTGCAGAAGGCGGGCTGGGCGGCGCTGGCCGGGGCGGGCGCGGCGGCGGCCTACCTGCCGGCGCCGGCCTGGGTCCTCTGGCTCGCGGCGGCGGCCGCGCTGGCGGTGGCGCTGGGCGGCGCGGTGGCCTACCTCAGGGCCCGGCCGGCGGCGCGGCGGCTGGTCTGGCCGGCGGCGGTCGCGGCGGGATGAAGCCGGGGCGAGCGGGGCCCAGCGGCGTGCCGCCCTATCCCCGCAGCACCTGGCGCTCCACCAGCCTGGCGTAGGCGCCGCCGCGGGAGACCAGCGCGGCGTGGCGGCCGGCCTCCACCACCCGGCCGTCGTCGATCACCACCACCCGGTCGGCGCCCACCACGGTGGAGAGCCGGTGGGCGATGACGATGGAGGTGCGGCCGCGCATGAGGCGGGAGAGCGCCTCCTGCACCAGCGCCTCCGACTCGGCGTCGAGCGCGCTGGTGGCCTCGTCGAGCAGGAGCAGGCGCGGGTCCTTGAGGATGGCGCGGGCGATGGCGACCCGCTGCTTCTGGCCGCCGGAGAGCTGCTGGCCGCGCTCGCCGACCCGGGTGGCGAGGCCGTCGGGGAAGCCGAGCACGAACTGCAGGGCGTTGGCGTTGGCCAGCGCGTCGCGCACCTCGGCGTCGGTGGCGCCGGGGCGGCCGTAGCGGACGTTCTCGGCGATGGTGGTGGAGAAGAGGACCGGCTCCTGCGAGACCACCCCCACCTGCGAGCGGAGCCAGGAGGGGTCGAGCTCGCGCAGGTCGACGCCGTCGAGCGTGAGCCGGCCGGCGGAGGGGTCGTAGAGCCGCACCAGCAGCGACCCGAGCGTGGACTTGCCGGCGCCGGACGGTCCCACCAGGGCCACCACCTCGCCGGGCTCGACCAGCAGGTCGACGCCGTGGAGCACCTCGAGGTCGGGGCGGGCCGGGTAGCTGAAGCGGACGTCCTCGTAGGCGAGCCGGCCGGCCACCTTCTCCAGCCGCCGGCCGCCGCGCAGGGCCATGGCGGGGGTCCGGTCCATCAGCTCGAAGACCCGCTCGGCGGCCCCCAGCCCGCGCATGGCCTCGGCCCAGAGGTCGGCCAGCGTGCCCAGCCCCATGGCGATGAGCAGCGTGTAGACCAGGAAGGCGGTGAGGGCGCCGGCGGTCAGCGTGCCGGCGGCCACCAGCGAGCCGCCGTAGCCGAGCACCACGGCGATGGCGGCGTAGATGCCGAAGTAGGTGGCCCCCATGAAGATGGCGCCGGCGCCGGCCCGGGTGCGGGCGAAGCCGAAGGCGGTGGTGACGGCGGCGCCGTAGCGGCTGGTCTCGGCGTCCTCGGCGGCGAAGGCGCGGACGGTGCGGATGGCGGAGAGCGACTCCTCGGCGACGTGGCCGGCGTCGGCCAGGGCGTCCTGCGACTTGCGCGACAGGCCGCGGATCTTGCGGCCGTAGAAGACGGCGCCGAAGGCCACGGCCGGCACCACCGAGAGCATGACGGCGGTGAGCCGGGGCGAGGTGTAGAAGAGCAGCGCCAGCGCCCCGATCGCCTGCACGGCGTTGCGCAGCGTCATGGAGAACTGGGAGGAGAGCAGCGCCTGCAGGTAGGCGGTGTCGGAGGCCAGCCGCGACTGCAGGTCGCCGGTGCGCTGGCCGTCGAAGAAGGCGATCTCCTGCGAGACCAGCGAGCGGAAGAGCTGCTCGCGCACGCGCTTGACGCCGCGCTCGCCGGCCAGGGAGAAGAGCCAGGCGCGGCCGGCCACGGCGGCGCCCTGCACCAGCGCCACGGCGGCCATGAACAGGGCGGCGTTGCGGACGGTGATGACGTTGCGCCCGGAGACCGCGCCGTCGACGATGAGGCGGATGCCCTGCGGGTAGACCAGCGCCGCCGCCGAGCCGAGCAGGAGCAGGACGGTGGCGCCGAGCAGCACCCGCCACTCCTCGCGGAAGAGCGGCCAGAGCCGGCGCAGCGAGGCGCGCGGGTTGGTGGCGGGGCCTTCGTCGGCGGGCCTGGCGGGGGGAGACACGGTCCCCCTTCTTAGCGCGGGACGGGCGGCGGCGCTCGGGACCGTCGGGGGAGCCGCCGAGGGAGCCGCCAGGTGGGGTGGCCGGGCGCTACGCCACCGCCGGGCTGGGAGCCGGGGCCTGCGGCCCGGAGTCCGGGGGCCCAGGGCCTGGGCCGGGGTCGGGTCTGGGCCGCCAGAGGCAGCCGGAAGCCCCCGCGCGTTCCCCTCAGCTCGGCGGCCCACCCAGCCCCGGCCCGCCCAGCTCCCGGTACACGCGCGAGAGCCCCTCCGCGATCACCTCGTCCGTGAACCGCCGCGCGTGCCGCCGCCCGGCCTCGCGCATGGCGGCGCGCCGCCCCTCGTCGGCCAGCAGCTCGGAGAGGACCTGGCGCAGCCCCTCGACGTCGTCCGGCGCCACGTAGGCCGACCCCGGTCCGCCCGCCTCGGGAAAGACGCCACCCGCCGTGGTCACCACCGGCGCGCCGCAGAAGAGCGCCTCGATGATGGGGATGCCGAAGCCCTCGAAGCGGGACGGATAGACCGAGACCGTGCAGCGCCGGTAGAGCGTCGCCAGCGACTCGGCCGACGCCGTCTCCATGAAGCGGAGCCGCCCCTCCACGCCGAGCCGCCGCGCCAGCCGGCGCACCTCGTCCGCGTACCGGGTCTCGCGCCCCACCACGAGGAGCGGCACCTCGGGCAGCCCGGCCAGCGCCTGCACCAGCAGCCCCAGGTTCTTGCGCCGCTCCACCGTCCCCACGCAGAGCAGGAAGCGATCCGGCAACCCGAGCCGGCGCGCCTCGGCGTCGTCGGCGCCCGGCGCGGGCTCGGCCTGGAAGGCCGGGCGGCAGCCCTGGTAGACGACCCGGATGCGCGACGCCTCGACGCCGTAGAACTCCATCAGGTCGCGCCGGGTCTGCTCGCTGACGGCCACCACCAGGTCGGCGCGCCGGGCGGCGCTGCGGGTCTTCCAGGCGTAGATGCGCCGGTCGATGGGCGGGTAGAGCTCGGGGTAGCGCTCGAAGATGAGGTCGTGGACGGTGACCACGGTCCGGACGCCGCTCCGCTCGATCCCGACCGGCAGCTCGCTGGCGAGGCCATGGTAGAGCTCGACCCCGTCGCGCCGGAGCTGGGCGGTGAGCCCGGCGGACCTCCACAGGCTGGGCAGGAACCGGCCCCGGGTCGTGTCCGGCGTGCGCGCCTCCACCCCCTCCGCCAGCCGGCCGGCCACGAAGCTGGGGCCGTAGGCCACGTAGCGGTGGCCAGGCCGGTGCTGCGCCAGGATGCGCAGCACGTCGCGCCCGTAGTTGCCGAGCCCGGTGGCGTTCTGGAAGGCGCGCTTGGCGTCGAACCCGAAGTGCATCTCGACCCCCGGGCTACCACGCAGGCCGGTGGCCATCAATGGTTGACGCTCGGTCCGCGTGGACCCCGGATGGCGCGCCACCGGCTGGACGCCGCTCGCCCGCCTCGCATACCCTCCGTTCGCCCATGCGCACCCACGTCGCCGCGCTCGCCTTGACGGCGCTGCTGGCCAGGCCGGCGGCGGCCGGGGAACCGCCCGCCTGCACCGCGGACGGCGTGCTCCTCCTGGACGGGCTGGGCGCTCCCGACGACGACCTGGCCCGCGTGGCCGAGCTGGCCGGCGCCGGCCCCTCCAGCTCGCAGCTCATCCGCAGGGCCGGCTTCCGGGTGCAGCCGGCCTGCGCCGAGGCGAAGGCCATCGGCTGGCTGGGGCGCCTGGTGGAGCCGGCGCCGTCCGAGCGCGGCTGGCTGGTCCTGCCAGCCCACCTGGAGATGGTCTGGAACAGCCAGTACCCGTCCGGCGGCAACGACGGCCTGCTCTGGGCCGGCCGCGGCTTCTCCACGCAGGCGCGCGTGGGCGTGGCCGGTCGCTGGGGCGTGATCTCGGGCGCCCTGGCCCCCGAGGTGGCCTGGCAGCAGAACGACTGGTTCGAGACCGTGCCCACCGGCCAGGGTGGGAATCTGGCCTTCCAGAGCCCCTGGTACGGCGACGGCCTCGACGTGCCGCAGCGCTTCGGGGCCGGCCCGTTCGCCACGGCCGCGCTGGGCCGAGCTACCTGCGCGTGGATGCCGGGGGCGTGGCGGCGGCGTCTCGACCGAGAACCTCTGGCTCGGCCCCGGCCTGCGCCAGGCCATCGTGCTCAGCGACCAACGCCCCGGGGTTCCCCCACCTGTTCGTGGGCACCTCGCGGCCGGCGGACATCTACATCGGCTCGCTCGAGGTGCTGGCGCTCTGGGGGCAGCTCGAGCGGTCACGCTACGTCTCGACCTCCAGCCACCCCTGGTTCTCGGCGCTGGCGCTGACCTACCAGCCGAGGTGGGTCCCCGGCCTCTACCTGGGCGCGGCGCGATCCGTGGTGGAGTCGTGGTCGAGCCTCCAGGGGAACCACTACCTCTCCTTCCTGGGGAGTGCCTTCGGCGGCAACACCCCCGACAACAACCAGGTGACCTCGGCCTGGGCCAGGTGGGTCATGCCCGAGGCGGGCTTCGAGCTCTACGGGGAGTGGGCCCGCGACGACACGGCGGCCAGCCTGGCGGCGCTGCTGCGCGACCCGGGACGGACCCAGGCCTGGGTGGGGGGCTTCCAGAAGCTGCCGCCCGCCGGCGGCCGGCTGGTCCGGGTCCAGGTCGAGGCGACCAGCCTGCACGACATCCGCCCGCCGACGTCGCCGTCGGGGCTGCCGGTCTCGTACACGCACGGTGAGGGGGTGGACTACACCCACGCCGGCCAGCTGCTGGGGGCGGCGGCGGCCGGGCGGCGACTCCCAGCTCCTGGCGGTGGACGTGATCTCGGCGAGCGGTCGGATCGGCGGCTTCATCGGGGACGGCCCGCAACGAGGAGGTCACTGGAGCCGTATCGACCCCAACAGGGCCGGGGCCGCGACCAGAGTCGAGGTGGCGGGCGGGTACCGGCAGGTGCTGTTCCTGGGCAGGGCCGACCTGTCGCTGGAGCTGGGCCCGGCCTGGCGCTGGACCCGGGACTGCCTGCGGAACGAGCCGAACTTCAGGGGAGCGGTGCAGGTGACCTGTCCGAGGGGCTTGCGACATCATGGACCAGGGAACCATCGGCACTATTCGCTTCCACCGCCTCCCGGTGCGCCCTAGACTTCGCCCGGTCGTTTCGAGCCACCCGGGGGGGACCGTGTCGAACGTGCTGACGAAGGTGAAGGAGCGCACCGCGCGCGTGGGCGTCATCGGCCAGGGCTACGTGGGGCTGCCGCTGGCGCTGGTCTTCTGCGAGGCCGGCTTCCCGGTGACCGGCCTCGACGTCGACCCGGCCAAGGTCGACGCGCTCGGCCGCGGCGAGTCGTACATCAAGCACATCGGCCCGGAGCGGGTGAAGCCGGCCGCGGCCAGCGGCCGGTTCGAGGCCACCACCGACTTCGAGCGGCTCGCGCGACTGCGACGCCATCATCATCTGCGTCCCCACCCCGCTCGGCCCGCACCGCGAGCCGGACAACTCCTACATCCACCGGACCGCGGCGGAGATCGCCAAGCGCCTGCGGCCGGGGCAGCTGGTCGTCCTCGAGTCCACCACCTACCCGGGCACCACCGACGGCGAGGTGCTGCCCATCCTGGAGAAGAGCGGCCTGCGACTGCCCCGAGGACTTCCTGCTGGCCTTCTCGCCGGAGCGCGAGGACCCGGGCAACGCAAGGACTTCAGCACCACGCCCATCCCCAAGGTGGTGGGCGGGGTGAACCGCGCCGTCCACCGAGGCCGCGGTGGCCCTCTACGCCGCCGGCCTCGACAAGGTGGTGCCGGTCTCGTCCTCGCGCGTGGCCGAGGCGTCCAAGCTGCTCGAGAACATCTTCCGCTCGGTCAACATCGCGCTGGTCAACGAGCTGAAGATGCTCTTCGACCGCATGGGCATCGACGTCTGGGAGGTGATCGAGGCGGCCAGCACCAAGCCGTTCGGCTTCATGCCCTTCTACCCGGGGCCCGGGCTGGGCGGGCACTGCATCCCGATCGACCCGTTCTACCTGTCGTGGAAGGCGGCCGAGTACGGCGAGTGGACCCGCTTCATCGAGCTGGCCGGCGAGATCAACACCCGGATGCCGCAGCTACGTGGTCGACAAGGTCGATGCACGCCCTCAACGAGGACGGCAAGGCGCTCAAGGGCTCGCGGGTGCTGGTGCTGGGGCTGGCCTACAAGGCCAACGTGGACGACGACCGCGAGTCGCCGTCCTACGAGATCCTGGAGCTGCTGCAGGAGCTCGGGGCCCGGGTGGACTACTGCGACCCGTTCTTCCCGAAGACCCACCGGACCCGCAAGTACGACCTCGGCCTGGAGTCGGTGCCGTGCACGGCCGAGGCCTTCGCCGCCTACGACGCGGTGGTGGTCTCCACCGCCCACGAGCAGTTCAAGCAGGCCGGGCTCTACCAGCGGGTGCGGCTGGTGGTGGACTCGCGCAACCTGGTCGGGCCGCTCTTCCCGTCCGGCCAGGCGCCGTGCCGGGTGGTGAAGGCCTGAGCCGGCACCAGCCGGCCACGCCCCGGCCCCCCGGGCCGCGCTCACTGGTACTTGTACTGGTAGTGATAGGCGCTGCGCCGCCCCAGGCCGCGGTCGAGCCGCACGCCGTTCAGGACGAAGCCGTTGACCCGGATGCCGTTGCGCCCGAGCGACCGGAGCGCGGCGGTGAGCTCGCGGAGCCGGTGCTGGCCGGACCGGGCCACCAGCAGGTTCACGCCGGCGTGCCTCGCCACCAGCGCGGCGTCGGTGACCGCCAGCACCGGCGGGGTGTCGAGGAGCACGAGGTCGAAGCGCTCCGCCAGCTCGGCGACGAGCTGCCCGAGGCGGTCGCTGGAGAGCAGCTCGGCCGGGTTGGGCGGCAGCGTGCCGCTGGTCACCAGCACCAACCCCGGCTGGGCGGTCTCGTGCAGCGCCTGGTCGAGCGGCGCCCCGGCGATGACGTCGGCCAGGCCGAGCCCGCGGTCCAGCCCGAAGAGCCGGTGGAGCGTGCCGCGGCGGATGTCGGCGTCCACCAGCACCACCCGCTTGCCGGCCTCGGCCAGGAGGTGGCCCAGGTTGGCGATGACGAAGGACTTGCCGACGCCGGGCGCCGGCCCGCTCACCGACACCACCCTGGAGCCGGACTCGAAGAGCGAGAACTGGAGCGCGGTGCGCAGGTTGCGCAGGCTCTCCACCGCCAGGTCACGGGGCTCCGCCACCGCCAGCAGCGGGAGGGCCCTGGCGGGCGAGCCGACGCGCTCCGCCTCGGCCTTGCTGAAGGGGACGCTGGCGAAGACCGGGATGCCGACGACCCGCTCCAGCTGATTGGGGTCCTCGACCCCCTGGTCGAGGGCGCGGCGCGCCAGGGCCAGGCCGACGCCGCCGATGAGGCCGAGCAGCAGCGCCAGCCCGAGGATCCGCGCCGGCTGCGGCGAGAAGGGCTCGTCGGCGCGGAGGGCGGGGTCGAGGATGCGCACGTTGCCGAGCGTCCCCTCCTTGACCACCTTCAGCTCCTGGGCCCGGTTGAGGAGCGCCAGGTAGAGCTCGTTCTTGACCTTGACGTCGCGCAGCCGGCGGGCGCTCTCCAGCTCGGCCTCGGGAGCGCCTTGAGCCGGGCCTCGATGGCGGTGCGCTCGGCGTCGAGCCGGCGCAGCTTGTCCTGGATGGTCTTCACCGCCGGGTGGTTCTCGGTGAAGCGCTGGCCGAGCGCGGCGGCCTCCACCTGCAGCTCGGAGGAGGCCTTCTCCACCTCGACCGAGCGGGCCACCATGGCCTGGGTGGCCAGGCTGACGTCGAGGCCGCCCTTGCCGAGCTGGTAGCGCTCCAGCTCGGCCTCGGCGGCCTCCAGGCTGGCGTGGACCTGCGGCAGCTGGGTCTCGAGGAACTGGAGCGTCTTGCCGGCCTCGGCGGCCTTGCGCTCGATGTTCTGGCGCAGGTAGGCGGCGGCCAGGGCGTCGAGAGTGGCGGCGAGGCGGTCGCGGTCCGGCCCCTCGAGCGACACGATGAGGATGCCGGTCTTCTTGCCCTTCTCGGGACGCGCAGCTCGTCCTGCAGGTCCTTGATGGCCGCCTCGCGGGAGCGGCGGACGAGGCGGAAGCGCGTGCCGGGCCGGGCGCGCAGCTCCGAGACGAGCAGGGTCACGCCGCCGCCGGTGACCGGGGCGCCGACCATGCCGGCGCCGAGCGAGTCCCGCCGGGAGCGAGGACTCGAAGCGGCCGGCCTCGCCGGCCACAAGCGTGAGCTTCTCGCCGAGCAGGGCTGGCGGCACCTCGAGTCGGTCGACCCGCAGGGTCTCGCCGCCCCAGCCGTACCGCCCGAGCCCGACCGGCGCCGCGGCGACCGAGTCGCCCTCGTGGCGGCGGGCCAGAGCGCGGCCGAGGACCGGCAGGCGGGCTGGCTCGGCCACCACGTCGAGGTGCAGGGAATCGACCACGGCGCCGACGACGCTGCGGGAGCGGATGATCTCGATCTCGGTCTCGGCCGGGGTGGCCGTGTCGCCCAGCACGCCGGCGATGTCGCCGAGCGCGCCCATGCCGGCCTTCTTGTCCTCCACCTGGATGAGGACGTCGGAGCGGTAGATGGGGGTGGCGAGCCAGGCCCAGGCGCCACCCAGGGCGAGCGCCGCGGCGACGGCGCCCAGCACGAGCCAGCGCGCGTCGAGGATGACGTGGAGGTGCTCGGCGAGGTCCAGGGCCCCGTCGGGCGGCTCGAGCTCAGGGGCTGGCGGAGCGGGCGGCGGTACCGGCGCCAGCGTGGGGGCGGGTCGGGTCATCCCCGGCCCCTCTCGCCGGCTGCGAGGCGCGGTGGCCTGCGGACCCCGCCCAGAAGGTGCGCTCGAAGTCAGCAAGGCCGCGGTCGATCTGCGAGAGCGTCCGCTCGAACTGGCGACGGCCCTGGCGGAACGGATCGGCGACGTCGAAGTCACCGAAGCCGCCGAGCCGGTGGACGCGCCCGCGCGCCGAGGGGGCCAGCAGCTCCAGGTGGCGCTGCTGCGCGGCCTCCATGACCAGGATGAGGTCGGCGGCGGAGACCAGCTCCGGGGTGACCTGCCGCGCCCGGTGGGCGGAGAGGTCGAGCCCGCGCTCGGCCAGCAGGGCGACGGCCATGGGATCGGCCGGCTGGCCCACCAGCGCGGCGAGGCCGGCGGAGGAGACGTGGGATGCCGGGCGCAGCTCGGCCAGGCGAGCCCTGAGCAGGGCTTCGGCCATGGGGCTCCGGCAGATGTTGCCGGTGCAGAGGACCAGGATGCGATTGATCATGGCGGTGCGAGGCGGGATCGAGTCTTTACCGTGAGCACGCCCGGCGCATCAAGTTGAAGTGGCAACGAACCGCCCACGATGTGGGATGCGCCCCGGTCTCAGGAGCCGGTGTCCGCGGGTCGGTTGGCGGCACCGATGGCGGGGATGGCCTCAGGGTGATCACGCTGGCCGCCGGTGCCTGGTCCAGGTCGCGCTCGATGCGGTCGAGGGCCTCGGACACGTGCTCGCAGAGCAGCTCGACGGCGATCTCCACGTCGCGGTGGACGGCGTCGCGGCCGTCGGTCCAGGCCAGGTCGAGGTGATTGTCCCCGGGCCGCTCGGCGATGAGGCCGTAGCGGGCCCGCAGCGCGTCGGGAGGCAGGTCATCGAGACCGTGGCTCCAGGTGCCCTCGTCCGAGCGCCCCGCCAGCCGGCCCAGCGTGAGGCCGACGCCGACCGCACCGAAGACAGGCGCCGCGTCACGGACGATCTCCCAGACACCCTGCGGCACCGAGGTGGCGCGCAGCCGCTCACCAGCCCGGTCGACGGCGGCCCGCAGGTCGAGGTTCCGGCGCCGGTCCACCAGGGCCTCCTGCGCCTTGGCGAGGTCCACGAAGCCGAGGGCCTGGAGCGCCACGAAGGCCAGGGCGGCGACCCCCGTAAGGACCAGCGCCGCGGAGCCGAGCCCCGCGAGAAGCTGAGCAGCAGCGCCGCGCCCCCGAAGAGCGCCGCGCCCAGGTAGATGACGAGCACGGCCTGCCGGTGGGAGAGGCCGGGTCCAGCAGCCGGTGGTGGATGTGGCCGCGTCGGCGGAGAAGGGGGCGTGCCGCGCAATGCCCGGCGCGCCATGGCCAGGGGCGTGTCGACGATCGGGAGGCCGAGCGCCACGATGGGGACGAGGAGGGCGACCACGGTGGTGGACTTCTGGCTGGCGTGGATGGAGGTGGCGGCGAGGACGAAGCCGAGGAACATCGTCCCGGTGTCGCCCATGAAGATGGTGGCCGGGTTGAAGTTGTAGAAGAGGAACCCGAGGATGGCGCCGGCCAGGGCGGCGGTGAAGAGGATCATGAGCGGGTCGCCGCTGGACGGCCGCCAGCGCGAAGGTGGTGGCCACGGCGAAGAGCGCCACGCCGCCGGCGAGGCCGTCGAGCCCGTCGATGAGGTTCATGGCGTTGATGACCCCGACGATCCAGAGCATGGTGAAGGGGAGGGCGAGCAGGCCGAGCTGGAGGGGCGGCCCGAACGGCTCGCGATCTGGTCGATGCGGTAGCCGGGCGCGTACATGCCGGCGGCGACGGCGAACTGGACGGCGAGCTTGTCCTGGCGCCGCTGCCTTTGAGGTCGTCGAGGATGCCCAGGGCTGCGATGGCGAGGCCGCCGACGAAGAGGGCGCCGGCCGCCGCGGGTGCGCCCAGAACTGCTCGCCGGTGCTCGCTGTTGACGAAGAAGAGGGCGGCCAGCGGCGCGAAGAAGGCGACGACGATGGCGACGCCGCCGAGGCGAGGGATGGCCTTGCCGTGGACCTTGCGTGAGCTGAGGCCGTGGTCGAGGAGGCCGGAGCGCAGCGCCGCGTCGCGCACCACGGGCGTCAGGGTGGCGCCCACGAGCGTGGCTGAGACGAAGGCGACGGCGGCGGTTCGCAATTGCTTCTCTCTCCTCGTTTACGCGGACCCACAGCATACGCGACGCCACGGACACGTCCATGAAATGGTGGCGGAATCAGCGCCCGGCGAGGTCGGAGAGAAGCGCACCCAGGGCCCTGGTCCGGTGTGGGCAATCGTAGGTCCCGTCGAAGGCCTGCCGGGCCCAATCGCCGAGCGGGACCGATGTGGTGAGGAGGCGGCTGCGCGCCTTCACCTTGGAGTTGGACGGGCCACCTCTGACAGGACCGGTACCGACTGGCGTCGCCCGCAGTTGCCACCTGTCACTGGAGGGGCCTTCCTGGACCTGCCCGAGGCTCAAACGGCCAGGGCTACAGCCGTCTCGAACAGGGCGGCATTCTGGCGTAATGCCAATGACTGCTCCGCCGTGCGACTGGCCAGCTCTGAGGCTGCATGCGAGTAACGAACATAGGCTTCGGCTGACATGTCAACGCAGGATTGAAGTGCTTTCGCCCACCATCCTCGTCGTCGAGCGAGAGAGAAGGGCCTGCGCCTCCCACCCTCAAAGAGGCCCCAGGTCGCGGCGCCTCAGGACCACTCGCGCCTGCTCCTCAGAAACTAAAAATTCGCATGGCCGAAGCTCTCTCCCAGGGTAGGTAGCACGGAGAAGTGGTACCTGGCGAAGGTGGGCCCGACTTCCGTAGAAGCCAGCGGACCCTGGTACTGGATCTGGACGCCTTGATTGCGCTGGGTGGCTATCGCCTGGCATTCCGCCCAGTACTCCGGCTCATGAATCGGTCCGTAGATGTCAAAGACGACTCGCCCGCGGAGGCCGCCCACCACGCGTGAGCAGGGCCTTCGCCAGGTTCTTCATTCGAGTGATTCGTGAAATGAAGACCAGCCGCACTTCTCCGGACTCCTTCTTCCGCTCCAGAGCGTCGACACCGATGGTGGGACCACCAACCAGGTCGGGTGCCACCAAGACGTTCTGGGCTACCACCACACCTCGCCCGTTGTCGAAAGAGGCACGAATGTCGTCGGCCTCCATGTCAGTGGATGCCTGCCATATGACGCCACTGAAGAGGCGGAGTACTCCCCCGAGCCAAAGGAAGACCTGCTTGCGACGGCGCTTGATCAGTAAAGCAGAGGTTGCAGCCTCTCCGCGCGGCGCGATCACCATGGGGATGCGAAGGAGACCCAGGCGATTCAGTACCAGGGACCTTATCGTGTTCCTGGCGAAGAAGCTGTTCGCGTACAAGACGTCTGGCTGAACCTCCCGGATCAGTCGCCAAAGGTGAAGCAAGCTGGACTGACCTGGTCTTCCGTAGAAGACCTGGGCGCCACCCACACGGTTCCATGCGTCTTAATCGAATGCCCGGGTACGGGGCAGACTCCCCTCGATTAGGTCACGGTTCCGTAGATGCAGAACTGATAATAGTCACCCATCCTCGCGACCATGTTGGCGAGCGACTGCACGGGTCCCCCGTGCTTGTAGCCAGGGAGGTAGCCGTCGATGAGGGCCAGGATCCGCATGACACCTATGCGCGCCGCCAGACTGTACGGTTCACGTAGTCCACATAGCTTAGGATGACATGCGCGCAACCTTCTTTTCGAGACATTTCGAGTTATCATAGTCCACCGGCACCTCGAAGACGCGATTGTAAAAATGGCGGCCTGACGACAGCAACGAGCCTGCAACACCTGCTCGAAACGCCTGCAACCCACACATCACCAGCGTGCCTTCGTCCATGCCTTCAGGTCGCTCGTGTGCCTGCCGGAGAGTCACGGCGGGGAAGTTCAGTATACGCCGATTCCTCTGTACAGCGTGCCGCTGTCCGAGAGAACGCATTGCAGCGTGCTGCTGCAGGTGAATGTAATCGAAGAAAACCCAAAGGCTTTATAAAACCGAAACGAGTGAATTCCATCCGAGGTCTTGCCCGGGTGCAGACGCTTTCTGAGAGTCGTTTTGCGGGTCCGCGGATGAGTCAAAAAGTGATCGGCTGTTTTGTAAGTGTTGTGCGAGTGCATATGGAGGGTATCGAGCAGCGACCCTCAGGTTTTCGGGGCTATCCACATTCTTCTTGCGATGACTGCTGGCAACAGAAAGTAACTCGCAGGGTGGGATAGTTTCAGTTGCGATAGTACCCGCTGAAGCGATCGAAAATGCCGGTACCTGTAGTACTCGAAGCACCTCACGCATTGGACGAGCCGGTCTTGATTACAAAGTCTCTGGTCATAACCCTTCCCTCAACAGATATCGTCGCGCAGTGCTCCGTAAAGAGGCATATTAATGTCACTTGGTGTGGTCGACGATCTTGATTATCTGTCTTTTCAGGCACGCGCTGGTCGAAACAACGATTGCCGGCCTCCATGTGGAAGATCGGAATCTTACGGCGTTTGGCCCAGATCCACGGATAGAGCGCTGTTGGTGTCACCGTAGAATCAGCAACGCGTCGGGATTTACGCTTGCCATCACGTCGTCGGCGCGCGACGATCACCTGCCCGATCGTTTCGGCCACCCTTTCGCGCGCTTCAGGAAGTGATCGGGCTTCCCGGTTCCAGTTCCTTAAAGAACACCTCATTAGTTCATGATTCAAAGTTCTGCCCGGTGTGGACCAGCACGTGGTCGGTGTGCTGGTCGAGTAGCGGCGATCACCCGGCTGAGCTTTACGATCTCCGGACGGTCCCGACCACCGTCATGACCTTCATGCGCTTCGTCCGCTCGGTCGTCGTGGCCATGGCTTCAGGCGCAGTAACTCGTGCCCTCCTGGCTGGCCGGTCACCATCAGCCGCTGCCTGCTCGAGCAGCCGGACGGTCCCCGCCAGGCCGAGGACGGTGTCGGCCGAGCTGAATTCCTTGGCCAGGGCCACCGGCTCTGCGCCCGTTCTTCCTCCTAGATCAACTCCGGCAGCATGGGCGGATGGCGAAATAGGCCCCCCGGCGAACCGTGCGATGGCACTCCTCTTCCGAAACCATGATCTCGTGCATCTTTTCGCCAGGCCGGATGCCGTGATCACGATCGTCTGATGCGCCGCTTGCCGATCAATGCCCTGGCAATGTTCTCGACCGTGGCCGCCGGGCATCCGGGACGTAGGTCTCGCCCGGGCGTGCCTCGCGAATGGCGGCGAATACCGTGTCCACCGCCTGGTCCAGGCTGAGGAGAAATCGGGTCATCTCGGGGACGGTCAGCGTCACCGGGCCGCCATGGGCGATCTGTTCGTGGAACAGGGGGATCACGGAACCCCGCGAGGCCAGCACGTTTCCGTAGCGCACGCAATCAACCTCGTCCCGCGAAGGTAGACGTTGGCCGACGTGAAAATCCGCTCCTGCAGCGCCTTGGTCATGCCCATCACGTTGACCGGCTTGCAGGCCTTGTCGGTGCTGATGCCGACGACGGTCTGGACCGGGAATGCGTGCTCCCGCATGGCCCTCACGATGTTCGCCGCGCCCCACAGTTGGTCAGGAGGGCCTGCTCGGGAAAGTACTCACAGGTCGGCACCTGTTTCAGTGCGGCCGCGTTGATCACGATGTCCTTGCCTCGCACGGCGGCACAGACGTCCGAGTAGCTCCTGACATCCCCGATCCGGAACGACAGGGTTCGCTTGAAGTTGGAGTAGATGACCTCGTCGGTGGTGATCCGCCCTCCAGGTAGGCGATGCGCATCGCGTGCTGCTTGGCTTCGTCCCGGGAGAGGATCTCCAGGTGGCTGGGCACCCCGGCCTCGCCGGCGAGAATGCGCCTCACCAGGGTCTTCCCGAGTGACCCGTGCCGCCCGTGATCAGCACATTCTTGCCGTCGAAAATCACGCCACCGTCCTGTCTCGAACCTGCGCTGCAAGCTCCTCGAGCATCTGGCTCCAGCTCGGCACCCGGTAGGTCGTCCGCGCCTGGATTGCGTCGCTGTTCAGGCTTCTGTCGCAAACAAAGTCGTCGTCCGGCCGGATGACGATATCACCTCGGCCGAGACTCGCCGCCAGGGACCGGAGGAGGTCGAACTTGCTCGTCGGCCGCGACGACAGGTGCCAGAGCCCGGAGAGACCTTGGTCGTGAAGGAGGAGGTGCTCCAGCGCCCGCGCCAGCTCCGCGGTGGTGAGGCCCGAGTAGATGGCCCTGCGGAACCCCTTGATCTCGCCGCGCTGGGCCAGGAACCATTCCACGAGCCCCGACACGCGGCCCAGCTCCAGTCCGATGATCGAGGTGCGCAAGCGTCAGGCAGTGCGAATCGTGAAGCTCGCCCAGGTACTGGTCCGGCCGTAGAGATCGACCGGATGGGGTTCGTCCGTCTCCCGGTAGTTGCCCTTCCTGCCCGAGAACACGCAGTCGGTGCTGACGTGGACCAGGCGTGCGCGAGCCGCGCGGCAGATCTCGGCCAGGCGATGCGGAAGCAGGGCATTCAACTCGATGCTGGGAATGCTCTCCCTGGAGGACGGCCGCTGCTTCACGATCCCGACCGCGTTGACGACGACATCCGGGAGAACCTGGCCCACAGCGGCGACCAGGTCCGAGTTACGCCGGCAGTCGACCCCGAACAGCGTGCGGGTCGGATGGAACCTGCCTCCCGAGGCGTAGCGCCGATCGGTCCAGGCGGAGGGTGGCCCAGACCTCGTGGCGGTCACTCCAGGATCGGACGAGCTGGTGACCCAGCATGCCGTCGCCGCCGAAGATGAGGACTCCATCATTGCCTTCCCTTCACGGCGTCCTCGAGTTCCTCGCTCGAACAGGTCGAGGCAGTGATCACGCGCGAAATTGGGCACGATAGTACGCACGCCCTCGCTCGCCCATCGCTTTCCGTTCATCCGATGCGAGCTCGGCCATCCGGATGCACGGCTCTCTGCCAGGCCATGCGCATCTCCGGCGGGGGCAGCCAGGCCCGGCCCCCGGATTCCTCATGATGCGGGCTCCCTCCCCGTCAAGCGAGCCGACGACCGGCTTGCCTGCCGCGAGATAGGTCTGCAGCTTGCTCGGGATCGTCATGGCAAAGGCAGGGTCTCGCTTGAGGCTGACGAGCATGACCGAAGCCCGCGAGAACCACGCCGGCATCTCCTCCGCAGGGCGCGGACCGACCAGTTGAACGTAGTGTTCCATCCCGCGACGCTCCACCTCTTCCTTCAACCACGGTCTGCAGGGTCCCGTCGCCGATGAAGACCCAGACACACGGTACGCTTCGGTGGGCCATCTCCACTGCGTCGAGAACTGTGTCGAGCGCCTGCACGCGTCCGAGATTGCCGGCGAACATCACGGTGAAGGCGTCGCCCCAGGGTGGGGGTACCGCGCCCTCCCGGCGCTGGAGGCTGCTCCAGATTCTCCGCGGCCCAGTTCTGGCTGTAGTCCGCATCGATTTCTGGGGATTCCCATGCCCAGGAAGCGCGATGCGTAGGCCGGGCTCTGTCCAAGGAGGCGATCGCAACGTCGATATAGCCACCGGAGAGAAAGCCCCCGACCAACCCGAAGGAGCGCGGGAGACCTGATCACTCCGGTTGACTCCAGGGTCTCGGGCCACAGGTCCGAACCCACGTCACGACGGGTACAAGCCTCTGGAGCGAACCACGAGCGCAGGAAGAATTGTGGTTACCGGCGTCGGCTGGAAGACTAGGACCGCGTCCCAGCGGCTTCTCGTTAGGAGAAGTCTGCCACGCCGCCATGAAGGCGAATGATGCGTAGTTGAGTAGACTTGCCACGGCTTTCCGGCACCCCTGGGGTAGGCTGGGACTCGGCGAATCACGACGCCGCGGTAACCCTGGCGAACGGACCCCAGGGTCGGTACCCGGCGAAGTACTGGCCCACAGGGTAGTTTGCCGATCGCCGTGAGAACCTCGACCCAGTAGCCACGCTGGACCAATCCGAAGGCAACATCGTTTATCCGGAATTCCTCGGGCCAGAAGTGCTCCGTGACGATCAGGATGCGCACGGCCGGCCTCGTTGCCCGAGCGTCTTCAGCGTCTGCCCGGAAGGGTGCCAGCGCCAGTCGTTGGGTCAGGCGAACGACTGGTCTGACTTTGGGCAGTCGGGTCGAAGCGTTTCGCTGCCTGCCCACTGAGCGGTGAGGAGACCCCAGGTGATGCTTATGCCTACCGATTCCAGTGGTCCGAAGCCTTCGGGGACTCCCCGCAAAGTGCACTATTTACGACTTCGAGTGACTCCTCCTGCGTCGGCTGGCAGGTCGGCCGCACGTTCATTGACCCCGGCGAAGTGTTGGCGTCAACCTCAGCAGCGAGCCGCTTGTCCGGTTCTCATCAATACGCAACTTGAGTCGCACGTAGCGGCAGAGTGCCGTAACCGCTACTGGGTTTAGGAGTTCCGTAGCTCTGTGTCGAGCACCACCGGAGGCTACTAACCGTGCTCGACTAAGCCAGATGTCCTGCTCTTCTATTCGAACCAGGCGGCCTTCGAGCCAGTTACGAACTTGAGCCATTCTCAGTACCCGCTGGGTGAAGGATCTGGTAGGCCCATCGCCCGTCGGAAATGGCACACCCCGTGCAGCGTGACTGCTCCGTCGCTGAGATGCACCGCCCGAGAGCAGGGACACGTTTGAGTCGTGCTTCCTGAGAAGTAGCACCACGGCACCGATTGATCGAATGTCGCCCATTTCTGCTAGGCGCAGCCAGAGGTCGGTGTCCTCAGCATGCCTGAAGCGCTCTCGGTAGCCACCCGCTGCGTCGAGATACTTCTTTCTGATGAACGCCGTAGGGTGTGCAATCCCCACTCCCCCGCCTTCCAAGCTTCGCAACACACCGCCTCTTTTCGACGGAAACCTCTTCATTCCGAAGCGGCGGCCCCCTTCGTCAATCAGGATGCAGTCCCCTCCCAAGACGGCAACATCTGGGTCTGCTATTGCTTCGCCATATTGTCGCTTAAGCCGGTCGGGTAGCGATACATCATCGGAATCCATCCGCGCTATCCAGGTTCCGGAAGCTTCATCAATGGCGCGATTAAGGGCCATGACGATTCCGGCGTTTGGCTGGACTATTACTCGGAGTCTTTTGTCTCGCGACGCCAGGCGCCCCAGCACTTCCGGCGTCTGGTCAGTTGACCCGTCGTCGACCACGATGAACTCGAAGTCCCTGAAGGTCTGGACCAAAATGCTGGTCACAGCCTCCTCCAAGAACTGCGCCCCATTATAAACGGGCATTATCACCGCTGACTTCGGGCTTCATATCGGCGCCGCCATCTTTGCTATTGCTCTTCCATTACTGCGCCGGTGTCGGGGTTGTCCGAGGACCCGTTTGACCTTCTTGTCTGGTAATGACAGCCACCCACAAGAAATAGGTCGCCGAGAACGTCACCGCCGAGGCAACAATTCCCTCAACCCCCAAGTAGTAGGCTCCGAACATATTGCACCCCGTCCCGAGTAACGCCGTAGCTATCTCCTGGCACGGAGCAAGAGGTCTGTGCGTCCGCGGCTCATGAGGTTAAGCGTTAAAGCCTGAGCGGCCGCGAAGAGACCGCCGGCCAAGAGCATCCCAGGGGAGCAAGTACGACACCTTGGCGTAGTTGCTGGAAACAAGGAGTTAAAACACAAGTTGGTGAAACATCAGGGCCGATCGGCATGCGAACCCAGTAAGCGCCAAGGACATGACGGTGAGCCGCCACGCCAAGCGCTCTATTTCCGCCATTCGCCCGCTATCTGTTCCGTCTCCTGCCCGCTGAAAGAAGATGGGCGAAAGCAACTGTGCCGCCATCCCAGTGGCTGCTGACATTGGATAGTATCCTATCTGAAATAGGGCTGCATATAGGCCCACGTCCTCTACTGATCCGAACAGGCCTAGCGCCCACCTGTCAGAGCTAGTTGCGCCCATGTAAAAACTACCCACGCGGCAAACGGCCACGAATAGCTCCAGATGCGGCTTCACCATCCGACGTGGGTACCCAAGCCCGGATTCGCTCCCAACCCCAGTTTCTGGCTGATGAGATAAACAAGCCCCGCCGTCGCCACACAATACCCGGACATTGCAGCAAAGCTGTTT
Organism: uncultured delta proteobacterium; assembly: GCA_963786945.1. Taxonomy (GTDB): domain Bacteria; phylum Myxococcota; class Myxococcia; order Myxococcales; family Anaeromyxobacteraceae; genus JADKCZ01. The sequence continues at coordinate 470,680 of CAWBAO010000006.1, read as the reverse complement.
CTACCAAGACCCTGGATCATCATGGCCGCTAGCAGGAACCTCGCCCACGGCTCAACTCCTTGGTGGAACGCCACGACGACTCGCTGTCGGGCAGCATTCTGGATCCCGTTCAGCACGGAGTTCCACCCACTCAGAACCGAGAACATCAGGCCTGCAGAGGCAATGGCGACCCATTGCGACATGTCCGCGAAGTAGAGGAAGATCCCCGCCAGCACTGCGGCTCCAACCACAAGCAGAGACATCACGACAACCAGCCAGTGGACCGCCGCGAAGAGTCCAGCGAGTTCGCCTTTGTTTTGCGCAGGCGCGTAGAGCCTCGTAGCGCCCTGTTACTTAGGGGTCCAAAGGCAACTTGTCCGATCAGTGTTGTGAGGGTCATGCCCAGCGCAAGTTCTCCGTAGGCACCAGGTTCGAGGAACCCGTGAGCAGCCTGACGCCAATCAACGAGCCGGATTCCGGCCGAGGTCTGACCTGCGATTACCCAGAATCCCTCTCGAAGAAGGCGCTGAGTGCGTTCGGCTCGAGGTGCTGGCGCCCTACCCACAGGTACGTCCGTCCGTGGGTACGAACCCAAAAGCCCATGCTTTTCATCGCGGTCCCGCTGACCTCTTTCATCGATTGCCCGTCGACTACACCTTGATCCAATGGGCAGGGATCTGTCAGGGAAGTTCCATGCGGTCAACGTCCGGGACGTCAGGAAAATATCCCGGGGCAAACAATGACCTTCTCGGGAATTACCCAAAGCCAGGCTCCCCACCAGCTAAATGTGCTGTTGGCAGTGATGAAATGTCGACACTGGGCCATCAGCCACATATCGGCATACGCGGTTGCGTCCCTGTTATGCTTCGAGGGCACCACCAATCTCCTAGACGGAATGCCAAGCATCGCTTGAGCAGCTTCAGTATTGTCCGAGAACAACACAAACCGAGACGGTGAAGCCTTGGCCTCAATGGTTTTCATGGCTCATCAGGTAATACTCGACGGATAGGTTATTTTCGCCCGCTGTACCGGGCGTATTCAAACCATCTCACGTGAAGCGCGACGGACACATTGCTACGAATCAACTCGGCCAACCATTTGTTCTCTGAGTCGGGGGGGGGGCCTGAGCGGAGATCGTCTGGCGAATGGTGTCTTCTATGTCCTTGAAGTAGCTTTCGCTTTGCCACAGGCCGTCAAGATAGACAACGCCTTGAATCTTGAGGGTCAGGAGTCTCGGGTCAAAGTCGAGAGATTCCTGCTCTATATATGGTCGCTTGTGAAACGGAAGCCCGCGTGACAGCAGCTTCATTGCGGCACGCCGCACTCTTTCGAGTGGTTCAAGACGTTCAGCTGGGGACGCCTTCCGGACCCGCAAGGGGAATTTGTCCAGAGCATATTGCCTACGATACTGGCTGTCGCGTACAAACCCGGTAACGTCGTCGATCACTAACTCCGCGTCGTTAGCCAGCGCCAAGCGCCTTGCCGCGGCATAACAGAAGAGCTGATTGCCCAAACCTCCTCGTATACGTGCGACCACCTTTCTCTCCCTGCTCATACGCTGCTCACCTTTCGTAGAGTCTCTTCACATCCGGCGGAATGCTCTTGAGCACGTCGGCACGACTTCGCCTCCTTCTCCCGTATCGCCTTTCACCACGCTGTCTACCCGATCCCCGGCACGCTTCACTGTCTTCTCAGCCCCGACGGCACCTGCTTGATCAAGCGCATGGTCTTTAGGCAGGCAAAGAAGACCGGTGTCTCCTGGATCGTTGGCACAGCGAGTGCTCCGGAGCCTATGCCTTCACGCGTAGTCCCGCGAATCTTGCTGCCTGACTCTTCAAAGTCTCTTCTGGCGAAGGCGCCTTCAGTCTCTTCGAACCTTTGAGACTTTGCGTCCACATGTGGTGGGCCAGAGGCCTGCCAGCATTCAGCGAGGCACGTGAATTGGGGGTCTCGGCTGAGTGCTTGGGCTTTAGGAGGCCAAGCAGGTGTCACGGTTTGCACCCCCCGATTCGGTCCCAGCAAGGCACTTGCTACGCCCAAAACCACAGAACAGCGTGCGCGAGAGCGGGTGCCGGTGGCTGCAACCGATGCTTCTTTCCAGTAGGCGCGCACCAGGCTAGCGCCTCCAAATATCATCAATGGCAAGGCAATCTGTGGATCGCGCTGATGTTGCTCCTCCGCGAAGAGCGGCAGAAAGAAGGTCATCAACGCCAGAACTGACACAGGTGCACGGACCTTATCGCGAATGAGAAGGAGAGGGTTCGCGGCTATGGCATAGATGACCGTCAGTGAGACCATGGTTTCCGCATAGTCGAATACTTGGTGCGTCATCAGCCATGCTGGCGCCTCTTGAGTCCAAGGCATCGGAGTAAGCAAGAGCAGCAGCGCTCTATCTGCATCAAGCCGGACCCCAGCAACCCCTCTACCCGAACTGAAATCAGACTTCTTGAACTGTTATCCGCAATCCGAGAGCTCACTTCTGCAATCCATTCGGACGGCACAGCGAGTCCGACCGCTATCGCTGTCGCGGCTAGGGCGCACAAATCAAGACCTTTGATTGTCGCCGCTGAAGGATTGGCGACAGTGCCCCGACGGCGAGCGCCATCGGCGGCAAGGCCGCCAGTGGGCCCCTCAGCGAGCCAAGGAGTACTGTAGAGGTCAGTCCCAAGATATCCACCAATCTCCAGGCGTGCAGCACATCAAAGGCGGTATAGGCCGTTAGTGATAACAGCAGGACGAGAAATTGGTCGCGATACAGTGGTGGCGCGACAAAAGTCAGGCAACAGGATTGTCAACAGTGCGGACAACTTGATGTCCCTGTCTGGCACACTCAGGAGGCGGCCGAGCGCCGCCAAGACGGCCGACAAACCCATAGCGAAGGCATTCCAAGGTATTGCTCGTCGCATACGGTCCAAAGGCATCATACAGGAGGCCATAGGCTACCCCCACGCCTGGATTGTTGATGCCGCGGTAGTACTCGCCGCCGACTGCATAGGCAAGACCACTCGTTGCCCTTTCAGGACATGAATATGCGTGCCGCTAGGTCGATCGGAGGAAGGTCCCCGGCTAGGTCTGCGTTCTGAAGACCCGACGCACTACGAATTCCTGCTGCTGGGGCAAAGACCAAGTAGAAGTGAAGGACTCCGATCACCACCTTGGTGGCGAGTATGGCTTCCACTGGTCGTATTAGCGACCCGGCCCACAAGTCGCAACGCCAGAGCCATCGAAGTACTGTCCATGCAATCGAGGCTGTGCCAATAGACGCCACTAATGCCAGCATTTCCCCGTCAAGATCGGCGGCATTCAGGAGCGCCCAACCCAGCAATACGCAGAGGACCACCAGTACAATGGAAGCTGGCGCTGGAGGTAGCTGTCGCCTTCTTGGCGACACCATACCATGGTTCTGCAACTCGGCATCTGCCACGTATTGATGGTCCTTGCCCTAGGTGCGTTGGTTCCTGAACGCTTGATTGCTTTGTGTGTCTTATGTCGTAGGCTGGGGGAGTGAATCGCCGCATTGCCACTCAGGCGGCTAGGTCTGGCGCTGTTAGCGTTGGGAATGAACGCGGCTTGGGCGGTTACCCGCGTCGACCGGCGTCTCTCGCTTCCCTCTGCATGGGGCTCAACTGTCTCCTATCCACGGAGCCGCTGGTATTTCGCTGCGCTTGAGGAACCGCTATCTTCGTCATATCCGTAACGGTGGTATAGACCATAGTGCGCGTATGCTGGCTTTTCAAATTTAGGTCATTCAGCACCTGCCCGTACTTCTGGTCCTGCAGGTCCAGGTCGTTCAGCACCGCGCCGAAGATCGGCGCGTTGACGTCCTGCAGCTGCCTGACCGCCTGCCGCGCCGCGTCGCGTGACGTCTTCCCGGCCCTGAGCACCACCAGCACGCCGTCCACCTGGGTGCCGATGACCACCGCATCGGCCACCACGCCCACCGGCGGCGAGTCGATGATGACCCGGTCGTAGGTCAGGGCCATCTCCGCGAGCAGCCGCTGGAAGGCCGCGGTGTGCAGCAGCTCGGCCGGGTTGGGGGGCACCGGCCCGCAGGGCAGCACGTCGAGGCCCGGGCACCTGGGTGCGCCGCACGGCAGCGCCCAGGCGTGCCCTCGCCCAGGATCAGCGACGACAGCCCGGCCCGGTTCTCCAGTCCCGAAGATCCGGTGGACCCGCGGGCGCCGCATGTCGGCGTCCACCAGCAGCACGCTGCCGCCGCTCCCGGCCATGGTGATGGCCAGCGAGGTGGCGGTGGTGGTCTTGCCCTCCTGCGGGCCCGAGGAGGTGACCATGATGGTCTTGAGCGGCTTCTCCGGCGACATGAAGAGCAGGTTGGTGCGCACCGCCCGCAGGCACTCGGCCACCGCCGACTTGGGCTGGTCGTGGACGACGAGGTCCTGCAGCCAGCCGTCCTTCGCCTTCTCGATGGACGGGACGATCCCCAGGAAGGTGAGCCCGAGCCGCTCCTCGATCTGCTGCTGGCTGCTGATGGTCTGGTCGAGCGCCTCGGCCCCGAAGGCCAGGCCGATGCCCCCCAGCAGGCCGATGCAGCAGCGCCAGCGCCATGTTCCGGACGAGGTTCGGCCGCACCGGCGCGCTCGGCCGGCCGGGCCCGGTCCAGGATCCGCACGTTGGAGATCTGCAGCATGCCGGACACGCCCGGTGTCCTTGAGCCGCTTCAGCACCAGCTCGTAGAGCCGCTGGTTGTTGTCGTAGGTCCGCTTCAGCTCCAGGTAGTCGCGCTCGTACTGGTTGAGGCCGAAGGCGTCGGTCTTGGCCTCGGTCAGCAGCTTCTGGAGGTTGCCGCTCGGTCTTCACCACCTCCTGGTACTCCTGCCGGGCGGCCTTGAGCGCCGTCTTGATCTCGTCGCGCAGCCCCTGCCGCGTCTCCTCCAGCTTCTTCTCGCAGGCCTCCAGCCGCGGGTGGTTGTCGCCGTACTTGCTGCGCAGGTCGGCGCACTCGGCCCGCGTCTCCACGTAGCGCAGCTTGATCTGCTGGATGGCCATCGAGCTGGCCACCGGCTGCAGCGCCTCGACGTCGGCGCCGGCCTTGTCGAAGGACTTGGCCACCGCCTGGATGGCGTCGTTGCGCGCCTGCAGCTCGGCCCGCCGCACCCGCGCCCGGGTGAGCGCGTCGTTGATCTGGTTGAGCCGCTGGGTGACCATCGACTGCCGGTCGTCCCAGCTGGTGGCCACGATGTCGTGCGCCTTCTTGAAGTCGAAGAGCGCCTTGCCGCTCTGCGTCCAGCTTCTTCTCCAGGTCGACCAGCTGCCCCTCCAGCCACTCCGAGGCGTTCTGCGTGGTGACCGTCTTCACCGAGAGGTTCTCGGCGATGTAGGACTCGGCCAGGGTGTTGGCGATCTGCGCCGCCAGCTGCGGGTCCCGGTCCTCGTAGGTGATCCGGACGATGCGCGAGTCCTTCACCGGCTGCACCTTGAGGTTCCCGAGGAAGACTGGAGGCCGGGTCGGCCTTCGGCCTCCGCCTCTCCAGCTCGGCCGGGTCCTGCACCTGGTCGAGCCCGAGGAACCTGAGGTTCTGCGCCGAGCTGCAGCTTGTCCACCACCCGCTGCGCCACGGTCCGGCTGGTGAGCACCTTGTACTGCGTCTCGTAGAACTCCTTCGAGTACCAGAAGCTGCCGGACCCCGACTCCACCACCTCCTGCACCGATCTCCTTCTCGAGCACCTTGGGCGCGGCGAGGTCGATGATGATGGTGCAGGTGGCGTCGTAGATCTTCGTCTGCCGCAGCGTGACGATGCCGGTGACCAGCACCACCGCCAGGAAGAACGGGATGACCAGCCAGCGGCGCCGGACGATGGTCCGCCAGTAGGCGTGCAGGTCGATGGACTCGGCGACCTCCGAGACGAGGTTGCCGGCTTCGGGCTTGCTGCTCCGCTGTTCGGGCATCCGTTTCCCGGGGCGGCCCGGGAGGCGGGCGCCCATGTCATGAAGGATTGAGAATGTAGGGGATGGGGCGGGGGAAAGTCCAATTGCGAGGCGCGCTTACGGAGCCAGATCCGCGCGAGCCATCGGCGGTCGCCGGCCGGCCGGTAGACTCCCGCCCAGCCCACCGTGCCCCGCCCTCCCCGCCCCGCCGCCTCCACCGCCGGCGCCGCCCTGCTCGGCCTCCTCGTGGTGGCCGTGCCGCTGGCCCGCGGCGGCGTCCACCTGCCGGTCCAGCTGGCCGCGGCCGGGCTGGCGGCGCTGGCGCTGCTGCTCGTCGCCCGGGGCACCGACCGGGCGCCGCTGGCCGCGCTGCCGCTCCTCCTCGTGCTGGCCTGGAGCGCGCTGCAGACCCTGCCGCTCCTCGGCGGCCTGCCCGTCTCGCTCGACCCCCCCGCCACCGGGCGCGACCTCGCCACCGCCGCCGCCGGCCTCTTCGCCTTCTGCGCGGCCTGGGCGGTGGCCGGGACCCGGCGCCGGCGCGAGCTGGTGCTGGTGGCCTTCGGCGCCTCCGGCCTCGCCGTCGCCGCCGTGGTCCTCGGCGCCGCGCTGCTCGGCCTGGGGCCGCTGCTCGAGCCGCGGTTCCCCTTCGGCAACCCCAACCACCTCGCCGGCTTCCTCGCCCTCACCGCCTTCCCGGTGCTGGGGCTGGCGCTGCGCCGGCGCGGGCCAGGCCCGGCTGCTCTGGCTGATGGGCTTCGTGGTGGTGGTGGCGCCGCTCTTCCTCTCCCTCTCGCGGGGCGGCATCGGCGCCTTCTTCGGCGGCGTGGCGGTCTTCCTCCTGCTCTCGGCGCGGCGCGAGCGGCCGGAGGGCGAGCCGCCCCACCCCTGGCGCTGGGCGGCGCTGGCCGGGCTCACCGCCGCGCTCGGCGCGGTCGCCTACCTGGCGCTCGAGCCGGTGGTGCGCGAGCTCTCCACGCTGCGGACGGCGCGCGACGAGAGCAAGCTCGAGATGTGGCGGCCGGCCCTCACGCTCGTCAGCGAGCACCCCTTCGCCGGCATCGGCCGCGGCGCCTTCGCCACCGTCTTCCCGGCGCTCAAGACCGAGCCGGCCGCCGTGACCTTCACCCACCTCGAGAACGAGTGGCTCCAGCCGCTGGTGGACCACGGCGTGCCGGTGGGGCTGCTGCTCGTCGGCACGCTCGGCCATCCTCTGGCTCTCGGCGGCGCGGCGGCGCGACCTCTCCTCGGTGGAGGTGGGGCTGCTGGCCGGCACCGCCGCGGTGGCGGCGCAGAACCTGGTCGACTTCTCGCTCGAGTTCGCCGGCGTGGGCGTCCCCTTCATGGTGGCGCTCGGCCTGCTCACCCGCGGCGAGGGGGCGGTGCGGCTCCGCTGGCGGTGGCTGGCGGCCGGCACCGCGGCCGCCTGCGGCCTGGCGCTGGCCGGCGCCCTCCTCTGGCGGGCCCACCCCACCGACGAGGAGGCCGCCGCCGTGGCCCGCGCCCCCACCGCCGCCGAGGCCGCCAGGCTGGCCTCCGAGGCCCAGCGCTGGCACCGGGCCGACTACCTGCCGGCCGCCGCGGTGGGCGCCCGCTACGTGCAGGAGGACCGCTGCGCGGCGGCCATGCCCTGGCTCACCCGCGCCATGGCCCTCAACCCGACCGCCCCCGAGCCGCACCAGTACGCCGCCCGCTGCCTCGCCGCCGCCCGGCAGGACGCGCTGGCCCGGCGCGAGTACCGGCTCGCCGTCCTCTACGGCTCCCCCGGCGCCCTGGCCGAGGCGGCCGACCGCTACCAGGCGGTGGAGGAGCTGCTGCAGGTGGCGCCGGACACCGGCGACGGCCTGATGGGCTCGGCTACCTGCTGCTCTCCCGCCAGCGCCCGGCCGACGCCGCGCTGGCCTTCCGGCGCGCGCTCGACGGCGCGCTCGACACCCGGGCGCTGGTGCCGCTGGCCGGGGCGCTGCTGGCCGCCGGCGAGCTGGAGGAGGCGCTGGAGTACGCCCAGCGCCGCACCCGCGAGACCCCCACCGACCCGCAGGGCTGGCGGGTGGCCGCCTCGGTGCTGCTGGCCGAGGGGTACGACGACGAGGCCCGGGCCACGCTGGAGCAGGGGCTGGCGGTGAACCCCGGCTCGCCGCCGCTCATCGGAGGCGCTGGTGCAGCGGGCGCTGGCCGCGCGCCACCCGGCCGAGGCGAAGCGGATGGCCGAGAGCATGTCGGCGCGCACGCCGGCCGAGCAGGCCCAGCGCCAGCTGCTGGTGGCGGCCGCCTTCTCCGCGCAGGGGCGGCTCGGCGAGGCCATCGACCGGGCCCGCTCGGCGGCGGCGGCGGTGCCCGACTCCCCGTGGCCGCTCCTGGCGGTGGCCTCCTACTGCCAGCAGGCCGGCCGGCTCGACGACGCCATCGCCGCGGTGGAGCGGGCCTCGTCGCTCCCCGGGCAGCGGCGCCAGGAGTACCAGGCCCGCCTCGACGAGCTGGCCGCGGCCCGGGCCGCCCAGTCGCAGCGGCGGATGACCGAGGAGCTGCTCAAGTAGAGACGCAGCGCCTCACAGCCGCTCCGCACCCTCCAGCCTGGAGAGCCCCCGGTCGAACGTCCCGAGCGGCAGGTGCCCCGCCTGGCGCGCGACCTCGAGGACGAGGCAGTCGGAGAACCCCAGGGCCGGCCGCCCGCGGTAGGCGTCCAGCGCGCGGGTCACCACGTCGGCGTCCTGGACCGTGAGATCCCGGTGCTCGAGCAGCAGCTCGACCGCGCTGGCCAGCCGGGCCGGCTCGAGCCCGTAGACGGAGTCGAGCACCCAGATCGCCTCGACCAGGACCAGGTGCGAGACCCAGGCTCCGCGCGCCACGAAGTCCTCGGCCGCGGCGGTCTGCCTGGGGTCGTCGCGGGCCAGGAGCCGCACCAGGACGTCGGTGTCAATGGCGCGCATGGCGGCGCTTCACGTTGGCGCGGAGGCCAGCCTTCAGCTCCTTGAGGCTGCGCGGCGCCCCGGCCCCGGACGGGAACAGGGCGGCGCTGACCTCGGCGGACGAGTACCGCCCGGCCCGCCGGACGACGATCCGCTCGCCGTCCTGGTCCCACTCGATGACCGATCCGGGGCCGAGCCCGAGCCGCCGGCGCACCTCCGCCGGGATGGAGACCTGGCCCTGCGAGGTCAGCTTGGACTGGGCGATGGTCATGCTGCTTCATTACCATGGTAAGCGAGCCGTGTCGACGGGTCAGGAGCATTGACCCCGGACCCTGCGCCCCATAGGCTGCGCCCCTCATGAGCGTCCACTGGCCTTCCGAGCGCGTCGTGGTCACCGGCGGCGCCGGCTTCCTCGGCTCCTTCGTGGTGGAGGAGCTGAAGCGGCGCGGCGCCACCCAGGTGATGGTGCCGCGCTCCCGCGACTACGACCTCGTCGACATGGGGGCGGTCAAGGCGCTCTACCGCGACACCCGCCCGACGCTGCTGCTCCACCTGGCCGCCCGCGTCGGCGGCATCGGCGCCAACCGCGACAACCCCGGCAAGTTCTTCTACGACAACCTCATGATGGGCGTGCAGCTCATCGAGGTGGGGCGGCAGGTGGGGCTGAGGAAGCTGGTGGCGCTCGGCACCATCTGCGCCTACCCGAAGTTCTGCCCGGTCCCCTTCAAGGAGAGCGACCTCTGGAACGGCTACCCCGAGGAGACCAACGCCCCCTACGGCATCGCCAAGAAGGCCATGCTGGTGCAGTGCGAGGGCTACCGGGCCCAGTACGGCTTCAACTCCATCGTCCTCTTCCCGGTCAACCTCTACGGCCCGCGCGACAACTTCGACCTGCAGTCCTCCCACGTCATCCCGGCGCTCATCCGCAAGTGCGTCGAGGCCCGCGAGCGCGGTGACCGGCAGGTGGTGGTGTGGGGCACCGGGGCCGCCTCGCGCGAGTTCCTCTACGCCCGCGACGCCGCCGGGCGTGCTCGACGCCGCCGAGCGGTACGACAAGAGCGAGCCCGTCAACCTCGGCGCCGGCTTCGAGATCTACATCCGCGAGCTGGTGCCCCTCATCGCCCGCCTCTGCCGCTTCCAGGGCGAGATCGCCTGGGACACCACCAAGCCCGACGGCCAGCCGCGGCGCATGCTCGACACCTCGAAGGCGCTGGCGGAGTTCGGCTGGAAGGCGGAGATCGGCTTCGAGGAGGGGCTGGCCGAGACCGTCGCCTGGTTCGAGGCCCACCGGGGAGAGATCACGTGAAGAAGGCGCTCATCACCGGCATCACCGGGCAGGACGGCTGCTACCTCGCCGAGCTGCTGCTCGAGAAGGGCTACGAGGTCCACGGCATCATCCGCCGCTCCTCCTCCTTCAACACCCAGCGCATCGACCACATCTACCAGGACCCGCACGCCCCGGGCTGCCGGCTCTTCCTCCACTTCGGCGACCTCAACGACGCCTCCTCGCTCAACTACCTCCTGAAGAAGCTCCACCCCGACGAGATCTACAACCTCGGGGCGCAGAGCCACGTCAAGGTCTCCTTCGACGTCCCCGAGTACACCGGCGAGGTGACCGGCCTCGGCGCGGTGCGGCTGCTGGAGGCGGTCCGCGAGCTGGGGATGAACCAGACCCGCATCTACCAGGCCTCCTCCTCCGAGATGTTCGGCGCCTCGCCGCCGCCGCAGAGCGAGAGCGACCCCCTTCTACCCGCGCAGCCCCTACGGCTGCGCCAAGGTCTACGCCTACTGGATCGGCGTGAACTACCGCGAGGCCTACGGGCTGCACGCCTCCAACGGCATCCTCTTCAACCACGAGTCGCCGCGCCGCGGCGAGACCTTCGTCACCCGCAAGATCACCCGCGCCGCCGCCCGCATCAAGCTCGGGCTGCAGGAGAAGCTCTACCTCGGCAACCTCGACGCCCAGCGCGACTGGGGCTACGCCAAGGACTACGTCGAGGCCATGTGGCTCATGCTGCAGCAGGAGCGGGCCGGCGACTACGTCATCGCCACCGGCGAGGCCCACTCGGTGCGCGAGCTGTGCGAGCAGGCCTTCGGCCACGTCGGCCTCGACTACCGCGAGCACGTCGAGATCGACCCGCGCTACTTCCGCCCCACCGAGGTGGACTCCCTGCTCGGCGACCCATCCAAGGCCATGAGGGAGCTGGGCTGGAAGGTGCGCACCACCTTCAAGGAGCTGGTGGCGCTGATGATGGAGTCCGACCTGAAGCTGGCCGAGCGCGAGCAGCTGGCCGGCGCCGGCCCGGCCATCTCCCGCCACGGGTGAGCGTGGTAAGAACGGCCCGGCATGATCTCCCTCACCGTCCTCGTTCCCGTCTACAACGAGCAGCACCTGGTGGCCGCCTCGCTGGAGCGGCTGCTGGTGCTGGAGCAGAGCCCGCTGCTGGAGCGGCTGCAGGTCATCGTGGTCGACGACTCCTCGCGCGACCGCTCCCCCGAGGTGCTGGCCGGGTTCGCCGCCGCCCGCGGCATCACCCTGGCCCCGGCCCTCCCCCACGCCCCGCGCGCCCCCGGCCCCATCGACGTGGTCGAGCGCGGCGGCGGCCGCCACGGCAGGATCGACTGGCTCTTCCTGCAGCACCGGCGCAACGGCGGCAAGGGGGCGGCCATCCGCAGCGCACTGCGCCGCGCCGACGGCGCCGTCACCGTCATCCACGACGCCGACCTCGAGTACCACCCGCGCGACCTGCTCCGCTTCCTGCCGGTCTTCGTCGACGAGCAGGCCGACGCCGTCTTCGGCTCGCGCTTCGCCGGCGGCCAGGCGCGCCGGGCCCTGCTCTTCCGCCACGAGCTGGGCAACCGGCTGCTCACGTTCCTCACCAACCTGGTGACCAACGTGAACCTCACCGACATGGAGACCTGCTACAAGGCCGTCCGCACCGACCTGCTCCGCTCCATCCCGCTGGTCTCCGACGACTTCCGGCTCGAGCCGGAGCTGACCATCAAGCTGGCCAAGCGCGAGGCCCGCCTCTTCGAGGTGCCCATCAGCTACTCGGGGCGCACCTACCAGGAGGGCAAGAAGATCGGCTGGCGCGACGGCGTCAAGGCGCTGCTGGCCATCCTGCGCTTCTGGTGGTCGGACCACGTCTACCAGGACGACGAGTGGGGCTCGCAGATCCTCGGCCGCATGGCCCGCGCCCCCCGCTTCAACGCCTGGATGGCCGACACCATCCGCCCCTTCTGCGGCCAGCGCATCCTCGAGCTCGGCTCGGGCACCGGCAACCTGACCCGGCGGCTCATCCCCCGCGACCAGTACGTCGCCTCCGACATCAACCCGCTCTACCTCCAGTCGCTGGAGGCGCTCACCTCCGACCGCCCCTACCTCGACGTCACGCTCACCGACGTCACCCGCGGCGAGACCTTCCCGCGCCCCGAGGGCGGGTTCGACACCGTGGTCTGCCTCAACGTGGTCGAGCACGTCGACGACGACGTGGGCGCGCTGCGCAACATCCGCGACGTGCTGGCCCCGGCCGGCCGCGCCATCGTGCTGGTGCCGCAGGATCCGGCGGTCTTCGGCACGCTCGACGAGGTGCTGGGCCACCGCCGCCGCTACACCGTGGCCACGCTCACCGCGCTGGCCGCCCAGGCCGGCTTCGCCGTGCGCGAGATGGTCCACTTCAACCGGATCGGGCGCCCCGCCTGGTGGCTCAACGGCCGGCTGCTCAAGCGGCGCACCTTCGGGCTCTTCCAGATCATGATGCTCAACCTGCTCACGCCGCTCTTCCGGCTCGTGGACCGGGCGCTCCCCTTCCAGGCCCTCTCGCTCATCGCCGTGCTGGAGCCGCTGGCCCCGCCCTCGGCCCGGGCCGGCCGGGCCGGACCCGGCCAAGGCACCGACGCCGTGAGCCCGCTCCTCCCCGCCCTCCGCGCCCTCACCAGCTTCTCGCCCGTCGCCGCGCTCCCCGAGTGCGACCTCGAGGCCCTGGAGCCGGTGCTGGTGGCCCACGGCCTCGCCCCGCTCGCCTCCTGGCACTGCGAGCAGACCCGGCTGGGCGCCGGCCTGCCCGACCGCTTCCGCGAGGTGCTGCTCAGCCAGTACACCGGCACCGTCAACGACAACGTCCTGCGCCTGGTCACGCTGCGCAACGCCCTGAAGGACGTCCCCGACGTGCCGGTGGTGCTGCTCGACGGCGCCGCCTACGTCGACTGGCTCTACCCGCACATGGCCTGGCGCCCGGTCTCCGACCTGCGGCTGGCGGTGCGCGGCGCCGACGGCCGGCGCTTCGCCGACGGCCTGGAGAAGGGCGGCATGAAGCTGACCAGCACCGGCGACGGGGGGCGCACCGCGGTCTTCTCCGACGGGCCGCTCGAGCTGGCGCTGCAGGAGGGGCTCTGGCCCGGCGCCGCCGAGGACGAGCCGCTCTTCGCCCGGGCCACGCCGGCCCGGGCCTTCGGGCCGAGGGCCGGCCGCCCCGCCCCGGAGGACGCCCTGCTCTGCGCCACCGGCGACCTCGCCCAGGCCGCGCTCTGGGCGCCGCTCATCCGCTACCTCGACGTGCGCGAGCTGCTGCGGCTGCCGCTCGACGCCGCCTTGGTGAAGGAGCGCGCCGAGCCGGGCCGGCCTGGGCCGCGCCCTCTACGGCGCCTGCCTGCTCACCGCCCACTTCTTCCCCGAGGTGGCCGAGGCCGCCGAGGCGGTCCGCCCCGCCCTGGGGGCGCTGGAGCGCGCCGCGGTGGAGCAGGTGGCCGACGGCGCGCGCGATCCGGCCCGGCTGCGCCACCTGCGCGGCGCCGAGGCGGCGGCCCGGCTGGTGGTCGCGCCGTCCTGACGGCGCCCGGGAGGCTGGCCGGCGTGGTAATTTCCCCGCCGCACCTGTCGCCCCCGGGAGCCCGCGCGCATGAAGATCGCCGTCATCGGAACCGGCTACGTCGGCCTCGTCACCGGCACCTGCTTCGCCGAGTCGGGCCACGACGTCACCTGCGTCGACCACGACCACGCCAAGATCGACACGCTCCGCGCCGGCGGCGTCCCCATCTACGAGCCGGGGCTGGAGGAGCTGGTCCGCCGCAACGCCGCCGAGGGGCGGCTGCGCTTCACCACCCGCTACGAGGAGGCCGTCCCCGGCGCCGAGGTGGCCTTCATCGCCGTGGGCACGCCGCCCGGCGAGACCGGCGAGGCCGACCTCTCCTACGTGCTGGCCGCCGCCGAGTCGGTCGGCCAGGCCCTCACCGGCTACTGCGTGGTGGTCAACAAGAGCACCGTGCCGGTGGGCAGCAGCGACCAGGTGAAGGCCCGGCTCCACGCCGTCACCTCGCACCCCTTCGACGTGGTCTCCAACCCCGAGTTCCTCAAGGAGGGGGCGGCCATCGACGACTTCATGCGCCCCGACCGCGTGGTGGTGGGCGTGTCCAGCGACCGGGCCCGGGCCGTCATGGCCGAGCTCTACGCCCCCTTCACCCGCGCCGAGCAGCCGGTGCTCTTCATGGACCCGCGCTCGGCCGAGCTGACCAAGTACGCCGCCAACGCCATGCTGGCCACCCGCATCTCCTTCATGAACGAGATCGCCGCGGTCTGCGACCGGCTCGGCGCCGACGTCGACCAGGTCCGGCGCGGCATGGGGAGCGACAAGCGCATCGGCCACCCCTTCCTCTACCCGGGGGTCGGGTTCGGGGGCAGCTGCCTGATCGGCGAAGAAACGGTCCTCATCCGCCACTCCGGCCGGTGCCGACTGGTGACATTGGCTGACCTCTTCGACGCGTTGCTCGGAGCGGACTTCGAGGCCGAGGTGCTCCACCCCGAGGGGCTCGAGGTTCTCTCCTGGACGCCCGGCCAACTTCCCCGGTTCCGGCCGGTCGCCGCAGCGACCAGGCGCCATCACGAGGGCGAGGTGCTCAGGCTCTCCACCAAGATGGGTCGCTCCGTGATCTGCACACCCGACCACCCGTTGGTGGTGACAGGCAAGGACGGGGCCGCGATCGCGATACGGAGGGCCGACCAGCTCACCACCGAAGACTGGCTTCCGCTCGCCCAGGGCATCGCTCCTTCGGACGTCGAGGAGCCCCGACAGCTGGACCTGCTGGCCGCCATGGAGGTCGCCGGGCTCGAGGCCGCCAACGTCATCGTTCATCCCGGCGTGGAGGCCGCAGAGCAGCTCGCCGCCATGGGAGGAAGCGACCTGCACCGCGCGCTGACACCCCTGCAGCATGCGCGGGGGATGGCCCGAGGCCAGGACATCCTGCGAACCGGTGCGCTCCGTCTTCCGGAGCTTCGCGCCGCAGGCTTGCCGCTCGACGGCTCGCGCCTCTCCACCGTCAAGAACGGGACCCGCGTTCCTGCCAGCCTGACCACCGACGAGCGCTTCTGGCGGATGGTGGGGCTCTATCTCTCCGAGGGCCATTGCAGCGGGGACGGAGCTCGGCGGCGCCTGGCCTGGTCCTTTCACCCGACGCGCGAGCCGGAACTGGTGGACGAGGTCGTTTCGTATTGGCGGAGCCACGGGGTCAAGGTGTCGGTCCACGAGAAGGGAACTGCGACGCAGGTCTCCGTCTCCTCTCGCTTGCTGGCCGCCTTCTTCCTCGAGGTCCTCGACGTCGGATTCGACTGCTACTCCCATCGACTCCCCGACCTGATCTGGAGCGAGCCGCCGGAGCGGCAGCGGGCCCTGCTGGCCGGGATGTGGCTCGGCGATGGGTCCTGGTCGCTCGTGGGTGGTGGCCCAAGCGTGGTGCTCGAGTGGGGCATCTGCGAGCCAGGTGCTCGCCGATGGCGTCTGTCGCCTCCTGGGCACACTCGGGATCGCGGCGCGCCTCAAGGTCGGACGAACCGCCAAGTCCACGGTCGACAACTACTGGGTCATCGTCGCTGGCGCAGAACAAGTCGAGCGCCTCCTCGAGCTCGTGAAGCCGGCCGACCGTGTGGGAGTCCGCACCACGCTTGCCCGCCAGACGAAGCGCATCCGCCCAACGGGCTACTCCCGAGTGGACTCTGGGACCTTCGTCCGGGTCACCGGCGTCGAACGCCGCCCATACCGCGGCTTCGTCTACTCCCTCGAGGTTCCGGGAGCCGAGACCTTCGTCACCACCGCGGGGCTGGTGGTCCACAACTGCTTCCCCAAGGACGTGCGGGCGCTCATGACCACGGCCCGGCAGATCGGGCTCGACTTCGACCTGCTCCGCGCCGTGGAGCGGGTCAACGAGCGGCAGAAGCGCTCGCTGGTGGAGAAGGCCATGAAGCACTTCGGCGGCAAGGTCTCCGGCAAGGTCTTCGGGGTCTGGGGGCTGGCCTTCAAGCCCAAGACCGACGACATGCGCGAGGCCCCGGCGCTCACCATCATCGAGGCCCTGGTCGGCAACGGCGCCACGGTCCGCGCCCACGACCCGGTGGCCCGCGAGGTGGCGGCCCGGCTCCTGCCCGGCTCGGTGGAGCTGGTGAAGGAGCCCTACGCCGCCGCCGAGGGGGCCGACGCCCTGCTGCTGGTCACCGAGTGGAACGAGTTCCGCCAGCCCGACTGGGCGCGGCTCAAGGACGCTGATGCGGGGCGACGTGGTCTTCGACGGCCGCAACGTCTGGGACGCGCAGAAGGCCCGCGCCGCCGGCTTCACCTACCACGGCATCGGGCGCAGGTACGCTCCGGGCGCTCGACCCCGGGCCTCGCGCCGCCAGGCTCGCCGCGCCTCAGTTCCGCGGGGTGCGCCCCTGCGAGAGCAGCAGCACCAGCGAGGCCAGCTCCTCCTCCACCAGCTTGAGCCGCCTCGCCACCTCCGGCTCCGAGAGCACGCGGTAGCGGGCCTCCGGCTCGGTGATGGCCGCCGCCGCCACCAGGTCGGCCATGGCGGCCGGGTCCTTCATCCGCGCCACCGCCTCGGTGAGCCGGGCCACGCCCGACTCGGGCGGCAGCAGCGGGATCAGCTCGTAGCAGAGCTGGTCGAGCGCCTCGACGTCCGCCCGCAGCGCCTCGGCGCCTCCCGGCGGGTAGGCGTCCTCCAGCAGCTCGGCCCGGAACTCGCGCCAGCTGGTCCGCCGGGTCACCTCCTCCACCAGCCGGACCCGCCCGGCGCAGTGGAGCAGCACGTCGCGGGTGCCGTCGTCGTTCTTCTGCTCGCCGATGACCACGCAGATCCCGGCCACCGGGAGCACCCGGGGGCGCTCGGCCATGGCCTGCTCGGGATCGACCAGGGTCGGGACCGCCACCACCCGGTCGCCGGTGATGGCCGCCTCGAAGAGGGCGAGGTAGCGGGGCTCGAAGATGTGGAAGGGCGCGGGCGCGCCGGGCAGCAGCACCACGCCCGGCAGCGGGAACACCTTGAGGGCGGCACAGGCCGGAGCCAGCGCCGCCCTCTCGATCCGCGGAGCGTGGCGCTCCGCGCTCACGTCACTTCTCGGCCGACTCGATGCGCATGCCGTAGAACGACCGGTACACGAAGAACAGCATCACCGCGAGGAAGGCCGCCGAGAGCACCAGCCGCAGGGTGCCCTGGTTGGCGGCGGTCATCTGCAGCGCCAGCTCGACGGCCAGCAGGCCGAAGAGGGTGGTGAACTTGATGACCGGGTTCATGGCCACCGAGGAGGTGTCCTTGAAGGGGTCGCCGACGGTGTCGCCGACCACGGTGGCGTCGTGCAGCGGCGTGCCCTTGGCCTTGAGCTCGACCTCGACGATCTTCTTGGCGTTGTCCCAGGCGCCGCCGGCGTTGGCCATGAAGAGCGCCTGGAAGAGGCCGAAGAAGGCGATGGAGATCAGGTAGCCGATGAAGAAGAACTCGTCGAGGAAGGCGAAGGAGAGGGTGGCGAAGAAGACCACCATGAAGATGTTCCACATCCCCTTCTGCGCGTAGAGGGTGCAGATCTCGACGACCTTCTTGGAGTCCTCGACGCTGGCCTTCTCGGCCCCCTCCAGCTTGATGTTCCTCTTGATGAACTCCACGGCCCGGTAGGCGCCGGTGGAGACCGCCTGGGTGGAGGCGCCGGAGAACCAGTAGATGACCGCGCCGCCCAGCAGCAGGCCGAGCAGGAACTTGGGCTCGAGGATGGAGAAGTGGCCGGCCACGCCGTGGAGCAGCCCGTTGAGCTGGTCCACCGAGACCCCGGCCGCCGCGGTGGCGTGCCCGCCGGCGCTCATCTGGGCGATGGTGACGATGATCGAGAAGATCATGGTGGTGGCGCCCACCACGGCGGTGCCGATCAGCACCGGCTTGGCGGTGGCCTTGAAGGTGTTGCCGGCGCCGTCGTTCTCCTCGAGGTACTCCTTGCCCTTCTCGAAGTTGGGCTCGAAGCCGAAGTCCTTCTTCACCTCGGCCTTGATCCCCTTGATGTTCTCGATCAGCGAGAGCTCGTAGACCGACTGGGCGTTGTCGGTGACCGGGCCGTAGGAGTCGACCGCGATGGTGACCGGGCCCATGCCGAGGAAGCCGAAGGCCACCAGGCCGAAGGCGAAGACCGCCGGGGCGGCCATGATGGTGTCGAAGCCGGTGGTGGTGGAGACCTTGTAGGCCACGCCCATCAGGACGGCGATCACCAGCCCCATCCAGAAGGCGGAGAAGTTGCCGGCGGTGAGCCCGGCCAGGACGTTGAGCGAGGGGCCGCCCTCCTTGGAGGCGGTCACCACCTCGCGGACGTGGCGGGAGTTGGTCGAGGTGAAGACCTTGATCACCTCCGGGATGATGGCGCCGGCCAGCGTGCCGCAGGTGATGATGAGCGAGAGCTTCCACCAGAGCGTGGTGTCGCCGTTCAGGCTGGGGATGAGCAGCCTGGAGACCAGGAAGGTGAGGACCACCGAGACGATCGAGGTGAGCCACACCAGGACGTGAGCGGGGCCTCGAAGTCCATCTTGTCGGCCTTGCCGTACTTGCCCTTCGCCAGGGCCTCGTTGACCCAGTAGGAGCCCACCGAGGCGATCACCATCATGATGCGCATGGCGAAGATCCAGACCAGCAGCTGGGTCTGGATGGTCGGGCGGGGCCACCGCCAGCAGGATGAAGGTGATCAGGGCCACGCCGGTGACGCCGTAGGTCTCGAAGCCGTCGGCGGTGGGGCCGACCGAGTCGCCGGCGTTGTCGCCGGTGCAGTCGGCGATCACGCCGGGGTTGCGGGCGTCGTCTTCCTTGATCTTGAAGACGATCTTCATCAGGTCGGAGCCGATGTCGGCGATCTTGGTGAAGATGCCGCCGGCGATGCGCAGCGCCGAGGCGCCCAGCGACTCGCCGATGGCGAAGCCGATGAAGCAGGCGCCGGCCAGGCCGCCGGGGATGAAGAGCAGGATGAAGAGCATGATCAGCAGCTCGACGCTGATGAGCATGGTGCCGACCGACATGCCGGCCTGCAGCGGGATGGCGTAGGTGGCGAAGGGCTTGCCGCGCAGGCTGGCGAAGGCGGTGCGGCTGTTGGCGTAGGTGTTGACGCGGATGCCGAACCAGGCCACGCCCGACGAGCCGAGGATGCCCACCAGCGAGAAGGCCAGGATGATGGCCACCTTGCCGGGCCCGAAGCCCTCGGAGAGCACGCCGAAGTAGAGGATGATGATGACCGCGATGAAGCCCCAGAGCACCCCGATGAACTTGAACTGGGTCATCAGGTAGGTCTTGGCGGTCTCGTAGATCAGCTCCGAGATCTCCAGCATCGACCGGTGCACCGGCAGCGCCTTGAGGCGCGCCGAGACGGTGAGGCCGAAGACCAGGCCGGCCGCCGAGACCACCAGGCCGGTGGCGAGCAGCGCCCACCCGCTGATGGCGCCGCCGAGGAAGCTCACGCTCGAGAGGTCCGGAAGCTTCAGGTTGGCTTCGCCGCCGCTGGCGACGACGAGCGACGAGATGGCGGATGACAGGTTCATGGCTGGGCGTATCCCTCTGGGGAGATTTCGTGAATCCCTACGGAAATTCGCCTCGTTGCGCGCTGGCGCAGCCGAGGGGCGTCGTGCGAACGGCGGAATCTACTAGGCCGGAAAGCGCCTTGTCCAGTCCGGGATTCCGGGCCGGGATCCGGGGCCGGATCGCGGGGCGGCTACGGGGCGGGGAGCTGGGCGGCGGCCGCGCCGCTGCCGATGTCCAGGGCGGCGAAGTTCAGGTTGAAGTAGCCGGCCACGCCGCAGGAGTACATCACCCGCTTCACGATGCGGAAAGGCACCTTCTGGTCGGCCTGGATGTTCACGATCCCGTCCCACTTCTGGTTGGGATCCGACTGGTGGATGAAGTCCCAGCGCTTCTTGTCCTCGCGCAGCCGCTCCTCCAGCGCCGGGATGTTGAGGTAGCCGGCGTCGCTGTCGAGATCGGCGACGTCGGCCACCTTCTGGCCGGTCACCACCACCTGGTCGGCGGAGATGGCCACCGTGGGGGCCTGCTCGATCATCTGGCCGTGGCGCGCGTCGGGGAGCTTGATGTCCTTCTGCATGTAGAGCACTTCGCCGGTGGAGCTGAACTGCTGCAGCAGGAAGATGACCAGCATGGTCATCATGTCCACCATGGGGACCACGTTCAGGTCGGCGTTGGTGGCCTTGCGCCCCTTCACCATCTTGCCGCCCAGCACCTTGGAGCGCTGGAGCCGGGGGGAGGGCCGCTTGCCGGGCTGGACGATGGCCATGCGCGCTCCCTAGACCCCGGACACGGAGACCTGCATGAGGCCGGCGCCCAGGCAGGCGTCGATGACGTGGACCAGGTCGCCGTAGGGCACGGTGTCCTCGGCGGTGACGATGATCGAGCCCTGGTCGGGGTACTCGCCCTTGAGCGCCTTGAGGCGCGTGTCCAGGGACTTCAGGTCCTGCAGCACCACGCCCTCGGGGCTGCGGCCCAGCGAGGGGATGTCGTAGCTGGCGTCGCCCACCGAGAGGGCCATGCCGCGCTCGCCCACCGCCAGGGTGACCGCCAGCGCCTTCTGCTGCAGGTCGGCGGCGAGCGGCTCGGGCGCGCCGGTGCCGAGCTGCTGCACCTGCAGCCGGGAGATCTGCGTCCAGACCGCGGTGTACAGCAGGAAGGTGATGCAGGCAGGACAGGAGGTCGATGGCGGGGACGACGTTGATGACCGCGTCGAGCGCCTTCTTCTTCTTCTTCCGCCGCCGCCGCCCTGCTCGGGCATCGCACCGCCAGCCATCGCCAACCTCCTTTCCGCTCCGTCGAGGGGTGGGGACCGCTCAGGCCTGGTCGGTCGCCGAGAGCGTGGCCGGGACCTTCATCTTCTCCTTGTTGGCCACGATCAGGTTCAGCACCGAGACCGCCGCCTCGTTGATGTCGTCGAGCATGTGCTGGGTGCGCCCCTGCAGCACCGAGTAGGCCACCAGCGCCGGGATGGCCACGATCAGGCCGAAGGCGGTGCAGTTCATGGCCTCGGAGATGGAGTTGGCGAGGATGGTCGCCTTGTCGGAGGGGTTGGCGTTGGCCACCGCGCCGAAGGCGCCGATCAGGCCGACGATGGTGCCGAGCAGGCCCAGCAGCGTGGCCACGTTGCCGAGCATGGCCAGGTAGCCGGTGCGCATCTCGATGCGGGGCGACTCGCGCAGGGTGGCCTCGTCCATGGCCGCCTGCACGTCCTCCTCGCCCTTGGGCACGTTGATCAGGCCGGCCTTGATCACCGAGACCAGCGGCACCTTCTTCTGCGCCGCGCAGTAGGCGATGGCCTTGTCGAGGTCGCCGGCGAAGACGTGCTGCTTCAGCCCGCGCAGGAAGGACTCCTTGTCCAGCGCCGCCTTGAAGTAGAGGACGATGATCCGGTCGATCATCACGGCGAGGGTGAAGATCAGCGCCACCAGGATGGGGTGCATCATCCATCCGCCTGCGTGGTACTGCTTGGCCAGCGTCCCGAACATCTCGCCCATCGCGGAGCACCTCCGTAAGCGGGTGCCGATGCGCGGTCCACGACCTGGCGGTCGGACGAGTCGCAGCGGCTTGCCGTGTCCTCATGCGTAGCAGCGAATTTCCCTCGCGTCAACGCGAGGTTGGGTGCTTGTCCGCACCCACCCGAGCGGCTAACGTCCTACACCAGCGATGCCGCTCGACCCCGCCTTCGCGCCATATCGCCTCGCCCGGGGCGCGCTGCCGGACGAGGGCTCGCGCGGCGCCCGCCTGGTCGGCGCCGGTCCGCTGGTGGCCCCCCCGGACCTGCCGCTGCGGCCGGCCCTCCTCGGCGAGGCGCTGGCCTCCATCGAGGTGGGCCAGGCCGGCGAGGAGTCCGAGGCCTGCCGCTCCGCCGACGGCAGCCTGGCGGGCTCCCCGGCCGCGCTGCGGGCCTGCCTGGTCGGGGAGCGCCACCGCCAGCGCGTCGAGGAGGCGACCCGGGCGGCCCTGGCCGCCGGCTACGCCGGCGTGTCCCTGCACCGGCCCGACGCGCCGCTGGTGGAGGGGCTGCTGGGGGCCGGCTTCTGCCCCGACTGCCAGCGCGAGTTCCAGCGCCGCCTGAGCCGGAAGTACGGCGAGCAGTTCCAGCCGCTCGACTTCCTCGCCACCGCCCGCGACGCGGTGGCCGGCGCCCCGGGCGCCGTCTCCTTCGACACCCTCCCCTTCGGCCGCGACTTCTGGCGCTTCCGCCACGAGTCGCTGGAGCGGGCCGTGCGCGCGCACGTCCGCGACGCCCGCGACGCCGGGCGGGAGGCCGGCCGCCCCTTCTCGCTGTGCGGCTGGTTCGGGGCGCTCGGCCCCTCGCAGCTGGCGGCGGCGCGCCACCTCGACGCCGCCGTCTTCCCCGTGGCGCCGAGCGACCACGCCCTGGCCGGCCGCTTCGAGCTGCTGCGGGGCGCGCTCTGGCGGCGCGCCGTGGCGGTGGAGCTCCCCGCCGACGTCCCGCCGGCGGCCTGGCTCCGCCTGGCCTCGCTGGGCGCGCCCTACGGCATCGGGCTGGCCGGCGTCCAGCCCGGCGGCGAGGTGGGCGCCATGCTGGCGGGGATCCGCGCCCTGGTGCACGAGGTGGCGTCGCGCGGGGCGGCGCCCAGCGCCTCCACGCCGCTCAGCGAGTGCGCCGTGCTCTACTCGGGCGAGGCCGACCTGTGGAGCAGCGGCCGCCACCGCCGCGCCGTGGAGGCGGCCATCGAGGTGCTGGCCGGCCGCCAGCTGCAGGTGACGGTGGCGCTCCGCCCCTCCGAGGCGCCCGCCGGCACGCCGCTGGTGCTGGCCGACACCGAGTTCCTCTCCCGGACCGAGCGGCGCGAGGTGGAGAAGCGGCGCGCCGCCGGCGGCCCCCTGCTGGCCTTCGCCGGGCCGGGCGACGAGGCCCGCTTCTCGCAAGGCGGTCGACGCCCAGTTCCCGCCCGAGCGCCGCGCCGTGTCCCTGGCCGAGCCGGCGCCGCTGATCGTCGCGGTGCGGGCCTCGGGCGAGGCGGTCAACGTCCACCTCGCCACCGCCTGGCCGGAGCGGGCCCACCGGATCCGCCTCCGGCTCCCGAACGTGGCCACCCGCGGGGCGCGCCGGGCCCGCTTCCGCATGAGCGACGGCTCCGTGGCGCGGCTGCGCCTGCTCGGCAACGGCGGCTCGGTGGTGGCCGAGCTGCCCACCTTCAGCGGCTACGCGGTGCTGAGCCCGGAGACCTGAGCGGCCCGCCAGGCGCTGGCCGCCTCGGCCAGCACCTCCTTGACCGGCACGCCCCGCTCGGTGGCCCGGGCCAGGCAGTCGTCGTACTCCGGCTGGGCGTTGACCACCCGCCCGTCGAGCCGGGCCACCTTGACGCAGACCGTGCCGTAGCGGGTCTCCACCGGGACCAGCTGGCGCTGCAGCGCCTGGCGCTCCACCGCGGTGAAGCGCACCCCCAGCGAGGTGGTCTCGGTGAGGAAGGTGCGCGCCACCGCGTCGCGCCGGGCCGGCTCGCAGAGGGCGCCGAGCAGCAGCCCGGGGCGCCCCTTCTTCATGGTGAGCGGCGCGGCCCAGGCGTCGAGCGCGCCGGCCTCGAGCGCCGCCTCGATGGCCCGGGCCGCCAGCTGCCCGGAGGCGTCGTCGAGGTTGCACTCCACCACCACCAGCGCCTCGCCGGGGGCGGCGGCGGGCGGATCCACCTCGCCCAGGGTCAGGCGCAGGACGTTGGGCCGGTCCGGCCAGCGGGCCGTGCCCGCCCCGTAGCCGACGCGGGTGGGGCGGTGGGGCGGCAGCGGCCCCACCTCGAAGAGCCCGGCCAGCAGCGCCGCGCCGGTGGGGGTGACCGCCTCGCCCGGCGGCCCGCCCGGCCGCACCGGCAGGCCGAGCAGCAGCTCCAGCACCGCCGGGGGCGGCACCGGCAGCAGGCCGTGGGCGGTCGTGACGAAGCCGCTCCCCAGCTCCGGCGGCGCCGCCACCGCCCGCGGCCAGCCCAGCAGCTCCAGCGCCACCGCCGCCCCGCAGACGTCGACGATCGAGTCGACGGCCCCGACCTCGTGGAAGTGGACCTCCTCCACCGCGACGCCGTGCACCCGGGCCTCGGCCCGGGCCAGCCGCTGGAAGATGGCCCCGGCCGCGGCGCGGGCCCGCTCCGAGAGCCCGCTGTGCTCCACCACCGCCAGCAGGTCGGCGAGCCGGCGCTCGCCGGCTGGCCGCCCCTCCACCCGGACCTCGACGTGGGCGGCGGCGATGCCGCCCACCTGGACCCGGGTCACCTCGAGCCGCCAGCCGGGCAGCCCGAGCGTGGCCAGCTGGGCGCCGAGCTCGCCGCGGTCGACGCCGAGATCGAGCGCGGCGGCGAGGAACATGTCCCCGGCCACGCCGCCGATCGGTTCGAGGAGCAGGAGGGTGTCGGCCATGGCGTCGGGCTGGGAGCGGACCACGTCAGCGGCGCGCGATCAACCCCGCCACGAAGCCGGCGCCGAAGCCGTTGTCGATGTTCACCACGGTGACGTTGGGCGCGCAGGAGTTGAGCATGGCCAGCAGCGCCGCCAGGCCGCCGAGGCTGGCGCCGTAGCCGACCGAGGTGGGGACGGCGATGACCGGCCGCCCCACCAGCCCGCCCACCACGCTGGGCAGCGCCCCCTCCATGCCGGCCGCCACCACCACCGCCCGGGCCCGGGCCAGCTCCTCGCGCCGCGCCAGCAGCCGGTGGATCCCGGCCACCCCCACGTCGTAGACCCGCAGCGCCTCCACGCCCATCACCGTCGAGCGTGGCCACCGCCTCCTCGCAGACCGGCACGTCGCTGGTGCCGGCGCAGCAGACCGCCACCGGGCCGGTGGTGGGGAGCGCCATGCGGCCGCGGCGCAGCGTCCGCGAGACCGGGTCGTAGATCGCCCCCTTGACGGCCCGCCGCACCGCCCCGGCCTTCTCCGGCGACAGCCGCGTCACCAGCAGCGGCCCGTGCGCGGCCAGGCGCCGGGCGATGGCGGCCACCTGGGCGGCGCTCTTGCGCTCGGCCAGCACCACCTCGGGCATCCCGCTGCCGCAGCACCCGGTGGGTGTCGAGGGTGGCGAGATCGCCGAGCCGCTCGATGGGGGCGGCGCGCAGCCTCGCCACCGCCTCGTCGAGCGGGGTGGCGCCGGAGGCGACGCGCTTCAGCAGGCGGCGGAGGGCGGCCTCGTCCATGGGCTAGCGCGGATCCAGGTGGCGGAGCAGGCGCGCCATCCCGGACGGCTCGGGCATGACCAGGATCAGCCCCTCCAGCCGCGGCGCCGCGGGGCTGGTGAAGCGGGCCGCCAGCGCCACCGAGCCGGCGTGGTCCACCAGCCGCTCCACGCAGGCCTTGCCGCTGCCGCGGGCGAAGGTGGGCACCGAGAGCAGCAGCGTCTCGTTCACCAGCGCCGAGACCGCGGTGACGAAGGCGCTCCCCACGATGTTGCCGCACTCCATCAGGCCGCTCTCCGCCAGCGTGCCGAAGGCCCCCCCGCGCGCCGGCACGCCCAGGGCGCCGGCCAGCGCCTCGGCGTCGCCCACCGGGAGCGCCAGCAGCAGGTGGCCGGTGAGCGGCCCCTCCAGGCGGACCCCCACCGCCACCAGCTCGCCGCCCAGGGCGCCGAGGAAGTCGGCGATGGCCCCGGCGCTGGTGCCGATCCAGCACTCCGGGACGTCCATGTCGAGCCGCAGCCGGGTCAGCCGGGCCAGCGCGGTCAGGGCCGCCCCGCAGCCGATGCTGGCCAGCTCCTGCAGCGCGTCGACGTGGCGGGGAGGGAGGCTCATGCGGCCAGCAGCCGGCTGACGTCGAGGATGAAGATGGGCCGCCCGGTGCCGAGCACGGTGACGGCGGAGAGGCCGGTCACCGACTGCAGCGGCGGCCCCAGCGGCTTCAGGACCGCCTCGTGCTGGCCCAGCAGGCCGTCGACGGCCAGCCCGATGCGCCCGTCGGCCCCGTCGGCCACCACCACGGCCCGCTCGTCGCGGCCCGCCGAGCCGAAGCCGAGCAGCGCGGCCAGGTCGTGGACCGGCACCAGCTCGCCGTCGTAGGCGAGCACCGGGGCGCCGCGGCTCCGGTCGAGGGCGCCGTAGCGGACGTGGGCCGCGCCGTGGACCTTGGTGATGGGGAGCCCCAGCACCTCCTCGCCCACCTGCACCAGCAGCACCGGCTGCACCGCCACCGTGAGCGGCAGCCGCAGCGTGACGCGGGTCCCGAGGCCGCGGGTGCTCTCCAGCTCCAGCGTCGCCGCCCACCGTCTCCAGCGTCTTGCGGACGGCGTCCAGCCCCACCCCGCGCCCGGAGACGTCGGTGACCTGGTCGGCGGTGGAGACGCCGGGCAGGGTGGCCAGCGCCAGCGCCTCCCGCTCGCTCAGGGCCGCGGCCTGCTCCGGCGTCATCGACCCGCGCCGCACCGCCGCCTCGCGCAGCCGGCCGGTGTCCATCCCCTTGCCGTCGTCGGCGATCTCCAGCACCACCCGGTCCCGGTCGCGCCGGGCCACGATGGTGATCCGGCCGGTGGCCGGCTTGCCCGCCAGCAGCCGCAGGTGGGGCGGCTCGATGCCGTGGTCGACGGCGTTGCGCAGCACGTGGAGCAGCGGGTCGGAGAGCTCCTCGAGGATGGCCCGGTCGAGCTCGATCTCCGCCCCCTCCACCTCCACCTCCACCTGCCGGCCCAGCTTGCGGGCCACGTCGCGGGCCATGCGCGGCAGCCGCTCGGTCACCACCGCCAGCGGCGTCATGCGGACGCCCATGAGCTGGCCGTGCAGCTCCTTGACGATGGCGTGGAGCCGGTCCACCCCCTCGTCGAGCGGGCGGCCGGAGCGCCGCCGGCAGCGTCCGCCCCACCTCGCGGATCCGGGCGGTGGCCAGCAGGAGCTCCCCCACCGTGTCGACGAAGCCGTCCAGCACCTCGGTCTTCACCCGCACGGTGCGGCTCGGCTCGGCGGCCGCGGCCGGCGCGCCCGGCGCCGGCGCCGGGACCGCCGCCGCGACCGGCTCGTCCTGGGTGCGCAGGACCACCGCCCCCAGGTCGGAGATCTGCGAGAGGGCCCGCTCCAGCCGGTCGAGCGGCGCGCTGCTCTCCAGCACCACGGTGAGCCGCTTGCCGGGGAGGCGCCCGGCCTTCAGCTCCTCCACCGTGGGCGTGGCGCTGACCAGCGGCCCGAAGGCCGCCAGCTTCCTCACCACCAGGAAGGCCCGCACCGCCGGCACCGGGCAGGAGGCGGCCACCTCGACCTCCACCTCGATCCGGCGGGGCCCGGCGGCCGGCGGCGGCTCGGGCGCGGGGGGCGGCGCGGCCGCCACCGGGGGCGGGGGCGCGCGGGAGGGCTCGGGCGGCGGCGCGGCCGGGGCTGGACGGCCGTCGCGGGCCCGCCGCGTCAGCTCGCCGAGCCGGGCCATCAGCGCCCCGTCGGGCTCCGGCTGGGCCTGCTGGGCGGCGGCCGCGATCATCTCCTGCAGGGCGTCGCAGGTCTCCAGCAGGGCGTCGACCGCCGCCGGCTCGGCCCGGGCCACCTGGCGCCGGTAGAGGTCGACGAGGTCCTCGGCCTGGTGCGCCAGCGCGGCGATGCCGTCCAGCTGCATCGAGGCGCTCATCCCCTTGATGCTGTGGACGTGGCGGAAGATGCCGTCGATGAGCGGCCCGCCGTCGGCGCCGGCGCGCACCGCCTGCTCCAGCGCCACCAGCCCGCGCGACAGGCCGGAGACGTGCTCGCCCGCTTCACCGACGAAGAGCGAGAGGTAGCGGGCGAGGTCCATCGGCGCGGGGCCGGACCGGCCGGGCTAGGCCTCGCCCAGGACCTTCTTGACCACCGAGAGGACGTCCTCGGACTTGAAGGGCTTGACGATGAAGTCGCTGGCCCCGGCCTCGATGGCCTCCATCACCAGCGACTCCTGGCCCAGCGCCGAGCACATGACGATGACCGCGCGGGGGTCGCCCTTGATGATCTCGCGGGTGGCCTCGATGCCGCTCTTGAACGGCATGACGATGTCCATGGTGGTGAGGTCGGGCTTCAGCTCCCGGTGCTTCTCGACCGCCTCCAGCCCGTTGGCGGCCTCGCCGACCACCTCGAAGCCCGAGCCGGCGAAGATGTCCTTGATCATGTTGCGCATGAAGATGGCGTCGTCGACGATCAGGACTCTCTTCGGCATGGTCTTCAACGCCTCCCCGGGACCGTGAAGGTAGCACCGCTGGAGCGGAGGCGACAAGGCATCGCCCCGTCACCCGCCCCCGAACAGCGCCGACGCGGCCTCCGCCAGCGGATCGACCCGCAGCAGGGTGACGGCGCCGGCCCGCCCGCTGGCCACGCCGGCCACCAGCCCCTCGCCGGCGGCCTCGGCCAGCACCAGCGGCTCCACGCCCACCACCACCCCGATGAGCAGCCCCAGCGCCCGCTTGTCCCGGTCGAGGATCAGCACCTGGCCCTGGCCGGCCCGCAGCGGCTGGGGCGCCAGCCCCACCAGCTCGGCGAGGTCGACCACCGCCACCACCCGGCCGCGCAGGTTCATGACGCCGCGCACCGCGCCGCCGGCGCGCGGCACGGCGGAGAAGGGCGGGTGCGGCGGGACCACCTCGCGCACCGCCGAGAGCGGCAGCGCGAAGCGCTCGGCCCCGACGCGGAAGACCACCTGCCGCTCGGTGGGCGGCGCCGGCGCCTCGCGTGGAGCGGTCCCCTCCACCCGCTACCCGAGCCGGAAGCGCGAGACCACCGTCTGCAGCTCGACGGAGAGGTTGGTCAGCTCCTGGGCGGCCGAGGCCATCTGCGCCACCGCCGCGGTCTGCTCGGCGATCACCTTGCGCACCTGCTCGGTGGCGCCGGCGTTGCTGCTGGCCACGTCGGAGATGTGGTCCATGGCCTGCACCATGTCGGCCGAGCCCTTGAGCTGGTCGCGGGCGGCGCCGGAGATGACGCCCACCTTGTCGGCGCCGGTGCGGGCGATGAGGGCGATGTCGGCCAGGGCCCGGATGATGGCGTTGAGGTCCTCGCGCCCCTCGCCCAGCTCGGACACCGACTCCTTCATGGTGTCCACCACGGTGGCGGCGCGGCCGGAGATGTCGGTGGCCAGGCCGGAGATCTGCTCGGCGGAGCGGCCGGAGATGTCGGCCAGCTTGCGCACCTCCTCGGCCACCACCGCGAAGCCGCGGCCGTACTCGCCGGCGCGGGCCGCCTCGATGGTGGCGTTGAGGGCCAGCAGGTTGGTCTGGTTGGCCACCTGGGTGATGGCCTCGACGATCTTGGAGATCTCCTTGGTCCGCTCGCCGAAGGCGAAGACCTGCTCGCTGGCCGCCTCGATGCGGGCGAAGACCTTCTTCACCTTCTCGCCGGCCAGGCGCGCCGCCTCGCCGCCCGAGCCGGCCGCGGTGGCGGTCTCGGCCGAGCCGCGGGCCGCGTCCTCGGCGCTCCGGGCGGTGCGCTCGATGGAGGAGGCGATCTCGCCGATCACCTTGGAGGTCCGCTCCACCAGCTCCGACTGCTGCCCGGCGCCCACCGCGATCTTCTCCATCGACGAGGCCACCTCGTCGGTGGAGGCGTTGACCTCCTCGGCGGAGGACTGCAGGTCGTTGGCGCTCTCGGCCACCGACTGGGCGGTGCGCTGGATGCGCGAGACCAGGTCGCGCAGGTTCTCCTGCATGGTGCCGATGGCCACCGCCAGGTCGTCGATCTCGTCGTGGAAGGCCTGGTGGGGCTCCTCCAGCAGGCTGCGCGAGAGGTCGCCGCGGCTGATCTCGACGGCCGAGACCTTGAGCCGGCCGACGCGCGCGGTCCGGGCGATGGCCAGGGTGAGCGCCCAGCCCAGCGCCAGCGTCCCCAGCACGGCCAGGGCGCCGGCCACGACGGGGTTGGGCACCGCCACCCGCAGCGGCGGCACCACGATGACCAGCACCGCGCCGATGATGCCGTAGCTCACCAGCAGCTTGACCTGCAGCGAGGCGGTGGGGCCGGTGCTGCCGGGCATGGGCCGGAGCGGCACCTCGGCGGCGCGGCCGCGGACCGCCACCAGGTGGGGGACGTCCTGCCAGCGGGCCGACGGCCGGGTCGAGAGTCGCTCGTCACGAGGAGTCCGTGCCACGTTCACCTCGGCGAGCGGCGCGGTGGAGTCCGCGCCGCGATGCGTCCCGGGAATCCTATGTGGATCCGGGGCGAAGTCAAAAGCCGCCCCGCGGGCTCAGCGCGCCGGGCTGGCGAGGTGATCGTGGCCGGGGCCCACCGGCCGCGGGCGGCCGTCGGGACCGAGCACCCGCACCCCGGGCGCCGCCGTCACCTCGCCGACCACGGTGAGCGGCACGCCGGCCCGGGCCGCCGCGCGCCGGGCCGCCGCCAGCCGGGCCGGGGGCACGGTGACGCAGAGCTCGTAGTCCTCGCCGCCGCGGAGCGCCGGGCCCCAGGGGTCGGGGAGGCCGGCGCAGGCGGCGCGGGCCGCCGCCGACCGCGGCAGCCAGGCGGCCTGCAGGACGGCGCCCACGCCCGAGGCCCGGCACAGGTGGCCGAGGTCCTGGGCCAGGCCGTCGGAGAGGTCGACGGCGGCGCTGGCGAGGCGGCGCAGCCCGAGCCCGAGCCCGAGCCGCGGCGTGGGGCGGCGCTGGCGGCGGCGCAGCGCCGCGGCCGCGCCCGGCTCCAGCCCCAGCGCCGCGTCGCCCAGCGTCCCCGAGACCAGCACCAGGTCGCCGGCCCGCGCCCCGTCGCGCCGCAGGGCCTGGCCGCGCGGCACCTCGCCCAGCACCGTCACCGTGAGCGAGAGCTGCGGCGGCGCGGCTGACGTTGCCGCCCACCACCGCCAGGCCGTGCTGCCGGGCGCAGCGCCCCAGCCCGCGGGCGATCGCCAGCAGCCGCGCCGACGGCGTGGCCGGCGGCACCCCGAGCGCCAGCAGCGCCCAGAGCGGCCGCGCCCCCATGGCGGCCAGGTCGGAGAGGTTGACCGCCAGCGCCTTCCAGCCCACGTCACCGGGGGTGAAGCGGTGGTCGAAGTGGATCCCCTCGACGACGGCGTCGACGGTGGCCACCAGGTCCTGGCCGCGGCGGGGCCGGAGCAGCGCGGCGTCGTCGCCGGGCCCGAGCCGCACCCCCCGGCCGCGGGTCGGCAGCGCCGCGACCAGCGCGTCGATGAGCTCGAACTCGCCGAGGGAACGGGCCGGGCGCGCCACGGGCTAGGTGCGGGCTCGACCGGGTGGACCGGGGTGAGCGGCGTCACCAGCGGCTCGGGCCGCTCCTGGACCGGCAGCACCAGGCTGAAGGTCGAGCCCTGCCCCGGCGTCGACACCACCCGGACCTCGCCGCCGTGGGCCTCGACGAAGCTCTTGACGATGGCCAGCCCGAGCCCGGCGCCGCCGTACTCGCGGGTGGTGGTGCCGTCCACCTGGTAGAAGACGTCGAAGATCCGGTCGAGGTGCTCGGCGGGGATGCCGATGCCGGAGTCGGACACCCGCAGCGCCAGCCGCTCGCCGGGCAGCGCCTCCGCCGAGAGCGTCACCGTCCCGCCGCCGGCGGTGAACTTCACCGCGTTGGAGGCCAGGTTGATGAGGCACTGCCGCAGCTTCTCCCGGTCGGCGTGGAGGTGCGGGGAGCTGGCCCGGCTCGCAGGCCACCTCCAGCCCCTTCTTCCGCGCCGTGGGCAGCACCGTGGCCGCCGCGTCGCGCAGCAGCTGCGCCACGTCCACGTCGCCCAGCACCAGCCGCACCCGCCCGGCCTCGATCTTGGAGATGTCGAGGATCGAGGTGATGAGGTGGAGCAGGCTCTCGCCCTTCTCCATGATGATGCCGAGGTACTCGCGCTGCTCCTCGGAGAGCGACCCGCCCAGCCCCTCCAGCATCATCTCCGAGTAGCCGATGACGCTGGTGAGCGGGGTGCGCAGCTCGTGGCTCATGGTGGCGATGAAGTTGGACTTGAGCCGGTCCAGCTCCTTGAGCCGCAGGTAGCTGGCCTCCAGCTGCCGGTTCTTCTCCTCCAGCTCGCGGTAGCTCTCCTGCACCGCCTCGATGTGGAGCCGGGCCGAGATCAGGCTCTTGTGCCCGGTGAAGACCATCACGTCGAGCAGGTCCATGAAGTGCCGCAGGATCTTCTCGGCGGTCTCGGACGGCACCCGGCGGATGCGTCTGCATGTAGGAGGCGGCCAGGGTGGCGTCGAAGTCCGGGGCGATGCCGGTCAGCGTGGCCGGCAGCTGCACCAGGTCGTCGGGCACGAACGGCCCGAAGACCACGCGGCCGATGGAGTCGCCCTCGTGGAGCACCGGCTGGACCACGTAGCGGCAGCCGGAGAAGCAGTCGAAGGCGACGGTCCTCGGCACCTCCTCGACGGGGGTGGTCTTCACCTTGCCGACGGTGGCCACGCACTGCTCGCGCCCGGCCGTCTTGGTCCAGATGTAGCCGCAGAAGTCGGCGTTCCCGACCTTCACGTCCACCAGCTTGTTGCCGGCCTCGTCGAAGACCTTGAGGCCGACGCGGTAGAGCTCGGCGAACGACTGGCAGACCTCGCTGAAGGCGCGCAGGTCGAGCAGGTCGCCCGAGCGGCAGCCGCTGCTGGAGGAAGGAGGGGGCGAGTGATCATCGCGGCGCGGCCCCGCCCTGCTGCCGCATGCCGCGGAGGTCGACGCTGGTCGAAGATGCGCTCGAGGAACTCCTTCTCGCTGACCTTCCAGCGGTCGGCCAGCCCCATCGACCGATCCAGGCTGCGGTAGGTGAGCGTGAGCAGGGCCCAGAGCGTCTCCACCACCCCCTCGCCCCGCACCGCCACCGCCGGCACCATGGGCGGGCGGATGACCTTGCGCAGCTCGCCGAGGTCCTCCTCGCGCTGGGCGTCGGGGAGGTCCCGCTTGTTGAGCTGGACGACGATGGGCAGGGTCCGGTAGTCGAGCCCGTTCGCCTCCAGGTTCTTCAGCATGTTGTTCCAGTAGGCCAGGGTGGCGGCCGCCTCGCTGCGGCGGCTGTCGGCCACGAAGACCACCGCGTCGGACCCCTGCAGCACGATGCGCCGGGTCGACTCGTGGATCACCTGGCCGGGCACCGTGTAGAGGCGCAGCTTCACCTTGACGCCGGCCTCGCTCTTGAAGAAGACCGGCATCATGTCGAAGAACAGCGTCCGGTCGTCCTTGGTGTCCAGGGTCATGAGGCGCCCGCGGACCTCCGGGGAGATCTTCTGGTAGAGCGCCTGCAGGTTGGTGGTCTTGCCGGAGAGCGCAGGGCCGTAATAGACGACCTTGATCGAAAGCTCCCGCGCCTCGTTGTTGATCTGGACCATGGCCGTCGCCTCGCGGCGAGCATAGCCGCGCCTCCCCGGGCGATCCAGCCAGCGGCCATCCCGCCGGGCCATCCCGGGCCCGCCGGCCCGGTCCGCTTGGAGGCCGCCGGCCCTTCGACTAGGATCCGGCGCCCCGCCCCGGATCCGCACCGTCCGGCGCCGAGAAGGAGTGCCCGTTCCGATGGACCGCCCGGTCCCCATCCGCGCCGACGAGATCCCCGAGAGCGAGATGGCGGAGCGGCTCCAGTGGCTGCTCCGGCTGCGCTGGCTGATCGTCCCGGTCTTCGTGGCCGTCGACCTCGCCAACGACCTGCTCACCCGGCGGCGCGCCGCCTGGGCGGCGCTCTTCGTCGGCGCCTTCCTGCTGGCGGCCAACGGCTTCTACGCCTGGGTGCTCAAGCGCCAGCGCGGCGTGGCCACCCTGCTGCGCTTCACCCGCTTCGAGTCGGCGCTGGTGGTGCTGGTCCCGGTGGCGGTGGCCCTGCTCCACGGCGAGATGGACGGCCCCATCCGCTACGGCGTGCTGGTGGGCGTGGTGGGGGCGGCGGTGGTGCTGCCCCGGAC
Organism: uncultured delta proteobacterium; assembly: GCA_963786945.1. Lineage (GTDB taxonomy): Bacteria > Myxococcota > Myxococcia > Myxococcales > Anaeromyxobacteraceae > JADKCZ01. The sequence continues at coordinate 436,856 of CAWBAO010000006.1, read as the reverse complement.
CGGCGAGGTGGCCGCCATCGCCGCCTGGGCGGTGGCCGCGCTGGTGGCCGGCGACGCCTTCTCGGTGGACTTCGACCCCGAGCGCATCGGCCAGCAGATGGTGGCGCGCTGGGCCTGGGACGCCGGGCTCATCACCGCCGTCGCCATCATCGCCGGCCACCTCCACGCGGCGCGGGAGTGGGCCGCCCAGCGGCTGCGCTCCGCCCTCGACGGGCTGGAGCACTCCAAGGCCGAGTGGGAGGCGGCCTTCGACTCGCTGGGCGAGATGGTCTTCATCTCCGACCGCGAGGGCCGGCTGCTGCGCGTCAACCGGGCCTTCGCCAAGCTGCTGGGGGCGCGCCCGCACGAGCTGGCCGGGCGCCGGCTCCCCGACCTGCTGGCCGGCCACCCCGAGCGCTGGTGGTCGGTGCCGGGCGACGGCATCGTCGAGATCGAGGACCCGGTCTTCGAGACCGTCTTCGAGGTGACCTCGACGCGGCTGGGCGACCGGATCGTCCGCGTGGCCCGCGACGTGGGCGAGCAGCAGCGGCTCTACGCCCGCCTGGTGCAGGCCGACAAGCTGGCCGCGGTGGGCGTGCTCGCCTCCAGCGTGGCCCACGAGATCAACAACCCGACCGCCTTCGTCTCCTCCAACCTCACCGAGCTCCGGCAGTACGTGGGCCGGCTCGACACCGCGGTGGTGGAGCTCTCCGAGCTGGCCCTCAAGTCGGGCGCGGTGGAGCGGGCCGCCGCGGTGGTGACCCGGCCGGAGCTGGCCTTCGCCCGGCGCGAGGCGCCCAACGCCATCCGCGAGAGCCTGGCCGGGATGGAGCGGATCCGGCTGATCATCGCCAACCTGCGCTCGCTGGCGCGCCGCGACCAGGCCGGCGAGCCGGCCACCACCGTGGAGCTGGGCGAGCTGGTGCAGGCGGTGGTGCAGACCGCCGCCCACGAGCTGCGCAACGCCTCCGCGCGGGTCGACCTGCAGGGGCCGGTCTGGGTGACGGGCCACCGCGGCGAGCTGGTCGACGTGGTGCTCAACCTGGTGGTCAACGCCGTGCAGGCGCGCGAGGAGGGGCGGCCCAACCGGGTGGTGGTGGAGCTGGGGCAGGACGGGCCGCACGCCGTGCTGCGCATCTCCGACACCGGCAAGGGGATCCCGGCCAGCCACCTGAAGCGGCTCTTCGAGCCCTTCTTCACCACCAAGGGGCCGGGCGAGGGGACCGGGCTCGGGCTCAACCTGGCCCGCAAGATCGTCCTCGCCCACGGCGGCTCGATCGACGTCTCCAGCGAGGTGGGGGTGGGCTCGACCTTCACCGTCCGGCTGCCGGCCGTCGACCCCGAGGCTCGGCAGCGGGCCGAGGCGGCCGACCGCGCCCCGGAGGCGGCGTCCTAGGCGGACGGCGGCGACGGCCTCTCAGCCGCCCAGCTTCGCCTCCAGCTCCTTGAGCCGGAGCTTGAGCGCCTTGTCGCGCTGGAACCGCTCGGTGACGTCGCGGAAGACCGCCACCACCCACTCGATCCGGCCGTCCCCGCCGCGCAGCAGCTGGATGGAGAACTCCACCGAGAGGGCGCGGCCGTCCTTGTGGACGGCCGGGACCGCCAGCAGCTGCCCGTCCCCGTAGCGCGTCACGCCGGTCTCCATCACCTTCTCCCAGCCTCCCCAGTGGCGGCCGCGCAGCCGCTCCGGGATGATCAGGTCCATCGACCGGCCCACCGCCTCCTCGGCGGTGAAGCCGAAGAGCCGGGCGGCGGCCTGGTTCCAGGAGCGGGTCACGCCGTCGCGGTCCGAGACCAGCACGGCGTCGGGCGATCCCTCGATGAGGCGCTGCCAGAGGTCGGCGGGGATGGGGCTCATGGCGCCACGCTCGCTCCACCCCGGCCGCCGGCGCAAGTCCCCAGGTGGCACGCGGGAGCGCCCCGGTCAGGGCCGGCCGGCGGCGGCCCGGGCCAGGGGCTCGAGCACCTACATGTGGTCGGAGGTGCGGTTGAATACCGGGGGTGGCTGGTGCATCAAGCCACCATGCGCACCCTCCTCCTCGCCGCCGCCGTCGCCGCGTCGTTCCTCGTTCCTCGCCCCGCCGCCGCCCAGGTCCAGGTCACGCTCCACCTCGACCTGCCTGCGGTGCTCCCCGCCCTGGTGGTGATCGAGCCCGGCCTCCAGGTGGTGCCTCGGGTCAACGAGGAGGTCTTCTTCGTCGACGGCTATTACTGGGTCCACCGCGACGCCCGCTGGTACCGCTCGCACGACCACCGCCGCGGCTGGGTGGTGGTCGACGCGCGCGGCGTGCCGCCCCGCCTCGTCAAGCTCCCCCCCGGCCACTACCGCAAGTGGGACCCGTCGAAGGAGAAGTCCGGCAAGCACGACGGGAAGCACGACAACGGCCACCACGAGAACCACGGCCAGGAGAAGAAGCAGGGGCACGACAAGGACGACTGACGCTCGGACCGGTCAGGGCCGGCCGGCCTCCCACCAGGCCCGCGCCTCCTCGACGCTGCGCAGGAGCGGGCTGGGCGGCAGGGTGGCGCGGAAGGCCCGGCCGTACCCCTTGGTCAGCAGCCGCCGGTCCAGCACCGCCACCAGCCCGCGGTCGGTGGTGGTCCGGATCAGCCGCCCGAACCCCTGCCGCAGCGCCAGCGCCGCCGCCGGCACCTGCAGCTCGGAGAAGCCGTCGCGCCCCTCCGACTCCAGCGCCGCCAGCCGGGCCGCCACCACCGGGTCGTTGGGCGGCGCGAACGGCAGCCGGTCGATCACCACCAGCGAGAGCGCGTCACCGGGCACGTCCACCCCCTCCCAGAAGCTGGCGGTGGCGAAGAGGATCGACGGCCCGGCGCGGAAGGCCTCCAGCAGCCGGTGCTTGGGCCGCTCGCCCTGCAGCAGCCGCGGCCAGGGGAGGCCGGCCGCCGCGGCGTGGAAGGCCTGCATGTTGCGGTGGGAGGTGCAGAGCACGAAGGCGCGTCCGCCCGTGATTTCGGCCAGCTCGGCGATCACGGCGGCGGCCGCCTCCACGAAGCCCGGCTGGTTCGGCTCGGGCAGCCCGTCGGGGACCACCAGCGCCGCCTGGGTGGTGAAGTCGAAGGGCCCCGGGAAGCGCGCCTCCTCCACCTCCAGCGTCCCGTCGAGCCCGACCTGGCGGCGGAAGAAGTCGAACCGCCCCTGGGCGCAGAGGGTGGCGCTGGTGAAGACGGTGGTGTCGAGCCGCCCGTAGAGCCGCTCGCGCAGCTCGACGCCGACGTCGAGCGGCGCCGCCCGCAGGAAGACGCCGCGCCCGCGGGTCTCGCCGAAGTAGACGCGGCTCGGCTCGTTGAGCGCGGTGACCGCCTGGAGCTCGACGCGCACCTCGCCGGCGCGCCGTGCCAGCTGGGCCAGCGAGGTGGTGTCGGCGTCGGCCAGGGTGTCGCGCAGCTGCTCGAGCGCGGCGTCGAGCCGGTGGCGGGCCTCGGCCGCGGCCTCGAGGGTGGAGGCCTGGAGCGGCGCCCGGGCCGGCTCCTCGTCGGCGCGGGCCCGGCCCGCCGGCCGCCGGCCGCCCCGCGGGCCGCCCGCCGCGGCGCGCAGCGCCCCGCCGACGGCCTCGAAGTACCGCTCCCCGGCCCGCCGCAGCTCGCCGGTCAGCTCCTTCATCATGGCGGCGAGATCGGGCCGGTCGCCCACCGCGCGGGCGGCGTCGCGCGCCAGCTCCTCGACCCGCCAGGAGGAGACCTCCAGCCCGAAGTACTCGGTGGCCACCTCCTCGAGGGCGTGGGCCTCGTCGAAGATCACCGCGTCGTGGCCGGGCAGCACCTCGGCCCCGGCGGCGCCGGTCCGCATGCCGAGGTCGGCCATGTAGAGGTGGTGGTTCACCAGCACCAGCTGGGCCTCGGCGGCCCGCGCCCGGGCCCGGGTGACGAAGCACTCCTCGTAGAGGCCGCACTCCCGCCCCAGGCAGGTGTCGCTGGTGGCGGAGAGGTCCCTCCAGGCGGCGAACTGGTCGGGCAGGTCCAGCTCGGCCCGGTCGCCGGTCTCGGTCGACTCGGCCCAGGCCCGGATGGCCGGCCAGTCGGAGGCCTCGTCACGGACCGTGAAGGTGGGGGCCCGGTCGAACTGGACCATCCGCTCCAGGCACAGGTAGTTGGAGCGGCCCTTCAGGTAGGCCGCCTCGAGCTGCAGCCCGCAGCGGTCGCGGAGCAGGGGCAGGTCCTTCCACCAGATCTGCTCCTGCAGCGCCTTGGTGGCGGTCGAGATCACCACCCGCCGGCCGGAGAGGGCCGCCGGCACCAGGTAGGCCAGCGTCTTGCCGGTGCCGGTGCCGGCCTCGACGACCAGGTGGTGGCGCTCCGCCAGGGCCCGCTCCACGGCGTGGGCCATCAGGAGCTGGTCGCCCCGGTGCTCGTAGGCCGGCAGGACGCGATCCAGCGCCCCCCCGGGCCCGAGCAGGTCGTCGACGCTCGGCGGGCGACCGGTCACGGCGTGGCTCGCACGGACCGGCGGCTCAGGGGGTGGTCCCGAGCAGGAGCCGGCCCAGCATCCAGGAGAGCGCCGACGCCAGCACCAGCACCCCGCCCAGCAGGAGGCGGCGCGGCACCACGCCGCTGCGCGGGGCCGGCGGCCGGGTGCGGGGCAGCTGGGCCAGGCCGATGGCGGTGGCGCGCTTCAGGATCTCGCCCTTCATCCCGCGCGCCATGGGGTCGTCCGGGCGCGCCTCCAGCACCTCCCGGTAGCGCCGCCCCAGCTCGGCCAGGGCCTCGAGGTCGGCGCAGGAGGCCAGCAGCTCGCGGTGCGCCTCCGGCTCGTCCCAGCGCCGGGCCAGCTCGGCCCAGGCGGCCTCGGCCGACGGAGCGCCGGGCCGGCTGACGCCCTCCGGCCCGCTCATGACCCACCAGGCCCCGGTCCGCGGGCGTCCAGCTCGGCGCGGGTCATCTCGCGCACCCCATCGCGGTCGGCGGTGAGGAAGAAGAGCTCCTTCTCGGGGGTGCGGCGCGGCGAGAAGGTGATCTCGCCGGTGGCCCCCTTGAAGCCCTTCACCGCGGCCAGCCCGTCGCGCAGCGCCTCGCGCGTCTGCGCCTTCCCCCGCTCCAGCACCTGGCGGGCCATCCGGACCGCGTCGTAGGCGCTGGCCTCGAGGATGGTCGGGTCGGCCCCGTACCGCTTCCGGTAGGCCTCGGTGAACCGCCGGGTCTCCGGCAGGGACGAGCCGGCGAAGAAGCCGTCCACGTAGATGGCGCAGCGGACGTTGCGCCCGGCCCCGCCCGGCCCGCTGTCGAAGAGCGAGGGGTCCCCGCCCCAGCCGTTGCCGCCCAGCAGCTGCACCACGTGCAGCTCCTTCCTGGGGCCGCCCTTGTCGCCGCTCCGCTCCAGGTTCTTCTCGATCCGCTTCAGCTCCTCGGGCAGGCAGGTGGCGGTGAGCACGTCCTCGACCGCCAGGGCCGGCGCGATCAGCTTCACGTTGCGGGCGAAGTCGGCCACCAGCACGGCGTCGAAGTCGGTGATCGGCTCGAGGCCGTCGCGCGCCTTCTCCAGCGCCTTGCGCCGGCGGAACGGATCCGGCTCCCGGGCGGCGATCTCCTTGCGCAGCTCGACGAACTCGGGCCGCTCCTCCACGTAGAGCCGCCCCACCATCGACTTCACCAGCGGCGTGAAGGTGGTCCGGTCGATGGGGTAGGTCTCGGCGGCGCGCACCTCGCCGCCCCGGGCCTCCACCTCGTCCCAGAAGGCGTTGGCCAGCTCGATGCCGTAGGGCACCTGCGGGTACATGATGGCGAACCGGCGCAGGCCCCGGCGGGTGACGAAGACCTCGGCCAGCGCCCGGGCCTGGGCGCCGGCGGTGAGCATGTTCTGGAACACGTGCGGCCCGGCGTCGGTGACGTTCTCCTGCCTGGAGAGCGAGATGAAGGGCAGCTGCAGCTCCTCGGCGGTGGCGGCGGCCCGCTCGGCCTCGCCGCTGCTGACGCCGCCCACCACCAGGATGGCCTGCTCGTCGAGCGCCAGCTGCTCGATGGCGGCGGCGGCGCCGTCCGGCTCGCCGCGGGTGTCGCGCACCACCACGGTGATGGGCGAGCCCTCGCGGGATGGCCAGCGCGATCCCCTGCAGGATCACCTCGCCCCAGCGCTTGAACTGGCCGGAGAGCGGCACCGCCACCCCGATGACGTTGGGCCGGACCGCCACCAGCCGGCCGATCCGGTCCAGCACGGCGCGGGCGTCGGCGGTCCAGGGGGAGTCCGGCCAGGCGGCCACCAGGGCCCGCGCCTCCCGCTCGGCCGCCGGGAAGTCGCGCAGGTGGAGGTGGATGCGGGTGAGCTTCATGGCCACGGCCGCCAGGGCCGGCGAGTCGGGCGGGAGGCTGTCGCGGAGCCGGAGCAGCTCCGGCTGCGTGAACCGGGCGTCGACGACGTCGGCGGCGCGGCCCAGCGCCTCGGCCCGCTCGGCGCCGGCGCTGCGGGCCGCCGCCGTGCCCCACCAGCGGACCGCGTCGGGCCAGAGCCGCGCCGCCTCCGCGGCGGTGGCCGCGGCCCGCGCCGCCGCCGGCTGCTCGGCCTCCGGCAGCCGCGGGTAGATCGAGGCCAGCGTGGCCAGCCCGTCCCGGGAGCGCCCCTGGTCGACGTCGATCAGGGCCAGCTCGTACTTGACCCGCGTGGCGCTCGGGTAGAGCGGGTACTCGACCAGCAGCCGGCCCAGCACCGCGGCGGCGCGCGGCAGGTCGCCGGCGGCCCGCCAGGCCCGGCCCGACTCGTGGAGCAGCTCGGCCGAGGTGGGGACGCCCGGGTAGCGGGAGGCCAGCGCCTCCAGCCGGGCCGCCTTCTCGGCGGGGGGCAGGCGCGGCGGCCGCGGCCCGCTCCGCGGCCAGCTCGTCGCGGACCAGCGCCTCGGCCTGGGCCACCGGGAGCTCCTGCCCGCGCACCACCACCTTCTGGGGCGCGCAGGCGGCCAGCGCCAGCGGCGCCAGCAGCAGGGCGAGGCGGAGGTGCGGGGCGCGCATCGCCCGTGGTTCTACCGCTTCTTCTTCGAGTCCCGCCACAGTTCCGCCGCCTTCTCCCAGAATGAGTGGCCGCGCGGGTGGGTGGTCTCGCCGGAGAGCTCGGCGAAGCGCTCGAGCAGCTCGCGCTGCTCGCGGCCGAGGTGGGTCGGCGTCTCGACGAAGACCATGACGTGCTGGTCGCCGCGGCCGCCCCCGTTGAGCCCCGGGACCCCCTTGCCCTTCACCTTGAGCGTGGTGCCGGCCTGCGTGCCGGCGGGGATCTTCAGCTTGTACGGGCCGTCCAGCGTCGGCACCTCGATGGTGGCCCCCAGCGCCGCCTGGGCGAAGGAGACCGGCACCTCGCAGACGATCTCCGTCCCCTCGCGCCGGAAGAGCGGGTGGTCCTTGACCTGGATGACCACGTAGAGGTCGCCGGGCTGGCCGCCCGCCGCCGGCGCCGGGCCGCCGTCGCCGAGCGAGCGCACCCGCGTGCCGGTGTCGACCCCGGGCGGGATGGCCACCTCGACGTCGACCTCCTCGCGGGTGGCGCCGGCGCCGCCGCAGGCCGGGCACTTCTCGCCGATGACCCGGCCCGCGCCCTGGCAGTGGTGGCAGGTCCGGGCGATGGCGAAGAAGCCCTGGGTGAGCCGGACCTCGCCGGTGCCGCCGCAGGTGGGGCAGGTCCGCGGCGAGGTCCCCGGCTTGGCGCCGCTGCCGTGGCAGGGCTCGCAGGGCCTGGGGCGCGGGATGCGCAGCCGCTTCGACACGCCGAAGGCGGCCTCCTCGAGGGTGAGCTCGAGGTGGTAGCGGTAGTCCTCGCCGCGGGTCCGCTGCCTGGCCCGGCGCCCGCCGCCGCCGCCGAACACCTCGCCGAAGATGTCGCCGAAGATGTCGTTGATGGAGGCCGCGCCCACGCCGAAGCCGAAGGGATCGCCGGCCCCCCCGCCGCCCCCGGCGTGGCCGAAGCGATCGTAGCGGGCCCGCTTGTCCTCGTCGGAGAGGACCGCGTAGGCCTCGGTCAGCTCCTTGAAGCGCTCCTCGGCCGCCGTGTCACCCTGGTTCTTGTCCGGGTGGTACTGGTGGGCCAGCTTGCGGTAGGCGGTCTTGAGGGCGCCGGCGTCGGCGTCGCGGGGGACCCCCAGCACCTCGTAGTAGTCGCGCTTTTCCAAGTCGGGTCAGCCCTTCGGGGCGGGTGGGCGCTTCGGCGGCCGGAGCGAATGTAACGCCGGAACCGGGGCTGGCAAGCCGCCGGGAGGCGGCTCAGCTGGTGGGACCCTGCTGGGCGTAGATGGCGTCGGCGATCCGGTAGGCGCTGCCCTCGAGGCGGGCCAGCGCCTCCTTGATGGCGCCCGGGTCGCCCGAGGCCAGCACCGCCTGCAGGGCCCCGAGGTCGGCGCGGATCTCGTCGAGGTCCTCCTGCTTGAGCGCGCTGGAGTACTCCTCGAGGCTCTTCTCGGTGGTGTAGATGAGCCCCTCGGCGTTGTTGCGCAGCTCGGCCACGCTCCTTCTTCTTCTTGTCGTCGGCCTTGTTCGACTCGGCCTCGTGGACCATGCGCTGGATCTCCTCCTCGGAGAGGCCCGAGGAGGCGGTGATGCGGATCTGCTGCGCCTTGCCGGTGCCCAGGTCCTTGGCGCCGACGTGCACGATGCCGTTGGCGTCGATGTCGAAGGTGACCTCGATCTGCGGCACGCCGCGCGGCGCCGGCGGGATGCCCACCAGCTCGAAGCGCGCCAGCGTCTTGTTGTCGCCGGCCATCTCGCGCTCGCCCTGCAGGACGTGGATCGACACCAGCGGCTGGTTGTCCACCGCGGTGGAGAAGACCTGGGACTTCTTGCAGGGGACGGTGGTGTTCTTGTCGATGATGCGTGGTGAAGACGCCGCCGGCGGTCTCGACGCCGAGGGAGAGCGGCGTGACGTCGAGCAGCAGGACGTCCTTGACCTCGCCCTTCAGCACCGCCGCCCTGGATGGCGGCGCCCACCGCCACCACCTCGTCCGGGTTGACGCCCTTGTGCGGCTCCTTGCCGAAGAAGCGCTTCACCACCTCCTGCACCCTGGGCATGCGGGTCATGCCGCCCACCAGGATGACTGGTGTCGAGCTGCTGCGGCGGTGAGCCCGGCGTCCTTGAGCGCGATCTTGCAGGGCTCGATGGTCCTCTCGACCAGGTCGCCGACCAGCTCCTCGAGGGTGGCCCGGTCGATGGCCTCGGCCAGGTGCTTGGGGCCGGTGGCGTCGGCGGTGATGAACGGCAGGTTCACCTCGGTCTCGGTGGCGCTGGAGAGCTCGTGCTTGGCCCGCTCGGCCGCCTCCTTGAGCCGCTGCAGCGCCATGCGGTCCTGCTTCAGGTCGATGCCGGTCTGCTCGGCGAACTTCTTGGCCAGCCAGTCGATGATGCGCTGGTCGAAGTCCTCGCCGCCCAGGAAGGTGTCGCCGTTGGTGGCCTTCACCTCGAAGACCCCCTGGTTGAGCTCGAGGATGGTGATGTCGAAGGTGCCGCCGCCGAGGTCGTAGACCGCCACCTGCTCGCTCTTGCCCACCTTCTGCTTGTCGATGCCGTAGGCCAGCGCCGCCGCGGTCGGCTCGTTGATGATGCGCAGCACGTTGAGGCCGGCGATGCGGCCGGCGTCCTTGGTGGCCTGCCGCTGGGCGTCGTTGAAGTAGGCCGGGCAGGTGACGATGGCCTCGGTGACCGGCTCGCCCGAGGTAGTCCTCGGCGGTCTGCTTCATCTTGCCGAGGATCATGGCCGAGACCTCGGCGGGCGAGTAGCCTCTTGCCCTCGCACCTCGCACCCAGGCGTCGCCGTTGTCGGCGCCGACGATGCGGTAGGCCACCAGCCCCACCGAGCGCTTCACCTCGGCGTCCTCGAGCTTGCGCCCGATGAGCCGCTTGACCACGTAGACCGTCGACTCCGGGTTGGTGATGGCCTGGCGCTTGGCGATCTGGCCGACCAGCCGCTCCCCGCCCTCGGTGAAGGCCACCATCGACGGGGTGGTGCGCGACCCCTCGCTGTTGGGGATCACCACCGCCTCGCCGCCCTCCATCACGGCGACGCAGCTGTTGGTGGTCCCCAGATCGATGCCGATGACCTTGCCCATGTCGCCCCCGCGCCGGCGCGCCTACTCGCCGCCGCCCTGCTCCGCCGCCCCGTCCCCGCCCCTGGGCAGCGCCACCGCCACCCCCACCATGGCCGGGCGGATGAGCCGCTCGTGCAGCGTGAAGCCGCGCGCGTGCTCGACCACCACCGTGCCCGGGGCGGCCTCGGCGCTGGGCACCTGCAGGAGCGCCTCGTGCTGGGCCGGGTCGAACGGCTGTCCCAGGGCGCTGAAGCCCTTCACGCCGTGCCGGGCCAGGGCCTGCTCGAAGGAGGTCCGCACCAGCTTGACGCCCGCCACCAGCGGATCGTCGGCGGCGGCGGCCGCCAGGGCGCGGTCCAGGTTGTCGAGCACCGGGAGCAGGTCCTTCACCAGCTTCTCCACGCCGAACTTCTGGACCTCGTCGCGCTCCCGCTGCGCCCGCTTGCGGTAGTTCTCCAGGTCGGCCACCGCGCGGACCCAGCGGTCGTGGACCTCCTCCAGCTTCTTCTGCGTCTCCCGGCCCAGCGACTGGGAGAGCTCGAGCTGGGCCTGCAGCGACTCGACCCCGCCAGCCGGCCGGCTCGGCGGGGTCCACCGCCACCGGCACCTCCCCCCCGGCGGCGTGGCCGGTCACCCGCTCGACCGAGCGCAGGGCGTCCTCGACGGCGTCGGTGGGAATGTCGGCCTTGAAGCTGCCCTTGTCCTGGCTCTCGTCCATGGGGTCCTGCGCCGGCCGGCGAGCTGGAGGCTCGCCAGCTGTTCCATCCGGGGAACAGGGCACTTTTTCATTATCCCATGGAGGACCCGCCGGCGACAAGGCAGGAACTCCCGGTTCCAGCCTCAACCGTCGGAGCGCAGCGCCAGGGCCCGGGAGAGCTCCCGGGCCGTGAGGTCCACCAGCGGGATGACCCGGGCGTAGTTCATCCGCGTCGGGCCGACCACCGCCAGGGTCCCCAGCACCCGCCCGGCCACGCCGTAGGGGGCCGCCACCATGGAGACGTCCGGGACGGTGGCGAACTCGCTCTCGGCCCCGATGAAGATCTGGACCTCCTGGGAGCGCAGCACCCGGTCCAGCACCCGCAGGATCCGGTCCTTGGCGGCGAAGGCCTTGAGCAGCGCCCGCGCCTTCTGCACGTCGGCGAACTCGGGCGCGTCGAGGAAGCTGGCCTCGCCGTCCACCAGCACCCGCTCCCGCTCGTCGGCCGGCGGCGCCGCGAAGGCCTGCTCCGCCAGCCGCAGCGCCTTCTGCATCAGCCCCTGCAGCGCCGAGTGGTCGTCGCGCATGTCCTCGAGGATGCGGTCCCGCAGCGCGTCGAGGGTGGTGGCGCCCTGCCCGGCGCGGGCGATCCGCTCGTTCAGGTAGGCGGCCGCCCGCTCCAGCTCGGAGGCGTCCACCGGGAACTCCAGCTGCACCAGCTTGTTGGTGACGATCCCGGCCTCGGAGATGAAGACCGCCAGCACCCGGTTCTCCCGCAGCCGCACGAACTCGAGCTGGCGCACCGGGTCGACCTTGGGGCGCGGGGTGGTCACCACCCCCGCGTGGTGCGACAGGGAGTGGAGCAGGTCGGCGGTCCCCTCCAGCAGCCTGGAGACGTCGGGCGCGTCGGTGGTGAGGCTGGTGATCCGGTCCCGGTCGGCCGGCGAGGGCGGCCGGACCTTGAGGAGGGTGTCGACGTAGAGCCGGTACCCCTGCGCGGTGGGGATGCGCCCCGAGGAGGCGTGCGGCTTCTCCAGGAAGCCCAGGGCCTCGAGGTCGCTCATGACGCTGCGGATGGTGGCGGGCGAGGCGTCCAGCTCGTGGCGGCTCAGCAGCGTCCCGGAGGCGACCGGCTCGCCGGTGTGGATGTAGTCCTGGACCAGGGCCCGCAGGACCTCGCGCTCCCGCCTGTCCAGCTCGCCGCCCGGGCCCGGCACGTGGCTCCCCCGACCCTACGGCTCGAGCAGGTGGCGGGCGGCGGCGCCGGCCAGCGCCGGGAACCGGCCCTGCGCCAGCTCGCGCCAGGCGGCGGCGGCCGCCGCGGTGTCGCCGGACTGCTCGGCCAGCAGGGCGTCGAGCTGGAGGCGCCCCTCGCGGAACGGGAAGGCGAAGGCGGCCCGGGCCGTGCCGTCGTCGAGCTGGAGCGCCTCGCGCAGCTCGCCGGCCGCCACGCCGGCCTGGCCGCGCGCATCGGCCAGCAGCGCCAGCGCGTAGTGGGGCTCGGGGCGGGACAGGTCGAGGCCGCGGGCCGTCTCCAGGTAGGCCTGCGCCGCGGTGGCGTGCCCCTCGACGGCGTAGAGCGCCCCGAGGTTGAGGATGGCCGCCTGCTGCTCCCGGGGGCTGCCGTTGGCCACCACCTCGTCGAGCAGCTTGCGCGCGGCGTCGACGTGGCCGTCGAGGAAGTAGCCGACGGCCAGGTCGTTGAGGGCGGCCAGCTGGTCGGGGTGTCCGGACAGCTCCGCCTCGTAGGCGGCGCGGGCGCCGGACAGGTCGCCGTCGAAGAGCAGCGCCGCCCCGGCCGTGCCGGGCGCGGCCAGCGCGGCCAGGGCCGCGGTGGAGTCCCCGCGGATGGCGAGCCGGGACGGATCGGCCCCGCCGCCGCAGGCGGCCAGCGCCAGCAGCGCCGCCAGCGAGAACTTCTCCAGTTTTGTCGAACGGTTGGACAATGGGGGCTCGTGCCGACGGGCGGCTCCTCGGTGAGGATAGCCATGGTGCCGGCCGGGATCAAGGAAGCACGCGCTCCGCCCCCTTTCGCCGCCAGGCGGACGGAGCGGGCCGCCATGCTATGGAGAGCGCCGCCGCGCCGCCGCACGCCCCCATGCCGCTCCCGACCGCCAGCTCCGAGCCCGCTCCCTCCGACGCCACCGCGCGGGTGCGGCGGGCGCTGGCCGATGGCCGGGTGGCCGACGTCACCGGCCTGCCGGGCGCCGCCCGGGGCCAGCTGGTCCGGCAGCTGCTCGCCCCCGGCCCGGCCCGGGCCCGCTGCGTGCTCGCGGTGGCCACCGACGAGGAGGAGGCCGACCGGCTGGCCCGCGACCTGGCCTTCTTCCTCGGCGACGCGGCGGTGCTGCGCCTGCCGGCGGACGCGGTGCTCCCCTACGACGACCTCTCCCCCGACCGCGGCGTGGAGATGGAGCGGCTGGCGGCGCTGGCCCGGCTCCACCTCGACCCCGGCGCGGTGCGGGCGGTGGTGGTCTCGGCGCGCGGGCTCTGCCGCCGGGTGGTGCCGCGCGCGGTGTTCGAGCGCGGCTCCGACCTGCTGGCCGCCGGCCTCAGCGTCGACCGCGAGGCGCTGGCCGCCCGGCTCACCTCGCTCGGCTACGCCCGCGTCCCGCTGGTGGAGGACCCGGGCACCTTCGCGGTGCGCGGCGGCATCCTCGACCTGTGGAGCCCGGCCGAGGCCGCGCCGGCCCGGCTCGAGTTCTTCGGCGACGAGATCGAGAGCCTGCGCGCCTTCGATCCGCAGACCCAGCGGAGCGTCGAGGGGGGCGCGGCGGTGACGGTGCTCACCTGCCCGGCGCGCGAGGCGCTCTTCACCGACGAGGGGAAGGCGGCGGCCAGCCAGGCGGTGCGGGCCAGCGCCGAGCTGGTCAACCGGCCCACCTCGCGGGTGCGCGAGGTGCTCGACGCCATCGAGCAGGGGGCCCCCTTCTTCGGGCAGGAGGCGCTCCTGCCCGGCTTCCACCCCGGCGGCCTGGTCACCCTGGCCGACTACCTGCCGGCCGGCACGCTGGCCTTCCTCGACGAGGCCGACCTGCTCGAGGAGACCATCGAGGCCTTCGAGGCGGCCATGGCGGCCGAGCACGCCGCCGCCCTGGCGCGGGAGGAGCTCTGCCTGCCGCCGGCGGCCCACGCGCTCGGCAAGGCCGAGGCGCTGGGGCTGCTGGCGGCCCGGCCGCTGGTCCGCCGCCACCGGGTCTACCTCGGCGCCGGCGCGCCCATCCGCTTCTCGCTGGCCGAGACCTCCGACCTGCGCGGCGAGATCGAGGCGGCCCACGCCGACGAGGGGGCGCTCCTGCCGCTGACCCGGCGGCTCGAGGCCTGGCGCCAGCGCGGCCTCACCACGGTGGTGGCCTGCTCGACCCCCTCCTCGGCCGACCGGCTGCGCCGCCTGCTGGAGGACCGCCGCCAGGCCACCCGCCCCGGCGCCGCGCCGCTCGACGACGCCCGCACCCTCCACGACCCGGCCATCCACGCCCACCTCCTCCCCGGCGAGATCTCCGGCGGCTTCGTCGACGGCGAGGCCGGGCTGGCGCTCCTCTCCGACGAGGAGATCTTCGGCCGGCGCGTCCGCAAGCGGGCGCGGGTCACCCGCGAGGAGCACGCCTTCGCGGCCGCCTTCCGCGAGCTCAACGACGGCGACCTGGTGGTGCACGTCGAGCACGGCATCGCCCGCTACCTCGGCCTCACCAAGATGCAGATCCGGGGGGTGGAGGGCGACTTCCTGGTGCTGGCCTACGAGGGGGCCGACCGCCTCTACCTCCCGGTCGGCAAGCTGCGGCAGGTGCAGAAGTTCACCGGCGCCTCGCCGGAGCACGTCCGGCTCGACCGGCTGGGCGGCGGCTCCTTCGCGCTGCGCAAGGCCCGGGTCAAGGAGCAGCTGCTCAAGATGGCGGCCGAGCTGCTCGACGTCTACGCCGCCCGCGTGGCCCACCCCGGCCACGCCTTCGCCGAGCCGGACCAGCTCTACCGGGAGTTCGAGGCCGAGTTCCCCTGGGAGGAGACGCCCGACCAGCAGAAGGCCATCGACGACGTGCTGCGCGACCTGCGCAAGGCGGGCAGCGGCACCCGGGGCCCATGGACCGGCTGGTCTGCGGCGACGTCGGCTACGGCAAGACCGAGGTGGCCATGCGCGCCGCCATGGTGGCGGTGCTGGGGCAGAAGCAGGTGGCGGTGCTGGTGCCCACCACCATCCTGGCGGCCCAGCACGAGCGCTCCTTCCGCGAGCGCTTCAAGGGCTACCCGGTCCGCGTCGAGGGGGTCTCGGGCATGAAGCGGCCCGAGGAGGTGCGGCGGGTGCTGGCCGAGGCGGCCGCCGGCCGGGTCGACATCCTCATCGGCACCCACCGGCTGCTGGCCAGCGACGTCTCCTTCAAGGTCGCTCGGCCTGGTGGTGGTGGACGAGGAGCAGCGCTTCGGCGTGGCCCACAAGGAGCGGCTCAAGAAGCTGCGCAAGCTGGTGGACGTGCTCACCCTCACCGCCACGCCCATCCCCCGCACCCTCCACATGAGCCTGGCCGGCGCCCGCGACCTCTCCATCATCGCCACCCCGCCCCAGGACCGGCGCGCCATCCGCACCTTCGTCATGAAGTTCGACCCCACCTCGGTGAAGGAGGCCATCGAGACCGAGCTGAAGCGCGGCGGCCAGGTCTTCTTCGTCCACAACCGGGTCCGCTCCATCGGCTCGATGGAGAAGTTCCTCAAGGAGCTGGTGCCGAGCGCGCGCATCGGCGTGGCCCACGGGCAGATGGGCGAGGGGCAGCTGGAGAAGGTGATGGGGCGCTTCGTCGAGCGGGAGCTGGACGTGCTGCTGGCCACCTCGATCATCGAGAGCGGCCTCGACATCCCCAGCGCCAACACCATCATCGTCAACCGCGCCGACCACTTCGGCCTGTCCCAGCTCTACCAGATCCGCGGCCGGGTCGGCCGCAGCCGCGAGCGGGCCTACGCCTACCTGCTGGTGCCGGCGCGGCGCCCGGTCACCAAGGACGCCCGCAAGCGGCTCGAGGTGCTGCAGCGCTTCACCGAGCTGGGGGCCGGCTTCCAGATCGCCTCGCACGACCTGGAGATCCGCGGCGCCGGCAACCTGCTGGGCAAGGACCAGTCGGGCCAGATCGAGGCCATCGGCTTCGAGCTCTACGCCCAGCTGCTCGACGAGGCGGTGCGCGAGCTGAAGGGCGAGGCGCCGCGCGAGGAGATCGACCCCGACGTGGCGCTGCCGGTGCCGGCCTACCTCCCCGACCCCTACATGCCGGACGTGCACCAGCGGCTCTACTTCTACAAGCGCTTCGCGCAGGCCTCCACCGACGAGGAGCTGGAGGAGATCCGCGCCGAGATCGTGGACCGCTGCGGCGACCCCCCCGACGAGGTGGACGCGCTCGGCGAGGTCATGAAGCTCAAGGTGCGGCTGCGGGCGCTCCGCATCCGGGCGCTGGAGACCGGACCGGGCCGCATCATCCTGACGCTGGGCGAGGGCGCCGCCCTCGATCCGTTCCTGCTCGCCAAGGCGGTGCAGGGCTCGGCCGGCCGGTGGCGGCTGACCCCGGACATGAAGCTGGTGGCCCGGACCGGACCGGCGCCGGCCACGCCCGCCGCGCCGGCCCGGCCCGCCCCCCCGGCGCGCGGCCCGTCCGGCAAGAAGCTGGCGCCCCCGAAGCCGCCGCCGCCCCCCTCCCCGGCCCAGGAGGCGATCGACGGCCGGGCGGTGCTGCAGGCCGCCCGGGAGCTGCTCGCGGAGCTGGCCCGCTGCGCCCGTCCGGAGTGATCGGCGGGGTGGCGGCGCGGGCCGGTCCGGCCCCCCGCGACACCCTTGATCCCTCCGTCATTCCGTGGTCTTTTCCGGCCCTCGATCCCGGTCGCGGACGGTGCGACCGGGAAGATCCTCCCCGGCCCGCGCGTTGAATGCCAACGGTCCCCTCCGCCGTCCCTCTCACAGGAGCCCCACTCCCATGATCCGTCGAATCCTGCTGGTCACCGCCGTCGCGGCCCTGGCCGCCTGCGGCAACTCCGGCCCGAAGAAGAGCGGCCCCGTCGTGGCCTCCGGCAAGGGCATCACCATCACCGCCGACGAGTTCAAGGCCCGCCTCGACGAGCAGTCGCCCTTCATCCGCGCCCGCTACTCGACGCTGGAGCGCAAGAAGGAGTTCCTCGACAACCTGATCCGCTTCGAGGTCCTCGCCAAGGAGGCCGAGCGGCAGGGGCTCGACAAGGATCCCGAGGTGCAGCTGACGCTGCGGAAGATCATGGTCCAGAAGCTGGTCCAGAAGTCCTTCCAGGACCAGGGCGCCGGCAAGGAGCTGCCGGAGGCGGAGCTGCAGAAGTACTACGACGAGCACAAGGACGAGTTCAACCGCCCCAGGAAGGCGCGGGTGGCCGCCATCATCTTCAACGCCCCGGCCGGCTCGCCGGCGCGGGCCGCCAAGGTGGCGGCCGCCAGGAAGGCGCTCGCCAAGGTGAAGGCCGAGGAGAAGAAGAACCCCATGGCCTTCCAGCAGGCGGTCGCCGCCTTCAGCGAGGACGCCGCCAGCAAGGGCGTGGCCGGGGATCTCGGCTTCAAGTCGGCGGACGAGCTGGAGAAGAGCTTCGGCAAGGAGGTCGCGCAGGCGGCGTTCGCGCTCAAGCCGGGCGAGGTCTCCGGCGTGATCGAGGGGGCGCAGGGCGTCTACCTGGTCCGCGTGGCCGGCGTGCAGGAGGAGCTCTCCCGCTCCTTCGACCAGGTCAAGGCCCAGATCAACCAGAAGCTGAGCCGGGAGCGGCGCACCAAGGAGTTCGACGACCTGGTGAAGAAGCTCCGCGACGAGGCCAACGTCACCGTCGACGACAAGGCGCTGGAGGCCGTCGCCGTCGCCGCGCCGCCCCCTGGCCAGCCCGGCATGCCCGGCATGCCCGGCATGCCCGCCCCGGCGCCGGCCCAGTCCGCACCGCCGGCACCGCCGGCACAGCCCGCCAAGTAGTGCACCGGACCGGCTCGCTCGGCCTCCTGGTGGCCGTCACCCTCGCGGCCGCCGCCTGCGGCCGCTGCGGGGGGGGCGCGGCCACCGCCGGCCCGGGCGGACCGCCCCCGGTGGCGGTGGTGAACGGCGAGCCCATCCCGGCCGAGGCGCTGGCGCGCGAGCTGCGCCAGATCCGCGCCGGCGCCGACGGGGAGGCCGTCACCGGCCCGCTCCGCAAGCGGGTGCTCGACGACCTCGTCGACCGGGCCCTGCTGCTCCAGCAGGCCCGGGCCCGCTCCATCGCGGTGGACCAGGACCAGGTGGAGCGCGCCTTCCTGCGCGTCCGCGGCGAGTACCCCGGCACCCACTTCGACGACCTGCTGGCACGCGAGCGGCTCAGCCAGGCCGAGCTCAAGGCGCGCCTCAAGGAGCAGCTCACCGTGGAGCGGCTCTTCCACGACGAGGTCTTCCCGCGGGTGCTGGTCCCGCCGGCCGACGTCGAGAAGTGGTACGCGGACCACCCGGCCGAGTTCCAGGAGCCGGAGCGGGTCCGCGTGCTGCAGGTGGTGGTGTCGAGCCGCGACGAGGCCGTCGCGCTGCGGGACCGGCTGCGGCGCGATCCCTCCAAGTTCGCCGAGGTGGCCCGCGCCAGCTCCATCGCCCCGGAGGGGAAGAACGGCGGCGAGCTGGGCTGGATCGGCCGTGGCAGCGGCTTCCCCGAGGTCTTCGACGTCTGCTTCTCCCTGCCGCTCAACTCGGTGTCCGACGTGGTCCCCTCGCCCTACGGCTTCCACGTCTTCCGCGTGGTGGAGCGGAAGCCGGCCGGCCGGCGCACGCTCGAGCAGGCGCGCGGCGAGATCGCCGAGCGGCTGCTCCGCGACCGCCGGGCCCGCGCCCAGGAGGAGTACCTGGCCGCCCTCCGCTCCCGCGCCACCATCCAGGTCGACCAGGCGGCCCTCGCCGCGGTGAACCCGTGAACCTGCTCTCGCTCCCCCTGCTGGCCCTCGCCCTCGCCGCCGATCCGCCCGCGGCGGCCCCGCCCACCCCGGCCGCACCGGCCCAGCGCATCGTCCTCAACCGCGTGGCCGCCACCGTCAACGGCGAGGTGGTGACCCTGCAGGAGCTGGAGCAGCGGGCCGGCGACGAGTGGCGGCGGGCCAACACCTCCCCGCCCGGGCCGGAGCGCGACCGGGCCGTGGCCCTGGCGCTGCGCCGCGCCTTCGACGGGGTGGTGGCCGAGAAGCTCTTCCACTCCCAGGCGGTGGCGCTGCAGCTGGAGGTGACCGACGAGCAGGTCAACGCCGCCATCGAGGACATCAAGAAGCGGAACAACGCCGACGACAAGATGCTCGACCAGATGCTCTCCGAGCAGAGCATGACCCGGGCCACCTTCCGCGAGCAGATCCGCGGCCAGCTGGAGAGCTACAACGTCCTCTCCGCCAAGGTCCGCAGCAAGGTGAAGCTCACCGACGACGACGTGAGGAACTACTACCAGAAGCACCCCGGCGAGTTCGCCGGCGAGCAGGAGCTGCACGTGCGCCACATCCTCGTCCCGCTGGCCGAGGACGCCGCCCCGATGGAGGTCGGCCGCGCCCTGATGCTGGGCGAGAAGGCCCGCGAGCGCTTGGCCGGCGGCGAGCCCTTCGCCGAGGTGGCCAAGGACGTGTCGAAGGGGCCGGGCGCCTCCGAGGGCGGCGACCTGGGCTGGCTGCGCCGCGGCACCATGCAGCGCTCGCTGGAGGACGTGGTCTTCGCCCTCAAGGACGGCGAGGTCAGCAAGCTGGTGCGGGCCGGCCCCGGCCTCCACCTCTTCAAGGTGGAGGAGCGGCGCACCGGCGGTGGCCGGACCTTCGAGCAGGCCAAGGACGAGATCCGCGACCGGCTCAGCATGGAGCAGACCCAGGCCTACCGCGAGCAGTACCTCGGCGAGCTGAAGCGCGACGCCGTCATCGACCTGCGCATCCCCGAGCTGAAGGGCGGGTAGGGGCGTCCCGCATGCCCCCGCGCCTCGCCATCAGCCTCGGCGATCCCTCCGGCATCGGCGCCGAGGTGACGGCCGCGGCGCTGCTGGCGCTGCGCCGCGAGGTGACGCCGCTGCTCTTCGGCGATCCCGGCCTGCTGGCCCGCGGCTTCGGGCGGCTGCGGCTCCCGGTCATCGAGCCGGGCCAGCCGGTCCCGCGCCGGCGGCGCCCTGGTGGCCGTCACCCGGCTGCCCGCCTCGGCGCTGCGGCCCGGCCACCCCTCGGCCCGCGGCGCCGCCGCCCAGCTCGCCTTCCTGACCGCGGCCTTCGACGCGGCGTGGAACGGGCAGGCCGCCGCGCTCTGCACCGCGCCCATCTCCAAGGCCCAGGTGGCCCGCGTCCTGCCGGGCTTCGTGGGCCACACCGAGTGGCTGGAGGCGCGCTGCGGGGTCCGGCGCACGGTGATGATGCTGGCCGGCGGCGGCTCAAGGTGGCGCTGGTCACCAACCACCGGCCGCTCTCCAGGGTGCGGCGCGCCCTCACCCCGGCGCTCATCGCCGAGACCATCGCCATCACCTGGCGGTCGCTGCGCGACGACCTCGGGGTGGCGCGCCCGCGCGTGGCGCTGGCGGCCTGGAACCCGCACGCCGGCGAGGACGGCCTGGTGGGGGACGAGGAGGCCACGCTGCTGGCGCCGGCGCTGGAGGCGGCCCGCCGCGGCGGCACGCCGGCCTCGGGCCCCTTCCCCGCCGACTCGGTCTTCTTCCGCGCCGCGCTGGGCGAGTTCGACGCCGTGGTCGCCCTCTACCACGACCAGGGGCTCATCCCGGTCAAGCTGCTCGACGCCGTGGCGGGCGACCCCGCGGTCAACGTGACGCTGGGGCTCCCCCTGGTGCGGACCAGCCCGGACCACGGCGTGGCCTACTCGCTGGCCGGCACCGGGAAGGCCAGCCCGGCCTCGATGATCGCGGCGCTGCGGCTGGCGGCGCGCATCGCCGAGGTGCGGGCGGCGGCGCGCCCGTAGTCCTTCGCCGACGACGCTCCCCGCGCCCGACCGCGGTCCCTCCGCCGCAAGCGGCACGGCCGCGGCCCCTCGCGCCGGGGCGCGGTCGCCCCCGCGCGCTCCACGCGCCTGCGGCGCGCCCTCTCGCCAGGAGGGTGTCCGCGAGGTCGAGCGGAGTGAGGCTGCGAGAGTCGCGCGCAGGGTGACCGCGCCCCAGCGCTTCGGGATCGGAAGCGTGGCGCCTCGACGCGAGAGGCTCCCGGGCGCGGCGGGGCCCCGCCGGCCGGGCGCGACTCTCGCAGCCCCAGGAACGTTCGCCAGCGCTGCACCGCCCCTGGCGAGAGGGCGCGCCGCAGGCGCGTGGAGCGCCCCGGCCCGGCGGGGCCTCGCCGCGACCGTGGGAGCCGACGTCCGACCGGGTCGACGCGGCCCGAGGCGCCTACACGTTGAAGCGGAAGTGCATGACGTCGCCGTCCTGCACCACGTACTCGCGCCCCTCGATCCGCAGCTTCCCCTTCTCGCGGCAGGCGGCCTCGGTCTTCAGCTCGAGCAGGTCCTCCACGCGGATCACCTCCGCCTTGATGAAGCCCTTCTCGAAGTCGGTGTGGATGACGCCGGCGGCCTTGGGCGCGGTGTCGCCGCGGTGGACCGTCCAGGCGCGGCACTCGTCCCCGCCGGAGGTGAAGAAGGTGATGAGGTGGAGCAGGTCGTAGCCGGCGCGCACCAGCCGGTTGAGCCCCGGCTCCTCGAGCCCGAGGCTGTGCAGGAACTCGGCCCGCTCGGCCGGGGCCAGCTCCACCAGCTCGGCCTCCACCTTGCCGGAGATCACCACCATGGGCGCCCCCTCGGCCTCGGCCAGCGCCCTCACCTTGGCGACGTTGGGGTCGTCGGCCTGGCCGAGCTGCGACTCGTCGACGTTGGCGATGTAGAGGACCGGCTTGGCGGTCAGCAGCGCCAGCTCCCGGGCCAGCGCCCGGCCCTCGTCGGAGAGCGGCTGCAGCCGGGCCGGCCGGCCGCCGTCCAGCCCGGCCTTGAGCTGGTCGAGCAGGACCAGCTCGGCCCGGGCCAGCTCGCCCGCCTTCCCGGCGGCCTTGGTGTTCTTGACGGTCCGCTCGCGCCGCTTCTCCACCGACTCGAGGTCCTTCAGCATCAGCTCGGTCTCGACCACGTCCCGGTCGCTCCTCGGGTCGACCTGGCCGGCCACGTGGATGACGTCCCCGTCCACGAAGCAGCGCAGCACGTGGGCGATGGCGTCGACCTCGCGGATGGTGGCGAGGAACTGGTTGCCCAGCCCCTCCCCCTTGGAGGCGCCGGCCACCAGCCCGGCGATGTCGATGAACTCGAGCGTGGTGGGGGTGGTCTTCTCCGGGCCGAAGAGGG
Organism: uncultured delta proteobacterium; assembly: GCA_963786945.1. Classification (GTDB taxonomy): domain Bacteria; phylum Myxococcota; class Myxococcia; order Myxococcales; family Anaeromyxobacteraceae; genus JADKCZ01. The sequence goes on along the minus strand of CAWBAO010000006.1, from coordinate 414,896 downwards.
CCGAGAGGGCGTCGAGCCGCTGGTCCGGCACCGGCACCACGCCGAGGTTGGGCTCGATGGTGCAGAACGGGTAGTTGGCCGCCGCCGCCTGGGCGGTGCCGAGCAGCGCGTTGAAGAGGGTGGACTTCCCCACGTTGGGGAGCCCGACGATGCCGATGCCGAGGGCCATGAGGCTTCCTTCTCAAATGAAACGGCCCCGGCGGACCTGGTGGCCCGCCGGAGCCGGCGAATCGGATCCCGACGTCGCGCCTAGGCGCGCCCGGCGGGGAGCTGCTTGAGGTAGTCCTCGACGAGGGCGCGCTGGGCCTTCTCGTCCAGGCTGGCCTTCACCAGCCGGGACGCCGCGTCGATGGCGAGGTCCGCCGCCATGCCGCGGAGCTCGGACACCGCCTTGGACTTCTCCTCGACGATCTGCTTCCGGGCGCTGGCCACCAGCTCGTCGGCCTCCTTGCGGGCCCTGGCCGTGAGCTCCTGGCGGAGCGCCTCGACCTCCTGCTGGTTCCGCTTGGCCAGCTCGGCGGCCTCGCGGGTGGCGCGGGCCAGCGACTCCTTCTGCTCGGCCAGCATCCGCTCGGCCTCGGCGCGCTCCTTCTTGGCGGCGTCGATGGCCTCGTGGATGGTGCGGGTCCGGTCGTCGAGCATCTTGACGATGGGCCCCCAGGCGAACCGGTAGAGGACGCCCAGCAGCACCAGGAAGGTGATGGCGGCCCAGAGCGTGAGCCCGGGGTTGATGGTGGTGAGCGACCCGGCGGCCAGCACCGGGGCGGGGACGGCGAAGAGGGCCATGTCGGCTCCTTCTGGTCCGGCGGGACCGGCCGGACTACTTGGCGATGGCGAGGAGCAGCGTGACCACGATGGCGAAGAGCGTGGCGCCTTCGATGAGGGCCGCGGCGATGATCATCGAGGTGCGGATGTCGCCGGCGGCGGTGGGCTGGCGGGCCGAGCCCTCCATGGCGGCGGCGGCGAGCTTGCCGATGCCGAGGCCGGCGCCGATGACGGCGAGGCCGGCGCCGATGCCGGCGGCGAAGTACCCGAGCGAGAACTGGTTCATGGTGTCACTCCCTGTGGTGCTGCAGCTGCGGCGGATGGGGGGACGGGCCGCCGTGACCCGTGGCGCGTATGGTCCGCGCTCGACTACCCATGGCCCGGGAACCTTCCCGGCCACGTGTGAGGCGTCGTGCTCCTAGTGGTGGGCCTCGGCGGGGTCGCCGTGACCGGCGCCGTGGTCCTCGTGCTCGTCGTGGCCGTGGCTGGCGAAGGCGGCCCCGATGAAGAGCGAGGAGAGCATGGTGAAGATGTAGGCCTGCACGAAGGCCACGAAGAGCTCGAGCATGAAGATGGCCAGCGCCAGCCCCACCGAGACCGGGGCCACCCAGACCGAGATGGCGAAGATCAGGCCGAGCAGCGCCAGGATGACGAAGTGGCCGGCCACCATGTTGGCGAAGAGTCGGACGGTGAGGGCGAAGGGCTTGGTGAAGAGCCCGAGGAACTCCACCGGGATCATGATGAACCAGAGCGGCCAGAGCGACTTCGGCACGCCGCCGGTCAGGTGGCCGAGGTAGCCGCCCAGGCCCATGGCGCGGACGGCCGCGTACTGGGTGATGAAGAAGGTGAAGAGCGCCAGGCCGACCGTCACGTTGATGTTGGCGGTGGCGGTGCCGGCGTAGGGGAGGAGGCCGAAGAGGTTGACGAAGAGGATGAAGAAGAAGGCCGTGAGCAGGTAGGGCACGAAGCGGTCGGCGTGCTCCTTGCCGATGTTGGGGATGGCCAGCTCGTTGCGGACGAAGGCCACCAGCAGCTCGACGAAGTTGTAGAGGCCGCGCGGCACCAGGCTGCGCTTGCGGGCGGCGGAGAGCACCACCAGCAGCAGCAGCGCCGAGGCCAGCCACATCATGATGACGTGCTTGGTGGGCGTCAGGTCGACGGCGCCGAAGACCAGCGGGCCGGCGCGCTCCGGGCTGCCGCGCTCGCCGGTGGCGCCGAAGGCGGCCGCCACGTTCCACTCGCAGTTCCAGGCGAACCCGCCGTGGCAGACGCCGGGGAACTCGATGACGTCGCCGTCGACCACGTGGTGCATCATCACCGCGCCGAGGCTCTCGTCGTGCCCGCCCCCGTGCCCGGCGGCGGCGGCGTGCTCGCCGGCCGCGGCCTCGTGGCCCGGGGCCGCCTCATGGCCGGCCGCCGCGCCGTGCCCGTCCGGGGCGGCCTGCCCGGCGGCCGGGGCGGCGTGGGACTCGGCCGCCTCGCCGTGGGGGGCGGCCTGGTGCTGGCCGAGGGTGAGGCTGAGCGCGAGCGTGACGAGGGTCGAGGCGATCATGCGGTCGTCTCCCTGGGCTGGCGGAGGGTGTGGACGTAGGCGGCCTCGAGGGCCACGAAGGCGAAGAAGGGGACGAAGAAGGCCACCACGAAGGCGACGACGCTGGCGCCGGCCCTCACCACCGCGACGGTGCCGAGGGCGAGGAGCACGAGGCGGAGCAGGAAGCCGCCCACCACCACGGCCAGCGCCACCTGGATGGGCCGGGCGGCCGCGGGCGGTGAGCGTGAGGGCGAGGACGGAGCCGAGCCCGGTGAGCGCGGCGATGGCCGCGCCGGTCAGGGCGGCGAACCGGTGCTCGCCGGACGCCGCGGCCAGCCCCAGGAAGGCGGCGGCGAGGAGGGTGGCGGCGAGCGGGAACTTCACGTGTGTTTCCTCGGTCCCAGGACCTGCCTGAAGAAGCTGATGAAGCCCACCACCATCCCGAGCACCGCGCCGGCCACCGTCAGCCAGGGCGTCCCGAGCCCGAACCAGCCGTCGGCCAGGTGCCCGAGCCAGGTGCACCCGCCCACTGCGACCACCAGGCTCGTCGAGGCGGCGGTGTACGGCGCCGCCTTGCGGTACGCGTCGGCGAGGTTGGTGAGCCCAGTCCCGTCCGGACCCCGGGGCTTCTGGCCGCCGGGATCCGTCATGCGCCCTCCCCTTCCTCGGACCTCCGGATCCCGTAAATCATGAGGGACGTCCGACGCTTCGGCGAGGCGGAGGGGACGCTCGTATAGCAGGGCCAATCACCGCTCGTCAACGACTGCGGGCCCGGCCGCATCCGGCCCCGCCCGGGTGGGGCAACCGCCCGTCATCCCTCGATCTTTGCGGCCGCGGCGAAGGCCAGCTTCGCGGCGCGGAGCGTCAGGGCGAGGTCGGCCTCGGAGTGCGCCGTGGAGAGGAAGGCCGACTCGAACTGGGAGGGGGGGAAGTAGACCCCGTTCTCCAGCAGGGCGTGGAAGAAGGCCCCGAAGCGCCTCGTCGACGCCAGCCGGGCGGTGGCCGCGTCGGTGACCGGCGTGGTGGTGAAGAAGACGGTGAGCATCGAGCCGACCCGGTTGAGCTGCACCGGGACCCGGGCCTCGGCGGCGGCGGCCAGCAGCCCCGCCGCCAGCGCCGCCGCGCGCGCCTCCAGCAGCTCGTAGGCGGCCGGCGGCATCAGCCTGAGCGTCGCCATCCCGGCCGCCATGGCCATGGGGTTCCCGGAGAGCGTGCCGGCCTGGTAGATGGGGCCGGCCGGCGCCACCCGGTCCATCACCTCGGCGCGGCCGCCGAACGCCCCCACCGGCAGGCCGCCGCCGATCACCTTGCCGAAGGTGACGAGGTCGGGGCGGAGGCCGAACAGGCCGCAGGCGCCGCCGCTCCCCAGCCGGAAGCCGGTCATCACCTCGTCGACGATGAAGAGCGCGCCGTGCTGCCGGCAGAGGTCGTGGATGGCCTGCAGGTAGCCCGGCCTCGGCACGATCACGCCCATGTTGCCGACCACCGGCTCGATGATGACGGCGGCGATGGTGCGGCCGTGCGCCTCGAAGAGGCGGGCCAGCGCCGGCAGGTCGTTGTAGGGGGCGGTCAGGGTGTGGCGGGCCACGTCGGCGGGGACGCCGGGCGAGTCGGGCAGCCCCAGCGTCTCCACCCCGGAGCCGGCCTTGACCAGCAAGGGGTCGCCGGCGCCGTGGTAGCAGCCGTCGAACTTGACCAGGTCGTCGCGCCCGGTGAAGCCGCGGGCCACCCGGATGGCGGCGGTGGTGGCCTCGGTGCCCGAGGAGCAGAAGCGCATCTTCTCGATCCACGGGGCCCGCTCCCGCACCAGCTCGGCCAGCTGGATCTCCTTGGGGCTGGGGGCGCCGAAGCTGGAGCCCTCGCGCAGCGCCTCCTGCACCTCGCGCATCACCTCGGGGGCGCAGTGGCCGGCGATGAGCGGCCCCCAGGAGAGGACGTAGTCGACGTAGTCGTTGCCGTCGACGTCGATGAGGTGGGCGCCGCGGCCCCGGGCGATGAAGCGGGGCGTGCCGCCCACGCCCTTGAAGGCGCGCACCGGCGAGTTGACGCCGCCCGGGAAGAGGGTGTTGGCCTTGGCGAAGAGCTTCTCGGAGAGGTCGGTCTTCATGGCGTGATCTCGTGGTCGGGGGGCTGGGGACGTCCGTAGTCGAAGGCTTCGTTGCGGTCGCCGGGGGTGACGGTCCGGGCCGCTTCCTTGCGCCGGCGGACCGCCTCGATGTTGGTGAGGATGGCCTGGGGGTTGGGGTGGTGCGGCAGGGCCAGGGCGTAGAGCTCCAGGGCCCGGTCGAGCTTGCCGAGCTGGGCGTAGACGCCGGCCAGGCCCTCCTGCGCCCGCGCCACCAGCTCGGGGGCCGGGTGCCGGTCGACGAGGGCCTGGAAGGCGCGCAGCCCCTCGTCGTCGTGGTGGTCGAGGACCCAGGCCTGGGCCGTGAGCAGCTGGGCCTCGTCGGCCTCGACGCTGGCCGGCCAGCGCTCGCGCAGGGCGCGGGCCTCGGCGCGGGCCTGCTCGGCGTTGCCGAGCTCGAGGTACTCGCGCGCCACCCGCAGCTGGAAGCGGGGGGCCTGCGGCGCGTCGCTGGCGGCGATGTCGGCGTACTGGGCGATGGCCGCCTGCCGGTCCTGGAAGCGATCCCGGAAGATGTCGCCGATGATGGCGCGGGCCTCGAAGGCCTCGGCGCTGCCCGGCGTGAGCGAGATGAGCCGGCGGTAGTAGGCGATGGCGCCGGCGTAGTCGCCCAGCTCCAGGTAGGCCACGTCGCCGGCGTCGCGCAGGGCCCGCAGCCGGACCGCCGCCTGCGACGCGGGCAGCGGCCCCTCCCCCATCGACGCCAGCAGCTTCTGGAGCTTCTCCAGCGCGACGCGCGGCTGGCCGGCCTGGCGCAGCCGGGCCGCCGCCTCGACGGTGGACTCCGGGGAGCTGCAGCCGGGGAGGACCGCCACCAGCCCGGCCAGCGCCAGCGCGAGTCCGCGGAATCTCACCCCGGCTCCTCTTCCCCCTCGCCCTCGCTCGGCGCGGTCTCCACCGGGGCGGCCAGCTCGGCGCCCGGCTCCTCCACCCCGGCGGCCTCGGCCTCGGGGCTGGTCTCGGCCACCCGGGCCACGCCCACCACCTGCTCCTCCTTGGACTCGAGGGTGATGAGCCGGACGCCCTGGGTGTTGCGGCCGATGACGCTGATGCCGCTGGCGGCCATGCGGATGAGCATGCCGGCGTTGGTGATGAGCATCACCTCCTCGGTGTCGAGGACGCGGGTGGCGGCCACCACCGCCCCGTTCCGCTCCGAGGTCTTGATGGTGATGAGCCCCTTGCCGCCGCGGCTCTGCAGGCGGTACTCGCCGAGCTCGGTCCGCTTGCCGTAGCCGTTGCGGGTGATGGTGAGGATGGTGGGGACCGGCGCGCCCTCCACCGGCGCCGGCAGCACCTCGGCCGCCACCACCTCGTCGCCGTCCTCCAGGGTGATCCCCTTCACCCCGTAGGCGGTCCGCCCCATGGCGCGGGCGTCGGACTCCTCGAAGCGGATGGCCATGCCCTGCGCGGTGGAGAGCAGCAGGTGGTCCCCGGCGCTGGTGAGCCGCGCCGCGATCAGCTCGTCGCCGTCCTCGATGCCGAGCGCGATGATGCCGGCGGCGCGGGGGCGGGAGAAGGCGTCGAGCCGGGTCTTCTTGATGAGGCCGCGCCGGGTGGCCATGAAGACGTGCTCGCCGCTGCCCTTCCCCTCCCCCTCCTCGGCCGCCTCGGCCTCCTCGCCGCCGGGCGGGTCGGGCAGGCGGCGCACCGGCAGGATGGCGGCCACCTTCTCCCCCTGGGCCATCTGCACCAGGTTGACGATGGGCTTGCCGCGCGCGGCGCGGCCGGCCTGGGGGATCTCGTGGACCTTGAGCCAGTAGACCTTCCCCTGGTTGGAGAAGACCAGCACGTAGCTGTGGGTGGAGGCCACGAAGAGGCTCTCGAGGAAGTCCTCCTCGCGGGTGGCGGCGCCGGTCCGCCCCTTCCCGCCCCGCTTCTGGGCGCGGTAGAGGCTGACCGGGTTGCGCTTCACGTAGCCGAGGTGCGAGACGGTGACCACCATCTCCTCCTCGGCGATCAGGTCCTCGGTGGAGAGGTCGGCGGCCTCGCCCTGGATCTCGGTGCGGCGCTCGTCGCCGAAGAGCTCCTTCACCTCCAGGAGCTCGCCGACGACCACGTCGAGCAGCACCTTCTCGCTGCCCAGGATCTCCCGGAGGCGGGCGATGAGCTTCTGCACCTCGGCCAGCTCGTCGAGGATCTTCTGCCGCTCCAGGCCGGTGAGCCGCTGCAGCTGCATCTCCAGGATGGCCTTGGCCTGCAGCTCGGAGAGGGCGAAGCGCTCCATCAGGCCGAGGCGGGCGGTCTCGCGGTCGCCGGCCTGCTTGATGAGCTCGATGATCTCGTCGATGTGGTCGAGCGCGATCTGCAGGCCGAGCAGGATGTGCTCGCGGGCCCGGGCCTGGCGGAGGTCGAAGCGGGTGCGCCGCGTCACCACGTCGCGCCGGTGGGCGACGAAGCGCTCCAGCATCGACTTCAGGTCGAGGATGCGGGGCTGGCCGGCGTCGATGGCCAGCAGCGTGACCCCGAAGCCGACCTGCATGTCGGTGTGGGCGTAGAGGTTGTTGAGCACCACCTGGGCCATGGCGTCGCGCTTGAGCTCGATGACGATCCGCATCCCCTCGCGGCTCGACTCGTCGCGCAGGTCGCTGATCCCCTCGACCCGCTTCTCGCGCACCAGCTCGGCGATCTTCTCCACCAGCCTGGCCTTGTTGACCTGGTAGGGGATCTCGGTGACGACGATGGCCTCGCGCTCGGTGCGGGGGTGGACCTCGACGGTGGCCCGGGCCCGCACCTGGATGTTGCCGCGCCCCTCCTCGTAGCTCTTCCTGATCCCGTCGCGCCCGAGGATGATGCCGGCGGTGGGGAAGTCGGGGCCGGGGATGAAGCGCATCAGCTCCGCCACCGTGGCCTTGGGGTGGTGGACGAGGTGGACCACCGCGTCGATCACCTCGTTCATGTTGTGGGGCGGGATGTTGGTGGCCATGCCGACGGCGATGCCGGACGAGCCGTTGACCAGCAGGTTGGGGAAGCGGGTGGGCAGGACCAGCGGCTCGACGGTGGAGTCGTCGAAGTTGGGCCCCCACTCCACCGTCTCCTTGTCGATGTCGGCCAGCAGCCAGTCGGCCAGCTTGTCGAGGCGCGACTCGGTGTAGCGGTAGGCCGCGGCCGGGTCGCCGTCGACCGAGCCGAAGTTGCCCTGCCCGTCGATGAGCGGGTAGCGGAGGTTCCAGTCCTGCACCAGCCGGACCAGCGCGTCGTAGACCGAGGCGTCGCCGTGCGGGTGGTACTTCTTCAGCACCTCGCCGACCACGCCGGCGCACTTGGAGTAGCGCTTGTTGTGGTGCAGCCCCTCGGTGTGCATCGCGTAGAGGATGCGGCGGTGCACCGGCTTCAGGCCGTCGCGCACGTCGGGGAGCGCGCGGCCGATGATGACCGACATCGAGTAGTCGAGATACGACTTGCGCATCTCGTCTTCGATGTTGACCTGCGCCCGGTGCGGGTCGGCCGGAGGCCCCGGCGGGAGCGGGGCGTCCGGGGGCGAGGGGGGCGCGGGCGGGGGCAGGGTCTCGTCGGGCATCGTGTTCGGGCTCCCTCGCGGGCGGTTCCGGCGCAGCCGGAACGGGCCCCGTGGCGAGGCTTGGTTCTAGCCGATAAACCCAATTATCTCAATGCGATTGGCTCGCTCCGGCCGGGCCGCGGATCGTCCGCCCGGCCAGGTCCGGGAGGGCGGCTGGACGGGGCGCCACGTGACCGACGGTACGGGGTTCCGGCGCGGGGAGCGCGCGCGCCGGGCGGTGCGGCCCAGGCGGTGCGTCCGGGGCGGGAGGCGTGCTGCGGCGGGGCGCGGGAGGCCGCGGGGGCGGTGGAGGCCGCGCCCCGGGGCGCTACTTGCCGGCGATGCCGATGCGGGCCGCGGCCCGGCGCACCCGCGCCATCTCCTCGGCGTGGTTGCGGTCGTCGACCGTGAGCTTCTTCAGCTTCTCCCGGGCGTCGGCCAGCGCGCGCTGGGCGCGGTCGACGTCGATGTCGGCCGCCGCCTCGGCGGTGTCGGCCAGCACCATCACCTTGTCGTCGGCCACCTGGAGGAAGCCGCCGCCGATGGCGTAGTGGTGCTCGCGCCCGCCCTCGACGTAGGTGAGCCGGCCGGGCTCGAGCGCGCTCATGAACGAGGTGTGGCCGCGGCGGATGCCGAAGCCGCCCTGGGCGCCGGGGGCCCGCACCTCGTCGCAGGTGACGGAGAGGACGCGCCGCTCCGGCGTGACGATGTCGAGGGTGAGCGCCATCGGTTACCCCGCGGCCAGCTTCTTGGCCTTCTCGACGGCCTCCTCGATGCCGCCGACCATGTAGAACGCCTGCTCCGGCAGCTCGTCGTGCTTGCCCTCGACGATCTCCTTGAAGCCGCGGATGGTGTCGGGGAGCTTGACGTACTTGCCGGGGTTGCCGGTGAACTGCTGGGCGACGGTGAAGGGCTGGGAGAGGAAGCGCTGGATCTTGCGGGCCCGGGCCACCGTCAGCTTGTCGTCCTCGGAGAGCTCGTCCATGCCGAGGATGGCGATGATGTCCTGCAGGTCCTTGTAGCGCTGCAGCGTCTCCTGGACGGCGCGGGCCACCTTGTAGTGCTCCTCGCCGACCACCAGGGGGTCGAGGATGCGGCTGGTGGAGTCGAGCGGGTCGACGGCCGGGTAGATGCCGATCTCGGTGAGCTTGCGGTTGAGCACCGTGGTGGCGTCGAGGTGGGCGAAGGCGGTGGCCGGGGCCGGGTCGGTGAGGTCGTCGGCCGGCACGTAGATGGCCTGCACCGAGGTGATGGAGCCCTTCTGCGTGGAGGTGATGCGCTCCTGCAGCTCGCCCATCTCGGTGGAGAGGGTCGGCTGGTAGCCCACGGCGGAGGGGATGCGGCCCAGCAGCGCCGAGACCTCCGAGCCCGCCTGGGTGAAGCGGAAGATGTTGTCGATGAAGAGGAGCATGTCGCGCCCCTCCTCGTCGCGGAAGTACTCGGCGATGGCGAGGGCCGAGAGGGCCACGCGGGCGCGGGCGCCGGGCGGCTCGTTCATCTGGCCGTACACCAGCACGCACTGGCTCTTCGCCAGGTCGTCCTTGTTGATGACGCCCGACTCCATCATCTCGTGGTACAGGTCGTTGCCCTCGCGGGTGCGCTCGCCGACGCCGGCGAACACCGAGAAGCCGCCGCGCTCCTTGGCGACGTTGTTGACCAGCTCCATGAGCAGCACGGTCTTGCCCACGCCGGCGCCGCCGAACAGGCCGATCTTGCCGCCGCGCAGGTAGGGGGCCAGCAGGTCGATGACCTTGATGCCGGTCTCGAAGGCCTCGATCTTGGGGTTCTGCTCCACGAGCGTCGGCGGCGGCCGGTGGATGGGCATCTTCTTGCGGGTGACCTTGACCGGGCCGCGCTCGTCGACCGGCTCGCCCACCACGTTGAGGATGCGCCCCAGCACCTCCTTGCCCACCGGCATGCAGATGTTCTCGCCGGTGTTCTTCACCGCCATGCCGCGCACCAGGCCCTCGGTCGAGTCCATGGCGATGCAGCGCACCGTGTTCTCGCCCAGGTGCTGGGCCACCTCGACGGTGAGGTTGTCGGGGCGCCCGTCGATGCCGGGGTTGGTGATGGTGCAGGCCGTGTAGATCTCCGGCAGCCCGCCCGCCGGGAACTCCACGTCGACCACCGGGCCGATGACCTGGGTGATCTTTCCGTTCTGAACAGTCGTCGCAGTGGCCATGTGTGCCTTTCGGTGGCTACTTGAGCGCCTCGGCGCCGCTCACGATTTCCATGAGCTCCTTGGTGACGTACGCCTGGCGCGCGCGGTTGTACTGGAGGGTGAGCGCCGCGATCATCTCCTCGGCGTTCTTGGTGGCCGACTCCATGGCGCTCATGCGGGCGCCGTGCTCGGAGGCGGCGGATTCGAGGAGCGCCCGCCACACCTGCATGGCGACGTGGCGCGGGAGGAGCTCGGCCAGCAGGGCCTCGCGGGAGGGCTCGTACACGAAGTCGATGGCCGCCTCGGGCTCGGTCTCCGGGGTCTGCAGCGGCAGCAGCTGGACCACCACCGGGGTCTGGGCGATGGCGCTCTTGAACTCGTTGTAGCAGAGGAAGACCGCGTCCACCTCGCCGGCCAGGTAGCGGGTGACGTGCTCCTGGGCGATGGCCTCGGCCTTCTCGTAGGCCAGCCCCTGGTGGACCCCGGGGAAGTCCTTGCGGACCGCCAGCTTGCGGGCCCGCAGGAAGTCCTTGGCCTTGCGGCCGATGGTGCTGAGCTCGATGCGCTCGAAGCGGTCGCCGTTCTCGGTGAGGAAGCGCTGGGTGCGGCGGATGATGTTGGAGTTGAAGCCGCCGGCCAGGCCGCGGTCGCTGGTGATGACCACCACCTCGGCCACCCGGGCCGGGCGGGGCGCCAGCAGCGGGTGGACCGGCAGGGTCTCCTCGGCGGCGGCGCGGGCGGCCACCCGGCCGAGCGCCTGGTCGAGCAGCATGGCGTAGGGGCGGGTCTTGAGGACCGCGTCCTGCGCGCGGCGCAGCTTGGCCGCGGCCACCATCTTCATGGCCTTGGTGATCTGCCTCGTGCTCTTGACCGAGGTGATCCGGTTGCGGATGTCGCGAAGGGAAGGCACGTGCGTCCTCGCTCGGACCGGGGTGGGCGGCGCCCCGGCCTCAGGCCTGGAAGATCCCGCCGAACTCCTTCAGGGCGGCGTCGAGCGACTTCTTGACGCCGTCGTCGAGCTGCTTCTTCTCGGCGATGGTGCTGGGCGATCTCGGGGTGGCGGCCGTCGAGGAACGCCAGCAGCTCCGTCATGTACTTGCCGACCTTCTCCACCGGCACGGCGCGGATCCAGCCCTGGCCCTTGTCGTCCTTCATGGTGGCCGCGTAGATCTGGATGACCTGCTTCTCCACCGGCATCGGCGAGTACTGCCCCTGCTTCAGCACCTCGACGAGGCGGGCGCCGCGGGCCAGGGTCTCCTGGGTGGCCTTGTCGAGGTCGGAGCCGAACTGGGCGAAGGCCGCCAGCTCGCGGTACTGGGCGAGGTCGAGCTTGAGCGAGCCGGCCACCTGCTTCATGGCCTTGATCTGGGCGTTGCCGCCGACGCGGGACACCGAGATGCCGACGTTGATGGCGGGGCGCTGGCCCTGGAAGAAGAGGTTGGACTCGAGGAAGATCTGGCCGTCGGTGATGGAGATGACGTTGGTGGGGATGTAGGCCGAGACGTCGCCGGCCTGGGTCTCGATGATGGGGAGCGCGGTCAGCGAGCCGCCGCCCTCCTTGTCGGAGAGCTTGGCGGCGCGCTCCAGCAGGCGGCTGTGGAGGTAGAAGACGTCGCCGGGGTAGGCCTCGCGGCCGGGCGGGCGGCGCAGCAGCAGCGAGAGCTGGCGGTAGGCGACGGCCTGCTTGGAGAGGTCGTCGTAGACGATGAGGGCGTGGCGGCCGGTGTCGCGGAAGTACTCGGCCATGGTGACGCCGGTGTAGGGCGCCAGGTACTGCATGGGGGCCGGGTCGGAGGCGTTGGCGGCGATCACCGTGGTGTAGTCCATGGCGCCGTACTTCTTCAGCGTCTCGACCACCCGGGCCACGGTGGACTGCTTCTGGCCGATGGCCACGTAGAAGCAGTGGAGCCCCTGCCCCTTGTTGTTGATGATGGTGTCGATGGCGACGGCGGTCTTGCCGGTCTGGCGGTCGCCGAGGATCAGCTCGCGCTGGCCGCGGCCGATCGGCATCAGGGCGTCGATGGCCTTGAGGCCGGTCTGCATGCGGCTCGTGCACCGACTTGCGCTGCACGATGCCGGGGGCCTTGATCTCGATCTTGCGGGTGTGCTTGGCGTTGATGGGGCCGCGGCCGTCGATGGGGTTGCCGAGGCCGTCCACCACCCGGCCGAGCAGCTCCTCGCCCACCGGCACCTCGGCGATCTTGCCGGTGCGCTTGACGGCGTCGCCCTCGCGGATGTGCTCGTAGGCGCCCATGATGGCGGCGCCGACGTTGTCGTCCTCGAGGTTGAGCACCAGGCCGCTGACGCCGTGGCCGAAGTCGAGCAGCTCGCCGGCGGCGGCGCCGGAGAGGCCGTAGATGCGGGCCACGCCGTCGGCCTGCGAGAGGACGGTGCCGGTCTCGGCCACGTCGACCTTCTTGCCGTAGTCCTTGATCTGGTCGCGGATGATGCGGCTGATCTCGTCGGCGCGGATGTCCATTGCGATTCTGTCTCCGGGGGAAGCCGAAAGGGAGGTGCTACCGCTTCAGGGTGCTGCGCAGGTCCTCGAGCTGGGTGCGGATCGAGCCGTCGTAGACGACGCTCCCCACCTGCGCCACCACGCCGCCGAGGATGGCGGGGTCGACGGCGCGTTCGACGAGGACCTTCTTCTGCGTGGCGGCCGAGAGCTTCTCGGCGATGGCGTTCACGGCCGCGTCGTCGAGCGGCACGGCGCTGGTCACCCGGGCGCGGACCCGGCCCAGCTCGACGTCGGCCAGCTCGCGGAAGGCGGCCACGATGGCCGTCAGGCCGCCCAGCCGGTTGCGCTCGCCGAGCAGCTGCAGCAGGGCGGCGGGCTCGGCGTCGAGGCGGAACGGCTCGGTGAGCCGGGCCATCACCGCGGCGCGGGTCTCGCGCGGATAGGCCGGGTTCTGCAGCACGTCGCGCAGCTCGGCCGAGCCCTCGATGGCCTGCCCGAGCGCGAGGAGGCTGTCGCTCCAGGGCTCGATGCGCCCCTTCTCGACGGCGAGGCTGAAGAGCGCCTTGGCGTAACGGCGGGCGATGGAGCCAGGGATCATAAGGGGAGCGCTCCGTAGCATGAGCGCCACGGGGTGGTCAAGGGCGATTGCCTCAATGTTCCGAGCACTTGCGACCCGTTTGACAGTGGCCAGTCCCGACTTACCTTGAGGCTGTCCGGCGCTTTGCCAAAAGGAGGACGAAAATCATGGCTGTGCTCACTCGGTATGACCCATTCAGGGATCTGTTCAGGCTTCAGGACGTGCTCAGCCGCGGGTTCGACGACCGCGTCGGCCTTCCGGCCAGCGAGTCGGTCGGCTGGGCTCCCTCGTGCGACATCTTCGAGGACGGCGACGGCGTGACGGTCCGCTTCGAGCTGGCCGGCGTCGACCCGAAGGACGTCGACATCCGCTTCGAGAACGGCGTGCTCACCATGCGCGGCGAGCGGAAGCTGGAGAAGGAGGACAAGAAGGAGAACTACCACCGGATCGAGATGCAGTACGGCTCGTTCAGCCGGTCCTTCTCCCTCCCCGGCACCGTGGACGTGGAGAAGATCCGCGCCGAGTCCAAGAACGGCGTGCTCACGGTGACCCTGCCGAAGAAGGCCGAGGCCAAGCCGAGGCCCATCCAGGTGAAGGTCAGCTAGCCGCCCTGCGACGCCGCGGTGCCCGGACGACGAGGGCGGGCTCGGAGACCCGGGCCCGCCCTTCCGTTTCGGGGATTGACGCGATGCGTTAGCGAGCGGGGGGCGTGCTCACCGGGGTGAGGGCCGGCTTGGTGCCGGAGCCGGAGGGCGCCTTCTCCACGCCCTCCATCTTGGTCTGTCCCTCGTAGATGACCCCCTTCTCGACCATGAGGACGGGAGTCTCGATGTTGCCGCGCATGCGGGCCGGCTGGTGCAGCTCGACCATCGACCTCGCCTTGATGTTCCCGCTGATCTCGCCGTGGACGATGATGGTCCCGCAGGTGATCTCGGCGGCCAGCTTCGCCCCCTCGCCCACCACCAGGACGTCGTTGGTGACGATGGTCCCGGTGAACTTGCCGTCGATGCGGACGGTCCCCTCGAAGGTCAGCTTGCCCTCGAACTCCGAGCCGCGCCCCAGCAGGGCATTGAGATCGCTCCCGGCCGCGGCGGCGGGAACGGCGGACAGCTCATCGCGCTTCAGCATGGCCATGTCGTTTGGTCTCCACCTGGTTCGGCGCGCTGCCGCGCCGGTGCGGTCGGGGTCCTAGCACCGCCGTCTCCATCAAGTCTACCCCGCCGGGGCGCGGATCTCTCGCCCGCGGAGGGGGCGTCGAACCGGCTCAGGCGCCGATGCGCGCCAGGATCCCATCCAGCTCCTCGAGCGAGGTGTAGTCGATCTCCAGCCGGCCGCTGGCGGCCGACCTCGCCACCACGCGGCAGCGGGCGCCGAGCCGGCGCTGGAGCCGGTTGACGAGGTCGCGGGTCGAGGCCGACTCCTCCGGCTTCTTCCCCTTCCCGGCCGGCCGGCCGTGGGCCCTGACCAGCGCCTCCAGCGAGCGGACCGACAGCTGCTCGCGGATGGCCCGCGCCGCCAGCCGGCGGACGGCGTCGGCGCCGTCGACGCCGAGCAGGGCCCGGGCGTGCCCCATGTCGAGCTGCCCACCGCGGACCGCCTCGCGCACCTCGGCCGGGAGCTTGAGGAGCCGGAGCGCGTTGGCCACGGTGGAGCGCTCCTTGCCGACGCGCCCGGCGATCTGCTCCTGGGTGAGCCCGTGATCCGACGCCAGGACCTCGAAGGCCTCGGCCTCCTCGATGGCGTTCAGGTCGGCCCGCTGCAGGTTCTCCACCAGCGCCAGCAGGAAGGCCTCGCGATCGCTCGCCTCGCGCACCACGGCCGGGACCTCGCGCAGCCCGGCCCGCTGCGCCGCGCGCCAGCGCCGCTCGCCGGCGACGATCCGGTACTTGGTCCCCTCGCGGCGGACCAGGATCGGCTCGACCACGCCGTGCTCCCGGATCGAGGCGGCCAGCTCCTCGAGCTGCAGCTCGTCGAACCGCTTGCGGGGCTGGTCGGGGTTCCGCTCCACCATCTCGATGGAGAGCAGCAGGAGCGACCGCCCCGGGGCCGGCGACATGGCGGTCGGGGGCGAGGCGGCGTTGGAGAGGAGCGCGGCCATGCCGCGGCCCAGCGCGGGACGACGCTTGTCGGCGAGGCTCACGCCACACCTCCTTCGAGACGCCGCTCCACTTCGCGGGCCAGCTCGAGGTAGCTCTGGCAGCCCTTCGAGCCCACGTCGTAGAGCAGGATCGGCTTGCCGTGGCTGGGAGCCTCGGAGAGCCGCACGTTGCGGGGGATGATGGTCTTGAAGACCTGGTCGGCGAAGGTGCGCCGGATCTCGTCGGCCACCTGGTTGGCGAGGTTGTTGGGCGAGTACATGGTGAGGACGATCCCGTCCACCTTGAGGTCCGGGTTGGCCGAGGCCTTCACCAGCTCGATGGTCTTGAGCACGTCGGCCAGCCCCTCCAGGGCGTAGTACTCGCACTGGAGCGGGATCACCACGCCCTTGGCGGCCACCAGGCCGTTGAGCGTGAGCAGCCCGAGCGAGGGCGGGCAGTCGATGATGACGAACTCGTACTCGGGGGCCAGCGGCTCGACCGCCGCGCGCAGCCGCGACTCCCGGCCGTCGAGGGCGGCCAGCTCCAGCTCGGCGCCCACCAGGTGCTGCGAGGCCGGGACGAGGTCGAGGTACTTGAGCTCGGTCTTGCGGACGGCGTCGCGCAGCGGGAGGCCGTCGAGGAGCACCTCGTAGATGCTCTGCTCCGACTCATCCCGCCGGATGCCGAGCGCCGAGCCGGCGTTCCCCTGCGGGTCGAGGTCGATGAGCAGGGTGCGGTGCTCGGCGGCGGCCAGCGAGGCCGCCAGGTTGACGGCGGTGGTGGTCTTGCCGACGCCGCCCTTCTGGTTGGCGATGGTGAGGATGCGGCTCATGGTGGCGAGTTCGATCTCGGGAGGGAGTTCCCCGGTCACTTCATGGCTCAAGCGGTGCCTCTCGGATCCAGGTCGGACCGGGCCACCGACGCGGCGACCCTCCGAGGAATCTGCCCTGTCCCTCTGACAGTGTTCCACGTGGAACAGGGCCGCGGGGCGGCCCGGGGCCACCGCGCCGGACACGGTGCCGCGCCGCTCTCGGGCGGCTGCAGCAGGACCGGTCCGCCGGCCCCGGGCCGAGCGACCACTCCACGGCGCTCTGCAAGGAGGAACCGCCGGAGCTACCGGCTTGTTCCACGTGGAACACCGGGCCGGCCCCAGCGCACCACGGCCCGGGCCGCGTGCGAGAAGGGCAGCTCGAACTGGTCGACGCCCAGCAGCTCGAGGCCCCGCGCCCGCCCCAGCGCCTCGAGGTGGGTCCGCTCCGCCCCCTTCCCCAGCATGCCGAGCAGCACCCCACCCTCGGCGACGTAGCCGGCCCCGAGCTCCGTCCACCGCTCCGGATCGGTGAGGGCCCGGCTCACCACCGCCTCGCAGACCGGGAGCCCGTCCCGCCCGGCGTCGCCGGTGGCCCTCGCCTGCACGCCGCGCACGGCCAGCGAGAGCTCCGCCGCCGTCGCCTTCACGAAGGCCACCTTCTTGCCGACCGAGTCGCAGCAGGTGACCTGCAGGTCGGGCCGGGCGCAGGCCACCGCCATGCCCGGCAAGCCGGCGCCGCTGCCGATATCGAGCAGGGTCGTCCGCCCCTCGAGCGAGGGGAGCAGCACCAGGCTGTCCAGGAAGTGCTTCTCGGCCATCTCCGCCGGGTCGGTGATGGCCGTCAGGTTCACCTTGCGGTTCCAGGCGGTGAGCCGATCCGCGAACCGGACCAGCCGGCCGATGGCCGGCTCGTCGACGGCCAGCCCCAGCGCCTCGATCCCACCCCGCAGCACCTGCTCGAAGACCCGGTCCATTCACCCTCGCCCCGGCCCTCTTCACCCTACCCGCGCCGGCCGATGGCCTGGTCGACCTCGTCGCGGTGCGCCGCCAGGTAGGCCACCACCGCCTCGTCGTCCAGCCCCATGTCCCGCAGGACACCCTCGTAGACGAAGCGGAACCCCTCGGCGTACTCCTCGCCGCGCAGCTCGAAGGAGCGCCGCAGCACCGCCGCCGCGAAGAGCCGCTCCTCGGGTGACTTCTCCCGGGCCAGGGGACTCACCCTTCCCGCTCGGCCGGTCGCTTCGAGGGAACCGGGAAGACCAGCAGCTGCCGGAAGAGCCCCTCCCCCTCGCTGCGGGTCCCGACCCCGGCGGCGTCCTGCAGCGCGATGTGCAGCTGCCGGCGCTCGCGGGCGCTCATCGGCGCCAGCGCCACCGTCCGGCCGGTGCGCCGCACCGTCTCGGCCAGGCGGGCCGCCATCGCCTTGACCGCCGGGTCGCCGTCCTCGGAGTAGCCGCCGGCCTCGAGGTTCACCCACTTGCGCCCCTCGGCCAGCGGGTTGACCGCCCGGTTGGCCAGGGCCTGCACCGCCTCGATGAGCGCCGAGTGGAGCTCGACCCGGTTGCCGTCGAGCGGCTTGAGCCAGACCCCGATGGCCTCCGGCGACTCGCGCACCTCGACGTCGACCCGGGCGCCGAGCCGGCGGAACAGCTCCTCGCAGAAGGCGCGGGCCTTCTCCACCTTCTCCGGCGCATGGGCCGGCGGCGCCGCGCCCGGTCGCTCCCTGTCACTCACAGTCAATATCCGGTCAGGCCTTGGCGGGCCGGTCCTGCATGCGGTTCACCAGCTGCTGCTGCGCGATGGAGAGCAGGTTGTTGACGAAGATGTAGAGCGTCAGCCCCGACGGCACGAACAGCATCATGACCGTGAAGAAGCCCGGGAAGAAGTAGAGCATCATCTTGGCCTGGGTGCCGTCGGTCGGCTGCGGCGAGAACTTCTGCATGACGAAGCTGGTCACGCCCATGGCCACCGGCAGGATGAAGTACGGGTCCTGGTGGGTCAGGTCGCTCATCCACAGGAACGGCTCCCGGTAGAGCTCGACCGAGGTCTGCAGCGCGGCGTAGAGCGCGAACCAGATGGGCATCTGCAGCAGCATGGGCAGGCAGCCGCCGGCCGGGTTGACCTTGTGCTGCTGGAACAGCGCCATCTGGGCGCGGCTCATGGCCTCGCGGTCGTCGCCGTGCTTGGCCTTGAGCTTCTCGATCTCCGGCTGCAGCCTGCGCATCGCGTTCATCGACTGCATCGACTTGAGCGTCAGCGGGTAGAGCAGCACCTTCACTGCCAGTGTCAGGAGGATGATGGCCACGCCCCAGTTGCCGACGAAGCGGTGGAACCAGCGCATCACCCCGAGCAGGATCTGGGCGAAGAAGGCGAAGAAGTTGCTGACCGGCCCGTAGTCGATGGCCGACTCGAAGGCCCGCTCGTGCCCGCCCAGCTTGGCGTAGCCCTTCAGCAGGTCGAGCTGCTTGGGGCCGGCGAAGAGCGTGAAGGCCAGCGTGCGCCCGGCCGCGTCCAGCGGGAACTGGATGATGGCGGCGGCGCTCCCCTTCTCGCCCCCCTTCATGAACAGGCAGGAGCCGCCCGGCTCGGCCGGCAGCAGCGCGGCGGTGAAGTAGTGCTGGTCGATGCCGGCCCAGGCCACCGGGCCGTCGAGCTTCTGGGTCACGTCGTCGCCGTCCACCTTGAAGCGCTCGGTGCTCTTCCCGGCGCGGCAGACCGGCCGGAGGAAGTCGAGCGGCGGCCCGGAGAAGATCCCGCCGCTCGAGGTGGAGGGGGGCATGAAGCCGTCGTAGATCACCGACACCGTGCCGGCCGCCGGCGCCCCGCCCAGCGTGAGCTCGATGGCCATCTCGTAGGGCTTGCCGGTGAGCCGGAAGCTCTTCTTCAGCGAGACCGCGCCGGCGCGCCCCTCGAAGACCACGCTGGTGTCGTCCTTCGACACCACCCGCATGGCGGCGTGCGCCCCGGGGTCGCGCAGCGGGTCGGCGGCGCCGCCCAGCTCGGGCGAGACCACCACCGAGACCGGCAGCGGGGCCCCGGCGGCCACCCGCACCATGTCGATGGGGACCAGCTTGCCGTCCACCGGGCGCTGGAACTTGTGGCCCATGAGCTCGATGTGGGCGATGGCGCCGCCGTGGCTGGTGAGCACCACCGTGAAGTCGGAGCCCCGGAGCGTGACCAGCTCCTCGGGCGCGTCGGGAACGGCCGGCACCGGCGCCGGGAGCGGGGAGGGGACCGGCGCGGCGACGGCGTTGCCCGCCGCCACCGGCGACGTCCCCAGCTGGTTGGTCGCGGCCACCACCGGCTTCGGCTTCTGCGGCGGGAAGAGCAGCTGCCAGCCGAAGACGATGGCCATCGAGGCCACGATGGCGATCAGGAAGCGGCGGTTGTCAGTGGGCATGGGCTACCTCAACAGCGGTCAGGGCACCGGGTCGATGCCGCCAGGATGGAAGGGATGACAGCGGCCGAGCCGCCGGATGGTGAGCCAGCCGCCGCGGGCGGCGCCGTGGCGCTCCAGCGCCTCGACGGCGTAGCACGAGCAGCTCGGGTGGAACCGGCAGGCCGCCGGCAGGCCAGGCCCGATGAAGCGCTGGTAGAAGCGGACCAGGAGGACGAGCAGCCGCGCCATCACGCCCCCCGCCGCCGGAGCTCGTCGCGGGCCGTCGCCAGCGCCCGCCGGGCGGCGGCCAGGCCGCCGGACAGCGCGCCCGAGCGGGCGATCACCACCAGGTCGACCGCCGGCAGCTCGGCCTGGATCTCGCGGAAGGCCTCGCGCACCCAGCGCTTGACCCGGTTCCGCCCGACCGCGTTCGCGACCTTGGAGGACACCGTGATCCCGATCCGTGGCCGGTCCACCGCCGCGCCCCCGCGCAGGACCAGCAGCTCACCCGAGCAGAGCCGGGCGCCGCGCTCCTGCACCGCGAGGAACTCACGGCGGCGCCGCAGGCGCGCGGCCTTGGGCAGCTTCACCGCTCCCGCTACTTGGTCGGCGCCTTGGTGGTGAGGCGCTTGCGCCCCTTGGCCCGACGGCGCTTGATGACGTTGCGACCCCCCGGGGTCGCCATGCGCTTCCGGAAGCCGTGGGTGCGGTTCCGCTTGATCTTCTTGGGTTGGTAAGTGCGCTTCATGGCGCGGCAACCTCCACGATCACGTGCGGCATGTCAAGGTCTCGCCGGCCCGTCCGAAACCACCGTCCTTCCGCAGCCCTTCCACGCTCCTCATTCTTGCCCTTGATCCCTCCGCGCCAGCGTGGTTGGTTGCCGCCAACACGCTCCACGGTCGCGACACACTCCAAGCACCCTGACGTCACGAACTGCCCCGGATCAGCGCAGATCCCGGGTGGGCTTCTCGTTGGCTGCTGCGAACACCTGGGACACCTGGCGGGGGCGGAGGCAAGGTTCATGGAATCACCTGCGAGGACGCGGGCGCTGTCGGCACTGGACGAGACCTGGGCGCGCGTGGACGGCTACCTCCGCTCCCGCCTCCGCCCGGACCTCTACGAGCGCTGGTTCGCGCCGCTGCGCGCCAGCGCCATCGACGACGGCCGGCTCCACGTCGCCGCCCCCGACAAGTTCCACCGCGACTTCGTCGACGACAACTACCGCCCCTGGTTCGAGGAGTTCCTCCCCACCGTGACCGGCGCGGCCCTGCGGGTGGTCTTCGTGGTCGACGATCGGCCGCGCGCGGCCGCCGCCCACGAGGCCACGCCGGCCGCCGCCGCGACGGTCCCGGCCGGCAACGACCAGGCCGAGCGCCGCCCCAGCCAGCGCTACACCTTCGAGACCTTCGTGGTCGGCGAGTCGAACCGCTTCGCCTTCGCCGCCGCGCAGGCGGTGGCGCAGAAGCCCGGCCACGCCTGGAACCCGCTCTTCCTCCACGGCGACTCCGGCCTCGGCAAGACCCACCTGCTCCACGCCATCGGCAACTCCATCCTCGCCTCCGGCCCGGGCGGCCCGGTCGCGGTGGTCACCTCGGAGCGCTACACCAACGACTTCGTCGACGCCCTGCGCAAGGGGACGCTCGACGAGTTCCGCCGCCGCTACCGCGAGTGCGCCGCGCTGCTCATCGACGACGTCCAGTTCTTCGCCGGCAAGGACAAGACCGCCGAGGAGTTCTTCCACACCTTCAACACCCTCTACGAGCAGGGCGTGCAGATCGTCCTCTCCAGCGACCGCAGCCCCAAGGAGCTGAAGGGGCTGGAGGAGCGGCTCTGCTCGCGCTTCGAGTGGGGCATGCGGGTGCAGATCGACGTGCCCGAGTTCGAGACCCGCGCCGCCATCCTCAAGAAGAAGGCGGAGCTGGAGCGGATCGACCTGCCCGACGTGGTGGCCACGCTGCTGGCCACCCACATCCGCTCCAACGTCCGCGAGCTGCACGGCGCGCTCACCAAGCTCTCGGCCTTCGCCTCGCTCAAGGCCGAGCCCATCAGCGAGCGGCTGGCCCGCGACGTCCTCTCCGACGTCATCCCGCCGCCCGGCTACAAGCCCACCATCGAGCGGATCCAGGAGGCCACCGCCGCCCACTACGGGCTCACCGTGGCCAAGCTCACCAGCTCGTCGCGGGAGCAGAAGATCGCCATCCCGCGCCAGGTGGCCATGTTCCTCTGCCGCGAGCTGGCCAAGGAGACCTTCCAGCTCATCGCCGAGAAGTTCAACAAGAAGGACCACTCCACGGTCATCTCCGCCAAGGAGCGGGTCGAGGAGCTGCTCGGCCAGGACCCGGAGATCCAGGTGGCGGTCGCCACGCTGACGCAGAAGCTGGCCCCCTGAAGGACCGCCCCGTGGACGGCCTGTGGATCACGCCCGGATCGGCCCGGGGATGGGCCGTGTCCACTCGTTGACACCTCGATCCGCCGCACGCTACACAAGTCGGACCCGGGGTGATCGGCCCCGTTGTCCCGACCGGAAACATCCGTCTTTCCGCTGGCCCGACTCGCTTGTCCACATCGATCCGCCCCCTGCTACTACGGCGGTATCAAGAAGAAGAGAGTCTCTCCCATGGAACTGAAGATCGGATCCCAGGAACTGGCCCGGGCCCTCGGCCGCTCGCAGGGCATCGTCGAGCGCAAGTCGACCATGCCGATCCTCTCCCACGTCCTGCTCGAGGCCAGGAAGGGGACCGAGCTCCACCTCTCGGCCACCGACCTCGACCTCTCGGTCACCTCGCAGCACGCCTGCGAGGTGGGCAAGGACGGCGCCCTGGCGGTGTCGGCCAAGCACCTCTACGAGATCGTCCGGGCCCTGCCGGAGCAGAGCGTCACCCTGAAGCGGGCCGGCAACAACTACCTCGAGGTCAAGAGCGGCCCCTCCGAGTTCCGCATCGTCGGCCTGCCGGCCGAGGACTTCCCGGCGCTGCCGCGCTTCGAGAAGCTGGCCTTCGTCGACGTCGAGCCGAGGTCCCTCCTCGACCAGATCGAGCGGACCTTCTTCGCGGCCTCCAACGACGAGACCCGCTACAACCTGAACGGCGTCTTCTTCGAGCCCCAGGGGCCGGTGCTGCGCCTGGTGGCCACCGACGGCCACCGCCTGGCGGTCTCGGAGCGGCCCCTGGCCGGCGACTTCGGCCTGAAGAAGGGGGTCATCCTCCCGAAGAAGGGGCTGCAGGAGCTGCGCAAGCTGCTGACCGAGGCGGCCGAGTCCGGCGAGGAGAAGCCGGTGGCCCAGCTCGGCTTCGCCGAGAACTCCGCCGTCTTCCGCCGCCCCGGCGTCACCCTGGTGATGCGGCTCATCGAGGGGCTCTTCCCCGACTACAAGCAGGTCATCCCCAAGCCGGGCGAGAAGGTCGTCAAGGTGGGCCGGGTGCGCTTCCTGGAGACGCTGCGGCGGGTCTCGCTGCTCTCCTCGGACAAGTCGCACGCCGTCAAGCTGGAGCTCTCGGCCGGCACGCTGCGGGTGCTCTCGCAGAACCCCGACCTCGGCGACGCCCGCGAGGACGTGCCGGTGGAGTACGCCGGCGAGCCGCTCAAGATCGGCTTCAACTCGCGGTACCTGACCGACGTGGTGGCGGCGCTCAAGGCCGACGACGTCCAGCTCGAGCTGGCCGACGACCTCTCCCCGGGCGTGCTCAAGGGGGCCGGCGAGCCCGACGCCGGCTACACCGCGGTCGTCATGCCCATGCGCATCTGACCCCGGCGCGCGCCGGGAGGCTCCACCACGTGCGGCTCGGCTCGCTCCAGCTCCAGGACTTCCGCAACCTGGCCGAGGTCTCGCTGCAGCCGTCGCCCCGGCTCACCGTGCTGCTGGGGCCGAACGGGCAGGGGAAGACCAACCTCCTCGAGGCCGTCTACCTGCTCACCACGCTGCGGCCGCTGCGGGCGGCCCGCCTCGGCGAGCTGATCCGCTTCGGGCAGCCCCGGGCCTCGGTGGGGGCCACGGTCCGGCGCGGCACGGTGGAGCGCCGGCTCTCGGTGGAGGTGCTCCCCGGGCAGCGCACCGCCCACCTCGACGGCAAGCCCGTCGACCGGCTCGACGACTACCTCGACGGGCTGGCCGCGGTCTGCTTCTCGCCCGACGACCTGCAGCTGGTGAAGGGCGGGCCGGACGGCCGGCGGCGCTTCCTCGACCGGGCCGCCTTCAACCGGTGGCCGGCGGTGCTGCTCGAGGCGCGCGAGTACGTCCGGGCGCTGCGGGAGCGGAACGCGGCGCTGCGGGCCGGGGACGTCGACGTGGAGCAGAGCTTCCGCCCACCCATGATCCGGGCCGGGGCCCGCCTGCTGCGCCGCCGCCGCGACATCGTCGAGGAGCTCTGGCCGCGCCTGGCCGCCGCCTTCGCCGAGATCTCCGGGCCGGAGGCGCCGGAGGCCGGGCTCTCCTACCGCCCCAGCGGCGGGCTCTCCACCGACGGGACCGAGGCGGAGCTGTCCGACCGGCTGGCGGCGCTGCTGGAGGCGCGGCTCCCCCGCGACCTCGACCGCGGCTACTCGACCTGCGGCCCGCACATGGACGACCTGCTCTTCGGCCTGGGCGGGCGCGCCCTGCGGGTCTACGGCAGCCAGGGGCAGCAGCGGGCCTTCGCCCTGGCGCTGCGCATCGCCGAGGTGGAGAACCTGCGCGCCGTCCAGCAGGAGGCGCCGCTCCTGCTCCTCGACGACGTCTCCAGCGAGCTCGACCCGGAGAAGAACGGGTTCCTGCTCGACTACGTGGCGGCGCTGCCGGCGCAGGCCTTCCTCACCTCGACCGACCGCCGGCTCATCGAGCCGCTGGCCGGCCCGGAGACGCTCTTCCTCGCGGTGGCGGCGGGTGCGGTCTCTCCGCTGGTTTCCTGAGCGGTTCCGGACCCTTGGGCCCCGGTTTCCACGTTGCCGCGGGCCCCGGGCTCTGCTATACCCTCGTGGCGTCTAAGTTGCGAGAACCGCTCAGAGAAATCCACGAGGTCGCCCCTGGAAACCGCCGAGAACACCAACCCGCCCACGAGCCCGGGAACGGCCGACTACGGCACCGACGACATCAAGGTGCTCGAGGGGCTCGAGGCGGTGCGCAAGCGCCCGCACATGTACATCGGCGACGTCGGCGAGCGCGGCCTGCACCACCTCGTCTACGAGGTGGTCGACAACTCGATCGACGAGGCCATGGCCGGGCGCTGCAACGAGATCAACGTCACCATCCACACCGACAGCTCGATCACCATCCTGGACAACGGCTCGGGCATCCCGGTCGGACCGCACCCCACCGTGAAGGGCATGGACACGCTCGACGTGGTGATGACCAAGCTCCACGCCGGCGGCAAGTTCGAGTCGAACGCCTACCAGGTCTCGGGCGGCCTGCACGGCGTCGGCGTCACCTGCGTCAACGCGCTCTCCGACTGGCTCAAGGTGGAGGTCTACCGGGACGGGAAGGTCCACGCCCAGCGCTACGAGCGCGGCAACCCGACCGGCAAGGTCGCGCTGGTGGGCGAGACCCAGCGCCGCGGCACCAAGGTCACCTTCAAGCCCGACTCGGGAATCTTCGAGGTGCACGAGTTCAGCTTCGAGACCCTCTCCGGCCGGCTGCGCGAGCTGGCCTTCCTCAACGCCGGGCTCAAGATCACCATCGAGGACGAGCGGGCGGCGGCCAAGCGGCACGAGTTCCTCTTCAAGGACGGCATCAAGGAGTTCGTCGCCTACCTCAACCGGACGCGCGAGACGCTCAACCCGCCCATCTCGCTGCGCGGCGAGACCCAGGTGGAGCGCGGCACCGCGGTGGTGGAGATCGCCCTGCAGTGGAACGACGGCTACGACGAGAAGGTCTTCGCCTTCGCCAACAACATCCACAACCACGAGGGCGGCACCCACCTGATCGGCTTCAAGGCCGCGCTCACCCGCACCATCAACGCCTACGGCCAGAAGAACGGCCTCTTCAAGGACCTCAAGGACGAGCTGCCCAGCGGCGACGACATGCGCGAGGGGCTGGCCGCGGTCATCTCCATCCGGCTCCCCGGCGCCAGCTTCGAGGGCCAGACCAAGACCAAGCTCTCCAACACCGAGGCCAAGTCGATCGTCGAGCAGATGCTCAACGAGCACCTCGGCGCCTTCCTCGAGGAGCACCCGCCGGTGGCCCGGCGCATCTGCGCCAAGGTCAGCGAGGCCACCCGGGCCCGCATCGCCGCCCGCAAGGCGCGCGAGACGGTGCGGCGCAAGGGGGCGCTCGACGGGGCCTCGCTGCCCGGCAAGCTGGCCGACTGCCAGTCCAAGGACCCCGCCGAGTCCGAGCTCTTCATCGTCGAGGGCGACTCGGCCGGCGGCTCCGCCAAGCAGGGGCGCGACCGGCGGGTGCAGGCCATCCTCCCGCTGCGCGGCAAGATCCTCAACGTGGAGAAGGCGCGCTTCGACAAGATGCTCTCGTCGGAGGCCATCGCCACCATGATCACCGCGCTGGGCACCGGCATCGGGTCGGAGGAGTTCGACGTCGCCAAGGTCCGCTACCACAAGATCGTCATCATGACCGACGCCGACGTGGACGGCAGCCACATCCGCACGCTGCTGCTCACCTTCTTCTTCCGGCAGATGCCGCAGCTGCTGGAGAAGGGCTACCTCTACATCGCCCAGCCGCCGCTCTACCGGATCGCCAAGGGGAAGAAGGAGAACTACCTGAAGGACCAGGAGGCCATGGACGAGTACCTGCTCTCCATCGGCACCGAGAAGCTCAAGCTGGTGGCCGGCGACCTGACCCTCTCCGGCGACGACCTGCGGGCGCTGGCGCGGGACGCCATCG
Source organism: uncultured delta proteobacterium (assembly GCA_963786945.1). GTDB lineage: Bacteria > Myxococcota > Myxococcia > Myxococcales > Anaeromyxobacteraceae > JADKCZ01. The sequence continues at coordinate 388,707 of CAWBAO010000006.1, read as the reverse complement.
CCTTCCGCGCCCACCTCACGCGGGTGGACCGGCGCCGCGACGGGCGCATCGTCGACGCCGCGGTCAAGCTCGGCGACCTCGACCTGGCGCTGCTCAAGGACCACGAGCAGGTGAAGGCCCAGGTGGACCGGATCTACCAGTACGCCCAGAAGCACCACCCGGAGCTGGAGGTCCGCTTCGCCCGCATCGAGCGCGACGTGGAGCACGACTGCGACGCCCTGGTCTTCCAGACCACCGTCTCCGGCGCGCCCCGCGAGACCCGGCTCGACCACGACTACCTCTCCGGCCCGGAGTGGGGTGACCTGACCGCCCTGCACGGGGCCCTGGCCGAGATCGGCCCCGGCCCCTACCGGCTGGAGACGCCCGAGGGCGAGGAGGAGGTGGCCGACGTCTTCGCCGCGGTGGAGGCGATCAAGAAGGCCTCGGCCGCCGGCCAGACCATCCAGCGCTACAAGGGGCTGGGCGAGATGAACCCCGAGCAGCTCTGGGAGACCACCATGGACCCGGCGCGCCGGACCATGCTGCAGGTCCGGGTGGACGACGCCATCGAGGCCAACGAGGTCTTCAGCATCCTCATGGGCGACTCCGTCGAGCCGCGCCGCGAGTTCATCGAGAGGCACGCCCTCGACGTGCAGAACCTGGACATCTAGCCGCCAGACCGGAGCCCCCATGCCCCGCACCGCCATCGCCGCCATCGGCACCTGCGTCCCGGACCGGGTCGTCACCAACCAGGAGCTGACCCGCCTCATGGACACCAGCGACGCCTGGATCCGCGAGCGGACCGGCATCGAGGAGCGGCGCTGGGTGGGGGAGGAGGCCGGCAACTCGGACCTGGCGCTGGCGGCCACCCAGCAGGCCCTGGACCGGGCCGGCTGGAAGGCCACCGACCTCGAGGCCATCGTCTACGCCTCGCTCTCGCCGGACCACATGTTCCCGGGCGACGGCTGCTTCCTCAACGCCAAGCTGGGGATCCCCGGCGTGCCGGCGCTCGACATCCGCAACCAGTGCTCGGGCTTCATCTACGGCCTCTCGGTGGCCGACGCCTGGATCCGGGCCGGCGTCTACAAGCGCATCCTGCTGGTGGGCTCGGAGGTCCACTCCACCGGCCTCGACGTCACCACCCGGGGGCGCGACGTCTCGGTGATCTTCGGCGACGGCGCCGGCGCGGCGCTGCTGGAGGCCACCGACGACCCGGACCGCGGCGTCCTCTCCTGCGAGCTGCACGCCGACGGCCGCTACGCCCGGGAGCTCTGGACCGACGCGCCCGGCTCCCGCTACCACCCGCGGGTGCAGCCGCGCATGCTCGAGGACGGCTCGATCTTCCCGCACATGGAGGGGCAGAAGGTCTTCAAGCACGCCATCACCCGCATGCCCGAGGTGGTGCGCTAGGTGCTCGGGAAGAACGGCCTGCGCCGGCCGACCTCAAGGTGCTCATCCCGCACCAGGCCAACCTGCGCATCAGCCAGATGGTGCAGCGGTCGCTGGAGCTGCGCGACGACCAGGTCTTCAACAACATCATGAAGTACGGCAACACCACCGCCGCCTCGATCCCGCTCTGCCTCTCCGAGGCGGTGGGGGCGCTCGGGGTGAAGCGCGGCGACCTGGTGGCCCTGGCCGCCTTCGGCGCCGGGTTCACCTGGGGCGCGGCGCTGCTGCGCTGGTAGCAGGCCAACGCGCCCCGCGGCTGCACGGGGGGACCTTGAGGCGTCGTCCAACGGCAGGACTGCGGACTTTGGATCCGCGTATGAAGGTTCGAATCCTTCCGCCTCAGCCACACCGCCCTGCCGCCCGGCGCGCGCGCCGGGCCGCCGCGAGGGGCGCCTGATCCGGCTCTGCCAGCGGCCCGGGGCCTCCTGCGGCGCCTGCTGCGGCCTCTACAACACCCGCGACCACGGCCGGGAGGCGGTGCGCCGCGAGCTCACCCGGCGGACCCGGGCGCTGGCGCGCGTGGAGCGGACGCTGCCGGCCTTCCGCGAGGCGGCCCGCCGGCTGGCCGAGGGCGGCCCGCCGCCGCTCTTCCCGTCGGTCCGGGTCTGCCCGCTGCTCGGCTTCCTCGACGCGGCCGAGACCCGCATCGGCTGCCTGGCCCACCCGCTGGTGACCGGCGGCCCCGACCTGCGCGACGCCGGCGCCTACGACGTCACCACCTGCGAGGCCTTCCTCTGCCCCAGCCACGCCTGGCTGACCGAGGCCGAGGCCTCGCTGGCCGAGCTGGCCAGCGGCGACTTCCACCTCTACGGCCTGGTGGTGACCGACGTGCCCTTCCTGCGGGCGGCGCTCGACGCCGTGGCCACGCTCACCGGCGCCGCCGTGGAGCGGCGCCACCTCGAGCAGGCCGCCTTCCGGGCGGCGCTGGCGCAGCTGTTCGCGCTCAAGGAGGAGCTGGAGCCCGGGTCGGAGGGGCTGTTCGGGGCCTTCCGCCCGGGGCGCGACGGCGAGCCGGTGCCGCGCCGCATCGACTACCAGGCGCTGGAGCGGGAGCGCTCCCCCTACGACGCGCTGCTCACCTGCGTCGGCGCCGACCCCCACAGCGGCAACGACCTCGACCTGCTGGAGGCGGAGGTGCGCCGCCGCCTCGACGCCTGCGCGGCGGCCCTGGCGCCGCCGCCCGCGCCGCGGCGGCCACGCTAGCCAGGCCCGCGCCCGGCCACCGGTCCGGATGCGGCCTCAGTGCGAGAAGAACACCGGCGCCGTCATGGTCGCCAGCAGCTTGCGCGTGCTGGCCACCGCCCGCGGCCCGGGGAAGCCGCCCTGGGCGTGCGCCCCGGTCACGATCAGGTCGCACCCGGCGTCGAAGCTGCGGTTGAGCATGGCGTCGGCGGCGTCGAGGCTCTCCGGATCGACGAGCACCCGCTCGTAGGCCGCCTTGATGCCGTGGGCCGCGAGGTGGCCGATCACGTCGAGCGGCGGCAGCCCCCCGGGCTCGGCGCGCGCCTCGCGCTGGAAGGCGAGGAGGCGGACCGACTCGGCCCCGGCCAGGATCGGCAGCGCGTCGTTCAGGGCGCGGGCCGCCTCGCGGCTCCCGTTCCAGCCCACCAGCACGTTGCGGCCGACCGAGGGGAAGTGGCCGATGTAGGGGACCACCAGCAGCGGCCGGCCGCCGTCGAAGAGGGCGTGCTCGAGCGCGGCCTCGGGCAGGCGGGCCTGCTCCGGCTCGTGCTGGCCGAAGATGGCCAGGTCGGCGTAGCGGCAGCAGACCGGGAGCTGGCCGAAGAGCACCGCGTCCTCGCCGGGCTCGAGCGGCCACCACTCGGTGTGCAGCTCGGCGGCGCGGGCGCGCTGGTCGAAGGCGGCGCGCGCCTCCCGGGCGGCGGCCGCCATGCGGTCCGGGGAGCGGCGCCCCACCAGGCCCGCGCCCAGGGTCTGACCCTCGGCGAACAGGCCGGCCAGCCGGGCCCCGCCGCGGCGGGCCAGGTCGACGGCGAGATCCATCCGCTCGGCGGCCCGAGGGGAGGAGTCCACGTGGACGAGCAGGTGCTTGAAGGGCATGGCGCTCTCCTCGGGCGGAGCACAACCCCGAACGCCCCCCCACGCAAGTGGAAAGGAGGGCGGTTCGCGTCCCGGCCGGGACACGCCGCGCGCCGTGGGGGGAGGCTACCCGGCCGGCGGCGGCGCCCGCCTCGGCAGCCCGAGGGCCACGATCTCGGCGATGTCCATGGCCTTCATGGTCTCCTCGCGGCCGGTCTCGTTGATGCCGTCCTTCACCATGGTGAGGCAGAAGGGGCAGCCGGTGGCCACCACGCCGCCGCCGGCGCCCAGCGTGACCGCCGCCTCCTCGACGCGGTTCTGGTTGATGCGGGTGCCGAGGTGCTCCTCCAGCCACATCCGGCCGCCGCCGGCGCCGCAGCAGAAGCCCTGCCGGCCGTTGCGCGGCATCTCCACCGGGGTGACCCCGGCCGCGGCCAGCGCGGCGCGGGGTGCGTCGACCACGCCGTTCCAGCGGGCCAGGTAGCAGGGGTCGTGGTAGGTGACCGCGGCGCCGGCCAGCCCCTCGGCCGCGCCGGGCCGGAGCTTCCCGTCGGCCACCAGCCTGGCGATGAGCTCGGCGTGGTGGACCACCTCGTAGCGGCCGCCGAAGTCGGGCAGCTCGTTCTTGATGGTGTTGAGGCAGTGCGGGCACTGCACCAGGATCTTCTTCACGCCGTGGCCGTTGAGCGTCTCGGTGAGCGCGGTGGCCTGCATCTGGAACAGGTACTCGTTGCCGAGCCGGCGGGCGGCGTCCCCGGTGCAGGTCTCCTCCTCGCCGAGGATGGCGAAGGAGACCCCGGCCTCGCGCAGGATCTGGACGATGGCGCGCGAGACCTTCTTCTGCCGGTCGTCGAAGGCGCCGGCGCAGCCCACGAAGAAGAGGTACTCGTAGTCGCCGCCGTCGGCGGCCCGCGGGATGGCCAGGTCCTCGCACCACTCGGCCCGCTTGTTGGAGCCGATGCCCCAGGGGTTCCCCTGCGTCTCGATGCCCTTGAAGATGCGGGCCGCCTCGTCGGGGAAGACCGAGTCGACCTGCACCGCCTGGCGGCGGATGTCGATGAGCCGGGGGATGTTCTCGATGAAGACCGGGCAGGCGGTCTCGCACCAGCCGCAGGTGGTGCAGGCCCAGGCGGTCTCCGGGGCCACCACCTCGGTGATGGGGGGCAGCCTGGCGGCGATGGCCTCGCGGGCGGCGGGGTCGGTGGCGGCCGCCAGCTCCACCAGCGTCGGCCCGACCTGGCCGAGGTGCTTGCGGATGCGCCTTGTTCACCTCCTTGTGGCTGAGCGGCTTGCCGGTGACCCAGGTCGGGCAGTGGGTCTGGCAGCGGCCGCACTCGGTGCAGCTGTAGACGTCCCAGCCCTCCTTCCAGGAGAGGTCCTTGGCGGTGGCGGTGCCGAAGCGGGCCCCCTCCGACTCGAGGTCGAGCTTCGCGAGGCGCGCCTCCGGCGGGAGGCGGCGGAAGAAGACGTTGGGCAGCGCGGTGATGACGTGGAAGTGCTTCCCGATGGGCAGGAAGTTGAGGAACAGCAGGATCACCACCAGGTGGAGCCAGAAGCTGCCCTGGGCCACGGCCTCGGTGGGGCCGGGGGAGAGCCCCAGCCAGCCGGCGTGCTCGTAGAGGATCTCGGTCACCATCAGCGCGATGATGAAGCCCACCACCAGCGTCCCCTCCCAGGAGGCGGTGACGCGCGCCGGCTTCGTCACCAGCCGCCGCCACAGGAAGCCGAGCGCCGCCACCAGCGCGGCCCAGACCACCACCGTCTTGAGCGTGTCGTAGGCCTGGCCCAGCGCCGTGCCGGGGCCGAGCAGCGGCAGGTGGAAGCCGGGGGAGAAGCCGACGCCGAAGAGGGTGATGGTGCGGAGCGCCAGCACCAGGAAGGCGGCGAAGAGGACCACGTGCAGCACGCCGGCGGTGCGCTCCTCGGGGTCGACCAGCCGCTTCTGCCCGAAGCCGAAGCGGAGCAGGCCGGCCAGCCGCTCCCCGGCGCGGTCGCGCCGGTCCTCGCGGCGGAGGGCGAGCAGGGGACGCAGCCGGGTGAGCGCGGAGTAGCCGAAGAGCCCGAGCCCGACCACGAGCAGGGCGGCCGTGAGGAGAGGGTTCATGGGGCGAACGCTAGCACGACGCGCCGCGGCGTCGGCCGCGGAAACGAGCGCCCCGGCCCGATCCCGGGCCGGGGCGAGACGCAGCTCCGCAGCACCGCAGGCGCTGCGGCGAGGCTACTTGTCCTTGTCCTTGTTGCTGGCCTTGTCCTCCTTGGTCTTGTCGGCCTTGGGCTTCTCGACCGGGGCCTTCTCGGCCTTGGGCTTCTCCACCTTGCCGGGGCCGTTGCCGCGCGGCGGCGGAGGCGCGGTGCGCGACGGCGGCGCGGTCACGGGGGGCTGGGCCTGCGGCGTGGAGCGGGGAGGGGCCTGCGTCGAGCCGCGAGGGGGCGCCTGGGGCGGCGGGCTGGAGGCGGCCGGCTTGCCGGCCTGCCCCGGTGGCGTCCCGCCCTGGCCGGGAGGCGTGTTGCCGTGGCCGGGCGCGTCGCCGGAACGGCCGGGCGGCGGTGCCTGGGGGGGCGGGTTGTAGGTGGTCGGCTGGCCGGACTGGCCCGGTGGCGTCCCGCCCTGGCCAGGAGGCGTGTTGCCGTGGCCGGGCGCCTGGTCGGAGCGGCCGTTGTTCCCGTGGTTCTTGCCGCCTTGACCCTGACCCTGGCCGTGACCGCGATCGTCCTCCCAGACGGGCGGCTGGCCCGGACGCGGCGGCGGGGAGCTCGTGGGCGGCTGCCCGGGGCGGGGGCGCGCGGCCGGGGGTGGCGGGGCCGGGCGTGGCGGCGGCGGCGGAGCCGCCGGCCGCGGCTGGTACCAGTCGATGGGCCGCGGCGGGATCACGCGGGGCGGGGGCGGCGCGGGCCGGACCCAGTAGGTGGGGGGCGGCGGGCGCGAGGGCTGGTAGGGGCCGACGTAGGTGTAGCCGCGCCCGGCGTGCCAGCGCCACTCGGCGCCCTGCGGCGGGTAGTAGTCGTGGTGGTGCGGGCCGGAGATGAAGCACCAGCCGCCACCGGGGAGCGGGTGGCCGGCGTAGTAGGTGAACTGGAACGGACCCCGGTAGTAGAAGTAGCCGTGGTCGACCACGTAGTGGTCGTCGCGGTCCGGGTAGTAGTCGTGCACGTGGGGGCCCGAGAGGTAGCACCAGCCGCCCCCCAGGGCGTCGGGGATGAAGTGCTCGCCGTAGTACCAGACCTCCGGCCGGGGAGGCGGCTCGTAGACGGGCGGGGGCTGGTAGGCCGTGGGCTGCTCGTAGACCGGCTGCGGGACCGGCTCGTACACCGGGACCGGGGCCGGCGCCTGGTGGACGACGCAGCCAGCGAGCAGCGGGATCGGGAGCAGGGCCAGCAGGGCGCGTTTCATGTGATCACTCCTCGAGGGCCAGGCGTGGCATCTCGGTGTGAGGACGTTACACGCTCCCCCGCGATTCACCGAGAAGACGTCCGGGCGCCGGTGTGCGACGAGGTGCGAGCCGCGAAGGCCACGGCGTGGTCGACGTAGCGGGCCGCGATGTCGATGCCGCTCGACCGCTCCAGGGCCTCGAAGCCCGGCGAGCTGTTGACCTCCATGATCATCGGCCCGTCGTGGGCCTCCAGCAGGTCCACCCCGGCCACCTGGAGGCCGACCACCCGCGCCGCGCGGATGGCGGCGCGGGCGTAGTCGCCCGGCAGCTCGAGCCGGGTGGCCGCGCCGCCGCGATGGATGTTGGAGCGGAACTCACCGGCCCGGGCGGTGCGCCGCATGGCCGCCACCACCTGGTCGCCGATCACCAGCGCCCGCACGTCGCGGCCGCGCGACTCCTTGACCAGCTCCTGCAGCAGGATCTCCTGGCCGAGCGTCCAGAGCGTGTCGAGCAGGCCGGTCACCTCGGCCATGGTGCTGGCGATCATCACGCCCACGCCCTGGGCCCCGCGCACCAGCTTGATGATGCAGGGCAGCCCACCCACCAGCTCGACCGCGGCCGGCACCTCGTCGCGGTACCGACAGAGCGCGGTGCGGGGGATGGCGAGGCCGGCGCTGGAGAGCAGCTGCAGCGCCCGCAGCTTGTCGCGCGAGCGGCCGATGGCCGCGGCGCCGTTCAGGACCGGCACGCCCATGAGGTCGAACTGGTTGACCACCGAGAGGCCGTAGCCGGTGATGGAGGCGCCGATGCGCGGGATGACCACCCGCACCGCGGCCGGATCGACCTCGACGCCGCGGTGGAAGAGGCGGGGGCGGTCGCGCTCCAGCAGCAGGTCGCAGCGCAGGGTGTCGAGCACGCGCGGGTGGAGGTCGCGGGCCCGGGCCGCCGCCACCAGGCGCCGGGTGGAGTAGAGCCTGGGGTTGCGCGAGAGGATGACCAGGGCCGGCCCCGGCGCCCGGCCGCGCCGGGCCGGCCGCCGCGCCGCCCGTGCCCGCTTCACCGCTGGCCGCTTCGCGCTCGCCATCTGCAGGAGGGGAGGGTAGCCGGAAGGTCCCCGGACTGCTAGAACCGCTGTCCTTCCGAGGGCTCCACGTGGACTACAAGGACACCATCCATCTCCCCAAGACCGACTTCCCGATGAAGGCCAACCTGGCCCAGCGGGAGCCCGAGATCCAGCGGGCCTGGGAGGCCGAGGGGATCTACCAGCAGGTGCTGGCCCAGAACGCCGCCCGCCCCGGCGCCAGGAAGTTCGTGCTGCACGACGGGCCGCCCTACGCCAACGGCGACATCCACATCGGCCACGCCCTCAACAAGATCCTGAAGGACATCATCGTCAAGTACCGGAACCAGAACGGCGAGGTGGCCGACTACGTGCCGGGCTGGGACTGCCACGGGCTGCCCATCGAGCTCAAGGTGGACAAGGAGCTGGGGCCGAAGAAGCGCGACCTGGACCGGGCCGCCGTGATCGAGGCCTGCCGCGCCTACGCGGGCAAGTGGATCGACAAGCAGCGGATCTCCTTCAAGCGGCTCGGCGTCTTCGGCCGCTGGGAGACGCCCTACGCCACCATGGACAGGCGCTACGAGGCCGACACGGTCCGGGCGCTGGCGCGGGCCGCCGAGCGCGGCTTCCTGGTGCGCGGCAAGAAGCCGGTCTACTGGTGCATCACCGACCGGACCGCGCTGGCCGAGGCCGAGGTGGAGTACGAGGAGCACACCTCGCCGTCGATCCACGTGGCCTTCGACCTCACCGCGCCGCTGCCCCACGAGAAGCTGCGGGGCCGCGCCGCCCGGCTGGTGATCTGGACCACCACCCCGTGGACGCTGCCGGCCAACCTGGCGGTGGCCGCCCGCGCCGACTACCTCTACGCCGCCTACGACCTCGGCGGCACGGTGGTGGTGGTGGCCAAGGACCTGCTCCCCGCCTTCCTGGCCGCCTGCGCCCCGGCCGAGCTGGTCGACGGGGCGCTGGCCCACCCCGAGCGGCTGCTGGCCGAGCTGGAGGGGTCGAAGCTGGAGGGGCTCACCTACCGCCACCCCTTCATGGAGCGCGAGTCGCCGGTGATCCTCGGCCAGCACGTCACCCTGGAGGCCGGCACCGGCCTGGTCCACACCGCGCCGGGCCACGGCGCCGAGGACTACCTGGTCGGGCAGGAGTACCGGCTCGAGGTGCTCAACCCCGTCGACGGCGCCGGCGTCTTCACCGACGGGGCGGGACGCTACGCCGGCATGAAGATCTTCGAGGCCAACCCGAGGATCGTGGCCGACCTGGCGGCCTCCGGCCACCTGCTCTCCGACCCCAGGGCCACGCTCAAGCACAGCTACCCGCACTGCTGGCGCTGCCACAAGCCGGTGGTCTTCCGCGCCACCGACCAGTGGTTCCTCCGGCTCGACCACGATGGGATGCGCCAGCGGACGCTGGCCGAGATCGACAAGGTGCAGTGGATCCCGCACTGGGGGCGCGACCGCATCTACAACATGATCGAGAACCGGCCCGACTGGTGCCTGTCGCGGCAGCGGACCTGGGGCGTGCCCATCCCGGTCTTCTACTGCGAGGGCTGCGGCGAGCCGCTGGTCTCCCCGGCGGTGATGAACCGGGTGGCCGACGCCTTCGAGGAGGAGGGGATCGAGGCCTGGTACCGGCGCGATCCGGCCGGGTTCACGGCCGGGGCGACGTGCGGCTCGTGCGGCGGCACCGCCTTCCGGCGCGAGCAGGACATCCTCGACGTCTGGTGGGACTCGGGCGTCAGCTGGGCGGCGGTGGCCGAGCGCGATCCCAACCTGGGCGCGCCGGTGGACCTCTACCTGGAGGGCTCCGACCAGCACCGCGGCTGGTTCCACTCGGCGCTGCTCACCAGCGTGGCCATCAACGGCCACGCCCCCTACCGGGCGGTGCTGACCCACGGCTTCGTGCTCGACGAGCACGGCAAGGCCATGTCGAAGAGCGTCGGCAACACCGTGGCGCCCGAGGAGATCATCAAGCAGCACGGCGCCGACGTGCTGCGGCTCTGGGTGAGCGCCTCCGACTACCGGGACGACGTCCGCATCGGCAAGGAGATCATCGCCGGGCTGGCCGAGGGCTACCGCAAGATCCGCAACACCCTGCGCTGGGCGCTGGGGGCCACCGACGGCTTCGACGTGGCCCGCGACGCGGTGCCGGTGGCCGAGCTCCTGCCCATCGACCGCTGGGCCTACGACCGGCTCATCGCCTGGCAGGAGAAGGTGCGCGCCGGCTACGAGGGCTACGAGTTCCACCACGCCTACCACGCCACCGTGCAGCTCTGCGCCGTGGAGCTCTCCTCCCTCTACTTCGACATCGTCAAGGACCGGCTCTACACCGCCCGCAAGGACGGGAAGGCGCGCCGCAGCGCCCAGACCGTGCTCTGGCACGTGGCCCACGACCTGTGCACCTGGCTGGCGCCCATCCTCTCCTTCACCGCCAGCGAGGCGTGGGGCTACCTGCCGGGCGCGCCGGCCCGCTCGGTCTTCCTGGCCGGGCTGCCGCGGCGGGAGCGCCCGGCCGACGCCGACGCGCTGGAGGCCCGCTACGCCGCCCTCTTCGCGGTGCGCGAGGTGGTGTCGAAGGCGCTGGAGACGGCCCGGGCCGCCAAGCTGATCGGCAAGGGCACCGAGGCGGCGGTGACGGTCCGCGCCGAGGGCGAGCAGCGCCGGCTGCTGGAGTCGGCGCGCGCCGAGCTGGCCAGCCTCTTCATCGTCTCCAAGGTGACGCTGGCCGACGGCCCGCTCGCCGTGGAGGTGGCGCCGGCGCCGGGCCAGAAGTGCCCGCGCTGCTGGGTGTTCGCCGAGGACACCGGCCGCAGCGCCGCGCACCCCGAGCTCTGCGGCAAGTGCGTCGAGGCCCTCGACCAGGAGCCGGCGTGAGCAAGTGGCGCGTCTTCCTGCTGATCGTGCTGGCCGGCCTGGTGGCCGACCAGGTCACCAAGTTCATGGCGGTGGACCGGCTCACCACCGCGCTGCAGCGCACCGACGGCTCGCTGGCCGCGCGGGTGGGGGGCTTCTACTCCTTCCGCCACCTCGAGCCGTACGCCACCGAGCCCTACGTGGTCTGGGCGCCCATGTGGCGCATGCGCTACGCCGAGAACCCCGGCGCGGCCTGGGGCCTGTTCCGCGACCTGTCGCTGTCGACCCGCAACACCGTCTTCTCGCTCACCCTGCTGGGCGCGGTGGTCTTCATCCTCTTCTACTTCCGCAAGCTCTCGCGGGAGCAGCGGCTGCTGCAGGTGGCGCTCTCGCTGGTCTTCGCCGGCGCCATCGGCAACTTCCTCGACCGGGTGGCGCGCGGCTACGTGGTCGACTTCATCGACTGGCACTGGTGGCGCCGGCCGGACCTCTACTGGCCCACCTTCAACATCGCCGACTCGATGATCGTGGTCGGCGTGGTGCTGCTGGTGCTGCTGCCGGGCGAGGCCGCCGCCGGTGACCGGAGGGGCTGATGCTCCCCATCCTCTTCTCCATCGTCATCCCCGCCGGGCTGGTGAGGCCGGCCGCCATCCTCGCGGTGCTGCTGGTGGTGCTGGGGCGGGCCTTCGCCTGGCGGCGCCGCTCGGCCCGCGACGGCCACCCGGTCTCCTGGGCCAGGGCGCTGGGCGACGACTGGGTGATCTCGGCCGTGCTGGTGGCGGCGCTGGGCGTGCTCTGGCGCGCCGGGCTGCTCGACGCCGACCTGCGGGTGCCGCTGCACACCTACGGCCTGCTCATCGCCACCGGCTTCATCACCGGCATCTGGCTGGCGCAGCGCGAGGGCCGGCGGCGCGGGCAGGACCCGGAGCGGATCGCCGACCTGACCTTCTGGATCCTGGTGGCGGCGCTGGTGGGGAGCCGCGTCTACTTCATCCTCGTCAACTGGCGCGACTACTTCGAGCCCGGCACCTTCCTGGTCGCCACCTCCTTCGGCCGCATCCCCCGCGTGCTCGCCATCTGGGAGGGCGGGCTGGTCTTCTACGGCGGCTTCATCGGCGCGGTGCTGGTGGCCTGGCTCTACATGCGGCGCCACGCCATGGGCTTCCTGGCCCACGCCGACACGCTCATCCCCTCGGTGGCCCTCGGCCACTTCTTCGGCCGGCTGGGCTGCTTCTCGGCCGGCTGCTGCTGGGGGGACGTGGCCCACGCCCACCTGCCCTGGGCGGTCCGGTTCCCGCCCCAGTCGCTCGCCTTCCAGACCTTCGCGGGGCGGGCCACGCCCGGCGCCTTCCTGGCCGCCGACCGGACCGCCACGCTGCCGCTCCACCCCACGCAGCTCTACGAGTCGTTCGGCGAGCTCGGGCTGTTCCTCCTGCTGGTCCTGGTGGTCCGGCCGCGCAAGCGCTTCCACGGGCAGGTGCTGGCCACCTGGCTGCTGCTCTACGCCGTGCTGCGCTCGGTGGTGGAGAGCTTCCGCGGCGACGTGGAGCGGGGCGTGGTGCTGGGGCTGGGGGTGGGGACCTGGACGTCGCTGCTGATCTTCGCGGCCGGGGCGGTGCTCTTCGCCACCGCCGGGCGGCGCGCTAGAGTCTGATCCGTGGCCCTGCACCCCAAGCCCCCGCTCAAGCCCGGCGCCCCGGCGGCGCCCGAGGAGGCCGAGGACAAGGGGCGCCACGCCACCGACGAGCTGGCGCGGGCCTGCGGGGCGCTGGAGACCGAGGTCGAGGAGCTGAAGGTGAAGTACGAGATGTACTTCCTCGGCGTGGAGCGGAGCGAGCCGAACCGGACGCGCGACGAGCTGAAGAAGAAGGTGCTGCGGCTCAAGGAGCGCTTCACCCGCAACGCCGGGATCCGCTTCCGCATCCAGTCGCTGCACGCCCGCTTCATCTCCTACGAGCGGCTCTGGATGCGGAGCGCGCGCGAGAAGGAGGAGGGGACCTACCGCCGCGACGTGGTGCGGGCGCGCCAGCGCGCCCAGGGGCGCGGGCCGGCCGGGGAGAAGGGGAAGAAGGAGATCCTCCGCTTCTCGCAGGCGGAGGACGTGGACCTGTCGGACTTCTCGGACGACGAGGCGCCGCCGGCGCCGCGCGTCGGCACCGGCCCCCACGCCCGCCGCGGCCGCGCCCGGCGCGGCGGCCCCCGCGCCCGGGGCGCCCGCCGAGCCGACGCCGGTCCCCAGCTTCTCGCTCCCGCCGCCCGGGAGCGGGACGGCGGCCCGGCCGGTCGTAGCGCCTGGCCAGGCCGCCGTGCCTGCGGCCGCGGTCCGGCGGCCGACCCCGGCTCCCCGCCCCGCCTCGCCGGCCACGCCCGGCGTGGACGAGAAGACCCGGGCCATCTACGAGGCCTACGTGGCGGCGCGCAGGAGCTGCAACCAGGACGTGGCCGGGATCACGCCCGACGCCATCGCCCGGACCATCGCCAGGCAGACGCCGGAGATCATGAAGCAGCACAAGGCCAGGACGGTGGAGTTCAAGGTCGAGGTCAAGGACGGCCGGGCCATCCTCAAGGCCATCCCCAAGACCTAGTCCCACCCGGTCCCGGAATGGCGCGCGGCGGAGTTGCATCCCGGGGCGCGTGATCGTAAAACGCAGCGCCCTCGGCCGGTTCGCCCGGGGCGCGCCGCACGCCTGGATAGCTCAGCTGGTAGAGCAGGGGACTGAAAATCCCCGTGTCCCTGGTTCGATTCCGGGTCCAGGCATCACAGCACGCTCGAACATCAGAGGCCCCGTGGACCGCCAAGTCCCCGGGGCCTCACTGTTCTCGGAAGAGTCAGCTTCCGGCCCCCACGATGGGTGCGCCTGAAGCGTTCATCACCACGGTGAGCGCCAACGAGACAAGGCGCAGCCACCTGCAGGACGCCGCCACCGAGATCCGGCGGCCCCCGCCCGACGGACCTTGCTCGGGCTGCTCGCCCTGAGCGCGCGCCAGCCGAGGTGAGGCCTGCGCCTCAGGGCCTCGACGACGTCCGCCACCAGGAGCTCAGGCGCCAGCCGAGCCCAACGGCGATCGATGCCATCACGCCGAGGGCCAGCGGGTAGCCATACTTGAAGTGCAGCCCAGGCATGTCGTCGAAGCTCATCCCGTAGATCCCGGCAATGAGCGTCAAGGGCAGGAAGATGGCCGCGATGATGGGCAGCTGGCCGTGCCGTCGGCTGGTCCGCTCCTGCTGGGCCGCCTCGTAGCGGCTGCGCAGGTCGCAGAGCTGGCCGTCGAGGTGGTCGACGTCGCGTTCCATGGCGCGGGTGGTCTCGAAGGCCACCTGGACCTCGTCGGCGAGGTGGCCGAGCGCCAAGACCGGCACTTGCTCACCTTCAGGATCTGCCGCGCCTCGAACGCTCGCCTGCTACTTCAGCTTCACGCTGGCCTGGAAGGACAGGAGCTCGCCGCCCTGGAACGGGTCCGAGGTCCATGCCAGGGTCGGTCCCTGGACGAGCAGGTCCACCAGGCCGGCGTTCATGGCGACGCCCAAGCGCGAGCCGGCCTGGAAGTAGTGCTGGTGAGGGGGCGTCCCGGACACGAAGGGCGAGGTGTCGTCGTAGTCCTTTCCGCTGATGCGCGGGCCGTACTCGACGCGTGCCGGGACCACCGACAGGCCCATGATCTTCAGCAGGTACCAGCGCCACTCCAGGGCGGCGGCCGCGGTGAGGTAGGTGGCCGGGCCCGAGGTGCGCCGGTTGCCGATGAGCAGGCTCCCGCCCCACGCGGTCGGGTAGAGGTTGCCCCAGTGATCCCGGTCCCAGAAGAGCGAGGCGCCGAGCCCACCCGCGCCGTAGACCGTGCCCGGCGTCGCGTCGGCGGGCTGGGTGTAGGCCGAGACGGCGAGCGACGCGTAGACCGACGGCACCCGTCCCTTGAGGCGCCCGTACCAGAGGGGCTCCGGGCTCCACTGGTCGTCGTGCCGCTCGGCGCGCTCCTCGTCCGGACGGATGAGGCCCTGGGGCGAGACCTCCTGGGTCGACGGGGCCAGCCCGATCGAGAGCCCGAAGGCCCAGTCGGCCCGGGCGCGGCTCCAGTTGACCTCCACGGGGCCCCGGAACGCGAACCAGAGCCGGGGACTCGGCTGCCAGTAGAGAACCGCCAGCTGGGAGGCGATCTCGGCGCCCCGGCTGCTGGAGCCGAAATCGGTCCGCAGCGCGGCGGGAGTGAAGCCCAGCAGCGAGTGTCGGCCCACGGGCAACAGGAGGTCGAAGTCCAGCCCGGCCACGGCGAGGTCGAGCGAATCGCCGTAGGCCCGGACGTAGCCGAGCCGGGCGCCCAGGCCGTAGACGAAGGGGTTCAGGTCGGGGCTGTACTGGAAGAGGATTCCCCGCAGCGAGGCCCCGAAGGTCTCCGCGCTGGGACTGAACGTGCCCTCGACGCCGACGAGGAAGTTGCTCGCGGGCATGCGCATGGCCGGCTGCTTCTCGTCGCACTCGGCCCCCGAGCAGGCGTGGGTGGCGTCGAGCCACCGCGCCTTGTAGGCCTGCCAGGCCGCCGACTCCGAGGGGTGGGCCTGCGAAGCTGGATTCGCACGCCGCGCCAGCTGCAGCTCGTGCACGGTGACGAGCAGCTCGACCAGCGCCCGCCGGGCCGCGTCACCGTCCTCGGAGAGGCACGCGAACGGCATGGAATAGGGAAAGTCCACGAGATCCCGGCAAGGGCGGCCATCGACCTCGGCGAAGTTGCGGATGAAGGCCGCATCCCGCGGCTCGTGCGAGTCATGCCGCGTGGGCGATCCCGAGTAGGTCATGCCCAGCCGTCCGCCGGCCAGCTTCCCCACCGGCTCCCAGACGCGAAGGAACTCGATCTTGCCGCCGCCGGCCTGGCGCTCGGTGTGCGCGTGGGAGAACGAGTCCTGCACCGCGTGCATCAGCTCGTAGAGGCCAAGGCCGCCCTGGCGGGTCTGCCTGCCGCCGACCTCCACGACCGAGTCGACGAGGCGGTCGAGGAGGTTGCGGCAGCGCACCACCGCCCGGACGGCCATGTCCCGAGGGATGCGGGTCCCTGGAATGGGCGCGGTCCCCTCGTCCGCCGCCGTCGCCATGAAGTGGAAGCACTGCCCCTCGTCGCTGAACTGGCGGCGGTAGTTGAGGTCGGGCCAGTCGGTCCGGGGCATGGGCCACTGGAGGAGGGGATTGCCGACCTGTACGTCCCGGCACTCCTCCGAGCCGGAGCGCCCGAAGCAGACCGGTGGCATGAGATCGCCGTCGTTGATGAGGTCCCGGAGCACGTCGGGACGCGGCGGCTGCCGACCGTACCCCTCGACCAGCGTGCGGTAGACGAGGGCCTCGATCACGTTGTGGCCCTTGGAGTTGAAGGCTGCGGCCGCGCCGGGGTACGCCGCGAGCACGGCGATCAGCGCGACGAACGCGGCCGGATTGCGGGCTGGTGACATGGCGCCTCGGCTCACCGCGCCGCTCCGCTGAGCCCGCCGTGCGCCGTGCGCGGCCGCGATCTGGTTCGCCTCCATGCACGGTCCCTGGGGCCCTTCGGCCCAACGGCAGCCACTGTCCCGGCCGGGTCGCCCGATGTCAACTTGTCCGAACCAAGGAGCTGGCCAGCATCGTCCCCGACAACCTGGAGAACAGGTACCAGGGGTGCATCGAAGGAGTCTGCAGCCACGATCCCTGGAAGGAGGGGCGGCCGGTCTCGTGGACCAGCTCGTCCATGGACCGACGCTGGCGCGGTCACCGGCGGGCGGATCCGGACGCGCGGCTCGCGGCTCCCGTCCGCCGGCGCCCCTTCCCTGGAGCTCCCCGGGCGCCTCCGGTGCGACCGCCCGGCCCTTCAGCGGCTCGCCGCAGCGTCTCGGAGGGGAGCTCCCCGAAGCAGTCCTTGTAGGCGCGGGAGAACTCGCCGAAGTGCGAGAAGCCGCCGTTGAGCGCCTCGATCGAGACCGTGGTCGAGCCGCGCGTCGCCGAACGGAGGGCCTGGCGCACGCGGTGCAGCCTCAGCCGGCGCAGGTAGGCGACGGGGCTCATGCGCACGATCTTGGCGAAGGCGTACTCCAGCGTGCGCTCGCTCACCCCGAGGGCGACGCAGAGGTCCTCCACGTAGAGGTGGTCGCCGAGGTGCGCCGCCGCGTACTCCTCGGCGAGGTTGACGATGCGGTCGTGGCCCCGGAGCGTCCGATCACCGCGGCCGTACCGGGGGGGCCGGGCCGAGGCGAGGGCGGCGCGCAGCAGGCGCAGGAGCGCGCCCCTCGCCGCCGCCGGGGCCGCCTTCCCGCGGGCGAAGCGCCCGGGTTGCTGCGCGGCGAGCCTGGCGAGGCGCTTGCCCCACTCGAACAGGTCGCGGGACCGGGGCGCCGGCACGCTGAGGAACTGGACCCCCTCCCGCGCGAGCGTGGCCTCCCGCCTCCATCCATCCAGCTGCGACCTCACGACGGAGGGCGGGACCAGGATGGCCACGCTCTCGTACCCGGGCTCGGCGATGATGTCGGCCCGGCAACCCCTGCCGTCGCCATCAACAGCTGGCCGGGCCGGACGGCCACGCCGTTCAGCGTCCCCCGGGTTCGTGAGCCGAAGGCCGACAAGGCCACCAATTCGTCCCGCAGCGTCGCGTGGACCCGCACCCGCTGGTTGGTCGAGTGGTAGATGACCAGGCAGTCCTCCAGGCGAACCGCCAGCCTCCTCGCCCGGAGGGGTCGCCTCTCCAGCTGGAGCAGGTCCTGGTCGAGGGTCTCCAGGCTTCCACCGGGGGCCGTGGGGTCGGTGATCCTGGTCACCTCGACGCCAGGGGAGGACGGACGTCGCCTGGCGACGGTGCGCTGTGGTCGCGGTCTCACGTCTTGCGGATAATCGATAGCTGGGCCATGGGGTCGGTGCCTAGACTAATTCCAGCTTGCGACCAACTGCACCTCGGGGGTCGGTCGCCTGTGCCCGATCTTCATCGCTCCCAACCGTGCACCGGTTCGACTGGAGGACTCCGCCGTGACGACCACCACGCCTCTCGCGCTCCTCGCATCCCTGCTTGTTGGAACGGCAGCCCGCGCCCAGGTCCCCGCGCCGCCACCCACGTCCGGCCCCCCGGCAGCGCCCGCCGCCGTGGCGGCGGCGAAGGACCCGGAGGCCCTGGCCATCGTGAAGCGGATGAGCGACCGCCTCAAGGCGGCCCGGACCTTCACGGCCAAGGGGCGGACCTCCCTGGAGGGGGCCGTGGCCGGGGGGCTGCTGGCCACCTTCTACAGCGACTTCGAGACGACGGTGCGGCGCCCCGACGGCCTGGCGGCGCGGCGGATCGGTGACCTGCCGGAGTTCCGCTTCGCCTATGACGGGAAGGCGATGACCATCCTCGTCCCTGGGAAGAAGATGTGGGCCACCACCGACGCCCCCGCCACCCTCGATGCCATGCTGGTCGCAGCGGGGGAGAAGGGGGACCTGGACCTGCCCTTCGACGAGCTGCTGGTGGCCGACCCCTACGCCGCCATCACCGCGGGGCTCACCGACGCGGTGCGGGCCGGGCCAGCCACCATCCGGGGGAAGAAGGTGGACCACGTGGTGCTGTCGAGCGCCTCGCTCCGGTTGGAGTACTGGATCGATCCCGGCACGGCGCTGCCGGCGCGCTCGGTCGTGACCTACCTCGATCACCCGCTCCAGCCCCACTTCCTGGTCGAGTTCTCCGACTGGAAGCTCGACCAGAAGCTGCCCGGTTCCACCTTCGCCCTGCCCAGGCCGCGGGCGCCACCCAGGTCGACTTCCGCGAAGCCGCCACCGCCTACCGGTAGAGGAGCCAGCCATGCGAACCAACACGCTCGTCGCCGCCAGGTCTTCTCGTCACCCTGGCCGTCCCCGGCTCCGCCGAGGCGGTCGTCGTCGTCCGTCGCGGGTTCCACCCCGTCGCCACCGCCGTGACGGTGGCCGTGGTCGTGGCGGTGGTGACCAGGCCGCCGCCGCCGACCCCGCCGCCGCCGCCGAACGCCCCGCCGCCGCCGCCGGTGACCACCCCCCTGCCCATCGACACCACCATGTGGGTGCTGCCGTCGGGCTGCCTGAAGGTCTCGGTCAAGGGCGAGCCCCTCTTCCAGTGCGGGCCCAGCTGGCTGAAGCAGCAGGTCAGCGACAAGGGCCAGGCGTACTATCAGGTGGTACCTCCGCCGAGCTAGCGCCCGGGCGGCCGGAGCCGTGGCTCGAGGGCACGTGGCGGCCATGGCCTGGCCGCCGGTAGACTTCATCGACGCATCGGGAGGGAGCTGCACATGGAGATCGCACTGGAGCGCGCGAGGGCCGGCCGGCCTGGCCGGGCCACGAGGACCCTGGGCCTCATCGGGATGGCCGGCGTGGTCGCGGCGCTGGCCGCACCGATCCTCGCCTCCGCCGCGGATGCGCCGCGGCGGCCGAACATCGTCCTCTTCGTCGCCGACGACATGGGGTTCTCCGACCTGGGCGCGTTCGGCGGCGAGATCAAGACGCCGAACCTCGACGCGCTGGGGAAGGACGGCGTGCGCTTCACGCAGTTCTACACGCACGCCACCTGCTCGCCCACGCGCTCGGTGCTGCTGAGCGGCGTCGACACCCACCTGAACGGCCTCGGGAACATGGACGAGTGGGCGGCGCCCAACCAGTGGGGCGTGGACGGCTACGAGGGGCACCTCAACGACCGGGTGGTCACGCTGCCGCAGCTGCTCAAGGAGTCCGGCTACCACACCTACATGGTCGGCAAGTGGCACCTCGGCAAGGCGCCCAACCAGATCCCGGCCGCGCGCGGCTTCGAGCGCGACTTCTCCCTGCTCGACGGGGCGGCGAGCTACTGGGACATCACCGGCTTCACCGCGGCGGCGCCGAAGATGGTCTTCACCGAGGACGGGCGCTACCTGACCCGGCTCCCCAAGGACTACTACGCGACCAAGACCTACACCGACAAGCTGATCGGCTTCATCGACGCCAACCGCCGCGACGGCAAGCCCTTCTTCGCCTACGTGGCCCACCAGGCGCCGCACGACCCCTTCCACCTCCCTCGCGAGTGGCGGAGCCGACACGTCGGCGAGTACGACCAGGGCTGGGACGCGGTGAGGCAGTCGCGGCTGCAGCGGCAGGTCGAGCTCGGCATCGTCCCGGCGGGCACCAAGCTGGCCGACCGGATGTGGTTCCTGCCCGACCCGGTGGTGCTGGCCCCCGCGGCCCGGGCCATCCTCGGCAAGAAGATGGAGCTCTACGCCGGGATGATGGAGAACCTCGACTTCCACGCCGGGAGGCTCATCGACCACCTCAAGCAGATCGGCGAGTACGAGAACACCATCTTCGTGGTGTTCGGCGACAACGGCGCCGAGGGGACCGACCTCTTCGCCATGATCGCGGGCAAGCCGGGCACCCGGGACTACCTCTTCGCGGCGGCCAACTGGTCCCAGACCAACCCCAACGCCTGGGGCGACCCGGGCTCCTACGTCGGCTACGGCCCGATGTGGGCGCAGGTGTCGATGACGCCCTTCAGCCAGTACAAGGGCTGGACCGCCGAGGGCGGCATCCGCAACGCGCTCATCGTGAGCGGCCCGGCCGTCAAGCGGGCCAAGGGGAGCATCAACAACGGCGTCATGCACGTGGCCGACCTTATGCCCACGCTGCTGGAGGTCGCCGGGGCCACCTACCCGAAGACCCGCGGCGGGCGCGAGCTGCCCCCCTCGCCGGCAAGTCCTGGGGCCCGGTGCTGTCGGGCCAGGCCGACTCGGCGCGGACCGACCAGGACGTCCTCGCCTGGGAGATCTTCGGCAACCGCGCCGTCCGCCAGGGGGACTGGAAGCTCCGCTGGCAGTGGCGCCCGTTCGGCAAGGGGGAGTGGGAGCTCTTCAACGTGGTGGCCGATCCCGGCGAGCAGAAGGATCTCGCCGCGGAGCGGCCCGACAAGGTGAAGGCGATGCTGGCGCTCTGGGATGAGTACGTCCGGGCCAACAACGTGATCCTGCCGAGCCGCTCGATGTTCGAGACGCTCGAGGACCAGCTCCCCAAGCGCGTCCCGGTCGACCCGGGCTACCCGCCGCTCATCTACAAGCGGCAGTTCGTCCCGCCCGCCGACATGATGGCGGATCCCAAGCCGTGAGCGCCGCCATGTCCAGGGCCAACGAGGAAGCAGGGAGTTCCATTGACGGTGACGGGGGTCCGATGCGCCCGATCAAGTCGTTCCGGCTGGTCTTCGCCGCGCTGCTGGTGGTGGGCGCGCTCCTCCCGCGCCTGGCGCAGGCCCAGGTGCCGGCGCGCTTCTACTGGAAGACGCTGGCGGGCGCCAACGCGGTGCCCCTCATCTTCAACTCGCTGAGCGGCAACACCAACCCGTTCGACCCCGCGCAACACCCTGCTGGCCGGGGCCGAGATCGACGCCACGCTGGTCCTGGCGGGGTACGCCAAGGTCTTCCCGCTCCTCGATCGCTCGGCCATGGCGGCCATCCTCGTGCCCAGCGGGCGGATCTCGGGCACGGTCTCGGCGCCCCTGGGCACGGTCACCGAGTCGACCCGGGGGTTCGGCGACCCGATGCTCGAGTTCGACGTCAACGTCCTCGGCCCGCGGGCGCAGAAGGGCATCCCCGACGTCCTCCGCTACGAGCCGGGCTTCTCCCTCGACCTGCTCGCCGACCTGGCGCTGCCGATCGGCGAGTACGACTCCAGCCAGGCCCTCAACATCGGCCAGAACCGGTGGTACGGGCGGGTGGGGCTGCCGGTGGTCTGGCAGCTCGGCGCCTGGGTGCCGGGCCGCCGCACCACCCTGGAGCTCCTGCCCGCCGTCTGGTTCTTCGGCAACAACGACGACTTCCGTGGGAAGACGCTGAAGACCGACCCGATGTTCCAGGTCGACGCGCACCTGACCCGCGACCTCACCGAGCACCTCTGGGTGGCGCTCGACGGGGTCTGGTACGTCGGCGGCCAGGCGACCGTCGACGGCGTCAAGGGCGAGAAGCTCAACAACCTCGGCGTCGGCTTCACCGTCGGGTACGGGATCAACGACAACCTGAACCTGACCGTCGGCTACAAGTCGACCATCAACGACAGCGCCCCCGATGCGCTCCGGATGGACGGCCTCATGGTCTCGCTGGTGTACGGCTGGCACCCGGTCATCGAGGGCATGCACCGCCTGAAGAGCGAGTAGCGCCACCGGGCCCCGGTCCCAGGGGACGCGGGGCCCGACCACCGGGGGGAAGCGACATGAGGCGAGATGGAACCAGCCGGGCGCAGGGGCTCCTGGCCGTGGCACTGGTGGGCGCGATGGGATGCCAGGGCAAGCCCGCCCCGAAGGCGGCCGCACCCACGGCTGCGGCGGCGCCGGCGACCCCGGCCCCGGCGGGGAAGCTGGATCGGACCGTGCTGCCCATCCCGGAGCCGACCTACCCGCCCATCACCGAGCTCGACGCGCGCAAGGCCACGCCGCCGCCGCGCTTCGAGGTGAAGGCGCCCGACGGCGCCCCCAACGTGGTCATCATCCTCATCGACGACATGGGCTTCGGCATGTCGAGCGCCTTCGGCGGCCCCATCCACATGCCGACGGTGGACTCGCTGGCCAGCGAGGGGCTGCGCTACAACCAGTTCCACACCACCGCCCTCTGCTCACCGACGCGCACCGCCCTGCTGAGCGGCCGCAACCACCACACCAACAACATGGGCGCGATCGCCGAGACGGCCACCGCCTTCCCCGGCAACACCGGGGTGCGTCCCGACAGCGTGGCGCCGCTGGCCGAGATGCTGCGGCTCAACGGCTACAGCACCAGCTTCTTCGGGAAGAACCACGAGACCGCGGCCTGGGAGGTCAGCCCCTCGGGCCCGACCACGCGCTGGCCCAACCGGTCCGGCTTCGACGAGTTCTACGGGTTCATGGGTGGCGAGACCAACCAGTGGGCGCCGCTCGTCTACCACAACCAGACGCCGGTCGAGGTCCCCAGGGACCCCAAGTACCACTTCATGGCCGACATGACCGACCACGCCATCGCCTGGGTGCAGTACCAGAAGTCGCTGACCCCGGACCGCCCCTTCTTCATGTACTTCGCGCCCGGCGCCACCCACGCGCCGCACCACGTCCCGAAGGAGTGGATCGCGAAGTACCGGGGGAAGTTCGACCAGGGCTGGGACGTCTTCCGGGAGGAGACGCTGGCCCGGCAGATCAAGCTGGGCGTGGTGCCTCCGGGCACGAAGCTGGCGCCGAAGCCCGAGGCCATCAAGGACTGGGCCACGCTCTCGGCCGACGAGAAGAAGCTCTTCGCCCGCCAGATGGAGATCTTCGCCGCCTTCGGCGAGTACGCCGACACCGAGATCGGCCGGCTCATCGACGCCCTCAAGGGGACCGGCCAGTTCGACAACACGCTGGTCTTCTACATCGTGGGGGACAACGGGACGAGCGCCGAGGGCGGCATGAACGGGCTCTTCAACGAGATGACCTACTTCAACGGGGTCGAGGAGTCGGTCCAGGACGTCCTGAAGCACTTCGACGAGCTGGGCGGCCCGATGTCCTACCCGCACATGGCGGCCGGCTGGGCGGTCGCCGGCGACACGCCCTTCACCTGGACCAAGCAGGTGGCCTCCAGCTTCGGCGGCACGCGCAACGGCATGGTGGTCCACTGGCCCAGGCGCATCAAGGCCAAGGGCGAGGTGCGCTCGCAGTTCCACCACGTCATCGACGTGGCGCCGACCATCCTCGAGGCGACGGGCCTCCCCGAGCCGAAGAGCGTCAACGGCACGGTCCAGACGCCCATCGAGGGCGTCAGCATGGCCTACACCTTCGACGATCCGAAGGCGGAGAGCCGCCACAAGGTCCAGTACTTCGAGATGATCGGCAACCGGGCCATCTACGCCGACGGCTGGTTCGCCGGCACCATCCACAAGGCACCCTGGGAGTCGAAGCCCCGCGCCGCGCTCCTCGACGACCGGTGGGAGCTCTACGACACCCGCACCGACTTCAGCCTCGCCAACGATCTGGCGGCGCAGAACCCTACCAAGCTGAAGGAGCTGCAGGACCTCTTCATGAAGGAGGCGGTCAAGTACAAGGTCCTCCCCATCGACGACCGGTCCATCGAGCGGCTCAACCCCAGGATCGCCGGGCGGCCGGATCTCATGGGTGACCGCACCTCGCTCACGCTGCACGCCGGCATGACCGGGATGTCGGAGAACGCCTTCATCAACGTGAAGAACCGCTCGGTCACCATCACCGCCGACCTGGAGATCCCGAAGGGCGGCGCCAACGGCGTCATTCTCGCGCAGGGCGGCCGGTTCGGCGGCTGGAGCCTCCACCTGAAGGGCGGCCGGCCGGTCTACTCGTACAACTTCCTCGGCCTGAAGCGGACCTCCATCACCTCCTCGCAGGCGCTCCCGCCCGGCAAGGCCACCGTGAAGATGGACTTCGCCTACGACGGCGGCGGGCTCGCCAGGGGCGGCCTGGTGACGCTGTACGTGAACGGCAGGAAGGCGGGGACGGGGCGGCTGGAGCGCACGCAGCCCATGCTGTTCTCGCTCGACGACGCCGCCGACGTCGGCCTGGACGAGGGCACCCCGGTGATCGAGGACTACCAGCCCAGGGACACGAAGTTCACCGGCACCATCAGGCAGGTGGTGGTCGAGGTCGGCGCCATGGGAGCCGCAGAGAAGGCCGCGGCCGGCAAGGCCAACGGCGAGGCCGCCAGGAAGATCGAGGAGGCGAAGTAGCCGCCCCGAGTCTCCGCGACCCACCGAGCGCGCATACGGACCAGCCATGGATCAGCAACGACAAGCGCGGCGACCTCGGAGGCCGGTCCTGGCCGGACCGGCCTGGCGAAGTTCAGGACCCAGCTCGCGCTCGACCGCACCACCCTGGCCTGGATCCGGACCACGCTCACCATGGCCACGTTCGGCTTCGGCACGGTCGGGTTCTTCCGATCGCTGAGGGAGAAGACCCCGACCCCGGAGGCCGTCCACCTGCACGAGGCCGCCATCCGCTTCGGCGTCTCCCTCATCGTGCTGGGCACCCTGGCCACCGTGCTGGCCGGGATCTCCCACGGGTTCGTGCTGCGGCGCCTGCGGCGCGGTGCACCCGTCGTCCTGACGCAGTGGCCCCTGAGCATCGTGCTGGCCATGCTGCTCTCGGTCATCGGGCTGACGTCGCTGTGGACCTTGCTGATGCGTTGAACTCGTGGACGGGACACCGGGGGTGGCATGTCGGTCCGAACGCCGTGGCGGTCGATGGTCCTGGCCCTGGCGGTGGGCGTCGCCGCGGCTCCGCGCGCCGCCGCCGAGGATCCCTGCGCCGCCGACGTGAGGCAGTTCTGCCCCGCGGTCGAGCCGACGAGCGCCCGCATCGCGGGCTGCCTCCGCGAGCACCAGGCCGGGCTCTCCGCCACCTGCCGCGAGAAGCTCGACTCGGACGCGCTCCGGGCGAGGAAGCTCATCGAGGAGTTCGGCCGGGCCTGCCGCCCCGACGTGGAGCAGTTCTGCGGGGGCGTCGAGCCGGGCAAGGGCCGCGTGCTCGGGTGCCTCGCCCAGCACCTGGTCGAGCTCTCCCGCAGCTGCGAGGCCGAGCTGAACCGGATCAACGCGGCCCGGGAGCGGGTGGCCACCGTCCGGCGGGCCTGCACGACCGATGTCGAGCGGCTCTGCCGGGACGTGCCGCCGCAGACCGGGCCGCTCCTGGAGTGCCTCAAGGCCAACGAGGCGAGCCTCTCGAGCGGCTGCAGCGCGACCGGCCTCCGCGAGGCGATGGACGCCGGGACGCTGGTCGGAGTCGCCGAGGAGATGAGCAGCCAGGACCGGGTCCGCGAGGCCCTCCAGATCCTGCAGGGGATCGACTCCGTCGCCTTCTCCCGCAGCCAGATCCTCCTCCAGTACGACAGCTACGAGGGGTTCAAGCAGCAGGCCAACGCCAGCCGGCTCCTCTTCAACCCGCAGTTCGTGTTCGGGGACCGGCGCGAGTTCTCCTTCCAGGTCAAGGTCCCGGTCTCGACCTTCTACCCCTACACCACGGCCGCCCCCACCCAGTCCGGGCTGGGGGCGGTAAACACCTCCCTGGCCTGGAACTTCCTCCCCGGCACGCAGGTGCGCCAGTACCTCGCGCTCGGCGTGCAGTGGCAGACGGCGTTCAGCGGGGCCGTCGGTGGCCCCTGGGCCCTGGCCCCGGCCTACGCCGTCGCGGTGGGCCTGGGCCGGGGGGTGTCGCTCACCACGCAGGTGGTCTGGACGCGCTCGCTGGAGTCGGCCACCGGCTCTCCCGAGGTCAACCTGCTGGTGTTCGAGCCCATCCTGGTGTTCGCCCTGCCAGGCAGGTCCTTCCTGGCCCTCGACACCAGGCTCGGCTGGGACTTCGCCAGCGACACCTTCCTGCCGCTCATGAAGGGGACGGCCGGCCTCTTCGTGGACCGGCAGAAGTCGCTCTCCATCTCGGCCTGGTACCAGGCGTCGCTCACCAGCGCCGCCGAGGCCCAGACCTTCGACTACGGGGTCGGGCTCGGCCTCGCCTACTTCTTCGACTGGTGAAGGGAATCCCCTGCCCGGCCCCCGGTCAGCGCGCGCGCGAGCCCGCGAAACGGCCGGGAGCCGCATGGGCCATCCAGGAAATCTTCACGATGCCGCCGGGCCCGCCGGCGCGGGGTCAGGCCGGCGACACCGGCCGGGACATGACCGTGCTGCCCCCGGGCACGAAGGCGATGAACTCCTCCGAGGCCTGCAGCCCGGGCGGCACCACGTGCGCCGCGACCTTCCGGTAGCCATGGCCGGCGAAGAAGTCCTCGGCCGTGGTCGTGACCACGTAGAGCGTCCGGACGCCGGCCAGCGTGGCCTCGAAGAGGAGCCGCTGGTGCAGCCTGCTCCCCAGGCCGGCGTTGCGGCGCGTCCAGTGGACCGCCATGGAGCGGACCAGGCCGTCCGGGCCCGCCACCTGGAGCCCGGCGCAGCCGATGAGCCGGCCGTTCTCGCTGGCCACGATGAAGCGCTGGCTCGTCCCGCCGACGTCCCGCGACGGCAGCAGCGAGCCCACCAGCAGCCGCTTGATGGCGTCGAGATCGCCGCCCGAGGCCGGGCCGATGGAGGTGGTCGTGCCCCCGGTCGCGGCGGTCGCCACCAGCTCCCGCGCGAACACCCGGATGAGCCGGCGGCGCAGCTCGTTGCGGACCGCGCGGTAGCGGGCCAGCCGCTCCTCCCCGGTGCCACCTCCGGCGGCCGGGTCGGGCAGCGGCCAGTGGACCCGGAGGACGCCGCGCAGGCCGGGCGGGGTCGGGTCCTCCTCCGACACCACCAGGATCGCCTGCACGTCGGAGGTGTCCACCTCGTCGAGCACCTTCGGCTGCTGGTCGGCGACGTCCACCGAGAGCTCGGCGAGGACGCGCCTGGCGAGGGGGTCGACGGGTCCCCGGGTGGCGCCGGCCGAGGAGACGTGGACCTGCCGCGGCGCCAGGGCCCGGGCGATCCCCTCCGCGATCTGGCAGAGCCCCGAGTTGGCCTGCGACAGGATCAGCGCGTGCCGCGCGCCGCTCGAGTGCAGGAGGTCCGCGTCTGCTTCCCAGCTGGACATGGCCACTCCTCGTCTCCGGGCCGGGGCACCCGCGCGGTCCGGTGGAGACAGGCATAGCACGCGGCGTCCCACCTTCGCCCCCGCCGAAGGCACCCCGGCGGTATACCCGTCGCCGGGGGACGGGACCGGCTGGACCGAGGAGGGGACCACCATGCGGCGCACCGTGTTCGAGGTTCCGAAGATGGACTGCCCGTCCGAGGAGCGCCTGATCCGCATGGCCCTCGACGGTGCCGATGCGGTCGGCCACCTGCGCTTCGACCTCGCGGCCAGGGTCGTGGTCGTCGAGCACTCGGGAGATCCCGGCCCCATCCTGGCCAGGCTGGAGCCGCTCGGCCTCGGAGCGCGTGTCACCTCGTCCGACGAGGCGGAGCCAGCCGCTGCGGCCGCGACGCCCGGCGAGGCCGGCGAGGGGAGGACGCTTCGCATCCTGCTCGCGATCAACGCGGCCATGTTCCTCGTCGAGGTCGTGGCTGGCTGGCTCGCCCAGTCGTCGGGACTCATCGCCGACTCCCTCGACATGCTCGCGGATGCCTTCGTCTACGGCCTGAGCCTCCTCGCGGTCGGCCGCCCCCATCGGACCAAGCTGCGTTCGGCGCACCTGTCGGGCGTGTTCCAGGCCGTGCTCGCCGCCGGCGTCCTCGTGGACGTCGGGCGTCGATACCTCACGGGGAGCTCGCCGGAGCCGCCGACGATGATCGGGGTCTCAACCCTGGCGCTGGCCGCGAACGTGACGTGCCTGCTCCTCCTCGCGAGGCACCGGAACGGCGGGGCGCACATGAAGGCCAGCTGGATCTTCTCCACCAACGACGTCCTCGCCAACCTCGGGGTCATCGCGGCAGGTGCACTCGTCGCATGGACGGGGTCACGGATCCCCGACCTGGTGATCGGGACGATGGTGGCGCTGATGGTCCTGCTCGGCGCCTACCGGATCCTGCGCCTCCGGTGACCGGCGCGGCTCATGGCGCCAGGGTACCCGCTCCGGCCGGCCCCGGGTGCCAGCCGCGCTCCGCTGGACCGGGCCCGGCGCGCTCCACCGTCACCGGGATGCCGTTCAGCACGGCCACGCCGGAGACGGCGTCGACCCGCTCCTCGTCCGCCAGGTCGTTGAAGGAGGCGCCCGGGCGGGCCGCCGCTACGGAGAGGGCCACGCCGGCCCGGCCGTGGCCCCAGCCGTGCGGCAGGCAGACCACCCCCGGGGCCACCGCGTCGCTGACCGACACCGGCACCTGGATCTCGCCCACCCGGGAACGGATCCGGGCCTGGTCCCCGTCGGCGAGGGCGCGCGCCGCGGCGTCGGCCGGGTGGATGAGCAGCGTGCAGGCGGGAGGCCCCTTCACCAGCCGCGAGCTGTTGTGCATCCAGGAGTTGTTGCCGCGCAGCTGGCGGCGCCCGATGAGCGCCAGCGACCCCGCCGCCGGCGCGTCGAGCGCCGCCTCCAGCCGGGCCAGGTCGGCCTGGTAGCGCTCCGGGAAGAGCCGGAGGCGCCGGCCGGGCGTGAAGAGCCGCTCCGGCAGGCGGGGGACCAGCGCGCCCAGGTCGAGGCCGTGGGGCGAGCGCCGGAGCGCCGCCAGCGAGAGCCGGCGCGGCCCGCGCCGCAGGGCCCGGTCGAGCAGCCGGCGCTCCCCCAGGGCCCGCGCCACCCGCAGCCCGAGCCCGGTGCGCCACCCCGGCCGGCCGCCACCGCGCGCCCGCAGCGCCAGGGCGAGATCGAGCAGCACCGCGAAGTCGTCGCGCACCCCCGCGGGGGGCCGCACCAGCGCCGGCGCGTAGCGGGCCGTGTCGCGGACCGCCAGCTGGTAGAAGACGGCGTCGTACTGGTCCTTCTCGAACCCGAACGAGGTGGGGAGGATCAGGTGGGCGTGGCGCGTGGTCTCGTTGCGGAAGAGGTCGATCGAGACCATGAACTCCAGGCCGGCCAGGGCGCAGTCGAGCCGCGTCCCGTTGGGCGTCGAGAGCACCGGGTTCCCCGCGAAGGTGACCAGCGCCCGGATCTGGCCCGGGCCCGGCGTCTCGATCTCCTCGGCCAGCGCCGCCGCAGGCAGCTCGCCGCCGAAGGCGGGCAGGCCGCGCACCCGGGTCCGGTGCCGCCCGAAGCTCCCGGGCGAGCCCTGCGCCACCAGGTCGACGGCCGGGGAGGGGAACATGGCGCCGCCGGGCCGGTCCAGGTTGCCGGTGACGGCGTTGAGCGCCAGCACCAGCCAGGAGGCGAGCCCGCCGAACTCCTGGGTGCAGACGCCGACCCGCCCGTAAGCCACCGCGGCCGGGGCGGCGGCGAAGTCGCGGGCCAGCCGCCGGATGGCCTCGGCGGCGATCCCGGTGCGGGCCGCCACGCGCTCCGGGGGGAAGCGGCCCGCCAGCGCCTCGAGCCGATCGAGCCCGTCGCTGAAGGCCTGCAGGCGCCCGGGCCTTGCCAGCCGCTCGGCGAAGAGGACGTGGAGCAGCCCGAGCAGCAGCGCGGCGTCGCCGCCGGGCCGGATGGCGAGGTGCTGGTCGGCCCGGGCGGCGGTCTCGGTCCGCCGGGGATCGACCACCACCAGGCGACCGCCCCGCGCCCGCAGGGCCTCGAGCCGGGCCCCCACGTCGCCGGCGGTCATCAGGCTGCCGTTGGAGGCGCGCGGGTTGGCGCCCAGCACGAGCAGGAAGGTGGTGCGGTCCAGGTCGGGCACCGGGAGCAGGGCCTGGTGGCCCAGCACCTCCAGCGAGGCCAGCATCTGTGGCAGCTGGTCCACCGAGGTGGCCGAGAAGCGCGAGCGGCTCCCCAGCGCCCGGGAGAAGAGGACGGCCGCGGCGGAGGCGCCGAAGCCGTGGACGGTCGGATTGCCCAGGTAGAGCGCGACCGAGTCCGGCCCGTGGCGCCGCTGGACGGCGGCGAGCCGTTCCCCGGCCTCGGTCAGGGCCCGGCGCCACGACACCGGCGCCCAGGAATCACCGTCCCGCCGCAGCGGCTCCCGGACCCTGTCCGGGTCCTCCATCACGTCGGGGATGGCGGCCGCCTTGGGGCAGAGGTGGCCCCGGCTGAGGGGATCGTCGGGATCGCCGCGGACCGACACGGCGCGCCCGCCGTCCAGCTCCACGGTGAGGCCGCAGACCGCCTCGCAGAGCATGCAGGTGTGGAGCCGGGTCTCGCCCATGGACCACCTCGGGTGACGTCCCTGTTCCCTAGTCGACGGGTGGCGCCGGTCGCGCGCCCTTTCGGGTCGCCGCGTCCACCAGCGCCTGGTGGGGCAGCCAGGCGAGCGCCGCCTCGCGCCGGCCCCAGCTGGCCTCGCACTCGAAGCCCGGCGACGGCGCCAGGGCCTGGCACATGCGGGGCCGCGCCTCGAAGGGGAGCCGGCAGCCGGCGGGGCCGAGGAAGGCGCACGGCGCGGGCTGGTCGCGCGGGGCGGCGCCCTGGCCCTGCTCGGCGAGCGTGGCGGGGCGCGGGTAGCGGATGAGGAGGCGGCGCTGGTCCTCGGGCGGCTCGACGCCGTCCACCCAGGGCACGCCGACGTGCTCGGCCAGCACCCAGTCGCCGGAGGCGAGCGCGTCGGCCAGCGCGGAGGCGGGATCCGGCGCCGCCAGGAAGCGATCCGGCGCCTCGATCCCGGGGCGCGTCAGGCAGCACTGGCCGCCGCACTCGGCGCAGAGGTCGGGGCGTTCGTTGCTGGTCACGCGGGCCGCATCCTACAGGCTCACCCCGCCACGGGGCACGGTCCTGACGCACTCGACGTGCGGCAGGACGCCCGTGGCGAGCCCCCGGGTCGCATGGTATCCGTGCGCCCATCTGCCGGGATCCGGCGCCGGAGGGGAGCCGCGTGAAGACCATCGCCCACGTCACCGTCATCGCCGCCATGCTGGTCATGGCGTCGCCGGCCCAGGCCGCGCCGCCGCCTCCCGCCGACCTCACGGCCACGCCCCCGCCCGTGTTGGCCGACCCCGGTCCGGCCACGCTGCCACCAGCCGCCCCGCCCGCCGCCAAGGCCGCGGCCGCGCCGCCGTTCTTCCCGCTCTGGGGCGACAAGGCCCGCGCCGCCGGCTTCGAGCTGCCGCCCGCGTGGGGGATCATGGTGAACTACTACTACCAGCGCTCCTCCATCGAGATCGCCAACCTGAAGCTCGGGGTGAACGGCGGGCCGATGTACGACGCCGACTTCATCAAGTTCGGGGACTCGGTGGCCAAGGCCAGCTCGGTCGGCCTCCGCCCCAACCTGATGATCTTCCCGTTCCTGACCGTCTACGCCCTCGTCAGCCTGGGCTCCTCCGCCACCACCGTGCAGGTGAGCGAGCCGATCGCCTTCTCCTCGGCGGTCGACAGCACCGCCAAGGTGGTGGCGCTCGGTGCGACCTTCCAGATGGGCTACAAGGGCTTCTTCGGCGTGGCCGACTTCAACGGGGCGGTGGCCGACGTGGACCGGATCGCCGACCTCATGGGGACCAACCTCCTCTCCTTCCGGCTCGGCTACAACTTCAAGTTCGGGCCGCCGGGGCGCGGCTTCGCCCTATGGGCGGGCACCGCCGGCCAGGTCATCGACGTGGCCACCCGGGGGTCGGTCGCGCTGAGCGACGTCCTCCCGCCGCCCAGCCAGGCGCAGGCCGACGCCCTCCAGCAGCGGTGCGACGCCATGCTCAACGCCAACCCCGCCAAGCAGGTGTGCAACGAGCTGGCCAGCGCCGTGACGGCCTGGGCCAACGGCACCCCACCGACCACCACCGTCGAGTACTCCCTGGACAAGAAGCCCAAGGACGTCTGGAACATGATCGCCGGCGCGCAGTTCGCGCTCGACCGCAACTGGATGTTCCGCACCGAGGCCGGCTTCCTCACCTCCCGGACCTCGCTGCTGCTGGCCGTCGAGTACCGCTGGGACGGCCCCTAGCGCGAAGCCCCTGCCGCCGGCAGCTCGTCGCGGGCCACCGGCGCGACCTCTCCCGCGGGGCGCGGGATGGAGGAGCGGATGCCCGAGTTGCGGCGGGTCCGGCCGGCCGTCGCCTTGAAGACCGGGCCGGAGCGGTCCTCGTCGCACTGGAGGCAGGGGTTGAGCCGGCCATCGGGGCCGGTCGCGGGCTGCCCCTCCGCCCAGCTCAGCATGCAGGTGATGAAGCAGGCGTACCTGGTGTTCTCGATGTTGGCGTCCCAGGTCGCGGCGCAGGGGCCGCTGAAGCCGAGCCCCTCGAGGCACGCCTGCGCGTCGGCCCGCGTGAGCCGCATCCCGCAGCTCCGCACCGGTGCCGTCAGGTCGGGCCGCTCCAGGTAGACCGCCAGGTCCTGGAGGGTGGAGCAGGTGCCGCACGCCCCCTCGTGGGTGACGGCGTGGCCGGCGGCGCGCGCCGCCTCCGCGCTCCCGAAGGTCCGCAGCCGGTAGTGCACCCGATCGGCCTCGAAGCGCACGCCGCAGACGGTGCCGGGCGGTGGTGCCGGCGGCTCGCGGCCGCGCCAGGCCAGGTAGGGATCGCCCTCCAGCGGGACCGGGTCGAGCGGGATCGCGGCGCGCAGGGCGGCCAGCAGCGCCGGGTCGGCCGGCGCGATCGGCGGCGGTGCCGGGGCGGCGGGAGCCCCGGCGCAGCCGGCCAGCACGGCCAGCAGGGCGGCGGCCCTAGAAGGCCTCGCCGGCACCGAAGTAGATCCCCATCGAGTCCTGGCCGAAGGCGAAGTCCAGGGTGACGTTGTTGCGGGCCTCCCGGTTCATCATGAAGCGCAGGCCGAAGCCGCCGGCCGGGCGGACCGCGGTGAAGAGCGCCTCGCGCCCCGCCGTGTAGCCGGCCACGTCCACCGCCGGGCGGGAGAAGGTCGAGGCGTTGGCGAAGACCACCCCGCCCAGCAGGCCATTGCCGGTGATCCGGAAGCGCCACTCCGCCTCGCCGTAGACCTCGGCGTCGCCGCGGAAGCGCCCCTGGATGTAGCCGCGGCCGCTGCGGATGCCGAAGTCCCAGGTGATGGCCGGGAGCGCCAGGTAGGGCTGCCGGCCCGAGGTCACCCCCTGGGCGATCAGCCAGAAGGCGAGCACGTTGCGCGGCACGTCGTCGGAGAGGCTGAGGTAGGTGCGCGCCTCGGCGTGGACCAGCGTGGAGTCCTGCGAGCTGCCGAGCGCGGTGGGGTAGGCGCGGAAGGCGCCGTGCACGTACCAGCCGCGGTAGGCGTTGATGGTCGAGTCGCGGCTGTCGAGCATCGCCTCGAGGCCGATGCCGGAGAGGGTGTAGGCGGCGGTGCTGAAGCCGTACTGCAGGCTGTAGGCCTGGTGGCTGGTCACGACCGGCGGCACCGCCGCGAGGTCGAGCCGGGAATCCACGATGTCGTAGTAGCGGTCGAAGCGGAAGCTGGCCCCCAGGTAGAGCGGCCCGGCCACGCGGCGCAGCACCCCCTGGTGGAACCGGACCAGGTTGAAGTCCATGGGCCGCTCGCCCGCCAGCGTGGCGGTGGGTCCCCAGCCGCCGACGGTGATGGAGGTGTCGCCCGCCTCGGTGGTCGAGCCCAGGCCGTAGGTGGACTGGTTGGTGAGGAGCAGCCGGTAGTCGCCCTGCAGCTGCCAGGCGTTGGCCTCCAGCATGGCCACGTTTCGCGACTGGACGACCACCTGCTTCTTGGTGGTGACGAAGGCCACCAGGGCCAGGCTGGAGATGGTGGTGGTGTCGGGGTCGCCGAGGTAGATGCCGGCCAGCGTGGTGATCCCCAGCACGAAGCCGTTCTGGGGCGTGTAGCCGATGGCCGGGAGGATGGAGGGATAGAGCCGCCAGGCCTCGAGCGCTCCGCGCCGCTTCTTCAGGCCGATGGCCTCGAGGAGGTCGGTCCGGTCCAGGTAGCGGCCGCAGCGCCCCGCGGTGCAGACGCTGCCCGGGCCCAGGGCCACGGCGCACTGGGCGCTCCCGGTGCAGTCGAGCTCTCCCGGTGGGGAGGCGGGCGCCCCGGTGGCCGGCGCCTCGCCGGCCCGGGTCGGGCCCGCGGCGGCGAGGAGCGCGCAGGCGAGCAGCGTGGCGGCGGCGCGGGGCGCCTTCATCGCGTCCACCCTTATCCCAGCCGCCCCGGGGAGACCACCGGGCAGGCTGGCGCACCCCGGATGGCCGTCACGCTCGCTCGCCCGCTGGCGGCTCCACCAGCGTCACCGTCCCGGCGGCGCCGTCCACCTCCACCAGGGCGCCGTCGGGGATGGCCCGGGTGGCGTTGGGGACGGCCAGCACCGCCGGGATGGCGCACTCGCGGGCGATGACCGCGGCGTGGGAGAGCAGGCCGCCGGTCTCGGTCACCACCGCCCCGAGGCGGGGGAAGAAGGTGGTCCAGCCGGGGTCGGTGAAGTGGGCCACCAGCACGTCGCCCGGGCGGAGCCGCCCCGCCTCCTCGATGCGCCGCACCACCCGGGCCGGACCGCGCGCCCGGCCGTGCGAGCAGCCGGCGCCGTGCAGCACGGCGCCGCTCGGAGGGGGGGCGCCGGCCGCGAGGGCGTGGGTGGCGCCGATCTCGTTGGGGTTCTGGAAGTTGCGGAAGGAGCGGGCGCCGCGCCAGCCGGCGCGGACCCGGTCCCGCAGCGCGCCGCCGGCCAGCCGTCCCTCCAGCGTCGCCGAGACCTCCTCGCGCCGCAGCACGAAGACGTCCTCCGGGTCGGCCAGCGCGCCGGCGGCGGCGAGGCGCCGTCCGGCCTCGAGCGCCCAGCGGCGCACCAGCGCGTAGACCCGGCTGGAGCGGTCGCGCATCTCCTCCCGCTCCCAGGCGAAGGCGCGCAGGCGGCGCAGCCGCGAGCGGAAGGTGGCGCGGGCCAGCGGGCTGCGCAGCCCGGCCAGCGCCCGCTCCCGCTCGGCCACCGCGGCCGCGTGCTGCGCCGCCGCCACCCGCTCCGGGTCGTCCTCCTCGCGCCAGGCCTCCAGCGCCCGCTCCATGAAGGCCCGGACGAAGGCGAGGTCCTCGGGCCAGCGCGGCGTGCGCAGCTCCAGCTCCCGGCGGCTGCGGTGGGGCCAGCGCGCCGCGAAGGCGGCCACCGTGTCGTCGTCGAGCGGCGCCCCGGAGCGGCGCAGCGCCCCGAGCGTCCGGTGCAGGTCCACCAGCGTCCGCACGTGGGAGAGGTCCTGCAGGCCGCCCACCAGCGCCGGATCGTCGAGCGGCGGCACGGCGCGGGCCGCCGCCCTGTTGAAGGCCACCTTGAAGTCGAGCCTGGCGTTGGAGGTGTTGTAGATGGTCTCGAAGTAGGCGGTCTCGACGTCGAGGTGGAGCGCCAGGAGCTGGCTCCAGCCGGCCGCCAGCGCCGCGGCGTCCAGCGCCCGGAGCGCTGCGGGGGGGAGGTCGAGCGGGGCGGCGCGCGCCGGGAAGTCGGCCAGGAGGCGGGCGTTGGCGCGGCGCCGGCGCCGGTACTCCAGGTGCAGCCTCACCAGGATGGCGAGGGCGGGCAGCACGGTGCGCACCGTGGTCGGCGTGACCCGCCCCGGCCCCTGGTAGGAGGGCTCGATCCCCAGGTCGTGGTCGAAGTTCCGCTCCACGAAGCCGGGGAGCCGCTGCACCGCGGCGCGGGACTCTCCCAGGTTCCAGTAGGGCCGGCCGAAGAACATCCTCGACCAGGTGGCCCGGTGGCTGCGCGCGATGAGGCCGATGGCGCCGAGGTAGCGCGGCATGGAGGCCTGGAAGGCGGCCTCGTAGAGCGACCACATGAGCGGCAGGCAGACGTCCGCGGAGACGCCGCCGTCGCGGAAGTCGGCGGTGGTCCACTCCCCCAGCTCCTCGGCGAAGTGCAGGCTGGTGATGGGACGGGCCTGCACCAGCTCGAAGCGGCCGGCGGCGCGCGTCCACTCGATGTCCACCGGCAGCCCGAGCTGCTCCTGCACCGCGGCGCCGAGCGCCGCCAGCTCGAGCACGGCCGCGTCGTCGAGGCTCGGCCCGGTCCGCTCCGGGTGCGGCACCGCGCCCGGGCGGCGTTCCCGGATGATCCCGGCCGGAACGTCCACCACGAACCAGTCGGCCGGCGCGGCGCCCGAGACCAGGGCGTCGGCCAGCCCGTGCACCGCCTCGATGACGGCGTGGTCCTCGCGGCCGGTGGTGGGGTCCACCGTGAAGAGGACGCCGGCGGCCTCGGCTGCGACCTGCCGCTGCACCACCACCGCCATGGCGGGCACGGCGGTGGCGGCCCCATGGGCCCGCAGGTAGGCGGCCAGCCGCGGGGTGAAGAGCGAGGCCACGCAGCGGCACAGCGCCGCCCGCGCCGCCGCCTCGCCCCGGACGCCCAGCACCGACTCGTACTGGCCGGCGAAGCTGGCCCCGGGCAGGTCCTCCAGCGAGCCGGAGGAGCGGACCACCAGCGGCCCGCCGTCGAGGAGCGCTCCGGCCGCGGTCCGGAGCGCGGCCGCCACCTCCGCCGGGACCCCGGCGGTGGCCAGGCGGTCCCGGCAGCCGGCCAGCCAGGAGGCCTCGTCGGGCAGGGCCGGCGCCCCGAGGCGGCGAGCCAGCGCCTCACGCGCCTCCGCGAGGCCAGCCGCGGCGAGCAGCGCCTGGCAGGCCGGCGCGGTGACCACCACGCCCTCCGGGACCGGGAAGCCGCCGGCGAGGAGCTGGCCCAGGCCGCGCGCCTTCCCACCCACCAGGGCGAGCGGCGCCTCGGCCGCCTCGGCCAGCGGCAGGACCAGCGGCGCGGCCGCCGGGACCAGGCTCATGGCCCGGCCCCGAGCCCGCGGGCCCTTAGCGCGGCGGTGAGCAGGCCGAGCGAGGCGGCCAGCGCGTAGGCCTCGACGGCCGGGCGCAGGCGCGCGGCGCCGGCCGGCGTCGGGGCGCGCAGAAAGGCCAGCGCCGCCAGGGACGGGGCGAGAAGCGCCACCGCCAGCAGCGGCCCGTACCAGCCCGGCAGCGCCGCCCGCCGCGCCACGTGGGCGAGGAGCGCCGCCGAGACCGCGGCCAGCCCGGCCGGGAGGATCGCCGCGGCGCGCCAGCCCAGCAGGCTCGACCAGGTCCGGTAGCTGGTCTCCTCGGCGGGCGCGCGGACCTTGCGGGAGATCTCCCAGGCGGCCACGGGGAGGTAGAGGCCCAGGGCCAGGGCGAGCGTGACCGGCGCCCACGGCGAGGCGCCGGCGGCCTCGCTCCCGGCCGCTGCGGCGAAGCCGACCGCGAGGAGGCCGAGGGGGTTGTGGGTGGCGAAGGCGATCAGCAGGTGATTGGCCATGGCCGGCCAGAAGAACCAGCGGGCCGAGAGCCAGGCGCCGGCGCAGGCCAGGCCGCCGAGGAGCGCGGCGGCCGGGGGCTGGACCGAGAGCAGGGCGAGGCAGGCCAGCGAGACCAGCAGGCGGGCCCGCCGAAGGTCGGCGGGCGCGACCGCGCCCAGCACCTGCGGCCGCGAGGTGAAGCGGGCGTCGCCCTCGGAGGCGAGGCGCCGGTCGGCCTCCCAGTCCTTCAGGTCGTCGCTGAGCCGCAGGTAGAGGGCGAGGAGCGCGCAGGCCGCGGCGGCGGCCGCCGCCCGCCAGGAGGCCGGCAGCGGGCCCGGGTGGGCCAGCGCGGCGGCGCCGGCCTCGGCCGCCAGCGCGAGGAGGAGCGCGGCCGCGAGCTCGACGGGACCGAAGCGGCGGGCGAGCCAGCCGGCCACGCGCCCCGCGCCGCCGCGGGCCGGCCCGGGCGGGCGTGGCGGGGCGGGGGCGGGGGCCGGCGGGGCGGCGGGCACGGGCCATTCTACCCACCGTGGAGCGAGCCCGGGCGGGCTATGATCGCCGCCGTGCGCATCCTCCGCGACGTCGAGGCGGCGAGCCCGGCCGAGGTGGGTGGCAAGGGGGCCCGCCTGGCCGCGCTGGCGCGCCAGGGGCTGCCGGTGCCGCGCTGGCTGGCCGTACCCGTCGAGGTGGGCGACGCGCTCGCCGCCCGGCTCCGGCCCGTGCTCGACGAGGCGCTGGCCGGCCTCGACGAGGCCCCGCCGACTCGCGCCCCCTTCGAGGCCGCCGCGGCCCGCATCGGCGCGGCGCTGCGGGCGCAAGGGTTGCCCGAGGGCGTGGCGGCGGCGCTCGACGACGCCGTCCGCACCCACCTCGGCGGCGCGGCGCTCCTCGCGGTCCGCTCCTCGGCGCTGGAGGAGGACGGCGCCCGGGACTCCTTCGCCGGGCAGCTCGACTCCTTCCTGGGCGTGGCGCCGGCCGACGTGGCGGCGCGGGTGGTCGACGTGCTGGCCTCGGCGCACGGCGCCCGGGCGCTCCTCTACCGCCGGCTGCGCGGGCGGCCGGTGGCCGGGGCCCGCGCCGCGGTGCTGGTCCAGGCCATGGTGGAGGCCGACCGGGCCGGCGTCCTCTTCACGGCCAACCCGGCCAGCGGCGACCGCGACGAGGCGGTCATCGCCGCCGCCCCGGGCACCGGTGAGGGGGTGGTGGCCGGCACCGCCGACGCCGAGGTGATCCACGCCGACCTCGCGACCGGCGCGGTGCGCGCGCGCACCGGCCCGGGCCCGCTGCTCTCGGCGGCCGAGGTGGCGGGGCTGGTGGCGCTGGGCCGGCGCATCGCCGCGGACGCCGGGGCCCCCCAGGACCTCGAGTGGGCCATCGACCGGGCCGGCGCGATCCAGCTGCTCCAGGCGCGGCCCGTCACCGCCTTCACCGCCGGGCGCGAGACCATCTTCGACTCGGCCAACATCGTGGAGAGCTACCCGGGCGTCACCCGGCCGCTCACCTTCTCCTTCGTGCGGCCGGCCTACGAGCGGACGCTGCGCGAGGCCTCGCGCCGCTTCGGCGTCGGGGAGGCGACGCTGGCGCGGGAGCGGGCGGTGCACGCCAACCTGGTGGCGCTGGTGGACGGCCGGATCCACTACGCCATCCTCAACTGGTACCGGCTCTACCGGCAGCTCCCCGGCTTCGGCTGGACCCTGCCGGCCTTCGAGAAGGCGCTGGGCCTGCCGCGCCGCTGGGTGGCGCCGGATCCGCCGGTGCGCGGCCTGGCCCGGCTCTCCCGCGCCGCCACGGTGGGGCGCGCCTGGCTGCGGCTGGCCGGGCTGCTCCGGCGCCTCGACGCCGACGCGGCCGCCTTCACGGCCCGGCTCGAGGCCGAGCGGGCCCGGCTCCCCGCCGACCTCGACGCGCTCGACCCGCACGCCCTGCTCGACGCGCTCGACCGGCTCTCCGACCAGCTCAGCGGCCCCTACGCGGTGGCGCTGGTGAGCGACTTCTTCACCTTCCAGCTCCACGCGCTGGTGGAGCGGCTGCTGGTCCGTTTCGGCGCGGCCGACGCCGCCGGCGCGCCGGCCCTCCGCGACGCCCTGCTGATCGGGATCCAGGGGGTGGAGAGCCTGGAGCCGCTCCGCTCGGTGGCCGCCCTGGCGCGGCGGGCGGCGGCCGTCCCGGCGGTGCGCGAGGTGCTGGCCTCGCCGCGGAGCGACGCCGACGCCTGGGCCGCCCTGGCCTCCGTGGCGGAGGCGGCCGGCTTCCTCGAGGCCTGCCGGGAGCACCTGGCGCGCCACGGCGACCGGACGCTGGAGGAGCTCAAGCTGGAGACGCCCTCGCTCGCCGAGGCGCCGGGCGGGCTGGTGGCGGCCCTCCGCACCGCGCTGGCCGCCGGCGTCGATCCCGACCGGCTCGGGACCGGCCGGGGCGAGGCCCGGGCCGAGGCGGAGGCGGCGGTGGCGCGCGCGCTGGCCGGCCACCCGCTGCGGGCGGCCCTCTTCGGCTGGGCCGCCGGCCACTGGCGCCGCGGCGTGCGGCGGCGCGAGTCGCTGCGGCTGGCCCGGGCCCGCGGCTTCGGGCTGGCGAAGCGGCTCTACCGGGCGCTGGGGCGCCACCTGGCCCGCGCCGGCCTGCTCGACGACCCGGCCGATCTCCTCTGGCTCACGGTCGAGGAGGTGGACGGCGCCGTGCGCGGCCACGCCGTGACCCGCGACCTGCGCGCCCTGGTGGCGCTCCGCCGCCGCGAGTGGGCCGGCTACGAGCGGCGCGCCCCCGCGCCGCGCACCGTCACCCACGGCATCGCCATCGCCCGGCCGGCGGAGGAGGCGCTGGTGGAGGTGGCGGGCGGCGCCGAGGTGCTGCGTGGCGCCGGCTGCAGCCCGGGCGTGGCCCGCGGGCCGGCGCGGGTGGT
Organism: uncultured delta proteobacterium; assembly: GCA_963786945.1. GTDB lineage: Bacteria > Myxococcota > Myxococcia > Myxococcales > Anaeromyxobacteraceae > JADKCZ01. The sequence continues at coordinate 348,483 of CAWBAO010000006.1, read as the reverse complement.
GCTCTCCCCGGCGGACGCCACGGTGCGGCCCGGCGAGGTGCTGGTGGCGGCCACCACCGACCCGGGCTGGATCTTCCTCATGGCCGGCGCGGCCGCGCTGGTGGCGGAGCGCGGCAACCCGCTGTCGCACACCGCCATCGTGGGGCGGGAGCTGGGCCTCCCCACCGTGGTGGGCGTGGCCGGCGCGACGCGGCTCATCGCCACCGGCGAGGCGCTGGTGGTGGACGGCGCGGCGGGGACGGTCCGGCGGGTCGGCGCGGCGGCCGGCACGACGCCGGCCGATCAGAGCGCCCGGCCGCAGAGGGCGTAGCGGCGCGTGGCCGGGAGGCGCCGCACCGGGGAGCGGAACTCCTCGCGGGTGCGCGCCAGCAGGAACCGGCGGTAGCCGGCCTGGAGCGCCACCTCGCACCCCGCCACCACCACCGCCGCCGCCGCCGCGCCCTGCCGGGCCTCCGGCACCACGGCCACCGAGTGGAGCACCACCCGGTCCGGAGGCGGGTCCGAGAGCCAGCGCCCCCAGCCGGCCGGATCGCCGCGCAGCGCCCGGACCGGCGCGAACCAGTCGGGCAGCATGTAGCCGAAGCCGAGGTCGCGGCCGGCCCCGTCCATCACCACCTGCAGGTGGCCGGGCGGCAGCAGGAGGAGCAGGCCGCCGAAGGTGCGGGCGAACTCCTCGAAGGGGAAGGGGACGTACCCCGGGTACCCGGCCCAGGCCCGGTCGAGCAGGCGGTGGAGGCGCGGCAGCACCGCCGCGGGATCCCGCTCGTCGAGCGCTGCCGCCCGGACCGGCGCGCGCCGCGCGATGCGCCGCAGCGACGTCACCAGCGCCTCGAGCTGCGCCCGGGAGGGCTCGTGGGCCGTCCAGCGGTGGACCGGGACGAACCCGGCCGCCTCGAAGTGGGCCAGGTAGCGGGGCGGCGTGCGCGGCTCGAGGAGGTGCGGCTCGGTGCCGAAGCCCTCGGTGAGGAGCAGGCAGGACCGGTGGGCGCCGCCGTTCATCGGGCCGACGGCGCGCCCGGCGCCGCGACCGCGCAGCCAGGCGCAGGCCGCCGCGAGGAGGGCCGCGGCGGCGGCCGGATCGTCGGCGCACTCGTAGTAGCCCACCTGGCCGAGGGGCCGCCCGGGCACCTCCTCCAGCGCCGGGTGGAGGAGCGCCGCCACCCGGCCCACCGCCACCGTGCCGCGCACGGCGAGGAAGGGCTGGAGGGCGCCGCCCGGGCCGGGGCCGGCCCGGAGCTCGGCCAGCGCCGAGGCGCGCAAGGGGGTGGAGTAGTCGGCGTCGCCGGCGCGCAGCGCCGGGCCGAGATCCACGAAGGCCTCGAGGTCGCCTGGCCCGGCCGGGGTGACCCGCACTTCCTCCATGACGCCCCTCCCCGCAGGGGATGATACTCGGACCATGCGTGGAGTGGACTCCCCGGGGCTGGTGGCCCGCCTCGCGGCGCGCCTGGTGGCGCGCCCGGCCCCCTTCGCGGCGGCGGCGCTGGCGCTCACGGTGGTCCTCGGCGCCGCGGCGGCGCGCGTCCGCCCCGACTTCTCCCTGGAGCAGCTCTTCCCCGTCTGGGACCGCCAGCGCGCCGACTACGACCGCTTCAAGGCGGCCTTCCCGGGCGAGGACGCCCGCGCGGTGGTGCTGGTGCAGGCCGACGACCTCTTCACCCCCGCCGGCGTGGCGCGGCTGGCGGCGCTGGAGGGGGCGCTGCGCGAGGTGCCGGGGGTCACCCGGGTGCTGGGGCCGGCCTCGGTGGAGCGCGGCGTCGCCACCCGGTTCGGCCCCTCGCGCGAGCGGGTGCTCCCGCCCGGCGCCCCGGCCGAGGAGCTGGCGCGCCGCGCCGCCTGGGCGCGCGGCGATCGGCTGCTGGCCTGGAACCTCTTCGCCCCGGACGGCCGGGCCGTCTCGATCCTGGCCGACCTGGCGCCCGCGGCGGCCGGCAGCGACGCCGGCCGGCAGGCCTTCGTGCGCGCGGCCCAGGCGACGCTGGACCGCCACCAGCACCCCGGCCAGGTCCTGACCCTCTCCGGCCTGCCGGCGGTGCGGGCCCGCATCGCCGCGCTCGTCAACGAGGACGTCTCGCGGCTCGTGCCGCTCTCCGTCCTGGCCGTGCTGCTGCTCCTGCTGCTCGCCTTCCGCAGCGCGGCGGCGGCGCTGGCCGGGCTGGCGGCCATCCTGGCCTCGCTGGCCTGGACCTACGGGGTGCTCGGGCTGCTGGGCTGGCCGCTCGGCCTGCTGATGGGGATCATGCCGGTGGTGGTGGTGATCGTCTCGGTCGGCGACACGGTCCACGTGCTCTCCGAGTTCTTCGCGGAGCTGCGGGCCGGCGCGGAGCCTCGGGCGGCGCTGGCCGGGGCGCTGGGGCGGACCCTGGTCCCCTGCCTGGTGACCGAGCTGGTGCTGGCGGCCGGCTTCCTCACCCTGGTGGCGGTCCGCATGACCGCGGTCATCCAGCTGGCGGTGGTGATGGCGCTGGCCATGCCGCTCGCCTGGCTGGCCAACGCGCTGGTCCTCCCGCTGGTGCTGCGCGCCCTGGTGCGGCGCGCCCCGCCGCCCCGGCCGGCGCCCCGCGGGGTGGCCTGGGCGGCGGCGGCCTCCGGCTGGATGGCGCGCCAGGGGGTGGAGCGGCCGCGCCGGGTGGTGGCCGGCGCGCTGCTGGTGCTGCTCGCGGCCGGGCTGCTGGCGACCCGGGTGCGGGTCGAGTACCGCGTCTTCGACGACCTGCGCCCCGGCTCGCCGCTGGCCCGGGAGATCGCCCGGGCCGAGGCCATCTCCGGCGGCCTGGTGCCAGTGGCGGTCCACGTGGAGGCGGCGGCGCCGGACGGCGCCCTGGCGCCGGCGGCGGTCCGGGTGGCGGAGCGGGCGGCCGCCTACCTGCGCTCCTTCCCCGAGATCGCCCAGGCCAACTCGCTGGCCGACTTCGTCCGGCCCGCCTTCGCCCTCGCCGCGGGAGCGGAGGCCGGGGAGGGTGGCCTGCCCGACTCGCCCGAGGGGACGGCCCAGGCGCTGGAGGCGCTCGGCGACCGGCGCGCCACGCGCGAGGTCCTCTCGGCCGACCGGGCCTCGCTGGCGGCGGTGGGGCGCGTCCGCGACGTCGGCGTGCAGCGGACGGCCGCCATCATGGAGGCGCTCGACGCCTGGGTGGGGCGGGAGCAGGCGGCGCTGGACGCCGTGCCGGGCGGGCCGCGCCTCCGGCTCACCGCCACCGGCCAGCTCCGGCTCTTCGAGGACGTCAACTCGCAGCTGCTGGGCGGCCTGGCCGCCAGCTTCGGCGGCGCCGTGCTGCTCTCGCTCCTGCTCATGAGCCTGGCGCTCCGCTCCTGGCGGCTCGGCCTCGTCGGCCTGGTGCCCAACGCCTCGCCGGTGCTGCTGGTGCTGGCCTTCATGGGCGCGGCCGGGATCCCGCTCTCGCCGGTCACGGTGATGGCCTTCTCCATCACCCTGGTGGTGGCCGACGACGACACCATCCAGTTCCTGGCCCGCTTCCGGGAGCACCACGCCGCGGCCCGCGGGCTCCCGCCGCGGGAGGCGCACCGGGCCGCGGTCTTCGCCACCGTGGGCGAGGTGGGCGTGCCGATGCTGGTCTCGGGCGTGGCGGTCTCGGCCGGCTTCGGGCTCCTCCTCCTCTCGGGCTTCCTCGGCCCGGCCCGCCTCGGCGCCCTCATCGGCGCCACGCTGGCTGGGGCGGTGGTGGTCGACCTCTTCCTGACCCCGCTCCTGCTGGCCCACCTCACGCCGCTGGGGCGCGCGCCACCGCGGCCCCCAGCCTGACCGGGGTCTCCTCGCCGCGGGCCGAGGCGGCCAGGAGGGCGGGAGGCACCTCCAGCGCGCCGGGCGGGGCCAGCAGCACCAGCGTCGAGCCGCCGAGGCGGAAGAGGCTCCGCGCCTCGCCCTTCGACACCCGGGCGCCGGCCGGGGCGAGGTGGCGGATCGAGGCCACCAGGAAGCCGCCCACGTCCACCAGGGCGAGCCGCCCGAAGCGCCCGGTGTCGAGCGTGGTGACGGTGCGCCGGTTGCGCTGCAGCACCGGCTCCCGGTGGCCGGGGCGCGGCGAGACCGACTCGAAGCCACCCGGGACCAGCCGCGGCGCCGAGACCACGCCGTCGCAGGGGAAGGCGAGGCGGTGGACGTCGGCCAGGTAGAGCCGGAAGACCAGCGCGGCGCCCCCGGCGTAGCCGCGGGCCAGGTCCTCGTCGCCCAGCAGGCCGGCGGCGTCGTAGCCCACCCCCTTCACCTCGAGCCGCCCGGCGGCGTCGAGCGGCGACACGGCGAGGAGGCGGGCGTCGGCCGGCGAGACCAGCACCGCCGGATCGGGGTCCACCGGCCGGGCCTCCGGCCGCAGGGTCCGGGTGAAGAGGGCGTTCAGGGTGGGGAAGCCGCCGGGCGGGACCACGGCCTCGGCGAGGTCGATCCCCCAGCTCCGCACCGCCCAGGGCACGAGGCGCGCCGAGGCCGGCGAGTCGGCCAGCCGCTCCACCGCGGCGTGGAGCAGGCGGGAGCCGGTGAGGAGCGGCCGGAGCCGGCGCCCCAGCGGGCTGCTGGTGGAGCCAGTCGAGGAAGCGCTCCACGTCACTCCCCCTCCACCCGGGCCAGGTAGCAGGGCGAGTAGCCGGGCGTGCGGCAGCCCGCCTCCACCGCCGCCGCGGCCTCGCGGTCGGGCACGATCCTGGGGAACCGGTCCGGGTCCGGCTCGCGTGTCGTGTTGACGAGGTTGGTCCACCAGCCGATCCGCGCGCCGGGCCGGGCCACCCGGACCAGGTCGCCGAGCAGGGCGGTGAAGCGCTCGCCCGAGACCCAGTCGAAGCAGTTGGAGAGGGCGAAGACGTCCACGCTCCGGTCCGGCGCCGCGGCCAGCCAGGCCTCCAGCGCCCCGGTGGTGGAGGTGAGCCCGCCCAGCCGGTCGCGCAGCGCCGTGGGGGCGCCGCGCCGGAGCCAGGCCGGGCAGCGCTGGTCGTCCGGGTAGGTCCGGTCGAAGAGGTAGTGGAGGTAGAAGTTCTCGCGGGCCGGCACGTCGCGCAGCAGCCGCTCGGCGGCGGCGCGGAAGCGCGGCGCCGGGTGGCCCTCCCGCGCGAAGGTGAAGTGGGCCGGGTCGAAGGCGCGATCCAGCACGGCGCGGCTGAAGACCACGGCGCAGAGGGCGCGCCAGGCCGGGCCCGACCACTCCCGCTCGTAGAAGGCGGCCTGCGCCTCGCCGCCGTCGAGCTCGAGGAGCCGCCGCACCCGCCGCGTCCCCTGGAGCCAGCGCACGGCGCGGCCGACGGCGTGGAGGTAGCGGTCCTGGCGGCCGCACAGCGTGGCGCCGCCGGCCACCAGCGCCGGCCGGGCGTCCCAGAAGGCGCGGTCCTCGCCGGGGAGCGCCTCGCGGAGCCGCCGGTAGAGCGCCAGGCGATCGGCGGCCGGGCGCAGGCCGAGCACCGACCAGATCTCCGGCTCCTCGAGCGCCCGCAGCGCCGCCACCTTGAAGGCGAGGAGGGCGGCCTGGTGCGGGTTGAAGTCGAGCGCCGTCACCGTGGCGCCGGCCAGCAGCGCCTGCAGCGCCAGGCAGCCTCCCGAGGTGATGCAGAGGGCGTGCTCGCCGGGGCGCGGGCGCAGGCCGTCGGAGACGAACCGCTCGTCCTCCCAGCAGGTCGAGTAGCCGATGCCCCGGAAGAACGGGGCCTCGCGGACGTCCGAGGCGGGTGGTCGGGATGCCACGGGCTGGCCCTCCTCCTCTCTCGGTGCGCGCCAGCCCGACGGTGGCATGCCCGCGGTGGCCCGGCAACCGGCGTCCCGGGAGCAGGCCGGACGCCCCGGCGTCGCGGCCGGGGTCGGGAAGGCCCGCCGCGCGCGGTTCCCTAGGGGCGGCCGCTCCGCCGGGAGAGCTCGGCCATGACCGGGGCGCCGCCGACCGGGACCCAGCCGCCGCCCTCGGGCCGGAGCACGGCGTGCACCTTGAGCGGCTGGTGGCTGGTGCGCGGGTCGAGCTCCTGGAGGAGCGGCAGGTTGAAGTAGAAGAGGCGCGTGGCGGCCCCGAAGCGGAGCCGGCAGGCGGGCGTGCCCTGGAAGTCGTCGGTGGAGAACTCCGGCCCGGCCACCCGGTCCAGCCGGTGCCGGGGGCCCAGGATCACCGAGGAGACGCCGAAGCTGCCCGGGCTGGGCTCGCCGATCTCGCTCTCCTCGGAGCTGTTGGCGAAGATGGTGATGGTCTCCCTGACGCCGGGCGTGTCCTCCAGGAACTCGCCGTAGAACCCGGCCACCACGTCCCGGTAGGCGCGGTGCTCGGGCTTGGGGTTGAACTGCAGCACGAAGAGCGCGTCGAGGGCCCGCCGGGTGGCGAAGTACTGCCGGTCGGCGAAGTCGATGACCTGCCGGATGTTGGACCCGTAGAGGTCCCGGTACAGGTAGTCGAGGCAGACGAGCACCATGAAGTGGAAGAAGGCGGGCCGGGCGCGGAACCACCAGAAGTGCCGGCCCCGGTAGAGGTCGCCGGACTTGTCGAGGAACTCCTCGGCGCGGAAGGGGTGGCTCTTGGCCTCGAGGAACACCCGCAGCCGGCCGCTGGCCTCCTTGACCGCCACGCAGCACCAGTTCACCGGGATGTGGGGGAGCGCCCCGGCCGCCAGGTCGCGCTCGACCGCGGGGATGGCCAGCCGGTTGTCCTCCCGGAAGCGCTCCAGGGTGGCGAGGTAGGCGCGCAGGGGGACGTGCTCCAGCCCGAACATGGTCACGGTGTTGGGCCGGAAGCGCTCCGCCACGAGAGCCAGCACGTCGTCGAGCCGCGCCGCCGGCACCGCCGCCTCCGGCAAGGCGAGGAAGTGGAGCTTCTGGAAGCGCTCGTCGCGCGCCACCAGCTCCAGCACCGAGGCCACGGTGCGCCACTGGGCCTCGCGGTCCTTGAGGGCGGGCCCCCGCTCGGTGGCGCGGATCTTCACCGGGAGCTGGGCCACCAGGCAGTGGAGGTGGCTCCCCAGCGCATAGTCGAGGTTCACCTCGGCCTCGAGGATCTCGATCACGGCGCCTGCCCCCCGGGGCCCGCCGGCCCGGGCCCGCCGCCGGCCAGCTCGGGGAAGAGCCTGCCCAGCACGTGGCGGGTCCCCTCCGGCATGTCGTAGCCGGCCAGCTCTCCGCGCGGGACCCAGCGCGCCTCGGCCACCTCCTCCGGGTTGGGCGCGAGCTCGGCGCGGCTCGGCCGGCAGCGGAAGTAGAGGATGACGTGGTGATCGTTGTTGGCGCCTGGCCTGACGTGCTCGAAGGTGTCGACCAGGTCGCCCACCACCACGTCGATGCCGACCTCCTCGCGCACCTCCCGGCGCAGCGCGATCTGCATGGGCTCGCCGAGCGAGATCTTGCCGCCGGGCATGACCCACTGGTCCAGGAAGGGGTGCACGGCGCGGCGGGTGAGCACCACCCGGTCGGTGGCGTCCACGATGACCGCGACCACCGAGGTCACGATGTGCGGCTTCCGGTAGGCGGAGGGCTTGCTCATTCCGGGCTCGGTGTCGCGCCCTGCTCGGGCGAATCGCACCACCTTGCCGGGGTGATGTCGACTAGGGCAACCGGCCGCAGGCGCCGCGGCGCCCGGGCGATCGGATCGAGCGAGGCTCCCGGCCGGAAGGGGGCCCAGGGGCCCATCGGAGGGTGGAGGGAGAAGACCCCTGATCCCCTGTCGGGGGGGTCAGCGCGCAGGACTTGACGGTGGAGGTCCCGCCGAGCACATTCAACGATTCAATTGACCATGATCAAGAACGAGCCCCGCCGCGCCGCCGCCCTCGCCCACTACGGCGAGATCGCCCGCCTGGGCAAGGCCATGGCCAGCCCGGTCCGGCTGCAGCTGCTCGACCTGCTCCGGCAGGGGCCCAGGACCGTCGAGGACCTGGCCGACGCCTCCGGCGTCACCGTCGCCAACTCGTCCCGCCACCTGCAGCAGATGCGCTCCGCCCGGCTGGTGACGGCCTCGAGGGAGGGGCGCCACGTCCGCTACCGGCTGGCGGAGGGGGGCGTCTCGGAGGCCTTCGGGATGCTGCGGGGCCTGGCCGAGACCCTGCTCCCGGAGATGGACCGGCTGCGGCGGGAGTTCGGTGCGCTGCAGGCCTCGGAGCGTGAGGCGCTGCTCGACGACCTGGGCCGCGGCCGCAGCACCCTGCTCGACGTCCGGCCGGCCGCGGAGTTCGAGGCGGGGCACCTGCCCGGGGCCCGCTCCATCCCGTTTCACGAGCTGCCGTCGCGCCTCGACGAGGTCCCGCGGGACCGGCCGGTCGTTGCGTATTGTCGCGGCCCCTACTGCCCGCTGGCCCTCGGCGCCGCGGAGTTCTTGAATCAGGCGGGCTACCAGGCCCGGCACCTCGATCTCGGCGTCCCGGATCTCACCCCGGCACGGCCGCAACCCGGAAGCACCGCCCTCCAACGCCCCGCGAGGAAGTCCCGATGAGAGCCATCCACGTCACCGTCGCGCTGTCCCTCCTGGCCCTGGCTGCTCCCGCCCTCGCCGCCGACGAGTTCGTCGGCCACGACGAGGCCAGGGGGCTGGTCGGGAAGCCCGCCGTCCGCTTCGTCTACGCCGACTCCGACAAGGAGTTCACCAAGGGGCACATCCCCGGATCGGTGGTGGCCTTCGCCCACGACCTGCACTACCTGGACGACGTGAAGGCCTGCAAGGGCCTGCCCATGTGCGAGCCGCGCGCCGCCAAGTTCATCGGCGAGACGCTGGGCATCGACGCCGGCACCGACGTGGTGGTCTACGACGGCGGCGCCGGCGCCAACGCCAGCGGCGCCTGGTTCTTCCTCAAGCTCTACGGCGTGAAGAAGGTCCGCATCCTCGACGGTGGCCTCGCCACCTGGAAGGCGCACGGCGGCGCGGTGGAGGCGGGCCCGCCGGCCAAGGTGGCCGCCAAGGCGTTCACCCCGGCCGTCGACTGGACCATGATCGCCAGCGTCGACGAGGTGAAGAAGGCCAGCGCCGACTCCGCCCACTACCTGCTGCTCGACGCCCGCCACACCCTCGACGAGTTCACCGGCAAGACCCTGCTGGGCGCGCTGGCGGCCCCGGACAAGGAGGAGACGGTGAAGCGCGGCGGCGCCATCCCCGGCGCGGTCTTCTCCCCGTGGAGCAAGTACGCCGGCAACAAGGACGGCCAGGCCGACAAGCCGACGCTCAAGGACCAGGCCGAGCTGGCCAAGCAGCTCGAGAAGCTGAAGAAGAACGGCTACGCCCCCGGCAAGACCGTCATCAGCTACTGCCACGTCGGCCTCGGCCGCGGCTCCTTCCAGTACCTGGCCCTCAAGAAGGCCGGCCACCAGAACGTCAAGGTCTACGTCGGCTCGTGGGACGAGTGGGGCAACGACGCCTCGCTCCCCCTGGCCGCGCAGCCGTAGCGCCGGGAAGGGACCATGCTGCGACCGTTCCTCACGGGCGCCCTCACCGGCGCGGCCTTCGGGATGCTGCTCTACAAGGTCGGCGCCACCCGCTACTCGCGCGTCATGGGCATGCTCACCCTGCGCGACACCAAGGTGATGAAGTTCGCCTTCACCGCCATCGGGGTGGCCTCGATCCTCTACGGCCTGGCCGCGGCGCTGGGGCTGGCCGAGGCCTGGGGGCTGGCCCCGCGGGTGATGCCCTGGCTGGGCTCCGCCCACCTGCTCGGCGGCGTGCTCTTCGGCGCCGGGCTCGGGATCTCCGGGCTCTGCCCCGGCACCTGCGTGGCCAAGGCCGGCGGGCAGGGCGGCGACCGGAAGTTCGCCACCCCGGCCGCCATGGTCGGGCTGGTGGTGGGCGTGCTCGTCTACGGCGCCGCCAAGGACTGGCTGCTGGCCTCCGGCGTCATCGCCGCCAACCAGAAGCCGCTCACCGTCTACGGCGAGCTGGGGCTGCCCTACGCGGCGGCGGCGCTGGCCTGGGGGGCGATCTTCGTGCTGATCGCCCTCTTCGCCGACCGGTTCACGCCGGAGAAGGCCTACGAGCCGGCGCGGCCGCGCCACGGCCTCGTCGACTCCCTGCGCGGGGAGTGGAGCTGGGTCGCCTCCGGCACCGTGGGCGGCGTGCTGGTGGTGCTGGCCACCGCCCAGGGCGGCTACCTGGGCTTCTCGGGCGCGCTGCTGGCGGCCACCGGCTGGGCGGCCCAGGCCGTGGGCCACCCGCTCGAGCTCGTGCCCCGCATCAACGAGGACATCGTCTGGCGCGCCGCGCTGATCGTCGGCGTCTGGCCGGGCGCCTGGCTGGCGTCCCGGTTCTCCCTCCCGTCGAAGGCCGCGGTGGCCGACCCGGCGCCCAAGGTGCTCGACCCGGTCGCCATCGGCCGCAGCTTCGGCGCCGCCACCATGATGGCCGCCGGCGCGCTCATCGGCGGCGGCTGCACCACCGGCGCCTTCATCGCCGCCTGGCCGACCATGTCGCTGGGGAGCCTGGCCATGGCCGTCACCTTCTTCCTCACCTCGATGGCGGTCGCCAACGGCCGCCGCCTGGCCCACACCCTCGACGTCGGCGCCGCCCAGGCGGTGGGGGATCGCGCCTATGACTGAGCGACTCGCCATGAGCACCCAGGTCAGGATCCTCCTCGTCGCGTCCATCGTGGCGCTGGCCCTCGGCTGGGCCGGGCTGCGGCGCAGCAACCAGGCGCTGGAGCGGCAGCTGGCCGCCCAGGCCGCGGCCGGGGAGAAGGCACCGTGAGGCGCGCCCTCCTCGAGCCGCTGGCCTACGCCGCGGCGCTGCTGGTGCTGGCCGGGCTCCTCGCCGTCGAGGGGCGCCGGCACGTCGAGCTGGAGCGCAGCCTGCCGGTCGAGCCGAAGGAGCTGTACCGGCTGCTGGCGCGGACCCAGTCCGCCTGGCAGCTCCTCGACGTCCGCCCCGACCTGGCCGACGGCTACGACGACTCCCATGTCCCCGGCGCCCTGCCCATGCCCGGCTGCGACCCGGCCGCCGCGCCCGAGGCGGCCCGGGCCCGCATCCTCGCCACCGTCCCCACCGTGGTGATCTCGGCCGAGGGCGACGAGCCGGGGCTCAAGGCCTGCCTGGCCCGCTTCGCCTCGGCGCGCAGCCTGGCCGGCGGCATGAGCGCCTGGAGCGCGGCCAACCTGCCGGAGGACTCCGGCGAGTACACCCCGCCGTCGGCCAAGGCCGGCGGCGGCTGCCTCTGACGATGGAGCCTCGGTAGACGAAGGGCACGCGCAGCGCGGAACGGAGCGGGACCTCAGGGGGAGACCGACATGACCGTCAGCCGCAGGAGCCTGCTGAAGAGCCTCGCCGCCCTGGGAGCCAGCGGGGCGGTCACGCGGGTGAGGGCCGGGGAGGGGACCCCGGCGGCCGCGCCCGCCCCCGCGGCGGCGCCGACCGGCACGGCCGCCACCGAGGCGGCCTGGCGCGCCGAGTTCGCCGCCACCTACGGCGACGGCGAGCAGCACGGCTACGCCTACCACTGCGTCAACTGCCAGGGGAACTGCGCCTGGGAGGTGTGGACCGACCGGGACGGCACCATCACCCGCGAGAACCAGTCGGCCAGGTACCCGGCCATCGCCGCCGACATCCCCGACGCCAACCCGCGCGGCTGCAACAAGGGGGTGCAGCAGTCGCAGGTGCTGCGCCAGGCCGACCGGCTGCTCCACCCCATGCGCCGGGCCGGCGCCCGGGGCGAGGGCAAGTGGAAGCGCATCAGCTGGGACGAGGCCATCACCGAGGTGGCCACCCGGCTCTACGAGACCATGCTGGAGAAGGGGCCGGCCGGGAACTACGTGCACATGGGCTCGGGCATGCTCTCCGAGGCCCGGGCCGCCTCGGTGAAGCGGCTGGGCACGCTGCTGGGCGCCGTCCGCCCCTACATCGCCAGCTACGTGGGCGACATGTTCCCCGGGGTCTCGGCGGTCTACGGCGAGGGGAACCTCGGCTGCACCTACGACTTCATCTACGGCGCCGACGTGGCGCTCTTCTGGGGCTGCAACCCCAACACCTCGCGCATCCCCGACGCCCACTACCTGTGGGAGGCCAAGTACCGCGGCGCCAAGGTCATCGTCATCACCCCCGAGTTCAACGCCACCGCGGTGCACGCCGACCTGTGGGTGCCGGTGAAGCCCGGCGGCGACGGCCACCTGGCGCTGGCCATCATCCACCGGCTGCTCACGCAGAAGCGCTACCCGGAGCCCTTCCTCAAGAAGTTCACCGACCTGCCGCTGCTGGTCCGCACCGACACCCGCGAGCTGGTCCGGCTCGCCGAGGTGGACCTGGCCGACCCGCGCTTCGACCGCGCCTCGGCGGCCCTCTTCGCCGCCGACGAGGGGAAGTGGCACGAGGTGTTCCTGGCCTGGGACGCGCGGCGCGGCAAGGCCACCGCCCTGCCCGGCTGCGAGGGGTCCAGCATCGACACCCTGCGGCTGGAGGACATCGACTGGAAGATCGACCCGGCCCTGGCCGGCCGCCACCGGCTCAGGCTCAAGGGGCACGGCGAGGTGGAGGTGGTCCCGGCCTTCGCGCTCTTCGCCGAGGAGCTGGCCGCCTACTCGGCGGAGAAGGTGCAGCCCCTCACCGGCGTCCACCCCTCGGTGGTGGACACCCTGGCCCGCGAGCTGTCCGGGTCGCGGACCGCGGTCATCACCCTCGGCTTCGCGGTGGGCAAGCACTTCAACGGCATGCTCTCGCAGCGGGCCATCTCCTCGCTGGCCGCCTTCCTCGGCCGGCTCGGCCCCACCGGCGGCCTCAACACCGAGAACGAGTGGAGCATCAGCGGCCTGGAGGCGCTCTCCGGGTTCGCCGGCCGGTACAGCCACCGCTTCGCCTCCGGCTTCGTCTCCGAGTTCATGATGGGCGACGGCGCCGACGACCCGTCCTTCGACGACGCCGACGTGAAGCGGGCCACCGGCCTCGACCGGGCCGCCTACCGGGAAGAGGTCGCCCGCCAGGTGGCCCTCGGCGAGGGGGACGCCGGGGCCGGCAAGGGCAAGCCCTGGTGGAAGGAGACCGACACCTTCCTGCTCTTCGCCGACGCCCGCTTCCGCCGCAACAAGGGAGCCTACCGCGACGCCTTCCTCAAGAAGGCCAGGTTCATCGCCTACGGCGACTTCCGCATGAGCGACTTCGCCACCTGGGCGGACGTGCTGCTCCCCTGCACCTCCTCCTACGAGGCCTGGGACCTGCGCACCAACCCGGGCTACCACCGCTTCGCCAACCTCTGCGTCCCCCCCGCCAACCTGAAGCGGGCCGGCGAGGTGAAGTCGGAGTGGGAGATCTCCACCCTCATCGCCGAGAAGCTGCAGGCCCTGGCGCAGGCGCGCTTCAAGGCCACCGGCGACGAGCGGGCCATCAAGATCCCCGACCCCAGCCACACCCAGTCCGGCGTCCACGCCCTCGACAGCCTGGTGGAGGAGTTCACCCTGGGCGGCAAGCTGCGCTCCGACCGCGACGCGGTGGAGTTCGCGCTGGAGCACGTCGACCAGTTCAAGCCCGCCACCGCCAGGTCCATGGTGGAGCAGGGCGGCTTCCTGGTCCTCAACGACAAGGCCGGCAAGACCTCGCCGCTCTACCCGGACCGGCCCTACAGCTCCTTCGAGAACAACCTCTACCTGAGCCAGCGCTTCGAGACCCTCTCCGGCCGCCTCACCTTCTACGTGGACCACCCGGCCTGGATCGCGGCGCGCGCCACCCTGCCCGCCGCCACCCTGCCCATCCACCCGAGGCGCTTCCCGCTGCTGCTGATGACCCCCCACGCCCGCTGGTCGATCCACTCGACCTACAAGGTCTCGCCCACCCTGCTGCGGCTGCAGCGCGGCGAGCCCTGCGTGATGATCAACCCGGCCACGGCCCGGCAGAAGGGCATCGCCGACGGCGACCGGGTGCGGATGTGGAACGCCCTCGGCGAGGTGGTGCTGCAGGCCAAGCTCGCCGCCGGCGTCCCGCCGGGCGCGGTGCTGCTGGAGCACGGCTGGGAGCCGTTCATGTACCGCGGCAAGAAGGGGCACAACGCCATCGTGGGCGACGCCCTCAACCTGCTGGAGCTGAGCGACGGCTGGGGCCACCTGAAGTTCGGCACCAACTGGGACGGCAACCAGCACGCCTACGACGCCACCGTCGACGTGGCCCGGGCCCAGGGGTGACGACCATGTCCACGCGACAGCTGGCGATGGTGATGGACCTCAACAAGTGCATCGGCTGCCAGACCTGCACGGTCTCCTGCAAGACGCAGTGGACCAACCGGAACGGCCGCGAGTACATGTACTGGAACAACGTCGAGACCCGGCCCGGCGCCGGCTACCCGGCCGGCTGGGAGCAGGCGGGCGGCGGGTTCGACGCCGCCGGGGCGCTCCGCGAGGGGACCGTGCCGTCGCGCAGCGGCGCCTACGGCACGCCCTGGGACTTCAACCTCGACGAGGCGGCGCTGGGCAAGGAGATCCGCCCGGACTCCGAGCCGCGCCACGGCCCGAACTGGGACGAGGACGTGGGCGCCGGGGACTTCCCCAACGCCTGGCACTTCTACCTGCCGCGCATCTGCAACCACTGCTCCAGCCCGGGCTGCCTGGCCGCCTGCCCGCGCGGCGCCATCTTCAAGCGCGAGCAGGACGGCGTGGTGCTGGTGGACCAGGAGCGCTGCGAGGGGCTGCGCTACTGCGTCGCCGGCTGCCCCTACAAGAAGGTCTACTTCAACCCCAGGGTCTTCAAGTCGGAGAAGTGCATCCTCTGCTTCCCGCGGGTGGAGAAGGGGCTGCCGCCGGCCTGCGCCCAGCAGTGCGTGGGACGGCTCCGCTTCGTCGGCTACCTCGACGACGAGGCCGGCCAGGTCCACCAGCTGGTGCACCGCTGGCAGGTGGCCCTGCCGCTCCACGCCGAGTACGGCACCCAGCCCAACGTCTACTACGTGCCGCCGCTGCCGGGGCCGCCCCGCTACGACGCCAAGGGAAAGCCCATCCCCGGGAGCGAGCGCATCCCGGTCTCCTACCTCGAGGGGCTGTTCGGCCCGGGCGTGAAGAAGGCCCTGGGCACGCTGGAGGCCGAGATGAAGAAGAAGAAGGCCGGCCAGGGGTCGGGGCTGATGGACCTGCTCATCGCCTTCAGGCAGGAGGAGATGTTCCGGCTGGGCACGCCCACCGACCCGGGCCTGGTGAAGCTGGGGCGGCGGGCCATCCGCTCGGTGGAAGGCGGGGGGCACTGACCATGCGCGCCCTGCTCGCCGCCGCCCTGTCCGTCGCTTCCCTGGCCGTGCCGGCCCTGGCCGCCGCCCCGGCCGGCTCGCCGCTGGCCGGGCAGACCATCGAGGTCAAGGACCTCCCCGGCCCCCTGCTCGCCGACCCGGCCGCCGCCGCCTGGGACGCGCTGCCGGCCACCCGCATCCCGGCCGCGCCGCAGCGGACCATCCGGCTCAACGACCAGAAGGCCAACGCCGCCCTGGCCACCGCCCCGCTCCGCGAGCTCACCGTGCGCGCCGCCACCGACGGCCAGGACCTGGCGGTGGTGGTCGACTGGAACGACGGCACCGAGGACCGCACCGCGCCGGACGCCACCGATCGCTACGGCGACGGCGTGGCGCTGCAGGTGCCGGTCCGCTTCGGGGCCGGGGTCCGGCTCCCCTACGTGGGCATGGGCGACGAGCAGCAGCCGGTGGCGGTGGTGCTGCAGCGCGCCGCCGCCGAGGGCGCGGTGGTCCGCCAGGCCCGGGCCACCGGCTTCGGCACGCTGAGCCGGGCCGACCTCGGGCCGGTCAAGGCGGCCATGCGCTACGACCCGCAGCGCCGGGGCTGGCGCGCCGTCTTCGTCCGGCCGCTCCTGGCCGGCGGCCTCGACCTGCGGCGCGGGCTGGTCCCGGTGACCCTGGCCACCTGGGACGGCGGCCGCGAGGAGCGCGGCGGCAACAAGGCGCTCACGGGCTGGAAGTTCCTGCGGCTGGCCCGCTTCCCGCTCGACGAGGCCTTCGCCGCCGAGCAGGCCTGGGGGCGCGACGCCGGGCCACGCGACCTGAAGCGCGGGCAGGCGCTGTTCGAGGAGACCTGCACCTCCTGCCACCAGGCCGGCACGCAGCGGGCCGCCGTCGCCGGCCTGGCCCCGGACCTCTCCGAGATCGGCGTCATCGCCACCCCCGGCTACCTGCGCGACTCGCTGCGCACGCCCAGCGAGGTGATCGTGCCCAACCCCAACCCGCGCCAGCACCAGGACCGGACCGCCACGGTGGCGGCCGGCGCCCCCTGGCCGGTGGACGACGCCTACGTCTGGTACGTGGTCGAGGCCGACGGCCGCAAGACCTCGTCGATGCCGGACTCCGCGGCGCTGCCGCCCCAGGATCTCGCCGACCTGGTCGCCTACCTCATGACCCTGGGGGCGGAGCCGCCCCCCGGGAGGACCCCATGAAGCTGCTCCCCGCCGCCCTGCTGCTCTCGCTGCTCCCGCTGGCCGGACCGGCCCGCGCCGCCGAGCCCGCCGAGGAGGTGGAGGTCACCGCCGGCGTGGTGACCGGCCTCGACTGCGCCCTGAAGGCCCGCGCCAGGGGGGAGCTCAAGCTGCTCACCGCCTGCCCGCCCGCCGAGGCCAGCAAGGAGCTGGTGGTCTTCGACGTGGCCGAGAAGCGCATCTACCGGATCGCCGCGAAGAAGGTCCGGCGCTACCAGCTGGAGAGCGCCTTCGGCGGCGGCAGCATCGACTTCACCGGCAAGGCGGTGAAGGTGGACGCCAGGCAGGACATCACCACCGTCGAGGTGGCCGAGTTCTCCATCGCCAAGAAGCCCAAGGCCGGCGCCTTCAAGGGGTGCCTGTGAGCGGAGGGGACCCCCTGGTCCAGCTGGGCCGGCGCCAGGACGTCCCCTTCGGCCACACCGCCGCGCCCAACGACCGCGCCCCCTGGGCCCGCCACGTGGTCCTCTTCACCAGCGGCAAGGGCGGCGTGGGCAAGTCGACGGTGGCCGTCAACGTGGCCAACGCCCTGGCGCAGCGCGGCCTGCGGGTCGGGCTGCTCGACGCCGACCTCTACGGCCCGAGCGTGCCGCGCATGCTGCAGCTCGAGGGCGAGCGGGTGCGCTGGAACGACGCCGGGCGGATGGTCCCGGCCGAGAACTTCGGCCTCCGCGTCATGAGCGTGGGGCTGACCACGCCCGACGCCGACACGCCGCTGGCCTGGCGCTCGTCGGTGGCCACCTCGGCGCTGCTGCAGCTGCTCGACGACGTGGCCTGGGGCGACCTGGACGTGCTGGCCGTCGACCTGCCGCCCGGCACCGGCGACGTGCCGCTCACCCTGGCGCAGGAGCTCCGCGTGGGCGCCGCGGTGGTGGTGACCACGCCGCAGGTGGTGGCCACCGACGACGTGCGGCGGGCCCTGCGGCTGCTGCTGGAGGTGGGCGTCCCGGTGGCCGGCGTGGTGGAGAACATGAGCGGCTTCACCGCCCCCGACACCGGCGTCCGCTACCACCCCTTCGGCGAGGGCGGCGGCCGGGCGCTGGCCGCCGACTACGACGTCCCCTTCCTCGGCGAGATCCCGCTCGACCCGGCCATCTGCGCCGCGGCCGACGCCGGCACGCCGGTCGCCGCGGTGGGCGACGAGGCGCACCGGGCGCTCTTCGCCGGGCTGGCCGAGCGGCTCTGGACGGCGCTGGAGTCGCGGGCGACCGACGAGGCGCGGCCGGGCCGGTAGCCCTCGTCTCGACCCAGCCCGTCGTGACTTGAACGCCCGGCTCGGAGGGCATCACGCTCCCGTTCAAGGAGGCGGTGATGGACTTCGAGAAGGCGGCGCGGGCGATGCGTCGCGCCACAAGGAGTCTCCCCGAGCGCCCGTCGCTCAAGCGCACATCGGGGGCGGACAATGGGGGCTTCGAGGGCTCGGTGCTCGGCGGCCCGAAGGGGGCGCTCGTGAAACCCTTGCAGATGGCGCTCGCATTCCTGGCAGGGTCGGCGCTGCTGATCGCTGGGCCTGGATGCACCGGTGACAGCGTCCAGCAGGCCCAGGCGACGTACACGATCGGTGGAGCGGTCTCGGGGCTCGAGGGGAGCGGCCTCGTGCTCGGGACGGCCGGAGAGCCGGACCTGGCAGTCACCGCCGGGGCGACGGCCTTCGCCTTTGCAGGCAAGGTTCCGGCCGGCACGGCCTACGCGGTCATGGTGGTCCAGCAGCCAACGAACCCCTCCCAGCGGTGCGTGGTGACCAACGGCACCGGCTCGGTGAGAGGGGCAGACGTGAGGAGCATCCTCGTCAACTGCAGCACCTCGCCGCCCCGTCTCCTGGGCGGCCGGGTCCTCGGGCTGGAGGGGCACGGCCTGGTCCTCACCACCCCGGGCCAGCTGGACGTCGCGGTGGAGCCGGGACGAAGCGCGTTCACGTTCAGGGATCCCCTGCCGATGGGGACCGCCTACGCCATCAGCGTCGTCTCGCAGCCGGCCGGGCAGACGTGCGTCGTGGCTCACGGCGAGGGCGTGGTGGGAGGCGCGGAGCTCTTCGACGCGGTCGTGACCTGCTTCGCTCCGTCCGGCCGCAAGGCCCTGACTGTGGCCGCCGGCGGGGACTCCTCGTTCGTGATCACCGAGGACGGCGCGCTCTGGGCATGGGGCGCCAACTTCGCGGGGCAGCTCGGTGATGGTTCCCGTGAAGATCGTTCCAGCCCAGTCCTCGTCGGAGGCGGCTTCGCGTCAGTGGTGTCGAACAGCTACTGGTACGGCGCAGGTGCTCGGACGCTCGCGCTCAAGGAAGACGCCACGCTCTGGGCCTGGGGAGACTGGAGCGGCCTGCTGGGCCACGGCCAGGGTGACCCGGCCCTGAGGCCGGAGCTGGTCGGCCCCGACTACATCTCGGTGGCCATGGGCGAAAGCCATGCCCTGGGGGTGAAGGCGGACGGCACGCTCTGGGCGTGGGGCAGCGACAACTACTACGGCCAGCTGGGCACCGGCACGCTCTACGACTGGAAGGCCGAGCCAGTCCCCTTCCTCATCGGCAGCGGTTTCAGAGCCGTCGCGGCGGCCGGGGCAACGAGCTACGCGACCAAGACCGATGGGACCCTCTGGGCCTGGGGCGAGAATCACAGTGGGCAGATCGGCGACGGATCACGTGAGCACCGGCCTCTCCCGGTCCTCGTCACCTCGGACGTTGCCGCGGCGATGGCGTCCCGGGATCTCGCCTTCGCGGTGAAATCGGACGGCTCGCTCTGGGCCTGGGGTGACTACGGCGGCAGCTCGACGGAGCGCATCGCCCCGGTGAAGATCGGCGAGGGCTTCGTCTCGGTGGCGTTCCCACTCGGGCTCATGAACGACGGCACGCTCTGGGAGTGGGGCGATGGCGCGTTCGGTGAGCCGGCCCTGGTCGGAGGAGGCTTCCGATCCATCTCGGCAGGTGGGCCGTACCTGGCCGCCAAGGTGGACGGCACCGTCTGGGCCTGGGGCCGGGACGCGAGCGCCCAGCCCAGCCTGTCGAGTCACCGGTCACCCGTGCAGATCGGAGCCGGGTACGCCGCCGTCTCCGCCGGAGAGGGGTCTGCGATCGCCCTGAAGACGGACGGCTCCGCATGGCAATGGGGCTGGGACTGCCAGGGTGGAGTCTACCCGCCAGTTCAGTTCGGTGACGGCTTCATCTCGGCCTTCGCCGGCGTCTTCGCGCTCCGGAGCGATGGGACAATCTGGTCGCGGGAGTTCTGGTCCTCGGTACTGGTGCAGCTCCCGTTCGGGGATGGGTTCCTCACCCTGGCGAACAGCCGCGAACCGCGACTGGCGCTGAAGACCGACCGCACCCTCTGGGGCTGGGGGAGAAACGACTACGGGCAGGTCTGGAAGGGACTCGCGCCAGAGGTCGACTCGCCCGTCCTGGTCGGGCGCGAGGTCGTCTCGGTGGCCGTGGGCAACTGGCACTCGCTGGCGGTCAAGGCCGATGGAACGCTCTGGGAGTGGGGACTGAACGGGAGCGACTTCCTCGGCAACGGCGAGCCGGCCATGCCCGAGGTGCCCGCGCTGGTGGGGGACGGCTTCGTCTCCGTGACGGCATTCTCCGATCACTCGCTGGCGATCAAGGCTGACGGGACACTCTGGGCCTGGGGAGGCAACGCGTATGGAGCGCTGGGCGACGGCACGACGACCGCCCGGCCCCTCCCCGTTCAGGTGGCGCCCGGAAAGACCGACGGCTTCACGTCGGTCCAGGCCGCGAGCGCACGCACCCTGGCCATCGACTCGGCCGGCTCACTCTGGGCGTGGGGCCGGAACGAGTCGGGTGAGCTCGGCGACGGCACGATGGTGGACCGGCTCTCGCCCGTCGAGATCGGCAGCGGCTTCGCCCAGGTATCGGCGGCCGACGTCTGGTTCTGATCGGGACATGTGCATGAACGACACTCGTTCGGCTACACGCTGGCGGTGAAGCCGGACGGCACGCTCTGGGGGTGGGGCTCCAACGAGTACGGCTTCCTCGGCCTCCCGACCTTCGCAGCGCGGCCGCAGCAGGTTCCGTTCTGAGCCGCTTCAGTCGCCTCTTCGTCGACAGCGTGAGCCAAGAGCCCGAGCCTGAACGCGGCGCCCCGCACGACACCAGCGGGAGCTCCCAGCGTCGTGCTCGTTCGAACGTGGCGCCTCGCCCCGGCCCACGCGCCCGCATCACGACGGGCAGCGGCGAGGTTCGATAGCCGGCTACCCGTCCGAGACGCACCACCACACATCCCTTCGCGCGGACCCGTTCGGGTTGCTTGACCTGAAACCAAAACTTATTCATGTTGCGACGCAATCTTGACCAAGATCAATCCATCGAGGCAAACCGTCCGTTTTCAGGCTTCTTCGCCACGGCGGGCGAGGCGCCGCCAGGCCGGGATGTCGGCCCTGCTGGCCCTCTTGGCCGCGGCGGCCCTTCCCGCCCGGGCCCAGACCACCGACCAGCTCAAGCGCGAGGTGGCGGCCATCGGCGTCGAGGAGAAGCTCGGCGCCGCCGTGCCCCGCGCCGCCACCTTCACCGACTCGGAGGGGCGCCCGGTCACGCTGGCGGAGCTGGGGGACGCCCGCTGCTCCTCTCCTTCAACTACACCAGCTGCCCGCGCCTCTGCGGCCTGCAGCTCTCCGGCCTGTCCCGTGCGCTGCGCGACCTCGGCTGGGGCGGCGACCGCTTCGGCGTGCTCACCGTGAGCATCGACCCGGACGAGCAGCGCCCGCAGCTGGCCCGCTACAAGGAGGCGCACGTGCGCGAGGCCGGCGGCGGCGCCGGCGTCGAGCGGGGCTGGCGCTTCGTCACCGGGTCGAAGGCCGACGTGGACGCGCTGGCCGGGGCGGTGGGCTTCAAGTACCGCTACGATCCGCAGACCAGGGAGTACGCCCACCAGGCCACCCTGGTGGTCCTCACCGGCGACGGGCGCGTCAGCGGCTACCTGCACGGCATCAGCTACCCGGCGGCGGCGCTCACCGCGGCCCTGGAGCGGGCCGGCTCGAACCGGGTGGCCACCGCCGAGGAGCAGCGCAGCATCGGCGGCTTCCTGCTCACCTGCATGGGCTTCGACCCGGCCGACCCGGCCCCGCTGGCGCTCAAGGCCATGCGCACCGGCGGCACCCTGGCCCTGCTCTTCCTCGTCTCCTTCCTCGGCTACCACGCGCTCCGCGGGGCCCGGCGGCGCCGCCTCCAGGAAAAGTCCACATGACCCTCGCACCCGGGCCGCTCCGGTCCCTCCTCCTCGCCGGCACCGGCTACCTGCCGGAGCGCGCCTCCAGCGTGGCCGAGGGGGTGGACCACGTCTTCCACTTCATCTTCTGGGTGAGCGCGGTCTCGCTGGTGCTCATCGTCGCGGTCACCCTGCTCTTCGTGTTCCGCTACCGGGCCAGCGCCTCGCGCCAGGCCCCGGAGGCCTCGCCGGACCACTCCACCCGCCTCGAGCTGACCTGGTCGGGGATCCCGCTCCTGCTGGTGATGGTGATGTTCGGCATCTCCACCAAGGTCTACCTGGACATGACCGGGACCCCGCCCGGCCCGGCGCCGGCGCAGGTCAAGGTGATGGCCCGCAAGTGGTCCTGGTGGTTCGACCACCCCAACGGCAAGGGGGCCAAGGACCTGCACCTGGTGGTGGGCCAGCCGGTCGAGCTGGTGCTGGCCTCGGCCGACGTGGTGCACTCGCTCTACGTGCCGCAGTTCCGGCTCAAGCAGGACGCGGTGCCCGGCCGCTACACGCGGATGAACTTCACCCCCATCATGGCCGGCACCTTCCCCATCCTCTGCGCCGAGTACTGCGGGACCAACCACTCGCAGATGATGGCCGACGTGGTGATCCACCCGGACCAGGCCTCCTACGACGCCTGGGCCGCCGAGGGGCGCTCCCCCACGCTCTCCCTGGCCGAGCAGGGGCGCAAGCTCTTCGACGAGAAGGGCTGCAGCGCCTGCCACAGCGACGACGGCTCGGCCGGGGTCGGCCCCACCGTCAAGGGGCTGTGGGGCAAGACCGAGAAGCTGGTGGGCGGCGGCACCGCCACCGTCGACGAGAACTACGTGCGCGAGTCGATCGTGACGCCGGCCAGGAAGATCGTGGCCGGCTACGAGGACATGATGCCGCCCATGCCGCTCGAGGAGCAGGAGATGCTGGCGGTCATCGCCTACCTGCAGAGCCTGAAGGAGAAGCCATGAGCGCGGCCGCACACGGAGCCGGGGCGGGTGGCGACAGCTACCTGACCCACGAGCGCGGGCTGCGCTCCTGGCTGCTCACCGTCGACCACAAGCGCATCGGCGTGATGTACCTGGGGGTCATCGTGGGCACGCTGATCCTGGGCGGCGTCTTCGCCCTGGCGCTGCGGCTCCACCTGTGGAACCCGAGCGGCGGGCTGGTCTCCAACGACACCTACAACAAGCTCTTCACCCTGCACGGCGCGGTGATGGTCTTCCTCTTCGTCATCCCCGGCATCCCCTCGGCGCTCGGCAACTTCGTGCTGCCGCTGCAGGTGGGAGCCAAGGACGTCGCCTTCCCGCGGGTGAACCTGCTCAGCTTCTACCTGTACCTGGCCGGCGCGGTGCTCTTCGTGGTGACGCTGGTGGTGGGGGGCCTGGACACCGGCTGGACCCTCTACCCGCCCTACAGCCTGGAGGGGGCCCGCGGCCTGGGCCTGCTCGTCGCCCTGCTGGGCGTCTTCCTGGCCGGGTTCAGCTCCATCCTCACCGGCGTCAACTTCATCGCCACCATCCACAAGCTGCGGCCGCCGGACATGGGGTGGTTCGACCTGCCCCTCTTCCTGTGGGCGCTCTACGCCACCGCCATCATCCAGATCCTGGCCACCCCGGTGCTGGGCATCACCGTGGCGCTGGGCTTCATGGAGCGGCTCTTCCACCTCGGCATCTTCATGCCCGAGTACGGCGGCGATCCGGTGCTCTTCCAGCACTTCTTCTGGTTCTACTCGCACCCGGCCGTCTACATCATGATCCTGCCGGCCATGGGGATCGTCAGCGAGGTGGTCTCGGTCTTCAGCCGCAAGCCCATCTTCGGCTACCGCTTCATCGCCATGAGCTCGCTGGCCATCGCCGTCATCGGCTTCCTGGTCTGGGGCCACCACATGTTCGTGAGCGGCCAGTCCCGCTGGGCCAACATCGCCTTCAGCTTCCTGACCATGCTGGTGGCCATCCCCTCGGCCATCAAGACCTTCAACTGGCTGGCCACCATGTACAAGGGCGTCATCATCCTCAAGACCCCCATGCTCTACGTGCTCAGCTTCTTCGCCATCTTCGGCGTGGGCGGCCTGACCGGCCTCTTCCTGGGCGCGCTGGCCACCGACATCCCCCTCCACGACACCTACTTCGTGGTGGCCCACTTCCACTTCGTCATGGTGGGGGCGGTGATGATCGCCTTCCTGGCCGGGGTGCACTACTGGTGGCCCAAGATGACCGGCCGCATGTACGACGAGCGGCTGGGCGCGGCGTCGGCGGCCCTGGTCTTCCTCGGCTTCAACCTGACCTTCATCCCCCAGTTCATCGTGGGCGTGGCCGGCATGCCCCGCCGCTACGCCACCTACGCCGCAGAGTTCGTCACCCAGAACCGGGTCTCCACGGTGGGGGCCTTCGTGCTCACCGCCGGCCTGGTCATCGCCCTCTACGGCCTGCTGGCCTCGCTGGGGCGCGCCGGCAAGCGGGCCCCGGCCAACCCCTGGGGCGCCGCCTCGCTGGAGTGGTCGGCGGCCGCCTCGCCCCCCACCCACCACAACTTCGACGTGCCGCCGCGCGGGGTCTCGCCCTACGACTTCACCGGGCTGCGCCAGGTCTCCGAGGAGGCCGGCTGGGTGCGCGCCGGCGGCGGGGAGGTGGCGCCATGAGCGGCACCGCGACGCCGCAGCCCGGGGCGGGCACCGCCTCCCCCTTCCTGGCCGGCCACTTCCGCACCATGGGGGAGCAGCTCGACACCAGCAAGCTGGGGCTGTGGCTCTTCCTGGCCAGCGAGCTGCTCTTCTTCGGCGGGCTCTTCGTGGCCTACGCCGTCTTCCGGGCCAACCACCCCGAGCTGTTCCACTACGCCCACCACTTCCTCGACTGGCGCATGGGCGGCCTCAACACCCTGGTGCTCATCGGCAGCAGCCTCACCGCCGCCTGGGCGGTGCGCAGCGCCCAGCTGGGACGCCGGGGCGAGCTGCGGCTCATGCTGCTGGCCACCCTGCTGCTGGCCAGCGTCTTCCTGGTGGTGAAGTACTTCGAGTACAGCCACAAGCTCCACAACGGCATCTTCTGGGGGGCCGCCTACCACCCCAGCGAGGAGGTGCTGGCCTCGCTGCCGGCGGCGCTGCGGGCGGCGCCGGTCCCGGCCCACCTCGGCACCTTCTTCAGCATCTACTTCCTCATGACCGGCCTGCACGGCATCCACGTGCTCATCGGCATGGGGCTGTACCTGTGGCTCATCCGGCGGGCCGGGCGCGGCGACTTCTCGCCCGGCTACTACGTCCCGGTCGACGCGGTGGCCCTCTACTGGCACCTCGTCGACATGATCTGGATCTTCCTCTTCCCGCTCTTCTACCTGATCTGACGAGGCCGGCCATGGACCACCCCGCTCCCCACGCCGCGCCGGCCGCCGAGGCCGCGCCCCACGTCCTCCCGGCCTCGGTGCTGCTCGGCACCGCCGGGGCCCTGCTGGCGCTCACCGCCGTCACGGTGGCCTCCTCGCGCCTGGACCTGGGCGCCTTCAACATCGTGCTGGCGCTGGCCATCGCCGGCCTGAAGGCCTCGCTGGTGGCCATGTTCTTCATGCACCTCAGGTACGAGAGCCGCTTCCAGGCGGTGGTCTTCGTCGGCGCGCTCTTCTTCGTGGTCCTCTTCGTCGGCTTCGTGGTGTTCGACACGACCCAGTACCAGCCCGACCTGAGGGCCGCGGCCGAGGCGGCCGCCGCGGCGGTCCCGAAGTAGCCGGGCCCGGGCCCGGTGCCGGGCCGCGCCGGCCGGACCCGCCGTGAAGACACCGCCGGTCGAGGCCGGGGTCCGGTCGATTCTGGCGACGCCCGCCCGGGGGGCCTCGGCGCGCCGGTCCCCCGTTCACGGGACGGCAAACGGCGGCGCAGCCCGGTGGGTTCGTTGCGGTCTCCGGCACACATCGATACCCTGTCCACCGGTGATATCACTGGGCAGGCGCCAAGCCGTTCACGTCACGACCTCTGCGGCGCCGGCCACCTCGCCCGGCACGGCCGGCACCCTGTTCCTCTGGCTCCCCGCCGTGTCGGCGCGCGCCCGCGCCGCCGAGATGCTGCGCGAGATGGGCAACCCGGCCGCGCCGTCCGGCTCCTGCCTCCAGGCCAGGCTCGGGCCGGGCGAGCTGGAGGGCTGCATCCTCCTGCTCGGGGCCGGCCTCGGCGAGGCCGAGGCGCGCCGGACCCGCGCGCTCTTCGTCGCCGGCGGCGAGCAGCCCTCGCTCGACGACTTCGGGCGCATCGCCTCGCTGCACGAGCTGCACGTGGCGGCCCAGACCGGCTGGCTGCTGACCCAGTTCCAGTCGGGCGGGATCACCAGCCACTTCCACCCCATCGTCCACGCCGGCGACACCTCGCGCGTCTTCGCCCACGAGGCGCTGCTGCGCGGCCGCGGGCGGGACGGCCGGCCGCTCGAGCCGCTCGCCATCCTGCAGGGGGCGCGGGAGGCCGGGCTCTTCCAGCAGCTCGACCTGGCCGCCTGCTGCTGCGCCATCCGCGAGTCCGCCCACCTGGCCGCCGACGTGACCGTCTTCATCAACTTCTCGCCGGCCATGATGGACGACGCCGAGAGCGCCCTCGAGGCCACCGTGGCGGCCATCTCCGCCGCCGGGATGGCGCCGCAGCGCTTCGTCTTCGAGGTCATCGAGGCCGACCGGATCGAGGACGTCGAGCACCTCAAGCACGTGCTCGACTGCTACCGGCGCGACGGCTTCCGGGTGGCGCTCGACGACCTGGGCGCCGGCTGGTCCACCCTCAACCTGGTCCACCGGCTGCGCCCGGACTTCATCAAGCTCGACCGCGAGCTCATCAAGGACGTGCACCAGGACCGGGTCAAGGACCTCATCGCCAGCAAGCTGCTGGAGATCGGCCACGGGCTCGGCATCAAGACCATCGTCGAGGGCGTGGAGCGGACGCAGGAGCTGGAGTGGGCGCGCCAGCGCGGCGCCGACTTCGTGCAGGGCTTCCTCATCGCCAGGCCGGGGCCGAGCCCACGGCCGGTCGCGCGGGGCTGACGTGCACCCGCGCCTCCGCCGCCGGCTCGCCACCCACCTCGACGCCAGCGAGGCGGCGCGCCCGGCGCTGCGCCAGCTGTGGCGCGAGATCGAGGCCGACTACCGGCGGGCCGACCAGGACCGCTCGGCGCTGCAGAACGCCCTCAGCCTGCTGACCACCCTGGCGGGCCGCAGCGCCGAGGCCGAGCCGCCCCCGAAGCGGGTCCAGGGGGCGCCCATGGCCCGCCTGCGCCGCCAGCTGTTCGAGCGGGCCCCCTTCGCCGCCCTCATCTGCGACCAGCAGCTGCAGGTGCTGGCCTGGAACGCCGCCGCCGAGCGGCAGTTCGGCCACGGCGAGAAGGAGGCGGTGGGGCGCAAGCTGGACGAGCTGCTCTTCCCCGAGGTGGACCGGGCCGCGGTGCAGCGCGAGCTGCAGGGGCTGCTCGAGCGCGGCGAGGTGGACCAGTCGCTGCGGGTGGCGGCGACCCGCTCCGGCGAGGCCCGCCTGGACGAGTGGACGGTGGTGCCGCTGCCGGGCCGGGACGGGCACCCGCTGGGGGCCGCCGTGCTGGTGCGGGAGCCCTTCGCCTCCGACGATCGCTACGCGGTGGCCTGGCAGGGGATCGGCGACGGCCTCTTCGACTGGGACCTGCGCACCGACCGGCTCTGGCTCTCCAACACCTGGCTGGAGCTGGTGGGGCTGGAGAAGTCCACCGGCAAGGCCAGCGACTGGCTGGAGCGCATCCACGCCTCCGACCGCGAGGCGGTGCAGACGACGCTGCGCACCCACCTGGACGGCGGGTCGCCGCGCTTCGAGAGCGAGCACCGCCTCCGCCACGAGGACGGCAGCTGGCGCTGGGTGCTGGCCCGGGCCGGTGCGGTGCGGGACGCCAGCGGCAAGGCCGTCCGGCTGTGCGGCGCGATGATGGACGTCACCGAGCGGCGGGCCGCCGCCGAGCGGGTGGTGCACGACGCCCTCCACGACCCGCTCACCCGGCTGCCCAACCGCGCCATGTTCCTGGACCTGATGAAGCGGTCCTTCGCCCGGGCCCGGCGCCGCGAGGGCTACGCCTTCGCCGTCCTCTTCCTCGACCTCGACCACTTCAAGTCGGTCAACGACGGCCTGGGGCACGCCGCTGGCGACGACCTGCTGGTGCAGACCACGCGGCGGCTGCAGACCTGCCTGCGCGAGGGGGACGCCCTGGCCCGCATGGGCGGCGACGAGTTCACCATCCTGGTCGATGACGTCAAGGGCGTGGTGGACGCCGAGGCCGTGGCGGAGCGCATCCGCCAGGCCACCGCGCTCCCCTTCCAGATCGCCTCCCACGAGGTCTTCTCCACGGTCAGCATCGGCATCGCCATCTACTCCCCGGCCTACGGCCGGCCCGAGGACCTGCTGCTCGACGCCGACACCGCCATGTACCGGGCCAAGGCCCTGGGGCGGGCCCGCTGCGTGGTCTTCGACGGGGACCTGCGCGAGCGCTCGCCCCAGCTGCTCGACCTGGAGACCGACCTCCGGCACGCCCTGCAGCGGCAGGAGTTCCGCCTCCAGTACCTGCCGGTGGTGGACGTGGCCTCGGGGCGCATCCAGGGGCTGGAGGCGCTGGTCCGCTGGGCCCACCCGAAGCGCGGCCTGATGGCCCCCGACCAGTTCGTCCCCTTCGCCGAGGAGACCGGCCTGATCGTGCCCATCGGCCGCTGGGTGCTGCAGCAGGCGGGGCGCGACCTGGCGCGCTGCCGCCAGGCCGCCTCGGCCAGCCGCCTCATGCTGCACGTCAACCTCTCCTCCAAGCAGCTGCTGCAGGCCGACCTGATCGAGAACATCGACGAGGTGGTCAAGAAGGCCCACATGGAGCCGGCCGACCTGGCCCTGGAGCTCTCCGAGAGCGTCCTGCGCCAGTCGGAGGACTCGCCACGCCGGCTGGCCCAGCTCCACAGCCACGGCGTGAAGCTGCTGATGGACGACTTCGGGTCCGGCTCCTCGTCGATCCGCTCGCTCCACCAGTTCGAGTGCGACTCGGTCAAGATCGACCGCTCGCTCTTCTCCGGCGGGGCCCCGCGCGGCGAGGCGCCCGAGCTGGTGCGCACCATCATGGCGGTGGCGCGGGACATGGGGAAGCCGGTGGTGGCCGAGGGGGTCGAGACCGCCGAGCAGTTCCGCTTCCTGCGCGAGCTCGGCTGCAACGCCGCCCAGGGGTACTACTTCTCGCCGCCCATCGACGGCGACGCGGCCTACTCGCTCCTGGAGCGGAACGCCCGCTGGTGAGGCCGGCTGGCCGGCGCCCGCCCCGGGGCGCCGGGCCGGAACCGGCTGGTCCCGGCTACGCCGCCCCCTGCCTCAGCCCGAGCGGCAGGAGCGCCTCGATCCCGGCCGCGACGCAGGCCTCGAACTGCCCGGGCGATCGGAGCGGGGTGCCGTTGGCGGCGTCCTCGGCGGCGAACTCCATCACCACCGCCTCGACGCCGGAGAGCGAGCGCCGGGAGCCGAGCAGCACGCCGCCGTGCTCGCGGTAGAACTCGCCGTAAGACTGACAGTAGAGCTGGTACAGCTGCGCGGTCGTCATGGGGTCGCCTCCTGCCGGCGCCCGCCCCGACCCGCCCGCCACGCCCACGAAACGCCAGCCCCTCCGAATATGATCCCGAGGGTTGATCGGCGCAACCCCGCCCGGGTCACGATTCGGTGACATGGTGTCGCAGTTTCAGGGCCGGGCCCGCAGGTACTGCCGCGGCCACGGCCCCTCGGCCTTCAGCGCCACTGCCGCCCGCAGGGGGAAGTGCGGGTCGCGGAGCAGCTCGCGCGCCATGAGGACGAGGTCGGCCCGCCCCCCGTCAACGATCGCTTCCGCCTGTTCCGGCGAGGTGATGAGCCCCACCGCCGCGCTGGCCACGGCGGCCTCGCGCCGGACCCGCTCGGCGAACGGCACCTGGTAGCCGGGCGCCGCCGGCACCCGGGCGGAGGGCACCAGCCCCCCGGAGGAGCAGTCCACGAGATCCACGCCCAGCCCCCGCAGCCCCCGGGCCAGCTCCACCGTCTCGTCCGGCGTCCAGCCGCCCTCGACCCAGTCGGTGGCCGAGACCCTCACCAGCACCGGCATGCCGTCGGGGACCGCCGCCCGGACCGCGGCCACCACCTCGCGGGCCAGCCGGGTCCGCCCGGCGAAGTCGCCGCCGTAGCCGTCGGTCCGGCGGTTGGAGAGCGGCGAGAGGAACTGGTGCAGCAGGTAGCCGTGCGCGGCGTGCACCTCCACGGCCCGGAACCCCGCCGCCACCGCCCGCCGGGCCGCCGCGGCGAAGGCGGCCACCACCCCGCGCAGCCCGGCCTCGTCGAGCGCCGCCGGCAGCGGGTGGCCGTCGGCGAAGGCCAGCGCGCTCGGCCCCACCACCCCCCAGCCCCCCTCGCCGGCCAGCGGCGCGCCGCCCTGCTCCCACGGCGGCCGCACCGAGGCCTTGCGCCCGGCGTGCGCCAGCTGCACCGCCGGCACCGCCCCCTGCGCCTCCACGAACCGCGCCACCCGGGCCAGCGGCTCCACCTGCCCGTCGTCCCAGAGCCCGAGGTCGAAGGGCGAGATCCGCCCGCGCGCCTCGACCGCCGAGGCCTCGACGATGACCAGCCCCGCCCCGCCGGCGGCGAAGGCGCCGTAGTGGACGAGGTGCCAGTCGCCGGCCCGGCCCTCGACGGCCGAGTACTGGCACATGGGGGAGACGCCGATGCGGTTGCGGAGCGCGACGCTGCGGAGGGCGAGGGGCGTGAAGAGCATCCCGGCATCATCGCCCGCCGGGGCGCCGGTCGCTACCGCCGCGCCCGCGCCAGCAGCTCGTCGGCCGGGACCAGCCGGACCCCGTGCGACTCGAGCCGGAGGGCGGCGGCGGCGGGCTCCTCGACCCGCGCCAGCAGCACGGCGCTCTGGCCCCGGGTGCGGACCGTGAAGGTGTAGAGGTACTCGACGGCCAGGCCGGCCTGCCCGAAGACCTCGAGCACGCGGGCCAGCCCCCCGGCTGGTCGGGCACCTCCAGCGCCAGCAGCTCGGTCACCTTCACCACCTGCCCGGCCGCCTCCAGCACCGCCTGGGCCCGCTGCCAGTCCTCGACGATGAGCCGGAGGATGCCGAAGCGCTCGGTGTCGGCCAGCGACAGGTCGAGGATGTCGATGCCGGCGTCGCCGAGCAGCCGGCAGGGGACCAGCAGCTGGCCGGGGCGGTTCTCCAGGAAGATGGAAAGCTGGCGGATCATCACGGTGGCTCCTCGGGTGCTCAGATGCGGCGCTGGTCGACGACCCGCCTGGCCTTGCCCTCGCTCCGCGCCAGCGTGCGCGGGGCGACCAGCGTCAGCTTCACGCGCAGGCCCACGGTGTGCTCGATGGCGTCGGCCAGCTGCGCCTGCAGCCGCTCCAGCCCCTTCACCTCGTCGGAGAAGAAGGCGGCGGTCACCTCGACCTGCACCTCCATCTCGTCGAGCCCCTTCTCGCGGGTCAGGACGATCTGGTAGTGCGGCAGCGTCCCCTCCACCGCCAGCAGCGCCGCCTCCACCTGCGAGGGGAAGACGTTGATGCCGCGGATGATGAACATGTCGTCGGAGCGGCGGCCGATGCGCCGGATGCGCCGCAGCGTCCGGCCGCAGCGGCAGGCGCCGATGCTGATGGCGGTGAGGTCGCGGGTCCGGTAGCGGATCATGGGCATGGCCTGCTTGGAGAGCGTGGTCAGCACCAGCTCGCCCTCGGCGCCGTCGGGGAGCACCGCCCCCGACTCGGGGTCGATGATCTCCGGGTAGAAGTGGTCCTCGAAGAGGTGCAGCCCGTCGAGCTGGGAGCACTCGATGCCCACGCCGGGCCCGATGATCTCGGAGAGGCCGTAGATGTCGTGGGCGCGGATGCCGGACTCCGCCATGATGTGGCGGCGCATCTCCTCGCTCCAGGGCTCGGCGCCGAAGATCCCGACCTTGAGCCGGCCGAAGGAGATCCTGGCCTCCTTGGCCCGCTCGATGAGGTGGACCATGTAGGAGGGGGTGCAGCAGATGGCGGTGACGCCGAAGTCCTGCAGCACCATCAGCTGCCGCTCGGTGTTGCCCCCGGAGATGGGGATGACGGTGGCCCCCAGCGCCTCGGCGCCGTAGTGCGCCCCCAGCCCGCCGGTGAAGAGGCCGTAGCCGTAGGCGTTCTGCACCACGTCGCCGGCGTGCACGCCGCAGGCGGCGAAGGAGCGGACCATCACGCTGGTCCAGACCCGCAGGTCGGCCTCGGTGTAGGCCACCACGATGGGCTTGCCGGTGGTCCCCGACGAGGCGTGGAGGCGGACCACCTCCTCCATGGGCGAGGCGAAGAGGCCGAAGGGGTAGGTGTCGCGCAGGTCGGCCTTCACCGTGAAGGGGAGGCGGGCGAGATCGGCCAGGGTGCGGACGTGGTCCGGGGCCAGGCCGCGCTCCACCATCCGGTCGCGGAAGAGCGGCACCCGCTCGTAGGCCCGCCGGACCACCGCCTGCAGCCGCCCCAGCTGGAGGGCCTCGAGCTGGGCCCGCGGCAGGAAGTCGGGGGCGCTGGCGGGGTGGAACCCGCCGGTGGCGTCGTCGAAGCGGCTGGTCATGGTGCGCTCTCCCGGCCCAGCTGGAAGGCCCGTTCGTTCACCTCGTGCAGCCGCTCGGGCAGGGCGGCGTGCAGGGCGGCCAGCCAGTGGGCCGCGTCGATGTCGAGCCGGGCGGACAGCACCCCGAGCAGCGCCACGTTGAGGGTCCGCTTGTTGGCCAGCCGGGCCTCGTCGACGGCGTCGGGCGGGATGAGCAGGCCGCCCGGCCGCAGCATGGGGCGCGCCACCTCCACCTCCGACGGCGCCAGCACCAGCAGGAAGTCGGCCTCGCCGCGCGAGATCATGGGCGACTGGACGTGGGCCCCGAAGCGGACGTCGCTGCTCACCGAGCCGCCGCGCTGGCTCATGCCGTGGATCTCGGCCTTCTTCACGTCGAGCCCGGCCCGGAAGGCGGCGTCGGCGAGGATGTCGGAGGCCTTGATGGCCCCCTGCCCGCCCAGCCCCGCCACCACCACGTTGGTCACCTTGCCCGCCGCGCTCACGCCCCCTCCGCGCAGCCGGCGCAGCCGGGGGCCTGCTTGAGGGCGTTGGCCTTGTCCCAGCCGCGGATGTCGGCGGCGGCCAGGATGCAGGGCCGACGGGTCACGATCACCGAGAGCTCCTTCCGGCCCAGCCGGTCGACCAGCAGCCGCTCGAAGCCGCCCGGGTCGGCCACCGGGTCGATGACGTCGACGTTCTTCACCCCCAGCGCCCGCGCCAGCCCCTCGATCGACACCTTCCCGGTGGCCTCGTGGTCGAGCCGCCGGCCGGTGCCGGGGTGCTCCTGCTGGCCGGTCATGGCGGTGGTGCCGTTGTCGAGCACCAGCAGCACGTGCCCCTCGGGCGGCGGGTTGTAGACCATCTCCACCAGCCCGTTGATGCCGGAGTGGATGAAGGTGGAGTCGCCGATGAGCGAGACCACGCGCCTGGCGTCGGCGGCGGGGAGCACGTGGCGCAGCCCGAGGCCGACGCCCAGCGAGGCGCCCATGGCCACGCAGGTGTCCATGCCCTGGTAGGGGGGCAGCACCCCCAGCGTGTAGCAGCCGATGTCGCCGGCCACGATGCAGTCGAGCTTCCGCAGCACCGAGTAGACCGGGTGGTAGGGGCAGGCCTCGCAGAGCTGCGGGGGCTTGCCGCGCGGCGGGATCGGCTCGGGCGAGGTGTCGTGGCTGAGCAGGCGCCGCACCCGCTCCACCGAGAGCTCACCCTGCCGGAAGAGCGCCGGCTTGTCCTCGACCTGGATGCCGGCGGCGCGGCAGGCCTCGGCGATGACCGGGTCGCCCTCCTCCACCACCACGCAGCGCTTCACGCTGGCCGCGAAGGCGCGCAGCCGGCCGAGCGGCAGCGGGTGGACCATCTTGAGCTCGAGGAGCGAGGCCTCGGGGGCCGCCTCGCGGGCGTGCCTCGCCGAGATGCCGTTGGCGATGATCCCCAGCGCCGGGGAGCCGGCGTGGAGCACGTCCAGCCCGGACGACTCGGCCCAGGCGGCCAGCTCCTCCAGCTTCTGGACCAGCCGGGCGTGGGCGGGGCGCGCGTAGGCCGGGATCATGACGCGGCCGGGGATGTCGCGGACGAAGGCCGGGGGGCGGGGGGTCTCGGGCGGCGCCCGGACCACGATCGACTTCGAGTGGCAGACCCGGGTGGTCATGCGCAGCAGCACCGGCAGCCGCCAGCGCTCGGAGAGCGCGAAGGCGGTGCGGGCCAGGTCGTAGGCCTCCTGCGAGTCCGAGGGCTCGAGGCAGGGGAGGCTGGCCGCCACCGCGTAGCGGCGGCTGTCCTGCTCGTTCTGGGAGGAGGACATGCCCGGGTCGTCGGCCGAGACCACCACCAGGCCGCCGCTGACGCCGGTGTAGGCGGCGGTGAAGAGCGGATCGGCGGCGACGTTCAGCCCCACGTGCTTCATGGTGACCAGGGCGCGGGCGCCGCCGTAGGCCGCCCCCAGCCCCACCTCCAGCGCCACCTTCTCGTTGGGGGCCCACTGGGCCGGTCCCCCCAGCGCGTCGAAGGCCTCGAGGATCTCGGTCGAGGGGGTGCCCGGGTAGCCGGTGCCGAGGTGGACACCGCAGTCGAAGGCCGCGGCCGCCACCGCCTCGTCACCGGAAAGAAGACGTCGCTCCATCGCGCAGGTGCTCCCCGCGGCGCGCTCGTGGCGGGCCGCCTCGTTCGTGGCTGGCGGCCCCGGTCCGGGGTAGAACCGGGGCCGACCGCCGTCTCGCCGTCAAAGGCCGACATCTTAGACAAGGGCGACGATGAAGCCCATCACCACGCTCGACCGCCTGCTCGCCGAGGCCTGCGCCCGGGGCCCGCGCCGGCTGGTGGTGGCCGCCGCCGAGAGCGAGACCGCGCTGCAGGCGGTGGTGCTGGCGCGCCGGCAACGGCTGGCCGAGGTGAGCCTGGTGGGCCACCGCGCCGCCCTCGGCGCCGAGCTCACCGCCATGGGGGAGGACCCGGGCCTCTTCGACATCCGCCCCGCCTCCGACGACCTCGACGCCGCCCGGCGGGCCGTGGCCATGGTGCGGGGCGGCGAGGCCGCCATCCTCATGAAGGGGCGGCTCTCCACCGGCGACCTGCTGCGCGCCGTGCTCGACCGCGCCGACGGGCTGCGCACCGGCCAGCTCCTCTCCGACGTGCTGGTGGCCGACCACCCGCTCTCCCGGGAGCGGCGCCTCCTCGGGGTCACCGACGGCGGCATCAACGTGGCGCCGACCCTGGACCAGAAGCGGGCCATCATCGAGAACGCCGCCGCCCTCTTCCGCCGGCTCGGCCACGCCCGCCCCCGCATCGCCTGCCTGTGCGCCTCCGAGACGGTCTCGGCCGCCATGCCCCACACCCAGGAGGCGGCGGCGCTGGCCGACCTGAACGCGCGCGGCGAGCTCTCCGGGTGCGAGGTCTCCCCGCCGCTGGCGCTCGACAACGCCCTCTCGCCCGAGGCCGCCGCGCTGAAGGGGATCACCCACCCGGTGGCGGGGCGGGCCGACGTGCTGCTGGCCCCCACCATCGAGACCGGCAACGCCCTCGGCAAGGCCTTCACCTACCTGGCCCACGCCCACGTGGCCCACGTCATCGTCGGCGCCCTGGCGCCCGTGCTCATCCCCAGCCGGGCCGAGCGGGCCGAGGACAAGCTGCTCTCCATCGCGCTGGGGGTGCTGGCGGCGGGGGACCCGCCGTGACCGGCCCGCCGCTCATCCTCGCCATCAACCCCGGCGCCGGCACCACCAAGCTGGCCCTCTACCGGGGGACCGCCTGCGAGCGGGAGGCCCGGCTCGAGCACCCGGCGCTGCTGGCCCGCCCCTCGGCGCGGACCTGGGACGAGCTCCCGGAGCGGCGGGTGGCGGTGGAGGCCTTCCTGGCCGAGGCCGGGGTGGGGCGGGGCGCGCTGGGCGCCGTGGTGGGGCGCGGGGGGCTGCTGCCGCCGGTCCCGGCCGGCACCTTCGAGGTGGACGCGGCCATGCTGGCCGACCTCCAGCGGGCCGAGCGGGGCGAGCACGCCTCCAACCTGGGCGCGCCGCTGGCCCGCGCCGTGGCCGACGCCCACGGCGCCCCGGCCTTCGTGGTCGACCCGGTGGCGGTGGACGAGCTCGAGCCGGTGGCCCGCGTCACCGGCCTGGCCGGCGTGGAGCGGCGCAGCTTCACCCACGCCCTCAACATCCGGGCGGTGGCGAGGCGCCACGCCGAATCTCAGGGGAGGCCGCTGGCGGCGCTGCGGCTGGTGGTGGCCCACCTCGGCACCGGCATCTCGCTGGCGGCGCTGCGCCAGGGCCGGATGGTCGACGTGGTCAACCCGCAGGACGAGGGGCCGATGAGCGGCGATCGGGCCGGGGCCATTCCGGCCACCGCGCTGCTCGAGCTCTGCTTCGCCCCCGGCGCCTCCCTGGCCGGGCTGAGGCGCCGGCTCTTCGGCGACGGCGGGCTCTACGCCCACCTCGGGACCCGCGACGTGCGCGAGGCGCTCCGCGCCGCGGCCGGCGGCGACGCCCGGGCGGCGCTGCTCGTCGAGGCCATGGCCTACCAGGTGGGGAAGAGCGTCGGGGCCCTGGCGGCGGTGCTGGAGGGGCGGGTCGACGCGGTGCTGCTCACCGGCGGCCTGGCCCACCTCCCGGAGATCGTCGAGCCCATCCGCGCCCGGGTCGCCTTCGTGGCGCCGGTGGTGGTGTGGCCGGGGGAGGACGAGCTCAGGGCCCTGGCCGAGGGGGCGCTGCGGGTGCTCCTCGGCGAGGAGCCGGCGAGGCGCTACGGCGAGGCGAAGAGGTAGAGGACCAGGCCGAGCGCCTGCTCGCTCGGCCGGCGGCGGTACTCCAGCGCCAGCGAGGCCGCGCGCCCGAGGTGGAGCCGACCGGCCGCCGAGAGGGTCCAGGTCTCGCCGGTGGGCGTGCCGGGGAGCCAGGTCCAGTTGCCGCCGACGAGCAGCCCGGCCCGCGAGCCGGCGCGCAGCCGGAGCAGCCCGGTGGGGCCGACCCCGAGCCGAAGGCCGCTGCCCCCGATCCCGCGCAGGTCGGGCGCCGCCTCCACCGAGCCGTCGGCGAAGAGGGCGGCGTGGAGCGCGCCGCCGAAGCCCGCCCCGGCCAGGCCGGCGCCGCCGGCTGCCACGAAGGCCACGCAGGACGGGCAGCCGGAGTCGCGCACCGCCTCGGCCCCCAGCTTGAGGTGCCAGGAGGTGCGCTGGTCGAAGCGGGTCCAGGGGGCCAGCGAGACGATGCTGACGAAGAGGCTCTGGTCCAGCTCGACCCGCTCCCTGGCGCCGTCGTAGCGGAGGCGGGTGGGGAGGAACTCGATCTGGGCCTCGGCCGGGTAGCCGTCGGGCGGGTCGAGGAGGTCGTTCAGGCAGAGCCGGAAGTCGAGGCTGGCGAAGCCGGTCCGCGCCTCGCCGGGCCGCTCCAGCAGGCCGCCGCCCAGGCCGAGGCGGAGCGAGCCGTGTCCCACCTCCGGGCGGCTCAGCTCGGGCGCGGCGATGTCGAGCGCCGCGGACTGGACCGGGATGGCGGCCCGCCGGGTCAGCAGCGCCTGCCGGGCCCCGGCCAGCGAGAGGTCGGTCTCGTAGATCAGCGCCCTGGCGTGGCGCATGTCGAGCAGGTCGAGCGCGGCGTCGAGGACCGCTGGCCTGCGCGGCCGGCGCCCCGGCCGGCAGCGGCGCGTCGGGGTCGAGCATGAGCGCCTCGACGGCCGCGGCCTGCGCGGCGTCGAGGCCGCGGGCCCGGGCCTCGAACTGGGTCCGGATGGCGGGGCGGTAGTGGACGGCTCGGACCAGCCCCGGGTTCTGGAAGAGCACCTTGACGGTGTCGGCCGGCACCACCAGCGGCCAGAAGGCGAAGGGCTCGATGAGCCGGAGCCGGGGCGCCGCCGCCTCCAGCGCCCCCAGCAGGTGGTAGCTGCAGTTCTCGTCGAGGTACCAGTAGTCCATCCAGGTGCCGCCCAGCTCCCAGAGGTGGGCCACCAGCATGGCCACCTCGCGCGGCGTCAGCGCCAGGTCGTACTCCCAGAGGTCGCGCGACTCGCTGTCGGAGTACTCGCGCACCTTGTAGTAGTACGGGTAGTGACTGAAGCTCCCGTGGAAGAGCCCGAGCAGCCCCTTGACGCCGTAGACCAGGGCGTTCTCGGTCGACACCTCTGCCGCGTAGTTGACGCCGTAGTCGAGCAGCTCGAAGGTCTTGCCGGGGAGCGGCGTCTCGGTCTTGTTGAGCCTGAGGAAGGTGTGGCCGAAGGAGCTGGCCGGGTTGTTGAGGTAGGCGCTGGAGAAGACCACGGTCACGCTCCTCGCCTGGACCCGCTCGAAGAAGGCCTGCTGCCGCGGGCAGGAGCGCGGCGGCAGCGCGGCCGGATCGAAGCCGAGCCGATCGGCCAGGTAGAAGAGGCGGGCCGGGAAGCGGCAGAAGGGATCGGCGAGCTCGTCCGCGCCGCCCACCGCCGGGGCCAGCAGGCCGGCCAGCGTGGCACGAAGCTCGGCGGCCGGGTCGGTCTTGCCGTCGGGGGCGAGGTAGAAGCCCGGGCCGTCGGGATCCCCCTTCACCCCCGGCCGCCAGCGCGGCCGCCAGTGGCCGAGCCGGAGCCAGCCGGGGTCCTTGGCCAGCTCGAGGGCCTCGGCCCGGTCCACCAGGGCGGCCAGCTCCGGCGCGGCGGGCGGGGTCGCGGCCGGGGCCGGATCGGCCGCGAGGGCCAGCGCGAGCAGGGCGGGGACGAGCACGGTGCCGACGAAGGGTAAACGAAAGGGGAGCCCCCGTGCGAGGACTCCCCTCCGGTGGCAGCGCGAGTGGTGCGCGGGGACGGCGGGCTAGATCTGGCAGCCGAGCGACTTGTCGGCCTTGAGGGTCTCGACCAGCTTGTCGGCGATCTCCTGGGAGGAGGCCTTCTCGCTGGGGATGATGGTGGAGTAGCGCTGCTGGAGCGCCGCGCCGACGGCGTGCGAGTCGCTGCAGCCCGCCATCCAGGTGAGGGCGCCGATGGTCTCGCCCTGGCCGCGGCTCATGTCCTTGGCCAGCGCCTCGCGGTTGGCCTCGACGAAGTTGCGGGTGCCGGAGGCGAACATGCTCGGGCCGCAGTTCGAGGTGCCGGAGGTGATGCCGAAGGTCTGCGTCCCGAAGGTGCTGTTGGTGGTGGCGGCGAGGATCTGGTAGATGCCCGGCTGCTTGTTGAAGGCCATCGAGCCGAGGCCGCAGCCGGCGGCGCCGTAGCCGCCGGAGCCCTTGATGCCCTCGATGCCGGGATCGACGGCGAGGGCGGTGGTGGCGGCGAGGAGGCCAGCGAGGAGGGCGAGTTTGCGCATGCGGAAGCTCCCTTGTGAGTGGTGGAACCCCCAGGCCACCGAGGTTGCGAGGGGGTGCTTCGGGATGTTTTATCGCCCCCGGTGAAGCGAAACCCGGGAATATGGGGCCGGGCGGATTCACCGGGTGGCGGCGGTCTCCAGTTGCAGACCCTTCACCAGATCGGCATACTCCCCCGACTGATTCTGGAATCAGGAGGTCGCACCCATGGCGTTGAAGATCCTGGTCACGGTGAAGCGCGTCGAGGACCCCGAGTCCAAAATCCGAGTCAAGCCCGATGGTTCGGGCATCGTCACCGACGGCGTCAACTACAAGATGAACCCGTTCGACGAGATCGCCGTCGAGGAGGGGCTCCGGCTCAAGGAGGCCCACGGCGGCGAGGTGGTGGTGGTCTCGATCGGCGGGGAGAAGTCGGCCACCGAGATCCGGGCCGCCCTCGCCATGGGGGCCGACCGCGGCGTGCTGGTCCGCCACGACGGCCCGCTCGACCCGATGGTGGTCTCGGGCCTGCTCGCCAAGGTGGCCGAGCTGGAGAAGCCCGACCTGGTCCTGCTCGGCAAGCAGTCGATCGACGACGACCAGAACCAGGCCGGCCAGTACCTGGCGGCGCGCCTCGGCCTGCCGCAGGCCACCTTCGCCTCCAAGCAGGAGAGCCTGGAGTCCGAGGCCGAGCAGAAGAAGGTCCCGGGCCTCAAGCTGGCCGCCGACGGCAAGCGGCTCGAGGTGGTGCGCGAGATCGACGGCGGCGTCGAGACCCTCGACGTCTCGCTGCCGGCGGTGGTGACCTGCGACCTGCGGCTCAACAAGCCGCGCTTCGCCTCGCTGCCCGGCATCATGAAGGCCAAGAAGAAGGAGCTGAAGGAGCTCCAGGCCGCCGCGCTGGGCGCCGACCTGACGCCCCGGGTGGTGATCCGCAAGCTGGCCGAGCCGCCGGCGCGCAAGGGCGGCCTGAAGGTGGCCGACGTCGAAGAGCTCTGGAAGAAGCTCCACGAGGAGGCGAAGGTCGTCTGACCTTCGAGCCCACCATGTCCAACGTCCTCATCATCGCCGAAGCCTTCAACGGGCAGGTCCGCCGGGCCTCCCTCCACGCCCTCGGCGCCGGCCAGCAGCTCGTCCAGCGGACCGGCGGCGCCCTCCACGTGGTCCTGCTGGGGAAGGGGATCGGCGAGGCGGCCAGATCGCTGGCCGCCTACGGCGCCACCGTCCACGCCGCCGACCACGACGCCCTGGCCGCGCCGCTGGCCGAGGCCCACGCCCCGGTGGTCGCCGAGCTGGCCAGGGCCGTCGGCGCCAGCTTCGTGGGCGCCGCCGCCACCGCCTACGGCAAGGACCTCACGCCGCGCGCCGCCGCGCTCCTCGAGGCCGCCATGGCCACCGAGGTCACCGCCTTCGCCGGCGACGGCGCCGCCGTCCTCTTCCGCCGGCCCATGTGGGCCGGCAACGTGCTGGCCGACGTCGAGCTGTCCACCGCCGTCAAGGCGTTCACCATCCGTCCGACCGAGTACGCGCCGGCGGCCGCCGGCGCCGCCGGCGAGGTGAAGGCGGCGGCCGTCGCCGTCCCGGCCCTGAAGACCCGCTACGTCTCCTTCCAGGAGGTGAAGAGCGAGCGGCCCGAGCTGACCGAGGCCCGGGTGGTGGTGGCCGGCGGCCGCGGCACCAAGGGCGACTTCAAGCCGCTCGAGGCGCTGGCCGACGCCCTCTCCGGCGCGGTGGCCGCCAGCCGCGCCGCCGTCGACGCCGGCTGGGTGCCCAACGACTGGCAGGTGGGGCAGACCGGCAAGGTGGTGGCCCCCGACCTCTACGTGGCCGCCGGCATCTCCGGCGCCATCCAGCACGTGGCCGGCATGAAGGGCTCCAAGGTGATCGTGGCCATCAACAAGGACCCGGAGGCGCCCATCTTCCAGATCGCCGACTACGGCCTGGTGGGTGACCTCTTCAAGGTGCTGCCCGAGCTGGTGGCCAAGGTGAAGGCACGCAGTTGACCGAGGCGGAGCTGGCCGGGCTCGGGGTCCACCGGCTGGCGGTGCCCATCCCCTTCGTGGCGGCGGGTGGCCCGGTCAACGTCTACCTGATCGAGGCGGACGGGGGCGGCCTCACGCTCTTCGACGCCGGGC
Source organism: uncultured delta proteobacterium (assembly GCA_963786945.1). GTDB lineage: Bacteria > Myxococcota > Myxococcia > Myxococcales > Anaeromyxobacteraceae > JADKCZ01. The sequence continues at coordinate 307,556 of CAWBAO010000006.1, read as the reverse complement.
TGGGATCCCCGCCGGCCGAGGCGGCGCTGCAGGCCGGCTTCGACCGCCTCGGCTTCCGCTTCGAGGAGGTGCGCCGCATCGTGGTGAGCCACGGGCACGTGGACCACTACGGCGCGGCGCGCTGGGTCCAGGAGCGCCACGGCGGCGCGCTGCCGGTCTTCGCCCACCCCCGCGACCTGATGAAGATCGACGAGCGCGGCCCCAGGCTGCGCGACCAGCAGGCGCTCTACGGCCGGCACTTCCTGAGGCTGGGCGTGCCGCTGGAGGTGCTCCGGGCCCTGGCCGCCACCGGCGAGGGCTCCCAGCGGCTGGCGCGGCGCGTCCCCGAGGTCCAGCCCATCCAGGCCGGCGCCGTCGTCGAGGGGCGCGGCCTGCGCTTCGAGGTGATCGAGATGCCGGGCCACACCCCCGGGCTCATCTGCCTCTGGTCGCCGGCGGCGGGCGTGCTCATCCCGGCCGACCACCTGCTGGAGAAGGTCTCGCCCAACCCCATCATCGAGCTCGACGCCGAGGGGGCGACCGTCCACCGGCCCCTGGCCGTCTACCTCGAGTCGCTGCAGCGGACCCGGGCGCTGGAGGTCTCGCTGGTCATGCCCGGCCACGGCCCCGGCTTCACCGGCCACCGGGCCCTCATCGACGGGCTGCTCGCCTTCTACGAGAAGCGCCAGGCCAGGCTGGTGGCCCTGCTCGAGGGGCGGCCGCGCAGCGGCTGGGAGCTCTGCCAGGCCCTCTTCCCCCGGGCCAGCGCCACCGACGCCTTCCTCACCATGAGCGAGACGGTCGCCAACCTCGAGGTGCTCGAGGACCGCGGGGCGGTGGTGCGGGTGGAGGAGGCCGGCGCCTGGCTGTTCCAGCGGGCGGCCTGAGCCGCGCCGGCGGGCGCCAGGCTAGGTGCCCGGCTTGTCCTCGGCCAGCTCGATCCCCGAGGAGCGGCCGGGGACGACCGAGAGGGCGAAGACCGCCAGCGCCACCACCAGGCTGTTGATCCGCGCCGGCCACTCCATGTCCGTGATCGTGAACGCGGTGACCGCCAGCACGATGGCGAGCACGGTGTTGACGAAGCGGAGGCCGCGCAGGCCCGGCGAGGCGAACCCGATGGTCCCGATGACCACGGCCAGCAGCGCCGTGAAGGCCAGCCCGTTCTGGCCGTACCCCAGCGCGAAGGACGAGAAGAGCAGCCACCCGGCCAATGCCATGTGCCACGCGATGAAGCGCATGTGTGCCTCCTGGTCAGGTCGCCCCGACGGGCGCGCCGCGGCGAGAGGGAGCCTCCAACGACAGGAAAGCCAGTCTGCGTGACGGATTCCCGCCCCGCAAGCGGAACCCGCCCGGCGTGGCGGGATGTCACGCCCATGCGGACGAGCCGCACTGCGTCGGCAAGCGCCCGGCGCGCTGGCCCCGGGCCGGCGCTTCGGCTACAAGGCGCCGGTGTCGGACCTCGCGCTCCTGCTCCTGACCCTGCTCTGGGGATCGACCTTCACGCTGGTGAAGGTGGCCCTGGAGATCGCCTCGCCCGGCGTCTTCCTGGCGCTCCGCTTCGGGCTGGCCGCGGCGGTGCTGGGAGTGGTGGCGCTCTGGCGGCGCGACCGGGTCGGCCCGGGCTTCTGGCGCCACGGGCTCCTGCTCGGGCTCTTCATGCTGGTCGGGTTCGCCTTCCAGACCGCCGGGCTGCGCCTCACCACGCCGGCCCGCTCCGGCTTCATCACCGGGCTGTCGGTGCTCCTCGTCCCCTTCATCACCCACTTCACGCTGCGCCGCCACGTGCGCTGGAGCGCCTGGGTCGGGGTGGGGCTGGCGGTGGTGGGCGCCGCCCTGCTGGCCCGCCCCTTCGACGCCGGGGTCACCGCCGACCAGCGGCTCGGCGACCTCCTCACCGGCGGCTGCGCCGTGGCCTACGCGCTGCAGATCGCCTTCATGAGCGAGTGGTCGCACCGCCACCCGCTCGTCCCCTTCACGCTGCTGCAGGTCGCGGTGGTGGTGGCCGGGGCGCTGCTGGTGATCCCGCTCGAGGGGGGGCGGCTCGACACCAGCCGCTGGCCCGAGCTGCTCGGGGTGGTGGCCTTCACCGGGCTCTTCATGACCGCCGGCGCCTTCTTCGTCATGAACTGGGCGCAGCGCCACACCAGCGCGGTGCGGGCCGCGCTCATCTACGCGCTGGAGCCGGTCTCGGCGGCCGCCTTCAGCTGGGCCCTCCTCGGCGAGCAGCTGGGAGCGGTGGGCTGGACCGGCGGCGCCCTCATCGTGCTGGGCGTGGTGGCGGGCGAGGTGGGCGGGGCCTGGCAGGCCCGGCTGGCCGCCGCCGCCGAGGAGCCGCCCGGCCCGTACCCGTCGTGACGCGGGGCCGGCCGCGGGGAGTCCTCGCCGCCGCCGCGCCGTCGCGCTAGAACTCGGGCCATGCGCCAGCGCCTCCGGCTCATCGCCATCGCCGCGGCCGTCGTGATGGGCGTGGTCTGGCTGGTCCAGTCGCGCCGGGCCCGCTCCACCTCCCCGGCCACCCCCAGCCGGCTGGCGCTCTCCACCTGCCAGCTGGCCCACCCGTTCCTGGCCACGCGCGTGCCCGCCAGGTGCGGCAGGCTGGAGGTCCCCGAGGACCACGACCAGCCCGGCGGCCGGAAGATCTCGCTGCGGGTGGCGGTGATCACCGCCGAGGCCGGCAGCCGCGAGGCCGACCCGGTCTTCTTCCTCGCCGGGGGGCCGGGGCAGTCGGCCACCGAGATCTACCCGGCCATCGCCGACGCCTTCGCCCGGGTGGCCCGCAAGCGCGACATCGTGCTCGTGGACCAGCGCGGCACCGGCGGCTCGGCCCCGCTCGACTGCCGCGACCTCTCGAAGCCCGACGCGGTCGACCGGACCGAGGCGGCCGAGCTCGAGCTGGTGGCCGCCTGCGGCGAGCAGCTCTCGCGGAAGGCCGACCTCCGCCGCTACGGCTCCGAGGACTTCGCCCGCGACCTCGACCTGGTGCGCGACGCCCTCGGCGCCGAGCGCGTCAACCTGGTGGGCGGCTCCTACGGCACCCGCATGGCGCTGGTCTACGCGCGCCGCTTCCCGGACCGGGTGCGGACCATGGTGCTGGACGGCGTGGCGCCGCTGCAGATGCCCATCGGCGGGTTCTTCGAGCGCGACGCGCAGCGGGCCTTCACCCTGGCCGCCGGGCGCTGCCGCGCCGACGCCGACTGCGCCAGGGCCTTCCCCGACCCGGCCGGCGACCTCACCGCGCTGATCGCCTCGCTGGAGCGGCAGCCGCGCACCCTCTCGCTGCGCGACCCGCTCAGCGGGGCGCCGCGGCAGCTGACGCTCGACGCCGGCACGGTCCGTCGCCTGGTCTTCCTGCTCTCCTACGCGCCGGAGACCGTCTCGCTGCTGCCGGTGCTGCTCGCCGAGGCCCGCCGCGGGGACGCCGGCCCGCTCGCCGCGCTCGGGCTCTCGGCCGGCCGCGACGTGCAGGCCACCATCTCCGGAGGGCTGAAGCTCGCCGTGCTCTGCGCCGAGGACGTGCCGCGGCTCCCGCCCGACGACCCGGCGGCCGACCGCGGCCGCTACCTGGGCCGCCTGGTCCGCGCCGACCTCCGCGCCGCCTGCCAGCGCTTCCCGCACGGCGAGGTGCCGGCCAGCTTCGGCGAGCCGGTCCGCTCCCCGGCGCCGACGCTGCTGCTCTCGGGCGAGGCCGACCCGGTCACGCCGCCGGAGTGGGCCGCCGTCGCCGCCGGGGGGCTGCCCAACAGCCGCCAGCTGACGCTGGCCGGGCAGGGGCACGGCACGCTCGGCCGCGGCTGCATGCCCAGGGTGGTGGAGCGCTTCATCGAGGCCGGGAAGCTCGACGGCCTCGACGCCGCCTGCCTCGAGCTGGTGAAGCCGCAGCCCTTCTTCCTCGATCTCGCGGGGCCCATGCCGTGATCGTCCTCTCCGACGTGAAGAAGCGGTTCGGCGACGTGGAGGCGCTGCGCGGGGTCTCCATCTCCGTCGCCGACGGCCAGGTCACCGGGCTGCTCGGCCCCAACGGCGCCGGGAAGACCACCGCGCTGCGGATCGTCTACGGCGTGATGGCGCCGGACGCGGGGCGGGCCAGCGTCGACGGGCACGACCTCGCCAGCGATCGGCTCGGCGCCCAGGCCCGGCTCGGCGTGCTGGCCCACGCCCAGGGGCTCTACCCGCGCCTCACCGCGCGCGAGCACGTCCGCTACGCCGGGCAGCTCCGCGGGCCTGCGTGGCGGCGAGCTGGAGCGGCGCATCGACGGGATGGTCGAGCTGCTCGACATGGGCGAGTTCGCCGACCGGCGCGCCGACGGCTTCTCGCAGGGGCAGAAGCTCAAGGTGGCGCTGGCCCGGGCCCTGGTCCACGACCCGCGCAACGTGGTGCTCGACGAGCCGACCAGCGGGCTCGACGTGGCCGGCACCCGGGCCGTCCGCGCCCTGCTCAAGCGGCTGCGCGACGAGGGGCGCTGCGTCCTCTTCTCCACCCACGTCATGCAGGAGGTGAGCGCGGTCTGCGACCGGGTGGTGGTGATCGCGCGCGGGGTGGTGGTGGCCGAGGGGACGCCCGAGGCGCTCAAGGAGGCCACCGGGAAGTCGACGCTCGAGGACGCCTTCGTGGCGGCCATCGGCTCCGAGGAGGGACTGGGATGAGGTGGGACCTGCTCGGCGTGGTCTTCAGGAAGGAGGTGCTCGACAGCCTGCGCGATCGGCGCACCCTGGCGATGGTCCTCTTCTTCCCGGTCTTCGGCCCCATGGTGCTGGCCGGGACCCTGACGCTGGTCTCCCGCGAGGCGCGCGACGTGGACGAGAAGCCGGTGGCGCTGCCGGTGGTGGAGGCGGGGCGGGCCCCCAACCTGATGGCCTTCCTGGCCGAGCGGGGCGTGGAGGTGAAGCCGGCGCCGGTCGATCCCGCCGCGGCGGTCCGGGCCGGCGACGCCGACGTGGTGCTGGAGATCCCGGCCGATCACGCCGAGGCGCTGCGGTCCGGTCGGCCGGCGCCGGTGAAGCTCTACCTCGACGAGTCGCGCCGCGCCTCGCACTCGGCGGTGGCGCGGGTCAAGTCGCTGCTGGAGGGCTACTCGCGACGCATCGGCGTGCAGCGGCTGCTGCTGCGCGGCGTCCACCCGGCCGCCACCACGGCCCTGGCGGTCGAGGAGGTGGACCTGGCCACGCCGCAGAGCCGCGCCGCCATGCTGCTCTCCATGCTGCCGTACTTCCTCATCATCGCGCTCTTCACCGGCGGGATGTCGGTGGCCATCGACGCCACGGCCGGGGAGCGCGAGCGGCAGTCGCTGGAGGCGCTGCTGCTCCACCCCGTCCCGCGCTCGGCGGTGGTGCTGGGCAAGCTCTTCGCGGCGGCGTCCTTCGCGGGGGTGGCCCTGCTGGAGACCACCATCGGCTTCGGCTTCGTGCCGCTGCTGGTCCCGCTGGAGGCGCTCGGGTTCTCCATGCGGCTCGACGCGGCGGTGCTGGCGCGCATCTTCGTGCTGATGCTGCCGCTGCTGCTGCTGGTCAGCGCCTTCATCCTGCTGGTGGCCTCGCGGGCCCGCACCTTCCGCGCCGCCCAGTCGAGCGTCTCCTTCATGATGCTGGTGCCGGCCACGCCCGGCATCGTGCTGGGGCTGGTGCCCATCAAGCTCAAGCTCTGGATGCTCGCCATCCCCGCCTTCGGCGACCAGCTGCTGGTCAACCGGCTGCTGCGCGGTGAGCCGGTCGAGCCGGCGCAGATGGCGCTCTGCATGGCCTCGACCCTGCTCTGGGCCGTGCTGGTGGCCTCGCTCAGCGTGCGCGCCTTCCAGGACGAGAAGTTCCTGTTCGGGAAGGCGTAGGGGCGGGTCAGCGGCAGTCGGGCCCGGTGCACGTCCCGTTGCTGCAGTGGACGCCGCTGCTGCAGGACCCGCCCGAGACGGGCCGCGGGAAGGGCGAGCAGGAACCGAACTGGCAGCTTCCCCCCGGGCACTGGGAGTCGAAGGAGCAGGTGCCGATGTCGGGCGGGAAGGGGGAGCAGGTGCCGAGGCGGCAGCTCCCGCCAGGGCACTGGGCGTCGAAGGCGCACGTCCTGGCGTCTGGCGGGAAGGGCGAGCACGAGCCGAAGCGGCAGCTCCCGCCGGGGCACTCGGAGTCGAAGCTGCACGTGGCCGGGCCGGCGGTGGCGGCCGTCGACGGGGCGTGCTGGCCGGCGGCGCAGCCGACGAGCACCACGAGCAGCGCGCCGAGCGGGAGATGTCTCATCGTGGCCCCCTCCCTGGCCTGACCCCCGACCAGCCTGGAAGTCATGAGGCCTCCTGACGCCTGCCTGCGTACCGCTCCACGCACCGGGCCCCGAACACCTGGCGCGCAGCCCTTGCGTTGTGGGCGTGGCAGACGACCCGGAGGTTGGCGACGGTGGGCTCGCCGTCGCGCGCCCAGGGCTGGATGTGGTCCAGCTCGAGCCGGTGCGTCGAGCCGCAGCGGCCGCCGCCGTCGAGGGGCCACTGGCAGCGCCCCTGGTCCCGCTCCCAGACGGCGCGGCGGACGGCGGCGGGGATGGCTTCGCGCGGCCCGGTGCGGCGGTGGGTCGGCTCCGTGGTGGCCGGCGCCAGGGCACTTCCGGCCGGGTTTGAGACCGGGGTCGCCCTCGGCGGGGGCATCGAGCTTGCCGTGGGGGCCGCGGCTTCCGTCGGGAGTGGCGAGACGCTTCGCGGCCGCTTCACCTGCCCGCGCGACCTGGCCTGCTTCTCGAGCAACAGGTCGAGCGCGGCCTCGATGACCTGCTCGGCGCTAGCGCCAGGGACCGCGTGGGAGAGGCCATCGCGAGCGGCTTCGAGCTTCTTCAGGAGCTGGCGCGACACCGTGATGTGGAGCCGGCGCAGGTCGGCGGTGAGCGGCTCGACCTCGTCTCGGCGCGGCTCGACCCGCGCGGGGTGGGTCACTTCTTCTTCTGACGTCAGAAGCAACCCTGAGTCCGTGGCAGCCGGGGCCGGAGACAGGGACGACGTCGGCCGTCCAGGCCATGTGGCCGGGCGCTCGATTGGCGAGGCCTTCTGCGTCTCGACGGTGACCGGAGGCGGGGGAATGGCCGTCACCACAGCGCGCCGGGGCGGCGCCACTCTTGGCTGCAGCTCCGCGACGACCTCTAGCGCTTCCCGAGCGGACCGGCCGAAGAAGCGCTTGACCACCTCCGCCCGGTTCTCCTCGGAGATCACCTTCGCGAGCTCTGCTGTCGTCGACAGGCAGAGCCGACCGTCGCGAATGGGCTCCACGAGGTCCGGGAAGCGCTGGAGGAGACGGGCGGCGCTCATCCGGTAGAAGGCCGCGCTGTTCGAGAGCCCCAGCTCGAAATGGAGAAAGGCGAAGAGGCTGGCGTGCCCCAGGGCCTCCCATCCGCGATGCCGGTCGAAGTGGGCGAGCGCGACCAGGAACTCAGCCATGGCCGACTGCTCCTTGCGAAGGAGCAGCTTGAGTGCATCGCGGAGATGCCGGGCTTCCAGGAGTGCGAGGGATGGGGCAGCCGCTCCGCGGGACGAGGCCGCGGCCGAGGACAGGGTCGGTGGCGCGTGGTCGATCATTCACGCATCGTCTCATGCAGGTCTGACACTTCTGGAGCCTTGGACGTGCATGAAACCCAACAGGGACGGACCATCCACGACGTCGCCCGTCTCAGATCGCTCCCGGCGATGAGGCCGACCGAGGCGCCGCCCAGCTCGTCGTTGCGCCCCTCCTCTCCCTCGGAGCTGGTCGAGCGTGCTCGCCCTTCGCTGCGCCTTTCGCTCGCCAGACGGCGCCGCCCACCTCGCGCGGGGCCCTCGCCGTGCCGCCCCCTCACTCCGTGACCAGCCTCCTCGCGACCACGTCGTGGCCGAGCCAGCGGACCGGCGAGGAGGGCTCCCAGGCCTCGGCCAGCATGAGCCGGCCCACGGCGCCGAAGACCATGCGGGAGAGCTCGCCGGCCACGGTGTTCTTCTGGTCGGCGCTGAAGGCCAGCACCTCCTCGGCGGCGGGCAGCATGAGCTCCATCTCCTCCCGCGTGGAGTGGTGCGGCCAGGCCTCGAGGCCGCGGAAGGGGGCCAGCGCGGGATCGGAGAGGAAGCGCCCCGCCCGCTCCAGCATCGCCTCCAGCGTGGCCCCGTCCTTGAGCAGGGCGCGGCCGCGCGCCCGGAGCGCGTCGGCGGCGAGCTGCGCGGCGCCCCCCTGGGCGCGGCCGGCGTCGCCGAGGGCGTCGAGCAGCGGGTAGAGCGACAGCTCCACCCCGGAGAAGAGGGCGCTGGAGTTGGTCCAGATCTCCGGGCAGTTGAAGACCGTGGCCCGCACCCCGTCGCGCCAGGCCTCCTCGGCGTGCTGTTCGAGCTGCTTCTTGGCCCAGCCCTGCAGGTAGGGCGTGTAGCTCTGCCAGGTGAGCCGTCCACCGATCATCACCTCGCAGCCATGGTACCCGTAGGCCACGTAGCGCACCCGCCGGCCCGCCGTGCGCAGCGGGGCGGTGGCGGCGACGAGCCGCTGGAAGGTCCGCGCCGTCACCTCCTCGAAGCTCGAGGCCCAGAGCCGGCCCAGCTCGGTGTCCCAGACCGGGCCCGAGGCCAGGTGCTTCTCGCCGGTGCCGCGGAAGAGGCGGGTCATGAGCGGCAGGAGCGAGCGGGCCCGCGGGACGCCGCCGGCCATGGTGTGGACGACGAGCAGGCTGGCGCCCGGGGGCACCAGCCCGGCCAGCGCCTCCGCGAAGGCTGCCGCGTTCCGCTCGAAGCGCGCCGCGCCGGCCGCCCGCGAGGCCGCCAGGGCCGCCTGGTCGAAGCCGAGCTCGCGCCAGTTGTCCCCCTTGACCCGCTTCAGCTGCTCGACGGGCGAGGGGCCGCCGCCCACCGACTCGAGGTCGAAGCCGGCCTCGAGCGGCACGTTGACGATGCGGCCGCCCAGGTTGGCCTCGGCCGCCGCCAGCTCCTCGGGGTTGAGCGGGCGCAAGGGGCCGTCGCTCCCGTCGCGCCGGCCCACGGTGGCCCCGACCAGCGTCATCCCGGCCTTGCGCGCCTCGTCGACGATGCCGTTGGCGTAGCCGCGGCCGAAGAGCTCGCCGAAGACGACGAGCACGTCACCCGGCTGCCAGCCGGCGGGGGCGGGGAGGTCGCGGAGCGGGTCGTAGCGCATGGGGCTCTCCTGGCGCGGGGCCGGTGCGGCGAAGGGACCACACGATGCCCGCGGCCGACCCTTCTTGTCGAGCGCGGGTCCGGGCTGGTGCCCGGGCCGCTTCTCCGGCCTCCGATCCGGTACCCTGTGGAGGTCGTCTCCGCGTCGAAGGGGGAGCACTCCGCATGGCCCGTCCCGCCGGCCTCACCGCCGCCCTCGCGCTCACCGCGCTCGCCGGGCTCCCGGCCTGCGACCCCTTCAACACCGGCTTCGAGGACACCGAGCAGGCGGTCCTCTACCGGGCCAGCGTGCCCGGCCCGGAGCCGGCGCCGTCCGGCCCGCTCCGCGTCGTCACCTGGAACGTGAAGTTCGGCGGGGCCCGGCTGCGGTTCTTCTGGGAGTGCCGCGGCACGCGGGTGCTCATGACCGAGGCCGAGGTGCGCGGAAACGTGACCGCGCTGGCCGCGTACCTCAGGGCCCTGGACCCGGATCTGGTCCTGCTCCAGGAGGTGGACACCGCCGGCTCCAAGCGGGCCGCCTACGTCGACGAGGTCCAGCTGCTCCTCGACGGCAGCGGCCTCAACTACGCGGCCTACGCCTCGCAGTGGAAGGCCGACTACATCCCCTCGGATGGCCAGGGGCCCATCGACTCGGGCAACGCCGTGCTCTCGCGCTGGCCCATCACCTCGGCCACCCGCCACGCCCTGCCGCTGCAGACCGACATCTCCTCGCTGGAGCGCTACTTCTACCTGAAGCGGAACCTGCTGGAGGTCCACCTCGGCGTCCCCGGGCTGGGCGAGGTGGCGGTGGTGGCCACCCACGCCGAGGCCTTCTCCAAGGACGGGACCAAGAAGAGGCACCTCGACCTCCTCAAGGCGCTGCTCGACGACCTGTCCGCCCGCGGCCTGCCGGTGCTGGGCGGCGGCGATCTCAACGAGATCCCATCCACCTCCCCGGTGCGCGAGAACTTCCCCGAGGACGCCAACTGCACCGACGCCCGCTTCGAGCCCGACAGCTACGTCGGCGAGGAGACCTGGCTCGACCCGCTCTACGCCGCCTACGTGCCGGACGTCACGCCCGCCGCCTTCGGCGCCGACCCGGGCCCCTGGTACACCTTCGTCGGCGACGAGGCCTACCCGCTCAACCGCAAGCTCGACCACCTCTTCACCAACCGGGCCTGGGCCCCCGGCAGCGTGCAGGTGATGCAGGACGCCGTGCTGCTCTCCGACCACGTCCCGGTGGTGGCCGGCTGGCTGGTGGTGCCGTGAGGGCCGGCCGACTCGCCGCGGCGCTGCTGCTGGCGCTCCTCGCCGCCGGACCGCGGGCCGGCTCCGCCGCCGACCCGGCCTCGCCGGCGTCGAACGCCCCACCGCCGACCTCGTCTGCCGACCTCACCCCGGCGCGCTTCGCCCCCGACACGGCCCGGCTGGTGCCGCCCGGCCACATGGAGCTGGGGGTCTTCGCCCCGCTGCGCTGGGGCGTGGCCGAGCGGCTGGAGGTCTCCTTCTACCCGCTCTGGATGTTCGTCTTTCCCAACGCCGCCCTGCGGGTGGGGTGGGGGAGGGCGCTGGGGCTGGAGTGGGCCAGCGACCACGGCCTCGGCTACCCGACGCCGCTCATGCGCCTGCTCTCGCGGGAGGGGACCGGCGGCATCGTCCCATCCGACGTCACCTATCCGCACATCGTCTCCTTCGCGAACCATCTGCTGGTGACCAGGGAGCTGCCCGGCGGGCACCTGATCTCAGCCAGGGCCGGCGGGACGCTGGCGAGGAACCTGTCCGCCTGGGACGGGCCGGAGTTCTGGAGCCAGGTGGAGTGGCACTACGCCTGGCCGCGGATGGCGGCCTGGTTCACCGGCTGGAGCGTCGACGGCGGGCTGGCCGCGCAGGGACCGATCGCCGGCCCCTTCGGCTACCGGGTCACGCTCGACGGGTTCTACTTCACGGGCCTCAAGGGTGACCGGGCGGTGGAGTGGAGCGCGGTGGCCGCCTGGCGGCCGCGCCCTGGCTTCGAGCTGCACGCCGGCGCCACCTGGTCGTGGGCCCGCTTCCCCTACGGCACGCGCACCTCGGTGCCGCTGCCGCTCATCGACGCGGTCTGGGCCTTCGACTCGCCGTTCGGGCGGTGAGCGTCTCAGCCCCGCCGCGGGCCCTTCCGCTTCTCGGAGCGGCGGGGCACCGGCTTCTTGCCCCGCTTCACCGCCGCGCGCTTCGGTGCGGCCTTCTTCTTGGCCGCCTTGCGGACCTGCTTCCGCGGCGCCGTGCGAGCCGCCTTCCTCGCCGCGGTCCGGGCGCTGGCGCGGGCCCTCGCCCCGGGCTTCGGCGTGGCCATGCCGGTCGCCCCCTTCGCCCCTTTCCGCCCCCTGTCGAAGTACCTCGCCATCGGCTCGAGGTAGAACTCCACCCACCCCTCGAGCAGCGCCGGCCCCTGCCCCTCGGGCAGGTCCCCGTGGCGCAGCGTCACCCGCGTTCCGCCCGGCGCCGGCTCGAGGCGGACATCGAGCAGCGAGTCGAGCGCGTCGGCGGGGAAGTCGTCGGAGCGCCACGACTGGACGATCCGCACGCCCGGCTCCAGCGCCACGAAGCTGCCGTCGATGTAGCCGTCCCAGGCGGTGAAGCGTCCGCCCACCTCGGCCGACTCGATGGTGGCGGGGCTGCCGGTCATGGCGCTGTGCTCGGCGGCGTCGAGCCAGGCGGCGTAGACCTGCGCCGGCGTGGCGGGGAGGATGCGGGAGAGCAGGATGGCGTCGGTGGGCATGGCGACCTCGGCGGCGGGCGGCGCGTCCCTCCACCGATACGCCTCGCCGCCACCCTGACGGGAGCCCCCAAGCGGGTACCGGTCGATGGCGCGAGGCGCCGTTATGCAGACCGCCGGGGCCCCACGGGTGATCACGGACGAACTCGCTCGCTTTCTCGAGTCGGGCATCTCGGTGCTGGTCGGCACGCGCGACATGGGGCTCAGGCCCGAGTCGACGCGAGGGGTCGGGCTCCGGGTTGAGCCGGGCGGGGAAGAGGCCACCGTCTTCCTTCCAGCCGCCTCCGCTGCGGCCGCCCGGGCCAACCTGGAGGAGAACGGCCGGATCGCGGTCTGCGTCTCGAGGGCCCTCGACAACCGCGCCGTCCAGCTCAAGGGCCGGGTCGTCGCCGTCACCGCGGGTGACGCCGCCGCCCGGGCGCTGGTGGACCGCTACCGGGACGAGCTGGCCAGGAACCTCGCCGTGATCGGGCTCCCGCCCCGGGTCACCCTGCGGCTGGTGAACTGGCCCGTCCACGCCGTTCGCTTCCAGGTGGAGTCGGTCTTCGTGCAGACGCCCGGGCCGGGCGCCGGCGCGCCCCTCCACGACGGAGGGGGAGCGCCATGACGGTGAGGCTGGCCGACCTCTCCCCCTGCTTCCAGGGCGTGGTGCCGTCGATGATCACCACCTGCGACCGCAGCGGCGAGCCCAACGTCACCTACCTCTCCCAGGTCCACCTGGTCGACGAGCGGCACGTGGCGCTCTCCTGCCAGTTCTTCAACAAGACCCAGCGCAACGTCCAGGAGAACCCCTTCGCGGCGGTGATCGTCAACCACCCGGTGACCTTCGAGGCCTGGCAGCTGCGGCTGCGCTTCCAGCGGGCCGAGACCGGGGGGCCGCTCTTCGACGCCATGGCGGCGCGCATCCAGGTCATCGCCACCCATACCGGGATGGCCGGCGTGTTCCGGCTGCGCTCCGCCGACGTCTACGAGGTGCTGGCGGTGGAGCCCCTGGCCGGCTTCCTCGGGCCGCCCGCCGCGGCGGGGCCCGACGCCGCGCCCGCCGGCCTGCCGGCCGGCCCCATGTCCGAGCTGCGCCAGCTGCAGCTGGTCTCGGACCGGATCGCCCGGTCGCGCGATCTCGACGAGCTGCTCTCCGGCGCGCTCGAGGCGCTCGACGTCAACCTGGGCTTCTCGCACGCCATGCTCTTCCTGTCCGACGGGCCCGGCTCGCCGCTCTACGCCGTGGCCAGCCGCGGGTACGGCGCCAGCGGCGTGGGGGCGGAGGCCTGCCCCGGCCAGGGGCTGGTGGGGACGGTGGCGGAGCGCCGGCGCATGCTGCGGGTGGCCGGCATGGGCTCCGACCTGCGCTACGGCCGGGCCATCCGGGACCGGGTCGAGGCCTGCGGCGACGGCGCGGCGCTGGCGCCGGAGGTGCCCCTCCCCGGGCTGCAGGACGCCCAGGCCCAGCTGGCCCTGCCGCTGCTGGCCGGCGATCGGCTGGTCGGCGTGCTGGCGGTGGAGAGCCGGGACCCGCTCTGCTTCGACGAGTGGGACGAGGCCTTCCTGGGGATCATCGGCAACGAGATCGCCTCGGGCATCGACCGGATGCAGGCCCATGACGAGGAGGAGCCGCCGGGGACGGCACCCCGGCGGCGCCGGACGCTGCTCTACTACCGGAACGACGACTGCCTCTTCGTGGACGGCGAGTACCTGGTGCGCAACGTCCCCGGGAAGATCCTCTGGAAGGTGCTCGACGAGCACCGGCGCGAGGGGCGGACCGAGTTCACCAACCGCGAGCTGCGCCTCGACCCGGGGCTGGGGCTGCCGGCGGTGAAGGACAACCTCGAGTCGCGGCTCATCCTGCTGCGCCGCCGGCTGGAGGAGAAGTGCCCCGAGATCCGCCTGGTCCCGGTGCGCCGCGGCCGCTTCGCGCTCCAGCTCGACTGCGAGCTGGACCTGGAGGAGCGCGAGGACGGCTCGGCGCGGCGCACCGGCTCGGGTCCCGGCTAGCGCATGGCCAGCGGCGCCTGCGGCTCGGGCACCCGGTTGCGGACCGCCGGGATGGAGCGCAGGTAGGCGAAGATGGCCCCCAGCTCGTCGTCGCTGAGCTCGGCGAAGGCGGCCGGTGGGACCATGGGCGGGAGCAGCTGCCGGCCGCGCCCCTGGTGGCGCCCGGTGCGGAGCGTGTCGACGAACTGCTTCTCGGTCCAGCGCCCCAGCCCGGTCTCCGGATCGGGCGTGAGGTTGGCGGTGTAGCTCACGCCCCAGGGGCCGGACCAGGCGGTCATGGTGGCGCCGACGGTGGCCATCCAGGGACCCTCGGGCAGCTTCGGCGCGGGCGGCATGGCGAGCTGCTCGGGGTGGCCGGAGAGCAGGCGGGAGAGGTCCGGCTGCGGGCCGTTCTCGCCCATCTTGAGCGGGGTGTGGCAGTCGTTGCACCCGCCCAGGGTCACCAGCTTCCGGCCCAGGGCGATCTGCTTCTGCTTGCCGTCGGCGATGGGCCGGGCCGGCGGCGAGCAGCGCCGCCAGGGCGGCGAGGGTCAGCGTGGACGTCATGGTCTTCGTCATCGGGTGCTCCTTCCGTGCTGCGTGGGTTGCTGCTGGGGGTGGGCCGGAGCCGCCACGATGGCGGCGCCGGGTGCTGCGAGGTCCTCGTCGATCCAGGCGCGGAGCAGGGCTTCGGCCTCCGCGTCCACGAGCTTGCTGCCCAGCGGGGGCATGGCGCCGGCCGGGCTGCGGGTGGCGAGCCGCGCCAGGAGCACGCTGCCGCCGGCGTCGCCGGGGGCCAGCCGCACCGGCGATCCGCCCAGGCCGGGTGGCCGGTAGCCGCTCGGCACGCCGCGGGTGGTGGCGAGCGCCGGCGCCGGGCCGGCCAGGCGGGCGAGCGGGTACGCGAGCTCCAGGCCGAGCGAGTCCACGGCGCCGCCCGGCTGGTGGCAGCCGCCGCAGTTCCCGTGCAGGTAGCCGAGCGCCGCCCGGCCGCGCGCCGTGGGCGCCTGGATCCGCGGCGGGCTGGCCAGCAGGGCCGGGTCGAGCCGGCGCAGCAGGCCGCGGGCCGCCAGCCCGGGCAGGTCCACCGCGCCGGGGTCCGGCGGCCGGGCGTGGGGCGCCAGCGGGTCGCGGTCGGGCGAGAGCTGCAGCGCCGAGAAGCCCAGCACCTGCACCGGCCCGGCCTCGTGGCAGGCCTGGCAGTCCCCCAGCGAAGGGAGGTCGTGGCGCAGCCCCGGCCCGAGCTCGGCGGCGCCGCGGACGCCACGGTCCGGCGCCCGCAGCGCATCGGTCCCCTCGGCGTTCCAGGCGTAGGTGGCGAAGGCCCAGCGCCCGTCGGGGCGCAGCTCCATGTAGCGGGTCTCGACGCGCCGCCCGAAGGCGAACTCCTTCCAGAACCGGGTACCGACCGGGAAGCGCCAGTGATCGGGATCGGCGGCGTCGATGGCGGTCCCGGGCGGGAGCCTGACCCAGCGGCGCTTGGCGGCGCCATCGGTCCAGAGGGGGTACTGCGGCTCGTACGGGAGCACGCCGTCCGCGAGCGCGCCGGTGGCGGGGTCCGCCCACAGGCCGGTCTCGGAGAGCCGCCCGGGCAGGGCCGGCGCGGCGGGGGCGGGCACCTCGGCGCCGGCCACCGGGCGGGCCAGCGCCGCGAGGAGCGCCATCGTGAAGCGGCTGGGTCGGGTCATGGGCAGGATCTCCGTCGAAGACGGCGGCAATCTGCCCGTGCCGTACGCGGCCCGATGCTCAGTGTTTCCTAGTTCGATCCTAAGAATTGCCTAAGCGACCCGCGGCGGACGTCAGCCCCACCGGGTAGATCCACGTCTCCATGCGTCAGCCGCCCATCGAGCTGCACCGCGGGGAGCTGCGCGTCGCCGGGACCGGGCTCCACCTCGACGCCCAGCGCCGGGCCGCCTGCGCCTTCGTCTCCCACGCCCACGGCGACCACATCGGGCGGCACGACCGGACCGTCGCCACCCCGGCCACGCTGGCGCTCATGAACCACCGGCTCGGGGAGCCGAAGCGGGCCCGCAAGGCGGAGCAGCTCCCGGTGGCCTTCCGCGAGCCCTTCGGGCTGGGGGCCCTGACCCTGGAGCTCTTCCCGGCCGGCCACGTGCTCGGCTCGGCGCAGCTGCGCGCCACGCTGGAGGACGGCCGGACGCTCGGCTACACCGGCGACCTCTGCACCGACACGCCCTGCGCGGCCGAGCCGGCCGAGGTGATGCCCTGCGACGTGCTGGTGCTGGAGTCGACCTTCGGCCTGCCGCGCTACGTCTTCCCGCCCAAGGAGGAGACCCTGGCCGCGGTGCGCCGCTTCTGCGACGACGCCCTCTCCGACGGGGTCACGCCGGTCCTCTACGGCTACGCGCTGGGCAAGGCCCAGGAGATCCTCGCCTTCCTGGCCGGCGCCGGGTACGCCTGCCGCTGCCACCCCGTGGTCCACGCCATCAACCGCATCTACGAGGCCCATGGCGTGGCCCTGCCCGGGGTCCGCCCGCTCGACGGCGAGGCGGTGGCGGCGGGCGAGGTGGTGGTGGTGCCGCAGCAGCTGGCCTGGAGCCCGGCCATGAAGGCGGTGCGCCGGCGCCGCACCGCGGCCCTCACCGGCTGGGCCATCGACGGCGACCGGATGTTCAAGGGGGTGGACGCCGCCTTCCCGCTCTCCGACCACTGCGACTACCCGTCGCTGCTGCGCTACGCCCGGGCGACCGGCGCCGGCCGGGTCTTCACCGTCCACGGCTCGGCCGACCAGCTGGCGGCGGCCCTGCGCCGGGAGGGGATCCGGGCCCAGCCGCTGCGGGAGGGGAGCCAGCTCGAGCTTCTGTAGTACAAGGGGCGCGTGATCCAGCTCACCGCCAGCGCCGACGCCGAGGGGCAGCGCCTCGACAAGTACGTCCGCAAGGCCCTGAAGGGCGTCCCGCTCAGCCACGTCTACAAGATGTTCCGCACCCGCAAGGTGAAGGTGAACGGGGTGCGCGGCCGCCCCGAGCAGCTGCTGGCGGCGGCCGACAAGATCGAGATCTGGGGCGACGAGCAGAAGCTGCTGGCCGAGCCGCCCGAGGGCGGGGCGCGCCCGCGCGGGCGGGGCGGGCCGAGGCTGGAGGTGCTCTACGAGGACGACGACCTGCTGGCGGTGAACAAGCCGGCCGGGCTGGCCGCCCACCCCGGCACCGGCATCAGCGGGGCCACCCTGGTGGAGCTGGTGCGCGACCACCTCAAGGTGCCGACCGGGCTGCCCAGCGGCGAGTTCAAGCCCTCGCCGGCCCACCGGCTCGACCGCGAGACCTCCGGCATCATCCTGGTGGCCAAGACGCGCCAGGCCATGGTGGTGCTGGGCCAGCTCTTCGAGTCCAAGGCGGACCTGAAGAAGCAGTACCTGGCGCTGGCCAAGGGGAAGATGCCGCAGCCGAGCGGCCTCTTCGACCAGCCGCTCTCCGAGCACGAGCAGTCGGGCCGGTCCAAGGAGAAGCGCGGCGTCAACATGCAGCCGGCGCTGACCCGCTGGAAGGTGCTGGGCTCCATGAAGGAGGCCTCGCTGCTGCAGGTGCTCATCGAGACCGGCCGCACCCACCAGATCCGGCGCCACCTGCAGGCCGCCGGCCACCCGGTGGCCGGGGACCCGCGCTACGGCGACTTCAACTTCAACCGGACGGCGCGGACCCGCTGGGGCCTGCGCCGCATGTTCCTGCACGCCTGGAAGCTCACCCTGCCGCACCCGGTGACCGGCACGACGCTGCACCTCGAGGCGCCGCTGCCGAAGGAGCTGCTGGACGCCCTCAAGGCCCTCAACCTCCCGGCCCCGGCCCCGCCCGTTGAAAGCGGGAAGCGCGGCAAGTAAGGTCCGCCTCCCATGACGGAGCCGACCGTCCCGGGCGCCGCGCCGCCCCCACCGCAGGCCGCCGCCACGCCGCGGCTGGTGCTGACCGGGCTCCCGCCGCCGCGTCCGCCCTGGCGGGTGGCGCTGCGCTGGGCGCTCTTCGCCGCGCTGGTGGTGGTGAACGCCGGGGTGGCGCTGCTGGCCGCGGCCTGGTTCCACTACGCCCACGGGCTGCCCGAGCTGCCGTCGATCGAGGGGTACCGGCCGCCCATCGTCACCGAGGCCATCAGCGCCGACGGCCAGATCGCCGGCGAGTTCTTCGACGAGCGCCGCAAGGTGGTCCCCTACGGCCGCATCCCGCGCACCCTGGTGCAGGCCTTCATCGCCTCCGAGGACCAGCGCTTCTTCGAGCACGGCGGCGTCGACTGGCGCGGCACGCTGCGCGCCGCCATCACCACCTACGTCCTGCACCGCGGCGTGAAGGGCGGCTCGACCATCACCCAGCAGACCGCCAAGGCCATCCTGGTCTCCGCCGAGGGCTTCGAGGAGGGGACCCGGCGCAACCTGCGACGCAAGATCCGCGAGCTGATCCTGGCCTCCCGGCTGGAGAGCCGGTTCACCAAGGAGCAGATCCTCTGGCTGTACCTGAACGGCGTCTACCTCGGCCACCACAGCTACGGCGTGCAGTCGGCCGCCGAGAACTACTACCGCAAGAACGTCGAGGACCTGACGCTGGCCGAGGCGGCGCTGCTGGCCGGGCTGCCGCAGGCCCCCAGCCGCTACTCCCCCTTCGCCCACCCGGACTCGGCGCGCGAGCGGCGCCGCTACGTCCTCCGCCGCATGTTCGAGGAGCGGTTCATCACCGCCGAGCAGCGCGCCGAGGCCGAGGCCCAGGAGGTCAAGGTCTTCGGCCTCGACGACGTCTTCCGCGAGACCGCGCCGTTCTACGTCGAGCAGGTGCGCCGGCAGATCGTGGAGCGCTACGGCAACGAGCGGCTGCTGCACGACGGGCTGCGGGTCGAGATGGCCATGGACCTGGAGAAGCAGCGGGCCGCGCAGGCGGCCATGCTGAAGGGGCTCATGGAGGTGGACCACCGCCAGGGCTTCTACGGCCCGGTGGACCACGTCGAGGGGGCGGCCCGGCAGGCGATGCAGGCCAGGCTGGCCGCCAGCCTGGCCGGAGGGCTCGCTGGCCGTGGGCGAGTACGCCGTGGGCGTGGTCGACCAGGTGGCGGAGAAGCAGGCGGTGGTGCAGGTGGGCGGGCAGCGCGGCCTGCTGCCGCTGGCCGGGATGCGCTGGGCGCGCAAGCCCAACCCCGAGGTCCACTACAACGAGGGGCAGCTGAAGCGCATCACCGGCGTGCTCCGGCCCGGCGACGTGGTGCTGGTCCGCCGCGTCGAGCGCCGCGAGCTGCTGGCGCGGGAGGAGAAGGAGCCCGAGCACGCCCGCGAGGTCCCCGAGGCCGACCTGCTGCTGGCGCTGGAGCAGGAGCCGAAGCTGCAGGGGGCGCTGGTCTCGATCGACCCGCCCACCGGCGAGGCGGTGGCGATGGTGGGCGGCTACGACTTCGAGGCCTCCGAGTTCAACCGCGCCTTCCAGGCCTGCCGGCAGCCCGGCTCGGCCTTCAAGCCGGTGGTCTACTCGGCCGCCATCGAGAAGCTCGACTGGTCGCCGGCCACCATCCTCTCCGACGCCCCCATCGTCTTCCGCGACGACGACAACGCCTGGAAGCCGCAGAACTTCGGCCAGGACTTCAAGGGCGACGTCACGCTGCGCACCGCCCTGGTCAACTCCATGAACATCCCGGCGGTGAAGACCGCCGAGGCCCTCGCCAGCAAGCTGGGGCCGGACTTCCTCGGCCAGTGGGCGGCGCAGCTCGGCCTCACCACGCCGGTGAAGCGCGAGCTGGGGAGCGCGCTCGGCTCCTCCTGCGTCTCGCTCTGGGAGCTGACCGGCGTCTACGCCACCTTCGCGCGCATGGGCGAGAAGCGGCCGGTCACCATGGTGAAGCGGGTGCTGGATCGCGATGGGCGGACCCTGGAGGACCGGTCGCAGCCGCGCGATCCCTGGGTGCCGCTCTCCACCCGGCTGGGCGCGGCGGTGGCCGAGGTGACCCGGCCGCGGGCCCGCGCCATGGAGGAGACCACCGCCTACGTGCTGGTCAGCCTGCTGCGCGAGGTGGCCACGGTGGGCACCGGCGCCGGCGCGCGCGCGCTGGGCAAGCCAGCGGCCGGCAAGACCGGCACCACCAACGACTCCTTCGACACCTGGTTCATGGGCTTCACCCGCGACCTGGCCTGCGGGGTGTGGCTCGGCTACGACCTCAACGTCACGCCGCTGGGCCGGGGCGAGACCGGCGGCCGGGCCTCGCTCCCCATCTGGCTCGACTACATGTCGGCGGCGCTGCGCAACCGCCCCCAGCCGGAGTTCGAGCCGCCCGAGGGCATCGTCATGGCCCGCATCGACCCGGACACCGGCAAGCCGGTGCCCGACGACGCCCCCGGCGTGGTCGAGCCGTTCAAGGAGGGGACCGAGCCCACCGCGGAGGAGGGGAACACCGCGAAGCCGGTCGAGGTGCAGGACCTCTTCATGCAGTAGGCCGTGCTAGGCTTCGCCCCACCACATGATGGACGCCCTCGCCCGCCTCGGTGTGAAGCGGACCCTCCTCCTCGCCATCGGCGCGGCGGTGGTGCTGGCCGGTGCCTTCACCGCCTGGGGCATCAACCGCGTGGTGCTGGGCGCGCTGGAGGAGTCGCTGCTGACCCGGGGCCTGAGCGACGCGCGGGTGCTGGCCAGCGAGGTCTCGGCCGCGGTGGTTGGCGGGAGCCCGGCGGTGGTGGCCGCCCGCCTCGACGACCGGTTCGACCAGGGCCAGGACGCCTACGCGGTGGTGGTGCGTGCCGACCAGACCGTGGTCGCCAGCCAGCTGGCCCGCCACCACGCCCCCGGCGTCGAGGAGGTGGTGCAGGCCCACGCCCGGGCCGGGATGGCCGCCTCCTTCCGCGCCGACGGCCTGCTCCGCTTCACCGCCCCGATCGTGGTCACGCAGGCCCGGGCCGACGGCACCCACGAGGACCGGCTGGTGGGGCACGTGCTGCTCGGCGTCTCCTCGATCAAGGTCAACCAGCGGCTGCGCGAGGTCCGCCTGCTGGTGCTGGGGCTGCTCGGGGCCGGCGGGCTGGCCATGGCCACGCTGGTCTACCTCTTCACGGTGCGCCTGGTCCTCTTCCCGCTCGACCGGATGAGCGAGGTGGCCCGGCGCATGAGCGACTCCGACCTCACCGCCCGCGCCGCGCGCGGCGGCGAGGACGAGATGGGCAAGCTGGCCGACTCGCTCAACCGGATCGGCGAGAACCTGGCCGGCACGCTCTCGCGGGTCCAGACCGTGACCGGCGGCATCGCCGAGGTCATCGAGCGGATCGGCAGGACCGGCGCGGCGGTCTCGGCCGGCGCCGGCACCGTGTCGGCGCGCGCCGTCGAGACCTCCTCGTCGATGGGCGAGATGATCTCCAGCCTCAAGGGGATCGCCGACAACGTCGAGGTGCTGGCGGGGAGCGCCGAGGAGTCCTCCTCCTCGATCCTGGAGATGGCCGCCACCAACGACGAGGTGGCCGAGAACATCCAGGCGCTGGCCGCCTCGGTGCAGGAGACCACCGCCGCCATCGAGGAGATGACCTACTCCATCAAGGAGGTGGCCAAGAACATCGAGGACCTCTCGACCACCACCGAGCAGACCAGCTCCTCGATGAACGAGATGGACGTCTCCATCTCCCAGGTCGAGACCAACGCCAACGAGACCGCCCGGCTCTCCGAGCAGGCCCAGCGCGACGCCGAGATGGGCGCCGAGGCGCTCTCCCGCACCCTGCTGGGCATCGACAAGATCAAGGAGTCGTCGAAGGAGGCGGCCAGCGTCATCGAGGCGCTGGGGCGCAAGATCGCCGCCATCGGCAACATCCTCAACGTCATCGACGACGTGGCCGAGCAGACCAACCTGCTGGCCCTCAACGCCGCCATCATCGCGGCCCAGTCGGGCGAGCACGGCAAGGGCTTCGCCGTGGTGGCCGACGAGATCAAGGACCTGGCCGAGCGCACCGGCGCCTCCACCAAGGAGATCTGCCGAGCTGATCCGGGCGGTGCAGGAGCAGTCGAAGAACGCCGGTCACCGCCATGGACCGCGGCGTCCGCAACGTCGAGGAGGGCGTGCGGCTGGGCCAGGAGACCGAGACCGCGCTCAAGAAGATCGAGGCCTCGTCGCACCAGGCCACCCAGATGGTGCAGCGCCATCGCCCGCGCCACCGTCGAGCAGGCCCGCGGCTCCAAGCAGGTGACCGACGCCATCATCCGCATCGCCGAGACCGTGCAGCAGATCGCCACGGCCACCGCCGAGCAGGCGCGCGGCTCCGAGCAGATCATGAAGAGCGCGGAGAAGATGAAGGCCATCACCAAGCACGTCGAGCGCTCCTCGCAGGAGCAGGCGCGCGGCTCCAAGCAGATCACCCGGGCCATCGAGTCGATCAGCGAGATGGTCCACCACCTCAACCGGGCCCAGAAGGACCAGACCCGCGGCTCCGAGCAGGTGATGGGGGCGGTGGTGCAGATCAAGCAGGTGGCCGAGGCCCAGAACCTCTCGGCCCACGACCTGCAGCAGGCCATCGCCGACCTGGCCGCCCAGGCCGAGGTGCTGCGCGGCGAGGTCCGCCGCTTCCGCCTCTAGACCGCCGGCCTCGGACCCCGTGCTATAGGTCGCCCCGCATGTTCGGCCTCGGCTTCGGAGAGATCGTCATCGTCGCCATCCTGGCGCTGGTCCTGCTCGGCCCGGACAAGCTGCCCGAGGCGGCCAGGGCCCTCGGCAAGACCCTGCAGGACCTGAAGAAGGCGACCGACGGCCTGAAGGGCCAGCTCGAGGCCGAGATGTACTCGGTCGAGAAGGCCGTCAAGAAGGCCATCGACGGGACCGAGGCCGGCGCGGCCCCCCAGGTGCCGTCGGTGGCCGCGGCCGCGGCGGCCCGGACCTCGGGACCCCCGCCGCCGGCCACGGTCGAGAACGTGCCCGGCCTCGACGCCGCGCTCGTCGATCCGCAGGGGCCGCCCCAGCCACCGCCGGCCGCCCCGCCCAGGCCGACATGAGCGAGCCCGCCGCCACGCCCCCCGACCCGAAGCCCCTGGAGGAGGAGGCCAAGCTCACCTTCTGGGACCACCTGCGCGAGCTGCGCAAGCGCATCCTGCTCTCGCTCTACGGCCTGCTGGGCGGCATGCTGGCGGTGGGCGCCTTCGTGGAGCGGCTGGTCGACCGGCTCATGGCGCCGGTCCGGCTGGCGCTGCCGGCGGGCTCGCAGAAGCTGGTCTACACCAGCGCCATCGAGCCGATGATGGTCTACATCAAGGTGGCCATCTACGGCGGCGTCTTCGTGGCGGCGCCGTGGATCCTCTACCAGCTCTGGCAGTTCATCGCCCCCGGCCTCTACAAGAAGGAGAAGCGGGTGGTGGTCCCCTTCCTCTTCTGGGGCACGCTCCTCTTCTACGGGGGCGCGGCCTTCTGCTACTGGCTGGTGATGCCGGCGGCCTTCCCGGCCATGCTGGCCGTCGCCAGCGACGCCTCGATGACGCCCATGCTCTCCATCAGCGAGCAGCTCGGGCTGGTGATGGCGATGCTGCTCGGCTTCGGCGTGATCTTCGAGGTGCCGGTCATCATCGCCTTCCTGGCCATGGTCGGCCTGGTGAGCGCCGAGTTCCTCGCCAAGTACCGGCGCCACGCCATCGTGGTGAACACGCTGCTGGCCGCCATCCTCACCCCCACCGGGGACCCGCTCAACCTGGCGCTGATGGCGGTGCCGATGTGCCTCTTCTACGAGGTGGGCATCATCCTGGCCCGCCTGCTCGGCAAGAAGAAGCCGGTCGCCGTCGCGGCCACCTCGTGACCCCATGTCGGTCTTCCACGGCCTCGCCGCGGGCTTCGCGCTGCTCATGCTGGTCCGCCACCTGCCGGCGGCGCTGCGGCGCCAGCCCATCGCCGTCTTCACCTGCCTGCTGGCGCTGGCGGTGCTCGCCTTCGCCGTGAAGGGGCTGGCCGGCCTCTGACGCCGGCGGGCCGCCCCGGGGAGAACCTCCATGAAGAGCGCCGGTCCCGTCGAGCTGGTCATCCTCTCCGCCACGCGCACGCCGTTCGGCGCCTTCGGCGGCGCCTTGAAGGGGCTCTCCGCCACCGACCTCGGGGTGCACGCCGCGACGGCGGCGCTGGCGGCGGCCCGGGTGGCGCCCGCCGACGTCGACCACGTGGTCTTCGGCAACGTGCTGCAGACCTCCCCCGACGCCATCTACCTGGCCCGCCACGTGGGCCTGCGCGCCGGCCTGCCCGAGGCGGTGCCGGCCGTCACCGTCAACCGCCTCTGCGGCTCGGGCTTCGAGGCGGTCATCCAGGCGGCCATGTTCATCCTCACCGGCCAGGCCGAGGTGGTGCTGGCCGGCGGGACCGAGTCGATGAGCCAGGCGCCGCTGGTCCTGCGCCAGGCCCGCTGGGGCCACCCCTTCGGCAAGCCGCCCCCGCTGGAGGACTCGCTGTGGAGCGCGCTGACCGACTCCTACGTGGGGCTGCCCATGGCGCTGACCGCCGAGCAGCTGGCCGTCGATCACGGGCTCAGCCAGGCGCAGGTCGACGAGTTCGCCGTGCTCTCGCAGCGGCGCTGGGGTGCCGCCCAGGCCGCCGGCCGCTTCGCCGCCGAGCTGGCCCCCCTGGACCTGGAGTCGAGGAAGGGGCCGATCCGGTTCGACCGGGACGAGGGCCCGCGCCCGGAGACCACCGCGGAGGCGCTGGGAAGGCTCCCCAAGGTCTTCAAGAAGGACGGGGTCATCCACGCCGGCGCGGCCAGCGGCATCGCCGACGGCGCGGCGGCGCTGGTGGTGGCGAGCCGCGCCTGGGCGGAGCGGAAGGGGCTGGCCCCGCTGGCGAGGCTGGTCAACTGGGGCCACGCCGGCGTCGAGCCGGGACGCATGGGGCTGGGCCCGGTGCCGGCGGTGAGGAACGCGCTGGCGCGCGCCGGGGCGACGCTGGGCGACTTCGACCTCTTCGAGGTCAACGAGGCCTTCGCGCCCCAGTACCTCGCGGTGGAGCGCTCGCTGGGGCTGCCGCGCGACCTCACCAACGTGGACGGCGGGGCCATCGCCCTCGGCCACCCGCTGGCGGCGAGCGGCGCCCGCATCGCCGCCCACCTCTGCCACGAGCTGCAGCGGCGCGGTGGCCGGGCGGCCATCGGCTCGGCCTGCATCGGCGGTGGCCAGGGCGTGGCGCTGATCCTCGGCCGCCCGTAGCCCCGGAGGGCGCGGAGGCCCCGGAGGGCGCGGCGCCGGCCGCCTTCTTGCCGGGCCGCGGTGACGACGGTAGGTTGAAGGCTCGCGCGGTGCGGTGGGGAGGGCGGCGATGGTGGCGTTCACGGGCGTGAAGATCTTCTCGACCACCCTGGCGCGGGACCGCGAGGGGATGGGCGAGCAGATCACCCGCTGGCTCCAGGGCCACCCCGACCTGGAGATCGTGGACCGGCAGGTGACCCAGAGCTCCGACAAGGAGTTTCACTGCCTGTCGATCACCCTCTTCTACCGGGAGAAGGGCGGGAGCTGAAGGTGGCGCGCGGCGGCCATGGACTGCGGGACGCCTTGACCCTGGGCGGGCAGGTGCCGGCGGCGGTGGGCGGCCTGCTGGCGGCCCTGGCCCTGGCGACGCTGGTCGCCACCGTGGCGCCCTCCCTCGGCGGCTGGCTCACCCTCGACGTCGAGCCCGGCTGGGGCCTGCTCCAGGCCTGGCGGTACGTCACCTGGCCCTTCCTGGAGGACCCGCTCCCCGGCAGCATCCTCACGCTCCTCTTCGCCGGGCTGCTGCTGGTCTGGCTGGGACGGCAGCTGACGGCGGCGTGGGGCGAGGCCGGCTTCCTGCGCCGGGTGCTCCTCATCGTCGCCGGGGCCGGGGCCATCACGGCGCTGCTGCTGGCCCCCCTCGGCATGCCGCTGCGGTTCCACGGCATCTGGCCGCTCACCAACGCCCTGCTGGCCTGCTGGGGGCTGCTCTACCCGGGGCAGCGGCTCAGCTGGTTCGGCGTGGTGGAGATGCGCGGCCTGACGGTGGCGCGCCTGGTGGGGTGGGGGACGCCGGCCTGGGCGCTGCTGCAGGGGCTGAGCGGCCTCGGCCTGCTGGCCGCGCTGGCGGCCTACCTGCCGCACCTGGCCGCCCTGCTGGTGGCCTGGCTGCTGGTGGGAAGCCTGCCGCGGCGGGGCTGGCGCCGCCTGGGCAGCCGCTGGCGCGAGGCCCGGCTGCGCCGGGCGCGGAGCCGCTTCGAGGTGATCGACCCGGGGCCGCGGCCGCCGGGGCAGTGGCTCAACTGAACGTGAGGACGGCCGCCGTCCTCAGCTCACCGACACCTGCTTGACGGCAGCCTGGTAGACCCAGATGCGCCCGGTGTTGGTCCGGGTGTCGGCCGGGATCATGAAGAAGCCGACGCCGCCCTCGTGGTAGTCGGGCGAGAAGCCGGCCACCTGCCGCCCGTCCCGGAAGGCGACGCGGACCCGCTTCCCCTGCGGCGCCGGCGGCGGCTCCCCGGGCGACAGCATGAAGAAGATGGCCTTCACGCCGGCCGACGCCACCGCGGTGGGGGGGCCGGGGGCGCCGGCGTCCAGCTCCAGCTCGGGGGCCTCGAGGTCGGTGTCGGTGAGCGTGCCGCGCAGCACCTCGCCGCCGAGGGTGTGGACCACCACGCGGTGCGAGCCCCCCACCCGGCTGGCCCCGGCGGGCGCCAGCGGCTCGATCTCGGGCCCGGGCTCGGGAGGGAGCGCGGGCTCCGGGGCGGCCACCCGGGCGGCGGGAGCGCCCAGCTCGGCCGCCACAGGTGCCGGAGGCAGCGGTGGCGGCGGAGGCGCCGTGCCGAAATCGAGCGCCGGCGGGGCCGGCGCTGACGCGTCATAGGCCGCGGTGACCTCGGGGGGGACGTCGATCTCGACCGGGGCGTCGAGCTCCTCGAGGCTCACCGGCTCGGAGTCGGCGTCGCTCGCGGCGAGATCGAGCGGAGGGGGGAGCCCTCCCACCGGCTCGGGCAGGGGCTCGGGATCGGGAGCAGGCACGGGCTCGAGCGCGAGCTCAGGCGTGGGCTCGGGTACGGGCTCGAGCACGAGCTCGGGCGTCGGTTCGGGCACGGGCTCGAGCACGAGCTCGGAGGTGGTCTCGTGCACGGGCTCCGCGTGTGTCGCGGGAGGCGGCTCCGCCGCCGCTTCCGGCTCGAGGGTCGCGAGCGGCTCCAGCTCGGCCTCGGGCGTCGGCTCGGGGCCGCGTTCCGACGGGATGGGAAACGCCGCGAAGGGCGTGGAGAGATCGAGGGCCGGCGCGCTCTCCCAGTGCTCCGGAGCCGAGGCCGGCCCGGCAGCCGACCACGGCGCGGCCTGCGGCGGCGCGGACGGGTCGCCGAAGGAGCCATCCGAGGCCAGCTCGAAGCCGGCCTCGAGGGCGCCTTCCGGCTGCCAGTCCGCCGGCGCCGCGCCCAGCTCCAGCGGCGTGCCGCCGGGGAGCCCCTCACCCTCCGGACCGCCGTAGAACGGCTCGGCACCGGCGTCGGCCGGCGGGGTCACGGGGAGCGGCGCGTCGTACTCGCCGAAGGCCGGGGCCATCGGCGGTGGCGCCGCCGGGGGAGGCTCGCCGCTGTCGTCGAACCAGGCCCCGCCGCCATCGGGCGCTGGCGGAGGCGCGGATGGCTCCACCGGCTCCCCGAGGCCGACCGGCGCGCCCGGGCCGTCGTACTCGCCGAACTGGAGCGGCGGGAGGTCGGCGGGCGCCAGCTCGGCCGATCCGGGATCGGCGGGTGCCGCACCGGCGGGTGGGAGGTCGGCAGGCTCGAGGTCGGCGGGTGCCAGATCGATGGGGGCCAGGTCGTCGAGCACGAGGCCGTCGAGCCCGAGCTCGGCGGGCTCGAGGCTGGCGGGTGCCGCGTCGGCAGGCGCCAGCTCGGCTGGCGGCGCCGGCTCGACGGGGGCGCCCTCGCCCAGCGCCGACCAGTCGTAGGTGACGTTGGGATCGTAGCCGGCCGCGATCCAGGCCGCCTCGTCGAAGGGGGCGTCGGGATCGTAGCCGGGGGCGTCCGGGTTCCACGCCTGGGGCCGGGCCTCCTGGCCCAGCGTGGCCGGATCGAAGAGGCGATCGAGGACGGGGTCCGGCTCCGGCTCGGGCACGACCGGCGGCGCCACCGGCGCCGGGGGCGTCCAGGGAGCGGCCTCGACGGCCGGCGGCGGCGACGGCGCATCCGCCGGCCGGTTCCGCAGGCCGGCAGGGAGCAGCGATTCGCGCAGCTGGGCGGCGGCGGCGCCGACGTCGAAGCCTCCGCGCGCCGGGAGCGGCT
Source organism: uncultured delta proteobacterium (assembly GCA_963786945.1). GTDB lineage: Bacteria > Myxococcota > Myxococcia > Myxococcales > Anaeromyxobacteraceae > JADKCZ01. The sequence continues at coordinate 279,577 of CAWBAO010000006.1, read as the reverse complement.
GCTCGAACCCGACCAGGTCGCGGAGCTCCGCGTGGCGGGCGGCCTCCGCCGGCGTCAGCGAACCGGCCTGCCGCTTCTGCTCGAGGAAGCGGAACTCCTGCATGACGCTGCGCGGATCGGCCATGGGCTCCCGTGGAGCATCGGCGCACCGGGGGTGCACGCCGGATCCCCGGTTCGGATGATACCCCGACCCCCGGGGGTGGAGAAGCAGACGGCGGCTTGCTTTCCGGGCGCCCCAACGAGCATGAATGGGCCGCCCATGAGCCGCGCCGACGACAGGCCCACACCGCCGGACAGGCGACCCTCCCGTCCCACCCCGCGCCCGCCGCCGGCCCAGGCCCCGCGCCGCGGGCCGGCGGCGCCCGCCGCCCCGGCCAGCGCCTTCCTCCCGCTCCACCGGGCCGACCTCGAGGCGCGCGGCTGGGAGCAGCTCGACGTCCTGCTGGTCAGCGGCGACGCCTACGTCGACCACCCCAGCTTCGGCGCCGCGGTGATCGGCCGGGTGCTCGAGGCGCAGGGGTTCAAGGTCGGCATCGTGGCCCAGCCGGACTGGCGCTCCACCGCCGACGTGCTGCGCCTCGGCCGTCCCCGCCTCTTCGTCGGCATCACCTCGGGCGCCATGGACTCGATGGTGAACCACTACACCGCCCACAAGCGGCGCCGCTCCGACGACGCCTACACGCCGGGCGGCGTCTCGGGGAAGCGGCCGGACCGCGCCACCACGGCCTACGCCCGGCTCTGCCGGCAGGCCTTCGGGCCGACCACCCCCATCGTCATCGGCGGCATCGAGGCCTCGCTGCGCCGCATCGCCCACTACGACTACTGGGACGACCGGGTCCTGCCCTCGATCCTCGTCACCTCCGGCGCCGACCTGCTGGTCTACGGCCAGGGCGAGAAGCCCATCCTCGAGGTGGCGCGGCGCCTGGCCATGGGCGAGGACGTCTGCGGCCTCGTCGACGTGCCGGGGACGGCGGTGGCGGTGGCCGAGCCGGCCCTGGCCCAGCTCGAGGCCCGCCGGCGCGGCGTGCTCGAGCTGCCCAGCTACGAGGCGGTGGCGGCCGACAAGCGGCGCTTCGCCGAGTTCTCGCGCCTCTACCACCTCGAGCACAACGAGGCCAACGCCCGGGTCATGGTGCAGCCCCACGGCGCCGGGAGGCAGGCGCGGCTGGTGGTGGTGAACGAGCCCATGCCGCCGCCCAGCACCGAGGCGCTCGACCGGATCGCCGAGCTCCCCTACGTGCGCGAGGCCCACCCCAGCTACGGGGGCCTCCACATCCCGGCGCTGGAGCAGATCCGCTGGTCGATCCAGATCCTGCGCGGCTGCGCGGCCGGCTGCGCCTTCTGCTGCATCACCGAGCACCAGGGGCGCGACGTGGCCAGCCGCTCCGAGGCCAGCGTGCTGCGCGAGGTGGCGGCGCTGGCGAGGAAGGAGAACTTCAGGGGGACCATCACCGACCTGGGCGGGGCCACCGCCAACATGTGGAAGATGACCTGCACCGACGAGGCGGCCCACGCCGCCTGCCGGCGGCTCTCCTGCGTCTACCCCGGCGTCTGCCAGTTCTTCTCCGTCGACCACGGCCCGCTCATCGACCTCTACGAGAAGGCCAGGGCGGTGAAGGGGATCAAGCACCTCTTCGTCGGCTCCGGCGTCCGCTACGACCTGGCCCAGGCCGACCGGAAGAACGGCGACCGCTACCTGAAGACCCTGGTGCAGCACCACGTCTCGGGCCAGCTCAAGGTGGCCCCCGAGCACGTCTGCGAGCCGGTCCTCAAGGTGATGAAGAAGCCGGGGGTCGAGTCCTTCGAGCGGCTGCGGAAGGACTTCGAGCGGTACTCGGCCGAGGCCGGGAAGGAGCAGTACCTGGTCCCCTACTTCATCTCCTCGCACCCCGGGGCCTCGCTGGAGGAGGCGGTCCAGCTCATGGAGTACCTGCAGAAGAACCGCTGGAAGCCGCAGCAGGTGCAGGACTTCATGCCCACCCCCATGACCCTGGCCTCCGACATGTACTGGTCGGGCTACTCGCCGCTCACCATGAAGCCCGTGCACGTGGCGCGCGACATGGAGGAGAAGCGGATGCAGAAGGCGCTGATCCGCTGGGGGGACCCGGACAACGCGCCGCTCATCGAGAAGGCGCTGCGCAGGACCGGGCGGCTGGCGCCGGGCCAGCGCATGGGCGCCGGCATGCGCCCGGCGCGCGAGGGGCAGCGGCCGCCCTGGGCGCGGCGCGGCGCCAGGCCCGTCCCGCCGAAGAAGGGGTAGCGCGGCGTGGCGACCTCGCGCGGCAAGGTGCTGGTGGGCATGAGCGGCGGCGTCGACTCGTCGGTGGCCGCGGCGCTGCTGCGCGAGCAGGGGCACGAGGTGACCGGGGTCTTCGTCTGCCTCGGCAGCGCCGCCGAGGAGGACGGCGGCAGCGGCTGCTGCTCGCCGCAGGACGCCGCCGACGCCCGCCGGGTGGCCGGGCCTGCTCGGCATCGACCTCTTCGTGCTGCAGGCGGCCGGGGACTTCACCCGGATCATCGACCGGTTCGTGGCCGACTACGCGGCCGGCCGCACCCCCAACCCGTGCGTCGGCTGCAACCGCGACATCAAGTTCGCCCGGCTCCTCTCCCACGCCCGCGCCCTCGGCTTCGACGCCATCGCCACCGGCCACTACGCCCGGGTGGTGGAGCGCGGCGGCGTCCCGGCCATCTCCCGTGCCCGGGCCATCGAGAAGGACCAGAGCTACGTGCTCTTCGAGCTGCCGGCCGAGGCCCGGGCCCGGCTGCTCCTGCCGCTGGGCGAGCTGCCCGGGAAGGCGGCGGTGCGCGAGCAGGCCAGGCGGCTGGGGCTGCCGGTCCACGACAAGCCCGACAGCCAGGAGATCTGCTTCGTCGGGGAGGGCGGCTACGCCGGGCTGCTGGCCAGCCGGGCGCCCGGGGCGCTCCGGGCCGGGCCCATCCTCGACGAGGCCGGGCGGGTGGTGGGCCACCACCAGGGCTACGCGCGCTACACCATCGGCCAGCGGCGCGGGCTGGGCGGGGGCGCCGGGGAGCGGCGCTACGTCACCGCCGTCGAGCCGGCCACGGCCACCGTCCGGATCGGGCCGCGGTCGTCCCTGCTGCGCGGCGGGCTCAGGGCCGGGCGCGCCTCCTGGCAGGGTCCGCTTCCCGAGGGCGGCCGGGTGCGGCTGCAGCTCCGCTCCGCGCCGGTGGCGGTGCCGGCCACGGTGGCCGTCGAGGGCGGCGGCTTCACGGCCCGCTTCGACGAGCCGGTGGCGGCGGTGGCGCCGGGCCAGGCGGCGGTGCTCTACGACGGCGAGGTGGTGGTGGGCGGCGGCTGGATCGAGGAGCCGCTGCCGCGCTAGCGTGCCGCTCGCCATGACCACGCCCCTCACCGACGCCGAGCGGCTCGCCCGCCACGCCCGGCTGGCCGCCGCCGACCACCGCCACCTCTGGCACCCCTTCACCCAGATGCAGGGGTGGCTGCAGGAGGACCCGCTCATCATCGACCGGGCCGAGGGGGTCGAGCTCATCGACACCCTGGGGCGGCGCTACCTCGACGGCGTCTCCTCGCTCTGGTGCAACGTCCACGGCCACCGCGTGCCGGCGCTGGACGAGGCGGTGCGCGCCCAGCTCGACCGGGTGGCCCACTCCACCTTGCTGGGGCTGGCCTCGACCGCCTCCATCGAGTGCGCCGAGGAGCTGGTGCGCCACGTGCCCGCCGCCCTGACCCGGGTCTTCTTCTCCGACGCCGGCGCCACCGCCGTGGAGATCGCCATCAAGATGGCGTTCCAGCACTTCCAGCTGCGGGGCGACGAGGCGCGGCGCGAGTTCGTCTCCATCACCGGCGGCTACCACGGCGACACCATCGGCTCGGTCTCGGTGGGCGGCATCGACCTCTTCCACCGCATCTTCAGGCCGCTGCTCTTCGACGTGCACCACGCGCCGCAGCCCTACTGCTACCGCTGCCCGCTGGGGAAGGCGCTGCCCTCCTGCGCCATGGCCTGCGCCGGGGACGTCGAGGCCATCTTCGCGGCCCGGCCGGGGAGGATCGCCGCGCTGGTCATCGAGCCCATCATGCAGGGCGCCGACGGCATGATCGCGCAGCCGCCCGGCTACCTGCGGCGGATGCGGGAGATCTGCGACCGCCACGGCGCGCTGCTGGTCTGCGACGAGGTGGCCACCGGCTGGGGCCGGACCGGCACCACCTTCGCCGTGGAGCAGGAAGGGGTGGTCCCCGACATCATGACCATGGCCAAGGGGCTGACCGGCGGCTACCTGCCGCTGGCGGCCACCCTCACCACCGAGGCCGTCTTCGAGTCCTTCCTCGGCGAGTTCGAGTCGAGGCGGACCTTCTTCCACGGCCACACCTACGCCGGGAACCCGCTGGCCTGCGCGGTGGCCACCGCCTCGATGCGCCTGTTCCGGGACCAGCGGATCATCGAGGGGCTGCCGGCGAGGATCGAGGCGCTGCGCCGGGCGCTGGCGCCGCTCCTGGCCCACCCCCACGTCGGCGAGATCCGGCAGCGCGGCCTGATGGTGGGCGTCGAGCTGGTGCGGGATCGCGCCACCCGGGCCGAGTACGAGTACCCGCTCCGGATCGGGCACCAGGTCTGCGTGGAGGCCCGGGCCCACGGCGTGCTGCTGCGGCCGCTGGGCAACGTGGTGGTGCTGATGCCGCCGCTGGCCATGAGCACGGCCCAGCTCGAGCGGCTGGCGGAGGTGGTGCGGGCCGGCGTCGACGCCGTGACCGCCCGGGCCTGACGCCATGCGCGGCCTCTTCGTCACCGGCACCGACACCGGGGTGGGAAAGACCGAGGTGGCCTGCGCCCTGGTGAGCGGCGCGCGCGCCGCCGGGCTGGACGTCGGCGCCATGAAGCCGGCGCAGTCCGGCCTCGCCCCGGGAGAGGCCAGCGACGCCGAGCGGCTGCGGGAGGCGGCCGGGGGCGGCGACCCGCTCGAGCTGGTCTGCCCGTACCAGTTCGAGCCGCCGCTGGCGCCGGGGGTGGCGGCGCGGCTGGCCGGCGTGGAGATCTCGCTGCCGCGGCTGGTGGAGACGGCCCGGACCCTGGCCTCGCGCCACGCGGCGCTGGTGGTGGAGGGGGCGGGCGGGCTGCTGGTCCCGCTCACGCCGAGCCAGACCTACGCCGACCTGGCGGTGGCGCTCGGCCTGCCGGTGCTGGTGGTGGCGCGGGCCGGGCTGGGCACCGTGAACCACGCCGCGCTCACGATCGAGGCGCTGCGGTCGCGCGGGCTGGCGCTGGCCGGCGTGGTGCTCAACCGGACCGGCCCCGCCGACGACGCCTCGGTGCCCTACAACGCCGCCGAGATCGAGCGGCTCACCGGTGCGCGCGTGCTGGCCTCGCTGCCCTACCAGCGCGATATCGCGTCCAGGGGGGCTTTCCTGCGCTCGGCGCTGGCCGGCAAAGTCCACTTTTAGGCGAGGCGAAGAAAATTGGATCGCGCGCCGGATCGATCCTACAGATCGCGACGTGCCGAACGTCGTCGACCTCACGCTCGTCAGCCAGGCGCGGCGAGCCCTCTACAGCACGCTCGATGATCGCGGGCTCGGGTTCTTCCTCGAGGAGAGCTCCCGGTCGCCGCGGCTCGACCCGCGGCGCATCGCCTGGATCGTGGAGGCGGCGCGGCGGCGGGTCGGCGCCCGGGCCCGGAACGATCCCAACGCGCTCTCCCGGACCCGTCGGGTGGTGCGGCGCGAGCTGATCCGCCGCCTGGCCGACGCCATGCTCGAGGCCGGGCTCTAGGACGAGGCCGGGCGCTTCGACGCCTCCACGTAGCGGAGCTTCAGGTCGAGGAGCAGCTGGTCGAGCAGCTTGGCCTCCTCGTCGCCCAGGTTCCCGCGGGTCTTCTCCTGGAGCATGGCGAGGATCTCGATGCTCTGCTGCGCCAGCGGCAGGTTCCTCTCGATGGGCTTCCCGGTCTCCGGGTGCGGCGCGTCGCCGAGGTGGACCAGCGCCGACGACCCGATGGAGAGGACGAAGGTGTAGAAGTCGATGGCGTGGCGGGGATCGGGCACGGCGGTCCTCCTGGGCGCTGCGGCGCGGGCCCGAGGATACCAAGGAGCGCTAGTCCAGGTCGAAGGCGATCCGCTCGGCCGCGTAGCCGCGCTGGACCAGCAGCACCAGCTGGCCGGTGCGCCGCGCACCCGCGGCGGCGCGCCGGAACTCGTCGAGCGTGGCCACCTCGACCCCGTTCACCTCGCGCACCAGGTCGCCCTTCTGCAGCCCGACCTTGGCGGCCGGCGTCCCCTTGGTGACGGCGCGGATGGCCAGCACCACGCCGCCGGTGGCCCGGGCCTCCTCCAGCGCCACGCCGACGCGCCGCTGCACCAGCTGCTCGACCCGCTGGGGCGTCAGCTCCACCGCCGGCACCGTCACGCTCAGCCGCTGCTGGCCGCGTCGCAGGTCGAGCCGGACGCTGGCGCCGATGGGGAGGTCGCGCAGCCGGAAGCGGAACTCCTCGGCCCCCTCCGGCACGGTCCCGTCCATGGCCTCCACCACGTCGCCGCGCCGCAGCCCGGACCGCTCGGCCGGCGAGCCGGGGTCGACGCCGGTGACCTGGACGCCGCCGCTGGTGCCGGGCATCGCCCCCTCGCGCGCCGGCAGGTCGTCGACGCTGGCGCCCAGGTAGCCCTCGCGGACCTCGCCGTGCTGGATCAGGTCCTCGGCGATGCGCCGGGCCCGGTCGATGGGGATGGCGAAGCCGATGCCGGCGCTGCGGTCGCCGAGGATGGCGGTGTTGATGCCGATGAGCCGCCCCTCGATGTCGAGCAGCGGGCCGCCCGAGTTGCCGGGGTTGATGGAGGCGTCGGTCTGGATGAAGTCGAAGAGGGTCCGGTCCCCGGCCTTGAAGTTGCGGTGGACCGCCGAGACCACGCCGGTGGTGACGGTGCTGGCCAGGCCGAAGGGGTTGCCGATGGCGATCACCGTCTCGCCGATGAGCAGCTCCTCGGAGCGGCCGATGGGGACGGCCGGCAGCCGCTCGCGCGTCTCCAGCCTCAGCACGGCCAGGTCGGAGGAGGGGTCGGTGCCGATCAGCTTGGCGGTCAGCTCCCGGCCGTCCACCAGCCCGACCCGGAAGCGCGCCCCGCGCTCGACCACGTGGTTGTTGGTGAGGACGTAGCCGTCGGGCGAGACGATCACCCCGGAGCCGAGCGAGGTGACGGCGTAGCCCTTGCGGTAGCGGGGGCGCTCGAAGAAGCCGAAGATGTCGACGTCGCCGCCCTGCCGGGAGGGGACGCGGATGGGGACCAGCTCCTCGGCGGCGACGTTGACCACCGCGCCGCGGATCCGCTCCACGGCCGCGACCACCGGGGTGCGGCGGCTGGCGGCGGGCGTGGGCTCGCCGCGCGGGATCACCTCGCGGGCGCCGGCCGCGGCGGCGGCGAGCAGGCAGGCCGCGGCGAGGAGGGGCCGGGCCCGCACCGCGCTAGGCCTCGTCGTCCGCGGCGTCGTCGAGGTCGCCTTCCATGGCCGACTCGACGCTGAGCGCCTGGTCGGCGAGGTCCGGGAGGGCCTTGAGGTAGGCGGCGTACTCCTTCTCGTCGACGATTCCCTTGCGGACGTAGCGCTTCACCACGCGCCGGTCGATCACCTTGGTCTCGAACGTCTCTGCCATGTGGAGCCCTCGTGATGCCTGGGGAAGCCCGAAGAGGGGCGGAACATATGCGGCGCCTTGCTGGCCCGTCAAGCCGCGTGGTACCCCGCAGGAGATGCTGCTCCCCGCCTCAGCGGCGCGGTCGTCCCGGCTGGCCCGGCTGCGCGGGCTCTACGCCATCGTCGGCGGCGCCGACCCGGTGGCCCAGGCCGTCGAGGCGCTGGCCGGCGGGGCCTCGGTCCTTCAACTCCGCGTGAAGGAGCGCCCGGCCGGCGAGGTGCTGGCGGTGGCGGAGCGGCTGGTGGCGCTGGCCCGCGGCCGGGCGCTGGTGATCGTCAACGACCGGGCCGACCTGGCGGTGCTGGCCGGCGCCGACGGCGTCCACGTCGGCGACGAGGACCTGCCGGTGGCGGCGGCGCGGGCCGTGGTCGGCCCCGACCTGCTGGTGGGGCGCTCCACCCGCACGCTCGCGGACGGGCTGGCGGCGCTGGCGGACGGCGCCGACCACGTCGGCTTCGGCCCCATCTTCGCCACCGCCACCAAGCGGATCGAGGAGGCGCCGCGCGGGCTGGGCATGCTGGCCGAGGTGGCGAGCCGCCTGCCGGCGCCGGTGGTGGCCATCGGCGGCATCGGCCTCGACACCATCGGGCCGGTGGCCGCCGCCGGGGCCGCGGCCGCCGCCGTGATCGGCGCGATCTTCGACGGGGAGGATCCGCGACGCCGGGCCGAGGCGCTGGCCGCCGCCTTCGCGGCCGGGCGGGCGCCATGAGCCGCCGCCCCCGCGTCGGCCTCACCCTCGACGTCGACGAGGCCCGCGCCACCTACCTGCTGCAGAAGGCCTACGTCGAGGCGGTGGCCGCGGCCGGGGGGCTGGCGCTGCCGCTGCCGCACCAGCCGGGGGCGGCGCCCGAGCTCCTCGACCTGTGCGACGCGCTGGTGATCACCGGCGGGGCCTTCGACGTCCCGCCCGAGCTCTACGGCGAGGCGCGCCGCCCGGCCTGCGGCCCGGCCCGCCCGGAGCGGACCGCGGCCGAGCAGGCGCTCCTCGAGCTGGCCCTGGCGCGCGACCTGCCGGTGCTGGGGGTCTGCGGCGGGATGCAGCTGCTGGCGGTGGTGCTGGGGGGCGCGCTCCACCAGGACCTCGAGGCCGATCTCGGGGTGGCCGGCCACCAGCAGGCGGCCCCGAAGGACGCGACCCGCCACGCGGTGACGGTGGCCCCGGGCACGCTGCTGGCCTCGCTGGCCGGGGCCGGGTCCCTGGCCGTCAACTCCACCCACCACCAGGCGGTGCGCGAGCCGGGGCGCGGGGTGGTGGTGGCGGCGCGGGCGCCCGACGGCGTGATCGAGGCCATCGAGGTGCCGGCGCGGCGGTTCGCGCTGGGGGTGCAGTGGCACCCCGAGGCCCTGGCGCGCCACGAGCCGCGCCACGCCGCCATCTACGCCGGCCTGGTGGCGGCCGCCGGCCGGGGCGCGAGGTGAGGCGCGAGGCCACCGTGCTGGTGGTGGCGGGGCTCGACCCCACCGGCGGGGCCGGCCTGGCCGCCGACCTCGAGGCGCTCGGCGCCGTCGGCGCGCGCGGCTGGCCGGTGGCGGCGGCGCTCACCGCGCAGGGGCCGAAAGGCGTGCGCGGCTGGAGCCCGGTCCCGGAGGCGATGCTGCTGGCGCAGGTGGACGCGCTGCTCGACGGCGCGCCCCGCCGGCCCGGCGCGGTGAAGACCGGCATGCTGGGGACGGCGGCGCTGGCCCGGGCGCTGGCGGCCCGGCTGGCGGCCCGCGACCTGGCCCGCGTGCCGCTGGTGGTCGACCCGGTGCTGCTCTCCTCCTCCGGCGCGCTGCTGCTCGACCTCGCCGACGGCTCGCCGGCGGAGTCGCTCGGGCCGCTGCTGGCCCGGGCCCGCCTGGTGACCCCCAACCTCGACGAGCTCGCGGCGCTGACCGGGCTCCCGGTGGGGGACGACGACGCGGCGGTGGCGGCGGCGCGCCGGCTCGGCGTGCGGGCGGTGCTGGTGAAGGGGGGCCACCGCGACGGGGCGCCGGTCGACCTGCTGGTGGAGGGGCGCCGGGTCACCCGCTTCCGCGGGCGGCGGCGGCCCGGCACGGCGCGCGGCACCGGCTGCCGGCTGGCCTCGGCCCTGGCCGGCCTGCTGGCGCGCGGCGCCTCGCTGGAGGAGGCGGTGCGGGGCGCCAAGCGGGTGGTGGAGCGCTACCTCGACGCCGCGGGGCGGGGCGGCAGCCCGGGCGGCGGCCGGCGGCGGTAGGCCCCGGCCAGGGCGCTACCCCGGCCCGGGGCGGCGATCCATCTCGGCGAAGAAGGTGTTGGTCCGGAAGAAGACCAGGTCGATGGTGGCGATGGGTCCCTGCCGCTGCTTGGCGATGATGAGCTGCACCTGCTGCGTGTCGCCCGGGGGCCCGGCCTCGCGATCCTCCTCCTCCTGCCGGTGGAGGAACATGACGATGTCGGCGTCCTGCTCGATGGCGCCCGACTCGCGCAGGTCGGAGAGCATGGGGGGCTCGCCCTTGCGCTTCTCCACGCCGCGGTTGAGCTGGGAGAGCGCCACGATGGGGATCTTGAGCTCGTTGGCCAGCGCCTTGAGCGAGCGGCTGATGGTGGCGATCTCCTGCTCGCGCGACTGGTTCATCCGGTCGCTGGGGGCGTGCATGAGCTGGAGGTAGTCGACCAGCACCAGGTCGAGCCCGCTCTCGCGCTGGATCTTGCGGCACTTGCTGCGCAGCTCCACCGGGGTGAGGACGAAGTTGTCGTCGAGCCAGATGCTGGAGGCGGCGATCCGCTCGGCGTGGTGGAAGATCCGGTCCCACTCGTTGCGCCCCAGCTGCCCCTGCGAGAGCTTGCGCCAGTCGAGCTTGGCCTCGGCGGCCAGCAGCCGCAGCGCCAGCTGGTCGGAGGGCATCTCCAGGGAGAAGAAGGCCACCTTCTTGCCCTTGAGCGCGGCGTTGGCGGCCAGGTTGAGCGCGAAGGCGGTCTTTCCGACCGAGGGGCGCGCCGCGATGATGGAGAGCGAGCCGGGCTGCAGGCCGAGGGTGTTCTTGTCGAGCGAGGCGAAGCCGGTGGGGACGCCGGTGATGAAGGACTTCCCCTCGGCGACCCGCTTCTGGATCGCCTCGAGGTTCTCCACCGCCGCCATCATCGGGTCCTTGATGCGGCGGAGCGTGTCGACCGAGGTGCCCTGCGCCGCCCCGAAGACCTCCTGCTGGGCGGCGTCGAGGAAGGACTGGACGTTGGCCCCGGACTCGTAGCCCTGCTCCACCACCCGCTGGGCGGTGAGCATCATCTTGCGGCCGCGGGCCAGGTCCTGCACCACCCGGGCGTAGTGGGTGACGTTGGCGGCGACGCCCACGCTCCGCGACAGCGAGAAGACCAGCTCGCGCGGCACGGCGGTGCCGAGCAGGCCGCGCGCGCCGAGCCGGTGGTTCACCATCACCGGGTCGATGGTCTGCGACTCCCTGGCCAGCTCCTCGCACGCGGCGTACACGTGCTGGTGCGCCAGCAGGTAGAAGTCGCCGGTCTTGAGCAGGGCGGCCACGAGATCGAAGGCGTTCTCGTCGATGAGGATGGCGCCGAGGACGGCCTGCTCGGCCTCGACGTTGTGGGGGAGGTCGCGGGCACCGCGGAGCGGGACGGGGGCCTCGGGGCGGCGCTGCAGCTCGTTGTCGGACATCGGCGGAGCGCAATGTAACAGCCACCCCTGTCTCCGGCACCGTGGGTGATCGGTGGAAAACGTCGGATTTCCGGGCCGGTGGCGGCGTGGAGAGCCGGTGGAATCGGCGTGGACGGAGCGGGGACGACGGGCCGGGCCCCTCCAGGGATCGGCCACCTTCCGGGCCGGCCGCTCCCGAGGTAGCTTCTCCCCGGACGATCCGGCGCGGCCGGGTGCGAAAGGGCGTGCAGATGGACGGGGCCAGGGCAATCCGAGCGGGCGTGATGGTGGCCCTGCTGCTGGGCGCGACCAGCGCCGCCGGGCAGGCGACCGGTGGTCCCGGCCAACCCGCCGCCGCGGCGGCAGCTCCCGCGAAGCCAGGCTCCGCCACGGCAGGTCAAGCGAAGCCAGCGGCCGTCGAGGCCGAGCCCGCCGCGTCGCTGTCCGCCTCCGGCGAGCAGCCCCGGCTGGTCGCCGACCTCCCCGCGCCGACCGATCCCCAGGTCCTGGCGCTGCAGGAGCAGGTCCGCAAGCTGGAGGAGCAGCTCAAGCAGAATCGCGACCGGCTCCAGGCGCTGGAGCAGGAGATGCCCCAGGTCGCGGCGACCAACGAGCGGATCAAGCAGCTGGAGAAGACCACCAAGAACCTCCCCGAGGCGGCCGACGTCGTGTCGGCGGGTGACTTCCCCGGCTCGCTGCGCATCCCCGGCACCAACGCGGCGCTCAAGGTCGGCGGGCAGGTGCGGGTCATCCTGGTCGACAGCCTCGCCCCCATCGGCAGCGACGACCGCTTCGTCACCTCCTCCATCCCGGTCCGCGGAACGGCCACCGCGGACCAGGGCGCCCGCCTGGCCATGACGGCCATCCCGAGCCGGTTCAACTTCGACGTCCGCTCGCCCAGCAGCGTCGGCGACCTGCGCGCCTTCATCGAGGCCGACTTCGCCGGCACCAACGGCACGCTGCGGCTCCGGCATGCCTTCGCCCAGCGGGGCCTGCTGCTGGTCGGCCAGACCTGGTCCACCTTCTCGGACCCCGAGGCCGAGCCGGACAGCATCGACTTCGAGGGGCTCAACGCCATCTCGCTCTTCCGGCCGGTCCAGGTCCGGTACACGCTGCCGGTCGCCGAGAAGCTGACGCTGGCCGCCGCGCTGGAGAACCCCAAGCCCGAGGTGACGTCGGCCACGGGCGTGAGCAAGCTCCCGGACATCGTCCTCAGGCTCCGCTGGGACGCTGGCCAGGCGCTGGGTCCCTTCATGCGGACGGTGGGACACCTGCAGGCCGCCGTGGTGCTGCGCCAGCTCCGGGCCGTGCCGGAGAGCATGCCGGACAAGGCCGCCTTCACCCCCGGCTACGGCCTGGGGCTGAGCGGGCGGCTCAACACCGGCTGGATCTTCGAGGGAGACGACCTCACCTTCTCGGCCTACGTGGGGGCGGGCATCGGGCGGTACATCACCGACCTCGACACCTTCGGGGGGCAGGACGCCGTCTTCGATCCGGCCGGCGGGAGCCTGGAGGTGCTGCCGGTGGTGGCCGGCTACCTCGGCTACGAGATCGGCTGGACCGAGAAGGTCCGCTCGACGCTGACGGCGGGCTGGGTCAAGGTCTCGAACCTCGGCATCCAGGCGGGCGACTCGCTCGAGAAGACCCTGCGTGGCTCGGCCAACATCATGTGGTCGCCGGAGCCGCGGCTCGACTTCGTGGTGGAGTTCCTGGGCGGGAAGCGCTGGAACAAGGACGGGTCGAGTGGCGTGGCCAACCAGCTCCAGGTCGGCGGCCGCTACGTCTTCTGACCCGCCGCTGGTGCCCCGGAATCCAGAGCCCACCATGCCTCGCCTCGCCGCCCTGCTGGTCTCGTCCTTCCTGATGGCCGGCTGCGCCTCGCTGCAGCACCTCGCCGAGGGCGCCTTCGACAAGCCGCGCCTCCGCTTCGTGGAGGCGAAGGTGACGGCGGTCGACCTGGAGGGGACGACCGTGGCCCTCCACTTCACGCTGGAGAACCCCAACGACCTCTCCTTCCGGGTGGCCGGCGCCACCTGGCGCCTCGAGGTCGAGGCGGCCGAGGTGGCCGAGGGGGCGCTGCCCGGTGGCGTGACGCTGCCGTCGCGCGCCACCGCGCCGTTCGTGGTGTCGGTGCGGCTGCGCTGGGCGGACGTGGCGCGGCTCGCCGGGCAGGCGCAGCGGCAGCCGCAGGTGGCCTACCTGGTCGACGGCGCCATCCGCGTCGAGACCCCCATCGGCGAGCTGGCGCTGCCGTACCGCCACGAGGGGCACCTGCCGGTGCCGAGGCTGCCGGACGTGCGGCTGGCCCGGGCCTCGGTCGACGTCATCTCGCTCACCGACCTCGAGCTGGACCTCACCCTCGACGTGGAGAACCCGAACGGCTTCCCGCTCCCGGGGACCCTGGTCCGCTTCGAGGTGCTCCTCAACGGCGTGACGGTGGCCTCCGGGAAGGAGGCGCGCCTCGAGCCGCTCGGCGCCGGCGGCGAGGCCCGGGTCACGCTGCCCATCCGGGTGTCGCTCCTCGGGGCCGGCCGGGCCCTGACCTCCTCGCAGGGCGGTGGCGAGCTGCGGCTGCGCGGGTCGGTCCGGGCCGCCGGGCTGGAGACGCCGGTGGATCTCCGGATGGAGCTGGGGAAGAGGTGAAGCGTCGCACGAGCCCCAAATCGGGCTCCACCCCCAGCGCCTGATCGATATACTGCGCGCCATGAGCCCGTCCAAGATCGCCGTCCGCCGGCCGCTGCTGCTCCTCGCCCTCCTCGCCGTGCCAGGGCTCGCCCTCGCCCAGTACGCGCCCTACGCGCCGCCGCCGACCCCGGCACCGGCTCCGCCCCCGTCCTACCCGCCGCCGCCGCCCGGGTACCCGCCCGGCTACGCGCCGCCGCCCGCCTACCCGCCGCCGCAGCAGGTCCAGGCGCAGAGCGGCGGCAAGCTCCAGCTCAGCGCCTTCGCCGGCTGGATCACCAGCTCCAACATCTACGCCAGCGGCGGCCACCTGCGCATCGACAGCACCAACAGCTGGGGCGCCGAGCTCGCCTTCGCCGGCGCGCCGGGCTCCAAGATCGGGCTGAAGTGGGTCTACTACAAGCCCAACGTCCAGTTCGTCACCGACTCGTACGCCTACTCGAACAGCGAGGTCTTCGGCGTCTCCACCAACTACTTCCTCATCCAGGGCGAGAAGGGCTTCCGCCGCGGCAAGGTCGAGCCCTTCTTCGGCGGCTCCATCGGCGGCATGGTCTCCTCCCCCGACTCCTTCAAGTCGGGCGGGATCACCTATAACCCTGGTGAAACCTGGTACTTCGCCTTCGGCCTGGCCGGCGGCGTCAAGGTCTTCGTGTCGCAGAAGGTGGCGCTCCGGCTCGGCATCGAGATGCTGGCCCCGGTCAACTTCTACGGCGGCACCTACTACGTGGGCACGGGCGGCTCCGGCATGTCGGTCTCGGGCGGCATCCCGACCATCTCCGGCAACTTCACCGCCGGCCTGACCTTCGCCCCCTGACGACCGCGGGGCCTCCCGCGCCATGACGCCGCCTCACCGCGACCCGGCCCCGCGCCGGGTCGCGTCGTTGCTGGGGGCGCTGCTGCTGGCGATGCCGCCGGCCCCGGCCCGGGCCGACGACCCGCCGGCTGCGGCGGGCGCTCCGGCAGCGACCCCGGGGGAGCTCCGGCTCGACCCGCCGGCCTTCCCCGCGCGCCCGCCGCCGGGCCCGACCCCGTGGCGCGCCGTGGCGGAGGAGGGGATCCTCCTCGGGGTCAGCCTGGTGGGCTACGCCGTCTCGCCGCCCCCGGCCAACGGCTCGCACCCCGTGCCCCTGCTCGACAAGCTGCGCCTGGCCCACGGGGCCTGGGGCTTCGACGCCGACAGCCTGCCCACCAACTACGTGGGCCACCCGGTGGCCGGGCTCTTCTTCTACCAGGTGGCCCGTGGCAACCGGCTGGGCGTCGGGGCGTCGCTGGGCCTGACGCTGGCCGTCTCCGTGGCGTGGGAGCTGGCGGAGTACCACGAGCTCGCCTCGGTGCACGACGTGGTCTCCACCAGCGCCGGCGGCCTCGCGCTCGGCGAGGCCTTCACGCAGCTGGCCGCCTGGCTCGGCCAGCGAGAGGGCGTGGTGGCCCAGGCCGCCAGCGCGCTGTTCCAGATCCCCCGGGCCTTCCACGACTGGCGCGACGGCGCGCCGCCGGCACCCGCGGAGCGCTGGGGGCTGGCCGACGTCGCGGCCTGGACCTCCGCTGGCTGGAGCTGGCCGCGCCCGGCGGGGAGCGAGGCCGAGGCCCGGCTCGGGGCCCGCTCCCGGCTGGTCCGCGCCGCCGAGGTGGGCGTGCCCGGGGCCGGCTGGCGGACGCTCCTCGACGGCAACGTCACGTCGCTCGCCGCGGAGCTGGCCATCGGCAGGCCTGGTGTCGTCGAGGCCGACGTCATCGCGCTGGCCTCGCTGGCCGGCCTCTACGGCCGCGACTTCGACGCCGCCGGGGCCGGCGGCGACCTGCTGGGCACGGTGAGCCTCGGCTTCGACTACCTGCGACGCGCCGAGCCGGTCGAGGGCGGCTGGGCCAACGACTACCTGGCGCTGGTGCGGATCCCGGGGCTCGAGCTGGTGGCCGGGTTCCGCCGCGGCGCGTTCCGGGCCGAGCTCGGCCTGGAGGGCGCCCTCACGCTGGGCGGCGTGCAGCCGCTGCCCCTGCTGGGCCGGCCCTCCGACCTGCCGGGCGCGCCCGGGGTCCTGAGGCTGAACGGCTACTACCACGGGCTGGGGGCGCTCCTGGCGCCGCGGGCCACGCTCGCGCTCGGCCCGGTGGACCTGGCGGTCTCCTGGCGCTTCGACCGGCTGCGGGCCATCGAGCGCAACGACGTCTCGCCCCCCTCGGATGGCACCCACCTCACCCTGGAGGACGAGCGGCGGGACCTGAAGGGGAGCCTGACGTGGCGGACGCCCCTGGGCCGGAGTGCGGCTGTTTGCCTCAGCGGAGCGGCGCGACCGCTGGGGGAGGGCGGGAGAGGCCACGGCCACCCTCCAGGATTCCACGGCGCTGCTCGGGGTGGCCCTGGGGCCGTGATCCCCCGGACACATCAAGGTCATACCTCCGGTACGCAAGTTGACGTAGGATGCGCTCCCTCCAACCAACTTGAACCAGAGGAAATCCTTCATGTCGAACCTGAAGCGGAACGGACTCGGGCTGGTGCTGGCCGGCGTGGCCCTGCTGGGTGTGGGGTGCGCCACCAGCAAGCCGCTGCCCACCTACAGCGAGACCAAGACCACCAAGGCCACCGCGACGGTGGTGGCCATCGACCAGGCCACCCGGCAGGTGAAGCTCAAGGCCGAGACCGGGGAGGTCTTCGACTTCGTGGCCGGCCCCCAGGTGAAGAACCTGGCCCAGGTCGCGGTCGGCGACACCGTCGTCGTCGAGTACGTCGAGTCGATCGCGCTCGAGGTGCGCCGGGCCGACGGCACGCAGCCGGAGCTCGCCATGACCTCGGCGGCGGTCGGCGCCAAGCCCGGCGAGAAGCCGGCCGGCTCGATCACCGACAAGGTCACCATCTCGGCGGTCATCGTGGCCATCGACACGGCCACCCTCCGCGTCACCGTGAAGGGGCCGCAGGGCAACATCCAGGTCCTGCAGGTGAAGGACCCCAAGAAGCTCGAGAACGTGAAGGTCGGCGACATGATCTACGTGACCTACACCGAGGCGCTCGGCATCTCGCTCGAGAAGGCGGCCCCCAAGGCCGCGCCGGCCAAGTAGTGCACCACCAGGAGCCCACCATGAAACTGAACAAGACCCTGCTGGTCCTGGCCGCCACCGCGGCCCTGGCCGGCTGCTACGTCCCCACCGCGCCCGACGACGTCCTCTACGGACAAGTGGTCTCGACCGCCTACAAGCAGGACAAGACCACCGGCCAGCCGGATCCCCTCTTCGCCAGCGCCACCGACGTGTCGCTCGAGAGCACCATCGCCATCGTCGACGACACCGCCTCGGGCGTGAGCGTCTCGCAGTCGGTCCAGGACGGGGTCGTCGACCAGATCCAGGAAGAACCTCGAGGACCGCGGCTACACCGTGACCTTGAGGAATCCATCCGATCCGCTCCCGCCGGACGGGACCCTGCGGGTGGGCGCCTACGCCCTGTTCGGCAGCGTGGCCCTCTTCTACAGCGACTACTGGTGCTCCTGGTACTACTACTACTACTGCTACCCGACCACGAGCTACGCCGGCACCTACGAGTACGGCACGCTGCTCACCGAGGCCGGCCTGGACCTGTACACCCCCGGCCAGCCGCCCACGCCCGGCACGCCCAGCACGCTGATCTGGACCAACGCCATCTACGGCGTGATGGCGGGCGGTTCCAGCATCACCACCGCCTCCCCCGGCTACCAGAAGATCCTCGGCTCCATCGATCAGGCCTTCGCCCAGTCGCCCTACTTCACGAGGCTCCCATGAAGACCCTCATCCGCAGCGCGGCCATCGCCCTCCTCGCCCTCCTGGCCGTCCCGGCCCGGGCCGAGGACGGCATGTTCGATCCGATGAGCTCCGGCAACTACCGGCCGGACAAGTCGATCTGGGCCCTGAACTGGGAGATCGCCCAGCCCGTCGGCGACTTCGCCAACTACGTCGACCGGACCAGCTTCTCCGGCTTCTCCATCGAGTCGCGCTCCATGGTCCGCAGGAACGTCTCGGCCGGCATCTCCTTCTCCTACAACCGGTTCGACCAGACCTACCCCGCCTACCAGCAGACCAGCGGCGCCGTCACCGTCACCGGCCCGATGTTCCGCTACGCCGACCAGTTCGGCCTGCGCGCGCTGGGCCACTACTACCTCCTCGAGGGGAAGGTGGTGCAGCCCTACATCGGCGGCGGCATCGGCGGGGTCTGGTCCTACGGCTACCAGCAGGTGGCCGACTTCTCCAACAGCGAGAGCAGCTTCAGCTTCATCGTCAGCCCCGAGGCCGGCGTGCTGATCCAGCTGGCGCGCGGCGCCACCAACCTGGGGCTCAACCTGGCGGTCCGCTACACCTACACCACGGCCCACTTCGGCAACACCGAGGACGCCCAGACGTTCTCCGGCATCGCCGGCTTCATGTGGTCCTACTGATCCGCTGACGGGCACCGGTGCCGGGCGGGCCTTCCCGGGCGCGCCCGGCCCGGGAAGGATCCGCACCATGAGGTGGGGTGTCATCGCGGCGGGGGCGCTGGCCGCCAGCCTCCTCCTGCCGGCCGCACCGGCCCGGGCCGCCGAGGGCAGCCCCTTCATCGATCCCACCGACGGCGCCTTCGACGTGGACCGCTTCCTGGCCAGCCGGTACGGCTTCGTGCCGCTGGCGGCGCCGGTCACCGAGCCGGCGGTCGGCCTGGGCCTGGCGGGCGGGCTGGTCTTCCTGCACGGGAAGCTGGGAGGCGAGGAGGACGCCGAGGGGCGCCGCGTCCCACCCAGCGTCTCGGCCGCCATCGGCATGTACACCAGCAACGGGAGCTGGGCCGCCGGGGGCGGCCACCTCGGCCACTGGCACGAGGGGGCGGTCCGCTACGTCGGCGGCGCCGCCTACACCTCGCTGCGGCTGAGCGCCTGGGATCCGGCCGGCCAGCAGGTCAGGTTCACGCTGGAGGCGGTGCCGGTGGTCCAGGAGGTGAGCTTCCGGCTCGGCGGCAGCGAGCTCTTCGCCGGCGCCCGCTACACCTTCATCGGCTCCAGCGTGAAGGCCGACGGCGGCAGCCTGGCGTCCATCGAGGCGGGTGACCTGGAGACCGTGCTCAGCGGCCTCGGGCCGGTCCTGCGCTGGGACGGCCGGGACTCGATCTTCTCGCCGAGCCGTGGCGTCCGCGCCGAGGTGGGCGCCACCTGGTACGCGGGCTGGCTGGGCAGCGACCGGGAGGGGTGGCGAGCCAGCGTGAAGGAGGTGGCCTACGCACCCCTGGCCCCCTGGCTGGTGGGGGCGCTGCGGCTCGACCTGCAGCTGTCCGGC
Organism: uncultured delta proteobacterium; assembly: GCA_963786945.1. Taxonomy (GTDB): domain Bacteria; phylum Myxococcota; class Myxococcia; order Myxococcales; family Anaeromyxobacteraceae; genus JADKCZ01. The sequence goes on along the minus strand of CAWBAO010000006.1, from coordinate 260,378 downwards.
GGCGACCTCCCCTTCTGGTTCCGGCCCTTCGTGGTCCTGCGCGGCATTCCCATGCTGCGCTACCAGGGGCGCCACGTCGCCGTGGCCGAGACCGAGGAGCGGATCGACTTCACCCCGCGCTGGAGCGCCGTGGTGTTCGGCGGCGTTGGCGTGGCCGCGGCGGTTCCGCAGCCCACCCTGGCCTGGAACGTCGGCACCGGCTTCCGGTACCTCGTGGCCCGCCAGTTCGGCGTGCGCATGGGGCTCGACGTGGCGCGCGGCCCGGAGCAGTGGGCCGGCTACGTGATCTTCGGGAACGGCTGGAACTGAAGCGATTGGCGAGGCCGCGCTCGCCGCTAGCGGCGACCGCCGCCGCCCCGCCCGCCACCGCCGCCCCGCCCGCCGCCACCACCGTATCCGCCACCGCCGCTGCTCCGCCCGCGGGCCGCGGCGTCGTTGCCGAGCCCGGCGGGAGCCCCGCCGTACGAGGGCCGGGCGCCACCGCTCGCGCCGGGCGACGTGCCCTGCGACGGCCGGGCGCCGCTGCCGGCGGCACCGCCACCTTGCGCCGGCTTGGCGCCTGCGCCTCCGCCCTGCGACTGCCAGCCCTGCTTGGTGTTCTTGTCCCAGCCGCCGCCCTGGTTCTGGCGGTAGACGTTGCCGCTCTTGTCGCCGTAGACGTTGTTGGGCTGCCGTGCCGCGGCCGGTTGCTGGCGCGGCGTGGCGCCCGCCTCGCGCGAGGCGTTGCGGGCGGTGTTCTCCGGCTTGTTGTAGACGTTGCCGGTCGAGGGCCGGGCGGTGGCGGCCCCACCGGGCGGCGGGCGAGCCCCGGGCGCCCCGCCGTACCCGGGCGCGCCACCGTAGCCGGGCGGACGACCACCGGCGGGCGGGCGGTACCCCGGCGGCGGCGGCCGGTAGCCGTAGGGCGGCCGGTAGGGGGGAGGGTAGCCGCGGGGGCCGTAGTACCCGCCGTAATGGCCGTAGCCGCCGAAGTGGATGCCCACCGAGAAGAAGGGGGTCCCGTAGCTCACCCCCACGCCCCATCCCATCCACGGGTTGTAGGTCATGTGGACGCCGAAGGTGGCCGGGTAGGGGTAGTAGACGGTCGGTCCGATGTACGGCGGGTAGTAGTAGCCGGTGCCGTACACCACCGTGCCGTAGTACGGGTAGACGCCCACGTAGCCCGGCAGGTAGCCCACGTACACCACCTGCGGCGTCGACTGGTACACGTAGACGTAGCGGGTGTTGTAGACCGGCACGCTGGGCGGGACCTGGTCGATCGACGGCGGCCGCTTGTCGCTCACCGCCCATGGCCCCTTCGGCGACGCGGCCACGTACCAGACCGCCTGGTGGCAGCACCAGTAGGCCCCGGAGTCCATCAGCACCGAGAAGGAGGTGTTGGTGGCGTAGGCCATCCCGGTCCCCTCGATGGCCTTGAACTTCGGCTCGCCGTCGTAGGTCACCTCCAGCTTCTGGTCGCGCTTCACCGCCGTGGTCTGCGGGATCTGCGTGTCGGCCAGCGCGTCGGTGGCCTCGGTGGTGCCGGGGACGAAGGGGCGGACGCCGGCGGCCAGCCCCTCGGGGGGAATCTTCGCGAAGCTGGGCGGCAGCTGGTCGGGGCGGACGAAGGTCCACGGCCCCTCCAGCGACTTCGCCTTGTACCAGCGTCCCGACACCAGCACGTAGGACTCGTTGGTGGGGACGAGGAGCAGCACCTGGCCGTCGGAGTTGTCGGCGTAGAGCAGGTCGGCCGCCTCGCCCACCGGCACGTAGTTGGGGGCCCCGTCGAAGGTGATGAGCTCGGTCGGCTCGGTGGCCACGATGATGCGCGGCGGCGTGGCCGGCTTCTCGGTGGCGGCCGGCGGCGGCGAGCCCGGCGGTGGCGCGGCGGCCGCGCCCTCGGGCGCGGGGGGCGGCGGGGCGGGGTTCCTGGCGATGAACTCCTTCACCGCAGGTGACGGGGCCCCGGCGTAGGTCCAGGGGCCCATCGGATCGGTCGCCTCGTACCAGAACTGCCCGCCCGAGAGGTAGAAGCGGCCCACCGCCGGGTCCTTGACGACGAAGAGCGGCGTGTTGACCACCCGCTCCAGCGAGGAGCCCTGGAGGGCCCGGGCGGTGGGCTTGCCGTCGTAGAGCAGCAGCACCGCCGGATCGCGGGAGAAGATCAGCCTGGGCGGCTTGACCTGCAGCCGGATCTCGCCGCGGGTCTCGCGCTCGCCCGCGGCCAGGGCCGCCTGCAGCTCGGTGAGCGACATCGACAGGTCCCACTTCGGCAGCTCGGCCTCCAGCGTCTTGACCGCCTTGGCCTCGGTCTCCTTGCTGATGTTGGGGAAGCGGACCTTGGTGACCTTGAGGGTCTCGACGTCGGCGCGACCCGCCTCCTTGTCGATCTGCAGCTGGGCGGTGAACCAGAAGACGCCGAAGACCGGGGCCTGGCCCTGGGGCTCCCAGGAGAGGGCGGCGCGCCCGGTCAGGGCGGGCCCGTCGAGCTTCTCCACCTGCGGCTGGTAGACCACTGCCGTGCCGTTGGGGAGCGCCAGCGAGCGCGGCCAGTTTCCCGGCTCGTCGGGCTCCGCGGCGGCGGGCGGCGCATCGGCCGGGCGGGAGACCGACGGGGCCAGCAGCGGCAGCGTGGCGGCGAGGACCAGCAGGGCGCGGCGAGTCATGGCGTGCTCCGAGGTGCGAGGACGTCGCGATGGTACACCGGAGCGGGAAGGCGCGACGAGGACGCCCCCACGAGGCTCAGCGCCCGGCGCGGAGGTCGGCCAGCAGCCGCTGGAAGCCAGGGGCCTCGCGCAGCAGCCGACCGCCCACCTCGCGCAGCCGCTCGACCTGCGCCCTGGGCAGGGCCAGGCTGGTCTTCACCTTGCGGAACTCCTCGCGCTCGGCCGGGTCGCCGAGGTTGTCGAAGGTCACCTGGGCGAAGTAGGCCTCGCGCCGCTCCGGGCCGCTGGCTGGCCCGGCCGCCCTCCAGCGCTCCAGCTGCTCCCGCGCCTTCTCCACGGCGTCGAGGGTGATGCGGTCGACCGGGATCGACCACATCTGGTCCTCCAGCTCGGAGGTGCCGGGGGGCGCCTCCGAGCGGTCCCAGTCCACCTCCGGGACGCGGAGGGCGTTGACCACGATGACCACCACCTTGCGGGCGCGGCGCAGGCGGGCCAGCTCCGGGGCGTCGGGCGCCACGGTGAGCCCCTCGAGGCCGCCGAGGAGGGTGTTGAGCCCGAGGTTCTCGGCCAGGCCGCCGTCGAAGAGGTGGAGGTAGGGGCGGGCCCTGGCGTCGGTGGCGGCGCGCCGCGCCCGGGCCAGCTGCTCGGTGCGCCCCTGCGACTCGGCCCCCCTGGCGGCGGCGTCGGCGGCCGCCATCCAGGCCGGCTCCACGTAGCCGCAGCTCCCGGCCCGGTTCTCCAGCGTGATGGGGGTGAGCAGCGGGGGCAGCGCCGTCGAGGTGGCCACCGCCCGGCCCAGCGTCACCTTCGAGAGGTCGGCGCAGATGAGGTCGAACTGGTCCTGGGTATAGGGGAAGTGGGCGCCGGTGGTCACGTCGGTGGCCTGGACCAGGAGGAAGGGGCCGCCGGCGCGCTGGAGATCGCCGAAGGTGGCGCCGTCGAAGACCGTCTGGTCGTAGAGCTCGGCGAACAGGTCGGACTTGCCGAAGGTGCCGGAGGGCAGGCGGAACCAGTTGCCCGGCGAGAAGATGCGCCAGGCCAGCTCGCTCTCCAGGTTCCGGGAGAGGACCCTGGCCTCGAACTCGTCGAAGGTCCGCTCGCCGCGCAGGGCGTAGTAGGTGGCCGGCAGCGTGCCGCCCGACACCGCCGAGATCACGTCCACCTCGTCGAGCAGCCGCCGGGTGGCCCCGTGCACCGGCACCTCGGTCCGGCGCAGCTCCTCCAGCGTGCCGTAGGCGAGCGCCGCGGCGCGCATGCCGCCGCCGGAGAAGGCCAGGAAGACCAGCAGGTCGTCCGACTGGCCGGGGCGGGCCACCTCGGCGAAGTGGTAGCCGGGAGCGCCGGCCCTGGCGAGCGGCGGGGTGGCGGGCCAGTGGGCGCAGCCGGCGAGCAGCGCGACCACGGCGAGGGCGACGGGACGGAGGACGGTGGGCATGGCGGCGCTCGCTCTCGACCGGCCTCAGAAGGAGAACTGCAGGCCGACACCGGGACCCAGGCTCCACCAGGCGACGTTCTCGGAGTGGGGGGGCGGGTAGTAGTTGAAGAAGAGCTGGAGCCGGACCCGCTCCAGGGCGGTGGCCGCCACGCCGGCGCCGACGATGGCGCGCGAGCAGCTGCCGATGGTGTCGGAGGTCGGCGTCGGGCACGACTTGGTGCTCCAGCCGTCCCGGGAGGAGAACAGGTAGCCGCCGCGCACGACGATGCTGGGCTGCAGCGTGGTGCTGGACCAGGCGGCGGGCAGGATCTCGATGCCCAGCAGCGGGGCCAGGGCCACGGCGCCGGACTCGTTGGAGATGAGGCGGGCGGTGTTGGTGAGCGCCAGCGCCGCGTGGAACCGGACCGAGGCGACGCCCCCGAACTCGCCCCGGAAGCCCTGGCTCACGCCGATCTCGGAGTCGCTCCCCACCACCAGCCAGCCGGTGAAGCGGGGGGGGACGTAGATCACCTGGTCGGCGGCCATCTTGACGGCCGTCTCGACCACCGCGGCCTGGCCGCTCGGCTGGGTCCGGGACACCTGCTTCCCGACCTCGAGCAGCCTCGCGCGCAGCCGCGCCGGCGCCTCGGCGGCCTGCTCGCGCTTGAGCCCCAGGTCCTTGAACTCGAACTGGTGGGCCGAGAGGAGCCGCATGGTGTAGCCGGTCTCGTTCTCCTTCGGGGCGCGGCGCCAGGCGTCGCCGGCGAGCGGCACCACCCCGGGGACCTGCCGCGGCGGCTGCCCGTCGGCGGCGGCGCGGCAGAGCGGGTCGTCGGCGAAGACGCCCTTCAGCTCGTCGAGGCTGGCGCAGCGATCCCAGAGCCTGTCGATGGAGACCTGCAGGACGATGCGGAAGTCGCGCAGCGCCTCGCCCTGGCAGGCCGCCTCGGCGGCCGGAGGGTCGTCCAGCACCGCCGACAGGCAGCGGTAGGGCTGCCACGAGGCCGCGGCGGCGGCGGCCGCGGGCAGCTTGTCGGGGAGCTGGTACTGCCCGGGCCGGCCGGCCCGGGCCAGCCGGTCGGCCAGCCGGACCTCGCCCATGCGCCGGGCGTCGTACATCCCCAGCGCGAAGTCGAACTCGCGCAGCCCGGTCTCGAAGAAGCCGAAGAAGGCCCCCAGCGGCGAGCTGGCCGCCGGCAGGTGGCGCTCCGGGATGACCAGCCGGTCGAAGAACTCGGGGTCCTCCTCGGCGACGTAGAGCAGGTTCTTGGCGCGGGCGCTGTCGTAGAAGGAGGCCCCCACCTCGCCGGCCACGCCCAGCAGGCTCACCGGGACCTTCTTGGTGGCCTCGCGGTCGGCGGCCGGGAAGGTGCGGACGTCGGTCGAGACGTAGTTGAAGACCATCTTCTTCGGCACCTCGCGGCGCCCCACGTCGGGCCGGTCGAGCCAGCGCGCCGCGCCCTCGCCGGGCTGGAGGCCGGCCGCGGCCGTCTTGGAGGCCAGCCGGACCGGGGTGTTGTCGAAGACGCCGCCGTCGACGAAGAGGTCCGTGCTGGCCGAGGCCTCGGGGCAGCCCGGCCAGGTCCCGGTGCCGCGGGTGACCACGCAGTGGCGGATGGCCTGCGGGGGGAAGGCGCCGGGGAAGGCGGTGGAGGCGAAGAGGGCGTCCACCAGCGCCGGGAAGGGCACCTCGCCGTTCTTGTCCTCGACGAGCAGCGCCTGCTCCCCTTCCCAGGCCGGGTCGGCGTAGTTGGTGAGCCGGGGCGGCTTCCCGGGCCCGCGCCCCTGGACCCGGACCACGAAGTGCTCCTCCACGCGCGGCAGGGTGAGCCGCTCCCCCTTGAGCGACACCATCCGCGGCTGGAGCCGCGTCACCGACAGGCCGAAGACCACGTCGCAGTCGGCGCGCAGCCCGGAGGCCCAGGCCGTGGAGATCAGGCCGAGCGGCTTGTCGAAGGCGGCCCGGGAGAAGGCCGCGGTGGGGACCTCCTTGCCGGGCTGGGTCAGGTCGGCGAGGCCGAGCGGGATCCAGGCCTTCCAGAAGAGGCTCTGGCGCGGATCGGGCACCCCGGCGCCGCAGCTCTGCAGCACCGCCATGAAGCCGTTCACCGAGCCGGCCGAGGCGCCGGTGGCCAGCTTCAGCTCGGTCAGGCCCGGGTTGGCCCGCAGCCCCTCCAGCGTGTAGTAGACGAGGCCGGCCTCGTAGGCGCCCAGGCTGACGCCGCCGGCGATGGTCATCGAGGCCGGCAGCGGTGCGGCCAGGGCCGGGAGCGGGCTGGTGGCCAGCACCAGGGCTGCGGCTACGGCGAGAAGGCAACGGGTCATGTGTTCCCCCTGGCGGCGCGGAGGGCCGCCTGATTCACGACCAGTGTGCCTGAAGGCTGGCGCCCATGCACCGACCGCGAAGCCGGCCTCGTGGTCGAGCGCGAGGCAGGGTCCGCCTGAGGCGAGGAGTCGTCCGTTCACGCTTCCATTCCGGGCACGGACGCGCACTATACCAAGCGAAGAGGGTCGCTCGCGCACATCGTCGTCCCAAGGGGGGCGCGGAGTCTTCCCGGCGGCGCCCTCCGGTGCCGCGGCGACGATGGTAGCCTGACCCGGCCACGGAGGACGCCATGCCCCACCTGCAGTTCGACCTCAACTTCACGCCTCCGCCGGAGGCCAAGCGGGCCTTCGCCTCGGCGGTGGTGCGCCACTTCGCCACCATCATGGACACCGGCACGGATCACATCGGCATCTCGATCCGCTGCTTCGGCGAGGGCGACCTCACCTTCGGCCGGGCCGTCCAGCCGTCGAAGGGGATCGCCTTCCTCAACGCCGACATCCGGCTGGGGCGCACCCGCGACCAGAAGCGCCGGCTCTCGCTGGCCATCATCGACGAGCTCGGCACCCGCTTCGGGGTCCCCAGGGAGGCGGTCTACGTCATCCTCACCGAGCACGACGGGGAGCACTTCCAGCTCTCCGACCGGGTGCTGCCGTCCTGGTCGACGGGGGAGGACCCGCTGGCCGACGCGCCGAGGCCGAGGCGGAAGGTGAACCTGCGCGGCCGGAAGAAGGCGGGGCGGCCCCCGAAGCGCCGGCGGTAGGCGCGGCGGAGCCGGGGCTTCGCGTGAACGGGACCTTCCTCGCCGGCCGCATCGAGGTGGTGCAGGGCGACATCACCCGGCTCGACGTCGACGCCATCGTCAACGCCGCCAACACGTCGCTGCTCGGCGGCGGCGGCGTGGACGGGGCCATCCACCGGGCGGCCGGTCCCGAGCTGCAGGCCGAGTGCCGCACCCTGGGCGGCTGCCCCACCGGGGGAGCGCGGATCACCCGCGGCTACCGGCTCCCGGCCCGCCACGTCATCCACGCCGTGGGGCCGGCCTGGCGCGGCGGCGACGCCGGCGAGGCCGGGCAGCTGGCCTCGGCCTATCGCGCCTGCCTGGCGCTGGCGCGCCAGCACGGCCTGCGCTCCATCGCCTTCCCGGCCATCTCCACCGGCATCTTCGGGTTCCCCAGGGACGAGGCCTGCGCCATCGCGGTGCGCGAGGTGGCGGCGGCGCTGGCCGCCGGCCCGGTGCCGGGGCGCGTGGTCTTCTGCTGCTTCGGCGAGGAGGACCGGGCCCGCTACCAGGCGGCCTGCGCCGCGCTCGGCTGAGCCGGGCCGCTCACGGCCAGTCGCCCAGCACCGCCGCGGCCGGGCCGCCCCGCCAGGAGGCGTAGGCCGCCTCGTCGGCGGCGCCCACCGGCTGGCCGTAGGCCGCCTCGAAGTGCCTGGCCCAGTGCGGCCGGGTGCCGTCGGCGTCGGTGAAGCCGTAGCGGTCGGAGAGGTCCCACGAGCCGAAGACCCGGCCGGAGAGCTCGGCCACCCGCGGGTCGGCGGCCAGCGCCGCCACCGCCCGGCCCACGTAGAGCGGCGTCTCCGAGGCGATGAAGTTCGGATCGACCTTCGCCCCCTCGCGCCAGGTGGCCTCGGTGACGCCGAACCGCTCCAGCATCTCCTCCGAGCGCAGGAAGCCGGGCGAGACCGCCACGGCCGTCACGCCGGTGCGGCGCAGCTCCCAGGCCATCCCGAAGGCCATCCGCAGGACGGCCATCTTCACCAGGTCGTAGGCGAGGTTGCCGCGGTAGGTGAAGCCGTTGCCGTCGGTGATCTCGACCACCAGGCCGCGTCCCGCCTCGATCATGAGCGGCACGGCGTGTCGCGCCGTGAGCAGGTGCGAGAAGACGGCCCGGTCGAGCAGGGTCCGGGCGCCGGACGGGTCGGCGGCCCAGAAGGGCTGGCTCCAGTCGACCAGCGCGTCCCCGCCCCACACGTCGTTCACCAGCAGGTCGAGCCGGCCCGACTCGGCGCGGATCCGCGCCAGCAGGGCCGCCACCTCGGCCTCGACGGTGTGGTCGGTGCGCGCCGCGAGGCCGCGCCCGCCGGCCGCGGTGACCAGCTCGGCCGTCTCCTCGATGGTCTCCGGCCTCGTCCCGGTGGCCGGCCGGCCGCGCACGCTCCGCCCCGTGCACCAGACGGTGGCGCCGGCCTCACCCAGCGCCCGGGCGATGCCGCGCCCGGCGCCGCGGGTCGCGCCGGCCACCAGGCAGACCCTCCCGTCGAGAGGCTTCATGCCGTCCATCTAACCGGCCGCGCGGCCAGTGCACGGCCTGTCGCCCCGGCCAGGTCCAGGCCGGCCCCCCCTCCGGACGCGTTGAGCCCACCCGGCCGCACGCGTAGAATCGCCCCCTCCAACCGGGCGCCCGCGCCCATCCACCCAGGGGAACCGACATGACCAGCCTCGTCCGCGCCGTCGCCATCGCCAGCGCCGCCGCCTTCCTCGCCGTCGCCGCCCCCGCGCCCGCGGAGGCCGGCAAGCAGGTGACCCTCAGCGGCAACCTGGCCTGCGCCCTGTGCATCCTGAAGCAGCCGGGCGTGAAGACCTGCACCAACGTGCTGGTGGTGAAGGAGAAGGGCAAGGACGTGACCTACGCGCTGGCCGACAACTCCGTCACCCAGGCGTTCACCATGGCCGCCTGCGAGAAGGTGCTGCCGGTGAAGGCGACGGGCACGGTCACCGAGGCCGGCGGCAAGAAGACCCTCACCGCCAGCAAGATCGAGAAGACCTGAGGCGCGAGCGGGCCGGCCCCGGCCGGACGGGCGCGGCTACCCCGCCAGCACCGACTGCCCGCGGATGGTGAAGTAGACCGCCTCGGGGTGGTGCAGCACCAGGGCGCTGGTCGACGCCTCCGGCACCATCTGGCAGGCCTCGGTGAGCGAGACGCCGATGGCGAGGTCGGGCTCGAGCAGCTTCCAGAGCTGGCGCTGGTCGGTCAGCTCGGGCCAGGAGGGGTAGCCGGGGCTGTAGCGCTTGCCCTGGTCCGGCCCCATCCCCAGCTCGGCCTTGACCACGCGGTGCCAGTGCTCGGCCAGCGCCTCGGCCACCTCGACCGACAGGCCGTGGACGAAGAGCCCCCGCGAGTAGTCCCCGCGGGCGTTGGCCTCGTCCGCCACCCGCGAGGCCCCGTCACCCACCGTGACCACCTGCAGGGCGCAGACGTCGCTCCCCGGCTCGGCGCGGAAGAAGTCGGCGAGGCAGAGCAGCCGCTCGTCGGGCTGGCGCGGGAAGCGCAGCCGGGCCAGCTCGGCCTTGCGGTGGACCGGGTCGAGGATCACCAGCTCCTCGCCCTCGGCGTGGCAGGGCCAGTAGCCGTAGACCACCCGGGGCTGGAGCCAGCCGTGGGCCTGGGCCTCGGCCTTGAGCTCCTCCAGCTTGGGGGCGAACTCCTCGCGGATCATCCGCTCGTACTCGGCCCCCTTGGCCCGCACGCCCCACTGCAGCTTGTAGAGCTCGTTGAGGTCGAGCCGGGGCCAGAGGGCGGAGAGCGGGATCTCCCCGGAGAGCACGGTGCGGGGGCCCCAGAACGGCGGCGTGGGGACGCGGGCGGCCGGCGCCACGCTGGAGCGGGCCCCGGGCGGCGGCCGGGGCGGCGGCTCGGCGGCCGGGGCGTCGCGCCCCAGGATGGCCTGCTCCAGCACGGCGTGCCTCAAGGCGGCGCGCCGGTCCGGATCGACCAGCTGCTGGACCACCTCCAGCCCCTCGAAGGCGTCCTTGGCGTAGAAGACCCCGCCGGCGTAGGGCGTGCCGCCCTGCACGAAGTGGGTCTTGTAGCCGAAGCGCCGGTTGATGGCGGCGCCGCCGATGATGACCGGGAACTCGAGGTTGCGCCGGTGCAGCTCCTCCACGCAGAAGGGCATCTGCTTGGAGGTGGAGACCAGCAGCGCCGAGAGGCCGATGGCGTCGGCCCCCACCTCGACCGCCTTCTCGATGACGGTGGCCACCGGCACCTGCTTGCCGAGGTCGTGCACCGTGAAGCCGTTGTTGGAGAGGATGGTCTTGACCAGGTTCTTGCCGATGTCGTGGACGTCCCCGTAGACCGTGGCCAGCACCACCGTCCCCTTGGTCGAGCCGGCCTTCTTCTCGAGGAACTGCTCGAGGTGGCCGACCGCCCGCTTCATCACCTCGGCGGACTGGAGCACGAAGGGGAGGATCAGCTCGCCGGCGCCGAACCTGTCGCCCACGTCCTTCATGGCCGGCAGCAGCACCTCGTTGAGCACGGCCACCGCCGAGCGGCGCTGCAGGGCGTCGTCGATGAGGGCCTCGATCCCCTCCGGCCGGCGGTGGAGGATCTGCAGGTGGATCCGCTCCTCCACGCCCTTGCCGGCCAGCAGGTCCTCGGCCGGCGCGGGCGCCTTCTCCGCCCCCTTCTCGCCGAAGTGGGCGATGAGGCGGGCCAGCGCGTCGGGGCGCCGGTCGAAGATCAGCTCCTCGGCCAGGGCCCGCTCCTCGGCGGGGATGGCCGGGTAGGGCGTGACGTCCTTGGGGTTGATGATGGCGAGATCCAGGCCGGCCTGGACCGCGTGGTAGAGGAAGACCGAGTTGATCACCTCGCGGGCGTGCCTGGCGAGGCCGAAGCTGACGTTGGAGACGCCCAGCGTGGTGAGCACGCCCGGGGTCTCGGCCTTGATGCGGCGGATGCCCTCCAGGGTCTCGACGGCGCTGTGCCGGTACTCCTCGCCGCCGGTGGCCAGCGTGAAGGTGAGGGCGTCGAAGACCAGGCTGTCGGGCTCGATGCCGTACTCCCGGGCCACCGCCACGATGCGCCGCGCGATCTCGGCCTTGCGCTCGGCGGTCTGGGCCATCCCCTTCTCGTCGATGGTCATGCAGACCACCGCCGCGCCGTACCGCTTCACCAGCGGCAGCACCTTCCTCACCCGCTCGCCGCTCTTCTCCAGGTTGATGGAGTTGACGATGCAGCGTCCCGGGTAGACCTTGAGCGCCGACTCGATCACGTCCGGCTCGGTCGAGTCGATCATCAGCGGCGCGTCGACCGCCTGCGCCAGCAGCTTCACCAGGGCGCGCATCTGCGCCCCCTCGTCGTCGCGCTCGTTGAGCGCCACGCAGACGTCGAGCACGTGGGCGCCGGCCTCGACCTGGCCGCGGGCGATCTGCAGCAGGCCCGGGTAGTCGTCGGCGAGCAGCAGCTCCTTCACCTTGCGCGAGCCCTGGGCGTTGAGCCGCTCGCCCACCACCAGCGGGCGCGGCTCCAGCGTCAGCGGCACCGCCTTCATGGCCGAGCTGAGCTCGGGGCCGGGGCGCGGGCGGACCCGCCGCGGCGCCCGCACCGTGCCCAGCCGCGCCACCACCGCCTCGAGGTGGGCCGGGGTGGTGCCGCAGCAGCCGCCCACGATGTCGACGCCGAAGTCGGCGACGAAGCTGGCCAGCGCCTCGGCGAGGTCGGCCGGGGAGAGCTTGTAGACGGCCTTGCCGTCCACGTTCTCCGGCATGCCGGCGTTGGGCAGCACCGAGACGTAGTGGCTGCAGTGCTCGCCGAGGTAGCGCACCGCCTCGCGCATCTCGGCGGGGCCGGTGGAGCAGTTGAGGCCCACGGCGTCCACCGGCAGCCGCTCCAGCGTCGCCAGCGCGCTGGCGATGTCGGTGCCCAGCAGCATGCGGCCGTTCTGGTCGATGAGGGTGGGCTGGGCGATGATGAAGACGTCGCGCATCAGCTCGCGCCGGCAGGCGTCGGCGCCCAGCACCGCGGCGCGCAGCTCCAGCATGTCCTGGTGGGTCTCGAGGATGAGCGCGTCGACGCCCCCCTCGATCAGCCCCTTGGCCTGCTCGAAGTAGATCCGCTCCAGCGCGTCGGCGGTGATGTTGCCCAGCGCCGGGTCGGACGAGGACGGCAGCATGCCGGTGGGGCCCATCGAGCCGGCCACGAAGCGCGGCCGGTCCGGCGTGGCGTGGCGCTCGGCGGCGCGCCGGGCCAGGATGGCGGCGCGGAAGTTGACCTCGTAGGTGCGGTGGCCGACCCCGTACTCGTCGAGCTTGAGCCGGGACGAGCCGAAGGTGTTGGTCTCCACCACGTCGCAGCCGGCGGCGAAGTAGCGGCCGTGGATCTGCTCGATCAGGTCGGGGCGGGTCAGGGTGAGGAGGTCGTTGGCCCCCTCCTTGCCGCCGAAGTCCGAGAGCGTGAGGTGCTCGCCCTGGATCTGCGTGCCCATGGCCCCGTCGAAGACGAGGACGCGCCGGGCGATGGCCTCTCGGAAGGTCACGGGGGCGTGCAGACGCTGGGGTCGGCGGGCGACTCGTTCGACAGGCCGCAGGAGGCCTTGCCGCAGGTCGTGCCGACCCACTCGCAGAACTCGGCGCTGGCGGGCGCATAGCAGGTGTTCAGCGCGGCCGCGCAGGCCGCCTCGTCGGTCGAGTTGACCCCGGCGGCGTTGAGCTGGTTCTTGATCTCGGTCTTGCAGTTGTCGCGGGCCGAGCCGGCCCCGGAGCACTGGCAGAGCCGGTCGCCGAGGTCCTGGCAGGTGTTGCCGCAGCCCTGCAGGGCGAGGCTGGCGACGAGCGCGGCGAGGGCGGCGAGGGGTCGCATCGGACCGCGGAGGATCACCCACCGCCCCCCTCAGGTCAAGGCGCCCCGGGCCTGAATCTTTGCGCGGCCGGGCCGTCCCTGCTAACGGAGGCCGCATGTCCATCCCCGCCGTCGCCGCCCTGCTGCTGGCCGCCCTCGCCACCCCCGCCTCGGAGGGGACGGCCCCCCGCACCGCCGCGCCGGCTGCCGCCCCGGCCACCTCGGCCGCCGAGCTGACACGCAAGGTGCAGGCCTTCTACGAGAAGACCCGCGACCTCGAGGCCGCCTTCACCCAGACCTACGTCTACGCCGGGGTGGGGCGGAAGCTCACCTCCACCGGGACACTCAAGGTGAAGAAGCCGGGCCTGATGCGCTGGGACTACCAGTCGCCGTCCCCCAAGGTGGTGGCGGTGACGGGCCGGAGGCTGGTGCAGTACGAGCCCGAGGAGGGGCAGGCCTACGTCGACGAGCAGTTCGACGCCACCGCCATGACCGCGGCCGTCGGCTTCCTGCTGGGGACCGGGAACCTGGCCCGCGACTTCGAGTCCACGCTGGGGGAGGGCGGGACCCTGGTGCTGCATCCCAAGGCCGCCGACCCGCGCGTGGCCCGCATCGTCTTCACGGTAGGTACCGACGGCGAGGTGCTGGCCACCTCGGTGATCGACGGCGCGGGGAACGAGAACCGCCTGGCCTTCACGGCCATCCGGCGGAACACCGGCCTCGCCGACGCCGCCTTCGAGGTGAAGCTGCCGGCCGGGACGCGGCGGGTGGGGAAGTAGCGCGGGCGGCCGGCCCGGGGCGGGTGGCTCAGCGCTCCTCCCAGAGCGACCAGGGGCGTCCCGGGTCGAGCGGGAACGGGTAGGCGGAAGGCTGGATGAGGAGCCAGGCCTTCCCGCCGGAGAGGACGCCGAGCGTGGCCAGGCCGTTGTCGCCATGGCCCAGCGCGGCGCCGGTCCATCCCGAGGGGCCGCGCGACCAGAAGACCAGGTCGGTCTCCATGAGCGAGCCCGGCCGGGTGGAGGCCACCACCCGCGACAGGTCGGAGGAGGCCGCCGCGCCGAAGAGCGTGAACTGCGTCGGGCCCAGGTCCTCGGGGGCGCCCCAGGCCCCGCCGCGCCGCTCCACGTAGCGCACGTCCATCTCGACGGGCGGGTTGGCCGGGTTGTGGTGGTGGTAGAGGAGCCCGAGGTCGCCGCCGGGGCCGAGCAGGAGCCGCGGCTCCGGGTTGAGGCCCCCGTCGACCGGGACCTCCTCCACGCTCCAGCCGCCGGACGGCGCCCGCGTGGCCACCGCGATGGGCGTGGCGGTGGCCCCGTACCCGGTGGTGAGCACGGCCGCGGTCCCGTCGCCGGCCACCACCAGCACCGCCGCCCCGGAGGTGGCCCAGCCCGCCGGCTGGGGCACGGGCTCCAGGCTGCAGGCGCCGGCCACCACCACGCAGTGCTGCAGGTTCTCGAGCAGGTGCAGGCGACCCAGCCCGTCCACGGTCGAAGACCATGGTCGAGCCGCCACCCTGGTACCCGGCGATCACCCCCGACGTCCACCCGGTGGAGGTCCGCCACTCGTGGACGAAGACCGGGCGCCGGGGCCCGTCGGCGGCGTGGAGCCGACGGCGTGGGGCTGGCCGGCGCCGTCGATGGCCACCGCCCAGCCCACCGGGGATGCGAAGGAGAGGACGTGGATCTCCGCGGGGCCCGTGGGCCTCCTGGCTGACGACGGTCGGGCCGGAGACGCCGGCCCCGATCCAGTGGAACCACCCGTCACCTCCCCGGCGGATGCCGGGCGCGGAGGGGATGGCCGGGTTGCCCGCCTGGAGCGGGCCGGACGGCCCCGCGACCTCGTAGGGAGGCAGCGCGCACCAGGCGCTGGCGATCGGCGCGCCCGCGGCGTCCGGGGCGCCCGCGTCGAGCTGGTAGCGGGTCGAGGGCCACGGGAGGGTCACCGGGTCGAGGGCGTTGGTGGCCGTGGCGGGGAGCTCCACCGGGGTGCCGGATGGCCAGCGGGTCAACGTGAGGCGGGTGGCGACCTGGCTGCGGTTGGTCCAGCCGAGCCGGACCCCGCCGGCCTCCAGGGTCGCGGTCAGCCCCACCGGCGCGAGCAGCGGCACCGGACCGGCGAAGGCGGTGGCGTCGGCGCTCCAGGTGCCGCCCTTCCCGTAGCGGACCCGGTAGGCGTGGTGGACGAGCTCGTGCAGCGCGCGGTCCTCCCAGGAGGTGACGCCGAAGGCGATGGGCAGCGGGGACCAGGCGCCGATGGCCTGGCCGTAGGCATCGGCGTCGGCCCGCTCCACCACCATGGCGTCGGCCACGGCGGAGGCGTTCGACCAGGCCAGCTGGATGCTGGGGACGTCGGTGAGCGTGGCGGTGAGGCCGGGGGGCGGGCGGATGCCGCGCAGGAAGGTGGCCTCCGGCGACCAGGCCGAGCGAGCCGCCCCCCTCGCCGAGCGGATGTGGAACCCGAGGGTGGTCAGCTCCGGGAGGGTGCCGACGAGGTCCAGGGAGGCGCCGATGCTGCCCCAGGGGACGAGGCCGGCATGGAGCGAGGCCCAGGCGCCGCCGTTCGCCCGGCCTTCGAGCTCGTAGCCGTCGACCCGGCTGGTGGGCTCGGTCCAGGAGAGCACGAGCTGGTCGAAGGAGCCGCCCGGGGCGGCGGCCGAGATCGCCGGGCGGCAGCAGGTCGGTGGACTGCTGGCCGGAGCTGCCTCCACCGCAGCCCAGCGGAACGACGAGGAGCAGCGCCGCGAGCCGGCCCGCGCGGATCGTCATCTCGACCTCCGTCCCAAGGCGCCTGCCCGAGGTGAGGAGACGCGACCCGAGCGTAACGCATCCGGCCCCCCGCGGCGGCGCCGGTCCCCTTCGGGGTCCGGCCCGGCCCGGCCGACGGCTATCGCCCAGGCAGCGCCGGCTCCTGCTGCGACAGGCAGTGGAGCGTGCCCAGCCCCCAGACCAGGTCGACGGCGTGGATGCCGATCACCGGCCGGTCGCGGAAGAGCTCGCCGAGGATGCCCAGGGCCACCCGGTCGCTGGGGTCGTTGAAGGTCGGCACCAGCACGGCGGCGTTGGCCGACGTAGAAGTTGGCGTAGGAGGCCGGCAGCCGCTGCCCGTCGAAGAAGAGCGGCGCCGGCATGGGCAGGTAGACCACCTCGGGGCGGGTGCCGTCCTCGAGCCGGGCCCCCTCCAGCCGCTCGCGGTTCTCCTCGAGCGGCGCGTGGTTCGGGTCGGCGCCGTCCGGCTCGCGGCAGAGGACGATGGTGCGCGCGTCCACGAAGCGGCACAGGTCGTCGACGTGGCCGTGGGTGTCGTCGCCGGCGATGCCCCGCCCCAGCCAGATGGTGTTGGGGGCGCCCAGCAGGTCGCGGAAGACCGCCTGGTAGTCCTCGCGGCCGAAGCCCGGGTTGCGCACCTGCACCTGCGGGTCGAGCAGGCACTCCTCGGTGGCGAGGAGGGTGCCGCGCCCGTTGACGTCGATGGCGCCGCCCTCCAGCACCACCTCCCGGCCGGCGTGGACCGCCGGCAGGAGCGGCACGCCCAGCGCCCGGGCCGCGCGCGACGGGGTGCGGGCGTCCTTCCTCCAGTTGTCGTACTTGGCCCAGGCGTTGAACCGGAAGGCCGCGATGGCGCGGGCCGGGCGGGAGCCGCCGCGGGTGAGCCAGATGGGCCCGGTGTCGCGGCACCAGGCCCGATCGGTGGGGAAGCGGTGGAAGTCGATGGCCCCGAGCGGCGCGCCCACCCGGGCCAGCAGCGCCCGCGCCCGCCGCTCCCCGGCGGCGTCCTCCACCAGCAGGCGCACCGTCTCGCCGCGCGCCAGGAGCCGGATGATCTCGCCGTAGACCCAGGGGATGGGCGCGAACTTGCCCGGCCAGTCCCCCACGTGGTGAGGCCAGGCCAGCCAGGTGGCCTGGTGGCGGGTCCACTCGGCGGGCATGGCGAAGCCCCGAGAGGCCGGGGTGCGGTCGGCCATGGCGGTCAGTCCCGGAAGCGGCGGGTGAGGTCGCCGTAGGCGTCGATGCGCCGGTCGCGGAGGAAGGGCCAGTGGCGCCGGGTCTCCTCGATCCGGCCGAGGTCGACGGTGGCCACCAGGATCTCCTCCCGGTCGGTGGAGCCCTCGGCGACGACCACGCCGAAGGGATCGCAGACGAAGGAGGTGCCCCAGAACTCCAGCCCGGCGTCGCCGGCCTGCTCGCGCTCGTGGCCGACGCGGTTGACGCTGGCCACGTAGCAGCCGTTGGCGATGGCGTGGGCCCGCTGCACGGTCTTCCAGGCGTCGCGCTGGGCGGCGCCGAACTCGGCCTTCTCGGCCGGGTGCCAGCCGATGGCGGTGGGGTAGAAGATGGCCGCGGCGCCGGCCAGCGCGGTGAGCCGGGCCGCCTCCGGGTACCACTGGTCCCAGCAGATGAGCGTGCCGATCCGGCCGTGGCGGGTGTCGACGGCCTTGAAGCCCAGGTCACCCGGGGTGAAGTAGAACTTCTCGTAGAAGGCCGGGTCGTCGGGGATGTGCATCTTGCGGTAGACGCCGGCCACGCTGCCGTCGGCGTCGAGGATCACCGCGGTGTTGTGGTAGAGGCCGGGCGCCCGCCGCTCGAAGATGGGGACCACCACCGCCACCCCCAGCCGCCGCGCCACCGGCGCCAGCGCCTGCACCGACGGGCCGTCGAGCCCCTCGGCCAGGTCGAAGTGGGCGTGGGTCTCCGACTGGCAGAAGTAGGGCGTCCGGTACATCTCCGGCAGGCAGATCACCTGGGCGCCGCGGCCGGCCGCCTCGGCGATGCGCGCCGCCGCCGTCGCCGTGTTCTGGGCCGGGTCCCCGGACATCGCCATCTGGACCAGCCCGACCTGGAAGCGGTTCGCGCTCATCGCGCCCTCATACCAGATCGAACCGCTCCGAGTGGAGGTCGGAGAAGGGCACGCCCAGCCGGGCCAGCGCCTGCTCGGCGATGTCCATCATCGGCCCCGGCCCGCAGACGAAGTAGGCGTGCCGCCCGCGGTGCGGCAGCCAGCGATCGAGCATGGCCTGGGTGAGGTAGCCCTGCTCGCCGCGCCAGCCGGGCGGCGGCTTCTCCAGCACGTGGACCACCCGCAGGTCGAGGCGGGCGGAGAGGGCCTCGAGCTGCTCGCGGAAGATGGTCCGCGACAGCTCGCCGCTGCCGTAGAGGAGCAGGTGGGGGCGGCGGTCGCCCCGGTCGGCCAGGGTCCGGAGCATCGACATGCAGGGGACGATGCCGCTGCCCCCGGCGATGAAGACGTAGCCGTCGGCGTCGGGGAAGGCGTCGATCGACATGGTGCCGAAGGGGCCGTCCAGGTAGGCGCGCTCGCCCACCCTGGTCGAGAGCGCACGGCGGGTGAAGTCGCCGATGGCCTTGATGGTCAGCTCGACGCGCGGCCAGGCCAGCGGCGAGGAGGCGATGGAGAAGGGGTGCTCGCGGCCCGCCAGGGGGGAGTCGCCGAGCGTGAGCCAGACGAACTGGCCGCTGCGGAAGCGGAAGCCCTCGTGCCCCTCGGGCTCGAGCACCAGCGTGACCGAGTCGCCCGGCTCGGGGCGCACCTCGCGCACCGTCCAGGGGCGGCGGCGCAGCGCCAGCGGCTTGAAGACCCGGACCCGGAGGATGAGCGCCACCCAGCCCAGCGTCCAGACGAGCCAGAGCCACCGCACCACGGGGCGGGAGAGCAGCCGCCCGGCCAGCACGGCGTGCCAGATGGCGAGCAGGACGGCGGCGGCGGCCAGCGGGCCGTGGGCCCAGCGCCAGGCCTCGTAGGGGAGCTTGAGCCGCTTGCGCAGCCAGGAGGTGATGGCCAGGGCCACCAGCGCGTAGGTGGCCCAGATCCCCGAGGCGATCTCCCAGGGCGCCGCGCCGGGGACCAGCCAGCCGAGCGCCCGGCCCAGCGAGGCGCCGAAGAGGGCGACGGGGTGGAGCAGCGCGAAGACCAGCACGGCGATGGTGACGTTCCGGTGGAAGGCGTAGAGCAGGTCGGTGCCGAAGGGCGGCGCCATCCACTCGAAGCGGGCGGTGAGGAGGAACTGCATCGCCATCATCGAGATGGCGAGGAAGCCCAGCGCCGAGCCCAGCTCGTCGGGGAGGCCGCCGCTCGGCGCCGGGGCGGCCAGCAGCAGCAGCAGCGGCCAGAGCGCCAGCAGGACGTAGAGCCCCATCCACAGGCCGGCCCGGGTCAGGTCGCGCAGGGTGGGCATGGTCGGCCTACGAGGCCCTCGCCAGCGCGAAGAGGAAGGCCGCGGCGAGGAGGGCGGCGCCGGTGGCGAGGGCGGCCTGGAGGGCGAGACGCTGGCGCATCGGCGCGGAGTCTACGACAGACCTCGGCCGCCGTGCTGATCGATGACCCGATCGGCCCGCCCTGGGCTCGGCCCGGGGCCCATGCCTCCGCGGATCGAGCCGCTCGGGGCCTGGGAGCGCCGCCCCGACTGCGGTCTCGAGCGGTTGGTCGCCTTCTCCTGCAAGGCGCGCCGTTCCTGCTGCTCGGGCCGGACCAGCTGCTGGCCCGCATCGCCACGCTGGTGCCGCCACGGCGGCCAGGCTCACCGGCGCCGCGACGACCGATGCGCCCGGGGACGAAGCTTCCACGAGGATCGACGGCTGACGGCTGGGCCCTGGATGCCGGCCGGTGGCGAGGCCGTGGTCCGGCTCCGCCTCGAGCGCACGGTGCGGCACCCTTGTGGAGCGTCCGGAGCGTGTGGCAACGTCCGAAAGGGAACCCTGATCGATGGCGAAGACGCTTCGAGACGATCTGCGCCGCATCGTCGGCGGCCTCTTCGGCTTCGGGGGCCCGTCCTGGGTCAACTGGTTCTTCCTGATCCTCCTGGTCCTGGGCCTCGTCTGGCTGTTGATCTGGGGCCCGGGGCAGATGTGGTAGTGGTCCACGCGGTCAGGCGCTTCCCGAGTGGAGGAGCGTTGGCGGAGCGCGGTCCCCTTCACGCTCTGCCCCCCTGGCCTGCCCCACGATCTCGCCGGGGTCGGCGACCCCGTCGTTCACGGTAGGTGAGCTCGTCGTTCACGGTGGGTGAGCCAGTCGACCTCCAGCGCCTGCTGGGCGTGGCGTCAGGCCAGCAGGTGCTCGGTCTCCTCCGACTGCCCCTCCACCAGCACCTCCACGGCGTGGCCGATCATGGCCTGCCGATGACACGAAAACACACCATGAAGTCAGTGTTTCTTGACATCACGTTATATGGGATCTTACTTTATGACCATATCATCGAACACGGGATCCACTTCATGCCCTATCGAGAGAAGCTCGCCTGGCTGACCCTGGTCGGCATGGCCGTCTGCTACGGCCCCTACTTCGCGCTCACCTACCGGTCCCCCCTGCTGGACCAGCCGCTGCCCAACCTCGCCTTGATGACCCTGTTCGCCGCCGCGGCCGGGGGCAATGCGGTCTGGGCGCTGCTGGGGCGGCTGGTGCTGAGGATGAAGACACCCGGCGACGAGCGGGGTGTCGCCGACGAGCGCGACCTCGCCGTCGAGCGCCGCGCCAACACGGTCGCCTACTACGTCCTGATGGGGCTCGCCCTCTACGTGGGCGGCTTCATGCCCTTCACCAGCGCCGGCTGGCACATCGTCAACTCCATGGTCGCCTCGGTGGTCATCGCCGAGATGGTGAGATACGCCCTCGTCGTGCTGGGCTACCGCAGGGGCCTGAGATGACCGGCGGCAGGATCATCAACCAGGTCCGCACCCTGCGCTTCCTCAACGGCGAGATGAGCCAGGCGGAGCTCGGCCGGGCGATCGGGGTCACCCGCCAGACCATCGCCGCCATCGAGGCCGGCAAGTACTCCCCCTCCCTGGAAGCCGCCTTCCGCATCGCGGAGGCGTTCGGAAAGCGGCTCGATGAGGTGTTCCAGTGGGAGCCGGAGAGGTAGGCCTCGGCGGGTCTCAGTGCAGGATGGTCAGGCCGCGCTTCTTCGGCGCCGGCTGCCTGGCCGCCGGGAGCTGCTGCCGGGGCCGGGACTGGTCCCGCTCCACCACCCGGCCGACCAGGTCGTAGTCGGAGGCGTCGGTGATCTCCAGCCCCACGATCTCGCCGGGGTAGGCGACCCCGTCGTTGACGTAGGTGAGGCCGTCGATCTCGGGCGCCTGCTGGGCGTGGCGGCCCACCAGCAGGTGCTCGGTCTCCTCCGAGCCTCCCTCCACCAGCACCTCCACGGTGCGGCCGATCATGGCCCGCTGGTGGTCGCGGGAGACGTCGCGCTGCAGCTCCATGATGCGCTCGAAGCGGCGCCGCTTCACCGCCGCCGGGAGCTGGCCGGGCATCCCGGCCGCCGGCGTCCCCTCCTCGGCCGAGTACTCGAAGACGCCGAGCCGCTCGAACCGCTGCTCCTCGACGAAGCCGAGCAGGTCGGCGAAGTCCGCCTCGGTCTCGCCGGGCAGGCCGACGATGAGCGAGGTGCGCAGCGCCAGGCCGGGGATCTCGCCGCGCAGCCGGGCCAGCAGGTCGCGCAGGAAGGCCGAGTCGCGCCCGCGCTTCATGGAGCGCAGCAGCCGGTCGCTGGAGTGCTGCAGCGGCATGTCGAGGTACTTCACGATCTTCGGCTCGCGGGCGATCACCTGCATGAGCTCCAGGGGGAAGTCGCGCGGGTAGGCGTAGTGGAGCCGGAGCCAGCGGATGCCGTCGACGCGGCAGAGCTCGGGGAGCAGGTCGACGAGCCGCACCCGGCCGGGCAGGTCCTGGCCGTAGGCGGTCAGGTCCTGCGCCACCAGCGACAGCTCGACGGTGCCCTGGCGAGGCCAGCTGCTCGGCCTCGGCCACCAGGTCGTCGATGGGGCGGGAGCGCTGGGCGCCGCGCAGCTTCGGGATGATGCAGAAGGCGCAGGCGTTGTCGCAGCCCTCCGAGATCTTGAGGTAGGCGGTCTGCGCCGCCATGGAGTTGATGCGCGGGCTCCGCGCCGAGTGGACGAAGTCCGGATCGGGGACCACCAGCCGCGCCGCCTGGGCCCCGGCCACCACCTCGGCGATGTCCTGGTAGGCGCCGGTGCCGAGGAAGTGGTCCACCTCGGGCAGCTCGCGGGCCAGCTCCTCGGCGTGGCGCTGGACCAGGCAGCCGGTCACCACCAGCTTCTTGCAGCGCCCCTCGCGCTTCTGCTCGGCCAGCTCGCAGATGGCCTCGATCGACTCGACCTTGGCGCTCTCGATGAAGCCGCAGGTGTTGACGACGATGATCTCGGCCCTGGCCGGATCCTGCTCGAGCCGGTAGCCGGCCTCGGTGAGGGTGCCGAGCATGACCTCGGAGTCGACCCGGTTCTTCGGGCAGCCGAGGGTGTGGAGGTAGACGCGCGTGGACATCGCGGCGGGATCTAGCAGGGGGGAGGGGCCGGGGCAAACCAACCGGCCCTCAGCGCGGTGGCCAGTCGACCAGTCCGCCCAGGGTGCGCAGGTGCTCGGCCACGAAGCTGGCCACCGAGAGGCGGAGCACCGGGGTGGCCTCCACCTGCGCCAGCACCGCCTCCAGGGTGCGGGCCGACTCGCCGCGCAGGACCGGGTCCGGGTGGTGGGTCCGGTCGTAGGCGAGCCGCAGGGCCTGCATCACCGCCTCGGGGGGCGGCAGGCCGCGCTGGCGGTGGGCGAAGCAGGCCAGCGCCGCCACCTCCTGCCGGGTCGAGGGGTCGAGGTCGGCGGTGAAGCCGGCCAGGCTCTCCTCCCGATCGGCGAGGTAGCCTTCCAGCACCATCCGCTCGAAGGCCAGCGCCGCCAGCTCGTCGCCTGCCCGGGCGGCGCGCAGCCGCTGCACGGCCGCCTCGAAGGCGCTCTCCACCGTGAGCGGCGGGGCCGCAGTCGGCCGGCCACGGGGTCGCCGCAGCAGGGCCTGGGCGGCCAGCCAGGCCCGCCGCTGCTCCTCCACGCCCAGCCCATCGACCAGGCTGGCCGCCCAGCCCGCCAGCCGCGCCTCGACGTGCCGCCACTTCGCATCGCCTGGTGCCATCGCTCCCTCCGGCCCGGCCTGGAGGGCCGGTCGGAGGGCAAGGTAGACTCTCCCGTTGATGACAAAAATGGCGATGATATAGACTTACTATTCCATGAATGGAACAGTGCCGAACCTCAACGAGCTCGCGGTCTTCGGCGCCGTGGCCGGGCGGCGCAGCTTCACCGGCGGGGCGCGCCAGCTGCGCCTCCCCAAGGCCACGGTGAGCCGGAAGGTCCGCGGCCTGGAGGAGCGGCTCGGGGTCCGGCTGCTGCAGCGCACCACGCGCAAGGTCACCCTGACCGAGGCGGGCGAGACGCTGCTGGCCCGCTGGCAGCTCATCGAGGAGCAGCTGGAGCAGGCCGACGCCGAGGTGGGGCGGCTGCGGGGCACGCCCCGGGGCCTGCTCCGGGTGGCGGCCCCGCCGACGCTGATGGCGGAGTGGGTCGCCCCCCTGGCGGCCCAGTTCCTCGCCCGCCACCCCGGCGTCCGCATCGAGCTGCTGGCGCGCAGCGAGGCGGTGGAGCTGGTCGGCCGCGGCGCCGACCTGGCCGTCACCCACGGGCCCCAGCGCGACTCCACGCAGGTGACCCGCCTGCTGGGGACGCTCCCCACCGGGCTCTACGCGGCTCGCGCCTACCTGGCCCGGCAGGGCGCGCCGGCCACGCCCGAGGCGCTCTCCGAGCACGCCACGCTCTTCTTCGCGTCGAGCCCGCTGGCGCCTCGCGAGTGGCGGCTCACGCACGGGCGGCGGGAGGTGACGGTGCCGCTCTCGCCGCGGCTCACCGCCAACGACCTGCGGCCGCTGCTGGCCGGGTTGCGCGCCGGCACCGGCGTGCTGCTGTCGCCCCGCCTGAGCGTGGCCGCCGTGCTGTCCGCCGGCGAGGCGGTGCCGGTGCTCCCCGGCTGGACGCCGCCGCCGCTCGAGCTCCGCGTGGTCTTCCCGAGCCGGCGCGGGCTGGCGCCCCGGGTGCGGCTCTTCGTCGACCTGCTCTCCGAGCGGGGCGCGGCGCTGGCGGCGTCGGCGGGTGCGCCCGGCTAGGAGCCGCCCGTCAGTCGCGGAAGTTCTGGAACAGGATGGGGATCCCCAGCGCCGCGGCCCGGATGGCCTGCATGCAGGCCTGCAGGTCGTCGCGCTTCTTGCTGGTGACGCGCACCGCGTCGCCCTGGATGGCCGCCTGGACCTTGAGGCCGGTCCCCTTGAGCAGCGCCACGATCCGCTTGGCGTCCTCGCCCTTCAGCCCGCGCCTCAGCTTGATCACCTGGCGCACGTGGCCGCCGGCGGCCGGCTCCACCGCCTGCGGATCCAGCCCCTCCTGCGGCACGCCGCGCTTGGCCAGCTTCTCGCGCAGCACCGTGACCGCCGCCTCGGCCCGTCCCTCGGAGTTGGCGCGGACCACGAAGTCGAGCGCCTTGTCCCGCTCGATGGCGGTCGACGTCCCCTTGAAGTCGAAGCGCTGCGCCAGCTCCTTGCAGGCCTGGTTCCAGGCGTTCTCGACCTCCATCATGTCCAGCTCGCTCACCACGTCGAAGCTCGGCATCTGGCCCTCCGCATGCCCACCGTTCAGCGCTCCAATACCACCGCTTCGACCACCGGGCGACGCCCGGTGGCGCGCCGGAACCAGCGCCGCGCCGAGAGGCGCACCGCCTCGCGCCTGGCCTCGAGGCCGCCACCGGCCACCTCGCCGAGCGCGGCCAGCACCTCGGCGCGCAGCTCCACCTCGCGACCCTCCAGGCCGGCCACCCCGCGGGCGTGGAGCTCGGGGCCCGCCCGCACCGCGCCGGTGGCGGCGTCCACCTGCACCACCACCACGCAGAGGCCGGACTCGGCGAGCCGGCGACGCTCGGCCACGACGGCGTCCGGGACCTCGACGGTGCCGCCCTCGTCCCGCTGGATGGCCACCCGGCCGCTCGGCACGCGGGCCGGGAGCACCCGCGCGCCGGCGTCGTCGAGCTCCAGCACCTGGCCGTCGGTGAGCAGGTGGCAGCGCTCCGGCGCCACCCCCTCGGCGGCGGCGTGGGCGGCGTGCCGCGCCAGCTGCCGGTACTCCCCGTGGATGGGCATGAACCGCTCGGGCCGGGTGAGCTGGAGGAGCCGCCGCTGCTCGGCCTCCTGGGCGTGGCCGGTGGCGTGGAGCGGGGGGTGGCCATCCCAGCGCACCAGCGCGCCCCGGGCGCAGAGCTCGTTGACGAGCCGCCCCACCGACAGCTCGTTGCCCGGGATCTGCCGTGAGGAGAGCACCACCGTGTCGCCGGCGTGCACCCTCAGGTCGGGGTGCTCGCCGCGCGCCAGGCGGCCCAGGGCGGCGCGCGGCTCGCCCTGGGAGCCGGTGGCGAGGATGGCCAGCTCCCGCGGCGGCAGGCGCCGGGCCTCGTCGGCGTTCACCGGCATCCAGCCCGGCTCGCTCACCTCCCCGAGGGCCAGGGCCACCTCGAAGTTCTCCACCATGCCGCGCCCCAGCAGCGCCAGGCGGCGCCCCGAGGCGGCCGCCGCCTCCACCACCTGCTGCAGCCGGTGGGCGTTGGAGGAGAAGGTGGCGACGAAGACCCGGCCGGTGGCCTCGGCCATGACGTCCTGGAGCCCGGGCCCCACCGCCGACTCGGAGCGGGTCCACCCCGGCCGCTCGGCGTTGGTGGAGTCGGAGAGCAGCAGCCGCACGCCGGCCCGGCCCAGCGCCTCGAGCCGGTCCAGGTCCATGCCCGGGCCTCGCACCGGCTTCTCGTCGATCTTGAAGTCGCCGCTGTGGATCACCGTCCCCTGCGGGGTGGAGAGGGCCAGCGCGCAGGCGCCCGGGATGGAGTGGGTGACGGCGATGAACTCGGCGGCGATGGGCGAGGCCTCGCCGGCCGGCCAGGTCTGGCCCGGGGCCACCTCGCGCAGGTCGGCGGCGATGCCGGCCTCGGCCAGCCGCCCCTTCACCATGGCCAGCGTGAAGCGGGTGCCGTAGACCGGGACCGGGAGCTGGCGGAGCAGGAGGGGGAGCGCGCCGACGTGGTCCTCGTGGCCGTGGGTGAGGAAGACCGCCCCGACCTGCTCGCGCCGCTCGGTGAGCCAGGTGAGGTCCGGGGCCAGCACGTCGATGCCGAAGGGCTCGTCGGTGAAGAGCACGCCGCAGTCGATGACGGCGATGCGGCCGGCCGCCTCGACGGCCAGGCAGTTCATGCCCACCTCGCCGAGGCCGCCGAGCGGGACGATGCGGACCGGGGACGCCACGGCGGCACCTTACCGCGAGGGGAGGCCCATCGCCGCCCGGCAGGTCTTGGCGTAGAGGTCGCGGAACACGTCGTCCGGATCGGTGATGGCCTTGACCGCGTCGTAGTTGGGCTTGTTCCAGATGCTCCAGAACTCGTCCTCGGTGTAGTAGTTGTGCGAGATCAGCGTCTTGATCCCGCCGAGCTCGCGGAGCTTCCGCTCCAGCACGCGGTGGGAGTCCCTGTCGCCGCGCTGGCGCATGCCGTAGATGGCGAAGTCGAGGAACAGGCGGTCCTCCAGGCCGGCGTAGAAGGCGGGGGCCAGCCACTCGTAGTCGCGGACCCGGCGATACGGGACGCACCACAGCGGGTAGTGGCCGAGCTCCCGCTGGTACCAGGCCAGGAACTCCTCGGCCCTCGAGATGGGGAGGAAGAGGTCGACGGTGACGGTCGGACGCCGGCGCGGGAGCGCCCAGTGCAGCCTGGCGCCGAGGCCCAGCCACTGGGTGGAGCTCATGAACCGGCCGAGCAGGAGCCGGCCCAGGAACGAGCTCGGCCGCACCCGGGTGACGCCCCGGTCGTAGCGGAAGAGGTAGTCGGGCGTGGCGAGGTAGTCCTCGGTCCGCGAGGCGGTGCTCTCCCAGTAGATCCGCATCCACCGGTAGTCGCTGGTGTAGGGCGCCGCGTCGACGAAGGTCCCGAGGCTGAGCACGTGGCGCCTCGGTGAGTGGACGATGCCGTCCATGTAGTCGACGTCCCGCGCCGCCGCGTGCCGCTCGATGGCCTGGCGATACGCCGCGGCCGTGGGATGGGTCTCGTACCGGAGCCGCACGAACCGCCGGGCCGGGACCAGCCTGAACGTCAGCCGGGTCAGCACCCCGAGCGTGCCGAAGGCCCCGTGCATCATCTGGAACACCAGCGCGCCCTCGCCGTCGGGCCGGCACACCAGCACCTCGCCGCGGGCCGTGACCACCTCGTACTCGAGGCAGGTGTCGTGGAACCCGCCGTGCACGAACGACATCGACTCGATCGAGCACCCCGCCACCGCGCCGCCGACGGTGATGGTCTTGAGCTCGGGCACGACCATCGGCACCAGGCCGTGCAGCAGCGTCGCCGCCACCAGGTCGACGAAGGTCACCCCGGACTCGGCGACGCAGATCCGCCGCGCCGGATCGATCTCCAGGATCTCGGTCAGGTCGGAGACGTCGATCTTGGCGTCCCGGTGGCGCAGGTCGCCGTGCTTCGGCACCTGGTGCGAGACGCCCGCCTTGCGCAGCGAGACCGGGGTCCCGCGCGGATGGGCGCGGAGCTGGGCGGCGATGCGCGCCACCTTCTGCGCGTGGCGGCCGGGGAGACGGGTCATGGCGGCACCTGGGGAGCGGGCATTCCACCGGCCGTTCGGGTGGGATGATGCGGCCGCCCGGAGTGGTTGGCAACGGGACCGCGGCCGGGGGGCGGGATCATCCGCCTGGCATGCCGTCCCCGCCTGCGGCCCGGTGCGCCACCCGGTCGGCGCCGCTCTCCTCCGCCCTCGCCTTGCGCTATGTTCCCCCTCCCCGATGTCCGACCTGCTCGACGGCCTGAACGATCCGCAGCGCGAGGCGGTGCTGCACGGCGAGGGGCCGCTGCTGGTGCTGGCCGGCGCCGGCTCCGGGAAGACCCGCGTCATCGTCAGCCGCATCGCCCGGCTGGTGCTGGAGGAGCGGGTGGTGCCGTGGCACATCCTCGCCGTCACCTTCACCAACAAGGCGGCCGGGGAGATGAAGGCCCGGCTCTCCGCCCTGCTGGGGCTGGCCGCCCAGGAGCTCTGGGTCCAGACCTTCCACGCCTTCGGGGCCCGCTTCCTGCGGCGCGAGGCGGCCCGCGCCGGCCTGCCGCCGGCCTTCGCCATCTACGACACCGACGACCAGCTGCGGCTCATGAAGCGGCTCTTCGCCGAGGCCCGGCTCGACGAGGACGACCAGCTCACCCCGCGCAAGGTGCTCTGGCGCATCGACGCCTGGAAGAACGAGGCGGTCGGTCCGGCCCAGGTGAAGGTGGCCCACCACGACCTGGCCGGCGGCGCGGCCCGCGACCTCTACGCGAAGTACGAGGCGGCCCTGGCCCGGGCCGGCGCCGTCGACTTCGGCGACCTGCTGGTCCGGCCGCTGCGCATGCTGGAGGAGGACGAGGCGCTGCGGGCCCGCTGGTCCGGCCGCTTCCGCCACGTGCTGGTGGACGAGTTCCAGGACACCAACCCGGTGCAGTACCGGCTGCTGCGCCACCTGGTGGGCGGGGCCCGGAACATCTGCGTGGTGGGCGACGACGACCAGGCCATCTACCGCTGGCGGGGCGCCGACGTGCGCAACATCCTCGGCTTCGACGCCGACTTCCCCGGCTGCCGGGTGGTGAAGCTGGAGCGGAACTACCGCTCCACCCGCAACATCCTCGACGCCGCCCACGCCGTCATCTCCAAGGCCAGGGTGCGGCGGGAGAAGAAGCTCTGGACCGAGTCCGGGCCGGGCGATGCGCTGGCGCTGCTGGTGGGGCAGGACGAGCACGACGAGGCCGAGCGCATCACCCGCGCCGTCTCCGCCGAGCGGGCCCGCGGCACCCGCGGCGACCAGGTGGCGGTGCTCTACCGGACCAACGCCCAGTCGCGCCCCATCGAGGCCCAGCTGCGGGCCGCCCGCATCCCCTACGTGATCGTGCGCGGCACCAGCTTCTACGACCGGGCCGAGGTCAAGGACGCCGCCGCCTACCTGCGCCTGGCCCTCTCGCCGGGGAGCGACCTCGACCTGGAGCGGATCGTCAACCGGCCGCCGCGCGGCATCGGCGAGAAGACCGTGGAGCGGCTGCGGGCCCACGCCGCCGCCCGCGGCGGCACGCTCTTCGAGGCCCTGGCCGAGGCCGAGCGCATCGAGGGGGTGAAGCCGCAGGCCCGGCGGGCCCTGGTCGAGCTGCACGACGCCCTGGCGGCGCTCAGCGCCACGGTGGGCGAGCAGGACGCCGGCGACGCGGTGGAGGCGACGCTGCAGCGCTCCGGGCTGCTGGGCCGGCTGGAGGCGGAGCGGACCGACGAGGCGGAGGAGCGGCGCGAGAACCTGGTGGAGCTGGTGGCGGCGGCGCGCGAGTTCGACGAGCAGCTGGCCGACCAGCCGCCCTCGCACGACCCCGACGAGCCGGTCCCGCCGCCGGCGCTGGCCCGCTTCCTCGAGCAGATCGCCCTGCTCGGCGAGGCCGACGCCGAGACCCCCGAGGGCCGGGTGGCGCTGATGACGCTCCACGCCGCCAAGGGGCTGGAGTTCGACGCCGTCTTCCTGGCCGGGCTGGAGGACGGCACGCTCCCCCACGAGCGGCCCTGGGACGAGTCCTCGCCGTCGGAGCGGCTGGCCGCCGAGGACGAGGAGCGCCGGCTCTGCTACGTGGGGATGACGCGGGCCCGGCGGCGCCTGACGCTCTCGCTGGCGCGGCGGCGCATGTCCTACAGCGAGGGGGGCGCCGTCTACCGCGCCATGGAGCCGTCGCGCTTCCTGGCCGACCTGCCGCCGGCGCTCTTCGGCCTGTCGGCCGCCGCCACGGCCGCCCCGGGGCCGCGCGGCCCGGTCATCCGCCGCCACCCCGGATCCCTGCCCGGCGAGCCCCACATCGAGGTGGACGAGGAGGCCACGCCCCCGGCCCCGCCCCGCCCGGCCCGCGGTCCGCCGGGCGGCGGGCCGACGGTCGACTACGCCTTCGACCAGCGCCCCGAGGCCGGCGGCCGGCCATTCACCCGTGGTGACACGGTGTTCCACCAGGTGCTGGGCGAGGGGAAGGTGCTGGCCTGCGACGGGGTCGGGCGGGAGGCCAAGGTGACCGTCCACTTCTGGGAGGCGGGAGAGAAGCGCGTGCTGGCCCGCTTCCTCAGCCCGGCGGGCGGGTGACCCCATGGCCCTTCCCAGGCTTCCGACCCTGCGCGAACTCCAGGCACCCGCGGAAGCGGGGCTCCCGCCGGGGAGGTCCCGGGCCGACCAGCCCCGGGCACGGGGCCGAAGTGAACGCTGACCCTTGACGATCCGCGGGCGGCGTCACATCTCTTGCCGAGGGGGGTCTCAACCAGGTCATGGAATCGAAGCGCGCCACGCAACGTCACCGCCGTCGCCTCCGGGCCAACCTGGGGGTGACGCCCGTCTTCACCTCCGACATCTCGGCTGGTGGCTTCTGCGCCGAGATCCTGCGGACGCCGGCGCCGGGGACTCCGGTGGCCGGCACCATCCGGCTCGCCAACGCCGAGGTGCGCTACGCCGGGCGGGTGGTCTGGGCCCGGACCGGCTCCCCCCGGCTCAACCTCCGCGGCCGGATCGGCGTCTGCTTCACCTCGCTCCCGGCGTCGGCGGCCAGCCTCCTCGCCGACGGCACCCTGCCCATCGCCAGCTGAGCGTGCCCCCTCGCCCATGACACCCTCCGAGACGGCCGCCCGCCCCGCTTCGCAGGCCGAGAGCCGCTGGCCGGCCATCCAGGCGCTGCGGCAGGAAGCCGACCGCCACCTGGCGCTGATCGCCACCGACACCGGCGAGGGCTCCCGCCTGCACCGCCTCTGCCGCGAGGTCTGGAGCGGCTGGGAGCGGGAGGCGCTGATCTCGGTCCTCCACCACGACCACGCCAACGCCGAGGTGATGCTCGACCGCGGCGTCCACGCGCTCCGCCACGCCCTCGACCTGGTCCACAAGGACCGGCTCTCCGAGGACGAGCTGGCCAGCCTGATCGCCGCGGCCTGAGCCCCCGGCCGCGCGCCGGGCCCGGCCCGCTCACTCCGAGCGGAAGGTCTTCACGCCCAGCAGCCACTCCACCAGCCAGCTGAGGAACACCAGGCCGAGCGCCAGCACGCCGGACTGCAGGAGGCCGAGCCCGTAGGCCCCCATCACCATGCCCACCCAGACCAGCGCGTAGAGCAGCCAGGGAAGCAGCAGGAACCAGAGGAACTTGGCCAGGGTCAGGTAGTAGGCGACCGAGAGCACCACCGAGATGACCACGGCGCGCATGAAGGTGTTCTCGGGGTTGCCGGGCGAGACCAGCCCCACCCCGATCCAGAGCACTCCGGCGGAGACCACCCAGCGGACGACGAACGCGGTCAGGCGGCGCATCATCGGCCCATGATGGCACGCGGCGGCCGCGGACCGGGGGCGTAAGATGGGGCATGAGCACCGCGTCGCACCGCGCCCTCCTCCCGCCGGTCACCGAGGCGCTGGTCCAGGCCCTGCCCAAGACCGACCTGCACTGCCACCTCGACGGGTCGCTCCGGCTCACCACCATCCTCGACCTGGCCGAGCGGCAGGGGATCCGCCTCCCCGCCGACACCCCGGAGGGGCTGGCCGCCGCCATCCACCTGGGCCAGGTCTGCGGCTCGCTGGAGGACTACCTCACCGCCTTCGACGTGACGCTGGCGGTGCTGCAGACCGAGGAGGCGCTGCGGCGGGTCGCCTACGAGCTGGCCATCGACTGCGCCGCCGAGAACGTCCGCTACCTCGAGGTGCGCTACTCGCCGGTGCTGCACACCCGGGACGGGCTGAAGCCGACCGCCATCGTCGACGCCGTGCTCGACGGCCTGCGGCGGGCCAAGCGCGAGACCGGGATCCGCTCCGACGTCATCGTCTGCGGCATCCGCCACATGGACCCGGCCACCTCGGTGCGCCTGGCCGAGCTGGCGGTGGCCTACAAGGGGAAGGGCGTGGTCGGCTTCGACCTGGCCGGGGCCGAGGAGGGGAACCCGCCCCGCCACCACCGCGAGGCGCTCCAGCTCATCCTCGACAACAACGTCAACCTCACCATCCACGCCGGCGAGGCCTTCGGCCCGGAGTCGATCGCCCAGGCGGTCCACGTCTGCGGCGCCCACCGCATCGGCCACGGGGTGCGGCTGCGCGAGAACGGCGACCTGCTCAACTACGTCAACGACCACCGCATCCCCCTGGAGATCTGCCTCTCCTCCAACGTGCAGACCGGCGTCGGTGTCCGGGCTGTCCTCCCACCCGCTGCGCTTCTACTTCGACTTCGGCCTGCGGGTGACCATCAACACCGACAACCGGCTCATCACCGACACCACCTGCACGCGCGAGCTGCTGCTGGCCCACCGCGAGCTGGGGTTCACGCTGGACGACCTCTGCACCGTGATGGTGCAGGGCTTCAAGAGCGCGTTCCTGCCCTACCGCGAGAAGGCCGAGCTGCTGGCCCAGGTCAACCAGGAGATCGCCGAGGTGCGGGCTCGCTTCGCCGCACCCCCTCCGGGGGGGGCGGCGTGAGCGCCCGGGCGCGCTTCCGCTCGCCGGTGGGCTGGCTCACCATCGAGGCCAGCGACCAGGGCGTGTTCGGGCTCACCTTCGGCGAGCGCGGCGCCGCCGGCCCGGCCGTCTCCACGCTGGCGCGCGGCCACCTCGAGGCGGCGCGTGCCGCCCTGGCCGACTACTTCGCCGGGAGGCCGCCGCCGCTCCCCGCCCTCGACCTGCGCGGCAGCCCGTTCCAGCTCCGCGTCTGGCGGGCCCTGCTGGACATCCCCTTCGGCGAGCAGCGCACCTACGGCGAGCTGGCCGGGGCGCTGGGCTGCCCGGGCGCGGCCCGGGCGGTGGGGGCGGCCAACGGCAAGAACCCGGTGGCCATCCTGGTGCCGTGCCACCGGGTGGTGGCGGCCGGGGGGCGGCTGGGAGGCTACTCGGGCGGGCTGGACGTGAAGCGGTGGCTGCTGGCGCACGAGGCGGCGCACGGGTCGGTGCTGCGCCCCACCCGCTGATCCGGGGCTCCCGCCTTGCCGCGCCCGGCGGGCGGCCGTAGATTCGAGGCTGGAAGCAGGGGGAGGGGACATCCATGGCGAAGCTCCTGGCGATGATTCTGGCCGGCGGCGAGGGGCGGCGGCTCGATCCGCTCACCCGCGATCGCGCCAAGCCCGCGGTCCCCTTCGGCGGCAAGTACCGCATCATCGACTTCGTGCTCTCCAACTTCGCCAACTCCAACATCCTCAAGGTGAAGGTGCTGGTGCAGTACAAGTCGGAGTCGCTCAACACCCACGTGCAGCGGGCCTGGCGCCTCTCGGCCTTCCTCAACCAGTACGTCGAGATCGTCCCGGCCCAGATGCGCTACGGCCCCAAGTGGTTCGAGGGGTCCGCCGACGCCATCTACCAGAACCTCAACATCATCACCGACGAGGAGCCGGAGTACACCTTCGTCTTCGGCGCCGACCACGTCTACCGCATGGACGTGCGCCAGATGCTCGACTTCCACGTCGACAAGAAGGCCGACCTGACGGTGGCGGCCATCCCGGTGCCGGTGGAGGAGGCCCACGACTTCGGCATCATCGAGGTCGACGGCGACGGGCGGATGGTCGGCTTCGAGGAGAAGCCCAAGGGCAACCCCAAGACCATTCCCGGCGATCCCACCCGCTGCCTGGCCTCGATGGGCAACTACCTGTTCACCACCCGCGAGCTGGTGCAGGAGATCGTCAACGACGCCGGCGACGCCGGGAGCGCCCACGACTTCGGCAAGTCGATCGTGACCGGGATGCACACGCGCAAGAACGTCTACGTCTACGACTTCTCCACCAACGTGGTGCCCAACCAGACCGAGCGCGAGCGGGGCTACTGGCGCGACGTCGGCAGCCTCGACGCCTACTTCCAGGCCAACATGGACCTGGTCGAGGTCAACCCCATCTTCTCCCTCTACAACGACCACTGGCCCATCTACACGCTGCACTCCAACGCGCCGCCCGCCAAGTTCGTCTTCAACAACCAGCTGGAGAACCGGGTCGGCAAGGCCACCGACTCGCTCATCTCGGAGGGGTGCATCATCTCCGGCACCTCGGTCCACCACTCCATCCTGGGGACCGGCGTCCGCCTCAACAGCTACTCCACGCTGGAGGACTGCATCGTCTTCGAGCGGGTGACCATCGCCCGTCACTGCCGGATCCGCCGCGCCATCATCGACAAGCACGTCGAGATCCCGGCCGGCACGGTGATCGGCTACGACCTCGAGGCCGACCGCCGCCGCTTCCACGTCACCGAGAGCGGCATCGTGGTCATCCCCAAGGGGATGCGGGTCGAGCCGGGCTGACCGGCCCGGGCCGGATCAGGCCAGGCTAGGTGCTCCAGTACCAGGTCCACTTGCCCAGCACGGTGTCGCGCGCCGGTCCGCCCGAGAGGCCGGGCGGCCAGAGCTCCAGGGGCCGGTCCGACGGCCCGGTCGACTCGTGGGTGTAGACGAGGAAGATCGTCGAGCCGAGCCGGTACTCCCAGCGAAGGACCACGCTCAGGTTGATGGCGGCGTCCTGGAAGTCGGCGCCGGAGGCGGAGGCGTCCTGCGGGAGCAGGCCGGAGAAGCCGACCACCTGGCCCGGCAGGCCGGAGGCGGTGTAGGTGGCGCCATGGCGGCCGTAGTCGGTGAAGAGCTGGACGTAGGCCTGCAGCGTCAGGCGCGGGGTGAGCACCACCAGCTGCCGCAGCGTCACCGAGAACGAGGGGGCCTGCAGCGCCGCCAGCGTGAAGTGGCCCGCCCCGTCGTCGGAGACGTAGCGGACCGGCCAGGCCGAGTCGTCGTGGCCCACGTCGAGGCGGGTCTCGAGGCGGGAGTGGGGTCGCAGCACCAGCGTCACCCCCACGCCCCAGTAGCTGGTGGCGGGCAGCGGGCCGCGCGCCAGCGTCTGGCCGAGGCCGATCCCGCCCTCGGCCCAGAATGGGCGAGCCCGATCGGTCGAGAGCCAGACCTCGCCCCCGTAGCTTCCCGGGCGCCGCAGCGCCACGCCCGACTGCTCCAGCTCGCGCACGTCGTCGTAGTCGGTGGAGGCGTTCAGGTTGATGCCGAAGGCGTCGAAGCTGCGCAGCTTGGCCTCGGCGGACAGGTAGACGCGTGTTGCCGCGGTTGCGGGCCAGCCCATCGGTGGTCCAGCGGGTCTCGGCGCCGACATGGAGCCCCCACTCGCGAAACGGCCCGCCGCCGGCGGGCCGGACGTAGCCCACCACCCCCCGCCCCATCTGCTCGTTCTGCGTCCGCTGGTAGCCGAGGGCGTTCACGTCGAGCCGCGGGGCCTCGTACTCGTAGGAGAGGTTGAGCCGCCACGGCTCGCCCCCCTCGCGCCCGGCCGCCACGAAGCCTCCGGCGCCGAGATCGCCGGGCCTGAGCACGGTGCCGTCGACCAGGGTCTCGGCCGGCGGGCCACCAAGCCGCTGCGAACCGATGAGCTGGCCGCGCAGGAACCAGGCGTCGTCGTCGGTGTGCAGGTTCCAGTCGACCAGCGCGGCGTTGCCGAGGGCCACGTCGCAGTGGGCCGGGCGCTGGCCGTCGGGCAGGGCGGCCTCGGCGTCGGTGCAGCGGCCGTCGAGCGGCGCGGCGCTGGTGAGGGCGCCACCCAGCGCCGCGGTGTGCGAGGGCTGCCAGCGCGCGGTGGCGGCGAGGAAGTTGCGCCGGGCCGGGGCCACCTCGGGATAGGCGTCGCCCGGCGCGAGGTGGAGCGGCGACCAGGGCGACCAGTGGAGCGAGCGGCTGGGCGGGACCGGCGCCGCGCCGCCCGCCACCACGGCGTCGAGCAGCCCGACCTGGAGGGTGTCGCTCACGCGCCCGGTCAGCTTGGCGGCGCCCAGGATGGGAGCGTCGAGGCCGATGCGGCGCGAGTAGAAGAGCTGCTGCGGCGAGCTGCGGTCACCCGGGGTCACGCCCTGGAAGAGGTCGAGCCCCTGCGTGAAGAAGGGGCGCTTCTCCGGGTAGAAGAGCTCGATAGGTCGAGAGGTTCTGCTGGATGGCGTCGGCCTCCACCTGACCGAAGTCGGGGTTGACGGTGGCCTGCAGCGCCAGCCCGCGGCCGAGGCTGGCCCGCAGGTCGACGCCCAGGTCGAGCGAAGGGTCGAGCAGGCGTGGCTGGGGCGCCGCGTCGCTGGCCGGCCGCCACTGGAGGCGGGTGGCGAGGTAGGGCGCGATGGAGAACTCCTGCACCGGCTGCAGGCCGTTGAGCCCGGTCAGGCTGGCCAGCCTGGCCACGATTCCCCGGTCGCTCCGCTTGAGCGGGACGTTCACCAGCTCCTCGTGGGTCCGGGCGATGACCCGCTTGATCCCGATGCCCCAGACCTGGTCGCCGTTGGCCGAGAAGCGCAGGACCGAGAGCGGGATCATGAACTCGGCGGTCCAGCCGGCGGCGTCGGCAGTGACCTTGCCGTCCCAGACCGCGTCCCAGTCCCCGTTGGACTCGTCGTCGCCATAGAGGAGCGCGTCCCCCTGCACGCCGGCGGCGTTCAGCTCGAAGTAGTAGCCGGTCCGCCGGTCGAGGTTGGAGTCGATGATCACCGCCACGCTGTCGGAATAGGGAGCGCTGTCGCGCCGGCCGAGCGGGTGGACCAGCTCGGCGGCCTTCGAGTCGGCGCAGCGGATCCCGACGTAGACGGCCCGGTCGTCGTAGACCACCCGGACCTCGGTCGGCTCGCTGGGCGGGCGCCCCTCGTCGGGGAAGAGCTGCACGAAGCCGTCGTAGGGCTCGGCGGCCGCCCAGCTCCCCTCGCCCAGCTTCCCGTCGACCTTGATGGGTCCGGTGACCCGGCTGGCCCGGAGGGGCTGCCCGGGCGCGGCGGCCTGCGCCGGGGCGCTGCCGAGGAGCAGGCCGGCGAGAACCAGCACGGGGGAAAGGCGGGAGCTCACGTGGGCTGGGACATCCTACGCGGGGGGCGGCCGGAACTTTCGCCGGCGAGCCTAAGAGGTCGATTTGCGCCAAACGTGACGCCCGCGCGCGTCGCGGCGGCGCTATATCTCTGCCTCCGCCCATGGCCGACCTCCAGAACGAGTTCAGCTGGTCCAAGTCCAGGCACGACAAGTTCCGGGAGTGCCGCCGGGCCTACTTCGACGCCTACTACGGCAGCTGGGGCGGCTGGTCGGCGCCGGCCGGGTCACCGGCGCGCGAGCTCTACGTCCTCAAGAAGCTCTCCTCGCGGTGGCAGTGGGCCGGCTCGGTGGTCCACGACGCCATCAAGCAGCTGCTGACCCGGGCCCGCACCACCGGCGACCTGTGGCCGCTGGAGCGGCTGCTGGAGCAGACCCGGCAGAAGGCCCGGGCCCAGTTCGGCGCCTCGCGCGGCAAGAGCTACTGGCGAGAGTCCTCCCGCATCGTCGGCCTCACCGAGCACGAGTACGCCGAGCCGGTCACCGACGCCGACTGGAAGCGGCTCTACGAGAGCGTCATCGAGGGGTCGCTGCGGGCCTTCTACGGGTCGGAGGTGCTGGAGGAGATCCGGCGGACCCCGCGCGACCGCTGGCTCGGCGTCGACGAGCTCGACCACTGGTTCTTCGAGGGGACCAAGATCTGGGTGGCGGTGGACTTCGCCTACCGCGACGCCGACGGGCGGGTCCACCTGCTCGACTGGAAGACGGGCAAGGAGCGCGGCGTCGACCACACCCAGGTGGCCAGCTACGCGCTCTACGCCCGGCAGAAGTGGGACGTGCCCCCGGACGGCGTGGTGGGGGGGCTGGTCTACCTGGCCCAGGAGGACGGACGCCCCGCCGAGCGGACCAGCGTGGCGGCCGACGAGCCCGCGCTGGAGGCCTGCCGGGAGCTGATGCGCGGCTCGATCGCCGAGATGCGCGGGGCGCTCACCGACCGGGAGCGGAACGTGGCGCGCGTCGAGGACTTCCCGCAGATCGAGGACCGCGACCACTGCCGGCGCTGCCCGTTCCGGCGCCCCTGCGGGCGGCTCTGAAGGCGACCCGTCCACCCGGCGCCGGCGCCGGGGAGGGTCACGGAACGCGTCAGTCCAGCCAGCCCAAGTACCTGAAAACAGGACCATGACGCGCCCGGCGCGCGTCATGATTACTCTGGGACAGGGAAGGGAGGAGGACTACCCTGGGAAGGGAAGGGGCGAAGTGCTGCCGTCCCTACTTCTTCTCGTCCTCGCCGGCGCCCAGCAGGGCCGCCAGGCTCGGCCCGCCCGCCCCGGCCCCGAGCCGGCGCAGGGCGTCGAGGTGGTGGATGAGGAGCGCCCGGTTGTCCCCCACCGACAGGTTCTGCAGCTCGAGCGCCCCGATCCGGTCCTCCGGGGTGAAGGCCGGATCGGCCACCCGCTCCATGGAGAGCTTCTCCGGGGCGTAGCTCATGTACTGGGCGATGGTCTTCAGGTAGGACCAGTCGTCGCCGCGCCGCAGCTCGACGGTCACCGAGCCGGTCACGGCCGGGGCCACCCAGCGGGTCAGGGCGTCGCGCAGCATGAGCGCCTCGGGGTCGTACCACTTCCCCTCGTAGAGCAGCCGCCCCAGCCTGCGCCCCTGGGTGAAGTAGATGTCGAGGGTGTTCTCGTTGTGGATGGCGGAGAGCAGCCGCTCGTAGGCCAGGTGGAGCAGCGCCATGCCCGGCGCCTCGTAGATGCCGCGGCTCTTGGCGTCGATGACCCGGTTCTCGATCTGGTCGCTCATGCCCAGGCCGTGGCGGCCGCCGATGCGGTTGGCCTCGAGGAAGAGCTGGTAGTGGGACGCGAAGCGCTGGCCGTTCAGCTCGACCGGCAGCCCCTGCTCGAAGGTGATGGTCACCTCCTCGGCCTTCACCACCACCTCGGGCTTCCAGTGGGCCACGCCCATGATGGGCGCGACGATGCGCATGCTGGTGTCGAGCCGCTCGAGGTCCTTGGCCTCGTGGGTGGCGCCCAGCACGTTGGCGTCGGTGGAGTAGGCCTTCTCGGTCCCCATCTTGTAGGGGAGCTTGCGCCGCTCCAGGTACTCGCTCATCTCCTTGCGTCCGCCGAAGGCGGTCACGAAGGCCTGGTCGAGCCACGGCTTGTAGATCTTCAGCTCCGGGTTGACGAGGATCCCGTAGCGGTAGAACCGCTGGATGTCGTTCCCCTTGTGCGTCGACCCGTCGCCGAAGACGTTGACCCCGTCCTCGCGCATGGCCCGGACGATGGCGGTGGTGGTGACGGCGCGCCCCAGCGGCGTGGTGTTGAAGTACTTCTTGCTGCCGCTGGAGAGGTGGAAGGCGCCGCACTGGATGGCCAGCAGCCCCTCGCGCACCATGGCCTCGCGGCAGTCGATGAGCCGGGCCTGGACCGCGCCGTGCTGCATGGCGATGGGCGGGATGTCGGCCGGGTTGGCCTCGTCGGGCTGGGCCAGGTCGGCGGTGTAGGCGTGGACCGCCATGCCCTGCTCGGACATCCAGGCCACGGCGCAGCGGGTGTCGAGGCCACCGGAGAAGGCGATGCCGACCGGGGTCCCCTTGGGCGGGAGCGACTTGTAGATTCGGGACATGGTCAGGGCACGTAGCAGAAAAGGACGCGGCGTTCCAGCGTCGCCGCCCTGGTCCCGCCCGATGCGGACCGAGGTGATGCGATGCCGGCCCGTGCGAATTCCCACCCGATCGGGCAGAGATGCTGGGAAGCTCGGAGGCAACAGCATGGCTCGCCGTCGACGCCTCGCGCTCCACGTCCCGCTCCTCGTCGCCCTCGCCGGCTGCGGCTCGAGCCACGCCACCGAGGACCGGGTGCCGATCGAGCTCGGGACCTCGCCGCAGCGGGGCCCGGCCGACGCCTGGGCCACCATCGTCGAGTTCTCCGACTTCCAGTGCCCGTACTGTCGGCTCGAGGCGCCGGTCATCGGCGCCGTGCTCGCCGCCCACCCCGCCGAGGTGCGGCTGGTCTACAAGTCCTTCCCGCTCCCCTTCCACGCCTGGGCGCGCCCGGCCGCCATCGCCGCCGAGTGCGCCGGTGCGCAGGGGGCCTTCTGGGAGATGCACGACGCCATCTTCGGCGCCATGCCGCTCGACAACTCCCAGGCCGACGGCAACGACCGGCTCCGCGCCGACGCGGTCGCCGCCGGCGTCCCCGACCTCGCCGCGTTCGACGCCTGCGTGGCCGCCCCCTCCGCCGCGGCCACCCGCGTCGACGCCGACCAGGCACAGGGGCTCGCCGCCGGCGTCTCCGGCACCCCGACCTCCTTCGTCAACGGTCGTGCCCTCGTCGGCGCCTACGATCAGGCCGCCTTCGAGCAGGTGGTCGTCGAGGCCATCGCCGAGGCGAAGGCCAGCGGCGTCCCCGCCGGCCAGTACTACGAGCACGTGGTGATGGGGCGCTGACCGGGGCGCCGCTCAGGCCGGCTTCCACATCCGCAGCGCCGGGAGCGCGCCGCCGCCGGGCAGGGGCGAGCGGGCCGGCCGCCCCGGCCGCCAGCCGTGCGCCACGTAGAAGGGCACCGCGCCGCGCGCCGCCACCAGCGTGAGCCGCCGGGCGCCGCCGGCGCGCGCCCCCGCCTCGGCGCGGGCCAGCAGCCGGGCGCCCAGCCCCCGCCTGGCCTCGCCCGGCCGGACGAAGAGGGCGGTCAGCTCGCCGCCCCGCCAGGCCGCGTAGCCGAGCAGCCGCGCCCCGCGGGCCGCCACCAGGTAGCGCTCGCCGCCGGCGGTCATGGCCCAGCGGTGGTAGAGGGCGGGGAGCCGGCCCCAGGCCGCCAGCAGCGGCGCCGGGTAGGCCCGGCGCTGGCCGCGCACCGCCGCGCGCATCACCCGGGCGACGCCGGCCGCCTCTCCGGGGTGGGCCCGGCGGATGCGAACCGTGCCCGCCGGCCGGCGGCCGGCGCCGCGCCGGGGACCGGGCAGGCTCACCCCTTCGGCTCCTTCTCGGCCAGCCCGTGGCGGGTCAGCTTCTCGTAGAGCGTGGAGCGGTGCAGGCCGGCCAGCTCGGCCGCCTTGCCCACGCTGCCGCCGGCCTCGCGCAGCAGCTCCTCCAGCCAGTGGCGCTCCCAGGCGTCGCGGGCGCGCCGGTAGCGCCCCCCGGTCTCGCCGCCCTCGGCCGGCGCCGGGGCCGGGGTCAGCTCGGGCGGCAGGTCGGCCAGGGTGATGGCCTCCCCCTGCGCCAGCAGCAGGCCGCGCTCGATGGCGTGCTCCAGCTCGCGGATGTTGCCAGGCCAGGGGTGGTCGAGCAGGGCGCGCATGGCCGCGGCGTCGGGCTTGAGCGGCGGGCGGGCGAGCCGGACGGCGTGCTTGCGGATGAGGTGCTCGATGAGCAGCGGGATGTCCTCGCGCCGCTCGCGCAGCGGCGGGAGCCGCACCGGCACCACCCGCAGCCGGAACCAGAGGTCCTCGCGGAACTTGCCGGCCTTGACCTGCGCGGCCAGGTCCTCGTTGGTGGCGGCGATGATGCGCACGTCCGCCCGGCGCGGCTTGCGGCTGCCCACCGGGATGTACTC
Organism: uncultured delta proteobacterium; assembly: GCA_963786945.1. Classification (GTDB taxonomy): domain Bacteria; phylum Myxococcota; class Myxococcia; order Myxococcales; family Anaeromyxobacteraceae; genus JADKCZ01. The sequence continues at coordinate 219,205 of CAWBAO010000006.1, read as the reverse complement.
GCCGTCCTGCAGCACGCGCAGCAGCTTGGGCTGGAGCGCCAGCGGCAGGAGCCCGAGCTCGTCGAGGAAGAGCGTGCCGCCCTCGGCCTCGGCGAAGAACCCCTCGCGGGCCTGCTCGGCCCCCGTGAAGGCCCCCTTCTCGTGGCCGAAGAGCTCGGCCTCGGCGAGGTTCTCCGGGATGGCGCTCATGTTGAGGGCCACGTAGGGGCGGGCGGCCCGCGGGCTCATGGCGTGGGCGGCGCGCGCCAGCAGGTCCTTGCCGGTGCCGCTCTCCCCCTCGATGAGGATGGGGACGTTGGAGGGGGCGATGCGCTGCAGGATCGAGGTGACGTCGCGGATGGCCTGCGACTGGCCGACGATGCCGTGGGCGCCGCTGGCGCCGGTGAGCTGCTCGCGCAGCCGGGCGTTGTCCCGCTTCAGCCGGGCGTGCTCGGCGGCGCGCGCCACCACCAGCTCCAGCTCCTCCGGCTCGAAGGGCTTCTTCAGGTAGTCGAAGGCGCCGGCCTTCATGGCCTCGATGGCGGTCTCCACGGTGGCGAAGGCGGTGACCAGGATCACCGGCAGGTCCGGCACCTTGGCCTTGAACCGCTTCAGCCCCTCCAGCCCGTCGATGCCGGGCATGCGCAGGTCGGTGACGATGGCGTCGAACTCGGCGCGCTCGACCGCTGGCAGCGCCTCGGCCACGCTGGCGAAGTCGTAGACCTCGTAGCCGCGCGCCAGGGTCCGGCGCATCATGGCGCGGGCCGAGTCCAGGTCGTCGATCACCATCAGCTTGGGCTTCGGCGGGCTCATGGTCAGGCCTCCCCTTGCGGCTCGGCGACCGCGTCCGGGCCGGCGGCCGGCAGCCGGATCCGGAAGGTGGCGCCGCGCCCCGGCTCGCTCTCCACCGTCACGGTGCCGCCGTGCGCCTCCGCGGCCTGCCGGACGATGGCCAGCCCCAGCCCGGTCCCCTCGGCCTTGGTGGTGAAGAAGGGCTCGAAGATGCGCCGGGCCACCTCGGGCTCGAGCCCCGGCCCGGTGTCGGCGATCTCGACCACCACCTGGCCACCCTCGGCGCGCGCCCGCGCGGTGAGGGTGCCGCCGCCGCGCTCGGCCATGGCGTGGACCGCGTTGACGCAGAGGTTGAGGAAGGCCTGGCGCAGCAGGCCGGTGTCGGCCACCACCGGCGGCAGGTCCCCGGTGATCTCCACCACCCGCTCGACCCGGGCCTGCGCCGCCGCCGGTCCCACCACCTCCACCGCCTCGCGCAGCACCGGCTCGATGGCCTGGGCATGGGCCTGCGAGTCGCGGGCGCTGGCGAAGACCAGGAAGCGCTCCAGCATGGCCGCGGCGCGGCCGGTCTCGCGGCGGATGGCCACCACGTCCTCGCGGTTGGGGTGCTCGGCCGGCAGCTCGCGCTCCGCCACCGAGGCGTAGCCGCGGATGACGTTGAGCGAGTTGCCGATCTCGTGGGCGAAGCCGGCGGCGATGCCGCCCAGGGTGGCGAGCCGGTCGGCGCGCAGCACCTCGCGGGTCTTCTGCTCCACCCGCTCCTCCAGCTCGGCGATGAGCCGCTGGTTCTCGTGACGCCGCTCCTCCAGCCGCCGCGACATCTGGTTGAAGGCGTGGACCAGGTCGGCCAGCTCGCGGTCCTGCGGCTCCTCCAGCTGCACGCCCCGCTCCTCGGCGAGGTGCCCGGCCGCCTCGATGAGGTCGATGACCGGCTTGGTCACCTGCCGGATGAAGATGCCGGCCATCATCAGGCCGAGGCTGATCCAGACGGCCCCGACCACGCTGGCGCCGACCGCCAGCTCGCGCGCCGCACCGATCACCTCCTGGTGGCTGAAGTCGACGCCGACCGCCCCCACCACCTCGCCGGCGTGCAGCACCGGGGCCCGGGCCACGATCCCCTCGGGGTGGACCAGCCGCTGCAGGGCCTGCAGCGGCCAGTCGGCGGCCTGGAACTCGGTGGTCTGGAAGCCCTCGGGGCAGGTCTCACCGGCCTTGGAGGCGCAGGCCAGCACCGTGCCGGCGCGGTCCACCACCCAGGCCCGGTCGAGCGGCGCCGACTTCATGAGCCGGTCGAGCACCGCCGGCAGGGCCTGCGGCGCGCCCTCCTCCAGGCCGTCCGGGCCCACCCAGTGGGAGGCGGCGGTGGCGGCCGTGGAGGCGATGGCCACCCCCTCGCGCGCCAGCAGCTCCTGCCCGCGGATCACCTCGCGCCAGAGCGCCATGGCGGTCACGCCGGAGGTGGCGAAGAAGATCGCCCCGGCGATGAGCACGAAGAGCTTGAGCCGGAGCGTCATGGCGGCGGGGTGTCCGACGGGGCGCGGGGGGGCAGCGGGGCCCCGCCGAAGGCATGGCAGCTGGTGCAGGTGGCGCCCTTGGCGTGGCGCAGCGCCCCGTCGTGGCAGCGGAGGCAGGCCGTCGCCTCCGCCTTCCAGGTGTGCGGCTGGTGGCAGTCGATGCAGCGCTGGTGGCCGGCCAGGCGGTGCAGCCCGCCCTTCTTCATCTCCTTGTGGCAGGTGGTGCAGGCCAGCATGCCCTGGCCGGGCGGTGCGTGCGGCTTGTGGCAGGAGGCGCAGGCCATCTCCATCGGGCTGCCGTGCTCGGCCATGGGGGCGTGGATGCCCTGCGCGGTGTGGCAGCGCAGGCAGTCGCGCCGGGTGGGGCGCAGCCCGGGCTCGGTGGTGAGGAACTCGTGGCAGGCGAAGCAGTGGAGCCGGGTCATGCCGGCCATGCCGACCAGGTGCTTGCCGTGGCACTCGACGCAGGCGGTGGAGACCGGCTCGAACCCGTGCATCCCGGCGGCGTGGCACTTGACGCAGGCGATGTGCTGCTGGTCGACGTGGATGCGGTGGCCGCGCGAGGCGCCGATCTGCGGCCAGCGCGGGTCGTGCGACTGGTGGCAGGCGGCGCAGGCCCCCACCTCGACCTCGGCGTGGCGACCCTTGGGCATCTTGCCGGCCACGAAGGCCCGCAGCATGGCCACCCCCTGCTCGGGCGTGGAGTGGTGGCACTTCTGGCAGGCCACCGACTTGTGGCTGCCGGCCAGCCAGAGCGAGAACTCCGGGCTGGCGCGGTGGCAGGTGGCGCAGAGGCGCGGGTCCTCGTCGACGAACTTCTTGAAGCGCAGGAAGCCGCCCAGGACCGCGAGGACCAGGATGGCGGCGGCGGCGATGAGCAGGTTCCGCGTGCCCGGGCCGAGGGTCATGGATCCCGGCATCCTACCCGCTTTCGCCGCCTCCCTCACTCGGCGCGATCCGGCCGGCGGGCCGCCGGAGCGCCGGGGCGGGGTGACGGGAACGAGCGAGGGGCCGCGCGTCGGGCGCGGCCCCCCGGGTTCCAGCCTGCGGCGGCGGCTACTTCAGCTTGTCCTTGAGCCGCTCGTACTCCGCCGGGTGCTCGTGCTTCAGGTTGGCCACCGTGATCCGGCCGTTGAGCCACGCCCAGTTCATGGGGAAGATCGAGGGCTTCAGGTGCACGTTGTAGAAGTGCACCACGAAGAGGAAGGTGATGGCCAGCGTGGCCTCCTCGCCGTGGATGATCTGCGCCGCGGTGATGACCCAGGACGGCGCGTACTTGGCGAAGAAGACCGGGAACCAGAAGACGAACCCGGTGCCGACCATCATCACGATGCCCCAGAACACCGCCCAGTAGTCGAACTTCTCCAGGTACATGTAGCGGTCGAAGCGGGGGCGCTCCTTCCTCAGGCCGAGCATGAAGAGGATGTTGTCCTTCATGTCGACGGCGTCCTTGGGCATCGGCAGCATCGAGAAGGGCAGCCGCTTCTTCGAGGCCAGGAACGTCAGGTAGAAGAGGTGGTAGACGGACGAGATGATGATCAGCACCGCGCCGACCCGGTGCCAGAGGGCCGCGCCGGCGGCGCCGCCGAAGAGCTTCATGAAGGCCGCCGAGTAGCCGGAGGCGTCCAGGTTGCCGATGAGGGGCGCGCCGGTGAAGACCCCGGCGCCGCGCAGCGGCCAGCCGGTGAGCCCGAGCAGGATGACGCCGGAGAGCATGAACCAGTGCTGGGCCCGCTGGTGGATGTCGAAGCGGATCACGCTCCTCATGTCGTCGGCGGTGACGCCGTGGCCCTTGGCCGCCAGCCGCTGCCGCAGCTCGTAGATGAAGTCGATGAGCACGTGGAAGGCGAAGAAGAGGAGCGTGAGCGTGGTCAGGTAGGAGAAGGCCACGTGGGTGATGTGCGGGACGATGTGGCCGCCGGTCTCCTGGAGCGGCTTGTGGGCGATCAGCCTGGCGAAGTTGTCGGTGGCCCCCTCGTGGCAGCGCGCGCAGGTGTTCTTGCGGTTGGCCTCGAAGACCGGGGAGGCGGGATCGGTCTTGGCGAGGATGGCGTGCGTGCCGCCGTCGGCCTGGGCGGAGGCGTGGCAGGAGACGCAGGCCGGCGCCACGGCGTTGCCGACGCGCACCAGCCGGCCGTGGATCGAGTCCTGGTAGGTGTGCTTGACCTCGGGGTTGAGCCCGGCGGCCTTGGCGAACTCCTCGCTGCCGTGGCAGGCCTCGCAGGTCTTCTGCATGGCGCGGCGATCGGCGGGCACGGCGACGCGGGCGGTGGCCGACGGCGCGTAGGGCGCCATGGCCTTGGCCACCGTGTGCGGCGAGCCGTGGCAGGTGGCGCACACCGGGCCGGGCGCGAGGCCGTCCTGGCGCAGCCACTGGGCGTGGATCGACTTGCCGAAGAAGGCCTCGGCCTCCGTGGCGTGGCAGCTGGCGCAGGCCAGGTAGGCGGCCGGCGCCGTCACCGTGACGGCGTGCTCGCCCTCGCCCCACCTGGCCTTGGCCAGCCGGGCCAGCATGGCCTGCTCGGCGGCGGAGCGCTTGGGCCCCTGCCCGTCGTGCGGGCCCTCGCCGTAGCCCTCGTGGCAATCCGTGCAGGAGACCGAGTTCTGGCCGTGGAGCGAGGCGGCGAAGAGCTTCTCGTCGACCTTGCGGCCGGTGCTGTCGTCGGCGTGGCACCCGAGGCAGTCGGCGTTGCCGAGCGCCTTCGGCGCGGCCGCCGGTGCGGCCGTCGCCTTGGCCGGGGCCGCCTTTCCGGGGGCCGGGGCGGCGGCGGCGGTGCCGGCCAGGAGCAGCGTGACGACGAGGATCAGGTGGCGCATGTGGTCTCGTTCCTCAGGTGCGGCAAATTGGGACAGGCACCTGAAAGGCGGGGGATTCTAGTCGGACTCGGCGCTGGTGGGTTGATCTGTCGCAACCCGGAAGGGCCCTGCGGCACTAGGCCGCAGGGTCACTGAAAGAGCCCCGGTCGCCCCCCCTCAAGGGGGCAGCCGGGGCTCCAGGCCGTGGAGACGATGGATGCGGCTAGCCGCGGCTCGGCTGCGCGGCCGGCTTGCGGGGCGCCACCGCGCCGGTGAGCGCGCCGACGGCCGCGCCGGCGACGGCGCCGAGGACGGCGAAGAGCGAGGCGATGCCGGTCACGCCGAGCACCATGCCGAAGACGATGAGCGCCTTCACGAGGAAGGTGGGCTGGACCGGGGTGCCGACGATGCCGCCGGCCAGCATCAGCCCGGCGTAGCCGCCGTAGAGGATGGCGGGGAGCAGCGCGATGGCGAGGAAGAGGGCGAGACCGATGCCGGCGCCGACGAGGCTGGGGAGCTTGTTCTGCATGGCGTTCTCCTGGATGAGGCGGTTGGGTTCGAAGGGTTCCGGACCTCACGTCGTCCGTGCACCTCCACCATTGCAGGCGGCCTGCCAGCGCGAGGCCCCAGGGAGGACGCGGGGTTGCGTGGGTGGGTTGTCGGGAAGTCCCGACGCGGCGCCGGGAGGCGGCGACGGCGCGGCGACCGCCGGCGACTCCGGTCGGAGGCGCCGACGGGCCTGGCCGAGCCGGGCTACCGGCCCGCGGTGACCGCGCGGAGGATGTCCAGCTCCTCGAGCGCCTTGCCGGCGCCGATGACCACCGCCGAGAGCGGGTCCTCGGCCAGGAAGACCGGCAGGCCGGTCTCCTCGCGCAGCAGCACGTCGAGGTTCTTGAGCAGCGCGCCGCCGCCGGCCAGCACGATGCCGCGGTCGGCGATGTCGCCGGCCAGCTCGGGCGGGGTCCGCTCCAGCGTCACCTTGACCGCCTCGACGATGCCGTTGATGGGCTCGGAGAGCGCCTCGCGGATCTCGCTGGAGCTGAGGGTGAGGGTGCGCGGCACGCCGGCCACCAGGTCGCGCCCCTTCACGTCCATGCGTCAGCTCCTCCTCGGTGGGGTAGGCGGTGCCGATCCCCATCTTGATGAGCTCCGCGGTCCGCTCGCCGATGAGCAGGTTGTAGCTTGCGCTTGATGTACTGGATGATGGCCTCGTCCATCTTGTCGCCGGCCACGCGCACCGAGCGGCTGTAGACGATGCCGCCCAGCGAGATGACCGCCACGTCGGTGGTGCCGCCGCCGATGTCGACGATCATGTTGCCGCTGGGCTCGGTGATGGGGAGCCCGGCGCCGATGGCGGCGGCCATGGGCTGCTCGATGAGGTAGACCTCGCGGGCCCCGGCGCTCTCGGCGGCCTCGCGCACCGCGCGCTTCTCCACCTCGGTGATCCCCGAGGGGATGCCGATGATGATGCGCGGCTTCACGAAGGACCGGCGGTTGTGGGCGCCCTGGATGAAGTGGCGGAGCATGGCCGCCGTCACCTCGAAGTCGGCGATGACGCCGTCCTTCATGGGACGGATGGCGACGATGTTGCCCGGCGTGCGGCCGAGCATCTCCTTGGCTTCCTTGCCGACCGCCAGCACCTTGCGGCCGCCCCGGGCGTCCTGCTGGACCGCCACCACCGAGGGCTCGTTGGAGACGATCCCCTCGCCGCGGATGTAGATGAGCGTGTTGGCGGTCCCGAGATCGATCGCGAGATCCCGGGACATGATGTTGTGGAGCCAGTCGAGCACGGAGGCGCAATCTAGCACGGCGGCGGGGGTGGACAACCCCCGCCGCGGTGCGTCAGGGACGGGTGGTGGAGGCCGGCGGAGGGCGCCAGGTGGCGGTCGATCCAGCCGAACACCTCGGCGTGGAAGCGGCGCGAGTTGCGTGGCTTCAGGACCCAGTGGTTCTCGTCGGGGAAGACCACCAGGCGCGACTCGATCCCGCGCCGCTGCAGCGCCGTGAAGGTCGAGATGGCCTGCGTCACCGTCACCCGGTAGTCGCGCTCGCCGTGGGTGACCAGGGTGGGCGTCTTCCAGCGGGCCACGAAGCGGCTCGGGGACCAGCGGGCGAAGGGCCCGGGGTCCTCCCAGGGGCGCCCCAGCTCCCACTCCGGGAACCAGAGCTCCTCGGTGTCGTAGTAGGCGGCCGTGAGGTCGAAGTCGCCGGCGTGGGTGACCAGGCACCTGAAGCGATCGGTCTGCCCGTTGATCCAGTTGACCATGTAGCCGCCGTAGCTGGCGCCGGCCGCGCACATCCGCGCGCCGTCGACCTCGCCCGAGGCCACGGCGGCGTCGGTGAGCGCCATGATGTCCTCGTAGGGCGTGCCGCCCCAGTCGTTGCGGACCGCGTCGGTGTAGGCCTGGCCGTAGCCGGTCGACCCGCGGGGGTTGGGCAGCACGATGGTGTAGCCGCGCGAGGCCCAGAGCCGCGGGTTCCAGCGGAAGCTCCAGGCGTCGTCCCAGGCGCCCTGCGGGCCGCCGTGGATCAGCACCACGGCCGGGTGGCGCTGTCCCTTCTGGTGGCCCGGCGGCGTCATCAGCCAGCCGTGGACGGTGGCGCCGTCCTTTCCACGGGCGGTGAACGGTCGGTAGCCGACCGGCTCGAGGGCGTCGAGCACCGGGGCCGAGAAGCGGGTGAGCCGGCGCAGCGCCGGCGTGGGCTCGCCGGACAGCAGCGCCACCTCGCCGGGGGCCAGCAGGGAGTCGGCCAGCACCGCGGCGGCGCGGCCGTCGGCCGAGGGCGACAGGGCGGCCAGGTGCGACAGGCCCGCCAGGCGGCGTGGGGATCCGCCCGTGGCCGGGACCTCCCAGAGCTCGGTGAGGCCGGCCACCACGGAGGTGAAGCGCAGGGCGCGGCCGTCGTCCACCCACCAGAGCGAGCTGGCGCCCAGGTCGAGCGTGGCGGTCAGGTCGCGCTCGTCGCGGCCGTCGGCGGTCGCGACCATGACGTGGCGGCGGTCCGACTCGTAGCCGGCGCGCGGCTGGCGCAGCCAGGCCAGCCGCTTGCCGTCCGGCGAGGGGCGGGGCGTGCCGTCCCAGCCCGGCGCGCTGGTGAGCTGGCGGGCCGGCCCACCGGCCATCGGGATGGCGTAGAGGTCGGCGTTGGTGGAGATGGCCTCCACCGGGTCGGTCATGGCCGCGACGTAGACCGTGGCCCCGTCGGGCGAGACCGCCACGTCGTCGATGGAGGCGCGGTGCGCGGGCGGCACGTCGCGATCGCCGGGCGTCAGGTCGGTGACCGGCCCCCCGTCGAGCGGCACCCGCAGCAGGTGGACGCGCTTGCGGGTGCGCCACTCGTCCCAGTGGCGGAAGAGGAGCCGGTCGGCGACCCAGGGCGCCCCGGCCGCCGCCGCGTCCGCCCGCTCGTTGCAGGCCGGGTCGGCGCCGCAGGCCGGGTCGACCTCGGCCAGCACCAGCAGCGCGCGGCCGTCGGGCGTCCAGCGGTGGCCGGCCGGGGGGCCCGGCAGGGCCGGCACCTCGACCGCCGGGCCGCCGTCGAGCGGGACCACCAGCAGGCGGGCGGCCTGGCCCTCCCGCGAGGCCACCACCGCCAGCCGGGTGCCGTCGGGCGAGAAGCGGGCCCCGCTCGACCGCGCCTGGCCGGTGGCGAGCGGTGCCGGCTCGCCGCCGGCGGCCGGGACCAGCCAGACCGCCGGGGCCAGCCCGGAGCCGTCGGCCGTGGGCCGCGAGACCGTGAAGGCGACCTGGCTGCCGTCCGGGGAGAGCGCGGGGTCGCTCACCCGGTCGAAGGCGAGCAGGTCATCCACGGTCATGGGGTGGATGGGCGCGGCGGCCAGCGAGAGCAGGAGCAGCGTGGCGTGGAGCATCGGGGCCTCCGTGGCGTGGCGGGGGCGGGTCCGGCCCCCTGGGGAAAACGGCGAGGGCCGGTCCGCGCTGGACCGGCCCCCCTGTGTCACTCCGGGCGCGGCGGAGGGCTAGCCCTCGGCCTCGACCTTCACCTTGGCCTTGCCGACCACCTCGTGGTGCAGCTTCACCGGCACCTCGAAGTCGCCGAGGGTCTTGATGGGCTCGGCCAGGTCGATGGAGCGGCGGTCGAGCTGCAGGCCGCGGGCGGCCAGCGCCTCGGCGATGTCGATGGCGGTGACCGAGCCGAACAGCTTGTCCTGCTCGCCGGCCTTGCGCTTCAGCACCACCGGGGTCTCGGCCAGCCGCTTGGCGACGGCCTGGGCCGAGGCCTTGAGCTTGGCGGCCTTGGCGGAGGCCACGGACTTCTGGTGCTCCAGCTCACGCACGTTCTTGGGGTTGGCCACCACCGCCAGCCCGCGAGGGAGCAGGAAGTTGCGGCCGTAGCCGGGCTTGACGTCGACGAGGTCGCCGCCCTTGCCCAGGTTCTCCACGTCTTCGCGAAGGATGAGCTTCATGTCGGCCTCCTACGGCGTCCCGGCCGTGTAGGGCAGGATGGCCACCATGCGGGCGCGCTTGACCGCGGTGGCGATCTCGCGCTGGTGCTTGGCGCAGTTGCCGCTGATGCGGCGGGGGATGATCTTGCCGCGCTCGGTGAGGAAGTACTTGAGCGCCTGCTGGTCCTTGTAGTCGACCTTGAGGGCCTTGTCGGCGCAGAACCGGCAGACCTTGCGACGGCCGAAGCCGCGGCCCCGGCCGCCCTCCTCGCCACCCCGGTCGCCGTGCTCGCCGCGCTCCTCGCGGTCGCCGCCGCGGCCGCCGCCGCCGTAGCCGCCGCCACCGCCGCCGAAGGACTTGCCGCCACCGCCGAACGTCTTCCCACCACTGTCAGGACGGGCCATGGCCTATTCCTCTCCCCGCTCGAAGGTCTCGGGCTCGAAGCCCTCGTCGCGCTCGCCGAAGGTGCGCTCCTCGCGCGGCTTCACCTCGTCCTCGACCGGCTGGATCTTGACGTCGGCCTCGACCTGCCGGGCGTCGAAGTCGACGTCCTCGGCGATCTTGACCGACTGGAACTTGGTGACCAGGTCGATCATGCGCAGGTTGCGCTCGAACTCGGCCACCAGGCCGGGCTTGCCCACGTAGAGGCACTGCATGAAGAGGGCGCGCCCGTTCTTGGCCACCGGGAAGGCGGTCTTGCGCTTCCCCTGGTTGGTGAACCGGATCACCTTCCCGCCCTCGCGGTTGACCACCCCGCGGAGGCGCTCCTTGATCTCTTCCACCTGGTCGTCAGGCGTATCCGCCTTGAGCAGGTAGACCGTCTCGTACTCACGGACGAGACGCTTCGTCGCTTCGGCCATCGGTACTCCCCTCGGATTCACAGCGGCGGTTCACCCGCCGCGAGGAGCCAGCTGTTCTCGCGTCCCGGGAGCACCATGCGCCCGGCGCCGCGCCCTGCCTGCTGCTACGCCGGCTCGCGCCGGCGGTTCACCTGGTTCATCGCCTTCGAGGCGCCCAGCTCACAGGCCAGCCGGGTCGCTTCCGCCGCCCACGTCACGCAGCCCTCCAGGGCGGCGTCGTCGGCGCGGGGGAAGCGGCCGAGCACGTAGTCGGCCGGATCCTGCTGCGCCGGTGGGCGCCCCACGCCGACGCGCACGCGCGCGTAGTCGGGGGAGCCCAGGTGGGCGTTGACGCTCTTCAGCCCGTTGTGCCCGCCGTGGCCGCCGCCGACCTTGAGCTGGACCCGGTACGGCTCCAGCTCCATGTCGTCGTGGACCACCACGAGGTCCTCCAGCTCCAGCTTCCAGAACTTCACGGCCGGGGCCACCGCCTCCCCGGAGTGGTTCATGAAGGTCTGGGGCTTCATGATCCAGACCCGCTCCGGCGCCGGCCCGGGCCTCGGCCAGCTCCGCCCCGAACTTCTCCGAGGCGAAGCGGGCCCCGAGGAGACCCGCCAGGCGGTCGGCCACCAGCCAGCCGACGTTGTGGCGTGTCCGCGCGTACGCGTCCCCGGGGTTGCCGAGTGCGACCACGAGCTTCACGGGCGCTACTTCTTCTTCTCGCCGCCCTTGGCCGCAGGCGCCGCCGGGGCCGCGCCCTTGGCGCCAGCCGCGGGCGCCGCGCCGGCCGCCGGAGCCGCCCCGGCCGCGCCGGGAGCACCCGGCGCCGCACCGGGCGCGCCAGCCACCGGAGCCGCACCCTCCGCGCCGGGAACGGCCGCCGCCACGGCGACGACCTCTTCCTTCTCGGGGATGGCGACGAAGGCGATGACGATGTCGGCCTGGTAGACGAAGGTGCAGCCCTCGGGGGGCTTGAGCTCGGAGATGTGGATCGACTGGCCGATCTTCAGCTCGGTGACGTCGACGTCGATCTTGAGCGGGATCTTGGTGGGCAGCGCCTTGACCACGATGTCGTGGGTGGCGACCGAGAGGATGCCGCCCTCGGCGGTGCCGACCGCCTTGCCGACGATGGCCACCGGGACCTCGACCTTGACCGGCTCGTCGAGCTTGACCTCGAGGAAGTCGGCGTGGAGGAGCCGGCGGGTGACCGGGTCGACCTGGTAGTCCTTGAAGAGCACGAAGTTCTCGCCGCCGGCCACCTGGAGGGTGAGCAGGGTGTTGAACTTGTGCGGGGTCTCGATGGCCTTGAGCAGCGCGGCCGGATCGAGCGCGAGGTGCTTGGGCTCGCCCTTGCGGCCGTAGACCACGGCGGGGATGAGCCCCTTCTGCCGGAGCCGGCGGGCCGGGCCCTTGCCCTTGCCCTCGCGCTGCTCCGCGGTGAGAACGATCTTCTCCATGGTGCCTCCCAATGGACTCGTGCCGGCCGCATGATCGGCTCGGGCGAGGGGCGACGCCTGGCGGCGGCGGCCCTGGGTTTGGTGACGAAGAGGGCCCGGTGATCTGGAACCCCAAGGAAGGCGGGTGATTACCCGATCAACGGGCCCGGGGTCAAGGGCCTGGCCCCTTCCGGCGCCCCAGCCTTCGTGGTTTGCTGCTAAGCCCTCTCCCCGCCATGGCTTCCCCAGACCCACCGCCAGCCGTCGAGCCGCACCAGGCGCCGCCGGCCCCACCCGCCTCCCCGATCCAGACCCGCGGCGACCTCCCGGTCGTCGCCGAGGAGCCCCACGCCCTGCTCGATCACGCCCGGGCCGCCCCGCACGGCGGCGCGCTGGCGGCGCTGGCGCTGGGGGCGCTGGGGGTGGTGTACGGGGACATCGGCACCAGCCCGCTCTACGCGCTGAAGGAGTGCTTCACCGGAAAGCACGGCGTCGAGCCGAGCCCCGGCAACGTGCTCGGCGTCCTCTCGCTGATCTTCTGGGCCATGACCTTCGTGGTCACCTTCAAGTACCTCTCCTTCGTGATGCGCGCCGACAACCGCGGCGAGGGGGGCATCCTGGCGCTGCAGGCGCTGGTCTCGCGCAAGGACCCCGACAAGCGCGGCCGCAAGGTGCTGCTGGTGCTGGGGATCTTCGGCGCGGCGCTGCTCTACGGCGACGGCATCATCACCCCGGCCATCTCGGTCCTCTCCGCGGTGGAGGGCGTGACCGTGGCGGCGCCGGCGCTGACCCCGCTGGTGGTGCCGCTCACCGTGCTCATCCTGGCCGGCCTCTTCCTCATCCAGCGCAGCGGGACGGCGCGGGTGGGGTCGATCTTCGGCCCGGTCATGCTGCTCTGGTTCACCGTCATCGGGGCGCTGGGCGTCCACGGCATCCTGCGCGACCCCTCGGTGCTGGCGGCCGTCAACCCGCTCCACGGGGTGCGCTTCTTCGGCCAGAACGGCGGCACCGGCTTCCTGGTGCTGGGGGCGGTGGTCCTCTGCATCACCGGCGGCGAGGCGCTCTACGCCGACATGGGCCACTTCGGGAAGCGGCCCATCCGCCTGGCCTGGCTGGGCCTGGCCATGCCGGCGCTCACCCTCAACTACTTCGGGCAGGGGGCGCTGCTGCTCCACCAGCCCGCGGCGCGCGAGAACCCCTTCTACCTGCTGGCGCCCGAGTGGGCCATCTACCCGCTCATCGGCCTGGCCACGCTGGCCACCATCGTGGCCTCGCAGGCGCTCATCAGCGGCGCCTTCTCGCTGACCCACCAGGCGGTGCAGCTCGGCTACTGCCCCCGCATCACCGTGAAGCACACCTCGCACACCGAGATGGGGCAGATCTACGTCCCCGAGGTGAACTGGGCCATCGGCGCCGCCTGCATCGCCCTGGTGCTCGGCTTCAAGAGCTCCTCCAACCTGGCCGCCGCCTACGGCATCGCCGTCACCGGCACCATGAGCATCACCACGCTGCTCTTCCACCGGGTGATGCGCGACCTGTGGCGCTGGTCGCGCTGGCGGAGCTGGCCGCTCACCGTGGCCTTCCTGGCGGTCGACCTCTCCTTCTTCGGGGCCAACATCGTGAAGTTCGAGGACGGCGGCTGGTTCCCCATCGTCGTGGCCGCCGTGGTCTTCGTGCTCATGTCCACCTGGAAGCGCGGGCGCGCGCTGGTGGGCGCCATGCTGCGCGACGCCGGCCTGCCCCTCGAGCTCTTCCTCGACGACGTGGTGCGCCGCAAGCCGACCCGCATCCCCGGCACCGCCGTCTTCATGACCTCCAACCTCGGCAGCGCCCCGCCGGTGATGCTCCACCACGTCAAGCACAACAAGGTGCTCCACGAGCGGGTCATCCTCACCTCGGTGCTCTCCGAGGAGGTGCCGACCGTGCCCGAGGCCGAGCGGGTGGTGACCCGCGACCTCGGCTCCGGCTTCTACCAGGTGGTGGCGCACTACGGGTTCATGGAGCAGCCCAACATCCCGGCCCTGCTCGAGTCGCTGGCGACGCGCGAGGGGACGGGCCCGAAGCTCCAGGTGAAGCCGATGGAGGTCTCCTACTACCTGGGGCGCGAGACCCTGCTGGCCACCGGCGCGGCCAGGCTGGCCACCTGGCGCAAGAAGCTCTTCATCGTCATGTCGCGCAACTCGGCGACCGCCAGCGCCTTCTTCGGGCTGCCGCCCAACCGCGTGGTCGAGCTGGGGGCGCAGATCCAGCTGTAGGTCGAGGCCATGCGCCGGCGCCGCTGGCGCGGGCGGTGCCTCACGCTCGCGCGGCCTCGGCCCATCGGCGCCGGGGCGCGCTCCCCCCGCGGGCTCGTCGCGCCTGCGGCGCGCCGTCTCGCCAGGGCGGTGTCCGCGAGGCCGGGCGGATCGGGGCTGCGACGCTCGCCCGCGGGGTGACCGCGCCGCCGGCGCCTCGGGACGTTCCCCAGACCCCGCGGGGTCACCGCGCCTTCGGCGTCGCGGGCCTGGTGCCCTACACGAACAGGCTGGTGAGCGAGTCGCCGCCGTGGATCCGCTTGATGGCCTCGGCGAAGAGCGGGGCGCAGGAGAGCGCGCGGATCTTGTTGCAGCCGGCCGCGGTGGGCGAGAGCGGGATCGAGTCGGTGACCACCACCTCCTCGATGGGGCTCTTCTGGATCCGCTCCACGGCCGGGCCGGAGAGCACGGCGTGGCTGGCGTAGGCGAAGACCCGCGCCGCCCCCTTGTCGACCAGCGCGTTGGCCGCCTGGGTGAGCGTGCCGGCCGTGTCGATCATGTCGTCGAGCAGCACCGCCGACTTGCCGGCCACGTCGCCGATGACGTTGAGCACCTCGGCCACGTTGGCCTTGAGCCGCCGCTTGTCGACGATGCAGAGGCTGGCGCCGAGCCGCTTGGAGTAGGCGCGGGCCCGCTCCACGCCGCCGGCGTCGGGGGAGACGATGACCAGGTCGTCGGACTTCCCCTCGAACCGCTTGCGCATGTGGTCGAGCAGCACCGGCGCGGCGTAGAGGTGGTCGAAGGGGATGTTGAAGAAGCCCTGGATCTGCCCGGCGTGCATGTCCATCGAGACCACGCGGGTGGCGCCGGCCGCCTCCAGCAGGTCGGCCACCAGCTTGGCGGTGATGGGGCTGCGCGAGGCCACCTTGCGGTCCTGCCGGGCGTAGCCGTAGTAGGGGATGACGGCGTTGATGGTGCCGGCCGACGCGCGCTTGAGCGCGTCGATCATGATGAGCAGCTCCATCAGGTTGACGTTGGCGTCGGTGCAGGTGGACTGGATGATGTAGGTGTCCTGGCCGCGGATGTTCTCGCCGATCTCCACCTGGATCTCCCCGTCGGAGAAGCGGCCCACCATGGCCGGCGAGAGCGGGCGGCCCAGCGAGGCGGCGATGGCCTCGGCCAGCTTCCGGTTGGAGTTGCCGGCGAAGAGCTTGTACTCGGACCTGGCACCGTTGGCGGACATCCGCACCCCCGTCGAGGAGAAGGGCCTCAATAGCAGACCGGGAGGACCGCCGTCGACGGCGACGTGGGCGGGGGCGCGGAAGCCGCCGCGGCTGCTGGGAGAACCGGCCGGCGAGGCGGCCAGCGGGGCTCAGCCGCCGTGCAGGTGGTGGTCGGTCCCGGTGGGGCGGCCGGCCGGGAGCCGCTTCGACTCCACGTCGTAGGCGGCCAGGATGGCCCGCTCGAAGCGCTCGCGGGTCTCGGCGTTGAGCGGGTGGGCCACGTCCTTGAAGGTCCCGTCCTTGCGCCGCTTGGCCGGCATGGCCACGAACAGGCTGGTCGCACCCTGGATGACCTTGAGGTCGCGGACCACGAAGCAGCCGTCGAGGGTCACCGTGACGTAGGCCTTGAGCTTCTCCTCGTCGACCGGGTAGACGCGGACGTCGGTGATCTCCATGACGACACCCCAGGCTGCCGCGTCACCGTACGCGCCAGGTGGACCTCCTCGTCCACGCCGGCCGCCGCGCCCAGCCTCCGCGCCGCGCTCCGGGCCTGGGCCCGGCCGGCGAAGAGGCCGAAGACGGTGGGACCGCTCCCGGACATCAGCGTCGCGGTGGCGCCGGCGCCGGTGAGCCGCTCCAGGAGTCGATCTAAGGCGGGATGCCGGGCCACGCAGGGGGGCTGGAGGTCATTCCCCAGAAGGGTCGGTCGCCAGCGAGATGGCCGGGGCAGCGGCGGGACCGGCCGGCCGGCCCGATCCTCGTCCAGCCAGCGGTAAGCGTCCGCTGCCCGGATGGCCAGCGCCGCATCCCGCGGGTAGAGGAGCACCAGGTGGAGCGGCGGCACGGTGGCCGGCCGGAGCCGCTCCCCGCGCCCCGCCGCCCAGGCCGGCCCCGGCCCGAGGAAGAAGGGGACGTCGGAGCCGATCGACAGCGCCACCTCGGCGAGCGCCGCCGCGTCGCGGACGCGGAAGGCGCGGGCCAGGCAGCGCAGCACCGCCGCGGCGTCGGAGGAGCCGCCGCCCAGCCCGGCGGTGACCGGGATCCGCTTCTCGATGCGGATGGCGATGGCCCGGTCCACGCCGAAGCGGCGCCGGAAGGCCTCGGCCGCCCGCGCCGCGAGGTTCCGCTCGCCGTCCAGCTCCCGGTGGCCCGGGACGCGGCAGCGGATCGGGCCGGCCCGGGCCCCCACCCGCACCTCGACGGCGTCGCCGAGGTCGAGCGGCACGAGCAGGCTGGCGAGGTCGTGGTAGCCGTCCGGCCGCGGCGGGCCGACCCGCAGGACCAGGTTGACCTTGGCGGGCGCGGTGGTGACGAGGCGCACCGCCCTTCTCTACCACCGACCCGCGACGCCCTCGACTAGGATGCGCACCATGACCGGCTCCCACCGCCTCGAGGTCCTCCTCTCCGCCGAGCAGATCCAGGCCCGCATCGCCGAGCTGGGCCAGGAGATCGCCCGGCAGCACACCGGGAAGCGGCTCATCTGCGTCGGCGTGCTCAAGGGGAGCTTCATGTTCCTCGCGGATCTGGTCCGCGCCATCCCGCTCCCCGAGCTGGAGGTGGACTTCATCGGCGTCTCCTCCTACCAGGGGACGGAGACCACCGGCGTGGTCCGCATCACCCACGACCTGGCCCGCTCCATCCAGGGCGAGGACGTGCTGCTGGTCGAGGACATCGTCGACACCGGCCTCACCGTCCGCTACCTGCTCGACAACCTCGCCACCCGCCACCCGCGCAGCCTGAAGGTGGCGGCGCTGCTGGAGAAGCCGGCCCGCGCCAAGGTGAAGGTCCCCATCGACTTCAAGGGCTTCACCATCGAGGACCGGTTCGTGGTCGGCTACGGCCTCGACTACGACGGGCGCCTGCGCAACCTGCCGCACGTGGCGCTGCTGCACGTCGGGTAGGCGGCGAGCCGCACCCAGGGTGCGGTGGGGGCGCGCCCGGGCCGGATCCCGCGGCTCACCGCACCACCATCAGGCTGGTCTGCCGGGGGAGGAAGAACCTCATCCCCTCCGGCGACAGCCAGGCGTCGTCCTCCAGCATGACGTAGACCTGCTGGCCGCCCCACTCCGCCACCGCGCTCCTGGTGTTGAGCTCGATGGAGGTGAAGGCGCCGGCGCGGAGCGGGAGGCTGGCGCGCAGCGAGGGCTTCGACCCGGGCTTGTAGGCGCCGATGGCGGCCCCCACGAAGTGGCCGAAGAGGCCGACCGAGTGGCTGTAGATCATGGCCTGCAGCCCCTCGGCCTGGGCGCGGGCCATGGCGGCGGCGTGGACCTCGGCCCCCGGGCGCCCCTCGCGCATCTCGGCCACCAGCAGCTCCTGCAGCCGGTTGGTGGCGGCCAGCGCCTTCACCAGGCCGGGCGGGGGCGCCGTCTCGCCGGGGGCGGGGACGTAGGCCATGCGCTGGTAGTCGGTGGAGAGGTCCAGGTAGGTGATGCCGACGTCGAGGTGGAGCAGGTCGCCCGGCAGGATCACCTGGTCGTCGGGGGCCACCATCATGGGCTCGAAGGGGACGCCGCGCCGCTGCACCCGGAGGTCGGGCCGGAACCAGGTGCCGACGTGGAGGTCGGCCATCCGCTGCCGGACGTGCCAGAGCAGGTCGCCCACGGTGGTCTTGCCCGGGGTGATGACCCGCCGGGAGAAGGCCTCCTCCCAGAGGCCGCGCGTGACCCGCGCCGCCTCCTCGAAGTGGGCCCGCTCCTCGGGGAGCCGGGGCTCCAGCAGGTCGATGACCAGCCGCTCGGCGCTCACCACCGCGGCGGCGTGCGGCCCGAGGCCGGCCAGCAGGCCGTCGCGCATCGAGGCCGACAGGCCGTCGGCGGCGGCGGTGTCCGCGGCCACGTCGACGGCGATGGCCTTCGGGGCGTGGCGGTCGGCCAGCGCCCGGAGGGCGGTGAAGACGCCGTCGCCGCTGGCCTCGATCACCTCGTCGAAGAACGGCGCGGCCTGCTTCTCCGGGTGGCTCCCCACCACCACCCGCCGCACCCGCGCCGCGCCGGTGTCGATGAAGACCCAGGCGTTGCGGGAGCCGGGGTAGGCGCCGTCGGGGGTGATGAAGCGGAAGACCGGGTCGACCGCGTCCTCGCGGGTGAGGACGATCCACATCCCCACCCCGCTGGACCGCATGGCCGCGGGGAGCAGCTGGTCGAGGCGGGCCAGCACCACCCGGTCGTGGATCGCCCCCCGCTCCCGCTCCCCGCGGGTGCGGTCGAGGGCGGTGGCCGGGGCGGGGCCGGGCGCGAGGGCGCAGAGCAGGGCGACGAGGGCGGTGGTCGGCATGGCCGAGGATATAACGGCCGGTGACCGGTTCTCAGCCCTTGATGACGCCCATGGGCTCGAGCCGCGCCACCAGCCGCGAGATGCCGGCGCGATCCATCACCGCCACCACCTGGGCGACGTCCTTGTAGGCCTCGCTCATCTCCTCGGCCAGGGTCTTCTTGCCGCGCGAGATCACCTCGATGCCCCGGGCGGCCAGCTCCCGCCCGATGGAGCGGCCGCGGCCGCGCCGCAGGGCCTCGCCCCGCGAGAGCAGGCGGCCGGCCCCGTGGCAGGAGCTGCCGAAGGTGTCGCGCATGGCGCGCGCGGTGCCGGCCAGGACGTAGGAGTAGCGCCCCATGTCGCCGGGGATGAGCACCGGCTGGCCGACCTCGCGGTAGGGGGCGGGGACGCGCGGATCGCCGGGGCCGAAGGCGCGCGTCGCCCCCTTGCGGTGGACGAGGACGCGGCGCTGGACGCCGTCCACCTCGTGCTCCTCGAGCTTGGCCACGTTGTGGCACACGTCGTAGAGGAGGCGGGCGCCGAGGTCGCGCTCGGAGACGTGGAGGGCGTGGAGCAGCGCCCGGATCGCCAGCCCGGTCATGACCTGCCGGTTGGCCCAGGCGTAGTTGGCGGCGGCCTGCATGGCGCCGAGGTAGCGCTGTCCCACGTCGCTCGTCACCGGGGCGCAGGCCAGCTGCCGGTCGGGGAGGTTGGCGTAGTCCGGCCCGAAGGCGGCCAGGCGCGGCGTCAGCTCGGCCAGGAACTCGTCGCAGACCTGGTAGCCGAGGCCGCGCGAGCCGGAGTGGATCTGCAGGGCCACCCGCCCCGGCACGAGGCCGAAGGCCTCGGCGGCCGCCGGGTCGTAGACCTCGGCGATCCGGTCCACCTCGAGGAAGTGGTTGCCGCTGCCCAGCGTCCCGACCTGGTCGGAGCCGCGCTGCCGGGCCCGCTCCGAGACCGCGTGCGGGTCGGCCCCCATGAGCCGCCCGCCCTCCTCGCAGCGGGTGAGGTCGTCGGAGGCCGCGGTGAAGCCGCGCTTCACCGCCCAGCGCGCCCCCTGGGAGAGGACCTCGTCGAGCTCGTCGCCGGAGAGGCGCGGGATGGCCCGGCTGGCCCCGACCCCGGTGGGGATGTCGCGGTAGAGCTGCGCGGTGACCTCGTGGACGTGCGGGCGGAGGTCGTCGGCCTCCAGCGCGGTGGTGACCACCCGCACGCCGCAGTTGATGTCGTAGCCGACGCCGCCCGGCGAGATGGCGCCCTCCTCGGCGTCCACCGCGGCCACGCCGCCGATGGGGAAGCCGTAGCCCCAGTGGATGTCGGGCATGGCCAGCGAGAAGCGCAGGATGCCGGGGAGATGGGCCACGTTGGCGACCTGCTGGAGGGCCGGGTCGTCGGGCGCCGGCGGGCCCACCGAGTAGACGCGCCCCGGGACGCGCATCCGCCCCTCGCGCGGGATCTCCCACAGGTCGCCCTCGACGTGCCGCAGCTTCATGGCCGCCCCTCCTAGATGTCCAGCACCACCTGGGCGACCCAGCCGCCGCCCTCCGGCTCCAGCCGTGCCGCGTGCCAGGTGACCGCCTTCACGTCCACGCCCTCGGCGTGCCGCTCCTCGTCGTAGCGCGCGAAGCCCACCGTCGCCTCGGCGCCGGCCTCGTCGGCGCGGTGGACCTCGACCTCGGCGGGGAGCAGCCGCTCGGTCGCGAAGCGGAAGAGCAGCTCGCGCAGCAGCGCCACGGCGGTGCCGGTGAGGCCCGGGCCGCCCGCCACCACCAGCCGCTCCTCGCGGTGGAGCGGCGTCGCCCCGCCGCCCGAGAGCAGCCCGCCGAGCGCCAGCGCCAGCCGTGCCAGCGCCTCCTCGGCGGACCCGCCGCGAACGCGCAGCCCCACGTCGGCGGTGTGGCCGAGGTCTTCGTAGGGCTGGGGGAGCGAATAGCGCATGAGAGTCCTCGCCGAGTCCGGCAGGCGGCCGTTCATCCGGGGACCGCGGCCCGCAGGAAGCGCGCGGCGCGCCGCCGCCCGATCCATTTCGCCCCCTCGTCGACGGCCAGCAGCGCCACCGGCCCGAGCAGGATGGCGGGCCAGGCCCAGGGGGCGAGCGGCGCGGTCTCGAAGACCGACTGCAGCGGCGGGAGCCAGAGGACCGCCGCCAGGGCCAGCCCCTCCACCGCCAGGCCCAGGGCCAGCAGCCGGTTGCGCGCCGGCATGGCGAAGGCGCTGACCCGCTCGGAGCGGCAGGCGAAGAGGTTGGCCATCTGGCAGAGGACGATGGCGGCCAGGGCCGCGGCGGTGGCCTGGCGCTGCAGCGCCTCGGTGGCCGCGTCGGGGACGTGGGCGATGATGGCCGGGGCCAGCGCCCGCAACCCCTCGAGGCCGACGCCGTGGGCCGCCCAGACCCCCAGGTAGGCGGCCATGCAGGCGAGCGCCTGCACCACGCCGAGCCGCAGGTAGGCCCGCTGGAGCAGCCGCCGGTCGAGGAGCGGCGCGTCGCGGGGGCGAGGCCGCCGCTTCATGAGCCCGGGCTCGGGCGGCTCACCGCCGAGCGCCAGCGCCGGCACCATGTCGGTGCCGAGGTCGATGGCCAGGATCTGGAGGATGGTGAGGGCGGGCGGGATGCGCAGCGCCACCATGGCCACGAAGGGGACCACCTCGGGGACGTTGGAGGTGAGGATGTAGGTGAGGAACTTGCGGATGTTGCGGAAGAGGCTGCGACCCTCCTCGATGGCCGCCACCAGGCTGGTGAAGTCGTCGTCGAGCAGGACCAGGTCGGCGGCGGCGCGGGCCACGTCGGTGCCCGAGGCCCCCATGGCGATGCCGACATGGGCGGCACGCAGGGCGGGGGCGTCGTTGATGCCGTCGCCGGTCACTGCCACCACCTCGCCGAGCGCCTGCCAGGCCTTGACCAGCCGGAGCTTCTGGTCGGGGAGGACGCGGGCGAAGAGTCGCGGCGCGGGATCGAGCAGGAGGGCCCGGAGCGCCTCGTCGTCGAGGGCGGTGAGCTCCGGTCCGGTGACGGCGGTGAGATCCGCGCCGCCCATCCCCACCTCGCGGGCCACGGCCAGCGCCGTGCCCGGCCCGTCGCCGGTGACCATGACCACCCGCAGCCCGGCCTCGCGGCAGCGGCGCAGCGCCTCGGCCACGCCGGCCCGGGGCGGGTCGTGGACGGCCAGCAGGCCGATCAGCTCGAGGTCCGACTCCAGCGCGGCGTCGACGAGCCCGTCCGGCGCCTCGCGGCAGGCCACGGCGATGACGCGGTGGCCGGCCGCGGCCAGCCGCTCCGCCTCGGCCAGCACGGCGAGTCGCCCCGCCTCGTCGAGCGGACGGGAGGTGCCGTCGAGGGTCCGGACGCAGCGGGGCACGACCTCGGGGGGCGCCCCCTTCATGATGGCGAGCGGCGTCCCCGGCGGCGGGCCGCACCCCGGCACGCCCCAGCGGACCACCACCGTCATGCGGCGCCGCGCCGGGTCGAAGGGGAGCTCGCGGTGGCGCGGCGTCCCGAGGGCCAGGGCGACCGGATCGAGGCCGTGGTCGCGCGCGGCCGTGAGCAGCGCCGCCTCGAGCGGGTCGCGGGCCAGGGCGCGGGTCTCGCCGGGGCCAGCCACCGAGGCCGCCTCGGTGCAGAGCGCGCCGGCGCAGAGCAGCAGGCGCAGCGGGCCGTCGGCGTCGCCGGCCGGCAGCGGCGCCGGGCCGGCCGGGGTCCAGGCGCTGCGCACCGTCATCCGGTTCTCGGTGAGGGTGCCGGTCTTGTCGGTGCAGACCACCGTGACCGCCGAGAGCGTCTCGATGGCCGGCATCCGCCGCACCAGCACGCGCCTCCGCGCCATGCGCTGGACGCCGAGCGCCAGCGCCAGGGTCACGGTGGGGAGGAGCCCCTCCGGCACGTTGGCCACCACGATGCCGATGGCGAAGAGCAGCGCCTCCGGGAAGCTGAGGCCCACCAGCCAGTAGCCGAGCAGGAAGACCAGCGCCCCCATCCCCACCGCCAGGGCGGTGATGGTCCTCACCAGGCGGGCCACCTGCACCGAGAGGGTGGAGGGCTCGCGGGCCACGCCGGCGGTGAGCCGCGCCACCTCGCCGAGGGCGGTGGCGCGGCCGGTGGCGAAGATCACGGCCCGGCCCCGGCCCCCCACCACGCTGGCCCCGGCCAGCACCACCGAGGAGGCCTCGACGGCGAGGGCGCAGAGCGGCTCGGCCGGCGCCGGGGCCCGGTTCACCGGCAGCGACTCGCCGGTGAGCAGGGAGAGGTCGAGCCGGAGCCGCTCGCCGGCGAGCAGCCGCGCGTCGGCGGGGACGTGGTCGCCCAGGCCGAGCTCGATGACGTCGCCGGTCACCAGCTGGCGCGCCGGGACCACGGTGAGCGCGCCGTCGCGCCAGGCCCGGGCGTCCTGCGGCAGCTGGTGGCGCAGCGCCGTGAGCGCCCGCTCGGCGCGCCGCTCCTGCCAGAAGGAGAAGACGCCGTTGACGATCACCACCGACCAGATGGCCCAGCCGAGCTGCGGCATGCGCGAGACGAAGGCCAGCCCCCCGGCGGCCCAGAGCAGCAGCGCCATGAAGTGGGTCACCTGGGCGGCGAACTGGAGCAGGGCGGAGGGGCCGCGCGGCTCGGGGAGCTCGTTGAGCCCTTCGCGGGCGAGGCGCGCCGCGGCCTCGGCGGCCGGCAGGCCGGCCACGCCGGTGGCCGAGCTCCGCGAGGAGCGTCTCGATCGGGATTCCCCAGGGCCGACGTGGCGCAGGCGCCACAAGACCTCCCCGGCCAGGAGCATAGCCACGTCCGACGCCGACCGGCCCCCGGCTCGAACGGGGCGTCGCGGCGGATCAGGGGCCGGGCACCAGCACCGCGGCGCCGGACAGCGCCCCGCGCCGGAGCGCGTCGAGCGCCGCGTTGGCCTCGCGGAGCGGGAAGGGGGTGACCGCGGTGTGTAGCGGCACCTGCGGCGCCAGCGCCAGCAGCGCCGTGCCGTCGGCCCGGGTCAGGTTGGCCACCGAGCGCACCACCCGCTCCCCCCAGAGCAGCGCGTAGGGGAAGGACGGGATGTCGGACATGTGGATGCCGCCGCACACCACCGTCCCGCCGGGCCGGACGGCGCGCAACGCGGCCGGCACCAGCGCCCCGACCGGCGCGAAGATGATGGCGGCGTCGAGCGGCGCGGGGGGGAGCGCGTCGGACGGTCCGGCCCAGGCCGCGCCGAGCTCCCGCGCGAACCGCTCGGCCGCGGCGTCGCCCGGCCGGACGAAGGCGAAGACCTCCTGGCCGGCGCCCCTCGCCAGCTGGGCCACGAGGTGGCCCGCGGCGCCGAAGCCGTAGAGGCCGAGCCGCCTCGCCTCGCCGGCCATCTTCCAGGACCGGTAGCCGATCAGGCCGGCGCAGAGGAGCGGCGCCGTGGCGACGGGGTCCTGCCCGGCCGGCAGGGGGAAGGCGAAGCGGGCGTCGGCCACCGCCCACTCGGCGAAGCCGCCGTCGAGGTGGTACCCGGTGAAGCGCGCCTCGGGGCAGAGGTTCTCGCGCCCGGTGCGGCAGAACTCGCAGGCGCCGCAGGTCCAGCCCAGCCAGGGCACGCCGACCCGGTCGCCCGGCGCCAGGCCGGTGACGCGCGCCCCGACGCGGGCCACCTCGCCCACGATCTCGTGGCCGGGGACGATGGGGTGGCCGAGCGGCGGCAGGTCGCCGTCGGCCACGTGGAGGTCGGTCCGGCAGACGCCGCAGGCCAGCACGCGGAGCAGCACCTCGTCGGGGCCGGGCTCCGGCGTGGGCCGATCGCGCGCGACGAGGGGCGCGCCGGGGCGCTCCACCACCATGGCCAGCATCCGCGGCGCCTCCCTTCGTGACCGACCGTCACTTCACCAGCTCGACCCGGTGCGCGTCCACGCCCTCTCCAGGGGCGGTCAGGTGGACAGCTCGATCCGGTGGTACCGGCCCGCCTCCCAGCCGGCCGTGCTCGCCTTGTAGAAGCGCGAGAAGCGGCTCCCCGAGGCGCCGCCGGACATGGACATCGACAGCTCGCGGGTGGCGAGGTCGGTCACCATCCGGAAGGTCGCGGCGAAGGAGCCGTCGCGGCCGGCGTAGCGGTAGCGCTGCGCCTGCGGGATGGTGGCTCGGCTGCCGACGTGCTCGAAGGCTTGGTCGAAGCCGAGCCAGCGCGGCAGCTTGCCGCCGAAGAACAGGTTGTCGACCCACATGCGCGCCACCTCCCCGTGGCGCGGCGCCGGCCGCGCCAGCCCGCGCTCGATGGCGATGCGGTAGAGCTCCTCGCGCGGCCGCCCGGCGAACCAGGCCGAGCGCTCGGAGAGCAGCACGGCGTCGAAGTTGCCGTGGAGCATGGGGAAGATCACCGACTCGTCGAGCGCGACGGCCAGCACCTCCTCGCCCACCCCCAGCTCGCCGAAGACCAGCTCCACGAGCGCCCGGTAGACGTTCTCGAAGCGGGTGGCCCCGACCGAGCCGGCCGTGTAGCAGAGGTCCCACCCGGCCAGCTCCCGCCCCGCCGGCGTCGCCGGCAGGAGCGGCCGCAGCAGCGCCATGAAGCGCTCGGCCTGGAGCGAGTAGCGGTCGTGGTGCAGCCGCTGCAGGTCCTCGACGCCAGTGGGTGGGCCGCTCGTCCAGCCGCCGCCGGATCAGCTCGGCGCGGTAGGAGGCCATGGGCAGCGTCATGGGCCGGACCTCGCCGAAGGCGTTGAGGTCGTTGTTGGCGGTGACGTGGACGCCGCCGGGCGGGTTGACGGCCCGCGGGTAGCGGCGCGGGTCGACCGGCCCGCGCCAGGCGTCGGCCGGCTCCCAGCCGAGCAACGGGACCAGGCCGGAGCTGCCCGGCCTCTTCTCCGGGAAGAGGCCGCCCAGCTGGTAGCCGATGTCCCGCTCGTCGGCCAGCACCCAGTTGAACGGCGAGAAGGTGAGGCCGGCGAAGAGGTCCAGGGCCTCCCTCACCGAGCCGGCGCGGAAGATGCGGAAGAAGGCGTCGAGGCTCTGCGCGGCGGTCCCCGGGTACTTCTTGATGGAGAGGGCCAGGGCCAGGTGGTGGCCGTCCTCGAGCGACTCGCCCTCGATGAGCCCGTGGTCGGTGGAGGCGACGCGGAAGGGGATGGGCGCCCCCTTCTTCGGCCGGATGACCTCCTCGCGCACGGTGAGCGGCACCCACCGGTCGCCGCGCCGGACCTGGCCGCCGCGCAGCTCCTCCACGAAGTGGTCGGAGAGGTCCATGGTGCCGTAGGTGGCGGCCCAGGCGAGGTGGCCGGTCCGGCCGATGGCCACCGCCGGCGCCCCGGCGACGCTGGCGCCGGAGAGGACCCGGTCCCCGCAGCGGAGCGTCACCTGGTACCAGACGTTGGGGAGCTGCAGGTTGAGGTGCGGGTCGGCCGCCAGGATCGAGCTGCCGGTGGCCGACCGGCCCGGGCCGATCACCCAGTTGTTGCTGGCGGAGAAGGAGGGGAGCAGCCGCTTCCACCCGACGGTGGGCGGGACGATGGGCGCCATCCCCTCGAGGCCGCGGAGCAGCCCGGCCAGCGCCGGCGTGATCTCCTCGGTGATGGGCGGGAAGAGCTCCTTGAGGCGCGCCTCGTCGAGCCCGGCCTGGATGAGCTGGATGATGAACTTCTCCGCGTCGGCCTGGGTGGAGGCGAGCCCGACGTAGCCGATCATCTTGGCGACCAGCAGCACGTCGGCGACCGTCCAGGCCCCGGGCCGGTAGCCCACCAGCCGGAACTCGAGGGGCCTGGGGCTGGCCTGGACCGCGGCGTTGACCCCGCGGCAGTAGGCCTCCACCAGCGCCCGGGCCTCGGGGGTGAGCATGCGCCACCTCGCGCTCGGCGTCGCCGGCCAGGTCGAGCCAGCGCAGGTACTTGTCGATCCCGATCATCTCCGGGCTGGGGTCGAGGTGCTCCGAGCCCTGGCCCCGGCCGATGATCCGGGTGATCCACATCTGCACCTGCCGGTCGAGGGCGTGCACGTAGCCCAGGCCGAAGAACATGTCGGGCTCGGTGGCGGCGGTGACCTGCGGGTACCCCAGCTGGTCGCGGTGGACCTGGAGCTCCCCGTCGATGGCGCGCAGGCTGAAGTCGTTCCCGTGGCTCATGGCGCTCCCCGGGGCCGAGCTTGGCCGGGCGGGGCGCGCCTGTCGAGGGCCAGGAACACGACTCCGCGGGAAGGCCGCCTCGGAGGCATCGAGGCGGCCGACCCGCGTCTCCAGGACCGCAGCCCCACCCCTGAGGCCGCGAGTCGAGGAGTGAGCTCTAGGTGCGCAGCTCGACCTGGGCGGGCGCGCCGGACGAGGAGGCGCCGCGCTGCACGTCGATCAGGAAGGCCGTGACGATGAAGGCGCAGAGGGCGGCGATGAAGAGGGCGCGGGCGCTGGAGGAGCCGGAGCGGACGGTGAAGTGCGGGGCGCTGCGGGTCGTGGTCGTCATGGCGGTGTCCTTTCGAGGTCGGCGGCGCGGTGGCTGGTGTCGCGCCTTCTGACCTGTGGACAAGGGCCCGCGCCGGATCTGACGTGCCGGGAGGAGGAATCAGAAAACCCCCGGGAAGTTCAGCAGATGCCCCGCCTCACCCCAGCAGCCCGCGCTCCCGCGCCAGCTCGCCGAGCCGGGCCTTGACCCGCTCGAACCGCTTCATGAGCGTGGCCGGCTCGATCCGCTTCCCCTCGGCGGCCAGCACCTCGGCCACCTCGTTCCAGGAGAGCTGCTGGTCGAGCCGCAGCACCAGCAGCGACCGGTCCTCGTCGGAGAGCGCGGCGCGCAGCTCCTCGAGCGCCTGCCGCTGCCGCTCCACCACCACCACCGACTTGGTCTGGATCGACATGGCCAGCGCCGAGGCCTGCCCGGTGGCGAGCCGCTGGCCGCGCTTCCGCCAGGCCTCGTTGCGCAGGTTCTGGGCGGCGTTCCAGGCCAGCCGGTAGCCCCAGGTCTTGAGCGAGGACTCGCCGCGGAACGAGGGCAGCCCGGTCCAGACGTTCTCCGACCACTGCGAGAAGGCGTCGGCGGCGTCCTCCTCCACGCGGAGCATGGAGCGCAGGTAGCGCAGGATGGCCGGGCCGAGCGCCTCGATGAGCGCGGTGGCGGCGCCGTCGGGCCCGTCGGTGGCGAGCCGCTCGCGGACCAGCCTGTCGAGCTCCTCAGCCATCCTGCTGCTTCTCCACCTTCCGCCACTCCACCAGCCAGCTGGCGTCCGCGGAGCCGGCCGGGCGGGGCTCGACCTTCACCGTCCCGGTGTAGCTGGAGACCTCGAAGGCCCCGGCCAGCGTGCCGCAGACGGCGGCCAGGTAGGCCGGGCCCTGCATGGCCGGGGCGATGCCGCGGCACAGGAGCCGGGTCTGGCCGGGCGCGGGCTGCGAGACCTGGAACTCGCCGCAGCCGCGGTAGGTGGTGGTCCAGCCCTGCGGGAAGATCTTGAACATCAGGGTCGGCGAGGGGTCCACCAGCCTGGTCAGGCCGACGAAGAGCGGCTTGAAGAACCCCTCGATCGAGGCGAGGAACGAGGCCGTGCCCCAGCGCCGGCTGCCGGCCTCGCCCGCCACCCGGTAGACGATCTCGGCCAGCTCGATGTTGAGGGCCAGCGGCAGGTAGGAGGTGCGCAGCGCGTCCTCGATGGCCTTCACCGTGGCCGGGCTGAGCTGGGCGCGGACGCGGGCCTCGTCCACCGGGCCGAGCGCCGACAGGCACCTCAGATCGTCCATGAGGTGGGCGGCGCGGACGGCGGGCTCGGAGGTCGGGGCCATCAGGCGGCCAGCTTCGCCCGGACCGGGCGCCGGTGTCGAGGTCGGCACGGGTCGGGGCGCGGAGGCCGGTGTGCGCCTCCCGGCGGCCGCTTCTGCGACAGCCCCGCCGGGCCGGGGTAACATCGCCGCGACATGGCCACCTTCTACGCCCGCCACGGCGCCGGTGAGATCCTCGCCCGCTACAGCTTCATCGAGCCGCTGCTGCCCGGGCGCCGGGTCCTCGAGCTGGGCGCGGCCGAGGCCACCGGGGGCGCCAGCGCCCTGCTGCTGGCCGAGCGCGGCGCCGCCGCCGTCCTCTCCCTGGTCGGGAGCGCCGGGGCGCTGGAGGTGGCGCGCGCCGCCGGCCACCACCCCTTCGTCCGCTTCGACGACGCCCCGCTCCAGTCGCTCCCCGAGGGGGCCTTCGACCTCATCCTCCTGGCCGACGGCGCGCCGCTGGCCGACGACCCGGGCCGGATCACCTCGCTGCGCCGCCTGCTGGCCGAGAAGGGCCACCTGGTCACCGCCATCCCGGCCGCCGGCGGCCGGTCGCTGGCGGAGCTGGCCGGCGACACCACCCCGGTGCAGAGCGTCGCCTACGAGGCCTTCATGGCCGCGCTCACCGAGCACTTCCCGTGGGTGGAGGTGGCCACCCAGTCCGCCACGGTCGGCTACGTCATCGCCGTCCCGCCGCCGGAGGGGACCGAGGCGGAGGTGAGCATCGACGGCTCGCAGGCCGGCGACGCTGATGCCGCCGCCTACCTGGCGCTCTGCGGCGAGGGGCCGACCGGCCTGGCCGGCATCAACATGGTGGCGCTGCCGGCCGGGGCCCTCCTCGACGCGGCCGCGGCGGCGCGCGAGGCGGCGGTGGCCTCCGCGGCCCAGGCCGCTGCCGCGGTGGCGGCGCTGGAGGCGCGGGTGGCCGAGCTCACGGCGGCCGGCGAGTCGGCCGCGGCCGAGGCCGGGCGGCTGGCGCAGGAGCGGGCCGCGCTGGTGGCCGAGCGGGACACCCTGCGGGCCGATCGGGAGCTGGCCGCCGAGGAGCGCGAGGGGCTGCTGCAGGACCGCGACCTGGCCATGGCCGGCGAGGCCGAGGCCCGGGCCGCCATGGAGCAGCTGGCGCGGGAGCGCGAGGAGGCGCGGGCGGCGCAGCAGCAGCGCGCGCGCGAGCTCGAGGCGTCCCGGCAGGCGCTGGAGCAGCTCACCCGGGAGCGCGAGGAGGCGCGGGCGGCGCTGGAGCGGGAGGGCCGGGGCGGCGCGCAGGCGCTGGAGAAGCTGCGCAGCGTCGAGGCGCTCTGCGACGCGGAGCGGGAGGCGGGCGCGGCGGCCCGGGCCGACGCCGAGCGGCTCGGCGGGCTGCTCGGGCTGCGGGAGCGCGAGCTGAACGAGCTGCGCGGGCAGCAGGAGGCGCTGCGGCAGCGGCTGGCCGAGGCCGAGCTGGAGGCGGCGCGGCTCGGCGAGGAGCGGACCCGGGCGGTGACCGAGCTGGCGGAGCGGTCGAGCTCGACCGTCGAGGTGGAGGCCGGGCTGCAGGCGGCGCGGGCCGAGGCCCAGGCCTCGAGGAGCGCCCTCGAGTCCTCGCTGGCGCGGGCCGACGCGGCCGAGGCGCGGGTGCAGGAGCTGGAGGAGGGGCTCGACCAGCGGGTCAGCGAGCTGGCGGCGCTGCGCGCCGAGCTGGAGGCGAGCCGCGCCCAGGCGGCCGGCACCGCCGGGCTGGAGGCGACGCTCCGGGCACGGGCCGAGGCGGCCGAGGCGGCCCTGGCCGCCGATCGGGCCGAGCTCGATCGCCTGCGCGAGGCGGCGGTCACGGCCCGCGGCGAGGCCGAGGTGGCGCTGCGCGAGATCGACGAGGCCCACGGCGAGGCGGCCCGGGCCACCGCGGTGCTGGCCGAGCTGCGCGTGGAGCTGCGCGCCACCGGCGAGGCGCTGGAGGAGGCGCGGGGCCAGCTGGAGGCCGCCCGGAGCGCACCGCCGCCGGCCCCGGACCCGGCGCTGGAGGCCCGGCTGGCCGGGCTGGCGGCCGAGGCGGCGCGGCTCGCCGAGGAGACCTCGCGCCTGGCCGGGGAGCGGGACGGGCTGGCCGGCCAGCTCGACGAGGCCCACCGCCAGGCCGACCGGGAGCGGGAGCAGCTGGTGGGGCAGCTCGACGAGGCGCGCGCCATCATCCAGGGAGCCGCCGACCGGATGCGCGAGATGGAGGCCCAGCGGGCCTCGGCCGAGGACGACGCGCGGCTGCAGCGGGAGCGGGTCGCCGAGGCGGTGGCGCGGGCCCGCGACGCGGAGGCGGCGGCCGAGGCGGCCCGGGCCGAGGTGGAGGCCGTCCGCGCGGCGGCCCCGGCGGCGGAGGAGCTGGAGGCGGCCCGGCGGGCGGCGGCGGGTGCCGAGGCGGCGCTGGCCGAGGCCCGGCGCGCGGCCGAGGCGGCCCAGGGGCAGGCGGCCGGGATCGACGCCGAGCTGCAGGCGGTCCGCTGGGAGAAGGAGGAGGTCGAGCAGCGGCTGGCGGCCCTGCAGCAGCTGGAGCGCCAGGCGGCGGCCGACCGGAGCGACGCCGTGTCGGCCGAGGTCGAGGCGGCCCGGCTGCGGGGCGAGCTCGAGGCGCTGCGCGCCGAGCTGGAGCCGCTCCGCCAGGAGCTGGCCCGGGCCCGTGGCGGCGGCGAGGCCCGCGACCTCGAGGTGGAGGGGCTGCGCGCCGAGCTGGCCCGGGTCCAGGGCGCGCTGGCCGAGCGGGCCACCGCCGCGCTCCCCGCCGCCGACGCCGAGGGGCTGGCCCGCGCGGCGGCCGAGCGGGAGCAGCTGGCGGCGGCGCTGGCCGATCGCGACCAGAAGATCGCGCGGCTGCAGCGCGAGGTGACCGACAAGACCGAGCGGCTGGGCCGGCTCGCCAACGAGCTGGGCGAGCTGAAGGCCAAGGGGATCGGCAAGATTTTCCGCTGAACGGATGCTATCTTGCCGGCCGTGAGCGAGACGACGCGCCGTTACGAGCGGATCGAGATCGAGCTGCCGGTCAGGCTCTTCATCCCGGGCCAGGGCGGGCTCCGGTTCGAGGCGTTCTGCACCTCCCGCAACCTGGGGCTGGGCGGCCTCTTCGTGGCCTCCAGCTTCCTGCTCCCCGAGCGGCTCGACGTCCACGTCGAGCTCAAGCTGCCCGAGAAGCCGCTGGCCATCCGCTCCCGGGTCACCCACGTGGTGCCGCTGGACGACGAGAACCTGGCGCCGGGGATGGGGATCGAGTTCCTCGACGTCGACGCCCACGGCCGCGAGACGCTGCTCCGCTACTTCACGCCGACCCGCTACGACCAGTTCTTCCAGGACTTCGTCGGCGAGTTCCCGCACCTGAAGAAGGACCTGCCGCTCCGCGACGTCTCCCTGGTGCTGAACCTCTGGGAGGAGTGGAAGGTGAAGCAGGAGGGCGGCCCGGCCTCCACCGCCTCCGGCGCGCCCCCGGCCACCGCCCGCCGCCGCGGCGACGCCGAGGCCCCGCGCCACGCCCCGCGCCCGGCCGCGCGCCGCCCCCGCCGCTGAGGTCCAGGGTTGGTCCCCCAGGTCCGCCTCGCCTTCCTGTGGCACATGCACCAGCCCCTCTACCGGGAGCCGGAGACGGGCGAGTACCTCATGCCCTGGGTGCGGCTCCACGCCACCCGCGCCTACTACGACATGGCCTGGATGCTGGAGCGGCACCCCGGCATCCGCTGCACCGTCAACTTCACGCCGGTGCTCCTCGAGCAGCTGGAGGAGTACGTGGCCGGCACCGCCCGCGACCGCTTCCTCGACCTGACCGCCCGCCCCGCCGCCGACCTCTCGCTCGAGGAGCGGGAGGCGGTGCTGCGCCAGTTCTTCATGGTCGACTGGGAGACCAACATCCGGCCGCTGCCGCGCTACTGGGAGCTGCTCCACCGCCGCGGGCGCGACCTGCGCGCCGTCGACCTGCCCCGGGTGGCCGCCGGCTTCACGGTGCAGGAGCTGACCGACCTGCAGGTGCTCTTCAACCTCTCCTGGATCGGCTTCGGCGGGCTCCACGACCTGCCCGGCCTGCAGGCGCTCCGCGACAAGGGGCAGGGCTTCGACGCCCAGGACGTCGACGAGCTGCTGGCGGCGCAGCGCCAGCTGCTGGCGGCGGTGGTGCCGCGCTGGCGGGCGCTGGCCGAGCGCGGCCAGGTGGAGCTGAGCTCGACGCCCTACTACCACCCCATCCTGCCGCTCATCTGCGACAGCGACGCCGCCCACCGGGCGCTGCCCGGGCTGGAGCTGCCGCCGCGCTTCCGCCGCGTGGAGGACGCCCGCTGGCACGTGCGCGAGGCCATGGAGAGCCACGCCCGGCGCTTCGGCGCGGCGCCGGCCGGGATGTGGCCGGCCGAGGGCTCGGTCTCGCCCGAGGCGCTGGAGGTGCTGGCGGGCGAGGGGGTGGGCTGGGCCTGCTCCGACGAGGGGGTGCTGCTCCACTCGCTGCCGCCCGAGGTGACCCGCGCCGGGGCCGCTCTACCGGCCGTGGCGGGTGGCGGCCGGCGGAGGGCGGGAGCTGAAGATGCTCTTCCGCGACCGCGCCCTCTCCGACCTGATCGGCTTCAACTACGCCCACGCCGCGGCCGACGAGGCGGCCGCCGACTTCACCGGGCGGGTCGAGGAGATCGGCCGGGCCTGGGCGCGCGACGGCCAGTCCGGGCCGGCCACGGTGGGCGTCTTCCTCGACGGCGAGAACGCCTGGGAGCACTACCCGAGCTCGGGGCGCGACTTCCTCGACGCGCTCTGGACCCGGCTCGAGGGACGGCCGGAGATCACCACCACCACCGTGGGCGACGCGGTCCGCGACGCGCCCGGACCGGCCATCCCCCGCATCCACTCGGGGAGCTGGATCGAGGCCTCCTACCGCATCTGGATCGGCCACGCCGAGGACCGCCAGGGCTGGACCGCCCTCGGCAAGGCGCGCGACGCCGTCGAGGCGGCCGAGCGGGCCGGCAACCGCGACGCCGATCGGCTGGCCCGGGCGCGGCGCCACTGCTACGCCGCCGAGGGCTCCGACTGGTTCTGGTGGTACGGCGAGGACTTCACCTCCGAGCAGCTGGCCGAGTTCGACGCCCTCTTCCGCGGCCACGTGGCGCGGGCGGCGCGGCTGGTGGGGGCGCCGCCGCCGGCCGAGGCGCTCGGGCCCATCAAGCGGGTGGAGGCGGCCGCCGCCAGCGCCGAGGCGCGGCCGCTGCGCGATCCCACCCTCCTCTTCACGCCCATGCTGGACGGGCGGGAGACCACCTTCTTCGAGTGGCAGGGGTCCGGCCTCTACCGGCCGGGCCAGCCGCGCGGCTCGATGTACGGCGGCTCGCACGCCTTCGCGCTGCTCCGCTTCGGCTTCGACCTCGGGGCGCTCCACCTCAGGCTCGACCCGGCCGAGTCCTCGCCCCGGGCCACCGAGGTGGGGAACCACCTGCGCGTCGAGCTGGCCTGCCGCGGCCGCCAGGTGGAGGTGGACTTCGACCTCGTGCCCGACGGCCAGCGGCGCGAGGGCCGGGCCCCGGGCGGCGTGACGGCCGGGCAGGCCGCCTTCCTCGACGTGCTCGAGCTCACCATCCCCTTCGCCGAGGTCGGCCTGGCCGCCGGTGACAAGGTCTCGCTGGCGGTCCACGTGCTGCGCAGCCAGGTGGAGGTGGAGCGCCTGCCCCGCTACGGCTTCGTCTCGGTGACCGTCCCCGACAGCGACTTCGACGGCGTCAACTGGCGGGTGTAGGTGGCGGCATGAGGCTCACGCTCGGCATCTCCCCCTGCCCCAACGACACCTTCATCTTCGACGCGCTGGTGAACGGCCGGCTCGACACCGGCGACCTGCGGCTCGAGGTGGTGCACGAGGACGTGCAGACGCTCAACGAGTGGGCGCTGGCCGGCCGGCTCGACGTCACCAAGCTGAGCTACGGCGTGCTGCCGGAGGTGGTGGGGACCTACGCGCTGCTCGAGTCGGGCGGGGCGCTGGGGCGGGGGGTGGGGCCGCTGCTGGTGGCGCGGCCCGGGGTGGCCTTCGACCCGGCCCGCTCCACGGTCGCCATCCCCGGCCGCCAGACCACCGCCCACCTGCTCTTCTCCCTGGTCCACCCCGACGCGGCGCACAAGCGCTTCATGGTCTTCTCCGCCATCGAGGCGGCGGTGGCGCGGGGCGAGGTGGACGCCGGGGTCATCATCCACGAGGGGCGCTTCACCTACGCCGCCCGGGGGCTGGCCCGGCTGCTCGATCTCGGCGAGGCCTGGGAGCAGCGGACCGGCGCCCCCATCCCCCTCGGCGGCATCGTGGCGCGGCGGTCCCTGGGTGCCGGGACGCTGCGCCGGCTCGACGGCCTCATCCGCGCCAGCCTGGAGGCGGCCCGGGCCGCGGGCGGCGGCCTCTCGCCCTACGTGCGGCGCCACGCCCAGGAGCTGGACGAGGCGGTGATGCGCCAGCACGTCGACCTCTACGTCAACCAGCACTCCCTGGCGCTGGGGCCGGCGGGACGGCGCGCCGTGACCACGCTGCTCGAGGTCCACGCCCGGATGCACCAGCGGGCGCCGCTCGGCGACGAGCAGGTGTACGCGCCGCACCTGCTGGGCGGCTGAGCCGGCGCGGCACCGGGCCGTCCGGTCACTCGGGGACTGTCCCGCGGGGCCTTTTCGGCTATGGTCCCCGACCGTGAACAAGCAGCTCGGCATCCTCTTCCTCGTCGTCTTCGTCGACCTCCTCGGCTTCGGGATGGTCATCCCGGTGATGCCGCGCTACGCGGCCGAGCTGGGGGCCCCCACCGCCTGGATCGGGCTGCTGCTCACCGGCTACTCGGCCATGCAGTTCGTCTTCGCGCCCATCTGGGGGCGGCTCTCCGACCGGGTGGGGCGGCGGCCGGTGCTGCTGGTCTCCATCGGCATGACGGCGGTCGGCTTCGTCGGCTACTCGCTGGCGCCCGACTTCGGCTGGCTGCTGGCCTCGCGCCTCTTCGCCGGCGCGGCCACCGCCAACCTGGCCATCGCCCGGGCCTACGTGGCCGACGTCACCACGGTGGAGAACCGCGCCAAGGGCATGGGGATGATCGGCGCCTCCTTCGGGCTCGGCTTCATCCTCGGCCCGGCCCTCGCCTCCTGGCTCTCCCACTACTCGCTGGCCGCCCCCGGCTACGCCGCCGCCGCGCTGTCGCTGGCCAACCTGGTGGCCGCCTGGATCATCCTGCCCGAGCCGGCGCAGCGCGTCGCCGCCCCCCACCAGCGGCGCTTCGCGGCGCTGACCGGCGAGCTGAGGCACCCGGGCATCCGGCGGCTGCTGCTCACCAGCTTCATCGCCATCCTGGCCTTCGCGGCGCTGGAGGCCACCTTCTCGCTCCTCGCCAAGGACGTCTTCCAGCTCGACCAGGCCCACGTCGGCTTCGTCTTCGCCTACATCGGCGTGGTGGCGGTGGTGATGCAGGGCGGCCTGATCGGCCCGCTGACGCGCCGCTTCGGCGAGACCCGGCTGCTGGTGGTGGGCCTGGCGCTGCAGGCGGTCACCTTCGTCTTCCTCCCCTACGTCGGGACGCTGGGCGCCATGCTGGCGGTGCTGGCCCCCATGTCGGTCGGCTCCGGGCTGGTCCAGCCCTCCATCTCCTCGCTGCTCTCGCGGATGGCCAAGAGGGAGGACCAGGGCGGGACGCTCGGCATCGGCGAGAGCGCCTCGGCCATGGGGCGGATCATCGGCCCGGAGGCCGGCACCTTCACCTACAGCCACGTCTCCTTCGGCTTCCCCTACGTGGCGGGCGGCGTGCTCATGGGGGTGGCGGCGGTGGTGGCGGCCACGCTGCTCCGGGTCCCCGTCGATCGGGACGAGGCCGCGGCGCCGGGGAGGAGCTGAGCCATGCCCGAGCTGCGCCGCGACCCCATCGGCGGCCGCTGGGTGATCATCGCCACCGACCGGGCCATCCGGCCCAGCGACTTCGCCCACCCCCTGGTGCAGCCCCGGGCCGGCCTCTGCCCGTTCTGCCCCGGGCAGGAGGACAAGACGCCCCGCGAGGTCTACGTGCAGGGGCGGCCGCCCTCCATGGACCCCAACGGGCCGGGCTGGAAGGTGCGGGTGGTGCCCAACCGCTTCCCGGCCCTCAAGATCGAGGGGGACCTGGACCGCAAGGCCGAGGGCATCTACGACGCGATGAACGGGATCGGCGCCCACGAGGTGGTGATCGAGACCGACCAGCACGACCAGCAGCTCAAGGACCTCTCCGACCAGGAGGTCACCGAGGTGCTGTTCGCCTACAAGGCGCGCATCCTCGACCTGCGCAACGACCAGCGCTTCCGCTACATCCTGCTCTTCAAGAACCAGGGGCAGCAGGCCGGCGCCTCCATGGACCACGCCCACTCGCAGCTCATCGCGCTGCCGGTGACGCCGCGCCAGGTGCAGGACGAGATCGACGGCGCCCGCCGCCACTTCGAGCACCGCGAGCGCTGCATCTTCTGCGACGTGGTGGCGCAGGAGCGCAAGGACCGGGCCCGGCTGGTCTTCGAGAACGAGGAGTTCGTGGTCTTCACGCCGTGGGCGCCCCGCAGCCCCTTCGAGACCTGGATGGTGCCCAAGCGGCACGAGTCCAACTTCGAGGCCGAGCCCAAGGAGCGGATCGGCCTTCTGCGCGCAGGCGCTCCGGACCACGCTGCGCCGGCTCTCGGCCGGCGCTGGGCGATCCGCCCTTCAACTTCATCCTCCACTCCAACCCGCTGCGCGACGCCCCCAGCCTGAGCTACCACTGGCACCTCGAGGTGATGCCGGCCCTCACCCAGGTGGCCGGCTTCGAGTGGGGCTCGGGCTTCCACATCAACCCGGTCCCGCCCGAGGAGGCCGCCGAGTTCCTCCGCAAGGTCGTCGTCTAGCGGCATGGAGGTGCTCTTCCTCGCCTCGGAGGTGGCGCCGTTCTCCAAGACCGGCGGGCTCGGGGACGTGCTGGGCGCGCTGCCGGCGGCGCTGGCCGAGGCCGGCGACACGGTGGCGGTGGTCTCGCCGCGCTACGGCTTCATCGACGCCGCCAGGAGCGGCTTCAGCCGGCGAGACCAGGCGGTGCGGGTGTGGGGCGAGGCCACCACGGTCTGGTGGCGGACGCGCGGGCGCCTCACCCACTACCTCGTCGAGCACGATCGCTTCTTCGGCTCGCGCCGGGCCCTCTACGCCGAGCACGGCCACGAGTACGGCGACAACGCCGAGCGGTTCGCCTACCTGTGCCGCGCCGGGCTGGAGGTGCCGGCCGCCTTCGGCCACCAGCCCGCGGTGCTCCACCTCAACGACTGGCAGACCGCGCTGGCGGCCTGGCTGCTGCGCCACGAGCACGCCGCCGACCCGGCGCTGGCGCGGACCCGGACGGTCTTCACCATCCACAACCTCGCCTACCAGGGGTCCTACGCCAAGGAGCTGCTGCCGGCGCTCGGCCTCCCCTGGGAGCTGTTCCGGCCCGACGGCGTGGAGTTCCACGACCGCCTCAACCTGATGAAGGCGGGGCTGGCCTTCGCCGACGCCATCACCACCGTCTCCCCCACCTACGCGCGGGAGATCACCACCCCCGAGGGCGGCGAGGGGCTCGACGGCATCCTGCGGGCGCGGGCCGGCGCCCTCACCGGGATCCTCAACGGCATCGACACCGCCGAGTGGAACCCCGCCACCGATCCGCACCTGCGGGCCCACTTCGACGCCCACCGGCTGGCCGGCAAGGCCGCCTGCAAGCGCGCCCTGCAGGAGGAGCTGGGGCTGCCGGCGCGCCCCGACGTGCCGCTGGTGGCGCTGGTGGGGCGGCTGGTGGACCAGAAGGGGATCGACCTGCTGCTGGCGGCGCTGCCCGAGCTGCTCCGGCGCGAGCTGCAGGTGGCGGTGCTGGGGAGCGGGCGGCTCGACTGGGAGGAGGCGCTCCGCGAGTCGGCTCGCCACCACGCCCACCGGCTGGCGGTCCGCATCGGCTTCGACGAGGGGCTGGCCCACCGCATCGAGGCGGGCGCCGACCTCTTCCTCATGCCCAGCCGCTTCGAGCCCTGCGGCCTGAACCAGCTCTACTCGCTCCGCTACGGCACCGTGCCGGTGGTGCGCCGGGTGGGTGGGCTGGCCGACACCGTCGAGGACTTCGACGGCTGGCGGCACGGCACCGGCTTCGTCTTCAAGGACTACGACCAGCGCGCCCTGGTCACCGCGGTGCGGCGGGCGCTGGACCTCTACCGCGACAGGCGGGCCTGGCACGCCATGATGCGGCGGGGGATGGCGCTGGACCACTCCTGGGCGCGCAGCGCCGGGCGGTACCGGGAGCTGTACCGGGGCCTGGTGGGCAGCTGAGATGGGCCGGGGCGGCCCGGCCCGGCCCGAGGGAGCCAGCGGATGCTGATCGTGATGAAGCAGGGCGCCACCGCCGAGGAGGTCGAGGGGGTGGTGGAGCGGATCCGGTCGCTGGGCCTGACGCCCCACGCCATCCCCGGCGCCCAGCGGACCGCCATCGGCATCACCGGCAACAAGGGTGGCCTGGAGGGCTCGCCGTTCGAGGGGCTGCCCGGCGTGCGGGAGGTGCTGCGGGTCTCGCAGCCGTTCAAGCTGGTGAGCCGCGAGGTGAAGGCGGACGACACCGTCATCGACGTGGGCGGCGTCCCGCTGGGCGGGCGGGCCATCGTGGTCATGGCGGGCCCGTGCTCGGTGGAGTCGCGCGAGCAGCTCCTGGCGGCGGCGCACGCCGTCAAGGCGGCCGGGGCACGCTTCCTGCGCGGTGGCGCCTTCAAGCCGCGCACCAGCCCCTACGAGTTCCAGGGGCTGGGCGAGGCGGGGCTCAAGCTGCTGGCCGAGGCGCGCGAGCAGACCGGCCTCAAGGTGGTCACCGAGGTGATGGACCCGGACGACCTGCCCATGTGCCTGGAGTACGCGGACGTCCTCCAGCTGGGGGCGCGCAACATGCAGAACTTCTCGCTGCTGAAGAAGCTGGGCGGCGTGAAGAAGCCCATCCTGCTGAAGCGCGGCCCGTCGGCCACCATCCGGGAATGGCTGATGGCGGCCGAGTACGTGGTGGCCCACGGCAACTACCAGGTGGCCCTGTGCGAGCGGGGCATCCGGACCTTCGAGACCGCCACCCGCAACACGCTGGACCTCAACGCCGTGCCGGTCCTGAAGGCCCTGACCCACCTGCCGGTGGTGGTGGATCCTTCCCACGGCATCGGCATCCGGGCCCACGTGCCGGCCATGGCGCGAGCCGGCATCGCCGCCGGGGCCGACGCCATCATCGTGGAGGTCCACCCCAGGCCGGAGCAGGCGCTCAGCGACGGGCAGCAGTCGCTCACGCCGGTGGAGTTCGAGGAGCTGATGCGGCAGGTGCGGGTCATCGCCGGGGCCATCGGCCGCGCCATCGCCTAGGACGGCGCCACCCGGTCCCGGCTACCCGGTGCCCCCGGCCCCGAAGCGCCGCGCCGAGAACGGCGCCAGCTCCACCGGCGGCGGCTCGCCCAGCACGCAGGCGGCGATGGCGTCGGCGGTGATGGGGCAGAGCAGGATGCCGTTGCGGGTGTGGCCGGTGGCGTAGAAGAGGCCGGGCACGGCGCCCGGGCCGAGGATGGGCTCGCCGTCGGGGCTGGCGGGGCGGAAGTTGGACCAGGTCTCCACCACCGGCGCCCGCGCCAGGGCCGGCGCCAGGCCGATGCCCACCTCGAGGACGTGGCGCAGCCCGCCGGCGGTGACCGCCTTCTCGAAGCCCACCTCCTCCATGGTGGAGCCGAGCAGGATCCGGCCGTCGGCGCGGGGCACCGCGTAGCCGTGCCCGGAGAAGACCACGCGGGTGAGGAGCGGCGGCCGGGTCTCCACCACCGCGATCTGCCCGCGCACCGGGCGCACCGCGCCGGGCGGCAGGCCGTGGCCGGCCACCTGCAGGCTCCAGGCGCCGGCCGCCAGCACCACGGCGCCAGCCTCGATCGGCCCCCGCTCGTGGTCCACGCCCACGGCGCGCCCGCCCTGGTGGCGGATGGCCAGCACCCGCCCGGTGATGAAGTCGGCCCCGGCCCGCTGCGCCGCCGACGACAGCGCCCGGCCCAGCGCCCGCGGGTCGAGCGACCCCTCGTCCTCGAACCAGAGGGCGCCGCGCGCCTCGGGCGACAGGCCCGGCTCCAGCCGGCGCACCTCGGCGTCGTCGAGGACCGTCACCGGGAGGCCGGCCGACTGGATCTTGGCGGCCCGGCCCGCCAGCAGCCGGGCGTGGTCGTCGTCGAAGGCCACCTCCAGCGTGCCGCCGCCGCGGTGCCCGACCGCCAGGCCGCTCTCCCGCTCCAGCGCCTCGACGAAGGAGGGGTAGCGGGCCAGCGAGGCCCGCCCCAGCGCGTAGAACGGCCCGGGCTCGAGGGCCTCGACGCCGGGCGAGAGGATGCCGCCGGCGGCGCTGGAGGCCTCGGCGCCCGGGATGGCCCGCTCCAGGACCAGCACCGAGCGGCCGGCGCGCGCCAGCCGCCACGCCACCGCGCAGCCCTGCACCCCGGCCCCGATCACCACCACGTCGGCCTTCATGCGGAGGAGACTAGTCCAAAGTCGCCGCGCGGCGATGCAGCGAATTCCCGAACCTCCCCGGGGTGATCATGGCTCGGACCGGGAGCCCCCTCTCACGAACGGAGTCCTCATGAACACCGACAAGGCCATCCACATCCTGGCCGGCCTCCTCATCCTCACCGGCCTCGGCCTCGGCGCCGACGCGAGCCCCCTCTTCCTCCACCGGGGCTGGCTCTGGCTCTCCGCCTTCGTGGGGTTCAACCTGTTCCAGAGCGCCCTCACCGGCTTCTGCCCGGCGGAGCTGATCCTTCGCAGGCTGGGGACGAGGCGGGCCGGCGAGGCCGGCTAGAGCCGGCGGCTCACGCCGGCGAGGTCGCCGAGAGGCCGGCCTGGCCCTGGTGGCCCGGGCACGGCGAGAGGCCGTGCAGCAGCAGCTCGTGGACGTGGCGGCGCCAGGTCTCGGGCGGCAGCGGCGTCTCGACGAACGGGCGCGAGGCCTCCTGCGCGGAGGCCAGCAGCGCCGCCAGCCCGCCGACGGTCACCACCGCCAGCACCGGGTCGATGCCACTGTCGCGCCCATCGGCCAGGGCGATGGCCGCGGCGGCGCGGCGCACCGGCTCCAGCAGCGAGGGATCGTCGCCGGCCAGCTGGGCCAGGTGCGGGGCGCCGTCGAGGTACTCGCGGATGAGCAGCTGCGCGCCCATCTGGTCCTTCATCATGGCGTCGAGGTAGGCGGCCACCACCGCGGCCGCCCCGCCGGGACCGTGCTCGACCACCTCGGCGATGTCGGCGGCGGCCTCCAGCCAGACGCTGCGGAGGATGTCGAGGTAGAGGGCCTTCTTGGAGGACCAGTGGCGGTAGATGAGCGCCACGTTGCAGGCCGCGCCGCGGGCGATGCCCTGCACCCGCGCTCCGTGGTAGCCGCGGCGGGAGAACTCGACCCGGGCGGCGTTCCAGATCCGCTCCGCGATGCCGCTGCGGGGGGGTCCCAGGCGACGCATGTTGGCGACCGAGCCGTCCATTGGTAAGTGCTTAGTCCTGCAATTGACGCAGGTCAAGTCCCACTACCCCAACCGGGTGGGGGCCTGCCGGAGGGGCAGGGTAAGGTTGGCTCATGGCGGAACCCGGCCGGACCATCCTCCACCTCGATCTGGACGCCTTCTATGCGTCGGTGGAGCAACTCGACGACCCGGCCCTCCGGGGCCGGCCGGTCATCGTGGGCGGTCCCTCCAACCGGGGCGTGGTCTGCGCCGCCAGCTACGAGGCCCGCCGCTTCGGGGTCCGCTCGGCCATGCCCACCAGCCAGGCGAGGCGGCTCTGCCCGGAGGGCGTGTTCCTCCACCCCCGCTTCTCGCGCTACGGCGAGCTCTCCGACCGTGTCTTCGCCGTCTACCGGCGCTTCACGCCGCAGGTCGAGCCGCTCTCCCTCGACGAGGCCTTCCTCGACGTGACCGCCAGCCGGGCCCTGCACGGCGACGGCCCCTCCATCGCGGCGCGCATCAAGCGGGAGGTCCGGGCCGAGACCGGGCTGGCGGTCTCGGCCGGCGTGGCCGAGGTGAAGCTGGCGGCCAAGATCGCCACCGATCTCGGCAAGCCCGACGGCCTCGTGGTGGTGCCGGCCGGCGGGGTGGCCGCCTTCCTCGCGCCGCTGCCGGTGGGCCGGCTCTGGGGCGTGGGTGGCGTGACCGAGGCCACCCTGCGCCGGATCGGGGTGGCCACCATCGGCGACCTGGCGCGGTGTCCGGAGTCGGCCATCGGCGCGGCGCTCGGCGCCGACCGGGCCCGGGGGCTGCGGGCGCTGGCCCGCGGCGAGGACGAGCGGGAGGTGGTGCCGGACGAGGCGGCCAGGAGCGTGGGCGGCGAGGAGACCTTCGAGGAGGACCTGGTGGGCGAGGCGGCGCTGGCGCGGGTGCTGCTCCTGCAGGCGTCCCGGGTGGGGCGGCGGCTGCGGGCGGCAGGGCTGCGCGGCCGGATCGTGACGCTCAAGGTGAAGTACGCGGACTTCACCCAGGTGACGCGCCGGGTGACGCTCGAGGCGCCGACCGACGACGACCGGCTGGTCTACCGCACGGCGCGAGGCCTGCTGGCCCGGATCGAGGCCGGGCGGCCGGTGCGGCTGGCCGGCGTGACCGTCTCCGGCTTCGGAGAGGCGGAGGCGTCCGGGGGCGGGCAGCTCGACCTCTTCGGTGCGCCCGACGGGGCCGGGCCGGCGCCGGTGGCGGAGGCGCGTCGGCAGGCGCTCCACGCGGCGCTCGACAGGCTGGCCGACAAGTACGGCGAGCGGACGGTGGCCCCGGCCGACCTCTGCGACGAGGCCGAGGCCGAGCGCTGGCCGGTCCACAGGCGGCGCGATCGGGAGTGATCGGCGGGGCGCCCCCCCCCCGAGGGTCCGCGGGCGGCCTTCCGGGTCCTTTTCATGGCATTCGACGGGCGAAGGCCTATGATCCCGTCAGGTCGGATCGACGCTTGCCACGGTGACGTCGCATGGCCGAATTGCTGTCGACCCTGAGGATCATCGCCGTCGTCCTGGGGATCTGGACGCTGGTCTCGGTCGTCGGCACGCTCCTGCTGGTCCCGTGGCTGCGCGCCAGGGCCCGGGCCAACGAGGCGCTGTCGCAGCGCGATCGGGGCGCCGACTGGGCCAGCGCGGCGCAGCCTGACGACGGTCGAAGGATCGCGGGCGACTGACTGCGCGGTCCGGCGCGCCTCCGAAGGGTCGGCCAGCCCGGGCGCATGGAGTTGCCTCCACGGCGCGCGTAGCATCGACGCATGGCCTCGCCCTGGCTCTCCGGTGATGCCGTCAACGACCTCTGGAAGCTGGCCATCTCGCTGGCCGTCGGGCTCATCATCGGGGCCGAGCGTGAGCGCCGGAAAGGGGAGGGGCCGGATCGGGCCGCGGCCGGCATCCGGACCTTCGCCGCGGCGGCCGGGCTGGGCGGGGTGGCGAGCCTGCTCGGCGCTCCCGTCGTCGCGGTGGGAGGCCTCTTCGTCGGAGGCGCCGCCATCGCCGCCTACGTGGTGGGCGACCGCTCCGACCCGGGGCTGACCACCGAGGTCTCGCTGGTGCTGTGCTACGCGCTGGGGGCGCTCTCGGGGCGCCAGCCCGCCGTGGCGCTGGCCGCGGCCGTGGTGACGGCGGCGCTGCTGGCCGCCCGCGGCGGCCTGCACCGCTTCATGCGGGACACCCTGAGCGAGCGGGAGC
The DNA here is from genome assembly GCA_963786945.1 of uncultured delta proteobacterium. Lineage (GTDB taxonomy): Bacteria > Myxococcota > Myxococcia > Myxococcales > Anaeromyxobacteraceae > JADKCZ01. The sequence continues at coordinate 175,404 of CAWBAO010000006.1, read as the reverse complement.
TGCGCGACGGCCTGGTGTTCGGGGTCTCGGCCATCGTCATCCTGCCGCTGGTGCCCGACCGCTTCATGGGGCCCTTCGCGGCCGTCAACCCCCACACCCTCTGGCGGCTCGCCGTCGTCATGATGGGGCTGACGGCCGCCGGCTACGTCGCGCAGCGGGCCGTGGGCTCGAGCATGGGCCTCGCCATCGCCGGCCTGGCGGGCGGCTTCGTCTCCAGCGCGGCGACCATCGGCGCCATGGGGGCGCGGGCCCGGGACGACGCGTCGCTGCGCGCCGGCGCGGTGGCCGGGGCCACGGCCTCGACGGTGTCGACGTTCGTCCAGCTGGCCGTCGTGGTGAGCCTCGCCGATCCGGCCGTCGCGCTCCGGGTCGCCTGGCCGCTGGGGTGCGGCGGCGCCACCGCGGCGGCCTGCTCCGCGTGGCGCGCCTGGCACGCCGCCCGCGGCGCCGGCCCGGCGGCGGAGCGGGGCCGCGCCTTCCGGGTCCTCCCCGCGGTGCTCTTCGCCGGGCTGGTCGGCGCGGTGGGGGTGCTGGCGGCCTTCGCCGAGTCGCGCCTCGGGGCGGCGGTGGTGCCGGTGGCGGCGGCGGTGGCGGGCTTCGCCGACGCCCATGCCGCCGCGGCCTCGGCCGCCTCGCTGGCCGCGGCCGGGCGGGTCACCGAGGAGGTGGCGGTGCTCGGGGTCCTGGTCGCGCTCACCGCCAACACCGTCACCAAGGCGGTGCTGGCCTTCTCCTCCGGAGACCGCCGCTTCGGCTGGCAGGTCACGCAGGGGCTGCTCCTGGTCCTGGCCGGGACCTGGGGCGCCCTGCTCGCTGGCCGCTGGGCCTGAGGGGCAGGGGCCGGGCATCCGGGCGCTGGTGCCCTGGCCACGGACCAGCCACGATGGCGCCATGACCACGGACTCCTCCCAGGCGCTGGCGCTGGCAGGGCGCCTGGCCGCCTCCTACGCGGCCTGGCCCGCGGTCGAGGCGGTCGCCCTGGGGGGCTCGCGGGCCACCGGCCTGGCCGATCCCGGGTCCGACGTCGACCTCTACGTCTACGCCGCGGCCGAGCCGCCCCGCCTCGCCCGTGCCGCGCTGGTCGCAGCCGAAGGCGGTCGCGAGGCCGAGATTGGACGGAGTCCCTTCGAGCCGGGGGACGAGTGGGCCGACGGGGGAACCGGCCTCGGCGTGGACGTCATGTTCCGGACCCCGGCCTTCATCGAGGACGAGCTCGATCGGGTGCTGGTCCGCCACGAGGCGCGCGCCGGCTACTCGACCTGCCTGTGGCACAACGTGCTCACCTCCAGGCCCCTGTTCGACCGGCGAGGCTTCTATGCCGCGCTCCAGGCCCGCGCGGGCGCGAGCTACCCGGAGCCGCTCCGGCGCGCCGTGGTGGCGCGCAACCTTCCGCTCCTGCAGTCGGCGCGCTCCTCGTTCGGCCACCAGCTGGCGCGGGCCGAGGCGCGCGGCGACGGCGTGGCGGTGAACCACCGCTCGGCCGCCTTCCTGGCGAGCGCCTTCGACGTCCTCTTCGCCCTGAACCGGGCTCCTCACCCGGGCGAGAAGCGGATCCTCGCGCACCTGCGCGGCGTCGGCCTGCTCCTCCCGCCGGGCCTTGACGCCCAGGTGGCGGCCCTGCTCTCGGCTGCCGGCCAGCCGGGTGCCGGCGCTGCCCGCGCGGCCGAGGCGCTGGCCCAGTCCATCACGGACCTGTGCCGGGGGGAGGGGTTGCTCCCGTGACCGTGGCCCCGGGCCCGGAACCGCACGGCATGGCGTCGATCGAGCAACCCGCCGCCCGGCCGCTTCAGTGCCGGAGCGGCGGGTCGCCGGCGGCGGTCTTCACCCGCGCCAGGATCCCGTCCATCTTCACGTCGGCCTTGGGGATGTAGCCCTGCACGCCCAGCAGCTCGGCCTCCCACTCGTAGCCGTAGGCGGAGAGGATGAGCACCGGGATGGCGGCCCAGCGCGGCTCGGCGCGCATCCGCTCGATCACGCCCCAGCCGTCGATGCCGGGCATCTTCAGGTCGAGCAGCACCAGGCCGGGGGTCTCGCCCTCCAGCCGGACCAGCGCCGCCTCCCCGCTGGCGGCCTGCTCCACCGGGTAGCCGGCCTGCGCCAGCACCTCGCAGAGCGCGTCGCGGAAGTCGTCGTCGTCGTCGACCACCAGGATGTACTGGCCGGGGGTCACGTCGCCCCCTCGGCGCGGAGCGCGGCGGCGAGCTCGTCGGCGATGCGGCGGCCCTCGTCGGCCTGCCCCGGCGGCAGGCTCACCGCGCCGACCACCGCGTGGCCACCGCCGCCGTAGCGCTGGCAGAGCGCGCCGATGTCGTGGGTGCGCGGCACCCGCGGCCACGGGTTGGAGCCGACCGAGATCTTGGTCCGCTTCCGGTCCTCGGAGAGGACCACCGTGTAGCGGGCCTCGGGGAAGAGGTCGTAGGCGATGAACTTGTTGGCGCTCTCCACCCCGGTGCCGAGCAGGTCCACCCGCACCACGCCGTGCTCCAGGCGGGCCAGCTTCCGGTAGAGCGCGATGGCCGCCCGGTGGCGGTCCAGCAGCGGGGCCAGCGGCCCGGCCGCCCACGGCTGGTCCACGATCCAGGCCAGCGGCCGGTGGCGCATGGCCTCGATGACCCGGTCCGGCAGCGCCGGGTCACGGCTGGCCTCGAGCAGCGTCATCAGCTTCAGGGCCGGCTCCTCCAGCCGGACCGCCACGGCGGCGGAGGGGAAGCGCGCGGCGTCGATGACCTCGGCCCAGTGGACCAGCTCCTCGAGGCCGCGCCCGTCCCAGCCGAACCTCTCGCCCAGGGTCCGCGAGATGAGGCCGGTGCAGGAGGGCGCCTGCGGATCCCAGAAGTGCCGGGGCGAGCCGCGCGCCACGAAGGTGGCCTGGTCGGCCGGCGAGAGGAAGGCGCTGGCGTGGTGGTCGAACCACCAGTGGAGCCCGGGGTGGGGCGAGTAGCGGAAGTCGACGCAGGCGTTGAGCGGTCCGCTGAAGGCGTCGGCCGGGAACGGGTCGCCCAGCTGGTGGGCCACGGGGCGGTGCGCCACGCCGTCGAGGCGCGGCCCCTCGCGCTCGGACATGAAGCGGCCGAAGAGGGCGGCCGAGGCGCAGCCGTCGAAGCAGTTGCCGTGGTACAGGATCGTCAGGTGCATCTCGCCGGGCAGCATACGGCAAGGCGGCGCGGGCACAGGATGGCCGTGTCGGGGCGTCCCGATGGGGCTTGAAGCGCCCCTTCCAGACCGGCCCCCGGCGCGCTAAAGGGTGAGGGTGTCCCACCGCCTCCGCCTCGCCGCCGCGCTGGTCGCGCTCAGCCTGGCCGGCTGCCAGACCATCCGGTACCAGACCGGCCGCCCCTCCGCCCCCACCAGCGTGCAGCAGGACGTCCACTTCCTCTTCTGGGGGCTGGTGGGCGACCCGGTCGTCGACCTCGACGCCGCCTGCCCGCAGGGGGTCGCCGCCTGGCGCAGCGACGCCAAGGTGGGGGACTGGCTCCTCGACGTCCTCACCCTCGGCATCTACAACCCGCGCACCGTCACCATCCAGTGCGCCGAGGTGAGCCGGTGAGGCGGGCCGCCGCGCTGCTCCTGCTGGCGTCGCTGGCCGGCTGCTACCACATCCGCTACGAGCGGCGCGGGAGCGTGGCCGAGGGCGGGGCGCCGCGCGAGGAGTGGCACCACGGCGCCGTGGGCGGCAGCTTCGAGCTCTCCGGCCAGGTCGACCTCGCCGCCGCCTGTCCCGATGGCTTCGCCCGCGTCGAGAGCCAGCTCACCGTCCTCAACTGGCTCGGGCAGGCGTTGACCACCTTCGGGGTGCTCTGGCCGCTGCACGCCTCGCTCTGGACGCCGGAGACCATCCGCGTGGCCTGCGCCCGCCCCGGCCCGACCCCGGGCGGCCGGGTGCTCAAGCTGGTGCTCCTGCCGCTCGTCCCCAAGGGCGACGTGAAGAGGGAGGCGGTGGCGGTCTTCGACGAGGCCCTGGCCGGAGAGCTGCGCCACCGCCAGGGCATCTCGGTGCTGGCCGAGTCGGACGTGGCGGCCCTGCTGGGCGTGGAGAGGAAGCGGCAGATGCTGGCCGGCTGCACCGACTCGGGCTGCCTGGCCGAGCTGGGCGGCGCGCTCGGGGCCGACCGGGTGGTCCACGGCTCGGTGGGCCGGGTGGGGAGCTCGCTGGTGGTCACCATCGCCTCGCTCGACGCGCCCCGCTCGCGCACCGTGGCCTCGGTCTCCGAGCGGATCAAGGGGGCTGGCGACGAGGCCTTCCTCGACGCGCTCCCGGCCATGGTCGACAGGCTCCTCTCCGAGCCGGCCCCGCCCCGGCCCGCCAAGTAGCGGTGGGCCAGCCCCGCGGGTAGACTCCGCGGAAATGGACGCCATCCGCGTCGGGGCCCTCCTCGACGACAAGAACTTCGACCTTCGGCTGGCCCTGGTGGCCGGCAAGCAGGGGCTCTCGCGCCGCATCAGCTCGACGCGCATCCAGAAGCCCGGGCTGGTGCTGGCCGGGTTCACCGAGTACCTGCACGGCGAGCGGGTGCAGATCTTCGGCAACACCGAGATGAGCTTCCTGGCCACCCTGCCGCCCGAGCAGGTGCGGGTGGCGATGCGGCGCTTCTTCGAGGAGGACGTGGCCTGCCTGGTGGTCACCAAGGGGCTCCAGCCCACCGCCGAGATGATCGCCGCCGCCGACGAGGCCGCGGTGCCGCTGCTGCGCACCAGCCACGTCTCCTCCATCTTCATCGAGCAGATCCAGGGCTACCTGGAGGACGTGCTGGCGGCGCAGACGTCGATGCACGGGGTGCTGCTCGACGTCTTCGGCGTCGGCATCCTGCTGCTGGGCAAGTCCGGCATCGGCAAGAGCGAGATCGCGCTCGACCTGGTCATGCGCGGCCACCGGCTGGTGGCCGACGACATCGTCGACGTGAAGCGCCGCATGCAGAAGGCGGTCTACGGCGCCGGCTCCGAGATCATCAAGCACCACATGGAGATCCGCGGCCTCGGCATCATCAACATCAAGGACCTCTTCGGCGTCGCCTCGATCCGCGAGCGGAAGAAGATCGAGATCGTGATGGAGCTGGTGGAGTGGGATCCCAGCGTCGAGTACGACCGGCTCGGCGTCGAGGACCGCAAGTACCGGATCCTCGACGTGGAGATCGCCATGCTGGTGGTCCCGGTCCGGCCCGGCCGCAACATGACCACCATCATCGAGGTGGCGGCCCGCAACCACCTGCTCAAGCAGCAGGGCCACCACTCCGCCCTGGAGTTCCAGGAGCGGCTCAACCGGGCCATCGCGCTCTCCCCGGGAGCACGCCCCGAAGAGTCGGACGTCGAGTGACCGGTCCCACGCCCACCGTGGCCGCCGCCCGGCTGGTGATCATCACCGGCGTCTCCGGCTCGGGGAAGTCGACCGCGCTCCGGGCCCTGGAGGACGCCGGCTTCTACTGCGTCGACAACCTGCCCATCGTGCTGCTGGAGAAGCTGCTCGAGCTCTCCGGCCACACCGACGGCGAGGTCTCCAGCATCGCCGCGGTGGTGGACGCCCGCGACGTGCGCTTCCTCCCCGAGGCGCCGCGCATCATCGGCGAGCTGCGCGAGCTGGGCGTCGACCTGACCGTGCTCTTCCTCGACGCCACCGACGAGTCGCTGGTGCGCCGCTACTCGGAGACCCGGCGCCGCCACCCGCTCTCGGGCGAGGCCGGCACCGTGCTCGACGGGATGGCCGCCGAGCGGCAGGCGCTGTCCGGGCTGCGCGCAGGTGGCCGACGAGGTGGTCGACACCACCAGCCTCAACGTCCACGACCTGAAGCGGCTGGTGGCGAAGCGCTTCGTCAGCGGCGAGGGGGCCAAGCTGGGCGTGACGGTGATCTCCTTCGGCTTCCGCTACGGCATCCCGGCCCACGCCGACCTGGTGCTCGACGTCCGCTTCCTCCCCAACCCGTACTTCGTCCCCGAGCTGCGCGCCCGGGTCGGGACCGAGCCCGAGGTCCGCGACTACGTGCTCTCGCAGCCGGACGCGCAGGCCTTCCTCGACCGGCTCTACGACTTCGGGGGCTTCCTGCTGCCCCGCTACAAGGCCGAGGGGAAGAGCTACCTGACCATCGCCATCGGCTGCACCGGCGGCAAGCACCGCTCGGTGGCCATCGCCGGCGAGCTGTCCCGGCGGCTCGAGGCGGCCGGCCAGGCGGTCCGCCTCTGGCATCGAGACATCGAGAAGGAGTAGGTTCCCCCCCGCCATGGTTGGAATCGTCGTCGCCACGCACGGGCAGCTGGCCGCGGAGCTGCTCCGCACGGCCGAGGGCATCGTCGGGCCGGTGCCCGGCGCCGTCGCCGTCTCCGTCGACGCCTCCACCTCGGTCGAGGAGGCGCGGGCGCGCCTCGCCACCGCCATCCACAAGGTGGGGGCCGACGGCGAGGGGGTGCTGGTGCTCACCGACATGTTCGGCGGGACGCCCGCCAACCTCGCCCTCACCTTCCTCGACGAGCAGATCGAGGTGGTCACCGGGGTCAACCTGCCCATGCTGATGAAGCTGGCCAGCAGCCGCGGCCACGGGCTGGCCGCCGCCGCCGAGCTGGCGACCGCGCAGGGGCAGAAGAACATCACCCTGGCCAGCGCGCTGCTCCGGGCGCGCGCCCAGACCGGCCGCTGAGGCGAGGCCCCCCGTGATCTCGCTCGTCCGCGTCGACAACCGGCTGCTGCACGGGCAGGTGCTCGAGGCCTGGATGCCGAGGCTGCGGGCCACCGAGGTGGTGGTGGCCGACGACGAGGCGGCGCAGAGCCCCCTGGCCCGCGCCGCCATGACCCTGTGCGTCCCCTGCGAGACGCCGGCCCGCATCGAGCGGATGGCCTCCGTCGACTTCGCCGCCCTGGCCGCCTCGCCGGCCGCGGTGCTGGTGCTGGTTCGCGACGTGGCCGGGCTGGTGGAGGCCACCCGGCGCGGGCTGACGCCGGCGCGGGCCCCCCGCCTCAACCTCGGCAACGTCCACTTCGCCCTGGGGCGGCGACCCGTCACCCCCTCGGTCTTCCTCACCGCCGAGGAGCTCGGCCAGCTCCGGGAGCTGGCGGCGGCCGGCTTCGACGGTGGAGGCCCAGGCCATCCCGACGGACCCAGCGTACGGACTGGACGAGCTCGAGCGCCGCTACGCCGCCGCCCGATAGGCTAGACTGCCGGACATCGTGGGCTACCTCCTGCTCGGCATCGTGGCCGGCCTCGCCGCCGTGGAGCGCAAGGGCTTCCTCCAGGCCATGCTCTCCCGCCCCATCGCCCTGGCCCCGCTCACCGGGCTGGCGCTCGGCGACCTGGCCGGCGGGCTGGTGGTGGCGGCGCCGCTCGAGCTGCTCTGGCTCGGCGCGGTCAACCTCGGCGCCGCCCTGCCGGTCCACGAGGCGCTGGCCACGGTGGCCATCACCGGCGGCGCGGTGCTGGCCGGGCAGGCGCTGGGCGGCGGCGTGACCCCCGCCACCGCGGTGGTGGCCCTGCTGGTCGGGGCGCCGCTGGCGCTGCTGGGCCGGCGCGCCGACCGCGTCGTCGAGGTGGCCAACGAGCGGCTGGCGCTCTTCGCCGAGGAGGCCCTGCGCCGCCACCACCCCCACGCCGCGGTCCGGCTCAACCTGGCCGGCCTGGCCCTGCCCTTCGCCATCGCCGCGGCGCTGGCGCCGGCCGGGGCCTGGGTGGGGAGCCAGGTGGCCACGCGGCTGCTGCAGGCGGCGCCCACCCTGGACGGCCCGCTCCGGGTCGGCTGGTGGGCCTTCTGCGGGCTGGCCTGCGCCGCCGGCGCCAAGGCGCTGCGGCTCGCGGCGCGCCGGCGTCATCTTCGGCGTGGGCGCGGCGGCGGCCCTGCTCATCGGGCTGGGCCTGGGAGCGGCGACGTGACCATCCCCTTCCGGACCCGGGCCCACGTCTTCTGGCGCTGCCTCTTCCTGCAGGCGGCCTGGAACCGGCGCGGCATGCAGAACCTCGGCTTCGCCTACGCCATCGAGCCGGCGCTCGACGCGCTCTACGCCGACCCGGCCAGGCGGGAGGAGGCGCTGGCGCGCCACCTCGGCTTCTTCAACTGCCACCCCTACATGGCGACCGCCATCCTGGGCGGCGCCATCCACCACGAGGAGCGGGTGGCCGCCGGCGAGGAGCCGGGGGCGGCCCCGCTCTCCTACAAGGCGACGCTGCAGGGGCCGCTGGCGGCGGTCGGCGACGGCTTCTTCTGGACCGCGCTGCGCCCCTTCTTCGGGGCCGTGGCGGCGCTCGGCGCCCTGGTGTCCGGCTGGCAGGCGGTGGTGGTGGCGGTGGTGCTCTACAACCTGGTCCAGCTCTCGCTGCGCGCGGCGCTCTTCCGCGCCGGCTACCGGCAGGGCGATGCCGTGGTCGGGCTCATCGCCCGGCTGTCGCTGCCCCGCGTGGCCGACCGGCTCCGTGCGGCCGGCGTGGCGCTCTGCGGCGCGGCGGCCGCCGCGGTGGCGCTGCGGGCCGGGGGCGGGGCGGTGCAGGCCGAGGTGGGGGCGGTGCTGGTGGTGGCGGCGGCGGCGGGCGCCGGCTACCTGGCGCTGGCCAGGGGCGCCCCGCTCTTCCCGGCCGCCTACCTGGCGGCGGTGCTGGGGACGCTGGCGGCGGCCGTGACCGGCTGGGACGGGAGACCCTGACCATGCCGAGGCTGGAGAAGACCTTCAGCATCGTCAACCCCCTGGGGCTCCACGCCCGCCCGGCCTCGCAGCTGGTGCAGGCCGCCAACCGGCACGCCTGCGAGGTGCTGATCGTGAAGGACGGGACTTCCGTCAACGCCAAGAGCATCATGGGGGTCCTCACCCTGGCGGCGGCGCGCGGCTCGAAGCTGACGGTGGTCTGCGACGGTGAGGACGCCGAGTCGGCCATGGCGGCGTTCGGGAAGCTGATCGAGGCGGGCTTCGGGGAGCGCTAGGGAGCTCACATGGCGGCCGGCACCACCACCTTGAGCGGCATCGGCGCCTCCCCGGGCATCGCCATCGGGCGCTGCTGGCCGGTGGACCGGCGCCGGGTGCGGACGCCCAAGCGCCGGCTCGGCCCCGACGAGGTCGAGCCGGAGCTGGAGCGCTTCCGGGTGGCGCTGGAGATCTCCGACCAGCAGCTCGAGGAGGTGCGCCAGAAGGTCACCGCCGCCGAGGGGAGCGGCGCCAGCGAGCACACCGCCATCATCGACATCCACCGGCTCATGCTCAAGGACGAGATGCTGGTCCTCGAGGTGCAGAAGCTGATCCGCGAGGAGCGGCTCAACGCCGAGTGGTCGATCAAGCGGGCGGTCCGGAAGATCAAGGGGGCCTTCGCCGCCGACGCCGACGAGTACTTCAAGGAGCGGCGCGCCGACGTCGACTACGTGGGCGAGCGGGTCATCAAGAACCTGCTGGGCCAGCAGGTGGACGTCGAGGAGCTGCCGCCGGAGGGGGCCATCATCGTGGCCCACGACCTGACCCCGGCCGACACCGCGCTCCTGCTCCACGAGCGCAAGGTCGGGGCCTTCGTCACCGACGCCGGGGCCAAGACCAGCCACACCGCCATCGTGGCCCGCGCCCTGGAGGTGCCGGCGGTGGTGGCGGTCGGGCGCATCACCACGCTGGCCGACAAGGGCGACTGGATCATCGTCGACGGCACCCGCGGCGTGGTGATCATCGGTCCCACCCCGGGGGAGCGGGCCGACTACGAGGCGGCGCGGGCGCGGTTCCTGGTCCACGAGCGCGAGCTGCTGCGCACCCGCGAGCTGCCCGCCACCACCCAGGACGGCGTCACCGTCAAGCTGGCCGGCAACATCGAGTTCTCCGAGGAGGTCCCCAGCCTGCTCAGCCACGGCGGCGAGGCGGTGGGGCTCTACCGGACCGAGTTCCTCTACCTGCAGCGCGACCGCCTGCCGACCGAGGAGGAGCACTACCTGGACTACCGGCGGGTGCTGGAGGCGCTGGCCCCGCGCCCGGTCACCATCCGCACCTTCGACCTGGGCGGCGACAAGCTGCCGGCCGGCCTGAAGGCCCACGCCGAGAACCCGGCCATGGGGCTGCGGGCCATCCGCTACTGCCTGCGCCAGCCCGACATGTTCCGCAGCCAGCTGCGGGCGCTGCTGCGGGCCTCGGTCCACGGCCAGCTCCGGCTCATGTTCCCCATGATCTCGGGGGTGGCCGAGCTGCGGGCGGCGCGGCAGGCGCTGAACGACGTGCGCGACGAGCTGGCCGCCGAGGGGTTCGTGGCCCCCCTGCCGCCGGTGGGGATCATGATCGAGCTGCCCAGCGCGGCGCTCATCGCCGACCGGCTGGCGCGCGAGGTGGACTTCTTCAGCATCGGCACCAACGACCTCATCCAGTACACCATCGGCATCGACCGGCAGAACAAGGACGTGGCCTACCTCTACCGGCCGCTCCACCTCTCGGTGCTCCGCCTGCTCAAGCAGATCTGCGACGCCGGGCGCGAGGCCGGCATCCCGGTCTCCATGTGCGGCGAGATGGCGGGCGAGCCGCTCAACGCCCTGGTGCTGCTGGGGCTGGGCGTCACCGAGCTCTCCATGAACGGCCCCTCCATCCCGCTGGTGAAGCGGGTGGTGCGGGCGGCGCGGGCCGAGGACGGCCGGGCGCTGCTGGCCCGGATGCTGGCGCTGACCCAGGCCGACGACATCGAGCGCGAGGTGCGCGACGAGATGAACCGCCGCTTCGGCGCGCTCATGGAGCACGACGCCCAGGTCGGCCCGGTCTCGGGGTAAGAGGGCGCTTCCACCTCCGCTGTGACGGAGGGCCGGCGGGGTGTCCGCCATGTTGACAGCCACGCTCGCGGGCGCTTAGGTTGCGACCCTTTCGAGCCCTCCAGGGAGCCGCCCGCATGTCCGCCACCGACTACCTCTTCACCTCGGAGTCCGTCACCGAGGGCCATCCCGACAAGATGGCCGACCAGATCTCCGACGCGGTCCTCGACGCGGTCCTCAAGCAGGACCCCAAGGGGCGGGTGGCCTGCGAGACGCTGCTCAAGACCGGCTACGTCATGCTGGCCGGCGAGATCACCACCAGCGCCCAGCTCGACTACCCCAGGCTGGCGCGCGAGACGGTCCGCAAGATCGGCTACACCGACGGCGCCATGGGCTTCGACGCCTTCACCTGCGCGGTGCTGGTGGCGGTGGACCAGCAGTCTCCCGACATCGCCCAGGGCGTCGACACCGGCGGCGCCGGCGACCAGGGCATGATGTTCGGCTACGCCTGCAACGAGACGCCGGAGCTGATGCCGGCGCCCATCCAGTACGCCCATGCCCTCACCCGGCAGCTCGCCAAGGTCCGCAAGGCCGGCCTCGACTTCCTGCGCCCCGACGGCAAGAGCCAGGTCTCGGTCGAGTACCGCGACGGCCGGCCGGCCCGCATCGACACGGTGGTGGTCTCCACCCAGCACGCCGCCGACGTCTCCAACAAGGCGCTGCACGAGGCGGTGCGCGAGCTGGTCATCGCCAAGGCGCTGCCGAAGCGGCTGGTCGACCGCAAGACCAAGTTCCACATCAACCCGACCGGGCCGCTTCGTCATCGGCGGCCCCATGGGCGACACCGGCCTGACCGGCCGCAAGATCATCGTCGACACCTACGGCGGCATGGGCCGCCACGGCGGCGGCGCCTTCTCCGGCAAGGACCCGTCCAAGGTCGACCGCTCGGCCGCCTACATGGGGCGCTACATCGCCAAGAACGTGGTGGCCGCCGGGCTGGCCACGCGGTGCGAGGTGCAGGTGGCCTACGCCATCGGCGTGGCCGAGCCGGTCTCGGTGCTGGTGGAGACCTTCGGCACCGGCGCGGTGGCCGAGGACCGGATCGCCCGGGCCATCCGCAAGGTCTTCGGGCTGACGCCGCGGGAGATCATCGAGGCGCTCGACCTGCGCCGGCCCATCTACGAGAAGACCGCCGCCTACGGCCACTTCGGCCGGACCGAGAAGAGCTTCACCTGGGAGCGGACCGACAAGGCCGAGGAGCTGGCCGAGGTGGCCGGGCTGAAGAAGTAGGCACCCGACGCCCTCGCCGCACCGGGAGGCCCGCCGCTGGCGGGCCTCTCGTCGTTGGAGGGAGGAGGCCGGTTCGCCGGGGGCTTGATCCCGGGCGCGGATCGTTATATCCGTCCACCCGGATAAAGCGATGAATGCCGCGCCCACCCCCGCCGCCCCGCGCCCCGCCGCCCTGCTCGGCTGGATGGACGGGCTCGCCGACGAGACCCGCCTGCGCCTGCTGCGGGTGCTGGAGCGCGAGGAGCTCTCGGTGCAGGAGCTCTGCGACGTGCTGCGGCTGCCGCAGTCCACCGTCTCGCGCCACCTGAAGACCCTCTCCGGCGCCGGCTGGCTGGCCTCGCGGCGGGAGGGGACGGCCAGCTACTACCGCTTCTCCGACCGGGCCGACGCCGGGGCGCGCCGCCTCTGGAAGCTGGCCCGCGCCGAGACCGACGGCTGGAGCTCGGCCGAGCAGGACGAGGTGCGGCTCGAGGCCCGGCTGCGCGCGCGGCGCGAGGGGGCCGAGCGGTTCTTCGCCGGCGCGGCGCAGGAGTGGGAGGCGCTGCGGGCCGAGGCCTACGGCACGAGCTTCGAGCGCGAGGCGCTGCTGGGGCTGATGCCGCCCGGCCTGGTCGTGGCCGACCTCGGCTGCGGCGCCGGCACGCTCGCCGCCGCCCTGGCGCCCCACGTGGCCCGGGTGATCGGGGTGGACCAGTCGGCCGCCATGCTCCGCGCCGCGCGCCGCCGGCTGGCCGGCTTCGACAACGTCGAGCTGCACCGGGCCGGGCTGGAGTCGCTGCCGCTCCCGCCGGGGAGCTGCGACGCGGCGCTGCTGGTGCTGGTGCTCACCTACGTCCCGGCGGTGGCGCCGGTGCTGGCCGGGGCGGCCCGCCTCCTGAAGCCGGGCGGCCGCCTGGTGGTGGTGGACCTGGCCCGCCACGGCGACGAGTCCTTCGCCCGCCGGCTCGGCCAGGCCCGGCTCGGCTTCGCGCCCGACGAGCTCGCCCGCGCCCTCGGCGCCGCCGGCCTCGCCTCGCCGTCCATCCGCCCGCTGCCGCCCGAGCCCGGCGCCCGCGGCCCCGCCCTCTTCATCGCCACCGCCCGGCAGCCCGCCGGGCCCCGCCGCTAGACCCCCGCCGCACGCACAAGGAGAAGCCGCATGGCCACCGCCAGGACCCGCAGGAAGCCCGCCAGGCTCGAGTACCTCGTCAAGGACATCACCCTCGCCGACTGGGGGCGCAAGGAGCTGGAGCTGGCCGAGAAGGAGATGCCCGGCCTGATGGCCATCCGCAAGGAGTACGGCAAGCGGAAGCCGCTCAAGGGGCAGCGCATCACCGGCTCGCTCCACATGACCATCCAGACCGGCGTGCTCATCGAGACGCTGGTGGCGCTGGGCGCCGAGGTCCGCTGGGCCTCCTGCAACATCTTCTCGACCCAGGACCACGCCGCCGCCGCCGTGGCGGTCGGCCCCACCGGCACCGTGAAGGCCCCGGCCGGCGTGCCGGTCTTCGCCTGGAAGGGCGAGACCCTGGAGGAGTACTGGGACTGCACCGACCGCGCCCTCGACTTCGGCGGCGGGCGGGGTCCCACCCAGATCGTCGACGACGGCGGCGACGCCACGCTGCTCATCCACAAGGGCGTCGAGTTCGAGGCGGCCGGCAAGGTGCCGAAGGCGGGCCCCGACGACTCGGAGGAGTACGCCGTCATCCTCGGGCTGCTCGGCCGCACGCTCAAGGCCACGCCCCGGCGCTGGACCAAGGTGGCCGCCGCCTGCGCCGGCGTCACCGAGGAGACCACCACCGGCGTCCACCGGCTCTACGAGATGGAGAAGAAGGGGCAGCTGCTCTTCCCGGCCATCAACGTCAACGACTCGGTGACCAAGTCGAAGTTCGACAACCTCTACGGCTGCCGCCACTCGCTGGTGGACGGCCTCAACCGCGCCACCGACGTGATGCTGGCCGGCAAGCTCTGCGTGGTGCTCGGCTACGGCGACGTCGGCAAGGGCTGCGCCCAGGCGCTGCGCGGGCAGGGGGCCCGGGTGGTGGTGACCGAGATCGATCCCATCAACGCGCTGCAGGCGTCGATGGAGGGGTACCAGGTGGTCCGGGTGGAGGACGTGGTCGCCAAGGCCGACGTCTTCGTCACCGCCACCGGCAACCTCGACGTGCTCACCGTCGACCACATGGCGAGGATGAAGGACTGCGCCATCGTCGGGAACATCGGCCACTTCGACAACGAGATCGACATGGCCGGCCTGAAGAAGGTCGCCCGGCGGGAGAACATCAAGCCGCAGTACGACGCCTTCGTCTTCCCAGACGGCCACCGGGTGCTGGTGCTGGCCGAGGGGCGGCTCCTCAACCTCGGCTGCGCCACCGGCCACCCGTCCTTCGTGATGTCCAACTCCTTCACCAACCAGTCGCTGGCGCAGATCGAGCTGGCGGTGAACCGGAAGGCCTACCAGAAGAAGGTCTACACGCTGCCCAAGCACCTCGACGAGAAGGTGGCGGCGCTCCACCTCGGCCAGATCGGCGCCAGGCTGACCAGGCTGACCGAGAAGCAGGCCGAGTACCTCGGCGTCTCGCCCAACGGGCCCTTCAAGCCGGACAGCTACCGGTACTAGGGTCCGGCCCGGCGACGCGCCCGGCAGGAAGTGCATGCGGGGGTGGCCCGGCCCGGGTAGCATCGGGCCATGGCCACCCTCGAGTTCTTCTACGACTTCGTCTCGCCCTACAGCTACCTCGCCTCCACGCGCGTCGAGGGGCTGGCGGCCCGCACCGGCGCCACGCTGCGGTGGCGGCCCTTCCTGCTGGGCGGCGTCCTCAAGGCCACCGGGAACCGCGCGCCCATCGAGATCGCGGCCAAGGGGCGCCACATGCTCACCGACCTGGAGCGCTGGTCGCGCCGCCTGGGCGTGCCGCTCCACTTCCCGGCCCCCTTCCCCTTCGCCTCGATCCTGGCCCTCCGGGCCGCCTTCGCCGCCGAGGCGGCCGGCCAGCTGGTCCCCTACACCCACGCCGTCTACCGGGCCGCCTGGGCCGACGGCCGCGACATCGCCAACCCGGAGGTGCTGGCCGCGGTGGCCAGCGAGGCCGGGCTGGACGGCGCGGCGCTGGTGGCGGCGGCGCCGCAGCACAAGGACGCGCTCATGAAGCAGACCCAGGAGGCCATCGACCGCGGCGCCTTCGGCGCCCCGGCCTGCTTCGTGGGGGACGAGCTCTTCATCGGCAACGACCGGCTCGACTTCGTCGAGGAGGCGCTCTCGGCCGCCTCCCGCCGGGCCTGACGGCCTGTCCCTGGGACGGCGCTCGGGGTAGGTTCCGCCCGCGCATGTCGATCCTCTCCGCCGTCCTGCTCGGGCTGGTCCAGGCCGCCACCGAGTTCCTCCCCGTCTCCTCGACCGCCCACCTGCTGGTCTTCGGCGAGCTGCTGGGCCACTCGCTCGACGAGCCGCACTTCCGGGCCTTCGTCGCCGTCATCCAGTCCGGCACCGCCCTGGCGGTGATCGTCTACTTCCGCCACGACCTCTGGCGGATCCTGCGCGGCTCGCTCGGCGCCCTCGCCAAGGGGACGCCGCTGGCCACGCCGGAGGCGCGGCTCGGCTGGCTCATCGTCCTCGGCACCATCCCGGCCGCGGTGCTGGGCAAGCTCCTCGAGCACCGCATCGAGGCGCTCGGCAACTGGGTGATCGCCGCCTCGCTCGTCTTCCTGGGCCTGGTGCTGCTCCTCGCCGAGCGGCTGGCGCGCCACCTCCGCCCGGTCGAGGCGGTGGGGGTGAAGGACGCGGTGCTGGTCGGGCTGGCGCAGGCCTGGGCGCTCATCCCCGGCTCGTCCCGGTCGGGGAGCACCCTCACCATGGGCATGCTGCTCGGCTTCACGCGCGAGGCGGCGGCCCGCTTCAGCTTCCTGCTCTCGGTCCCCATCATCCTGGCCGCCGGCGCCTACAAGCTCTGGAAGGAGCTGCCCATGCTGCGCGGGCACCCCGACTGGCAGCGGGCCACCGTGGTGGCCACGGTGGTCTCCTTCGCCGCCGGCTACCTGGTCATCGGCTGGCTGCTGGGCTGGCTCCGCACCCGGCCCACCTACCTCTTCGTCGCCTGGCGGATCGTGGCCGGGATCGCCATCGCCGTCCTCATCGCCGTCGGGGTGCTGCCGGCGTCATGACGCTCGAGTCGCTGCAGGCCGCGCTGGCGGCCCGGCCCCCCGGCCCCTCGCCCGTCGAGCGCATCCCGCCCCAGCACTGGCCGGCGGGCGGCTTCGGCGAGGCCTCGGTGCTGGTGCCGCTGCACGAGGAGGGCGGCGTGGTCCGCGTGCTGCTGACGGTGCGCCGCTCCGACCTGCGCCACCACGCCGGGCAGATCAGCTTCCCGGGCGGGCGGGTCGACCCGGGGGAAGGCTCGCTCGACGCGGCGCTCCGCGAGGCCCGGGAGGAGGTGGGGCTGGATCCGTCGCGGGCCCGCGTGCTGGGCCGGCTCTCCGAGACGGTGGTGCTCCAGTCCGCCTTCCGCTTGACGCCGTGGGTGGCTTCGGTGCCATATCCGTTCCCATACGCGGCGGCGCCGCGCGAGGTGGAGGCGATCTGGCACGTCCCGATCCCGGCGCTGCTGGCGCCGGGGGTCCACCGCACGCAGCGCCACACCTTCTACGGGCTGGACGTGGACGTTCACTTCTACGAGGTCGAGGGCCGGACGATCTGGGGCGCCACCGCCCGGGTCCTCTCCGAGCTGCTCGAGGTCTGGGGCGGGCGATGAAGATCTTCCCGGTGATCATGGCAGGCGGCTCGGGGACGCGGTTCTGGCCACTCTCGCGCCGGGCCCGGCCCAAGCAGTTCCTGGCGCTGGCCGGCGACCAGCCGCTGCTGGCCGCCACGGTGCGCCGCCTGCCACCGCTGGCCCGGGCCGCCGACACCTACGTGGTCTGCGGGCCGGCCCACGCCGCCGCCGCCCGGAAGATGGTGCGGGAGCTGCCGGCCGCGAACTTCATCGTCGAGCCGTGCGCGCGCAACACCGCGCCCTGCGTGGGGCTGGCGGCGCTCCACGTGGCGGCCCGCCAGAAGCAGGGCGTCGTGGCCATGCTGCCGGCCGACCACCACATCGCCCGGCCCGAGGCCTTCCGCGACGCCGTCGCCGAGGCGGCGCGGCTGGCGGGGCTCGGGCACATCGTCACCATCGGCATCCGCCCCCACGCCCCGGAGACCGGCTACGGCTACCTCAAGGTGGGCGCCAGGCTGCCCGGCAAGGGCCGGGGGCGCAACCAGGCGCACAAGGTGGAGCGGTTCGTCGAGAAGCCCGACGTGGTGACCGCGGCCCGCTACCTCGCCGACGGCCACTACCTCTGGAACTCGGGCATCTTCGTCTTCCGCGCCGACGTCATCCTCGACGAGATCCGGCGCGCCATGCCGGTGCTGGGCGAGCAGCTCGACGTCATCCAGAGGTCGGTCGGCACGCCCGGCTACAAGCGGACCCTGGCCCGGGTCTTCCCCGACTGCCCCTCCATCTCCATCGACTACGGGGTCATGGAGAAGAGCCAGCGGATCGTGGTGGTGCCGGCCGACTTCGGCTGGAGCGACGTGGGCAGCTTCGCGGCGCTCCCCGAGGTGCGCCCCACCGACCACCTCGGCAACGTGGCCGAGGGCGACGCCCTGGTCATCGACGGCCGCAACAACGTGGTCCTGGCCACCCGGACCCGCCCGGTGGCGGTGGTGGGGATCGACGGCGTGGTGGTGATCGACGCCGGCGACGCCATCCTGGTCTGCCGCAAGGAGCGGGCCCAGGACGTGCGCAAGGCGGTGGACGAGCTGGCGCGGCGCGGCCGCGACGAGGTGCTCTAGTGGGCCAGGTCAACCCGGTCGTCTTCCGCGAGTACGACATCCGGGGCGTGGCCGGCCTCGACCTCACCGAGGAGACGGTGGGGCTGGTGGCGCGCGCGCTCGGCACCAAGGTCCGCGCCGCCGGCGGCCGGACGGTGGTGCTGGGGCGGGACGTGCGGCTCTCCAGCCCCGGCTTCCACCGGGAGGCGGTGGCCGGGCTCACCGCCACCGGCTGCGACGTCGTCGACCTGGGCGTGGTGCCGACGCCGCTGGTCTACTTCGCCGCCCAGACCCTGCCGGTGGACGGGCTCTGCATGATCACCGGCTCCCACAACCCGGCCGACTACAACGGCATGAAGATCGGCGTGGGCAAGACCACCCTCTACGGCGAGGCCATCCAGGAGATCCTGCGCACCGTCCAGCGCGGCGAGTTCGCCACCGGCCAGGGGAAGGTGACGCCGCACGACATCGTCACCCCCTACCAGGATTACGTCGACCGGCAACCTGAGGCTGGGCGGCCGGAGGCTCAAGGTGGTCATCGACGCCGGCAACGGCACCGGCGGCATCGCCGCGCCCATCTTCGAGCGGCTCGGCGTCGAGGTGGTCCCGCTCTTCCTCGAGCCGGACGGCCGCTTCCCCAACCACCACCCCGACCCGACCGTGGAGAAGAACCTCGAGGCCCTGAAGCGCAAGGTGCTGGAGACCCGGGCCGACGTCGGCATCGCCTACGACGGCGACTCCGACCGGGTCGGGGCCGTCGACGAGAAGGGGACGGTGGTGTGGGGCGACCAGCTGATGATCCTCTTCTCCCGGGCCATCCTCGCCGAGGTGCCGGGGGCCACCATCGTCGCCGAGGTGAAGTGCTCCTTCACGCTCTACGACGACATCGCGAAGCGCGGCGGCCGCGGCATCATGTGGAAGGCCGGCCACTCCCTCATCAAGGCCAAGATGAAGGAGGAGCACGCCGAGCTGGCCGGCGAGATGAGCGGCCACATCTTCTTCGGCCACCGCTGGCTGGGCTTCGACGACGGCATCTACTCGTCGGCGCGCCTGGTGGAGCTGCTCTCCCGCACCGACCAGCCCATGTCGACGCTGCTGGCCGACGTGCCCAGGACCTTCAGCACCCCGGAGCTGCGCGTCGACTGCCGCGAGGAGATCAAGTTCGAGGTGGTGCGCCGCGCCCAGGCCTTCTTCAAGGAAGGGTACCAGGCCATCACCGTGGACGGCGTGCGGGTGGTCTTCCCCGACGGCTGGGGGCTGGTGCGGGCCTCCAACACCCAGCCCATCCTGGTGCTCCGCTTCGAGGCCGTCACCGAGGCCCGGCTCGCCGAGATCCGGTCGCTGGTCGAGGGCCGGGTCGCGGCCATCATCGCCGAGCTGGGCGGGCCATGACGCCGAGGCTGGCCCTCGGCATCGACCTGGGGGGCACCAACGTGCGCGCCGCCCTGGTGGATCCCGCCACCGGGGCCGTGGTGGCGGCCCACCGGCTGGCCCACGCCGAGCGGACGCCGGAGGCGGTGGTGGCGACCATCGCCACCGCGGTGCGCGAGGCGGCCCGCTCGGCGGGCGTCGAGCCCGGCGCGCTGGGCAGCGCCGGCGTCGGCGTGGCCGGCCAGTGCCTGGGGCGCACCGGGACCGTGCTCAACGCCCCCAACCTCGGGTGGCGCGACGTCCAGCTCGCCGGGCCGCTCCGCGCCGCGCTCGGGCTGGAGGTCCGGGTGGTCAACGACCTCTCGGCGGCGGCCTGGGGCGAGCGCCGCTTCGGGGCGGCCCGCGGCGTGGACGACGCGGTGCTGGTCTTCGTCGGCTCCGGCGTCGGCGCCGGCCTCATCCTCGGGGGCCGGCTCCACGAGGGCGGGCGCGGGGTGGCCGGCGAGCTCGGGCACATCAAGGTGGCGCCGCGCGGGAGCACGCCCCGGCGCTGCGGCTGCGGCGAGTGGGGCTGCCTGGAGGCCTACGCCGGCGGGATGAACCTGGCGGCGCGGCTGCGCGAGGAGGTCGCCGGCGGCCGGGGCGGTGCGGTGCTGGCGGCGGCGGGCGGCGATCCGGCCAGGCTCTCGGCCGCCGCGGTCGAGGCCGCCTACGCCGGGGGCGACCCCTGGGCCCGCGAGCTCTGGGCCGAGATCGGCGAGCTGGTCGGCACCGCCTGCGCCAACGTGGTGACGGTGCTCAACCCGCTGCGGCTGGTGCTGGGCGGTGGCGTGCTGCTGGGCTGCGCCAACCTCGAGCGCATCGTGCGCGCGCACCTCGCCGATCGCGTGCTGCACGCGGCCCGGCGCGACTTCGAGGTGCGGCGCACCGAGCTCGGCGACGACGCCGGCGTGCTGGGCGCGGCGCTGCTCGACGCGGGCCGGCACCCGCACGCCGAGTGAGATCGACCACCCGATCCGATCACGTACCGTGAAAATTTCGACTCTGGAATCGCCGGGCCCATCCGGATCGGGCTGGGGGCAGCGCGGATCGGGTGGATCGGAGCGATCGATTTTCGCTTCGGCTTCCTTGACGGGATCGATCTCACGTTGCTAACGTGCACGCACATTGTCCATTCGTGAGCCGTTCTTGAAGTGAATGGACGTTCCGAGGAGGGAACTATGGCTGCCAAGAAGAAGGCCGTGAAGAAGGTTGCGAAGAAGAAGACCGCCAAGAAGAAGAAGTAACGACCGATTCAGCAGCAGAGTGGTGCCGCGGCCGCCTTCGGGCGGCCGCAGCTTTTTGGGAGCCGCATGTCGCTGACGGCGCTCGAGCTGGAGCTGGTGGTGGCGGAGCTGCAGGCGCTCCGCGGCGCGCACGTCGACGCGGTGCGGGTCCACGCCGAGCGCGCCCTCACGCTGGAGCTGCACGGCCGCAGCGGGACCGCGCTGTTGCTGCTCTGCGCCGAGCCCGAGGTGACGCGCCTCCACGTCGCCTCCTCCCGCCCGGCGCCACCGGACGCACCCTTCGCCTGGCAGGCGCCGCTCCGGCAGGCGCTGGAGGGATCGCGGCTCGAGGCCCTGGAGCTCCGGCCCGGCGACCGGGTGGTGACGCTGCGCTTCCTGAGGGCCGGCGGGGTGCACTCGCTGGTGGCCGAGCTGACCGGCCGGCACGGCAACCTCTTCCTCGTCGACGCCACCGGCGTGGTCCGCTACCAGGCCACCCGGGCGGTGTCGCCGACGCGGCCGCTCGGCCCCGGGCTGCCCTGGACTCCGCCACCGCCCGCCTCGGCGGGCCCGCCCCAGCCGCCGCGCTTCGAGCCGGTGGCCGGCGCCCCCTTCCCGTGGTCGCTGGCGGTGGAGCGGCGCTACGCGGCGGTCGAGGCCGAGCGGGCCCTGGCCGAGGCCCGCCGGCGCCTGCGCGAGCCGCTGCGCGCCGCGGTGGCCCGCTCCAGGCGGGCCCTGGAGAAGCTGGCGGAGGAGGCGGCCCGCGTGCCGGCGGCCGAGGCCGACCGGCGGGCCGGCGACCTGCTCAAGGCCAACCTCCACGCCGTGGCGCGAGGCGCCCGCCAGGTGACGCTGACCGAGTGGACCGAGGCCGGCCCGGTCGAGGTGACCGTGGCGCTCGACCCCGCGCTCACGCCGCGCCAGAACATGGAGCGCTGCTACCGGCGCTTCAGGCGCATCGTCGAGAGCGCCGCCCGGGTCGAGGCCCGGACCGCCGAGGTGCGGTCCCGGCTGGCGGCGGCGGAGGCGCTGCTGGCCCGCGTCGACGTCGCGCCGCTGGAGGGGCTGGCGCCCATCGAGCGCGAGGCCAGGCGCCTGGCGGCCGGGCCGCGGCCGGCGCCGAGGCCGCGCCGGCGCCGCGACCAGCCCCTGCCCCCGTACCGCACCTTCCGCTCCCTGGCCGGGCTGGCCCTGCTGGTGGGGCGCGGCGCCGCCGAGAACGACCAGCTCACCCGGAGCGTGGCGCGCGGCAACGACCTCTGGCTCCACGCCCGCGGGCAGGCCGGGGCGCACGTGGTGATCCGCCTGGGCGGGCGGCCGGCCGACCAGGAGTCCCTCCTCGACGCCGCCCACCTGGCGGCCCACTTCTCCGACGCCCGCGGCGAGCCGCAGGTCGAGGTGGCCTGCACCCTGGCCCGGTTCGTCAAGAAGGGGCGCGGCGCCGCGCCGGGCGCGGTCACCTACAGCCAGGAGCGGATGCTCCACCTCCGCGTCGAGCCGGCGCGGGTGGCCCGCCTGCTGGCCGACGAGGAGGGGACACCGCCTTGACCTCCGGCCGGGCCGCCGCCCACGATGAAGGCACCGTGCCCGCGCGCGAGGTCCATCGCCAGCTCCCGCTCTTCGACGCCCGCCACCTCCCGCGGGAGGAGCGGGTGGCGGTGGCCCGCCGCATCGCCGACGACATGGCCGGGCAGCTGGGCGAGCCGGTCAAGCTCACCGTCCACGACAACCGCTCCACCATGGTCTCCTTCCGTCGCGCCGGCGGCGGCCTCCACTTCCGCGTCCACCACATGTTCCTGGCGGCGCCGGGCGAGGTGGTCCGGGCGCTGGCCGCCTTCGCCGGCACGGCCCGGGGGGCGGCGGCCCGGCGGCGCGAGGCCAGCCGGCGCATCGACCAGTTCGTGCGTGACCAGCGCGACCGGATCGGCGCGCCGCGGGTGGGACGGCTGCAGCCGCGCGGCCGGGCCCACGACCTGGCCGCCATCTTCGAGCGGCTCAACGCCGACGAGTTCGGCGGGGCCGTGGAGGCGCGCATCGGGTGGGGGCCGGTGCGGACGGGGCGGCGGCGGCGCACGGTCAGGACCGGCGTCTACCTGCACGAGGCCCGGGTCATCCGCATCCACCCCACGCTCGATCGCCCCGAGGTGCCGGAGTTCTACGTGGCCGCGGTGGTCTTCCACGAGATGCTGCACCAGGTGGTGCCGATCCACGAGCGGAACGGCCGGCGGGTGGTCCACGGCGCCGAGTTCCGCCGCCGCGAGCGGGCCTACGCCGACTACCTGCGGTCGCGGGAGTGGGAGCGGGCCCACCTCGGCCTGCTGCTCTCCTCGCCCGACCGTTGAAGGCGCCGCGCCGCGGACGGGCGTGGCATCATGCCCCCATGCGACGCTGCGCCCCGCTGCTCCTGCTCGCCGCCGCCGGCTGCCTCACGGCCCGGGGGACGCCGGACCAGCCGGTGGTCACGGCGGTGGACCTGCGCGGCGCCCGGAGCGTGGACCGCGCGCAGCTCCGCGACAAGCTGGCCACCCGCGCCTCGACCTGCTTCATCGGCTGCGACGTGGCCCACCTCGATCGCAACGAGCTCCAGGACGACAAGCTCCGCATCGCCGCCTTCTACAAGGAGCGCGGCCGCTACCAGGCCCAGGTGCTCGACCCGGAGCTGATCCCCGACGGCGAGGGACGGGTGCGGGTGCGCTTCGTGGTGACCGAGGGGGCGGCGGCCAGGGTGGTCAAGCTGCTGACGCCGGGGCTGGAGGCGGCGCCCGAGGCGGCCCGCGCGCTGGTGCGCCCCGCGCTCAAGGTCGGCGCCACCTTCACGGTGGAGGCCTACGACGGGATGCGCGCCCAGCTGCTCTCGGCGCTCCGCTCCACCGGCTGGGCGCTGGCGGAGGTGGGCCAGGCGGCCCGGGTCCTCCCCGACCTCGAGCAGGTCGAGGTCACCTACACCGTGGTGCCCGGGCCGCGGCTCAAGTTCGGGCCGCTGCAGGTGACGGGCACGGACAAGGTGCCCCCGGGCAAGGTGATCGACCAGGCCTCGCTGGAGGTGAGGCAGGGCGCCATCTTCGACGAGCGCGCCCTGACCCGGGCCCAGACCCGGGTCTTCAACCTCGGCGTCTTCGCCGGCACCCGCCTCACCACCGGCCATCCCGACCTGGAGCGCGGCGAGGTGCCGGTGGTGGTGAACGTCCAGGAGGCCCCCTTCGAGACGCTGCGCCTCGGGCCCGGGATCGCCTTCCAGTCCAGCCGCTGGGAGGTGCAGGGCCTGGCCAGCTGGACCAACCGCAACTTCCTCGGCGACCTGCGCAAGCTCCAGCTCCAGGCCCAGGTCGGCTACGCCTGGCTGCCCACCCCGGTCAGCGCCAGCAAGCAGGGGCTGGTCGGCCAGGCGACGGCCAACTTCGACCAGCCGGGCACCTTCGGCCGGCAGGTCGACCTGGCCGCCAAGCTGGGCGTGGAGCGGTCCATCGAGCAGGCCTACGCCTACTGGGCGGTGCGGGGGCGGGTGGGGACGCCGCTGCGGCTGGCCTCGCGCTGGACCCTGATCCCCTCCTACAACCTCGAGAACTACTGGGTCGACCCCGGCTTCAACCCGGCCGACGGCTCGACCCCGCCGCAGCTCCAGGCCTGCAACGCCAGCCGGATCTGCCTGCTCTCCTACTTCGAGGAGCGGATCGCCTGGGACGGTCGCGACGATCCGGTCAACACCCGCAGCGGGGTGGCGCTGGCGCTGACGCTGCAGGAGGGGTTCCGCATCGGCTCGAACGGCTACGACTACCTCCGCGTGTCGCCCGAGGCCAGCTTCTACGTCCCGCTCGGCTGGCAGACCGTCCTGGCCGGCCGCATCCGCCTGGGCAGCCTGGTGCCCCTCAACGAGACCGGGCCCGCCTCCATCGTCGCCCTCTTCACCTCCGGTGGCGCCAACTCGGTCCGCGGCTACGGGGTGCAGCGCCTCTCGCCCATGGTCCTGCAGGACGGCGACTGGGTGCCGACCGGCGGCAACGGCGTGCTGGAAGCCTCCCTCGAGCTGCGCCAGCAGCTGCGCGGCGCGCTGGGAGGGGTGGTCTTCGTCGACGTCGGCAACGTCTCCGAGGCCTCCGGCGAGGCCAGGAAGTGGCAGCAGGTGCTCGATCCCTCGCTCCTGCAGCCGACGGCCGGCCTCGGCATCCGCTACCGGACCCCGTTCGGCCCGGTCCGCGTCGACATCGGCTTCCGGCTGCCCACCGACTTCCGGCCCGGCATCCCCTTCGAGGAGCGCTTCCCCACCGTCCCCGGCAGCTCCGGCCATCGCGAGCCGCTGGTGGCCTTCCACCTCACCCTGGGCGAGGCCTACTGACCATGCGTCGGCTCGGCCGGCTCCTGCGCGCCGCGGGCCTTGCCCTGCTCGGGGTCACGGCCGCCTTCGGCGTGACCCTGGCCGCCGCCGGGCTGCTGGCCTCGACCGGCCCCGGCTCGCGGTGGGTGGCCGGCCGGCTGGCCGGCGCGCTCGAGGGCGTGGTGGCCGGCCGGTTCACGCTCGGCGGCGTGACGGTGGAGCCGGGCGGCGACATCGAGCTGCGCGAGCTCGAGCTGGTCGACCCGGACGGCCACCGGGTCATCCGGGTGGCCCGGGCCCGGGCTCGCCTCGAGCTGAGCGCGCTGGCGCGGCGGCTGGTGGGCGTCGAGCTGGAGCTGGACCAGCCCGAGGTGATCCTCGAGCCCGGGGCCCGGGGCCGGCTGACCATCGCCGACGCCTTCGCCCCCGCAGGCCCGCCGGCCGTGGCCGGGCCGGAGGCCGCGACCGGCGATCCCTGGCGCGGCTGGACCTTCCGGGTGACCCGGCTCCGGCTGCGCGACGGGGCCGTGGCCTGGCGCGGCGCCGGGGAGCGGACCTGGCTCGAGGTGAGCGGACTCCGCCTGGACGGGGCGGGGCGGCTCGGATCGGCCGGGATCGCCGCCGGCCTGGAGCTGACCGGGACGCTGGCGGCGCCGCTGCAGGGGCCGCTGGCCATCGACCTCGGGGCCAGGATCGAGGGGACCCGCCTCACCGTGCAGCGGCTCGCGCTCGGAGCCGACAGCAGCCGGCTGGAGGCCATCGGCGAGTGGGACTGGGCGCGGCAGACCTTCCGTGCGGCGGCGACGCGGGTGGCCCTGTCGCAGCGGGACCTCGCGGCGGTGGCGGGCCGCCAGTCCGTGGCCGGCGACCTCGAGGGGCGCCTCTACGCGGAGTCGGACGGACGGCGCCTCACCGCCTCCGTCGAGCTGGACGCGCCGGGCGGAAGGCCCGGCGGCGCTCGCGGCGGTGGCCGCGCGGCGCTGGCGCTCAAGCTCGGGGGCGGCGCGCCGCGCACCATCGGCTTCGACGCGGCGCTGGCGGAGCTCGACCCCTCCCGCCTGCTCTCCCGCGCGCCGCGGGGACGGATCACCGTGGCGGGGCGCGGGGCGCTGGCCTGGCCCGTCCCGGCGCCGGGCCCGTTCAGCCGCGGCCACCTCACCGTCGATCGGCTCGACGTCGCGCTCCCCGGCCTCCACCTCGAGGGCGAGGGGCGCTGGCGCGACGCCGGCGCCCTGGGCGGCGCGCTCCGGCTCGAGGCCTCCGACCTGGGGGCGGCCGGGCCGGCGGTGGCGGCGCTGCTGGGCCTGACGCTCCCGGCGCTCTCCGGGCAGGCCCAGGCCAGCCTGGCGCTGGCCGGCACGGCGGCCGCGCCGGAGGTGGGCCTGGCGCTCCGGGTGCCGAGCGGCGCGGTGGCCGAGGTCCCGCTCACCGACGGGCGGGCCGAGCTGAAGCTCTCCGGCAACGCGGTGGAGCTGGCGGCCTCGGCCGCGCTCGGCCCGCTCGACGGCGCCACCGTCTCGGTCAGCAGCGGCGCCACCCTCACGCCGGACTGGCGGCGGGCGCTGCTCGGGACGCTGGAGGTCGGGCTGGCCGGACAGGCCTGGACCCTGGCCTCGCCGGCCACCCTGACCTTCGACCCGCTGCAGGTGGACCGGGCCGAGCTGAGGTCCGGGGCGCAGCGGCTGGTGGTCTCCGGGGGGCTCCAGGCCGATGGCACGGCCCTGGCCCGCCTGGAGGTGAGCGGGCTGGAGCTGTCCCACCTGCCGCGCGTGCTGGTGCCCGCGTCGCTCGGGCTGGAGGGACGAGCCGGCGGGACGCTCGAGGTGTCCGGGTCTGCGGCGCGCCGGACCCTGGAGGCGCAGGTCGAGGTCGCCGAGGGGGCACTGGCCTCGCTCGGCGGGCTGGGGCTGAAGGCCGGGCTGGCGTGGCGCCGCCAGACCGGACGGGCCACCGTGGAGGCCGACCTCCACCGCGCCACGGGCGGGACGCTCGACCTCTCGGCCGACCTGCCCTGGCCCATCGGTGGCGCCGCCCCCGGCGCGCCGGTGGCGGGCCGGGTCGCCTTCAGCGGCTGGGCGGTCCAGCCGATGCTGCACGCGCTCCAGGTGGGCCTGTCGATGGATGGCCGCCTCTCCGGCGAGCTCACGCTGGCCGGCTCGGCGAGCGCGCCGCGGCTCGACGCCCGGGCGGCGGTCATCGAGGGATCATGGGCCGACGTTGCGCCGCTCGCGCTCACCGCCACGCTGGAGGGGACCGGCCCCACGCTGCGCGCCGCGGCGGTGCTGACGCGCGCAGGCGCCGAGCAGGCCCGGGCCACCGTCGAGCTGCCGTTCGACCGGGGCGCGCTGCTCGCCCACCCGGGCCGGACCCTGGGCCGGCTGGCCGACGCAGCCTGGTCCGGCCGGCTCCAGGTGCCGGACACCGAGCTCGGCTCGCTGGCCGGGACGGCGGGGCTCCCGGCCGGCCTCCACGGCCGGGTCGGCGGGGAAGCGTCGCTCCTGGGGACGCCGGCGTCGCCGCAGGGCACGGTCACGGTCGAGCTGGCCGGCGTGGCGCTGGCCGGCTACCCCGCCCTGGACGGCCGCGTCTCGCTGGCGCTGGAGCAGGCCCGCACCGCCCTGACCGCGCAGCTCGCCAGCGGCGGTGCGCCCGCGCTGAGGCTGGTCGCCTCGGTCGCGGCGCCGGTCGAGCAGCTGGGCAACCGCGAGGTGCAGCGGCGGGCCCCGGTCGAGCTCCACGCGGAGCTCTCCCGGCTGTCGATCCCCGGTGAGCCCGGGAAGCGGTGGTCGGTGGCGGGGACGGCGACGGCGAGGCTGGACGGCGACGGGACGCTGGCCGCGCCGCGGGCCACCCTGGCCCTCGACGCCAGCGGGCTGACGCTGGGCGGGCTGCCGCTCGGAGACCTGAAGGGGACGGCCAGGACCGGCGACGGCGAGAGCCGGATCGACCTGACGCTGGCGCCTGAGGACGGTGGCACCCTCAGGATCGACGGCACGCTGGGCGCCGTGCCGGGAATCCAGGCCACGGCGGACGAGCTGCAGGTGGCGCCGCTCCGGCTGGCGGTCGAGGGGCGCCACCTGGACCTCGGGTTCCTGCCGCCCTTCCTGCCGGGGGTGCTGCGGGGCGCCTCCGGGAAGGTGGAGACCTCCCTCACCGTGACCGGCAGCCCGCGGGCCCCACGGGTGGCGGGCACCGCGGCCCTGGCCGGCGGGACGGTGACGCTGCCCAGCTGGGGGACCTTCACCGGCCTCGGCTTCGAGGCCACGCTCGATCGGCAGGCGGCGCGCCTCGACCACCTCACCATCCGCCGCGGCGACGGCCGGGTGGAGGGGTGGGTGGCGGTGGAGGGGCTCGACGCCGCCGAGGCCAGGCTCACGGGCTCGCTCACCATCACCGACTTCAGCTTCGCCCGCGCCGGCATGAACGTCGCCACCATCGACGCCCGGGCCACGCTGGGCGGGCGCCTCCACGAGCGGCGGGCCGAGTTGGAGGTGACGGTGGCCGAGGGCGGCGCCATCCGGCTCCCGCGCAAGTCGCCGCGCGCGCTGCAGCCGCTCGAGGATCGGCCCGACATCGTCATCGGCGGGGAGCCGGCGGCGCCCGACGGGGAGGCCGGGCCGGAGGGCGGCCCCGCGGGCGCGCCGGGGGCGGGACGGCGGGGCGAGCCGGCGCTGGCGGTGACCATCCGGGTACGCAGCCAGTCCTTCTTCGTCAAGAGCGAGCAGCCGCGCGTCCACGTCGAGCTGCGGACCGACTCGACCTGGGACGTGACCGAGTCGCCGCTCCGGGTGTCCGGCAGCCTCGACGCCGTCCAGGGCTCCTTCGAGCCGCTGGCGGGCCGGCTCTTCAAGGTGGTGCGGGGCCACGTCGGCTTCACCGGCGGGCCGCTCGACGACACCGGGCTCGACCTCGCCGCCGACTACGACACCGCCACCACCAAGGTCCACGCCTCGGTCACGGGCACCGTCCGCTCGCCCACCCTCCGGCTCACCTCGGAGCCACCGCTCGACGAGGCCTCCCTGGCCATGCTGATCGTGACCGGACGATCCGAGACGACCGTGGGCGGGACCACCTCGTCGACCGCGTCCACCTCGACGCCGGCCTTCTCGGCCCAGGACGCCGGCATGGCGGCGGCCATGGCGGTGGCCAACCGGGTCTTCGAGGAGAAGCTCGGCGAGAAGATGCCGCTCGACAGCCTCACGCTCGACACCACCGCCGTGACCGCCGGCAAGCAGCTCTCCAACCGGATCTTCGTGCTCTACACGCGCCGCTTCGACGCCCGGCCGGAGAAGGGGGAGAACACCGACGAGGTGCGCGTGCAGTACCACCTCACGCAGCGCTGGACGCTGGAGTCGCGCTACGGCAACGCCGGCGCCGGGGGCGCCTCGCTCATGTGGCAGAAGGACTACTGAGCGGCCGGCGGGCCTCCCGCCAGAGCGCGGCGCCGATCCAGGCGGCCAGCACCAGCCAGAGCCCGGTCCGGACCAGCTCGCTCGGCTTCACCAGCGTCTCGACGAACCACGGCGCCCAGTCGCGAGCCCGCACCTCGAACTCGAGGTGGTAGTCGGCCACGGAGACGGCGGTGAGGGCGGCGAAGAGCCAGCCGGGAGCCGCCACCAGGGCCCCGGCCAGGAAGCCGTAGAGCGCGTACTGCGGGCTCCAGACCTTGTTGAGGGCGATCCAGACCACCAGCACCAGCGCGGTGCCGAGCCGGGCCGCGCGGGCGCCGTCGCCGCCCCGCCGCGCGCAGCGCCAGGCGCCCAGCAGCGAGGCCAGCCCGGCGATCGCCACCGGGCCGAGCCAGGCCAGGTCGAGCCAGCGGCCGCTCGGGCCGCCCAGGGCGTGCCAGACCGAGTTCTCGGCCCCGCGGGCGGCGTTGAAGCGGAAGAACCAGCTCCAGCCTTCGAAGGCGAGGAGCGCCAGCGGCAGGTTGAGCGCGAGGAGCACCCCGGCGGCGGCCAGGGCCCAGCGGCGCAGCGCCGGGCGGCCGCCGGCGCCCAGCGCGCCCAGGGTGGCCGGGACCAGCGCGGCCGGGAAGAGCTTGGCGGCGGTGGCCAGCGCGGCCAGCGCGCCCGAGCGGGCGGCCTGGCCGCGGTCCAGCGCCAGCAGCGAGGCGGCGATGAGCGCCACGGGGAGGAGATCCCAGTTGAGGAAGGCGTAGTAGGCCAGCGCCGGCGTGGCGGCCAGCCACCAGGGCCTCGCGTCCGGCAGCCGCGAGAGCGACCAGAGCGCGAGGGCCAGGCACCCGGCCAGGAACAGCGCCGAGGCCGCGAGGTAGGCGGACGGCCCGCCCGGCAGGAAGCTCGGCAGCCAGAGGATCAGGCCGAGGACCGGCGGGTACTCGATCCGGTCCTGGAGGTAGGGGACCGGATGGGCGCCGCCCAGGTAGCGCGGCGAGTAGAGGGTGAGCAGGTCGCTGTAGCTGTGGTGCTCGAAGGCCCAGCGCCAGTAGTCGGGGCCGACCGCCCCGAGCCCGCGGGCCACGTTGGCGAGCCCCAGCGCCAGCCAGAGCAGGCACAGGGCGGCGACGGCGAGGCGGATGCGGGGTGCGCTCACGCGGCGCGACCGTAGCACGCGCCCCGGTGAGCCGGGTTAGCATGGCGGGCACCGATGCCGTCGCTCGCGGAAGTGACAGTCGCGCTGCAACGCGCCATCGAGGCGACCGGGCCCTGGGCGCCGCTGCTGCTCTTCGGGGCCGCCTTCGTCGAGTACGTCTTCCCGCCATTTCCCGGCGACCTGCTGGTGGTGCTGGGGGCCTGGTACGCGGTCCACGGCGAGCTCTCCTGGCCGGTGGTCTACGGCGCGGTCACCGCGGGGGCCGTCGTCGGCGCGTGGATGGACCACCAGGTCGGCGTCTGGCTCGGCGCCCGGCTGGAGCACAGCCCCACGGCGGCCCGCCTCCTCAGCCCGGCCCAGCTGGCCAGGTTCGAGGCGGCCTACCGGCGCTGGGGCTTCTGGCTGCTCCTCCTCAACCGCTTCTTCCCGGGCGTGCGCGGCTTCCTCTTCCTCGCCGCGGGCGCCTCGGGCGTCCCGGTGGGACGGGCCATGCTCCTGGGCGGGATCTCGGCGGCGGCCTGGAACGGCCTGCTGCTGGCCGTCGGCGCGGTGGTCGCCACCAACCTCGACGAGCTGGTGATGCTGGTGGATCGGTACACCCGCCTGGCCGGGGCGCTGGTCGGCGTGGTGGTGGTGGCCTTGATGCTCCGCGCCCTCTGGCAGCGAAGGCGGGGGCGGTGACGGGCGCCGGGGCGCTGCTGGCGCTGGCCCTGGCCGCGCTGCCCGCGGGGCGGGCCTCCTACCGGATGGAGCTGGGGGGCGAGCCCATCGGCGTGGTGACGCTGGAGCTCCGCCCCGACCCGGCCGGCCGGGCCGTGACCTGGATCTCGAGCCAGCGGCTGCCCGCCGAGGCGGGTGGCGGGCTGCTGCACCGCCGCGTGGAGCTGCAGGTCGACGGCGAGGGGCGGGCGGTGGGCCCGGCCCGGGTCGCCGAGGGCGGCGCGGCGCGCCAGGTGGCGCTGCCGCCGGGCGCGGTGCCGGCGCTGCTGGTGGAGGCGGTGCTGGCGGCGCGGCTGGAGGACGGCGCCCCGGCCTGCGTCGACGCCGCCGAGGAGCTGAGCGGCGCGCCGTTCCGGGCCTGCGCGTGGCGCGATGGCGGGTGGCTGCGGCTCGAGCTGGGGCCCGACCGGGAGTCGGTCCGGCCCGGCGCCGACGGGTTCGCCGAGGAGGTGGTCCTGCCCGGGCAGCGCTCCCGCTTCGTGCGCGACGCCGGCGCCGCGGTGCCGGAGCGGCCGCCGCGCCTCTTCGGCGTCGAGGTGGACGGGCCCGTGGAGCCTGGGCGGGGGGCCGCCTTCTGCGGGGTCCGCCGCGACCGCGCGCCGGGCGCTGCACCGGCCGGGCTTCCCGCGCCGGGCGCCGAGGGAGCGAACTGCCGGGAGCAGGCCGCCGCCTGGCTCCGGCGCGCCCGCGCCGCCGGCTGGCGAGGTCGGCTCGCGGTCGGGGTCGCCTGGTCGGGGGCGGCCTGGTCGTGGCACGCCTGGGCCCAGGTGCAGGTGGGGACGGCGTGGGTGCCGGTCGATCCGTCCTTCGGCCAGGCGCCGGCCAGCTCCCCCCGCTTCACCCTGGCCACCTGGGACGACGGTGACGAGGCGGCCCGGGCCGAGGCCGGGCGGCGCGTCCTCGCCTGCTGGGGGCGCTCGCGCGTCGAGCCGTGAGGACGACCTCGCCGCCACGGCCTCCTCGGGGCCTGCCGCACGCCGGCCGGCCCGGGGCGCTGCCTCGCCGGGGCGCTCAGCCAGCCTGCGGGGCGCGCCGCACCTGGAAGCGCCCGTCGAGCGCCTCGAGGATGTGGGTGATGCCGGTGTACTCGAGCTCCGACCAGGGGAGCATCGCGGCGCCGAAGAAGCCCTGCCGGCGGATCTCGACGGCCTTGTCGGAGACGTGGGCGCGCACCCGGTCCCAGAACGGATGGTCGAAGGCGTCCACCGGGCCGGTGAGCTTCCCGCCGTGCAGCGAGAAGGCGGCGCAGCTCACCACCGGCGGGCCGTCGAAGTAGCTGATGGTGGAGTTCTGCCTCACCGGCATGATCGGCATGTTGTGCGATCCGCGCATCCCACCGGCGACGAAGTGGCCCACCTGGAAGGGTGCCAGGATCTCGCCCGTGGCCGGGAAGTTCATCTGGGCCCGCACCAGCATCACCGGGTCGTCCTTGCCCACGTACTTGCCGGCGATGTTGTGGAGGCGCGAGGTGGAGACCGAGGCGGCCAGGTCGCCGGTGGCCCGGGACCAGATGGCCTCGACGACGAACCGCTCGGTGTCGCGCAGCAGCGCCGCGAGCAGGTAGAGCTCCTCGGGGGTCTGCAGCTCGATGACCCGATCACCTTCCGTGTAGTCGACGTCGATCACCTGCCAGCGGAAGCCCTTGGCGATGTTGGGCACCAGCATCAGCCCGGGCGTGTTCATCGGGTCGGAGAAGGCGAGGTAGAGGGGCAGGTTGTAGGCGCCGGGATCGGTCTTGTCGGCGGCGAAGAAGAGCAGCGGCTCGGCGGGGCGCTCCTCGAACTCCATCTCGGCGACGGCCGGCCCCGCGCCGGTGACGTTCCCGGCGAAGGAGTCCTTGAGGAGATCCTGGCCCGCGCCGTAGAGCCCCTCCGAGCGCGCCGTCGCGGTGCCGGCGACGAAGGCGTCCCAGGCCAGCCCGTGGATCTCGGCGGCGCCGACGCCCTTCCCGTGGGTCATGAGGATGGCCACGTCGTCGCCGGTGTGGCTGACGTGCGAGTCCAGCAGGAGACCCGCGCCCTTCTCGCGGACCACCGTCCGGACCGTCTCGAGCACGCCGGCCGAGGGGCAGATGTGGCCACCGATGGAGCCGATGTCCGCCTTGATGACGCTGACCGTGGTCTTCATGGCGCTCCCAGTCCGGGCTCGTCGCCGTCCGTCGCAGCGAGACGTGACGGCGTGCGCCTCCTTCGCGCCTGCCCTGGCCTACAGCGTAGCCCTCTCCACGGCGTCCGTGCGGGCCCGCCATGGCCGTGACCCAGCAAGGGTGCGGCAACCGGGCCGAGGGCCGGATGCCGCGCCTGCCGCGGCCTGGAGGGGCCGGCGAGGGGCCCCGGCGCCTCCCGTCAGCCGGCCAGGCCGGCCAGGTAGCGCAGGAAGGCCTGTGCCTTCGGGACCAGGGAGGCCAGCTCCACCCGCTCCTCGCGGGTGTGGTAGGCGGCGCCGCGCGGCCCCAGCCCGTCGATGGAGGGGACGCCGATGGCGCCGGTGGTGCAGGCGTCGGAGCCGCCGCCCACCAGCGGCGCCTCGCCCGAGCCGAGGCCGCTCTCCCGCTGGCAGGCCCCGTAGGCCTCCGCCAGCGCCGCCGAGGCCGCGGTGCGCTCCAGCGGCGTGCGCCACGAGGTGGCCTCGAGCTCGAGGCGGGTCCCCTCCACCGCCGCCTCGGCGCAGGCCCGGCGAAGCCCCTCGACCAGCCGCTCGCCGTCGGCGCCGGAGAGGAAGCGCAGGTCCACCTCGCACTCGGCCCGCTCCGGGACGGTGTTCTTGCTGGTGCCGCCGCGGATGGTGCCGACGCTGACGGTCAGGCCGCGCTCGCGGTCGGTGAGCCGCTGCGCCAGGTCGACGAAGCGGGCCAGCGCCCAGATGGCGTTCTTCCCCTTCTCGTGCTCGTTGCCGGCGTGGGCGGCCACGCCGTGGGCCACCACCCGCACCGCCGCCGTCCCCTTGCGCCGCGTCACCAGCACGTCGCCGGCCCGCCCCGACTCGAAGACCAGCGCCGCCCGGGCCCCGGCGGCCAGCCGCCGCAGGTGCGGCTGCGACGACGGCGACCCCACCTCCTCGTCGGAGACCAGCAGGCCGGCCAGCGGCACCCGGTCCAGCAGCCCGGCGCGGTGGGCCGCGGCCAGGCCGAAGAGCATCACCGCCAGGCCGCCCTTCATGTCGAAGGCGCCGGGGCCGTGGCCGTGGCCGCCCTCCACCCGCCAGCCGGAGAAGCTGCCGGGGGGGAAGACGGTGTCGGTGTGGCCGACCAGGAAGGTCGGCGCGCCGGCGGCCGGGCCGCGGAAGGCCAGGTGCGGGCCGAAGGGCGGCGCGTCGATCCGCTCGGTGGCGAGCCCCATCGCGCCCAGCTCCGCCTCCAGCACCTCCACCACCCGCCCGACCCCGGCCGCGTCGCCGGTGTGGGAGTCGAGGCAGACCAGCTCCGCCACCAGCCCCTCCAGCGCCCCGCGCTGCTGGTCGAGCCAGGTGAGTGACTGCGCGACGGACGCGAAGGTGCCCTGCATGGCGTGGTCCGGTATAAGTGCCTTCCATGGCCACGGGCAAGCGCTACCGGGCCGCGGTGATCGGCGGCTCCGGCTACGGCGGGGCCGAGATGATCCGGCGGCTCCTCATCCACCCCGACGTCGAGCTGGTGCGGGTGGCCTCGATCGACTTCGTGGGGCAGCCGCTCTCGGCGGCCGATCCGGCGCTGGAGCAGCTGACCGAGCTCCGCTTCGAGGGGATCCCGCCGGCGGAGGCGGCGCGCGACGTCGACGTGGTGCTGCTGGGACTGCCGCACACCGTGGCGGCGACCCGGGTGCCGGAGCTGGCGGCGCTCCCCGGCCTCAAGGTCGTCGACATGAGCGGCGACTTCCGGCTCAAGGACGTGAAGGCCTACGAGCGCTGGTACCGGCACCCGCACCCGTGCCCCGAGCGGCTGGCCGACTTCGTCTACGGCCTGCCCGAGCTGAACCGGGAGCGGCTGCGCGACGCCCGCTTCGTGGCCTCGCCCGGCTGCTTCGCCACCACCATGGAGCTGGCGCTCCTGCCGCTGGCCCGCGCCGGGCTGCTCGCCGGCGTGGTCCACGTGCAGGGGATCACCGGCTCGTCCGGCTCGGGCGTGGCCCCCTCGGCCGGCACGCACCACCCCGTCCGCGCCGGCAACCTGAAGGCCTACAAGCCGCTGGAGCACCAGCACGTGCCCGAGGTGACCGAGACGCTGGCGCAGGCCGGGGCGCGCGACCTGCAGCTGCGCTTCGTGCCGGTCTCGGCCCCGCTGGCGCGCGGCATCCTCGTCACCGCCTTCGTCGAGCTGCCCGAGGCCTGGACGCAGGAGCGGCTCGACGCCCTCTACCGCGAGGCCTGGGCCGGCGAGCCGTTCGTGCGGGTGCCGCGCCAGCGGCTGCCGGAGGTGGCGGCGGTCTCCGGCTCCAACTACGCGGAGGTGGGCGTGGCCGCCGGCGCCGCGCAGGGCGGCGTGCGGACGGTGACGCTCTTCGGCGCGCTCGACAACCTCGTCAAGGGTGGCGCCGGCCAGGCCATCCAGAACATGAACCTCATGCTCGGGCTCGACGAGCGGGCCTCGCTCTCCGACCCGGGGCCCTGGCCGCCATGAAGACCATCGTCATCAAGCTGGGCGGGGAGATCGTCCAGTCGCCCGAGCTGGACCTCGTCGCCGACGACCTGCGCACCCTGGTGGCGGGCTGGCACCGGGTGGTGATCGTGCACGGCGGCGGGCCGCAGGCCAGCGCGCTGCAGCAGCGGCTGGGGCTGGAGACGCGGATGATCGCCGGCCGGCGCTACACCGACCTGCCCACCCTGGACGTGATGAAGCAGGTGCTGGCCGGCCAGCTCAACGTCGACCTCTGCGCCCGCCTGCTGGCGCGCGGCGTGATGCCGGTGGGCCTGCACGGGGCCTCGGGCCACATGGTGCAGGCCACCCGCCGCCCGCCGCGGGTGATGCAGGGGGCGGGGCCGGACCCGGTCGATCTCGGCCTGGTCGGCGACGTCACCGGCTTCAACCTGGCCCTGCTCGGCGACCTCTTCGAGCGGCGCTACGTCCCGGTCATCGCCTGCCTCGGCTGCGACGCCCGCGGCCAGGTGCTCAACATCAACGGCGACACGGTGGCCAGCCAGCTGGCCGGGGCGCTCAGGGCCGACGCGCTGGTGCTGGTCACCTCGACGCCCGGCGTGCTGCGCGACCTGAAGGACCCGTCCAGCCGCCTGCCGCGCATCGGCCGGGGCGAGTTCGAGCGGCTGGTGGCGGACGGCACCATCTCCGGCGGCATGATCCCCAAGCTGGAGGAGTCGTTCGCCATCCTCGCCGGCGGCGCGCGGAGCGTGGTGATCATCGGCAAGCTCGCCCCCGGCGACCTGGCCCGCGCCGTGCTGGAGCCGGGGAGCGCCGGCACCGTGCTGGAGCCGTAGGAGCGCCCCCTCCGCCGCCCCGGCGGAGGCGCCGCCGCGCTCGCCGCCCGGGCGGACGGTTCCGTTCACGCGGAGGAATCGTCGCGCCCCCCGACGCGGGCCTTTCGCGCCCGGCGCCCCGGCCGCAGGATGAGGTGGCCCGGGGGAGGCCCGCCATGTCCGAACGCCGCACGCCGTCGCCGCAGACGCTCATCTTCGAGAAGGGCTACGACCCGCAGCGCTCGGAGGGGGCGGCGGTGCCGCCGGTGTTCCGCACCTCCACCTTCATCTTCAAGCGGGCCGTCGACGGCAAGCGGGCCTTCGAGCTGGCCTACGGGCTGCGCCAGCGCGAGCAGGGGGAGAGCCCGGCCCTCATCTACACCCGGGTCAACAACCCCAACAGCGAGATCCTCGAGGACCGGGTCACGGCCTGGGACGGCGCCGAGGCGGCGGCGCTCTTCTCCTCCGGCATGGGGGCCATCTCCAGCACCTGCCTGACGCTGCTGCGGCCCGGCGACACCGTGCTCTTCTCCGACCCCATCTACGGCGGCACCGAGTACCTCTTCCGCAAGCTGCTGCCGGGCTTCGGGATCCGCTCGGTGCCCTTCCCGGCCCGCGCCGGGGAGGCGGAGCTGGCCGCGCTGGCGGACGCCCACCCCGGCACCCGCATCATCTACCTGGAGTCGCCCGCCAACCCGACCATGGAGCTGTGCGACGTGCCGGCGGCGCGGCGCGTGGCCGACCGCCTCTCCACGCCGGGGCGGCCGGTGCTGGTGCTGGTCGACAACACCTTCCTCGGCCCCATCTTCTCGCAGCCGCTCCGCCACGGCGCCGACGTGGTGCTCTACTCCGCCACCAAGTTCTTCGGCGGCCACTCCGACCTGGTGGCCGGGCTGGCCATGGGGGCGGCCGCGATCGTCAACCAGGTCCGCGCCACGCGGACCATCCTCGGCTCGATGTCGGACCCCGACACCGCCTGGCTCATCCACCGCTCGCTGGGCACGCTGCAGCTCCGCATGGAGAAGCAGCAGGACAACACGGTGCGCCTGGTGGAGCTGCTGCGGAAGCACCCCAAGGTGAGGCGCGTCTACTACCCGGGGCTGCCGGAGATGGGCGAGCGGCAGGTGGCGCTCTGGAAGCAGCAGTGCAGCGGGGCCGGCAGCCTGGTGAGCTTCGACGTGCAGGGCGGGGAGGCCGAGGCCTACCGGGTGCTGGACGCGGTCCGGCACATGCGGCTGGCGGTGAGCCTGGGCGGCATCGAGACGCTGGTCGAGCACCCCTGGTCGATGACCCACGCCGACATGACGGCGGAGGAGAAGCTCAAGGCCGGCTTCGGGCAGGCCATGATCCGGCTCTCGGTGGGGCTGGAGGACCCGGCCGACCTGGCCGACGACCTGGAGCGGGCCCTGGAGACGGTGTAGGGCGGGAGGCGCCTTGCGGGCGGGCCCGCCGCCGCTTAGGTGGTCCGGATGCGAACCCGCTCGTCCCTGTCCGTCTCGCTGGCGCTCCTGCTCTCGGCCTGCGGCGGCGGCAGCCCGGCCCCCACCTCGCCCGGCGCCGGCTCCGGCCAGATCTTCTCGGCGCCCAACGCCTGGACCACGCCGGTGGCCACCGCCCCGCTCCACCCGCAGTCGGCGGCCATGATCGCGCGGCTGGTGGCCGACGGCGGCTTCGGGACCGGGAACTTCCAGATCGACTTCTCCTTCACGGTGCTCGAGGCCGGCGCCGCGACGCCGCAGGTCGACCTGGTCCCGTCCAGCGGCTACTACAGCCCGGACTGCGACACCCCGGCCAGGGTCCCGCTCCCCACCGGCGGCGCCATCGAGGGCGAGGCGGGCTACAGCTGCACCTCCGGCGGCGACTGCCACCTGCTGGTGGTCGACCGCGTCGCCGGGAAGCTCTACGAGACCTACCAGGCGGACCTGCTCGGCCCGACCCGGCTGGCCTCCACCTGCACGGTGGTCTGGGACCTGTCGCGGACCTACCCGGCCGACCTGCGCGGCCAGCAGTGCACCAGCGCCGACGCCGCCGGGCTCCCCATCGCGCCGCTGCTCTTCTCCGCCGACGAGGTGGCCGCCGGGTCCATCGACCACGCCATCCGCTTCATCCTCCCCAACCCGAGGATCCGCGCCGGCGTCTACGTGGCGCCGGCCACCCACGCCGGATCGCCTAGCGGGGCCGCCGACGCGCTGCCCTACGGCAGCCGGTTGCGGCTCAAGGCCAGCTTCGCCGTGTCGTCGCTCTCCCCGGCGGCCCAGGTGGTGGCCCGGGCGCTGCAGAAGTACGGGATGATCCTCGCCGATGGCGGGAACATCGCCCTCACCGCGCGCGACGATCGGTTCACCGCCAGGAAGTGGAGCGACGTCGGGCTCGACTCCCACTCGCTCTTCGCCGTCACCGCGGCCGACTTCGAGGTGGTGGAGACCACGGCCCCGGTGGCGCTCACCTACGACTGCGTCCGCAACGGCCTCTAGGCGCTGCCCCCGACCCGGGACCGGGGAGGGGTACGAGGCGCGCCGGCTGGCCGGAAGGGCGCCGGTCCGTGGTACGGATCGGGCCATGACCCCCGCCGCCGAGTGCACCCGCCGCGCCGCGTCCCTCCGCCAGGCCCTCGCTGCCGCCGGGCTGGAGGGGGCGCTGATCCTGCAGGCCGTCGACGTCCTCTGGCTCACCGGCACCCGGCAGAACGCGGCCCTCTGGGTGCCGGTCGAGGGCGAGCCGGCGCTGCTGGTGCGCAAGAGCCTGGAGCGGGCGCGGGCCGAGAGCCCGCTCGGCCGGGTCATGGCCTTCCCGCCCTCCCGGGAGCTGGCCGGCGTCCTCGGCGGGGCCCGCCGCCTCGGCCTCACGCTCGACGTGGTGCCGGTGGCGGTGCAGCAGTTCTGGAGCCGGGCGCTCCCGGGCGCGGAGTGGACCGACGTCTCCATGGTGATCCGCGAGCTGCGCAGCGAGAAGTCGCCCTGGGAGCTGGAGCGGATGCGCGCCACGGCCGGCCTGCTGGCCGGCGTGCTCGGCGACGTGCCGACCTGGCTCCGCCCCGGGCTGCGCGAGGTGGACGTCTCCGCCGAGCTCGAGGCGCGGCTGCGCCGGGCCGGCAACGAGGGGAGCCCGCGGGTGCGCGGCTTCAACCAGGAGTTCTTCATGGGGCTGGCCCTGGCCGGCCCCTCCGCCACCGCGCCCAGCTACTTCGACGGGCCGGTCACCGGGCGCGGCCTCTCGGCCTCCTCGCCGCTGGGGGCCTCGCTGGAGCCCATCGGACGGGACGCGCCGGTGCTCCTCGACTACACCGCCAACCTGGGCGGCTACCTCACCGACATGACCCGCATCGCCGTCTGCGGCCGGCTGGCGCCCGAGCTGCGGCGCGCCTTCGACGTGGCGCGCGCCATCCAGGACGAGGTCGCGGCCGGCCTCAGGCCCGGCGCCGTGCCCAGCCGGCTCTACGCGCTGGCGAGGCAGCGCGCCGACGAGGCCGGCCTCGGCGACCGCTTCATGGGGCCGCCGGGCAGCCAGGCCCGCTTCGTCGGGCACGGGGTCGGCCTGGAGCTCGACGAGGTGCCGGTGCTGGCGCCGGGCTTCGACGCGCCGCTGCGCCCCGGCATGACCTTCGCCATCGAGCCCAAGTTCGTCTTCCCCGGCCAGGGGGCGGTCGGCATCGAGAACACCTGGGCGGTGGGCGAGGGGGGCGGGGAGCGGCTCAGCGCGCTGTCCGACGACCTGCTGGAGGCCGGGTAGGACGCGCCATGACGCCCACCCGCCTGGCCCGCTCGGCCGCCCCCGCCGCGCTGCTGCTCTACGTGCTCGGCCTCTATGCCGCCACCGCCCTGCTGCAGGACGGCCTCTTCGAGCGTGACGGCTACTACCACGCGCGGCTGGCGCAGCTCCTGCCGGAGCGCGGGCTCTCCCGCGAGTTCCCGTGGACCCAGCTGAGCACCTGGAAGGAGGGCTACTGCGACAAGGAGGTCCTCTACCACCTGGCCATGGCCCCGCTGGCGCAGCTCGGGCCGGAGCCCATCCTCGGCGCCCGGATCTTCTCGGTGCTGCTGGCGGTGGCGGTGGTGGCGGCGCTGTACCTCGTCCTGCGGGCCCACCGGGTCCCGTGGCCGGCCTTCTTCGCGGCCCTGCCGCTGGCCTCGGGCGGCCTCTTCCTGGCCCGGCTCGGCATGATCCGCTCCCACGTCCTGAGCATGCTGCTGCTGCTGGTCGGCGTGCACCTGCTCCTGCAGCGGCGGTGGCGCGGGCTGCTGCTGCTCGGCTTCGCCTACGCCTGGTGCTACACGGTGCCCTTCGTCCTGGTGCTCACCGCGGCCCCGTTCGCGGTGGGCGCCTGGCTCGGGAAGGGCGGGCTCGACTGGCGCTCGGTGGTGGCGTCCGGGGCCGGGGCGGTGCTCGGGCTGGTGGTGCACCCCTACTCGCCGCTGACGCTCGAGACCTTCTTCACCCTGGTGCAGATCTTCCGCGTCGGCCTGGCCGGGGCGGGGCGGTCCGGCTTCGAGCTGGGCAACGAGATCTACCCGTACCCGCTGCCGGTCTTCTTCGACATCTACCCGGCCATCGTCATCGGCGTCCCGGTGCTGGCGCTGGTGGCGGCGGCGCGCTGGCGGCGGCTCTCGGCCCAGGCCACCGGCCTGCTGGCGGCCGCAGCCTTCTGGCTGGCCATGACCGCGGCCTCGGCCCGCTTCGTCGAGTACCTGGTGCTGCTGCTGGCGGTGGCCGCCGGCCTGGTGGCGCGCGACCTGCTGCGCGAGGAGGGGGCCGTCCAGGCCTGGCTTGGCCGGGCCCGCTGGCGGCGCTGGGCCGGGGCGATGGCGGCGCTCGGCCTGCTGGCCGGCTTCCACGCCCGCTCGATGACCTTCTACGTTTACTACCAGTCCAGGGCGGCGCCACCGCGCTTCTTCGACGGCGCCGGGGCCTGGATGGCGCGCCACCTGGCCCCCGGCGAGACCGTCGTCAACCTCTACTGGGACGACTTCCCCGACCTCTTCTACTCGGCGCCCCGCCAGCACTACCTGTGGGGCCTCGACCCCATCTTCAGCCTCCGCTTCGACCCGGAGCGGGCCATGCTGCTGGAGCGGACGCGCCGCGCGCGACGTCCCGCTCGATCCCCACCTGCTGGCGGAGACCTTCCAGGCGCGCTACCTGGTGCTGCGCGCCAGCCGGGCCGGCGGCTATCCGGAGCTGCAGCGGCCGCCCTCGCGGGAGGTCTACCGCGACGCCCTGGCCGTGGTGTACCGGCTCGAGGCGCCCGTCGGGGAGTAGGGTGCGGGCGAGGCGGTGGCCCGGGGCCGGAACCACCGGCGCCCGGCCCGGCCGCGGCCCGACCCCCGTCGGGAGGCCGTCACCTGGGGGCGGTCCAGCGGGGAGGCTCCCACGGCTGGATGCGGTGGAGGGCGAGCTCCCCGTTCACCCAGCCGGCCGTGGCCCGGAGCTCCCGCTTCCAGTCGCGGGCGGTCAGCGCCATGGCGCGGGTGAGGCCGTAGTCGATGAGCGGGGCCAGCGCGGCCCCCGTGCCGGGCGGCAGCCCGAGGAACTCCTCGGCCTGGTTCCCGATGCCCGCCACCACCAGCGCCCGGCCCTCCGGCTGGGTCAGCGCCCAGGCGTACGCCGCCGTGCTCCAGCGGAACTCGGCCTCGGCGGCCAGGATGAAGGCGGCGGCCTCGGCCTCGCTCCCCACCATGGCGGCGAAGCGCCCGGCCCAGGCCTCGGCCAGGAAGTCGGGGATGGCGTCATCGCGGACGGAGGCGCCCTCGAGCAGGGCCGGTGCGATGGTGGGGTCGTCGGCGACGAGCTGGAGGTCCACGCCCTGCTCCACCAGGATGTGGCAGACCAGCAGGAGCACGTCGTCCGGCAGCACCATGCCGGCCTGGGCCAGCACCGGGGCCATCTGCGGGGCCAGCGCCATGGCCTTGGCGATGACGTAGCCCTCGTCGTGACCGATGGTCCGGGCGGCCAGGTGGGCGGTGGCGTCGGCGCCCCAGCCGTTGCCGTGGGAGAGCATGCCGAAGGCGAAGGCGCGCTCGGCGGGGGCCTCGGCGGCCCCCCACGCCTCCAGCAGCACCGCGGTGTCGGGGTCGTGCAGCAGCGCCTGCAGCTGGTCCCAGGGCGGCGTGAAGTGGGACTGGAAGAGGTCCGGCGCCGCGGCGCCGTAGAGCCGGTTGGGATCGGCCGGCGTGACGTGGCCCGCCGACCGGTGCAGCTCGCGGGCGATCCAGGCGTGAGACACGGAGTTCCAGGCCACGGCCGGCGACGGGGCCAGCCCCAGCGCCGGGACCACGGCGAGCAGCATCGCGGCGAAGCGGTTCACGTTCATGGTGTCCTCCCCGGTGGGGCGTCCTCCGGTGGTGCGGTGCCGGACGACCCGGCGCGACCGCCCCCGACGATCCCGGGGCGGAGGATGGCGCGGAGCGGGTGGACCTGGTGCGACCCACGAGGGTCTCTCGACCAACAGGGCGCGATCACGGGGCTTCGTCCCCAGCGTCACGAGGTCGCTCCACCACAGGAGGGAGGCCTTCCCTCACCCGCGGCGTCGCTTCCCGGGACCGGCCTGCCGCGACGCGCGCCCAGGGGGGAGTGGCTGGCCGCCACCCGCGACGACGCCCGTGGCCTTCCGGGGACGGCTACGGGAGCAGCCCCTGCGAGACCGCCTGCCGTAGCACCTCGGCGAGGACGTCGAGCGACGCCGCCGTGTTGCGCCGGACCACCACCGAGCTCGAGGTGGCGGAGCGGTTCTCGTGGCCGGCCACGAACGGCAGGGGCCGCCGCCCCAGCCGGAGCAGGGCGTCGTCGAAGAAGGCCCCCGTGGCCCGCTCCCGGAGCCGGCGGCCCAGCGTGGCCATGTTGGCGGTGCTGGCCGGCTGGAGCTCGGGGCCCAGGCAGGAGAAGTCGACCTGGCCCTCGACCAGCGCCGCCGCCCGCCCGTCCCGCGCGTAGACGAGGATCACCTGCTGGAAGGAGGTGTCGGAGGAGTGGACCGTCTTCGTTGAGGTGCGCGTCACGACGAGGCCGCCGGTGGCGACCGCCATGCCGAGGGACAGGGTCTTCGACCTCTCGCGGTGCTCCGCCTCCAGGCTCGACTCGCGCGACCCGCGCAGCACGGCCAGCACGTCGGACCAGGCCAGCGACATGGCCTCCCCGGACCGGGGCGTGAAGGTGACGCCCTGCGGGTCGAAGGCGACCCGGAGCGCGACGGTGCGGTCGGCGTCGGTGGGGACGTCGGCGTCGACCGCCAGGGCGGCGAGCCCGGCCTTCCGCAGCGACGCGACCAGTGCCTCCGCCGGGCCGGCCTCGAGCCGGGCCAGCAGCGCCGGGGGCTCGGGCGCCAGGCGCATCCGGCTCTCCGCGAGCGTGAGCCCGGAGGCGGCGGCGAAGGCCGCCGTGGCCTCATCGGCTCGCAGGGGCGCCCGGACCATGGCGACGAGCTTCATGCCCACAGCGTACGCGCCTGCCCGCCGGGATCCCAGCCGCCGATGCGGCGCCGTTCACCCCCCGGCCACCCGCCCGACGCCGCGTCCAACCCGCGCGACGGGACGTCCCTCACGGCGGCGGCGCGTGGCGCATGGCGATGAGGGGCCGGCCGCACTCGGGGCAGTCCGGCGGGCCCG
The DNA here is from genome assembly GCA_963786945.1 of uncultured delta proteobacterium. Lineage (GTDB taxonomy): Bacteria > Myxococcota > Myxococcia > Myxococcales > Anaeromyxobacteraceae > JADKCZ01. The sequence continues at coordinate 131,460 of CAWBAO010000006.1, read as the reverse complement.
GCTCGTCGCTGTGGAGCAGGCAGGCCGGGCAGCTCCAGCGGATCGCCACGCCCGGGGCCCCGGGGCGCTCGGCCGGGGGGAACAGCGCCGAGAAGCCGTGGGCCAGCGCCGCGAAGTACTGGTAGCGCGCCTCCGGCGCCAGCTGGTCGGGGAGGGCCCCGCGCTGGAAGGTCCGCCCGGCGTGGACCAGCGGGGGGCGTGGGATCGCCTCGGCGTCGGCCCCCCGGCGGGGCCAGGGCTGGTCGGCGAACCAGGCGGCCTTGAACCGGTGCCAGTCCGCCGGGGACCTCACCGCCGCCAGCTCGGCGCGGAACCGCTCGAGGTCGTTCATGAAGGCCGGCGTGAAGGTCACGCCGCCAGTCTTGCGCGCCGGCCGTGACCCGGGCAAGTAGGACGCCATGGGCGACCAGCCGCCGCGCGACTTCGAGGCCAGCTACCGGAGCGGCGACGCCCCGTGGGACATCGGCGGGCCGCAGCCGGAGGTGGTCCGGCTGGCCGAGGCCGGTCTCATCGCCGGCTCGGTCCTCGACATCGGCTGCGGCACCGGGGAGAACGCCCTCTTCCTCGCGGCCCGGGGCCACGCGGTCTTCGGCCTCGACGGCTCGCCCACCGCCATCGAGCTGGCCCGCCAGAAGGCGGCCGCGCGCGGCCTGCCGGTGCAGTTCCACGCCTGGGACGCGCTGGCGCTGGACCGGCTGCGCAAGAGCTTCGAGACCGTCATCGACGTGGGCCTCTTCCACGTCCTCGCCGACGGCGATCGGCGCCGCTACGCCGAGTCGCTGGTCGAGGTGACCGCCCCCGGCTCGGACCTCTTCATCCTCTGCTTCTCCACCGAGGAGCCGCCCGGCCCGGGCCCCCGCCGCATCGACGAGCAGGAGATCCGCGACGCCTTCCGCAGCCTCTTCGCCACCATGGAGGTGCGGCCGGCCGGCTTCGAGCGCCGAGGCCGGCCGCCGGCCCGGGCGCTGCTGGCCCGGCTCACCCGCATCTAGGGCGCGGCCGCGGGGCGGGCCTCGCGCAGCATCACCAGCAGCATCCGGGTCCGCTCGCCGGCCTCGAGCCCGTGGGGGATCCCCGCCGGCATGCGGGTCACGCTGCCGGCCGGCGCCTTCACCGCCGCGCCGCCGATGGTGAGCGTCATGGCGCCCTCGAGGATGAACACCAGCGCGTCGAACGGCGAGGTGTGCTCGGTCAGCCCCTGCCCCTGCTCGAAGGCGAAGAGGGTGACGTTGCCGCCGCCCGACTTGGCCAGCACGCGGCTGGCGATGCCGTGCGGCGCGTAGGCCAGCAGCTCGCCGAAGCGCAGCGCCTCCGAGGCGGGGAGGGTGCTCTCAGCGTTGTTTACGGGCAGTCCCATGTTTCGCTCCCTTCCTGGCGTCGTCCTGGATGTCGGCCAGCGTGGTCTGGTCGAGGAACTCCCGGTAGGCGTCGTTGACGTCGCCCCAGGAGGCGTGGGCGCTGCAGGCCGCCGAGCCGCGGCACGGGCGGTCGGGGCGGAGCAGGCAGGCCGACCTGACCCGGTTCCCCTCGAAGGGCGCGACCACCTGCATCAGCTTGATGCGTCCGGGGGCTCGCGCCAGCCGGTAACCACCCTTGGCGCCGCGAGCGGCCTTCAGCACGCCGCTCCTCGCCAGCGTGGCCAGCACCTTGGAGAGGTAGTCGGGGGGGATCTTCAGCTCGCGCGCCAGGTCGCGCCCCAGGATGGCTTCGCCGCCGCCGTGGGCGGCGAGCCATGCTGCGGCTCGCAGCGCATGGGTGGTGGACGCGGAGAAGAACATGACGCGAACCATAGCCGATCCCAGCGAGGTCGTCATCCACGACGGTGGTTGACATTCTGGATAAGGCTATCCACAATTGCCACAATAGGGTCGTCGTTCGCACCCTCCGTCCCCGGTCGAAGGCGCCATGCAGTGAGGAGGCCGCCATGAACAAGGTCTGGATTGCCCTGTGGGCGCTCACCAGCGGGATCGCAGCGGCCCAGCCCGCCGACGAGCCGACCGCGCCGCCACCGGCGGCCCCGGCGCTGGCGGCTGGCTCGGCCCAGGCCGGGCGCGAGCTCTTCATCGGCGCACGCCCCCTCCGGAACGGCGGCGCCCCCTGCGGGGCCTGCCATGGCCTGGGCGGCCAGGGGCTGGCGTTCACCGCCTCGTTCGGCCCGGAGCTGTCGTCCGGGCTCACCGGGCTCGACCCGGAGGCCATCGACGGCCTGATCGAGAGCCTCCCCTTCCCCTCCATGACCCCGGTCTACGAGGGGCGGGCGCTGACCCCCGAGGAGCGGGCCGACCTGGTGGCCTTCCTGGTCGAGGCCGTGAAGCAGGGGCCGCCGGCCGCCGGCTGGAGCTTCGAGGCCCTCGGCCTGGCCGGCGCGGCCATCGCCTTCCTCGCCCTGGCCGTCGCCTGGGGGCGGCGCAAGGCGCCATCCCGGGCCCGGCTGCTGGCCCGCGCACACCACTCGCCTGGAGGTTCGCCATGAGCTGGGTGAAGGACATCTTCGACCCCGACCAGCGGCGCTGGGAGGAGATCTACCGGAACCGCTTCCAGACCGACAAGGTGGTCCGCAGCACGCACGGCGTGAACTGCACCGGCGGCTGCTCCTGGAACATCCACGTCAAGAACGGCGTGGTGGCGCTGGAGACGCAGGCCACCGACTACCCCCGCATCTCCTGCGACGTGCCCGCCTACGAGCCGCGCGGCTGCCAGCGCGGCATCTCCGCCTCCTGGTACCTCTACAGCCCGTTGCGCGTGAAGTACCCGTACCTGCGCGGCGTGCTCATGGACCTGTGGCGCGAGGCCCGCGCCCTCCACGCCGACCCGGTGGCGGCCTGGGCCTCGATCGTGGACGACCCCGAGAAGCGCCGCCGCTACCAGGAGGCCCGCGGCATGGGCGGGCTGCGCCGCAGCTCCTGGGGCGAGGTGCTGGAGCTGGTGGCCGCCTCCACCATCCACACCGTCAAGCGCCATGGCTCCGACCGGGTCATCGGCTTCAGCCCCATCCCGGCCATGTCGATGCTCAGCTTCGCGGCCGGGTCGCGGTTCCTGCAGCTGCTGGGCGGCGTCAACCTCTCCTTCTACGACTGGTACTGCGACCTCCCCAACGCCTCGCCGGAGGTCTGGGGCGAGCAGACCGACGTGGCCGAGAGCGCCGACTGGTACCACTCCAAGTTCATCGTCTCGATGGGCTCCAACATGGGGATGACCCGCACCCCCGACGTCCACTTCGCGGCCGAGGCGCGCCACGACGGCGCCAAGCTGGTGGTGCTCAGCCCCGACTTCAGCATGACGTCCAAGTACGCCGACCAGTGGATCCCCATCCACGCCGGCCAGGACGCCGCCTTCTGGCTGGCGGTGGACCACGTCATCCTCCGCGAGTTCCACCACGAGCAGCGGACCCCGTACTTCCTCGACTACGTGCGCCGCTACAGCGACGCGCCCTTCCTGGTCGAGCTGGAGGCGCACGCCGACGGCCTGCGCCCCGGCCGGATGCTGCCGGCCAGCCAGCTGGCCCGCACCCGGGACGCCGAGAACGGCGACTTCAAGTTCCTGGTCTGGGACGGGACCGCCAACGCGCCCCGCATGCCCCGCGGCACCCTCGGCTTCCGCTGGCAGCACGAGAAGGGGCAGTGGAACCTGGAGATGAAGGACGGCGTCGACGGCGCCGAGATCGACGCCCGCCCCTCCCTGCTGGAGGGGAACGACGGCGTGGCCGAGGTGGCCTTCGACGACTACGCCTCCGGCAAGGTGGCCCGCCGCGGCGTGCCGGTCCGCGAGGTGGAGACGCTGCGCGGCCGGGTGAAGGTGGCGACGGTCTACGACCTGCTCTTCGCCCAGTACGGGGTCTCCCGCGGCCTGCCCGGCGACTACCCGGCCGGCTACCAGGACCCCGACGCGGCCTACACCCCGGCCTGGCAGGAGCGCTTCACCGGCGTCTCCGCGGCCGAGGTGATCCGCTTCGCCCGGGAGTGGGCCACCACCGCAGAGAAGACCGGCGGCAAGTGCTCGGTGATCATCGGCGCCGGGGTGAACCAGTGGTACCACAGCGACCACGCCTACCGCGCCGCCATCGCCGGCCTGGTCCTCTGCGGCTGCATCGGCAAGAACGGGGGCGGGCTCAACCACTACGTGGGCCAGGAGAAGCTGGCCCCGGTGGCCCCCTGGTCGGCGCTGGCCTTCGCGCTCGACTGGGCCGGCCCGCCGCGCCTGCAGAACGCCCCCAGCTTCCACTACGTCCACTCCGACCAGTGGCGCTACGAGAGCGCCGGCCAGGACGAGCAGCTCAACCCGCTCCCCGAGCCCAGCGACTTCGCCAGCCGCCACACCATGGACCACCAGGTCCGGGCCGTCCGCCACGGCTGGCTCCCCTTCTTCCCGCAGTTCGACCGCACCCCGGCGGCGGTGGTGGACGAGGCCCGGGCCGCCGGCGCCGCGACCGACGCCGAGATCAGCGCCTGGGTGGTGAGGCAGCTCAAGCAGAAGAAGCTCAAGTTCTCGGTCGAGGACCCCGACGCCCCGGAGAACTGGCCGCGCCTCTGGTTCATCTGGCGCGGCAACGCCCTGATGTCCTCGGCCAAGGGGCACGAGTACTTCCTGCGCCACTACCTGGGCACCAGCTCCAACGCGGTGGCGGCGGAGGCGGCCCAGGGCGAGGTGAAGGAGGCGGCCTGGCGCGACCCGGCGCCCACCGGGAAGCTCGACCTGGTGGTCGACCTCAACTTCAGGATGGACACGACGGCGCTCTACTCCGACGTCATCCTCCCGGCCGCCACCTGGTACGAGAAGGACGACCTCAACTCCACCGACATGCACTCGTACATCCACCCCCTGCAGGCGGCGGTCCCGCCCTGCTGGGAGTCGAGGAGCGACTGGGACATCTTCAAGGCCATCGCCGAGAAGGTGAGCGAGCTGGCCCGGACCCACCTGCCGGCGCCGGTGAAGGAGATCGTCACCCGGCCGCTGATGCACGACACCCCCGCCGAGATGGCGCAGCGCGAGCTGCGCGACTGGTCGAAGGGCGAGTGCGAGCCCGAGCCGGGCAAACCATGCCGGCGCTGGCCTACGTGGAGCGCGACTACGTCAACCTCCACAAGCGCTTCGTCTCCTACGGCCCGGTGGTCCGCGCCCAGGGCCTGGGCGCCCACGGCATCAGCTGGCAGGTCGACGACCTCTACGACGAGCTGGTCCGCGACCGGCCCGGCCCGGAGCTGGGCGGCCAGCGCTACCCGTCGCTGGAGACGGCCAGGGACGCGGCCAACGTCATCCTCGCGCTGGCCCCCGAGACCAACGGCGAGTCGGCCTTCCGGGCCTGGGCGGCGGAGGAGAAGAAGGTGGGGAGGCCCCTCACCGACCTCGCCGCCGGCAACCGCAACGTCCGCACCACCTTCGCCGACCTGGCGGCGCAGCCCAGGCGCCTCCTCGACTCCCCGTGCTGGACCGGCCTCACCGGCCAGGGCCGGACCTACTCCGCCTACTGCCTCAACGTGGAGCGGCTGGTCCCCTGGCGGACCCTCACCGGACGGCAGCACTTCTACCTCGACCACCCCGGGTTCATCGCCTTCGGCGAGGCGCTCCCCACCTACAAGCCCAAGCCCACCCCCGACGTGGTCAAGGACCTGGGGGCGTCCGGGAACGGGCGGCCCAGCCTGCAGCTCAACTACCTGACGCCGCACGGCAAGTGGGGCATCCACTCCACCTACGGCGACAACCTGCGGATGCTGACCCTCTCCCGGGGCACCCATCCGCTCTGGGTGAACGACCGGGACGCGGCCACCATCGGGCTCGCCGACAACGACTGGGTCGAGGCCTACAACGACCACGGCGTGGTGGTGGTCCGCTGCGTGGTGAGCGCGCGCATCCCGGCCGGGCTCTGCCTCCTCTACCACGCGCCGGAGCGGACCATCGGCGTGCCCCTCAGCCCGGAGCGGGGGAACAAGCGGGCCGGCGGCCACAACAGCCTGACCCGGGTGCGGCTCAAGCCCACCCTGATGCTGGGCGGCTACGGCCAGTTCACCTTCGCCCTCAACTACTGGGGCCCGACCGGCAACAACCGGGACACCTTCATCCGCGTGCGCAAGCTGGACGGCGCGCCGCAGTACTGACCGAGGGACACGCCATGAACGTGCGCTCGCAGATCTCGACGGTGTTCCACCTCGACAAGTGCATCGGCTGCCACACCTGCAGCGTGGCCTGCAAGAACCAGTGGACCGATCGCCGCGGCATGGAATACGCGTGGTGGAACAACGTCGAGACCAAGCCCGGCACCGGCTACCCGGTCTCCTGGGAGGACCAGGAGCAGTACCGCGGCGGGTGGAAGGTGGAGGGCGGCAGCCTCAAGCTCCGCCAGGGCGGACGCCTCGCCAGCCTGGGCAAGATCTTCTCCAACCCCAGCCTGCCGGTCCTCGACGACTACTACGAGCCCTTCACCTACCGGTACGACGACCTGTTCAGCGCCCCGGCCGGCAAGCTCCAGCCCACCGCCCGTCCCATCTCGCTCATCGACGGCAAGCCCATGGAGATCACGTCGGGCCCGAACTGGGACGACGACCTCTCCGGCTCCCCCATCTACGCCGCCCAGGATCCGAACCTGGCCGGGCTCTCCGCCGAGGAGCGGGCCGAGCTGCAGGGGATCGAGCGGATGGTCTTCTTCTACCTGCCGCGCATCTGCAACCACTGCCTCAACCCGGCCTGCGTGGCCGCCTGCGGCTCCGGGGCCATCTACAAGCGGGGCGAGGACGGCATCGTCCTCATCAACCAGGATCGCTGCCGCGGCTGGCGCATGTGCGTGAGCGCCTGCCCCTACAAGAAGGTCTACTTCAACTGGTCCACCGGCAAGTCGGAGAAGTGCATCCTCTGCTACCCGCGGCTCGAGGCCGGCGAGGCGCCGGCGTGCTTCCACACCTGCGTGGGGCGCATCCGCTACCTGGGCGTGCTGCTCTACGACGCCGACCGGCTGGTCGAGGCGGCCACCAAGAGCGACGCCGAGCTGGTGGCGGCGCAGCGCGAGGTCATCCTCGACCCCAGCGACCCGGCCGTGGTGGAGGCGGCCCGCCAGAACGGCGTCCCCGACGCGGTCATCGACTCGGCCCGCCGCTCGCCGGTCTACCGCTTCGTCAAGGAGTGGGGCATCGCCCTGCCCCTTCACCCGGAGTACCGGACGCTGCCCATGCTCTTCTACGTGCCGCCGCTGCTCCCGGCCATGGCCGGGGACGCCGCCACCGGCCAGTCCAGCTTCTTCACCTCGCTGGAGAAGGCCCGGCTGCCGCTCCGGTACCTGGCCAGCCTGTTCACGGCCGGGAACGAGGAGCTGGTGAAGTCCACCTACCGGAAGCTGATGGCGGTGCGGCTGCACCGGCGCTCGACGCAGGTGGGCGACCTCCCGGCCGCCGCCGTGGCCTCGGCCATGGACGAGGCGGCGCTCTCCGCGGCCGACGCCGACGCCATCTACCGGCTCACCTCGCTGGCAGGGATGGCCGAGCGCATCGTCATCCCGCCCATGATGCGCGAGCAGCTGAGCGAGCCGACCGTCGAGCCGCAGCGGCAGAACCAGGCCGGCTTCGCCTACCTGCGCCCGCCCCCGGGGAGGTGACCGGTGACCACCCCGGACCGCCAGCAGCAGCTGTTCACCGCCTTCGCCGAGCTGCTGGCCTACCCGGCCGGCGATCCCTCCCCGGCCGCCCGCCGCTGCCACGGCCTGGTGCGCGATGCCGGCGCGGCCGCCGAGCTGGACCGGTTCGTGGCCCGCGCCGGGCAGGCCCGGCCGCACGAGCTGGAGGAGCTCTACGCCTCCACCTTCGACCTCGAGCCCACCTGCGCCCCCTACGTGGGCCATCACCTCTGCGGGGACGGGCCGCAGCGCGGCGTCTTCCTCTCCCGCCTGGCGGACGTCTACCGGCAGGACGGCTTCGACGTGGTGGCCCCGGGCGGCGAGCTCCCCGACCACCTCTCGGTGGTGCTGCGTTACCTGGGGGCGGTGGGGTCGGGGCCGGGTCGGCAGGCCCTGCTCGAGGACGCGCTGGTCCCGGCGCTCGACAAGATGCTGGCCTCGCTCGACGACCCCGCCAACGTCTACCGGTCGCTGCTCTCGGCGCTGCGCAAGGAGGTGGCGTGATGGACGCGTTCCTGTTCGGGGTGTTCCCGTACCTGGCGGTGGCGCTCACCGTGGTGGGGGCGTTCCGGCGCTTCGGGGCCATGCGCTACACCGTGACCACCTCCTCCAGCCAGCTGCTGGAGGGCCGGTGGCAGCACTGGGGCTCGGTCTCCTGGCACTACGCCATCCTGCTGGTCCTGCTGGCCCACCTGCTCGCCATCCTCCTCCCCGGCGCGGTGGCGGGCGCGCTCGCCTCGCCGGTCCGCCTGCTGGCCATCGAGGTGACCGGACTGGCGCTCGGCCTCACCGCGCTGGTGGGCCTGGTGCTGCTCACCGTCCGGCGGCTCTCGCTGCGCGGGGAGACCACCTGGCTCGACTGGACGGTGATGGCGCTGCTGCTGCTGCAGGTGGCCACCGGCGTCTCCGTGGCGGTGACGGCGCGCTGGGGGTCCTCCTGGTTCCTCCACACCGCCACCCCCTGGCTGGGCTCGCTGCTCCGCCTCTCACCGCGGGTCGACCTCATGGCGATCATGCCCTGGCCCATGAAGGTCCACGCCGTGAACGCCTTCCTGCTGGTGGCGCTGGTCCCCTACACGCGGCTGGCCCACGCGCTGGTGGCGCCGGTCCAGTACCTCTGGCGGCTCCCCCAGGTGGTCATCTGGCGGAGGCCCCGCCCCATGTCCCCCGGGGGCTCGCCGTGAGCGGCCGCGTGCTGGAGCGCTGGGACGTCGAGGACAAGGCCTTCTGGGCGGCCGAGGGGCGCGCCGTGGCCCAGCGCAACCTCTGGATCTCCATCCCCGCCCTGCTGCTCTCCTTCGCGGTCTGGATGGTCTGGAGCGTGGTGGTGGTGCGGCTCCCCGAGGTCGGCTTCACCTTCACCACCGACCAGCTCTTCTGGCTGGCGGCGCTGCCCGGCCTCTCCGGGGCGACGCTGCGGGTCTTCTACTCCTTCATCGTCCCCATCTTCGGCGGCCGGCGCTGGACCGCCATCTCCACGGCCTCGCTGCTCATCCCGGCGGTGGGGATGGGCTTCGCCGTCCAGGACCCCACCACCTCCTACGGCACCATGCTGGTGCTGGCGCTCTTCTGCGGCTTCGGCGGCGGCAACTTCGCCTCCAGCATGGCCAACATCAGCTTCTTCTTCCCCAAGGATCAGAAGGGGACGGCGCTGGGGCTCAACGCCGGGCTGGGCAACCTCGGCGTCTCCACCATGCAGTTCGTGGTGCCGCTGGTCATCACCGCCGGGGTCTTCGGCGGCCTGGGCGGGCCGCCCCAGCAGCTGGCCCGGGGCGGGACCATCTGGCTGCAGAACGCCGGCTTCATCTGGGTGCCGTTCGTGGTGGCCTGCGTGGTGGCGGCCTGGTTCGGCATGAACGACATCGCCTCGGCCCGGGCCTCCTTCCGGGAGCAGTCGATCGTCTTCAAGCGCAAGCACAACTGGATCATGTGCTGGCTCTACCTGGGGACCTTCGGCTCCTTCATCGGCTACTCGGCCGGGCTGCCGCTCCTCGTCAAGGCGCAGTTCCCCGGCGTCGATCCCGTGAAATACGCCTTCCTCGGACCGCTGGTGGGGGCGCTGGTCCGTCCGGTGGGCGGCTGGCTCTCCGACAAGCTGGGAGGCGCCACGGTGACCTTCTGGAACTTCATGGCCATGGCCATCGCCGCCGGCGGGGTGATGTTCTTCCTGCCCCGCGACGGCGGGGCGGGCAGCTTCCCCGGCTTCCTCTCCATGTTCCTGCTCCTCTTCCTCACCTCGGGCATCGGCAACGGCTCCACCTTCCGCATGATCCCGGTGATGTTCCTCACCTTCCACGAGCGGCTCCGCGCCGGCGGCGACGCCGAGGCCCTGGCCCAGGCCCGCAAGGACGCCGCCAAGGAGTCGGCGGCGGTGATCGGCTTCAGCTCGGCGGTGGCCGCCTACGGGGCCTTCTTCATCCCGCGCGCCTTCGGCATCTCCATGAAGGCGACCGGCTCGCCGGCCGGCGCCTTCCTCGGGTTCATCGCCGTCTACGTGACCTGCATCGCCATCACCTGGTGGTTCTACGCGCGCCGCAGCGCCGAGATGCCCTGCTAGGGAGGCGCCAAGAGCCATGGAACGGTCCGACCTCTGGAAGCGAAACAGCGTCCTGGCGATGAACACCTTCGGGTTCACGGTGATGTTCGCCGTGTGGGTGGTGTTCGCCATCATCGGCATCGCCATCCGCAAGGAGCTCCAGCTCGGGGAGACCGAGTTCGCGGTGCTGGTGGCCCTGCCCATCCTCACCGGGTCGCTGCTGCGGCTGCCCGTCGGCATGGCCACCGACTGGTATGGCGGGCGCCCCATCTTCACCGCGCTGCTGGCCTCCAGCGCCATCCCGCTGCTGCTGCTCTCCCAGGCCACCCAGTACTGGCAGTACCTGGTGCTGGGGCTCTTCATCGGCCTGGCCGGGACCACCTTCGCCGTGGGGATCGCCTACACCTCGGCCTGGTTCCCGCAGCGGCTGCAGGGGACGGCGCTGGGCATCTTCGGGGCCGGCAACACCGGCGCCTCGCTGACCAAGCTCCTCGCGCCGGGGCTGATGCTGGTGGTGCCGGCCGGCGGGTACGGGCTCGTCCCGGGCGGCTGGCGGTTCGTGCCCTTCGTCTACGCCATCGCCGTGCTGGTCACGGCGATCATCTACTGGACCTTCACCTACACCGACCACTCGCACCACAAGCAGGACTCGGTGCGCGAGCTGCTGGCGCCGCTCAAGCACGTGCGGGTCTGGCGCTTCAGCCTCTACTACTTCCTGGTCTTCGGCGGATACGTGGCGCTGTCGCTCTGGCTCCCCAAGTACTACATCGACGTCTTCGGCCTGCCGCTCGGCCAGGCGGCCTTGCTCACCGCCATCTTCGTCTTCCCCTCCGGCATCATCCGCGCGCCCGGCGGCTGGCTCTCCGACCGCTACGGGGCGAGGACGGTGATGTACTGGGTCCTCTCCGTCTGCGTGGTGGCCTCGTTCCTGCTCATGTTCCCCGACGTGCAGATGGACTTCACCGTGCCGGCCAAGTACGCCGCCGCGGGCGCAGCGCCGAGCCTCTCGCTGCGGATGGGGCCGTACCTCTTCACCGCCATCGTCTTCGTGCTCGGCCTCGCCATGGGGATCGGGAAGGCGGCGGTCTTCAAGCACATCCCCCACTACTTCCCCGACAAGGTGGGATCGGTGGGCGGCCTGGTGGGCGTCATCGGCGGGCTGGGCGGCTTCGTCATGCCCATCCTCTTCGGCGCCCTGCTGGAGGCGACGCACCTGCCCACCACCACCTTCGCCTTCATCTTCCTGCTCTCGGTGACCTGCCTGGCCTGGATGCAGGTGGTGGTCACGAGGATGTCGCGGGAGGAGGCGCCGGCCATCGCCGAGGAGCTGGACCGGGTCGGCGCCCGCTCCTAGCCCGGCGCCGGCGGCAGTGGCACCGCCGTCACGGCACCGCCGGCCGCCAGCTGCCCACCTCGGCCAGCACGCGCCAGGCGGCGCCGTCCCGGGCCTCGACCAGCATGAAGCCACCCACCTCGCGCGACCCGTCGAGGAGCTGCCCGGCCACGGCGCCCAGCTGCTGGTCCTGCGAGACGACGCGCCGCAGCGGCTGCCGGGTCGCGCGCTGCGCCTCGGGGGGCAGCGGCGTGTCGGGGCCGTCCAGCACGACCCGCAGCCGGCCGTCGGCCTCGCGCCGCCAGACCGTGAGGTAGCGGCCGGCGCGGGCCTCCCCGCCGTCGGCCGGCGCCAGGCTCCAGGCTCCGCGGGTCACCACCAGGTCGCCGCTGGCGGCGGCGAGCGACGCATCGGGCACCCAGGACAGGGTCGGGCCGCCCGGGTCCAGCAGCGGCGCCCAGTCGTTGCAGACCGCGGCCGCGCCGGCCGAGACGCCGTCGTGGCCCACGAACACCGCATCGGTGGCGAGGAAGGCGGCGAAGGCCCGGGCGTCATGCGCCACCGCGGCGGCCGAGAAGGCCTGGTCGGCCGCGCGGGCCTGTGCCTCGGCCTGGGCGGGCGTGGCCGGGCGCGACGGCGCGAGCACCGCGGCGGGAGCCGGGGCCGGGGCGGCCGGGGGCTTCGAGGTGGCGCAGGCGGCCAGCAGGGCGACGAGCGGCGGGGCGAGGCGCGAGCACGGGGTCATGGCGCCGCCTTTCACGGTCAGTCGAAGGGGACGAGGTGGAGGATCTCGCCGGGCGGGGCGCCCAGCAGCCGGGAGGCCCCGGCCGGCAGGGCCACCCGGGTGCCGGCCAGCCGTGCCGGCGTCCGCACCGCCCGGAAGCGGCTCGGCCCGCGCGGCAGGGTCCTCGCCACCAGGCGCTCGGGGGCGTCGCCGCGGAGCGGCTCGGCCAGCAGCGTGGCGTGCCGGCAGGCCTTCACCGGCGCGATGGCGCCCAGCGGGGCCTCGTAGTGCGGGCCGCCGTCGAACGGGTCGATGCGGTGGACGTACCGGAAGCCGATCCGCTCCAGCATGGCCTGCACCGGCCTGGCCTTGGCGCCCACCGCGCCGAGGGCGCGGCGCGCCGCCGGCGCCAGCAGGCTGGCGTAGACGTCGAGGGGCGGGAAGAGCTGCTGGATGAACTCCTTGTTCTCGCGCGAGAGCTTGTCGGCCGCCTGGTAGTCGAGGCCGGTGAACCCGCGGCCGAAGGCCTCCCAGAAGGCGCTCTTCCCGTCGGCGGTGAGCGGTCCCATCAGCTCGGCCAGCACCGTGTCGCGGAAGTGGTCCCGGTGCATGGCCAGGTAGAGGAAGCGGACGAAGGAGAGCTGCTTGCCGGCCTTCTCCGGGCTGCGCCGGTGCTCGGGGCGGACCACCAGGCCGCCGATCTCGGTGGGCCCGTCGAAGTGGTAGCCCAGCGAGAGCACGGTGTGGCGGAAGTGGCGATCGAGCGTGGAGGAGTAGTGCTCGCGCTCCGAGACCGTGAAGAAGGTGCAGGGCGACTCGTGGGTGCCGTGCTTGGCGATCAGCATCGAGGTGCCGACCAGCCGGCCGGTGCCCGGCGCCTCGGCCACGAAGACGTAGGCGCGGGCCAGCGGGTCGCGGATGCGGCCGGTGAAGCTGCGAACCGAGCGGTCGACGATCTGGCCGAGGGCGCGCCGGTCGTCCGGCAGGTTGACCGAGTCGAGCTCGGCGGCCAGCGCCGCCAGGCCGGCCAGGTCGCTCCGCTGGGCGTCTCGCAGGAGGAGCATGGGACAAGGAGTATCATGCCCCACCATGCGAGCGGTGGTGCAGCGGGTCAGCCGGGGCGAGGTGCGGGTCGAGGGCCGGCCGGTCGGGGCGGTGGGCAGGGGCCTGGTGGTGCTGCTGGGGGTGGCCCGCGACGACGGCGAGGCCGACGCCCGCGCCATGGCCGACAAGCTGGCGGGGCTGCGGGTCTTCGAGGACCAGGCCGGCAAGATGAACCTGGCGCTCGCCGAGGTGGGCGGCGGCCTGCTGGTGATCTCGCAGTTCACCCTGCTCGGCGACGCCCGCAAGGGGAACCGGCCCGGCTTCACCGAGGCCGCGCCCCCCGAGGCGGCCGACGCGCTCTACCAGCGGGTCTGCGCGCTGCTGCGCGAGAAGGGGCTGCCGGTGGCCACCGGCGTCTTCCGCGCCGACATGGCGGTCGAGCTGGTGAACGACGGGCCGGTCACCATCCTGCTCGACACCCGCAAGCTGTTCTGAGCTACCGCGTGCCCGGCCCCAGCTCCTTCCAGAGGAAGGTGTAGGCCAGCGCCTGCATGTGGGCCCGCTGCCTGTTGTCGGCCGCGCCGCCGTGGCCGCCCTCGATGTTCTCGAAGTAGAGGACCGGCTGCCCGTCGGCCAGCAGCTTCGCCATCATCTTGCGGGCGTGGCCGGGGTGGACCCGGTCGTCGCGGGTCGAGGTCATGAAGAGGGTGGGCGGGTAGCGCGTCCCCGGCTTCACCTGGTGGTACGGGGAGAAGCCCTCGATGAAGGCCCACTCGGCCGGGTCGTCGGGGTTGCCGTACTCGCCCATCCAGCTGGCCCCGGCCAGCAGCAGGTGGTAGCGGCGCATGTCGAGCAGCGGCACCTCGCAGACCACGGCCCCGAAGAGGTCGGGCCGGCGGGTGAGCATGTTCCCCACCAGCAGGCCGCCGTTGCTGCCCCCCTCGGTGCCGAGCCGCGCCGGGCTGGTGACCTTGCGGCGGACCAGGTCCTCGCCCACCGCGATGAAGTCCTCGTAGGCGCGTGGCCGCTTCTCCTTCAGGGCCGCCTGGTGCCAGCGCGGCCCGAACTCGCCGCCACCGCGGATGTTGGCCACCACGTAGACGCCCCCCCGCTCCAGCCAGGCCGCGCCCACCGCGCCGCTGTACCAGGGCAGCAGGGAGATCTCGAAGCCGCCGTATCCGTAGAGCAGCGTGGGGTTCCGGCCGTCGAGCGCCAGGCCGGCGCGGGCCACCTGGAAGTAGGGGATGCGCGTGCCGTCGGCCGAGACGGCCTCGTGCTGGCTCACCGCCAGCCCCCTGGTGTCGAAGAAGTCGGGCAGCTGCTTGAGCTTCACCGGCGCGGCCCCGCTGGTGCCGGCCAGCGAGAGCGTCGACGGGGTGAGGAAGCCGGCCACGGTCATGAAGTAGTCGTCGCGCTCGTCGGCGTCGACGGGGCTGACGCTCACGGTGGTCAGCTCGGGGGCGCCCGCCAGCGGCTGGCGCCTCCAGCCACCGGGGCCGGGGGTGAGCAGGTAGAGCCGGTTGCGGACCCCGTCGAGCTCGTTCACCAGCACGTGGTGGCGGGTGGGCTCGAAGGCGTCGAGCGACTTGCGCGGGCCCGGCTCGTAGAGCTGGGCGAAGCCCCGGTCACCGCCGAGGAACCGCTCGAGGTCGATGGCCAGCAGCGCCCCGGCCGGCCAGGTGCGGCCGCCCACCGCCCAGTCGTCCCGGAGGGTGATGAAGAGCCACTCGCGGAAGACGGCGGCCTCGGCGCTGTCCGGCTTCTCGATCCGGACGGGCCGGCCGTCGCGCAGCAGGAACAGCTCGCTGGAGAAGAAGGTCATCCCGCGCTGCACGAAGTCACGCTCGAAGCCGCGGGTCGGATCGTGCCACGCCGAGACCGACACGTCGGTGGCCTGCCCCTCGTAGACCAGCTCGGCCTGCTGGAGCGGCGTGCCGCGCCGCCAGCGCTTCATGACGCGGGGGTAGCCGGAGCTGGTGAGCGAGCCCGCGCCGAAGTCGGTGCCGACGTAGAGGGTGTCGGCGTCGAGCCAGGCGGCGTGGCTCTTGGCCTCGGGGAGCGCGAAGCCGCCGGGGACGAAGGCCCTGGCCTCGAGGTCGAACTCGCGCACCACCGCGGCGTCGGCGCCGCCGCGCGAGAGCTGCACCAGGCAGCGCTGGTAGAGCGGCTTCAGGCAGGTGGCCCCATGCCAGACCCAGTTCTCCTTCTCGGCCGCCCCCAGCGCGTCGACGTCGAGGACGGTCTCCCAGGCCGGCGCGGCCTTCCGGTACTCCTCCAGCGTGGTGCGGCGCCACAGGCCGCGCGGGTTGGCCGCGTCCTGCCAGAAGTTGTAGTACCAGCGCCCCAGCTTGCGGACGTAGGGGATCCGCTCCCGGGAGTCGAGGATGGAGAGGAGCCGCTGCTCGAGCGCCTTGAAGCCGGGCGCGGCGTCGAGCACCGCGGCGCTCTCGGCGTTGCGGGCCCGGGCCCAGGCCAGCGCCTTCTCGCCCTGCACGTCCTCCAGCCAGAGGAAGGGATCGGCCGGGGCCGGCGGGGCCGGCGCGGCCGGGGCCGGGGGAGGCGGCGCGGTGGGTGGCGGCGCCGCCTCGGTCGAGGCGGCGGTGGCCAGCAGGGCGAAGCAGAAGGCGGCGAGGACGAGCCGGCGCATGGAGGTCTCCCGGGAGGCGAGGGCGGGGCATCATAGCCGACGCCCGCCTTGACATTCCCGCCGCCGGACGCAGCCTGAGGGGATGAGCTTCCAGCGCGACTACGTGCTCCGGGTCATCGAGGCCTTCGCCAAGGCGCTGGCGGGCATCGTGGCGCTGCGCAGGCAGGGCCAGACCGAGCCGGCGCGGCACGAGCTCGACCGGGTGGCCCGCGGCCTCATCGGGGCCGACCTGGCGCTCATCGACGCCGTCGGCCTCGAGGCCGTGGCCGCCCAGGTCGACGGCCGCGAGAACCTGGCCCGGCTGGCGGCGCTGCTGGCGGAGCGGGCCGAGGTGGAGCGGGCCAGCGGCGACGCCGTGGCCGCCGCCCGGTGGGCCGACCGCGCGGCCACGCTGCAGGCCCGCGCCCTCGGGGCGTGAGCGCCGAGCCGGGCGCGACGGCCCGGCCGCCAGGGTGGTAGCGTCGCCCGCCATGTCCGACTGCCTCTTCTGCCAGATCGCCACCGGCCGCATGACCCCCCGGCTGCTCCACGAGGACGACCAGTGCGTCGCCTTCGCCGACATCAACCCGCAGGCGCCCTTCCACGCGCTGGTCATCCCTCGCCGTCACATCGCCTCGCTCAACGAGCTCACCGCCGTCGACGAGCCGCTGGTGGGGCACCTGCTGCGGGTGGCAGCCCAGGTGGCCGCGGCGGCCGGCGTCGCCGAGCGGGGCTGGCGCGCCATGTTCAACACCAACCGCGAGGGAGGCCAGGTGGTCTTCCACGTCCACCTCCACGTCCTGGGCGGGCGGCAGATGGGCTGGCCACCGGGGTGACGGCCGCGCCCGGTCGCCTTCACCGCCGCCGCGCCGGCCGCTAGAGTGTCGCGATGTCCCTGCGCCTCCTCCTGATCGGCCTGCTGGTCGGTTTCACCGGAGGGCTCTTCGGCAAGGGCGGCAGCGCGGTGGCCACGCCCCTGCTCCAGCTGGCGGGGGTCCCGGCCTTCTTCGCCGTGGCCTCGCCGCTGCCCGCCACCATTCCCGGCACCATCCTCGCCAGCCTGGCCTACTTCAAGGAGGGGCTGTACGACCGCGAGGTGGTGCTGTGGAGCGTGCTGCTGGGGCTCCCGGCCACCATGCTCGGATCGTGGAGCAGCGAGTACGTGGGTGGCACCGGCCTGCTGCTCCTCAGCAACCTGGTCATCGGCGGCCTGGGCCTGTCCTTCCTGGTGCACCCCACCACCTCCCGGGCGGTCGAGGAGCCCCTCCTCCCCGGCCCCAAGCGATGGCGCAGCGCCGCCGTCGGCGCCGGGGTGGGCTTCCTGGCCGGCCTCCTCGCCAACGCGGGGGGGTTCCTGCTGGCTCCGCTCTACGTGCGGGTCCTCCGCCTCCCCCTCAAGACCGCCTTCGCCTGCTCGCTGGTGACCTCGGCGGTCCTGGCGGTCCCGGGCACCGCCGTCCACGTGGCCCTGGGCCACGTGTCCTGGCCCATCGTCCTCGTCTTCGGCCTGGGCTCGATCCCGCTCTCCTACGTCGGGGCCCGCACCGCGGTCCGCATGAACCCGAGGCTGCTGGAGCCGATCTTCGGCGGCTTCCTGCTGCTCATCGGCGCGCTGGGCGTGGCCGACAGCCTGGGGTGGCCGCTGCACCTCTGAGGGCTCCAGCCGGGCTCACTCGTGGTAGCCCATCACCACCAGCACGCAGGGCCCGCCCGCGATGACGTTCATGCCGAGCGAGCGGGCGCTCTGGATGGCCGCGTCGCTCTCGGCGCCGGGCTGCATCCAGACGTGGCGGACGCCCGCGGCGTGGGCCTCGCGCACCACCTGCTCGGTGGCCGCCGGGGGCGTGATGACCGAGATGGCCTGGACCTTCACGGGCAGCGCGGCCAGCGAGGGATAGGCCTTCAGCCCCTCCACCTGCGGGGCCTTGGGGTTGATCGGGTAGACCTCCCGGCCGTGCTGCTGGTAGCAGCGCAGCACCTTGTTGCCGTACTTCGAGCGGTCGGTGCTGGCGCCGACCACCGCGAAGGGGCCGGCCGCGAGGAAGGCGTTGATTCGTTCGGTCTCGGATGGATCGGCGAGCGTGGACACGTGGACCTCCGGCACGACCTCATCACAGATCGGCCGAACTTGCAGCCCGTTCGTCGCGCCCGTCCGTCACGCTTGCGGAGCGCGCGGGCGCCATGCCAACGTCCCGCCCGGCCGGAGGCCCCACCATGAAGATCCGCCAGCTGTCGCTCTTCCTCGAGAACCGGCCCGGCCAGCTGCGCGCCCCCTGCCAGGCGCTGGGAGACGCCGGGATCGACATCCTCACCATGTCGCTGGCCGACACCCAGCAGTTCGGCATCCTCAGGCTGGTGGTCAGGGACTGGCAACGGGCCCAGCAGGTGCTGGAGAAGGCCGGCATCGTGGTCAAGGTCACCGACCTGCTGGCCATCGACGTGCCCGACCGGCCGGGCGGCCTGGCCGCGGTGCTGGCGGCCTTCGAGCGGCACGGGCTGGGGATCGAGTACATGTATCCCTTCACCCACCGTGAGAGGGACAGGAGCGCCACGCTCCTCTTCCGGCTCGAGGACCCGGATGGCGCCGCCCGCCTCCTCGCGGGCGACGGGGTGCAGCTGGTCCCCGCCGAGGAGCTCTTCCGGCGGATCGGGGCCTGACCATGGGGGCGCTGGTGGTCGAGACCAGGCTCTGGGACCCGGCCGAGGCGCTGCCGCGCGGCGAGCTGGCCGCGCTGCAGGCGGCGCGGCTGCGCGAGACGGTGGAGCGGGTGGGGCGGGTCCCCTTCTACCAGGAGGCCCTGGCCGCGGCCGGGGCCCGGCCCGGCACGGTGCGCGGCCTCGACGACCTGCGCCGCCTCCCCTTCACCGTGAAGGACGACCTGCGCCGCAACTACCCGCTGCGGATGCTGGCGGTCCACCGCAGCCAGGTGGCGCGCATCCACGGCTCCTCCGGCACCACCGGCAAGCCGACCTTCGTGGCCTACACCCGGCGCGACCTCGACACCTGGTCCGGCCTGGTGGCCCGCGTCCTCACCGCCGGCGGGCTGCAGGCCGATCACACCGTGCACGTGGCCTTCGGCTACGGCCTCTTCACCGGCGGCTTCGGGCTGCACGCCGGCATCGAGCGGGTGGGGGCGGCGGTGGTCCCGGCCGCCGGCGGCAACACCCCGCGCCAGGTGCTGCTCATCCGCGACCTGGGGGCGGAGGTGCTGGTCTGCACCCCCAGCTACGCGCTCCACATCGGGGAGGTGGCGCGGGCCGAGGGCCACCGGCCCGGCACGCTGCCGCTGCGCTTCGGCCACTTCGGTGGCGAGCCCTGGACCGAGGAGATGCGCGCGGTCATCGAGCGGGACCTCGGCCTCCTGGCCTTCAACAACTACGGCCTCTCCGAGGTGATGGGCCCCGGGATCGCCGGCGAGTGCGGCGCGCGGGGCGGCATGCACGTCGCCGAGGACCACTTCATCGTGGAGTGCCTGCACCCCGAGACCCTGGAGCCGGTGCCGGACGGCGAGGTGGGCGAGCTGGTCTTCACCTCCCTCACCAAGGAGGCCATGCCGATCATCCGCTACCGGACCCGGGACCTGGCGGCGCTGGACCGCTCGCCCTGCCCCTGCGGGCGCACCGGGGTCCGCATGGGCCGGGTGGTGGGGCGCTCCGACGACATGATGATCATCCGCGGCGTCAACGTCTTCCCCTCCCAGGTCGAGGAGGCGCTGCTGCGGGTGGAGGGGACGGCGCCGCACTACCTCATCGAGCTGTCGCGGCCGGGGACCCTCGACGAGGTGGTGGTCAAGGTGGAGATCCGGCCGGGCGAGTTCTCCGACGAGATGCGGCAGATGGTGGAGCTGCGCGACCGCATCGACCGCGAGATCCACGCCGTCACCGGGCTGCGCATGACCGTGGAGCTGGTCGCCCCCGGGACCATCGAGCGGAACGCCGGCAAGGCGCAGCGGGTCCTCGATCACCGGAAGGTCCCATGACCGACCCCACCCGCGCCGCCGGCTGGGCGCTCCTCTGCGAGTTCACCAGGACCGCCGCCCTGCGCCGCCACGCCCTCTCGGTCGAGGCCTCGATGCGCGCCCTGGGGCGCCGGTCCGGGGTGGCCGACGGCGCGGAGCTCGACGCCTGGGGGCTGGTCGGCCTGCTCCACGACTTCGACTACGAGCGCTGGCCCACCGCGGCGGACCACGTCTGGCGAGGCATGGAGATCCTGCGCGAGCGCGGCTGGCCGGAGCGGATCATCCGGGGCGTGGGCGCCCACGCCCCGTACACCGGCATCCAGCCGGAGTCGCCGCTGGAGCGCGCCATCGTGGCGGCCGACGAGCTCTCCGGCTTCGTGGGCGCCTGCGCGCTGGTCCGCCCCTCGAGGAGCGTCCACGACCTGCCGCCCGAGTCGGTGGTGAAGAAGATGAAGGACAAGGCCTTCGCGCGGGCGGTGGATCGCGACGAGATCCGGCGCGGGGCCGGCCTGGTGGGGATGGCGCTGCCCGACCTGGTGGCGCTGGTGATCGCCGCGCAGCGCCCCATCGCCGACCTGCTCGGCCTGGCTGGCCAGCCGGCGCCGGAGCTGCCCGACGAGCCGGTGCCGGGGCTGCCCGACGGCGGCCCGGAGCCTCGCCGCGCCTAGCCCCGCGCCACCCAGGTGGTCCGGGCCCGCGCCAGCTCCTTGCCGTCCTCCTCGCGCACCACGGCGTGGAGCCGGGCGCCCTCGCCGTCGGGCGAGGAGCGCGAGAGGACGGTGTGGCCGAGGGTGGTCTCGGCGAGGAACTGCACGTCGAGCGTGGCCAGCCGCTGCGCCCGCCAGGCCGGCTCCTCGATCGCCTCCATGGCCCAGCCGACGTAGCTCGAGTTGGTGACGTGCCCGACGGCGTCGATGTCGGCGAAGCGCACCTGGAAGCGCCTCTCCAGCGCCGGGCCCACCAGCGCCGGGACCGGCGCGGCGAGGGGCGGCAGGACGTGCTCGGCCTGGGCGTGGCGCTCGGGCGGGAGGATCCGGTCGGGGCGCCGCGGGCGCCGCGTGGCCAGCTCCATCACCAGCCAGGAGGTGAGCGCCCGCCCCACCTCGACGCCGTCGCGAACGAGCCGGAAGTCGCGCAGCGCCGAGATCCGGTCGAGGCCGGAGGGCCAGGTCTCCACGGTGAGCGCGTCGCCGAGGCGGATGGGGGCGTCGAGCACCAGCCGCTGGCGCGCCAGCACCCAGGCCAGGCCGCGCTGGCTGAGGTGGCTCATGCCGAAGCCGAGCGCGTCGGCCGAGTGGCCGGCCGCCTCCTGGAGGTAGCCGGCCAGCGCCGCCGGTGAGAGCAGGCCGAAGGCGTCGGCGTCGAAGCTGTGGACGGTGAAGGTGGTGCGGGTGGCGTCCACGGCGGCCGGGCCGCTATCCCTTCCGCGCGAACTCGCCCATGAAGCTGGCCAGCTCGTCGAGCCAGGCCGGCTCCACCGCGTTGTAGGCGGAGACGCGGATGCCGCCGACCGAGCGGTGCCCCTTCAGGCCCACCATGCCGCGGGCCTTGGCCTCCTTGACGAAGCGCTCCTCGTCCGCCTCGGTCGGCAGCCGGAAGACCACGTTCATCACCGAGCGGCTCTGCCGCTCCACCGGGCACCGGTAGAAGGACGGGTTGGCGTCGATGGCGGCGTAGAGCACGCCGGCCTTCCTGCGGTTGCGGGCCTCCATGGCGGGGAGGCCGCCCAGCCCCTTCAGCCAGGCCAGCACGTTGCGGATCATGTAGATGCCGAAGGTGGGCGGGGTGTTGTAGAGCGACTTGTTCTCGGCCGGGGTGCGGAACTGGAAGATCTTGGGGATGTCCTTGCGCCCCTGCTCGATGAGCGCCTTCGACACCACCACCACCACCACGCCCGACGGGCCGATGTTCTTCTGGGCGCCGGCGTAGACCAGGCCGAACCTGGAGACGTCGATCTTCTTCCAGAGGAAGTCGCTCGACATGTCGGCGACCAGCGGCACCGGGCCGGAGGCCGGGAAGGCACGGGCCGGATCGACGTCGAACTCCACGCCGTGGATGGTCTCGTTGGAGGTGAGGTGCAGGTAGGCGGCGCCGTCGGCGGCCCTCACCTCGCCGGGGGCCGGCGCCCGGACGTAGCTCTTCTCCTTGCCCTCGCCGGTGCCGGTGGTGCAGGCCACCCGGACCGCGCCGCCCACCATGGCGGTGGCCAGCTTGGCCTCGGAGACCGCCTTCTCGCTCCAGGCGCCGGTCACCACGTAGTCGGCGCTGCCGCCCTTCTGGACCAGGTTCATGGGGATCTGCGCGAAGAGCTGCGACGCGCCGCCCTGCACGAAGAGCACCTCGTGGGTGTCGGGGACGGCCAGCAGCTCCTTGAGGAGCGCGATGGCCTCGTCGTGGCAGGCCTCGTACTCCTTGCCGCGGTGGCTGTGCTCCATCACCGACATGCCGCTCCCGGCGAAGTCGAGGAACTCGTCCCGGGCGCGCTCGAGGGCGGGGAGGGGGAGCGCGGCGGGGCCGGCGTTGAAGTTCTTCACGCGGTTCACGGGACACCTCGAGGGTGAGGAGTGGAGGGCCGCCATTCTAGGAGAATTGGCGACGGGCTACCATGCGGTGGCTCGCCCCTTTCGAGGAGCCCCACGCCATGCTCACCGCCCGCCCGCGCCGCAGCGCCCTCTACATGCCCGGCAGCAACGACCGGGCGCTGTCGAAGGCGCGCCGCCTCGCCGCCGACGTCCTGCTCCTCGACCTGGAGGACGCGGTGGCCCCGGCCGCCAAGGAGGAGGCGCGCCGCCTGGTGCTGGCGGCGGTGGCGGCGGGCGGGTACGCGCCGCGCGAGGTGGTGATCCGGGTGAACGGGCTCGCCACGCCCTGGGGCGCCGACGACCTCGCGGCCGTGGCCCGCTCCGGGGCCGACGCGGTGCTGCTCCCCAAGGTCGACTCGGCCGAGGAGGTGGTGAGCGCCGAGGCCGCGCTCCGCGCCGCCGGGGCGCCGGACACCCTCGCCCTCTGGGCCATGATCGAGACGCCGCGCGGCGTGCTGGCGGCGCCGGCCATCGCCGCGTCGACCCAGAAGCTGCGCTGCCTGGTGGCCGGGACCAGCGATCTCGTCAAGGACCTCGGGGCCCGCCACACGCCCGGGCGCGCCGAGGTGCTCGCCGCGCTCTCGCTGATCGTCCTGGCCGCGCGCGCCCACGGCCTGGCCTGCCTCGACGGTGTCCACCTCGACCTCGCCGACGAGGCCGGGCTGGAGGCGGCCTGCCGGCAGGGGCGCGACCTCGGCTTCGACGGCAAGACGCTGATCCATCCGAGGACCATCGAGGCCGCCAACCGCGCCTTCGCGCCCGGCGAGGCGGAGCTGGCGGCGGCCCGGGCCGTGGTGGCCGCCCACGCCGAGGCGCAGGCGCAGGGGAAGGGCGTGGTGGTGGTGGACGGACGGCTGGTCGAGGCGCTCCACGTCGAGGCGGCGAACAGGCTGCTCCAGCTGGCCGAGGCCATCGCCGCGCGGTCGTAGATTCGCACCCGGTCCCGGGGGCTCCACCGTCATGCGGGTCACCGGCCCCTCCGGGGCTGGCGCCGACTCGCGATGAGCGTAGCGTCCCGACCCAGGAAAAGGAGAATTGATGAACTGGGATCGGATCGAAGGAAGCTGGGAGAAGTACAAGGGCATCGTCAAGGAGCAGTGGGGAAGGCTGACCATCACGCAGCTCGATGCCGTCGCCGGCCGGCGGGAGTACCTGGCCGGGCAGATCCAGGAGTCCTACGGGATCACCAAGAAGGAGGCGGGCAAGCAGCTGTACGACTGGCAGAAGCTGCTCCAGGACGTTGGAAGGACCTGACCGGGTGTCCCGACGTTCGTCCGCGTCGGCCGCCGCGCGAACACCCCGGCTCCGTGCCCGGCGCGAACTCGACAGGGGTCCGGCGTGATGGCGGCCCGGCACCAACGCCCAGGACTCGAGCCGGGACCGGCCGCTTGACCTGAACGCGCGTCCAGTTATGCTGCGCGGCGTGAAGCCCCGCATCATCTCCAACCCACCCAACCCCTGGCTCTCCGCCGACGTCGAGTGGCTCGAGCCGCAGCCGGCCCGCCTCGAGATCCTCGCCGACGCCACCCGCGAGATCCTGTCCCGCAACGACAGCCCGGACGTCGGCTTCACCTGGAGCGTCAACCCCTACCGGGGCTGCGGGCACGCCTGCGCCTACTGCTACGCGCGCGCCTACCACGAGTACCTGGGGTACGGCGCCGGCACCGACTTCGAGACCCGGCTGGTGGTGAAGCTGCGCGCGCCCGAGCTGCTCCGCGCCGCCTTCGAGCGGCCGGGCTGGAAGGGGGAGACGGTGGCCTTCTCCGGCGGGACCGACGCCTGGCAGCCGCTGGAGGCCGCCTACCGGCTGGCCCGCCGCTGCCTGGAGGTCTGCGTCGAGTACCGGAACCCGGTCGGCATCGTCACCAAGGGGGCGCTGCTGGAGCGCGACCTGGACCTGCTGGTCAGGCTGCGCGACGAGGCGCGGGTGAGCGTGGCGGTCAGCCTGCCGTACCTCGACGAGGGGCTGGCCCGGAAGATCGAGCCGGGAGCCTCCTCCCCGGCGCGGCGGCTGCGGCTCATCGCCCGGCTCGCCGAGGCCGGCCTCGCGCCCACGGTGCTGGTGGCGCCGGTCATCCCGGGGCTGGACGACGAGCTCCCCCGGGTCCTGGCGGCGGCGCGCGACGCCGGTGCGGCGCGGGCGGGGTGGCAGCTCCTGCGCCTCCCCGGGCCGGTGGCCCCGGTCTTCGAGGCCCGGCTCCGGGAGGCCCTGCCGGAGCGGGCCGAGCGGATCCTGCACCTCGTCCGCGAGACCCGCGGCGGCGCGCTCACCGACGAGCGGGCGGGCCGCCGCCTGCGCGGGGGCGGCCCCTACGCGGCCACCATCGCCGCCCTGTTCCGCGCCACCAGCGAGCGGCTCGGGTACGCCGAGGCCCGGTTCGAGGAGGCGGAGCACGAGCCCTCCACGTTCCGCCGCCCCGGCCGCGGCGCGCAGCTGGCCCTGCTGTGAGGGGGCGCCGTCCTGATGGGGCCGTGGGCGTCGCCGCGACTCGGCGACCGCTGGTTCGGGTATGGTCGGCGGGGACGGCGCGGTTCCCGTCACCCGGAGAGGGACGCGGTGGATCTGAGCGTCGGACAGGCGCGCTGGCCGTTCACGCTGGAGAAGCGCTACGTCGACGTGCTCGCCCCCGACGGGACGGTGCTGCTCGTGTACCTGGGGTGGCTGAGCCTCGGCGGCCTGCGGCTCCGGCGCGTCACCGCCGACCTGTTCCAGCCCGGCGCGGTGGCGCGACGCGGCTCCGCGGTGACCGGCCGTGCGCGCGGTGGCGAGGGCTGGGCCGACTTCGGGGCCGCCCGCATCGACGGCGAGAACCTGTCCTTCGAGACCATCGGCCTCTCGGCCCGGCTGACCATCCGGCCCCGGCACCCGCCCTCGTCGCCGCGAGTGCCGCTGCTGAGCCTGGGCCCGCACCGCGTGGAGTGGACGGTGGAGGTCCCCGACGCCGACGCCGAAGGCGAGGTGCGATGGCCCGGCGGCTCGCTGCGCCTGGCGGGCCGTGGCTATCGCGACCGCGTCTGGATGGATCTCCCGCCCTGGCGGCCGGTGCTGCACGAGCTCGAATGGGGACGCATCGCCGCCGCCGGGCACGCGTCGACCTGGCTGCGCCTGGACGCGGCGGGCCAGCGCATCTCGGCAGGCTGGATCGACGGCCGGAGCGCGCCCGCAGAGGCCTGCCAGGGCTCGCTGCGGGACCAGCGCCTCCTCGTCCAGGGGCGGGTCGCCGATCTCGAGGGACTCGGCCTCGGCCTGCTCCGACCCGTGGTGCGGCGCCTGGCCCGGGATCCCCATCAGGTGAAGTGGGCCTGCAGGGCGGAGCTGCTGGGCACGCCGGGCGTCGCCATCCACGAGCTGGTGAGCTGGCGATGAGCCGGAGCGGGCGCATCGCCGTGGTGGCGGCCTACTTCACGGCCTTCTGGGTGGCCTTGCCCGCCGGGCTGTGGCTCGCCGCGCGAGCGCTCGATCGCTGGCTCGGTCTCGAGGCCCCGCGCCGGCCCGCGGGCTGGGCCGCCGTCGCCGCCGGCCTCGGCCTCCTGCTCTGGGCCATCGTCGCCTTGCGCCGGGAGGCGGGCGGGTTGCCGGTGACCGCGCTGCCGCCGCCTCGCCTCGCCACCCACGGCCCCTACCGCCTCTGCCGCCACCCCGTCTACCTCGGCTTCGACCTGGCGGTGCTGGGCGCGGGCCTCGCCCTGGGCTCTCCGGCGCTCGCCTGGATCGTCGCACCGCTGCTCCTCCCGGCCTGGATGCTCTACGCCGCCGCCGAGGAGCGTGGCCTGGAGCGCCGCTTCGGAGACGCCTGGCGCAGCTACCGGCGCCGGGTCGGCATGCTCACGCCACGCTTCGCCATCTACTGGCTGGCCTTCGCCGCGATCCGGCTGGGCGCCCTGCCGTGCCGCGTCGCGGGGCGGGAACACGTCCCCCGTCGGGGCGGGGCGGTGCTGGTTCACAACCACGCCAGCTACGTCGACTTCCTCTACGTGGCCGCCGCCGCCGCTCCCCGCCGCCCCGTCTACCTGGTCACCTCCGAGGCCTATCGCTCGCCGCTGGCGCGCTTCCTGATGGGGCGTGGCCTCACCATCCCGGTGCGCCGCTACCGCGCCGAGCCGGCCGCCTGCCGAGAGGTCCTCCGCCTGCTCGAGGCCGGCCACCTGGTGGTGGTGGCGCCCGAGGCGGAGCGCGCCACCCTGGGGCGCCGGCTCCGGCCGCTGGGGAACGTGGCCCGGGTCCTGTCGCGCCTCGGCGTCCCGTGCGTGCCGGTCGGCATCTCGGGCGCCTACGACGTCGGGCCACGCTGGGCGGGCCGGCTGCGGCGCCGCCCGGTGTCGGTGCGGGTCGGGCCGCCCGTGGACCTCTCCGGGCCCGACCCGGCGGCTGCCCTCGACGCCGCGCTCGGCGCCCTGGTGGAACGCGATCCGCAGCCCGTGCACCTCGAGGGGCTCGATCGCCGCCGCCTCGAGCGGGTCGTCTGGCGCTGCCCCCGCTGCCTCGCCGAGCCTGCGTGGCGTCCCGCCGAGCTCTCCTGCGGCGCCTGCGGAGCCCGGTGGACGCCCACGGCGGACGGGCTCCTCGAGGGGCCGGACGGCGTGAGGTCCGCCCTCGCCGACGTCGCTGCGCCGGTGTGGGCCGCCGCCGAGGCCTCGCCGCTGCGCGCGCGGGGGGCGGCTGGCCGGGAGCGCTCGATGTTCGGGCCGATCGAGCCGCTCGTGCCGCTCGGAACGGTGGCGCTCGAGGTCGGGCCGCGAGGGCTCACCTTCGACGGACGGACGCTGGCCTCCCAGGAGGTCCGGTCGGTCGGGGTCGAGCGCAACGACACGCTCCAGGTGGCCACGCGGGAGGGCATGTGGCAGTTCCGCCTCGCCGCCGGCTCGGTCTTCCGCCTGGAGCTGGCCCTGGTGCGGTGGTGTCGGGGCGCCGGGCGGTGACGGCCGCGGTGCGGCTCGACGCGCTCCGCAGCACCCCTCGAGCGTCGCGGTGCGCCACGGCGGCCCACGGTGGACAGGGTGGGGCCCCTTCCCTAGGATGAACGGCCCGTCATGCGAGGAATCCGAGGCGCCACCCAGGTCGCAGCCAACACCCGCCAGGCCATCGAGGAGGCCGTGGTCGAGCTCTGCCAGGAGCTGACCGCGCGCAACCGGCTCACCCCCGAGGAGATCACCTGGGCCATCTTCACGGTGACCCACGACCTCGACGCCGACTTCCCGGCGCGCGGGGCCCGCATGCAGGGCTGGCACCAGGTGCCGATGATCTGCTCGCAGGAGATCCCGGTCCCCGGCTCCATGCCGCGGGTGATCCGCGTGCTGCTGCACGTCGAGACCCGCGGCACGCCGCACCACGTCTACCTGCGCGGCGCCCAGGCGCTCCGCCCCGACCTGCACCACGGCGTGCCCTTCCAGGTGGCGCCGCCGCCGTCCCCGGCCCCGCGGCCGAGGCGCCGGGCCGCCAGGCGTCCGGCCAGGGGCGCCGGATCGCCGACGCGCCGGGGCCGAAAGTGATTGGACTGCCGCACCGGCTCGGCCTGGTCGGGCTCGGCCTGATGGGCGCCTCGCTGGCCCGGGCGGCGCGCGCCGTCGATCCGGGGCTGGCCATCGTCGCCGTCGAGCCGCGCGACGACTACCGCGCCCAGGCGCTGGCCGAGCGGCTGGTCGACGAGGCGGCGCCCGGGCCGGGACCGCTGCTCTCGGCCTGCGATCTGGTGGTCCTCTGCACGCCGGTGGCCGCCATCGAGGCGCTGCTCCAGCCCGTCTCGCGCCTCCTCCCCGACGGCGCGGTGCTCACCGACGTGGGCGGGGCCAAGGAGGCGCTGGTGCGGGCCGCCGGGGCCGCGGTCCGGCCCGGCGTGTCCTTCGTCGGCGCCCACCCCATGTTCGGCGGCCACGGCGGCTACGCCGGGGCCGTGGCGGCGGCCGGGCGGTGGCGCGGCGGCACCGTGGCCGTCTGCACCGACGGCGACGCCGGCGCCGTGGCCAGGGTGGTGGCCTTCCACGAGGCGCTGGGGGCGCGGGCCGTCCGCTGCACCGCCGCCGAGCACGACGCCGCGGTGGCCATGGTCTCCCACCTGCCCTACCTGGTGGCCAGCGCGCTGGCGGCCACGGCGGCGCAGGCCGGCCCGCTGGCCCGGGCCCTGGCCGGCCCGGGGCTGAGGGACACCACCCGGCTGGCCGAGTTCCCGTTCGACATCCAGGGCGAGGTGGCGCGCCGCAACGCCCACCTGCCCGCCGCGACCGCCCGGCTGCAGGCGCAGCTGGCCACCCTGCTGGCCGCCGTCACCGCCTCCCCGGAGGCGGCGCGGGCGGCCCTCGAGCAGGCGCGCGCCGCGCGCGAGGAGCTGTTTTGACGGCGCTGACCTGCCACCGCCGCGGGCCGCTGCGCGGCGCCATCGAGGTGCCGGGGGACAAGTCGATCTCCCACCGCGCCATCCTCTTCGGCGCGCTGGCCAGCGGCGAGACCCGCGTCACCGGCCTGCTCGACGCCGAGGACGTCCACGCCACCCGCCGGGCGGTGGCCCGGCTCGGCGCCACCGTGCGGCAGGAGGGCGGCGAGGTGGTGGTGACGCCGGCCGAGACCCTGCGCGAGCCCGACGACGTCATCGACTGCGGCAACTCCGGCACCTCGCTGCGGCTGCTGGCCGGGGTGCTGGCCGGCCTGCCCGGCCTCTCGGTGCTCACCGGCGACGCCTCGCTGCGCCGCCGGCCGGTGCGGCGCATCATCGAGCCGCTCCGCCGCATGGGCGGCGATCTCGTGGCCCGCGACGGCGACCGGGTCCCGCCGCTGGTGATCCGCGGCCGGCCGCTGGTCGCCGCCCGGCACGAGCTCCAGGTGGCCAGCGCCCAGGTGAAGAGCGCCATCCTGCTGGCCGGCCTGCGCGCCGAGGGCGAGACCAGCGTGCTCGAGCCGGAGCGGTCGCGCGACCACACCGAGCGGATGCTGCGCGGCATGGGGGTGCCGGTCCGCGTCGACGGCCTCGCCGTCTCGGTGACCCCCTCGCGGCCGAGGGGGACCCGCGTCGACGTGCCGGGCGACATCTCCTCGGCCGCCTTCTTCCTGTGCGCCGCGGCCGGGCTGCCCGGCTCGGAGGTCACGGTCCGCAACCTGGGCGTCAACCCGACCCGCACCGGCCTGCTCGACGTGCTGCGCGCCATGGGGGCCGAGGTGACGGTGGCCGGGGAGCGGGAGGTGGCCGGCGAGCCCCGCGCCGACGTGACGGTCCGGGCGCGCGAGCTCCGGGCCACCGAGATCCGCGGCGAGATCATCCCCCGGCTCATCGACGAGCTCCCCGTGATCATGGTGCTGGCGACGCAGGCGCGCGGCCGCACCGTGATCCGCGACGCCCGGGAGCTGCGGGTCAAGGAGTCGGACCGGCTGGCCGCCATGGGCGAGACCCTGGCCGCGGCCGGAGCCCGGCTCGAGCTCTTCGACGACGGCTGCGCCATCGAGGGGCCGGCGCGGCTCGGCGAGGTCGCGGTGAGGACCCGGCTCGACCACCGCATCGCCATGTCGATGGCGGTGGCCCAGCTCTTCGCCGGCGCCCCGGTCCACCTCGACGACGTGGCCTGCGTGGCCACCAGCTTCCCCTCCTTCTTCTCGCTGCTCGACGCGCTCTGCGTGGGGGCCGGGTGATCGGGGGGCGCACCGCGCTCTACGGCATCGTCGGCTGGCCGGTCGGCCACAGCCTCTCGCCGGCCATGCAGAACGCCGCCCTCGCCTTCCACGGGCTCGACGCCGCCTACGTGCCGCTGCCGGTGGAGCCGGGCCTGCTCGAGGCCGCGCTGCGCGGCGCCCACGCCCTCGGCTTCCAGGGGCTCAACGTCACCATCCCCCACAAGCAGGCGGCCGCGGCGGCCTGCGCCACGCTCGATCCGGTGGCCGCCGCCTGCGGGGCCGCCAACACGCTGCGGCGCGCCGGGGGTGGCTGGGAGGGCTTCAACACCGACGCCACCGCGCTGGCCCAGCTGCTCGACGGCGCCGGGGTGCGAGCCGGCGCGACGGTGCTGCTGCTCGGCGCCGGCGGCGCGGCGCGGGCCGGCGGCTGGGCCGCGCTCCAGCTCGGGGCCCGGCTGCAGGTCACGGCGCGGCGGGGGGAGCAGGCCGCGGCGCTCTGCGCGGCGCTGGCCGCGTCGGCGCCGCCGGGCGTCCCCCGGCCGGAGGCGGTGGCCTGGGAGGCGCTGGCCGGGGCCAGCGGCGCCGCCGCGGCGGTGCTGAACGGGACCAGCGTCGGGCTGGCGGGCCAGCCGGCGGCCATCCCCGGCCTGGCGTTCCGCGCCGGGCAGGTGGCGCTCGACATGGTCTACGGCGACACCGCCTTCGCCCGCGACGCCACGGCGGCCGGCGCCCGGGTGGTGCGCGGCGAGGAGCTGCTGGTGCGGCAGGGCGCGCTGGCGTTCAATCTCTGGACCGGCCGGCCCGCCCCCGAGGCCGTCATGGTGGCGGCGCTCCAGGCCGGACCCGATCCGAGGCACCCATGACGCTCCGCTATCTCACCGCAGGGGAATCGCACGGGCCGGGCCTGTGCGCCATCGCCGAGGGCTTCCCGGCCGGCGTGGCCGTCGACTTCCGGCAGGTCGACGCCGAGCTGGCCCGCCGCCAGAAGGGCTACGGCCGCGGCGGGCGGATGAAGATCGAGCGCGACACGGCCCAGTTCATCGCCGGGCTGCGCGGCGGCGTCACCACCGGCGCCCCCATCGCGCTGGTCATCTGGAACAAGGACCACGAGAACTGGAAGGAGCTGGTCAGCCCCTCCGCCCGGGGCGGCAAGCGGTTCACCCAGGTCCGCCCCGGCCACGCCGACCTGGCCGGCTCGCTCAAGTACGGCTTCGACGACGCCCGCGACGCGCTGGAGCGGGCCAGCGCCCGCAACACCGCCACGCTGGTGGCGCTCGGCGCGCTGGCCCGGTCGCTGCTCTCCGCGGTGGGCGTCACCGTGAGCTCCCGGGTGGTGGCCATCGGCCCGGCCCGCCACGAGGTGGGGGCGCCGCCGACGGCGGCGCAGCGCCAGGCCATCGAGGCCTCCGACTTCCACGTCGACGCCCCCGAGGCGGAGGCCGCCATGAAGGCGGTGGTGGACCGCGAGCGGGAGCGGGGCGCCTCGGTGGGCGGGCTGGTCGAGACCTGGGCCGAGGGGCTGCCCATCGGGCTCGGCAGCCACGTCCACCCGGACCGGCGGCTCGACGCGCGGCTCGGCCAGGCGGTGCTGGGCGTGCAGGCCATCAAGGCGGTGGAGATCGGCGACGGCACGCGGGTCGAGTGGCCGGGCGACCAGGTCCACGACGCGCTCTACCACACCAGGGAGCGCGGCTTCTTCCGGGAGACCAACCGGGCCGGCGGGCTGGAGGGCGGCATGACCAACGGCAGCCCGGTCCGCGTCCGCGCCTACATGAAGCCCATCCCCACCATGCTGACGCCGCTGCCCTCGGTGGATCTCGTCACCCGCCAGCCGGTGCAGGCCCGCTACGAGCGCAGCGACGTCTGCGCCGTGCCGGCCGCCGCGGTGGTGGTGGAGGCGGTGGTGGCCTGGGTGCTGGCCGACGCGCTGCTGGAGAAGTTCGGCGGCGACACGCTGGGCGACCTGAAGGCGGCGCTGGAGGCCTATGGCGCTCGGACCCGGTGAGCTGCTGGCCCTGACCGGCATGATGGGGGCGGGCAAGTCCACGGTGGCCCGCGCCCTGGCCGGCCGGCTGGGCCGCCAGGTGGTCTCCACCGACGCCATGCTGGAGGCCCGCTTCGGCAAGCCCATCGCGCGCATCTTCGCCGAGGACGGCGAGCCGGCCTTCCGGGCCGCGGAGCGGGCCATCGTCGAGCGGCTCGACGGCGGCCTGGTGGTCGACCTCGGCGGCGGCGCCTTCTGCGACCCGGCCAGCGCGGCCCGGCTGCTGTCGGCCGGCCGGGTGGTCTTCCTCGACGTCTCGGCGGCCGAGGCGGCCCGGCGCCTGGCCGGCGGCCGCGGCCGGCCGCTGGCCGCCACCTGGGAGGCGCTCCACGCCGAGCGGCTGCCCAGGTACCGCCGCGCCCACCTCACCGTCGCCGTCGACGGCCTCTCCGCCGACGAGGTGGCGACGCGCATCCTGGAGGCCCTGTGACCCGCCCGCCCACCGTGGTCCTCCCCGCCCGCCAGGGCGAGCACCGCTACCAGGTCCACGTCGGCCCGGGGGCGCTCGAGCCGCTGGCCGGGCTGGCCGGCGACCACGACCGCGTGGCCGTGGTCACCTGCGCGCGGGTGGCCCGCACCCCGGTGGCGAGGAAGGCGCTGGCGCGGCTGCGCCGGACCGGGCGGCTGGCCGCGGTGGTGATGCTCCCCGACGGCGAGAAGGGGAAGACCCTGGCGCAGCTGGAGCGCGGCGCCGTGAAGCTGCTGGCGGCGGGGATGACGCGGCGCAGCCTGGTGGTCTCGATCGGCGGCGGCGCCGTCTCCGACGCGGCCGGCTTCCTGGCCGCCACCTTCATGCGCGGCCTGCCGTGGGTGGCGGTGCCGACCACGCTGCTGGCCATGGTGGACGCGGCGCTGGGCGGGAAGACGGCGGTCAACCTGCCGCGCGCCAAGAACGCCGTGGGCGCCTTCCACCCGCCCCTGGCGGTGCTGGCCGATCCCGGCGCCCTCGACACCCTGCCCGGGCGGGAGCTGCGCTCCGGGCTGGGCGAGGTGGTGAAGTACGGGCTGCTCGACCCGGCGCTGCTGGGCCGCATCTCCGACGCCGGGGCCGGGCGCCCCGGCGCCGAGCTGGTGGCCGCCTGCATGGCCGCCAAGCTGCGGGTGGTCGAGGCCGACCCGACCGAGCGGGGGGCGAGGGCGCTGCTCAACCTCGGCCACACCTTCGGCCACGGCGTCGAGGCGGCCGGGGGGTTCGCGCGGTACACCCACGGCGAGGCGGTGGCGCTGGGGCTGGTCTTCGCCTTCCGGCTGGCGGCGCGGCTGGGCCGGATCGGGCCGCTGGCGGTGGCCGAGGCCGAGGCGGCGGTGGCGGGGGCCGGGCTGCCGACGCGCCTCCCGCCGGCGCAGGCGCGGCGGGCCGCGGCGCTCATGGTCCACGACAAGAAGCGGACCGCCTCCGGCCTGCGCTGGGTGCTGCCACGCCAGGTGGACGGGGCACGCTGGACGGTGGAGTGGGGCGTCGAGGCCGGACCGCTCGCGGTGGCGGCGGCGGTGGCGGAGCTCGGGTCCTGATCAGCAGCGCAGCTGGATGATGGTGCGCCCGGCCTCGGCCCGCACCGACAGGATGGCCCGCTGGCGGCGCTGGCAGAAGGTCCGGATGTCCTTCTCGAAGGTGGGGCAGTCCCCCACGATCTCGACGATGGTGCCGGGCGGCGTCTCGGCAGACTCGACCGCCAGGCGCAGCACCGGCTGCGGGCAGCGCATGCCGATGCAGTCCATGTGAACGACGGCTGGCGACACCTGGCCTCCTTCCGCCGGACCGGCCGGGGCGCAGGGAGTCTGCCAAGAATGCCGGGCCCGTGAACCCCGCAGCCGGGTGTGACATGGAACCGCGTTGCCTCGCACCGGAGGTTGCCCTCGCCGGCCGGGTGGCCTAGACAGGAGGGCCATCGCTCTCCACGCAGGAGGTCCCGTGTCGAAGCCCGGCCGCCTCATCGTCGCCCTCGGCGCCCTCGTGCTCGCCCTCGCGGCGCGCGCCGCAGATCCCACCATCGCCTTCGAGAGCTACCGGCTCGCCAACGGGCTCACCGTCATCCTCAGCCCCGACCACCGGCTGCCGCAGGTGGCGGTCAACGTCTGGTACCACGTCGGCGCCGCCAACCAGGCGCCGGGGCGCTCCGGCTTCGCGCACCTCTTCGAGCACATGATGTTCTCCGGCTCGAAGCACGTGCAGCCGTCCCCCTTCAAGGTGCTGGAGGGCATCGGCGGCGTCGCCAACGGCTCCACCTCCTTCGACCGCACCAACTACTACGAGGTGGTCCCATCCAACGAGCTGGCCACGGCGCTCTGGCTGGAGAGCGACCGGCTCGGCTTCCTGCTCGACACCCTCGACGCCAGGAAGCTGCAGGTGCAGCGCGACGTGGTGTCGAACGAGCGGCGGCAGAGCTACGAGAACCGCCCCTACGGGCTCACCCGGCTGCGGACCTGCGACCTGCTCTACCCGTCGCCGCACCCCTACTACCAGTGCGTCATCGGCTCCATCCCGGAGATCCAGGCGGCCAGCCTGGAGGACGTGCGGTCGTTCTTCCGCGAGTTCTACGGGCCGCAGAACGCCTCGCTGGCCATCGTCGGCGACTTCGACCCGGCCCAGGCCAGGGTGCTGGTGGAGCGGTACTTCGGCCCCATCCCGGCCGGCGCGCCGGTGCCGCGCCCCGCGGTGCCGCAGCCGCGGCTGGCGGGCGTGGTGAGGGAGACCCTCGAGGACCCGGTCGCCGAGGTGCCGCGGCTCGACCTCGTCTGGAACGGCACGGTGCAGTTCGCCGAGGACGAGCCGGCCGGCGACGTGCTGGCCGAGGTGCTGGCCGGCTCCGACGCCTCGCGCCTGACCCGGAGCATGGTCCACGGCAGCCGGGTGGCCGCCAGCGTCTCCTCGGGCAACCAGGCCGCGAGCCTGGGAGGCTGGTTCCAGCTGACCGCGGTGGCCAACGCCGGCCGCGGGGCCGGCGAGCTGCTGGCGCCGATGCAGGCGGCCATCGACGAGGTGAAGAAGGACGGCCCCGGCGCCGACGAGGTGGAGCGGGCCAAGCGAACCCTGATCGCGGCCAAGGTGCGGGGCATCGAGCGGATCGGCGCCCGTGCCGACCTGCTCAACGCCTACCAGACCTACCTCGGCGACCCCGGCTGGCTGCGCCAGGACCTGGCCCGCTACCGCGCCGTCACCCCGGCGGCCGTCCAGGCCTTCGCCCGCAAGTACCTGGCCGACGACCGCCGCATCGAGCTGACCACCCTGCCCAGGGCCAAGGTGACCAAGTGAGCCCCACGCGCGCCGCCTCCCTCCGCACCGTCGCCGCCCTGCTGGCCGGGCTGGCGCTGGCCGCCCCTCCTGCCCACGCTGCCGATCCCACCCCGCCGGCGCCCACGCCCACGCCGCCGGCCGCATCGCCACCGGCCGCGGCGCCCACCACGCCCGACGCGCCCTTCCGGGCCAGCAAGCCGGCCCCGGCCCCGGGCCAGCCCCGCTTCCAGGCCCCGGTGCCCCGGGTGGCCGCCCTGGCCAACGGCGCCCGGCTGCTGGTGGTGGAGAACCGGTCGGTGCCGCTGGTCTCGATCGAGATCGTGCTGCGCGCCGGCGTCGACGAGGAGCCGGAGGGCAAGGGCGGGCTGGCCGGCTTCACCGCCGACATGCTCACCGAGGGGACGGCCCGGCACCCGGCGCTCGAGTTCGCCGCCCGCGTCGAGGACCTGGCGGCCCGCCTCTCCGCCAGCGCCGACCTCGAGACCGCGCGGCTCCGGCTCAACTGCCTCACCGAGACGCTCCCCGAGGCGCTCGACCTGCTGGCCGAGGCGCTGCTGACGCCGGCCTTCCGCCCCGAGGACGTCGAGCGGGTGCGGGGCATCCGGCTCACCGGGCTGCAGCAGAAGAAGGCCTCGCCGCAGGCGCTGGCGGCCGACGAGGCCGCCCGGCTGGTCTTCGGGGAGCACCACCCGCGCGGCCGGCCCTCGGGCGGCACGCCGGAGAGCATCGCGGCCATCACCCTGGCCGACCTGAAGGGCTTCCACGCCGCCTTCTACGACCCGGGGCGCGCCCTGGTCACGGTGTCCGGCGACGTGGGCGCCGCCGAGGTGAAGAAGCTGCTCGACCAGAAGCTGGGCGGGTGGAAGGGGCGGCGCGGGGCCGAGCCGAGGCGGCCGCCCTACCCGACGCTCTCGGCGCGGAGCGTGACCCTGATCGACAAGCCGGGCGCCTCCCAGTCGCAGGTCTGGGTGGTGGGCCAGCTCTTCCCGGCCAACCACCCCGACCGCGTCCCCATGGCCGTGCTCAACAACGTGCTGGGGGGCCTGTTCGGCAGCCGGCTCAACCTCAACCTGCGCGAGACCCGGGGCTACAGCTACGGCGTCCGCTCCTCGCTGCGGCTGGAGAGCGACTCGGGCTGGCTGGCGGCGGCGGGCGGGCTGCAGGCCAGGTTCACCGCCGAGTCGGTGGCCGAGTTCGAGAAGGAGCTGGCGGCGCTGGCCACCGGCGAGCTGCGCGAGGGGGAGCTGGAGCGGGCCAAGGAGGCGCTCATCCGCGGGCTGCCGGTGGCGCTGGAGACCAACGACGCGGTGGCCGGATCGCTGGCCTCGGCGGTCTCGCTGGGCCTGCCGGTCGACTGGTTCGCCCAGCTGCCCGGGCGCATCACCCGGGTGGGGGCGGCCGACGTGGCGCGGGTCGCCAGGGCCTGGATCCGGCCGGAGCGCATGCCGGTGATCGTGGTCGGGCCGCGCGCCGAGTTCGAGGACAAGCTCCGGGCGCTCGACCTCGGGCCGCTCACGGTGAAGTGACGGCGCCGTCCCCCGCAAGGCCCCTCGACGCCCCCCGCCGAGCGGCTAGGGTTCGCCACATGATCCTCCTCGTCCACGGCCCCAACCTGAACCTGCTCGGCGAGCGGGAGCCGGAGATCTACGGCTCCACCACCCTGGCCGAGATCGAGCAGATGCTCCGCAACGCCTGCGACGCGTGGGGCGTGCCCGTGAAGGCCGGGCAGTCGAACCACGAGGGCGGGCTCATCGACTTCATCCAGCAGCACCGCAAGGAGGCGCGCGGCATCATCATCAACCCCGGCGCCTACACCCACACCAGCATCGCGCTCTACGACTGCCTCAAGTCGGTCACGGCGCCGGTGGTCGAGGTGCACCTCTCCAACATCCACGCCCGCGAGGAGTTCCGCCGCAAGAGCATCGTGGCGGGCGCCTGCCGCGGGCAGATCACCGGCCTGGGCGTGCGCGGCTACATCCTCGCCGCCGAGTGGCTCTGCGCCGAGATCGGCGCCCGCCCGAAGTCCTAGGCGGCGCCACCGCCGGCCGCCCCACGGATGCCCAGGGTCGCCGTCCTCCTGCCGGTCCGCAACGCCGCCGCCACGGTGCGCGCCGCGGCGCTCTCCATCCTGCGCGGCAGCTACCGCGACCTGGTGCTGGTGGCGGTCGACGACGGCTCGACCGACGCCAGCGCCGGGCTCCTCGACCGGCTGGCCGCCCGCGATCCACGGGTCCGGGTGCTGCGCGGCCCGGGCGAGGGGATCGCCCTGGCGCTCGACCGGGCGCTGACCGCCACCGACTGCGAGCTGGTGGCCCGCATGGACGGCGACGACGTGTCCTGGCCGGGCCGGCTGGCGGCCCAGGTGGAGGCGCTCGACGCCGACCCGTCGCTGGCCGTGGTGGGCGCGCGGGTCCGGCTCATCCCCCGCCGGCAGGTGCGCGACGGCATGCGCCGCTACGTGGGCTGGCTCAACTCCCTCACCACCCCCGAGCTGGTGGCGCGCGACCTGTTCGTCGAGGCCCCGCTGGTCCACCCGGCCACGCTGCTGCGCCGCTCGGCGCTGGCGGCGGTGGGGGGCTGGCGGTCCGGCGACTTCCCCGAGGACTACGACCTGTGGCTCCGGCTGGCGGCGCGCCGGGCCCGGATGGTGAACCTGCCCCGGACCCTGCTCGACTGGCGGGAGGGGCCGGCCCGGCTCACCCGGACCGACCCCCGCTACGCCCTGGACCGCCACCTGGCCCTCAAGTGCGCGGCGCTGGCCGGCGGGCCGCTGCGGGGCGTGGCCGAGGTGGCGCTCTGGGGGGCCGGCGAGACCGGGCGGGCCTTCGCCGACGGGCTGCTGCGCCAGGGGATCCGCGTCAGCGCCTTCGTGGAGGTGGACCGGAAGAAGGTGGGCCGGACCATCCGCGGCGCGCCGGTCCACTCCTTCGAGGAGGTGGAGCGGCTGCGCGGCCTGCCCCTGCTGGTGGCGGTCGGGGCGGCCGGCGCCCGCGACCTGATCCGGGCGGAGCTGGGGCGGCGTGGCTTCGAGGAGCTGCGCGACTACCGCTGCGTGGCCTGACCATGGCCGGGACCTTCGACGCCGGCGCCTTCCGCCGCGAGCTGACCCAGCGGGCCGCCCACGCGGTCCAGGCCATCCGGCGCCAGGTCGGCACCGAGCACCTCTACGTCTTCGCGCTCTACACCAGCGGGCCGTCGGGCTTCGCCTGGGTGCGGGCCTCGGCCAACACCGAGGAGGCGCTGACCCGCAGCGCGGCGCAGATGGCCGCCCTCGACATCCGCTACCGCGGGGAGGCGGGGCGGCGGCTGCTGCGCTGGAGCCCGCCCCACTACGAGCACCACGACTTCGACCCGGCGGTGGCCGCCCTGGAGCTCCCCGACCTGGCCAGCCGGACCCCGCGGATCGACAAGGCCATCTACGAGGCGATGGTCGGGGCGCTGCGGACCCTCGACCGGGCCGGCCTCTTCGGCAAGGGGGCGGAGCGCTGCTTCATCACCGTGAACGTGATGGCCGAGCAGGGCGGCCAGGCCTTCTTCAAGCAGGGGCTGAAGCGGCTCAACTCCCGCCCGGCCGTCGAGCGGCTCCTGCACGAGCACTCCAAGCCGGCCTTCTTCCGCTGCATCAACCGGGCGCCGCGCCGGGAGCGGATGCGGATCCTGCTGGCCCTCTTCGAGGACCTCTACATGGAGTGGAAGACCCCCATCGCCGAGGAGGCCACCGCGCGCGGCATCTCGCCCTGGGACGTGGAGGCCGAGCTGCTCCGCTTCGGGACACGGCTGGCCCCGGCGCTCATCGACCTGGTCTCCGCCTACGGCTTCGCGCCCGCCTTCGACAAGAGCCGCGAGCTGGAGACCCGCGAGGTCTGGCTGGCGGGCTCGGCGCTCTTCATGCTGCCCGGGCTGGGGTCGGTGCCGGAGCGCGAGATCCGCCGGCTCCAGGAGCTGGTGGCCCGCTTCGCCGAGCGCGACCGGCGGCTCAAGGTGGCCTCGACGCTGGCCGAGAACACCGCCCGCATCCTCCACCGGCTGCGGCCGCGCCGCTTCCCGGAGAGCCAGATGGACCCGGCCACCTACAAGCTGCTCAACCCGGAGCCGTTCCTGCCGCCGCGCTGAGCGGCGCCGCGGCGACGGCGACGGCCCTACCAGGGCGCGGGCCGGTAGTCCTTGTAGAAGTGGCCGGCCTGGTGCGTCCCGGAGGTGAACCCCTCGATGATGGGGGCCACGATGCGGGCCGCGCCGTCGACGATGTCGAGCGGCGGGCTGAAGGCGTGCTCCTCGGCCTTGCGCGCCGCGATGTGGGCCGGGTCCTCGTCGGTCACCCAGCCGGTGTCCACGGCGTTGAGGTGGATGCCGTCGCGGCGCAGGTCGGGGGCGCTGGTCCGGACCAGCATGTTGAGCGCCGCCTTGGCCATGTTGGTGTGCGGGTGCTTGTCGGTCTTGAGCGCCCGGTAGAACTGCCCCTCCATGGCGCTGACCAGCACCACGTGGCGGGCGCCGTCGGCGCTGGTGGCCGTCCCCGGCGGCGGGGTGGCCGAGCGGACCATGAGCGGCTTGAGGCGGGCGGTCATGACGAAGGGGGCGGTGGCGTTGACCAGCAGCACCTCGAGCAGCTCGTGCGTCGGCACCTCGTGGAGCGGCAGGCGCCAGGAGTTGTGGGCGCGCAGGTCCACCTGCTGGAGGTCCTGGTCGAGGACGCCGTGGGGGAAGATCTCCAGCGACGAGGGGCCGGCGCCGGTGAGCAGCAGGTCGTCCCCGCCGCCGGCCTGCGAGAGCTGGGCGGAGCGGGTCAGGCCGGCCGCGCTCTGGCGCCCGTCGTGCTCCAGCCGCAGCGCCTCGTTGCTGCGGAGCAGGTGCTGGACGGCTGGCGGGAGCTCGGCCACCGGGCGGTGCTCGTCCTCGAGGAGGTGGGCGTAGAAGCCGGGCGGGCGGCGCACCGTCTGGCAGGCGTTGTGGACCTGGAAGTCGAGGCGGGGGAGGGTGGTGTCGAGCCAGTGGCAGAGGTGCTCGACGCTGGGGGTGTGGCGCAGGTCGACGCCGTGGACCAGGAGCCGGTCGCGCCAGGCCTCGAAGTCCGGCTCGCGGGCGTAGCGGGCCGCGGCGTCGTGCGGGAAGCGGGTGCAGGCGACCACCGTGCAGCCGGCGCGCAGCAGCAGGATGGCGGCCTGGTAGCCGATCTTCACCCGGGCCCCGGTGACCAGGGCCACCCGCCCCCGCAGGTCCGCCGTCGCCGCCCGCCGGAGCTCGTTCTCGTCGCCGCAGGCCGGGCAGAGCTGGTCGTAGAAGTGGTGGAGGCGCCGGTACTCCCGCTTGCACACGTAGCAGACCCGCGGGGCGTGGAGCTCGGGGCCCGGCACCGCGCCCGGCGTGGCCGGCGAGCCGGCGGCGCGCCCGCCCTCCGCCGTGCGGAGCCGGGGCCGGTCCCGCCGCGGCGCCCGGCAGGACGGGCCACCAGCCCGAGGCGTCGGTGCCGCGTGGCGGCAGGGACGGGAACGGGGTGCGGAAGACCGGCTCCTCGCGGAGGCGCCTGATCCCGCTCCCGCGGCGCAGGGCCTCGTCCCCATGCTTCCGGGCCAGCTGGGCCTGGCGCAGCAGCGTCTTCTGGAGCCGCTTGCGCGCCTTGAGGTCGGGGCGCGCCACCTCGCCGGCGAACCGCTGCAGCGCGCTCCGGGTCGCCTCGCCCACGGTCGCCAGCAGGGCCCGGTCGCCGGCCACGGCGGCGAGGACCCGCGTGGCGGCCTCGATGTCGGCGGGCGACGGGGCCGGCGCCGCGGGTGCGGCGGCGCCAGGAACCGGCGGGGATGGGCTGGCTGGCGGCGCGGTCGGTGCTCGGACACGGGCCTTCCATACCCGGAGCGGGCCCCGGCCGGTAGGGGGGAGGGCGAGAGCCTGGCGCGCGGCGCCGCGAGGGGGCGTCAGGCCCGGGGCCTAGAGTCTCCCGAGCCGCACCCCAGCCCACCCGGCCGCGCCCGCACCCGGGCGCCGGTCCACCCGGAGGAGATCACATGGCGACCGAGGACGAGCTGAAGGCGGAGCTGGAGAGGCTCAAGTCCGAGAACGCGGCGCTGAAGGCGCGCGGCTCGAAGGGGGTCTCCATGAAGGTGAGCGAGAAGGGCGGCGTGTCGGTCTACGGGCTGGGGCGCTTCCCGGTCACGCTCTACATGGAGCAGTGGCTCAAGCTGCTCGACCTGGCCGAGGACCTGCGCGCCTTCATCAAGGAGAACGAGGCCAGGCTGAAGAAGAAGGAGTGACGGGGGCCGTCGGGCCCTTCATGGCCCTGGGAAGGTTCACGAGGGCCTGATCCTCCGTGCCGCGACCCCTCGACCAAGGCCACCTGGCGGTCGAGCGCCCGGACGAAGAAGGGCGGGAGCGCCTTCGCGCCCCCGCCCCGGTTCCTCGAGGGGCCGGAGCCCCCCGTCACTTCAGCTCGTTACGGGACCGCGTCGAGCAGCGTCTGGCGGCCGTTGTCGAACGTCGTGGGCGCCCAGCCCCCGCCATAGGCGTGCGTACGCAGGTAGAACTGCGTGGTGGGCTCGCCGGACTGGTGGCAGGTCATGCAGGAGGCCGCGGTGGGCCCCATCAGCACGTCGTCGATCTGGTTGCCCCACGGCGAGGCGCCGGCGTCGACCGTCACGGCCACGCCCTTGCTCCCGTCCACCGCCGCCGGCGCCCAGCCGTCGACGTGGCAAGCGCCGCAGTTGTTCAGCGCCTGCGGGTAGTGGACCGGGATGAAGTTGTGGATGCGCCAGACGCCGGTGGTGCTGAGCGGGCCGGTGGTGGTGTTGCAGGTGCCGTCGGAGTTGACCGTGGGGACGCGGTCGCTGGTGCCGTTGGCGACGGAGCCGGCCACCGGGTAGTAGGTCACGTCGGCGCCCTCGGCGTTCTTGCAGGTGACGCCGCCGGTGGTCGGCCAGTTCGGGACGCTGGCGAGCGCGTTGGCGGGCCCGAACAGGTAGATGCCGTTGCTCCGGTAGTAGACCAGCCGCGCGCCGCTCTCGCCAGCCGAGTGGATGGCGTGGACCATGGTGCGCATGTCGTAGGTCTGGCCGACCTGGCCGTCATAGGCCTCGGTCGCGTCCACGCCCATGTTGACCCGGTTCTGCTGCTCGCTCGAGGCCGGGTTGTGGCACATGACGCAGAGGTCGTTGTTGTCGACGCGGTTGCCGCCGTGCTGGTAGAGCGAGCCGACGTGGCAGGCCAGGCACTTGGCCGTGTCGACGATGGCCCGGCGGGACGCGGCCGGCGCGGCGCCGGTGGCCACCAGGAACTCGCGGGTCGGGGTCTTGGCGCGGACCTGGATGACCTCGTTGGTCGTCCCGGCGGCCGCGGCGAAGCGGACCTGCGGCTTGCCCTGGAGGGCCACCGCGCCCTTGGTGGCGGTGGTGTAGGCGTCGGACGCGACGACGCTGGTGGCCAGGTTGCCGGCGCAGGTGGTGTTGGTGGTGGTGAGGCCCACGTTGGTCGGCTGGCCGGGGGAGACCGTGCCGGTCTGGCCCGCGTTCACCCAGTCGTCACCCTGCGCGTAGGCCTTGAGGATGGACATGTTGCTGTTGACCTGCCCGGTGGCGGTGTTGGCGGTGGCGCCGACGAAGACCGGCCCCACCAGGACGTTGGTGTTGCAGGGGTTCACGGCCGTGCCGCTCATCGCCGCGGTCCAGGTGACCGTGAGCGTGTTGGTGCCGGCGGTGACGCCGGTGATCTGCATGTCGATGGTCGCGCCGATGACGACCGCCTGGTCCGCGCCGTCCCAGATCAGGCCGGCCCGCTCGGTCTTGAGGCCGTTGTGGAAGGTGGAGACCGTCTGGCCGTCATGGCAGGGGCTGCACGCTCTGGGCGGTGGTGAAGGCGTCGTGGCTCGGCGGGGCGTTCGCGAAGCCCGCGAAGCTGTCGTGGCAGGAGATGCAGAGCGCGTAGGAGAACGGGGCCGTCGCAGCCGCCGCCAGCCGCGCCGCGCTGTCGTGGCAGGTCGAGCAGTTGTTCATGTATCCCGGGAAGCCGATCGAGAAGTTGAAGTCGTTCCCGTTGGTCCAGGTGAACGTGTACTGCCCGTCAGGCATGTTGTGCGAGTTGTGGATGCCGTGGACGATGCCCATGAACCCGCTGCCGGCCCCGGGGAGGCGCGGATCGGCGGCGCCCTTGCGGTTGTGGCAGACGATGCAGGCGCCGACGCCCTGGGGGCTGGTCACGTCGTGCGCCGCCCCGCGCCAGACGTGGTTGCCGTGGCAGTTGATGCAGGCCTGGTCGCTCACCACGTCATGCGTGGGCGTCCCGAGGGTGGCGACGGCGGTGGCGGTCGCGCCGTACGGGTTCATGGTG
This sequence comes from uncultured delta proteobacterium, assembly GCA_963786945.1. Lineage (GTDB taxonomy): Bacteria > Myxococcota > Myxococcia > Myxococcales > Anaeromyxobacteraceae > JADKCZ01. Next base: position 87,870 of record CAWBAO010000006.1, on the reverse strand, counting down.
CTGAGCATGAAGACCGTCCCGTCCGCGGGGGCCACCGGGAACAGGCTGCCCGCGATCGTCGCGGTGTAGTTGCCGTTGCCGTTGTGCACGACGCTCCAGGTGGCGGAGGTGATCTTGGTGCGGCAGCCGGCCGGGCCGGTGTCGTTCGGCGCGGCCTGCGGGGTGCCGGGGCAGCCGGTGACCGAATCAGCCGCATAGAACCAGTAGGCGTCCTCGTTGTGGGCCAGGGCGTCCTGCGCCTTCCCCGTGAAGTCGTAGCGGGGCGCGCCATTCATCCTGACGTTGAACCTGACGACGACCTCGTTGGTGCCGGCGACCACGCTCGCCGCGGGCAGCTGCACGTTGCCGCTGAGGACCGGGCTGCCGGTGGCGCTCCAGTGCTGGAGCTTGACCTCGACGGCATTCGACCCCGTCAGCGCGTGGGTGTCGGCGAGCGAGGCGTTGTGGCAGCCGGCGCAGGACTCGACCGTGGCGACCGGGGCGTCGGTGCCGTTGACGCCATTGACCCCGTTGACGCCATTGACGCCGTTGGTGCCGTTGACGCCGTTGACGCCGTTGACGCCGTTGGTGCCGTTGATGCCATTGGCACCGGCGGGGCCGGTGTCGCCCGTACACCCGGACAGCACCAGCATCGTCGCCGCCACGAAGAACGCAGCGGCGCTGAAGCGCTTCTCAATCGACATATGGGGAGTCTCCTGTTTTGGCTCGTTCAGAACCGGTACGGAGGAATGTGGCCGGGGGAGTAGAGCACCTCGCGCGTCGAGGCCTCTGCGGCAAGAGGTCACGGCCCTCTTCGGAAACGGGAGGAGCCAGGGCGAGGCGCGAGGTGAGCCCCGCGCCACAGCGACGCAAAGTTGACAAGCGGTCTCGGGAGGACATGGGCCCACATCCGAGATGCTGTGACGGGTAGTCGCAGGCGCCCGGGGTGGTGGCCGTGACGCCTCGCCCCATGGCACGACGTGAACGCGAGGAGCGCTCCCCGGCCCGAGCCAGCACCCTCCTCCACCGGTCGGTCCAGGACGACGGCTGGGCGGTGGCCGGAAGTCCGCTGGTCCGCACCCTCGACCTCGCAGGGATCGTCCAGGAGCAGACGGGCTGCGCCGGCGGCGAGACCCTGGCTGGCCGCTTTGGCCGGTGGCGACGCTCCCCGGCGGGCTGGGCCACGCGCCGGCCACCACGCGGTCGACGTGTCCCTCCACGTCATCGTCGCCCTCCTGGCGCTGGCGTCGGTACGGCGCCTCCACGAATTCGTCGCACCCGCACGGGCCAGTGCCGGCGCCCCCGGCGCCGCCTTGCCCCTCGTCCTCCACCCCGCCCACGTCGAGGCGGTGGCGCCCGGTGGACCGCCTTCCGCAGGAGGTGGCCATCCTCCAACGCAGCCCGCTCGATGAGCGGCAGCGGCTCCCGGCTGTCCCGGCCGGCGGGCCGAGCCTGGGCGCGGAGCTCGGCAGGGAGGTCGACCACCCGTCGGCTGCTGTCCGTGGTGGCCGGAACATGGGACCTTCCACCGCGCTCCTGATCCGATAGCCTGTCCCCCGACAGGGAGAGGACCAGTGAGTGCCGTGGAGCGGGTGGATGCCGTGGTCATCGGAGCGGGTGTGGTCGGGCTGGCCCTGGCCCGGGAGCTGGCGCGCCAGCGGCTCGAGGTGATCGTGCTGGAGGCCGAGGATCGCATCGGCACGGGCATCAGCTCCCGCAACAGCGAGGTCATCCACTCGGGGATCTACTACCCGACCGGCTCCCTCAAGGCCCGGCTGTGCGTGCGGGGCCAGCGCCTCCTCTACGCCTACTGCGAGGCGCACGACGTGGCCCACCGGCGCTGCGGCAAGCTCATCGTGGCCACCGAACCGTCCCAGGTCGACGCGCTGCGCCAGCTCCGCGCCCGGGCCGAGGCCAACGGCGTGGGGGACCTCCGGTGGCTCGACGCCGGGGAGGCCCGGCGCCTGGAGCCGCGGCTGCGCTGCGTCGCCGCCCTGCTCTCCCCCGGGACCGGCATCGTGGACAGCCACGGCCTCATGCGGGCGCTCCGCCTGGAGGCCGAGGTGGCAGGCGCCGCGGTGGTGCTGAGGAGTCCGGTCCGGGGTGGGCGCCGGGCGCCCGGGGGGCTCGAGGTGGAGGTGGGCGGGGACGAGCCGATGACCCTGCGGGCCGGCCGCGTCTTCAACGCCGCGGGGCTGGGCGCCCAGGCCGTGGCCCGGTCCTTCGAGGAGATCAGGCCCGAGGCCATTCCGCCGCTCCACCTCGCCAAGGGCAGCTACTACGCCCTGTCCGGCGCGGCCCCCTTCTCACGGCTGGTCTACCCGGTCCCCTCCCGCGGCGGCCTGGGGGTCCACCTCACGCTGGACCTGGGGGGCCAGGCGCGCTTCGGACCCGACGTGGAGTGGGTGGACCGCGAGGACTACCAGGTGGACCCGCGCCGCGCCGACGGCTTCTACGCCGAGGTGCGCCGGTACTGGCCCGACCTGCCGGACGGCGCGCTCCAGCCGGCCTACGCCGGCATCCGGCCCAAGCTCCACGGCCCCGGCGAGGCCGCCCCGGACTTCCTCATCCAGCGCGAGGAGGCCCACGGGGTGCCGGGCCTGGTGAACCTCTTCGGCATCGAGTCCCCGGGGCTCACCGCGTGCCTGGCCCTGGCCGAGGAAGCCGCACGCTGACGCACCTGGGGCGGCCTCCCGTCGCCTACCCCGGCAGCGGGCACTCCAGCGCGGCGGCCAGCGCCGCGAAGTCGGCCGGCACCGGCGCCTCGAAGCGGAGCGGTGCGCCGGTGACCGGATGTGGCAGCTCGAGCCGGGCGGCGTGGAGCATCACCCGCGGCACGCTCACCGCCCCCACCATGCGCGGTCCGCCGTACTTCGGGTCGCCCAGCAGCGGCGCGCCCAGGTGGGCGAGGTGGACGCGGACCTGGTGGGTCCGCCCGGTCTCGGGCCGGGCCTCGACCAGGGCGGCGTGGCCGATCGCCAGCGTCCGGTAGCGGGTGGCCGCGGCGTCGCCGCCCGGCGAGATCGTGCGCAGCCCGGCGCGGCGCGGATCCCGCCCGATGGCGGCGTCGATCCGCCCCTGCGGCGGGGATGGCGGGCGCAGGCAGAGGGCCAGGTAGGTCTTCTCCGGCACGCCGGCGCGGAAGGCCTCGGCCAGCGCCAGGGTGGCCTCGGGCGAGCGGGCCAGCACGGTGACGCCGGAGGTCTCGCGGTCGAGCCGGTGCACCAGGGTGACCGGTCCTCCCAGCAGCGCCGCCGCCAGCTCGGGGAGCGTGCCCCGATCCGAGGTGAGCGTGGCCTGGGCCGGGATCCCGGCCGGCTTGTCGATGGCCACCAGGTGCGGGTCGGCGAAGAGCAGCCGCTCCGGCCCGAGCGGCGCGGCGGCGTCCGGCGCCCGGCCGCCCTCCTCGAGGTTCACGGTCACGGTGTAGCCGGCGCGGACGGGCTTGCCCGCCACCTTGCAGCGCCGGCCGTCGAGGAAGACGCCGCCCTCGTCGATGGCGCGCCGGGCCGCCCCGCGCGAGATGCCGCCGCGCGCGGCGATGAACCGGTCGAGCCGCTCCCCCTCGTCACCGGGCAACGCGACGAGGTCGAGCCGCTTCACGCCGGCCTCAGGCCTTGGCCGAGGGGCAGGAGGCGCAGGCCCCCGAGGAGCCGGCGCTGTCGCAGGCCGGTCCCTTCCTGTAGTCGGTCTGGTGGAAGCCCGACCCCTTGAAGGCGAAGGAGCCGGCGCTGAGCGCCTTCTTCACCCTGGAGCCGCAGGCGTCGTGGGTCTTGAGCGGCGCCGCCGACATCTTCTGGATGACGTCGAAGCGGCCGCACTTGGGGCAGTCGTACTCGTAGATGGGCATGGTCGTTCGCGCTCCGGCGGGGACCTGCGAAGGGCCCTCCGAGGTTCGGGCCAGAGGTGGTAGAACCCCGGCCCCGTCGGAGGGAGCCTCATAGCATGGACGAGGATTCACGCGACACCCTGGCCCGGGCCGTCGACCACCTGGCGCAGGCGCTGGAAGAGGAGCGGTACCGGCACGCCGCCGGGCTCGAGCCCGCGCCGGCGCTCGGCCGCCTCTTCGCCAGCCACGAGGAGGTCACCCACCCGGAGACGGTGGCGAGGCTCCGCGAGGCCGGGGAGGGCGCGCTGCTCCGGGCGGTGGCGGCGCTCAGGGCCGAGCGGGCCGCGGTGGCGCACGAGGAGGCCTGGCGGGCGGCCGAGGCGGGCGCGCCGGTGCTGGGTCCGGACGGGCCCACGCCGCTGGCGGTGGCCGAGGCGAGGCTGCCGGGGCTGGCCGACCCGGCGCGCCGGCGCGCTCTGGCCGCGGCGGTGGCGGCGGCGCTGGAGCCCGGGGCGCGCCACCGCGAGCAGGCCGCCGAGGTCCGGGTGCGGGTTCGCGCCGGCCATGGCCTGGTCCCCGACTGGCCGGGGGTGGTGGCCTGCGACCAGCTGCTCGACTCGACCGAGGACGCCTGGCGCGAGGTGCTGGCCTGGACGGCCCGCCGCGAGCTGGGGATGGAGCTGCCGCCGCGCGGCGACCTCCACCGGGCCGACCTGCTCCGGCTGATGGCCTTCCCGGCCTGGGACGGGCTCTTCCAGCGGTCGGGGCTGGCCGAGCTGCTGCGCTCCGCCTGCGCCGCGGCCGGGCTCGACGCCGGCGCGCTGCGGATTGGCGAGACCACCCGGGTGGCGGCCTGGCCGGGCGCCCACGCCTTCGGCGGGAGGGTGTCGTTCCGGCCGCGCGGGGGCCTGCCCGACTGGCTGGACCTGCTCGACGCCGCCGGGCGCTCCGCCCTGGCGGCGCGACGGCCGCCCAGCCAGCGCGACGCCACCTTCGCGGCCGCCTTCGGCTGGCTCCTCTCCGGGCTGCTGCTCGATCCCGGCTTCCTGGCTGCCCGGGTCGAGCTGTCGAGGCGGGAGCGGACCGAGGCGACGCGGGCCCTGGCGCTGGCGTCGCTCTTCCGCCTCCGCGCCGCCGCGGCCGCGGCCCGGGTGGCGACCGAGGTGGAGCGCGGGATGTCGGGGGCGCGCTGGCGCGAGGCCCACCGCGAGGCGCTGACCACGGCCTGCCACGCCACCTGGGACGGCGTGCGGGCGGCGCGCGACGCCGAGGCCGGGCCGCTGCTGGCGCGGGTGGCCGGCTTCGCGGCCGGCGAGCGGCTGCGGCTCGAGCTGCGCGAGCGGTTCGACGAGGACTGGTGGCGCAACCCCCGGGCGCCGGGGCACCTGGCCGGGCTGCTGGCCGCGGGCCGGTTCGCGGAGACGGAGCAGCCCTCGGTGCCGGCGGCGGCGCGAGGGCTGGTGGTGCTGCTGGAGGCGGGTGGGCCGGGCTGAGCGCGGTCAGGGCACTACGTCTTCCGCCGCAGCGCCCGGATGATCTTCTCCTTGGCGCGCGAGGGGCGCGGGGCCGCCGCCGGGGCGGTACGGGCCGCGGCGGGGCGCGGGGTGCGCTGCGCCGCGAGGTGCGCCTTCCACTTCATCCAGGCCTCGATCTGCATCGCCTGCAGCTCGATCTGGAGATCCTCGGAGACCTCCTCCTCGGTCCACTCGAGCGCGGTGGTGGCCGGCGGCGAGGCGCCCAGCCGCAGCCGCATCACCTTCTCCTCCTCGGGCGTGAGCTCGCGGGCCTGGCCCCGGCGCAGCGCGGCCTGGGCCGCGCCCTCGGTCACCACGGTCCCGCTCGACCTGGTCTGCTTCCGCTTCTCGGCCATCGTCTCCACCTCGAATGGCCGCCGACCCGCTCCGGGGGGCGCCATGTGGGTCATCGTAGGCGGCGAGGCGCCTCCGTCCAGTTTTCGGGTCCGACCGACACGGGTCGCCCCGTGGGACCCCTTGCGCCGGCCCGCCCACCTCGCCAAAAGGAGGGGAGGAGGAGATATCGAATGGCCGACTGGAAGGAGAACCTGCTCGAGGACGATGATCGCATCGGGGCCCTGGTGAGGAGCGCCAGGCGGGTCGCGGTGCTGGGGATCAAGACCGAGGAGAAGGCCGACCAGCCGGCCTACTACGTGGCCCGCTTCGTGGCCGACCACGGGGGCGAGGTGATCCCGGTGCCGGTCTTCTACCCCGACCTCACCGAGATCATGGGGAAGAAGGTCTACCGCAAGGTGGCCGACGTGCCCGGCCCGGTCGACATCGTCGACGTCTTCCGCAAGCCCTCGGACATCGACGCCCACGTCGACGACATCATCGCCAAGAAGCCGCGGGCCGCCTGGTTCCAGCTCGGCATCCGCAACCCGGCTGCGGCCGAGCGGCTGGCCCGGGCCGGCATCCAGGTGGTGCAGGACCACTGCCTCAAGGTGGAGTGGGCCAGGTTCCGGTAGGCGGTCGCGCCGTGGCCCCCCCGCTCCCCCGCCTCGCCTTCCGCGCCGCCACGCCCGACCGCTGGGCGGACGTGGAGGCGCTCTTCGGCAAGACCGGCGCCTGCGGCGGCTGCTGGTGCCAGTTCTGGAAGCAGTCCAACCCGGAGTACCGGGCCGGGAAGGGAGAGGCCAACCGGGCCGCCCTGCGACGGAGCGTGACGCGCGGCGAGGTGCCGGGGCTGCTGGCCTACGCGGGCGACCAGCCGGTGGGGTGGGTGGCGGTGGAGCCGCGGGCCCGTTACCGGCGACTGGCCATCTCCCGCAACCTGCCGGTCGTCGACGAGCGCCCCACCTGGTCGGTCCCCTGCTTCTTCGTGGCCCGAGGGTGGCGCGGGCGGGGCGTGGCGGGCCGGCTGCTCGCGGCCGCCGTCGCCCACGCCCGCCGGAAGGGCGCCCCGGCGGTGGAGGGGTACCCGGTCGACTCCGACCGGCCGCTGGCCGGCGCCTGGCTCTACCCCGGGGCCTTCTCCACCTTCGTGAGGGCCGGCTTCACCGAGGTGGCGCGCCGGGCCCGCACCCGGCCGGTGATGAAGAAGGAGCTGCGGGGGCGGCGGGTGCGGGCGCGCTGACGGGGGGCGGAGCGGAGTCGCGGAATGGGCGTCCCTCCTGGGTTTCCTGCGTCCCCGGCAAGGCGGGAACGTCAGACCTGCATGAGACGATGCGTGAATGACCGCCCACGCGCACCCGACCCCTTCCTCGGCCGCGGCTTCCGCTCACGCTCCGGCCAGCCGTCCTCTCGAACTGCTCGAAGCCCGGAGACTCCGCGATCTCATCGCCGCCCTCCTCCGCAAGGAACAGGCCGCCATGGCCGACTTCCTCGTCGCCCTCGTCGACTTCGATCGGCGCCGCGGCTGGGAGCCACTCGGCCACGCCAATCTCTTCGCCTTCCTGCACGTCGAGCTGCGGCTCTCCAGGAGCGCGGCCTTCTACCGGAAGTGCGCCGCCGGGCTGCTCCAGGGCTTCCCCGAGGTCATCGAGCCGCTCAGGGATGGCCGGTTGTGCCTCTCCACCATCGCCGAGCTGGCCAAGGTGCTGACCGAGGAGAACAGAGCCGTCGTGACGCCGCGCTTCTTCGGACTCTCGGCCAGGGAGGCGCAGGAGCTGGCCGCGGAGCTGCAGCCGCGCGAGGTCCCGTCCACCAGGATGGTCGTGACCAGGGTGCAGCGCCAATCCGCACCACCGCCGGCTTCGGTGGCTCAGCCCCTGCTGACGCTCGACCCCGCGGTCTCGATCGCGCCCGAGTCCGCCCCCCTCGCCAACACGCACCCAAGCATGGCCCCTCCTTCGCGAGTTCTGACGCCAGAACTCGCGAATGGGGGAGTTGGCCCGCTCGCAGCCACGCGCGACGAGATCGTCCCGCTCACCGCCGACCTTTGCCGGATCCACTTCAACGTCGGCAAGCAGGTGGTGAAGAAGCTGGAGGTCGCTCGCGAAGGGCTCTCCCGCTCCGTCCGCGGCGCCACCATGGAGCAGGTGCTCGAGATGGCGCTCGACCTGCTGCTCGAGAAGCAGGCCAGGGCGCGGGGTCAGGTGAAGAGGCCGCGAAGTGTCGTCCCGACCGTGGCGCCGCCACCGCGCAACCCACCGACCGAAGACGGCAGCAGCACCACCGCCACGGACCCGGCCCCGGCCGCGTCACCGCTGGCTCTCCTCCCGACGGAGCCGCCTGCTCCGCGCCGCATGGGGCCGCGCGAAGCCATCCCCGCCGCCGTCAGGCGCGCCGTCTGGGAACGCGATCGGGGTCGGTGCCAGTGGCCGCTCGACTCCGGCGGTCGCTGCGGCTCGACCCACCTGCTGGAGCTCGACCACATCGACCCGTGGGCGCGCGACGGCAGGCCCAGCGAGGCCAACCTCCGCCTCCTCTGCCACTCCCACAATGCCTTGGCGGCGCGGCGGGCCTTTGGCGAAAGGTGGATGGAGAGGTACACCCGCAGTGGGGCGTGCGGCTGACCGGACGCAGCCCGCCATGCGCCGAGTCGATTCGCCCGGCCTGCGTGCCTTGAGCGCCCGGGACGCCAGCAGGTGCTCTCCGCTCGCGCCGGCTCAGCGACCGCGCAACTGCTCGCGCCGCTCGAAGGCCTGCTCGCGGTAGGTGTTGGCGATCTCCCGGGCCCGCTCCCGCTGCGCCGGGGCGAGCACCGGCTCGGCCTTCAGGAACGCCGCGGTGTCGGCGTCGTCGAGGCTGGCGTCGAGGGCCTCCTGGGCCGCGGCCGGATCCCGCCGCGGGGGCCCGGCGCGCGGCTCTCCCCTCGGCGCGCCCCCGCCCATGCCCTGGGCGCCGCTACCCGGGGGCGTCCCGCCCTGGCCGCCCATGCTCGGCGAGGCCTGGAAGCCGCCCGGGCCCGCGTTCATGCCGAACCCGGGGACGGGCTGGCCGCCACCCGCCGCGCCGGGCTCCGGCGGGCTGCTGCCGCCGTGGAGCGAGCCTCGCCACGGGCCACCCGAGGAGGGCGCCTGGAGGGCGCCCTCGGCGCGCAGCCGGACCTGGCGCTGCTGCAGCTCGGCGTCGGCCTGCTCCAGGGCCGCCACCTGGTCGTCGGTCAGCTCGAGCTCGCTCCGGTGGGCCAGCACCGCCACGATCGAGGAGCGCGGTAGCGGCGGCTGGTCGGGCGACGGCTCGCGCGCGACCGGCGCCGAGGCGCAGGCGGCGGCGGCGAGGAGGAGCAGGCTGGCTCGAGGCGTCATGGAGATCACTGGACCGAAGTGGCGTCGCGCCATCCTTCGGAACAAGCCTCTAGCGACCCATCTTCTTCCTGATCGTCTCCTCCAGGATGGCGAAGGTGAGCCGTCCCTTGGCATCCACCGCCCCGCGCTTCAGCTCCGCCAGCGTCTCGAGCCGGACCACGCGGACTGGCCGGCCTTCCACCGACACGGTGACCGCCTCGGGGAGGAGGCTTGGATAGTCCCGGCCACCCTCGATGGCGCCCAGCAGGTCGAGGGGGCCGAGATCGGTGACGAGCAGCTGGTGGCCTTCCCCCAGCAGCGCCTCGCGGGTGGGGCGGAGCACCTGGCCGGCCGGGCGCCCCCGGTAGCGCGCGCCGACCGACTCCAGGAACGTGAGCAGCTTGCTCACGTTGTCGGCGTCACGCCTGTGGACGACGTCGACGTCGATGGTGGAGAGCGGCGCCCCTTGCGCGACCGCCGCCAGCCCCCCGACGAGGAGGAATTCAGTCCCGCTGGCCGCCAGCCGGGCGAGCAGCGTGGTCAGGCTCTGCGGCGGCGAAGCCATCTCGAAGCTCCTGGATCGTCAGGGCCATCCGGTCGTTGAGGCGGAGCCGCTCCTCGGGAGACATCGCCAGCAGCGTGTCGAGGAGGGTCTCGTCGACGACGCGGGTGCGGGGAGCGGCGTCGTGAGGTTCAGAGTCGGGGTCGGAAGGGTGCATCGCGAAGGAGTGTAGCAGGAGGGCCCCACGGCTGGTCCGGCGCCGAGGGATCGTGACGAGGTCGCCCTCTGTTGCGCGGCCGGAAGGCCACGCCATCAGGGCACGTCCGGCTCGTCGGCCGGCTCGGCCGCCGCCGCCTTGTCGCGCGACTTGAACCCGGCGCGCTCCAGCGCCAGCGCCACGCCGGGCGGCTTGCGGTCGTCCTTGAGCGCGTTCCGCGGGGCCACCACCGCGGCCACCTTCGGCCCCAGCCCCTTCACCTCGCCCGCCACCTCGACCTGCACCCGCACCCGCGGGTCGTCCTTCAGCGAGAAGGCGCCGGAGAGCCTCGCCCTGAGCGGGACGCCGGTGCGGTCGTCGAAGAGCACCTCGCCGCCGGCCGCCACCGGGATCCGCCCGTCGAGGAAGGCGAGGTGGCGCCGGGTCTCCGGGTCGGGGCCGCCGGCCGGGAAGACGCGCGGTTCGGCGGCGCGCGGGAGCGGCCGGGACCTCGCTCGCCAGCGTCACCACGTAGCGGCGCGCGGTCCGTCCCAGGACCTGGGCCTCGCCGGCGGCGGTGAGCACCAGCGCCGGGCCCTGGAGCCGGGCCAGGTCGCCGGCCATGGTGAAGCTCTCGTCGCGGAAGCGGCGGGCGTCGCGCCCGTGGTCGGTGGGCCGCTCGCGCCACGGCGCGAACTGGGCGCGGGCGTAGGTGAGCCCGCCCACGAAGACCACGTGCTTGCCGGCCTCGCCGCCCGGGCCGCGCCCCTCGTCGATCTCGGCGTCGGCCTCGAACTCGCCGCTGACCGACTGCCGGACCCGGTGGCGCTCGGCGACGTGGACCCGGGCGGCGCCGTCGGCCCGGGTGGTGACGGTGAAGCTGGCCGTCCCGGCCCAGTCGAGCGAGCCGAGCCGCCTCGCCGCCTCGCCGGCGTCCATGGCCAGCAAGGCGGCCGGGTGGTCCCAGTCGAGGCCGGCCACCGGGCCTCCGGCCGCGGCCGGGCCGCCCGCGGGGCCGGCGCCGGCCGGTGGCGGCGCACCGCGCGAGCAGGCGGCCAGCGTGGCCAGGCCGAGCGCGAGGGCGGCGCGGGATCGCATCAGACCGTGGGGGCCGGCTTCTGCGAGGCGCGGTAGAGCAGCACGCCGAGGCCGAGGAAGAAGGCCACGCCCAGCAGCGTGAAGCCGCCGTGGCCGATGACGCCGGAGATGGCCGGCTCGAGGTCGAGCACCTTGAGCTTGGCGGAGATGGCGTCGTTGACGTTGAGCAGCGCCACCACCACGCCGGTGAGGGCGCCGCCGGCCACCAGCCCGGTGGCCATCAGCGAGCCGCCGCCCAGCTCGGAGTCCTCCGCCGCGCCCCCCTTCCTCCGGGCCACCGCGTCCACCAGCCCCTTGACCACGCCGCCCGCGAAGATGGGGAGGGTGGTGGAGAGCGGCAGGTAGAGGCCCACGGCGAAGGAGAGCGCCTTCACCCCGCAGAGCTCCATGGTGATGGAGAAGAAGACGCCCACCAGCACGTAGACCCAGTCGAGGTTGAGCGAGAGCAGCCCCTTGATGAGCGTGGCCATGAGCGTGCCCTGCGGGGCCGGGAACTTGCTGGTGCCGATGGCGTGCTGGATCCCCTGGGCCACCTGGTCGGGGCTGGGGGTGTCCAGCACCTTGACGGTGAGGCCGATGACCAGGGCCGAGGCGATGGCCCCGACGAAGAGCGAGATCTGCTGGGCCCGCGGCGTGGCGCCGATGAGGAAGCCGGTCTTGAGGTCCTGCGAGGTGGCGCCGGCGTTGGCGGCGGCGATGCAGACCATGCCGCCCACCACCAGCGCCATGGGCTCGTAGGCCGATCCGGTCCAGCCCACGCCCACGAAGACCATGGCGGTGGCCATCAGCGTGGCGATGGTCATGCCGGAGATGGGGTTGGAGGAGGAGCCGATCAGGCCGACGATGCGCGAGGAGACGGTCACGAAGATGAAGCCGAAGACGATGACCAGCACCGCCACCAGCAGCCGGTTGAGGAAGGAGTTGCCGGGCATGAAGGGGAGGGCCACCAGCACGATCACCAGGGCCAGGCTGCCGGCGATGACGGTGACGAAGGAGAGGTCCCGCTCGGTCCGCTTGGTGCCGGAGGCGGACACCTTGTCGGAGAGCGACCGGATCGAGTCGCGCAGCGAGGTGTAGATGGTGGGCAGGGTCTTGAGCAGGGTGATGAAGCCGCCGGCGGCCACGGCGCCGGCGCCGATCTGGCGCACGTAGGCCCGGTAGATGGCGTTGGCGGTGTCGGCGAAGGTGTGGGTGGCCGGGTCCCAGCCGAAGCCGGCCGGGTTGCTGCCGACCTTGACGAGCTGCTCGCTGACCGCGTCGCCGGGGACCAGGAAGCCGAGCAGCGGGATGAGCCCCAGCCAGGCCAGCACGCCGCCCGCCACCAGCACGCCGGCGATCTTCGGGCCGATGATGTAGCCGACGCCCATGTACTCGGGCGTGATCTCGCCGTTGACGGTGGCGTTGGGCAGGAGCTTGTTGGCCCTCGAGGAGACCCAGGTCGGCACCTCGGCGATGACGTGGAAGACCTTCTGCAGGATGGCGTAGGCCATGGCGATGCCGACGCCCTGGAAGGCGGTCTTGGCGAAGTCGCCCCCCTTCTCGCCGGCGATCAGCACCGAGGCGCAGGCGGCGCCCTCGGGGTACTGCAGCTCGCCGTGCTCCTTGACGATGAGGGCGCGGCGCAGCGGCACCATCATGAGCACGCCGAGGATGCCGCCGATGAGGGCCAGCGTGAAGAGGGTGAGGTAGTTGAAGTAGCCGGCGCCCACCGAGGCGCCGGTGGCGAGGTCGGTGGAGAGGAAGAGGAAGCCGGGGAGGGTGAAGACCACGCCGGCCGCGATTGACTCGCCCGCCGAGCCGGCCGTCTGGATGATGTTGTTCTCCAGGATGGTGGTCTTGAGGAGCTTGCGCCCCAGCGAGATGGAGATGACCGCGATGGGGATCGAGGCGGAGACGGTCAGGCCGGCCTTGAGGGCCAGGTAGACGGTCGAGGCGCCGAAGATGATGCCGAAGATGGCCCCGGTGATGACCGCCTTGGGGGTCAGCTCGGCCAGGGCGGTCTCGGCGGCGACGTACGGCTTGAACCCCTTCACCGGGGCGGGCGGGGAGGCGGCGGGGGCGCTCATGATGGCTCCGGGCGGCTGCGGGGGGTCAGCGGTGGCGGGAATCTAGCCCGGAGCCACCGGCCGTTCCAGCCTTTGGAGGCAGCGGGGCCCCGGCCTCCACGTCGGCGAAGGCCACCCGGCCCTCGTCCCAGAGCAGCCGGTCGCAGCGGTGCAGCAGGTCGGGGAGCCCGGCGCGCGTGGCCGCCGAGATCGCCACCCCGCCGGCCTGGTGGGCCAGGGCCGCCCCCTCGCCGGGCGGCAGGCGGTCGACCTTGTTGAAGACCAGCACGCGCTTCTTGGCCTGCAGGCCGAGGTCGCGCAGGATGGCCTCGACGGCCCGCACCTGCTGGTCGCGCCGCGGGTCGGCGGCGTCGACCACGTGGAGCAGCAGGTCGGCGTCGGCCAGCTCCTCCAGGGTGGCGCTGAAGGCGGCCACCAGGTCCCTGGGCAGGTCGCGGATGAACCCCACCGTGTCGGTGATGATGACCTCGCGGTCGCGCGGGAAGCGCAGCCGCCGGCTGGTCGGATCCAGCGTGGCGAAGAGCTTGTCCTCCACCAGCACCGAGGAGTCGGTGAGGGCGTTGAGCAGCGTCGACTTGCCGGCGTTGGTGTAGCCGACGATGGAGAGGACCGGCAGGCCGCGGTCGTTGCGCTGCCGCCGGCGCAGGTGGCGGTCCTTGGAGAGGCCGGCCACCCGCCGCTCCAGCGCGGTGATCCGGTCCCGCACCCGGCGGCGGTCGATCTCCAGCTTGGTCTCGCCGGGGCCGCGGCCGCCGATGCCGCCGGCCAGCCGCGAGAGCGAGTCGTCGCGCCCGGCCAGGCGGGGGTAGAGGTACTTGAGCTGCGCCAGCTCCACCTGCAGCTTGCCGTCGGCGCTCTGCGCCCGCTGCGCGAAGATGTCGAGGATCAGCTGGGTGCGGTCGAGGATCTTGAGGCTGGTGGCCTCGGCGATGTGGATGGCCTGCGACGGCGAGAGGTCGGCGTCGAAGACGATCAGGTCCGCCATCAGCTGCATGGAGCGGAGCAGGATGTCCTCCAGCTTCCCCTTGCCGATGAGCGTGCGCGGGTCGATCTGGCGCCGGTGCTGCAGGGTGGCGTCCACCACCTCGACGCCGGCGGTGCGGGCCAGCTCCTTGAGCTCCTCCAGCGACGCCTCCCCCTCCTCGCGGCTGCGGGTCCGCCCCGAGACCCCCACCAGGATGGCCCGCTCGCGCCCGCCGGTGCGGCGCGCGGTGCGGGCCCGGGCGAACTCCTCCTCCAGCGCCAGGGCCGCGGCCAGCGCGTCGTGGCGCAGCTCGTGGACCGAGGCGACCGTCTCCTCCTGCCAGAGGGCGCCGGCCGGGTTCTCGGGGATGAGCCAGGCGAGGTGGAGCCGGCCGGGCAGGCCGTCGGGGAGGGTCTCGATGGCCGCCACCAGGTCGAGCCGCAGCAGCGCCAGGTCGGTGTGGTCGTCGCGGGTGAGCGGCGTGGCGTCGAGGTGGGTGTGGACCAGGCGCAGCCCGCGCAGGCGGTGCGATCCGGCGCGGGCCCGGCCCACGTCGGGGAGGGTGAGCTTCCCGGCGTCGCCGACCATGACCGCCTGCACGTCCCCCTTGCGGTCGAGCAGCACGCCCACCTGGCGCCCCATCTCCCGGGAGAGCCCGGTGAGGTGGCGGGCCAGCTCGGGCGAGACCACCTCGTCGGCGTCGACGCGGCGGCGCCAGGTCCGCTCCAGGGCCTTGAGCTGGGAGGGCTTGAGCCCGAGGAGGTGGCCGGTGACGTCGTTCACGGGAGGGGGTCCGGGTCAGGAGAGGGCCAGCAGCAGCTGCGCCAGCAGGATCTTGCCGATGGTGGCCGCCGGGTAGACCGAGGCGTAGCCGAGGTTGGGGATCTCGTTCTCGGTCTGCTCCAGCGCGTAGCCGAGCACCGCCGGCTGGGTGTGGATGCCGGCCACCATGCCGAGCAGCAGGCTCATGGGGACGCCCAGCAGCCGGTGGCCGATGGCCAGCGCCGCGAAGGCGGTCAGGAAGGTGATGGCGGCGCCGGCGGCGAAGAGGGCCACCCCGCTGCCCGAGGCGAAGGTGGCGAGGAAGCCGTTGCCGGCCCGCGTGCCGATGCCGGCCAGGAAGAGCACCAGCCCGATCTGCCGGAGGGTCACGTTGGCGCTGTAGGGCAGGCTCCAGACCATGGGGCCGGTCCGCTCCAGCGTGCCCAGCACCAGCGCCACGATGAGCGGGCCGCCGGCGAAGCCGAGGGTGGCGTGGAGGCCGCCCGGCAGCGGCAGGGGCAGGATGCCGAGCAGCAGGCCGAGCGCCAGCCCGAGGCCGAAGGTGAGCACGTCCACCTCGCTGGCGGCCCGGTAGGAGTCGCCGAAGAAGGCGGTCACCAGCGGCAGCTGCTTGATCGGCGCCAGCACCCGCACCCGGTCGCCCAGCTCCAGCCGCATCTGGTCGTGCGGCAGCAGGTCGTCGTCGCCGCGGCGCACCCGGGTGATGACGGCGCCGAAGCGGGCGGAGATGCCGAGGTCCCTGAGCGGGAGGCCGGCCACCGCCGGGTCGGAGACGAAGATGCGGCGCAGGTCGAACTCGCTCCGGTCGATGTCGATGGGCTCGGCGGCGCGGCGGCCGAGGCGCGGCACCACGCGCTCCAGCGCGGCGGCCGTCCCCACCGCCACCACCTGGTCGCCCCGCTCCAGCCGCGTCTGGTCGTCGCAGAGCTGGAACCTCCCGGCCCGCTTGAGCCGCCCGAAGATGACGCGCCAGCCGAGGCCGCGCTTGAGCTCCTCCACGGTGAGCGCGCCGAGGTCCTGCTCCACGTCGATGGTGACGTTGGTGAGCGGCTCGTTGGCCGCGCCCAGCTCGCCCAGCTTGCGGGCCTCGGCGGCCAGGTCCGGCCTCCAGAGCCGGAAGGCCAGCCGGATGGCCACCACCACGCCGATGACGCCCATGGGGTAGGCGATCGAGTAGGCCACCACCGGCTGGGACAGCGCGTCCCCGGCCACCGACTGCTTGAGCGTCTCGATGGCCCCGGCCAGCGCCGGCGTGTTGGTGAGCGCGCCGGCGAAGAGGCCAGCCGCCAGCGGCGCGCCCAGGCCGAGCAGCCGCTGCGCCGCCACCGTGAGCAGGAGCCCCAGCGCCAGCACCCCCAGCGCCAGCGCGTTGTGGCGCAGCCCGTCGCGCCGCAGCGAGGCCACGAAGGCCGGGCCCGAGGCCAGCCCCACCGTGTAGACGAAGATGGCCAGCCCGAGCATGTAGACGATCTCGGGCAACGCCAGGGTCGGGGAGAGGGCGCCGGCGCCGAGGCCCACGAAGAGGACGGCGGCCACGCCGAGCTGGCTGCCGCGGATCTTGACGCGCCCGAGCGGGTAGCCGACCGCGGCGACGAGGAAGAGCAGCAGCAGCGGATTGCGGGCGAGGAGGTGGACGAGCGAGTCGAGCATGCGGGCGGGCGGTGCGGGGGACGCACTCTAGCGCCAAAGCGGCCGGCGCGCTCCGCCGGCACGCCGCCGCCGACCGCGGGGTGGCGGGAACCGCCCTACGACGTCCAGGCCGGCTCGGCGTCGATGAGCGACCGGCCGAACCCCTCGACGCCGAGGTAGCGCAGCAGCCGGACCTGGTGGCGGCGCAGCCCGCAGACCTCGGCGCGCCGGTGCCGGGCCAGCGCCCGCCCCAGCAGGGCCACGCCGCTGTCGTCGAAGTGGCTGACGCGGGTGAGATCGATGCGGACCAGGGTCTCCTCGGAGGCCTCGGCGAGGGCGAGGGCGATGCGCCGCGCGGCCGGCAGGTCGAAGGGTCCGGCCACGGCCAGCTGGATCGAGCCGGATGTCGTCGCCGATGGATGCATGGCCTCTCCCCTCGCTGGCTGGCGACCTGCTGTCATCACGTCCCCGAGACAAGTGACCCACTGGAATAACCGTGCCGCCCGGATCGGCCCGGCGCCCGCCCCGACGGGGCTGGAAAGCCACGGGAACCATGCAGGAAAGCGATTGTCTGCGCGGATCGATCGCACCCTCGTCGGGACGAAGCGGCCCTGACCCACGGGTGGACATGACCCGTGCCACGGCCACTCGTGCGACAGCGGCGCCGCGCCTTTGCGCCGCATGACCGGCGCGTGGTTCACTCCCCCACATGTCGCTGATCGTGGTCGACGTGGAATCCGACGGGCCCTCGCCAGGCCACTACTCGATGGTCTGCTTCGGCGCGGTGGTGGTGGAGCCCTCGCTCGGCAAGACCTTCTACGGCCAGCTGCGCCCCGTCAGCGAGCGGTACCTCCCCGAGTCGCTGGCCATCAGCGGCGTCACCCGGGAGCAGCACCTCCGCTTCGACGAGCCCGGCGAGGTGATGGCCCGCTTCGAGGCCTGGGTGAAGGCGGAGTCGAAGGGCAAGCCGGTCTTCTGCTCCGACAACCTGGCCTTCGACTGGATGTTCATCAACTGGTACTTCCACGAGACGCTGGGACGGAACCCCTTCGGCTGGAGCGGCCGCCGCATCGGCGACCTCTACTGCGGCATGGTCAAGGACGGCTATGCCACCTGGAAGCACCTGCGCAAGACGGCCCATACCCACCACCCGGTCGACGACGCCCGGGGGAACGCCGAGGCCCTGCTGGCCATGGTGGCGATGGGGCTCAAGCTGCCCGTGAAGTAGCGGGGCCCGGCGCCCCGCTAGAAGGCCGTGCCGGCCAGCAGGGAGACGCGCAGCCCGTCGAGCCGGCCCAGCGGCGAGGCCGCGTCCTGGAAGGCGTAGCGCGCGTCCAGCCCGGCGAAGAGCGCCTCGCCCAGCCGATGGCGCACCCCCAGCCCGGCGTGGAAGGCGACCGTGGAGGTGGGCGTGCCCGCCAGCACCCCGCCGGAGAGCCGGGTCAGGTTGGCGCCCAGGCCGGCCACCGCATAGGCCTCGAAGCCGTGCTCCGGGGCGGCCAGCAGCTTGAGCGACACGGTGAGCGGGAGGACGGTGAGCTGCGTGCCGGTGCCGGTCAGCGAGGCGGTGTACCAGCCGGCGTTCACCTCGACGGTGACCAGGTCGTAGATGCTCCGGCCGACCGAGAGCTCCAGGTCGGGGCCGACCGGGTGGCCGGGGACGCCGGGGGCGTAGAGCACGAAGGCGCCGGCGCGCAGCGTCGTCGACCACGGCGGCAGGGGCGCCTCCTTCGCCTGGCCGGGGCCCGCCCACGCGAGCAGCGCCAGCAGCGCCAGCGCGCCCCACGGCCTGGTCCTCGTCATGGCGCTCCCGGCGCGGCCCACATCACGGGGGGAAGCTACCGGCGCCGGTCCCGCCGGGCAAGCTCGCCCTCCGGGCGCCGGCAGGTGGCCGTGCCGGGTCCCGACCCCGCCTCACCTGGGGCGGCCCCCGTCGAGGCCGTGCCCCGGCCTCGACGGGGGAGCGACGATGGGCCCGTGCCGGCCAACCTCACCCCCCAGTACAAGGACGCCGAGGCGCGGCTCCACCGCGCCGCGACGCGGGAGGAGAAGGAGGACGCGCTGCGCGAGATGGTGGCGCTCCTCCCCAAGCACAAGGGGACCGAGAAGCTCCAGGCCGACCTCCGCAGGCGGCTCTCCAAGCTGGAGGAGGAGGCCCAGCACGCCCGCCGCTCCGGCGGCCACCACGCCGAGCCCGGCCGCGTGGTGCGCGAGGGGGCCGGCCAGTGGGTGCTGCTGGGGCCGCCCAACGCCGGCAAGTCGTCGCTGCTGGCGGCGCTCACCCGCGCCCACCCGGAGATCGCCGACTACCCGTTCACCACCCGCGAGCCGCTCCCGGGCATGGCGGCCGTTCGAGGACGTCCAGGTCCAGCTGGTCGACACGCCCCCGGTGGCGGCCGGCCACACCCCGCCCTGGCTGGGCGCCCTGGCCCACGGCGCCGACGGCCTCCTGGTGGTCCTCGACGTGGCCTCCGACGACCTCGAGCGTGGCCTGGGCGCGGCGCTGGAGCTGCTGGAGAGGGCCCGGGTCTGGCCGCGCGGCCGGCCGCGCCCCGCCGACGCCTCGCCGCTGGCGGTCCAGGTCCCGGTGCTGGTGCTCGCCAACAAGGTGGACCTGGACCCCGACGGCACCTTCACGGCGCTGGCGCGGGAGGCGGTCGGCGACGCCCTCCCCGTCCTCCCCGTGTCGGCGCAGCGCGGAGACGGGCTCGAGTCGCTCCGGCCCCGCCTCTTCGCCGAGCTGCATCGCCTCCGCGTCCACACCAAGGAGCCCGGCCACCCGCCGGACCTGGGCCGGCCCTTCGTCCTGCCCGAGGGGGCCACGGTCGAGGACCTGGCCCGGCGCGTCCACGAGGACCTGGCCCAGCGCCTCAAGTTCGCCCGGCTCTGGGGGCCACACGCCCGGTTCGAGGGGCAGCAGGTGGATCGCCACCATCCCCTCGGCGACGGCGACGTGGTCGAGCTGCACGCCTGAACGCCGGGCCCGCGGCACGGGGGCCCGCGCTACCTGCGCCGCCCCGGCGTCGAGTAGACTCCGCCCGTGCCGAGAAGCGCCCTCGCCCGCGTCCGCCGCCTCGTGGTCAAGGTGGGGACCGGGACCCTCACCGACGCCGCCGGTCGCTTCGACCGGGACAACTGCCATC
Source organism: uncultured delta proteobacterium (assembly GCA_963786945.1). GTDB lineage: Bacteria > Myxococcota > Myxococcia > Myxococcales > Anaeromyxobacteraceae > JADKCZ01. The sequence continues at coordinate 68,496 of CAWBAO010000006.1, read as the reverse complement.
GCCTGGCCGCCGAGCTGGCCGCGGTGGCGGCGGGCCGCCGGCTGGTGCTGGTCTCGTCGGGCGCCATCACCCTCGGGGCCCAGCGGCTCGGCCTCACCCGCCAGAAGGGGCGCCCCTGGGACATCGCCACCAAGCAGGCCTGCGCCGCGGTGGGCCAGCCCCACCTCATGAACGAGTGGGCCGAGGCCTTCGCCGCCCACGACCTCACCGTGGCCCAGCTGCTCCTCACCGCCGAGGACCTGGCCAGCCGCAAGCGCTTCCTCAACGCCCGCCGCACCTTCGAGCAGCTGCTCACCCGCGGCGTGGTGCCGGTGGTGAACGAGAACGACACCGTGGCGGTGGACGAGATCAAGGTGGGCGACAACGACTCGCTGGCGGCGCTGGTGGCCGGGTGCGTCGAGGCCGAGCTGGTGGCCATGCTCACCGACGTGGAGGGGCTCTACGACCGCGATCCCGCCGAGCGCGGCGCCACGCTGCTCCATGACGTGGCCCGCGTCACCGCCGAGGTGGAGCGGGTGGCCGGCGGCGCCGGCAGCGAGCACGCCACCGGCGGCATGGCCACCAAGGTGAAGGCGGCCCGGCGGCTGGGCGCGCAGGGGGTGGCCACCGCGCTCCTCTCCGGCCGCCGCCCCGGGGCGCTGGCGGCGCTGCTGGCCGGCGAGCCGGTGGGCACCGTGTTCTCCCCGGCGGCGGAGCGGCTCTCCGGGCGCGACGGCTGGCTGGCCGCGGCCGCCAAGGCGCGCGGCGTGATCCTGGTCGACGCCGGGGCGCGGCGGGCCATCGAGCAGGGCAAGAGCCTGCTCCCGAGCGGCGTCCGGGAGGTGCAGGGCCACTTCGGCGTGGGCGACCCGGTCGAGCTGGCGGTCGACCCGAGGCAGCCCTTCGCCCGGGGGCTGGCCGGCTACGGGGCCGACGACGTGCGCCGGCTGGCCGGCAAGAAGACCTCCCAGATCGAGGCGGTGCTGGGCTACCGGCAGGTCGACGAGGTGGTCCACCGGAACGACCTCGTGCTGCTGGAGTAGCTGGTGGTATGAGGGGCGGCGAGCGAGCCATGACCACGAGCGGCAACCACCTGGAGCGGGAGATGCGGGCCCTGGCCACCGAGGCCCGGGAGGCCGCGCGCCAGCTCTCGCACGCCCCGACCGCCCGCAAGGACGCCGCCCTCCGCGCCGGCGCCCGGGCCATCGTGGCCCGGCGGGAGGCCATCCTCGCCGCCAACCGCGAGGACCTCGCCGCCGCCCGGCGGGCCGGGAAGAACGACGCCTGGCTGGACCGGCTGGCGCTCGACGAGGCGAGGCTGGCCGGCATCGCCTCCGCCATCGAGGAGGTGGCCTCGCTCCCCGATCCCATCGGGCAGGTGACCGACTCGTGGCGCCGCCCCAACGGCCTGGAGGTGCGGCGCGTCCGCATCCCGCTGGGGGTGGTGCTGATGGTCTACGAGGCGCGCCCCAACGTGGCGGCCGAGGCGGCCGCGCTCTGCGTGAAGAGCGGCAACGCCGTGCTGCTCCGCCCCGGCTCCGACGCGCTCCGCTCGTCGCTGGCGCTGTGCGACGCCTTCGCCGAGGGGCTGGCCGAGGCCGGCCTGCCGGCGGCGTCGGCGCGGGTGGTCCCCACCAGCGACCGGGAGGCCACCTTCGCGCTCCTGCAGCTCGACGACCTCATCGACCTCGCCATCCCGCGCGGCGGCCCCTCGCTGATCAAGGCGGTGGCGGAGCGGTCGCGGGTGCCGGTGGTGAAGCACTTCATGGGGGTCTGCCACCTCTTCCTCGACGCCAGCGCCGACGTCGAGCGGGCCGTGGCCCTGGCGGTCAACGGCAAGGTCCAGCGCCCCTCGGCCTGCAACGCGCTGGAGTGCCTGCTGGTGCACCGCGACGCCGCCGCCGCCCTGCTGCCGGCGGTGGGCCGGGCCCTGGCCGGGCACGGGGTGGAGCTGCGCTGCGACCCGACCGCGCTCACCCTGCTGTCGCGCGCCGGCGTGGCGGCGGTGCCGGCCTCGGCCGACGACTTCGGCCGCGAGTTCCTCGACCTGATCCTGGCGGTGCGGGTGGTCCCCGACCTCGACGCCGCGCTCGACCACGTGGCCCGCCACGGCTCCCTCCACACCGAGGCCATCCTCACCCGCGACCTCGAGAGCGCCCGGCGCTTCGAGCGCGAGGTGACGGCCAGCGCGGTGATCATCAACGCCTCGACCCGGTTCAACGACGGCGGCGAGCTGGGGCTCGGCGCCGAGATCGGCATCTCCACCAGCAAGCTCCACGCCTTCGGGCCGATGGGGCTCAACGAGCTCACCACCCGGAAGTTCGTGGTAGAGGGCGAAGGGCAGACCCGGGCCTGACCGGGCCGCACGAGGGAAGAATGGCGACGAAGAAGAAGACTCCGGCGAAGAAGGCTCCCGCCAGGAAGGCCACGGCCCGGAAGCCCGGCGCCGCGGGCCGCCCGGCCTTCAAGGCCGGCGGCTCGAAGGGCAAGAAGCGGCCGGCGGCGGAGCGCAAGCTGCCCCGCAAGTACGGCCCGCGCCGCAAGCTGCCCAAGTCCATCGGCCGCGAGGCCGCGCCGCCGGTGGCCCGCCCCGATCTCGGCCTGCCCGATCCGGCCCGCGACACGGCGCTGGCGGTGGCCGCGGCCGGCCTCGACAAGCAGGCCGAGGACGTCCTGATCTTCGACGTGCGCGGCCTCTCCTCCTACGCCGACTACCTGGTGATCATGACGGCCGACTCGGATCGGCAGGCCGGCGCCATCGCCGACCACGTCGACCAGCGGCTCAAGGAGGCCGGGCACGCCAAGATCGCCGTCGAGGGGTACGAGACCGGCAACTGGATCATCGTGGACTACGGCGACGTGGTCACGCACGTCATGGGCCGGGAAACCCGGGCCTTCTACGACCTCGAGGGGCTCTGGGCCGACGCGCCCCGCGTTCAGGTCAAGGCCTGAACAGGTCCAGATTCCCCGGAAGGACCGTCCAGATTCGCCGCTTCCGCCTTGCCGGCCGCGCCGGGCGATCTGGTAGACTCGCCGCCCCTCGGTGGAACCGGGCGGTCCGGGGAGTCGTGGCGGCCACCGGCCCCACCCTCACCTGGAGCGCCCATCAACTCGGCACCGCGGAGCGCGGCCTGCTCCGCTGTTGGAGGCACGATGGCGGGCAGGCGAGTGGTCACCATGGATGGCAACGAGGCGGTCGCCTCGGTGGCCTACCGGATCAACGAGGTCGCGGCCATCTACCCCATCACGCCGTCCTCCAACATGGGGGAGTGGGCCGACGAGTGGGCGGCCAAGGGGCTGAAGAACGTCTGGGGCACCGTCCCCTCGGTGGCGGAGATGCAGTCGGAGGGCGGCGCCGCGGGCGCGGTCCACGGCGCGCTGCAGGCCGGCGCCCTGACCACGACCTTCACGGCGTCGCAGGGCCTGCTGCTGATGATCCCCAACATGTACAAGATCGCGGGCGAGCTGACCGCGTTCTGCATGCACGTCTCGGCCCGCACCCTGGCCACCCACGCGCTCTCCATCTTCGGCGACCACCAGGACGTGATGGGCGTCCGCCAGACCGGCTTCGCCCTGCTCTCCAGCGCCTCGGTGCAGGAGGCGCACGACTTCGCGGTGATCGCGCAGCTGGCCTCGATGAGGAGCCGGGTGCCGTTCCTCCACTTCTTCGACGGCTTCCGGACCTCGCACGAGGTGGCCAAGATCGAGGAGCTGACCGACGACGACCTGCGGGCCCTGATCCCGGAGGAGCTGGTGGCGGCGCACCGCGCCCGCGCCCTCTCACCCGACGCCCCCACGGTCCGCGGGACCGCCCAGAACCCCGACGCCTTCTTCCAGGCCCGCGAGGCCTGCAACCCCTTCTACATCGACGCCCATGACCACGTGCAGGCGGCCATGGACGCGTTCGCCAAGGTGGTGGGGCGCAAGTACGGCCTGTTCGAGTACCACGGCCACCCCGAGGCCGAGCGGGTCATCGTGCTGATGGGCTCGGGCTGCGAGACCGCGCAGGAGACCATCGACCACCTGGTGGCCCGGGGCGAGAAGGTCGGCATGGTCAAGGTCCGGCTCTACCGGCCCTTCGCGCTCGGCGAGTTCATGACCGCGCTGCCGCGCTCGGTGCACCACCTGGCCGTGCTGGACCGGACCAAGGAGCCCGGGGCGCTGGGCGAGCCGCTCTACATGGACGTGGTCACCGCGCTGCGCGAGGCCGAGCAGGCCCACATCGACCGCTTCCACCACCAGCTGACCGTGATCGGCGGCCGCTACGGCCTCTCCTCCAAGGAGTTCACGCCGGCCATGGTGAAGGCGGTCTTCGACGAGCTGGCCAAGCCGCGCCCGGTGCGCCACTTCACGGTCGGCATCAACGACGACGTCACCCACCTCTCGCTCAAGTACGACCCGACCTTCGACATCGAGGGGCCGAGCGTGGTCCGCGCCCTCTTCTACGGCCTGGGCGCCGACGGCACGGTGGGCGCCAACAAGAACTCCATCAAGATCATCGGCGAGGACACCCCCAACTACGCGCAGGGCTACTTCGTCTACGACTCCAAGAAGTCGGGCTCGATCACGGTCAGCCACCTGCGCTTCGGGCCCAAGCCCATCCGCTCCGCCTACCTGATCTCCAAGGCCAACTTCGTGGCCTGCCACCAGTTCGGCTTCCTCGAGAAGTACGAGATGGTGGAGTCCGCGGTCCCCGGCGCCACCTTCCTGCTCAACTCCATCTACGGCCCCGACCAGGTCTGGGAGCAGCTGCCCCGCGAGGTGCAGGAGCAGATCCTGCAGAAGCAGCTCAAGTTCTACGTCATCGACGCCTTCAAGGTGGCGCGCGAGACCGGCATGGGGGTGCGCATCAACACCGTCATGCAGACCTGCTTCTTCGCGGTCTCCGGCGTGCTGCCGCGCGAGGAGGCCATCGAGCACATCAAGAAGACCATCGAGAAGACCTACCAGCGCAAGGGCGCCGAGGTGGTCCGCAAGAACTTCGAGGCCGTCGACCAGACCCTGGCCAACCTCCACGAGGTGAAGATCGCCGGCCGCCAGGTCAACGGCAAGCCCCGCCCGCCCGCCGTCTCCGAGGTGGCGCCGGACTTCGTCCAGCGCGTCACCTCGCTGATGCTGGCCGGCAAGGGCGACCTGCTGCCGGTCTCGGCCTTCCCGGTCGACGGCACCTGGCCGACCGCCACCTCCCAGTGGGAGAAGCGCTCCATCGCCCTCGACATCCCGACCTGGGAGCCGAGCCTCTGCATCCAGTGCAACAAGTGCGCGCTCATCTGCCCGCACGCCTGCATCCGGCCCAAGTTCTACGAGCCGGCGGCGCTGGCGGGCGCACCCGCCACCTTCCAGTCGATGGACTTCAAGTCGCCGACCGACAAGGGGAAGAAGTACACCATCCAGGTGGCGCCGGACGACTGCACCGGCTGCACGCTCTGCGTGGCGATCTGCCCCGCCGAGTCGAAGACCGAGAAGGGGAAGAAGGCGCTCAACATGGCCGAGGCGCTGCCGCTCAAGGCGGCCGAGCGGCTCAACTGGGACTTCTTCCTGGCCATCCCCGATCCCGACCGGAGCGCCCTCAAGCTCGACGTCAAGGGGACGCAGTTCCTCCAGCCGCTCTTCGAGTTCTCCGGCGCCTGCACCGGCTGCGGCGAGACCCCGTACATCAAGCTGCTGACGCAGCTCTACGGCGACCGGGCCCTGATCGCCAACGCCACCGGCTGCTCGTCGATCTACGGCGCCAACCTGCCGACCACGCCCTACACCAGGAACGACGCCGGGCGCGGCCCGGCCTGGGCCAACTCGCTCTTCGAGGACAACGCCGAGTTCGGCTACGGCATGCGCCTGGCGGTCGACAAGCAGACCGAGCACGCCCGCGAGCTGCTGGCGCAGCTCGGCGCGGTGGTGGGCGACGACCTGGTGAAGGCGCTGCTCACGGCCGACCAGTCCGACGAGAAGGGGATCGAGGCGCAGCGCGCCCGCCTCATGCTGCTGCGGGGCAAGCTGAGCGGCCAGAAGCGCTTCGAGGCGGTGCGGCTCGCCGAGATCCAGGACTTCCTGCTCAAGAAGTCGATCTGGATCGTCGGCGGCGACGGCTGGGCCTACGACATCGGCTACGGCGGGCTGGACCACGTCATCGCCGCCGGGCGCGACGTGAACATCCTGGTGCTCGACACCGAGGTCTACTCCAACACCGGCGGCCAGGCCTCCAAGGCCACGCCCATGGGGGCCGCGGCCAAGTTCGCCATGGCCGGCAAGCCCACCCAGAAGAAGGACCTGGCCATGCTGGCCCTGACCTACGGCAGCGCCTACGTGGCCCGCGTGGCCATGGGGGCCAAGGACGCCCAGAGCGTCAACGCCATGAAGGAGGCCGACAGCTTCCCGGGCACCTCGCTGGTGCTGGCCTACTCGCACTGCATCGCGCACGGCTACGACATGGCCGACGCCCTCACCCAGCAGGAGCGGGCCGTCGACTCCGGGTACTGGCCGCTCTTCCGCTACGACCCGCGCCGCGCGGCCGCCGGGGAGAGCCCGCTCAAGCTGGACAGCCCGGCGCCCAAGGTCGACCTCTCCGCCTTCGCCGAGGGCGAGACCCGCTTCAAGCAGATCGCCGTCTCCAATCCCGAGGGCTACCAGAGGATGCTGGACCAGGCCCAGTCCGACGTCCGCCACAAGTACGCCCTCTACGAGCAGCTCTCCAGGGCCATGAACCCGGCCAACCTGGTGCCTGGCGGCGCCAAGCCCAAGGCGTGATGGCGAGGGCGCTGGTCGCGGCGGCGCCGGCTGCTGGTGGCGCCGCCGCAAGACAGGAGCACCGGCCTGGGGACGAGCGGGTCCCCTCCCTCGCCTGCTCTCGCCGGTGACGTGACCGCAGATCCCTTTCCCGCCTCGTGCGTTCACGTCGCCGAGGCCCGCGTGAGGCCGTGGCGGCCGACCAGACCGACGAGCAGCTCATGCGGAGGTTCCAGCGCGGCGAGGCGCGGGCCTTCGAGACGCTCATGCTCCGCCACCGGACGCCGATCTACTCCTTCCTGCTCCGCTTCACCGGCGAGCGGACCCGCGCCGAGGACCTCGTGCAGGAGACCTTCCTGCGCCTGGTGAAGGGGGCGGCGGCCTGGGAGCCGCGCGCCTCGGTCCGCACCTGGCTCTACACCATCGCCCGCAACCTGGCCGCCGACGCCGCGCGACGCCAGGTGTTCCGCGCCACCGACCCGCTCGACGCGCCGGTCGCCGACGGCCAGCCCCCGCGCCACGCGCCGCCGGCGTCCACCGATCCGGCCCCCGACGAGGCGGCCGACGCGGCCCGCCTGCGCCCCAGGCTGGAGGCGGCGCTGGCGGCGCTGCCCGCGGAGCAGCGCGAGGTCTTCCTGCTGCGCGAGCACGCCGGCCTCTCCTTCCCGGAGATCGCCGAGGCCACCGGCGTCAACGAGAACACCGTGAAGAGCCGCATGCGCTACGCGCTGCTGGCGCTGCGCCAGCGGCTGGCCGCCGAGGGGCTGGTGGCGCCCGCCGTGCCGCCGGGGAGCACCGCGCCATGACCCATGAGCCGCGCCGCGACGAGCTGCTGGACCTGGCGCTCGGCCTGCTCGAGCCGGAGCAGGCTCGCGACCTGGAGGCGCACGCCGCCGGGTGCGCCGCCTGCCGCGCCGAGCTGGCCGCGCTGCGGCAGACCCGGCGGCTGCTGGCCGACCTGCCGCCGGTGGAGGCCCCGGGGCGGGGGGCGCCGGTGCTGGCGGCGGCGCGCCAGGCGGCGGCGCAGGCCGGGGCGGGCCGGCGGCCGCGCCGGGCGGCGCCTCGCTGGCTGTGGGGCGGCGCGCTCGGGCTGGCCGGCGCGGCGGCGCTGGCCCTGCTGGTGGTCCGGGTGGCCGGCCCGCCGGCGCGCGGCCCGCTCTCCGAGGACCGCGAGGCGCTGCTGGGGCGCGACGCCACGCCGCCGGCCGCCTCGCCGCCGGCCGCCTCGCCGGCAGCCCCGCCGGAGGCGCAGGCTCCCGCCACGGCGGCGACGGCCGATGCGCCTCGTCCGCGGCGGGCGCCGCCGCCCGGCCCGGCCCGGCCCGCCCCGCAGGCCCCCCAGGCCGTGGTGGCCGGCGAGGCCGCGGGCGAGCGGAAGGAGGCTCCGGAGGCGGCGAAGTCCGCCGCGCCGGCGCTGCGGGCCGGGCGGGCCGCGGCGCCCGAGGCCCGGGCCGTGCCGGCGCCGCCCCCGCGCCCCGCTCCCGGCGTCGCCGGGCCGGCCGCCCAGGACGCGGGGGAGGCGCCCTGCCGCCTCGAGCAGCTGCGCCGCCTCACCCGCGACGCCGCCGGGCGGGTGGTGGGTCGGCTGCGCCAGGGGCGCTACCCGGCCGAGGGGGGCGAGGTGTCACTCACGGTCGAGGAGCGGTACGGCCCCGACGGCCGGCTGCAGGGCGCCACCGTTCGCGCCGGCGACCGGCTCATCACCGTGAGTGATGCGGACGTCGCCGCCGGGCGCCTGGAGCCGCTCCGCGGCGTGGTCCTGGCGGCCACCGCCGCCGAGGCGGAGGGCGCGGCTCCGCGCTGCGCGCCCTGAGGCGGTCGCGCCCTCGTCCCCGCCCGCCGTGACTGCTGGTGTGTGTGGCTGTGCGCGGTTTCCCGAGGCCAGGATCCGCCGGTCGATCGCTTGCCTCCGGCGCCGGCTGCCCTAAGCTGGCTCCATGTCCCGACGGTCGCTGGCCTGCCTGGCACTGCTCGCGGTGCTCCCCACCACGGCGCCGGCCGAGGATCCCACCGCGCGGGGCTTCAACGCCGATCCGGTCCAGCCGGCCCTGTCGATCGACGGGGGCTTCGCCGTCGAGACGGCCCGCGCCGCTGCGGCCGGGACCCGCTCCTTCGGCGCGGTCCTCGACCTCGCCAACGGGCTCATGGTCCTCAAGTCGGGGAGCGAGACCGACGACCTGATCGCCTACCGGCTCACCCTCCACCTGCTGGGGGCCTGGTCGATCGGCCGCGTCGAGCTCGGCGCCCACCTGCCGGTGGCGCTCTGGCAGCAGACCGACCTCTCGCTCCTGGTGAGCCAGGGGGTGACCGGCCCGCTCGTCGCCCCCATCGCCTCGGCCGCCCTCGGCGACCTGCGGGTGGGGGCCAAGCTGCCGGTGCTGGACGGCGCCACCTGGCCGCTCGACCTCGCCGTGCTCGCCGACCTGCGGCTGCCCACCGGCAACCCCGACGCCTTCACGAGCGACGGGCTGGCGCTGGCCGCCTCGGTGATCGGCTCGCGACGCTTCGGCCCGGTCCGGGTCGACGGGCAGCTCGGCTACCTGTTCCGCGGCACCGGCCAGTACGCCCAGCTGGTGGTCCACGACGGCGCCACCTACGGGCTGGGCGGGGCCCTGGACCTGCCACCCTTGAGCCAGGTGGCCCGGTGGAAGGCCATCGCCGAGCTCACCGGCGGCTGGCAGCGCGGCGACGACACCAGCACCGACCGCTACCGGACGGTGCTCTCGGTGCGCGCCGGCGTGCGGGCCTGGTTCACGCCGCGGTGGTCGGGCGAGGTGGGGCTGGGCACCGGGCTGGGCGAGGTCGGGTACGGGCACGAGCGGTGGCGCCTCTTCGCCGGGGTGCGCTGGACCGCCGAGGCGGCCGGCCCGCCCGAGGGCGACGACGACGCCGACGGCGTGCCCAACTCCAGGGACCTCTGCCCCCAGGTGCCCGGCAAGCCCGAGCTGGACGGCTGCCCGGACCGCGACGGCGACGGCATCCCCGACCGCGAGGACCAGTGTCCCGACCAGCCGGGCCCGGCGGAGAACGTCGGCTGCCCGCTGCCGGAGGCCCAGCCGCTGGTCGAGCTCCAGTCGAAGCGGCTCTCGCTGAACGACTCGATCCACTTCGACACCGACCGGGACACCATCAAGCCCGAGTCGCACGCCGTGCTCGACCAGGTGGCGGCCCTCATCACCCAGCACGCCGAGCTGAGGCTGATCCAGGTCGAGGGCCACACCGACAACGTCGGCGCCGCCCAGTACAACAAGGATCTCTCGGCGCGCCGCGCCGCCTCGGTGGTGCGCTACCTCGTCGCCAAGGGGGTGGCCCCCGAGCGGCTGCGGGCGGCCGGCTTCGGCTTCGACAGGCCCATCGCCTCCAACGAGACGGCGCTGGGCCGGGCCAGGAACCGCCGCGTCGAGTTCACCATCGTGTCCGACACCCCCTGAGCCCGATGGCCCGCCTCCACGCCGCCCTGCTGCTCGCCGCGCTGGTGCTCCCGGCCCTCGCCGGCGCCGACGCCGATCCGGCGGTGGCGGCGCTCCGCGGCGATCCCTCGCTCAAGGTCAGGACCCAGGCGGCCATCGTGCTGGGGCAGCGCGGGTCGCCCGAGGCGGTCCGGGCGCTGCGCCGGGCGGTGGCCGAGGACCCGGCGGCGGCCGTCCGGCTGGCGGCGGTCTCGGCGCTGGGCCGGCTGGAGGCCACCCGGGCGCGGCCCACGCTGCAGGCCGCGGCGCTGGCCGATCCCGACCCGGCGGTCCGCGCCGCCGCGGCCAGGGCCCTGGCGGCGCTGGGGCCGGTCACGCTCACGGTCGAGGTGGCCGGCGGCCCCTCCGGCGCCCGCCTCTCCGAGGCGCTGTCCCGGCAGCTCAGCGAGCGAGGGATGGCCCTGGCCGCCAACGGCGAGCTGCACCTTCAACCCAAGGTGAACGTGGAGGTCGGCGACGGCGGCGGCCGGACCACCTTCGAGGCCCATGGTTCGCTGGTGGTGGTGGACGGCGACGGCCGGCTGGACCTGCTGGAGAGCCAGGCCCGGGCCTCGGTGGCCGGGCCGGTGCCGGACGCGCGCCGGGGCGCCTACGTCGTCACCGTGGTGGAGGCGGTGGCCCGGGGCCTGGGTGACGATCTCGCCGCCAGGCTCGGACGGCGGTAAGAAGGAGCAGCATGTCGACGGCTGGAACCACCGCACCGGAATCGACCTCGCCCCTGCTGGAGGACGAGGAGGGGCGCCGCCAGCGGCGGGTGCGCAACTACCTGGTCGACACCTCGCTGCAGCTGCGCCTCGCCAGCTACCTCCTCGGCGTCGCGGTGCTGCTCTCGGCCGGGCTGGGCTGGCTCTTGTGGCAGGCCTACCAGGAGACCAGCCGGGTCATCGCCCTGGGCGCCCCGGACGGCGCCGAGTCGCTGGCCGGCGCGCTGGCCAACGAGGACCGCGGACGGATGCTGGTGGTGGCGGCCTCCCTGGCCGGGGTGCTGCTCTGCCTGCTGGGCGCGGCGGTGGTGATCACCCACCGGATCGCCGGCCCGGCCTTCGCCATCGGCCGCACCTGCCGGCAGGTGGCGGAGGGGAAGCTCATCCACCCCCGCCCCCTGCGCGCGCGGGACCTGCTGGCGGAGCTCGGCGAGGACGTGTCGGCGATGGTGGGGGCGCTCCGCGCCCGCGAGGCCACCGAGCGGGACCTGGCGCGGGCGGCGGCTCGCGCCCTGCGCGACGCGGGGGCCGCTCCGGAGGCGCGGGGGGCCATGGCGGCGGCGCTGGAGAGGCTGGCCGAGGAGAAGGAGGAGCGCCTGAAGGCCTGACCCGGACGGCGCCGGACCACCCATGCGCACCACCACCCTCCTGCTCTCCGCCGCCCTCGTCGCCCTCCAGGGCTGCTCGGCCTGCGACACCGTCCCCAGCGCCGCGCTGGAGTCCTGCCAGGCCTCGCAGGTGCTCCCCGACAAGGTCCAGACCGACATCCTCTTCGTCGTCGACGACTCCGGGTCGATGAGCGACAACCAGGCCAACCTGGCCAACAGCCTCGGCGTCTTCATCGCCGCCCTGGCGGCCTCGCCGGTGCAGAACGAGTTCCGCATCGCCGTCACCAACACCTCGATCGAGGGGTTCACCTCGTCGGCAACTTCCATCCCGGGGCAGGCCTACACGGCGGGACCGGCCGCCGGCGTCCCCTACCCGGACGGCGCCGTGGTGGCCATCACCCAGGTCGGGGGCGTCGGCGTGAGCGGCGACTTCATCTACGACACCGCGCTCTACCCGCAGGCCGGCGGCTGGGGCGGCAGCCGCATCCTCGACGCCGGCGCGACCTCGCTGCAGCAGGACTTCAAGGCCAACGTCCTGGTCGGCACGCGGGGCAGCGGGCGCGAGCAGCCCTTCCGTGCCGCCCGGCTGGCGCTCACCAGCCGGCTGGCCGACGCCAACGCCGGCTTCCTGCGGCCCGGGGCCCGGCTGGCGGTCTTCTTCCTCACCGACGAGGACGACTGCTCGGGCGATCCCAACACGGCGGTCACCTCCGACACGCAGTGCCACGACCTCACCGTGAAGAACGACCCGGCCCTGATGGACAGCGTCGCCGGCTTCGCCGGCTTCCTGCTCGGCCCCGTCGACGGCGAGCTGCGCGAGGTGATGGTGGGGGCCATCGCCGGCTTCGATCCGGCCACCCTCGCAGCCCTCCTGCGGGACCTGCGCCAACCGCGGCTGCGCCACGGCGCTCGAGCAGGCCGACCGCTTCGACCAGCTGCTCACGGCGCTGGGCGACGCCCGCATGCAGGTCGGCTCCATCTGCGTCCCCGACTTCAGCGCCGCGCTGCTCCGCTTCGCCGAGCAGCTCACCCCGTCGTCGCTGCCGCTGCAGGGGGCGCCGGCGGACTGGCGGATGCTGGTGGTGAGGCTCACCAAGGCCGCCGGGGGCGTGGTGCCCTGCGTGACGGCGCTCGACGGGACGCCGGAGGCCCCGGCCGCCGACGCCATCTACTCGCCCCCGGCCTTCGGCCGCCCCGCCCAGCTCACCTTCCAGAACGCCTGCAAGCTCGGGCTCGGCGACCGGATCGACGTCTCCATCGTCTGCGCGGGGTAGACTCCCCGCCATGCGGATCCTGTACGGCGTGGCCGGCGAGGGCATGGGGCACGCCACCCGCTCGCGCGTGGTCATCGACCACCTCTCCCGCCAGCACGAGGTCGAGGTGGTGGTCTCGGGCCGGGCCCACGACTACCTCAAGGCCCGGGAGCACGACCGGCTCGGCGTCAACAGGATTCTGGGGGCTCTCGATCGTCTACGAGGACAACCAGGTGCAGCACCTGCGCACCATCCTCTCCAACCTGAAGGGCGCCTTCACCGGCGGCCTGCCGAGGAACCTCAAGGCCTACTTCGACCTGACCACCCAGTTCCGCCCCGACGTGGTGGTCTCCGACTTCGAGACCTGGAGCTACCTCTACGGCACGGCGCACGGCCTGCCGGTGGTCAGCCTCGACAACAACCAGGTGGTCAACCGCTGCGCCTTCCCGCCCGACATCCTCGAGGGCAAGGAGGCCGAGTACCTGACCGCCAAGGCCGTCGTGAAGGCCAAGCTGCCCGGGTGCTTCCACTACCTCATCACCAGCTTCTTCCGGCCCGAGATCACCCACCCGCGCACCACCCTCCACCCCCCGGTGCTGCGCCCCGAGATCCGCGCCGCCCGCCCCGAGCCGGGCCAGCACCTGCTGGTCTACCAGACCAGCACCTCCAACGAGGCCCTCCCCGAGATCCTGGCGAGGAGCGGCCGGGAGTGCCGCATCTACGGGCTGCGGCGCGACCTGAAGCAGGAGGTGCGCGAGGGGGCGCTGCGCTACCGGCCCTTCAGCGAGCCGGCCTTCATCGAGGACCTGCGCACCGCGCGCGCCGTCATCTCCGGCGGCAGCTTCACGCTCATGAGCGAGGCGGTGCACCTCGGCCGCCCCATGCTCTCGGTGCCGGTGAAGAAGCAGTTCGAGCAGATCCTCAACGGGCGCTACCTGCAGCGGCTCGGCTTCGGCCTCACCGCCGAGGAGGTCACCCGGGAGAAGGTGGGCGAGCTGCTGGAGCGGGCCGACGAGTTCGAGCGCAACCTCTCGGCCGCGCCGCACCCCGGCCACGAGGAGACGCTGGCCAGCCTGGACGCCGTGCTGGAGCGGGCGGTGGCCGAGGGGACCCCGCCGGCGGGCGAGGAGCCCGGCCCGTGAGCGCACCCCGTGGCGGGGGGGACCGTGAGGGTGCGGCTGCTGGCGGTGGGGCGTGATCGCTCCGGGCTCTTCGCGCCGGCCGTCGACGAGTACGTCGCCCGGCTGGGGCGGTACCTCAAGTTCGAGCTGGTGGAGCTGCCCGAGGCCCGGAAGCAGGCCGGCACGCCGCAGGCCCGCGAGGAGGAGGCCGCCACCATCCTGGGGCGGCTGGAGCCTCGCGAGCGGGTGATCGCGCTCGACGAGCGCGGCGACGAGCCGACCAGCCTCGAGCTGGCCCGGCGGGTGGAGAAGTGGATGATCCGCGGCCAGGACGTGGCGCTGGTCATCGGCGGATCGGACGGGCTGGCGCCGGTGGTGCTGTCCCGGGCGCAGGAGCGGCTGGCCCTGTCGAGGCTGACGCTGGCCCACCGGCTGGCCCGGCTGGTGCTGGTCGAGCAGCTCTACCGCGCCATGACCATCCTGCGCGGCGAGCCGTACCACAAGTAGGAGCGGGGTCAGCCCCCCAGCAGCGGGCGCAGCGCCTCGATCAGCTTCCGGCTGACGCGGGCGTGGTGGGCCATCCACTCCGCGTGCGCGTCGGGCCCGACCCGGTTGGCCACCGCCAGGGCGGCGGCCACCGGGACGCCGGCGGCGTGGGCCGCGGCGAAGACCCCGGTCAGCTCGAGGTGCTCGGCGGCGGCCAGCGTGGCCAGCTGCCGGGCCCCGTCGGCCCCGCAGGTGATGCCGGGCGGCACGGCCACCGGGTGGGCGGGGAAGGGGAGCGCCCACCCGGCCCCCCAGCTCGTCACCTCGCGCTCGGGCCGGTAGGCGCGCCCCTGCAGCACGTCGAGCGAGACGGCGATGGCCTCGGAGGCAGAGAGCAGGTCGCCCACGGCGAGCCGGCCGTCGTAGGCGCCGCAGGTGCCGACGAACAGCACCCTGGAGGCGCGGCGCTCGGCCAGCAGCCGGGCCGTGGCGACCGCGGCCGCCACGGCGCCGATCCCGGTGAGGGCCACCCGCCAGCCCGGCGGCGGCGCCGCGTCGAGTCCGGCCAGCTCGGGCGGGAAGGCGGCGAGGAGCAGGGCGTCCATGGTCCCGGATACTGGACCATTCCAGAGGCGCTTGGCCACCTCGGACCGCCTGCAGGGAGGGCCGGGTGGCCGCGCACCTCCTGCCGCCGCGAGGATGTGTTGTTTACCTATACCGATCGTGCGAGGCTCCCCCGCCATGTCCATCCTCGCCGCCGCCACCCTGGCCCTGCTCCTCGCCGCCGACCCCACCGAAGTCCCGCCGGCCATCGCGCCGCCGGCCGCCGCGCCGCCCGCCGGCGACGCGCTGGCCGCCCCCGTCCCGGCCTCGCCGCCGGCCCCGGCGCTGGGCGGGTCGCCGGTCGCGGTGGTCACGGCGACGCCGGCCCCGAGCCCGTCGACCTCGACCCTGGGCCAGGTGCGCGCCGGCCTCGGCGTGAGCGTCACCGACGCCGACAGCGGCTTCGCCTCCACCTTCCAGGCCGGCGTGCAGGTCGATCCGTGGGACCACTTCGGCTTCCGTGCCGGCCTGGGCATGACCAGCAGCGTGGTCGGGGCCGGCGGCTGGGACGCCGCCGAGTTCACCACCTCCGTCCTCTTCCGCCCCTTCGGCAACCAGTGGCGCGTGGTGCCCTACGCCGGGCTGGGCGTCCAGTTCGCGCTGCTGGCGGTCTTCCCGGACGGCGAGCCGCTGCCGCAGGAGAACCTGCCGCGCGTGGGCTCGGGCCACCTGGGGGTCAACTTCATGGCGGCCGCGGGCGAGAGCGCCGACAAGGCCCGTGGCGGCTTCGGCGGGACCAACCAGTTCAAGGTCATGCCGGAGGCCACCGTCGGCGCCCTCATCCGGTTCACGCCCCGGATCGCGCTCGACGTGGCCGGCCGCTACCTGCCGCTCAACTGGAACGGGACCACCTACAACGGGGTCTCGATCATCGCCTCGGTCTGCGCGCCGTTCTGAGCGTCGGCCCCACGCCACCTCCCGTCGCCGCCGGCCTTGAGGCCGGGGCGGCCGGCCTCTAATATCGCGGCTCCGCTTCGCGCCGCGCCGGCGCCCGGGGAGGTGCCGCGTGTCCAAGGTGAAGCCGGTCCTGCTGGTGGTCCTCGACGGCTGGGGGCTGCGCGCCGAGCGCGAGGCCAACGCCATCGCCCTGGCCGGGACGCCCAGCATGGACGCGCTGATGCGCGAGTTCCCCTGGACCCGCCTGGAGACCAGCGGGCTGTCGGTGGGGCTGCCGGAGGGGCAGATGGGCAACTCCGAGGTGGGGCACACCAACCTCGGCTGCGGCCGCATCGTCTACCAGGACCTGGTCCGCATCAACCGCGCCGTGGAGGACGGGTCCTTCTTCCAGAACGACGCGCTGGTGCAGGCCTGCCGCCGCGCCCGGGCCCACGGCGGCGCGCTCCACCTGCTCGGGCTGGTCTCCGACGGCGGGGTCCACTCCAGCCTGGAGCACCTCCACGCCTGCGTGGAGCTGGCCCGGCGCGAGGGGGTGGCGCGCTGCTTCGTCCACGCCTTCATGGACGGCCGCGACACGCCGCCCCGCTCCGGCGTCGACTTCATGCGCCAGCTGGAGCAGCGGCTCCAGGCCAGCGGCCAGGGCCGGGTCGCCACGGTGCACGGCCGCTACTACGCCATGGACCGCGACAAGCGCTGGGACCGGGTGGCGCAGGCCTGGGCCGCGCTGGTGCGCGGCGAGGGGTACCGGGCCGGCAGCGGGCTGGCGGCCGTCGAGGCGTCCTACGCCCAGGGCGTGACCGACGAGTTCATCAAGCCGACCGTGATCGTGGACGCCGACGGCAAGCCGGTGGGCACCGTCCAGGACGGCGACTCGGTCCTGTTCTTCAACTTCCGCTCCGACCGGGCCCGCGAGCTGACGCGGGCCCTGGCCGATCCCGGCTTCAAGGAGTTCGAGCGGCCGGTGGTGCCGAAGCTGGCGGCCTACGTCTGCATGACCCAGTACGACGAGACCTTCACCTGGCCGGTGGCCTTCCCGCCGCAGGGCCTGGAGCAGATCTTCCCGGAGCTGGTGAGCAAGGCCGGGCTGAGGCAGCTCCGCTGCGCCGAGACCGAGAAGTACGCCCACGTCACCTTCTTCTTCAACGGCGGGCGCGAGACGGTCTACCCGGGCGAGGAGCGCATCCTCGTCCCCAGCCCGCGCGACGTGAAGACCTACGACCAGAAGCCGGAGATGAGCGCCCGCGAGGTGACCGACAAGCTCTGCGCCGCGCTCGGCACCGGGGCCTACGGCTTCGCGCTGGTGAACTTCGCCAACCCCGACATGGTGGGGCACACCGGCATCCTGGAGGCGGCGATGAAGGCGGTCCGGGTGGTGGACGAGTGCGTGGGGCGGCTCGCCGCCGTGGCGCGCGCCCAGGGCATGGCCATGCTGGTCACCGCCGACCACGGCAACTGCGAGATGATGACCGACCCGGTGACCGGGCAGCCGCACACCGCGCACACCCTCAACCCGGTGCCGTTCATCCTCGCCGACCCGGACTACCGCGGCGCCAAGCTCCGCGCCAAGGGCGTGCTGGCCGACGTCGCCCCCACCGCGCTGCAGGTGATGGGGCTGCCCCAGCCCAAGGAGATGAAGGGGCTGGGGCTGGTGGAGCGGTAGCGGGCGGGCGGGGCCGCGGCGACGCGGCGCGGTGGGGCACGTTCGGCAGAACGTCCTCGCGCTGGCCGTCGGCTCGCGCCCGGCACGCCCCGCTCGTGGAGCGGCGGATGCTCCGCACCGTCCTCGACGCGCTCCTCGACCTGCTCTACCCGCCCCGCTGCGCCGCCTGCGGCGGGCGCGGGCGAGCCCTTCTGCGCCACCTGCGCCGACGCCCTCCTCCCGCCCGGCGAAGGGTGTCCGCGCTGCGGCCGCCCTGGCCGTGCCACGGCCTGCGGCGCCTGCCTGGCGCGGCCACCGGCCTTCGAGGCGGTGCAGGCCGGGGGACTCTTCGGCGGCCCGCTGGCCGACGCCATCCACGCCCTCAAGTACGGCGACCGGCCGGCGCTGGCCCGGCCGCTGGGGCGCTGGCTGGCGGCGCGGATCCGCCTGCCGCGGGACGCGCTGGTGGTGGCGGTCCCGCTGGGCCGCCGGCGCCGGCTCGCCCGCGGCTACGACCAGGCCGGCCGCCTGGCCGAGCAGGTGGCCCGGGCCGGCGGCGCCCCGCTCCTGCAGGGGGCGCTGCGTCGGGTGCGCGAGACGCCGCCGCAGGTGGGCCGCTCGAGGGCGGCCCGGGCCGCCAACGTGGCCGGCGCCTTCGAGGCCGATCCGCGGCGGGTGGCCGGCCGGGAGCTGGTGCTGGTGGACGACGTGGTCACCACCGGAGCCACGGCCGACGCCGCGGCGCGCGCGCTCCTCGCGGCCGGGGCCCGGCGGGTGACGGTGGTGGCGCTGGCCCGCGCCGAGTGACGGTGGGGCCGAGCCTCGCCGGCGGGGCCCGGCCCGCACTCGTGACCCCCGCCCGGAGAAGTGGTCTACTCCGGCCCGGCCCGCGCGCTGCGGGCCCCGGAGCCCGGAGAACACGATGAAGCGCCTCGCCGTCGTCATCGCCCTGTCCGCCCCGCTGGCCGCCCTGGCCGGCGACTCGGGGCTGGTGGTCTTCCACGAGAAGTGCACGCGGTGCCACGGCGCCGACGGCCGGGGAAAGGCCATCTTCAGCACGCCCAGCATGGTCACCTCCAAGCTCACCGCCGCCGAGATGGAGCAGGTGATCGCCAACGGCCGGGCCAAGATGCCGGCCTTCAAGGCCCAGCTCTCCGCCGAGGAGATCAAGGCCGTGGCCGCCTTCATCAAGGCCGAGCTGAAGCCCTAGCGCCAGTCCCGCCGGGAAGACCAGGCGCAGGATGATCGCCCCGCTCCTCGCGCTGGCCGCGCTGCTCGCCGTCACGGCGCCCGCGCCGGGCGGCCCGGCGGCCCCGCCGCGCGGTCGCGACCTCGCCGCCGAGCGCCACGCCGCCGCGGTCGCCGCGCTGGACCGCGACCACGGGCCGGCTGCGGTGGTGGCGCTGTCCGAGCTGTCCGAGCTGGCGGACCAGGTCCCGGACCGGACCCGGGGGATCCTGGCGCTGGCGCGCCTGCTCGACGATCCGCGCTCGGATGCCGAGGTCCGGGCGCTGGCGCGCCTCGGCCTGGCGCGGGAGGAGCGGGCCCGCGGCAACCTGCAGCGCGCGGCGGCGCACGTCGGCAAGCTCGGCAGCGTCACCCGCTGGCTGGTGATCGGCCCCTTCGACGACGAGGGTCGCCGGGCGCTCGACCGCGTCGAGCCGCCCGAGCAGGACCTCGACCTGCGTGCCAGGCTCCCCGGCAAGGGAGGCGAGGTGGGGTGGCGCCCGGTCCCGGCCGAGGCGGCGGTGGACGGCGAGGTGGCGCTGGGGGCCGTGCTGCGACCCGCCGAGCAGGTGGGGGCCTACGCGCTGGCGGTGGTCGACAGCCCGCGCGACCAGCCGGCCCGGCTCTGGTTCGGCGCCGCCGGGCGGAGCAAGGTCTGGGTCAACGGCGTGCTGGCGCTGGAGGACCGCCTCGATCACCCGGCGCGCTTCGACCAGCACGGGGCCCTGGTGTCGCTGAGGGCCGGACCCAACCGGCTGCTGGTGAAGCTGGCCCACGACGCCGGCTGGCTGGGCTTCGCGCTCCGGCTCGCCGACGGGCGCGGCGACGGGCTGCCGCTCACGGCGCGCGATCCGGCCGCGGTGCAGGAGGCGCTCCCCCCGCTGCCGGCGCCGGGCCCCGCCCCGCGGCCGATCCCGGGGCTGGTGGAGCGGCTGGCCGGGCTGGCGGCGACCCGCTCGCGCGGCGAGGGCGAGGCGGCCCGACGGGCCTGGGCCGAGGCGCTGCGGGCCCAGGTGGTGGCGCTGGCGCTGCGGCGCGCCTTCGAGCCGCGCTCGGCCGAGCCGGCGCTGGTGGCGCGCCGGATGGTGGAGGCGGCGCCGCGCTGGCTGGAGGGGCGGCTCACGGCGGCGGCCCAGGAGGAGGATGCCAACCGCCGGCTGGACCAGCTTCGCGCCGCCGAGGCGCTCGAGCCGGGGGAGCCGCGCGTCCAGCGGCTCATGGCCGAGGAGCTGCTGCGGCTGGACCGGCCCCAGCAGGCGGTGCGCGTGGCGGAGCGGGCGGTGGCGGCGGCGCCGGCCTGGGTGGAGGCCCGCCTCACGCTGGCCGAGGCCCGCGACCGGGCCGGGCAGGCGGCGCGGGCCCGGGTGGAGCGGCTCGCGCTCGGCGACCTCCTGCCGCCCACGGCGCCGGCGCTGGTGGCGGCCGCGCAGGCGGCCCGCGAGGCGGACCAGCCGCGCCGGGCCGCGGGGCTGCTGCGGACGGCCGTGGCGCTGGCCTTCGACCGGCCGGGTCCCCGGGCCCAGCTCACCTCGCTGCTGCTGCAGCTCGGCGACGTGGCCGGCGCCGTGGCCCTGCTCCAGGAGGCGCTGCGGCTCGACCCCGCCGACGCCTCGCTGCGGCTGCGGCTGGCCGAGCTGCTGGCGGCCAACGGGCGCGGCCCGGAGGCGGAGCTGCAGTTCGAGGCGGCGCTGCGGCTCTGCCCGGAGGACGCCGAGAGCTGGGAGCGGCGCGGCCGGGCCCGCCTGCGGGCCGGGCGGCGCGGCGAGGCGCTGGCCGACCTGCGCCGATCGCTGGAGCTGAGGCCCCAGCAGCCGGGGCTCAAGGAGCTGGTGCAGAGCCTGGAGCCGGCGCGCGAGCCGTTCGAGGCTCCCTACGCCGCCGACGCCGCGGCGCTGGCGCGCCTGCCGGTGCAGGCGGACCCGGGCGACGACCTGGTGGTGCTGGCCGACCTGGAGGTGGTCCGCGTGCAGCCGAGCGGGCTGGCCTCGCGCTACCAGCAGACCGTCATCAAGGTGCTGACGGCGCACGGCGTCGACGAGGCGCGGCGGCAGTCGGTCGGCTTCGCGCCCGGGCGCCAGGAGCTGCGGGTGGAGCGGGGGCGGATCCACAAGCCGGACGGGACCGTGGTGGAGGCCTGGGAGGACCGCGAGAGCAGCGCCAGCGAGCCCTGGTACCGGATGTACTACGACACCCACGTCCGCACCCTCACCTTCCCGGCGCTCCAGCCCGGCGACGTGCTGGAGGTGGCGTGGCGGCTCGACGACGTGGCCGAGGCCAACCTGCTGGCCGACTCCTTCAACGACCTCACCCCCATCGACGGCGGGCCGGCGCGGCGCCGCCTCGACTACGTGCTGCTGCTGCCCTCCCAGCGGTCCATCCACGCCAACCAGCCCCGGGGCGTGGTCCACGCCGAGCGGCCGCTCCCGGGCGGGCTCACCGAGCACCGCTGGACCGCCACCGCCATCCCGCGCTTCGTCGGCGAGCCGCGCCTGCCCGGCTGGGCCGAGCTCTTCCGCTTCCTCCACGTCTCCACCTTCGCGGGCTGGGACGAGGTGAACCGCTATTACTGGGGGCTGGTGAAGGAGCAGCTCCGGCCCGGGCCGGAGCTGCAGGCCCTGGCGCGCGGGCTGGCCGGGGAGGCGCTGCGGGCGCGCGGGCTCCCCCCGTCCCTGCCGCCGGGTGGCGGCGAGGCGCTCGAGCCGGGCGCGCGCCGCGCCGTGGTGGCCGCCCTCCACGCCTTCGTGGTGACGCAGACCCGCTACGTGGCGCTGGAGTTCGGCATCCACGGCTACAAGCCGTACCCGGTGGACCAGGTGCTGGAGCGCCGCTTCGGCGACTGCAAGGACAAGGCCTCGCTCACCCACGCCCTGCTGGCCTCGGTGGGGATCGAGTCGCGGCTGGTGCTGCTGCGCATGAGCCACCTCGGCGCCGTCCCCGACGCGCCGGCGTCCCTGGCGGTCTTCAACCACGCCATCCTCCGCGTGCCCTCGCTCGACCTCTGGCTCGACGGCACCGCCGACCACAGCGGCACCGGAGAGATCCCCAGCCCCGACCGCGGTGCCACCGTGCTGGTCATCGAGCCGGACGGGCCGCCCCGCTTCGGCCGGCTGCCGCTGGCCCGCCCCGAGGAGAACCGGTCGGAGACCGCCATGACCTTCCGGCTCGCGTCGGACGGCTCCGCCGCGCTGGAGGGCAGCTACCTGCAGGCCGGGGCGCGGGCGCCGGCGCTGCGCCGCGCCTTCCAGTCCGAGGCCGACCGGAAGCCGTCGCTGGAGCGCTCGCTGGGACAGCTCTACCCCGGGCTGCGGATCGAGCAGGTGGACTTCGAGGACCTGGCGAACCTGGAGCAGCCGGTCCGGGAGCGCTACACCGCCGCCATCCCCCGCTTCGCCCGCGTCGATGGGGGCGCGCTCACCTTCAACCCCTTCGGCGAGCCGCGCAGCATGAGCAACGGGTGGGCCACCCTCTCGGCGCGGCGCCTCCCGCTCCAGCTCGACGACCCGTCCACCAGCCGCGCCGCCTACCGGGTGGCGCTGCCGCCGGGCGCGGTGGCGTCCGAGCTGCCCCCGCCGGCCAGCTCCGACGGACCCCACCTGGCCTGGGCGCTCACCTACCGGGCCGAGCCCGGCCTGGTGATCGCCGAGTTCACCATGACCTGGAAGGACGTCACCGTCCCACCGGCCGACTACCCGGCCTTCCGCGACCAGCTGGTCGCGCTCGACCGGGCGGTGGCCCGGCGGGTGGCGGTCCAGCTCGTCCCCGCCGGCCCGGCGGGAGGCCCGCCGTGAGCCCCGGCCGCGTGGCGCCGCTCCTGCTCGTGCTGGCCGCCTGCGCCGGGCCGGCCGGCCTGGCCGGTGTCCCGCGCGCCCCGTCGGCGGCGACGCGGCGCGCGCTCGAGGGCTGGCTGGCGGGCGGCGACCAGCACGCGGCGCGGGGCGAGCTGGAGTCGCTGGCGGTGGCCCGCCCGGACGATCCGTGGACGCGTCTCGGCGCGGCGCTGCTGGCGGAGCGGGCGCTGCAGCCGGAGCGGGCCGTCGGCCACCTGGTGGCGGCGGTGGAGGCGGCCCCGGACCACCCGCTGGCGCTGGTGGCGCTGCGCGAGCTGGCGCGGCTGGCGTTCGACGTCCCCGGGCTGGCGCCCTCGATCGAGGCCTCCGTGGCGGGGCTGCGACCCCGCACCCCGCTCCGGGGGCTGGCCGCCTACCGGGCCCGGGTGGCGAGGATCGCGGCGGCCGACCAGCGCGGCGACGGGGAGCGGGTGGCGGCGCTCCGCGCCGAGAACGGCACGATCACCGGCTGGACCGTGGCCGGCCCCTTCGGCGCCTTCGCCGCCCTCGACTTCGAGCAGCCCGTCCCGCCCGAGCTGGGACGGCTGCCGGCGTCGGTGCCCGGGCCGCTGCTGGCGCCGGACCGGCCCACCCGCCCCCTGGAGGCGCCGGCCGGCAACCTCACCCTGGACGGCGAGCCGTTCGACGGCGCCTACCACGTCCTGGCCGCCGACCTCGAGGTGCTGGAGGGCGGTCCCCACCTCGCCATGGTCCGCGCCGACGGGCCCTACCGCGCCTGGCTCGACGGCGCGCCGCTGGCGGAGCGTCGGAGCTGGGCCGGCGCCGAGCCGGCGCAGCGCTTCGTGGCGGTGACGCTCACGCCCGGGCCCCACCAGCTCCTGGTCAAGCTGGGGCGGGAGGCCGCGGCGCCGGCCTTCCTCATGGGGCTGTCGCGCGCCGACGGCCGCCCGGCGCGGCTGCTGTCCCGGCCGCGCCCGCCCGGGGAGCTCCTCCCCGCCCGCCCCGGGCCGTTCCCGGCGCCGGCGTGGGATCCGCGCCAGCTGGTCCGTGCCCTGGAGGACGGCGGGCACGCGCTGGCGCTCGAGCTCGCCGCCACCGACGCCGCGAGCGACGTCGAGGCGGCCAAGGCGCTCGCCGAGGAGGGGCTGGCGGCGGCGCCGGGCTCGGCCCCGCTGCTGGCGCTGCGCGGCCGCCTCCACGCCGCCGACGGCTCGCTCGACGAGCAGGTGCGGCGGGCCCGGGCCGAGCAGTCGCTGCGTCGCTCGCTGGCGGCCGACCCCGGCGACGGCCCGGCCCGGCTCGAGCTGGTGGAGCTGCTGCTGGCGGCCGAGCGCCCCGGCGACGCGGCCGAGGTGCTGGGCGGGCTGCCCGGGCCGCTGCGCCAGCGGTGGCCGGCGCTGCTGGCGCAGGCCAGGGTGGCCAGGGCCCGGGGCCAGGCCGAGGCGGCGGAGTCGCTGGCGGAGCGGGCGCTGGCGGCCGGGGCCGGCTGCGGCGCCATCCCGCTGCTGCTCGACCAGGCGCTGCAGCGCGACGACGTGGCCCGCACCGACCAGCTGGTCGACGCCGGGCGCGCCTGCCCGGGCGGGGGCGAGCGGCTGGCCCAGCACCGGCTGCGCCGCGGCGACGCGGCCGGCGCGGTGGAGGTGCTGGAGCCGATCTTCCGCTGGCGCCCCACCGAGGCCCGGCTGGGGTGGCGGCTGGCCCAGGCGCGACGGGCCGCCGGGGACGCGCCGGGGGCGCTCGCCATCCTGCGAGCCCTCCGCACCACCTGGCCGCGCGACGGCTGGCTGGCCCGCGCCGAGGCCGACCAGCTCGAGCTCGACGGCGACCGGGCCGGCGCCCGCGCCGCCCGGGAGGAGGCGCTCCGGCTCGACGGCGCCGACCTGGCGACGCGCCGGCTGCTGGCGCTGGAGGACGGCCGCGAGGCGCTCGACGACCTGGCGGTCGACGCCGAGCCGGTGCTGCGCGCCTACCGGTCGGCGGCGC
Source organism: uncultured delta proteobacterium (assembly GCA_963786945.1). GTDB lineage: Bacteria > Myxococcota > Myxococcia > Myxococcales > Anaeromyxobacteraceae > JADKCZ01. Next base: position 44,012 of record CAWBAO010000006.1, on the reverse strand, counting down.
CGCGGGAGACCGGGTCGGCGGTGCTGGTCCTCGACGCCGCGGCGGTCGAGTTCCACCCCGGTGGCGCCTCCACCGAGCGGGTCCACCAGGTCATCCGGCTCCTCGACCAGCAGGCGGTGGGCCGCTACGGCGAGGTGGTGCCACCCGAGGGGGCGCAGCTGCTCCGGCTCCGGACCATCAAGGCCGACGGCCGGGTGCTGGAGCCCGACCTCGGCGACGCCAAGGGGAGCCACTCGCTCACCAACCTCGAGCCGGGCGACTTCTTCGAGCTGGAGTACCTGCGCGCCAACCGCGCGCCGCGCCCGGTGCCGCCGGCCTCGGCGGCGCCGTTCTACCTGGCCGAGCTGGGCGAGCGGGTCTTCGCCTCCAGCTACGCGGCCAGCGCGCCGCGCGGCTTCGGGCTGGAGGCCGCGGCGCGCGGGCTCGACGTGCCGGTGGCGGTGGCCGCCGAGGGTGACCGCGAGCGGGTGCGGGTGGAGCGGCACGACGTGGCGCGGGTGCAGCCCGAGCCGCACTCGCCCCCGGCCGGCGAGCTGCTCCCCTTCGTGCAGGTCGGCGTGGGTGACGGCGCCGAACCGGTCCAGCTGCGGAAGGCCAACGCCGTGGCCGGCCTGCTCCGGCCCACGGTGGAGCTTCGCGCGCTGGCCGACCAGCTCAAGGCGCGCTGCGGCGCCGGCGCCTCGCCCGAGGCCCTGGCGCGGGCGGCCTGGGAGGAGACCCGGGTCCGGCTGCCCAGCCAGGAGGACGCCGCCCTGGCCCCGGCCAGCGTCATCCTCTCGCGCGGCCGCGGGAGCCGCCTGGTGCTGGCGGCGGCGCTGCTCGAGGCGCTCGGCGTGGAGGCGCGCCTCGCCCTGGTCAAGCCGTTCGACGCCAACCAGGTGCCCTACCGCTTCGGGCGCGAGGAGGGCTGGTCGGCGCTGCTCTTGCGGGTGTCGCTCCCGGGTGGCCCGGCCTGGCTCGACGGCGTCGGCCGGCAGGTCCCGTTCGGCGCCATCCAGGAGCGGCTGCGGGACCGCGAGGCGCTGATCCTGCCGCGCCCGGGCGAGCCGCCGACCCGCGACCGCACGCCCGCCACGGCGCCCATCCCGGAAGGGCGGGAGAGCGAGTACGAGGTGCGGCTGGCGGCCGATGGCTCGGCCGAGCTCGGCGGGACCGAGCGCTTCTCGGGGGTCTTCGGCGCCGCCGCCAAGGAGCTGTTCCTGCGCCTCGACGAGACCCAGCGGCGGCAGGCCGTCGAGATGCTCCACGCCGGGTCGCTGGCCGGGTTCGCCATCGGCGAGGTGGCGCTCGAGGGCCTGGACCAGCCGGACCGGCCGCTCACCGTCCGCTGGCGCGGCCGGGCCCCGGCAGCGGCCCGGCCGGACGACGCCGGGCTGCAGCTCGAGTGGCTCGGGCCACCGGCCCAGCTGGCGCGCCAGTTCGCCACCGTCTCGTCGCGCACCTCGCCGCTCCTCGTCGAGGGCGGGCTCGGCCAGCGGACGCGAGGGCAGGTGGTCCCGCCACCGGGGTTCGCCGCCCGCCCGGCGGCCCCGGTCTCGATCGACACGCCGTTCGGGCGCTACCAGCGGCGCGAGTGGATCGAGGGCGGGGCGCTGCGCTGGGAGGAGGAGCTGGCGGTGCCGCTGGCGCGCGTCTCGCCGGCCGACTTCCCGGCCTTCGCCGCCTTCGCCGCCGCGGTGGACGCTGCGCAGGGCCGGGCCGCGAGCTTCGCCCCGCTGGCCCGGCCGTAGCGGTCCGGCGCCCGCCCGGCCGAGCACGCAGGGCCGCGGCCTCGCCCGGGCGGCTCAGCGGCCGGTCCGGACCACCACCCGGCCCCGCACCTGCCCGGCCAGCAGGGCCTGGGCCTGGGCGATGGCGTCGGCCAGCGGGACCTCCTTCACCATGGACTCGAGCCGGGCCGGGTCGAGGTCCCTGGCCAGCCGCTGCCAGGCCTCCTGCCGGCGCGGCAGCGGCGCCATGACGCTGTCGACGCCCAGCAGCGAGACGCCGCGCAGGATGAAGGGCATCACCGTGCCCGGCAGGTCGAACCCCTGCGCCAGCCCGCAGGCCGCCACCGCCCCGCCGTAGCGGGTCTGCGCGCAGGCGTTGACCAGGGTGTGGCTGCCCAGGGCGTCGACCACCGCCGCCCAGCGCTCCTTCTGCAGCGGCTTGCCGGGCGCCCCCAGCTCGGCCCGGTCGATGACCGCGGCCGCGCCCAGCCCGGCCAGGTAGGCCGCCTCGCTCGCCTTGCCGGTGGAGGCCACCACCCGGTGGCCCAGCCGGGAGAGCAGGGCCACCGCCACCGAGCCGACGCCGCCGGTGGCGCCGGTCACCAGCACGTCGCCCGCGCCGGGCGCGAGGCCGTGCCGCTCCAGGGCCAGCACGCAGAGCATGGCGGTGTAGCCGGCGGTGCCGATGGCCATGGCCTGGCGCGCGGTGAAGGCCTCGGGGCGGCGCACCAGCCAGTCGCCCTTCACGCGGGCCCGCTCGGCCAGGCATCCCTTGTGGGCCTCGCCCACGCCGAAGCCGTTGAGCACCACCTGGTCCCCCGCCCTCCAGGCCGGGTGGCGGCTGGCGGTCACGGTCCCGGCGCCGTCGATGCCGGCCACCATCGGCCAGCTGCGCACCACCGGCGACCGGTTGGTGATGGCGAGGGCGTCCTTGTAGTTGAGCGTGGAGTACTCGACCGCCAGGTCGACGTCCCCCTCGGGGAGGAAGTCGTCGCCGACCTCGCGAACCGCCGCGTTGAACTCCGGGGCCTTCTCCAGCACCAGGGCCTTGAACATGGGGGACCTCCGCGTTCCCCGCACTCTAGTGCAACTCGGGGCGGACGGCGGCGCCGTCGACGCGGGTCACAGCTCCAGGCGCAGCACGACCCGGCCTCCCCAGCTCTCGGCGACCGCCGAGCGGACCGTGTAGGCGCCGCTCGGGTCGACGTCGAGCGACCAGCGGGTGGTGGCGTATCGGCCGAGGGCCCGCAGCGAGACCGGCCCCGCCAGGGCCACGGCGGCGCCGGCCTCGGCCTCCAGCGTCGAGGCGCTCCCGCCCGGGAAGAAGGTGGACCCGCCGGCCAGCTCGCCGACGCCGATCCAGCGCGCGATGCGCCCGCCGGCCAGCAGGGAGAAGCGAGGCCCGCCCAGCGGCAGCTCGAGGCCGAGCGCGGCCGAGCCGCCGGAGAGGCGCGAGTCGGGGAGGCCGGGGAGCCTGACGCCATCGACGGCGCCGACGACGAAGGACTCCACCTCCCAGGCGAGCGCGGGCACCACCACCAGCCACCTCGCCACCGCGAGGCGCCAGAGCAGGCCTCCGCGGAGGCGCAGGTAGCTGGCCTGGTGGGTGCGGGTCCCGGCCGGCAGCTCGACGACGGGTTGCCAGGTGGCGTCGCCGAAGAGGGCGATGCCGGCGGCCCGCCCGCCGGCCGGTCGGAGCGGGTAGAGCTCGAGGTGGAGCCGAGGCGCCGCAGGCAGGTCGACGTCGTAGCCGACCGGCGCCGTGCCGCCGCCCGGGAAGTGCAGCGACAGGTGGGCAGGCTCGACGCCGGCCTCGACGGCGAGCCAGGGACCGGGACCGGGACCGGGCGCCGGGGGTCGCGGCAGCGGTGGTGCGGGCGGCGGCGGGGCTGCAACGCCGGGCCGAGGGGCCGGTGAGGCGACCGGTGCCGGCTCGGACGGGGGCGGGACGCCGAGCGCGTCGGCGAGCTCATCCGCAAGCCGCGCCAGCCGGGCCGGCGAGAGGAGCCCGTCCACGCCCAGCGCCAGGACCCAGGTCCGGGCCGGCTTCGGCCCGTTCGTGAAGAGGGCGAGCGACAGGACGCGGCCGCCCCGCTCGCGCCAGATGGAGCTGAGGAGGGAGCCATCGACACCCAGGCGCCGGGCGCGCGCCAGGTCGGGGCGCTCGCCGTCCAGGGCGCCCGGGACGCAGCTGAACGCACCGCACAGGGCGCCGATCAGCTGCGCGCCGACCTCGCCCCGGGCGTCACCCTTCACCGGCGCGATGGCGATGCGCGGCGCGGCCGCGGCAGGGCCGGCCAGGGACATGGCCAGCAGTGCCACCAGGATCCGCGGTGATCGAGCCATCCACCCCGCTCTCGCCCGAGGCCCGGGTCCACCGGCCCGGACGCGGACGCCCCGTCCCGGCGGTGCGGGATGGGGCGTCCGGCCGGGCCTGGAGGCGCCCGAGGCTTCGAGCTGGTGCTACGGCGCGGCGGCGATGGCCGCGACCTGCTCCGGCGTGAGGAACTTGAGCGACCCCATTCCGCCGCGGTTGCTGTCGATGGCGGCCTGGATGGCCGACGCCGACGATCCCTTCTTCGAGGTGCCGTGGCAGCCGGCGCAGTACTGCGTGTAGAGCGCAGCGCCGTCGATCGGGGCCACGTAGGTGCAGGCCTGGGTGGTGACGGGGGAGCCGCCGGTGCAGCCGGACGGCGAGGAGGCGGTCACGGTGCGGGTCTGGGTGTTGTTGGGCTGGCAGCTGCCCCAGGCCGAGTAGGTGAAGGAGCTGCAGGTGGTGACCGGCGGGACGTAGGTGCAGGCCTGGGTGGTGACGGGGGAGCCGCCGGTGCAGCCGGACGGCGAGGAGGCGGTCACGGTGCGGGTCTGGGTGCTGTCAGGCTGGCAGCTGTTCCAGGCCGAGTAGGTGAAGGAGCTGCAGGTGGTGACCGGCGGGACGTAGGTGCAGGCCTGGGTGGTGACGGGGGAGCCGCCGGTGCAGCCGGACGGGGAGGAGGCGGTCACGGTGCGGGTCTGGGTGCTGTCAGGCTGGCAGCTGTTCCAGGCCGAGTAGGTGAAGGAGCTGCAGGTGCCGCCAGTCGTCGTGCCGGGGCCAGCGGGCATGTTCTCCGGCGAGAAGGTGCCCGAGGCCAGGTCGGAGAGCGGACCCTGGAAGATGACGCCGCCGGTCGCCTTGTTGGTGACGGTGACGATGCCGCCAGCCTTGGTCACGCTCACGTCCGCGAGGAGGGCGCGGACCGCGGCCTTGTCCTTGGTCGGATTGGTGATGCCGTAGAGCTCGAAGAGCGGCGCCAGCACCGAGCTCAGCGTGGAGAGCAGGGCGCGGGCCCTGGTGGCCGTGCTGCGGTTCTCCTCCGTTCCGGACTCCTTGAAGACCTCCTCCGGGTCGCGGGTCCCTGCGGCGGCGTCGAAGGCCACGTCGGTGATCGGGTTGACGTCGAGGTTGTCGTTCCCCTCGGTCACGGCGAAGAGCTGGTTGCCGCCGGAGGCGCCTTGCCACTCGACCTTGAGGAGGTAGGGCGGGGTCAGGTCCCCGACGTCGATCGAGAAGGTCCCATCGCTGCGCGTCGAAACGGTGCGGCTCTTCATCTGGGCCGAGGAGTCGTTGAGCGACACCGTCCCCAGGATGGGCCCGTCGGTGAGGGCCACGCCCGTCACCGCCTTGCCCGAGACCGCGCCTGAACCACAGGCCGACAGCACGACACCCAGCGCCGCGGCACCAAGCCACACCATCACGGAGTACTGCTTTGGCATCATCGACATGCGTCCACCTCCACGCTGCAGGTTGGCGCTCCCTCGGGCGGGGTTGAGTGCCTTCGCACCCTTGCCGGACGCGCCCCCTGCTGTGGCGGGGGGCGCTTTGCCTCGGAAGCGCAGATCCGGACCATGAACGGGTGAGACATGATCATGGTACAGGCCCGGAGACGTGCTATCCGGCATAGCGCGAGGCGTCAATGCGTCTATGTGCCTGAATGTACACAAAAAGTATCTGATGTACTGAAATGACCTCCGCTGTCGGTCCGGAGCGATATCGGCCTCCTGGTCACCGAGGGGCTGCTTCCATGGGGGCAAGAAAACACATACTTGCACCCATTTGAGCCAGGGCGGATCGTCAGGTCTCGACGAACCATGAGTCCGCCCGTGAGGCCGCGACGCGTCCGCGCCCGGAAAGGGCGACGGCGCCACCGGGGAACTCCGGTGGCGCCGCCGTCTCGTCCGCCCCCGCCTTCAACGTCGACCCGCCGGTGGGCTCCGGGTCTTCGCGCCGGGGCAGGACCCGTCCCTCCGGGCCCTGCCGCGCGCGCTGCACTAGCTCTTGCGCTTCTCGGCGACTTCCTTCTCCAGCTTCTCGATCTCCGGGGAGACCTCCTCGTTCTTCTTCTCGCCCTCGTGGCCGCCGAGGTAGGCGGCGCCGGTGGCGTGCGGCGGGGCCACGGTGGCGGCCAGGGCGCCGGCCTGCTCGTGGAAGCGGCCGGTGACGCTCCTGGCCATGGCCACGCCGAGGAGGGCAAAGCCGATGAAGGGGAGGAACATCAGGAAGGTCAGGCCGACCACCGGGACCACCACGAAGAGCAGCGGGAAGGGGATGCTGAAGTACCTGGTGGAGGCTGCGCCGGGGAGCCGGCCCCCCTCCTCGCCGATCACCTCCACGCCGAGCGTGGAGAAGGAGAAGTAGTAGCCGCTCTTCACCTGCGAATTGCCGTTGTAGGTCGTCATGGTGTCTTCCGTGGTGTTCCGTGAGGGGGTGAGGCTTGAGCGCCTCGACCGCGTGGTGTGATGGCGCTAGCTCTTCCGCTTCTCGGAGACTTCCTTCTCCAGCTTCTCGACCTCGGGCGAGACCTTCTCGTTCTCCTTCTCGCCCTCGTGCCCGCCGAGGTAGGCGGCGCCGGTGGCGTGCGGCGGGGCCACGGTGGCGGCCAGGGCGTCGGCGCCCGTGGCGACGTGGCCGGTGGCGCGGCGGACGATGGCGTACCCGGCCAGGCCGAAGCCGATGAGGGGCAGGGCCATCAGGAAGGTCAGGCCGACCACCGGGACGACCACGAAGAGGGCCGGGAAGGGGACGTTGACGTACTTGGTGCTGGCCGGGCCGGGCAGCGTGCCGCCCTCCTCGCCGATGACCTCGACGCCGAGGGTGTTGGTCGAGAAGTAGTAGCCGCTCTTCACCTTGGAGTTGCCGCTGTAGGTCGTCATGGTGTGTTCCCCTTTCGTGATCAGACATTGCTCCTTCGCCACGGCGCTCGCCATTGGGCGCGTGCCCGGTTCCGGCGCCTTTGATTCCGGTGACGTGCGTCAGGCAACCACCCGAGGCTCCTCGGGCGACCACCCGACCCCGTCCGGGGCGGGCCCGCCTCGCCGCCCGAGGCCGCGCGTGTCCACGGGGCGCCGCCTGGGCTGCAAGGGCTGGGAGATACGGGTGAAATTGCCGCGCGTCGCTGCGGCGCGGGGAGCGGTACCATCCGTCCATGCCCCCGCGCTTCCTCCCACGTCGCGCCCTCGGCCGCACCGGCTTCGTCGCCACCCGCATCGGCCAGGGTGACCTCGCCGACCGCAACGTGCCTCGCGAGCGGTGCGTCGCCGTGCTGCGCCGCGCGCTCGACGCCGGCGTGAACGTGCTCGACACCGCTCCGCAGTACGAGGACGGCTACTCCGAGGAGCTGGTGGGCGAGGCGCTGCGCGGCCGGCGCGACGGGGTCTTCCTCGTCGACAAGGTGGACCACCTCGACCGGCCGGTCGGGCCGCAGCTGGACGGGAGCCTGGAGCGGCTCGGCCTGCCCTCCGTCGACCTGGGCGCCTTCCACGCCGTCTCCAGGCTGGATGACTGGCGCCGGCTGGCCGCGCCGGGCGGCCTCATGGACGAGCTGGGCGAGGAGGTGGCGCGCGGCCGCGTCCGCTTCCGCGGGATCTCCAGCCACCACCCCGACGTCCTCATGGCTGCGCTGGAGGACGGCCGCTGCGACGTGGTCATGTTCCCGGTCGGCCTCTTCGTGGCGCGCCGTTACGTGACCGAGGTGCTGCCGGCCGCCCGCGCTGCCGGCGTGGGCACCATCTGCTTCAAGACCTTCGGCGCCGGCAAGCTGCTCGGCGACACCGAGGGCTACGGCCGGCCGCTGTCGAGCCGGCCGCGCGGCAAGCTCTCCTCCGGCGGGGACGCCGCCGCCGCCCCCACGCAGCCGTGCCTCGACGTGGCCACCTGCGTCCGCTACACGCTCGGCTGCGACCCCGACGTGGCGCTGCTGGGCCTCTCCTTCGAGAACGAGCAGGACGCCGCCTGGGCCGCGGTGGAGGCCTACACGCCCATGACCCCGGACGAGGTGCAGGAGGCCCGCCGGGCCGCCTGGGAGGCGGTGAAGGACAAGGGGGCGGTCTGGTGGAACCCGCCGCCGCTGGGGTGACGGCGGCGAGCCCCTGGGATCAGCCCCGAATCGGGAGGTGGCAGGGGTGGCGGAGGGTGTTATCGGATACCGACGGCGACCCGGATGGCTCACCGGCAGGCATGCACTCGAAGGGGAGGACCACCCACATGATCAGCAAGACGATGCAGGACGCGCTCAACGCCCAGATCAACATCGAGCAGTACTCGGCCCAGCTCTACCTGGCGATGAGCGCGCACTGCGAGGTGAAGAGCTTCAAGGGCTTCGCCCACTGGCTCCGGGTCCAGGCCGGCGAGGAGACGGCCCACGCCGTGAAGCTCATCGACTTCCTGCTCGACCGGGGCGGGCGGCTCGAGCTCCAGCCCATCCCCGCGCCGCGGACCGAGTTCGGGAGCATCCTGCAGGTCTTCGAGCAGACCCTGGCCCACGAGAAGGGCATCACCGGGAAGATCAGCGCGCTCTTCGCCGCGGCCCGGGACGAGAAGGACTACGCCAGCGAGATCACGCTCCAGTGGTACGTCACCGAGCAGGTGGAGGAGGAGGCGACGGTCAGCCAGATCGTCGACCACCTGCGGGCGGTGGGCGACCAGGGGGGCGGCATCTGGTACCTCGACTCGAAGATGGGCAAGCGCGGGAAGGCGTGATCGGGCGCTGCGCTGGAGAGGGCGAAGACCGGCGTCCGGCCGCCTCCCCGGGGTCGCCGAACGCACCCGCAGGAGCCGCAGCAACCTCCGTCGAGCGATGGCCGAGCCAACCCCGTGCGGGGGTCCTTCTGCGCAGCACAGGCCGAACAAGCGAGATTCGTTCGCAATAACCGGCCATCCTCCGAGGTCTCATTTCCGTGTTGACAGGCCGTGGCCCGCTTGGGTAGCGTGCCTCTGTTGATATTGAGTCTCATTAAAGAGACGCCCTGAGCCCAAGCGAGCCCCCGACCTCACCGATGAGCAGCCACAGCGACGCCCGCTCCCCTCGCCTCCGTCGCCGCCCCGCCTCGCCGACACCGGTCGGGCTGGGAGAGGCCGGGCCCGTCGCCCGGGCCGCTTCCGGCGACGCCCTGGCCACGTGCGAGCACCCCTGTTCGCACGCCGGGGTGGGCGCGGGGCTCTGCGCCCGCGGCCTGCCGGCGCTTCGTCCCGAGGGAGGACGGATCGAGCTGGAGCTGGATGAGGGGCGGGGTGCGCGGGCCGAGGTCCGCTGCGGCTGCGGCAGCCTGCTCGCCCGGCTGGTGAAAGACCACCTGGAGCTGAAGTGCAGGCGCTGCAAGCGCGCCTGGTTGATCCCCGTGACCGCCGGCTGAGCCGGCCTCCGCGGGCTGATGGGCGCCGGTCCACCGGCGCGACAACCGACGATCAGAGGCCAGCGGTCGCGTACCCCGAGCCCCACGCAGCGAGCCGAGCGCTCGCCTGGAGCTGGCACGCATGACCCGGTCCCGTACCCACCGTCCCCCCGCCGTCCCCTTCGCGATCGCCGCCGTCCTGCTCGCCGCGCTGGCGGTACCGGCCGCCGCCGTCGCCGCCCACCCGCTGGTCAGCGACGACGCCGGGACGCTGGGCGCCGCCGTGCTCCAGGTCGAGCTGACCGGTGCGGGAGGGCTGGAGCGATCCCGGGAGGCCGGCGTGCGGCTCCAACAGGACGCCTCCCTGCTGGCGGCCGCCTTCTCGTGGGGGCTTCACGACGACCTCGACCTGGTGGTGGGCTTGCCCCTCGCCTGGAGCCGAAGGACCGCCGCTGGCCCCGAGACGTCCACCGTGAGCGGGGTGGGGGACGTCGTGCTCGAGGCCAAGTGGCGGTTCCTCGAGGCTGGCGGCTTCAGCCTGGCGTTGAAGCCGGCCCTGTCCCTTCCCACCGGCGACCCGGCCCTGGGGCTGGGCACCGGGCGGCCCTGCCTCGGCGCAGCGCTCCTCGCCACCCAGGCGATCGGGCCGGTCTCCTTCCACCTCAACGCCGCCTTCGCCCATGACGAGTTCGCCCGCACCGAGGACCGGCAGGGGGCCCGCGCCGACCACTGGCACGCCTCGGCCGCCATCGTCGCCGAGGCCACGCCCGGCCTGCAGCTCGTCGCCAACCTCGGGGCGGCGACCAGCACCGACCGGAGCGACCCCACGCCGCCGGCCTTCGCGCTCGCCGGGCTCATCTACGCGGTGACCGGGAGCCTCGACCTCGACTGCGGCGTGAAGGTGGGGCTCACCGATCCGGAGCCGGGCCTGGTGCTGCTCGCTGGCCTGGCCGCGCGCTACTAGGCGGTCGCGGCCGGGCGACCGCCTGGAGGAAGGCGTCAGGGGGCCGCCGGGTGGCCGCCGGGAGCGCGCGCCGCCAGCGACGTTGTGACGACGCGGAGGGCTGCGGTACGGTGGCGCGCCGAGCCCGTCATGCCGCGTGCCTCCGCCACCCCACCGCGACCGCGATCCAGCAGCCCCTCCCCGAAGGAGAAGGACCTGGCGGCCCGCGTGGCGGCCATCTCCGGGCGCCTGAAGGAGCAGGGCCTGAAGCGCTCGGCCGTGCGCGACGTGGTGGTGGAGGAGTTCCTCCGACAGGGGACGCACGTCTCGATCGAGCAGCTGCTGGAGCGGGTCCGCGCCCGGGTGCCCGCCACCGGCTACTCGACCGTGTACCGGACCCTCCGGCTCCTCGTCGAGCACGGCCACGCCGTGGCCCGCGACTTCGGCGGCTCCCGCACCCTCTTCGAGCCGGCCGACAAGCGCCACCACGACCACATCGTCTGCGTGCGCTGCGGCACGGTCCGCGAGTTCGAGGACAAGGAGATCGAGGCGCTCCAGGAGAAGGCGGCCCGCCGCCTCGGCTTCCGCTTCACCTCCCACCGGTTCGAGCTGTTCGGCCTGTGCCCGGCCTGCGCCGGATCCGAGGCCGGCGCGCGGCACCGCTGACGGGCCGTCCCCGCCACGATCACCTGGCCCACCGCTGGCCGCCCGGACCGGGCGGCACGCCTCCCCCACGCCTCCGCCCGGCTTGACGCCGCCGCGACGCACCGGGTAGAAGGGGAGTCAATCTAATCATGACATTCATGTTCATTATCGACACCGCCTCCCGGCGCCACGCTCCTGGGCTCGCCCTGGCCGCGCTCCTCGCCGCCGTCCCCGCGGCCTCGCTGGCCCAGGCCACCGGGTCCGAGCCCGCCGCCGGCCCCGCCGGCGCACCGCCCCTGGTGATCACCGGCTACGGGGAGATCAACTACAACCGGCCCTCCGATCCGGCCGACCAGGTGGTCGACCTGCGGCGCTTCGTCTTCGGCCTCCACTACCGCTTCTCCGAGCGGACCAGGCTGGTCTCCGAGGTGGAGATCGAGCACGCCGTGTCCTCGGCCGACGACGTCGGCGAGGTCGCGCTGGAGCAGGCCTACGTGGAGCACCAGTTCAGCTCCACCTGGGCCGGCCGCGCCGGCCTGGTCCTCCTCCCCGTCGGCATGCTCAACGAGAGCCACGAGCCCACCACCTACTACGGGGTGGAGCGCAACTTCGTCGAGACCGCCATCATCCCGACCACCTGGCGGGAGGGCGCCATCCAGGTGGTGGGCACCTTCGAGAGCGGCCTCACGCTCAGCGCCGGCGTCAGCACCGGCTTCGACATCAACAAATGGGACGCCGCCTCCAGCGAGGGGCGCGAGTCGCCGCTCGGATCGATCCACCAGGAGCTGTCTGAGGCTCGCGCCCACGACGGCGCCGTGTTCGCGGCCCTCAACTGGCGAGGCGTGCCGGGCCTGCTGCTCGGCGGGTCCGCCTTCGTGGGCGGCGCCGCCCAGGGCCAGGCGGGCACCCCCCCCACCACCACCGCGCTCTGGGACGTGCACGCGCGCTGGACGCCGTGGCGCCTCGACCTCTCCGCCCTCTACGCCCGGGGGAGCATCTCCAACACGGCCGCCCTGAACGCGCCCCTGGTCGGGAACCCCACGCTGGTCCCGGCCACCTTCTTCGGCTGGTACGTCCAGGCCGCCTGCCGTGCCTGGTCGGAGGGCGACCTGGCCCTGGCCCCCTTCGTCCGCTACGAGCGCTTCAACACCGGGGCGAGCTACGCCGACCTCGGGCCGGGGGTGACGCCGGCGCCCCTCGAGACCGAGGGCGTCCTCACCGCCGGGGTGAACTTCTGGGTGACGCCCGGCGTGGTCCTCAAGGCCGACTACCAGAAGTTCGCCGTGGCCACGGCGCAGGACCGCATCGACCTGGGCCTGGGCTGGAGCTTCTGATGGCCTGGGGCCGCTCACGGTGGGCGGTATCCTGGTCGGTCCTGGCGCCGGCGGCGGCCCTGGTCGCGCCGGCGCCCGTCTTCGCGGTCGACTACCTGACGGCGGACCAGGCGCAGCGCCTCCTCTTCCCGGAGGCCGACGCCTTCCAGCCCCGCGAGCTCACCCTCGACGCCGGGCAGCGACGGCAGCTGGGCGACCGGCTGGGAACGGCGCCGCGCGCCTCCTGGCAGATCGGCCTGGCGCTGCATGACGGCCAGCCCCTGGGCCTGGTGGTCGTGGATGACGTCATCGGCAAGTTCGAGCGGATCACCTACGCCACCGCCCTCGGCATGGACGGGACGGTGCGGGGGCTCGAGATCCTCTCCTACCGCGAGAGCCACGGCTTCGAGGTCCGGCTGCCCGCCTGGCGGAAGCAGTTCCTCGGCAAGACCGCGGCCTCGCCGCTGCGGGTCGGGGAGGACGTCGCCAACATCAGCGGGGCCACGCTGTCCTGCCACCACGTCACCGAGGGCGTGCGCCGCATCGTGGCGGTCGTCGACGCGCTGGGCCGTGCCGGGGCGCTGCGATGACGGCGCCGCGCTTCATCCGCCGCGCGCGGCCGGGCCTGGGTACGCTCGTCGAGGTGGGCGTCCGCACCCCGGATGACCTCGACGAGGGCTCGGCCATGGACTGGGCCGACGGGGCGGTCCGGGGCGCCTGGCAGGCGGTGGCGCGGGTCGAGGGCGCCATGTCGCCGTTCGAGCCGGGCAGCGACGTCTGGAAGTTCAACCAGGCGCCGGCCGGGGCGATCCTCCCGGTGAGCGTCGAGACGGCCGTCGTCCTGCGCTGGGCGGCCGCCCTGGCCCGCGACAGCGGAGGTCGCTTCGACGTGTCCCAGGGGACCGGCGCGAGCGACTGGTCGCTCTCGCGGAGGAGAGGGGGGATGCTCCTCCGCAAGCACTCCGGCGCGGTCCGCCTCGATCTCGGTGGCATCGCCAAGGGCCACGCCGTCGACCGGGCCTTCGAGGCGCTGGCGGAGCGGCTCGGGGGCGATCCCGGCGCGGCCTGGTGGGTCAACGCGGGCGGCGACCTGCGCGTCCACGGCTGGGAGCTCCCGGTCAGGCTGCGGGACGAGCACGGCGGTGGGGCCCGCCCGTGGCTCGGCCTGCGCGACGGGGCGCTGGCCACCAGCCACTTCGGCCCGGGCGCCCGCTCCAGCCTGAGCGGGGCCGGCGCCGAGGGCCACCGCCACGTGAGCGTGCTCTCGCCCCGCTGCCTGTGGAGCGACGCGCTCACCAAGGTGGTGGCGCTCTCGGATCGCGCCGACGAGCCGCTGCTCGGGCGCTACCGCGCCACCGCCTGGCTCCATCCGGCCCCGGGTCCCTGATGCGGCCCGAGTCCTCCAACGCCCTGCCGCGGTGGCAGCGCGTGACGATCGTGACGGCCTCCTGGTCCCTGGCCCTGAGCGGCCTCCTCTGGCTGGCCGTCCACTACGCCTGGGGCGCGGGCGCGGGCGAGCTGCCCCACCCGCTCGAGCCCTGGCTGATGCGCTGGCACGGGCTCTCGGTCCCGGCCAGCCTCTTCGCCGCCGGCCTGGTCGGCGCCGGGCACGTCCAGCGGGGCTGGCAGGCCGGCCAGCAACGGGCCAGCGGCCTGGCCCTGGTCCTGGCGGGCGCGGTGGTGGTGGTCACGGGGTACCTCCTCGCCTACCTGGCGCCCGAGAGCTGGCGGCCGGGCCTGGGGTGGGGACACGCGCTGGTGGGGGCCGTGGCCCTGGCCGCCGGCCTGGTCCACTGGCGCCGCCGCCGACCGATTGGCCCGGGCCGCATGAGCTGAGCCACCTGGCCCGGCCGGTGAGGGGCGGGAGCTGGCTGGCGATGGGGGCGTCCGACCTGCCATGAGCCCACGCTCAGAAGAGCAGGGCCAGCCCACCCGGTGCCGGGACCACCGTCACCGCGGGGGTCCGACCGTCGGCCGGGTGGAAGACGAGCAGCGGCACCACCAGGCCGGTGGTGGTGCCGACCGCCGCGCCCACCAGCACGTCGGTGGCCCAGTGGCGGTCGGCGGCGATGCGCGTCCAGCTGATGACGGCGGCGCCGGTGAAGGTGGCCACGGCGATCCACTTCCAGCTCGGCCGGCCGCGCATCCGCGCCACCTGCGTGGCCCCCGCCGCGATGGCGAAGCTGCTGGAGCTGTGCCCGGCCCAGAAGGACATCTTGCTGCCGGCGCTGGTGGCCTCTCCGGCGGCCCAGGCGTTGGGCCGGAGCCGCGCGGCGGTGAACTTCGCCACCTGCATCAGGGCCGTCGCCGTGGCGACCGCCTCGGTCACCACCAGCAGGTCCTCCGCCACCTCTCGCCCGCCGGCACCGTTCGCGCGAGCGCTGAAGATCATCGCCAGCGCGGTTCCCACGGGGAGGGCGACCATCAGGGCCTCGGAGAGGTTGGAGGCCGTCCTGGTGTCGCCCCAGACCAGCTCGTTCCGAACCCAGACGTCGAACTGGCCCGGCGAGCACCACCGGCACGCCGACGGAATCAGCTTGTCGGCGTAGTACTGGGTGGCGCCGGTGAAGAGGAGCAGGCCTCCGGTCACCCAGGCCTGCGTCTGGAGGTCGATGGTGAGGCGGGGCCGGTGAGCCAGGTCCGAGGGCACGGGCGGGCTCGGGGCATCGGCGACGCCGGGCTGGTCGACCTCCGGCTCGTCGGCGCGACCCGACCCGGGCCACGCGGCGAGCAGGATCGTCAACGCCGCCAGGATGCTCCAGTTGGTCGATGCTGCGGTGGGCCGCTTCAAGGTGGTCTCGCCTGCCGAGGGTGGACGAGGAGAAGATGCACACTCCCACGCCACCGGCCCAGCGCACCCTGGCGGGCGAATCCCGTGGCCACCGGCCAGGCCCCGCGTTCGCGAACGTTTGCGAACGGGGCGATCCGGCTCCTCCTTCGGGAGGCGCACCGGGCACCCGCGTGGGTTGGCTCGGAGCACGACCTGGCGAGACACGCCTGTCGGGGCGGTGGATGGCGGTCCCGGTCGAAGGGAACCAAGATGGCGACGTGACGGGGAGGGACAACGGGTGCGCGAGTGCAGCGTGGACGTGGGCCCTCGCCAGCCTGCTCCTCGGCTGTGCCCACTCGCTTCCGGCGTCCGGAGCCGTCGGCCCGGTTGAACCGATCCGAGGTCCCGACCCCGGGAACCGCCGCCGGTCGACCTGGCGCCCCCTCCACCGACGTCACCGCCAGCCGCGGAGGTGGACTCGCCGCCGGCCGCAAGCCCGGAGCCACAGGCCACGACGGCACCGTCCACGGAGCCCCCAACCGCTCCACCAGGGCCCGGCACCGGCCCCGCCGAACCCGCTGGTGAGGCCGGCGCGCAGGCGATCCCGGCACCGGCCGAACCGCAGGTGTCGGCGACCCCCGGTCCACCGGCGGTGGAGCCCCCGGCGCCGAGCCGGGGCTGGCTCGAAGGCAGCCGCTACGTCGTCGAGCAGGGGCTCGGCGACCTGGTCGAGGCGTTCGACCTCTTCTTCGACAAGAACAGGAAGCTGGACCTGGAGTCACCCTCGACCCGTTTTCGGCTCAAGACGTTCGTGCGCACGGCGGAGGACGTGGACTTCGCCATGGGGTTCGCCGTGGCGGCCTCGGTCAAGCTGCCGCGCCTGCAGCGCTGGCTCGGCAACGCGCGCCTGGTGGTGGTCGGCGAGAGGGCGAGGCCCGCCCTGCCCCCGGCGCCCGTCGACAAGAGTGGGCCCGGCGGGGATACGCTCACGCCCGCCGAGCAGTACGACGCCGCCGCGGCGGAGCTGGCGCGCGGGCGGGGTCGGAGCGAGCTGCGCTTCGACGTGGTCCGGCGGGGCCTGCTGGTCTTCGACTCCGGTGTCGGCGTCAAGCTCGTCTGGCCGCCGGTTCCCTACGTCAACTTCCGCGGCCACCTGCGGCTCCAGCTGGGTGCCGGCTTCCTGCTGCGCGCCACCGACACCGCTCTTCGTCGAGTTCTGGGGGCGAAACCCGGGCTCCAACCTCGACCTCGAGGTGGAGCGCTACCTCGGCCGCGCCATCCGCCTCCGCTGGGAGGGGCATGGCCTCTACGCCGGGCGTGATACCCGGGGCATCGAGTGGTCGACGCTGGTCGGTGCCGACTGGAGAGCCCACCGCCGCACCGGGTTCTTCGGCGGCCTGGGCTGCAATGGCTTCAGCACGCCGTCGCGGAGCCTGGACAGCTGGCGTGCCTGGGTCGGCGTCCGGCAGGATGTCTGGGATGGCTGGATCTTCGTCGGCCTGGAGCCGGAGATGACCTGGCCGAGGCCACCCGGCCTGGAGCGGAGCTCGGTCTGGGCGGTCACCGCCCGCCTGGAGGTCGTGCTCGAGAGCCATCCACTCGAGAGCCGTCCCGTGGTGAAGGGAACCTTGCCGTGAGCGGGGCCCGTCACGGCCGCTCGGAAAGCTGGGCCATCACCTGGTCCGCCATCCTGGCCACGCCGGTCCGGAGCACCGTGGAGAAGGCCTCGACCACCGCCCGCTCCTGGCCGGCCCCCTCGCCCGGGGCCACCGGCTGCTCCACCGTCACGGTCTCCCGGAAGAAGATGAGCCGATCGTCGCCGAGCGTGAGCAGGGCCTGCATGCGAACGACGTGCGGGCGCTCGATCTCCTCGAAGGCGATCAGCTCGACCTCGAGCGTGATGGCCCGACCCGACACCGCCTCGACCAGCCCGCGCTCCTCGAAGAGGGCACGGGAGAGCGCACGGCGCAGGTAGACCTCGGGCCGCTCGGTCCAGCGCCGATCGTCGGAGTAGGAGAGCTCCCCGGCCGCGCCGCGGGAGACCATCCGCTCGCGCAGGTGCGACCAGCCCTCGACCCGGCCGAGCCTGAGCTGCAGGCCGGGCGGGGCCCTGGGCACGGCCGGAGAGCCGTCGAACTCCGGGGTGAAGTAGTGGGGCACGCTCGGCTCGCTCTTCCCGAGCAGGGCGCAGCCCGCCAACGCGACGGCGCCGAAGCACACCAGCAGGGCGTTCCTCATCGGCTCACCTGGGTCTTCCCCTTGAGCAGCATGTCCGGGTCACGCTGGAGCGCCTCGGCCAGCTGCCGCACCGCCCCGGCCGCCTCGCGCACGTCGCGCGCCGCGGCCCCCAGGTCGGCCTGCAGGCGCGGACCAGCCAGGTCACCGAGCGCGTCGGATGTCCGCAGCGCGCTCGCCAGCAGCCCATCCTCTCCGTCGAGCCGGGCCAGCACGGTGTCGAGCCGGGCCATGCTGGCCGAGGCGTTCCTGGAGAGCTCGGCCATCGGGAGCTGATCGAGCTTCGACTGAAGGGTTCCGACGAGCCGGTTGGTGCCGTCGAGCGCGGTCACGGCCTTGGCCGCCAGGCCACGCTGGCTCACCTCGTCGAGGAGGGTGTTGACCCGGCCGACCACGCCGCCCAGATCCCGCACCAGGTCGGGGAGCTGGTCGACGGCGCGCACCATGGCGTCCTCGACGTTCTTCATGGTCGACGGGATGGCCGGGATGTGGTTGACCGGCACGGGGAAGGGGAGCACGGGCGCAGGCGCGCCCCCGGTGTCGAAGAAGTCGATCTGCAGGTACTTGGTCCCGGTCAGGCCGGTCGAGGCGATCTGCACCCGAAGGCCCTGCGGCACCGAGATGGTGATCTTCTTGTCCCGGCCGGTGGTCGCGAGCCCCAGCCGCTTCAGGACCGTGACCCCGAGCGAGTAGGTGACCTCGACATGCCGACGGTCGGGCGCCACGTCGATGGCGGAGACGTTCCCGATGTTGACGCCGCGGAAGCGGATCGGGGAGCCGACCTCGAGGCCGGTCACCGCCTCGTCGAAGTAGGAGGTGTAGGTGACGGTGACGACCTGCATGGTCCGCGCGGTGATCAGGGCGGCCGCCGCCAGCCCGATGAGCGTCGACGCCACCACGAAGGCGCCGAGCTTCCAGTGATTGGTCGGGGCGCTCATGCGGTGGCCTCCAGTCGGGTCCGGTTGAAGAAGGAACGAACTCTCGGGTCGGTGCTGGTGTCGCGCAGCACGCGCGGGTCGCCGCGGGCGATGATGCTCCTGCTCTCCCGGTCGAGCATGATGCAGCTCTGGCCGATCTTGAAGATGCTCTCCAGGTCGTGGGTGACCACCACGAAGGTCAGGCCGAGCTGCTGGTTGAGCTCGAGGATCAGCTCGTCGAGCTCGACGCCGGTGACGGGGTCGAGGCCCGCCGTGGGCTCGTCGAGGAAGAGCAGGTCGGGCTCCAGCGCCATGGCCCGCGCGATTCCGGCGCGCTTCCGCATGCCGCCCGACAGCTCGCTGGGGAGCTGGTCCTCGGTACGCTGCAGGCCGACCAGGCGCAGCTTGGCGGCGACGATGCCGCCGATGGCGTCGGGCGGGAGGTCGGTCCACTCCTGCAGCGGGAGGGCCACGTTCTCTCCCACGGTGAGCGAGCTCACCAGCGCCCCTGACTGGAACATGACGCCGAAGGCCGGGCGGACGACGTCCTCCTGGTTGGGCACCAGCCCGTCGATCATGATGCGGCCGCTGAGCGGCCGGTCGAGGCCGATCAGGTAGCGCAGCATGGTCGACTTGCCGCAGCCGCTCGAGCCGAGGACCACGAAGATCGAGCCGCGATCGACCTCGAAGCTGGCGCCCTGCTGCAGGAGGGCCCGGTCCCAGCCGAAGGTGAGGTCCTCGACCTGGACGATGGGATCGCTCATCGCCCCGCCATCCGGAAGAGGACCGTGGCCAAGGCATCGATGAGGATGAGCGCGAAGAGCGAGGCCACCACGGCGGAGGTGGTCCGGCGGCCGACCCCCTCCGCTCCGCCGCTGGTGGCCAACCCCTGCTGGCACGCGATCAGCGAGATGACCAGGCCGAAGACGACGCTCTTGATGAGCCCGGAGGAGACGTCCCAGACCGAGACCACCCGTGCGGTCTGGAAGAGGTAGCCACGCACGGTCAGGTCGAGGTTCGAGACGCCCACCACCAGGCCCCCGGCCATCCCGGCCAGGTCGGCCAGGACCGTGAGCAGGGGCAGCACCACGATCAGCGCCAGGGTGCGCGGCACGACCAGGTAGCGCATCGGCCCGAACCCCATGGTGCGGAGCGCGTCGATCTCCCCGTTCACCTGCATGGAGCCGAGCTCGGCCGCGAAGGCGGCGCCGGACCGGCCGCTGACGAGGATGGCGGTCATGAGCGGCCCGAGCTCCCGGGTCACCGAGATGCCGATCAGGTCGGCCACCAGGATGTTGGCGCCGAACCGCGCCAGCTGCTCGGCCGCCTGGTAGGCCATGGCCAGGCCGACCAGGAAGTTGATCACGACGACGATGGGCACCGCGTCGGCGCCTGAGCGCTCCATGGTGGCCGGCAGCTCGCGCCAGTTGGCCGAGCGGGGCGAGCGCAGCAGTCCCGCCCCGGAGACCACCATCTGTCCGAAGAAGGCGAGCACCAGCCGTGCCTCGAGGAGGATGGCCAGGGTGGCCCGGCCCACCTGGTCGAGCGTGCCGATGGGCCGGCGCCTGCGGAGGCGCGCCACCACGTTGTCTCCGCCGTAGAGGTGGATGAGCCGCTGCACCTGCTCGCCGGCCGCGATGAACTCCGACCTGACGCCACGCCGTTGCAGCTCGGCGCGGAGGCAGGCGAGCAACGCCATGGCCCCGCCGTCGATGCGCTCCACGGCCGACATCTCGAAGTCGAGCGCCTGCCCCTTCGACGCGCTGGTCTCCAGGCGGCGCAGCTCGGCCCAGAGCGGCCCGGCTTCCGCGAGACGCAGGCTGCCGCCGAGGCGAAGCACGCCCTGGTCGGCGCTGGTCTGGACGTGGGTGATGGTGAAGGCGGGCGGCATCATGGTCTGGAGAGGACGAGAGCGATGCCCCGGGTGACGAGCCTCGCCGCCCGGCGTGCTGGCCGCTCCGGGTGGAGCGCGCCAGGCTCTGGCAAGAGCACCGGCCGTGCCCGCCGGCTCCGCGCCCAACCGGTCGATTCTGCTGCCGACATCCGGTCGGGCCGGGGGCGGGCGGTGTTCGGAAACGTTCGCGAACGGTCCACGCCTCCCGGGGACCGGAGCCTGGACCGGCCCGCCGTCCCGACCTCACGCGAAGAGCCGCTCCGCCACCGCGCTCTGCAGGTCGAGCCCGCGGCTGGTGAGCACCAGCCGGCCGGCGCGCACCACCGCCAGGCGCCGCCGCCGCAGCGCCGCCACCTCGCCGGCCCGCGACGGGTCGATGAGCTCGAGCGGGATGCCGCGCGCGGTGCGCAGGCCCAGCATGATCCGCTCGTTGCGGTCGGCGACGGGGTCGAAGCGGTCCTCCTCGCCGGTGGGGAGCCGCCCCGCCTCGACGGCCGCCAGCCAGGCGTCGGCGTCGCGCAGGTTCTGCCAGCGGACGCCGCCCTCGGGGCCGCGCCAGCAGCCGGCCGCCCCGGCGCCGAGGCCGAGGTAGCTCTCGCCCTCCCAGTAGAGCGAGTTGTGGCGCGACTCGCGCCCGGGGCGCGCGAAGTTGGAGAGCTCGTAGCGCCGCAGCCCGGCCCGGCGCAGCACGGCCCGGGCGGCGCGGGCCTGCGCCAGCGCCTCATCGTCGCCGGGGAAGACCAGCCGGCCGGTCCGGGCGGCGCGGGCCAGCGGCACCTCCTCCGCCATCACCTCGGGGTCGAGCGTCAGCCCGTAGGCCGAGACGTGGACGGCGCCGCAGGCCACGGCCCGGGCCGCGTCGGCCGCGGCGATGGCCACCGAGGAGCGGCGGGAGGCCTGGATCAGGTCGACGCTGACGTTGGGGATGACGGCGGCGGCGGAGGCGATGGCCCGGGCCGCCGACTCGCCGTCGTGGCGCCGCCCCAGCTGCGCCAGCACGCCGGGGTCGAAGGACTGGACGCCGATGGAGACGCGGTTGACGCCGGCCTCGCGCCAGGCCAGCAGCCGGGCCCGGTCGCAGGACTCCGGGTTGGCCTCGATGCTCACCTCGGCGTCGGCGGGGAGCCGGCAGCGCTCGCGCACCCCGGCCACCACCGCCGCCACCTCCTCCGGCGCCCAGCGCGACGGCGTGCCGCCGCCGAGGTACAGGCTGGCGCACGCCAGCGCGTCGAACGGCGCCGCCCGCAGCGCCAGCTCGGCCAGCACCGCCCGCGCGTACCGTCCGTCCGCCGGCACCGGCCGGGTGGTCACCGCGAAGTCGCAGTAGGGGCAGCGGTGGGCGCAGTAGGGGAAGTGGACGTAGACGCCAAAGGGGCGGGGCATGTGGATGGGACGGCGAGGCTAGCGGAGCGGCGCGAGGCGGGTGGCCCGCAGCAGCGGCGGCAGGACGTCGCCGCTCTCGACGATCGCCATGTGGCCGACCTGTGACTTCAGGTGGACGAGCCGCGCGGTGCGGGCCGCCCCCTCCAGGCTGGCGCCCGCCACGGGCACCTCGCCGAGCGAGACCGCGCCCGGCACGCTGGCGGCCAGCGCCTCGGCGGCCGGGAAGGTCTCGTCGGAGACCAGCACCAGCCGGCGGCGCGCCGGAGGCCCGGCGCCCTGCAGCCAGGCCTTGAACTGCGCCTCGCCGCGGTAGAGCCCGTCGAGCAGCAGGATCTCCTCGAGCCGCGGGTGCCCCAGCCAGGAGAGGATGGGCCGGAAGGCCCCGGAGTGGCCGACCACCACCACCGGCCCCGGCGGCGGCCTGACCCCGGTGCGCCGGAAGGTCTCGGCCAGCAGCTGGTCGAGGTCGGGCCAGACGCCGTCCTCGCCGTTCCAGGCCGGCGCCTCGGCGACGACGTGGAGCGCGTTCCGCCCGCCGGCGGCGAACTGCTCCGCCAGCCGGTGGTCGAGCACCGCCTGGTCGACGGTGGTGTAGTAGCCGTGCAGGTAGACGAGGACGCCGGCGTCGCGCGGCCGGTAGCCGGCCGGGCGCCAGGCCCAGACCGTGCCGCGGGAGGTCCCGATGCGCCAGCTGGTCCCGCCCGCCGCCGTGCCGGCCTCCACCTCGCCGATGCCCAGCAGCCGCACCGGGGTCTGGGACCAGGGCGCCTGGGTCCGGTCGGGCGGCGCGAACGGATCGGCGCTGGGCGGGGCCTGCGACCGGGGCGGCGCCGGCGGCGGGGCGGGAGGTCCCAGGGCCGGCGAGGCGGGCGCCGGCTCCTGCGGCGCGGCACAGGCGGCCGTGAAGGCGATCAGCGCGAGCAACCGTGCCCAGCTCAGCATGGTGCGGCTACTTCCCGGTGGCCTTTCGCGTCACCAGCAGGTGGTAGCGGCCCGCCGGCTTGTCGCCGTCCTTGAGCCCGTCGAGGTAGCCGTAGCGGAAGGGCAGCTTGCGGACCGGCTGGGACGCCCACAGCTCCCTGAACTCGGCGTTGGAGGCCTCGCTGGCCTCCAGGAAGGAGATCTCGAAGGCGCCGTAGGTCTCCTGCACGAAGCCGGCGGGCCTGGCCCAGTGCGGCGGGATCCCGGTGGAGTCGGAGATCATCAGCGTCATGTGGCCGAGCAGGTACTTGCGGATGCGCGAGAAGTCGTCGCGCCAGAGCAGGTAGGAGGCGGCCTTGGTCATGGCCGCGACCGGCCCCTTGCCCTCCAGGTGGGCGATGATGCCGGTCCTGGCCAGCGCCGCGTCCGACAGGTCCCAGGCGATGTGGCGGTGGACGCGCGCCGCGGTGGACGGGTCCTCCCCCTTCTTCACGAAGGTGAGCTCGGAGTTGGAGAAGGCCGTGGAGAAGTCGGGCGCGGTCCACTTGCCGCGCAGCAGCCTGGCCTCCTGCCCCTCGAGGGCGGCGATCTCGGCGGCCGTGTAGTAGTGGAGCGTGCCGTCCTTCTCGACCCTGAAGTACCTGAGGCTGACCGGCTCGAAGCCGTGGATGGCCAGCGCGGTCAGGAAGAAGGCCAGCTGGCCCGGGATCTCCCCGCGCTGCCCCTTCATCAGGTTCTCGGTCTTGGAGTCGGAGGCGTAGAGCAGGCCGTTCGAGGTGGCGCGGATCAGCTCCAGCGAGTCGGCCAGCTGCTCCCGGGTCTTGATGGCGGAGAGCCGGCGCGGGTCGCCGGCGTGCTCCAGCGAGAGGGTGGTGAGATCGCGGGCGTCGGGGTAGGTGGTGAGCGCCGAGAGCAGGTCGCCGCCGCCGAACGGGTAGACCACCGTGGTGGGCGTGCCGGCCGGGCGCAGCCGGGCCAGGAACGGCCCGGCCAGCGGGAGGTAGCGGTCGCGGTAGGCGGCGATGGCCTTCGACTGCTTCTTGCAGTAGGCGGCCACGGTGGCCGCGTCGAGGTCGTGGGGCAGCGGGCCATCGCCCTGGCAGGTGACGGTGCGCATCAGCGCCCGGGCCTCGGCCACGAAGTCGGCGGGGGCCGCGACCGGCGTCTCGGCGAGGGGCCCGGGCGCGGCGGTGGCGAGGGCCACGGCGGCCAAAGTTGAGAGGGCAGCGAGCATGGCGCTCATGTACCATGCCGCGGTGCGTCCTGCCTCCACCCTCCCCAAGCTGCACCTCGCCTCCGGTGTCGGCATGGTGGCCGCCAACATGATCGGCGCCGGCGTGTTCCTCTCCGCCGGCTTCATGGCCCAGGACATGGGCCCCGGCCACATCCTGCTGGCCTGGGCGGTCGGCGCGGTCCTGGCCCTGTGCGGCGCGGTCTCCTACGGCGCGGTGGCGCGGCTGGTCCCGCGCTCGGGCGGCGAGTACCGCTACCTCTCCGAGCTGCTCCACCCGGCGGTCGGCTACCTGGGCGGCTGGGCGTCCTTGCTGGTCGGGTTCTCGGCGCCGGTGGCGATGGACGCGCTGGCCGCTGGCGCCTTCGCCAGCACCATCGTCCCCGCGCTCAACCCGACCTGGGTCGGCGCCGGGTTCGTGGCGCTGCTCACCGCCTTCCACGCCATCGGCTTCCGCTCCAGCGCCCGCACCCAGAACCTGCTGGTGGCGGTGAAGGCGGCGCTGCTGATCGGCTTCGTGGGGGTCGGCCTGTTCCTCGGCGCGCGCGGCTGGCCCCGCTGGACGCCGCCCCACGCCCAGGCCGATTTCCCGCTCGGGCCGTTCGCCAGCAGCCTCTTCTACATCGCGCTGGCCTTCTCGGGCTGGAACGCCGCCGTCTACGCCGCCGAGGAGTTCGAGGACCCGGCCCGCACCGTGCCGCGCTCCATGATCATCGGGACCTTGCTGGTGGCCGCGCTCTACCTGGTGGTCAACTGGATCTTCGTGGCCAACCTCGACCCGGCCACCGCCTTCTTCACGGTCACCGGCGAGAACGGCACGCTCGGCCACGCCGTCATGGCCCGCCTGCTCGGCCCGGCCGCCGGCGTGGCCTGGTCGGCGGCCACGGTGCTGGTCTTCCTCTCGGCCATGTCGGCCATGATCTTCCTCGGGCCGCGCGTCTACGCCGCCATGGCGGCCGACGGCTTCCTCCCCGGGTTCCTGCGCGCCAGCCCGGAGGGCCACCCGCCGCGCTCCGCCATCCTGGTGCAAGGGGCGCTGACGCTGCTCATCATCTTCACCCAGGGGTTGCGCGAGACCCTCGGGCAGGTGGGCGCCATCCTGGTCCTCTTCGCCGCGCTGGTGGCGCTGGGGCTGGTGGTGGCGCGCCTGCGCGGCCGGAAGCCGACGCCGAAGAAGCGCGCGGTGGCGGCGGCGGTGGTCTACGTGGTCTCGTCGGCGTGGATGTTCTGGAAGGGCTTCGGCGACCAGCCCCGGACGCTGCTCTGGGTGGCGGGCGTGGCGGTCATCGGCGTGGTCGCCTGGGCGCTGTCTCGCCGCCCCGCCGAGGCCTGACCGCTCGGTCGGGGCGGGCTCCACCGGCCGTCTGCGGACGTCGATGCGGCGGGCGCCCGCCATCCCCATCGGGGTGTCGCGGCGCCGGGCGCGCATCGCTAGAAGCCGGCAGATGCGAGCCCGCGCGGCCTGGCTGACCACGGCCCTCCTCGTCGCTGCCTGCCAGGCCTCGCCGCCGCCGCCATCGGCGGCTCCGGGCCCGTCCATCCAGTCCTTCACCGCCGAGCCGCCGGCCCTCTACCCGGGGGAGACGGTGCGGCTCGTGCCGATCTTCTCGGGCGGTGCGGGGGTGATCGAGCCGGACATCGGACCGGTCGAGAGCGGGCAGCCCGTCAGCCTGAAGCCGGGGACGACCCCGAAGACCTTCGTGCTGCGCGTGGGCGATGGCGGCCGCAGCGCGTCGGCCGAGCTGCCGCTGGCGGTCGCCTACCGTCACCTCCTGGATCGCGTCCCCGGCGGCCTTCCTCGCACCGACCACGGCGCCGGCCTGCTCCCGGACGGGCGGGTGGTGCTCGCCGGCGGGCTCACCGGTGCGGGCTGGGAGTGGCGCACCGAGGTCTGGGATCCCGCCACCGGCGAGTACGCGCTGGCCGGGGAGCTCGACATCCCGCACGCCGAGGCCACCACCCTCGTCGATGGGAAGGGCCGGCTCCTCCTGACCGGAGGGCACGATGCGTACGGCCCCCTGGAGTCGGCGCTGGTCCACGCCTTCGACCCGTCGACGGGCGGGTGGACGCTCCTCAAGTACCCGATGCTCGAGGAGCGCTACCTGCACAGCGCGACCCTGCTGCCGAGCGGTGAGATCCTCGTCGCCGGAGGAGACTTTCTCGGGAAGAGGCCCGGGTCGGTGGTCACCGAGGAGATCTACGACCCGGGAGGCGCCGCGCCGCGCCGCCCGGCCGGCGGCCCCATGAGCTTCCCGCGGTACGGCCACACCGCGACGACGCTGCCAGACGGCACCATCCTCCTCGCCGGCGGGAGGAGCGCCTTCACGGGCGTCGTGGTCCCGGTGGCCGAGCTGTACGACCCAGCCACAGAGACCTTCACCCCCATCGGCGACATGCGCGTGGGCCGGGCCCTGCACGTGGCAGCCCCGCTCCCGGGTGGCCGCGTGCTCCTGGCCGGAGGCGACACGGCCGTCGAGGACGCGACGCCATCGGCCGAGGTCTACGACGCCGCGGACCGGGCCTTCACCCTGGTCGGCCCGCTCCACGCCGGGCGCACCTTCCACGCATCCGTGCCGCTGGCGAGCGGCGAGGTGCTGGTCGCCGGAGGGATGGCGCCGGACGGGGCCCTCCTCGACACCATCGAGATCTTCGACCCCGCGCGGCAGGCCTTCGCGGTGAGCGAGGGGCGCCTGGCCTCGGGGAGGATGGGGCTGGCCCTGGTCAGGCTCCCCGACGGGAGCGTCCTCGTCCACGGAGGCCGCACCTCGAGCGGTGCGCCCGACGGCGTGGCCGGGGTCTACCGCTGACGGGCCGGTCCCGGCGCCCGACTCACTCCCCGGCCATGATCTCGACGCGCCGGTTGCGCGCGTGGCAGGCCTCGGTGCGCTCGCCGCAGAGCGGCCGCGACTTCCCGAAGGAGCTGGTGGAGATCCGCCCGGCCGCCACGCCGTGGCTCTCGAGGTATCGGGCCACCGCGGCGGCCCGCCGCTCGCCCAGCCCCATGTTGTAGGCGGCGCTGCCGCGCACGTCGCAGTGCCCGTCGACCTGCAGGGAGCTGGCGCCCGGGGCGACGCAGGCGGCGAAGCCGTCGAGGGCCCGCCGGGCCTCGGGCGTGAGGGTGGCCTTGTCGAAGCCGAAGCGGACCGGGGCCAGCACGCAGGCGGCGGCCGGCGGGGGACGCGGCGTGATGACCGGCGGGGGCGGCACGCGCGGCGGGGGCTCCACCTCGGGCACGCGGTCGGAGGGGAAGGGGGCTGCCGCCAGGGCCAGGGTGTACCGGTCGGCCCACTCGGTGGTCACGCCGGAGTTGGCCTGGATCCGCCCGTGGACGCCGACCACGTTCCCGGCCGGCGCATTGACGTCGAGGCGGCCGTGCATGGTGAAGCGGTAGTCGTTCACGTAGGTGAAGACGCCCGAGTCGCCCCGCAGCACGGCCGCCATCTGGACGAGGTGGGGGCCGGGCGCCACCGGCCCGGAGTAGAGCGCCGTCCCCGGCGGGTCGCGCGGGGCCGGGAGGCGCACCGGGATCTCCTGGCCGTCCACCAGCACGTGCAGCGCGTCCACCGCCAGCCAGTCGGTCTGGTGCGGGCCGAAGTAGATCTCGAGGACGGCGCCTGGCTCGGCCGCGGCGGGGGCCGCCAGCGTGAGCAGGATGAACGCGGTGACGAGGCCCGGCAGCGAGCGGCGGGGGGAGGGGTGGGAGGGCGCCATGGAGCGCATGGTAAGGGGAAATTCGTCGGAAGTCCCGCGAACCTTGCAGGGGAGGGGACGGCCCGCGCACCCGGCTGGCCGCCACCGCACGAGGGACCCGGGCCGGGCGGTCCGGATGGGTCCTGGCCCGCCGGCGCACCGGCCGCCCCTGGATCGTGGTTATCCTTGTAGCTGTGAGGAGAGGAGCCGCCGCCGTCCCGGTGGTTCGCCTGCCCGCGGTCGCCGGGACCTTCTACCCCGGTGACCGGTCCGCGCTTCACGCCGAGGTGGCGCGGCTGCTCGCGGCGGCGCCGGTGCGGGTGGCACGCCGGCCCAAGGCGCTGGTGGTCCCGCACGCCGGCTACGTCTACTCGGGACCGACCGCCGCGGCCGCCTACGCGCAGCTGCGCGCCCCGGGGCCGCGCGTCGAGCGGGTGGTGCTGCTCGGGCCCGCCCACCATGTGGCCGTGGCCGGCCTGGCGCTCCCCGAGGCCGACCGCTTCCTCACCCCGCTCGGCGAGGTGCCGCTCGACCTGGAGGCGGCCCGGCGGGCCCTGCGCCACCCCCAGGTGACCCGCAGCGCCAGCGCCCACATCCTGGAGCACTCGCTGGAGGTGCAGCTCCCCTTCCTGCAGGAGGCGCTCGGCCCCTTCGCGCTGGTCCCCTTCGCGGTGGGGCGGGCCACCCCGCGCGACGTGGCCGAGGTGCTGGCCGAGCTCTGGGGCGGCGACGAGACGCTGGTGGTGATCTCCACCGACCTGTCCCACTACCTGCCCTACGACGACGCCCGGGCCATCGACCGGCTCACGGCGCGGCAGATCCTGGCGTGCGACGCCGAGGGGCTCCACGCCGACCAGGCCTGCGGCCGCACCCCGCTCTCCGGGCTGCTCTACGAAGGGCGGCGGCGGGGGCTGGAGGTCGAGCAGCTCGACCTGCGCAACTCCGGCGACACCGCCGGCGACCGCGACGCCGTGGTGGGGTACGGCGCCTTCGCCGTCCACGAGCCGGTCCCCGAGGTCGCGTCCAGCCCGGACATCCACCGGCGGCGGGCCGCGATCGTCACCGGCCTGGCGCGGGCCGCCATCGCCAGCCTCTTCGGCGCTCCCCCGCCGACGGCCCCGGCCGGCGAGGCCTGGCTCGAGGAGCGGCGTGCCTGCTTCGTCAGCCTGCACCGCGACGGCCTGCTGCGCGGCTGCATCGGCACCACCGAGCCGCGCGCCACCCTGCACGAGGAGGTGGTGCGCTGCGCCGTGGCCGCCGCCAGCACCGACACCCGCTTCCCGCCGGTCGGCCCGGACGAGCTCGACGAGCTCGAGATCGACGTCAGCGTCCTCTCCCCGCTCAGGTCCATCGAGGCCGACGACGAGGCGGCGGCGCTGCAGGCCATCCGCCCGGGCGTGGACGGCCTGATGCTGGAGGTGGGCGGGCGGCGGGCCGTGTTCATCCCCGCCGTGTGGGAGCAGCTGCCGGAGCCGGCCGCCTTCCTCTCTGCCCTGCGGCGCAAGGCGGGCCTGCCGGACGAGTGGCTGCCGGGGACGCGCCTCTTCCGCTTCACCGCCGAGCACTACCGGGAGGCCCCATGAGCGCCATCGCCATCCACCCCGCCCGCTGGTGGCACCGGGTCGACGACGGGCGGCTGCAGTGCGACCTCTGCCCGCGCGCCTGCCGCCTGCACGAGGGGCAGCGGGCCTTCTGCTTCGTGCGCCAGCGGGTGGGTGACGAGCTGGTGCTCACCACCTGGGGACGCTCCAGCGGCTTCTGCGTCGATCCCATCGAGAAGAAGCCGCTGGCCCACTTCTACCCCGGCTCCAGCGTCCTCTCCTTCGGCACCGCCGGCTGCAACCTGGGCTGCCGCTTCTGCCAGAACTGGGACATCTCCAAGGCCACCGAGCAGGATCGGCTGTGCGACGAGGCCACCGGCGAGCGCATCGCCGAGGAGGCGCTGGCCCGGGGCTGCCGCAGCGTGGCCTTCACCTACAACGACCCGGTGGTCTTCGCCGAGTACGCCATCGACGTGGCCGAGGCCTGCCGGGCCCGCGGCCTCAAGACGGTGGCGGTGACCAACGGCTACATCTGCGCCGAGCCGCGCCGCGAGCTGTTCGCCTGCATGGACGCGGCCAACGTCGACCTCAAGGCCTTCACCGACGGCTTCTACCAGAAGCTCTGCTTCGCCCACCTGGCCCCGGTGCTGGAGACGCTGGAGTACCTGGTCAAGGAGACCGGCGTCTGGACCGAGCTGACCACCCTGCTCATCCCCGGGTGGAACGACACCGACGACGAGGTGAGGCGGCTGGCCGACTGGGTGGCCGAGCGGCTCGGGCCGGAGGTGCCGCTCCACTTCTCCGCATTCTTCCCGGCCTTCAAGCTCACCGACGTGCCGGCCACCCCGCCCGCCACGCTGGCGCGGGCCCGTCGCCTGGCGCTGCGGGCCGGGCTGCGCCACGTCTACACCGGGAACGTCCACGATCCGGAGGGCGAGGAGACCCGCTGCGCCGGCTGCGGGGAGCTGCTCATCGCCCGCGACTGGTACGAATTGCTCGACTACCGGGTGACGGCCGACGGGCGCTGCCCAGGCTGTGCCCGGCCCCTGGCCGGCCGATTCGATCCGGTCCCCGGACACTTCGGGGCCCGGCGCGTCCCGGTCCACCTGGGGCGCAACGTGCCGGTGATCTGAGGGCCGGCGCGGGCCGGAGGGCTTCGAGCCGCGCTCCGGATCAGAACCGGAGCGTGAGCCCGCCCACCAGCAGCCCCTCGAACCCGACCCCGAGGTCGGCGAAGGCCCGGACCTGCTCGGAGCCGGCGGAGATGCCGATGGCGCGGAGCTGGAAGGCGAAGCCGCGCTGGACGCCGTCCTGCGAGCTTCCGATGCCCTGTCCGACCTGGCTCCACCGTCCAATCCCCGCGGCCAGCCCGCTGTAGAACTCCACGTGCTCGGCGCGGTACCAGGGGAGCGTGGCGTCAGCCAGAAGGGTGTGGACCTGGTTGTCGATGGAGCCGGCCTCGGCGCCGCTGTTGAAGTAGGTGTCTGTCCAGCGGTTGTACGTCCAGGCCAGGCCAACCCGGAACCAGCGGTCCAGCTGGCGGTCGGCGCGGACGTTGAGCTGGATTCGGTTGGAGCGCTGCGACGAGTCGTAGCCGGCCGGGCCTCCGTTGGAGAAGCCGTCGACGAACTCGACGAAGCCCCCCGCCCCGGTCCCCAGCGAGACGCTCCAGGGGTGCTGCGCCACGGTAGCGGCAGAGGGCGGCGGCGCGGATGCGGGAGGAGGTTCCTGGGCCGCCGCGAGCGTTGGCGCCAGCAGGAACGCCAGCGCTGCGGCGCGAATCGACGGGATGGCGAGCTTCATGACGGCCTCCTCGCGGCCGTGACGCCAGGCCCGGCGCATCATCCCACCTCGATGAAACGTTCGTTGCTGGCAATGGGGGGCCCGCCCCGCCGCCGTGACACGCCGGAGACAGGCCGGCGCCATGAAGGGGCGGCCACCAGAACCGGAGGTCCCGCATGCTGTACCCAGAGCTCTTCGCCTCGCTGGAAGCCGCCCGCTGGAGCCTGGCCGACGACGTGCCCTGGGCCCGCTTCGACCCGTCACGGCTCTCCGACGAGCAGGCCCTGACCGTCCGCATGAACGCCATCACCGAGTGGGCGGCGCTGCCGGCCACCGAGATGTTCCTGCGCGACAACCAGGACGACAGCGACTTCTCGGCCTTCATCTCGGTCTGGTTCTACGAGGAGCAGAAGCACTCGCTGGCCCTCATGGAGTACCTGCGGCGCTTCCGCCCGGCGCTCCTGCCCACCGAGGCCGAGCTGCACGCCGTCCGCTTCCCGGCCGACCCGGCCCCGCCGCTGGAGACGCTCATGCTCCACTTCTGCGGCGAGGTCCGGCTGACCCAGTGGTACCGGCGCGCCTCCGAGTGGCACCAGGAGCCGGTGCTGCGCCACCTCTACGACCTCATCTCCAGGGACGAGGCCCGCCATGGCGGCGCCTACCTCAAGTACATGCAGCGGGCCCTGGCCCGGACCCCCGCCGAGGCGCGCCGCGCCTTCGCCAAGATGGGCTTCCTGATGGCCAGCAGCGGCCGGAGCGGCAAGCCGCTCCACCCCACCAACCTGCACGTGGCCAGGGCGCTCTTCCCCAACGACACCATCCAGAGCCGGCTGCCTGATCCCGGCTGGCTGGAGCGCTGGCTCGACACCCAGCTCCACTTCGACGCGGAGTGCGAGCAGCGGGTGGTGGGCGCCATCCTGCGCAACCTCTCGGTCCTCCTCGGCGAGCCGTTCGGGACGGTGCGCGACCTCAACCGCTACCGGAAGTCGCTCCCGGCCGCCGGGGCCGAGGTCCTGCTCGCCGCGGGGCCGGCCGCCTGAGCCGGGATCGGCCTACTTCCCGCCCAGCCTCGCGCTCAGGTCGCGGTTCTTCTGCGTGTAGCGGGCCACCTCGCCGTTGAGGAAGTCGTTCTCCTCGCGCAGGTCGGTGAGCTCGTTCTCCAGCCCGGCCACGCGGGCCTTCAGCGCGGCCAGCGCCGCGCCGTCCACGGCGGGGGGCGGTGCGGCCGCGGCCGCCCGGGCCGCCGCCTCCAGCTCGCCGATGCGCCGCTTCAGCTGGTGCTCGACCCGGGTGCGCCCCTCGAGGTGGCGCTCCAGCTCCGCCGCCGTCGCCTTGAGCCGCTGCAGGTCGGCGGCGTGGCGCTGCTCGGCCTGCGAGGCCCCCTCGCGGAGGGCGCCGCGGGCCTGGTCCGCCGCCTGCCGCTCCCTGGCCAGGTCGGCCTGGGCCTGGGCCGCCACCCGCTCGGCGTCCTCCAGCTTGCGCCTGGCCTGCGCCAGCTCGCCGTCGAGCCGGTGCACGTCCGACTGGAGCTGCCCGGTCTCGATGGAGAGCCGCTCGGCCAGCTTGGCGCGCTCGTTGGCCGCGGCCTGGGCCGCGCGCGACGAGGCCTCGGCGGCCTGGGTCCGCTGCTGGACCAGCTCCTTCAGCCCCGGCAGCTCCTTGCGCAGCCGGACCGCCTCGGCGGCCACCGGCTCGAGCGGCGCCAGGCGGGCCACCTCCAGCTCCAGCCTGGCCACGCGGTCCCGGGCCTCCGCCTCGCGGGCGCGGGTCGCCTCCAGCTCGGCGGCCAGGCGCTGCCCCTCGGCCTCGGCCTCGGCGGCCCGGTGGGTGGCGTCGGCCCAGCCGGCCTCGGCGCGCTCCAGCGCGCCCCGCACCCCCTCCGCCGTGGTCCGCCCCGCCTCGAGGGCGCCGGCCTGCTCGGCCACGCGCGCCCGCAGCGCCCCCAGCTCGTCCTCGCGCGCCGCCAGCGAGCGCTCGGCGTCGCCGGCGCGGGCCAGCGCCACCTCCAGGTCGTCCCGGGTCTGCTGGAGCGCGGCCTCCAGCTCGGCGCGGGACGCCTCGACCTGCTGGAGCTGCTGCTCCAGCGCCTCGGCGCGCGCCGTGACGTCGGCCAGCTGGCCGGCGGTGAGGGCCGCCCGCCCCTCGGTGTCGGCCAGGCGCGCCTCCAGCGACGCCTGGGCCTCGGCCGCCAGCCGCGCGTCCGACGCCGCCGTCTCCTCCAGCGTGGCCAGCCTCGACGCGGTGTCGGCGAGCCGGTGCTCCAGCCCGTCGCGCTCGGCGGCCAGCTCGACCAGCTGGGCGGAGGCCGCCTCGGCGGCGGCGCGCGCGCTCTCGCGATCGGCCAGCCGCTCGGCGTCGAGCTGGGCCAGCGCCTGGGCGTGGTCGGCCTCGCCCCGGACGCGCGCCTCCTCGGCGGCGGCCCGCTCGTCGGCCCGGTCGGCGGCGATGGCCTGCAGCTCCTTGACGTGGGCCTCCTGGGCCCCGGCGTAGGTCTGCTCCACCTCGGCGCGAGCCGCGTCGGCGGCCGCCACGCGGGCGGACCACTGCTGCTCCGCCCGCTCGTGATCCTGCATGGTCTCGGAGAGCACCTCGGACAGCGACTGGCGCGTGGCGTCCACCTCGGCCAGCCGCCGCTCCAGCTCGCTGCGCTGGGCCGCGGCCGCCGCCAGCTCCTGGGCGGTCTCGCTGAGCCGGGCCTCCAGGTCGGCCACCTGGCTCCTGGCGGCGACGATGGTGGCGCGCAGCTCGTCGCCGTCGGCGATGACCTGGGCCGCCTCGGCCTTCAGCTCGTGGATGGCCTCGCGCAGCCGCGGCATGTAGGCGTCGCGGACGCGGAGCCGCTCGCGGAAGTACTCGAGCTTCTCCTCGGGCGTCCCCTTGGGCGGGGCCGGATCGCGGGGCCACTCGGCCAGCAGCTGGTCGGCGCGCGGCCCGGCGGTCTTGAGCCGGGTCGGCGGCGCCGGCTGGGCGGAGGCGGCCACGGTGGGGCGGGGCGGCGGCGCCGGTGGCGGTCGCGGTGGGGCGGCGGCGGGCGGCGGCCGGGCGCTGGCCGGCGCGGGCGGTGGCGCGGCCGGGTCTGCGGGCGGAGGCGGGCGAGCCCCGGCGGGCGGTCGGACGGGTGCGGGCGGTGCGGCGGCCGGCGGCGAGGTGGCGGCCTCGGCCTGGAGCAGCTGCGCGGCGTGGCCCATCAGGTCGGCCATGTCGAGCGGGGCGCGCAGGTAGGCGTCGGCCCGCCCCTTCGAGGCCCGGTGCGCCTCGATGGCGCCGTCGGTCGCCTCGCGCGTGTAGAGGACCAGCGGCGTCGACGGCAGGGCCCGCTTGAGGCGGTTGCAGACCGAGAAGCCGCTCATGTCGGGGAGCTCGGCGGAGAGCAGGATCAGGTCGGGCGGCTCGGCGCGGGTCCGCTCCAGCGCGGACTCGCCCGCCTCGGTGGTGGAGACCACGAAGCCGGCCGGCCCGAAGGCGGCGCGGATCTCCTCGGCGACGGCGGCGTCGGCCTCGACCAGCAGCACGTTCCAGCTCATGAGGGCTCCATGGTAGCGCCAAACGGCCGGAGGGATCAGCCTTCGCACCGTCCGATATCGACGCCCGCGCTGGATCAGCGGGGCGGGACGGGGTAGGCAGACCCTCGGAACGCCTGGAGGAGGCACCCGTGGCGAGCTGGTCGCTGACCATCGACGTGGAGCGGGGCGAGGCCGAGGAGGCCGCGGCGGCCCTCATGGAGGAGGGGGCGGGCGGCGTCGAGGTGCGCGACGGCGAGGGGATCCCCATGCCCGGGACCCGCCAGCCGGCGCCCGGGCGGGCGCTGGTGGTGGCCTTCTTCGCGGACCGCGGCGAGGCCGCCGCCGCCGCGGGCCTGCGCGGCGGCCAGCTGGAGGAGCTGCCCGACCAGGACTGGGGCGAGCGCTGGAAGGAGGGGCTCACGCCCCTCTCCATCGGCCGGGTCTTCGTCCGGCCCAGCTGGATCGTGGCCGGGACGCCCCCCGGGATGGTCGAGGTGACCCTCGACCCGGGCATGGCCTTCGGCACCGGGACCCACCCGACCACCTCCCTGTGCCTGGCCGCCCTCTCGGAGCGGCTGGCCGCGAGGCCGCAGGCCCGCGTCCTCGACGTCGGCACCGGCTCCGGGCTGCTGGCGATCGCGGCGCGCAAGCTGGGGGCGCCGGTGGTGGTGGGCAACGACAACGACCCGGTGGCGGTGCGGGTGGCCCGCGAGAACGCGGCGGCGAACGGCGTGCAGGTCCACTTCGACCAGCGCGACGTCGGGGCGCAGCCCGGGCCGTTCGACCTGGTCCTCGCCAACATCCTCGCCAACACGCTCTGCGAGCTGGCGCCGGCCATCGCCGCGCAGCTGGCGCCAGGCGGCGTGGTGCTGCTCTCCGGGATCCTCACGCCGCAGGAGGAGGAGGTCCGCGCCGCCTACGCCGCCGCCGGGCTTCGGCCGCTGCCGGGCGGCGACCGGCGCGACGGCGAGTGGTCCCTGCTGGCCATGGAGCGGCCGTGACGCCCACCCTCGCCTCGCGACGGGCCCGGGCCGGCCGAGGGTCGCCGTGACGGGGCGGCGGGTCCACCTGCCGCCGGAGCGGATCGGGGCCTCGCGGGCCGACCTGACCGAGGAGGCGCGCCACTACCTGCGCGACGTGCTTCGGCTGGGGCCGGGCGCCTCGGTCGAGCTCTTCGACGGGCGGGGCGGGGCGTGGGAGGCCACCATCGGGCCGGGCTTCGCGGCGCTGGCGCTGGGCACGAGGCGCGAGGCGCCCGCCTCGGGCCCGCCCATCACGCTGCTCTTCGCGCTGGCCAAGGGCGAGAAGAACGACCTGGTGGTGCAGAAGGCCACCGAGCTGGGCGCGTCGCGGCTCTGCCCGTGGTCGGCCGAGCGCTCGGTGGTGAAGCTCGACGCCGCGAAAGGCCGGGAGCGTGCCGCGCGGTGGCGGCGGATCGCCGAGGAGGCGGCGCGCCAGTGCGGGCGGTCCGACGTGCCGCAGGTCGAGGCGCCGCTGGGCCTGGGCGCCGCGCTGGCGGCGGTGCCTGCCGGCCACCGACTGGTGGTGCTGCACGGCCCCGGGGGCACGCCGCTCGGCGCGCTCGGGCTCGACCAGGCGACCGGGGTGGCGCTGGTGGTCGGCCCCGAAGGTGGGCTGACCGGGGCGGAGCTGGCGGCCTGCCGGGCGGCCGGCGCGGTCCTCGGCGCGCTCGGCCCGCGCACGCTGCGGGCCGAGACCGCAGCCATCGCCGGCGTGGCGGTGCTGCAGGCGGTGGCCGGCGACCTGGGCAGGTGAGGTGCCTCCCGCCACCCCCGGCCTCGCCGGGCGGCGGCGCCCGAATCCTTGCCCGCCCCGGCGGCCGGGGTAGCTTGTGGGCGGATGGATCGACCACCCCGTCATCGAGCTGCGCCGCGCCTCGAGCGCGAGGCGGGCCGTGGCCTGGGCCGCCGACGGGGCCCCTTTCGCGCTCCTCGCCGGGGCCATGGCGAGCTGGCTGGGGGCCGATCCGGTCCTGCTGCTGCCGGCGCTGGCGGTGGTGGCGCTGGCCGCCTTCGTCTACCAGCTGCTCAGCCACTGGCTGCTCGGTGCCACCTTCGGCCAGCGGGCCCTCGGGCTGGGCGTGGTCGGTCCCGATGGCCGGCGTCCCGGCCTGGGCCGGGCCGCCGGGCGCGCCGCCGCCTCGGTGCTCGGCGTGGTCCTGCTCGGGATCGGGCCGCTGGTGGCCCTCTTCACCAGGAGCGGGCGTGGCCTGAACGACCTGGTGGCCGGTACGGCCGTGGTCGAGGCGCCTTGACCGGCCCGACCACCGGGGCCTAGAAACCGTGACGGAGGAGACCGCACCCGTGCCGCTCGAGCTCCCACAGCTCCTCCTCGACGAGGGGATGGTGTCGCCCGAGGGGCTGCAGCGGGCCCTGGCGCGGCAGCGAGAGGAAGGCGGCACCCTCGACACCGCGCTGCTGGAGCTGGGGCTGGTGGACGAGGCCCCCCTGGTGGCGGCGCTGGCCCGCGCCTCCGACCTGCCGGCCGCGCCGCTCTCCGCCTACCAGCAGCTCGACCCCCGCGCCCGGCGCGTCTTCCCGTCCAAGGTGGCGGAGCGCCACGGCCTGGCCCCCTTCGCGCTCGACGGCCGCGAGCTCTCGCTGGTGGCCATCGGCCCGGTCGATCTCGGGCTGCTCGACGAGGTGAGCTTCATGCTCTCCCTCCACCTGGCGCCGCACGTCGGGCCGGAGTGGCGCGTCCGCTCGCTCATCCAGCGGCTCTACGGCGGGCCCCTCTCGCCGCGGCTGGCCAGGCTGGCCGAGCAGTCCGCCGCCCGTGGGACCGGCCCCGGCGTGCCGGCCGCGTCGCCCGAGCCGCCGCCGTCGCCCGAGCCGCCGCCGGCGTCCGAGCCGATCGCGGAGGCGCACCCGATGGCGAGCGGGCCGGCGCACGGCATCTACCTCGGCCCGGCCATGCCGGCGGTCAGCGCCGCGACGCCGCGGCTCGACGAGCCCGGCCCCACGCACCCCCCGCCGGGCCTGAGCGGCTTCTCGCGCGAGACCGGCGAGCCGCTCGAGCCGCTGTCGGCCGCGCTGGCCGAGGCGCTGGAGTCCTTCGACATCGAGTGGGCGGAGCCCACGGAGCTGGACGTCGCCGCCCCGGCCCCGGGCCCCGCCCCGGTGGCGCCCCGGGAGGTCCCCGCTCCCCTCGACCGCTCGGCGCCGCCGCGCTGGACGCTGGAGCAGGCGCGGGCCGTGCTGGCGCGGGCCCGGACCCGGGACGAGGTGGTGGTGGCCACCCTGCGGTACGCCCGCGACTTCTTCCAGTTCGCGGCGCTCTTCGCCGTGACCCGCGACGCGGTGGCCGGCCACGACGCGCTCGGGCCCGAGGGCGATGCCCGGGACCTGGCCCGCACCGTCGCCATCTACGCCAGCGACCCCGGGATCTTCCACACCGCCATCGAGACCATGGCCCCCTACCTCGGCCGCGTCGACCGGGCCGCCGCGGGCACCCAGGCCGTGCTCGACGCGCTGGGGCGCGGCTCGCCGCGGACCGTGCTGGTGACTCCCATCCTGATGCGGAACCGGCCGGTCTGCCTGCTCTACGGCGACAACGCGGGCGCCCCGGTCTCGGCCCGGCGGCTCGGCGACCTGCTCCTCTTCTGCTCCACCGTGGGAGCCGCCTTCGAGCGGATCATCAGGACGCGCAAGGGGGATCGGCCCGCGCCGGATGCGGAGCTGGCGCCCCAGCCCGCGGCCATGGAGCCCGCGCCCGAGCCTGCACCGATCGAGGCCTCCCCGGCCGAGCCGGTCGCGGTCGAGGCGCCAGCGCCGGCGCGCAGCTACTTCGCGCAGCCGGAGCCCGCCTGGCGGGGTCCAACCGTGGTGGTGGAGCAGGTGAGCGCCGCCGAGGCCGAGTTCTTCGCCGCCGGGGGCCGGCTCGATCCGGAGGAGCTCTTCTCGCCCCCGCTCGCGGAGGCGGTGGCGGCCCCGCCAGCGCCTCAGGGAGTCCAGCCCCCGGAGGCCGAGGCCGCGCCGGCGCCGGCCGCTCCCGCTGCGCCCTGGGACGGGGGCCCGCCCGAGTCCGCCCTGGCGCCCGAGGTGACCACCGAGCTGGCGCTGCCCGAGCCGGAGCCCGCGCCGGAGCCGGAGCCGGAGCCGGACCTATCGCCCGCGCCGGCCGCCGAGGCCGCGCCCGAGCCGCAGCCCGAGCCGCAGCCCGAGCCGCAGCCCGAGCCGCAGCCCGAGCCGCAGCCCGAGCCCGACCCGGGCCCCGCTCCCGAGCCCGGGCCCGCCGCGACGCCGGCGTCGGAGGTGGCGCCAGGGCCGGGACTCCAGGCCGCGGCGGAGCCGGATCGCCTCCCCCCTGGGCCGCCGGCGGACGGCGAGCCGGCGGCGACCCCCGACGCCCCGGTGCCGCAGCTCTTCCCCGAGGACCCGGGCTACCTCGTGGGCGCCTTCCTCGGTGCCGGGCCCACCACCCGGACCCGCGCCGACCTGCTGGCCCGGCTGGTGGAGCGGGCCGGCGCGACCGCGCCGGTCCTCTGCGAGCTCCTCCCCGGCCCGCTGGACGTGCCGCCGGAGCGGCTCGCCACCACGCCGGCCGCGGAGCAGGGGCCGGTGCTCGCCGCCCTGGCCGCCATCGGGCAGGCCGCCGTCCCGTCGCTCCTCGCCGTGCTCTCGGACGCCGACCCCGCCCGCCGCCGCGCCGCCACGGCGCTGCTCGGCGCCATCGGCGACCCGGCCACCCTGGCGCCGCTGGCCGATCGTTGCCTCGATCCCGATCCCGGCGTGGCCGAGGCCGCGCGGGAGGCGCTGGCCGCCCAGCGCGGCACCCCGGCCATCCGGCCGGTCCCGGAGCGCCTGCGCCGGGCGCTGGCGTCCGGGCTGGCGGTGCGCGCCGCCCTCGCCGCGCGCGCGCTGTCGGCGCTGCGCGACGCGGAGTCGATCCCCAACCTGATCCAGGCGCTGGAGGGGGCCGACGCGGCCACCGCGGCGGCCGCCGCCGAGGCCCTGGCCGCCATCACGCTGCAGCGCCACGGCACCTCGCCCCGCCAGTGGCTGCTCTGGTGGAAGGAGAACCGCGGGCGCGGCCGGGCGGAGTGGCTCTTCGGGGGCCTGACCGCGGAGGACCGCGAGGTGCGGGCCGCCGCCGCCGCCGAGCTGGGGCGGATGGCGCCGCCGCCGGTGGGCTACTCGCCCGACATGACCCCGGAGGAGCGCGAGCCGGCCGCGCGCGCCTGGGCCGGCTGGTTCACGCGGAGCGGCTACCGGCTCTAGTGTCGGGGCACTGGCCCGGCGGCCCGTGCTATCAGGACTGCGGAGGTTCCCGTCATGGCCAGTTCCACCGATCCCGATCCGCGCCGGGCCCACCTCGACCGCCTCGACGCCGCGGCCGAGCAGGGCGGCGGCGGAGCGCGCATCGAGCGCCAGCACCGCGAGGGGAAGCTGACCGCGCGCGAGCGGCTCGACCTGCTGCTCGATCCGGGCAGCTTCGTCGAGCTCGACAAGTTCAAGACCCATCGCTGCTCCGACTTCGCCATGGCCGACCAGCGCATCCCCGGCGACGGGGTGGTCACCGGCCACGGGCTGGTGGAGGGGCGGCAGGTCTTCGTCTTCGCCGAGGACTTCACGGTCTTCGGCGGCTCGGTCTCCGGCGCCTTCGCCGAGAAGATCTGCAAGGTGATGGACCTCGCCGTCGAGGTGGGCTGCCCCATCGTCGGCCTCAACGACTCGGGCGGCGCGCGCATCCAGGAGGGGGTGGTGGCGCTGGCCGGCTACGCCGACATCTTCCTGCGCAACACCCTGGCGTCGGGCGTGGTCCCGCAGCTCTCCGCCATCCTCGGTCCGTGCGCCGGCAGCGCCGTCTACAGCCCGGCCATCACCGACTTCGTCTTCATGGTGAAGGGGACCTCCTCGATGTTCGTCAACGGCCCGGCCGCCGTCGAGGCCACCACCCGCCTGCCGGTGAGCCGGGAGGAGCTGGGCGGCGCCCAGGTCCACGCCGCCAGGTCGGGCGTGGCGCAGTTCGCCCACGACACCGAGGAGGGAACGCTGCGGGCCGT
This sequence comes from uncultured delta proteobacterium, assembly GCA_963786945.1. Classification (GTDB taxonomy): domain Bacteria; phylum Myxococcota; class Myxococcia; order Myxococcales; family Anaeromyxobacteraceae; genus JADKCZ01. The sequence continues at coordinate 3,863 of CAWBAO010000006.1, read as the reverse complement.
GCGCGAGCTGCTCGGCTTCCTGCCGCTCAACAACGCCGACGATCCCCCGGTCCGCCCCTGCGGCGATGACCCGGCCCGGCGCGACGAGGGGCTGAAGGCGATGGTCCCCGAGAACCCGGCCAAGCCCTACGACATCCGGGGGATCATCCGCGCCGTGGCCGACGATCGCCACTTCTTCGAGGTGGCCGAGCTCTTCGCCCCCAACCTGGTGATCGGCCTGGTGCGGCTCGACGGCCGGCCGGTCGGGGTGGTGGCCAACCAGCCGGCCTCCCTGGCCGGCGTGCTCGACGCCGACGCCGCGGTCAAGGCGGCCCGCTTCGTCCGCTTCTGCGACGCCTTCAACCTGCCGCTCTGCACCTTCGTCGACGTCCCCGGCTTCCTGCCCGGCACCGAGCAGGAGTGGGGCGGCCTGATCCAGGGCGCCGCCAAGCTCACCTACGCCTTCGCCGAGGCGACGGTCCCCAAGGTCACCGTGATCGCCCGCAAGGCCTACGGCGGCGCCTACGCCCTCATGGCCTCCAAGCACCTGCGGGCCGACGTCAACCTCGCCTTCCCCGGCGCCGAGATCGCGGTGATGCCACCGGAGGGGGCGGTCGAGGTCATCTACCGCAAGGAGCTGGCCGCGGCCCGCGACCCGGTGGCGGAGCGGGCCCGCCTGGTGGCCGAGTACCGCGAGCGGTTCGCCACGCCGTTCCAGGCCGCGGCGCTCGGCTACGTGGACGAGGTGATCAGGCCGGAGGAGACCCGTCCCCGCCTCATCCGCGCGCTGGCCATGCTCCGCACCAAGCGGCCGCAGCGCCCCAGCCGCAAGCACGGCAACATCCCGCTGTAGCGCACCCGGCCCCGGGCCGAGGAGGAGACCAGGTGGGAACGGTCGAGATCGTGGAGCAGCAGGTTGGCACCGGCGCCGAGGCCGGGGCGGGGGCGCGGGTCGAGGTCCACTACACCGGCTGGCTGCTCGACGGGAAGCAGTTCGACTCGTCGCGCGGCGGCGCGCCCTTCGCCTTCCAGCTCGGCGCCGGCCAGGTGATCAAGGGGTGGGACCAGGGCGTGGCCGGCATGAGGGTGGGCGGCCGGCGAAGGCTCACCATCCCCCCCGAGCTGGCCTACGGGCTGCGCGGCTTCCCGGGCGTGATCCCGGCGCAGGCCACCCTGGTCTTCGAGGTCGAGCTGGTCGGCGTGACGGCGCCGCCGGGGCCCTGACGTGAACGGCCCGGCCCCCCTCCGCGAGGGGCCGGGCCGAAGACTGCGGTCGAGCGTGAGGCCTAGACCTTGCGGACGTTCGCGGCCTGGAGCCCCTTCGGCCCCTTGACCACGTCGAACTCCACCTTCTGCCCCTCGGACAGGCTCTTGAAGCCGTCCGCGTTGATGGCGCTGTAGTGACAGAAGACGTCCTCACCACCGTTGTCCTGCGTGATGAAGCCGAAGCCCTTCGCATCGTTGAACCACTTCACGGTACCGGTCGCCATGCTGGTAATTCGCTTTCTTCGATTCGAGCCGCCGAGATGACAGTCGGTCCAGCGTCCGCAGGCTGGACAGCGAAAAGCCTTATCCGAAAACTCCATCGATCGGAAGGGTGATCATGGCGGTTGCCGGGGGCGGGGAGTCGCCGCTGAGTGATATCCCCGGGGGAGATCCCCGGTTGACGCGCTGCGCCTCGCCCCCGCCCGGGCGGCCGCCGGCGGCTTGCCGGCTCGCGTCATCCGCTGGACCTCTGGTAGGTTCTGGCCCTTCCGCCTCCATGCCGGCCGACCGCCAGACCGCCGCCGTCCTGCCGCTCGTCGTCGCCGTCGAGATGGGCTACGGCCACCTGCGCGCCGCCACGCCGCTGGCCGAGGGGCTGGGGACGGCCGTGGTCCACGTCGACCGGCCGCCGGTGGTGGCGCCCGGGGAGGAGAAGCTCTGGGGCCGGGTCCGCCGGGCCTACGAGGTGGTCTCGAGGCTCTCCCAGGTGCCGGTGGTCGGGGCCCCGCTGCGCCTCCTGCTCGACGGCATCACCGACATCCCCCGGCTCCACCCCTACCGCGACCTCTCGGCGCCGACCCGCTCGGTGATCACGCTGGAGCGGCTGATCCGGCGCAACCTCGGCGCCGGCCTGGTGGCGAGGCTGCGCGAGACCGGGGCGCCGCTGCTCACCACCTTCTACTCGCCGGCCATCGTGGCCGACCGGGCCGGCCACGAGCGGATCTTCTGCGTGGTGACCGACTCCGACATCAACCGGATCTGGGTGCCGGCCGAGCCGGAGCAGACCCGCATCCAGTACCTGGTGCCGACGCGGCGGGCGGCGCGGCGGCTCCGGGCCTACGGCGTCCCCGAGGCGCGCATCACCTTCACCGGGTTCCCGCTGCCGCAGCAGCTGCTGGGCGGCCCGGGCCTGCCGGCGCTGAAGCGCAACCTGGCGGCCCGGCTGGTCCGGCTCGACCCCTCCGGCGAGTTCCGCCGCGAGATGCCGGAGGAGCTGGCCACCTTCCTCGGCGTGCCGCTGCCCGCCGAGGAGGCCGGGCGGCCACCCCTGCTCACCTTCGCCGTGGGCGGGGCCGGGGCCCAGGCCGCCATGGCCCGGGAGTTCCTGCCCGGCTTCCGGCCCCTGCTCGACGCCGGGCGCATCCGCATCGCGCTGGTGGCCGGGGTGCGCCCCGAGGTGGAGGCCCGCTTCCGCGAGGCCATCCAGGCGGCGCGGCTGGAGGGACACCTCGGCGGTGCGCTGGAGGTGCTGCGCGCCCCCGACTTCGCCGGGTACTACGCGCAGTTCAACGCGCTGCTGGCCCGCACCGACGCGCTCTGGACCAAGCCCTCCGAGCTGACCTTCTACGCCGCGCTCGGGATCCCGCTCATCTCGGCGCCGCCGGTGGGGGTCCACGAGCGCTACAACCGTCGCTGGGCCCGCGAGGGCGGCGCGGCGCTCAAGCAGCGCGACCCTCGCTTCGCCGCCGAGTGGTTCTCCGACTGGCTGGCCGACGGCCTGCTGGCCTCGGCGGCCTGGGCCGGCTACATGCGCCTCCCCAAGTTCGGCACCTACCGCATCCTCGAGGCGGTGGCCGCCTCGACCGGCGCCGGCGCGCCGGCCACACCCTGACCCGGCGATCGCCATGGCCTTCTTCTCCATCTTCTACTGGCTCTTCTTCCTGGTCTCGCTGACGCCGCTGTTCCTCATCCACCTGGCCATCTTCCTGGTCACCGTGCCGTTCGACCGCCGCCGGACCCTGGTGCACCTCTTCGGCTGCTTCCAGGGGATGCTCTACGTGTGGGCCAACCCGCTCTGGAAGCTGCGCGTCGAGGGGCGGGAGAAGCTGCCGTGGCACGGGCCGGCGGTGATCACCGCCAACCACCTCTCCATCCTCGACATCCTGGTGCTCTACGGCCTCTTCGCGCCGTTCAAGTGGGTGGCCAAGGGGGAGCTCTTCCGCGTCCCGTTCGTGGGCTGGAACATGATGCTCTGCGACTACGTGCCCATCTGGCGCGGGGACCGCGAGTCGGTGCGCCTGATGATGGCCCGCTGCCGCGCCCACCTCGACCGCGGCGTGCCGGTGCTGATCTTCCCCGAGGGGACCCGCTCCCCGGACGGCGAGCTGTTGCCGTTCAAGGAGGGGGCCTTCAAGCTGGCCTGCGACGCCAACTGCCCGGTCTTCCCGGTGGCGGTCTCCGGCACCGGAGATGCCATCCCCAAGCACGGCATCCTCTTCCGCGACGCGATGAGGGCGACGGTGAAGGTGCTCGACCCGCTCCATCCGGCGCAGTTCGGCCACGATCCCACGGCGCTGCGCGACGCCACCCGGGCCGCCATCCACGACGCCCTGCCCCACGGCAAGGGGATCCTCGGCCCCAGGCCGCAGCGGTAGCGGGCGCCCGGCCAACCGGCCCGA
>CAWBAO010000005.1:330000-1029308 GCA_963786945.1 uncultured delta proteobacterium | reverse complement strand
AATCTCGCCCAGGCCGAACATGCCCATTGCCACCACGACGAAACCGACGCCGTCGGCCAGTTCGGGAATATCGAACGTGAATCGTCATGCCCGAGTTGACATCAGTGCCGACAAGTCCTAGGAGCAGGCCGAGGACAACCATGCCGACGGCGTCAGCAGCGACCCTTGGGCCAGGACCACCGCCGCGATCAGCCCCAGGACCATCAGGGAAAAATAATCGGCCGGACCGAACTTGAGGGCTAATTCAGCAAGGGGCGGCGCGAACAGGGCGAGAAAAAGGGTGGCGACCGTACCGGCGAAGAAGGAGGCGATCGCAGCCGTTGCCAGGGCCACGCCTGCCCGCCCTTGCCGGGCCATTTGATAACCGTCAAGGGTCGTGACGACCGAGGCCGCTTCGCCGGGCACGTTAACCAGGATGGAGGTGGTGGACCCCCCGTACTGGGATCCGTAATAGATACCCGCCAGCATGATGAGCGCTGAGATCGGCTGCAGGGTGAACGTGATAGGGAGGAGCATGGCGATCGTGGCGGTCGGTCCGAGCCCGGGCAATACGCCGATCAGGGTGCCGAGAAAGACACCCGCGAGGCAGTAGAGCAGGTTTGCTCCGGTAAAGGCGGTTGTAAAGCCTAAGTGAAGGTTTGCAATGAGTTCCATAGCACCGCTCTAATCATTTGCGACCGTTGCCGCTAACGGGTGAACCACGAACCGACTATCGGGAGGGGCACACCCAAACCCTTCAGAAAGACCAGAACGCAAAACAGGGTAAGTCCCGCCGCCAGGGCGAGGGACTCTCCCCAGCGGAACCTGATGCTGCCGTAGGCGCTGACAACCACCAGGACGGGCAGGGCGACAATCAGGCCGGCGCCCCGCACGATGAGACCGAATAGACGGGCTCAGAGATAACCACGAGGAGCCCCCGGAAGGTGAAGCTTCCGATGGGGTACCGCTTTACAACGAACGCGTCAGGGAAATTACCCCGATGATGATCAGCAAGCTGCTGAGAACCGTGGGGAAGTAGGCAGGGCCCATCTTGAGACCGCTGCCCATCGGATAATCACGGCCGACAAAGAGAAAAATCGACCCAATCGTAATATAGATGACCGCGGTCCAGAAATCCTTGGGGTTTCGTATGTAGGATGTCAAGGCATTCTCCTTGCGCAGCACAGGGGCGCCTTCTCATTTCATCACGAGTCAGATGAAAGTGCAGTTACAAACGAGGTTTATAGGAAGCATCCCGGAGATCACCCGTAACCGGGATGGCAGTGAGGCAATCCTAATCGGCGTAAACCCCGGCCTTCTTGATGATCGGTGCCCATTTCTCGATTTCGGCCTTGAGGTGTGCACGCAGCGCTTCCGGGGTGGCGCTCGATTCGGGCGTCACCTCGACGCCGAGCTCGGCGCAGCGCTTTTTCAAGGCGGCGTCTCTGAGTGACTCCTGCAGGGCCAGAGACAGCGTCTTGATGATCTCTTTCGGTGTGCCTTTGGGCGCGTAGAGACCGTTCCAGACGGTTATCTCAAAATTCGGCAGGCCGGCCTCGTGGAGCGAAGGCACATTGGGAAGAGTTGGCAACCGTTTTTTCGTCGTTACGCCGATGATTTTAATTTTGCCGGCCTTGATCTGGCTGATGGTGTTGTTCACCTGGTCGCACAAGATGTCCACCTGACCCCCGAGAAGGTCGATCATGGCCGGTGCAGTACCGGCATAGGGAATGGTGGTAAGCTCCATCTGCATTGCCGTTTGGAAGAGCATACCGCAGAAGTGTGCACTCGATCCCGGGCCGGCGTTGGCCAGGTTGATCTTCTGCCGGTTGGTTTTCACGTAGGCAAGTAATTCCTTGAGATCGTTGGGTGGGAGATCCTTTTTGGTCACCAGGGTCATCGGTATATCTGCGATCAATCCGATGGGCTCGAAATCGTTGATCGGATGATAGGCAAGTTTTCGATAGAGGGAAATCGCGGTGGAATGGCCGAGATTGTGTAACAAAAGCGTATATCCATCCGGTGGGGCTTTGGCCACCCGATTGGCCCCGATGGTGGATCCCGCACCGGTCACGTTCTCGATGATCACCTGGGTCTTGAGGGATGCTCCCATTGGCCGCGCCAGGAGACGTGCGAGCACATCGGCTGGCCCGCCGGCAGAAAAGGGTACAACGATGGTGATTACCTTCGAGGGGTACTGATCGGCAAAAACCTGCGGCACGAAGAAAAGGGAAAGACAAATGAGGATTCGTAAAATCGTGATACGCATTGTTCACCTCCCTAATGGTTAGGCTACGTTACAATGTCGCGGCTGCTTATTGATAAACATACAGATTTTACCCGTTCTATTTAAAGAAAAAGTATAGGAGTGTCAACATATTTAGAGATCGGGATCCTGCACAAACCAGAATTTCCATGGCTGGATCCCCCGGGAAGAGGGGGACCGCAAGACCGCTTCCCGCAGGGCGTCGATGTGCGCCGGGGAGATCCGCTCCTTCTTGAAAAGGCGGATGCTCCGTCGCTTTCTCAATAACTCCAGCATATGCTTCCTTTCCGGCTGGTCATCCCCGCGGCGACTGCCTCGCGGCGCCCTTCTTTCCGGCGGTGCGGATGGTGGATGGGCCTCGCCCCGGGGTTCAGTTATCGGTGAGGAACTTGTCTTCGTACAGGTCTTCGATTGCCTGGATGTGACGGCGCGCATCGGACAGGAGCCTTTCGAACATCCCGGCCATGGGCGCCCCGGCGCATCCCTCGGACATTCGCTGATAAAAATCGACGGCCTCCTTTTCCAGGTGGATCGCATAGGCCATCACTTCCCGGATGTCGGAATCGGGACTCGGGGCCTTTCTCGCCAGGACGTAATCGAGGCCCATCGTGGTGACGGGGCGTTTCATCTGACTTTCATCGCCCATCTGCCCCTCCACGAGGGCCTTCTCGATGGTTTGTTTATGCTCCAATTCGTCGAGCGCGAATCCCCGGAGGATCTCCCGGGCGTTTTTGTTCTTTACGATGCGTATCGCCTCGAGGTAGTGCCGAAACGACTCCTCCTCCATTTTGATCGCCAGCTCCATGGCCGCATCGAAGGTATAGCAGCTTTCGTTTTTACCCATATTCCTCCCTCCTCCTGCCTGTTGTGCGCAACGGCATCGCGCAATATACTTTTACAAACCACCCCCTCCCTCCTTGTTTATTTATATCATCCCGTGATCTCATCACAGGCCTTCAGGCAGACGCTGCAAACCAGCCCCGCCTGACGATAGGCTCTGCACGCAAAACGATTTATGTCATAGGGTTGTCCGGATTCGGGCGCGTGAATCGCCTGCGCCGGGCATACGCGGATGCAGGCATCGCACTTCCTGCACTGTTTCTTTTGCCTGCGATGAGTTGTTTCCACGGAGGCCTCGGTCAAGAGACAGGCCAACCGGACCCGCGGCCCGAATTCGGGGGTTATCAATAAACTGTTTCGTCCGATCGTTCCCAATCCGGCGAGCTGTGCCACATGCTTGTAGGAGAAAAGGGCTTTCAGGTACCGCTGGTCGGTGATGAAACCAGGAGCCGCGGAGAGAGGAATCGATCGATGACCCTCCTCATGGAAAATCTCGGCCATTTCATGGACCGCCCGATTCAACCGGCCATAGATGTAATTCGCATGAACGCCAAGAACCTCTCCGAGTTCCGGCTCTCCGGTTTCCTTGGAAGGCCCGAGAAGGGATACCACTTCCCGGTATGTTTCCTTCGCAAACACGACGACGGACTTCGCCGTAGGGAGAAAAGGAGCGGCCTTCGCTTTCAGTTCCGGTGATTGATCTACGGAAGCTGCTCCGATCAGATCTACACCCAGTTTTTTCTTCATTTCCTCGAGAAAGCCCCGATCGAATGTTTTCATGCCGTCATCCCCCGTCGATAGACTCAAGAAATTTCTTCATCCTGACCCCTTCACTGGACCTCACCATACCATGGAGGTGGGCCGATGGAAAGGCTCTTTGCGCGAGGGAAAGAAAGAGGGTTGACAATGGGTACAACTTAACGGTAAATCGTATGTACCTGAGTCACGGAAACGTCATGCGGACCCCGGACTGGTCCGGGGCAGGCCGACCCGAAATAATATCGTCATGCGGACGGACCGGACAGAAGGTCATATGATTCGGCTTTGGGAATGACTACATTGAGTTATATTGTTGCCGGATTATACGGCCTGGAAGGCGACAGAGCGGCTCCTCGATGCGGTGCGGTCAGAGCAATCGCGGCGGGGTGGCGAGATCCGCAGATCGCCTGGACCGCCCCGAAGTTTGGCATTAAAGGAGGTTCGAGATGAACGATAACCTGAAGCAGGCGAAGATCGACACGGCCCGTCGGGTACGCACCCGATGGGTATCCGGCTTGTGTGCGCTATTCTTTTGCGTTGCGGTGAACGGTATCGCCCAGGCCCAGCAACCGTGGCCGACGAAACCGATCCGTCTTATCGTAACCTCCCCGGCCGGCGGACCGTCCGACATCGCCGCGCGGATCATCGGCGAACGTCTTTCGAAGGTTTTGGGCCAGGCGGTAGTCATCGAAAATCGCGGCGGGGCGAACGGCATCGTCGGCACCCAAATGCTCGCAGCCGCCGCGCCCGACGGATACACGATCGGAATGATTCAGGCGGGGCTGGCGATCAATCCCAGTCTGTATGATCGCGTGCCATACGATCCGATTAAGGACTTCGAGCACATCACGCAGGCCATAGCGGTTCCGAACGTACTGGTGGTTCACCCATCGTTCGATGTCAAGTCGGTGGCAGAGCTCGTAGCGGCGGCCAAGGCGCGTCCGGAGGAGATCCCCTTCGCCTCCGCGGGCATGGGGTCCTCCGGCCATCTCTCTTTAGAGCTGTTGCAGATAAGTTCCGGAGCGCGCTTCAATCACGTTCCCTACAAGGGCGGAGCGCCGGCGGTCAACGAACTTTTGGGTGGACACGTGAAGGCGCTGTTCAGCCTTGCATTGGTGTCGATGCCTCATGTGCGTTCGGGTAAACTGAGAGCGCTTGCCGTCAGCAGCGGTAAGCGGTCGTCTGTGGTGCCGGAGTTGCCGACGATCGCGGAATCGGGGTATCCGGGATTCGATGTGACTGGCTGGTTCGGCCTCATTGCCCCTAAGAATACGCCGGCGCCCATCGTGGCAAAGCTGCACGATGAAGCTGTTCGAGTGCTCAATATGCCTGAAACGCGTGAGCTTCTTAAGAATCAGGGCGCCGACGTGGTCGGGAGTACGCCCGGCGAGTGGCGGTCTTTCATCAAGCACGAGACCGAGAAATGGGCGGAAGTAGTCAAGACCGCGGGGATCGGCAAAAAACCAGTAAAATAGCGGGAGATGTGATGGCAAGTTCGAAGGGCATTCGTGAAGTGGCGTATTTTGACTGCGCCGGCGGCGGGCAGGTGGTGGTGGAGCGCAACATCGCCTACATCGGTGCGATGCGCAATCCGCACGGTACGCTGGTAGTCGATGTCTCCGATCCGAAGCGACCGCGGCAGATCGCCGAGCTTTCCATGCCGCCCTGCACCCATTCGCACAAGGTGCGCGTGAAGGACGGCATCATGGTCACCAACCGTGAAGTCCTTCGGGCTGGGGTGGGGGGCGGCGAGGTGCTGCCCGAGGGGTTTCAGGGCGGGCTCGGGATCTACGACGTGTCGAACCCCGCAAAGCCCAAACTCATCGCGAACTGGTATACGACCGATACGCCCGGGCCCAGCTATGCGCGCGGGGTGCATCGCTTCGACTTCGACGGGCGCTATGCCTACATCTCGCCCACGTGGGACGGGTATATCGGGAACATTACGATGATCCTCGACCTGAAGAATCCGGCGCAGCCCGAGGAGGTGGGCCGTTGGTGGATGCCCGGGCAGTGGATAGCGGGCGGCGAGAAGCCGGGATGGAAAGGCGCCGCGCACAAGTGTCATCACCCGCTGCGCTCCGGAAACCGCCTCTACACCAGCTATTGGCACGGCGGGTTCGTCATCCTCGACATCGAGGACATGAGCAAACCCAAGCTCGTGTCCGGGCTCGACTGGAGCCCGCCGTTTCCCTGGCCGACGCATACCTGTCTGCGCATCCCGTTCAAGATCGACAATCGCGATATCATGCTCGTATCCGACGAAGACGTGGTGCGGCTTGAGGGCTGCCCGCCCTATCCCGCCGCATTTCTCTGGCTGGTGGACATCACCGACGAGCGCCACCCCGCGCCCTTTGCGAGCTATCAGATCGAAGGCATCCCGCCCGAGGAGCAGCCGTACGCGACCGGCTGCCATCAGCCGAGCGAGATCGTGACCGGCACGGAGATCCCCGTCGCCTGGTTCGCCCACGGGCTTCGCATCATCGACATCTCCCGGCCGCATGCCCCGCGGGAGATCGGGCATTTCCTCCCGGAGCCGAAAGGCGGCAACCGGGTGTCGAGCAACGACGTCACGGTGGACGATCGCGGCCTGATCTATCTGATCGATCGTTTGCGCGGCTTGCACATCCTCGAACGGGAATAGTCTTATCCCCGATCCCACCGGCCGCGGGCGCGGAGCTCCCGCGACGACGGCGGCGGCCCGCTCCCGGAGGTTCAGGTAATCGGTCTTCGCGACGCGGTTGAGCGGGATCTCGCCCGCCTTGAGGATCACCACGTGGGAGGGGCGGGAATAGGCGGAGATGTCGTCGCAGGCCGCCATGACCTCCTCCGGGGTGATCGTCTGGCCGTCCAGGCACTCCACGAAGGCCATGATCCCCTCGCTGAATACCTCGTGCTCCACGCCGACGACGGCCACCATGGCGGCCCGGTCCTTGAGCTTGCCGTGGATGTGCCGCTCCACGTCCTCGGGAAAGACCTGATACCCCTTCGGCTTGATGACGAGCTTCGCCCGGCCGGAGAAATGGAGCCCCTTTTCGTCGTAATAGCCCACGTCGCCCGTATAGCAGATCCCCTCCTTCGAGACCGTCTTGGCGGTGTTCTCCGGGTCGCCCAGGTAGCCCAGGAAGACCTGGGGTCCGGAGAAGCAGATCTCCCCCACCTCGCCTTTCGGCTTTTCCGCCCCGGCCGTTCCGTCCGGCTTCATGAAATCGCGGATCGTGATGGGGCACAGGGGGGAGTCGTAGCCGATCCCCTGGGCGAGCTCGTCCACATCGGCATCCACGTTCGTATAGGTGCAGAACCCCGCCGTCTCCGTGAGCCCCAGGCCCGTCCCGATCCGGGGCGCCATCGCCTTCATCTTCACCAGGAACTCCCGGGGGACGGCCTGGCCGCCGTAGATGGCGAACCGGAGCGAGGAAAGGTCGTATTTCGCGTAGTCGGGGAGGCGCCATTCCATGTTGAACAGGGCCGGGATCTGGCCGATGATGGTCACCCGGTGCTTCTCGATCGCCTCCAGGGAGAGCTTCGGATCGAAGATATGGAGGATCACCGCGACCCCGCCGCCGAAGAGGACCGTCCCCAGCTGCTCCGTCGTGCAGCCCACGTGGGAGGGGGGAAGGTTGATCAGCATCCGGTCGGAGGATGACAGCTCGAATCCGACGCACAGGCCGATGTTCTGGATCAGGATGTTCTCGTGGCACAGAAGCGCCGGCTTCGGGGAACCCGTGGAGCCGGTCGTGAAGATGATGAGGCAGCATCCCGCTTTCCGACCTGGCGGTGCGCCTTCCGCACCCGGCCGGTCAGGAGGTTCAGGAGAAAGACCTTCTTGATGTCCTTGACGAATTCGGCGATTCCCACGGCGCCTTCCATGATCAGGTCGGCCTCCTTCTGGAACTGCACCCAGTGCCGGACGAAGGGGCACTCCGCCATCACCTCCCGGATGAGGGGCCGAAAATCGGCGACCGGCGTCTTGCCGAGGAAGAAGTAGGCCTTCGGCTTCATCTTGTCCAGGCAGTACCGGACCTCCTTGGCCTTTAGGCGCAGGTCCAGGGGGGCGATGATCACCCCGATGCGGTAGCAGGCGTAGATCAGATAGACGTGCTCCTTCAGGAGCGGCAGGCTCGTGGCGACGATATCCCCCTTGGCAAGGCCGATCGACAGGAGCTTGGCGGCAAAGGCCGAGACGGAGGTGTTGAACTGCTTCCAGGTGACCGTCTCGCCGGTGTTGTGCTCGATGATCGCCGTCTCGCCGGGGCGCTCCTTGGCGTAGAGGGCGACATAGTCGGCGATGTTCGGCAGGAGGGTTTGATACATCCGGCGGCATGTTCGTCTTTCTGGTGGTCCTTCATGGCGGTGGCCTCTCTGATCGGATTGGGGCAACGATGCACGTGGGTATTGACGTACCGGAATAGGGGCGCATCTGTCAAGCGATATACGGGGGGGCCCCCCTCTGCCGACCGGCACGGGAAAATACTTGAACCAGGTATGAATTTCAGCTAAACAGTGCAGGCAACACCATCTCTCACCAAAGGAGCCTCTATCATGAAGATCAAGGAAATCAAGGCGGAGAATCTGAACACGGACAAATTCATTGCGGAGAAGGTTCGGGAGATTCAGGAAGCGGTCGGCGGGGGATCGGCCATCAACGCCCTTTCCGGCGGGGTCGACTCGTCGGTCGTGACGGCCCTGGGCCATCGCGCCCTGGGGAAGAAGCTCAAGACCTACATCATCGACAACGGAATCATGCGGCAGGGAGAACCCGCGAAGGTGGCGGCCATGTTCAAGAAGATGGGGATTCAGGTGGAGGTGATCAAGGCGCAGAAGGCCTTTTTTGACGCCATGAAGGGTGTGACCGACCCCGAAGAAAAGCGGGAGGCCATCACCCAGACCTTCTACAAGAAGGTGTTCGGCGCGCTGGTCATCAAGAGCGGGGCGAAGCACCTCCTGCAGGGAACGATCCTGACCGATGTGGACGAGACGGCGGCGGGAATCAAACGGCAGCACAACGTCTTTGCCCAGATCGGGATCGATCCGCAGAAGGCCTTCGGGTACAAGATCCTCGAGCCGGTGATCAAACTAAGAAAGGACGGCGTCAGGAAGCTGGGACGGGCGCTGGGTTTGCCGGAATCGATGTTCGACCGGATCCCCTTCCCCGGTCCGGCCCTGGCCGCCCGCGTGATCGGCGAGGTGACTCCGGCAAAAATCAGACTGAGACCAACTCCGCCAGCGTCGCGGCCCACAAGCTCTGGGACGTGGTGACCTCGCTGAAGCTCACCATCGTCGCCCTCTCGCTGCTCATGCTGCTGGTGGTGGCCTGCACGCTGGCCCAGGTCCAGCTCGGCACCAAGGGCGCCGTCGACCTCTACATGCGCAGCTTCCTGGTCTGGTGGCAGGTCCCGGGGACGGGCTGGTCGCTGGCCGTCTTCCCGGGCGGTGCGCTGGTCGGGCTGGTGCTGATGGTCAACCTGGCCGCCGCCCAGTTCCGCCGGCTGGAGCTGTCCTGGAAGAAGGCCGGGATCTCGGATCGTCCACGCCGGCCTGATCCTGCTCTTCGTCGGCGAGTTCGTCACCGGCGTCTTCCAGGTGGAGACCCAGCTGGCCATCGAGGAGGGGCAGACGGTCAACTACGTCGAGCACCGCCAGCAGGAGCTGCTGCTGGTCGACACCACCGACCCGGCCTGGGACGAGGTCCACTCCGTCCCCGAGAGCCTGCTGGCCGAGGGCGGGCTGGTGACCATCCCCGGCAGCCCGGTGGCGCTCAGGATCCGCCGCTACTGGGAGAACGCGCGGCTCGCCATGGCCGGCCCGGGTTCCCAGCCGGTCGCCAACATGGGGGTCGGGGCCACCGTGGCCGTCCAGCCGCTGCGGCCGGTGGTCTCCGACGACCAGGTGAACATGCCGGTGGCCGTGGTGGAGCCGGTGGCGGGCGGGCGCAGCTACGGCGCCTGGCTGGTCTCCAGCCAGCTGGGCGCCCCCCAGCAGTTCATCCACGAGGGGCGGACCTACCAGCTGGCGATGCGCAACCGCCGCCAGTACCTGCCCTACTCGATGACGCTGAAGAAGTTCAGCCACGACGTCTACGAGGGGACCACCATCCCCAAGAACTTCTCCAGCCTGGTGCACCTCTCCAACCCGGCCAAGGGCGAGTCGCGCGACGTCCTCATCTACATGAACCAGCCGCTGCGCTACGAGGGCAAGGCCTTCTACCAGGCCAGCTTCGGCAAGAACGACACGCTCTCGATCCTGCAGGTGGTCGAGAACCCGGGCTGGCTGCTCCCCTACATCTCCTGCGTGCTGGTCGGGCTCGGGCTGATGATCCACTTCGGCATCTCGTTGCGCAGGGCGCTTGGGCGGCGGGCCGCCGCCGCGGAGGCATGACATGAGACTCGTCAAGGTCGGGCCGTGGGTGGTGGCGACGCTGGCGGTGGCGTGGGTGGCCTCCGGGTTGCTGCCGTCGCGGCCGGTGCGCGGCATGAACCTCGATGCCTTCGGCCGGCTGCCGGTGCTGGAGGGCGGGCGCATCAAGCCCATCGACACGGTGGCCCGCAACTCGCTGCTGATGATCCGCAGCCAGATGAGCTTCCGCTTCGAGGAGGCGGCGGGCGGGCAGAAGCAGTCCCACACCGTGGGCGCCGACGAGTGGCTCCTCGACGTCCTCTTCCGGCCGGACCGGGCCGACGCCCAGCCGGTCTTCGTGATCAACGACCCGGACGTCCTCTCGCTGATCGGGCAGAAGCTCTCGCAGTCGAACCGCTACTTCGCCTTCAACGACATCCGCCCCTACCTCGGCGAGATCGAGAACCAGGCCCGGGCCGCCGAGGGCATCGACTCGAAGCAGCGGTCCCGCTTCCAGGGGGCGGTGGTCAACCTCTACCAGCGGCTCGACCTCTACCTGCGGCTGGAGAACACGGTGCAGGTGCCGGGCCCCACCTCGCTGGCCGACGAGCTGGCGGCGCTCTCCGACCCGTCGGCGACCCAGCGCCACGCGCTGCTCGCCAGCGCCGCCTTCTTCCGCCCGCTGCCGCCGCACGGCGACGCCGGCGCCGGCTGGCGGAGCGCCGGCGAGGCGCTGCGCGACGCCGCCCGCGGTGGCTCGGTGGACGCCGGCCTGGCCTCGCTGGCCAGGATCGGCACCGCCTACCGGGCCGGGGACGGCGCCGGGTTCAACGCCGCGGTGGCCGAGCTGAGGGCCTTCGGCGTGGCCGCCAAGCCCGAGGCGGTGGCGCAGGGTGACCACGAGATCGTCTTCAACCGGGTCGATCCCTTCTACTCCGGCATGGTCATCTACGTGGCGGCGCTGCTGCTGGTCTTCGCCTCCTGGCTCTGGCAGCCCGAGTTCCTGCGCCGCTCGGCCTTCGCGCTGCTGCTGGCGGGCGCGGTGATCCACACCGCCGGCCTGGTCTCCCGCGTCATCCTGCAGGGACGGCCGCCGGTCACCAACCTCTACTCCTCGGCGGTCTTCGTGGGGTGGGGGGCCGTGGTGCTGGGCGTGATCCTGGAGCGGCTCTACCGCAAGGGCTTCGGCACCGCGGTGGCGGCCGCCTCGGGCTTCGCCTCGCTCATCGTGGCGCACCACCTGACCGGTGACGGCGACACCATGGAGATGATGCGGGCGGTGCTGGACTCCAACTTCTGGCTGGCGACGCACGTCACCACCATCACCATCGGCTACTCGGGGACCTTCCTGGCGGGCGCCATCGCCATCGCCTGGGCGCTGCGCAAGCACCTGGCGCCGTCGCTCCTGCCGTCCACCGACAAGACCCTGGTGTCGATGGCCTACGGGGTGATCAGCTTCGCGCTCTTCTTCAGCTTCATCGGCACCGTGCTGGGCGGCATCTGGGCCGACCAGTCCTGGGGCCGCTTCTGGGGCTGGGATCCCAAGGAGAACGGGGCGCTCCTCATCGTGCTCTGGAACGCCATCATCCTGCACGCCCGCTGGGGCGGCTACGTGCGCGATCGCGGCATCATGACCATGGCCATCTTCGGCAACGTCATCACCGCGCTCAGCTGGTTCGGCGTGAACATGCTGGGGGTGGGGCTGCACTCCTACGGCTTCATGGACAAGGCCTTCTGGGCGCTCTTCGGCTTCATCGGCTCGCAGCTGGTGCTGATGGCCGTGGCCCTGGCCCCGCGCCGCTTCTGGCGGCGCGCCGAGGGACCGCCGGCCGGGGGGCAGGTCAAGCCGGCGTAGCCCGGCGGGCCGGGCGGCCCGCCGGCGGCTACCCCAGGCGCTCCAGCAGCGCCTTGCGCACCGAGGCGGCCTCGGCCGCACCCCGGGCCTCGCGCATGGCGGCGCCGAGCAGCACGCCCAGCAGCTTCTTCTCCCCGGCGCGGTAGCGGGCCACCTCGGCCGCCTGGGCCGCCAGGGCCCGCTCCACCGCCGCGGCGATGGCGGCGGCGTCCTCCACCTTCTCGAGGCCGAGCGCCTGGAGCCGCGCCGCCGGCGCGCCGCCGCCGGCCACCAGGTCGGCCAGCAGGGCCTTGGCCCCCGCCGGCGTGACCTTCCCTGCGTCCACCAGCGCCACGAAGGCCCCGAAGCCCTGGCCGTCGAGCTTGAGCCGCGGCAGCGGCGTCTCTCCGGCGAGGCCGAGCAGGTCGTTGAGCAGCCAGCGGGCCGCCGAGGCGGCGCCGGCCCCGGACCCCACCGCGGCGTCGAAGTAGTCGGCCACGGCCGGGTCGCCGGTCAGCAGGTCGGCCTGCTCCTCGGGGAGATGGAGCGCCTGCTGGTAGCGGTGGTACCGCCCGGCCAGCGCCGGCGAGGCGTCGCGCCGCCCGGCGCGGGCCTCGGAGCGGCCGGGGCGTGGGGTGGCGTCGGCGGGCCCGGCCTTCGGCCGCGCGACCCGGCGCGGCGCGGGCTGGGCCGAAGGCCTGGCCCAGGTGTCGCGCAGCGTGATGGTCCGGTTGAAGACCGGCGCGCCCGGCCTGGAGTCGGCCGGGTCGGCGATGAAGTAGCCGAGCCGGAGGAACTGGAAGCGATCGCCGGGGGCGGCCTTGGCCAGGGCCGGCTCCAGGCGCGCCTGGCCCGCCACCACCAGCGAGGCCGGGTTCAGCGTGGCCAGGAAGTCGGGGGCCGCGTCGGGCTGCTCGACGGCGAAGAGCCGGTCGTAGAGCCTCACCGGGGCCGGCACCGAGAGGGCGGCGTCGACCCAGTGGATGGTGCCGAGGCCGCGCCGGGCGCCGGCGCCGTCGCCCAGCGAGGCGGGGTCATGGCTGCAGCGCAGGCCGGTGACGGCGCCGTCCGGGCCGCGCAGCACCTCGTCGCAGCGGACCACCCAGCCGCCGGCCAGCCGGACCGAGCCGCCGGGGGCCAGCCGCTTCCAGCCGGGGGGCGGATCGAGGCTGAAGTCGTCGCGCTCGATGAGCAGCTGCCCGGAGCAGGGGACGGCGCGCGTCCCGCGGGCCGGATCGGCCGGCCACCACGGCAGCTCCAGCGTCTCCACCTTGCCGGCGGGCCAGGTGGTGATGGTGAGCGGGAGCGGGTCGAGCACCGCCAGGGCCCGGGGGCAGCGGGCCTCCAGGTCGCCGCGGATGGCGAACTCGAGCTTGCCGATGTCGACGGTGGAGTTGTTCTTGGCCACCCCGATCAGGTCGGCGAAGTCGCGCAGCGCCTCCGGGGTGATGCCGCGGCGGCGCATCCCGGCCAGGGTCGGCATGCGCGGGTCGTCCCAGCCGGCCACCCGCCGCTCCGCCACCAGCTGCAGCAGCTTGCGCTTGGAGAGGACGGTGTAGCCGAGGGAGAGCCGGGCGAACTCGTGCTGGCGGGGGCGCGGGTCCCATGGGCCCAGCCGGTCCAGCACCCAGTCGTAGAGCTCGCGGTTCGACTCGAACTCCAGCGTGCAGATGGAGTGGGTGACCCCCTCGAAGGCGTCCTCCAGCGGGTGGGCGAAGTCGTACATCGGGTAGATGCACCAGGCGTCGCCGGTCCGGTGATGGTGGGCCTTGCGGATCCGGTAGAGGAGGGGATCGCGCATGACCAGGTTGGGGTGCGCCATGTCGATGCGGGCCCGCAGGACGCAGGCGCCGTCGGCGAACTGGCCGGCCCGCATGCGCCGGAAGAGATCGAGGCTCTCCTCGGCCGGCCGATCGCGGAAGGGGCTGTTGGCGCCGGGCCGCCCGAAGTCGCCCCGCTGCTCGCGGATGGCCTCCTGCGCCTGGCTGTCGACGTAGGCGTGCCCCTCGCGGATGAGCCGCTCGGCGGCCTGGTACATGCGCTCGAAGAAGTCGGAGGCGTAGTAGAGGGCGGACCACTCGCCGGCCAGCCAGCGGACGTCGGCCTGGATGCCCTCGACGTACTCCACCTCCTCGGTGGTGGGGTTGGTGTCGTCGAAGCGCAGGTGGACGCGGCCGCCGTAGCGGGCCGCCAGGCCGAAGTTGAGCAGGATCGACTTGGCGTGGCCGAGGTGGAGGTAGCCGTTGGGCTCGGGGGGGAAGCGGGTCACCACGCGGCCGCCGTGACGCCCCGACGCCAGGTCGGCGTCGATGATCTCGGTGAGGAAGTTGGAGGGGCGATCCGCGTCGGCCATGCCCGCCGTGGTAACCCAGCGCCCGCCGGCAGGCAACCTCCCGGCCGCGCGGCGCCGTGGGCTCGACGCCGAGTGGCCAAGGCGGCCCCGCTTCGTATAGGAATGGGGCATGACCTACTCCGTCCGCTACGCGTCCTCCGAGGCCGACCGGGAAGCCGCCTTCGCGCTCCGGCGGCAGGTCTTCGAGGTCGAGCAGAACGCCCCTCGCCCGCTCGACCGCGACGCGCTCGACCACCAGGCCAACCACGTGGTGGCCTTCGACGAGGGGGGCCGCTGCGTGGGGACCGGGCGCTTCGTGCGCCGCGACAGCCGGGTGGTCCAGATCGGCCGCATGGCGGTGGCCGCCGACCACCGGCGCCACGGCGTCGGGGCGCTGGTGCTCGACGCGCTGGAGCGGATGGCGGTGCTGCGCGGCATCGCCGAGGTGGTGGCCCACGCCCAGCTCCCCTCGGTGGCGTTCTTCGAGCGGCGCGGCTACGTCAGGGAGGGGGAGCCCTTCCTGGAGGAGGGCGTCCCCCACGTCCGGATGCGCAAGGTGCTGGCCGGATAGGCCGGGCGCCGGCCCCGGCCGCCGGTTATGAAGCGGCACCCACCCAGGAGCACCTCCATGGCCGACACCCTCCACGACCTGACCGCCACCCGGAACGACGGGACGGAGCAGCCGCTCTCCGACTACCGCGGCAAGGTGCTGCTGGTGGTCAACACCGCCAGCCAGTGCGGCTTCACCCCCCAGTACCAGGGCCTGCAGGCCCTCTACCAGCGCCACCGGGCCGAGGGGCTGGAGATCCTCGGCTTCCCCTGCGACCAGTTCGGCCACCAGGAGCCGGGCGACGACGCCGAGATCGCCACCTTCTGCCAGCGCAACTACGGGGTCACCTTCCCGCTCTTCAAGAAGGTCGAGGTGAACGGGGCCGGGACCCACCCGGTCTTCGCCTACCTCAAGAAGTCGGCGCCCGGCCTGCTCGGCGACAGCATCAAGTGGAACTTCACCAAGTTCCTCGTCGATCGGGAGGGCCGGGTGGTCGATCGCTTCGCCCCGGCCACCCCGCCCGAGAAGATCGAGGCGGACATCGAGAAGCTGCTGGGGGGCTGAGCGCCCCGGACGCGGCGATTGCCGGCCCGGGGTCCTGCCCTGGAATCACCCGCCCATGACCTGCATCTGGCCGCCCGAGCGTTCTCGCGTGATCGCCGGCGCCTGGCTCGCCCTGGCGCTGGCGGTGGCCGGGCCGGCCCACCCGGCCCCGGCCAGGAGGCCCCCGGCGCCACCCGCCCGGGCGGCGGCCCGCCCCGAGCCGACCACCCTGGCCGAGGCGCTGCTCCTGGCGCTGGACGAGGCCGGGCTCGACGAGCTGGTGGACGCCGGCCCCGAGGAGGGGCGCTGCCCGGGCGGCCGCGGCTGCCCCATCCCGCTGCGGCGGGCCGCCTTCCCGCCCTGGGTCGACCTGGCCGTGATCCGGCTCGACGGGCAGGGCCGGGCGCTGGAGGCCGCCAACGTGCAGGTCGACTGGAGCACGCCCCAGGGCCGGGTGGTGCTGCTCGACGCCAACCTCGCGCCGGTCGACGTCCGGTTCCGGCGCTGGAATGCGGAGGCGGCCGAGCTGGGACCGCGCGCCCCGCCATTCACTGACAGTGACGACCTGGCGCCGGACCGGGGGACCTCCGGCCGCGACTTCATGTCGCCGTACCCGGCCAGCCTCTTCAAGCTGCTGGTCGCCTTCCACGTCGAGCGGCGGGCGGCCCAGGGGGCGATCGCGCTCTCGGCGGAGGTGCCCGAGGGGCCGGCGCCGGGCGCGGAGGTGCGCACCGTGGACGAGTGGCTGGAGCTGATGATCACCGAGTCGGACAACCGGGCCACCAAGGCGCTGCTCCGCTTCCTCCACGTGCGCGGCGAGATGGGCGCGCTCAACGCCGAGCTGGCCGGCCTGGGGCTCTCCACCCTCCGCATCGACGGCACCTCGCCCATCGACGGCTCCCGCTGGGCCCCCGGCGAGATCCACGCCACCGCCATGGACGTGGCGCGGCTGCTCTGGCTGGTGGCGGGCGGGCCCGGGGTGCTGTGGCGGACGCCGTCGGGGCGGGCGGTGGTGCGGGAGACCATGCCCGAGCCGGCCCGGGCCAGGCTGAAGCGGGTGCTGGCCTACCAGGGCCGGCACGAGATCCTCTCCACCGGCTCCTCCTGCGGCGCGGTGGCGGCCGGGATCCCGGCCGCCGTGCCGGCCCACTTCCTCGACGTCGAGTCCGGGGACGAGGTGGTGGGCGAGACCGCCTGGGGCCGGGACGTGCGCCCCTGCAACGCCGCCGCCGAGGTCCGCTTCCTCCACAAGACCGGGCTGACCTGGAACTTCGCCGCCGACGCCGGGCTGGTGGAGCCGCTGCCGGGCAAGCCCTGGCGCCGCTACGTGGTGGCCATGACCTCCAGCGCCGGCACCCGCTGGGTCGACCCGGAGCGGGCGGCGGCGCCCCGCCACCCGTGCGAGGAGGCGGCCATCTGCGCCAGCCAGCGGCTGGCCCGGCTCGGCGCGGCCATCGACGCCTGGGCGGTCAGGGCCTCCGCGGCGGGCCGTTGACGGCCGGCCGCGGGCCCTCCCTCCTTCGCGGAATCGCAAGAGTCCCCGGATGTTGTATGGTGCGCGGCCTCGAAAACCACCGCGCCGGCCCCCCGATTGGCGGCGCCCCCGGAGATCCAGACCAATGTCACTGCGGGTCCTGAAGCCCTCGCCGTTCCTCGGCGCGCTCCTCGCCGGCCTGGCGGCCTTCTCGGCCGCGGCGGCCGAGCCGGTCCCGGCCGTCGTCCCGGCCGCGGTCCCGGGGACCGCGGTGGCTCCGCCGCCGCCGGTCGAGGTGCCGGCCCAGGTGGCTGCACCGGTCGCCGCGCTCGTGCCGGCGCCGGCCTCGGCGTCGACGTTCGACGACCAGGCCAGGTTCCTCGCCGGCCTCCCGGTCTCGGCCGGCTCGCCGCTGGCGGCCTGGCAGGACACCCCGGACTACCGCGACCACGTCGCCACCATGGACAAGCAGTGGAAGCTGCTCTCCGACCGGCTCGACAAGGCCAGCGACTGGCAGCAGGCGGAGCTGGCCCCGCGCATCCAGGGTCGCCGGAACCTGATCTACTTCTTCGGCGGCCCGGACGCGGCCCACGCGGTGAAGCTGTTTCCCGGGGCCCCGATCTACCTGCTGGCCGGCCTCGAGCCGGTCGGCGAGATCGAGGCTCCCGAGAAGATGAAGTTCAGCCAGGTCCACAAGGCCATCGACCGGCTCGCCAGCAGCCTGACCACCTTCATGGAGCGGAGCTTCTTCCGGACCACCGAGATGGGGAGCGACTTCCAGGGGCACGGCATCAAGGGCATCCTGCCGGTCCTGGCGCTGATGCTCGCCCGCTCCGGCGCCACCATCGACGACATCGCCTACTTCGAGGTGGACGCCAAGGGCGTCGCCAACGGGAGGCCGGCCAGCCAGAAGTGGGGCCCGGGCGTTCCCGGCGTGAGGGTGAGGTTCCACGTCGCGAGCCAGGCGCCGCAGGAGATGCTCTACGTCCGCGTCAACCTCTACAACGACGACCTGGCGAGGCAGCCCGGCTTCCTCGCCTGGGCCCGCTCGTTCGGCCCGGCCAACAGCTTCCTCAAGGCCGCCTCGTTCATCCTCCACGACCACAACTTCTCCAAGGTGCGGTCGCTGCTGCTCGAGACCAGCGCCGCCGTGGTCGAGGACGACTCCGGCATCCCCTACCGGGCCTTCCCCCGGGGCGAGTGGGAGTACACCTGCTTCGGGAGGTACCTGGTGCCGCGCAAGCCGTTCGGGAGCTACTTCCAGGAGGATCTCGACAAGGCGTGCAAGGCCATGCCGGCCAGGCCCCTGCCGTTCATGATCGGCTACCGCCGCCCGGACGACACCTTCCTGCTGCTGGCGGTGAGGAAGGGCGGCGCCGCGCCGGCCTGGGCCCCTGCCGCGATCGGGGTGCCGGAGGCGGCTCCCGCGATGGGCCCGGTCCCCGCGGCGACCAACGCGGTCCCGGCACCCGCCCCCGCGCCGGCCACCCCGCCGGCCCGGTAGCCTCCCTGACGAGCCCCTCCCACGCCGCCACGGCCGGACCGCCGGGGCGGCGCCAATCCCACCGCGCGGCGCCGGACCTGATAGCCTGCGCCCGTTTCCGACCCGATGCCGGAGGCTGCACGTGACCGATTTCCTCGCCAACCTCGAGCCCAAGCCGCTCTGGCGCTACTTCCTCGAGCTCTCCAGGATCCCCCGCGCCTCCAAGCAGGAGGCCGCCGCCGCGGCCTGGGTGGTGGCGCAGGCCAGGGCGCTGGGCTGCCAGGTGGAGCAGGACCAGGTCGGCAACGTCCTCATCCGCAAGGCCGCCTCGCCCGGGCGCGAGGGGCGGCCGGTGGTGGCGATGCAGGCCCACGTCGACATGGTCTGCGAGAAGAACGAGGGGACGGCCCACGACTTCGCCAGGGACCCCATCCAGGTCCGCCGGGACGGGGACGTGCTGCGCGCCACCGGCACCACCCTGGGCGCCGACAACGGCATCGGCGTGGCCTCGGCGCTGGCGGCCCTGGCCGACCCGGACCTGAAGCACGGGCCGCTCGAGGTCCTCATCACCGTCGACGAGGAGACCGGCATGACCGGCGCCAAGGGGCTCGGCGCCGGCTGGCTCAAGGCCACGATGATGCTCAACCTCGACAGCGAGGAGGAGGGCGAGCTGACCATCGGCTGCGCCGGGGGCATCGACACCACCTGCACCCGCAGGCTCTCGCCGGCCGCGCCGCGCGCCGGCACCACGGCGCTGCGGCTCAAGGTGTCCGGGCTGAAGGGGGGCCACTCCGGCATCGACATCGCCGCCGGGCGCGGCAACTCGCTCCGCATCCTGGCCCAGGCCCTGGACCGGCTGCTGGCCCGCTACGCGCTCGGGCTGGCCTCGGTCGCCGGCGGCAACAAGCGCAACGCCATCGCCCGCGAGGCCTCGGCGGTGATCTTCGCCGACCCTCGCGACGAGGCCGGCCTGAAGGCCGACGTGGCGCGGATGGAGGCCGAGTGGCGGGCCGCCTTCGGTGTCCTGGACCCGGGCGTCGCCATCACCCTCGAGCCGGGGAACGCCGAGTGGGCCATGTCGGCCGCCGACGCCCGCGCCGTGGTCGGGCTGCTGCTGGCCGGGCCGCATGGCGTGGAGGCCATGAGCCCGGACATCAAGGGGCTGGTCCAGACCTCCACCAACATGGGGCTGGTGGAGACCCGGGCCGGCGAGGTGGAGGTCAACTTCCTCACCCGCAGCTCCATCGACAGCTCCAAGTACGCGCTGGCGGCGCGCATCGGCGCCATCGCCGCGCTCTGCGGCTTCGAGGCGCGCGACTCCAACGGCTACCCGGGCTGGAAGCCGGAGCCGGGGTCGGGCGTGGTGAAGCTGGTCCAGCAGGTGCACGCCGAGGTGTTCGGCAAGGCCATGGAGGTCAAGGCCATCCACGCCGGCCTGGAGTGCGGCCTGATCCGCGAGAACTACGGCAACGTGGAGATGGCCTCCATCGGGCCGAGCATGTGGGACGTCCACACCCCCGACGAGCACGTCTCCATCCCCTCGGTGGCCAGCTTCTGGAAGCTGCTCAAGGCCATCCTCGAGAAGGTGTAGCCTCCCGGCCCCTCCGGCCGTCGGACCCGGCGCACGGGCCCGTCGCGAGCCCCTCGGCGCGCCGTCAGTACACCGCCAGCAGCTCCACCTCGAAGACCAGGGTGGCGTTCCCGGGGATGTCGGGCGGGGCACCGGCCGCGCCGTAGCCCAGCTCGGGCGGCAGGGTGAGCTTGCGCTTGCCGCCCACCTTCATGCCGGCCACGCCGCGATCCCAGCCCTCGATGACCTCGCCGGCCCCCAGCGCGAAGGAGAACGGGGCGCCGCCCACCGAGGAGTCGAACCGGGTGCCGTCGGTGAGCCACCCGGTGTAGTGGACCTCCACCGTCTTGCCGCGCACGGCCTCTGGACCCGTGCCCTTCACCAGCTCCTCGATCTTCGGCTTGGCCATGCGCGCTCCGGTTGGGGTTCGACCCCGAGGTTAGCCGCGCCGGGGCGGTTGCGTCGAGCGCCGCCGCGCACTACGACAGGCCCTCCTCCCGGAGGTGAGCGTGGCGGCCGACCTGAACCCCCAGCAAGCGCAGATGGCGGACGAGTCGATGGTCCGCACCCTGGCCGCGCAGGCCGAGGCCCTCTGGCCCCAGGAGGCGCCGCTCCTCGACCGCTACCGGCTGCCGGCGGCGCCGCGCATCCTCGACGCCGGCTGCGGCACCGGCGAGATCGCCTCCCGCCTGGCGCTCCGCTGGCCGCGCGGCGAGGTGCTGGGGGTGGACGTGCTGGAGGGGTCGCTGCGCCTGGCCCGGGAGCGCCACGCCGCCCTGGCGCCGCGGCTGCGCTTCGAGCAGCGAAGCGTCTTCGCCCTCGGCCTCCCCGACGGCGCCTTCGACCTCACCGTCTGCCGGCACGTCATCCAGTCCATCCCGCACCCGGACCGGGTGCTGGCCGAGCTGGTGCGGGTGACACGGCCGGGCGGGCGGCTCCACCTGCTGGCCGAGGACTACGGGATGGTCCTCTTCCCGCCCCGGCACCTCGACCCCGGGACGTTCTGGCGCGACGGGCCGCTGCAGGTCGGCGCCGCCACCGGCACCGACATGCAGGTGGGGCGGAAGGCCTTCTCGCTCCTGCACGCGCTCGGCCTGCGCGACCTCACCGTCGACTACCTGGTGGTCGACCCGCTGCGGGTGCCGCGCCAGACCATGGCCGCCATCTGGACCGCCTGGCGCGACGGCTACGCCGACTTCATCGCCGCGAACTCCCGCTTCTCCCGCGCCGAGGTGGTGGCCCACTTCGACGACATGATCGCCACCATCCGCGATCCGGCCGGCTACGGGGCCTGGCTGGTGCCGGTGCTGTCGGGGACGCGGCCGTAGGCCGGAGCCGCGGCGCCGGCTCGCCCGGTCGCCCGGCGTGGCGGTGGCCCGTCCGGAGGCCCCGCGTGGATCCCCTCGGTCGGGCCGGGATGGGCTAGGTTGTCGGTCCGCCGGCCCACGGGCCGCCAAGGAGAACCCGCATGCTGCTCGCCACCTGGACCGCTGCCCTGCTCCTCGCGGCGGGGACCGACACGCCACCCGCGCCTCCACCCCAGGCTCCGCCGGCGGCGGCCGCACCCGCGACGCTCCCGGCTCCACCCGCGCCGGAGAAGGATCCCCGGGCCCTGGCGCTGGTCCAGAGGATGAGCGACCGGCTGTCGAAGGCGAAGACCTTCACCGTGAAGGCCCGCGTCTCCCTCGAGCTGCCGGTCGGCGGCGGGGCGCTGGCCACCTTCGTCAACGACGCCACCGCGGCGCTGCAGCGCCCCGACAAGCTGGCGGCCGCCAGGAGCGGTGACCTGCCCGAGATCCGCTTCGCCTATGACGGCAAGGCCATGACCGTCTTCGCTCCCGGATCCGGGCAGTGGGGGACCACCGCCGCTCCGCCCACCATCGACGCCATGCTGGTCGCGGCGGGGGAGCAGGGCGGCCTCTCCTTCCCATTCGACGAGGCGCTGGTCGCCGACCCCTTTGGCGTCATCACCCGGGGCCTGACCCAGGCCAGCCTGGTCGGCCAGTCCACCGTGCACGGGAAGAAGACCGACCACGTGGTCCTGGCCAGCCCGTCCATCGAGCTGCAGCTCTGGCTCGACGCCGCCACGGGGCTGCCGGCCCGGGTGGTGGCGGTCTACGCCGATCACCCGCTCCGGCCCCACTTCTCGGTCGACTACTCCGAGTGGAGGCTGGACCAGAAGCTGCCGGCCTCCACCTTCGCCCTGCCGCGGCCGAAGGGAGCCACGCAGGTCGAGTTCCGGGCCGCCGCCGCCGCGTTCCGCTAGGGAGCCCTCACATGCGCACCCGCCTTGCCGTCGCCGCACTCGCCCTGGCCGGCCTCTTCGGGCCGACCGCCGCTGCGGCCATCGTCGTGGTCCGTCATCCGGTCTACGTGCACCCGGTGCCCGTGGTCGTGGTGGCCCCGGCCCCGGTCTACGTCGCCCCGGCGCCGGTCTACGTGGCGCCGGCCCCGGCGCCGCCGCCCCCGCCGGTCCTCACCGAGAAGCTCCCGCTCGACACCACCATGTGGACCTTGCCCTCCGGCTGCACCAAGGTCTCCTCGTCGGGGAGCAACTTCTTCATCTGCGGCCCCAACTGGCTGAAGGCGATCCCCAGCGACAAGGGGACCTACTACGCGGTGGTGGCCCCGCCGTAGCCCAGCGGGCGCGGCAGGAGGGCGCAGGGGCCTTCCGGTCCAGGCGGGCGCCTGGCCCGCCGGTGCCAGCGTGGACCTGTCCGCTCCGGTTTCTCGATGCACGGATGCGTGGACGGCCGGCGCGCCGGCGTGCTTTCATCACGCTCCCGCAGCCGCACCCGGGACCTCTTCCACCCGCACAGGAGACGTCCGAAATGGCGACGCCCGCGTTCCAGTTCCACGATCCCTTCCCGCTCTCCCACGACGAGACCAGGTTCCGGCTCATCGGCAAGGAGGGCGTCTCGGTGGCCTCCTTCGAGGGGCAGCCGGTCCTCAAGGTCGCGCCGGCGGCGCTCACCACGCTGGCGCGCGAGGCCATGCGCGAGTGCCAGTTCTTCCTGCGCACGGGAGCACAACGAGCAGGTGGCCAGGATCCTCTCCGACCCCGAGGCCTCGCAGAACGACAAGGGCGTGGCGCTGGCCTTCCTGCGCAACGCCGAGATCGCCGCCCGGGGCGAGCTGCCCATCTGCCAGGACACCGGCACCGCCACGGTGGTGGCGAAGAAGGGGCAGGGGGTCTGGACCGGCGTGAGGGACGAGGAGTTCATCAGCCAGGGGATCTGGGAGACCTACCAGCAGCAGAACCTGCGCTACTCGCAGACCAGCGCCCTGACCCTCTACGAGGAGAAGAACACCGGCGACAACCTGCCGGCGCAGGTGGACCTCTACGCCACGCCCGGCGCCGAGTACAAGTTCCTCTTCGTGGCCAAGGGCGGCGGCTCGGCCAACAAGACCATGCTCTGGCAGGAGACCAAGGCGCTGCTCAACCCGGCCACCCTGGAGAAGTTCCTGGTCGACAAGATGAAGTACCTCGGGCACCGCGGCCTGCCCGCCGTACCACATCGCCATCGCCATCGGCGGCACCTCGGCCGAGGCCTGCCTGAAGACGGTGAAGCTGGCCTCCACCAAGTACTACGACGGCCTGCCCACCACGGGCGGCGCCGTCGGCCAGGCCTTCCGCGACGTGGAGCTGGAGCAGAAGCTGCTGGAGGCCGCCAACAAGCTGGGCATCGGCGCCCAGTTCGGCGGCAAGTACTTCGCCCACGACGTCCGGGTGGTGCGCCTGCCGCGCCACGGCGCCTCCTGCCCGGTGGGCATGGGCGTCTCCTGCTCGGCCGACCGCAACATCAAGGCCAGGATCGACAAGGACGGGCTCTGGCTCGAGGACCTGGACCACGATCCCGGCCGCCTCATCCCGGCCGCCTACAAGACCGGCAAGCACGAGCACGGCGTCAAGGTCGACCTCAACCGGCCCATGAAGGAGATCCTGGCCGAGCTGTCGAAGCACCCGGTCTCCACGCCGCTGCTCCTCAACGGGACGCTGGTGGTGGCGCGCGACATCGCCCACGCCAAGTTCAAGGAGCTGATCGACGCCGGCAAGGGCGTGCCGCAGTACCTCAAGGACCACCCGGTCTACTACGCCGGCCCGGCCAAGACGCCGCAAGGGGAAGCCCTCGGGCTCCTTCGGCCCGACCACCGCCGGGCGCATGGACTCCTACGTGGACCTGCTGCAGTCGAACGGGGCCTCGATGGTGATGATCGCCAAGGGGAACCGCTCGCAGCAGGTCACCGACGCGTGCAAGAAGCACGGCGGCTTCTACCTCGGCTCCATCGGCGGCCCGGCCGCGGTGCTGGCCGAGGAGAACATCAAGAAGGTCGAGGTGCTCGACTTCGCCGAGCTGGGCATGGAGGCGGTCTGGAAGATCGAGGTGGTGAACTTCCCGGCCTTCATCCTGGTGGACGACAAGGGCAACGACTTCTTCAAGAAGCTCGGCGTCTAGCCGCGGCGAGGAGCGTGGCCGGCCCCGGACGCCCACTGGGCGGCCGGGGCCTCGCCTTTTCCCCCTCCGGCCAGACACTTTTGCCCCCGTCGGGTGTTATGAACCCGACGCACCTCCATCCCCCCTGTGGAGTCCCACCATGTCGAAGCGCCTGCGCTACGCCCTCATCGCCGCCGTCGTGATCATCGCCGCCGCGGTCGGGGCCTGGCGCATGAAGTCGCGGGCCAAGCCCACGACGCAGATGGAGACCGCCAGGCTGGAGCGCGGACGCATCGTCGCCAAGGTGACGGCCAGCGGCACCCTCTCGGCCATCGTCACCGTGCAGGTCGGCAGCCAGGTCTCGGGGCGGATCGCCGAGCTGCACGCCGACTTCAACACCAGGGTCAAGAAGGGCGAGCTCATCGCCAAGATCGATCCGCAGCTCTTCCAGGCCACCGTGGAGCAGCAGCGCGCCAACCTGGTCGCCGCCCAGGGCAACCTGGCCAAGGCCAGCGCCCAGGCCGTCGACGCCCAGCGGCAGGCCGACCGGGCCCTGGCCCTGGCGGCCAAGAAGCTCATCGCCCAGGCCGACGCCGACACCGCGGTCTCCAACGCCGAGGCGCTGATGGCCGGCGTGCAGGCCGCCGAGGGGCAGGTGGCCCAGACCCGGGCCGCGCTCAACTCGGCCCTGGTGAACCTGGCCTACACCGACATCCGCTCGCCGACCAACGGCGTGGTCATCTCGCGGAACGTCGACGTGGGCCAGACCGTGGCCGCCTCGCTGCAGGCCCCGACCCTCTTCGTCATCGCCGAGGACCTGGCCAAGATGCAGGTGGACACCAGCGTGGCCGAGGCCGACGTGGGACGGCTGCGCGCCGGGATGGACGCCACCTTCACCGTGGACGCCTACCCCGCCGAGACCTTCAAGGGGAAGGTCCGCCAGGTCCGCAACGCGCCGCAGACCGTCCAGAACGTGGTCACCTACGACGCCGTCATCGACGTCGACAACCCGGACCTGAAGCTCAAGCCGGGGATGACCGCCAACGTCACCTTCATCTACGCCGAGAAGGACGACGTGCTGAAGGTCCCCAACGCGGCGCTGCGCTTCAAGCCGCCGCCGGGGATGCTCGGCGCGGGCGGCGCGACCGGGGCGGGCGGGGCGGGCGGCGCGCCCGGGGCGAGCGGGGCGAGTGCGGCCGGGTCGGGGGCCCGGACCGGGGGCGGCGCTGGCGGACCTGGGGGTCGGCCGGCGACCCAGGGGCCCGAGCCCCTGGACCGCCGCACCATCTGGGTGCTGAAGGATGGCCAGGTCTCCCCCGTGCGGGTCCGGACCGGCATCTCCGACGGCAGCTTCAGCGAGGTCCTGGAGGGTGAGGTGGCCGCCGGGGCCGAGGTGGTCACGGACGCGGCCGGCCCTCCGTCCGGGTTCGCCGCCGCCATGCGCCGGCCGTTCTAGGAGGGGCCATGGCCGAGCCGCTGGTCCGCCTCGAGGACGTCACCAAGGTCTACCGCATGGGCGACGTGGAGCTGCGCGCGCTGGCCGGCGTGTCGCTGGACCTCCTGCCCGGCGAGTTCACCGCCATCATGGGGGCCTCGGGCTCGGGCAAGTCCACGCTGATGAACCTGCTCGGCTGCCTGGACCGGCCCACCAGCGGCCGCTACCTGCTGGAGGGGCGGGAGGTCTCGAGCCTCACCAACGACGAGCTGGCGGCGCTCCGCAACCGGACCATCGGCTTCGTCTTCCAGAGCTTCAACCTGCTCTCGCGCACCTCGGCGCTGGAGAACGTCGAGCTGCCGCTGCTCTACGCCGGGGTCCCGAGCGCCGAGCGGCACGAGCGCGCCCGCGAGTCGCTGCAGCGGGTCGGGCTGGGCGATCGGCTCGACCACCACCCCAACCAGATGTCGGGCGGCCAGCAGCAGCGCGTCGCCATCGCCCGGGCGCTGGTCAACCGGCCGCGCATCCTGCTGGCCGACGAGCCGACCGGCAACCTCGACTCGCACACCAGCGAGGACGTCATGGCGCTCTTCCAGGCGCTGGGGCACACCGGCATCACCGTCATCCTGGTGACCCACGAGCCGGACATCGCCGCCTACGCGGCCCGGGTCATCACCATGCGCGACGGGCTGGTCCGCTCCGACCTGCGCCAGGATCCGAGGACGGCCAGGGCGCAGGCCGGCCTGGAGGCGCACCCGTGAACTGGCTCATGACGCTGCGGGTGGCGCTGCGCGCCCTGGCCCGCAACAAGCTGCGCTCCTTCCTCACCGGGCTGGGCGTGGTCATCGGGGTGGCCGCGGTCATCGCCATGGTGGCCATCGGCGACGGGGCCAAGGCCCGGGTGGAGCAGACCTTCGCCGCCATCGGCTCCAACATGCTCATCATCCTCAACGGCTCCTCGCAGGGCGGCGGGGCCATGGGCGGCGCCGGCTCGCTCCCCTCGCTGACCTGGGACGACCTGAAGGCCATCCAGACCGAGCTCTCGGCGGTCCGGGAGGCCGCGCCGGTCCTGCGAGCCGGCTCGCAGGTGATGTCCGAGGACGCCAACTGGAACACCTCGATCCAGGGGACCACGCCCGAGTTCCTGCGGGTGCGCAGCTGGCCCGTGGCCCAGGGCGCGGCGTTCACCCAGACCGACGTGGACGGCGGCATGAAGGTGGCGCTGCTCGGCCAGACCGTGGTGGACAAGCTCTACGGGCCCAACGCCAACCCGGTCGGCCAGGTCATCCGGGTCAAGAACATCCCCTTCGTGGTGGTGGGGGTGCTCGCCAAGAAGGGGCAGTCCCCCTTCGGGCAGGACTTCGACGACGTGGTGCTGGTGCCGGTCACCACCTTCCAGCAGAAGATCTCGGGCGGCCTGAAGAACTACATCGCCGGGGTCATCATGGTGAGCAGCCGGGGCGACGACGGCAACGCCCGCGCCCAGCAGCAGGTCCGCGGCCTGCTGCGCGACCGCCACCGGCTCTCGCTCAACGCCGACGACGACTTCCAGATCCGCAACCCCTCCGAGATCGCCAGCGCCCAGCAGGAAGGGACCAGGACCCTCACCACGCTGCTCATGGCCATCGCCGCCGTCTCCCTCCTGGTGGGCGGCATCGGCATCATGAACATCATGCTGGTCTCGGTCACCGAGCGGACCCGCGAGATCGGCGTGCGCATGGCGGTGGGGGCGCGGGCCCGGGACATCCAGCTCCAGTTCCTGGTCGAGGCGCTCGCCCTCTCCATGAGCGGCGGCCTCATCGGGGTGGCCGCCGGCCTCGGCATCGCCGGCTGGCTGGCCAGCGCCTTCGGCTGGTCGATGCTGATCCGGCCCGACGTGATCCTGATCGCGGTCGGCTTCTCCGCGCTGGTGGGCGTCGGCTTCGGGTTCTACCCGGCGCTGAAGGCCTCCCGCCTCGACCCCATCACCGCCCTGAGGTTCGAATGAACGCCGCGCTCCTCGCCGCCCTGCTGCTGGCCTCCGGCTCGGGGCCGATCCTCACGCTCGACGAGGCGGTCAAGCTGGCGCGCCAGGGCCAGCCGGCCCTGCGGGTGGCCCGCGCCGCCACCGCCGCGGCCGAGGCCCGGCGCGGGGAGGCCCTGTCCGGCTTCCTGCCGCGGCTCGACGCCAGCCTCGGCTACCTGCGCCTCTCCGGCAACCTGCCGGGCACGGCCGAGAGCTGGGACTCCACCGGCCGGTGGACCGCCTCGGCCAGCGCCTCGATGGTGGTCTGGGACTTCGGCACCACGCTGGGGCGCTACCAGTCGGCCAGCGCCCTGGCCTCGGCGCAGCAGGCCAGCGAGCGGGCCGCCACGGCCCAGGTCCTGTACAACGTGCGGAACGCCTACTTCGCGGCGCGGGCCCGCAAGGACCTGGTGACGGTGGCCGAGGAGACCCTGGCCAACCAGCAGGCGCACCTGGAGCAGGTGGAGGGGTTCGTCTCGGTCGGCACCCGGCCGGAGATCGACCTGGCCCAGGCCCGCACCGACCGGGCCAACGCCGAGGTCACCCGCATCGGCGCGGTGGCCAACTACCAGACCGCCAAGGCCCAGCTCAACCAGGCCATGGGCATCGAGGCCAGCACCGAGTTCGACGTGGCCAACGACCAGCTCCCGGCCGTGACCGGCGAGGACGCCACGCTCGAGCAGCTGGTCGACGAGGCCCTCAAGGCCCGCCCCGAGGTGGCGGCGATGGAGGCCCAGCTGCGCGCGTCGGAGGCCACGGTGACCGCGGCCCGCGGCGGCTGGTACCCCTCGCTGGGCGTCTCGGCCGGGATGAGCGACATCGGCACGGGGCTGAAGGGCCCGGACGCCACCTGGAACTGGAGCGCCGGCGCCACGCTCAACTGGAACCTCTTCCAGGGCGGGATGACCAGCTCGCTGGTGCGCGAGGCCCAGGCCGGCGTGGAGTCGGTGCGGGCCGACCTGGCCTCGCTCCGGCTCCAGGTCCGGCTCGACCTGGAGCAGGCCCGCTTCGCCGTGGCCTCGGCGCGAGCCAAGCTGGTGGCCACCGAGGAGGCCCTCACCAACGCCCGGGAGCGCCTGCGGCTGGCCGAGGGGCGCTACTATGCCGGTTCCGGCAGCGCCCTGGAGCAGTCGGACGCCCAGCTGCAGGTGACGCTGGCCGCGGCCCAGCGGGTGGGGGCCGAGTACGAGCTCTCCACGGCGCGGGCCCAGCTGCTGGTGGCGCTCGGGCGCCCCTGAGCCGGCGAGCCCGCGGGGGCGTGCCCCGTCCGCGGGCGTGGCCCGTCCGGGGGACCTGGGGCGAAGTTTCGTCCAAAACTGGGCGCTGCGCTCCGCTCCGCGGTACATCTCCAGCACGAGCATCGCCTCCACGGAATGCTGCTCTCCCTCCACCCGCACCAGGAGCGCCCCGTGAACGACACGTACAAGCAGGTGAAGGATCGGCTCCGCGTCCTCGACACGGTCCTGACCCGCGGCGGCATCGGCAACCGCGACCTGGCCCAGGCCGTGTCCATGGTCCACCGGCTGGTGAAGAAGGGCGACCGGTCCCGGGAGCCCAGCCCCGAGATCCTGCGCTCGCTCGACAAGGCCGAGGCCCTGGGTCGCGCCGCCAGCGCCTAGACGCAGCGGGCCTGCCCCAGCCGACGCCAGCGAAGCGCCGCCGTGCCGCTCGCAGACCTGGCGCCCTCCGACCACGCCCGCATCGCCGGGGCGCTGCGCCGGACCATGCCCTCGCTCGACGGGCTGCGCGGCCTGGCCATCGGCGGGGTGCTGGCCTCCCACTTCCTCGGCAGCTGGCCGCTGGCCACCGCCGGCGACCGCGCCTTCATCGCCGTGGTCGGGCTCGGCTGGTCGGGGGTGGATCTCTTCTTCGTCCTCTCCGGCTTCCTCATCACCGGGATCCTGGTGGACACGCTGGGCGCGGCCGGCTGGTGGCGCGCCTTCCTGGCGCGGCGCACGCTGCGCATCTTCCCGCTCTACTACCTGGCGCTGGCCGTCTTCTGGTGGGCCGGGCCCGCCGCCGGCCTCATCGACGTCTGGACGCTGCGCCGCTGGGGCTGGTGGTACTGGAGCTACCTCTCCAACTGGGCCTTCGCGGCCCGGGAGACCATCCCCAGCCTGAGCCACTTCTGGTCGCTGGCGGTGGAGGAGCAGTTCTACCTGCTCTGGCCGCTGGTGGTCTGGCTGGCGCGCGGGCGGCGCCTGGCCTGGGTGGCCGCCGGCCTCTTCGCGGCCGGGCCGCTGCTGCGGCTCGGCATCGTCGAGGCCAGCGGGTGGCCGGTGGGGAGCGCCTACCGGGTGACGCCCGGGCGCGTCGACCAGCTGGCGCTGGGAGCGCTGCTGGCGGTGCTGTTCCGCTCGGCCAGGGGCCGGGCCTGGCTGGCGCGCTGGTGGCGCCCGGTGGCGGCGGGCGGGGCGCTGGCCTTCGTGGCGCTCGGCCTGCCGCTCGGCCCCTTCGACATGCACCGGGCCCCGCTGGAGATCTGGAGCCACACCCTGCTCGGGCTCGCCTACGGCGGGCTGCTGGCCGGCGCGGTGGCCGGGGAGGGGACCGCAGGCCCGCTGCAGCGGCTCCTCGGGGCGGCCCCGCTCCAGGTGCTGGGTCGCTACAGCTACGGGCTCTACGTGGTCCACTACTTCGTCCACGAGGCGGCGGTGGCGGCGCTGCGCCGCGGGCCGGGCGGGGGGGCGGCGCTGGCCACGAGGGCGGGCACGCTGGCCTACGCGGCGGCGGCGACCGCGGCCAGCCTCGGGCTGGCGTGGCTGAGCTGGCACCTCTTCGAGAAGCGGTTCCTGGCGCTCAAGTCGCGCTTCGTGGTGCGCCCGCCGGCGGCGGCGTAGTGCCCGCCCGTGCTATGGAGGGCCCCCGTGACGCTCCTCCACGCCGCCGGGCTGCGCCTCACCTTCGGCAGCCGCACCGTCTTCGACGGGCTCACCATGACCATCGAGGAGGGGGAGCGGGTCGGGCTGGTGGGCGTCAACGGCTCGGGCAAGTCGTCGCTGATGAAGCTGCTGGCCCGGGCCACCGAGCCGGATCGGGGGGAGCTGCAGCTGAGGCGCGGCGCCACGGTCACCTACCTGCCCCAGGAGCCGGAGTTCGCCCCGGGCGCCACCGTGGCCTCGGAGCTGGAGGTGGCCCGCGCGCCCCTCAAGGCGGCCATCGACGCCCACGCGGCGCTGGCCGCCCGGCTGGAGGAGGCGCACGACCCGGCGCTCCACGCGAGGCAGCTGGCGGAGCTGTCGGCGCTGTCGGAGCGGGTGGAGCACCTGGGCGGCTGGGACACCGCCCACGAGGCGCGCCGGCTCCTCGACCGGCTCGGCGTCAAGGAGTGGGACCAGCCGGTGGCCGACCTCTCCGGCGGCACCCGCAAGCGGGTGGCCCTGGCGCGGGCCCTGCTGACCCACCCCGACCTGCTGCTGCTCGACGAGCCGACCAACCACCTCGACGCCGACACCGTCGACTGGCTCGAGGACGAGCTCGACCAGCACGCCGGGGCGCTGCTGCTGGTGACGCACGACCGGTACTTCCTCGACGACCTGGTGGACCGGATCGTCGAGATCGTGCCGGGCGGCGGGGTCCGGTCCTTCCCCGGCAACTACGAGACCTACCTCGAGCAGAAGCTGGAGGCCGAGGAGCAGGCCGGCCTGGCGGGGCACAAGCGGGATCGCTGGATCGCCCAGGAGGTGGCCTGGCTGCGCCGCGGGCCCGAGGCACGCCGCACCAAGTCGAAGGCGCGCATCGATCGGGCCCGGCGGCTCATGGCCGAGCAGGGGCACGTCCGCCCCCGGGTGGCCGAGTTCCAGGTGGCGCCGCCGCCGCGGCTGTCGGCGGTGGTGATCGAGGCCGAGGGGCTGGTGAAGCGTTACGGGGCGCGGACCGTCCTCGGCGGGATCGACTTCCGGCTGCAGGCCGGGGAGCGGGTCGGGCTGGTGGGGCCGAACGGCGTCGGCAAGACCACCTTCCTGCGGGTGCTGCTGGGCGAGGAGCCACCTGACGCCGGCAGCGTGGTGACCGGCCGGCGGACGCGGGTCGCCTACTACGACCAGCAGCGGACCGCGCTCGACGGCGAGCAGACCGTCTACGAGGCGGCCGGCGGCGGCGCGCCGGGGTGGCGGGGCGAGGACTTCATCGACGTCTCCGGCAGGCGGGTGGCGCTGCGCGACTACCTCGACGACCTGCTCTTCCCTCCCTCGACGCAGAAGATGAAGGTGCGGGCGCTCTCCGGGGGCGAGCGGAACCGGCTGCTGCTGGCGAGGCTCTTCCTCGAGGGGGCCAACGTGCTGGTGCTGGACGAGCCGACCAACGACCTCGACCTGGTGACGCTCAACGTGCTGGAGCGGCTGCTGCTGGACTTCGACGGCAGCGTCCTGCTGGTGACGCACGACCGGTACTTCCTCGACAAGGTGGCGACGTCGATCCTGGCCTTCGAGGGCGACGGGCGGGCGGTGAAGTACGCGGGCAACTACGCCATGTACCGGCGCCTGAAGGAGCAGGCGGAGCGGGCGGCGCAGCCGCTGGCGCCCGAGCCGGCCCGTCCGGCGCGAGGCGCGACCCCCGCCGCCGGTCCGCCCAGGCCAGCGGAGCCCCCGCGGGCCGGCAAGGCCCGGAGGCTCGGCTTCAAGGAGCAGCGCGAGCTGGACGGGATGGAGGCGGCCATCCTCGCCGCCGAGGGGCGGAAGGGCGTGGCCGAGGCGGCGCTGGCCGACCCGGCCACCTACCAGCGGGGCGGCGCGGCGGTGGCGGGGTGGCGGGCCGAGCTCGAGGCGGCCGGGGCCGAGGTGGAGCGGCTCTATGCCCGGTGGCAGGAGCTGGAGGCGCTCAGGAGCCCCGGGCCCTGAGCGGGCCGGGGCCGGGCCGGTCACAGGCGCCCGTCGCAGGGCGTCCCGAGCGGCTCGCTCCCGTACACGCCCAGCTCGGCGTGGATGAGCGGGCCGTGATCGGCGGGCTCCAGCCAGGTGAGCGGCAGCCGCCCTCCCGCGGTGAGCCAGGCCACCTCGACGGCGCCGCCGGGCGTCCGCTTCACCTCGAGCCGGCCGCCGGGGGTGATGAAGAGCTGGCCGGCGCCGTCGGTGAGCGTGTCCTCCAGCTCCAGGCGGGCCAGCTTCCCCTTGCGTCCCACGTAGAGCTGGTACCCGGGCCGTCCTCGCAGGGAGGCCCCGTCTCCGCCGCGCGCGCCGTCGACGTAGAAGTAGGTCCCCTCGGAGTCGCGGGCCAGCGCCACCGGGATGCGCCGCCAGCGCGGCGCCAGGAAGCGGGCGCCCGCGATCTTCCCGGCCAGCTCGCCGGGCGGGAGGTAGCGCAGGGCGATGGTGCGCTCGCCGCAGGTGAGCATGCCGCGGTTGCCGCGCACCTCGAGCACGGCCTCGGAGGGGACGCGAGCGCGTGGATCCCAGAAGGCCCGGTCGAAGGCCACGGTGCCCTCCTGGCCGCCACCTCGCACCCGCACCCGGAACAGCCGCCTGGCGTCGCCCCAGTAGAACGGCGCGTCCATGCCGGTGAACGGGACGGTGACGATCAGGTGGCCGGCCTCGTCGGCCCAGCCCGCCAGGCGTGATCGCTCCTCGGCCGTCACCTCGACGGGCTCCTCGGCCCACGACGCCGGCGGCGGCGAGGTGGCGAGGACCAGCCCGCCTGACGTCGTCGGCGCCGGGACCGGCGCCGACCGGGCGGCCCGCGGCGCGCTGGGGAAGAGCTCGGCCACCATGGCCGGCAGCTGGTCGAGCACGTCGTCGATGGTGCCACCGCGCAGCCGCCGGTCGGCCTGGGCCGCCACCCGGGCCTTGCCGGTCTCCACCAGCTTGAGGCTGAAGAGCCAGCTCTCGCCCAGGCGGGCCAGGTCGCCGGCCACCAGCCGCTCGCAGCCGAGCGCGCCGCCCAGCTCGGCCATGCAGGCGTCGCTCTGGCAGCCGAGCATCTGCTTCTGCCGGTCCAGCGTCAGCACCGCGGCGATCTCGCGCTGGGTGATGACCTCGACGCCGGCGCTCCGGCGCACCTCGCCGGCCACCGCGTCGGCCAGGGCGGCGGCGGTGCTGGGCGGGACGCCCTCGCCGGCGGTGACGGGGAGGACGGCGATGCGCGGGGCCGCGGCGACGGCGAGCGCGAGGAGCGGGGCCAGCATGGTCCGTTCTTACCAGATCGGGCGGGGGAGATATTTTCACAGGAAGTAAATCCCGGATGGGGCGTTCCGCGAACGGTGGTCTCACCTCAAGGTGTTAAATGGAGTCAAAGTATCTACGTTGACCAATTCAGTCGACATTCAAGCAACTACGGGCGGATCGGCTGACCTGGACCGGGGAAGAAATTGATCCAGAGCAAATGCATGTTTCATAAACACTCGAAATTATTAGAAAAAGGTCCCGTGGGGCAGCGTGACAATCGGCGCTCGGAAGCCTACCGTTCTCCCACGGTCTCGACGAATCCCACAGGCCGGGCTGGAGGAAAAAATGCTGGACACCACCGGAACCCTCACTGGCGAAGAGATTGCCATCACCAAGACGGCCGTCCGCGTCATCCGAATCATGACCGCCCTCGGAGTGGCCATCGCCATCCCGGTCCTCCTCGTCTTCGCGCTGCCGGTGGTCTCCTACGCGCTCCTGGCCGGCGTCATGGTGGCGCCGATCGCGGTCGGCGTCGTGCTGTACAGGGCGGGCCGCCAGCACGTGCCCCAGGCGGGCTGACCTCGCCATCCCTTCCGCCTTCCTGAGGCGGAATCGGCCCATCACCCACGCTGCCGGCTCGCTCGAGCCCGCGCTGGATGATGGGCCGTCGTGTTACAGGGAGCCGTGAGCCCGCGTCGACGGCCGAGCCGGCCGACGCGGCGCTCCCTTCCCAGGAGGAGGTTCCCTTGCCCCCCAGCCGCGCCGCGTCCCGGACGCTCCCGCTCCTCGCCCTCCTGCTGGGCGCCCCGGCCCTGGCCGCGCCGGGTGGACCCGCCGCCTTCGACGTGGAGGAGGCCTCGGTGGCCGGGCTGCAGGCGGCCATGCAGGGGGGCCAGGTCACGTCCCGCGCGCTGGTGGAGGCCTACCTGGCCCGCATCGCCGCGATCGACCCGAAGCTCCGCTCGGTGCTGGAGGTGAACCCGGAGGCGCTGGCCATCGCCGACGCCCTCGACGCCGAGCGGAAGGCCACCGGGGCCCGCGGGCCGCTCCACGGCATCCCGGTGCTCCTCAAGGACAACATCGCCACCGCCGACGGCATGCAGACCACCGCCGGATCGCTGGCGCTGGCCGGCGTGAGGCCGCCCCGCGACGCCGCGCTGGTGGCGCGGCTGCGAGCCGCCGGGGCCGTGCTCCTCGGCAAGACCAACCTCTCCGAGTGGGCCAACTTCCGCTCCACCCGCTCGTCCAGCGGCTGGAGCGGCCGGGGCGGCCAGACCCGCAACCCCTACGCGCTGGACCGCAGCCCCTGCGGCTCCTCCTCCGGCACCGGCGCCGCCATCGCCGCCAGCCTGGCGGCGGTCGGCGTCGGCACCGAGACCGATGGCTCGATCGTCTGCCCGGCGTCGGCCACCGGGCTGGTGGGGCTCAAGCCCACGGTCGGGCTGGTGAGCCGCAGCGGCATCGTCCCCATCTCGCACACCCAGGACACCGCCGGGCCCATGGCCCGGACCGTGGCCGACGCCGCGGCGCTGCTCACGGTGCTGGCCGGCACGGACGCCGCGGACCCGGCCACCCGCGAGGCTTCGGGGAAGGCCAGCGCCGACTACACCCGCTTCCTCGATCCCGACGGGCTCAAGGGGGCGCGCATCGGCGTGGCCCGCGCCAGGCTCTTCGGGCTCTCGCCCGAGGCCGACCGGCTCACCGAGGCGGCCATCGCCGTGCTGCGCTCCCGGGGGGCGGTCATCGTCGATCCTGCCGACATCCCGCACCTCGGCGAGTACGACGACGCCGAGCAGGAGGTGCTGCTCTACGAGTTCAAGTCCGACCTGGAGGCCTACCTGGCCGCCTGGGCGCCCGGCGGTCCCCGGACGCTGGCGGACCTGGTGGCCTTCAACCTGGCGCACGCCGACCAGGAGCTGCCCTACTTCGGCCAGGAGCTCCTCGCGCAGGCGGCGGCCAAGGGGCCGCTCACCGAGCCTGCCTACCGGCGCGCGCTGGAGAAGGCACGCCGGCTCTCCCGCCGGGACGGGCTGGACGCGGCCTTCGCCCGGCATCGCCTCGACGCCATCCTGGCGCCGACCGGCAACCCGGCCTGGACCATCGACCTCGTCAACGGCGATCACTTCGTCATGTCGAGCTCGACGGCCCCCGCGGTGGCCGGCTACCCCGCCATCACCGTGCCCGCCGGACAGGCCTGGGGGCTGCCGGTGGGCGTGACCTTCATCGGCCGCCCCTGGAGCGAGGGGCTGCTGCTCCGCCTGGCCTATGCCTACGAGCAGGCCAGCCGGCTGCGCCGGCCGCCGCGGCTGCTGCCCAGCGCCGACCTGTCGGCGCGCTGACCGGGCCCCACCCACGGTGCGAGCCGGGTGCGGCGGGATGGCGCGCCCAGGAGGGCCCCCTCGGCCCCCGGACGTGGAGTTGCCGTAGAGTGGGCTGGCGGGGCGGGAGGGGAAGCCGTCTGCCCGGTCCGCGGGGGAGCCGTGGGAGATACCCGGGCACCGGTCTTCGAGGCGCGCGGCGTCACGAAGGTCTACCGGATGGGCGAGGTGGACGTTCCCGCGCTGCGCGGGGTCGATCTCGACCTCTTCCAGGGCGAGGTGGTGGTGGTGCTCGGGCCCTCCGGCTCCGGCAAGTCGACGCTCCTCAACGTGCTGGGCGGCCTCGACGCCCCCAGCGCCGGCCAGGTCCGCTGGCGCGACCACGACCTGGCCGTGGCCGACGACGCCCTGCTCACCGAGTACCGGCGCGACCACGTCGGCTTCGTCTTCCAGTTCTACAACCTGGTGCCCAGCCTCACCGCCCGGGAGAACGTGGCGCTGGCCGCCGAGATCGCCA
Source organism: uncultured delta proteobacterium (assembly GCA_963786945.1). GTDB lineage: Bacteria > Myxococcota > Myxococcia > Myxococcales > Anaeromyxobacteraceae > JADKCZ01. The sequence goes on along the minus strand of CAWBAO010000005.1, from coordinate 992,533 downwards.
GGCACCCCATGACGCCGGAGGAGGCCCTGGCGCTGGTCGACCTCTCCGACCGCCTCGACCACTTCCCCTCGCAGCTGTCCGGCGGCGAGCAGCAGCGGGTGGCCATCGCCCGCGCCGTGGTGAAGCGGCCCGACGTGCTGCTCTGCGACGAGCCCACCGGCGCCCTCGACGCCGCCACCGGCCGCCTGGTGCTGGAGGCGCTGCTGGGCGTCAACCGGGACCTGGGCACCACCACCGTCCTCATCACCCACAACGCGGGCATCGCCGCCGTCGCCGACCGGGTGATCCGCTTTCTCGACGGGCGCATCGCCGAGGTGACGCTGAACCCTCGGCGCGCCTCGCCGCAGGAGGTGACCTGGTGAGCGCGCTGGCCACCAAGCTGTGGCGCGACCTCTGGAACGCCCGCGGGCAGTCGGTGGCGGTGGCCATCGTGGTGGCCTGCGCGGTGGCGTCCTCCGTCTCGGCCACGGCCACGGGGCGGGCGCTGCTGGCCAGCCGCGACGGCTACTACGCGGCCGAGGCGCTGGCCGACGTCTTCGCCGAGGCGGTGCGGGTGCCCGAGCTGGTGGCGGCGAGGGTGGCCGCGCTGCCGGGGGTGGCGGAGGTCGAGACCCGGGTGGTGGGCGACGCCCGGGTGGACCACGCCCGGGGCACCGGCCGGGCCCGGCTGCTCTCGCTGGGCGCCGACGGAGGGCGGCTCAACCGGCTCCACGTCCGTTCTGGCCGGCTGCCCGGAGCGGACGAGGCGGCCATCTCCGAGGCCTTCGCCCTGGCCACCGGCCTCGTCCCCGGGGACCGGATCATCCTCACCGTGAATGGTCGCCGCCAGCCGGTGACCGTCTCCGGCGTGGTCCTCTCGCCGGAGTTCATCTACGCCATGGCCCCCGGGAGCCTCTTCCCCGACGACCGCGCCTACGGCGTCTTCTGGCTGCCGCGCGAGGGGCTGGCCGCGGCGCTCGACCTGGAGGGGGCCTTCAACTCGGTGTCGGTGCGGCTCGCGCCCGGTGCCCGGGCGGGGGACGTCGTCGACGGCCTGGACCGGGTGCTGGGGCGCTACGGGGCGCTGGGGGCGCAGCGGCGCGACGAGCTGGTCTCCCACCGCTTCATCTCCGACGAGATCCGGCAGCTCGACGCCATGGCCACCGTCCTGCCGGCCATCTTCCTCGGCGTGGCCGCCTTCATGGTCTCGGTGACGCTGACGCGGCTGGTGCAGGCCCAGCGGCTGCAGATCGGCACGCTCAAGGCGCTCGGCTACCGCAACCGCACCCTGGCCCTGCACTACGCGGCCTTCGCGCTGCTCGTCACCGGCGCCGGGGTGGCGCTGGGGGTGGGGCTGGGCGACCTCTTCGGCCGCTACATGGCCCGGACCTACGCCGAGTTCTACCGCTTCCCGGTGCTGACCTACGCCACCGACGCCGGGTCGGTCCTGCGCGGCGCCGGGCTGGCGCTGGGCGCGGCGCTGCTGGGGGCCGCCGGGGCGGTCCGCCAGGCGGTGGCGCTGCGCCCCGCCGAGGCCATGCGCCCCCCGGCCCCGGGCCGCTTCCGCCAGACGCTGCTGGAGCGGACCGGGCTGGGGCCCTGGTTGTCGCCGGCCGCGCGCATGGCGCTGCGCAACCTGGGGCGCCGACCGGTGCGCGCCCTGGTCGGAACCCTCGGCCTGGCGGCCGCCACCGCCATCCTGGTCACCGGGGCCTACTTCGACGATGCCATCGACTGGATGATGCAGCTCAGCTTCGAGCGGGCGCTGCGCGCCGACGTCACCGTCACCTTCTCGCGGCCGGTGGTTCCCGAGGCGGTGGCCGAGCTGGCGAGGCTGCCGGGGGTCCGCGCGGCGGAGCCGCTGCGGGGGGCGCCGGCCATCCTGCGCCACGGGTCTCGCCGGAGGACCCTGGGGCTCACCGGGGTCCCCCCGGGGGGCGAGCTGGCACTGGTGGTCGGCGCCGACGGGCGAACCGTCGCCGTCCCGGCCGACGGGGTGCTGCTCTCCCGGCGGCTGGCGGCGCTCCTCGACGTGCGGCCCGGCGAGGAGGTGCAGGTGGAGCTGCTCGACGGGCTGCGGCGGCGCGGTGCGCTGCGCGTGGCCGGGACGGTGGACGACCTGCTCGGGCTCACCGCCACCTGCTCGCTGGCCGCGCTGGCCCGGCTGGCCGGTGACGCCGGGCTGGTCGGCGGCGCCCAGCTCGCGGTCGCCCCGGCGGCGCGCCCGGCCGTGGCCCGCGCCCTGGCGGCCCGCCCGGTGGTGGTGGCGGCCTCCTGGCGGGCCGACGCCATCGAGAGCTTCCACAAGACGCTCGGCGACCTCATCACCGGCTACGCCCTGATCCTGGTGCTCTTCGCCGTGGCCATCGCCGGGGGGGTCGTCTACAGCGCGGTGCGCACCTCCTTCTCGGAGCGGGAGCGCGAGCTGGCCACCCTGCGGGTCATCGGCTTCACGCGCGCCGAGGCCTGGCGGGTGCTGCTCGGCGAGGTGGCGGCGCAGGTGGTGGCCGGCCTGCCGCTCGGCGCGCTGGGCGGGCTCGGCCTGGCCGCCCTGTCGGCCACCGCCTTCTCCTCCGACCTGTTCCGCATCCCGGTGGTGGTGGCGCCCACCACCTGGGCCTTCGCCGCCGGCGTGACCCTGTCCGCGGCGCTGGCGACGTCGCTGCTGGCCCGCCGCTGGCTGGCCCGTCTCGACCTGGTCCGCGCCCTGGCCCCTGGAGAGTGACCATGACCCGCCGCCTCGTCATCGCCGCCATCGTCATCGCCGTCGCCGTCCTGGCCGCCCTGGCGCTGCGCCCGGCGCCCGTGGAGGTGGAGACCGCGCTCTCCGACCGCGGCCCGCTCGCCGAGGTGGTGGAAGGGACCGGCCAGACGCGCGTGCGCGAGCGGCTCGAGGTGGCTGCGCCCGTGGCCGGCGAGCTGCTGCGCGTGACGGTCCACCCTGGTGACCAGGTGCGGGCCGGGCAGGTGGTGGCCCGGGTGGCGGCCCCGGCCGCCCCGCCGCTCGATCCGCGGACCCGGAGCGAGGCGACGGCCCGGCTGGCCGCGGCGCAGGGCGCCCAGGCCGAGGCCACGGCGGCGCTGGCGCGCGCCCGCGTGGCGGCGGACCAGGGGGAGCGCGACCTCGACCGGGCCCGCGAGCTGGCCCGCCAGGGCTCGACGGCCTCGGCGGACGCCGAGGCGGCGGAGGCCGCGGCCCGGGCCCGTGCCGAGGAGGCGCGGATGGCCGAGGCCGCCTTGCAGCGGGCCGGTGCCGAGGTGGCGGCGGCCCGGGCGGCCCTGGAGGCCGGCGGTCCGGGAGGGGGCACGGTCCTGGTCCGGTCGCCGGGCGGCGGCACGGTGCTGCGGGTGCTGCGCGAGAGCGGCGGGCCGGTGGCGGCCGGGACGCCGCTCCTCGAGGTGGGCGACCTCTCCGCCCTGGAGATGGTGGTGGACCTGCCCACCGCCGACGCGGTCCGGGTCCGGCCGGGGCAGGCGGCACGCCTCACCGGCTGGGGCCAGGGCCATGCGCTGGAGGGCCGGGTCCGGCTGGTCGAGCCCGGGGCCTTCACCAAGGTCTCCCCGCTCGGCGTCGAGGAGCAGCGCGTGAACGTGCTGCTCGACCCGAGCGGCCCGGGGTGGGAGGCGCTCGGCGACGGCTACGCCGCCGACGTGGCGGTGGTGGTGCGAGAGCACGCCGACGCCGTGCGGGTGCCGTCCAGTGCCCTCTTCAGCGCCGCCGGCGGCGACGCCCTGTTCCTGGTGGACGGCGGCCGGGCCCGCCTGCATCGGGTCGAGGTGGCCGGCCGCTCCGGCGGCCTGGCCGTCGCTGGCCGGCGGCCTCGAGCCCGGGGTGCCCGTGATCATCCACCCCGGCGACCAGGTGGCGGACGGCGTCCGCGTCCGGGCCCGGTGAGCGGCCTCAGGCGCCTCGGATGGCCGTGCCGAGGCGGGCCAGCTGCTCCCGGTCGCCCCCGCCGCCCTCGCTGATGCCCAGCGCCTGCACTCCCATCCCGCCCGGCGTGAAGCGCGGGAGGACGTGGACGTGGAGGTGGAAGACGTGCTGGCCGGCGGCCAGGCCGTGGTTCCAGCCGACGTTGAACGCCAGGGGCGACAGCGCCCGGTCGATCTTCCCCATCACCGCCTTCACGGCGCGGAAGAGCCCGGTGGCGGCGGCGTCGGGGAGCTCGGGGAGCGAGGCGGCGTGGACCCTGGGGACGACCAGGGTGTGCCCCCGCGCGGCCTGCATGATGTCCAGGAAGGCGAGCGCATCCCCGTCCTCGTACACCCGCTCGGCCGGAACCTGCCCGGCGATGATCCGGCAGAAGAGGCAGTCGTCGTTCATGGGCCCTCCCGTGGTCAGTAGGTGAGGCCGAGGAGGCCGAGCCCCACCACGTTGAGCGCGATGGCCGCGCCGGAGAGCACCACCGGCACGGCCACCTTGGCCCGCAGGGTGGGGCGCTCGACGGCGAACCTGGCGGCCAGGAAGAACCAGAGGTACCCGAACACGAAGATGGGCAGCAGCGCCAGCGGGCCCAGGTTCCACCAGCGGTACTCCCAGACCAGCAGGCCGCCGCGGTTGAGGAAGGCCTCGACCGCCACGCACACCGCCGCGTAGCCGAGGGCCCAGAACCACCGGTCGGGCAGCCCGAGGAGGCGCGCCGCCGGGTCCTCGGCGATGGTGCGGTGGTAGATGATCCCGAGGATGGCGAACATGAACATGATCTCGATGTTCCAGCCCACCAGCGTGCGGAGCGCCGTCGGACCCGGGGTCAGCCAGAGGGCGCTGTAGCCGGAGAGGGCGAAGACCCAGCCGTTGAGCGTCTCGTTGAGGAAGTCGGCCGAGAAGATGGTGGCGCCGGCGATGACCGCGTCCCACTGCCCGGACTTGCGCGCCGCCTTGACCTCGCCGGCGTACACGAGGAAGACCATCGCCAGCAGGGGGATGACGTACCACTGCATGGTGGTCGGGTCGCGCAGCCCCACCAGCGCCTGTCGAGCCGAATCGGTCATCGTGGAGCCCCTCGGGGCTTGGGGCCCCGGAAGATGTCAGGCCACTGTACGGCACGGCCACCGGCCCTGTCCCCGGGCAGCCGGGGCCCCTCGTAACCCGGGTCGGGCCGGCCCGTACCTCCGGGCGAGAGGAGCCTCGCCATGAACCGTCGCCACGCCGCCGCCGCCCTCTGGACCCTGCAGTGGAGCCTGGCCGCCACCTTCTTCCTGCTCGGGCTGCTCGAGGCCAGCCTGCCCGAGGCCGATCTGCTGCGCCTCCACCTCGCGCCGGCTGCGGCCGTCCCCGGGGTGGCCGGGCTGATCGTGGTGCCGGCCGCGCTGTCGCTGGTGATCCCCTCGGTGACCCGATTCTGGCCGGGGCTCAGCCCGTTGGCCGGGGCGGTGCTGGCCGTCATGGCGAGCTCCGGCGCCGCTGGCTCGGGCTGGCAGCCCGCCGACCTGGCCCTGGCGATTGGCTGCGCCACCGTGGCCCTTGGACGGGGCGTCCTGCTGCGGATCGAACCGATCCAGCTCGGTCCGGAGCCGATCGATCCGCTGCCCCGGCGTCCGGCGAAGGCCCCATCCGGGCCATCGGACTCCGGGTGGCGGGGCCACCTGGCTCGCGTGTAACTCCCCTTGGGCTCGCACGTACTGGCACTCGAAGGGAGCCATGTGACGCTGGCGCGGAGCCTCGGGGGGCTGATGGTGGCCGACGCCGCTGCGGACGAGCGCTCCCGCGCTGACCTGGCGATGGAGCGGTACGCCGATGGTGACCCGGCGGCCTTCGAGACGCTCTACGACGAGCTGGCCCCACGCCTGTACCGCTTCGCCCTGAGAGAGACCCGCGGCCGCGTGGCCGCCGAGGACGCGGTGCAGCAGGCCCTCCTGCAGATTCACTGCGCCCGCGCCCGCTTCGTCCGGGGGGCCGCCGTGCTGCCGTGGGCCTATGCCATCGTGCGGCGAATCCTCATTGACGGCCACCGCCACGGCGCCGTCCAGGCGCGGCTGGCCGTGGCCTGCGGCGCCGACGGGGGCGGGGACGGCCCGTCCCCGGAAGAGGCGCTGGACGGCCGGCGCCGCGAGGCGGAGCTGGAGCTCGAGCTCCGCAGGCTGCCCGCCCCCCACCGGGAGGCCTTCTGTCTCGTCAAGCTGGAGGGGCTCTCCGTCGCCGAGGCCGCCCAGGTGCTCGGGATCACCCCGGGCAACGTGAAGGTCCGGATCCACCGCGCCACCGAGGCGCTTCGCCACGCCGATGCCCGGCGCCAGGGACTGCCATGACGCTCCCCTCCTCAGTCAAGGACCGCGTGCTCGAGGCCGTCCGGGCCCGGCCCTCGCCGCGGCGCACGGAGCCGCGACTGACCGGCTGGGCCGCAGCGGCCTTGGCCGCCCTCTCCCTGGCCGGGGTCCTCTTCCTCTGGGGCGGCCCCTCCAATGCCGTGGGCCGGCCGCCGGAGGTGGGCGAGTGGGTGGTGGTGGGCATGGTCGCCCTGGCCGTGACGGCGACGTGGCTGGCGCTGCCCTCCCGCCGCGCGATGCTGCCGCCGCCGGCCTCGCGGCTGCTGGGCGTGGCCCTCGGCGTCCCGCTGGTGGTGGCCGCCTGGCTGCTGGCCTGGCACGCCACCTACGACGACCCCTTCACCCGCTTCGGCTGGCGCTGCTTCGCGCTCACCGCGGCGTCGGCGCCCTGGCCCTTCGCGGCCCTGCTCAGGCTCGCACCACGCTTCGTCCCGAGCCGGCCGTGGCTGCTTGGCGGGGCGCTGGGCGCCGTGGCCGGGTCCTGGGCGGCGGTGGTGGTCGAGGCCTGGTGCCCGCTGGCCGGGCCCGCCCACCTGGCGGTGGGCCACGTGCTGCCGCTGGTCCTGCTGGTCGCGGCCGGGGCCCTGCTCGGCCAGCGCCTGCTCCGCCTCCGCCTCGCCTGACGGTCGTTCGGCGTCGGGCGACTTCCGGGCCTGCCGTGGCGGGCGCCGGAGGTATGCTGCGCGCCATGAGAGAATCGCGCCTACGTCACCAGCCCCTACCGCCCCAGCGAGCTCGAGCACCGGTACGGCTCGAACGTCCGCATCCTGGCCAACCCCTTCCTGCTCGGCCACCTCGCCACCCTCTGCGCCAAGGAGACGGTGCAGCCCAACATCAACCGGCTGGTCCGCATCCTCTACGAGGACCTGGTCCGGACCGTGATCGCCGCCGAGTTCCCGCGCCGCCGGATCTCGGTGCCCACCCGCATGATCGACTCCTCGCCCCGGGCCATCTTCGAGGGCGAGGTGGTGGACCGGGAGGTCCGGGTGGTCACCGTCAACATCGCCCGCGCCGGGGCCGTGCCCTCGCAGGTGGCCTACGACCTGCTCAACGAGACGCTCGAGCCGTCGCTGGTCCGCCAGGACCACATCATCATGAGCCGCATGCTGGGTGACCACGACCAGGTGGTGGGCGCCGGCATCGGCGGCATGAAGATCGGCGGCGACATCGACAACGCCTTCCTGCTCTTCCCCGACCCCATGGGCGCCACCGGCGGCTCGCTGGCCACCGCCATCGACACCTACAAGAAGAAGGTCCCGGGGACGCCCAAACGCATCATCAACATGCACCTGATCGTGACGCCGGAGTACCTGAAGACCATGACCACGGCCCACCCCGACGTGCTGGTCTACGCCCTCCGCGTCGACCGCGGCCTCTCGGCGCCGGACGTGCTCGACACCATCCCGGGATCCCGCTGGGCCGAGGAGCGCGGCCTCGACGACCACCAGTACATCGTCCCGGGCGGCGGCGGCTTCGGCGAGATCATGAACAACGCGTTCGTCTAGTCGCGTCGGCCCGGATTCTGGTGGCACCCGCACCAGGGCGCACCGGCGCGTGGGCGCTCGGCGCGCCTCCGGCGCGCCCGCTCGCCAGGGCGGTGCCGCGGACGCCCCGGCGGCTGGCGGCTGCGCGGCGCGCGCCCCGGCCGGCGGCGGCCGGTTGCGCGGCGGCGCGCCACCGTGCCGAGGTCGGCGGCCAGGCCCATCGGCCCCGATGAAGGCGCGGCACCGGGGCTTGCGGACTGGCTGCCAGCCATCGAAGCCGGCGCCAGCACCATCAAGCGTCCGGCTGGGTCCCCGCCACCACCGCGGCGCCGTCGGCGGGCGCGTGCCTGGGCAGGATCAGGTTGAGCAGCACGCCCACGTAGGTGGCCAGCGACATCTCGCCGATCTCGGTGCCGCCGATGTGGATCTTGGCGCCGCCGATGCCGATCACCAGGATGACCGAGGCGATGATCAGGTTCCGCTTCTGCGAGAAGTCGGTCCGGTCCTCCACCATCATGCGGACGCCGGCCGAGGCGATGATCCCGAAGAGCAGGATGCAGATGCCGCCCATGACGTGGACCGGGATCGAGCCGATGAGGGCGCCCACCTTGGGGAGGAAGGACATGGCGATGGCCATGACGGCCGCGCCGCCGATGACCCAGACGGAGAAGACCCGGGTCACCGCCATGACGCCGATGTTCTCGCCGTAGGTGGTGTTGGGCGGGCCGCCCAGCAGGCCGGAGAACATGGTGGCCACGCCGTCACCGGCCAGCGAGCGGTGCAGGCCCGGGTCCTTGACCAGGTCGCGCCCGACCACGTTGTTGGTGACGATGAGGTGGCCGATGTGCTCGGTGATCACCACCAGCGAGATGGGGGCGAGCAGGATGATGGCCCCGAGGTCGAAGCGGGGCAGCACGAAGTGCGGGACGGCGAAGACGCCGGCCGAGGCCACGGCGTCGAACTTCACCTGCCCGGCCAGGGCCGCCACCAGGTAGCCGCCGACGACGCCGATCAGGACGGGGATGACGCCGAGGAAGCCGGTGAGGAACTGGGCCGCCAGGATGGCGATCACCAGCGCCGCCATGGCCACGGCGAAGTAGTCGCCGCGGAAGAGCTCGGGCTTGAACACGTTGGAGGGGACGCCGCTGCCGGTGGTGGCCATGGCCACGGCCACCTGGGCCAGGCCGAGGCCGATGACCATCACCACCGGGCCGATGACCACCGGCGGCAGGAGCTTGTTGATCCACCCCGAGCCGAAGGCGCCGATGGCGGCGGCCACGGCGACGTAGATCAGCCCGACCACGACGCAGCCGCCCATGGCCAGGGCGATGGCCTCGTCGCTCGACGGCACGCCGAAGGAGGCGTGGGTGATGGAGGCGATGGCCGCGATGAAGGCGAAGGAGGAGCCCAGGTAGGCGGGGATCTTCCCCTTGGTGATGAGGATGTAGAGCAGGGTGCCGACGCCGCTGGTGAAGAGGGTCACCGAGGGGTGCAGGCCCACCAGCAGGGGCACCAGCACGGTGGCGCCGAACATGGCGAAGAGGTGCTGGAGCGACAGCGGGATGGACTGCAGGAGCGGGACGCGCTCCTCGATCTGGATGGTCCGCGGCGTGGCCATGGTCGGTCCTTGGCGTGGTGAAGGCGTGGATGTGAAGCGGCGACCACCGGACGGGCCGATGGTCGCCAGGGGACGGTCAGGGGTGACGGCGGGCTACGGGACGAACTGGGTGAAGGGCGTCCACTGGATCATGACCTGGGGCGCCGAGACGGTCTTGGTGCCGCCGCCGAGGAAGGCCAGGTTCTCGTAGCTGTGGATGTACCACTCGACGCCGACCTGGAACCTGCCCGGGGCCCCGGCGAAGGTGCCGACGTCGAGGAGCAGCTCGGGCTGCGCCATGATGTCGATCTTCTTGTCGTGGTTGGTGGTGATGTCGACGAAGCCGGAGAAGTCCCAGCTGGTCGGGCCGATCTTGAAGGGGATGTCCCAGAAGGGCGAGACCTGCCAGGTGTTGGTGTACACGGCCGTGCCGCCGGCGTTCACGTAGTCGGAGCGGAAGTAGAGGTTCAGGCCGGCCACCTGGAAGCCCGGGATGGCCATGTCGAGGCCGCCGCCGATCAGGTAGGCGTAGAAGCCGCTGCTGGCGTTGATCTCGCCGGCCACGCCCCAGTTCTTGATGAAGCCGCCGGTGGGCGCCCCCAGCTTGTTGAGGAAGAGGCGCGGGTGCCACTCCGTGTAGACCAGGGAGCGGTTGGCGCTCGGGGAGTCGTCCGCGTTGAGGAACTTGCCGCGGTAGATGTCGACGAAGACGAAGTTGTCGCCGCAGCGACCAGGTGTGGAAGTGGTTGATGGTGACCGTGGTCATGTTGCCGTCGCTGGTGTTGTAGCCGAGCAGGTTGTCGTTGAAGTTGAAGCCCTGCAGCAGCTGGAAGTTGGTGGTCCCGAACTCGGCCTGGGCGGCGGCGGGGGCCAGCAGCGCGGCGAGCGAGAGGGCGGCCAGCAGGCGGGCGGCGGACGACTTCACGCGATGAAGGGGCATGCGTTCCTCGGTTGGAAGTGGACGGCGGCGCACCCTACAGAAAGGGGCTGACAAGTGCACCATCAAAAGGGTGGGCGCACCGGCCCCCGTGGGGGAGGGGGCGCCGGATGTCGGCGGCCGGCGGGGTGGGGTAGAAGGGCGGCATGGAGACCCTCCTGCTCGTCCTGCTCGGCCTGGCGGCCGGCTCCGGGATCCCGGTCCAGGCCAGCCTCAACTCCGCCCTGCGCCAGCACCTCGGCCGCCCGGAGTGGGCCACGCTGGTCAACTTCGGCGTGGGCTTCGTCGCCATGGCGGCGGTCCTGCTGGTCCAGCGGGTGGCGCTCCCCACCGCGGCGCAGGTGGCCCGCGCGCCCTGGTGGACCTGGACCGGCGGGGCCCTGGGCGCCTTCTTCGTCTTCTCCACCGTGGTGCTCACGCCGCGGCTCGGCGTGGCCACCTCCCTGGCGCTGATCCTGGCCGGCCAGCTGCTCTCGGCCCTGCTGCTCGACCACGTCGGGGCGCTCGGCCTGGCCACCCGGGAGGTCACGCCGGGGCGCCTGGCCGGGGTGGTCCTGCTGGCGGCCGGCGTCTTCCTGGTCCAGCGCTGAGCTCCGGCCGTGCGCCCGGTCTGCCGCCGCTGCTTGAGGCCGGAGGGCTTCTGCGTCTGCGACCTGCTGCCGACGCTGACGCCGCGGACGCGGGTGGTGATCCTGCAGCACCCGCGCGAGGCCCGCCTGGCCATCTGCTCGGCCTGGCTGACCCACGTGGCCCTGGCCGGCTCGGAGCTCTACCGGGGGATCCGCTTCGGGGACCACCCGCGCCTCCAGGCGCTGTGCGCCGCTCCTGGCACGGCGCTGCTCTTCCCTGGGGACGGGGCCACCCCCGCCAGCCGGCTCGCCGCCGCGCCGCCCGCCACCCTGGTGGTCATCGACGCCACCTGGCCCCAGGCGCAGAAGATGCTGCGCGCCAACCCGTCGGTCGCGGCCCTGCCACGCATCGGCATCGAGGACGCGGCGCCGAGCGGCTACGGCGGCCTGAGGCGCGAGCCGGAGGAGGGGCACCTCGCCACCATCGACGCGGTGGCCGAGGCGCTCTCGGCGCTGGAGCAGGACCCCCGCCGGTACGCGCCGCTGCGGGCCGCCTTCCGCCGCGCCGTGGAGCTGCAGGTGGCCTGCGCGCGAGGCCAGCGGCACAGCCCGCGCCACCGGCCCGGCTGGACGCCGCCGGGCGGCGGCGATCAGGCGTAGAGCGCGGCGATCCGGCCGCCGAGGAAGGCGCCGAGGGCGTCGCGCTTCACCTTGAGCGTCGGCGTCACCAGGTCCGGGTAGTCGGTCGGCGCGCCTTCCACCAGCAGCACCTTCTTGGGCCGCTCGTGGGCCGAGAAGCCGGCCAGCGCCCCCTGCAGCGACGCCAGCAGCGCCTCGGGCGACGCGCGGCCCGCGGCCTCCAGCCGCGCCAGGTCCTCCCGGGCCACGAAGACCGCGGCGGTCACGAAGGGTCTCCCCTCGCCGAGCAGCACCGCCCCCTGGAAGGGCGGGGTCGAGGCGATGGCCAGCTCGACGGGCTCGGGTGCGATCTTCTTCCCGGTGGAGAGGACCATCAGGGCCTTCTTGCGGCCGGTGATCCAGAGCGAGCCGTCGGGATCGAGGCGGGCGATGTCGCCGGTCCGGTAGTAGCCGTCCTCGGTGAAGGCGCCGGCGTTGTCCTCCGGCTCCAGGTAGCCGGTGAGGAGCAGCGGGCCGCGCACCTGCAGCTCGCCGTCGTCGGCCAGCCGCACCTCGTGGTCGGGGGTGATGAGGCCGACCGAGCCGGCCCGGCGAGGGCCGCTGAACGGGTTCATCGAGATCAGCCCGGCCGTCTCGGTCATGCCGTAGAGCTCGATGAACGGGAGGCCCAGCCCCTCGAAGAAGCGGAAGAGCGCCGCCGCCGCCGGCGCCCCGCCGGAGAAGAGGCCGCGCACCCGGCCGCCCAGCCCGCGCCGGACCTTGCCGCCCACCAGCGCCGAGGCCACCGCGCCCAGCAGGCGGTCGCCGAGGGAGGTCGAGCCGTCCACCCGCACCCGCTCTCCGGCCTGCAGCCCGGCGGAGAGGAGGTGGCGCAAGGGCCAGGGCATCCGCTCGACGGCGCCGAGGGCCTGGGCGCGGATCCGCTCGTAGACCAGCGGCACCGAGAAGACGTAGGTGGGCGAGAGCGCCAGCGCGCGGGGCAGGTCCTCCTTGCGGGCGATCATGAGGAGGGCGTGGCCCTGGGCCAGCGCCAGGCAGAGCTGGTCGTGGCCGGCCACGTGGCCGAAGGGGAGCAGGTGGATGCCGAGATCCTCGGCGGTGGTCTCGCAGCCGGCGGCACCGCAGTCGATGGCGGCGGTGATGGTGCGCTGGGCGAGCCGGACCCCCTTCTGCCGGCCGGTGGTGCCGCTGGTGAAGAGGAGGAGGAAGGGATCCTCCGGCGTCACCGCGGCGGCCCGGGCGTCGAAGTCGGCCAGCGGGGTGGCGCCCTCGCCCAGCGCCTCGGCCACCGTCGCCGCGCGCAGGCCGGCCGGCAGGGTGTCGGCCGGGAGCGGCTGGTGCGAGAGGACGGCGCGCAGCCCGGCGGCCATGAGGCCGGCGGCGGCGGGCGCCAGCTTCCGCCACTGCGCCTCGCTGGAGACGTAGGCGATGCGCGGCTTGACCCGCAGGGCGATCGACGCGCAGGCCTCGGCCGAGAGGACCGAGAAGAGCCCGGCCGGCTCGGCGCGCAGCGCCTGCGCCGCCAGCGACACCGCCAGCCACTCCGGCGAGTTCTCGGCCAGCAGCAGGACGCGCTGGCCGGGTGCGAGCCCGGCCGCCTCGAGGAAGCCGGCGGCCCGGGCCGTCAGGTCGCGGAAGGCCGCGTAGGTGACCAGCCGGGGCGGGGCCGCGGGGCGGTCCGGCTCGAAGAAGTGGATGAAGGGCTTCCCGCCGGCGTCGCGGACGGTGCGGAGCAGCTGGGCGGGGAGGGTCCGGTCGGGGAAGCGATGGACGGGCAGGCGGGTCATCGTGGGGCTCTCCTGGCGACCCATGTTGCCAGAGCCCGGTCACCAGGCCGTCACGGTGCGTCACGGCGCGCCGATCGGCCTCACCCCGTCCGGAGGCCTACGCCGTCTCGGCCGGGGGCAGCACGTACCACTGCCCCTTGGCCCCCTGCTCGCGCCGCAGCAGCCCGGCCACCTCCATGGCCTCCAGCAGCCGCGAGAAGGAGGAGAAGCCGTGGTCGCGCTCGTCGAAGTCCGGCTCGCGGCGCACGATGGCCGCCTTGATGGCCGACGGGTTGATGGGCGAGGTGGCCTTGGAGAGCAGCGCGGCGGTCGCCTCCCTGGCGATCTCCGGGATGACCTTCTCCTTGGCCGGGGCCTTCTCCCGCGGCGGCTCGTTGGCCTCGCGCCGCTTGCCCGGGGCGCGCAGGTAGATGAACTCGTCGCAGGCCTTGACGAAGAGCGGGCTGGTGGCCTCCTTCACCGCCATGCCGATCACGGTCCGGTCGTTCTCGCGCAGCTTGTAGGCCAGCGGGCAGAAGTCGGAGTCGCCGGAGGCCAGCACGAAGGTGTCGATGTGCTCGCGCAGGTAGCAGAGCTCCAGCGCATCGATCACCAGCCGGACGTCGGCGCCGTTCTTGCCGGCGCGGGTGGAGGGGGGCACGTCGATCAGCTCCACCCCCTTGTCGTGGAGCCGCTGCGTGGCGGCCGCGAAGCGGGTCCAGTCGGCGTAGGCGCGGCGGAAGACCACCTTGCCCTTCTCCAGCAGGGTGTCGAGCGCCGGCTGGAGGTCGAAGTTGTCGGCCGAGTGGCCGGTGCGGGTGACCAGGTTCTCGAAGTCGATGAACAGGGCGATGCGCTGATCGTGGCTCTCACGCTTCATATGCGCCGCACACTCTCACCCGGGCTGCGCCGGTGCAAGGAAAGGCTCCAGGCGAGGCCCCCCTTTTCGAGGCGCCCGGGGCTACGGGGGGTAGAGCGGCGCGGCGGATCGCGCGAACTCCCGGCTCATGTCGACCGAGCCGGGGCCGTCGGGGTGCAGGCCGTCGTGGAGGCGATCGGGGCGGGCCTTGAACCAGCCGTAGAGGTCGGGGCCGGGGAGCAGCCCGCGCTCGCGGATCAGCTGGTCGATCACCTGGTTCTTCACGGCCACGTAGTCCTGGTCGTACTTGGTCTGGAAGGGGATGCGGGAGAGCAGCGGGATCTTGCCGGCCGCCTGCACCTTGTCGATGATCCCGCCCAGCGCGGCGCGCAGCTTGTCGAGGTCGCCGTCGTTGGAGCCGAGCGTGATGGCCACCACGGCGGCGTCGGGGTTGAGGGCCAGCACCTCGTCGACCTTGTCGATGGCCTCCCAGCTGCGCAGCCGGGGCAGCCCGGCGTCGATCATGGCCGGCGTGTACCCGGGGTGGAGCGCCGCCACGCTGTCGGCGAACGACGGGCGCCGCTCGTCGGCCCGGTCGAAGACCCCGGCGGTGATCGAGTCGCCGAGGAAGACCCAGATGTCGTCGCCGCCGGCGCTCAGGTCGAACAGCTCGATCTCGTCGAGGAAGAGCCCCCACGGGTTCACCTCCTGCGGCAGCCGGGTCACCACCATCCGGATCCAGCGCTGGCCCTCGAAGGGGACGGCGTGGGCACGGCTGCGGACCGGGTTCCCCTTCACCTCCACGGCCTGCGTCCAGTGGCCATCCTGGCCGTCGGTCGAGTCGGGGCTGGTCTCGATGCGGTAGTCCCGCGGGGCCCCGTAGAACTGCTCGAAGTAGTCGTGGTTGTGCGAGGAGGTCCAGCTGAGCAGCAGCCTGCGGTAGGGGCGCTGCAGGCGGATGGCCGCCCAGGCCGGCCGCGACTCGGAGGGGTGCCCGCCCCCCCAGGACGCACCGCGGAAGCGGCCGTCCACCAGCCGGATGGTGTCGGGCCCGGAGCCGGCGGTCCAGGCGCCCAGCGAGACCAGCGGGTTGGGGCGGAGCCGGGTCGGCGGCGGCGGGGCCGCCCGTGCCAGCCCAGGCCAGGACGCGCCGAGGGCCAGGCAGGCGAGGAGCGCGGCGAGGCGCGGCGACGAGGGGCTGCCCGGGAAGTGCCATGTCGTGCGATTGTATCGTGCCCACGATGGAAACGCCCAACACCAGGGAGCGGCTGAAGCCCATGGCCCCCGCGCTGCAGCGCTGGCTGCAGCAGAACCCGTTCCTCGTGCCGCTGGCGCACTTCGAGGCGCAGGTTCGCGCCGCCGCCGAGGCCGTGCCGGTGCCGGCGCTGGCGTTGCCGGCCTGGAGCGAGCACCTGGCCGAGCACGAGAACGGCGTGCCGCTGCTGCTGGGGGAGTCCCACGGCGCCCCGCTGCGGGCCGCGGCGGCCGAGCTGCTGGGGCCGGCCAGCGAGCGGGTGGTGGAGGTCGCGCTCCCGGCCCCGCTGGCCGAGGGCATGAAGGAGGTCCGCGCCGTGCTGGCCCGGCCCGAGGCGCGCGTCGAGGCCATCCGCTGGCTCCTGGCCGGGGCCAGCCCGCCATCGGCGCCGGTCCAGGCCGCGCTGCTGCAGCTCCTGGCCTGGAAGTGCTTCGGGCGGCTGCTGGCGCCGGTCCTCGAGCCGTTCGCGGCCTGGCGGAACGGGCACCGCTGGGGCCGCTCCACCTGCCCGCTCTGCGGGGCGCTCCCCATGATGGCGCAGGCGCGGGGCGGCCTGCGGACGCTGGTCTGCGGCTGCTGCACCTCGCGCTGGAGGGACGCGCCGCCCGGGTGCCCGCACTGCGGCAACCGCGACACCGGGCGGCGGGCCCGGCTGGAGTCGAGGGGGGCCGCGGGGCTGCGGCTCGACGTCTGCGAGGCCTGCAAGGGCTACCTGAAGGTCTACACCGGCGAGGGCGAGGAGGCGGTCTTCCTCGCCGACTGGCCCACCCTGGCGCTGGACGGGCTGGCGGCCGAGCGCGGCTACGTCCGCCGCGGCGCCTCGCTCTGGGATCTCTGAAGGGGGACCGATGCCGGATTCGCTCGGGGTGTTCGCCCTGCACATGCTGGCCGCGCTGGCCGCCGGCGGGATCATCGGCATCGAGCGCAGCTTCCACGGCCGCGCCGCCGGGTTCCGGACCCACGCCCTGGTGGCCATGGCGTCGAGCATGCTGATGCTCGTCACCCTGCTCCAGGCCCGGTGGCTCTCGGTCAACGAGGCCATCCGCATGGACCCGACGCGGATGGCCCAGGGCATCATGACCGGCATCGGGTTCCTCGGCGCCGGCGTCATCTTCAAGGAGGGCCTGACCGTCCGCGGCCTCACCACCGCCGCGTCCATCTGGACCACGGCGGCCATCGGGATCCTGATGGGGGTGGGGTTCTACGCGGCCGGCGCGCTCGCCACCCTGCTCACGCTGGGCGTGCTCTCGGTCTTCCGCCAGATCGAGAACCGCCTGCCGGCCCAGGTGTACGCGCAGTGCGCGCTGCGGGTCGCCCGGGACGGCGCCACCGCGGAGGAGGACGTGCGGCGGCTCCTCTCCGAGCACCGCTTCACCATCCTCAACCTGGCCTACGGGCTCGACCCGGATGACGGGACCTTCGAGTACCGGATGTCGGTCCGCACGCTGGACCCGGCCAACCTGTCCCGGCTCGGCGCGGCGGTGCGGAGCCTCCCCGAGGTCCGGGGGTTCACGCTGTCGGCCGCCGGCGACTGAGGGACCGCCGGGCCGGCCCGGCGTCCCGGGGCCTCAGCCGCCGGCCGGAGGCGCTCGCAGGAGCTTGAAGGCGTGCATCCACCGGTTCTGGCGGAAGCCGGGGATGCACCAGAGCATGCAGAGCGGCTCGATGGCCCGGGCCGCCTCGGCGGTGCCGAGGTCCTCGACCTCCCAGCCCAGCTGCTCGATCAGGGTGGCGGCCTGGCGCCGGGCCGCCTCGTCGTTGCCGCAGATGAACATGGTGGGCGGGCCGCCGGGCAGCCTGGGGTCCACCATCAGCGCGTTGCCGACGCAGGAGAAGGCCTTGACGAAGCGGGCGGCCGGGACGCGCGCCTGGAGCCGCTCCAGCAGCGAGTCGCCCGGGCCGGTGAAGAACTGGAGCACGCCGTTCACGGGAGGCGCCTCGGCGATGGGGTTGGTGGCGTCGAGGACCACCTTGCCGCCCAGGGCGCCGTCGCAGGCCTCGACGGCCGCCACCGCCCCGGTCCCCTTCACCGCCAGCACCACCAGCGGGCCGAAGCCGGCCGCCTCGGCGAAGGTGCCGGCCCGGGCGCGTGGGCCGGCATGGTCGCGCCAGGCCTGCAGCTTGCCCGGGTCGCGCGAGCCGCGCATCACCTCGTGGCCGTGCTTGAGCAACCCGTCGGCCAGCACCTGCCCGACCACCCCGGAACCGAGCACGCCGATCTTCATGGCCTCCTCCTCGGATGGCGGCCCGGGTGGGCCGCGTCACCGCGGATCTAGGAGGCTGGCGGCGCCCGCGCCGCGGGATTAATGCCTCCTGGTGCGCCACGTCTTCCGCAACCGGGTCCTGGTCCCGCTCCAGGCCCAGCTGACCCAGGGGGTGTCCCCATCGAGGCTGGCGCTGGCCCTCACGCTCGGGCTGGTCATCGGCGTGGTCCCCGTGCTGGGCGTGACCACCGGGCTCTGCGCGGCGGTGGCCGTGGCGCTCCGCCTCAACCAGCCCGCCATCCAGCTCGCCAACTACGCGGCCTACCCGGCCCAGCTCGTCCTCTTCGTCCCCGCCTTCCAGGCCGGGGCCCGGCTCTTCGGACGCCCCGCCCTCACCTTCAGCCTGGCCCAGCTGCAGTCCGAGCTGGCCGCCGACCCGATCGGGACGGTGGGGCGCTACCTCGGCGACAACCTGCGGGCGCTGGCGGCCTGGGGGCTGCTGGCGCCGGTGGCGGGGCTCGGACTCTACCTGCTCCTCCGGCTGGTCCTCTCACGCCTGCCTCTCCCAGGTGAGGCCGACCCGCTGGCCCCACCTGGCTGAGGCGGCAGGCTAGACTCTTCGGCATGGCCCACCCGCTCGCCGGCCAGCCGGCTCCCCGTGACCAGCTCGTCGACGTCGCCGACCTGCGCCGGCGCTACGCCGACGAGGCCCCCGATCCCGCGCTCCCGGCGCAGCGGGTCGCCTTCGGCACCTCCGGACACCGCGGCAGCGCGCTGAGGCGCAGCTTCAACGACGCCCACCTCGCGGCGGTGGCGCAGGCCACGGCGGAGTACCGGGCCGGGCAGGGGATCGACGGCCCGCTCTTCCTCGGCAGCGACACGCACGCGCTCTCCGAGCCGGCCGAGCGGACCACGCTGGAGGTGCTGGCCGCCAACGCCGTCACCGTGATCGTCTCCGAGGGGAGCACCCCGGTCCCGACGCCGGTCCTGTCCCACGCCATCCTCGGCCACAACCGCGGCCGGACCACCCACCTGGCCGACGGGCTCATCATCACGCCCAGCCACAACCCGCCCGAGGACGGCGGCATCAAGTACAACCCGCCCCACGGCGGCCCGGCCGACACCGACGCCACCGGCTGGATCGAGCAGCGGGCCAACCGGCTCCTGGAAGGCGGGAACCGCGAGGTGAAGCGGATCCCCTTCGCGCGCGCCCGCGCCGCCGCCACCACCTCGGCGCGCGACTACGTCCGGCCCTACGTGGGCGACCTCGGCGCCGTGCTCGACCTCGAGGTGCTGCGCGGCGCCAGGCTGAAGCTGGGGGTGGACCCCATGGGCGGGGCCAGCCTCCCCTACTGGGGGCCCATCG
Source organism: uncultured delta proteobacterium (assembly GCA_963786945.1). Lineage (GTDB taxonomy): Bacteria > Myxococcota > Myxococcia > Myxococcales > Anaeromyxobacteraceae > JADKCZ01. The sequence goes on along the minus strand of CAWBAO010000005.1, from coordinate 973,611 downwards.
CCGACGCGCTCGGGCTCGACCTCACCGTCACCCGCCCCGAGCTCGATCCCACCTTCGGCTTCATGCCGCTCGACCACGACGGGCGGATCCGCATGGACTGCTCGTCGCGCTACGCCATGAGCGGCCTCATCGCCCTGAAGGACCGGTTCGACCTGGCCTTCGGCAACGACGTCGACTCCGACCGGCACGGCATCGTCACGCCGTCGTCGGGGCTGCTCGATCCCAACGCCTACCTGGCCGTGGCCATCGACTACCTCTTCCGTCACCGGCCGGGCTGGCCGGCCGGCGCCGGCGTGGGCAAGACCCTGGTCTCCTCCGCGCTCATCGACCGGGTGGCGCTGCGGCTGGGGCGGCGGCTGGTGGAGGTCCCGGTCGGCTTCAAGTGGTTCGTCCCCGGGCTGCGCGACGGATCGATCGGCTTCGGCGGGGAGGAGAGCGCCGGCGCCTCCTTCCTGCGCCGCGACGGGACGGCCTGGACGACCGACAAGGACGGGATCCTGCTCGACCTGCTGGCGGCGGAGCTGCGCGCCCGCACCGGCCGCGACCCGGGCGAGCGCTACCGCGAGCTGACCGCCGAGCTGGGGGCGCCGGTCTACCGCCGCGTCGACGCGCCGGCCTCACCGGCGGTCAAGGCGGCGCTCAAGCGGCTCTCCCCCGAGGCGGTCACCGCCACCACCCTGGCCGGCGATCCCATCACCGCCCGGCTGACCCGGGCGCCGGGCAACGGCGCCGAGCTGGGGGGCCTGAAGGTGACCACCGCCCACGGGTGGTTCGCGGCCCGCCCCTCGGGGACCGAGGACGTGCAGAAGATCTACGCCGAGAGCTTCCGCGACCAGGCCCACCTCGAGCGGATCCTCGAGGAGGCCCAGGCCATCGTGGCCGCCGCGACCCGGGGCGGGTGACGCCATGGCCGACGACTTCACCCACCGCGAGGTGCGGGCGCTGGGAGGGAAGCGCCTCCACCGGCTCGGGCTGGCGCCCAGCTACGGCCTCGACGAGGCGGGCTGCGCCGAGGCGCTGGAGCGGATCCAGTACGTCTTCTGGAACCCGCGTGCCGGGAAGTTCACCCGCCCGCTCCGCGAGGCCTGCCGCCGCGACCGGGAGCGGTACGTGGTCGCCGGCGGGCCGACGCTGGCGTACCTTCCCGGGCAGCTGCAGAGGTACGTCGATCGGGCCCGGACGGTCCTGGGGACCGACTACCTCGACGTGCTGCAGCTCTACTGGGTCGGCACCATGTCGCGCTTCTCCCCGGCCATGGTCGAGGAGATGGTGCGGCTCCGCGAGTCGGGCGCGGTGCGGGCCCTGGCGGTCTCCATCCACGACCGGCCGCGGGCCGGGAGGCTGGCCTCGGACTCGCCGCTCGACGTGCTGATGATCCGCTACAACGCCGCCCACCCGGGGGCCGAGAGCGACATCTTCCCGCACCTGGCGCGGCGCCACCCGGCGGTGGTGGCCTACACCGCCACCTCCTGGCGCAAGCTGCTCCGGGCCCCGTCCGGGTGGACCGGGCCGGTGATGACCGCCGGCGACTGCTACCGCTTCTGCCTCTCCAGCCCCCACGTCGACGTGGTGCTGACCGGCCCCAGGGACGTGGGCCAGCTGCGCGAGAACCTCGCCGCGCTCGACCGGGGACCTCTCACCGACGACGAGCAGCGCTGGATGCGCGAGTTCGGGCGCCAGGTGCACGGCTGATGCGCGTCCTGGTGGCAGGAGCGGGCTGGCTCGGCTCGGCGGTGGCCCGGGCGCTGGCCGCGCGCGGCGACCAGGTGCTGGCGCTGCGGCGCGACGCGGCCCGGGTCGAGGCGCTCCGGATGCCGGGCCTCACGCCCCTGGCCCTCGATCTCACCGCGCCGGGCGCGGCGGCGAGGCTGCCGGCCTTCGACGCCGCCGTGGCCTGCCAGTCCTCGGGCGCGGACACCGTGGCGGGCTACCGGGCCGCCTACGTGGAGGCCAACCGGGCGCTGCTCGAGGCGGCGGCGCGCCACGGCGGGAGCCGGCTGGTCTACACCGGCTCGACCGGGGTCTTCGGCCAGCGCGATGGCTCGCTGGTCGTCGAGACGACGCCTCCCGAGCCCTCCAGCCCGACCGCCGAGGTGCTGGTCGAGGCGGAGCAGCTGGTCCTCGGCGCCGCGCCGGCGGTGCCGGCCTGCCTGCTGCGCCTCTCCGGGCTCTACGGGCCGGGGCGCGCTGGCGTGCTGCAGCGGGTCCGCTCGGGGGCCCTGGCGCTCGGCCCCGGCGACGACGCCTACATGAACTGGTGCCACCTCGACGACGCCGTGGCCTTCGTGCTGGCCGCCCTGGACCGGGGCCAGCCGGGCGCCGCCTACCACGGCAGTGACGCCGCGCCGCCGCGCCGCCGCGAGGTGGTGGCCTGGATCGCCGGCCAGCTCGGCGTCGAGCCGGCGCGCAGCGAGCGGCCGGCGGGCGGACCGAACCGCCGCATCGACTCGAGCTGGACGCGGCAGGTCCTCGGCGTGACGCTCCGCTTCCCCACCTTCCGCGAGGGCCTGGCACCGCTCATCGCGTCGGCCGGCTGACCCCGGGCGCGCCCAGCGCCTCCCCCACCAGCCGGGCCGCCGCGGCCAGCTCCGCAGCGCCGACCGCGTCGGCCGGCGTGGCGTCGAAGGCGCCGCGCCCGCGCAGCCGCTGCGGCGTGGCGGCGTAGCGCGGCACCAGGTGCAGGTGGAAGTGATGAAGCACGTCGCCGATGGCGAAGGCGTAGACGTGCTCCGCTCCCAGCACCTCCCGCTGCGCCGCCGCCACCCGCTGGGCGATCGGCCCGAGCTGCGCGGTGGCCTCGGCGTCGAGGTCGTGGAGGGCGCGACAGTGGCGCTCGGCGGTGAGCACGAGCCAGCCCGGGATGGGGCAGGGGCCGTCGAGGGCGTGCAGCGCCAGGCCCCCGCCGCGCCAGACCAGGCCGCCCGGCACGCTCCGCCGCCCGGCGAGCAGGTCACAGGCGGTACATGGACGTTCGGTCATGCGAGACTTCTCCCCGCCGCTCCGGGTGGTCCCCTGCCTCATACCTCAATGAGGTCGAGGATATGCGCAGCCTGACCCCTTGGGGGTATTCCCTTGGTGGGCCGGTCGGCTGCACCTTGTCGCGTCCTTTCGGTCAGTCCGGTCCCCACCCACCGCCCGGGAGCCCCCGTGACCCTCTACCCCCATCCGTCTCCGCTCTCGCAGCTGATCCGTTCCGAGACGGTCGTGTCGGGCCACCGCAGCCTCTACTGCTTCCACTACGACGGCTGCCTCGACGTGGCCGTGAAGCACGACTGGGACAGCTGGTCCTGCGAGAAGTGCCCCCTCTTCCAGGCCGAGGCGGGGCCGCGCGACCACGCCAACGCCTTCGCCAACGACCGCCGCGGCGCCTGAGCGCCCCGGTCCGCCGTCCCCCCTCGGAGCCACATGATCACGACCCTCGTGCTGGCCACGGCCCTCGCCGCGGCCCCCCTCGACGCCGCGCCCGCCGCGGTCGCCCGGGCCCCGGAGGCCGGGCCGGCCGACGCCCTGTTCATCGATGGCGCCAATGCCGCCCTCCGTCGCGCCTGGGTCCGTTCCTCCACCGCCGACTGGGTCCGGCAGACCGACATCACCGACGACACCGAGTTCCTCGCCGCCGAGCTGAACGCCGACGCGCTGGCCACGCTCTCGGGGCTGACCCGCGACTCGCTCCGCTTCGACGCCGCCCGGGCCTCGTCGCCGGCGGTGGCGCGCCAGCTGCAGCTGCTCCGCAATCCCTCGGTGCTGGCGGCCGGCCTGCCGGTGGTGCCACCCTCCGACCCCGCCGGCCAGGCCGAGCTGGCGGCCATCTCCGCCAGGCTGGACGGGCTCTACGGCAAGGGGAAGTGGTGCGGCACCGACGGCAGGAGGCCCTGCCGCGATCTCGGCCAGCTGGAGGACGTGCTGGCCACGAGCCGCAACTGGGACGAGCTGCTCGACGCCTGGGCCGGCTGGCACGCCGTCGCCCGCCCCATGCGCCCGCTCTACGCGCGGCTGGTCGAGCTGGCCAACCAGGGGGCGCGGGGGCTGGGCTGGAAGGACACCGGCGAGCTCTGGCGCGCCGGCTACGACATGCCGGCGGCCGACTTCGAGGCCGACACCGACCGGCTCTGGGCCGAGGTGAAGCCCTTCTACGACCAGCTCCACTGCTACGTCCGGGCCGAGCTGCAGAAGAAGTACGGCAAGGCGCGGGTGCCCGACCACCAGCCCATCCCGGCCCACCTGCTCGGCAACATGTGGGCGCAGACCTGGGACAACCTCTACCCCGACCTCGAGCCCTACAAGGGACAGCCCTCGCAGGACGTGACCGGGGCGCTGGTGGCGCAGCGCTGGGACGCCACCCGCATGGTCAAGCTGGGCGAGGCCTTCTTCTCCTCGCTGGGCTTCGAGCCCGCTGCCGGCGACCTTCTGGGAGCGCTCCCAGCTCGTCAAGCCGCGCGACCGCGAGGTGGTCTGCCACGCCAGCGCCTGGGACGTCACCTTCTCCGCCGACCTGCGCATCAAGATGTGCATCAAGCCGAACGAGGAGGACCTGGTCACCGTCCACCACGAGCTCGGCCACAACTACTACCAGCGGGCCTACGCCGGGCTGCCGGTGCTCTTCCAGAACGGCGCCAACGACGGCTTCCACGAGGCCATCGGCGACGCCATCGCCCTCTCCATCACGCCCGCGTACCTGAAGCAGGTGGGGCTGCTCACCGAGCTGCCCACGGGACGACAAGGGGCTGATCGACGTGCAGCTGAAGCGGGCGCTCTCCAAGGTCGCCTTCCTGCCCTTCGGGAGGCTCATCGACCAGTGGCGCTGGGACGTCTTCAGCGGCAAGACGCCGCCGGCCAGGTACAACGAGGACTGGTGGGCGCTGCGCGCGAAGTACCAGGGGGTGGCGCCACCGGTGGCGCGCAGCGAGGCCGACTTCGACCCCGGCGCCAAGTACCACATCCCGGCCAACGTCCCGTACACCCGCTACTTCCTGGCCGCCATCTACCAGTTCCAGTTCCACAAGGCGCTCTGCGAGGCCGCCGGCTGGAAGGGGCCGCTCCACGAGTGCTCCATCTACGGCTCGAGGCCGGCCGGCCGGAAGCTCGGCCAGATGCTGGCGCTGGGCATGTCGAAGCCGTGGCCGGAGGCCTACGCGGTCCTGACCGGAAGCACGCGGGCCGACGCCAAGGCCCTGCTGGAGTACTTCGCGCCGCTGCGCGCCTGGCTGGAGCGGCAGAACGCCGGCCGCGCCTGCGGCTGGTAGCGGCTCAAGGGACCGAGAAGACCACCGTCATCGGCCCGGCCACCGCCTCCCCGCCGCGCTGGTCGCGGGCCACCGCCCAGACCAGCGCCTCGCGGGCCCCGGCCAGCTCCGTGGCGTCGAGCACGGTGAAGGTCGTGGGCGTGGTGGCGGTGGCGAGCCCCTTCTCGTACTGGAACCGGCCGGCGGTGGTGAAGAAGGAGACGTCCACCGCCTCCTGCAGCGTCCGGTCGAGGCCAGCCGGGTAGAGCTGGAACGAGCCCGGGTCGACGGCGACGTCGAGGCGGACCGAGCCGACGGCACAGCCCGAGGGGGCGCCGCCGCAGTCGGCGCCCGGCGCCAAGGAGAGGGAGAAGCCCGGGTTGGCGTTCGCGTCCAGGCCGGGCGGCAGCGTGGTGGTGTGGACGGTGATCCGCTGCACCGCCTCGCGCCTCAGGCCGTCGAGCGTGGCCACGTAGCGGACCAGCACCTCGACCTGCTCGGGCAGCCCCGAGCCGGGAGGGGCGCCGGGGAGCGAGCCACCCGGCCCGCCGATGCAGGCCAGGCCGAGCGCGATGGGGTCGACGGTGACGCTGCCGTCGGCGGCCGGGGTCAGCGCGGTCTCGCAGGCCGGCACCGCGCAGGCGAAGCCGGTGGCGGCGCCGGTCGAGAAGGGGCAGAAGCTCCAGGCCTCGGTGGCCGGCCCGCGCGGCGGCCCGCCGGGCGTGGCCGGCGGGGCCACCGTGGTGGCCCGGAGCGTCACCGCCTGGAAGGGCCCGGCCGGCGTCGGCGGCAGCGTGGCCGGCAGCCAGACCTCCGGCGGATCGGCCACGATGGCCAGCACCCGCAGGTCCTCGACGACCGAGCCGGGCGTGAAGGTGTCGGCGCAGCCGGCGAGGAGCAGCGCGGCCAGCGGGGCGAGGGAGGCGAGCGGGGGGCGGGCTGGGGAGGGCATGGTCACCACTGCGCTTCGACGCCGAGGATGGGCAGGATGGGCAGGCCGGTCACGGGGCTCTTCTGGCTGTAGTCGTAGCTGTAGGAATACCCCTCGACGTTGCCGCGGTTGGTGACGTTCTGCACGTCGAGGAAGAGGTCCAGCTTCCAGGTCGGGTAGGTCCAGGTCCGGTCGACGCGCACGTCGAGCTGGGAGAAGGCGGGGAGCCGGGCGGAGTTGACCGCGCCGTAGGTGGGCACGTAGGCGCCGCTGCTGGCGTCGAGGACCGAGCCGGTGACCGGCGTGGTCGGGTTGCCAGAGACGAAGCGGAGCCGGCCGCCGGCCGACCAGTGGCGGGCGAAGTTCCAGGTGCCGACCATGGTCAGCAGGTGCGGCTGGTCGTAGCTGAACGGCCGCTCGGGCTTGCCGAAGCCATCGGTCCGGAAGGAGCGCTGGAAGGTGTAGGCGACCCAGCCGAAGAACCGCTCGCCAAGGCGGGCCTTGAGCATCAGCTCCAGGCCGTAGACGCGCCCGGTCCCCTCGTTGACGTAGCGGGGCAGCGACGGGTCGTAGGCGGAGGCCGGGTCGACCACCACCAGGTCACGCAGCTGCTTGTAGAAGCCGGTCAGCTCGCCCTCCAGGCCGTCGACGAGCCGCTGCTCGACGCCGAGCGAGGTGTGGAGGGCCGCCTCGGGTGCGAGGTGCGGGTTCCCGACCTCCGGGGCGCTCTGCTCCGGGCTGGGGGGCTGGTGGAAGAGGCCGACGCCGCCCTTGAGGGTGGTGCCGGGGACGGCCTCCCAGCGGACGCCGAGCCGCGGATCGACGGACCAGGCCGAGATGGGGCTGTACCAGTCGACCCGCACCCCCGGCAGCACCAGCACGTTGCCGCCCGGCTCCCAGCGAAGCTCGGCGAAGGCCCCCGGCTCCTGCTGCCCGGTGGTCTTCTTGAAGGTCTGGGACGGGGCGGTGGCCGCCGGCGTGCCGGGCTGCCCGGGCCCGGCCTGGCGCGGGGTGTCGAGGGCGATCCGGATCCCGGAGACGGTGGCGTCCAGGCCGCCGCGCAGCGCCAGCCCCCGGGCCAGGTCCAGCGTCCAGGCGCTGCGCAGGCCGAGCGACAGCACGTCGAGGTCGAAGAAGTACTCGGGGCCGACCTGGGTGCGGAACTGCTGGTAGGTGAGCTGGAGGCTGGACTCCTGCTTGAGGCGCGGCGCCACCTCCCCGGAGAGCGAGGCCTGCAGGGCGTGGAACATGGTCCGGAAGGAGATCTCGCCGGTGATCTTGGGATCGTCGCCGGGTCGCTTCAGGATCGCCACCAGCTTGTCGAGCGACCCGTAGTAGAGCAGCCGCAGCTTCTGGCCGCCGAGCGCCCGGGTCGCCAGGAACTGGTAGTCGTAGTAGCGGGGCGCCGTGTCGAAGGAGAAGTCCTGGTCCCTGGGCAGCACCAGCGGGAGGATGGTGTCGATCCAGGAGCGGCGGAAGGCGGCGCCGCCGGCCCAGCCGCCGCCCAGCGGCCCTTCGACGGCCACGCTGGCGTCGTAGAGGTTCACCCCGGCCTCGCCCCGCACCATGTCCGAGGCCGGGTCGCGCAGCCGCACCTCGATGATGCCGCCGGTGGCGCGGCCGTAGTCGGGGGCGAAGTTGCCCGGCACGAACTCGACCGCCTCGAGGAAGCGCGGGCTGATGGTGCTGCGCAGCCCGCCGAAGTGGTAGAGGGCCGGGATCTCCTGCCCCTCGACGAAGACCCGGCTGTCGCCGGGCGCCGAGCCGCGCAGGATGAGCTGGCCGGCCCCGAACGGCGTCCGCGCCACGCCCGGCAGGTTGAGCACCGCCTTGAGGGTGTCGCCCTGGGTGCCGGCCACCTTGGCCACCTCGTCGGCCGGGATCACCTGCCGGGTGATCTCGCGGCGGACGGGGCTGGCGCTCACCACCGTCTCGTTCGCATCGCCCGACCGCTCCAGGTAGAAGGTCTCGTCGCGCTCCTCGCCGGCCCTGGCCTGGATCTGGATCTCCAGCCGGTCGTGCCCGGGCGGCACGGCCACCAGCGTGAAGCCGGGCTCGGGCACCACCAGGAGGAATCGGCCGTCGGCGCCGGTGGTGGCCTTGACCGGCTCGCCGCCGGTGCGGGCGGCCACCACCACGCCGGCCAGCGGCTTGCGGGTCCCGCGCTCCAGCAGCCTCCCGGCCAGGCGCACCGGGGCGGGCGGCGGGGCCGGGGCCTGCACCTCGGGCGGCGGCGAGAGGCGCAGCCGGAAGGCCACCGTGACCGGCACCGCCTCGCCGGAGGCGAGCCGCCCTGGCTCGAAGACGAAGGCGCGCGCGGCGGCGACGGCCGCCGAGTCGAAGGGCTCACCGGCCCCCTGCTCGATCCGCACCGCCTCGACCAGGCCGGTGGGGGCGACGTCGATGGCCAGCAGCACCACCACCTCGGGCGCGGGGAAGGCGGTCCCGGGCGGCAGCACGGCCGGCACCAGCTGCTTGAGGACCGGCGGCGAGGCCAGCCCCGGCTCCGGCTCCGCCGGCGGCCCGGCGCGCGCCGCCGTGGCGAGCAGGAGGGTGAGCAGCACCAGCGCGGGGCGGGGGGAGGGCATGTGGCTCACTCGTCCAGCCGGAACTTGAAGGTCCAGGGGTAGCGCACCGCCACCGGGCGGCCGCCGCGGGTGCCGGGGGAGAAGGCCAGCAGGCGGGCCAGCTGCTGCACCGCCGCGTCGAAGGGGCCGCCGCCCCCCTCCAGGATGCGGACCTCGCGCACCGCCCCGGTGTCGTCGACCAGCAGCTCCACCTTGACGTCCGCCTCGGTCCCCTCGCGGCGGGCCGCCTCGGGGTAGAGGGCGCGCAAGTCGAGCCGGGAGGGCTGGCGCAGCAGCCGCGGCGCCTGCTCCAGGTCGGTCACGTCCGACGCCCGGGTGGCGAAGGCGGCGTTGTCTCCCACCGCGGACCCGGCCGGCGCGCCGGGATCGCCGCGCGAGGCGGTGGCGCCGGTGGTGGTGGGGACGGCGATCCCGCCCGGGCCGCTGGCCACCAGCGCATCCATGGAGACGGCGAAGCGGCGGGGCTGGGGCGGCGGCGCCCCGGGCGGCGGCGGGGCGGCCGGGGTGGGCGGCGGTGCGGCCCGGTCGGGCCGGGGCGCCGCAGGGGCGGGCCGGTTGGAGGCCAGCCGCGGCGGCGGGACGGGCGCGGGCGGCTGGGGCGGGGCGGGGGCGGGCGGGACCGGCCGCTCACGGGCCACCAGCCGGACCGTGGTGGGCGGCCGCCTCGGCTGCAGGCGCGGCTCCGGGCGGGTGGCGATCCAGGCGCCGGCGACGGCGTGGAGCGCTCCCGCTGCGAGCAGCGACGGCCAGAGGCGGGGACGGGCCGGGGTCACGGGGTGCTGGGCTGGGTGTCGAGGGCGATGTCGTTCACGCCGGCGAGGCGGAGCTGGTCGACCGCCTCGGCGAACTTCCCGTACGGGGCGTCGACGTCGGCCGAGACGAAGCCGGCCAGCTTCACGTCGGCGCCAGCGCCGGCCGAGGCGGCGCGGGCCCGGGCCGCCTCGACCTGGCGCGGGATGTCCTGCAGCCGCGCCGGGGCGCCGTTGATGAAGACGTCGCCGTTCCGGGCGATGGCCACGTTCAGGATCGACGGCGGCGCGCTCTCGGAGGAGGCCGCCTTGGGCAGGTTGACCGGCATCGAGCGGTTCACCACCTGCGAGGCGGTGACGATGAAGACCACCAGCAGGGTGAGGCAGACGTCGACGATGGGCGTGATGTTGACGCCGCCGATCAGCTCGTCGTCGCCGGCGCCGCCCCAGGAGCTCCCGGCCATGGTCCTAGCCCTCCGCCCCGCCCTCGGTGTCGAGGCGGGGGAGGTTGGCGACCAGCTCGCGGCTCAGCGCCTCGGCCTGCTTGAGGCGCCCGTTCACGTGGGCCTTGAGGGCGTTGTAGGCCACCACCGCCGGGACCGCCACGGTGATGCCCACGCCGGTGGTCACCAGCGACTCGCCGATGGAGGCCATCACCAGCGAGTTGGAGGAGGCCTGCACCGTCCCCACCTTGCCCAGCACGTAGAAGGCCCCGATGATGCCGATGACGGTGCCGAGCAGGCCGATCAGCGGGGCGATGTTGCCGATGGTGGCGAGGACCGAGAGGCGCGCCTCGTAGCGCCCGCGCTCCTCCGACACCTGCCCCAGCATGGCCTGCTCGAGCGAGGCCGGCTGCCGCTCGCCGCGGGCGGCCAGCTCCAGCCCGGCCCGGACCACGTTGCGGGTGAAGGAGTCGCCTTCCACCGCGCGCAGCGCGCCGTCCAGGTCGGAGGCGGCGAGGCTGGCCGAGAAGGCGGCGCGCAGGGCCGGGTACCGCTCGGCGGTCCGCAGGTAGAACGCCACGCGGTCGATGAAGACGCCCAGCCCGACGATGGAGACGCCGATGAGGACGTAGTTGACCCAGTCGGCGCCGAAGCTGGCGGTCAGGTCGAGGAACTTCTGCGTCAGCATGGGTGCATCCCCCTGGGTGAATCCGCCGAGCGATGACGGCCGGTTGACGGACTGGAGCTAACGCTTCGTCCCGCCATCGTCAACCGTTTGTCCAGTCCTCTCGGTGGCGCCGAAGGGTGGTACGCCCCGGGCCGCGGTGGTACGTGAGCGGGCCATGAGTCCCTGCCCTGACGGCGCTGCCATGACCCCGACCATCGGCACCCCCGCGCTCTGGGCCGGCTTCATCGGCCTGGTGCTGCTCTTCCTGGCCGTCGACCTCGGCATCTTCCACCGCAGGGACGAGCCCATCTCGACGAGGAGCGCGCTGGGCTGGACCGCCGTCTGGGTGGCGCTGGCGCTCGCCTTCAACGCCCTGGTGGGCCACTGGTTCGGGAGCGGCCACGCCGCGGAGTTCCTCACCGGCTACCTCATCGAGAAGTCGCTCTCGGTCGACAACCTCTTCGTCTTCCTGGTGATCTTCACCACCCTGGCCATCCCGGCTCGCCTGCAGCACCGGGTGCTGTTCTGGGGCATCCTCACGGCGCTGGTGCTCCGGGGGGCGATGATCTTCGCGGGCACGGCGCTGCTGGCCCGCTTCCACTGGCTCATCTACGTCTTCGGCGCCTTCCTCGGGCTCACCGGCCTGAAGCTGCTGGTCACCCATCAGGTCGAGGAGCCGCACCCGGAGCGGAGCGCGCTCTTCCGGCTGGTGCGCCGGATCATCCCCGCCACCAGCCGGATGGACGGCCACCACTTCCTGGTCCGCGAGGGTGGCCGCTGGGTGGCCACGCCGCTGCTGCTGGCGCTGGTCCTCATCGAGATCTCCGACGTGGTCTTCGCGCTCGACTCCATCCCGGCCATCTTCGGGGTCACGCTCGATCCGTTCATCGTCTTCACCAGCAACATCTTCGCCATCCTCGGCCTGCGCTCGCTCTACTTCGCCCTCTCCAGCGCCATCGATCGCTTCTCCCGGCTCCGCCAGGGGCTGGCGCTGGTGCTGATCTTCATCGGCGCCAAGATGCTGGTGGCGCCCTGGCTCCCCATCGGCCAGGGGATCTCGCTGGGGGTGGTGGCGGGGCTGCTGGCCGGATCCCTGGCGGCCTCGGGCCTCTGGCCGGTGAAGGGCGGGGCCGGGCCCTGATCGGAGGCCGGCCTAGGCGAACACCACGGTCTTGTTGCCGTGGACCAGGACCCGGTCCTCGCAGTGCCAGCGCACGGCGCGCACCAGCACGCGCCGCTCCAGGTCGCGCCCCAGCCGCTTCAGGTCGTCGACCTCGTCGCGGTGCGAGACGCGGGCCACGTCCTGCTCGATGATGGGGCCGGCGTCGAGCTCCTCGGTGACGTAGTGGGCGGTGGCGCCCACGATCTTCACGCCGCGCTCGTGGGCCTGCCGGTAGGGATCGGCCCCGGCGAAGGCGGGCAGGAAGCTGTGGTGGATGTTGATGAGCCGCCCGCGGAACCGGTCCACGAAGGTCCCCGACAGGATCTGCATGTAGCGGGCGAGCACCACCACGTCGGCGGCGCCCTCGAGCAGCCCCGCCATGTGCCGCTCCGCCGCCTGGCGCCGGTCGGGGCCGTTGAGGACGTGCTCGAAGCGGACTCCGAAGTCCTCGACCGCCCCGCGCAGGTCGGGGTGGTTGGAGATCACCAGCGAGATCTCGGCGGGGAGCTCGCCGCGCCGCCAGGTCCAGAGCAGCTCCAGCAGCGCGTGGTCGTGCCGGGACACCAGGATGCCGACCCGCCGGCGCGGCGTGGGCGTGGAGAGCCGCCAGTCCATGGCGAAGGGGCGGGCCACCTCGGCCTCGAACGCCTGGCGCAGCTCCTCGACCGGGACGTCGACGCGGCTGGTCTGGAACTCCAGCCGGGTGAAGTAGACGCCGCCGTCGTCGTCGGTGGAGTGCTGGTCGAAGTCGATGATGTTGGCGCCGTGGCGGAAGAGGAAGCCGGAGATGGCGGCGATGATGCCGGGGCGGTCGGGGCAGCGGACCAGGAGGATGGCGCGTGGGTCGTGCACGACCCGGAAGGTAGCAGGATCCTGCTCCAGATCAATCTTCGGCCCCCCTGGTGCAACTTGACGCGTGGTGATTCGCCGCAGGCGCGCTTCCGCGCGCTCTGCTAGGAATGCCGCACCGTTAGGCATGGACCAGTGCCGGAGCAGTCGACCCGTTCGCGGGATGGGGTTCACGATGAGAAAAATGATGTGGGCGGTTGCCCTTCTCCTGGTGGCCACGGGCGCCCGGGCCGCCATCCCGGCCGAGCAGGAGGACTGCCTCGGGTGCCATTCCGACCCGAAAGAGACCTTCACCCTGGCCAGCGGCGAGAAGCTCCCGCTCGGCATCGACCAGGAGCGCTTCGCCAAGTCGGTGCACGGCGAGAACCTGCGCTGCACCGACTGCCACGCCGACAAGACCAGCGACCACGCCAGCGGCGAGGTCAAGTTCAAGTCGCGCCGCGAGGTCACCCGGGCCTACTACGAGCAGTGCAAGGGCTGCCACTTCGCCAACTACACCAAGACCCTCGACGGCGTGCACTACGCGGTCATGTCGAAGGGGAACGACAAGGCGGCGCTCTGCGTCGACTGCCACGGCGCCCACGACATCTCCCGCCCGGCGCAGCCCCGCACCCGCATCTCCGCCATGTGCAGCCGCTGCCACCAGGTGGAGGCCGAGATCTACGCCAAGAGCGTCCACGGCCGCGCCTCGGCCGCCAACCCCGACGTGCCGGTCTGCACCGACTGCCACAAGGCCCACGACACCACCGACCCGCGCGACGGCGCGCTGGCCATGCGCACGCCCGAGGTCTGCGGCCGCTGCCACGGCGACGAGAAGCTGATGAAGAAGTACGGCCTCTCCACCGAGGTGGTGTCGACCTACCTGGCCGACTTCCACGGCATGTCGGCCAGCTTCCAGAAGGGCCAGCGCAAGGAGGACGGCAAGCGGCTGGCCGCCGTCTGCACCGACTGCCACGGCGTCCACGACATCCAGAAGGCCGACGACCCCAAGTCGACGGTGATGGCGGCCAACCTGCAGAAGACCTGCGCCCGCTGCCACGCCGGCGCCAGCGAGTCCTTCCCCAAGGCCTGGCTCTCGCACTACACGCCCAGCATGGAGAAGGCGCCGCTGGTCTGGCTGGTCCAGGTCTTCTACCGGCTGATGATCCCCTTCATGGTGGGCGGCCTCGTCCTCCAGATCGCGCTCCACCTCTGGCGCGTCGTCGTCAACCGCTGACACGCCGGGAGAACAGCATGAGCCACGGCCCCCAGGTCCTCCGCTTCACCTTCCAGCAGCGCGTCGAGCACTTCATCACCATGGCGGTGTTCGTGCTCCTCTGCATGACCGGCCTGCCGCAGAAGTTCCACCAGGCCAGCTGGGCCCATGGCCTGGTGGAGCTCTTCGGCGGCATCGACCGCACCCGCTGGATCCACCGCTTCTGCGGCGTGGTGCTGGCGCTGTCGACCGTCATCCACTTCGCCAACGCCGCCGCCACCATGTGGTCCAAGAAGGTCGGCTTCACCATGGCCCCGGTCCGCAAGGACTTCGAGGACGCCGTCCTCCAGCTCAAGTTCTACCTGGGGATGACCAACCGGCAGCCCAGGTACGACCGGTACGACTACAAGCAGAAGTTCGAGTACTGGGGGCTGGTGTTCGGCAACGTCATCATGGTGGTGACCGGCTTCGTCCTCTTCTTCCCGGTCAGCTTCGCGCAGCTGGTGCCCGGCCAGATCATCCCGGCCGCCAAGGTGGCCCACTCCAACGAGGGGCTGATGGCCTTCTTCGTCATCACCATCTGGCACATCTTCAACGCCCACCTGAATCCCGACGTCTTCCCCTTCGACGCGTCCATGTTCACGGGTAAGATCTCGCGGGCGCGGATGCTCCACGAGCATCCACTGGAGCTGGCCCGCATGGAGGGGCGGCCGGTGGACGAGCTCATCGGGCACGCCGCGCCCGACCATGGCTCCGAGCATCCTCACGGCTGACCTCCTCTCCCAGGGCATCTTCCACTCGCTGGTGGCGGCGCTCTTCGTCGAGGCGCTGGTGAGGAGCTGGGCGGTGCGCCACCCGGCGCAGCGGGTGGCGCTGCGGCTGGTGGCGCTGGGCTACCCGCTGCTGGCCTTCCCGGCGCTGCTCCTGCTCTTCCCGCAGCGCGGCGAGGACGCCTTCGGCGACGTCGCGCTGCTCTCGGGCCGGCGCTGGAGCGACGTGACCTTCCTCGGGCTCGACCTGCAGCGGGCCTTCGTCACCTCGATGGTGGCGCTGGGGCTGCTCCTGCTGCTCATCGACGTGCTGTCGCTGCTGCGCGCGCTGCGGCGGGGCCGGCCCCGGCCCGGCGAGCTCGAGGCGCCGCACGCCAGCGCGCTCGACGCCGCCATGGCCGGGCTCGCCCTCGGCGGCGGCCCGCCGCCGGTGGTCTACCTCGATCGCCCGCTGCCCGGCCTCTTCTGCGCCGGCGTGCGCCACCCCGCCATCTACGTCACCCGCGGGGCGGTGGACCTGCTCGACGCCGGCGAGCTGCGGGCGGCCCTGGCCCACGAGCTGGCCCACCTCGGGCGGCGCGACCCGGCGCGGAGCTGGCTGATGCTCGGGCTCCGCTGCGTGATGGGCTGGAACCCCACCTTCCAGGTGCTGGCGCGGGCGCTGGCGCGCGACGCCGAGCGGCTGGCCGACGAGCGGGGCGTCGAGCTGGGCGCCGACCGGCTGGCCCTGGCCAGCGCCCTGCTCAAGCTCCACCGGGCCACCGGGGGCCTGGGCGGCCGGCCCACCCTGCTGTTCGGGGGCGCGCTGGCGGGGACGCTGCGGCGGGCCCGCTCCCACGACCTGGAGCGCCGTGTCCGCGGGCTCCTCGAGCCGGCGCCGGAGCGGCTGCCCCTGGCGTGGCTGCGGCTCGGGCTGGCGGCCTCCTCGCTGACGGGCCTGCTCTACTTCGTCACATGACCACGACCACCCAGACCGCTGGAGGCCTCGGGTCGGAGCTGCTCCGGCTGCTGGTCGCGCTCGCCTGGGTGGTGGGGGCCACCGCCGTCACCCTGGCCGGCCTGGGTGCGCTGCCGGGCTGGATTGCCGGCGAGCCGCACGAGGCGCGGATCGTGGCCAGCCTCGAGATCGCCGAGCGCAGCCTCGGGACCGGGCTGGCGTTGCCCTCGTACTACCCCTCCCACCTGGGCTGGCCGCCGGCCCGGATTCGCGTGGCGGGGGGGAAGGGCGGGGCGGTCGAGCTCACCTTCCAGGAGCGGGCCGGCGGCGGCGACCAGCTCCAGCTGCTCCAGGCCACCACCCCCGGCGCGCCGCTCCCGCCGGCGTTCGAGCCGCCGGGGAGCGAGCTGTCCGCGTCCCCGACCACGGTGGGCGGCCGGCCGGCCCGGCTCTCCCGGCGGACCATCGGGGGCGAGGTCTGGCACCAGCTCTCCTGGGAGCGCGACGGTCGCCAGATGGTGCTGCGCACCCGCGGGGACGTCGAGGAGCTGTTCCGGATGGCCCGCAGCGCCCACCGGCGGGGGACACCATGACGGAGCATGGCACCCGCGTCGCGACCGCGAGCCTCCGGGCCGGCACCGGGCTGCGCCGGCGCGTCTACATGCTGATGGCCATCGGGATCTTCTTCCCGCTGGTGGTGATCTCGATCGTCGGCTGGTACTGGCTGAGCGAGCTCGACGAGCGGCTCCAGGCCTCCCGGCAGGTGGCGGCCGAGACCGTGGCGGCCCACTTCGACGAGGAGCTGACCGGCGACCTGGAGCTGCTGCAGCGGATGGCCGGCCGGATCGGGTCACGCCTCGAGGCGGCCGATCCGGCCCAGGCGCAGCAGGTGGTGCGCGAGGCCTTCGGCCAGTTCCGGCACCGGGAGGCGGTCTTCCTGCTCGACGGCAGCGGCCGGGTGGTGGCCGAGGAGCCGCATGGCCGTGTCTCCGCGGCGCCGCAGTCCGCCATCCCGCTGGTGGAGCAGGTGCTGGCCAGCGGCCTGCCGCGCCTCTCCGGCCTGCAGTCGGACGGGCGAGGTCCGCTCATCCACGAGCTGGTGCCGGTGCGCGACTTCGCCGGCGAGGTGATCGGCGTGGCGGGGGGGACCTTCGACCCGACCCGGCGGGACTACCAGAAGATGCTGCGCCACCTGCGCCGGGGCCAGACCGGCCGGGCCGAGCTGGTCGACGGGACCGGCGCCATCATCGCCTCCTCCGAGGTGCGGCGGGCCGGCCAGAAGAGCGAGTGCAGCGTGAACATGGCGAGGCTGGTGAAGGCCAAGGCCCCCCTGTCGACCCGCTGCGACGCCTGCCACGACCAGCACGCCGTCCGCACCCGGGCCGGCGAGGTCATGTCGTTCACCCCGCTGGCCAGCGCCCCGTGGGGGCTGGTGGTCCGGCAGGACGCCGCCGAGGCCTCGGCCACCGGCGGGGTGCTGCCCTGGTTCGTGGTGTCCGTCATGGCGCTGGCGCAGGTGGTGCTCTCCGCCATCTTCGCCTGGGGGGCGGCGCGCAGCGTGACCCAGCCGGTGGCGGTGCTCACCGCCGAGGCCGAGCGGATCGCCTCGGGACAGCTCGACTCGCCCATCCCCGAGCTCGGGCAGGACGAGGTCGGCCACCTCGGGCAGGCGCTCGACCGGATGCGGCAGTCGCTCCGGGCGCTGGTGGCCCGGGTGGAGGGGGCCAACCAGGAGCTGGAGGCGCGCGTCGAGGAGCGGACCCGGGACCTCAACCAGGCCAACGCGGCCCTGCGCGAGCGCGAGCTGGCGCGGGCCGAGCTGCTGCGCAAGGTGATCACCGCCCAGGAGGACGAGCGCAAGCGGGTGGCGCGCGAGCTCCACGACGAGACCACCCAGGCCCTGGCGGCCCTGCTGATGCGGGTGGACCAGGCCGCCGAGGCGGTCCGGGCCGGGAAGACCCCGGCGCTGGACGAGCTGCGCGCGCTGGCCGACCGGGCCCTGGCCGACGTCCACCGGCTCATCCTCGACCTGCGCCCGTCGGTGCTCGACGACCTCGGCCTGGCCTCGGCGGTGCGCTGGTACGCCGAGCGGACGCTCTCGTCCCGCGGCGTGGCGGTGCGCTGCGAGTTCGGCGACCTGCCGGCCCTGACGCCCGAGCTGGAGACCGCGCTCTTCCGCATCTGCCAGGAGACCCTCAGCAACGTGGCTCGCCACGCCCAGGCCTCGCACGTGCTGGTCGAGCTGCGGGTCGAAGGGAGGCAGCTCTGCATCGACGTCGAGGACGACGGGGTCGGGTTCGACCAGTCCACGGTGGCGCGCCGCGAGGGGCGGCCGCACTGGGGCCTGCTCGGCATCCAGGAGCGGGCCGACCTGCTGGGCGGCCAGGCCCGCTTCGACTCCACCCCCGGCGCCGGCACGCGCGTCGAGGTCCGCATCCCGCTGCCCCAGGAGCACCCATGAGCGCCATCCGCGTCCTCATCGTCGACGACCACGCCGTCCTGCGCGAGGGCGTGCGCGCCCTGCTCAAGGCCCACGACGATCTCGAGGTGGTCGGCGAGGCCAGCGACGGGCAGGAGGCGCTGGCGGCGGTGGCCCGGCTCGATCCCGACGTGGTGCTCATGGACATCGCCATGCCCGGGCTGGGTGGCATCGAGACCAGCCTGGAGCTGAAGAAGCAGGGGCGCCGCGCCCGGATCCTCATCCTCTCGCAGTACGATGACCGGGAGTACGTGCGGCGCCTGCTCAAGGCCGGGGTGTCCGGCTACGTGCTGAAGCGGTCGGCCGGGGCCGAGCTGGCCGGCGCCATCCGGGCCGTCCACAAGGGCGGGCTGGTGCTGGATCCCGGCCGTGGCCCGGGTGGCCATGTCGGAGGGCGGGCCGGTCGCGCCGGGCCAGGCCGACCCGTACGACGGGCTGACCGACCGCGAGAAGCAGGTGCTCAAGCTGGTGGCCGACGGGAAGAGCAACAAGGAGGTGGCCGACGTGCTCGGCATCAGCGTGAAGACCGCCATGACCCACCGCGAGCACGTCATGGAGAAGCTCGGGCTGCACAACCGCACCGAGCTGGTCCGCTTCGCCATCAAGCGGGGCGTGGTCCGCGTGGACGACTAGGAGCCCCGGCCCGGCGCCGGCCGGGTGGCGAGACCCACCGCGCCGCTCAGCGCCGCTCCAGGCGATCGAGGGTCTGCTTGGCCTTGGCCGACCAGAAGCCCGAGGGCTCCAGCTCCATGAAGCGGCGGAGCGCGGCCGCGGCGCCCGGACGGTCTCCCCGGGCGGCCAGGGTCTCGGCCAGGCCGTACCAGGCCGGCCCGTGGCCCGGCGCGAGCGCGATGGCCCGGCGCTGCTGGTCCTCGGCGTCGGCGTAGCGGCCCAGCTGGTAGTAGACGCCGCCGAGGCTGACCCGGGCCTGCGGCGTCTCGTTCAGCGCCAGCGCCGCCTCGTACCAGGTGATGGCGGCCTGCAGGTCCCCCTGGTTGACCGCGGCCATCCCCTTGTCCTGGTAGCCGACCGCCGTCTGCTCGGTCTGGAGCCGCTTCAGGCGGGTCGCCCAGGCCGCCGCCTCCTCGTTCCGGTTGGCCGCGCGCAGCAGCTCGATGGCCAGCGCCACGTCGGCCGGGTCGGTGCCGCCGGACTGGAGCGATGGGGCCAGCACCCGCAGGGCCTCGTCGAGGTCCTTGCGCTGCTGTGCCAGGCGGGCCAGGGCGCGCCGCGAGGAGCCGACCTCCTGCCCGAACCCGATCAGCTTCCGGTAGAGGCGGGCGGCCTCCTCGACCCGGCCCAGCTTCACGGCGGCCTGGGCGCCCACCAGCACCAGGCCGGCCCGCTCGGGGACGGTGGTGTCCAGCATCGGGGCCACGGCGCCCCAGGCCTCGTCCCAGGCGCCGGTGGCCAGGGCGGCGCCGCCCAGCAGCTGTCGGCAGCGGACGCAGGCCGGCGACGCGGCCACGCTGCGGCGAAACTCGGTCAGCAGCTGGGCCGCCTCGGCACGGGGCACGGTCAGGTAGGAGTTGGCCGGGCGGGCCAGCCGGAACTCGTCCCGCTCGATCAGCGCCGCGTAGCGCCCGCCGCGGCGCAGGTAGAGCATCCCGCCGTCGTCGAAGGCCACCAGCGCCCAGGAGCGGCGGTCGGCCCCCCAGTCGGCGTCCGGGCTGGCGGCGGCCAGCGAGGCCGCGGTGGCCGCATCCGGCTGCGGGTAGGCCACCACCAGGGCCTCGAAGCGGTACTTGCGGTCGAGGCCGTGGAACAGGGCGTAGTTCTGCGGGCCGCTCACCGCCCCCTCCTCGTCGCCCGGGGCGATGAGCCCGCGGCCGTCCTGGTAGGTCATCCGGCCGGTGCGCCACTCGATGTACCCGCCGAAGTGGAAGGTGTTGAAGATCGGTCCCTCGATCCGGTTGGCCACCAGGTAGTCGACGGCGCGGACCGGGAAGGCGTACGTGCGCAACCCGGTCCCGAAGCGGACCACGCTCGGCACCGGGAACCAGGCGCAGCCGGCGATGGCCAGGGCCAGCAGGCCGGCGGCCCCGGCGGGGCGCGCCCACCCGGCCCACCACCGCTCGGGCAGCTGCTCCAGCGCCTCGCCGAGGTTGCGGGCGGTGATGGGCGCGGCCACCACCGCCATCATCACCGCGAAGCGGCCAGCCTTGAAGCCGAGGATGGTGAAGGCGACCACGGTGAGGAGCTCGCGCAGCCTGACCCGCCGCAGGTTGGCCAGGAACCCCAGCACGGTGATCCCCAGCACCACCCCGAAGGTGTCGTTGAGCGCGCTCCAGTCGAGCGGCTGCATCTCCAGCACCATCCGCTTGGCGAAGGGGAGCATCCGCTCCATGGCCTCCACCGCCGGCGGGCCGACGTTCTCGATGCCCAGGCTGGAGAGCGCGAAGCGCAGCGAGGTGACCAGGGGATTGAAGGGGGACGGGGAGAGCAGCGCCGCCAGCAGCGTCGCGGCGCCCACCGCGGTGGCGTAGCCGAGCGCCCGGAGCGAGGGCGCCTCCTGCAGCTGGCGACCGGTCACGCGGCGCACGGCGTGGAGCAGCAGCCCGGCCGCCACCATCACGCCGACCGGGACCACGGCGACCGGGACCGAGGGGTGGAGGTTGGTCCAGAGGATGGCCAGCGCCGGCAGGGCGTAGAGCAGCCTGGGCCGTCCCTCCTCGAAGCGGCGGATGGCCCACATCACCAGCGCCAGCAGCACCGTGGCCAGCAGCTCGGGCCGGGCGAAGGCGCGGTAGCGGCCGAAGGAGATCAGCGGGACCAGCACCGCCGCGGCGACCAGCAGGGAGGTGGCCGTCCAGGGGCCGCGCCGCGGCCGGGCGTCGATCAGCAGCAGCAGGGCCAGCAGGGCCCCGAAGATGGCCGGGAACCAGGCCATGGCCCCGTCGCCGAAGGCCGAGGCCCACAGGTAGATGAGCAGGCTCCCGAGCCAGTAGGGCATGGGCCCGGTCTGGGTCCCGCGCAGCGGGAAGAGGAACGGCTCCTCGGGCCGCAGGCCGTGCTGCGCGATGTCCCGCCCGTACGCCATGTGGTGGAACATGTCGGGGTCGCGCACCTCGGTGAGGTAGGCCACGAACCCGATGGCGGCGGCGAGCACCGCCGCTCCCGCCAGCCAGCGGCGGTCCAGCGGCCTCTGGAGGAGGTTCACGAGCGGGGCTCCGCGCCGCCGGGCCTGGCTCCGGCCGGGCCGGGGTCCCCAGCGGCGCGGTCGCGCTCGGCCTGCAGGATGGCCAGCTCCTGCGCCAGCCGCCGGACCTGGACGGTGAGGCGGGAGATGACGGTGGTGAAGTGGACGCTGATGAGGAGCAGGAAGAGGAGCGCGAAGAGGAAGAGGGTGGTGGTGACGGCCACCGCGCCGATGGCCTGCGTGATCCACTCGATGAGCCCGTACCAGGTGGCCAGCACCATCATGCCGACGGTGGTGAGCACCCAGAGGAAGGCGTACTCCTCGCGGAGGCGCCGGCGGCGGACCAGCTCCATGACCACCAGGAAGGTGGTCACGGAGGTGACGATGGCGAAGACGCGTTGCGTGGGGGTCATGGCCGTTCGTTCCGCAGTGGGACCAGCGCCAGGGCGAGGGTCATCCGGAAGACGTAGTAGAGCGGCTTGAGGACGCCGCCGTGCATGCTCTTGCCGTCCGGCGAGCCGAGCATGCGGACCGGCACCTCGACGAGCCGCATCCCGGAGCGGGCCACCATGGCCAGGACGTCGGCGTCCGGGTAGTCGTGCGGCCAGCGATCGTGGGCGTAGAACTCCAGCGCCCGGCGGGAGATGGCCTGGAAGCCGCTGGTGGGATCGGTGAGCCGCTGGCCGGAGAGGCGGCTGGCGATGGCGCCGAAGAGGGACATGCCGAGGCGTCGCAGGCGGGGTGGCCGGTAGGAGCCGGGGTGGAGGAAGCGTGAGCCGACCACCACGTCGTGGCCGGCCAGCGCGGCCAGCAGCGGCGGGATGGAGGCCGGATCATGCTGGCCGTCGGCGTCGAGCTGCAGCACCGCGTCGTAGGCGTGGCGCAGGGCGTAGCGGTACCCGGTCTGGAGCGCCGAGCCGTACCCCAGGTTGACCGGGTGGGTCGCCACGATGGCCCCGGCGGCGCGGGCCTCGGCGGCGGTGGCGTCGCGCGAGCCGTCGTCCACCACCAGCACGTCGGCGGCCACCTGGCCGCGCACCGCCGTGACCACGCCGCGGATGCGGAGGGCCTCGTTGAAGGCGGGGATGACGACGAGGAGCTTGGTCGGGGCGGGCATGGAACCTGCGATGCCGTGGGCGATCTGGTGGGGGCGGCGGCGGAACCATAGCCCAAGGTGGGCCCGCGGTGAACGAGGCTCGCGGCCCGCCGGCTCAGCGTGGAGCGGGGAGGACCGGCCGCGCCCGGACCAGCGCCAGCAGCTCCCCCTCGGCGGCCTCGGCGATCCGGTCCCAGCCGAACCGCTCGACCACCAGGCGGCGCGCCGCGGCGCCGAGCCGGGCCCGCAGCGCCGGGTCGGCCACCAGGCGGGACATGGCGTCGGAGAGGGCCGCGGCGTCGCCGGGAGGCACCAGCAGGCCGTGCTCGGGGGAGCGGATCACCTCGACCGTCCCCCCTTGCGGCGTCGCCACGATGGCCACCCCGGCGGCGGCGGCCTCGAGGATGGAGCTGGGCAGCCCCTCGGCGCAGCAGGAGGGGTGGACGAAGAGGTCGGCCGCGGCGAGCAGGCGCAGGACCTCGGGCGGCGCGACCT
Source organism: uncultured delta proteobacterium (assembly GCA_963786945.1). Taxonomy (GTDB): domain Bacteria; phylum Myxococcota; class Myxococcia; order Myxococcales; family Anaeromyxobacteraceae; genus JADKCZ01. The sequence goes on along the minus strand of CAWBAO010000005.1, from coordinate 950,889 downwards.
GGCCGAGCAGGTGGATCCGCGGCTGCCGGGCCGCCCGGCGGCGCAGCTCCTCGAGGGCCTCGCCGTCACCGGCCACCACCAGGTGGAGCGCCGGGAGCCGGGCCAGGGCGTCGAGCAGGACCAGGACCCCCTTGTCGGCGGTGACCCGCCCCGCGTAGAGCGCCAGCAGCTCGTCGGCTCCGACGCCGAGCTGCGCGCGCAGCGCGTCGCGACCGGCGCCGGGCGCCGCCTCCGGCAGGTCGACGCCGTTGGGGAGGAGGCCGGCGTCGGGCCGCCCGAGGCGGGCGAGGAAGTCCACCACCGCCCCGGAGACCCCCACGCAGCGCGAGGCGTGACGGACGACCCAGCGGCCCGGGCCCTGGTCGACCGCGGCCGCGAGCCGGTCGGCCATGGGGTGGCCCAGCCTGACGTGACCGGAGCCGTGCTCGACGTGGAGGTGGGGGAGGGCGCCGGCGCGCGCGAACCAGGTGCCCAGCCAGCTGGAGGGGAAGAAGCGGGTGTTGGTGACCACCACCTCTGGCCGGAAGCGGCGCAGCCGTGCCACCGCGCCCAGCAGCCGGGGACCGGGCAGCGGCACCGGGAAGCGGGCGCTGAAGAGGGGCAGCACCGGCAGCCGCACCACCTCGATCCCGTCCACGGTCTCGCGCTCCGGCCCGCCACCGGCCGCGGACGTGAGCAGCGCCACCTCGTGCCCGCGCCTCACCAGCCGCGAGAAGATGGCCCTGGTGTAGCGCTCCACGCCGCCGACGTGCGGGTGGAAGTGGCCGGTGAAGACGGCGATCCGCAGGTTGACCTCGACGACCGGCGTGGAACGGCGCCCGCGGGCCCTCAGGCGGAGCGCGGGTGGTGCGCGCGGGCCTGGCTCGGGAGGGCGCGGGCGCCGCACCGGGCCCTGGCGGTGTAGCGCGGACCGGCCAGGCCCGGCAACGTCCAGCCGCCGCGGGTCACGCCCCGGGGACGTCGGTCGAGGTCGTCTCCCCGGCGGCCGGCGAGCCCGGCGGCCTCGGCGCCGCCCGGGTCAGGCCGAACTGGGTCAGGGTGCGCTCGACCGAACGGACGCTCACGGCGTGGCCCTGTCGCAGCAGGTCACCGGCGATCAGCGCGGCGCTGCGGCCGGGATCGGCGAGGCGGACCCGGACGATGAAGCGGACCACCTCGAGCGGGCGGCGCCAGGCCGTCCGCGGGCCAGGCGGGCGCAGCAGGAGCCCTTCCACGCCGTGCTCGCGAAACCGGCGGAGCTTCTCGTAGTAGGTGCTGCGGGACCGCCCGAAGTCGCGGAGCACCTCGTCGAGGGGCCGCCCGCTGGTCTCGCCGTCGATGAGCATGAGCAGGTCGACGCCGGCCTCGTCGTCCCGACGCAGCGGGAGCACTCCGGCGGGGCCTCGGATGGCGTGGGGCTCCTTGCTCATGGCGGGTCTCGGGCTCCAGGGCGGCCGACGGCGGTCGGCGGGGCCGTGGCTGGCGGTCCCGCGACGGCCCCTCCGTGCAAGCCGGGTGCCGTCAGCCCGGGCCCCTCGACATCCCAGGTCCATCGGCCAGGGCATCCCCTCCACAGGCGTATTCGCGTCCCGGGCCGGTTGCCCGGCCCTCCGGAGCCTCCCCGGGCCCCACGCCAGGCCACGGCGCCAGGCACCGGCTCGGGGTGAAATCACGCACACCCTGCGTGCTTTCACCCGGCTGTCCGGTGGAATCTGGCGTGCTCCGGGCCGGGCTTCCCACCGCCGGGTGTCTCTGGGATGATGGCGGCAATCCTTCGCCGCCTACCCCCGGGATGCCCACCCTGAGAAAGCTCTACGGCCGGCTCGACGCCAGCCTCCGCGCCCGCATCCTCATCCCCACCACCGTCCTGTTCGGCCTGACGCTGACGGCCATGGTGCTGGGCGCCGTCCAGTCCTACGGCGCCGGCATGGAGCGCGGGCGGCAGGAGCGCGCGGAGATCTTCGCCCACATGGTGGCCACCGGGGTCTCGAACGTGATGCTCTCGGGACAGCCGCAGGCGGTGCCTCGGCTGCTCGAGTCGCTGGTCTCCCACCGGAGCGACCTGCTCAGCGCCTCGCTGATCGCGCCCGGCGGCCGGGTCTCCATCTCCTCCGATCCCACCTACGTCGGGGCGCATCCCTGGGGCCGGCCGGACCGCTTCGCCGACACCACCGTGGTGACCGAGCCGGGCGGGTTCGAGAACCAGTACGCGGTGATCCAGCCCGTCGTCAGCGCCGTCTCCTGCAACCGGTGCCACGAGGGGTCGGCCCCGGTTCGCGGCTGGCTCGAGCTCCGCTTCTCCAACGACCCGGTGGCGGAGGCCAAGCAGGAGCTGGCCGGGACGCTGGCGCTCTCGGCGGGGGCGGCGCTGGTGGCCCTGCTCGGCATCGCGCTCTGGCTGCTGGGCCGGGAGGCCATCGGGCCGCTCAAGCGGCTGGTGGCGGCCATGAAGCGGGCCGAGGCCGGCGAGCTGACGGTGGTGGCCGACGAGGGGCGGAGCGACGAGCTGGGCGTGGCGGCCCGCGGCTTCGACGCCACGCTGGCGGCGCTGCGCCGGAGCCAGGCCGAGCTGGAGGCCTTCTACCAGGAGCGGATGGTCAGGGCCGACCGCTTCGCGGCCGTCGGCGAGGTGGCCACCGGCCTGGCGCACGAGATCAAGAACCCGCTGGCCGGGCTCTCCGGCGCGCTCGAGCTGCTGGCCGAGGACCTGGCCCGGCACCCGCGCCACGCCGAGGTGGTGGGCGAGATGCGCCACCAGGTCCAGCGGCTCACCAACACCATGGAGAGCCTGCTCTCCTTCGCCCGGCCGCCCAAGGCGAAGCTCCGCTCCACCGAGGTGAACGCCACGCTGGAGAAGGTGCTCTTCCTCATCCGCCAGCAGTGCCGCGGCACGCTGGTGGAGGTGGGGGCCCACCTGGCCGACGGGCTTCCGCCGGTGCTGGCCGACCCCTCGCAGCTGGAGCAGGTCTTCCTCAACATCTGCCTCAACGCGGTGCAGGCCATGGGCGGTCGCCCCGGCTCGCTCCGCGTCAGCTCGCGCCGCGGCGAGGCCGGGCTGGTGATCGTGGAGGTCGCCGACACGGGTCCAGGCATCCCGGCCGACCTGCAGGAGCAGCTCTTCAAGCCCTTCTTCACCACCAAGCGGGAGGGCAACGGGCTGGGGCTGGCCATCTCGGCGCGGATCGTTGCGGAACACGGCGGCCACATCGGCTATAGGTGCCCCCCGGAAGGCGGTACCATCTTCACCGTGACCCTCCAGGAGTCGCAGGCGCCCCGCGCCGACCAGGCCGCATGACCTCGACGCCCGCCCGCATCCTCGTCGTCGACGACGAGAAGCTGATCCGCTGGTCGGTCTCCGAGCGGCTGCAGCGCGACGGCTACCAGGTGCTCTCGGCCGAGTCGGGCGAGCAGGCGCTGGAGATCGTCGCGGCCACGCCGCCCGACGTCATGCTGCTCGACGTGAAGCTCCCCGGCATCGACGGCGTGCAGACGCTCCGCCAGGCGCTCGGGCTCCACCCCGAGCTGGCGGTGCTGATGATGTCGGCGCACAGCACGGTGGACGTGGCCGTGGAGGCCATGAAGCACGGCGCCATCGACTTCCTGGTGAAGCCCTTCCCGCTCACCGCGCTCGACGCCGCGGTGGCCCGCGCCCTCTCCACCTCGCGGACCCGCCGCCAGATCGCCGTGCTCTCGGCCGACCGCGGCCAGCCCAGCGCGCTCGACGCCATCGTGGGCGGCTCGGCGGCCATGCAGCAGCTGCGGACGGTGATCGGCCGGCTGGCCGGCTCCGACACCACCACCGTGCTCATCGAGGGGGAGAGCGGCGCCGGCAAGGAGGTGGTGGCCCGGGCCATCCACCTCGAGAGCGCGCGGCGCGAGCGCCCCATCCTGCAGGTCAACTGCGCGGCGCTGCCCGAGCACCTGCTGGAGAGCGAGCTGTTCGGTCACGAGCGCGGCGCCTTCACCGACGCCCACACCCAGAAGCGCGGGCTCTTCGAGACCGCCGAGGGGGGCGCGGTGATGCTGGACGAGATCGGCGACCTGCCCCCCGGAGGCCAGGCCAAGCTGCTCCGCCTGCTGGAGAACAAGACCTTCCGGCGGGTGGGCGGCGTCACCGAGCTGCGCGCCGACGTCCGCGTCATCGCCGCCACCAACGTCAACCTCGAGGAGCGGGTCGGCGAGGGGCGGTTCCGCGCCGACCTGTTCTTCCGCCTCAACGTGGTCCGGGTGGTGGTGCCGCCGCTGCGCGCCCACCTCGACGACGTCCCCACCCTGGCCGCCCACTTCATCGCCCGCTTCAACCAGGAGCTGAAGCGGCAGGTGCTGGGGGTCTCGCCGGAGGCCATGGAGCTGCTGCGCGCCTACCACTGGCCCGGCAACGTCCGCGAGCTGCGAAACGTCATCGAGCGGGCCTTCATCCTCCACGCCGGCGCCGACCAGATCCGCCCGGAGCACCTGACGCCCGAGCTGCGCCGGGCGGCGCCACCCGGGGCCAGGTCGCCGGGGGCGGCCAGGGTGGACGAGCAGGGGCTGGTGCTGGACGACGTGGAGCGGCGGCTCATCGCAGAGGCCATGGAGCGGGCCAGCGGCAACCAGTCCAAGGCGGCCCGCCTGCTGGGCGTGTCGCGCGACACGCTCCGCTACCGGCTCAAGAAGCACGGCATGGCGTAGTCCCCGGGCCCGGCCCGGCGGCTCAGGCGGCCTCGGACGCCAACCCGGCCAGCTCCAGGCGCAGCTTCTCGGTGGCCCGCAGCTCCAGCTGGCGGGCCCGCTCCCGCGAGAAGCCGAAGTGGTGGCCCAGCTCGCGGAGCGACATGGGCGGCTCGGCCATGATGCGCTGCTCGATGATGAAGCGCTCCCGGGCGTCGAGCCGGGCCAGCGCCGCCCGGACCAGGTCCCCGATGTCGCGCTGCAGCTCGGCAGCGGCCAGCGCATCGTGGGCCGAGGGGGTGTTGGCGGAGAGCCGGTCGCCGTGGGTGGCCGACCCGTCCTCGCCGACCGGCTGGTCGAGCGACTGGTCGCGGCGGTCCAGCCGCATCGACATCTCGACCACCTCGGCAGGCTTCACGGAGAGCGACCGGGCGATCTCGTCGACGTCGCCAGGCTCGTCGCCCGGATGCTGCAGGGCGCGTCGGGTCCGCGCCAGCGAGAAGAAGAGCTTGCGCTGCGCCTGGGTGGTGCCGAGCTTCACCAGCGACCAGGAGCGGAGGATGTGGTTCTGGATGTAGGCGCGGATCCACCACACCGCGTAGGAGATGAGCCGGATCTGCTTCTCCGGGTCGAACTTCTGCACGGCCCGCATCAGCCCGATGTTCCCCTCCTGCACCAGGTCGGGCATGCGCAGGCCGTAGGACGCGGTACTCGAAGGCCACCTTGACCACGAAGCGGAGGTTGGCCGCCACCAGCTGGTGGCCGGCCCGGCCGTCGCCGTCCCGGAAGCGCCTCGGCCAGCTCGCGCTCCTGCTCGGCGCCGAGCAGGGGGATGCGCCGGATCTCGGCGAGGTAGGCGCCGAGCGACGAGTTGCCAGGCTGTTGGTCCCTTCGGCTCATTCACGCCCCTCGCTGCACCCCGGGACCGGGGCCAAGCATGTGACAAGCAACATCCATACTCCCCACGAGGAGCCCTTGCACAACCGCAAGGCCGTAGCGTCTCCCGGGGAGGGCCGTTCCAACGGGCCATGTAAACTCTTGGAACCCCAAAGGGATGGAGGGCAAGGTCGGACGAGGTCTGCTGGCAACTTCACCGGTACCGCTCCCAGAGACCAGGCGCCGGCGCTGACGGGTCCGTGACCCATGGGACACGTAGACCCATCAGGCGCCACGCGGAACATGGACAGGCCACAGGCGGGTGCCGAAGCCGGCTAGACTGGGCTCCCCCGGAAGGGAGGCGGATTGCCAGACGAAGGAAAGCCAGCAGCCCGGCCGCCCGAGGCGACGCCCTCGCGCCCCCTGCCGGCGGCGGATGTCGACCGGGGCAGCCATCTCGGCTTCCTGGCCCACGAGGTCCGCAACCCGCTCTCGATCGCGCTCTGGAGCGCCGAGCTGATGGCCCGGCTGCGGCCCGAGGAGCGGGCCGGCGAGCGGGGGCTGAAGCTGGCGAGTCTCGAGACCCGGGCGCTGGGGCGGATCCAGCTGCTGGTCGAGGACCACCTGCTGTGCGAGCGGCTCGACGCGGGCGGCTACCCGCTCCGGCTCGGGACCGTCGACGTCGCGGCCCTGATCGGGGCGGCGCTGGAGCGGCTCGCGCTGAAGCCGGTCCCCGAGCTCCACCTGGCGCCGGCCCTGGCCGGACGCGGTGACCGGGTCCTCCTCGAGCGGGCCATCGAGGGGGTGGTGGCGGTGGCCGGGCGCGACGGCACCCCGGTCCGGATCGATGGCGAGGCGGCCGCCGGGCAGGTCCGCCTCACCATCCGGGGCGCGCCGGTGGAGCGGCTGGTGGATCCGGTCAAGGGCTCGCCGTCGGATCCCTCGGGCCGGGCGCTGGCGCTGCCCATGGCGAGGCGGGTGGCCGCCGCGCTCGGCGGGTCCCTGGCGGCGAGCGGTGAGGGGTACCTGCTCGTCTTTCCCGCCACTTGACAGGTACTTGCGGCACCTGTAGAACCCGCGCCCTCACAACGGCACGTCCTCCGTGGTCGATGGCGACGCACGGCGGACCACTGCGAGGTCACACACATGGCGACGGGTCTGTTGGCGAAGAAGGTGGGGATGACGCAGATCTTCACCCCCGAGGGCGACTGCAAGGCGGTCACGGTCCTCGAGGTCGGTCCCTGCACGGTCATCCGGCGCAAGTCGAAGGAGAAGGACGGCTACGACGCCGTCGTCCTCGGCTTCGGCGCCATCGACGAGAAGCACGCGCACCGGCTCTCCAAGGGCGAGATCGGCGTCTTCAAGAAGGCCGGCACCGGCCTGTTCCGCCACCTCCAGGAGGTCCGGGTCAAGGACGCCAAGGAGCTCGGCGAGCTGAAGGCGGGCGACGTCCTCACCGTCGACAAGGTCTTCCAGCCCAACCAGCGGATCGACGTCACCGGCGTCACCAAGGGCCGCGGCTTCGCCGGCGTGTTCAAGCGCTGGGGCATGAAGGGCGCGGCGCGCGACAGCTCCACGGCGCACGAGCACCACCGCCACCCGGGCGCCATCGGCCAGCGCAAGACGCCCGGCAAGGTCTGGAAGGGCAAGCACCTCCCCGGCCACTACGGCGTGGAGACCGTGACCGTCCAGAACCTCTTCGTCGAGGGGATCGAGGCGGAGAAGAACCTCCTGCTGGTCACCGGCGCCGTGCCCGGCCACGCCGACGGCCTGCTCTTCGTGGGCACCGCGGCCAAGGGGCAGCCCCGCGCCAAGCAGAAGCAGGTGGTCCGCGAGCGCTCGAAGCCGAAGGTCTAGGCGCGACCCGCCGTCCCCGCATCACCCGGCGCGCCGGTCCGAGAGGGCCGGCGCGTCGTCGTTCCCGGTCGAGGGCCCGGCCCGGGATGGGGTCAGGCGCCGCGAGGCGCCGCGAGGGGCCTCAGGATGGCCTCGTAGCCCCTGACCATGGCGTCCAGTCCCCAGTGGCGCTCGGCATGGGCGCGGGCGGCGAGGCCCATGCCGGGAGCGTCGAGCGCGGCCGACAGGCCCGCGGCCAGGCCCGCGGGCGTCCGCGGCGCGCCCTGGCAGACTCGGCCGGCCACGAGCTCCGCGGCGTAGATCTCGTCGTCGGAGACGACCGCCGGCAGGCCGCAGGCCATCGCCTCCTGCACGAAGAGCGGCAGCCCCTCGCCTCGGGAGGGCAGGAGCACGGCGTCGGATGCCCAGTAGAGTCGACGCATGGCCGCGGCCTCCACCTGGCCGAGCCGCCGCACGTTGGGCGGGGCGCGCTCGAGCAGCGACCGGAGCGGCCCGTCACCGGCCAGCAGGAAGGTGACGTCCGGAAGCCGCGCGGCGCAGGCCAGCACCAGCGGGACGCCCTTCTTCTCCACCAGCCGCCCGGCGAAGAGCGCCACCCGGGCCGCCGGCGCCAGCTGGAGCGCTGCGCGCGCGGCGGCGCGCTCCTCCGGCCCGGCCGGTCGGAAGGCCGCGGTGTCGATCCCGACCGGGAAGGTGGAGACGTGGCGCAGCCGGTCGCCGAGCAGGGCGCGGACGAACTGGTCGGCGGTGGGGGTGGCCAGCACGACGTGGGAGGCGGCCAGCAGCACCCAGCGTCCGAGGGTGGCGTACGCTCCCCGCTCGATCCACTCGAGGACCCGGGATCGATAGGGGATGAAGCCGACGTTCTGGCAGACCAGGACGGGCTTCCTGGCGCGCCGGCCCGCCCAGACCGCCATGGCGCAGGGGAGGTAGAGGGCCTCGACGACGTGGAGCACGTCGGCCCACTCGGCGGCCTCGCGCAGCTCCCGCAGGGCGCCCGGCCCCCACACCGGGATGGGGACGCCCATCAGGTCCTCGGCGAGGTTGAAGGTCGGGATGCGCACGAACGGCCCCTCGCGCCGGGCCAGCGTCCTCGGGATCCGGCTGGTGATCCAGCGCACCTCGTGGCCGGCCGCCTGGTAGCCCTTGAAGAGGTTGCCGGCGACGTGCTCGATGCCGCCGGGGTGGGGCGGCATGTAGCTGCTGACCAGGGCGATCTTCATGGGATGCACTTCCGGGTCGTGAACTCCGGCCTACCCAGGCCGCTGAGCCAGGCAGGCCATGTTGAGCGCGAAGAGCTCATTCGGGATGGCTGCGTCGGCGACCGCGGACAGGAGGTTGACCGCGCCATAGAGGGGCGCTCCTGCACGGCCCAGGACCCCGTAGGCCAGGAAGTTGACGATTCTGGCCAAAGGCCAGGAAAGCGCCGCCCTGGGTGCGGGCCTCCAGCACGCGGAAGCCGGCGTCTTCGCACAGGGCGAGGATTCCCTCCTGCGTCACGCGCCAGTAGTCGCCCGGATGGGGGTGGTAGAACCAGACGTGCGGGATGGTGATGAGCAGCTTTCCGCCCGGCTTGAGGACTCGGTGGAACTCCCGCATGGCCACCCAGGGCGCTCGGACGTGCTCCAGCACCTGCGTGCAGAGCAGCAGGTCCTCGCTCGAGTCCGGCCGCCCCGTGGACTCGGCGATACCAGCCAGGTCGGCGCCGAGCTCGGTGGTCAGGTCCATGTCCTCACGCGGTATCCCACTGCTTCCAGCAGGCCCCTGTAGGGACAGCTCAGGCTCCCCACGTCGAGGGCCGAGGCGCCCGGTTCCCGAGGCCCCAGCAAGGCGGAGCAGGTCCTCAACGTCCTGGCGCAGCGCCCTGAGGATCAGGTAGTCGAACTGCCAGCGAGAGGGCGATACGCGATCCAGCGGCGCTGTGGCGCGAGGCGCGCCCTCCCGCACGGCCGCGAACTTCCCGCGCGGATCGGCGTGGTCAATCCGCATGGGCTCGCTCGAAGGCGGCGACGAACTGCCAACGGTTGGTGAGGGCGCCCAGCAGGCCTGCCTGGCACGACGCGGGATGCACGATGCCCCGCGGCTCGAAGCCCGCGTCGCGGAGGATGGGCAGCCATTCCCAGGCCCGCTGGTAACGGCCCGGAGAGGGGATACCAAAGCGCCGGTTTCCCAGCTCGTCGAGGAGGGCGAGCGCCATTCGGCCAGACGCGGTCACGTAGGTGTGGTCCTTGAGCACGATCCACCGCCGCGCCACTCGCGCCATCTCCTTGAGAAGGTCGGCCGGGACGTCGGCATGATGCACCACGTCCACCGCGTACACCAGGTCCGTGGACCGGTCGTCAAAGGGGAGCCGCCGGCCATCGTAGAGGAGCGGCTCGAGGACGGTTCCGGCTCGCCGCGTGACGTCCACGGGCGTACAGCGCGCCACGACACCGTCGTCCATGAGGGACCGCGCATACCAGCCGTCTCCCGCCCCGACGTCAATGGCCGAGGCCACAGGCCCGAGCGCGCCAATTGCCGCCTTGACGAGCGCATAGGTTCGCCCGCGGTACCCGGTGATTGTCCCTGCGCCTCCCCACATGACTGGCTCCTGGTCACTCGGGCAGGTGCGCCTGCGCACGCAGACGCCATGCGGCCACGCCGGGATGGAACGAGGTCGTGCGTCGCCGGCTCCGTCGCCCACTGAACCGGCATGTTCGCCGGAAGCCACAGCAGTGTCGCACGGCCGATGAAGCTGGCACGCGCGGCGAACCCGGCGCAAGGGGGTTGCTCGAAGGCCGTAGGGCCGTTGGCGTCGGGCCCACACCTTCCTGGTGGGCGCTGGCCGATTCCGGCCCCGGCCAGCACGCACCACCGGCGACCCCGATGCCCATCGCGATGGGTCTTCGCGCTCGAACGGGACGTATGCCGCCCCTGGGCTCCGAGCGCGGGCCGACGTGCCGAACCCACGACTGGTGTGCTACACGGGGACGCCATGGAGATCGGCAGCCAGCCACGGATCGCGGTGGTGATCCCCTGCCTCAACGAGGCCCTCACCATCGGCACGGTGGTGGCCGATTTCAGGCGCTGCCTGCCGGGGGCGATGGTGGTGGTCGTGGACAACGCCTCCACGGACCAGACCGCGGCGTTGGCCGCAGCCGCCGGCGCGACCGTGCTCAAGGAACGGCGCCCCGGCAAGGGGAACGCGGTTCGCAGGGCCTTCAACTCCATCGAGGCCGACGTCTACCTGCTGGTGGACGGCGACGGCACCTACCCGGCCTCCGAGGCCCCGCGCCTGGTGGCACCGGTGATCGACGGGGAGGCCGACGTGGTCATCGGCGGACGGCTCGACCAGGCCTCCCGCAGCGAGTTCCGCCGGGCCAACCGGTGGGGGAACCAGTTCTTCCTCGCCGTGGTCAATTCCATCTTCGGCGCCCGCGTGAGCGACCTGCTGACCGGCTACCGGGTCATGTCCCGCGAGTTCGTGAAGCGAACCCCCATCCTCTCCTCCGGCTTCGAGCTGGAGACCGAGCTCACCATCCTCGCCCTGGAGCGGGGCTTCCGGACCATCGAGCTGCCCGTTCAGCTGGTTCGGCGGCCGGACGGGAGCCACTCCAAGATCCGGGTGGTGGGCGACGGGCTGCGCATCCTCTCGGCCATCATCACGCTGCTGCGCGACTACCGGCCCTTCACCTTCTTCGGTGGCCTCGGGCTGGGCGCGTGCCTCCTCGGGCTGGTGCCCGGGCTCTTCGTGACCTGGGAGTTCCTCCACACCGGCGCGGTGAGGATTCCCACCGCGGTCCTGGCCACCGGGTTGGAGCTGGCAGGGCTCACGTCCATCCTGGTGGGGGTGGTCCTGACGACCCTGGCCCGGCGCTTCCGCGAGCTGGACCATCAGCTGGCGGTGGTTCAGCGGGGCCTGGAGCGGGTGTCCGTGGCGGCACCACCGGGGAATCGTCCCGGGCCGTGACCGCCACGGCGCCGCGCCTCAGGGTGCGGGCGTGGGGCCGGGCGTGGCCGGCTGCAGCAGCGTGATGGGCAGGAGCAGCGTGGCCAGAACGCACCACCACAGGTAGCGGAAGTCGGCGGAGGGGGCCACGAAGAAGTAGGGCAGGGCGTAGGCGAAGCTGCTGGCCAGCAGCGCCACGGCCGGCCAGCGCCACCGGCGCCGCGCCAGCCCGACCAGGATCACCACCACGCTGGCCACGAGGTAGATCCAGCCACGGAAGAAGAGGCTCTGGCCCAGCGCGTCCAGCAACCGCTGCACGGCGACGTTCAAGGGGCTCCGCGCCAGGGTCACGCCGAGGTCGTTGCGGTCGACGCCGGTGTGGAAGGGGTACCTGACGTAGGGCGGGTTCCAGGCCAGCACGAAGGCCATCATGGCCCAGCGCTTGGACAGGTAGGCCCCGGGGTGGTCGGTGATGGCCTTGAACCAGGCCGAGCGCAGCGTCGCCAACCTGGCCGGATCGCTGGTGAGCTGCAGGTTCATGGGATCGAAGAAGATGGGCCCGAGATCGAGCGGGTGGTAGAGGGCGGCCAGGGCGGCGCCGCCGCGGGTCTCGGGCTGCCGCAGCAGGTACTCCGGGACGTACAGCTGGCGGGTCATGAGCGTGATGCCGAGCACGTCGTGGATCATGATCGACTGCTCGGGCGGCGGCAGCGGCCGCCCGCGGGTCAAGGCCCCGTCGACCAGCTTCACGGCACCCCAGATCGAGGCCGTCAGGGCCAGCCCCAGCCCCGCGCCCAGCCAGGCCCGGCGCCGCGCGCCGGGTGGGGCCACCAGGACGCCCCACCAGACGGCCAGGGGGAGCACGGCGGTGAGCCCGTTGTGGCGGACCGCCGCCGCGTAGAAGAGGCACAGGGCCGCGGCGGCCAGGCCGACGGTCGATCGGCGCGATCCGGCGCGCAGCAGCAGCCCGGTGGCCAGCACCAGGCTGGCGCCCATCTGGATGTCCTTCCAGATGGTGCTCAGGCCCGAGAGGGTGGCGGGCCAGAGGCCGATCGCGAGGACCAGCCAGGGAGCCCAGCGGCGCTCCACGCAGGTCGCGACCACCAGCGCCGCGCCGCCCCAGAAGAGCAGGTTCTGGAGCACCAGCATGAGGATGGGTCCCGGGACCAGCGCGTCGAGCGGCCTCCAGACCGCCGCCATGAGCGGCGGGTGGATGGCCGTGAAGAGCCCGCTGCGCGCCTGCCCGAGCTGGCTGATGGAGTCCGGGCTCATGTAGCCCGGCTGGAACGTGACCACGGTGAACGCGGCGCCCGCGGCGGCCACCACCAGGCTCCACGCCAGCCGGCGCGACGAGGGGCTCGAGGCGAGGCGCATGGGGCACGCTAGACGAGCCCCGGCGCCCACGGCAAGCGCTGCGATCCGGCGGCCGGCGGCCGCCGCCCCGGCCTCACCCCATCGACGAGGCGCCCTTCTTCCGGTCGCGCTCCATCTTGTAGCGCATGGTCTGGTCGAGGAACTTCTTCCGCAGCCGGATCGACTTCGGCGTCACCTCGACCAGCTCGTCCTCCGAGATCCACTCCAGCGCGATCTCCAGCCCCATCTCGCGGGGCGGCGTGAGCATGACGTTCTCGTCGCGGCCGGCGGCGCGGATGTTGGTGAGCTTCTTCTCCTTGCAGATGTTGTAGTCGAGGTCGCCCTCGTGGCTGTGCTCGCCCACGATCATGCCCGGGTAGACCGGGTCGCCCGGCTTGACGAAGAGGCTGCCGCGCTCCTGGCAGTAGTTGGCGGCGTAGGCCACCACCTCGCCCACCCGGTCGGCCACGATGGCGCCGGTCTTGCGCTTGTCGATGCGCCCCTGCCAGGGCTCGTAGCCGTCGAACTGGGACGACATGATCCCCTCGCCACGGGTGAGGGTCAGGAACTCGCCCCGGAAGCCGATCAGGCCGCGCGCCGGGACCCGGAACTGCAGGCGGGTGCGCCCCGAGCCGAGCGGCTGCATGTCCACCATGCGCCCCTTGCGGTTGCCCATGGTCTGGGTCACGCCGCCCACCCCCTCGGTGGGCAGGTCGCAGACCAGCAGCTCCATGGGCTCGTGGGTCTCGCCGTTGATCTTCTTGAGCACCGGCTCGGGGTTGGAGACGGTCAGCTCGTACCCCTCGCGCCGCATGTTCTCGACGATGACCGCCAGCTGCAGCTCGCCGCGCCCCACCACCTTGAAGGCGTCGGGGGTCTCGGTGTCCTCCACCCGGATGGAGACGTTCTTGTAGGCCTCGCGGTAGAGCCGCTCGCGGATGTTGCGGCTGGTGACGTACTTGCCCTCCTTGCCGGCGAAGGGGCCCTCGTTCACCTTGAAGACCATCGACATGGTGGGCTCCTCCACGCTGATGCGGGGGAGGGCCACCGGGTTGGCGAGGTCGGCGATGGTGTCGCCGATGCCGATCTCCTCGGCGCCGGAGATGCAGACGATCTCGCCGGGGCCGGCGTCCTTGACCTCGACCCGCTTCAGGCCGTCGTAGACGTAGAGGCGGACCACCTTGGCGGGGACGATCTTCCCCTCCTCGCGGATCACCGCGATCGAGTCCCCCTCGTGCAGCACGCCCGAGCTGATGCGGCCGATGGCGAGGCGCCCCACGTAGTCGTCGTAGTCGAGGTTGTCGACCAGCATCTGGACGTGGGTGGCGTCGCCCAGCGGCGGCGGCGGGATGTGGGTGAGGATGGCGTCGAAGAGCGGCTTGAGCGAGTCGGCCTCGAAGGCCCCCTGCACGGTGTGGGCGGCCTTGCCCTCCCGGGCGATGGTGTAGATCACCGGGAAGTCGATCTGGTGCTCGTTGGCGCCGAGGTCGATGTAGAGCGAGTAGACGAGATCGAGGACCTCCTTGGCCCGGGCGTCCTGCCGGTCGACCTTGTTGACCACCACCACCGACGGCAGCCCGAGGGCCAGCGCCTTGGAGAGGACGAAGCGGGTCTGCGGCAGCGGCCCCTCGGCGGCGTCCACCAGCAGCAGCACGCCGTCCACCAGCCGCAGGGCGCGCTCCACCTCGCCGCCGAAGTCGGCGTGGCCGGGGGTGTCGACGATGTTGATCTTGATCCCCTGCCAGGTCACGGCGGTGTTCTTGGCGAGGATGGTGATGCCCTTCTCGCGCTCCAGGTCGTTCGAGTCCATGACCCGGTCGACCATGGTCTCGTTGACGCGGAAGATGCCGGCCTGCCGGAGCATGTAGTCGACGAGCGTGGTCTTGCCGTGGTCGACGTGGGCGACGATGGCGACGTTGCGGATTTTTTCGCGTTGGATCATGGGCTTCGGCGTCCTTTGAAGGGGGGCCTGTATAGCCGCCCGGACCCCGCCACCGCAAGCCGCGCCCAGGTCAGGCCCTACATGAAGCCGATCCTGGAGGTGCCGGCCAGCACCCGCTCGACGTCGTCGAGCACCCGCATCACCCGCAGGGCCTGCAGGAAGGCCAGCGACTCGCGCTCGGGCAGGCGGGAGAGGGCCACCAGGTCGAGCACGCTCTTGGTCCCGTCGCACAGCGAGAGCAGGTGGGCCTCGCCGGGGCGGAGCCCGAGCGCGTAGAGCTCGAAGGCCGGGTCGGGCGAGGGGGCCAGGTGGATCGCGGCCGGCAGGTCGATGACCAGCCGGGGGAGGGTGGAGCCACGCACCATCCCCTCCAGCAGCAGGTCGGCCATGGAGAGCCCGAGCGGCAGGATCCCGGCCGGGGGCCGCGCCAGCTGGAACTGGTAGCGCCCCTCGAGCCACTCGAAGGTGGACCAGGCGATGGCGCGCACCTGGGCCCCGACCAGCTCGACCCGGCGCCGGGCCGTGAGGCGACCGGCCTCGACCAGCAGGTCGCCGGTCCGCCGGCCCGGTCCGGCCTGGCGAAGCCGCTCCAGCTCCTCGGCAGTCACCAGCCGGAGCCGCGTGCAGATGGCGCCGAACCGCTCGGCGCCCACGTTGGAGGCCGCGTAGACCGGCACGCCCCGCTCCACGACGAGGAGCTTCTTCACCGGCCCGCGGGTCAGGGTGAGGGCCCCGGTGGCCTGGGCCTGGTGCAGCGCCACCAGCAGGCGGGGCACGCTGGTCTGGGCCAGGTCGCCCTGTCGCCCCGGGGCGGCCGCCTGCGGCGTGGCCGGGATCGGCGGCGGCGGCGGGCTGGGCGGGAGCGGAGCCGCCAGCGAGGGGAGGGGCGGGGCGGGTGCTGCGCGGGGTGGCTCGCCGAGGGCCAGCGCCAGGAAGGGATCGTCGGCGAGGGGCTGCCCGGGCGCCTCCGCCGGGCCCAGCGGGATGGCGCCGGTCACCTCGTCGTCCGGGGCGCCCAGCCCCGGCAGCGCCACGCCCAGCAGTCGGGCGGCGCTGGCCATCAGCCCCAGGACCGGGAAGGGCTTCTCGAAGAAGTCCTTGGCGCCGAGGCGCAGCACCTCGCCGGCCGCGCGCGGCCCGCGGTAGACGCCGGAGAGCCCGATCACCGGCACGCCGGCGTCCCGCATCGCGCCGATCACCTCTCGGCCACGCACGTCGGCCAGCGGCAGGTCGATCACGGTGAGGCCCGGGCGGGGGGAACGGTGCAGCGCGGCCAGCGCCCCGCGCCCGGTGGACTGCAGCTCGACGTCGGCTCCCAGCCGGCTGGCCGCGTCGGCCAGCAGCCCGGCGAGGGTGGCGTCCTCGACGACGAGAAGCAGGCGTCTTCCGGCGAGCGGCCCAGGCACGCGGCGATGCTAGCACGCGCCCTGCCTGCGCCCGGCCCGCGCCCGGGGTGGCGCGCCCGCGAGGGGGACGCTACCCTCGACGCATGGTGCAGGGATTCCACCACCTGGCGATCCAGTGCTCGCGCCTCGATGACTGCGAGCGCTTCTACCGGGAGGTGCTCGGCCTGCCGGTGGTGAAGCGCTGGCCGGGAGATGACGGCCGGGAGCGGAGCGTCTGGCTCGGGGTGGGAGGCGGCTTCCTGGCGCTGGAGCGGACCGGCGAGCCGGCCGAAGGGCGGCCGTGGAAGGACCCCCGCCCCGGCCTGCACCTCGTGGCCCTCCGCATCGAGCCGGGCGCCCGGGCCGCCTGGGAGGCGAGGCTCGCCGCCGCCGGGGTCGAGGTGGTCGACCGGACGCGGTGGACGCTCTACCTGCGCGATCCCGAGGGGAATCGGGTCGGCCTGTCGCACCACCCCGAGGACCCGCCATGACCGCGCGGTTCGCCCGCGCCCGGTATCGCCAGGACAACTACCTCTACCTGCTGATCGAGGGCGAGGACGCCGCGCTGGTCGATCCGGGCGATCCCGAGGTGGCGCTGGCGGTGGCGGCGCGCCAGGGCGTCACGCCCCGCTGGATCATCCACACCCACGGCCACGCCGACCACACCGGCGGATCCGAGGCGCTGCGCTCGCGGCTCGGCGCCCGGGTGCTGGGGCACGGCGCCGACGCCGGGTGGTTCGCTCCCGACGAGGACCTGGCCGGGCGAGGCGCGCTGAGGCTGGGCGGGCTGTCGCTGCACGTGCACCACGCCCCCGGCCACACCCCCGGGTCGGTGCTGCTGGAGTGGCGCGGGCGGCTCCTCACCGGCGACACGCTCTTCTGGGGCGGCTGCGGCAACTGCCGCCACGGCGGCGATCCGCGCCGGCTGGCGGAGAGCCTGGTGGGGGTGGTGGGCCGGCTCGACGGGGCGCTGGAGGTGCACCCGGGGCACGACTACGCCGAGGCCAACCTGCCGTTCGCCATCGAGCTCGATCCGGAGGCGGCGGCTGCGCGCCATCGGCTCGCGGCGGTGCGGGCGGCGCGCCGGTCCGGTGAGGAGCCGCCCCCCTCGACGCTGGCCGAGGAGCGAGGGGTCAACCCGTTCCTTCAGCTCAGGGAGGTGGAGGCGCTGGTGGCCCTGCGGGCCCGGCGGGACGGCTGGTCCCCCGCCTCCCCCCGGCTCCCGGTCCCGGAGTGATTCTCGTCCCCCGCCCAAATCCGCGGGGAATCCCGCGGCCGTGGGTGATCCGCCTGGCCAGCATGCCCCGGTCGGGGGGTGCCTGCCCTTTGGTGACATCCATCACAGCACCCCGGGATGGCGCGCTGCTACTGTCCCCATGTCTCACCATGTCCAGCCGGTTCCAGCGCGCTGGGCCAGCATCGCGGAGGTCTCCATGCGGCTCCTTCTCGTCGTCGCCCTCGCGGCCACCCTCCCGGCCGCCGCGCTCGGCGCGCCGGGTGCGGTGGACTGGCAGAAGCGGGTCGCCCGGTGCACCGGCAGCGGCGCCGCCAACCTGAAGGAGGCCGCCGGCAACCCCGCCGTGGCGCGCATCGGCGCCGAGAAGTCGGCCCGGCTCGACGCCCTGCGGAACTGCCTCGAGGTGATGAAGGGCGTCACGGTGAGCGGCAGCCAGACGGTCGGGACCGCCCTCGGCGCCGACAACGCGGTCAGGGCGTCGGTCGAGGGGGCGGTGAAGGGCTTCCGCACCGTGGCCACCCGCTACTTCTCCGATGGCGGGGTGGAGATCGACGTCGAGGTGCCGCTCGACGCGGTCGGCGAGGCGGTGCTGCCCAGGGCCGCGGCCGCCCCCGCCTCCGACGGGCCCACCTCGCTGGTGGTCGACGCCAGCGGGCTCAAGGTGGCGCCGGCCCTGGCCCCGCGGCTGCTCGACGAGGGCGGCAAGGAGCTCTACGGGCCGTCGGCGCTGGGCGAGGCGGCGCGGCGCGCCGGCGGCGTCGCCGCCTACGCGCGCAGCCTGGACGCGGCCCGCCGCGAGCTGGCCTCGCGGCTCGGCGATCGGCCGCTGGTGGTCAAGGCCGTCCGTGCCGAGGGGACCGACCTGGTGCTTCCCGCCGACGCCGCCGCCGCGATCGCCGCCCGGCCGCCGTTCCTGGCCGAGGGGCGCGTCGTCATCATCGCCGAGTAGGACTCGAGGGGGAGCCACGCCATGAAGCGCATCCTCACCATCGCCCTCCTGGCCACCGCCACCGCGGCGGTCGCCGCGGAGGCCGTCAAGACCACCGAGGCGACCGGCCAGGCCGCCGTGGCCGGCGACCCGCTGGCCGCCAAGGCCGCCGCCCGGGACGACGCGCTTCGCACCTGCGTCCAGCAGGTGGCCACCACCATCGTCACGGCGGCCACCGAGACCGACCAGGCCCGGCTGCTCTCCGACAAGATCTACGCCCACTCCGCCGGCTACGTCCGCTCCTTCACCGTGCTCGAGGACAAGCAGGACGGGAACACCTGGGTGACCAGGCTGCGCTGCGAGGTGAGCGAGGCCAGGCTGGACGAGGACCTGCTCGCCTTCGGCATCGCCTACCGCCGCGCCGGCATGCCGCGCATCATGACGCTGGTGGCGGAGCAGGCCATCAACGCCTCCCAGGCCAGCGGCTGGTGGCAGGGGGGCGGCAACAGCGCCGACCTGCGCGTGGTCGAGAACGCCTTCATGGATCGGATGGAGAAGTCGGGCTTCACCTTCGTCGACCCCGAGGTGCTCTCCGGGAAGGTCACGCTGGAGGCCATCGGCGCCGATCCCAACGTCCAGAAGGCGCGCGAGATCGGCCGGCTGGCCGGCGCCGAGGTGGTGATCATCGGCCGGGCCATCGCCAAGCCCCTGGGCGAGATGCCCATCGACAACGGGACCTTCTACTCGGCGGTGGCCAACGTCTCGGCCCGCGCCGTCCGCACCGACACCGGCGAGGTGATCGCCGTCGCCGAGTTCACCGGGCCGGCCGGCAAGGGGTTCGAGCAGGCCACCGCCGGCCGCGGGGCGCTCTCGGCCGCGGGCCGGCAGCTGGCCTCCGAGCTCTTCGCCCGGATCGGCAAGGTCTGGACCCGCGAGCAGTCGGGCTCGAAGCGGGTCAGCCTCGTGGTGCGGGGGGTGGAGGACTACGGGCGGCTCACCGCCTTCAAGTCGGTCCTGGCCAGCTCGGTGAAGGGGGTCAAGGACGTGCAGCAGCGCTCCGTGGAGGACGGACGGGCCGAGCTGGACGTCACGCTGGCCGGCACCTCCGACGCCCTGGCCGCCGACCTGGCCGGGCGCAAGTACCCCGGCTACGCCTGCAAGGTGCGCAAGGTCACGGCCAACGCCGTCGAGGTGGAGCTCAAGTAGCCATGCGCCACCTCACGCTCGCCGCCTCCGTCACCGCCGCCGCGCTGGTCGCCGCGGCGGCGCTGGCCGCGCCCGCCGCGCCCGGGGTGCCGTCGGCCGGCACCATCACCTTCCTCGACGGGGAGGCCAGCCGGCTGGCCGGCGGCACGAGCGCCAGGCTCGAGAAGGGGGCCGCCGTCTTCCAGGGCGACGTCATCGAGACGGCGCGGCGCACCCGCGTCGAGCTGACCCTGGTCGACCGGAGCGTGCTGCGGCTCGGCCCGCTCTCGCGGGTGGAGCTGGATGCGGCCGCCTTCGGGAAGGGGGCCGACGACCGCAGGGTCTCGGCCAGGCTGCGCGTCGGCAACGTCTGGGCCCACGTCACCAGGGCGCTGGGCGGCGAGGCGCGCTTCGAGGTGAAGACCGAGAACGCGGTGGCCGGCGTCCGCGGCACCACCTTCCGCGTCGACGCCAGCAAGGACAAGAGCTGCGTGGTGAAGGTCTACGCCGGGTCGGTGGCGGTGGCGGCCGGGCCCCTGCCGCGGCCGCAGCACGGCGCCGCGGGAGCCGCCGGCGAGGCTCGCCAGCAGGTCCCTGGCCCCAGCGAGATCACCCGCGCGCAGTGGGAGCGGATCGTCACCAGCATGATGCAGGTGAAGGTGGCTGCCGACGGCCGCGCCGCCGAGCCGGAGACCTTCGCCCTGGCCGAGGCGGACGAGTGGGAGACGTGGAACCGGGAACGCGACGCGACCAGGTAGAGGCCCCGGCACCGGCCGGCGGGGAGGACGGCGGAGCGCCTCCGCCGCCCGATGCCGGCCCTTTCACCATCGCCAACGCCATCACCTTGACCCGGCTGCTGCTGGCACCGGTGGTGATGCTGCTCTACGTGCGCGGTGAGCTGTATGCCGCGCTCGCGGTCTACGCGCTGGCGGCCATCACCGACGTGTTCGACGGCCTGGCGGCGCGGCTGCTCGACGAGCACTCGCGCGTCGGCGAGATCCTCGATCCCATCGCCGACAAGCTGCTGGCGTTCTGCATCCTGGTGGCGCTGGTGACGGCGGGGAGGCTCCCCACCTGGCTGGCGGCGCTCATCATCGGCCGCGACGTGGCGCTGGTGGGGGCGGCCACGGCCCTGCAGTGGGGCGGGCGGCCGGTGCCCATCGTGCCCACCCGCGCCGGCAAGTACGCCACCGCCACGCTGGTCGGCCTGGTGCTGCTGGTGCTGGCCGGGGACGTGGAGGCGCTGCCGCGGGCGACCCTGGCGCCCTGGGTGGCGGCGACCGGGCTGCTGGTGGCGGCCTGCGTGACCGTCTCGTGGGCGCAATACGGGGTGACGCTGGTGATGGCGCTGGGGCGCTCCCGGCGTCCGGCAGGCGCCCGTTGACGAGCGCCGCGATCGCAAGCTATGAACCCGGCCCGTTGCAGCGAAGGCCCGTAGCTCAGTGGTAGAGCACTACCTTGACACGGTAGGGGTCGTCAGTTCAATCCTGACCGGGCCTACTTGGAGTGAAGTGAGGAGGGGCTGGCGCGAGGCGCTGGCCCCTTTCCCGTCTCGGCACGCGCCCGGTGAGCGGTCGGCGGGCCAGGCGACCCCGGCCTACGCCTCCGCGACGCCCTCCTCCGGGAAGCTCAGCACCTGGAGCCCCTCCTCGTAGACCATCTCCACGATGTAGACCGCCGCCTCGGTCCGCCGGGGCGGCGCGCCCGCGGCGATGGCGAAGGCGGCCCGGGCCAGCAGCTCCAGCTCGAACCTCGGGCCCTTCTGGAGCGCCTCGGTGAAGTCGTCGACGAAGACGCGCACCAGCCCCTTCCTGAAGCCCGGGTCCCGGTTGGTGGCCAGCAGGGCGGTGGCTTCCTCCAGCCAGGTGCGCGGCATCCCGAAGCCCACCGAGAACGGCGAGTTCACCTTGGGGTGGAAGTGCGGGAGCAGCGTCAGGACCACGCCGACGGTCTCGGCATCGGCCTGGTCTTCCGCTGCCATGACCGCGTCCTTGAGCTCACCTCGATGGACCATCATGCCGGCATCATGCCGCCGGGACGGACATGGACGGCCTCTCCCGGGACACGTGGCCCGGCGGTGCAATCCCGGTTCCCTTTTTCCCGGTTCGGCGCTACCTAGGTCGGCATGTCCGAACTCGTGAAGGTGACGCTCCCCGACGGCAGCCAGAAGGAGGCGGCGCGCGGCATCAGCGTGCTCGACTTCGTCAAGCTGCACATCGGCGCCGGCCTGGCCAAGGCCGCCTACTTCGCCAAGCTCGACGGCCAGCCGGTCGACCTGGCCCGCTCCATCGACGCCGACGCCCGCCTCGAGGTGGTGACCACCCGGAGCCCCGAGGCCCTCGAGGTGGCGCGCCACGACGCCGCCCACGTCATGGCCAGCGTGGTGCAGCAGCTCTTCCCCGGCACCCAGGTCACCATCGGCCCGGCCATCGAGGACGGCTTCTACTACGACTTCGCCCGCGAGAAGCCCTTCACGCCCGAGGACCTGGCCCGCATCGAGGCCGCCACCAACGAGGCCATCAAGGCCGACCACCCCTTCCTCCGCGAGGAGGTGTCGATGGAGGACGCCCTCCGCCTCTTCGAGGGGCAGGGGGAGAAGTACAAGGTCGAGATCATCCGCGACATCGCCGCCAAGGGGGCCACCACGCTGACCCTCTACCGCCACGGCGGCTGGGTCGACTTCTGCCTCGGGCCGCACGGGCCGTCCACCGGCCGCATCGGCGTGGTCAAGCTGACCTCGGTGGCCGGCGCCTACTGGCGCGGCGACTCCCGCAACGCCATGCTGCAGCGGATCTACGGCACGGCCTTCTTCGACAAGAAGGCGCTCGACGCCCACCTGGCCCGGCTCGAGGAGGTGAAGAAGCGCGACCACCGCAAGCTGGGGCCGTCGCTGGGGCTGTTCGCCTTCCACGAGTACGCCCCCGGCTCGCCCTTCTGGCTGCCGGCCGGCACCACCCTCTACAACGTGCTCGAGGAGGCCATGCGCCGCCTGGTGAACCGGAACGGCTACCAGGAGGTGAAGACGCCGCTGCTCTTCAACAAGCGGCTCTGGGAGCAGAGCGGCCACTGGGGGCCGTACAAGAAGAACATGTTCCTGGTGGTGGACAGCGAGTCGGACGAGACCCTCCCGCTCGACGAGCGCTGCAGCTTCTCGCTCAAGCCCATGAACTGCCCGTCCCACCACCTCATCTACAAGATGGGGCGGCGCAGCTACCGCGAGCTGCCGCTCCGCTACTACACCACCGACGCGCTCCACCGGAACGAGGCCTCCGGCTCGCTGGGCGGCCTGACCCGGGTGCGCCAGTTCGAGCAGGACGACTCGCACATCTACCTGATGGAGGCGCAGATCGCCGACGAGGTGCAGCGCATCGTCGACCTGATGAAGATCGTCTACGGGGCCTTCGGGCTGGAGTTCGGCCTCAAGTTCTCCACCCGGCCGCCCAACCCCGAGGAGCGCATCGGCGACGACGCGCTCTGGGACAAGGCCGAGGGGGCGCTGAAGGCGGCGCTGGAGAAGGTGGGGATGCCCTGGGAGCTCAACCCCGGCGACGGCGCCTTCTACGGCCCCAAGATCGACTTCACGGTGACCGACTCGCTGGGCCGGCACTGGCAGACCTGCACCATCCAGCTCGACTACGCCGCGCCGGAGCGCTTCGACCTCACCTACGTCGGCGACGACAACGCCGAGCACCGCCCGGTGGTGATCCACCGGGCCATCTACGGCTCCTTCGAGCGCTTCATCGCCATCCTCACCGAGCACTACGCCGGCGCCTTCCCCACCTGGCTGGCGCCGGTGCAGGCCCGGGTGCTGACGGTCTCGGAGCGGTTCGTCGGCTGGGGCCGGACGGTGGCGGAGCGGCTGGGCGCGC
Organism: uncultured delta proteobacterium; assembly: GCA_963786945.1. Lineage (GTDB taxonomy): Bacteria > Myxococcota > Myxococcia > Myxococcales > Anaeromyxobacteraceae > JADKCZ01. The sequence continues at coordinate 927,700 of CAWBAO010000005.1, read as the reverse complement.
GCGGCTGGCGGGTCGACCTCGACGACTCGAACGACAAGCTCGGCGCCAAGATCCGCAACGCCCAGCTGGCCAAGATCCCCTTCGCGCTGGTGGTGGGCGAGAAGGAGGTCGAGGCGGGCGGCGTCTCGCCGCGGCGCCACGGCGGCGAGGACCTCAAGACCATGCCGCTCGACGCCTTCGTCGAGCTGATGGCGAAGGAAGCGACGCCACCGTACTAGACAGCTTTGTGCGGTGGAGGCGGCTGCCACCCTTGACCACCCGGGGCGCCGGGCACTATCTTCGCCGGTTCAATGACTCCAGCGTGCAGCATGCGTCGACTTCTTAGCCCGGCGGGCGAGGTATCCCGGCCAGGGTGACGCTGCGCCGCGACCTCTTCCGCCCAACCGGCCGAAGAGGTTGCCCTCGACAGGCGAGCCACCCTCTTCGGCCCCACACCAGGAGCCCGGGGACCACCCATGCCGAAGCAGCCAGGAAGCCAGCAGCCGCAGCCAGCCGCCGTGACCAAGGGAGAGCAAAGCGTGAGCCAGGCCGGAGCCGACCGCATCATCATCTTCGACACCACGCTCCGCGACGGCGAGCAGTCGCCGGGCGCGTCGATGAACCTCGAGCAGAAGCTCCAGGTGGCGCGGGCGCTGCGGGACCTGGGCGTCGACGTGATCGAGGCGGGCTTCGCCGCCGCCTCGCCCGGCGACCTGGAGGCCATCCAGGGGGTGAGCCGCCAGGTGGAGGGGCCCATCATCGCCAGCCTCTCGCGCTGCAGCAAGGGGGACATCGCCGCCTCCTGGGAGGCGCTCAAGGACGCGCCCCACCGGCGCTGCCACGTCTTCCTGGCCACCAGCCCCATCCACCGCGACTTCAAGCTCAAGATGGCCAAGGAGGAGATCATCCGCCGGGCCGTCGAGGGCGTGAAGATGGCGCGCGAGCGGTTCGACGACGTCGAGTTCTCGGCCGAGGACTCGGCGCGCACCGAGCTCGACTTCCTGGTCGAGGTGGTGGAGCGGGCCATCGAGGCCGGCGCCACCACCGTCAACATCCCCGACACGGTCGGGCTACGCGCTCCCCTCCACCTACGCGGAGACCATCCGGCACCTCAAGCAGCACGTCCGCGGCATCGACAAGGCCGTCATCTCGGTCCACTGCCACAACGACCTGGGGCTGGCGGTGGCCAACTCGCTGGCCGGCGTGATGGCGGGGGCGCGCCAGGTCGAGTGCACCATCAACGGCATCGGCGAGCGGGCCGGCAACGCCTCGCTGGAGGAGATCGTCATGGCCTGCAAGACCCGCCAGGACGTGCTCAAGCTCCGCCACGGCGTCAGGACCGAGCGGCTCTACCCGACCAGCCGGCTGGTGTCGCAGGTGACCGGCCTGCACGTGCAGCGGAACAAGGCCATCGTCGGGCAGAACGCCTTCGCCCACGAGGCCGGCATCCACCAGCACGGCATGCTCACCCACCGCGAGACCTACGAGATCATGCGGCCGGAGGAGGTGGGCTTCGCGCGCTCCAGCCTGGTGCTGGGCAAGCACTCCGGCCGCCACGCCCTGAAGGAGCGGCTGGTGGCGCTCGGCTACCAGCTCGAGGACGCCGCCGTCGACAAGGTCTTCGCCGACTTCAAGCTCCTGGCCGACAAGAAGAAGGACATCTACGACGCCGACATCGAGGCGCTGGTGGTCCACGGCCAGATCCTCGGCAAGGGGGCGGTGGCCTGGACGCTGGAGGCGCTCTCCACCACCTCGGGCACGGGCACGCTGCCGGTGGCCTCGGTGGCGCTGGTGAACGCCGCCGGCGAGCGCAGGCAGGCGGTGGCGGCCGGTGACGGGCCGGTCGACGCCGTCTTCAAGGCCATCGAGGACGTGACCGGCATCACCGTGAAGCTGCGCGACTACCAGATCGCCAGCGTCTCCACCGGCGAGGATGCGCAGGGTGAGGTGACGCTCGACTGCGAGCACCCCACCGGCGTCTACCGCGGCCGGGCCCTCTCCACCGACATCATCGAGGGGAGCGCCCGCGCCTTCCTCGAGGTCATCAACCGCATCGCGCTCAAGGCCGGTCCGGGCTCGGCCGCGGCCGCGGCCGCGGCGCGCGCCGAGATGGGGTCGCCGTAGATGTCGGCCCCGCCCCGCACGCTCTTCGAGAAGGTCTGGGACGCCCACCTGGTCCGGGCCGAGACCGCCGACACGCCGGCCGTCCTCTACGTCGACCTGCACCTGGTCCACGAGGTGACCAGCCCGCAGGCCTTCTCGCTGCTGCGCGAGCGCGGCCTCCGGGTGCGCCGCCTGGACCGGACCCTGGCCACCATGGACCACTCGACGCCCACGCTCCCGCGCGGCGCCGACGGCCGCTGGCCCTTCAGCGACGCGCAGGCCGAGGCCCAGGTGGCCCAGCTGGCGAGGAACGCCGCCGACTTCGGCGTCGAGCTGCACGGGCTGGGCTCCGAGGCGCAGGGGGTGGTCCACGTCTTCGGGCCCGAGATGGGGGCGACCCAGCCCGGCATGACGGTGGTCTGCGGCGACAGCCACACCGCCACCCACGGCGCCTTCGGGGCGCTGGCCTTCGGCATCGGCACCTCCGAGGTCGGCCACGTGCTGGCCACGCAGTGCCTGCTGCAGCGGCGGGCCAGGACCCTGGCGGTGCGCGTCGAGGGGCGGCTCCCGGCCGGGGTGGGGGCCAAGGACCTGGTCCTCGCCATCATCGCCAGGCTGGGCGTGGGCGGCGGCACCGGCCACGTCATCGAGTACCTCGGCGAGGCGGTGCGCGCCCTCTCCATGGAGGGGCGCATGACCCTCTGCAACATGTCGATCGAGGCCGGCGCCCGCGCCGGGATGGTGGCGCCCGACGAGACCACCTTCGCGTGGCTGAAGGGGCGCCCCCGGGCGCCGCAGGGGAAGGCCTGGGACGAGGCGGTGGCCCGCTGGCGAGCCCTGCCCAGCGATCCCGGCGCCCGCTACGACCGGGAGATCACCATCGACGCCTCGTCGCTGGCCCCCATGATCACCTTCGGCACCAACCCCGGGCAGGCCATCCCCGTCACCGCCGCGGTCCCCGACCCGGCCGCCGAGGCGGACGCCGCGGCCCGCGCCTCGCTGCAGGGGGCGCTCGCCTACATGGGGCTGCGCGCCGGCCAGCCCATCCTCGGCCAGCCCGTCGACGTGGTCTTCGTCGGGTCCTGCACCAACGGGAGGCTCGAGGACCTGCGCGAGGCGGCCGGCGTGCTGCGCGGGCGGACCGTCAAGGCGCGCACGCTGATCGTCCCGGGCTCCCAGCGCGTCAAGAAGGCGGCCGAGGCCGAGGGGCTGGACGCCGTCTTCCGCGCCGCCGGCGCCGAGTGGCGGGAGCCGGGGTGCTCGATGTGCATCGCCATGAACGGCGACCGCATCGAGCGGGGCCAGTACTGCGTGTCCACCTCCAACCGGAACTTCGAGGGGCGGCAGGGGGCCGGGGGCCGGACGCTGCTGGCCAGCCCGGCCACGGCCGCGGCGGCGGCGGTGGCGGGCGCGGTGGCCGATCCCCGCGGCTTCGGGGAGGGCCGCCCGTGAACCCCATCCGCGTCATCGAGAGCCGGACGGTGGTCCTCCCGCGGGAGAACATCGACACCGACCAGATCATCCCGGCCCGCTTCCTCAAGGTCACCGACAAGGCCGGCCTCGGGAAGGCGGCCTTCGCCGACTGGCGCTACGGCCCGGACGGCGCGCCGCGGCCCGACTTCGTCCTCAACCGGCCCGAGGCGCAGGGCTGCGCGGTGCTGGTGGCCGGCGAGAACTTCGGCTGCGGCTCCTCGCGCGAGCACGCCCCCTGGGCGCTCCACGACTTCGGCTTCCGCGCCGTGGTCTCCACCCGCATCGCCGACATCTTCCGGAGCAACGCCCTCAAGAACGGCCTGCTCCCCATCGTGGTCGACCCGGCCAGCCACGCCGCGCTGCTGGCCGCCCCGGGCGCCACCGTCCGCATCGACCTCGAGGCGCAGACCATCACGCTGCCGGGCGGCGCCTCGGTGCGGTTCCCCATCGACGGCTTCAGCCGCTACTGCCTGCTGAACGGCGTCGACGAGCTCGGCTTCCTGCTCGGCCAGTCCGAGGCCATCACCCGCTTCGAGGAGTCGAGATGAAGGCGCGCATCGCGGTCCTGGGCGGCGACGGCATCGGGCCCGAGGTGGCCCGCGAGGGGGCGGCCGTGCTCCTCGCCGTGGCGGCCCGGGGCGGGCACCAGCTCGAGCTGACCGAGGCGCTGGTGGGCGGCGCCGCCATCGACGCCACCGGGCAGCCGCTCCCGGCGGCCACGCTGGCGCTCTGCCGCGCCTCCGACGCCATCCTCTTCGGCGCCATCGGCGGGCCCCGGTGGGGGCCCTCGGCGCCGGTCCGCCCGGAGCAGGGGCTGCTGGCGCTGCGGCGCGAGCTCGGGCTCTTCGCCAACCTGCGGCCGGTCACCGTCAACCCGCGGCTGGCCGCCGCCTCGCCGCTCAAGGCCGAGCTGCTGGTCGGCGTCGACCTGGTGGTGGTGCGCGAGCTGACCGGCGGCATCTACTTCGGCGAGAAGACGCGGACCGCCACCGGCGCCACCGACCTCTGCAGCTACTCGGTGGAGGAGGTCGAGCGGGTGGTCCGGGTGGCCGGCCGGCTGGCGCGCGGCCGCCGCAGGAAGATCACCAGCGTCGACAAGGCCAACGTGCTGGAGACCTCGCGGCTCTGGCGCGAGGTGGCCGAGCGGGTGGTGAAGGCCGAGTTCCCCGACTGCCAGCTCGAGCACCAGCTGGTCGACAGCTGCGCCATGCAGCTGGTGCGGCGCCCCGCCGACTTCGACGTGGTGGTCACCGAGAACATGTTCGGCGACATCCTCACCGACGAGGCCTCGGTGCTGGCCGGCTCCATCGGCCTGCTGCCGTCGGCGTCGCTGGGGGTGGGCCGCTGCGGCCTCTACGAGCCCATCCACGGCTCGGCCCCGGACATCGCCGGGAAGGGGATCGCCAACCCCTACGGCACCATCATGAGCGTGGCCATGCTGCTGCGCCACTCGCTCGGCCTCCCGGCCGAGGCCGCCGCCGTCGAGGCGGCGGTGACGTCGGCCGTGGCCGAGGGCGTGCTCACCCCCGACCTGGGCGGCACCGCCACCACCGGCGAGGCCGGCGCGGCGGTGGTCCGCGCCCTGCGCCGGGGCGGCGCGTCGGCCTGAACCGGTTCCACCCCACACCACGACCCCCAGCGACACGGAGCGAGCAATGGCCAAGGAGAAGATCACCGGCGCGATGGCGGTGCGACGCGCCCTCGAGGCGGAGGGCGTCGAGTACGTCTTCGGCATGCCGGGCGGGACCATCCTGCCCATCTACGACGCGCTGTTCGGCTGCAAGAAGCCGCAGCAGGTGCTGATCCGGCACGAGCAGGTGGGTGGGCACGCCGCCGAGGGCTTCGCCCACGCCACCGGCAAGGTCGGGGTCTGCTTCGGCACCTCCGGCCCGGGCGCCACCAACCTGGTGACCGCCATCGCCGACGCCTACATGGACTCGGTGCCGCTGGTGGCCATCACCGGCAACGTGGCCACCAGCCTGATCGGCTCGGACGCCTTCCAGGAGGCCGACATCACCGGCATCACCATGCCCATCACCAAGCACAACTGGCTGGTGACCGACGTCCACGACCTGCCGCGCATCCTCAAGGAGGCCTTCTACGTGGCCCGCACCGGCCGGCCCGGCCCGGTGCTGGTCGACATCCCCAAGGACATCCAGAACACCGAGTTCGAGTTCGAGTACCCGGACTCGGTGTCGATCCCGGGCTACCACCCGCCGGTCCGCGAGGAGCCGCGGCTCAAGGACGCCGCCACCCTGATCCGGGGCTCGTCGCGCCCCATCATCTACCTGGGCGGCGGGGTGCGGACCTCCGACGCGCACCGGGAGGTGGCCGCCTTCGCCGAGCTGGTGGGCGCGCCGGTGGTCACCACCGTCCACGGCAAGGGGGCCTTCCCGGAGACCAGCCCGCAGTGCCTCGGCATGTTCGGCATGCACGGCAGCAAGTTCTCCAACTACGCCGTGCAGAACGCCGACCTGCTCATCGCGCTGGGGGCCCGCTTCGACGACCGGGTCACCGGCAAGCTCTCCACCTTCGCCCCCGAGGCCAAGGTGATCCACCTCGACGTCGACCCGGCCGAGATCTCCAAGCTGGTCACCGCCACCGTCCCGCTGGTGGGCGACCTGAAGCGGCTGCTGCCGCAGCTCACCGAGGAGGTGCGCCGCCTCTTCGCCGCGCAGGGGCGGGCCGACCTCGGCCCGTGGCTGAAGCGGGTGGAGGCCTGGCGGGAGAAGCACCCGCTCAGGTACGAGCAGGAGGGGCAGAAGTACCTGCTCCCGCAGTACGTGGTCGAGACCCTCTGGAAGAAGACCGGGGGCAAGGCGGTGGTGACCACCGGCGTCGGCGAGCACCAGATGTTCGCGGCCCAGTGGTGGAAGACCTCCGGGCCGCGCCAGTTCATCACCTCGGGAGGCCTCGGCACCATGGGCTTCTGCCTGCCGTCGGCCATCGGCATCCAGCTGGGCCGCCCCGGCGAGCTGGTCATCGGCATCGACGGCGACGGCTCGTTCCAGATGACGCTGCAGGACCTGGCCACCGCCCGCGACCTGAACCTGCCCATCAAGATCTTCATCCTCAACAACCTCTTCCTCGGCATGGTCCGGCAGTGGCAGGAGCTCTTCTACGAGAACCGCTTCGCCCAGACCCCGCTCTCGGACTGCCCCGACTTCGTGAAGCTGGCCGACGCCTACGGCTGCCTCGGGCTGCGGGCCCGGACGCCGGCGGAGCTGGACCAGGTCATCGACCAGGCCCTGGCCAACCAGGACGGGCCCACCATCATCGACGTGCGCGTCCGCCGCCAGGAGAAGGTCTTCCCCATGGTCCCGGCCGGCGCGCCCCTCAACGACATGATCGACGGGGAGTGAACGACATGGAACGGAACGAAGAGCTGCCGAGCGGCTCCACCCACACCATCAGCCTCCTGGTCGAGAACAAGCCAGGCGTGCTCCACCGCATCGCCGGCCTCTTCTCCCGGCGCGGCTACAACATCGCCAGCCTCACCGTGGGGCCCACCGAGCGCCCCGAGTACTCGCGCATGACCATCGTGGTCCGGCTCTCCACCAAGACCGTCGAGCAGGTGGTCCGCCAGGTGCAGAAGCTGGTGCCGGTGGTCGAGGTCCGCGAGCTCCACCCGCAGGACCTCATCGAGCGCGAGCTGATGCTGGTGAAGATCCGCACGCCGGAGCGGAACCACGCCGAGCTGCGGGCCCTGGCCGAGACCTACGAGGCCACCATCGTCGACGTCTCGCCCGACGCCCTGGTGGTCGAGGCCTCCGGCAACGCCGGCAAGCTCGAGGCGCTGGAGGACCGGCTCCGCCCCTTCGGCATCCAGGAGATCTGCCGCTCCGGCCGCATCGCGCTGGAGCGTGGCTTCAAGACGCTGGCCCCCCCCTCACTGAAGTAGGAAAGAGAGCACCGACATGGCGACCATCTACTACGACAAGGACGCGAACCCCGAGGTGCTGAAGAAGCGCAAGGTGGCCGTGATCGGCTACGGCAGCCAGGGCCACGCCCACGCGCTCAACCTGCGGGACTCGGGCGTGGACGTCCGGGTCGGGCTGGCGGCCGGATCGAAGTCCCGGGCCAAGGCCGAGGGGGCAGGGCTGCGGGTGATGTCGGTGGCCGAGGCCTCCAGGGAGGCCGACGTCATCATGGTGCTCATCCCCGACCAGACCCAGAAGAAGGTCTACGACGCCGAGATCGCCCCCCACCTGGCCAAGGGGAAGGCGCTGCTCTTCGCCCACGGCTTCAACATCCACTTCGGGCAGGTCCGCCCGCCCCCCGGCGTCGACGTGCTGCTGGTGGCGCCCAAGGGGCCCGGCCACATGGTGCGCCGCCAGTACCAGGACGGCCGCGGCATCCCCGGCCTGATCGCCATCCACCAGGACGCCGGCCAGGCCCAGGCGGTCGGCCTGGCCTATGCCCGCGCCATCGGCTGCACCCGCGCCGGCGTGCTCGAGACCACCTTCAAGGAGGAGACCGAGACCGACCTCTTCGGCGAGCAGGCGGTCCTCTGCGGCGGCGCCTCGGCGCTGGTGAAGTGCGGCTTCGAGGTGCTGGTGGAGGCCGGCTACCAGCCGGAGAGCGCGTACTTCGAGTGCCTCCACGAGCTCAAGCTCATCGTCGACCTGATGTACGAGGGCGGCCTGGCCTGGATGCGCCACTCCATCTCCGACACCGCCGAGTACGGCGACTACACGCGCGGCCCGCGGGTGGTGAACGCCCAGACCAAGGACGAGATGCGCAAGATCCTCAAGGAGATCCAGTCCGGTCAGTTCGCCAAGGAGTTCATCATCGAGAACATGGTGGGCGGGCCCACCTTCGACAAGTTCCGGACCGCCGAGGCGGCTCACCCGATCGAGGAGGTCGGTGGACGCCTTCGGGGGATGATGAGCTGGATCCGCGAGGCCAAGAAGGACTCCTCGGACCCGAACGCGAAGTAGCCAGGAGCCCGTCAGGACGGGGGAAGGGGCGGCCGCCGGTGACGGGGCGTCCCCCGGGTTTGACTTTGCCCGCGAGATCCATATCCTACGCGTTCTTTTCGGGCTGGCCCGGGGCGCATCGCCACGGCCGGCAGGGGACTTCCCCAAGGAGCCAGGTCTGAATCAGCGGGATCAGAGGACCAACCGTGACGCCCGTACCAACCGCCGCATCAAGGCGCGCGAGGTGCGGGTCATCGGTGCGTCTGGCGAGCAGCTCGGCGTCCTGACCATCGACCAGGCGCTGGCGCGGGCGCAGGAGGAGGGGATGGACCTCGTCGAGGTCAGCCCGCTCGCCAAGCCCCCGGTCTGCAAGATCATGGACTACGGGAAGTTCAAGTACCTCGAGAAGAAGAAGCAGAACGAGGCCAAGAAGAACCAGGTGGTGGTGCTGCTCAAGGAGATCAAGTTCCGGCCTCGCACCGAGGAGCACGACTACAACGTCAAGATCAAGAAGGTCCGCGAGTTCCTCGAGGACTCCAACAAGGCCCGCATCACCGTCATGTTCCGCGGCCGCGAGATGTCCCACCGCGAGCTGGGCCAGAAGGTGCTGCAGGAGATCATCGAGGACCTGAAGGAGGTCGCGGTGATCGAGGCGGCGCCCCGCATGGAGGGGCGCCAGATGTTCATGATCCTCGCGCCCAACCCGAAGATGCTGCAGGCCCAGCGCTCCCGCGCCGAGGCGGCGGCCCGGGCGGCCAAGTTCGCGGCCGAGGAGAGCGGCCTCGCCGCGGCGGCCCCCGCCGCACCGCCGACCGAGGCCGTGCCGGCCGAGGCCGCGCCGGCCCCGGCGGCTCCCGGGCCGGCGGCCGAGACGTAGTCACGGCGCCGCGACGTCCGCGGCGCGAAAACCAGGACCAGAAGAGAGACAGGAAGATGCCCAAGCTCAAGACCAACAGCGGCGCCAAGAAGCGCTTCCAGGTGAAGAAGTCCGGCAAGGTGAAGTTCCGTCACGCCGGCGTCCGCCACCTGGCGACCTTCGGGAAGACCCCGAAGCAGAAGCGTGGCCTCCGCGGCACCAGCCACCTGGACGCCTCGGACGAGAAGAAGATCAAGGAGTGCTTCCCGTACGGCCGTTAGCCGTCCGGGGGTTCCACAGCGGCCAGGCGGGGTCCACAAGCGCGGCCAGTCGGCCGCCTCCCGCCGGCGAGAGGAGTAGCAGATGCGCGTCAAGAAGGGGATCAAGGCTCGTCGTCGTCGCAACCGCGTTCTCAAGCTGGCCAAGGGGTTCCGCGGTCGCCGCAAGAACTGCTACAAGCGCGCCAACCAGGCCGTCGAGCGCGCCCAGGACTACGCCACCCGCGACCGGCGGCAGAAGCGGCGCGACTTCCGCGCCCTCTGGATCGTCCGCATCAACGCGGCGGCGCGGCTGAACGGCACCACCTACTCGAAGCTCACCGCGGCCCTCAAGCAGGCCGGCGTGATCGTCGATCGGAAGATCCTGGCCGACCTGGCGCTCTCGGCGCCCGGCGACTTCGCCGCCGTGGTCAAGGCCGCCCGCGCCTAGGGCTGCCGGACGAGGCGGCGGCGTGGCCGACGCTGCTGGGACCGCAGCTGCGGGAGGTCGCTCGCAGCATCGTCGGCGGGCGCGGCTGGCCGAGTGCCGAGTCGCTCGCCTCGGCGCGCGCGAGGCCGCGCCTCGGCGACGAGCGGGCGCTCGAGGAGCTGCGCGTCCGCTTCCTCGGCAAGAAGGGCGAGCTCTCCCTGGTGCTGCGCGGCATGGGCGCCCTGCCGGCCGAGGAGCGCCCCCGGGTCGGCGAGGTCGCCAACCGGGTCCGCGACCAGGTCGAGGCGCTGCTGGAGGCCCGGAAGCGGGCGCTGGCCAGCGCCGCCCTCGAGGCCGAGCTCTCGGGCCCGGCCATCGACGTCACCCTGCCGGGGCGGCACCTGGCCCCCCTCGGCGGCCGCCACCCGGTGACCCAGGCCCGCGAGGCCGTGGTCGGGGTCTTCCAGCGGCTCGGCTACGAGGTGACCGACGGGCCCGAGATCGAGCTCGACTGGTACAACTTCGAGGCCCTCAACATCCCGGCCGACCACCCCGCCCGCGACATGCAGGACACCTTCTACGTCGACGAGGCCACCCTCGGCCCCGGCGAGCACAAGGGCGACGTGGTGCTGCGCACCCACACCTCGCCGGTGCAGATCCGCGCCATGCTGCGCGCCGGGAAGCCGCCCATCCGCGTCATCTGCCCGGGCCGGGTCTACCGCTCCGACTACGACATGACCCACTCGCCCATGTTCCACCAGGTCGAGGGGCTCTGCATCGACGAGGGCATCACCTTCGCCGACCTGAAGGGGACGCTGGCCGCCTTCGCGCGGGCCTTCTTCGGGCCGGGGACCCGGACCCGCTTCCGCCCCAGCTACTTCCCCTTCGTCGAGCCGGGCGCCGAGGTGGACGTCTCCTGCACCATCTGCGGCGGCACCGGCAAGAAGGACGGCAAGCGCTGCGGCACCTGCAAGGAGACCGGCTGGCTGGAGGTGCTGGGGGCCGGCATGGTCCACCCGCGCCTGCTGGCCAACGTCGGCTACGACCCGGCCCGCTACACCGGGTTCGCCTTCGGCATGGGGGTCGAGCGGCTGGCGATGCTGCGGTTCGGCATCGACGACCTGCGCCTCTTCTTCGAGAACGACCTCCGCTTCCTCGAGCAGTTCTAGCCCCGTCGGAGGGCGCGGCGCCCATGCGGATCTCACTTCAGTGGCTCTCCGAGTTCGTCGACCTGCCCGCGCCCGAGGAGCTGGCGCGGCGGCTCACCGCCGTCGGGCTCGAGGTCGAGGCCGTGGAGCGGACCGGCTCCGGGCTCGAGGGCGTGGTGGTGGCGCGCATCCTCTCCTCGGAGAAGCACCCCGACGCCGAGAAGCTCTCCGTCACCACGGTCGATCGCGGCGGCGGCCAGCCCCTGCAGGTGGTCTGCGGCGCCAGGAACTACCAGGTCGGGGACCTGGTCCCGCTGGCCACCGTCGGGACCACGCTCCCGGGCGGGACGAAGATCTCCAAGGCCAGGCTCCGCGGCGTCGAGTCGTTCGGGATGCTCTGCTCGGCGCGCGAGCTCGGGCTCTCCGAGGACGCCAGCGGCCTGCTCATCCTCCCCCCCGGCCTGGCCCCGGGCACGCCCATCGCGGAGGCGCTCCGGCTGGAGGACGTGCTGTTCGAGGTCAACGTCACCCCCAACCGGCCCGATGCCCTCTCGCACCTCGGCATCGCCCGCGAGGTGGCGGCCGCGCTGGGCACGCCCCTCAAGCGCCCGGCCACGGTGCCCCGGGAGGGCGGCCCGCCCGCCGCCGAGGCGGTGACGGTCCGCATCGAGGCCCCGGAGAAGTGCGCCCGCTACGCCGCACGGGTGGTGGAGGGCGTCACCATCGGCCCGTCGCCGCTCTGGCTGCAGCGGCGGCTGGAGCGCTGCGGCATCCGCGCCATCTCCAACGTGGTCGACGTCACCAACCTGGTGCTGCTGGAGCTGGGCCATCCGCTGCACGCCTTCGACCTCGACAAGGTGGCCGGGGCCGAGATCGTGGTCCGCACGGCGCGCCCCGGCGAGCGCCTGACCACCCTCGACGGCAAGGAGCGGCTGCTCGACCCGGATGACCTGCTCATCGCCGATCGCGACCGCGGGAGCGCCCTGGCCGGCGTGATGGGCGGCGGTGACTCGGAGATCTCGGCCGGCACCCGGCGCGTCCTCGTCGAGTCGGCCTGGTTCCAGCCGGCCACGGTCCGCCGGACCGCCAAGCGCCACGGGCTCCACACCGAGGCCTCCCACCGCTTCGAGCGCGGCGCCGACCTCGGCATGGTCCCGACCGCGCTGGATCGCTGCGCCGCCCTCATCGCCGAGCTGGCCGGCGGCACGGTCCGGCCCGGCGTGGTGGACGTGCAGCCCAGGCCGGCGCCCCGCATCACGGTGCGGCTCCGCTGGAAGCGGCCCGGGCAGCTGCTCGGCCTGGAGGTGGCGGCCAGCGACATCCGGCGCATCCTCGGCGGCCTCGGCTTCATCGAGCGCGACTCCGACGGCGAGGGGGCCAGCTGGGAGGTCCCGAGCTGGCGCGTCGACGTCACCATCGAGGAGGACCTGGTCGAGGAGCTGACCCGGACCATCGGCTACCAGGCCATCCCCGAGACCCTGCCCCGGCTCGCGCTGGCCACGCCGGCGACGTCGCCGCGGCTCGAGGCGGAGGCCCGCACCCGGACGGCCCTGGAGGGGCAGGGGTTCCGCGAGGTGGTGAGCTATGCCTTCGTGCCGCCCCAGGACCTCGAGGCCTTCGAGCCCGGGGTGAAGGCGGTGGGCCTGAAGAACCCCATCAGCGCCGAGATGGCGGTGATGCGGACCAGCGTGGTGCCGTCGCTGCTGCGGGCCGTGGCCCACAACCGCCGGCAGGGGCGCGACGCGGCCCGGCTCTACGAGGTGGCCACGGCCTTCGCGCCTCGCCTCCACGTCGACCGCGATCCACCCGCGGTCGAGCGGCCGGTGGTGGCGGCGGCGCTGGCGGGCCGGCGCAGCCCGGTCTCCTGGGCCACCGGGGGCGAGCCCTCCGACTTCCACGACCTGAAGGGCGTGGTCGAGGACGTCCTGGCGGCGCTGGGCGTCGAGGCGGCCTTCGATCACGCCAGCCGGGCGGTGGACTGGCTCCACCCGAGGGCGGCCGCCGTGGTGCGGCTGCCGGGCGGGGGCCGGCTCGGGGCGCTGGGGGAGATCCACCCCCGCGTGGCCCAGGCCTTCGACCTCCCGCGCGGCGTGCTGGCCTTCGAGCTCGACGCCACCGCGCTGCTGGCGGCGGCGCGGCTGGTGCCCGGCTACCACCCCATCCCGCGCATGCCGGCGGTGCTGCGCGACCTCGCCGTGGTGGTCGGCGAGCCGGTGGCCGCCGCCGCGGTGACCGCCCTGGTGCGGGCCGAGGCGCTGGTCGAGGAGGTCACGCTCTTCGACGTCTACCGGGGCGCGCCGCTGCCGGCGGGCAAGAAGAGCCTGGCGCTGGCGATCCGCTACCGGGCTCCCGACCGGACGCTCACCGACGCCGAGGCCGACGCCGCCCACGCGCGCATCGTCGAGCGGCTGGCGCACGACGTGGGCGCCGAGCTGCGGGGCTAGCCCAGGTGCGGCCGACCCGGCGAGCCTGGATCGCGCTGGCCTTCGCGGTGGCGGCGGTCGCCGCCAGCTGGAGCCCCCTGGCCGCGCCCTTCGGCCTGCTCACCGGCCTGGGCGCCGGCGTGCTGGCCCTGCGCGCCCGCCGCGAGGCGGGCGGCGCCGCGTGGGTGGCGCTGGCGCTGGGGCTGCTGGGATCGGGGGGCTCGGCCTGGGTGCTGGCGCGGACCGCCGGACTGGGGCGCCCGGCCCACCAGGCGCCGGCGGTCCCGGCGCCCGGCGAGCGGGAGACGTCGAGGCGCCTCGACGCGGCGGCCGAGCAGAGCCGCGCGGCGCGCGAGCGGGCCGCGGGGCAGGTGGACCCGGCGACCGGCCCGCGCCCACGGAATTGACAGGCCAGGGAAAATCGGCTACCGAATTCAGTAGTTAGCTCGACCTGAACGAGGGATGAACGTGACCAAGGCCGACATCATCGAGAGCGTCTACGAGAAGGTGGGCTTCTCCAAGAAGGAAGCCGCCGAGATCGTCGAGATGGTCTTCGACACCATCAAGGAGACGCTCGAGCACGGTGAGAAGATCAAGAATCAGCGGCTTCGGGAACTTCATCGTCCGGGACAAGAAGTCCCGGGTCGGTCGCAACCCGCAGACCGGCGAGGAGATCGAGATCTCGGCCCGGCGCGTGCTCACCTTCCGGCCGAGCCAGGTCCTCAAGAACGCGCTCAACGCCTCGGCCGAGGCGGCCGAGGAGGCCCGCCGGGTCGCCGGCCAGTCTCCGTCCTCGGCGTCCTAGCCGGGGCCCCGGCCAGGCCGGGCGAGCGGCAGCGCGCCCTGCTATATCCCGCGCATGGCGACCATCGACTACACCGACCGTCGGCGCATGCGCCTCGACGTGGAGTTCTACTTCGCGGCGGCGCACCGGCTGCCGCGCTACGAGGGGCCGTGCTTCCGCATGCACGGCCACAACTACAAGTTCTTCGTCTCCCTCGAGGGCGAGGTCGACCCGGCCACCGGGATGATCGCCGACTTCGGCGTCATCAAGCAGGTGGTGGGCGAGAAGGTGCTGGCCCGCGCCGACCACCAGACGCTCAACGACTTCCTCGAGAACCCGACCGCCGAGAACATCGCGCGCTGGATCTGGGAGTCCCTGTCGCCGCACCTGGCCGGCCTGGTCGAGGTGCGGCTCTACGAGATCCCCGACTCCTGCGTCACCTACCGAGGACCGGTTGAAGGCGCCTAGGCGCCAGCCGGCCGGGCGCCGCCGGCGCGGCGCGCTGGAGCGGTCGGTGGCCGGCTTCCTCGACGCGCTCGGCCTGCCGGCCGCGGTGCGGCGCGGCGCCGACCTGGAGAAGACGCCCGAGCGGGTGGCCGAGGCCTGGGCCAACGACCTGCTCGACGGCTACCGCCACGACCCCGCCGACATCCTCGCCGAGGCCATGCCCTCGACCGGCGGCGAGCTGGTGGCGGTCACCGGCATCGACTTCCACTCCGTCTGCCCGCACCACCTGCTGCCCTCGCGCGGGCTGGCCCACGTCGCCTACGTCCCGGGCGGCCGGGTGGTCGGCTTCGGCCAGCTGGCGAGGCTGGTCGACGCGCTGGCCCACCGGCTGGTGCTGGAGGAGGACCTGGCGCGCCAGGTGGCCGAGGCGCTCATGGTCCACGCCGGGGCGCGCGGCGCCGCCTGCGTGCTGGAGGCCGAGCAGATGTGCCTCTCGGTGCGCGGGGAGCGTCGGCCCCGGGCCCGCGCCCACGCCCAGTGCTTCGCCGGCGTCATGGCCGAGGACGGGGCCCTGGCGCGGCGCTTCCTCGCCGCGGTGGCCCGCGGGACGCCGGCCCCGGCGCGCGGCCGGCGAGGGCGCCGGTGACGGGGCCCACCACCGCCATCGTCACCGGCGGCGGCCGCGGCATCGGGGAGGCGGTGGCGCGCGCGCTCACCGCGCGCGGCCTGGGCGTGACCATCTTCGCGCGCACCGCGGCCGAGCTGGGGCGGGTGGTGGCGGCGGGCGGGGCGGCGCTGGCCGTGGCCGGCGACGTCTCCAGCGAGGCCGACGTGGCGAGGCTGGTGGCCGAGCACGAGCGGGTGCTCGGCCCCTGCGACCTGCTCGTCAACAACGCCGGCATCCTGGTCCGCGGCGCGATCGACGCGCTGTCGCCGGCGGACTGGCGCCGCTCGCTGGAGGTCAACCTGACCGGGCCCTTCCTCTGCGCCCGGGCCGTGGTGCCGGGGATGAAGGCCCGCCGGCGCGGCCGCATCGTCAACGTCGCCTCGATCTCCGCCACCCTGGGCACGGCCGAGGCCAGCGCCTACAACGCCCCGAAGTGGGGGCTGCTGGGCCTGACCCGCTGCCTGGCCGAGGAGCTGCGGCCGTTCGGCGTGCAGGCCCTGGCGGTCTCGCCCGGCAGCGTCGACACCGCCATGCTCCGCCAGACCCCGTTCACGCCCGCCATGACGCCCGACGACGTCGCCCGGGTGGTGGTCTTCGCCGCGCTCGACGCGCCCGCCGCCTCGACCGGCGCCAACCTCGAGGTCTTCGGATGAGCGGCCCGCGGGAGGCGGCGCTGGCCGAGCTGGCCCGCCGGCTGCCGCCGGGCCGGCTGGTGTCCGGCGGCCCCGAGGCGCTCGAGCCCTGGGGCCGCGACGAGTCGGACCTGGGCTGCTTCCCGCCCGAGGCGGTGGTGCGCGTCGAGGGCGAGGAGGACGTCCGCACCGTCTTCGAGGTGGCCAGCCGGCACCGGGTGCCGGTGGTGCCGGTGGGCGCCCGCAGCGGCAAGTCCGGGGGGAGCCTGGCCGTCCAGGGGGGCATCGCCCTCTCCACCGAGCGGCTGAACCGCATCCTCGAGGTCAGCCCGGAGGACCTGGTGGCCCGGGTCGAGCCGGGGGTCATCCTCGCCGCCCTGCAGGCCGAGGTGGAGCGGCACGGGCTCTTCTACCCGCCCGATCCCAACTCGCTGGAGCTCTGCACCCTCGGCGGCAACGTGGCCGAGAACGCCGGCGGCCCGCGGGCGCTCAAGTACGGGGTCACCCGCGAGTACGTGCTGGGCCTGCGCGCCGTGCTGCCCACCGGCGAGGTGATCAGGACCGGGCACCGCTCCATCAAGGGCGTGGCCGGCTACGACCTGACCGCGCTGCTGGTGGGGAGCGAGGGGACGCTGGCGGTGATCACCGAGATCATGGTGAAGCTGCTGCCGCGGCCGCGCCACGTGTCCACCGCGCTGGTGGCCTTCGCCGACCTGGACGCCGCCGCCCGCGCCGTCTCGCGGGTGCTGGCCCAGGGGGTGATCCCGCGCTGCCTCGAGCTGATGGACGACGTCTCCCTGGCCGCCATCGCCCGGACCTCGCCCGGCCGCTTCCCGGCCGGGGCCGGCGCCCTGCTGCTGGTGGAGACCGACGGCAACGAGCCGTCGCAGGTCTTCGACGAGATCGTCCGGGTCGCCGACCTGGTCGCGGCCGACGCCGCCGGCGAGGTGCTGGTGGCGCAGGACGAGGCGCAGCGGCGCGAGATCTGGGAGGTGCGCCGGTACCTCTCGGTCAACCTCAAGGCGCTCCACCCGCTCAAGCTCTCCGAGGACGTGGCGGTGCCGCGCTCCAGGATCCCGGAGATGGTGGCCCGCGCCAAGGCCGTCGGCGCCGCCCTGGGCCTGACGGTGGCCACCTACGGCCACGCCGGCGACGGCAACCTCCACTGCAACGTCCTCTACGACGACGCCGCGCAGCGCCCGCGGGTGGACGAGGCGGTGGCGGCCATCCTGCGCGCGGCGGTCGAGCTGGGCGGGACCATCACCGGCGAGCACGGCGTGGGCCTGGCCAAGCGCGACTTCCTGGAGATGGAGCAGGGGCGGGAGCTGGTGGCGCTGCAGCGACGGATCAAGGCGGCCTTCGATCCGCTCGGGATCCTCAACCCGGGGAAGATCTTCCCGGCCGGCTGAAGCCGCGCCGTGGCGCGGTGGCCAGGGCGCCGCAAGCGCCCCGATTCCCGACCTTTCTGGCCCACATCCCTCCTTGGGAGGGCAATGCGGACGAGTCAGGTCCAGAATTTAGCCTGTCGTTTCGCTGGCTTGGCGCCGCACCGCGTTGACTTCGGGGAGGTGATCCGGCATACAGGACCCCCTTTTTGCAGCTTGAGTCCCCCTCGCAAGGAGATGCAGGGCCACATGTCCACGCCATCCAAGGTCCAGCAGGTCGAGACGGTCACCATCCGGTTCGTCGGAGATTCCGGCGACGGCATGCAGCTCACCGGCACCGAGTTCACCCGCGCCAACGCGCTGGCGGGCACGGACCTCGCCACCTTCCCGGACTACCCGGCCGAGATCCGCGCCCCGGCCGGCTCGCTGGCCGGCGTCTCCGGCTACCAGGTCCACTTCGGGTCGCGCGAGATCCACACCCCGGGCGACGCGCCCGACGTGCTGGTGGCGATGAACCCCGCCGCGCTCAAGACCAACCTGGCCGACCTGCGCCCCGGCGGCATGCTGATCGTCAACAAGGGCGCCTTCACGGCCGCCAACCTGGAGAAGGCCGCCTACAAGAGCAACCCGCTCGACGACGACGCGCTCAAGCACGCCTACAAGGTGGTGGCCGTCGACATGTCGATGCTGACCGACCACGCCCTCGAGGGCTCGGGCCTCTCCTCCAAGGAGACCGCCCGCTGCCGCAACTACTTCGCGCTCGGCCTCATGTACTGGCTCTACAGCCGGCCCATGGAGCAGCAGCTGGAGCAGATCCAGAAGAAGTTCGGCAAGAAGCCGCAGTTCGTGGAGGCCAACCAGAAGGTCTTCAAGGCCGGCTACGCCTTCGGCGAGACCGCCGAGATCGGCCTGCAGCGCTACGAGGTCCCGGCCTCGAAGCTGGCGCCCGGCACCTACCGGACCGTGACCGGCAACTTCGCGGTGGCCCTGGGCTTCGCCACCGTGGCCAAGATCACCGGCAAGCAGGTCTTCCTCGGCAGCTACCCCATCACCCCCGCCACCGAGATCCTGCAGGAGTCGTCCTACTTCAAGGAGCACGGCGTGGTGACCTACCAGGCCGAGGACGAGATCGCCGGCATCGGCTCGGCCATCGGCGCCTCCTTCGGCGGCGCCCTCGGCTGCACCACCACCTCCGGCCCGGGCCTGGCCCTCAAGGCCGAGATGATGGGGCTGGCGGTCATCGCCGAGCTGCCGCTGGTCGTCGTCGACGTCCAGCGCGGCGGCCCCTCGACGGGCATGCCCACCAAGACCGAGCAGTCGGACCTGCTGGTCGCGCTCTTCGGCCGCCACGGCGAGGCGCCCATGCCGGTCATCGCCGCGCAGAGCCCGGCCGACTGCTTCTGGGCCACGCTCGAGGCCATGAAGATCGCCACCAAGTGGATGACCCCGGTGCTGCTGCTCACCGACGGCTACCTCGGCAACGGCTCCGAGCCGTTCAAGATCCCGGCCCCCAGCGAGCTGCCCCGGATCGACGTGAAGTACCAGACCGCGCCCAACCACGACGGCGCCTACATGCCGTACAAGCGCGACGCCAAGCTGATCCGGCCCTGGGCGATCCCGGGCACCCCCGGCCTCGAGCACCGCATCGGCGGCCTCGAGAAGGACTCGATGTCGGGCATGGTCTCCTACGACGGCATGAACCACGAGAAGATGGTCCTGACCCGGGCGCAGAAGATCGCCAACGTCATCGAGGACGTCCCCGACGCCGAGATCTACGGCAAGGACGGCGGCGAGCTGCTGCTGGTCTCCTGGGGCGGCACCTTCGGCTCGGTCCGCGGCGCGGCCGAGCAGCTCCAGGCGCAGGGCAAGAGCGTCTCCCACGTCCACCTGCGCTGGCTCAACCCGCTCCCCAGGAACCTGGGCGCGCTGCTGAAGGGGTTCAAGAAGGTGCTGGTGCCCGAGGTCAACAACGGGCAGCTGGCCTTCTACCTGCGCGGCATGTTCCCGGGCATCAACCCGCTCCAGTTCAACCGGATCAACGGGAAGCCCATCAAGATCGCCGAGCTCGCCGGCAAGGTGCTCGAGGTCCTCTAAGGACTCCGGAAAGGACACACACACATGGCTATCGAGAACACGGCGCTGCCCGTCTACAGCAAGAAGGACTTCGAGTCGGGCGTCGACCCCCGCTGGTGCCCCGGCTGCGGCGACTTCTCCATCATCAACCAGGTGCAGAAGGTGCTGCCCGCCGTCGGCCACAAGCGCGAGGACATCGTCTTCATCTCCGGCATCGGCTGCTCGTCGCGCTTCCCGTACTACATGAACAACTACGGGATGCACACGCTGCACGGCCGCGCGCCCTCCTTCGCCTCGGGGCTCAAGGTCTCCCGCCCCGAGCTGATGGTCTGGATCGTGACCGGCGACGGCGACGCGCTCGCCATCGGCGGCAACCACTTCATCCACGCCATGCGGCGCAACATCGACATGAAGCTGCTGCTGTTCAACAACCGGATCTACGGCCTGACCAAGGGCCAGGTCTCGCCCACCTCCGAGCTGGGCAAGAAGACCAAGACCACGCCGCACGGCTCGCCCGACGCGCCGTTCAACCCGCCGGCCCTCGCCATCGGCGCGGGCGCCACCTTCGTGGCCCGCTCCATCGACGTGGAAGGCGCGCACCTCGGGGTGGTGCTCAAGTCGGCCGCCGAGCACAAGGGCAGCTGCTTCACCGAGATCTACCAGAACTGCCCGGTGTTCAACGACGGCGCCTACACCTCCATCACCGAGAAGAGCGTCAAGGCCGACGCCCTGCTCCGCATGGAGCACGGCAAGCCGCTGCTCTTCGGCAAGGACAACAAGAAGGGCATCCGCTTCAACCCGCAGAGCGCCGAGATGGAAGTGGTCACCGTCGGCGAGGGCGGCGTCACCGAGAAGGACATCCTGGTGCACGACGCCAAGCGCGACGACCCGACCATGGCCTTCATGCTCGCCAACCTGTCGCTCAAGCCGGGGTTCCCGACGCCCATCGGCGTCTTCCGCGACGTGTCGCGGCCGACCGCCGAGGAGCTGACCTGGAACATGATCAACGCCGCCAAGAGCAAGAAGGGCGACGTCGACGTGTCCAAGCTGCTGGCCGGCGCCGACACCTGGGTCATCAAGTAGCCCGGGGTTCGCCTCGATCTCGACGGCCGGTCCCGTCCGCGGGGCCGGCCGTCTCGTTTCGGCCCGCCCCACCTCCGCTCCGGCACCGCCACCGGCTCCGGTAGCGGCGGCTACGAGACCGTCATTCGCGGCACGCCTCGGCGCCGCGCCGGCTCACCCGGCAGCCCTCGGCCCCCGGGTCGAGGGCCAGGCAGCGATCGCAGGCCCCGGCCGCCTCGTCGCAGCGCCCCAGCCGGACCAGCGACAGGCACAGCCCGAGGAGCCGGTCGGGCGACGGCGCCAGCTCCGCCGCGCGCCGGTAGCCCCGCTCGGCCGATCCGAAGCGGCCGGACAGGTAGTCCATGAAGGCGAGGTCGCCGTGGGCGGCCGGCGAGTCGGGCACCGCCTCGAGCAGGTGCAGGTACTCGCGCCGGGCCTCGCGCCAGCGGGCCTCGCGCCCGGAGGCGTCGGCCAGCCCCTGCCGCAGCAGGGCCCGCGCCAGGTTCTGCCGGGCCGCCGGGAGGTCGGGGTCGATGCGGAGGGCGGCGCGGAGCTCCTCGGCGGCCTCGTCCGGGCGCTCCAGCGCCAGCAGGGCCTCGCCGAGGTTGGCGTGGCCCTCGGCGAAGCCGGGGGCCAGCCGCACGGCGTGGGCGAAGCGCTCGCGGGCCGCGGCGGCGTCGTCCCGGTGGCGGGCCACCACGCCGAGCCCGTTCCAGCCCTCGGGCAGGTCGGGGGCGAACTCCAGGGCGTGCTCGAAGGCCACCTCGGCCCGCTCGGCGTCGCCGGCCTGGAGGTGGGCGTAGCCGCGGCGAAGCTCCTCGGCGGCCCGGGGGTGGACCACCGGTGAGGGGAAGCAGCCGCTGGCGAGGAGCAGGACGGCGGCGAGGCGCAGGTGCATGGCGAGCACGGACCTTGCTCCGGCCATGCCACATGCGAGCCCTCCGAGCCACCGCCCTCGTGCTGCTGTCGGTCCTGCCCACCCCGGCCCCGGCGCTGCCCGGGCCCCTCGGATTCTCCATGGAGACCGCGGTCCCCGTGGCCGCGGCCGGAGCGGTCCCCCGCCTCGCCGCCGTCACCTCGTGGTGGCTGGACGGCGACCTCGAGGGCGAGGCGCGGCTCGCCTTCGCGTCCGCGGGCCGGCCACCCGCCCGCGGCGCGGACGCGGTGACGCCGGCGCTGGGCCTGCGCTGGGGTCCGGACCTGGGCCGCTGGCGACCGCGGCTCGCCGTCGAGGCGGGGGTGCGGCTGGCCGCGACCGGGCGCCCGGCCACCCCGACCGGCGCGGCGCGGGCCGGCGCCGAGCTCTTCGCCCGCCGGGACCTCTCGCTCTCGGTGGGCGTGGGCTGGCGCTGGACGACCGGGGCCGCTCCCGGGCTGGAGGCCGTGGTCGGCCTCGGCTACTACCCGTGACGGCGCGGTGACTACGGCCCCGGGGCGAGCCCGGTCGCCGGCGCGGCCGGGCGGATCTCCCAGCGATCGACCTGGCCGTCGCCGTCGAGGTCGACCCCGATCCGCTCGACCTGGCCGTCCTTCCAGTACTCCCAGGTGTCGACCCGGCCGTCGCGGTTGGCGTCGCGCTCCCGTCGGACCAGGCTCGCCCCCTCGTAGAAGGCGACGGTCCGCGGCAGGCCGTCGAGGCCGAAGTCGTACGCCTTGCGCACCAGCCGGCCCTCCTCGAAGTCGAGCGTGAGGTCGGGCCTGCCGTCGAGGTCCATGTCGTACGCCAGCCGGGTGAGCGCGCCGCCGGCGTCGTAGGCCTCCCAGCAGTCGATCCGGCCGTCGTGGTCGAGGTCCTTCTCCTTGCGGACCACCACCGGTGCCCCGTCGGGGCCCTTCACCGAGAACGACCAGACGTCGGCGTGCCCGTCGTGGTCCAGGTCGAGCTCGCCGACGATCTCCCCCGGCCTGGGCGCGCCCGTCGCGGCGGGGGACGGGGAGACGCCCACCGGCCCGGCGGGGAGGGGCCTCTGCCGGGCCCCGCAGGCGGAGGAGAGCAGCAGGGCGCTGAGCACGGCGATTCGGCGCATGGCGGGGATCCCCGGGGCGGCGCCGCCATCTTGCGCCCCCGGCGCGCCCCGCTCAAGGCTCGGCGCCGCCGGTTTGACAGCACCCCGAGGCTCACCTACCTTCACTCCGAGCGGCCATGGCGCGAAAGAAGATCTCCACCACCGTCTACATCACGCCCGAGCAGGGTGAGCGGCTCAAGCTGCTCCACGATCGGACCCGGGTGCCGGTCGCCGAGTTCATCCGGCAGGGGATCGACCTGGTGCTGGAGAAGTACCGCGGCACGCTCCCCGGGCAGCTGACGCTGGACGACCTGGGGCGGGAGAAGCGCTGACCATGGGCACGCAGCGGGCAGTCATCCTCGGCGCCGCCGGGTTCATCGGGAGCCACCTCGCCGATCGGTTCCTCGCCGAGGGCTGGGACGTCCTCGGCGTCGACAACCTGGTCACCGGGACCCTCGCCAACCTGGCCCACCTGCGGCGCGAGCCGCGCTTCCAGTTCCTCGAGCAGGACATCTGCCGGCCCTACGAGGTGGCCGGCCCGGTGGCCGCCGTGCTCGACTTCGCCTCGCCGGCCTCGCCCATCGACTACCTGGAGAAGCCCTTCGAGACCATGCACGTCGGGTCGATCGGCGTCGACCTGTCGCTGCAGCTGGCCGAGCGCAAGGGGGCCCGCTTCCTGCTCTCCTCGACCAGCGAGGTCTACGGCGACCCGCTGGAGCACCCGCAGCGCGAGAGCTACTGGGGGAACGTCAACCCCATCGGGCCGCGCTCGGTCTACGACGAGGCCAAGCGCTTCGCCGAGGCCATCACCATGGCCTACCGCCGCTACCGGAAGGTGGAGACCCGCATCGCCCGCATCTTCAACACCTACGGGCCCCGCATGCGGCTCGACGATGGCCGGGTGGTCCCCACCCTGGTGGGACAGGCGCTGCGGGGCGAGCCGCTCACCGTCTTCGGCGACGGCTCGCAGACCCGCTCCTTCTGCTACGTCTCGGACAACGTCGAGGGGATCTGGCGGCTGCTGCGCTCCGACTTCGCCGAGCCGGTCAACATCGGCAACCCGGTGGAGATGACCATCCTGGACTTCGCCCAGGCGGTGCAGCGCCACGTCGGCTCGCACGTCCCCATCGTCCACCGGCCGCTGCCCCAGGACGACCCGCGCCTGCGCCGGCCCGACATCGGCCGGGCCCGCGAGGTGCTGGGCTGGGAGCCGGCCATCGACTTCGAGGAGGGGATGCGCCGCACCGTCCCCTGGTTCCGGGACGAGGTGGCGGCGCGGCGCTGAAGCGGCCCGCCGGCGGGGTCGTCCAGCGCGGTTCGCGGAGGGGAACGTGGGCAAGAAGATCCTGATCAGCGGCGGAGCCGGCTTCATCGGCTCGAACGTGGCCGACGCCTTCCTGGGCGCCGGCTGGGAGGTGGTGGTCGTCGACGACCTCTCCTCGGGCCGGCGCGAGAACGTGCCCGCGGCCGCGCGCTTCTACCCGTGCGACGTCCGCGGGAGCGCCGCCGCCGAGGCGGTCGAGCGGGAGCGCCCGGACGTGCTCTGCCACCACGCCGCGCAGATCGACGTGCGCCGCTCCATGGTCGAGCCCCGGTTCGACGCCGACGTGAACCTGGGCGGGCTGCTCAACCTGATGCAGGCGGCGGTGCGGGCCGGCTCGGTGCGGCAGGTGATCTTCGCGTCCAGCGGCGGCGCCACCTACGGCGACACGCCGGTGATCCCGACGCCGGAGAGCCACCCGCAGCGGCCGCTCTCGCACTACGGCGCCGCCAAGGCGGCCAGCGAGCTCTACCTGGGCGTCTACCAGGCCAGCTACGGCATCCCCTACGCCGCGCTCCGCTACGCCAACGTCTACGGTCCACGGCAGGACCCGCACGGCGAGGCCGGCGTGGTGGCCATCTTCTGCGGGCGGCTGCTGGAGGGGAGGCCCTGCACCATCTACGGTGACGGCCTCCAGACCCGCGACTACGTCTTCGTGGGTGACGTGGCGCGCGCCAACCTGCTGGCCGCGCAGCGGTCGTTCGCCGGGCCCCTCAACATCGGGACCGGCGTGGAGACCGACGTGGTCCGGCTCCACGCCGGGCTGGCCCGGGCCGCCGGCTCCTCGGCGCCGCCGGTGCACGCCGAGGCGCGGCTCGGCGAGCAGCGCCGCTCCTGCATCGATCCGACGGCAGCGGCCGGCGCGCTGGGCTGGCGGCCCGAGGTGGACATCGAGCAGGGGCTGGCCCGGACCTTCGAGTACTTCAGGGCGAAGCGGGCGTAGGCGCCGGCGCCGGCGCTGGCGCGGCGGCGGGAGGCGGGGACGGCGGAGTCGGCGACGTCCCGGGCGCCCCTTCCCCGGGCGGCGGGGCCGGGGGAGGCTCCGCCGCGTCCGGGGGTTCGACGGCCGGTGGTGGCTCGACGGCTGGCTGGCGGCCCGGCCTCCTCCGCGCTCGCGGGCGCCCCGGCGGGGGCGTCGTCGGCAGGCGCATCCTCGGCGGGAGGCTCGGACGGCTCCTCGCCCGGCCGCGCCGCCGGCGCCGTCCCGAGGTACCCCTCCAGCTCGACGCGCGCGGCGTCGTGCTCGGCGGGCGGGATGACCTGCTCGTCCCGCAGCCGATCCAGCAGGGCGCGGGCTCTCGCGGCCAGCCAGGCCGGCGCCGGGGAGAGGGAGGCCCGGCGTGGCGCCGGCAGCATCGACGCCAGGAGCACCGCCTGGGCCGTGGAGAGCGAGGCGGCGCTGGTCCCGAACCAGCGCCGCGCGCCGGCCTCGACGCCGAAGACGCCGTCGCCCCATTCGGCCACGTTGAGGTAGAGGGCGAGGATGCGCCGCTTGTCGAGCCGGCGCTCCAGCTTGGCCGTCAGCAGCGCCTCGCGCGCCTTGCGCAGCAGGCTCTTCTCGGTGCCGAGGTAGAGGTTCTTGGCCAGCTGCTGCGTGATGGTGGAGGCGCCCCGGGCGTAGCGGCGGCGCGCCAGGTTGAGCCGGGCCGCCGACTCGAGCGCCTCCCAGTCGAAGCCGTGGTGGACGAAGAACTTGGCGTCCTCGGAGGCCACCACCGCGTCGACCAGCCGCCTCGAGATCCGCTCCAGGGGGATCCAGCGCCGCTCCGGCTGGAAGCGCCGCCCGGCGGCGCGGGCCTCGGCCCGCCGCTGCTCGATGAGGGCGGTGGTGGGTGGCGTGGCGCTGGACCAGGCGGCCGGGTCGGGGAGGGCGAGCCAGAGCGCGACCGGGGCGGCCACCAGCAGGAGCAGGGCAATGAGGGCGCCCCGGACGAGCCGCGGCCGGCGGCCGGCGCTGCGCTCGGCGGTCATCGCGGCAGGATAGCGCATCGGTCCTCCGGCGCGGTGGCGGCCGCCCCGAAGGATGCCTTGACGCGGCGCCCCGCCGGCCATATCGGACGGTGAACAACCGCGCTCGCGGGCCCGTCGGCCCGACGCCAACGGAGGGACCATGGCAGACGTGAAGAAGTACGCCCCGCACGACTTCTCGAAGGTTCGTGGACTGGCCGGCATCTCCAACGACCAGATCGAGGAGCACCTCAAGCTCTACGAGGGCTACGTCAAGCGGACCAACGCCCTGACCGAGAAGCTCTTCGCCCTGGCCAGCGAGGGCAAGGCCTCGGGCGCCGACCCCGTCTACGCCGAGCTGACCCGCCGCCTCGGCTTCGAGTACGGCGGCATGGTCAACCACGAGTACTACTTCGGCAACCTCACCGCGGGGGCCCAGGCCGAGCCGCCCGCCGGCTCCCGGTTCCGCAAGGCCATCGAGGCCAGCTACGGCAAGTTCGACCTCTGGCTGGCCGACTTCAAGGCCGTGGCCACCATGCCCGGCATCGGCTGGGCCATGACCTTCCAGGACCCGGTCACCGGCTGGCTCTCCAACCACTTCGTCACCCTGCACGAGAACAACGTGCCGACCGGCTTCGGCACCATCCTGGCGCTCGACGGCTGGGAGCACGCCTTCATGCGCGACTACAAGGCCTTCGAGCGCGGCAAGTACGTCGACGCCTTCCTCAAGAACGTCAACTGGGAAGCGGTCGACAAGCGGGTCAAGTAGCCGCCCACCGCCTCCCGTCGCCGCGAGCCCGGTCGCCGCGCGGCGGCCGGGCTCGCTCGCGTCCAGGTCACGTGCCCCGCGCCCACCCCGGCCCCGCCGCGCCGCTCGTCCACCACGCCCGCCGCCGCGCCCTGCGCCGCCGCCTGCTGGCCTGGTACGACGCCGCCCGGCGCGACTTCCCGTGGCGCCACCCCGAGGGCGAGGCCGATCCCTACCGGGTCTGGCTCTCCGAGGCCATGCTGCAGCAGACCCAGGTGGCGCGGGTCATCCCGTACTACCGGCGCTTCCTGGCGCGCTTCCCGACCCTGGCGGCGCTGGCGGCGGCGGAGGAGGAGGCCGTGCTGGCCGCCTGGAGCGGGCTCGGGTACTACGCCCGGGCCCGCGCGCTCCACCGGGCCGCGCGCCTGGCCTTGGCCCGGCACGGTGGGCTGCCCGGCTCGCTCGAGGCGCTGGCGGCGCTGCCCGGCTTCGGGCCGTACACGGCCGGGGCGGTGGCCTCCATCGCCTTCGGGATCCCGGCGGCGGCGGTGGACGGCAACGTGGCGAGGGTGCTGGCGCGGCTCTTCGCCGTCGACGGCCCGGCCGAGGCGGCGTCGACGCGGGCCCGGCTGGCCGCCCTGGCCGCCGCGCTCACCGGGCCAGAGCGGCCCGGGGACTGGACCCAGGCGCTCATCGAGCTGGGGGCGACACGCTGCGTGAAGCCGGTCCCGCGCTGCGCGCGCTGCCCGGTGGCCTCGCTCTGCGAGGCGCGCCGCAGCGGGCGCGAGCGGGAGCTGCCCCCGGCGCGGCGGCGGGCGGAGAAGGCCCGGCTGCGGCTGGGCCTCGCGGTGGTCCGCGACCGCCGGCGCCTGCTGCTGCAGCGGCGACCGGCCTCGGGGCTCTTCGGCGGCCTGTGGGCGCCCCCGGCGGTGGAGCTCCCGGCCGGCCGCCTCTCCGCCGGCTCGGCCCGGAGGCTGATGCGGGACGGCCTGGGCCGCGCCCTGGGGATCGAGGTCGAGGTGGGGCCGGAGCTGGCCGCGGTGGAGCGGACCCTGACGCACCGGGAGCTCACGCTGGTGGCCTACCAGGCCTGGCCGGCGCGGCGCCCCGCCGGTCCGGGGCTCCGCTGGGCCGCCCCGTCGGAGGTGGATCGGCTCGGGGTCGCCTCGGCCGTCCGCGCGCTGCTGGCGAGGCTGCCGCCTCCCCCGGGCGGGCCTGCCACGAATCGTGGGGGGAGGGCTTGGCAAACGGAGTGACTTCAAGTACCTTGCGCCACCCGTCGCGCCTGACTCGCCCGTCAAGGGAGGCAGGGCTTGACTCACGAAGACGGATCCGTATAATCCGCCGCCCTCAACCCGAGGGTTCCTGTTCGTCCGCCGCTCCGTCGACGGGCGATTTTGCTGAAGAAAGAGCTCGTAACCGATGCCGACGATCAGCCAGCTCGTGCGCAAGGGGCGCGAGAAGCTCGCCGTGAAGAAGAAGGCTCCGGCCCTCAAGGAGTCGCCGCAGAAGCGCGGGGTCTGCACGCGCGTCTACACGACGACCCCCAAGAAGCCGAACTCGGCCCTCCGCAAGGTGGCCCGCGTCCGCCTGACCAACGGCTTCGAGGTCACCAGCTACATCCCCGGCGTCGGCCACAACCTCCAGGAGCACTCGGTGGTGCTGATCCGCGGCGGCCGCGTCAAGGACCTCCCCGGCGTCCGCTACCACATCGTCCGCGGCACCCTCGACGCGGTCGGCGTCCAGGGCCGCAAGCAGAGCCGCTCGAAGTACGGCGCGAAGCGCCCGAGCTAAACGGAACGGCGCCTGAGCGCCCCAGCAGTCGGATAAGGGTTTTCGATGCCTCGTCGTCGCGTAGTCGAGAAGCGCAAGATCCTCGCCGATCCCAAGTTCCAGGATCGGCTGGTGGCCAAGTTCATCAACGACCTGATGCGGCAGGGCAAGAAGTCGACCGCCGAGCAGATCCTCTACGGGGCCTTCGACCAGGTCGAGGCCAAGCTCAAGGACGATCCGCTCAAGGTCTTCAAGAAGGCGCTCGACAACGTCAAGCCGGTCGTCGAGGTGAAGAGCCGCCGGGTCGGCGGCGCCACCTACCAGGTCCCGGTGGAGGTCCGCCAGGACCGCCGCGTGGCCCTGGCCATGCGCTGGCTCATCGAGTACTCGCATGCGCGCGGCGAGAAGACCATGACGGAGAAGCTGGCCGGCGAGATCATGGACGCCGCCTCGAACCGCGGCAACGCGGTGAAGAAGCGCGAAGACACCCACAAGATGGCCGAGGCCAACAAGGCCTTCGCCCACTACCGCTGGTAGAGGTCTAGAGGAGGCTCTTGGAGAGCGGCCGGCTGGGCCGGCACGGTTCGGACTCGAACCCGCTTCGCTCTTTGACAGCTCGGTTTGGTCGTGAGCGTCGCCCCCGGGGCGGCCTCGTTTCGCGCACGCACGAAGATCCAGGAAGAGAAGATCATGGCCCGCACCCATCCCCTCGAGCGCTACCGCAACATCGGCATCATGGCGCACATCGATGCCGGCAAGACCACGACCACCGAGCGGATCCTCTTCTACACCGGCGTCACCCACAAGATCGGCGAGGTCCACGAAGGCACGGCCGTCATGGACTGGATGGAGCAGGAGCGCGAGCGCGGCATCACCATCACCTCCGCCGCCACCACCTGCCCCTGGCGCGATCACCGCATCAACATCATCGACACCCCCGGCCACGTCGACTTCACCATCGAGGTGGAGCGCTCGCTCCGCGTCCTCGACGGCGCCGTGGCGGTCTTCGACGCGGTGAACGGCGTGGAGCCGCAGTCCGAGACGGTGTGGCGCCAGGCCGACAAGTACAAGGTCCCGCGCGTCTGCTTCATCAACAAGATGGACCGCGTCGGCGCCGACTTCTTCATGTCGGTCGACACCATCAAGACCAAGCTGGGCGCGCGGCCCCTGCCCATCCAGATCCCCATCGGCGCCGAGGACAAGTTCCGCGGCATGGTGGACCTCGTCAAGATGAAGGGCATCACCTTCGACGACGAGACCATGGGCGCGAAGTACCAGGAGATCGAGATCCCCGCCGAGCTGGTGGAGCAGGCCAGGGAGTACCGGGCCGCCCTCGAGGAGGCCGTCGCCGAGATCGACGACGTGCTCATGGCCAAGTACCTGGACGGCCACCCCCTCACCAAGGAAGAGGTCATGCGCGGGCTCCGCAAGGGCGTCTGCGAGATGAAGTTCTTCCCGGTCATCTGCGGCACCGCCTTCAAGAACAAGGGCGTCCAGCAGATCCTCGACGTGGTGGTGGACTACCTCCCCAGCCCGCTCGACATGCCGCCCATCACCGGCGTCGACATGAAGGGCGTCGAGGTCCTGCGCAGCTGCTCCGACGACGCCCCCTTCAGCGCCCTGGCCTTCAAGCTGATGAACGACCCGTTCGTCGGCAACCTGACCTTCTTCCGCGTCTACTCGGGCAAGCTCGAGGCCGGCTCCTACGTCTACAACGCCACCAAGGACAAGAAGGAGCGCATCTCCCGCATCCTGCAGATGCACGCCAACAAGCGCGAGGAGATCAAGGAGGTCTACGCCGGCGACATCGCCGCCGCCGTGGGCCTGCGCAGCACCACCACCGGCGACACCCTCTGCGACGAGGAGCACGCCGTCATCCTGGAGCGGATGGAGTTCCCCGAGCCGGTGATCTTCGTGGCGGTCGAGCCCAAGTCGAAGGCCGACCAGGACAAGATGGGCGTGGCCCTGCAGCGGCTGCAGATGGAGGACCCCTCCTTCAACGTCCGCTCGGACGAGGAGACCGGCCAGACCATCATGGGCGGCATGGGCGAGCTCCACCTGGAGATCCTGGTGGACCGCATGCTCCGCGAGTTCAAGGTCGAGGCCAACGTCGGCAAGCCGCAGGTGGCCTACCGCGAGACCATCACCCAGACCGTCGAGGCCGAGGGCAAGTACGTCCGGCAGACCGGCGGCAAGGGCCAGTACGGCCACTGCTGGCTGCGGCTCATCCCGCAGGAGCCGGGCAAGGGCTTCGAGTTCGAGAACGTCATCGTCGGCGGCGCCATCCCCAAGGAGTTCATCAAGCCCATCGAGAAGGGCATCGTCGAGGCCATGGAGGGCGGCATCCTGGCCGGCTACCCCATGGTCGACATCCGGGTCGAGGTCACCGACGGCAGCTACCACGACGTCGACTCCTCGGAGATGGCCTTCAAGATCGCCGGCTCCATGGGCTTCAAGGAGGGCGCCGCCAAGGCCAAGCCGGTCCTGCTCGAGCCCATCATGAAGGTCGAGGTCGTCACCCCGGACGAGTTCATGGGCGACGTGATCGGCGACCTGAACAGCCGCCGCGGCAAGATCCAGGGCATGAACTCGCGCGCCGGCGCCCAGGCCATCGACTCGCTGGTGCCGCTGGCCACCATGTTCGGCTACGCCACCGACCTGCGGTCCAAGACCCAGGGGCGCGCCACCTACAGCATGCACTTCGGGCACTACGCCCAGGTGCCGACCAGCATCGCCGAGACCATCGTCAGCAAGGCCAAGGGCACCACCGCCGCTGGCAAGTAACGCAGCACCTCAACGGATCGTCAGGAAGGAGAGCGCGCACCATGGGCAAGGAAAAGTTCGAGCGGAACAAGCCGCACGTGAACGTCGGGACCATCGGTCACGTGGACCACGGGAAGACCACGCTCACTGCGGCCATCACCAAGGTGCTGGCGCAGAAGGGGTGGGCGTCGTTCATGGCGTACGACCAGATCGACAAGGCGCCGGAGGAGCGGGAGCGTGGCATCACCATCGCGACGGCGCACGTGGAGTACCAGACGGCGAACCGGCACTACGCGCACGTGGACTGCCCGGGGCACGCGGACTACGTGAAGAACATGATCACGGGGGCGGCGCAGATGGACGGCGCGATCCTGGTGGTGTCGGCGGCGGACGGGCCGATGCCGCAGACGCGGGAGCACATCCTGCTGGCGCGGCAGGTGGGCGTTCCGTACATCGTGGTGTACCTGAACAAGTGCGACATGGTGGACGACGCGGAGCTGCTGGACCTGGTGGAGCTGGAGGTGCGGGAGCTGCTGACGAAGTACGAGTTCCCCGGGGACAAGACGCCCATCATCCGCGGGTCGGCGCTGAAGGCGCTGGAGGGGGACAAGGGCGACCTGGGGGAGCCGTCGATCGGGCGGCTGATGGAGGCGGTGGACGCGTACATCCCGACGCCGCAGCGGGCCACGGACAAGCCGTTCCTGATGCCGGTGGAGGACGTGTTCTCGATCTCGGGGCGGGGGACGGTGGCGACGGGGCGGGTGGAGCGCGGGATCATCAAGGTGGGCGAGGAGGTCGAGATCGTCGGCCTGCGCCCGACGCAGAAGACGGTGGTGACGGGCGTGGAGATGTTCCGCAAGCTGCTGGACGAGGGGCGGGCGGGCGACAACATCGGGGCGCTGCTGCGTGGCCTGAAGCGCGAGGACGTGGAGCGCGGGCAGGTGCTGTCGAAGCCGGGGTCGATCACGCCGCACACGAAGTTCAAGGGGCAGGTGTACGTGCTGACGAAGGAGGAGGGGGGTCGTCACACCCCGTTCTTCAACGGCTACCGGCCGCAGTTCTACTTCCGGACCACCGACGTGACCGGGTCGCTGAACCTGCCGGCCGGCGTCGAGATGGTGATGCCGGGCGACAACGTGGCGGTGGAGGTGGAGCTGATCACCACCGTGGCGATGGAGAAGGAGCTGCGCTTCGCCATCCGCGAGGGTGGACGCACCGTCGGCTCCGGCGTGGTCTCGGAGATCATCCAGTAAGAAGTCCGCCTGGCGGACGGCGGTGAGGGGCTCGCTGGGAGTGGCGAGCCCGACCTCACCGCGCAGCGCCGAGCAGAGAGAGAAGGCTTTTCGATGGCGACGCAGAAGATCAGGATCCGGCTCAAGGCCTACGACTACAAGCTGCTCGACCAGTCGGCCAGCGAGATCGTGGAGACCGCCCGGCGGACCGGCGCGAAGGTGGCCGGCCCGATCCCGCTGCCCACGCGGATCAACAAGTTCACCGTCCTGCGCAGCCCGCACGTCGACAAGAAGTCGCGGGAGCAGTTCGAGATCCGGACCCACAAGCGGCTCCTCGACATCCTCGAGCCGACGGCCCAGACCCTCGACGCGCTCATGAAGCTCGACCTGTCGGCCGGCGTGGACGTCGAGATCAAGTAGCCGAGGGCACCATGGCCAAGTTCGACATCTACGACCTCGAGAAGAAGAAGGTGGGTGAGCTGGAGCTCGCCGACGCCGTCTTCGCCGGCGAGGTGAACGAGCATCTCTTCTACGAAGTGGTCAAGGCCAAGCTGGCCTCGGACCGCTCCGGCACCCACGCGGTCAAGAACCGCTCCCTCGTGTCCGGCGGCGGCCGCAAGCCCTGGAAGCAGAAGGGGACCGGCCGCGCCCGCCAGGGCTCGACCCGCGCCTCGCACTGGGTCGGCGGCGGCAAGGCCATGGGGCCGAAGCCCCGGGACTACGCCTACGACGTGCCCAAGAAGGTCCGCAAGGCGGCCCTCCGCTCGGCCCTGGCCCTGCGCGGCAACGACAAGAAGCTGCTGATCGTCGAGAAGTGGGAGCCGACCGCTCCCAAGACGGCGGCGGCGGCCAAGGTGCTGGCCAAGCTCGGCGTGAAGAAGGCGCTGGTGGTGGACGACGGCCGGAACGTGGCCCTGGCCCGGTCGGTGCGGAACCTGGCCGGCGCGGACTTCCTGGCCGTCGAGGGGCTCAACGTCTACGACATCCTCAGGCACGACACGCTCGTCCTCACGGCGGCCACCGCCCGGAAGCTCGAGGAGTCCCTGTCATGATCATCACGCTCGAGGAAGTCGTGAAGCGCCCGCTCATCACCGAGAAGGCCGAGCGCAACCGCGAGGCGAGCCGCTCCTTCGCCTTCGAGGTGCACCGCGACGCCACCAAGATCCAGGTGAAGCAGGCCGTCGAGAAGCTGTTCAACGTCCACGTGCTCGCGGTTCGCACCGCCATCGCGCGGGGCAAGAACAAGCGGGTGGGCCGGAACGCCGGCCAGCGGCCCAATTGGAAGAAGGCCTTCGTGACCCTCAAGGAGGGCGAGACCATCGCCCTCTTCGAGGGGACCTCGGCCTAACCGGGAGAGATCATGGGCCTCAAGAGCTACAAGCCGACCAGCGCCGCGCGGCGCCACATGACGGTGGCCGACTTCGCCGAGATCACCAAGGCGAAGCCGGAGAAGAAGCTGACCAAGACCGTCAAGCGGACGGGCGGCCGCAACAACCACGGCCACATCACCACCCGGCACATCGGGGGCGGCCACAAGCGCCGCTACCGGCTGATCGACTGGCGGCGGGACAAGGACGGCGTGCCGGCCAAGGTCGCCTCCATCGAGTACGATCCCAACCGGACCGCCCGGCTGGCGCTGCTCCACTACCAGGACGGCGAGAAGCGCTACATCCTCGCGCCCATCGGCGTGTCGGTGGGCGACGTGCTCATGTCGGGCGAGGCCGTCGACATCCGCCCCGGCAACGCCCTGCCGGTCAAGGGCATCCCGCTCGGCACCGTCATCCACAACGTCGAGAGCCAGCCCGGCTCCGGCGCCAAGATGATCCGCTCCGCCGGGTCCTTCGGCCAGCTGATGGCCAAGGAGGGCGACTACGCCCAGATCCGCATGCCCTCCGGCGAGGTCCGCCAGGTGCAGCTGGACTGCAAGGCCACCGTGGGCCAGCTCTCCAACATCGAGAGCTCCAGCGTCCGGGTCGGCAAGGCGGGCAAGAGCCGCTGGAAGGGCATCCGCCCGACCGTCCGCGGCCTCGCCATGAACCCGGTCGATCACCCGCACGGCGGCGGCGAGGGCAAGTCCGGGCAGGGCAACCCGCACCCGGTCTCGCCCTGGGGCCAGAAGACCAAGGGCCTCAAGACCCGCAACAACCGGCGCACCGACAAGTTCATCGTCTCGCGGCGCAAGCCCGGCGTTCGCAACACGCCGCAGTAGCCAGCGAGAAGGGACCAGGGAAAAATGGCGCGTTCAATCAAGAAGGGCCCGTTCGCCGACAAGCACCTCACCAAGAAGGTCGAGGACGCGAACAAGGGCAACAAGAAGTCGGTCATCAAGACCTGGTCGCGGCGGAGCACCATCCTGCCCGACTTCGTGGGCCACACCTTCGCCGTGCACAACGGCAAGAAGTTCGTGCCCGTCTTCGTGACCGAGAACATGGTCGGGCACAAGCTCGGCGAGTTCGCCCCCACCCGCACCTTCGTCGGCCACTCGGCGGAGAAGAAGGTCGCGGCGACCACGGCGCCGCCGCCCAAGAAGTAGCGAGGAACGGACATGGCCGAGACCGAGACCAAGAAGACCGTGAAGCGTGAGCGGCGCGCCCCGCCGCTGCCCCGCTCCCGCAAGAACCGCCCCGCGCCGCCGGCGGCGGGGCCGCACGCCAGCCTGCGCTTCCTGCGGCTGGCCCCGCGCAAGGTGCGGCTGGTGGCCGACACCATCCGCGGGCTGCCGGTGGGCAGCGCGCTGGCGGAGCTGAAGTACCGGCCGCAGGCCGCCGCCAAGCCGCTGGCCAAGCTGCTGCGCTCGGCGGTCGCCAACGCCGAGGGGAAGGGCGGGCGGGTCGACGTCGACGCGCTCGTCGTCAAGACGCTCACCGTCGACCAGGGGCCGAAGATGCGGCGCTTCATGCCGCGCGCCATGGGGCGCGCCTACCGGGTCGAGAAGAAGACGAGCCACGTGTACGTGGAGCTCGGGACCGCTGGCCGCTAGCGGCCAAGGAGACGAACGTGGGTCAGAAAGTCCATCCGATTGGGTTCCGCCTCGGGGTCATCCGGTCCTGGGACTCCAAGTGGTACGAGGAGCGGAACTACGCCAAGTGGCTGCACGAGGACATCCATCTCCGTGAGTTCGTGAAGGAGAAGCTCGGCGCCGCCGGCGTCTCCCGCGTCGAGATCGAGCGGGCCGCCAACAAGGTCAAGATCAACGTCCACACCGCGCGGCCGGGCATCGTCATCGGCAAGCGCGGCGCGGGGATCGAGACCATCAAGAAGGACATCCAGGCCCTGACCCAGAACGAGGTCTACCTGAACGTCGTCGAGGTCCGGAAGGCCGAGACCGACGCCCAGCTGGTGGCGGAGAACATCTGCACCCAGCTGGAGCGCCGCATCGCCTTCCGCCGCGCGATGAAGAAGGCGGTCCAGACCGCCCTCAAGTTCGGGGCCAAGGGCATCCGGGTGGCGTGCTCGGGCCGGCTCGGCGGGGCCGAGATCGCGCGCTACGAGTGGTACCGCGAGGGGCGCGTGCCGCTGCACACGCTCCGCGCCGACATCGACTACGGCTTCGCCGAGGCGAAGACCACCTACGGCAAGATCGGCTGCAAGGTCTGGATCATGAAGGGCGAGGTGCTGCCGCAGTCGGCCGCCACCCGCGCTCCCCGCTCCAGCCGCACCGACCGCGCCTAAGGCGAAGGACAGGAGAGGGACATGCTTCAGCCTGCTCGTACCAAGTACCGCAAGATGATGAAGGGTCGCATGCGGGGCAAGGCCTACCGCGGCTCGGACCTCGCCCAGGGCGAGTACGGCCTGCAGGCCACCGAGTGCGGCTACCTGACCGCTCGCCAGATCGAGGCGGCGCGCGTCGCCATCACCCGCTACGTGAAGCGCGGCGGCAAGCTCTGGATCCGGGTCTTCCCGGACAAGCCCATCACCAAGAAGGCGGCCGAGACCCGCATGGGCACCGGCAAGGGCAACGTGGAGTACTACGTGGCCGTGGTGAAGCCGGGCCGCATGCTCTACGAGATGGAAGGCTGCGACGACGCCACGGCCAAGAAGGCCTTCGGCCTGGCCGCCCACAAGCTCCCGGTGTCGACCAAGCTCGTCAAGCGCGGCGCGACGCTCTAGGAGAGGGGACGTCATGGGAACGGTGAAGGAACTGGAGTCGCTCTCGAAGCAGGAGCTGGTCGCTCGCGCGGCCGAGCTCAAGAAGAAGCTCTTCGAGCTCAAGAACAAGGCGTCGACGGGCGTGCTCGACTCGACGGCCGAGCTGCTGAAGACCCGCCGCGAGGTGGCTCGCTGCCTCACGGTGGCGCGTGCCAAGGACCTCCCGGCCAAGGCCGGGAAGGCGAAGGAGTGACGGACATGGAGCGCGGAAACCGGAAGTCCCGGGTCGGCGTGGTGCTCTCCAACAAGATGACCAAGACGGTGGTCGTCAAGGTGGAGCGTCGCGTGCCGGACCGGAAGTACGGGAAGATCGTCACCCAGGCCAGGAAGTTCAAGGCGCACGACGAGAACCAGGAGTGCCGCCCGGGCGACAAGGTCCGGATGGTCGAGACCCGCCCGATGTCCAAGGACAAGCACTGGCGGGTCGTCGAGATCATCGAGAAGGCGACGGAGGTGTAGCCGTGATCCAGATGCAGACGATCCTCGACGTGGCCGACAACTCCGGCGCCAAGAAGGTGATGTGCATCAAGGTGCTCGGCGGGTCGAAGCGTCGCTACGCTTCGCTCGGCGACGTCATCGTGGTGTCGGTCCGCGAGGCCATCCCGCAGGCCAAGGTGAAGAAGGGCGAGGTGGCTCGCGCCGTCATCGTCCGCACCGCCCGCGAGGTGAAGCGCCCGGACGGCAGCTACATCCGCTTCGACGGCAACAGCGCGGTCCTCATCAACAAGGACCTCGAGCCGGTCGGAACCCGCATCTTCGGGCCGGTGGCCCGCGAGCTGCGCGCCCGCAAGTTCATGAAGATCATCAGCCTCGCGCCGGAGGTCCTGTAGCCATGCCCGTCATCCGCAAGGGCGACACCGTCAAGGTGATCGCCGGCAAGGAGAAGGGGAAGACCGGGAAGGTGCTGGAGGTCCTCCGCGCCGAGGGCCGCGTCCGGATCGAGAAGCTCATGACGGTGAAGCGCCACGTCCGCAAGGGCCGCAGCCAGGCCAACCCGGAGGGTGGCATCGTCGAGCAGCCGGGCACCGTCGCCATCTCGAACGTGATGGTGGTGGCCGGGGACAAGGCGGTCCGCCTCGAGAAGGTGGCCCGCCAGCTCGGCGCCAAGGAGAAGGCCCGCCTCGCCAAGCGGCAGGCGGCCACGTAGGCAGTCCAACGCATCGCCCGGCACGTCCGCAGGCGCCGGCCGAAGGCCCAGGAGAGACGACCATGGCAGCACGCTTGAAGGAGCGGTTCGAGAAGGAGATCCGCCCCGCCCTCATGAAGGAGTTCGGGTACAGCAACCCCATGCAGGCCCCTCGCCTCGAGAAGATCGTGGTGAACATGGGCCTGGGCGAGGCCATCAACAACGGCAAGATCATCGACGCCTCGGTGGCCCAGCTGGCCGCCATCACCGGCCAGAAGCCGGTGGTGACCAAGGCGCGGAAGTCGATCGCCAACTTCAAGCTGCGCCAGGGCCAGAGCATCGGCGCCATGGTCACCCTGCGCGGCGACCGGATGTACGAGTTCTTCGACCGGCTGGTCTCGATCGCGCTGCCCCGCGTCCGTGACTTCAAGGGCGTGTCGCCCAAGGCCTTCGACGGCAAGGGCAACTACACGCTCGGCATCCGCGAGCAGATCATCTTCCCCGAGATCAACTACGACCAGGTCGAGAAGATCAAGGGGCTGAACATCACCGTGGTGACGACGGCCCGTGACGACGAGGGGGGGCGCACCCTGCTCCGCTTCCTCGGCATGCCGTTCCGCACCTAAGCCCAGGGGACCAGGAGACCACCATGGCCAAGCTTTCCAAGATGGCGCAGGCCAAGCGCAAGCTGAAGTTCAAGGTGCGCCAGTACAACCGCTGCCCGCTCTGCGGTCGGCCCCGCGCCTACCTCCGCAAGTTCCAGATGTGCCGGCTCTGCTTCCGCAAGCGTGCGCTGCAGGGCGAGATCACCGGCGTCATCAAGTCGAGCTGGTAAGGGAGACCGTCGATGAGCTTTACCGATCCCATTGGCGACATGCTGACGCGCATCCGCAACGCCTCGTCGGCACGTCATGAGAAGGTGCTGGTCCCGGCCTCGGGCCTGAAGCTTCGCCTGGCGGAGGTCCTCAAGAGCGAGGGCTTCATCCAGGACTTCCTCAAGCACGAGGATGGCGTCCAGGGCACCATCACCATCATCCTGAAGTACGGCCCGGACCGCGAGCCGGCCATCAGCGACATCAAGCGGGTCAGCAAGCCCGGCCTGCGTCGCTACGTGGCCACCGAAGACATCCCGCGCGTCCTCAACGGCCTCGGCGTCGCCATCCTGTCCACCAGCAAGGGACTGATGGTCGACCGCGAGGCCCGCAAGCAGAAGGTCGGCGGCGAGCTGATCTGCACGGTTTGGTAAGGG
Organism: uncultured delta proteobacterium; assembly: GCA_963786945.1. GTDB lineage: Bacteria > Myxococcota > Myxococcia > Myxococcales > Anaeromyxobacteraceae > JADKCZ01. The sequence goes on along the minus strand of CAWBAO010000005.1, from coordinate 888,748 downwards.
AGCCGACATGTCCCGCATCGGCAAGCTTCCGGTCAAGATTCCAGAGAAGGTCAAGGTCGCGGTCACCGGCACGACCGTCAAGTTCGAGGGGCCCAAGGGGAAGATGTCCCTGGCCTTCAACCCGGTCGTCAAGGTGGAGGTCGCCAAGGGCGAGCTGACGGTGACGCGCCCGGACGACAGCCGCCTCGCCAAGGGGCTGCACGGCCTGACGCGCACCATGATGCGCAACGCCATCGACGGCGTCACCAAGGGCTACGAGCGCACCCTGGAGATCAGCGGCGTCGGCTTCAAGGCGGAGGGCAAGGGGAAGGAGATCAACTTCACCCTGGGCTTCTCCCACCCGGTGGTCTTCAAGCTCCCCGAGGGAGTGACCGCCGAGGTGGACGCCAAGCAGACCCGGGTCGTCATCAAGGGCGTCGACAAGCACCTGCTCGGCCTCACGGCCGCCAAGATCCGCGCCCTCCGCCCTCCCGAGCCGTACAAGGGCAAGGGCATCAAGTACGCGGAAGAGACCATCCGTCGCAAGGAAGGCAAGACCGGCGCGGCGTAAGCCCCGCCTCCCCACGCTCATGCGGCGGCTGAGCCGTCGCCGCCGCACGGAGGAGCACCATGGCAAAGAAGGTGACGTCGCGCGAGAAGCGCAAGGCTCGTATCCGCAGGAAGATCTCCGGCACCGCGGCCCGCCCGCGCCTGACGATCTACCGGAGCCTCAAGCACATGTACGCCCAGCTGGTGGACGACGTGGCCGGGACCACCCTGGTCAGCGTCGGCAGCACCACCAAGGGGCTCAAGGACGAGGTCTCCGAGGACGCCAAGACCGACGCCGCCAAGAAGGTCGGCACGGCGCTGGCCAAGGCCGCCCTGGCGAAGGGGATCACCGCGGTGGTCTTCGACCGCAACGGCTTCGACTACCACGGCCGCGTCGCGGCCATTGCCGCCGGCGCGCGCGAGGGCGGGCTGCTGTTCTAGGCGCCCGCCAGCAAAGGACCAGAACCCATGGCAGCTCCCATCAACGCGAACGACCTGGATCTCACCGACCGCGTCGTCCACATCAACCGCGTCGCCAAGGTCGTCAAGGGCGGCCGGCGCTTCAGCTTCTCGGCGCTCATCGTCGTGGGCGACGGGCAGGGGCACGTCGGCGTCGGCCTCGGCAAGGCCAACGAGGTCCCCGAGGCCATCCGCAAGGGCGGGGACCAGGCCAAGAAGCACCTCTTCAAGGTCCCGCTCTTCGGCACCACCATCCCGCACGAGGTCCTCGGGCACTTCGGCGCCGGCACGGTGCTGCTGAAGCCGGCCGGCGAGGGCACCGGCGTCATCGCCGGCGGCGCCGTCCGGGCGGTCCTCGAGGCGGCGGGGATCCGCAACGTCCTGACCAAGTGCCAGGGCTCGCGCAATCCGCACAACGTCCTCAAGGCGACCGTGGCCGGCCTGAAGCGGCTCCGCACCGCCGAGGACACCGCCCGGCGGCGCGGCAAGACGCTCGCCGAGATCCAGGGCTAGGAGCAACCATGGCTGCCATCAAGGTCAAGCTGGTCAAGGGGCTGGCCGGAATCACGGCGTCCCACCGCACCACGGTCGAGGGGCTCGGGCTCAAGAAGACCAACTCGGTGAAGGTCCTCCCCGACACGCCCCAGACCATGGGGATGATCTCCAAGGTGTCCTACCTGGTCGAGTGGGAGCGCGTCGATGCTCCCGCTCCCGCCGGCCGCAAGGCCCGCAAGAAGGCGGCGGCGCGCTCCTAGCGCGACCCCGTGATAGAAGGAGAACCCCCGATGTCGCTCAATTCGCTGAAGGTGCCCAAGGGCGCCACCAAGGTCCGCAAGCGCGTCGGCCGTGGCCAGGGCTCCGGCCTCGGCAAGACGGCCGGCCGCGGCGGCAAGGGCCAGAAGGCCCGCTCCGGCAACAAGCGCTTCGCCGGCTTCGAGGGCGGGCAGATGCCCCTCCAGCGGCGCCTCCCCAAGTTCGGGTTCAAGAACGTCCTCCGCCGCGAGTGGGCGGAGGTCCAGGTCGGCGACCTGGAGGGGCTCACCGGCGTGGTCGACGAGGCGGCCCTCAAGGCGGCCCGGCTGGTGCGCGGCCGCTTCGACGGGGTGGTGGTGCTCGGCAGCGGCGAGCTCACCAGCAAGGTCGTGGTCAAGGTGGAGCGGGTCACCAGCGGCGCGCGCGCCGTCATCGAGAAGGCTGGCGGCTCGGTCGAGCTGGTCCCGGCGCCGGTGACCAGCCACGAGAAGGCCAAGGCGGCGAAGAAGGCCGCAGCGGCGAAGGCGTAGCACCCGGCGAGGAGAGGGGATCCGAATGGCGAGCGGGCTGACCAACATCTTCCGGATTCCCGAGCTGCGGAAGCGGCTGCTCTTCTCGCTCGGGATGCTGGCCGTCTACCGGCTCGGCATCTTCGTGACCACGCCCGGGCGTGGACCGCATCGCCATGCGGCGGGTGGTCTCGCCAGGGCAGCCTGCTCGGGCTGCTCAACTTCTTCTCTGGCGGCGCGCTCGAGCAGCTCTCGATCTTCGCCCTCGGCATCATGCCGTACGTCTCGGCCTCCATCATCCTCCAGCTCCTCACGGTGGTGGTGCCGGCCCTGGAGAAGCTGAACAAGGAAGGGGAGCTCGGCCGTCGCAAGATCACGCAGTACACCCGCTACGGCACGGTGGTGCTCTCGGCCATCCAGGGGTACGGCATCTCCACCTACCTGGAGACGCTGCGTGACTCGACCGGGCTCTCGGTGGTCGCCGAGCCCGGCTGGGGCTTCCGGCTCCTGACCATGGTCTCGCTGGCCGCCGGCACGGCCTTCATCATGTGGATGGGCGAGCAGATCACCGAGCGGGGCATCGGCAACGGCATCTCGCTGGTGATCTTCGCCGGCATCGTGGCCCGCGTCCCGGCCGCCGCCTACCAGACCTTCATGGCCTACCGGGCCCCCGGCTCGCAGGTGACCGAGCTCGGCCTGCTCATCCTCGGCATCGTGATGATGGTGGTCATCGGCGTCATCGTCTTCGTGGAGCGCGGCCAGCGCCGCATCCCCATCCAGTACGCCAAGCGGGTGGTGGGCCGGAAGGCCTACGGCGGGCAGTCGACGCACCTGCCGCTCAAGGTCAACACCTCGGGCGTCATCCCGCCCATCTTCGCCAGCTCGCTGCTGCTCTTCCCCGCCACGCTGGCCGGCTGGTTCCCGTTCCTCGGCGCCCTGCAGACGGCGCTGGCCCCGGGCACCTGGATCTACAACGTCATCTACGTCGGGCTGATCATCTTCTTCGCCTACTTCTACACCGCGGTGACCTTCAACCCGGTCGACGTGGCCGACAACCTCAAGAAGAACGGCGGCTACATCCCGGGCATCCGGCCGGGCAAGAGCACCGCCACCTACATCGACCACGTCCTCTCCCGCATCACCTTCGGCGGGGCGATGTACCTGTCGGCCATCTGCGTGCTGCCGACCATCATCACCAACGAGTTCGGCGTCACCTTCTACTTCGGCGGCACCTCGCTGCTCATCGTGGTCGGCGTGGCCCTCGACACCGTGCAGCAGATCGAGGGGCACCTCATCACCCGGCACTACGAGGGGTTCACCGGGCCTCGCGGCCCCCGCATCCGCGGCCGCCGCCTCGGGGCCGACCAGCCCGCCAGCGCCTGATCCACCCGGGGCCGCTCCGGGCCCCGGCCCACCGCGAGGGGGAACACGTGATCCTGATCCTGCTCGGACCACCCGGCGCCGGGAAGGGGACGCAGGCCAAGCTGCTGGCCGCGGCCCTCTCCATCCCGCACATCTCCACCGGCGACATGTTCCGCGACCACAAGGCGCGCGGGACCGAGATCGGCAGGAAGGTCCAGGCCATCATGGACTCGGGCGGCCTGGTCACCGACGACATCACCAACGCCATGGTCGACGAGCGGCTGGCCCGCGCCGACGTCATGGGGGGCTGCATCCTCGACGGCTACCCGCGGACGGTGGGGCAGGCCGAGCACCTCGACGGCCTGCTGGCGCGGCTGGGTCGGACCGTGGGCCGGGCGCTCTCCTACGAGGTGTCGGAGCAGGCGCTGGTCGACCGCATCGGCGGTCGCCGCTCCTGCCCCGCCTGCGGGGCGGTCTACCACCTGGTCCAGAACCCGCCCCGGCGGGTGGGGGTCTGCGACCAGGACGGGACGGGGCTGGTGCAGCGCGAGGACGACAAGCCGGAGAACGTCCGCCGCCGCATGCAGGAGTACGCCGCCAAGACGGCGCCGCTCAAGGCGTACTACGCCGGGCGCGGGCTGGTGGTCGAGCTCGACGGGCTCGGCGCCCCCGACGCCATCCTGGCCGAGACCCGCCGCCGGCTCGGCCGCTAGGCCGTTCACCAAAAGTCAATGGACGCGCGCTCCAGCGAACGCATCGCCGTGAAGGCCCCCGACGAGGCGGTGCGCTTGCGGGCCGCCTGCCGCGTGGTGGCCGAGGTGCTGGCCGAGCTTCGCGCCGCCGTGTCACCCGGAGTCACGACGCTCGAGCTCGACGCCCTGGCCGAGGCCGGCGCGCGCCGGCGCGGCGCCGAGCCGGCCTTCAAGGGCTACCACGGCTACCCGGCGTCGCTCTGCGCCTCGGTGAACGACGAGGTGGTGCACGGCATCCCCTCGGCGGGCCGGGTGCTGCGCGAGGGCGACGTCATCGGCCTCGACTTCGGCGTGGTGCTGGACGGCTTCTACGGCGACGCCGCCATCACCGTGGCGGTGGGCGAGGTGGGCGACGAGGCGCGCCGGCTGCTCGAGATCACCCGCCGGGCGCTGGCCGCGGCCATCGAGGAGGCCCGGCCGGACCGGCGGGTCGGCGACCTGGGCGCCGCGGTGCAGCGCTGCGTCGAGCCGGCAGGGTTCTCGGTGGTGCGTGACTTCGTCGGCCATGGGATCGGCCGCCGGCTCCACGAGCCGCCCCAGATCCCCAACTTCGGCACCCCGGGCACGGGGCCCCGGCTGCGGGCGGGGATGGCCCTGGCCATCGAGCCGATGATCAACTCGGGGCGCTGCGAGGTCGACACGCGGGACGACGGCTGGACCGCGTTCACGGTCGACGGCAGCCTGTCGGCACATTTCGAGCACACCGTGCTCATCACGGAAAATGGTCCGGAAATCCTGACCTTGCCTCCAGTTGCCCCTTCGGAGGCAGGCGGCGGCACGAGCTGAGCCGGAGCGGCTGATTCCAGGGCCGGCGCCGTCGCTTGCACCTGAAAAAGCCGTGTGTTAAAGAGCCGCCTCCGCAACGCCGCGTGAAGGTCGCGGCTCGTCCGGGAAATCCCGGAGAATTTCGGGCGGTTTGGTGCCGAGAGCGCGGAGGCTCTCACCGCCGGTCCCGCCGGAAGCCGCGGCGGGGTTTTCGTCTTTAGATGGCGCAGTCCAGGGAGGCGTCGGTCATGAAGGTCCGCGCGTCGGTCAAGAAGATTTGCGACAAGTGCAAGGTCATCAAGCGCAAGGGCACCGTGCGGATCATCTGCCCGGCCAACCCCCGTCACAAGCAGCGCCAGGGCTAGCCCGGCGCGAGACTGGAGAACAGACGAATGGCTCGCATCGCCGGCGTCGACCTGCCCCGCGAAAAGCGGATCGAGGTCAGCCTGCAGTACATCTACGGAATCGGCCGGACCACGGCTGCGGCGCTGCTCGACCGCGCCAAGGTCGACGTGGCCACCCGCACCAAGGACCTGACGGACGACGAGGTCCGGCGCATCCGCGAGGCCATCGAGCAGTCGCTCAAGGTGGAGGGTGACCTCCGCCGCGAGATCTCGATGAACATCAAGCGGCTCATGGACCTCGGCTGCTACCGGGGCCTGCGTCACCGCAAGGGGCTGCCGGTCCGCGGCCAGCGCACCCACACCAACGCCCGCACGCGCAAGGGCCCGAAGAAGGGGCTGGTCCGCAAGGCCCCCACCGCGGCGCCGGCGCCCAAGTAGCGGCGCCTTTCCATCATCGGAGAACGACGAGTGGCCGACGAGAAGCAGACGACCGAGAAGCCCGCCAAGAAGCCGGAAGTGGCCGCGGCGCCCAAGGCCGAGGAGAGCACGCCCTCGGTGCCGAACCTGGGTGGCATCGAGCCCATCACCGCGTCGCCCGTCACCCCGAAGAAGGGGAAGAAGCGGGTCAAGAAGAACATCGCCAGCGGCATCGTGCACATCGCCGCGAGCTTCAACAACACGATGATCACCATCACCGACGCCACCGGGAACGTCATCTCCTGGTCGAGCGCCGGGGCCCGCGGCTTCAAGGGCTCGCGCAAGTCGACCCCCTTCGCGGCCCAGGTCGCGGCCGGGGACGCCGCCGCCAAGGCCATGGAGCACGGCCTGAAGAGCGTGTCGGTGGTCGTGACGGGCCCGGGTGCGGGCCGCGAGTCGGCGCTCCGCGCGCTGGCCGCCGCCGGCCTCAAGATCTCGCTCATCCGGGACGTCACCCCGATCCCGCACAACGGCTGCCGGCCGCCCAAGCGCCGTCGCGTCTGATCAGGAGAACACCGTGGCTCGTTACTGCGAAAGCGTCTGCCGGCTCTGCCGCCGGGAAAATCTGAAGATGTACCTCAAGGGCGACCGCTGCTACACGGACAAGTGCGCCATCGAGCGCCGCCCGTACCCGCCCGGCCAGCACGGCCAGGGGCGCGTGAAGTTCTCCGAGTACGGCGTGCAGCTCCGCGAGAAGCAGAAGGTGAAGCGGATGTACGGCCTCCTCGAGGCCGGCTTCCGTCACGCCTACGCCAACGCCGCGGCCTCCAAGGGCAAGACCGGCGAGAACCTGCTGCAGGCCCTCGAGCTCCGGCTCGACAACGTGGTCTTCCGCATGGGCTTCGCCGACACCCGCAACGAGGCCCGGCAGCTGGTCCGCCACGGCCACTTCAAGGTGAACGGCCGCAAGGTCAACATCGCCAGCTACGTGTGCCGGGTCGGCGACGTGGTCGAGCTGAAGGAGCGCTCGAAGAAGGTGGCCCGCATCGTCGAGGCGCTCGAGGCGGTGGACCGGCGCGGCGTGCCGGCCTGGCTGGAGCTCGACAAGGCCGCCCAGAAGGGCACCGTGAAGACCTCGCCGGCGCGCGAGGACATCACCATGCCCATCCAGGAGCAGCTCATCGTCGAGCTGTACTCGAAGTAGCCGCAGCCGTTCCAACACGACGCGGGCGCGGCCGAGGCCGGGTCCGCGCCGTCAACGGCCGCGCGTCCCACGGTGCCTCGATCCGCCTGGCTGGGCGGTGCCGGGGCGGGGGCGGCGGCAGAGGAGACAGCCCATGGCGTCCGACGCGATCACCACCAAGAACTGGCGCGATCTCATCAAGCCCCGCGGCTTGACCATCGACCAGGAGTCCCTCTCCAACACCTACGGGAAGTTCGTGGCCGAGCCGCTGGAGCGCGGCTTCGGCATCACGCTCGGCAACGCGCTGCGCCGCGTGCTCCTCTCCAGCCTGCAGGGCGCCGCCATCACCTCGATCAAGATCGAGGGGGTGGAGCACGAGTTCATGACCATCCCCGAGGTCGCCGAGGACGTCACCGACATCATCCTCAACCTCAAGGAAGTCCTGCTCCAGATCCACACCAACGAGGTGAAGACGATCCGCATCGAGGCCGACGGCCCCAAGGAGATCAAGGCCGGCGACATCATCACCGACGGCCAGGTCGAGGTGCTCAACCCGGGGCACCACATCCTCACCATCAGCGAGGGCGGCCGCGTCCGCATGGAGATGACCGCCCGCCGCGGCCGCGGCTACGTCTCCGCCGACAAGAACAAGGTGCCGGGCGCCCCGCTGGGCACCATCCCCATCGACGCGCTGTTCAGCGCCCATCCGCAAGGTCAACTACCAGGTCACCAACGCCCGCGTCGGCCAGCAGACCGACTACGACAAGCTGACGCTCGAGGTCTGGACCGACGGCTCGGTGACCCCGGCCGACGCGGTGGCCTTCGCGGCCAAGATCATCAAGGAGCAGCTCTCCATCTTCATCAACTTCGACGAGACCGAGGAGCCCGTCGAGGAGGTGAAGCCGGTGGAGGAGCACAAGCTCAACGAGAACCTCTTCCGCTCGGTGGACGAGCTCGAGCTCTCGGTGCGCAGCGCCAACTGCCTGCAGAACGCCAACATCAAGACCATCGGCGACCTGGTGCAGAAGACCGAGGCCGAGATGCTGAAGACCAAGAACTTCGGCCGCAAGTCGCTGAAGGAGATCAAGGAAATCCTCGCCGAGATGGGCCTCTCGCTCGGGATGAAGCTCGAGAACTGGCCGCCGAAGACCGCCCCGGTCGCGCCGAAGGTCTAGCGCCGCGGCTCCGAAAGGAAGAACCAGATGAAGCATCGGATTGTCGGCCGTCGCCTCGATCGCACCACCGAGCACCGCACGGCCATGTTCAGGAACATGGTGACCTCGCTGATCCGGCACGAGAAGATCGTCACCACCACGCCCAAGGCCAAGGAGCTGAAGCGGATCGCCGACAAGGCGATCTCGATGGCCAAGCGGGCGACCCCGCACGCCCGGCGCCTCGCCAACCGCGACATCAAGGACGTCGAGGTGCTGGCGAAGCTGTTCGGCCCCATCGCCGAGCGGTTCAAGGCCCGGCCGGGCGGCTACACCCGCATCATCCGGGTGGGGCGCCGCGCCGGGGACAACGCCGAGATGGCGGTGATCGAGCTGGTCGAGCGGACCCCGGCGGCCGAGCCCGAGGGCGAGACCAAGGGCGAGTCCAAGGGCGAGACCAAGGGCGCGAAGGCCAAGACCAAGAAGGCCGCGGAGTAGCGGTCGTTATTCGGTGCCCGCCGACGCGGGCCCGAGGAGTGAGGTTCACATGGCGGTTGTTCTGCGGCTGTCGCGTGCGGGGACGCACAAGGCGCCCTTCTATCACGTGGTGGCGACCGACTCGCGCAAGCCGCGCGACGGCAAGTACCTCGAGGACGTCGGGATGTACGACCCGACGCGCAAGCCGGCGCTGATCCAGTTCAAGGCCGAGCGGGTCCAGCACTGGCTGGCCGCCGGGGCGCGCCCCAGCCAGACGGTGGCGATGCTCCTGAAGCGGGCCAAGCTGGCCAAGCCCGCGGCGGTGAAGTAGGGCCGGGGCTCGCCGGTGCGCGACCTCGTCCTCTGGCTCGCCCGTGAGCTCGTCGAAGACAAGGGCGCCGTGACCGTGGAGACCATCGAGCGCGATCGCTCGACGGTCTTCGAGCTCACGGTGGCCCCCGACGACCTGGGGCGCGTCATCGGGCGCGGCGGCCGGACCGCCAAGGCCTTCCGCACCGTCCTCGACACCGCGGCCCGCCTGAACGGCCGGCGCGCGGTGCTCGACATCCTCGACTGAGCCGTGGCGCTGGTCTCCATCGGCAGGGTGGTCCGGGCCGTGGGGCTGAAGGGCTTCGTCGGGGTGGGGGGAACGGACGGTGGCCTGGCGCGCCTGGGCCAGGTGGTGCTGGAGCGGGGCGGCCAGCGTCGGCAGCTGGCGGTGCTGGAGGCGAGGCCGCAGGGGAGGGTGTGGGCGGTGCGGCTGGAGGGCATCTCCGACCGGACCTCCGCCGAGGGGCTGGTCGGGGCCACGGTGCTGGCCGAGCGGGACGAGCTGGGCGAGGCCGGGGAGGGGAGCCACTACTGGGCCGACCTCGAGGGCCTGCCGGTGGTGACGGTGGAGGGCCGGCGGGTGGGCACGGTGACCGGGCTGTACGAGACCGGTGGGGTGGACGTGCTGGTGGTGACCGGCGAGCGCGGCGAGGCGTTGATCCCGCTCGCGCCGTACGTCGAGGTGGACTTGCAGGCGAAGCGCATCGTGGTGGACCCGCCGGCGGGACTGCTCGACGGGCCAGGAGGAACGGAAGGAACCTGACGACGAGGTGTGGGCGTGGCAGGGAAGCTGGAGGTCGAGATCCTGACGCTGTTCCCCCGCATGTGCGAGGGGTACCTCGGGGAGAGCATCCTCGGGAAGGCGCAGGAGGGCGGGCTCCTGTCGGTGCGGGTGGTGGACATCCGCGAGCACGCCGAGGGCAAGCACCGGGTCGCCGACGACGCGCCGTACGGCGGCGGGGCGGGCATGGTGATGAAGCCCGAGCCGCTCACGGCCGCCATCGAGGCGGCCCGGGCGCGGCTCCCGGGGGCGCTGGCGGTGCTGATGAGCCCGCGTGGCGCCCGGTTCGACCAGGGGCAGGCGAGGAGGCTGGCCGAGCACGGGCGGCTCATCCTGGTCTGCGGGCGGTACGAGGGGGTGGACGAGCGGGTGCTGGGCTCGGTCGACCTGGAGGTGTCGGTCGGGGACTTCGTCCTGACCGGCGGTGAGCTGGCGGCCTTGTGCGTGGTGGATGCGGCGGCACGGTTGGTCCCCGGGGTGCTGGGCAACGAGGCCTCGGCGGGTGAGGAGAGCTTCGCGGGGCAGGACGGGGTGCTGGAGCACCCCCACTACACCCGCCCCCCGGTCTTCCGGGGACAGGAGGTGCCGGGGGTCCTGCTGTCGGGGGACCACCGGCGGATCGAGCGGTGGCGGCGGCGCGAGGCGCTGCGCGCCACCCGGGAGCGGCGGCCGGACCTCCTCGAGAGGGCCGGGCTGACCGAGGAGGATCGACTCCTCCTCGACGCCGACGACGACGAGTTGTAGAAGAGCGGTTCCAAGGAGAAGGACAGGCCATGCTGCGTGACGCGATTGCCACCATCGAGGCGAAGTACCTGAAGTCGAACGTCCCCGTGCTCCGGGCCGGTGACCAGGTGAAGGTCCACACCAAGATCAAGGAAGGCGACAAGGAGCGCATCCAGATCTTCGAGGGCGTGATCATCGCCAAGCGCGAGGGCGGCCCCCGCGGCACCTTCACCGTCCGCAAGGTGAGCTACGGCGTCGGCGTGGAGCGCATCTTCCCGACCCACAGCCCTCGCATCGACAAGATCGAGGTGGTGAACCACGGCGACGTCCGCCGCTCCCGCCTCTTCTACCTGCGCGACCTGAAGGGCAAGGCGGCCCGGCTCACCCACGACGAGGGCGCCGGCGTCGCCGCCGCCGCGCCCGAGCCGGCGTAGCCCCGGCCCGCTGCGTCCTTCCAGTTGGGGGGCGGCGGCGCTACCATCGCGGGCGTGCTCCTCCTCGAGTTCGCTGCCCAGGGCATCCGTGGCGTGACGCCCAGTGGCGGCCGCGCCACGCTGCGTCCCGGCTACAACGTGGTGGCGGCCGACGGGGCCGCCCTGCGGCGGCTGCTCGAGGCCCTCTTCCACCCCGACCCGCGCGACGGCGAGGCCCTGGCGCGGGCCCAGGGCACCCCCGGCGCCGGCCCGGTCCGGGCCGGCTTGACCCTGGTCGGCGACGACCGCGTCACCTACCGGGTGGTGCGCGACTTCGGCGCCGGTTGCCAGCTCCACCGCTTCGACCCCGAGAAGCGGGCCTTCGTGCCCGTCTCGCAGGACCTCGCCGAGATCGCGGCCCTGCTGCGCAGCCCCATCGGCGTCCCGTCGCCGGAGCGGCTGGCCACGCTGCTCTCCATCGCCGCCTCGGAGCTGCCCACCCGGGCCGGGGGTGGGCTCGCCGCCAGCCCCACCTTGACGGCCGTGGCCCGTCCCACGCTGAGCGGGGCGCAGGCCCGCAAGCGGATCGAGGAGCTGCGAGGGGAGCTGGAGCGGGCCAGGGTGGCGGAGAAGCTGCAGGAGGAGCTCGACGCGCTCCAGTCCCGCCTCTTCAAGCTGGAGGAGGCCCTCAAGAGCGGCCAGCGGGCCAAGGAGGGGCTGGCCGCGGCGGAGGCGGACCGCGCCGCGCTGGAGCCGGTGGCCAGGGTGGCGGCCTCGCTGGGCGACCCGCAGGCCCGGTTCCTGGCCTACGAGAAGTCCGCCGCCAAGCGGGCCGAGGCCGAGGCCCGCATCGCCGCCGAGCGGGAGGCCATCGCCGAGGCCCAGGCCCGGGGCGCGCCGACGCCGCCCTGGAGGTCGCCGCCGTTCCTGGCCGGGGTGGCGGCCGGGCTGGCGCTCCTGGCGGCGGGACTGGCAGCCGGCGATTCGGACCTGCGGTACCTGTCCCTGCTCGACATCCCGGCCTTCGGCTGGTCGGCGCTGCTGGCGCTCCGCTGGATCGACGCCAGCGAGGCCTGGGGCCGGATCGGCCGGCGTGGCCAGCTGGTCGACGCCTGGCAGGCCAAGGTCGATGGGCAGTTCGCCCGCGACGCCGGGGCGGTCCACGAGGCGCTCAAGATCCTGGGGCTCACCAGGCCCGCCGAGCTCAAGGAGTCGCTGGATCGGCTGGCGGCGGCCGACCAGGCGGTCGCCGAGGCCAGGCAGCGCCTGGTCCAGTGGGAGTCGGACGCGCAGACCACCGATGCGCTCGCCGAGCAGCGCAAGGTCGAGGAGGAGCTGCGCGGCGTGGAGACCCGGCTCTCCGAGCAGGCCGGGGGCTTCGTGCGCGACGTCCAGTCGGTGGAGGCCGAGCTGGCGCGGGTCGAGTCCGAGGCGGCGGCTCCCCCCACGGCCTCGCCGCCGGCCGTGGCTGCCGCCCCGCCGCGCCCGGCCGCCGCGGCGGCCGGGGGCGAGCCGCTGCGGGGCCTGCTGGAGCGGGCCGCGGCCCAGCTGGGCGGCAGCCCGGCCTCCCTGGCGCGCGGGCTGGCACCACGGGCCTCGCAGGCGGTGGCCGGCTTCACCCTCAACCGCCTGACCGCCGTGAGCGCCGACGATCGCGGCAACGTGCAGGTGGTGAGCGGGGGGCGGCCCATCCCGGCCATGACGCTGCCTCCGGCCGAGCGCGACCTGGTCTTCCTCGCCCTCAAGCTGGCGCTGCTGGAGCAGGCGCTGGCCGCCGACAAGACCGTGGCCATCCTCGAGGACGCCTTCGCCGGGCTGTCCGACGGGGTGCGGCGCACGGCGGGCCGCATGCTCAAGGCGCTGGCCAAGGCCGGCCAGGTGATCCACGCGTCCACGGATCCCGCCTTCCGCGAGGCGGCGGATCACCAGGCATGAGGCGCCCGTGACCTCGCCCGGAGATCGACCGCCAGGGGAGCGGGGTCGCGAGGCCGAGGCCCTGGCCGAGCGCTACCTGGCCGGGCTCGGCTACCGGACCCTGGCGCAGGAACCACGCCACCCGGCGGGGCGAGGTCGACCTGGTCTGCCGCGAGGGCGAGGTCATCTGCTTCGTGGAGGTGCGCAGCCGCACCAGCGCCGCCCAGGGATCGCCGCTGGAGACGGTGGGCATCGCCAAGGCGCGCCGGGTGGTGGCGGCGGCGACCGACTGGGCCAGGAGGAACGGCGCGCTCGAGCAGCCGCTCCGCTTCGACGTGGTCGGCGTGCTCCTCGACCGCCACGAGCCCCGCTTCGAGCTGGTCCGCGGCGCCTTCGACGCGAGCGGGCGGCCCTGCCCATGAGCCGCCCGGGGGAGGTGGCGCCGCCGGGCACGCTCTACGTGCTGGCCACGCCCATCGGCAACCTCGGGGACCTCAGCCCGCGCGCCGCCGAGGTGCTCCGCTCGGTGCGGGCGGTGGCCGCCGAGGACACGCGGCGCACGGCGCGGCTCTTCGCCCACCTCGGCGTCGAGGCGCCGCCGCTCATCTCCCTGCCCGCCTTCGACGAGCGCGGTCGGCTCGAGCCCATCCTGGAGCGGCTCAGGTCCGGGCAGGACGTCGCGCTCGCCACGGACGCCGGGACCCCGGGCGTCTCGGATCCCGGCGTGGCGCTGGTCGCGGCGGCGTGGGAGGCGGGGGCCCGGGTCGTGCCCGTCCCCGGCCCGTCGGCGGCGCTGGCCGCCCTGATGGCCTCGGGGCTGCCGGCCGACCAGTTCTTCTTCGCCGGGTTCCTGCCGCGCAAGGGGGGCGGACGGGCCGATCGGCTGGCCTTCCTGCGGGGCCTGCCCGCCACCCTGGTGCTCTACGAGGCCGGCAACCGGACCGGCGCGACGCTCGGCGACCTGGCCGCGGCGCTGGGCGACCGCCCCGCGGTGGTGGGGCGCGAGCTGACCAAGCTGCACGAGGAGCTGGCCCGGGGCCGGCTCGCCCAGCTGGCGGAGCGCTTCGCCGGCGAGGTCCGGGGCGAGGTGACCATCGTGGTGGCGGGTGCCGGGGAGGCCCCGGCGCCGGCGTTCGACGAGCCGCTGGACGAGGAGCTCCGGCGGCGGCTGGCGGCCGGGGAGGCCCCCAGCGTGACCGCCCGGGAGGTGGCCCGGGCCAGGGGCCTGAAGCGTGCCGAGGTGTACGACGCGCTGGAGCGGCTGAAGCGCGGGGCGCCGGGGCCGGACCGCTAGAAGTTGAGGACGCCGGCCAGCTTGAGCGAGAAGATGCCGGCGCTGGTGATGCGGAAGCGGCGGCCGGGCGCGTCCCAGCGCCAGTCGAAGTTGGGGTTCTGGTCGGGCGAGGTGTTGGTGCCGTCGGCGACGCCCAGCGGCTCGCCGGTGAGCAGGTGGGAGGTCTCCCAGGCGTAGCCGGCCTCGCCCTGCACCGCCACGTAGCTGGAGGCGCGGAACAGGAACGAGACCAGGCCGCCCATCTGCATGTAGCTCTCGGTCTGGAGCAGCTTGCCGGTGGCGTCGGTCAGCTCGTTGTACCAGCGCGCCTTGGAGATGTACTCGGCGGTGACGCGGACGTCGATGACCATCCGCTGGCCTGCCACCCGGTCCTCGTGGGGGATGAACTCGGTCCCGAAGATCAGGCCGGTGTTCCAGGGCAGCTGGGCGCCGGCCGCGTCCTTCCACTGCGGCAGGGCGCAGTTGCTGGCGGTGACGTTGGTGCCCGGCGGCGTGCCCGGCGCCGGATCGTTGACGTGGTCGCAGTTGGAGTAGGTGGAGGAGAAGCGCCGGGGCAGGGTGAGGTGGACCTTGAAGTACGGGTCGATGGGCCCCATGCGCTTGGAGAGCGCGGTCTGCAGGTCGAACTTCCAGATCTTCTGTCCCACCCCGGCCACGTGGGACGGCACCGCGCTGGGCGAGAGGAAGTCGTTGCTCTGGACGCGCCCCGCCCAGGGGTCGTACAGGGTCGAGGTGGGGAAGGTGATGTCGAAGCCCACCAGCCAGAAGGGCTTGGTGGGGTCCTTGACGTCGGAGAAGATGCCCCAGGCCAGGCCGGCCTTGAGGTCGCCGGCCACGCCGCCGTGGTAGACGGTGGTGTCCTTGGGGCCGGCCACGAAGAGCGGGCAGTTGACGCCCACGCCGCAGGAGTCTCCGTTGGCGTTGATGTTGTTGGTGCTGATCGAGCTCTCCGAGGCCGTGGTGATGCCGCTGGCGTACTTCCAGGACACGTCCTGCCCCAGGTAGTAGGGGAGCTCGAGGTGCACCTCGAGGTCCTGGTACAGCCCGGCCGCCACCCTCGGGATGATGACGTTGGTGATCTCGCTGAAGCTGAGCTCCGGGACGTCGTCCACCCGCCCGAAGGGGTCGGTGGCGGTCAGGGCGGTCGCCTTCTCGCGGGTGATGGTGGCCTTCTTCTGCGTCCGCTCCCAGCGCAGCGAGAGGTCGAGGTCGAAGGCGTTGTCGGGTTCGGCCGCCGTGGCGATCCGGGTGATCTCGGCCGCCCCGGCGGGGGTGGCCAGGGCGAGCAGGGAAGCGGCGGCGATGACGGCGGAAAGCCGGCCCATGAAGCTCCTCCGGAGGGGTGAGTCGACGCTAGCAGCGGCGCCGGAGCGGGGTCAAGGCGAAGGACCCGGGCGGCGCGGGCCGGTCAGTCCTCGCCGGCCCCGATCTCGACGTCGCGCAGGCCCAGCTCCTTCATCTTGACCTGGAGCGACTTGCGGCTGATCTGGAGCCGCTTGGCGGCGCGGGTGACGTTGCCGCCGGTCTCCTCGAGGGCGCGGGAGATCAGCTCCTTCTCCAGCTCGGCCTGCGCCTGCCGGACGATCTCCTTCATCGAGGCGCCGCTCGGGGCGGCGATGGCGCCCAGCGGGCCGATGGCGGCGATGGGGGGCGGATGGGTCCCGGTCTCGCGGAGCGAGTCGGGGAGGGAGGCGGCGTGGATGCGTGGGCCCGTCGGCGAAGAGGACCGACCGCTCCATCAGGTTCTCCAGCTCCCGGATGTTGCCCGGCCAGGCGTAGTCGACGAGCAGCTGCAGCGCGTCGTCGTCGATCCCCTCCACCTTCTTGCCGAGCCGCCGGTCGTACTTCTCGATGAAGTGGCGGACCAGCAGGGGGATGTCCTCGCGCCGCTCCCGCAGCGGCGGCAGCGCGATGGGCACCACCGCCAGGCGGTAGTAGAGGTCCTCGCGGAAGCGCCCCTCGGCGATGAGCGCCTTGAGATCGCGGTTGGTGGCGGCGATGAGCCGCACGTCCACCTTGAGCGTCTTGATGCCGCCGACCCGCTCGAACTCCGACTCCTGCAGCGCGCGCAGCAGCTTCACCTGGATCTCGACCGGGATCTCGCCGATCTCGTCGAGGAAGAGGGTGCCGCCATCGGCCAGCTCGAAGCGGCCGGGCTTGTCGCCGACCGCGCCCGTGAAGGCGCCCTTCTGGTAGCCGAAGAGCTCCGACTCCACCAGGTCCTTGGGGATGGCGGCGCAGTTGACCTTGATGAGCGGCTTGTCGCGGCGGGAGGAGCCGCGCTGGAGCGCCCGGGCGATCAGCTCCTTGCCGGTGCCGCTCTCGCCGGTGATGAGCACCGTGGACGGTGAGTCGGCGACCCGGGCCACCATGTCGTAGATGGCCCGCATGGCCGGGGAGATGCCGACCATGGGCGGGCGGTCCCCCTCGCTGGCCCCCTCGTGGAGGTTGCGCCGCTCGAGGTCGTTGGCCCGGACCGCCTTGGCGATGACCTTGCGCAGCTCCTCCTGCTCGAAGGGCTTGGTCACGTAGTCGAAGGCGCCGGCCTTGAGCGCGGCCACGGCGCTGTCGACGGTGCCGTGGGCGGTGATGAGGATGACCGGGATGTCGGGGTACTCGGCCCGCACCCTGGCCAGCAGCTCCATCCCACCGAGGCGCGGCATCACCAGGTCGGTGACCACGACGTGGATGGGGGTGCGCTGCAGCACCGCCAGCGCCTGCTCCCCGTCCGCGGCGGTGGTCACGTCGTACCCATCGCGCTTCAGCATGGCCGCGAGGACGCGGCGGATGTTGAGCTCGTCGTCGACGATCAGGACGTGCGCCACGGGCAAGGTGGTAGCACGGATCGCCCCGGGAGGGCAGGGCGATGGGCCTCAGGACCCCCGGCGGCGCTTGCGGCGGCGGAGCCGCTTCTCGGCGCGCTCCCGGCGCCGCTTCCGGGCCTGCTCGTCGTCGGCCGGGCCGGTGCGCCGGGGCTCGGTGCGCTCGTCGCGCTCGTCGCGCAGGGCGGGGAGGGAGACGATGAACTCGGCGCCCCCCCCGGGGGCGACCGGACCAGCAGCGTCCCGAGGTGGGCCCTCACCAGCCGCAGGCAGATGGCGAGGCCGAGGCCGGTGCCCTTCTCCTTGGTGGTGTAGAAGGGCACGAAGATCCGCTCGCGCTCCTCCTCGGAGATGCCGGGCCCGGTGTCGCGGAAGCGGATCTCCACCTGGTCGGGGCGGCGCGCCCCCTCCCGCCAGAAGGCCAGCTCGTCGCGGACCACGGCGGTGGTCACGGTCAGCTTGCCCCCGTGCGGCATGGCCTGGAAGCCGTTCTGGGCCAGGTTGATGAAGACCTGCTTCAGCTGCTCGGCGTCGCAGAGGACGCGCTGCGGCTCCTCGTCCAGGTCGACCACCAGCTCGATGCCGGGCGGCACGGTGCTCTGCAGGAGCTTCAAGGTCCGGGTGACCACCTCGTTGATGTCGGCCGGCGCCAGCGAGGGCTTGAGCGGGCGGGAGTAGTCGAGGAACTGGCTCACCACGCCGTTGAGGCGGTTGACCTCGTCCACGACGATCTCCAGGAACTCCCGGTCCCCCTCGGGCAGCGTCGACGGGTCGAGGTACTGGATGGCCCCCTTGATGGCGGCCAGGGGGTTGCGGATCTCGTGGGCCAGGCCGGCCGACATCTCGCCGATGGCGGCGAGCCGATCGCGCTCCTTCATCTGCTGGTAGAGCTTGGAGTTCTCGATGACCAGGGCGCAGCGGTCGGCCACCTCCAGCAGCCCGGCAATCTCGTCCGAGGCGAAGGCCTCCGGGACCCGCTCGTCCCAGCAGGCGAAGAAGCCGACCGGCCGGTCGCCGGCCGCCAGCGGCATGCAGATGCCGGCCTTCATCGAGGCCATCACCGCGCGGGCGTCGCCCAGCCGCTTCAGCTCGGCCTCGACGGCCGCCAGCGCCAGGCGGCCGGAGCGGGCCACCACCTCGGCAGGCCCGGCGGGCAGGAGGCGCCGCAGCTCGGCCATGCGCCGATCCAGGTTCTCCAGCAGCACCGCCTTCTGGCCGGCCGCGACGGCCGCCATCAGGGCCCGGGCGGCGGCGGGCTCGAGGAAGGGGGCCGGCGCCGGGCCGCGCGAGTCGATGGGGCGGAAGCCGGGTCGATCCTCGGCGAGGAGCCAGAGCGAGGCGTGGGTGACCCGCCGGGTCTCGACCAGGCCGTCGAGCACCACCACCGCGAGCTCGGCGGGATCGATGACGGTGGAGGCCCGGTCGCGGATCAGCTCGAGCTTCCGGACCAGCTCGTAGCGCTCCGTGAAGAGCGTGGCCACCACCCACTCCTCGACGCGGTGACGGAGGGGATCGAAGAGCGAGAGGATCACGAAGGAGGCGACCACGGTGTTGAAGTAGAAGAGCTCGCGCCGGTCGCCCACCCAGGAGACCAGGCCGCCGTAGACCACCACCAGCACCAGGCCGAGCGAGGTGACCACCACGATCTTCCCGAGGAACTCGTGCAGGTCCAGCAGGCGGTGGCGCTGCAGGGTCTGCGACAGGAAGAACATGTAGATGGTGAGGCTGATGGAGCCGAGCCCCTCCACCGGGAAGCTCACGTCGGGGGCCAGCAGCACCTCCACGGCGGAGAGCCCGATGGCCACCAGCGCGCCGATCAGGAGGTAGCGGAGGCGGGCCCGCTCGACCCGGGTGGCGGCCGAGCGGAGCTTGTTGAGCAGGACCGAGATCACCACCGCCAGGCCGAAGAGGACGTAGGCGGCCACGGCGAAGCGGGCCAGCTTGACGTGGATCAGCGGCGAGGCGGCGACCACCAGCCCGCCCACCGATCCGGCCAGCATGGCGTTGCGGGCACGCCGGGCGGGACGACGGGCCACGCCGAGGAACTCGAGGAAGAAGGCGAGCGCCGCCGACGGGACCAGCGATCCCGAGGCCACGGCCAGGCGGTTCCACCAGGTCTCGGCGAAGCGGAACTCGGGCCAGCGCAGGAAGCAGAGGGCGACCGAGAAGAGCGAGAGGTCGATGGCGAAGATGGCGAAGACCGTGAAGACCCGCGAGCGGTTGTCGCGCAGCAAGGCCGCCACGGCCAGCGCCAGGGTCACGATGGCGGCGAGCAGGGCGGCCTGGGTGCGGATGTCCACGCCAGGGGACTCTACCTCGTCCGTTCCCCGAGGAGGTTCCCGGGCGCCGGTCCGAGGCGCGGACCTGGCGCCGGGGCCGGGCAGGCGCAGACTTGACCTGCTCGCCGGCCCAGCGCACGCTCCTCGTGTCGATGCCCCTCTTCCCCGTCCTGCTGTCGCTGGTGCTCGCGGCCCCCCCCGACCTGGTCAGCGAGCGCGATCTCGCGCCGCTGCTGCAGGGAAGGCCGGCCGAGGCCGGAAGGCTGCTCTCGGAAGGGAAGGGGGCGGACGCGCTGGCAGCGCTCGGAGGCGCCGGGAGGCCGGAGGCCCGCCTGCTCCGCGCGCTCGCCGAGGAGGCGACCGGCTCCTGTCCCGAGGCCCTCCGGAGCCTCGACGGCCTCGCCGCCCGGCTCCCGGACCTCGCCGGCCGCATCCACGCCGCGCGTGGGCGCTGCCTGGCGGCGCTCGGCCGCCACGCCGAGGCCGCCGCCGCCTTCGCCGCCGTGCCGGCCTCCGCGGTGGCCTCGGGTGACGCCACCGTGCGCCGCGCCCGCTCCCTGGCCGCCGCTGGAAGGACCGTCGAGGCCCTCGCCGCGCTGGGGCCGCTCCTCGAGCGGCCGCCACCGGCCGACCCCGCCCGGCCCGATCCGGCCGCGGCTGCCCTCGCCCTGGCGGGGGAGCTGCGCGCCCAGGCGACGCCTCCCGACGCGATGGGCGCCAGGGCCGCGCTGCTGCGCTGCTGGTCGGTCCATCCCATCGCGCCCGAGGCCTCCGGCTGCCTCGCCTCGCTCAAGGGCCTCCCCGGCGAGGCCGGCGCCGCGCCCGACCTCGAGACCGCGGTGCGCCGCGCCGAGGGGCTGGTGGAGCGGAGCCGGAACGCCGACGCCATCGCGCTGCTGGAGCCGCTGACCCGGGGTGGCCCGGCTCCCGCCGCCGACCAGCCCCTCGCCTGCCGGATCCACGCGGCCCTGGGGCGTGCGCTCAAGCGCGACCGGCAGAATGGCCGGGCAGCCGAGGTGCTGCGGCCGGTCGCCGAGCGGTGCGCCGAGCCGGAGATCCGGAGGCGCGCCCTCTACGTCCTGGCCACCGCCGTCCAGGCCCAGGGCTCGCGCGACGAGGCCATCGCCCTCTACCAGCGCTTCGCCCGGGAGCAGCCCTCCAGCTCCCTGGCCGACGATGCGCTGGTGGCCGCCGCCGAGCTGCTGGCGCGCGCCGGGCGCGGCGCCGAGGCGAAGCTGGCGCTCCTCGAGGTGGTCCGCGCCCACCCCGACGGCGACCAGTTCGACGAGGCCCGCTTCCGCCTGGCCTGGCTGGCGCGGCGCGATGGAGACGCGCCCGGGGCCGTGGCGGCCCTGCTCGCCATCGAGGAGGATCGGCGCGAGGTCGACCCCTACGAGCACGCCCGGGCCGCCTACTGGCGCGCCGTGCTGCTCCAGGCGCAGGGGCCGGCGGGACGGGCGGCCGCGGAGCGCATCTGGCGCGGCCTCACCACGGCGGCGCCGGCCGACTTCTACGCGCTCCTGGCCCGGGCCAGGCTGGCGGGGCGGGTCGGCATCGAGCTCCCCGAGCCGCTCCCGGCCGCGCCCGAGGCGCCCTGGCCGCTGGACCCGGGGCCGCTCCGTGACGACCCACACTACCGCGCCGGCCTCCTGCTCCTCCGCCTCGGCCTCCCACGCGCCGCCGACGAGGAGCTGCTGGCCGTCGACCGCAGCCGCCTCGCCTCCGGTCGCGGCGAGCCCTCGCCGCCGGTCGTGCTGCTGGCCGCGCTGCTGGCGCGGGCCGGGCGACCATCGCGAGGCCCACCAGCTGCTGCGCGTCGAGGCCAGGGCGGCGCTGCGCCGTCCGCCCGAAGGGAAGGGGCGTGCCGTCTGGGCGCTGGCCTACCCGGCCGCCTATTCACGGTACGTGGCCCGGTATGCCGCGACGTCGGAGGTGCCCGCGACCCTGCTGCAGGCCTTGATGCGCGAGGAGAGCGCGCTCGATCCCGAGGCCGTCTCTCCCGCCGGCGCCGTGGGGCTGACCCAGCTCATGCTCCCCACGGCCCAGCAGGTGGCACGCCGGCTCAGGCTGCCGAAGCCCGACCGGGGTGCGCTCACCGACCCGGAGACCTCGATCCGGATCGGCGCGGCCTACCTGGGCCAGCTGCTCAAGCGCTACGGCGGCGGGACGGCCCAGGCCCTGGCCGCCTACAATGCCGGGGAAGGGGCGGTGGGCCGGTGGCGGGCGGGGGGCCGCGAGGGCGACCTCGACGAGTGGGTCGAGGAGATCCCCTTCGACGAGACCCGCGGCTACGTCAAGCGGGTGCTCCGCTCCGACGCCTCCTACCGGCTCCTCTCGGGACGGGACGGGCTGGCCGCCACCCCCGCGGACGGCGCCCGGGGCCGGGCGGTCGACGCGGTGCGGGTGGGTGGCGCCGCGGTCGGGCTGGGGCGCCTCCCCTGACTCCGGGTGGCGCCCAGGCGGAGGCGCCAGGGCGGGCGCTCGGGGCGGGAGCGTTCTTGGACCTGGCCGCGACCCGGCGTAGGATTCACGTCGATGGGTGACGGGCCGATCCTCAAGCTGGTTCAGCCGATGCCGCAGGCGACGGGGGCCTCGCCGATCCCGGCCCAGCGGGGAGCCGCCAGGGGGAAGCGCCTCGGAACGCGCGCCCGTCGCATCCTCTCGGTCGGCGGCGGCAAGGGGGGCATCGGAAAGAGCCTCATCTCGGCCAACCTCGCCATCGCGCTGGCCCGCCGGGGCAAGCGGGTGGTGCTGGTGGACGCGGACCTCGGCGGCGCCAACCTCCACACCACGCTGGGCCTCGAGCTGCCGCGCCGGACCCTCTCCGACTTCATCGATCGCAAGGTCGAGCGGCTCGAGGACGTGGTCACGCCCACCGGGATCGAGAACCTCGGCCTCGTCTCCGGTGCGCTCGACGGCCTCGAGGCGGCCTCGCCCAAGCACGCCCAGAAGCTGCGGCTGCTGCGCCACGTCCAGGCGCTGGACGTGGACTACGCCATCCTCGACCTGGGCGCGGGGACGCACGCCAACGTCCTCGACTTCTTCCTGGTGTCGGATCACGGCGTGCTGGTGCTGGTGCCCGAGCCGACGGCGGTGGAGAACGCCTACCGCTTCGTCAAGGCCGCCTTCTGGCGTCGGCTGCGCACCGTGGCCCAGGTCTACGGCTACGAGGAGCTGCTTCGAGGCGTGATGGACGGCGCCAGCTTCCGGAGCCCGGTCGACCTGGTGGCCACGGTGGTGGAGCGGGATCCGGAGGCGGGGGCCAACCTCGCCAACCAGCTGGCCGCCTTCCGGCCGCGACTCGTGGTCAACCAGGTCCGCTCCAGGCAGGACGCCGAGATGGGGCACGCCGTGGTGGCCGCCTGGCGGAAGTACTTCGGGCTGGAGATGGAGTTCCTCGGCGCCATCGACCACGACGACGAGATGTGGCGCGCGGTCCGGCAGCGGAGGCCGCTGCTCATCGAGCGGCCGGAGGCGCCGGCGGGCCTGGCCTTCGAACGGATCGCGGAGCGGCTCCTCCTCGCCGACGCGTCCGCAGGGGCGGCGGAGCCGGCGTGAAGCGGCTCTCGGACCAGACCCTCTACGAGATCATCGAGGTCTCGGTGGACGCCCCGCCCGAGGAGATCGAGCGGGCCTGCGACCGGGCCGCCGCGACCTACGGCCCCGGCTCGCTGGTCACCTACACGCTGGCGTCGCCGGAGGAGTCGGCGCTGCTGGGGCGCCGGATCGAGGAGGCCAGGGCGGTCCTGCTCGATCCGAGCGCGCGCACCCGCTACGACGAGCGCATCGGCGTCCGGGCCGCCTCGTCGCCGCCCCCCGAGCCGGCGATGGATCGGCCGCCGGCCCCGGCGCCCTCGGCCCCGGCGCCGCTCGCGACCTGGCCGCCGCCTCCCGGGGAGCCGGTGGCCGCCGCGCCGCGTCCGATCTCGCCCGGGCTCCCGGCCGCGTCGCCACCGCTGGTCGGGCCACCACCGGCCGCCACGGTCGTCGACCCGCCTCGGGACCGGTCGCCCGTCGCCGAGGCGGCCCTCGCCGCCGCCGGCCCGTCGCCAGCGCCGGCCTCCCTCGAGCCGGCGGCAGCGGTCTCGACGCCGGCGGAACGCACCCCGCCCGAGCCCACGTCGCCGCGCGCCCCGATGGCCCCGGCCCCCATCGTGCTGAGCAAGCCGGTGGTCCCCATCCTCCTCGAGCGCGAGGTGCCGGCACCGCCGGAGCCCCCGGTCGCGGAGGGCGGCGAGTGGACCGGCGAGATGCTGCGACGGGTGCGCGAGTCGCGCGGGCTGACGGTGCAGCAGGTGGCGGAGCGCACGCGGATCACCCGCCACCACCTGGAGAACATCGAGCAGGACAGGTTCCCGGCGCTGCCTGCGCCCGTCTACCTGCGCGGCATCATCATGAGCCTGGCCCGCGAGCTGCGGCTCGACGGCCAGAAGGTGGCTCGCTCCTACCTGGACCGGATGGGCCTCCGGACCCAGGGCGACGCGCGGCGCTAGAGCGCATCCCACGAGATGCGCTCGTGGGACGTCCACCGGTCCGGGCGCCACGCCAGGGCGGGTTCGTTGACCGGGCCGGCCGCCTCTCGTACCATCCGCGCATGGCGCTCATCGAGGCGCCCGAGCAGGCCATGCGCCTGGCCCGGGCCATCTGCTCCGACATCTCCCTCTACAACGAGGAGAAGATCGTCCGCAGCATCCAGCAGGACACCTTCTTCGACGCGCTCAAGGACGAGCTGGCCGAGGGGCGCGACCTCTTCAAGTCACGGGTCGCCCCGGACGTCTTCGCCCGCACCAACTTCTTCGATCGCGCCGTGGTCGACGTCATCCTGAAGCCCAAGGGGCGCATCCGCTCCAAGATTCTGGTAGCCGGGTGCCGGCCGTGCCGGAGCGGCGCGAGCGCCAGGTTCCCGGGGAGCTGGCCGGCGTCCGGCTCGACCTGGCCCTGGTCCGGCTCTGGCCCGACCTCACCCGCGCCCGGGCCCAGCGGCTGGTGGCCGACGGCCACGTGGCGGTGTCGGGACGGTCGGTGAGATCCTCGACCCGCCTCCACGTCGGCGAGGTCGTCGCGCTGGAGACTGCCTCCCCCCGAGCCCTCCGGCCTGGTGGCGCAGGACCTCCCGCTGGCCGTGCTCCACGAGGACGCCGACCTGCTGGTGCTGGACAAGGCGGCCGGCATGGTGGTCCATCCGGCCCGCGGCTCGCCGTCGGGGACGGTGGTCAACGCGCTGCTGCACCGGCTCGGCGAGGGGGCCCCGGGCGGCGAGCGGCTCGGGCTGGTCCACCGGCTCGACAAGGAGACCTCCGGCTGCCTGCTGGTGGCCAAGCGGGCGGCCGCGCTGGCGGCGCTGCAGGCCGCTTTCAAGGCCCGGGCCGTGGAGAAGACCTACCTGGCCCTGGTCCACGGCGCGCCGGCCGACGAGGGACGGCTCGACACGCCCTACGGCCGCCACCCACGTGACCGGACGCGCTACACCGGGCGAGCCTCCGCGGGCCGCCGGGCGGTCACCGGCTGGCACGTCCGGGAGCGCTTCGGCGACGCGGCGGCCCTGCTGGAGGTGGCGCTGGAGACCGGCCGGACCCACCAGATCCGCGTGCACCTCTCCGAGGCGGGCCACCCGCTGCTGGCCGACGCCGTCTACGGCGGGAAGCGGCGCGAGGCGCGGCTCGACGCCGACGATCCGGTCCGGCTGGCGGCGGCGGCCATCGGCCGGCAGGCCCTCCACGCCTGGCGGCTGGCCCTGGCGCACCCGCGCACCGGCAGGGCCCTGCGCGTCGAGGCCCCGCTGCCCCGGGACCTGCGGGCGGCCCTGGCTATCCTGCGGAAGGCGGCGAGGCGGGCGGCGCCACCATCCGGCACTGGACGCGGATCTGGTGCAGCCGGTCCTTGAGCGCCTGGCGCGCCGACTCGGTGGCCCGCTCCGGAAGCACCTCGAGCGCCCGGAGCTGCACGTCGACGGCCTGCGCGCAGAGGCCGAGGTCCACCAGCACCGAGGCGTAGCCGTCGAGCAGCGGCGGGCTCCAGGGCGCCAGGCGGACGGCCTCCCGGGCCACCGGCAGGGCCTCCCCGCTGCGCCCCTGGGCCAGCAGCTCGACGGCGAGGTTGTGGAGCGCGGCGGCGTTGCCGTCGGCCAGCGTGGCCGCGGTCCGGTAGGCGTGCAGCCTCTCGGCGTCGTGCTCCTCGCCCTTCAGGGCGACGGCCAGGAAGGTCCAGGCCCGCGGGTCCTCCGGGTGGCTGGCCACCGAGCGCCGGGCCAGCGGGAGGGGTGGCTCACCGGTCAGCGTGGCCTTCACCTGCAGCGCCAGGGGGTGGTCGGGGTCCTCGGAGAGGGCCTCGCTCACCTCGGCCTGGAGCGCCGCCGTCCCCTTGTCCGGTCCCTGGCTCCAGAGCGCCAGCCGGATGGCGTGCACCTCGGCGGGCGGGATGAGCTGGACCGCGGGCTCCCGGCTCCAGGTCTCGGGGACCTGCCGGTAGCGGGTCTGGGCCTCGGCGCCCAGGTAGGCCTCGAGGGCGAGGTCGAGCGCCTCCAGGGCGCGCGGTGCGGCCGGGTCCCACTGCGGGTAGGCGCCCCGCCAGGCGTCCTCGGGCGACTCGCCGCGGACCAGGCGTCGCTGCAGGTCGGCGAAGCGATCCGGCGTGCGATAGGCGAGGTAGTGGACCAGCAGCCAGCTGGCCCCGTAGTAGTCCAGCGCCGGGTGGAACGCCGTGGGACCGCCCTCCCAGGCCAGCAGCTCGCGGGTGGTGACCCGGTTGGGGCTGTTGCGCAGCCGGGCCAGCCGCGCGGCCGGCGGCTGGCCGACCGTCATGAGCGGCCCGTCGCCCTGGTCCCCGACCGGCTCCATCAGCGTCGCCAGCCCCTCCGAGAACCACCGTGGCTGGCGGACGAAGACGCTGGACAGGTAGTGGTGGGTCAGCTCGTGGGCCAGCATGGCGCGCTGCCGGCTGTCGAGCCGGCCACCCAGCACGATCCGCGGCGGGCCACCGGCCGAGCGCATGTAGTAGGCGTCGACGCCCGGGGCGGCGAAGGCCCGGTACTCCCCCTCGGTCCGGAAGGCCACCACCTCGACGCCGCTGCGCGAGGCCGGGACCTCGTCGAAGAGCGCGGAGACGACGGCGGTGCGGAGCCGCTCGAGGCTGGCCAGCAGCCGGGTGGCATCCTCCAGGTCGAGGTCGGTCCGCAGGACGAAGTGGGCGCTGCCGACGTCGCGCCAGGCCGGGCCGCCCCGGGCCGGGCAGACGAAGGCGGCGCTGGTGGCGCACCCCGTCGCCGCCAGCAGGGCGACGCCCACCGCGCTCCCAGAGACCCGCATGGTGAGATGCTAGCCGCGCCGGGCAGGCCGGGCCAGCCGATCGCAGCTCGACGCCGTCACTCCCCCAGCGAGATGCCCAGGTCGCGGCAGGTCTGGATGGTGTCCGAGTCGATGGGGACCAGCTTGGTCTTCCCGATGACGTCGGCGATGGGCACCGCCCTCATGCTGGGCGGCTGCCACGCCACCATGACGTTGCGCTCCCCGGCGGCGATGAAGCGGACCGCGGCGGCGCCGAAGCGGAGCGAGAGCAGCCGGTCGAAGGTGGTGGGCGAGCCGCCGCGCTGCAGGTGGCCGAGCACCAGCGAGCGGGTCTCCTTGCCGGTGCGCCGGTGGACCTCCCTGGCCACCCACTCGGCCACCCCGCCCAGCAGCACCTCCTCGCGCTGCTGGTCGGTCGTCTCCCGGGTCACCAGCTGGCCACCCACCCGGGCCCCCTCGGCCACCACCACGATGCCGTGCCGCTTGCCGCGGAGCTCGCCCTCCATGAGCCGGTCGCAGACCTTCTCCATGTCGAAGGGGATCTCCGGGATGAGGATGACGTCGGCGTCTCCGGAGAGCCCGCTGTGGAGGGCGATCCAGCCCGCGTAGCGCCCCATCACCTCGACCACCATGATGCGGTCGTGGGCCTCCGCCGTGGAGTGGAGCTTGTCGATGGCCTCGGTGGCGGTGGTGACCGCGGTGTCGAAGCCGAAGGTCTGCTGGGTCATGGCCAGGTCGTTGTCGATGGTCTTGGGCACCCCGATCACGGGCAGCCCCTTCTGCGAGAGCCGGTGCGCCAGCTGCAGCGAGCCGTCGCCGCCCACCGCCACCAGCACGTCGAAGCCGAGGCGGTTGAAGTTCTCCACCAGCCGGTCCGACTCGTCGCGGAACTCGATGGTGCCGTCGGGCCGCTCGTGGGGCCTGCGGAAGGGATCGCCGCGGTTGGTGGTGCCGAGGATGGTCCCGCCGCGGTCCATGATCCCGTCCACCCGCTCGGGCGTGAGCGGGATGATCTTGCTGGTGTCGAAGAGGCCGGCGTAGCCCTGCTGGATGCCGTGGACCTCCCAGCCCCGGCCGTGGGCGGCCATGGTCACGGCGTAGATGACGGCGTTGAGGCCGGGGGCGTCGCCGCCGCCGGTGTTGATGGCGATTCGGAACCTGTTGCCCATGTCCGGCGTCCTCGCGGTGGCAGGTGGTGGGCGGAAGGTGTCATGGGGAGGTGGGAGGCGCAATCGGGCGGCGCTCCGGAACCGCGCGCGGTGGCGGCCCGGCCAGGCCTCGGGCCTCGCCCCGCGCCCCTTGCCTCGGGCGGCCCGGCCATGAGAGTCTCCGCGCCCTCGCGCCCCGGCCGCTGGGCCTGGGGCCTCCACTCCGACGGGCGCTCTCGACGAGGGCACCGTCCATGCCGAAGAGGGTCACACCATGACGGAACTCAAGGACCTGACCGGGCTCGTCGCCCAGGTGCAGGGGCTGATGAACGGGTACCTCAAGCTGCGCGACGAGAAGGTCCAGCTCGAGGCCGAGCTCTCCACCCGCCGCGAGGACATCCGCCGCCTGGAGAAGCTGGTCGCGACGCAGAACGCCGAGATCGACAAGCTGAAGGGCAAGTAAGGCCCCCGGCAGCGGGGCCGGGCCGCCTTCGCCATCCTCGAGCCCTGGCCACCCCGTGACCACCTCCCCCCGGCCCACGCCGCCGCTGGTCTTCGCCTTCACCATCCTCCCGTTCGGGGCCGCCGTCGGCTTCGTCTCCATCGCCGCCCCCTACTGGCTGGAAGGGCAGGGGGTGTCGCTGGCCGCCATCGGGACCATCTCCGGCATCGCCAACGCGCCCCACGCCTTCAAGTTCCTCTGGGCGCCGCTGGTCGACCTGGGCGGGCACCGCAAGCGCTGGTTCCTCGCCACCACCGTGCTCACCGCCGTCTCGCTGGCGGTGCTGGCCTTCTTCCCCGACCCGGGTCACCACCTGGTCACCTACACCGCGCTGGCCGCCATCTGCCAGGTGGCCGGGACCACCTCGGCCGCGGCCGCGGACGGGCTGATGGCCCTGACCACGCGCCTCGAGGACAAGGGGAGGGCCGGCGGCTTCCGCATGGCCGGCAACGTCGGCTTCACCGGCGTGCTCGGGGCGCTGGCGCTCGCCGTGGCCAAGGCGACCGGCTCGGTGGGGGTGGCCGGCCTGGCGCTGGCCGGGGTGACGCTGCTGGCGCTCGTGCCGGCGCTCCGCATCCACGAGGTGGCCGCGGCGGCGGTGGCCACCGGCCGGGGCTGGGTTCGCGACGCGGCGGCCCGGCTCGGCGAGGTGCTGGTGGACGTCTGGCGGACGCTGGTGAGCCGCGACGGCTGGACCGGGCTGGTGATCTGCGCCGTCCCGGTCGGGGCCGGCGCCCTCACCAACCTCTTCACGGCCATGGCCAGCGACTACCAGGCCTCCGGCGAGCTGGTGGCCATGGTCAACGGGCTGGGCGGCGGCGTGGTCGGCGCGCTCGGGGCCCTGGTGGGCGGCGCGCTGGCCGACCGGATGAACCGGCGGCTGGCCTACGCGCTCTCCGGCGCGCTCACCGCCGGCACCGCGCTGGCCATGTACTTCGCGCCGCTCGACGCCACCACCTACACCTGGGGCGTGCTGGCCTACTCCTTCGCCAACGGCATCGCCTTCGCCACCCTGGCCGCCTTCATCCTCGAGCTCTGCGGCCAGGGCGCCGGCGTGGCCACCAAGTACACGGCCTTCATCGCCGTCGCCAACCTCGCGTCCAGCTACGTCACCACGCTGGACGGCTGGGGATCCGAGCTCCCCGGGCTGGGCGTTCGCGGCAGCATCCTCGTCGACATCGCGCTCACGTCCGCCGGGATCGTGGTCCTGCTGGCCATGGTGGCGGTGACGCGCAGGCGGTCGGCGGCGACGGCCTGATCGCGGCGGCGGTTCGACCCGCCCTCCGCGGCGGTGGTGCCTCGGGCCTGAATCGACCGGAATCCCCTGTTGGAACCCAAGAGTGAGCAGGCCAGTTGACGGCGATCAAGTGGCGCCCCCCCCCGGGGAGGTAGCCTCCCGCCTGACTGGAGGACACATGCGCACCTCGTGGTTCCCCCGCAGAACCAGCCGCGTCCCACGGGCGGCGCTGCTCGCGCTGGCCCTGGTGAGCGCCAGCCTGGCCGGCGCCTCGGAGCCGAAGGCCAGCGCCCCCGGCACCGCCTCGCCGGAGAAGAAGCCCGCCGCTCCGGCCGAGCTGGTGCAGGCCCTGTCGCCCCCGTTCAGCGAGGGGATCTTCCCCTGCAGCGGCTGCCACGACCCGAAGGACAAGGTGAACACCGCGCGCCGCGAGCTCGGCTTCCACGAGGAGCAGCAGTCGATCTTCGCCCACGACGCCGAGCACCGCTGGTGCCTCGACTGCCACGACGCCAGGAACCGGGACCAGCTCCACCTCACCAACGGGGACCTCGTCCCCTTCACCGAGTCGTACCGGCTCTGCGGCCAGTGCCACGGCGACAAGCTGCGCGACTGGCGCGCCGGCATCCACGGCAAGCGCATCGGCAACTGGAACGGCGTCAAGACCTACTTCCTCTGCGTCAACTGCCACAACCCGCACGCCCCGCTCTTCAAGGGGGAGAAGGAGGTGGTGGTGAACGGCCGGAAGGTGGTCATGCCGACGCTGGAGAAGATCAAGCCCGAGCCACGGCCCCGGCGGCCGGAGGAGATGCGCCCGTGAGCCCCCGCCATCCGCTCCCCGTGGTGCCCGAGATCCCGGTCGACCTGGCCCCCGACCGGCGCGAGGCCGGCGTCGATCCCGAGCGCCGGGCCTTCCTGCGCACCGCCGCCGCCGGGGCGGCGCTGGCGTCGCTGGCCGGCTGTGGCGGGATCTCCATGGAGGAGTTCTTCCGCTCGCACTTCAAGGAGCTGTCGCCCGAGCAGCTCAAGCGGACGCTGGCCCGGGTGGAGGCCCGCAACAAGGCGCGGTTCGGGCGGGCCACCACGGTGACCGCCGAGGGCCCGATGGAGGGGGTGGAGTTCGGCTACGGCCTCGACCTCTCCCGCTGCATCGGCTGCCGGCGCTGCGTCTACGCCTGCGTCCAGGAGAACAACCAGTCCCGCCAGCACCCGCAGATCCACTGGATCCGCGTGCTGCAGATGGACAAGGAGCACGGCGTCGACCTCACCCACGCCGAGCACTACTACGAACCAGACACCGTGCCGCAGGAGGGGAAGTTCTACTTCCCGGTCCAGTGCCAGCAGTGCCGCAATCCGCCCTGCGTCAAGGCCTGCCCGACCCAGGCGACCTGGAAGGAGAAGGACGGGATCGTGGTCATCGACTATGACTGGTGCATCGGGTGCCGCTGCTGCATGTCGGCCTGCCCGTACGGCGCCCGCCACTTCAACTTCGCGGAGCCGAGCCTGCCAGCCGCCGAGCTCAACCCGAACCAGCACTTCCTCGGCAACCGGCCGCGCCCCAAGGGCGTGGTGGAGAAGTGCACCTTCTGCATCCAGCGGTCACGCAACGGGAGGTACACCGCCTGCGTCGAGGTGTGCCCGGTGGGGGCCCGGAAGTTCGGGAACCTCCTCGACCCGGAGAGCGAGATCCGGAAGGTGATGGAGACCAAGCGGGTCTTCATCTTCAAGGAGGAGCTCGCCACCCACCCGCAGTTCTACTACTTCTACGCCACCTGACGAGGCCACCCCATGTCCGGCATCCTCGAGTTCCTCCAGGGCTGTGGCCGCCAGATCAAGACCGGCAACAGGGCCTACTTCACCTGGATCGGCGCCCTGCTGGTGGCCATCGTCATCGGCCTCGTCGCCTACGTCCAGCAGGCCCGCTCCGGCCTGATCATCACCAACATCCGTGACCAGGTCAGCTGGGCCTTCTACATCGGCAACTTCACCTTCCTGGTCGGCGTGGCGGCGGCGGCGGTGCTGCTGGTCATCCCCGCCTACGTCTACCACTGGGGGCCGCTCAAGGAGGTGGTGCTGCTGGGCGAGCTGCTGGCCATCTCGGCCCTGGCCATGTGCCTGCTCTTCATCATGGTGGACATGGGCCGGCCCGACCGGATGCTGCACATGATGCCGATCATCGGCACGCCCAACTGGCCCCGCTCGCTGCTGGCGTGGGACGCGCTGGTGCTGAACCTCTACCTCATCCTCAACGTGGTGGTGGTGCTCTACATCCTGTTCCAGTCCTACGCCGGGCGGGAGCCGAACAAGAAGATCCTGCTGCCGCTGGTGCTGATCTCCATCCCGGTCTCCATCAGCACGCACACCGTGACCGCCTTCCTCTACAACGGGATGGCGGCCCGCCCCTACTGGAACGCCTCGATCCTGGCGCCCCGCTTCCTGGCCTCGGCCTTCTGCTCCGGGCCGGCGGTGATGATCGTCCTGTTCCAGCTGCTGCGGAAGACCACCAAGATCCCCATCAAGGACGAGGCCATCTGGAAGCTGGCCGAGCTCATGTCCTACGCCATGTTCATCAACCTGTTCCTGCTGGGGGCCGAGCTCTTCAAGGAGTTCTACTCGCAGACCCAGGAGCTCCGGTACACCCAGTACTTCTGGTTCGGCCTCGGCGAGCACAAGGCCCTGGTGCCCTACGCCTGGACCTCGCTCTTCGCCAGCGTGGCGGCCTTCTTCATCTTCCTGGTGCCGAAGCTGCGGCAGAACTGGGTCACCCTCAACATCGGCTGCCTGCTGATCTGGTCGGGCGTCTACATCGAAAAGGGGCTGGGGCTGGTGATACCCGGGATGACCCCGGACACCCTGGGGGAGATCTACGAGTACCGGCCCACCCTGACGGAGTGGTCCATCGCGCTCGGCATCTTCGGGGTAGGCTTCCTCGTCTTCACCATCCTGGTGAAGATCTCGGTGCCGATCCTCGTCGGTACCTTCAAGACCGCGGGGACCGCGCCGGCCAGCCATTGACCCGCCACGCGCCTCGACCAACACGGGAGTCCCACATGAAGCGTCTCTTCGTCGTCGCCGCCCTGCTCGCCGCCAACGTCGCCGTCGCCGACGGCAAGGCCATCTTCGGCTCCAAGTGCGCCGCCTGCCACGGCCCCGACGGCAAGGGCCAGTCCGCCATGGGCAAGAAGCTGGGCGCCAAGGACCTGAGCGCCAGCAAGCTGACCGCCGCGGAGATGGAGGGCGTCGTCACCAAGGGCCGGGGGAAGATGACGCCGTTCGGCGGCAAGCTCACCCCGGCCGAGATCAAGGACGTCGCCGCCTTCGTCAAGGGCGGCCTGAAGTAGCCCCCGCGAGCCCGGCGAGGAAGTCGGCCACGATCCGCTCCGCCCAGAAGCCGGGCCGGAGCGGCGTGCCGTCCACGAACCCGGTGTGCCCGCCGTGCGGGGTGACCAGCAGCCGCACCGCCGGGTTGGCCTCGGCGGCCGCCACCGGGAGCGACTCCGCCGGCACCAGCGGATCGTCGGCCGCCGAGACCGCCAGGTAGGGGCGGCGGATGCCGGCCAGGAAGCGCCCCGCCGAGCAGCGCTGGTAGTAGTCGTCGCGCGAGGCGAAGCCGTGGGTGGGCGCCGTCACCAGCTCGTCGTACTCGGCGAAGGTGGTGGCGTGGGCCAGCGCCGCGGCGTCGAGGAGCCCCGGGAACTGGCGGGCCTTGAGGGCGGCCTTGCGCCGGAGCCGGCGCATGAAGCGCTCGCGGTAGATCCACATGATCCGCCCCGGGCCGTCGACCCGCCGCTGGCAGGCGCCGAGGTCGAAGGGGACCGAGATGGCCGCGCCCCCGCGCACCTGGGGTGCCAGGCCCTCGCCGTGCTCGCCCAGCCACTTGGTGACCACGTTGCCGCCGAGGGAGAAGCCGGCCACCACCACCGCCCGCGAGGGGCGCTCCACCACGAGGCGGCGGACCACCTCGCCGAGGTCGGTGGTCTCGCCCGAGTGGTAGGAGCGCGGCAGGCGGTTGGGCACGCCGCTGCAGGTGCGGAAGTTGAGCGCCACCACCGCCAGCCCCCGCGCCACCAGGGCGCGGGCCAGGCCGCGCACGTAGGGGGCGGTGGAGGAGCCCTCCAGCCCGTGGCAGAGCACCGCCACCGGGGCGTCGGGCCCGGGGCCGGCCGCCCGGTCCAGGTCGAGGAAGTCGCCGTCGTCGAGCTCCCAGCGGACGCGGTTCACGGGCGGGCCCGGGCGCGGCCGCCAGAGGTTGGCGAAGATGGTCTGGGCGTCGGGGTGGCGGAGCAGGGGGGCGGGTTCGAAGGAGGCGGTCATCTGGGCTCGGCGTGGTGGTGGTTCCGGGTCGGGGGCCACATCCCCTTGAGCCGGAGCGCCTTCTCGACGGCGACCCGGTGCAGCGACCGCAGGGCGCTGGCCGCGGCCACGTCTCCGAGCAGCTCCAGGGCGCCGGCCACGGCCTCCAGGGTGGACATGCCGCCGGGGCGCGGAGGCCGGCGAAGCCGGGTGGCGGGAGGTGGGGGCGGGAGCGTGAGCCGGGGCAGGCCACGGAGCGGTGCGATCCGCTGCACCATGCGGCGTGCCTGCGCCCAGGTGGCGTCCGGGACCACCAGGGTCCGCGGCGGCGGTCCGGGCGGCGCGCCGGCCTGGCCGGAGGGGTAGAGGAGCCAGGCCGGCCCCTCGCCCAGCAGCGCCTCCAGGTCCCGGTCGGAGCGGACGTCGTCGAGCGCGTGGTCGAAGGTGGCCGCCCCCGCCAGGGCCGCGGTGGCCCAGCGTCCGGTGTTGGTGAGCCGGGGGATCTCGCTGGCATGACGGACCACCACCACCCGCCAGGGGACCCGGAGCCGGGGGATGGCCGTGCAGAGGCAGTCTCCACCGGCCGGAAAGGCGCAGCGGGGGCAGCGGCCCGGGGGAAGCTGGCCGCGGGGGGGTGGGGCGAGGCGGTTCAAGCGTGGCCGGGTTGTATCAAGCCTCGGCACGGCCGGTCGAGCGGGCGGCCCGCCGCTCCAGGATCCAGGGCTGCAGGGTGCGCCAGGCGGTGGCCAGCAGGATGACCGCACCGCCCGCCAGCGCCCAGGGTCCCGGCCGCTCCCCGGCGAAGAGGTAGGTCCAGACCGGGTTGAGGACCGGCTCGAGCAGGACCAGCAGGGAGGCCTCCACGGCCGGCGTGCCCCGCAGGCCCAGCGAGAAGCAGAGGTAGGCCAGCCCGAGCTGGAAGACGCCGAGGAAGAGCACCGCGCCCAGGTCGCCGAGGCCGGCGGCGGGGCCGAGCGGCCAGAGGGGCAGGGTGGCCGCGGCCGCCAGCAGGTTGCCCCACACCAGCGCGGCCGGGCCCTCGGAGCCGATCCGGCGCAGGCCGAGGATGGAGGCGGCGAAGGCGACGCCGGCCACCAGCGCCACCAGGTTGCCGGCCAGCTGGCCGGGCGAGAGCTGGTCGAGGAAGAAGAGGGCCAGGCCGAGGCCGAAGACCGGGACCGAGAGCAGCTCGCCGCGGGTGGGGCGCTCGCCCAGCACCCACGGCGAGAGCAGCAGGACCCAGAGCGGGGCGGTGTCCTGCAGGAAGATGGCGTTGGCCGAGGTGGTGAGCTTGTTGGCCAGCACGAAGAGCACGGTGGTGCAGGCGTAGGCCACCGCCACCAGCAGCAGGCGGGGCGACGGCCGGCGCCGCGCGGCCGGGACCGCCACCGCCAGGAAGGCGGCGGCCACCAGGGCCCGCCCCCCGCCAGCTGCCAGGCGTCGAGGCGGCTCAGCTTGATGACGGCGCCGGCCGACGACCAGAGGGCCGCGGCGGCCAGCAGCAGGAGCCGATGCCGCATGGGCTACGCGGTCACCCACTCGCGCAGCACCCGGTCGATCTGGGCCTCGGAGAGCTCGCCGGTGTCGGCCAGGTCCTTGATGCGCCGGGTGATCTCCTTCAGCTCCGTCTCACCGAAGGTGATCCCCATCTCGCGGGCCCGGTAGGCGATGGCGGCGCGGCCGGTGAGGCGCGAGCCGATGATGAGCTTGCGCGACAGGCCGAAGGCCTCCGGGCGGGATGATCTCGTAGGAGCCGGGGTTGGCCATCATGGCCTTCAGGTGCATGCCGGCCTTGTGGCTGTAGGCGGTCTCGCCGGTGACGTAGTTGTTGAAGGGGATCTCGATGCCGGTGACCCGGGCCACCAGCCGCTCCAGCTCGCGCAGCTGGCCGAGCCGGTAGCGCTCGCCCAGCGCCTGGGGCTCCAGCGAGAAGAGGCGCGCCACCAGGCCGCCCAGCGGCGTGATCCCGACGCGCTCGCCGATGCCGAGCACCGACACGTCGACGTGGGTGGCGCCGGCCCGCAGCGCCTCGTAGGCGTTGGCGATGGCGCAGCCGGTGTCGTTGTGGCCGTGGAAGCCGATGTCGCAGCCCACCGCCCCCCGGATCTCGCGCACCAGCACGTAGACCTGGCGCGGGGTGGCGATGCCGACCGTGTCGGCCAGCCCGACCCGGTGGACGCCCAGCTTCTCCGCCGCCCGGTAGACCGCCAGCAGGTCGGCGGTCTCGGAGCGGAAGGTGTCCTCGGCGCTGAAGCGGACCTCGAGGCCGGCCTTCAGGGCGTACTCGATGGGCGGCCCCATGGCGTCGATGATCTGCTGGATCGACTTGCCGTGGGACGACTCGCGCAGGATGCGGCTGGTGGCGAAGAGCAGCCCGAGGCCGCGCACCCCGGAGTCGACCGCGGCCTTCACGTCGTCCAGCACGCAGCGGGCATGGCTGATGACCCGGGCGCCGAGGCCGAGCTTCACCAGGGTGGTGGCGTCCTTCTGCGACTGCGGAGAGGCGGCCGGCGAGGTGACCTCGATGTACTCGACGCCGAAGGTGTCGAGGGCGCGGGCGATCTCCACCTTGTCCTCGGTGCGGAAGGAGGCCTTGGAGAACTGCTCCCCCTCGCGGAGGGTGGAGTCGATGAGCTTCCAGTTCGGCATGGACATGTTCGCGCGGCCTCGTCACCACTCGAAGGATTCGTCGGCGTCGATGTCCCGGACCAGGCCGCCGGAGGAGGGGTCGGTGCGGAAGCCGAAGCGCTTCAGGTACTCGGGCTGGAAGTAGCCGGTCTCGACCGCGAAGACGCCCCGGGCTCGCAGCCGCCGGAAGAACTCGCGCATCAGGCCGTCGGCGATCCCCTTGCTGCGGTGCTTCCGGCCCACCACGATCTTCTCCATGTGGACGCGCCCGGCGGCCACCGGCCGGTAGAAGAGCCCGGCGATGACCGAGTCCTTGGCGTCGAGCGCCAGCAGGAACTCGTGCTCGGTGGAGAAGGCCACCTGCAGGTTGGACTCGTGGAAGAGGTTGAGCAGCCGGGCCACCTCGCGCGGCGAGACCGGCCCGCGCAGCGTGTAGCGGGTGCCGTCGCTGGCGTCCTGGGCCACCACCACCTCGGCGGTGACGTGGTCGCCGTGCGGCATGGAGATGAGGGCCACCTGCTCGGCGGGGCCGAGGTAGCGGTAGGTCATGCGGGCCAGGGCGTGGTCCTCGGCCTCGGTCGGCTTGACGGCCGCGCGCAGGGCGGCCAGCTGCTCGGCCAGGTCGAGCGCGCCGGCCGGCATGGCCCGGGCCCGGTGCATGAGCCGGTCGAGCGCGGCCCCCAGCTCCGGACGGGCGTCGGCGAAGACCGTCTGGCGGAAGAAGCGGATGCGCGTGTCGGGCCACTGCGCCTCGAGCTCGCCCAGCCGGTAGGTGCCCCACTGCTCCCCGAGGTGCTTCGACTGGGCCTCGGGCGTGGCCTGCGGGTTGGCCTCCAGCCAGCGCTTGAAGCGCCGCACCGCGAAGAAGAGCCGCATGGGCGTGGGCCCCTCGGCCCGCAGCCGGTCGAGGAAGGAGGAGACGGCGATGGCCCGCTTGCCGCTGGAGGCCTCCTCCAGCACCGGGACGGCACGCTCGGCGCCCAGCGCCTCCACCACCGCCGCCAGCAGCATCGGCTCGGTGGCCTTGCCGCGCAGCTCCGGGAGCGATCCCTCCACGCGGTCGAGGAAGCTGACCTGGAAGCGATCGAGCAGGTCGTCGAGCGAGGTGCAGGGGGAGCGATCGGCGATGGAGACCAGCCGCGCGCCGGTCTGGTAGTCGTGCGACGGGACGATGAAGGCGGCCGGGGAGGGGAGGCGCAGCGCCAGCCGGCGATTGGCCCGGTCCCAGAAGCGGACGTGCAGCTCCATCGCGGTCGAGGCCACGAAGGGCCAGAGCAGCTCGAGGCGCCTGGCCTCCGACTGGCGGAGCAGGCGCGCCACCTGGCGCTCCACGTCGTTCCCGGGGATGAACTCCTCGGTGAAGATGCCCCACTCCCCGAAGTAGCCGGCGAACTGCTCCACCAGCGGCGGCGGCGCGCCGGCGGCCAGGAGCCAGTTCACCTCGTCGCGGAGCTGGGCGAAGGAGAGCTCCTCGGCCACGTTGATGGCCATGTCGAAGATCTCGCGCGAGCGGGTGTGGATGGAGAGGCGGTACACGGCCTTGCCGTGCTGGCGACCCAGCAGGCTGACGGTGGCGCCGCCGGGCGGGATGTCGGCCAGGGAGAGCAGCACGCCGCGTCCCAGCAGGAAGACCGAGGCCCGCACCACCGTGGCGTCGGAGAGGGCCTGCAGCAGCATCCGGCTGGCCTCCGGGGTGACCGAGGGCTCGAAGACCAGCACGTCGCTCCAGCCGTACTCGGCGCCGGTGTGGGGATCGATGGCCAGCCGGAGGTTGGGGCCGATCCAGTTGGAGAAGCCGCGGCGCAGGCGATCCACCTCCTCGCCGGCGCGGGCGGCGATGCCGGGATCGTCGTGGAGGGTGAGCCGGGCCAGCGGCACCCGCACCCGCGCGAAGTAGGCGGGGTGGGCGATGGCGGTGGCGGTGAGGAGCCGCATCACCCCGATGAGCAGCTTGCGGTCGGAGGGCTCCGAGAGCGGGCCGTTGGCCCGGTCGGAGGCGAGGTAGTCGAGGAGCCGGAGCACCTGCGCGTCGGAGAGGCCGCGCTCGCCGAGATCGGCGAGGTCCTCGTCGCGCAGCGCCATGGCCTCCATCCGGTCGAGGAAGCTCCCCAGGGTCTCCAGCGTCAGGGCCGGGTCCTCCTTGGGGAGCAGGACCTTGAAGGCGCGGCGGCGGACGTCCTCGTCGGGGGCGTCGGCCGCGCGGCGGAGCAGGGCGCGGCTCAGGCGGGCCTGCTCGGGCGTGGCCGCGGTCAGGCCGCGCTGCAGGTGGGCGATGGCGCGCCTCGCCTCCGGCCGCTCGGCCCGCAGCAGCTCGGCGGCGGCGTGGATGGAGAGGAAGCTCACCTCGGTCCGGTCCACCAGGTCGAGCAGCTGGGCCATCCGCTCCGGCGGCGGGCCCTGCCAGTTGCGCGAGTCGATGCGGTACTCGCCGCCGCCCTTGCGCCGCTTGGCGGCCAGGGCCAGGAAGGCCTCGTCGCCGAGGAAGCGGCGCAGCGCCTCGTTGCCCAGCCAGAGCGCCGGCCGGGAGAGCAGGACCCCGAGGTCGATGATGGTCCCCTCCGAGGCGTAGGCCAGGTCGCCGAGGCGGAAGGAGCCCAGCGCCGCCACGTCGGGGCCCACCGCCAGGGCCCGGTCGCCGGCACGGAGCACGCCGTCCTGGAGGGAGACCTCGTGCTGCAGCGCCCCGATCTCGCGCAGCACCCAGTTGGGGACGCGCAGGAACCACCCGTCGATGGCCAGCGCCAGGTGCTTCTGCTCGTACATCTTGTCGATCAGGTCCTTCCAGTTCTCGCTCACCACCTCGCGCTTGAAGGTGTACTTGTGGGTCAGCTCGCCGTGCTCGGTGTCGAGCGCGCGGGGGAGCACCTGGAAGGTCACCACCCGCTCGAAGGGGGCCAGGAAGCGGTTGGCGCTGGCCACCAGGGAGGAGATGAGATCGCGCAGCTGCTCCGGCGTCAGGTCCCTCAGCTGCGGCTGCTGCGCGTAGTTGGGCCAGACCAGCAGCGTGTTGTAGTCGCGGTGGTCCCCGACCAGGAAGGCCTGGCCGATGGCCTCGAAGTCGCGGAAGAGGTTCTCCACCCGGGCCGGGGCGATGGTCTGCCCCGCGCGGTTCTTGTAGATCTCCTTCTTGCGCCCGACGATGCGGTAGTGGCCGTCCTCCACGCTCACCAGGTCGCCGGTGTGGAACCAGCCGTCCGGCTCGTGGGCGAGCGCCTCCTCGGGGCCGCCGTCGAGGTAGCCGGGAGAGACGTAGACGCCCCGGATCAGCAGCTCGCCGTCGTCGGCCCGCCGGCACTCGATGCCCGGGAGCGGGACGCCGATCGAGCCGTCCACGT
The DNA here is from genome assembly GCA_963786945.1 of uncultured delta proteobacterium. GTDB lineage: Bacteria > Myxococcota > Myxococcia > Myxococcales > Anaeromyxobacteraceae > JADKCZ01. The sequence continues at coordinate 849,069 of CAWBAO010000005.1, read as the reverse complement.
AGCCGCCCGGCGGGGTCATGGTGATGCCCCCGGTGGCCTCGGTCATGCCGTAGCCGGAGCAGAGCTCGACGCCGGCCGCGTGGAAGCTCTTGAACACCGCCGGGTCGAGGTAGCCGGCCGCGGAGAGCCCGTAGCGGAGCCTGGTGCCGGTGATGACGCGCAGGTGGCCGGCGGTCTCCTCCTCGTCCTCGCTGGCCGCCTCCCAGGCCGCGGCGTCCCGGAGCTCGATCCACTTCTTGGGGACGGAGATGAAGACGCTCGGCTTCACGCTGCGGAAGTCCTCCAGCAGCGAGGACTGCGCGGTGGAGCGCGCGAAGGTGTAGGTGGCGCCCCACCAGAGCGTCCCCACCAGCTCCAGCCACCGGCCGAACGTGTGGTAGAGCGGCAGGTAGCAGAGGAAGACGTCGCCCTCGCCCACCTCCGGCAGCGCGAAGCCCCGGCACAGCCGCTTCGAGACCAGGTTCTCGTGCGTGAAGACGATGGCCTTGGGCTTGCCGGTGGTGCCCGAGGTGTACATGGCGGTGGCCATGTCGGTGACCTTGACCCGCGCCGCCCGGGCCGCGCGCAGCGGCTCGTCGAAGCCCGCCCCCTGCCCGATCATCTGGTCGAGCGAGAGCAGGCCGTTGCGCTCGGCGCAGGCGGGGTCGAACACCACCACCGCCTTCAGGTCCGGCAGCCCCGCCAGCGAGTGGAGCACCTTGGAGACCTGCTCCTCGTCCGAGGCCAGCAGCACCTGGGACCTGGAGTGCTTGAGCATGTAGACCACCTGCTCGGGCACGGCGTTGGCCGGGAGCGGGAAGTCCACGAAGCCGTTGGTGAGGCAGGCGAGGTCGCAGAGCGCCGCCTCGAGGCAGTTCTCGGAGAGGATGGCGACGCGCGTCTCGGGCTCGTCGCCGAGGATGGCCAGCAGGCCGCGGGCGATGGCGCGGGTGCGGCGGGCCACCTCGGCCACGGTCAGGTCGGTGGCGTCCGGTCCCAGGGTGCGGATGGCCACCACCTTGGGATCGGTCTCCTCGCGCGAGCGGAGCAGCTCGCCGAGCGTGAAGTTGGCGTGGCGGATGAGCGGGAGCAGCAGCCGCAGCCAGGGGTCGACCTGCTCCCTGGCCAGGGCCTCGGTGAAGCCGCGGCGCCGGACGCCGTCGAGCAGGGTGATGAGGGCCCGGCGCGCCCCGGCCCGGGTGGGCTCGGCGTCGAGCCGCTCCACCAGCGTGGCCACCAGCGGCTCGATGTCGGGCAGGGAGGCCGGCGTCACCGAGTCGAGCGCGTCGCAGGTCTCGTTCTCGAGGGCGCGATCGGGCGCCCCCGTCGCCGTCCAGCGCGGTGCCAGGCTCGTGACCGGGGACTGGGGATTGGCCTCGAACATTCGCAGAACCTCACCGTGGTGCCGGCCGCGTCGACCCACCGACATAACCACGGGCGCCGGGCGTTGTCGACGCGCGACCGGCGGCCTGCCCCCGGAAAGGCCGTGGTGCGGCGAACCGCCTCCGGTAAGCTGCCGCGGCGGGAGTCCGGGGCCAGGGGCGCGGGGGACCGCGCCACGACGACGAGGTGATGCTCCATGGATTCGATCCGCTGGCAGGCTGCTCGGGGTGCTCATGGCCGCCACCCTGGCGCTGGCGGGCTGCAAGCCGCCGCCGCCGCCGCCGCTGCCCAAGACCGGCGAGCGGCCTCCCGTCGCCGTGGCCCGGGAGGCGGAGCGGGAGCGCGAGGCCCTGGAGGCGGCCACCGAGGCCTACGTCTACGGCTACCCGCTGGTGAGCGCGGAGCTGGCGCGGCGCGTGGCCACCAACGTGGACAGGCCGACCGGGGCCCAGGCCCCCATGGGCCAGCTGGCCCGATACCCGTCGGCGGAGTCGCCGGCCGGGACCAGGCCCCGCGGCTCCCTGGACACCCTGCAGTTCGAGGCCTGGCTCGACGTCACCGCCGGTCCGTGGGTGCTCTCCCTCCCCGAGGCCCGCGGGCGGTTCCACGCGGTGGCCATCCGGTCGGCCTGGAGCGACGTGCTCGACGTGTCCGGGGGCAAGGGGTCGAAGGGGCGGGCCACCCGCATCGCCGTGGCCAGCAGCGGCTGGGCCGGCAAGGCGCCGGCTGGCCTGCGGGTGGTGAGGTCGCCCACGGCGCTGGTCCGGGTCGAGGGACGGGTGCTGGCGGTGGGCGGACCGAGCGACCGGAGCGAGGCGCAGGGGTGGCTCGAGCGGATCTCGCTGCTGCCGCTCGGCGCCAATCCGAGGAGGTACGCGCCGCCTCCCGGACGCCTGGACGCCTCGCTCGACGTGACCACGCCGGTCCGGGACCAGGTCCACGCCCTGGACGCGGTGGCCTACTTCAGGCTGTTGGCCACGCTGCTCAAGGCCAATCCCCCGGCGCCAGGCGACGCCGCCATCCTCCCAGCGCTGGCGCACATCGGGCTGGTGCCGGGCCAGGACTACGAGCCCACCGGCCTCGACGCCTCGGTGGTCAAGGCCCTGGCCGGCGCGCCCCGGGCGGCCCAGGAGCGGATCCTGGGGTCGGCCGGGTCGGCGCCGGCGGTCAACGGCTGGAGCGTGGCCGGGGCGGCGGCTGCCGCCCCGGGCTTCCTCGGCCGCGCCGCCGCGGTGGCCGCGGGCCATGATCGCGCCCTCGAGGGGGTGGCCCTGACGTGCGAGGTCGACGCGGCCGGCCGGCCTCTCGACGGCGCCAGCGGGCACGTGCTCCGCTTCACTCGCGGGAAGGGACCGCCGGCCGAGGTGCTCTGGACGCTCACCGCCTACGACGAGCATGGCGCCCCGGTGGCCGGGAAGGCGGGGCACGGCCAGCTCACCTCGCGGGCCAGGTTCCAGTACGGCCGCGACGGCTCGCTCGAGCTCCTGCTGCAGCCGGCTCCACCCGCCGGGCGCGAGGCCAACTGGCTGCAGGTGCCGGAGGGACGGTACGCGGTGGTGCTGCGGCTCCACGCCCCCCGGGAGCGGCCCCCCTCGGTGCTCGACGGCTCGTGGAAGCCGCCGTCGATCGGCAAGGCCAGGTAGGCGGCTACTCGGCCACCCCCAGCGTCGCGCCGAGCCAGCGCTCGCTGGCGGTGCGGGTGGTGGCGTCGGCCCGGCTCCAGCGTCGCCGCCAGCCGGCGTCGGCCGAGAGCTCGAGCCAGCCTCCGAGGCGCCAGGCGGCGAGCAGCGCGGCCTCGTTCCAGCGCTCCTCCAGCTGGGCCGACGGATGGTAGCCGGGGGTCGGATCGGGGTTGGCCCGCCCGTCGAGCGCGTCGGCGCGCCAGGCCGCGGAGAGGCGGGCCGCGCCGGCGACCAGCTCGGCCGCGGCGCGGAAGGAGCCGCCCAGGCCGAAGTGGTAGCCGTGCTCCTGCTGGACGGTGGGGAGGGTGTCGTGCGGGGCGGCGCCGGGATCGCCGTCGAGGGCGAAGGAGCGGCTGCCGGCGAAGACCAGCGCCCCGTCCAGGCGCACGGTGAGGCGCGCCGGGCCGGCCAGCCACCGCCCTTCCAGCGCGCCGCGGGGGAGCTCCACCACCCCGGCGAGGTCGAACGGGCCGGCCCGGGTCCAGGCATGTCCGCGCAGCTCGAAGCCCGGGCCGACGCCGGCCACCAGGTCGAGCCCATGGCCAGCCGGATCGAGGGAGCGGGCGTAGAGCGCGGCCAGCAGCACCGAGGACTGCAGCCGGGCGTCGGTGACCCCGTGGGCGTCGGCGGCGACGACCGCCTGGAGGCCCGAGGCCTGGCCGTCGAGCCAGGGTCGGACGGACTGCCCCGGGGTGCCGTAGTCGACGTCGCGCCACAGGCGCCAGCCGCCGGCCAGCCGCACCTCGCCACGCCGCCCCTCGGCCGTGCTGACGGCGGCGCCGCCGATCCAGGCATGCGCCTCGAGCGTGTCGTCCGGCGCGCCGCGGCCCGGGGTGGCGCCGTCGATGGCGTCGTTGACCTTCTTCCAGGGCGCGGTGAGCCAGGCCAGCACGGTCCGCATGGCGCTGGGCGGCGAGCGGTCGAGGTGGGCGCCCAGCTGGAAGAGCGCCTCCCCCAGCGCCACCCCGGCCACCGGCGTGACCACCAGGTCGTTGATGGAGGCCTTCTCCTGGAACTCGATCAGCTCCCAGGTGGTGGAGCCGGCCAGGGCGTACAGCGAGGCCAGCCAGGCCGGCTCCCGGCTGCCGCGGGCGAGCTGGTACATGCTCGCACCCATGAACGGGTGGCCGAGGAAGTTGGTCTGGAAGGTGTTGGCGTCGAAGCTGACGGCGCCGTGGGCCAGCTTGTCCCAGGGCGTGTAGGCGGTCTCGTAGATGGGGCCGGGCGGGCGGTCCGTCAGGAGGTACTGGGCCATGTGCAGCGACAGCTCGAGGCCGATCCAGCCGGCCGCGCGCCACGGGTGGGCGTCCTGTGGCTCGAGGTAGCGGAAGGTGTCGTCGCCGTGGGGCGGAGGTGGCGTGAGAATCCGGCTGGGGCGCGGTGGCCCCGGACGCGCCGGCCACTGGGGCTGCCGACGCCGTGTCCGGGGGTGGCTCGGCGCCGGCGGTGGCGGGGGACGGCCAGGCCAGCGACGCGGAGAGCAGGAGGGCCAGCCCGCGCCGGGCCGCCGCGCCGCCGGCCTGGTCGCGGAAGCTGCGGGAGGTCCGGTGGCTGGAGAGGTCATGGGCCATGTGGCCGGTCAGGCGTCGAGCGTAGCGGAGGAGGCGGGTGGGGAGGTAGCCCGGCCGCGGCGGAGCGGGACCTCCGCCCGCCCTGACGGCAGGTTGACGGGTGATGGGAATCGACGCGGCGGGAGAGGTTGTCAACGGGCGCTCCCCGAAACTAAGGTTTCGGCGAGGCTGGGGGACGGTGGTATATCGCCGCCGTCCCGCGCGAGCGGGGTGGCTTCACCGGTTCCGTAGCTCAGCTGGATAGAGCAACTGTTTCCTAAACAGTAGGCCGTGGGTTCGAGTCCCGCCGGGACCAATCGTGAAAGGGCGCGCCGCCGCCGGGGAGGGCGGCGCGCCACCGTCCGGTCCAGGCCGGGTCGCCGGTTCCGCCGCCGGGCCGGCCGGCGCGCTCCAGGCCGGGGCTAGGGGATCTGCTCCAGGGCCGCGACCGTGGCCGCGGGCGCCTCGAGGGGCAACATGTGGCCTGCTCCCGGGACCAGGGTGAGGCGGGCCCCGGCCACGTGGGCCTGGAGGAACTCCGAGTAACGCGGTGGCGTGGACCGGTCGGCGTCACCGCAGATCACCGCCGTGGCCACCCGGAGCTCGCCGAGCCGCTCGCGGACGTCGAAGGCGTCGCAGGCCTGGAAGTCACCGTGGGCCACGGCGGCCGGGACGCGGCGCAGGCCGTCACGGAACTCGTCCCGGAGGAGCTGGCCCGCGCCCGGGCCCAGGAACCACCCGGCCATCAGCGGCGCCGCCGCGGCGTAGGCGGCCGGATCGGCGGTGGCCTGGAGGATGTCCGCGGACACCCGCAGGCGCGCGCCGGTGCTCACCAGGCCGAGGCCGGCCACCCGCTCCGGCCAGTCCAGCGCCAGCGTCAGGGCGACGGCGCCGCCCATGGAGTGGCCCACCATCACGGCGCGGGCCAGGTCGAGGGCGTCGAGGAAGGCCAGCAGGTCGCGGGCGTAGTCGGCGACGGCGCGGCGCCCCGGCCCGGGCGAGTCCCCGTGGCCGGGGAGGTCGATGGCGACGACGCGGCGCCCCGGGATGGACCGCACCTCCGACGGCCAGTGACGGTGGGTCCCGCCGGCGCCGTGGATGAGGACCAGCGGCGGGCCGCGCGGGTCGGGCGGGCTCCAGTCGACGTGGTGGAGGGTGGCGGAGGAGGACATGGCGTGATGCTCCTGCGGTCGGGGCCCGTCGCGCCAGCTTGAGGCGACCCCGGGGCTCGCCGCAAGGGCCGGCCGGTTCCTGCCCCGCCCGGCGCAACCCGCGGTACGCTCCCGGGCCATGCCGCTCCCCGCGCCCCTGCGCAGCGCCGTCTTCCCTCCCGCCGTGCTCGGCGTGCTCACGCGGCTGGCCGCCAAGGGGCACCGCTCCTACGTGGTGGGCGGTGCGGTGCGCGACCTGCTGCTGCGCCGGCCGCGCCACGGGCTCGACTTCGACCTCGCCACCCCGGCCACGCCGCAGCAGGTGATGGCGCTCTTCCCGCGCGTCATCCCCACCGGCGTCGACCACGGCACCGTCACCATCCTGGTGGCCGACAGGCTCAAGGTGGAGGTGACCACCTTCCGGGGCGAGGGGGCCTACACCGACGGCCGCCGACCCGGGTCGGTCACCTTCCACACCGACCTCGAGGCCGACCTGGCGCGCCGCGACTTCACCATCAACGCCATGGCCTTCGACCCGCTGGCGCTGGAGCTGGTCGACCCCTTCGGCGGGCAGCGCGATCTCAGGGGCCGCCTGCTGCGCGCCGTGGGCGACGCCCGCGAGCGCTTCGCCGAGGACGGCCTGAGGCCCCTGCGGGCGGTCCGCTTCGCCGGCCAGCTGGGGTTCCGGCTCGACGCGGCCACCCGCAGCGCCATCCGGGGCGCGCTGCCGGTGGTCCGGCAGGTGTCGCGGGAGCGGATGGCCGAGGAGCTGGGGCGGCTGGCCGTGTCGCGCCACGTGGCCCGGGCCTTCGACCTGCTCGGCGCCACCGGGCTGCTGGAGGTGCTGGCGCCTCCGCTGGCCGCGCTGCCGCCGGCGCGGCTCCGCCACCTCGGCGCGGTGGCCGCGGCCATCGGCGGCGACCCGCCCGACCTGGTGCTCCGCCTCGCCGCCCTCTTCCACGCCGCGCCGGTCGCCGAGATCGAGGGGCTGCTGGCCGGCCTCCGCTTCCCGAGGCGGGTGGCGGTCGAGGTGGCGGCGCTCTCGGCCCGCCACGCCTGCCTGCGCGAGGGCTGGCCGGACGATCCGGCCTCGCCCCCGGTGGTGCGCCGCTGGCTGGCGGGGGTGGGGCCGGGGCGGGCCCAGGCGCTGCTGGCGCTCCGCGAGGCCGAGGTGGCGGCGCTGCCGCCGGCCCGGCGGTCGAGGGCCGGGGCCGCGGCGAGGCGCTTGCGGGCCCGCTGCGAGGCGGAGCTGGCCTCGGGGGCCCCCCTGGAGACCGGGTCGCTGGCGCTCGACGGCCGGGCCCTCATGTCCCTGCTCGGCTGCCCGCCCGGGCCACGCGTCGGCGAGGGGCTCCGGCACCTGCTGGACCTGGCGCTCGACGAGCCGGGGCTCAACACCGAGGGGGCCCTGTCGGCCGCCGCCCGGGCCTGGTGGGCGGCGCGGCCGGACTGAGGCGCGCGGCCGGCCCAGCGAGGCAAAAGCCTTGCCGTCCGCCTCGGCGCGGCCTACACCTCGCCGCATGCTCCTCGCCGATGGCCGCCAGGTCCCGGACCTCCACCTCGACGGGGAGGAGGTGGCCCGCTGCCGCGCCCTGGCCGACCAGGTGACCGCGCCGGTGCTGGGCTTCGTGGGCGCCCACACCACGGTGGCCATCGAGCGGACGGTGCTGCGGCTCTTCGGGCTGCACGGCGCCGGGCCGCGCGGCGTCCCGCAGGTCAACCTCGCCGTCGACGAGCTGCACCGGCGCGGCCTGCTGGGGCGGGGCGCCGCCTGGTGGCTCGGCTACGTGATGCGCCAGGGGGCACGCCACCCCGCCGCCATCGTCGAGGCCATCGCCAGCCTGCCGGAGCGGCCGGCCGAGCTGCCGCCCGCCGAGGAGCGGGCGCTGCGCGAGGAGCTGGCCGGCGAGGCCCGCGCCGCGGTCGAGGAGCTGAGGGGACGGGTGGCCAGGCGAAACGCCCTCAAGGCCGAGCTGGGGACCGGCCCACGGCCGCACAAGTACCTGATCGTCGCCACCGGCAACATCTGGGACGACGTGGAGCAGGCGCGGGCCGCGGCGCAGGCCGGCGCCGACGTCATCGCGGTGATCCGCTCCACCGCCCAGTCGCTCCTCGACTACGTCCCGCACGGGGCCACCACCGAGGGGTTCGGCGGCACCTACGCCACCCAGGAGAACTTCCGCATCATGCGCGAGGCGCTGGACGAGGAGTCGCGCCGGTTGAAGCGCTACCTGCAGCTCACCAACTACTCCTCCGGGCTCTGCATGCCGGAGATCGCCTTCGCGGCGGCGTGGGAGCGGCTCGACATGCTCCTCAACGACGCCATGTACGGCATCCTCTTCCGCGACATCAACATGAAGCGGACCCTCTGCGACCAGCACTTCTCCCGGCGCATCTGCGCGCTGGCCGACATCCTCATCAACACCGGCGAGGACAACTACATCACCACCGCCGACGCCGACGAGGCGGCGCACACCGTCATCGCCTCGCAGTTCGTCAACGAGTCCTTCGCCCACCGGGCCGGGCTGCCCGACCGCCTCCTCGGCCTGGGCCACAGCTTCGAGATCGACCCGGCCCGCGAGGACACCATCGCCCGCGAGCTGGCGCAGGCGCTGCTGGTGCGATCCCTCTTCCCGGAGGCGCCCATCAAGTACATGCCGCCCACCAAGCACAAGCAGGGCGACATCTTCTTCAGCCACGGCTACGACCTGATGGCCGACGTGGTGGGCTACCTGACCGGGCAGGGGATCCAGCTGCTCGGCATGATGACCGAGGCCATGCACAACCCCTTCCTGATGGACCGCTACACGGCGCTCAAGGGGGCGGACTACGTCTACCGGGCGTGGCGCTCGATGGGCTCCGAGCTGCAGCTGAAGCCCGGGGGGATGGTGGAGTCGCGGGCGGCGGCGACCCTCCACCGGGCCCGCCGGCTGCTGGAGGAGGTGGCCGCCGACGGCCTGTTCGTCGCCATCGGCAAGGCCCGCTTCGGTGACGTGGCCCGGCGCGAGAATGGCGGCAAGGGGCTGGAGGGCGTGGTGGCGCGCGGGCCCGCCTACTTCAACCCGTTCCTCGACGAGATGGAGCGCGCATGACCTCGACCCGCTTCATGCTGGCGGGGCTGGCGCTGCTGGCGGCCGCGGGCTGCGCCGGGCTGCGCGGCCTGGGCGAGCCGGACTGGCGCCCGTCCGAGCGCGCCGGCTGGCGGGTCTACTCGGTGGGGGCCGTCAGCTTCGAGGCGCCGTCGAGCTGGGAGGCCAGCGGGGACGGGAAACGGCTGACGCTGGTGCCGCCGGAGGGGACCGCCCGGCTGGAGGCGTGGGCCGCGGGGGACCGCGGGACCGACGGCAAGGCCTGCCTGGCGGCCGGGGAGGCCGCCTTGAAGGAGCGGGACCCCGGGCTGGAGCGGGTGCAGCGCCACCCGAGCACGCTCGGTGGCCGGCCCGCGCTGGTCCAGGAGGCCGACCAGGGCTCGAGCCACGGCTGGGCCTGGGTGGTCTGCGCCGGGAAGGCACAGCACTGGCTCACCTTCACCGGTCGCTCGCCGGTGGGGCAGCCGCTGCTCGAGGCCTGGCGCGAGGTGGTGAGGACGGCGCGGCTCGGGGGTGGGGCATGACGACCCCTGCGACGACCCCTGGCCCGCTGGTCCGCCCCTACGGCGACCGCCAGGACGACGGCGTGGTGCAGCTCTCCTTCGTCCTCCCCGTCGCGCCCGGCGAGCGGGCCCGCGAGGCGGCCGCCGAGGTGGCGCGGAAGATGGGGCTGACCCAGGTGCTGGTGGCCTCGATGGAGGCCGCCGCCGAGCGGTACACCTTCTTCGTGGTCTACGGCCGGACCGACGTGGCCGTCGACCTGTCGGCGCTGCAGGTGGCCGAGGTGGTGACGCGAAAGAAGGGCTTCGACGAGCTGAACGAGCTGGCGCTGCGCGAGCTGGGCCGGCGGCTGGTGGTGCTGGGGGCCTGCACCGGCTCCGATGCCCACGCCGTCGGCATCGACGCCATCATGAACATGAAGGGCTTCGCCGGCGACTCCGGGCTGGAGCGGTACCCATGCTTCGAGGCCATCAACCTCGGGGCCCAGGTGGAGAACGCCGCGCTGGCGCGGGAGGCGGTGGAGCGGGGCGCCGACGCCGTGCTGGTCTCGCAGGTGGTCACCCAGCGCGACGTCCACCGCGACAACGCGCGGCGGCTGGTGGACGAGCTCACCCGGCTGGGGCGGCGGCAGCAGGTGATCCTGCTGCTGGGCGGCCCGCGCATCGATCACAAGCTGGCGCTGGAGCTGGGCTACGACGCCGGCTTCGGGCCCGGCACCAGGCCGTCGGACGTGGCCAACTACCTGGTGGGCGAGGTGCTGCGCCGCCTCGGGAAGGAGCGGCACCGATGAAGGCGATGATCCGGCTGCGGATGTCCCAGGCCGATGCCCACTACGGCGGCAGCCTGGTGGACGGGGCCAGGCTGCTGGCGCTCTTCGGCGACCTGGCCACCGAGCTGCTCATCCGGCAGGACGGCGACGAGGGGCTGTTCCGCGCCTACGACGCGGTGGAGTTCCTGGCCCCGGTCCACGCCGGCGACTACGTGGAGGCCACCGGCCAGATCGTCCGGGTGGGCGCCAGCTCGCGGGCCATGACCTTCGAGGCCTGGAAGGTGATCTCGCCCCGGCCCGACCTCGGCGACAGCGCCGCCGAGGTGCTGGCCGAGCCGGTGCTGGTCTGCCGGGCCAGCGGGACCTGCGTGGTGCCCCGGGAGAAGCAGCGGCTGAAGGCCGGAGGAGGGTGAGCCATGGGCGAGCCGGTCATCATCGCGGCGGCCGTGGTGGGAGCCGAGGTGCGGCGCGAGCAGAACCCGGCCGTCCCCTACACGCCGGCCGAGATCGCCGCGGCGGCGGTGGGGGCCGGGCGGGCGGGGGCCGCGGTGGTCCACCTCCACGCCCGCTGGCCGGACGGGCGCGCCTCCCAGGAGGCGGCCCATTTCCGCGAGATCGTCGATCGCATCCGCGCGGCGGGGAGCGACGTGGTGATCCAGTGCTCCACCGGCGGCGCGGTGGGGATGTCCATCGAGGAGCGGCTCGGATCGCTGGTGCCGGGCGCCGAGATGGGCACGCTCAACATGGGGACCATGAACTTCGGGGACGACGTCTTCGTCAACTCGCGCCCCGACATCGTCAAGGTGGCGGCCCGGCTGCGGGAGCGCGGCCTGGTGCCAGAGTGCGAGGTCTACGACGCCGGCATGCTCGAGACGCTGGCCTGGCTGCTCCAGGCCGGCCACCTGGCGCAGCCGTACCACGTGCAGTTCGTGCTGGGCGTCCCCGGCGGCATGGCCGGCAGCGCGCGGAACCTGCGCTTCCTGGTCGAGGGCCTTCCCGAGGCGGTCCACTGGTCGGTGGCCGGGATCGGCCGCTTCCAGCTGGCCATGGCCGAGGAGGCGCTCCGTCTCGGCGGCCACGTGCGGGTCGGCCTGGAGGACAACCTCTACCTCTCCAAGGGCGTGCTGGCCTCGGGGAACGACCAGCTGGTGGACGCGGCCGTGCGGCTGGCGGCGCGGGTGGGCAGGCGCCCGGCCACGGCGGCCGAGGCCCGGGACCTGCTGGGGATCAAGTCATAGAACCAAACGTCAAGCGGCCGACGCCGCAGCATGGCTTGACGACCCTGGAGCGGCTCGCTAGCGTCGGTCCCCCCACAGCAAGGACGTCGACAACATGACAAAGGCCGACCTCGTCGAGAAGGTGCAGGGCGCGCACCCGGACCTCTCGAAGCGCCACGTGGCCCAGCTGGTGGACGCGGTCTTCGAGCAGCTCGCCAAGGGCATCCGCAAGGACAAGCGCTTCGTCATGCCAGGCTTCGGCACCTTCGCCGTGAAGAAGCGGGCCGGGCGGGTGGGGCGCAACCCCCGCACCGGGGCGGAGATCCAGATCGCGCCGACCCGCACGGTCAACTTCAGGCCGGCCCCCGAGCTCAAGAAGGCGCTGTAGCCAGTGAGCGGGCTCGCCGAGTGGGTGCGCAACTTCCGGGGGCTCCACGAGCGGGCGCGGCAGGGTGCGCTCCGGCCCGGCGAGGAGAGCACCTACCTCGCGCTCCGCGACGAGCTGGCGCGGGCCATGCTGGCGGCACAGAAGCTCAGCCTCAAGCCGGGCGAGACGCCGCGCAAGGCGCTGCGGGTGGCGCGGGCGCTGCAGATCGAGCTCAAGATCGGGGCGGAGCGCGAGCGGACCCTGACGCTCGACATCTCGACCGGCGGGTTCTCGGCGATGCTGGCCAGGCCGCCGGTGCTGGGGGAGCTGGTGGGCGTCTCGCTGCGGCTCAACTCCACCGAGACCATCAGCTGCCGCGCCAGCCTCGTCGACGTGAAGCCGCTGACCGGCTCGGCCCGGGTGGCCGGCCGCTTCGTCGACCTGGCGCCTGCCGACCTGGAGCGGCTGGAGATGCTGGTCATCGACGTGGTGCTGCAGATGTTCGAGCCCTGATCGCCGGCCACCGCCGGAAAGACGCGGGGCACCCGGCCGCACTGGCCCGGATGCCCCGCGCAGCGCCCCCGCGCTCGAGGATGTGCCGGCCGTGCCGGCGGCCGGCACCTGAAGGCTAGAACCAGGCCAGCGCGCCGACCGTGAAGGTGGCCAGGTGCTTGGCGTTGCCGTAGGCGGGGACCGCGTCCTTGGCCGCGTCGTAGCGCAGCTCGCCGCGGAGCTCGGCGTTGGCCCCGACGGGATAGATCAGGTCCACGGTCCCCTCGTAGTAGGCGGTGTCGGTGCCGGTCCGGTAGCCGTCCTTGTCGTCGAAGTACTCGACCCGGCCGGCGATCTTGTAGTGGTCGGCCGTGTACCGGAGCATGCCGGACACCCCGTACCAGGTGGCCTTGGCCATGGCGGCCCCGGTGCTGTCCGTGCCGGTCCCCTGGGTGGCGTAGTCGACGTTGAGGTTGAGGCCGATCGGGCCCGCCGTGTAGCCGAGCACCACGTCGACGAGGGTGCGGAAGGCGGTCGAGTTCTGCTCCTCGCCGGCGTACACGTTGAGGTTGAGGGTGAGCGGGCTCGTCGCGTTGGCGTAGGCCAGCGAGACGTTGCCGACCTTGTGGCCCGAGATGACCGGCGTCGCGGTGGTGGCATCGTCGTCCCAGCCGTTCACGATCCCGTACTGCAGGTTGAAGGAGCCGCTGAGCGGGGTGGTGGCGCGGACGCCCTCGTGGGCGAAGGGGATGGCGTTGTAGAAGATGATGGAGCGGCTGTAGAGCCAGTTGTCCTTCGACTCGATCACCTCGGCGCCGGCCGAGGTGACGAAGCGGCCGAAGTCGACGGTGGTGGCGCCGAGCCTGAAGGTGGCGAAGGCCTGTTGCACGAAGAAGTTGGTGGTCGCCAGCGAGGTCTGGCGGCCGAAGCCCAGGTCGACGCGCAGGGCCGCGGGGCCCACGTCGACGGAGCCGTTGAGCTCGGCGTAGTTGAGGTGGAAGCCGGGGCTCCCGTCGAAGGGACGGAGCGTGTTGACCACCGACTGGGGCGCGTCCAGGTTGAGCTGGTAGTACGAGTCGACCAGCCCTCCGATGGTGACCTTGGGCGCGGCCGGCGTGGCCGGTTCGGCGGGAGGCGCCTCGGCGAGCGCCACGGCCGGCGCCAGCGCCAGGACGGCGATGAGAGAGCTCAGACGATGAGTCACGGCGACCCCTTTCGATGGGTGGATGGTTGCTGCGCTGGTCCACCGGCATTGCAGCGTCCGTGCCGGACGGGATTCGAGCCGGAATCCGGCGCTTCGGACCCGGAGACGCCGCGGCTGCGTCGTCGACGGGCAGGGCGCTGAGCGCCCGGCGAGCAGCGGCGCCGGGAAGGAATCGGGCCCGCCCCCATGATCCGGAGGCGGGCCCGCGGGCCATCGGTGGCGTCGGGCCCTAGGCGCCCGCCGCGTGCGGCGACGACTCGGTCTCCGAGGTCACGTAGGCCCGCTCGCCGGCGTCGGCCATGTCGAGGCCGGTCCACTCGTCCTGCTCGTCGGCGCGGAGCGGGGTGACGAGGCCAACCAGCTTGAAGAGCAGGAAGGAGAGGCCGCCGGACCAGGCGAAGGTGACCGCCACCCCGAGCGCCTGGACGCCCAGCAGCCCGAGGCTGCCGTCGGCGGCGTCGGGGTTGACGGCCTTGCTCGCCAGCACGCCGGTCAGCAGCGCCCCCAGGGTGGCCGCCACGCCGTGGACGGCGAAGACGTCGAGCGAGTCGTCGAGGCCGAGGCGGGGGCGGTAGCGGACCGCGGTGAAGGAGGCGACGGCCGCCGCGGCGCCGACGAGGAGCGACGAGAGCGCGGTGACGTAGCCGGCGGCCGGCGTGATGGCGACCATCCCGGCCACCGCGCCCGAGGCCAGGCCGACGCCGGAGACCTTGCCGTGGAGCATCAGCTCGATGAGGGCCCAGGTGGCCGCGGCCGCCGCCGGCGCGAAGAAGGTGTTGGCGAAGGCGAAGGCGGCCAGGCCGTTGGCGGAGAGCGCGCTGCCGCCGTTGAACCCGAGCCAGCCGAACCAGAGCAGCCCGGCGCCGAGGATGGCGAAGGGGACGTTGTGGGGCATCACCGTCGGCGCCTTGAGGCCGCTGCGCTTGCCCAGCAGCGCCGCCCCCACCGCGGCGGCGGCGGCGGCGTTGATGTGCACCACCGTGCCGCCGGCGAAGTCGAGGGCCCCGAGGCCGCGCAGCCAGCCCCCCGGCGCCCAGACCCAGTGGGCCACCGGCGCGTAGACGATGGCGCTCCAGAGGACGGCGAAGAGGATGAAGGCCTTGAGCCGGACCCGCTCGACGAGGGCGCCGGAGATGAGGGCCGGCGTGATGATGGCGAACATGGCCTGGAAGAGCATGAAGGCGCCGTGCGGGATGGTGGCGGACAGCGACGGCTCGGGCCTGGCCCCGACCCCGGCCAGGCCGGCCCAGGCGAAGCCGCCGACGAAGCGGTCGAGGCCGCCGCCGGGAGAGAAGGCCAGGCTGTAGCCGAAGAGGGCCCAGAGCACCCCCACGAAGGCCATGCAGACCAGCGACATGTTCATGGTGTGGACGACGTTCTTGGCCCGCACCAGGCCGCCGTAGAAGAAGGCCAGCCCGGGCGTCATCAGCAGCACGAGGCCGGCGCTGAGGAGGACGAAGGCGGTGTCACCGGTGTCGAGGCCGTCGGCGGCCAGGGCGAGCGCGGGGATGGTGGTGGCGAGGGCGGCGGCAAGCAGTCTCACGAGTCCTCCGGGTGAGCGGTCGACAAGCATCTGCCCGGCGCAATTGCAGCCTGCATGCCGGGCAGGCCGCCGCCCGGATTCCGGGCGCTTCGGAGGATCGATGTCGGGGGATGCCCAGGCGAAAGGCAGGGCGCTGCCGCTCGATCGAGCAGCGTGCCCACGACGGTGGCCGGCCGCCCGTGGATCGCCGCCCGTCCCTAGGGCGTCTGCCGGGGGGAGGCTTCCTGGCCGGGGCCTTCCTGGCCGGCGCCGGCGCCTTCTTGACCGGCTTGGCCGCCGGCTTCTTCGCTGGAGCGCTGGCGGCCTTGGGCGGCGCCGGCGGCGGGGTCGGGTCGACCGCCGGCACCTCGGGCGGGTCGTCGTCGCTGGCGGAGGCGAAGAGGGGGGAGGCCCCTTCACGGCCCGGTAGGCCTTTCGATCGGAGGCGGCGATGAGCACGGCCAGGTCGGCCCAGGCGCGGGCCGGCCGGTCCATCCCCTCCACCGCGTCGAGCGTGGCCCTGGCCGCGGCCCGATCGCCGGCGCGCAGCTCCAGCGCGGCGAGGTGGAGCGCGGCGCGCGCCCGCTCGACGCGCGGCGTGGACTGCCTGTCGTTGAACAGCGCTCGCAGCGGCGGGATGGCCTCGTTGAGCGGCACCTGCGACGCCAGCGCCAGCTTGGCGAGGCCGTAGGTGGCGCGGGGGTGGACGCGGGAGGCGGCCAGGGCCGCCGCGTAGCTGGTGCGGGCGGCGTGGACG
Source organism: uncultured delta proteobacterium (assembly GCA_963786945.1). Classification (GTDB taxonomy): domain Bacteria; phylum Myxococcota; class Myxococcia; order Myxococcales; family Anaeromyxobacteraceae; genus JADKCZ01. The sequence goes on along the minus strand of CAWBAO010000005.1, from coordinate 833,406 downwards.
TCACGGTGGACGCGGCGGGCCAGGTCGCCCTGCATCGCCAGCGCGGCCGGCAGGCCGGGGTCGGCGGCCAGGGCGCGCTGGAGCGGCTCGAAGCCGGCGGCGGGGTTCCCGGCCAGCATGGACAGCCGAGCCAGCAGCGCGCCCGACCACGGTGACGGGGCGGCCCGTCCGGCGTAGGTGGCCGCGTCGCCGACCGCGCCGCGGCCGAGGAAGAGCGCCGCGGCGGCCAGGTCGGCGTAGGTCGGCACCTTCTCGGCGCGCCCCGGGGCGGCGATGAGGGTCTCGGCCTCCCCGGCCAGCTCGGTCTCCCGGTAGTCACACGCCAGCATCGCCAGCGCGAAGGCCCGCATCGACGCGGCCTCGCGCGGGTCGAGGCGCGCCAGCGGCTCGAGCGTGTCGGCTGCGGCCCGGTATCCGGCGGCGGTGTCGAGGCGCAGCGCCGCCGAGGCGATGGCCATCCCCTCGGCCAGCACCTTCGCGCGGTGGTAGGCGCGGTACCCGAGCAGCGCGGCGGCCACCAGCCCGAGCAGGCCCAGCGCGATGACGATCCGGCCGGTGGGGGAGCGGCGCGGGGCGGGCGGCGGCCGGAACCCGGCCTCGGACAGGTCGTCGGAGGTGGCCTGGGCCCGCCTGGCGCGCGGCTCGGCGGGCTCCCGGGGTGGCTCGTAACCGGAGCCATCGTCCTGCGGATCGGGCGGATCCGCCTGGGGCGGGTCCCTGTCGCTCGGGTCGTGCGTGGGCATCGTCAGCGCAGTCTAGCGCAGGGGAAACGACGACGCCCGGGCGGAGACCCCGGCCGGGCGTGAGGTGGCGAGGCGAGGCGGTTCGACCGTCAGGCCTTCTCTTCGCGCTCGTCCTCGCGGGCCACGCCGGACAGGACGTCGTTGACGGAGGGGAACCGCATGATCTCGCCCCGGGCGATCCTCCAGGCCTGCTGGACGATCCAGGAGAGGGACCGATCCTGCCGGTTGGCCTCGATCTGGATCTCGTTCAGCATGTCCTCGGGGAAGTAGAGTGACTGCTTGCGCTTGTCGGTGCCGGACATCGTCGCTCCGTCTGGGCCTGTGGGGAAACCGAGGGACTTGTACGATGGCACACCTACAGGGTCAAGAAAGCTGGTGCCAGCGCGCCGCGGTGGTGGGTCCCGGGGCGGGACCTCCGGGGGTGCCGGGAGTCGCCGCCGAGTCCCGGGCCAGTGTCCGGGCTGAAGAAAAGAAGAGAGCCGGCATCGCTGCCGGCTCTCCGTGGGCCCAGAGGGGGAGGGGGGGGACCCCCGAGCCCGACCTGCCTGAATCTAACGCTCCCACGGTCGCGGGACAACCCATGGGTATCCTTTTGTTGTTCCCAAGGATTCGGAGACCTGGAGCGAGCGGTTCGGGCGGCCGGACGCGCCTCGGGCCAAGCGGATCTCTCGAGTGATCTCCACCGGAAGCAGTAGGTGTCAGCCCCATGATGAACTAGGTCTCATGGGACACTCATGACCAGGCCTCGACGCCCGAGCCGTGACCTGCCCGACCCCTACCCGGCGTCGGTCCTCGACACCGTCCGCCGTCGCGGGCTGATCGCCCGCGGAGAGCCGGTGCTGGTGGCGCTCTCGGCGGGCCCCGACTCGACGGCGCTGCTGGCCGCGATGGCGTCCCTGCGCGACGCCGGGGAGGTGGGACCGGTCCATGCCCTCTTCGTCGACCACGGCCTGCGCGGCGGGGTCGAGGCCGAGGCCGCGACGGCCCGGCGCAGCTGCGCTCGGCTGGGGGTGCCCCTCTCCGTGGTGAAGGTGGTGGTCGGGGCCGGCAACCTCCAGGCCGCGGCGCGCCGCGCCCGGTACGCGGCGCTGCGGGCGGAAGCGGCCCGCGTCGGCGCGGCGCGGATCGCCACCGGCCACACCCTCACCGACCAGGCCGAGACCGTGCTGCTCAGGCTGCTGCGCGGGGCGGGGGCCCGGGGACTCTCCGGGATCCCGCCCCGGCGGGGCCGGGTGGTGCGCCCGCTCATCGATCGCCCTCGCCACGAGGGGCTGGCCTGGCTCGAGCGCCGGGAGCTCGAGTGGTGCGACGACCCGACCAACGCCAGCCCGCGCTACGCGCGCAACCGGCTCCGGCTGGAGCTCTGGCCCCGCCTGCTGGCCGTCAACCCGGCGCTGGAGGCGGCGCTGGGTCGCACCGCCGACCTGCTGCGCGACGACGAGCGAGCCCTGTCGGCGCGGGCCCGGGCGGTGCTGGAGGCGTCGCCGCGGCCGTCCCTGGCGACGCTGCGGCGCCTCCCTCGCGCCGTGAGCCGGAGGGTGATCCGACGGCTGGCCCTGGAGGTCGGTGGACGGGCGGCCCTCCCCGAGGCCGCCCACGTCGAGCGGGCGCTGGGGCTGCTCGACGGCGACGGCGACCGCGAGGTGGAGCTGCGCGCCGGGCTGGTGGCCCGTCGGCGCGGCGGCACCCTCGAGGTGGCGCAGGCCACGAGGCGGCGGGGCGCCAGCGGCCAGGGCCCCCGGAGCGCCGCCGCCCCAGGTGGAGATCCCCGGGCCGGGCCGGTTCCAGCTGGCCTGGCTCGGCCGGACCCTGGTGGTGGCCGCGGACCGCGAGGCGGTCGTGGCGTGGCCGCTGGCGGCGCGCACGCGGCGGGCGGGCGACCGCTTCCGCCCGGCGGGGGGGCGGGGCAGCAAGACGCTCAAGGCCTGGCTCATCGACCGGAAGGTGGCGCGCCAGCGGCGCGACACCCTGGTGCTGGTGACCGACGGCCGCGGCCGCGTCCTGGCCATCCCCGAGCTGGGGGTGCTCGCCGAGGGGGCCGCCGGCCTGTCCTTCCGCGTGGAGGCGGGGGCCTGAGGCCCTGCTGCGCTGGGCGGCCCGGGCTGCTATAACCACCGGGCAGGGGTCACGTCGCCCGAGGGAGCCTTCACGCCTTGAAACAGTCCTACAAGACAGCGCTGCTCTGGGTCTTCCTCATCGTGATGTTCGTCGCGCTCTGGAAGGTCTTCGACCAGAAGAGCACGCCGGTGAAGTCGCTCAACTGGTCCCAGTTCATGGCCAAGGTCGACGCCGGCGAGGTGAAGGACGTCTCCGTCAAGGAGCTCGACTACACCGGCCACCTCCGGGACGGCTCCGAGTTCACCACCACCGGGCCCCTCGACGCGGCCGCGGTGGTGTCGACCAAGCTCCTCGCCAAGGACGTGACCGTCCGGTACGAGAAGCCGGAGCAGGCGTCGTTCTGGGTGCAGGCGGCCTTCCAGTGGCTGCCGCTGGTCTTCATCTTCCTGCTCTTCTTCTTCTTCATGCGGCAGCTGCAGTCGGGCGGCGGCAAGGCCATGAGCTTCGGCAAGTCGCGCGCCAAGCTCATGACCGAGCACCACAACAAGGTCACCTTCGCCGACGTGGCCGGCATCGACGAGTCCAAGGACGAGCTGGAGGAGATCATCTCCTTCCTCAAGGACCCGAAGAAGTTCACGCGGCTGGGCGGCCGCATCCCCAAGGGCGTGCTGCTCATGGGCCCCCCGGGCACGGGCAAGACCCTGCTGGCCCGCGCCGTGGCCGGCGAGGCCGGCGTGCCCTTCTTCTCCATCTCCGGGTCGGACTTCGTGGAGATGTTCGTGGGCGTGGGCGCCAGCCGCGTCCGCGACCTCTTCGAGCAGGGCAAGAAGAACGCCCCCTGCATCATCTTCATCGACGAGATCGACGCCGTGGGGCGCCACCGCGGCGCCGGCCTCGGCGGCGGCCACGACGAGCGCGAGCAGACGCTCAACCAGCTGCTGGTGGAGATGGACGGCTTCGAGTCCAACGAGGGCGTGATCCTGGTGGCGGCCACCAACCGGCCCGACGTGCTCGACCCGGCGCTGCTCCGCCCCGGCCGCTTCGACCGGCGCATCGTGGTGCCGCGCCCGGACCTCAACGGCCGCCTCGGCATCCTCAAGGTCCACACCAAGAAGGTCCCGGTGGACGGCACCGTCGACCTGCTCACGCTGGCCAAGGGGATGCCCGGCTTCTCCGGCGCCGACATCGAGAACCTGGTCAACGAGGCGGCCCTCTACGCGGCCCGCCGCAACCAGGAGAAGGTCACCGGGCCCGACTTCGAGTTCGCCAAGGACAAGGTGATGATGGGCTCGGAGCGCCGCTCCATGGTCATCTCCGAGCGCGAGAAGATGACCACCGCGGTGCACGAGGCCGGCCACGCGCTGGTGGCGCGCATCCTCCCCGGCACCGACCCGGTCCACAAGGTCACCATCATCCCGCGCGGCCGGGCCCTGGGCCTGACCCAGCAGCTGCCCAAGGAGGACCGGCTCAACATCAACCAGGAGTTCGCCCTCAACCAGATCGCCATCCTCATGGGCGGCCGCATCGCCGAGGAGCTGACCTTCGACCAGAAGACCACCGGCGCCGGCAACGACATCGAGGTGGCCACCGCCCTGGCGAGGAGCATGGTCTGCGAGTGGGGCATGAGCGAGATGGGGCCGCTGGCCTTCGGCAAGAAGGAGGGCGAGGTCTTCCTCGGCCGCGAGATGTCGCAGGTGCAGGCCTTCTCCGAGGAGACGGCCCGCTCCATCGACGCCGAGGTGCACCGCATCGTCATGGGCCAGTACGCCCGGGCCCGCGCCGTGCTCGAGGAGCACCGCGCCACCCTCCAGAAGATCGCCGACGCGCTCATGGAGTACGAGACCATCGACACCGCCGACATCGACGTGCTGATGTCGGGCGGCTCGCTCACCCGCACGCCCCCGGTGAAGCCCATGGCCACCACCCAGGTGGCGGAGCGGCCCAAGGCGGTCCCCGTGGCCGCGGGTCCGGGCGTGCCCGCCCCGGGCAAGGCCTGAGGGACGGGCTCGACGTGCGGCTGCAGATCGGGGCCAGGCTCTTCGAGGGGCCTGGCCCCTTCCTCATGGGGGTGGTCAACGTCACCCCCGACTCCTTCTCCGACGGCGGGCGCTTCCTCGCGCTCGACGCCGCCGTGGCCCACGCCGAGCGCCTCGCGGAGGAGGGGGCCGACCTGGTCGACCTGGGCGGCGAGTCGACCCGGCCCGGGGCGACCCCGGTGGGCGCCGGGGAGGAGCGGCGGCGGGTGGTGCCGGTCATCGAGCGGCTGCGTGCGCGAGGCTTCCGCCTCCCCATCTCGGTGGACACCAGCAAGGGCGAGGTGGCCAGGGCGGCCATCGAGGCGGGGGCCGACCTCGTCAACGACGTGAGCGGCCTGTCCGACCCGGCCCTGGCGGCGGTGATCGCAGGCGGCCGGGGTGCCGGCGGTGGTGATGCACACGCGGGGGACGCCCGTCGACATGGCCAGCCGCGCCACCTACGCCGACCTGCTCCAGGAGGTGGCGGCCGAGCTGCGACAGGCGCTGGACCGGGCCGCCGCGGCGGGCCTCCGGGAGGAGCGGATCATCCTCGACCCGGGGCTGGGCTTCGCCAAGACCCCGGCGCAGACCGTGGAGCTGCTGGCCCGGGTGGGCGAGCTGCGGTCGCTGGGCCGGCCGCTGCTGGTCGGGCCGTCGCGCAAGCGGTTCATCGGCGAGCTGACCGGCGCCCCGGTGGAGGACCGGCTCCCGGGGACGCTGGCCGCGGTGACGGCCTGCGTCCTGGCCGGCGTCGAGCTGCTCCGGGTCCACGACGTGGCGCCGGCCCTGCAGGCCGCCCGGGTGGCGGTGGCGCTGCGGAGGGCTGGCGGAATCCGCCGGCCTGCGGTAGCATCCGCACGCCATGACCACGCCCAGCCTGCCCGCCGCGACCGCCAGCCGCCGCCTCTTCGGGACCGATGGCGTCCGCGGAGTCGCCAACGTCCACCCCATGACCGCCGAGCTGGCGCTCCAGCTGGGCCGCGCGCTGGCCTTCGTGGTCCGCTCCGGCCCCCACCGCCACCGCATCGTCATCGGCAAGGACACCCGCCTCTCCGGCTACATGCTGGAGCAGGCCATCGCCTCGGGCATCTGCTCCATGGGCGTGGACGTGATGCTCACCGGCCCGCTGCCCACCCCGGGCATCGCCTTCATCACCGAGTCGATGCGCGCCGACGCCGGGGTGGTGATCAGCGCCAGCCACAACCCGTACCAGGACAACGGCATCAAGTTCTTCACCCGCGACGGCTTCAAGCTGCCCGACGAGACCGAGCTCCGCATCGAGCGGCTGGTGGTCGACGGGGCCGGCGCCGGGGCGGCCGACTTCGGCGGGCTGCGCCCCACCGCCAACCGGATCGGCAAGGCCAAGCGGGTGGACGACGCCATCGGCCGCTACGTGGTCTTCCTCAAGTCCCTCTTCCCGCGCGGGCTGACCCTCGACGGCGTCACCGTGGTGGTCGACTGCGGCCACGGCGCCGCCTACCAGGTGGCCCCGGCGGTGCTGGAGGAGCTGGGCGCCAAGGTGATCGCGCTCAACGTGGCTCCCAACGGGAAGAACATCAACCACCAGTGCGGCGCGGTCCACCCCGAGGGGATGGCGCGCGCCATCCTGCGCCACAAGGCCGACCTGGGGCTGGCGCTCGACGGCGACGCCGACCGCGTCATCCTCGCCGACGAGCGGGGCCGGGTGGTGGACGGCGACGCCATCATGGCGCTGGTGGGGCGCGCGCTGCTGGCGGGCAAGCAGCTGGCCAAGAAGACGGTGGTGGCGACGGTCATGTCCAACCTGGGACTGGAGGCGGCCCTGGCGCCGCTGGGGGGCAAGGTGGTGCGGACCGCGGTGGGGGACCGCTTCGTGGTCGAGGCCATGCGCCGCAACGGCTACAACTTCGGCGGGGAGCAGTCCGGCCACCTCATCTTCCTCGACCACGTCACCACCGGCGACGGCGTGGCCGCGGCGCTCAACGTGCTGGCGGTGATGAAGCGGGAGGGGAAGCGGCTCTCCGAGCTGGCCGCCTGCTTCCGCCCGTTCCCGCAGGTGCTGGTCAACGTGCCGGTGGCGGAGAAGCAGCCGGTCTCCCAGCTGCCCACCGTGGGCGCCGCGGTGGCGGCGGCCGAGAAGGCGCTGGGCCGGGAGGGGCGGGTGCTGGTGCGCCCCTCCGGGACCGAGAACAAGCTGCGCGTGCTGGTGGAGGGGCCGGACCGGAAGCGGATCCAGGCCCACGCCGACCGCATCGCCGCCGAGATCCGGCGCGTGCTGGGCTGATTCGGATAGAATGCGGGCATGTCCGCCCGCCTCGGAGTCAACGTCGATCACGTGGCCACGCTGCGCCAGGCGCGGCGGGCCGCCTACCCGGACCCGGTCACGGCCGCGGCCCTGGCCGAGCTGGCCGGCGCCGACCAGATCACCATCCACCTGCGCGAGGACCGCCGCCACATCCAGGACCGGGACCTGCTGGTGCTGCGCAAGACGGTGACCACGCGGCTCAACCTGGAGATGGCGGCGACCCAGGAGATGGTGAAGACCGCCTACGAGGTGAAGCCGGAGGTGGTCACGCTGGTGCCGGAGCGCCGCGAGGAGCTGACCACCGAGGGCGGGCTGGACGCCGTGGGCGGGCGCGACCACGTCCGCCGGGTGGTGAAGACCCTGCGCGACGCCGACATCGAGGTCTCGCTCTTCATCGACGCCGACCTCGACCAGGTCAAGGCGGCCCACCGGGCCGAGGCCAGCACCGTCGAGTTCCACACCGGGCGCTACTGCGACGCGCGCCTGGCCAGCGACCGGCGCAAGGAGCTGGGGCGGCTGGTGGACGCCTGCAAGGCGGCGGCGAAGCTGGGGCTGCAGGTGGCGGCCGGCCACGGGCTCAACTACCAGAACGTGCTGCCGGTGGCCGCCGTCGGCGAGATCGAGGAGCTCAACATCGGCCACGCCATCGTGGCCCGGGCCGTGCTGGTGGGGCTGGAGCGGGCGGTGCGGGAGATGAAGGAGCTGCTGAAGCAGGCGCGGCCGTGATCCTCGGGCTCGGCATCGACGTGGTGGAGATCGGGCGGATCGCCCGCATGCTGGAGGGCCCGGCCGGGCGGGCCGAGCGGTTCCTGGAGCGCTGCTTCACCCCGGCGGAGCGGTCCTTCTGCGAGGCCAAGCGCGACCGGGCCACCCGGTACGCGGCCCGGTTCGCCGCCAAGGAGGCGGCGGTCAAGGCCCTGGGGGCGCCGCGCGGGGTCAGCTGGCAGCACCTCGAGGTGACGCGGGTCGAGGGGCGGGCGCCGGTCCTGGCGCTGTCGGGTCGCGCCGCGTCGGCGGCCCGGCGGCTGGGCGTGACCCGCACCCACCTCACCCTGACGCACGACGGTGGCGTGGCCGCCGCGGTGGTGGTGCTGGAGGGGTCGTGAGGCTGGTGGGGAGCGCCGAGATGCGGTCCATCGATCGCGCCGCGATCGACGGGCTGGGCGTCCCGTCGCTCGCGCTCATGGAGCGGGCCGGCCGCGCCGTGGCCGAGGGGGCGGTCCACCTGGCCCGCCCCGGCGGCCGCTTCCTGGTGGTCTGCGGCGGCGGGAACAACGGCGGTGACGGCTGGGTCGCGGCCCGCCTGCTCCAGCCCGCGGGGCGGGTCGGCGTGGTGGCGGTCACGCCGCCGGCCCAGCTCTCGGGCGACGCCGCGGCCATGGCGAAGCGGGCGCTGGAGGCCGGCGTGCCGGTCCAGCCCTTCGTCGAGGGGACGCCGCTCGACGCCGGCCCCGGCGACCTGGTGATCGACGCCCTGCTGGGCACCGGCCTGGCCCGGCCGGCGGAGGGGCGCCTGGCGGCGGCCATCGCCGCCATCGCCGCGGCTCGCCGGGAGGGCGCCCGGGTGCTCTCGGTGGACCTCCCGTCCGGCCTCTCGGCCGACACCGGGCGGCCGCTCGGGCCCTGCGTCGAGGCCGACGCCACGGTCACCTTCGGCCTCCAGAAGCGCGGCCTGGTGCTCTACCCGGGCGCGTCGCTGGCCGGGACGGTGACGGTGGCCGACATCGGCCTGCCGCCGGCCGCGCTCGACCAGGTCGAGGAGCGGTGCCGGCTCCTCGAGGAGGCGGAGGCGCGGTCCCTGCTGCCGCCGCGGGACGCGGAGGCCCACAAGGGCGACGCCGGGCGGCTGCTGGTGGTGGCCGGCGCTCCCGGCAAGACCGGGGCCGCCCACCTGGCGCTGCTCGGGGCGCTGCGCGGTGGCGCCGGCCTGGTGACCCTGGCGGCGCGCGCCGAGGTGCTGCCGTTCGCGCTGGCGGGCCGGCCCGAGGCGATGAGCGTCGGGCTGCCCGGCACCGGCCCGCTCGGCCCCGCCGACCTCCCGGCCCTGCTGGCCGCCTCGCGCAGCGCCAACGCGCTGGTGGTCGGGCCCGGGGCTCCACCGCGGCGAGGAGACCGGCCCGCTGCTGCGAGGCTGGCTGGCCGCGGCGGGGCGTCCCGCCGTGCTCGATGCCGACGCGCTCAACGCGCTCGACCCGGAGCCCGCCTGGCTGGGGACGCTGCCGGCCCCGGTGGTCCTCACGCCGCACCCCGGCGAGCTGGCGCGGCTCTGCGGCCTGACCGTCGCCGAGGTGCAGGCCGATCGGATCGGGCTGGCCGCGTCCCGGGCGGCGGCGTGGGGCGTGGTGCTGGTGCTGAAGGGGGCCCGCACGGTGGTGGCCGCGCCCGGCCGGCCGGCGGCGGTGATCCCCACCGGCAACGCCGGGATGGCGACCGGCGGGACCGGCGACGTGCTGGCCGGCCTCTGCGGCGCGCTGCTGGCCGGCGGGCTCGGCCCCTTCGACGCGGCGCGGGTGGCGGCCTGGGTGCACGGCGCCGCCGGGGACCTGGTGGCGGCGCGGCTCGGCCAGCGCGGCCTGCTGGCCGGCGATCTCGGCGAGGCCATCGGCCAGGTCTGGGCGCGGTGGGGCCGCTGACCGTGGGGCTGGCGCGGGTGAGCCGCCGGATCACCTCGAGGTCGGCCCCGGCCACCTGGCGGCTCGGGCGCAGGCTCGGGGAGGCGCTCCGGCCGGGCGACGTGGTGGCCCTCAGCGGCGATCTCGGCGCCGGGAAGACCCAGCTGGTGCGCGGCGCCTGCGCCGGGGCCGGCGTGGAGGAAGGGGACGTCTCGTCCCCGACCTTCTCCATCGTCCAGACCTACCGTGGGCGCCTCCCCGTCCACCACGCCGACCTCTACCGGCTGGCCGACCTCGACGAGCTCTACGCCACCGGGTTCATGGACCTGCTCGAGGGGGACGGCGCGCTGGTGGTCGAGTGGGCCGACAAGGTGGCCGGCTGGGCCCCGCCCCAGCGCCTGGAGATCCACCTGGAGGAGGTGGCCGGGCGCCCCAACGCCCGGCGCATCTCCATCACCGGGATCGGTCCCCGCCACGCCGCCCTGGCCGTGGCCCTGGCCAGGAGCCCACCTCGGTAGATCGTTCCACGGGGTGGCGCGTTCACCCCGGCAGACCACGCAAGGAGCCAGCCATGTCCCGATCCATCGCCCTCGTCCTCCTGCTCGCCGCCACGGCCCCGGAGCGGGCCGCCGCCGCCGACCTGGCCGCCTCGTCGAAGGTCGACGCCGTCACCGTCTACCGCGGGTGGGCCCGGGTCACCCGGCTGGCCCGCGTCGAGATCGCCGCCGGGGACTCCCGGGTCCTCCTGCCCGGGCTGCCGGCCGGGCTCGACGACGACTCCCTCCGCGTGGAGGGGAAGGGCACCGCCCGGGCCCGCGTCGCCGGCGTCGGCGTGGAGCGGATCACCCAGGCCGAGCTGGCGCTGCCCGAGGTGCGGGCCGCCGAGGCCAGGCTGGAGCAGATCCAGGGTGAGGACCGCGCGCTGGAGGACCGCATCTCCCAGGCCCGGGCCCGGGCCAAGTTCGTCGAGTCGCTCCGCGCCAGCTACTCGGAGGAGCGCAGCAAGAACCTGGCCGTGCGCGGGGTGAGCGCCAGGGAGTGGGCCGACCTGGTGGGCTTCGTCGAGACCCAGCTCGAGGCCGCCTCGGCCGAGGTGCGCCGGGCGGAGGCGTCGCGGCGCGACCTGGCGCGCAAGCTGGCCGCGGCCCGGGACGACCTGGCCAAGCTGCAGGCCAAGCGGAGCGGCACCAGCGCCCGGGTCGCGGTGGAGCTGAGCGCCGAGCGCGGCGGGTCGCTGGAGCTGCAGGTGAGCTACCTCGTCGCCAACGCCGGCTGGCGGCCGGTCTGGGACGCGCGGCTCACGCCCGAGACCGGCGCCGTCGAGCTGTCGCTGCTGGGCGAGGTGTCGCAGCGGACCGGTGAGGACTGGACCGACGCCCGCCTGGCGGTCTCGACGGCCGAGCCGGGGCGCGGGCTCCGGGTGCCCGAGCTGGAGTCGCGCTGGCTGGAGCGGGCGCACCCCGTGCCCACGCCCATGCCCCGGGCGTCGAAGCGGGCCGAGGCGCCGGCGGCGCTGGCCGCGGCCCCCCTGGAGCGGGCCGGTGCCGAGCACGAGCCGAAGGCAGTGGACGAGGAGGTGTCGGTCCTCGCGCCCGACCAGGCCGAGGCGACCATGGGGCTGCTGGCCGCCACCTGGACCACCCCGCGCCGGGAGACGGTGGACGGCGCCGGCCGGACCCGCACCGTGCCGCTGGCCCGCCACGCGCTGCGGGCCACCGTGACGCGGACGGCCGCGCCGCGCAGCGATCCCACCGCCTACCTGACCGCCACCATCGTCAACGAGACCGGCGTGCCCTTCCTGCCAGGGCAGGCTCGCATCTCGCTGGGCGACGAGTTCGTGGGCCGGGCCCCGCTGGCGGCAACGCCCCCGGGCGGCGAGCTGAAGCTGGCCTTCGGCGCCGACCCGCGCCTGGAGCTGGAGCGGCGCGTGGTGGACCGGCGCCACGAGACCGCCGGGCTGCTGGGCGGTGACCACGTCTGGCGCTACCACGTCCGCACCACCGTCAAGAACCGCTACCCCTCGCCGGTCACGCTCACCCTGCTCGACCTGGTGCCGGTGCCGCGCGACGAGGCCATCAAGGTGAAGCTGCTCGACGGCACCACGCCGGCCACCGGCGAGGACCCGGACCGGCCGGGCGTGAAGCGGTGGGCGCTGCAGCTCGGGCCCCAGGAGACCAGGGTGGTCGAGCTGCGCTACGAGGTCCGCTTCCCCAAGGACTTCCCCATCCAGGGGCTGGAGTAGGGCCGGTGGCACCGGGCGTAGGATGAGCGCATGCCCACGCGCCCCGACGCTCGCCGGCTCGAGGTGAAGGCGGCGTCCGGCCCCGCGCCACGCGGCGGCCGGCGCGCCCCGGCCTCCGAGCCCCTCGCCATGCTGGTGCGGCGCGGGCTGGCGCCTCGCCTCTCCCGCCCGGACCTGCCCTTCGACCCGGCGCTGCCGGAGGCGGCGCTCGACGCCCTCGCCGAGCGGCTCGGCCACTACGCCTTCCGCCTCTTCCTGCGCGGCGCCATCCTCGCGCCGGCCGGCTTCCTCCCCGCCGAGGCCTCGCGCTACCTCGGCGCCGTGCCGGCCAGGGCCATGGCCGAGGACTGCGTCGCGCTCGGCCTCGCCGAGCGCCGGCCGGGGGGCCGCTACCGGCTGCTGGTCCGCGCCCGGTCCTTCGGTGGGACGCTCGAGTGGTGGGTGGCGCGGGAGCTCTCGTCGCGGCTCGGGCTCGAGGTGGCCATCGGCGTGCGCACCGGGGCCCCGGGCGTGGGGGGCGACCTCGACGTGGTCGCCTCGGCCGAGGGGCGGCTCATCTACCTGGAGCTGAAGTCGGGCCCGCCCAAGCACCTCACCGACGCGGAGGTGGGGGCCTTCCTGCGGCGGCTCCGCGCGGTGAGGCCGGACATCGCCCTCTTCGCGGTGGACACGGCGCTGCGCCTCGCCGACAAGGTCCTGCCGATGTTCGAGGCGGCCCTGGCGCGGGACGGCGCCGCGCCGCCGACGCCGCGGCGGCTGGTGCGCGAGACCTGGGCGCTCACCCCGCACCTCTACCTGGCGAGCGCCAGGGAGAGCCTCATCGACAACCTGTGCCGCGGCGTGGCCGAGGGGCTCCGGGCGCTGGCGCCGCCGGCGCCGTGAAGGCGGGGCCGGGCGGGCCGCGCCCGTCACCTGCGCCGCTGGGCCTCCCCGGTCATGGGGACGAACCGGACCGGGATGACGCGCCGCCGCTGGAGCCCGGCGGCGGTCCGCTCCACCACCACCAGCTCCTGGTCCCCCTCGCCGACCGGCGCCACCAGCCGGCCACCGACGGCCAGCTGGTCGAGCAGCGGCTGAGGGATCTCCGGGGGCGCAGCGGTGACCAGGATGGCGTCGAAGGGGGCCCGCTCCCGCCAGCCGCGGTAGCCGTCGCCGGCCCGCACGGTGACGTTGCGGTAGCCGAGCGCCTCGAGGCGCGCCGCCGCCGCGGTGGCCAGCGGCTCGACGATCTCGATGGTGTAGACCTGTCCGGCCAGCAGCGAGAGGACGGCCGCCTGGTAGCCGGAGCCGGTGCCGATCTCCAGCACCCGGGCGCCTGGCTTCACCCGCGCCTCCTCGGTCATCAGCGCCACGATGTAGGGCTGGCTGATGGTCTGGTCGTGGCCGATGGCCAGCGGGCGGTCCTCGTAGGCGTGGTCGCGCAGCCACTCCGGGACGAAGCGATGGCGCTCCACGCGGCGAAGGGCGTCGAGGACGCGCGCATCGCGGACGCCGCGGGCCTCGATCTGCGAGGAGACCATCGTGAGCCGGGCGGCGGTGAAGGCGTCGTCGGCGGCCGCGGCCAGTGCGGCGGCGCCGAGCAGGGCCAGCACCGGCGTGGCCCGGAGCCGGGCGGGCAGGGAATCGCTGCTGGCCATGGGGACCACCTCACCTTCCCGGGAAGCGCAGCACCCTGCGAGGCGCCCGTCGAGGCCCCGGGCGAGGTCCCGCTATCGAATCCTCGCCTCCTGACCGAGAGTCGTTGCGGTCGGCCTGCGCCGTTGGGCCTCGTGCCTTGGAGTCGTCCGCGGGGCGGCCCGAGGCTCGCCCGCCGGACGGGGGCCTCGGGCAGCTCCCGTTCAATCCGTTGATTTCGTTCACTTGCACTGCTCTGGGTCGGGAGTTGGTCGAGGACGCGCGGACTCGCGGACGGCGCGCGGCCCGGCGTGGCCACCACCCTGAGCCGGGTCGCGGCCACCGGGCGGACTGGCAGGTCGCACGGTCCGGGCCCAACCCCATGGACCTGCTTCAGGCGAACGCCTCCAGGTCGACACCTGCGACTACTTCGGGTCGGGCTCCTTGAGCGTGGCCTCGGGAGGGCGGTCGCCGGACCTCTCCCCGGCGACCGGGGCCGTTCCGGGGTGGGGGGCCTGGCGCAACCCGGCGAGGGCCATCCGTCCCTGCTCCTCTGGCACCCGCGTGAGTTCCACGCTGGGCTTCAGGAAGCCCATCTTGAGCACGACCTCGACGTAGGCGGTGGTGCCGGCCTGGAGGTTGACCTGCAGTGTTCCCTGGTTCTCGGCCTTGGTGGCGATCGACACCGGGCCCGGGGCGACTTCCGTGACCACGAAGGAACGCGCCGGCAGCTTGCCCACGGGCTGGCTGTTCACTGCGATCTCGAAGTCGCCCCCCGGCGCCAGCCAGCGGCTGCAGAAGACGAAGACCAGCGCGCGGTCGGCCGGGGCCTGTCGCTCCCTGGCCAGCCGATCCTCCTCCTGGTGCGACTTGAGCTGGACCACGCGAATCAGGTTCCCGAGGCCGCGGACGCCATCCTCTTCGCTCACCCGGGTGAGCGTCGCCTTGTCGACATAGACGAGCACCAGGTAGGTCCGCTCGATCGCCTGGCTCACGTAGTAGCGGCGACCCGCCTCGAGCTTCAGGTTCAGCGTGGTCGTGCTGTTGCCAAAGGGGAAGTCGAGGCGCAGGTCGCCCGGCTCGCTCTCGAGCACGTAGAACGTGTCGGAAGCGATCTCGCCGACGAGCTCCTGGTTGGCGTAGAGCTTGAAGTTGCTCGCGGCGGCCATCAGGCCGGCGCGGAACACGTAGACGAGGGCCTTCCCCTCCGGCACCGCCAGCTCGCGGGCCCTGGCGCTCTCCTCGGGAGCGGCCTTCGGCACCGTGGCACACCCGAGCAGGCAGGCGGCCAGAGCCGCCACCCACGGCGCGAGTCGGAGCCGCTCCGTGCCGGCGGCCTGGGTGAGACCCACTCCACGGAGCTGGGCGCAATCCGTCACGGACATGGGCCAACCTCCCTGGCCAACAGGCCAGACCATCCGTTGACAAGAGCATATTCACGAGCGCGCCAGCTGGAGCCGACCGGCGACTGGATTGTTGGGGCGTCGGTGGGCGCCTGCACCTGGGGCGGATTGGCGCAGCGGCATGGCCCGTCGAGGAGCCGCCCGGCTCAACGCCGCGGCGGGCGCGGGAAGAAGGCGCTGGTGCGGGCGGCGTAGGCGGCATAGCCGGGCCGCCGCTCGCCGATGGTCCCTTCCAGGAGCGGCACGCCCGAGACCCGCATGAGCAGCAGCGTCATGAGCGCCGGCCCGCACAGCGCCCACCAGGCGCCGGCCCCGAGCGCCACCAGGCCGAGCCCCCACCACACCACGAAGTCGCCGAAGTAGTTGGGGTGGCGCGACCAGCCCCACAGCCCGCGGTCCATCACCCGCCCGCGCTGGCCGGGATCGGCGAGGAAGCGCGCCAGCTGGGCGTCGGCCACCGCCTCCACGGTGACGCCGCCGGCGACCACCAGCGCCCCGATCGCGTCGAGCGGACCGAGCGGGGCGGCGTGGCCCAGGGCGGCGCCCGCCTGCAGCGGCAGGGAGACCACCCACATGATCGCTCCCTGCAGCAGGAACACGGTCACCAGGCTCACCCGGGCGAAGCGCGCACCATGCCGGGCGCGCATGTCGGCGTAGCGCCGGTCCTCGCCGTGGCCGCGCCGCCGCCAGGCGAGGTAGGCACCGAGCCGCACGCCCCAGGCGCTCGCCAGCGCCGCCAGCAGGAGACCGCGCGGCGAGGGGCCGGCCACCGCCACCGAGGACCAGGCCACCATCGCGAAGCCCGGTCCCCACCAGGGATCGACCACGCTGGCGTCCCGGATCCGGACGCTCCACGCCCAGAGCGCCACCATCCCGACCAGGACCAGCGCGGCCGCGGTGGCCATCACCTCGCCCATCACGGCCCCCCCGCGGGAGCGATGCGGCGAGGGGCCGGCGTCCCGCGCCAGAGCAGGACGCTCCCGGCCAGGACCCAGGCGAGCCAGAGCGGCCCGGCCACGGCCAGCCAGCGGGCCGCTGCATCGGAGACGAACTGCAGGCTCACCACCACCGTCACCAGGCCGGCGGCCAGGCCGAAGGCGCCGAGCAGCGGCCGCCGCTCGCGGCGCGCCAGGGCCACGGCGGCGACGGCCAGCCCCGCGCCGAAGAGCAGGTTGAAGAGGGCGTCGAGCGAGAGGGTGAGCCCCAGCAGCGCCCTGGCCACCGGCCCGCACCCGCCGAGGCCACAGGCCGGGGCGACGTGCAGCACCAGCACCAGCGGGGTCACGCAACCGGCCGCGTTGAGCAGGGCGCCGAGGGCCATGGCCGCCCCGCCGGCGCGCCCCAGGCTCCCGCCGGCGCGTCGGCCCACGGCGCGGGCCCACCAGGCCAGGGCGACGAGCCCGAGGATGAAGGCGATGGCGCTGGCCACGGTGGCGCGCGGCTGCGCCAGGGCGCTGGCGGCCCAGGCGTCGAGGCCCCCCGGCCGGTAGGCGCCGGGCGCATCCAGGAGCCAGGCGACGCCGAGGAGGTTGCCGGCCGCCCCGACCAGGCCGGCCACGGCGCCGAGCCGATCACGGCGAGGCAAGCGCGACCTCCCCGTCCGGCCTGCCGGAGTAGTCGTAGGTGATCTCCACGTCCGGGTGGGCTCCGCCCTCGCCCTCGAGGTTGGATGGCCCGCGGTAGCGGAGCAGCCGGCGCGTGGCCGGGTCGTAGTCGCAGTCCATGTGGGGCGCCAGCAGGCGCAGGAGCCACGAGGCCACCTCGACCCGGACCCGGACCACGTCCCCGGCGTCCTCCACGGGAAGCGCCCGGAGCCGGAACTCGAACGCCTCCTGGCGAGACGGGATGGCGAAGGCGACGGTCAGGCGCTGTCCGGCTCGCAGGGCGTCGAGGCGGGCCCGCACCAGCTGGTCGAGTCCCTGGCCACCCACCAGCGGCGGCTGGCCCGGGCCGGGACGACCCAGGAGGGCGCGCCTCCCGCCGGCCTCGAGGGTGGCGCCGGCCGGGCCGGTCTCCACCGCCTCGACCCGGCCGGTGCGGCGGTCCTCGAAGCGATAGCTGGGCGCCCACGGGTCGCTGGCGTAGTCGGACTCCAGCACGGCGATGACGGCGCCGGACGGAGCCCGATAGGTGGTCGAGGCGGCCAGGACCCGGTCGCCGGCGCGGCGCACCTGGTGCTCCTCGACGTACAGCACCCGGCCGTCGCGGCCGCGGGCCACGCCCGAGAAGCGCTCCTGGCGCGGCGCATCGGAGGCGCCGGGCTCCGACGCCGGCGCGAGCTGGGGTGCGGCCAGGGCCAGGGCCGCGGCCAGGAGGCGCCGTGGGTGCAGGAGGACCATGGCTCAGCCCCCCTCCGGGCGGTCGAACACCAGCTGGGCCAGCCCCACGTAGCGCTCGGCGAAGCCGCCCTCGCAGTAGCAGAGGTAGAAGTGCCAGAGCCGCCGGAAGCGCTCGGTGGTGATCCGCGCCACCGCCTCCCGCCGATCCGACAGGTTGTCCCGCCAGGCGGCCAGGGTGCGGGCGTAGTGCGGCGTCAGGTCCTCGAGGTGGCGCAGGCGCAGGTCGCTGGCCGCGGTGGCGGCACCCAGCAGCGCGGTCACCGAGGGGATGCAGCCGCCCGGGAACACGTGCCGCTTGATGAAGTCCACCTCGCGCCGCGCCCGCTCGTACTGCTGGTCGGCGATGGTGATGGCCTGGACGGCCAGCCGGCCGCCCGGGGCGAGCCGGGCGGCGCAGCGCTCGAAGAAGGTCGGGTACTGATCGGCGCCGATGGCCTCGATCATCTCCACCGACACCACCTTGTCGTACCGGCCGGTGAGGTCACGGTAGTCCTCGAGCAGCACCGTGACCCGCCCCGCCAGCCCGGCCCGCGCCACCCGCTCGGTGGCGACCTCGTGCTGGGCGCGCGAGATGGTGGTGGTGGTCACCCGGCAGCCGTGGCGCGAGGCCGCGTGGATGGCCATCGAGCCCCAGCCCGAGCCGATCTCGAGGAGGTGGTCGGACGGGCGCAGCGCGAGCTTGCCGCAGAGCAGGTCGAGCTTGCGCCGGCTGGCCTGCTCCAGGGACGCCTCGGGCGGGTCGAAGACCGCCGCCGAGTAGGTCATGGTGGGATCGAGCATGAGGGCGAAGAAGTCGTTCCCCAGGTCGTAGTGGTCGGCGATGTTGCGGCGGGCGCCGGCGCGGGTGTTGCGACGCAGCAGCGCGAACAGGCTGGCCGCGGGCCGGCCGAGCCAGGCCAGGCCGCCGTCCAGGCCGGAGAGCGCCGCCCGGTTCCTCGCCAGGATGCGGACCACGGCGGTGAGGTCGTCGGTGTCCCAGTCACCGTCGGCGTAGGACTCCCCGGCCCCCACCGATCCGCCCAGGGCGACGCGCTGCCAGAAGCCGGGCCGCCGCACCACCAGCCGCGCCGTCAGGCCGTCGGCGGACGGCTGGCCCAGGGTCACGACGCCGCCGGCGTCCTCCACGGTGAGGGTGCCGCGCTCGAGCCGCCCCAGGCGGCCGAGGACCGCGCGCCGCCAGGCGCTGGCGGCGGCCCGGGGCGGGGAGAGGGAGAGGGTGTTCTCGCCGACGTCCATGGTCACGGCCTCCTCGCGGCCTCGGCCGCGGCGCTTGCGGGGTGGGGATGGAAGGGGGTGCGCTTCAGCCAGAGCAGGAGCGCCTGCCAGTAGATGGCGGCCGGGACCTTCCAGGCCATCAGCGGCTGGCCGAGGGCCGCCCGCCAGAGGGCGGCGGCGCTCCAGGGCTGGCGCCGGAGCTCGAGCCGGGCGCGGAAGACCTCGCCTCCGCCCTCGTGGTTGCGCATCTCCACCACCAGCTGCTCGCCCGGCGGCGAGAGCCGCCAGGCATACTCCTGGTCGAGGCCGAAGAACGGCGAGACGTGGAAGGCCTTCCTCACGGTGGCCTCGACGCCGTCCTCGCCGGCGGGGACCACGTAGGCGTGCCGCTCCCCCCATGGCGTGTTGGTGACCTCGGCCACCACCGCCTGGAGGGATCGGCCGTCGCCGTCGAAGCAGTAGTAGAAGCTCACCGGGTTGAAGGCGCGGCCGAACGACCGCACCTGGGTGAGCAGCCGCACCGGCCCGGCGGGGCGGAAGCCGAGCGCCGCCGCGACCCGCGCGCGCGCCGCCTCGGCCAGGTCGCCCTGGCCACCCAGGTAGTCCTCGCGGCGGAAGGTGAGGAGCCCGAAGCGCCCGGCCCGCAGGGGGCCGGGCCCGGCCAGCAGGCCCGGCAGCTCATCGAGGTCGAGGTAGAGGAGCCAGACGCCGTAGCTGAAGGCGTGCGGCCGCGGCGTGCGGCGGGCGTGGGCCAGGGTGCCGCGGTAGACGGCGCTCTCGCCCCTCATGCCGCCTCCTCCAGCCGCGCGGCGCCGAGGCGCTCGCAGACACGCTCGGCGCTCGCCACGCCGTCCTCGTGGAAGCCGTTGCCCCAGTAGGCACCGCAGTAGGAGGTGCGCCGGTGATCGATCAGGTCCTGGTGGCGGGCCTGGGCGCCCACCCCGGCGGCGGTGAAGACCGGGTGGTCATAGCGGAGGCTGCGGATCACGCGCTCCGGGCGGACCGCCCCGGGACGGTTGAGGGTCACGAAGTACTGCCGCTCGCCGGCCAGGCGCTGCAGCCGGTTCATCCAGTAGGTGACCGACGCCCCGGCCCCGCCCTCGTCGTCGAGGTGGTAGTTCCAGGAGGACCAGACGCGGCGACGCCGCGGCATGACCGCCTCGTCGTGATGGAGGAGGACGTCGTTGCCGCGGTAGGGGAAGGCGGAGAGCGTCTCCCGCTCGAGGGGGGAGGGGTCGGCCAGCAGCGCCAGCGCCTGGTCGGCGTGGCAGGCGAGGATGACGTGGTCGAAGCGCTCGGCCCGGGCGCCGCGGGGCCGGACCAGCACCGACCCGTCCCCGCGCTGGATGGAGTCCACCGGGCAGCCGGTGCGGAGCTCGCCGTGGAAGGCCTCCAGGAGCGCCGTCACGTAGGTGCGCGAGCCGCCGCGCACCGTGAGCCAGGTGGGCCGGTCGTTCACGGTGAGCAGCCCGTGGTTGTCGAAGAAGCGGGCCAGGAAGCGGGCCGGGAAGTCCTCCACCCCGGCGCGGCTCGAGGACCAGACCGCGCCCACCATGGGCAGGAGGTGGTCCTCGACGAAGGCCGGCGAGTAGCCGCGGGCCCGGAGCCAGCCCCCGAGCGCGACCTCGGGCCCCTGGTCGAGGAGCCCACGTGCCTCCCGGTGGAAGCGGAGCACGTCGAGCACCATCCGGTGGAAGCGGGGTGAGATCAGGTTCCGGCGCTGCGCGTACAGGGTGCCCAGGCCCTGCCCGCCGTACTCGAGGTCGCGCCGATCGCTCCGCACCGCGAAGCTCATCTCCGACTCCTGCCAGCCCACCCCGAGCTGCCGGAGCAGCCGGAGGAAGGACGGGTAGGTCCGCGCGTTGAAGACGATGAAGCCGGTGTCCACGGCCACCGGTCCGGCCGGCGCCGCCACGTCGACGGTGTGGACGTGCCCGCCGACCCGGTCGTCGGCCTCGAAGAGCACCACGTCGTGGCGGGGCGAGAGCAGGTGGGCGCAGACCAGGCCGGAGACGCCCGAGCCGATCACGGCGATCCTCATGGCGCCTCCCGGGCCGGCCTCAGCCGCGAGTGGGACACCACCCACTCCTCCCCGCCGGCGAAGCCGAAGAGCTCGGCGCAGGCCAGGAAGAAGAGGCGCCAGCGGTGGGCGTGCCGCTCGGCCTCGTCGCGGGTCCGACCGGCGGCGAGCGCGGCCACCGCCCTCGGCCATGCCGCGTCGAGCCGCTCCAGCCACGCCTCCGCGGTCCGGGCGTAGTGGGTGCCGGGCACCAGCCACTGCGCCTCGACCTGGAGCGGCCCGCCGATCCGGGCGGCGAGGTCGTGGACGGGCATGATGCCGCCGGAGAAGAAGTGGCGGGCCATCCAGTCGCCGTCGCCGTCCGCCTCGAACCGGTAGGCGAAGCGACGGTGCGCGAAGACGTGCAGGAAGACCCGGCCGTCCGGCTCGAGCCAGCCCGCCACCCGGCGCAGGGCCTCGGGCCAGTTGCGCAGGTGCTCGAACATCTCCACCGACACCACCCGGTCGAAGCGGGCCCCCGGATCGAGGCGGTTGACGTCGGCGGTCCGCACCTCGAGGTTGGAGAGGCCGCGGGCCCTGGCCCGGGCCCGGATGAACTCGCCCTGCGGGGCCGAGTTGGAGACGGCGGTGATGCGGGCACCCGGCAGGCGCTCCGCCATCCAGAGCGAGAGGCTGCCCCAGCCGCAGCCGAGCTCGAGGATGCGCTGCCCGTCGGCGAGGCCCGCCCGCTCGCAGGTGAGGGCCAGCATGGCCGCCTCGGCCGCGTCCAGGGTCCGGGCCTCCTCCGTCCACAGGCCGCAGCTGTACTTCAGGTGGCGACCCAGCACGGCCTCGAAGAAGGCAGGCGGGACCTCGTAGTGCTGCGCGTTGGCGAGCTCCGGCACCTCGGCGATCTCGCTCGTCGCCATGTCCCGCACGAACCGGTCGAGCGTCGCCTCGAGATCCCGGTGGCGCCGGGCCTCGCTGGCCAGCCGCTCCCGCAGCAGCCGCCGGATGCCGAGCCTGATCACCGGGAGGGGGAGGAGGCCGCGTTCGGCCATGGCGAGTCCGAGCATGGTGGAGAGGTAGGACGATTTAGGCGAATATGCGAGTCCCAGATGGGGCCCATGGCGCGCTGTGGTCGAGCCGGGGATGATGCGCAGTTATACTGAGACTCATGAAACAACAGCGGGTCGAGCCGTCGGGCCTGGGCGAGGGCGATATGGACGAGTTACTGTCGACCCGGGAGGTGGCCCGCCTCGCCGGCGTGGGCCCCTCGGCCATCAAGCGCTGGTCCGACGCGGGGCTCCTCGCCTGCCAGAAGACGGCGGGTGGGCACCGGCGCTTCGCCCGAGCGGAGGTGGAGCGACTGGTGCGCCACCAGGCCGTCGGCGACCCCCGCGAGGGCGACCCGTGGGTCGACGCCCTGCTCGATGCCCGCGAGACCTTCGGCATCTCGGCGCTGCTCCTCGCCGAGCGGGCCCGGGCCGGCGCCTGGTATCGCGTCGCCGAGCGGGCGGGCCTCGCCGTGGCCGAGCTGGGCCGGCGCTGGCGGGCAGGCACCGTCTCGATCGCGGACGAGCACCTGGCCTCGGAGCGGCTGGCCCGGGCCCTGGCGCGGGCCGGCGAGTCCATCCCGCTCTCGCCCGAGGCGCCGGTGGCCCTGCTCACCTGCGCCGAGGAGGACGATCACACGCTCGGCCTCTCGCTGGTCGAGGTGGTGCTGCGCGAGGCGGGCTGGTCCACCCGCTGGGCCGGCCGGCGCACCCCGCTGGTCGAGGTCGAGCGGCTGCTGGGGAAGGGCGACGTGGCGCTCCTGGCGGTGTCGGCCTCGGAGGCGTCCGCCGACGCCCTCGGGCTCCGCCGGCAGGCGGAGGCCCTCGGCCGGCGCTGCCGTGCCCTCGGCGTCACGCTGGTGCTGGGTGGCCATGGCGCCTGGCCGGAGCGGCCGCGCCACGGTGCGCTGGTCCGGTCGCTCGGCCGGCTCCACGATCTCGCGGTCACCGAGCGGGAGCGGCGCTCGGGCTCACCGGTGGCCTGAGCGGCGTGCACCCCGTCCCGGGGTGAAGCGGGTCAGCCGCCCCCGGCGTACCCGATCACGGCCCCCTCCGGCACGACCTTCCAGGCGGCGTGCCCGATGGGCTCGCTGGCCACCACGAAGGCCCGCTCGGCCCCGGCCGCCCTGGCCACGTGCAGGTCGCGGCCCAGCCGGCTGGCCGCCAGCACCCGCCCGTCGCTGACCAGGAAGTTGAGCGAGGAGGGGCGGGAGGCGTGGTGGTCGGCGATGCGGCGGATGGTCTCGGTGGTGGCGCGCAGCGCCACCTTCACCTCGGCCAGGCTCGCGGCCGCCATCGAGCCGCGGGCCCGGAGCCGCGTCAGGAACACCAGGAAGCAGCGCTCGCTGTCGGTCTGGCCCCGCAGCGTGCGCCGCAGCTCCGGGTCGATCTCGGCCTCGATCTCCTCGCGGACGCCGGCCACGTCCTTGAAGCGGGCCACCGTGCCGTTGTGCGCGAAGATCCACCGGCCGTGGACGAAGGGGTGGGTGTTGGCGGCGGTCACCGGGCCGACGCTGGCGTCGCGGATGTGGGCGATGACCACACACGAGCGGGCGGCCCGGGCCGCCTCGACGAAGGCCTCGTCGGCGTGGGCCGGCAGCAGCCCGCGCTCGACGCGCACCCGGCCGGCCTGGTACCAGGCGATTCCCCAGCCATGTGGGTGCTTGTGGCTCTGGAACCGCAAGGCATTGGGGGCGGTGCAGAGCGGCTCGCAGCGATCGAGCTCAGGTGGGGCGTGCTGGCCGAAGAGGCGGCACATGGAACCATCCTAACGACGCCGCGGGGCGCCCTCTGCTAGAATTCGCACCTCCATGCTCGATCGCCTCTTCATCGCCGCGATGCGCGCGGTGCCCAAGAATGCCGTGTCGAGGCTGGTGGGCCGGCTCACCGACTGGCAGGGACCGGCTGGGCTGCTGCAGGCGGCCATGCGCGGCTTCGCCAGGCGCTACGACATCGACCTGGCGGCCAGCCCGCCGCTCGAGACCTACCGGACCTTCGGGCAGTTCTTCGCGCGCCCGCTGCGGCCCGGGCTGCGCCCCATCGCGCCGGGCGAGGACCTGGTGGTCTCGCCGG
This sequence comes from uncultured delta proteobacterium, assembly GCA_963786945.1. Taxonomy (GTDB): domain Bacteria; phylum Myxococcota; class Myxococcia; order Myxococcales; family Anaeromyxobacteraceae; genus JADKCZ01. The sequence continues at coordinate 809,754 of CAWBAO010000005.1, read as the reverse complement.
TCGACGCGCGGGTCTCCCAGGCCGGGCTGGCCGGCGGCGGGAGGCTCCTCCAGGCCAAGGGGATCGAGTACACGCTGGCGGCCCTGCTCGGCGACGGCGAGCTGGCGCGGCGCCTCGAGGGCGGAGCCTGGGCCACGCTCTACCTCTCGCCGCAGGACTACCATCGCATCCACTTCCCGCTCGCCGGCGGCATCACCGGCTGGCGCTACGTCCCCGGGCGGCTCTGGCCGGTCAACCCCGCCTCGGTGGCCAACGTGCCCGGCCTCTTCACCGTCAACGAGCGGCTGGTGACGCTGCTCGACTCGCCGCTCGGGCTGGTGGCCATCGTCGCGGTGGGCGCGACGGTGGTGGGGCGGGTGCGGGCCAGCTACGACGCCGCCGTGCCGCTCACCGACCAGCCGGGGGCCAGGACGATGCAGCGCGGCGACTACGCGCCGCCCCGGCCGGTCGAGAAGGGGGCCGAGCTGGGGGCCTTCGAGATGGGCTCGACGGTCATCCTGGTGTTCGAGCCGGGCCGGGTGAGGCTCTCCGAGCGGCTCAGGCCGGGGGCGCGGGTGCGGGTCGGCGAGCCCATCGGCGGTCGGGGGGACGCGTGAGCACGAAGATCAGCGCCGTGAAGGGGATGAACGACATCCTGCCCGCTGCGGTGGGGCGGTGGCAGGAGCTGGAGGCGGTGGCCCGCGAGGTCTTCGCCCTCTACGGCTACCGCGAGGTGCGCACGCCGGTGGTGGAGCCGGAGCAGCTCTACGCCCGCAGCGTCGGGGAGCAGACCGACATCGTCAGCAAGGAGATGTACGCCTTCGAGGACAAGGGCGAGGACCGCCTGGCGCTGCGGCCGGAGGGGACGGCCGGCACCATCCGCGCCTTCATCGAGCACGGCGCCTTCGTGGAGGGGCCGCAGAAGTGGTTCTACATGGGGCCGATGTTCCGGCGGGAGCGGCCGCAGAAGGGGCGCTACCGCCAGTTCCACCAGATCGGCGTGGAGGCGTTCGGCATCGCCGAGCCGGCCATCGACGCCGAGCAGATCGCCATGGTGCAGGACTGGCTCTCCCGGCTGGGCGTGAGCGCGTCGCTCGAGCTCAACTCGGTGGGCGACCCGCAGTGCCGCCCGGCCTACCTGGCCGACCTGCGCGCCTACCTGGCCGGCCACGCCGGCGAGCTCTGCGGCGCCTGCCGCGAGCGGACCGAGAAGAACCCGCTGCGGGTCCTCGACTGCAAGGTGCCGACCTGCCAGCCGGTGCTGCAGGCGGCGCCCCGGCTGCTGGACCGGCTGTGCGAGCCGTGCCGGGTGCACTTCGCCGAGGTGCGCGCCGGCCTCGACGCGCTCGGGGTGCCCTACAGCATCTCCCCGCGGCTGGTGCGGGGGCTCGACTACTACGTGCGCACCGCCTACGAGTTCACCAGCGGCGCGCTGGGCTCCCAGTCGGCGGTGGCCGGCGGCGGGCGCTACGACGGGCTGGTGGAGACGCTGGGCGGTCCGCCCACGCCCGGCGTCGGCTTCGCCCTCGGCGTCGAGCGGCTCGCCCTGATCCTCGAGGCGCTGGGGCGCCCCATCCCGGTGCGCCGCCCGGTGGTCTTCCTGGTCTCGGCCGACGCCGCCGGGGCCGCGGCCGCGCTCCGGATCTCCTCGGAGCTGCGCCAGGCCGGGGTGGCCTGCGATCTCGACGCCCGGGGCGGCAAGCTGGCGCGCCAGTTCAAGCAGGCCGAGCGCGTCGAGGCCCGCTTCGCGCTGGTGCTGGGCGGGCAGGAGGTGGCCGCCGGCGAGGCGAAGCTCAAGGACCTGGCGACGCGGGTCGAGACGCCGGTGGCGCTGGCCGGGCTGGTGGCACGGCTGCGGGAGCTGGCGCCATGACGCCGGGGACGAGCGCGGCGCGCGCCCTGGCGCTCCTGGTCGGCCTGGCCGTGGCCGCCCCGGTGGCAGCCGAGCCCGAGGAGGCGGTGGTGGGCGGCCAGGCGCCCGGCTTCTCGCTCAGGGTCCTCAACCCCGAGGCGGCCGGCGTGAACTGGCTCTCGCTCCAGTCGCTGGCGGGCGAGGAGCGCGAGGACGACGAGGCCCGGGTGGTGCTGCTCAGCTTCTTCGCCTCCTGGTGCGGCCCCTGCAGGGAGGAGCTGCCGCTGCTGGTGGACCTCGACACCCGGTACCGGTCGATGGGGCTGCGGGTGGTGGGCGTCAGCATCGACAGGGAGGAGGACGGAATCGCTGCGGCGCGAAGGCTGGTGGCCGACCACCACGCCGCCTACCCGGTCCTCTCGGACCGCTTCAACCTGCTGGCCCGGCGCTACCTCGGCGACCAGGCGCCGCTGCCCTCGGCCTTCCTCATCGGGCGGGACGGGACCATCCTCTCCATCGAGCGCGGCTACACCAGGGGCGCCAGCGGCTTCCTGAGGGCCAGGGTCGAGGCCGCGCTCGGCGTCAGGCGATCCGCCTCGGCGGCCACCGCGAAGTCGCCTTGATCGTCGTCGTCGCCGGGCCCACCGGTTCGGGCAAGAGCGCGCTGGCGGTCGAGCTGGCGCGCCGCCTCGGCGGCGAGATCGTCAACGCCGACTCCCAGCAGCTCTACCGCCACCTCGACGTCGGGACCGCCAAGCCGACGGCGGAGGAGCGGGCCTCGGTCCCGCACCACCTCCTCGACGTGGCCGAGCCCGGGGAGGCCATGGATGCGGCCCGCTTCGTGGCGCTGGCCGACGGCGCCATCGCCGCCGTCGAGGCGCGCGGCCGGCTGCCGCTGGTGGTGGGCGGCACCGGGCTCTACCTGCGGGCGCTCCTCCACGGCGTGGTCGAGGCCCCGGGGCGCGATCCGGCCTTGCGCGCCCGCCTCGAGGCCGAGGCGGAGGCGCTGGGGCGGCCGGCGCTCCACGCCCGCCTGGCCCGGGTCGACCCCGGGGCGGCGTCCCGCATCCGGCCCAACGATCTCGTCCGCGTGGTCCGGGCGCTGGAGATCGCGGCCGGAGGGCGGACCCAGTCGGCGCTCCACGCCGCCCACGCCTTCCGGCCACAGCGGCACCGCGCCCTCTTCCTGGCCATCGATCCGCCGCGGCTCGAGCTGCGGGCCCGCCTCGAGGCCCGGGTCGAGGCCATGTTCGCCGGTGGCCTGCTCGAGGAGGCGGACTGGCTGGTCGAGCGCTTCGGCGGCGCGCCGCCGGCCCGCCTCCCCATCGGCTACGCCGAGGCGATCGAGGTGAGGGGAGGGCGGCTGCCTCTCGACGAGGCCATCCGGCGCGTGCAGGCGGCGCACCGCCAGTACGCGCGGCGCCAGGTGACCTGGCTGCGGCGCGAGCCGGGGGTCGAGTGGCTGGCACCGCCGGTCGACGCCGATGGGCTGGCGCGACGCGTCAACGCGTGGCGGGAGTCGAAGTGACTCGTTTGGGCGCCGTGATATAAGGCGCCGGTGATCAAGCCTCCCTTCGCCCTCGACTTCGAGCGGCCGCTGCTGGCGCTGCAGTCCAAGATCGCGGAGCTCAAGGAGCTCTCCGGCGGCGCCAAGGTCGACTTCACCGACGAGATCCTCAAGCTGGAGCGGAAGGCCCGCAAGCTCCAGGCCGAGATCTTCAGCGACCTGACCTCCTGGCAGATCGTGCAGCTGGCCCGCCACCCCAACCGGCCCTACACGCTCGACTACCTGAACCAGCTCTTCACCGACTTCTTCGAGATCGAGGGGGACCGCCGCTTCGCCGCCGACCGGGCCATCGTCTCCGGGTTCGCCCGCTTCGACGGGGCACCGGTGCTGGTGATGGGCCACCAGAAGGGGCGCAGCACCAAGGAGAACATGGTGCGCAACTTCGGCATGCCCCGTCCCGAGGGCTACCGGAAGGCGCGCCGGCTCTTCGACCTCGCCGAGCGCTTCCGCCTGCCGGTCCTCATCTTCATCGACACGCCGGGCGCCTACCCGGGCATCGGCGCCGAGGAGCGCGGCCAGGCCGAGGCCATCGCCGTCAACCTCGAGGTGATGTCGGGCCTCTCGGTGCCGACCATCTCCACCGTCATCGGCGAGGGCGCCTCGGGTGGCGCCCTCGGGCTGGGGGTCACCAGCCGCATCCTGATGCTGCAGTACGCCTGGTACAACGTCATCTCGCCGGAGAGCTGCAGCTCCATCCTCTACCGCGACGCCGGGCAGGCCAAGAAGAGCGCCGACGCGCTCAAGCTGACCGCCCGGGACCTCTCCGGCTTCGGCATCACCGACGAGATCGTGCCGGAGCCGCTCGGCGGCGCCCACCGCGACCACGCCCAGGCCGCCCGCAACGTCGGGGAGGCCATCCGCCGCCACCTGGCGCAGCTCCGGCAGCTCTCCCCGGAGCAGATCGTGGCCGACCGGTACCGGAAGTACCGGGCCATCGGCGTCTTCACCTCGGACGAGTAGGGGGTCGACGGAGGGCCGTGATATGACGCCGGGCCAGCCATGGCCCTCGTCCCGCCCAACGTCGCCTCGCTGACCCCCTACGTCCCCGGCAAGCCCATCGAGGAGGTCGAGCGCGAGCTGGGCATCACCGGCGTCGCCAAGCTCGCCTCCAACGAGAACGCGCTCGGTCCCTCGCCCCTGGCGCTGGCCGCGGCGCGCGAGGCGGCCGCGCGGGTCCACCTCTACCCGGACGGCTCGGCCTACCTGCTGCGCCACCGGCTGGCCACCCACCTCGGCGTCACGCCCGAGGAGGTCTTCGTCGGCAACGGCTCCAACGAGCTGATCGAGCTGATGGTCCGCACCTTCGTCCTCGACGGCGAGGAGGTGGTGACCTCGGCGCAGAGCTTCGTGGCCTACCGCCTGGCGGCCCAGGCCCACGGCCGGACGCTGGTCGAGGCGCCCATGAAGGCCCGCTTCCACTACGACCTCGAGGGGCTCAAGGCGCGCGTCAACTCGCGCACCAAGCTGGTCTTCCTGGCCAACCCCGACAACCCGACCGGCACCTGGTTCACCGAGCGGGAGCTGGTCCCGTTCCTCGAGGCCATGCCCAAGTCGACCCTGGTGGTGCTCGACGAGGCCTACCTCGAGTTCGTCGACGCCCACGGCTTCCCGGACTCGCTGGCGCTCCGCAAGCGCTTCCCCAACCTGGTGATCCTCCGCACCTTCTCCAAGATCTACGGGATGGCCGGGCTGCGGCTCGGCTACGGCGTGGCGCGGACCGAGCTGGTCGGCTTCCTCGACCGGGTCCGGGCCCCCTTCAACACCAACCTGGTGGCGCAGGCCGCCGGGGTGGCCGCCCTGGGCGACACCGACCACGTGGAGAAGAGCCGGGCCCTGGTGCGGGAGGAGCGGCCCCGGCTGGAGGCCGGGCTGAAGGCGCTGGGAGCGGTGGTGGCCCCGTCGCAGGGCAACTTCCTGCTGGCCGACTTCGCCGGCCGGAGCGGCCCGGCGCTCTTCGAGCTGCTGCTGCGCGAGGGGATCGTGGTCCGCCCGGTGGCCGGCTACGGCTTCCCGTCGGCGCTGCGCCTCACCGTGGGCCTGCCGGCCGAGAACGCCCGTGCCCTGGCCGCGCTCGCCAAGGTGCTGGCCTGATGCGGCCCTTCATCGTCGCCATCGACGGTCCCGCCGGCGCCGGCAAGTCGAGCGCCTCGAGGCTGCTGGCGGCCCGGCTCGGCTTCGCCCTGGTCGACACCGGCGCCATCTACCGGACCGTGGCGCTGGCGGCCAGCCGGCAGGGGATCGCCTTCGACGACGACGCCGGGCTGGAGCGCCTGCTCCCGTCGCTGCAGATCCGCTTCGCGCCCCCGGCGACGCCGGGCGGCTCGCAGCAGGTGCTGCTCGGCGGCGAGGACGTCTCGCAGGCCATCCGGACGCCCCCCATGTCGCTGGGCGCCAGCGCCGTCTCGGCCCGGCCGGTGGTGCGGTCCGGGCTGCTCGAGCTGCAGCGGCGGCTGGCGCTGGCCCCCGAGAACCGGGGCGCGGTGCTGGAGGGGCGGGACATCGGCACGGTGGTGTTCCCCGACGCCGACCTGAAGATCTTCCTCACCGCCGCCGAGCGGCAGCGGGCCCAGCGCCGCTTCGCCGAGCTGCAGCAGAAGGGCGACGGCTCCTCCCTGGAGGAGGTGCTGGAGGACCAGCGCCGGCGCGACCGGAACGACAGCGAGCGGGCGGTGGCGCCGCTCAAGCCGGCCGCCGACGCGAGGATCCTCGACAGCTCGGAGCTGGACCTGGCCGGCGTGGTCGAGCAGCTGGCGCGCGAGGTCGAGGCCTGCCTCGCGGGGCGCGGAGCGGCGCGGTGATCGAGGCGCCCGCCGGCCCTCGCCAGTGCGGGAGCTGCCGGCTGTGGCGCCACCTGGCCGACGACGAGCGCGGCCCGGTCGGCCCCTGCCGGCTGCTGGTCCGCATCGGCGACCTCCCGGCCAGCGCCCCCGCCTGCGAGCGGTACCTGGCCCGCGACGCCGCGGTCCCGGCCGCGCCGCCGCCCGAGCCGGAGCACCGGCGCCGCCCCGCCACCCTGCGGCCGGTGGTCGTGCACCGGCCCGGCGAGGCGCACCCCGTCACCACCTTCGTCCCGGTGGCCCGGCCGGCGCCGGCCTCCACCCCGCTGCCCGAGGAGCTGACCGACATGACCCGCGAGGAGTTCGCCCAGGCCATCCGAGAGGTGCTGCACGAGGAGACCGCCGAGGTCCGGCTGGCCAACAAGTGGGAGGGAGGCACCATCCTGCTGAAGCCGGGCGACCCGGCCGCGCAGGCCAAGGAGATCCCGCTCGACGCCCTGCTCCACAAGGTGGTGATGATCCGGGACCGGCTGCGGGTGCTCGAGGCCAAGCTCAACGCCCACGAGAAGCTCACCGACGCCGAGAAGGTGGACCTGCAGCAGTACGTCACCCGCTGCTACGGCTCGCTCACCACCTTCAACGTCCTCTTCAAGGACGACAGGGATCGGTTCGTGGGAGAGAAGGGCGAGAAGTAGGCCTCGGCGCACCTTCCCGAGCTGGCGGGAGGGTCGGCATCTCCCCGGCCTTGTACCCATGCACTCTCCGTGGCATCAATGGCGGGCCTCCACGGACCTTCTGGCTGTACCTGTCGTCTCCAGTGCGGTCGATCACCGGCAAGGAGTTGCCGTGCCCACGTCCCACGAACAGCCGCGGGAGCAGGCCGCTCGGCCACGCTCGGGGCGACTGCGTTCATCCGCGCTGCTCGCACTCCTCGTCGGCCTTGCGGCGTGCAGCTCCGAGCCACCGCGCCCGTGCGAAGAGGTGGGCTGCGCTGGCGGGTACCTGTGTCTCCAGTCGACCTGTACCGGGATTGCCGTGGCGTAACCGGCGGGTCGGGTACGGGCCAGGGGCGGCACCCCCCGCATCTCGGTGGTGGACCCGGGCCGGAATCAGGTCGCCGCCAACCTCACGGACCCCGCAGGCAACAGGGCCGCCACCGACGTCCGCTATGTCGCCATGCCCCTGGTGGTCGCCCTGGCGCCCGTGGAGCCCGTCTACACCAGTGGCATGGCCGGCTACACGGTCCTGGTCACCGGAGGGCTTGCCGACCAGGTCACGCTCAGCATCTGTGGCGTCCCGCGGGAGATGGCGTCCACGGACGGGCGCTCGCCCTACCTCCTCACGGTCGATACGCGGGGCGTTCCCGAGTCGTCCGATCTTGGCTGCGAGGTCCACGCCGAGGCCACTCGAGGCGGCGAGTCCTTCTCGTCAGCGCGCTCCACGCTCTTCGTGGACCGAACCAGCCCAACGCTCTACCGTTGCCAGCAGGGGCACGCCCCCAACATCGACGCCCGGGTCGACGACCCGATCATCCTCACGTTCGACGACCGCATCGACCCGGCCTCGATTGACCAGGGGTTGACCGTGCGAGGAAGCGTCTCTGGCCAGCTCGTCAAGTCGGTCGAGTTCGACGGCACCGGGCATCAGCTGACGGTACGGGTCCCGGTCGCCCCACCCGAGCACATCGACGTCCTGCTCTCAGGGATGACGGACCTTGCCGGCAACCCGGCCGTGCTCAACACCTCCCTCCTCTCGAGGTGCTCCTTCGACTATCGCGCGTGGCAGACACCGGGCTACGACGGCTACTCTCCGTTCAAGAACCTCCCCCCCGGCGACCGCCTGCTCGGCCTGGCCATGGGTGGGCCCGGCCTGGAACCCGACGGCAGCGCGCCCGTCACCATCCTGACCGCCGCCACGGCCGACCTGATCCTGTCAGGCCCCCGCGCTCCTGGTTGGCAGACCGCCCATCCGCTCGACTGGTGGTTCGTCCGGAACGGTGCCATCGCGGCGGCGGGACCGAACCTCGATGACGTCGTCATCGCAGCCGTCCACGTGACCACGGTGGATTCGGTGGCACACGCGTTCGTCTACCAGTCGTCGACGCTCACGGAGCTCGAAAGGATTGTTTCGTCGGCGATCGGGGCGACAAGTAGCCTGGGCCGGGGCTGCCAGGTTGTGATGCGGCGTGGCGGCGTTATATGAGACCCTCGAGGTGACCGGATGGACGTGAAGATCGCCCGCACCGCCGGGTTCTGCTGGGGGGTGCGCCGCACCGTCGACCAGGTGATGCAGGTGGCCGACCAGGGGGCCGGCCCGGTGGTGACGCTCGGCCCCATCATCCACAACCCCCAGGCCGTGGCCCGCATGCGCGACAAGGGGGTGGGGACCGTCAACGCCATCGCCGAGGTCGCGTCCGGCACCACCGTGGTGGTCCGCACCCACGGGGCGGTGAAGACGGAGCTGGAGGCCGCCGAGGCCCGCGGCCTCACCGTGGTCGACGGCACCTGCCCCTACGTGAAGTACCCGCAGGCCATGGCCCAGCGGCTCTCCAGGCAGGGCTACCACCTCGTCATCGTCGGCGACGCCAACCACGCCGAGGTGAAGGGGGTGGTCTCCTACGCCGAGGGGCCCTGCACGGTGGTCAAGCCGGGCGGGGCGGTGCCGGCCATCAAGGACAAGAAGGTGGCGGTCATCGCCCAGACCACCTGCATCGGCGCCGACTTCGAGCGGCTGGTGGGCGCGCTGGCCCTGCGCCACAAGGAGGTCCGGGCCGTCAACACCATCTGCAACGACACCGAGGAGCGCCAGGCCGACGCCCGCGCCCTGGCCGCCGAGGTGGACGCCGTGGTGGTGGTGGGCGGGAAGAACTCCGCCAACACCCGCCACCTGGCCGAGATCTGCCGGGCCATCCAGCCCCGCACCTGGCACGTCGAGACCGAGGCGGAGCTCCGCCCCGAGTGGTTCGACGGCTGCAAGCTGGTCGGCCTCTCGGCGGGCGCCTCGACGCCGGACTGGGTGGTGGAGGGGGTGGCCGGCTGGCTGCGCGGCCTGCAGAGCCAGTCGGCGGGCGCGGCCTGAACGGCTGCGGCCCGGCTCGGCGGCCTCCCCCTATTGACGGGTCATTTTGGGGCGTGTAGCTTGCGCGCTCTTTCATGGTGCCGGGACGTTCCCGGTGCCCGCGGTGGGCCTCGATCCCCGGGTCCGGCCGCGTGAACCTCCACCAGGGGCAACACGCAGCGGCGGCGGCCCTTCAGCTCCCCCCGGTCGGCGCCCTCCGAAAAGGCAAGAGCCCAAACGCATGGAGAATCAGACTCCCGGTACGCCCGAGGTCGAGGTCGAGGATTTCGCCGCGATGTTCGCCGCCAGCGAGGCCAGCGCAGGCCCCGTCGAGGAAGGCAAGGTGGTCAGCGGCACGGTCATCCAGCTGACCAAGGACTACGCGGTCATCGACATCGGCTACAAGTCGGAAGGCCAGGTCCCCATGGGCGAGTTCGCCCCGGGGGCGGACGGCCAGCCCGGCGTCAAGATCGGTGACAAGGTCGAGGTTCTCGTCGAGTCCCGCGAGAACGACACCGGCATGGTCGTCCTCTCCAAGGAGAAGGCCGACAAGATGCGCATCTGGGACGAGATCTCCGCCGCGTGCGAGCGCGACGAGCTCGTCGAGGGCATCATCGTCGGGCGCGTCAAGGGCGGCCTCTCGGTCGACATCGGCGTGAAGGCCTTCCTCCCCGGCTCCCAGGTCGACATCCGGCCGGTCCGCAACCTGGACAAGCTCATCGGCGAGAAGTTCAAGTTCAAGGTCATCAAGTTCAACAAGAAGCGCGGCAACATCGTCCTGTCGCGCCGCGTGCTGCTCGAGAAGGAGCGCGAGGAGCTCAAGAAGGAGACCCTCAAGAACCTCAAGGAGGGGGCCATCCTCGAGGGCGTGGTCAAGAACCTCACCGACTACGGCGCCTTCATCGACCTGGGCGGCATCGACGGCCTGCTGCACGTCACCGACATGTCGTGGGGCCGCATCGGGCATCCCAGCGAGATGTTCGAGGTCGGGCAGGAGGTCCGCGTCATGGTCCTCAAGTTCGACCCGGCCACCGAGCGGGTCAGCCTGGGCCTCAAGCAGATCCAGGAGGATCCGTGGCACCGCGCCGACGAGAAGTACCCGGTCGGCACCCGGGTCAAGGGCAAGGTGGTCAGCCTCACCGACTACGGCGCCTTCATCGAGCTCGAGCAGGGCGTCGAGGGCCTGGTCCACGTCTCCGAGATGAGCTGGACCAAGCGGGTGAAGCACCCCTCGAAGCTGGTCAACCAGGCCGAGATGGTCGAGGCCGTGGTGCTCGACATCGACCCCAAGGCCAAGCGCATCAGCCTCGGCATGAAGCAGATCGAGGCCAACCCGTGGACGCTGCTCGAGGACAAGTACCCCATCGGCTCGGTCATCCGCGGCGAGGTCCGCAACGTCACCGACTTCGGCATCTTCGTCGGCGTCGAGGAGGGCATCGACGGCCTGGTGCACGTCTCCGACATCTCCTGGACCGAGCGCATCAAGCACCCCGGCGAGAAGTTCAAGAAGGGCGACGTGGTCGAGGCGGTGGTCCTCAACATCGACGTGGAGAACGAGCGCTTCAGCCTGGGCATCAAGCAGCTGGCCGCCGACCCGTGGACCACGCTCACCGAGCGTCACCCGGTGGGCTCGCGCCTCAAGGGCAAGGTCACCAAGGTCACCGACTTCGGCGCCTTCGTCGAGGTCGAGCCGGGCATCGAGGGGCTGGTCCACGTCTCCGAGATGAAGGACGAGCGCGTCGAGAACCCCCGCGACGTGGTCAAGGAGGGCGACGAGATCGAGGTCAAGGTCATCGACATGGACCTGCAGGAGCGCAAGGTGGCGCTCTCGATCAAGGCGCTCAACCGCGACGGCGGCGAGGAGGACTACCGCGAGTACCTCCGCCGCCAGGGCGACGGCCGGGCGAGGCTCGGCGACCTGATGGAGAAGTTCAACCGGCGCAAGTAGCCGGCGGCCCCGCCAGGCGGGACCGGGAAGGAAGCAGGGCGGCTCGCCTCGGCGGGCCGCCCTTTTCATTGGGACCGCGGGGACCTCCAGTTGCGGGCCCGGGCCGCGCGTGATTACCTCGCAGGCGCATGGACCCGAAAGACCCGACCGAACCGCTCCCCACCACGCCCGTCCAACCCCCGCAGGCCGCGCCGGCCGAGCCGCCGCCCCCGCTCCCGCCGCCCCAGCCTCCCCCCGCAGCATGGGGTGCACCGCCGCCGGGGTGGGGACCGCCGCCCGGCTGGGGACCTCCGCCGCCGGTGGTGGCCCCGCCGGTGCCGCCCCGCCGCGACCGGCTGGCGCTGGCGGTGGTCGGCTCGATCTTCGGCGGGCTGTTCCTGGTCTTCTTCGGCTTCCTGGCCCTGGCCTACGGGGTGGTGAAGGGCGAGGCGCCGCACCTCACCAGCGGACCGCGCCTCGGCGTGGTGGAGGTGAAGGGGACCATCGGCGGGGGGCCGGGCGGCGTCGACTCCGAGAAGGTCATGAAGCAGCTCCGCCGCTTCGCCGACGACGACTCCATCAAGGCCATCCTGGTGCGCATCGACTCGCCTGGCGGCGCGGTGGCCCCGTCGCAGGAGATCAACGAGGAGGTCCGCAAGGCCGGCAAGAGGAAGCCGGTGGTCTGCTCGCTCGGCAACCTGGCCGCCTCGGGCGGCTTCTACGTGGCGGTGGGCTGCACGCGGATCGTGGCCGAGCCCGGCACGCTGACCGGCTCGATCGGCGTCATCAGCCAGTTCGTCAACGCCAAGGGGCTGATCGCCCGCTTCGACCTCAAGTTCGAGACCATCAAGAGCGGCAAGCTCAAGGACATGGGGAGCCCCTTCCGCGAGATGTCGCCGGAGGAGCGGGCCTACTGGCAGGAGACCACCAACCGGATCTTCGAGCAGTTCCTCGGCGCGGTGGTGAGGGGCCGGAACCTGCCGGAGGCGGAGGTCCGCGCCGTCGCCGACGGCCGGGTCATCACCGGCGAGGACGCCAAGGAGCTGGGGCTGGTCGACGAGCTCGGCAACTTCTACGCCGCCGTGGACCTGGCCATGAAGGAGGCCGGCCAGTCCGGCCAGCCGTCGCTGGTCTACCCGCCCGAGGACGGGGCCCGCTTCCTCGAGCAGCTCATGAGCGGCGGGGCGCGGGCGGTGGCGCAGGCGGTGCGAGCCGAGCTGTCGGCCGAGGCCAGCGACGCCCGCCAGCCCGGCCTCTACTTCCTGTCGCGGTAGGGGGCGGGCATGGAGCGGCCGATCTGGGCGCCGTGGCGGATGGAGTTCATCGCCGGCGAGAAGCCGGCCGGCTGCATCTTCTGCGACTTCCCGGCGTCGCCACCCTCGGACGATCGCAAGCACCTGATCGTCCACCGGGCCGAGCACGCCTTCGTCATCCTCAACCGCTTCCCGTACACCTCCGGCCACCTCATGGTGGTGCCGCGCCGGCACGGCGCCGACCTGGACGCCCTGCCGCCGCCGGAGTGGGCCGGGCTGCAGGAGCTGCTGCGGAAGGCCGCGGCGGTGCTGCGGGCCACCTACCGGCCCGACGGCCTCAACGTGGGCATGAACCTCGGCCGGGCGGGAGGGGCCGGCATCGTCGACCACCTGCACTGGCACCTGGTGCCGCGCTGGCTGGGAGACAACAACTTCATGCCGGTGCTGGCCGACATCCGGGTGATGGTGGACCACCTCGACAGCAGCTGGGAGAAGGTCCGCGCCGGCTTCCTCGAGGGCCCGGGCTAGAGGCGGTGGAGCTCACCGAGCGCCAGCTCGCCGAGGTGGTGGCCGCGGCGGCGGCGCTCGGCGTGATCCTCCTCGCCATGAGCCGCCACCGCCGCCGGCGCCGCGAGGCCAAGGCCATCCTGGCGGGCGTGCGCTCCATGATCTCCGACGACCCCGACGCCGCCATCGAGGCGCTCTCCGACGCGGCCCGGCTCGGCACCCCGCAGGCGCTCGACACCTACCTGGCGCTGGGCGCGCTCTTCCGGCGGACCGGGGACCTGTCGCGGGCCATCCGCCTCCACCGGAACATGCTGGTCTCCGGCCTGCTCGACCCGGCCCGGCGGGGGGAGATCGAGCTGGAGCTGGCCCAGGACTACCGGCGCAGCGGCATGCTGGCCGAGGCGGCCGAGCTGCTGGAGCCGCACGCCGGGGCCTGGCGCCAGGCGGCCGAGGCGCTGCGCGAGGTGCGGGCCGACCAGGGGCGCTGGCGCGAGGCGGCGGCGCTCCAGGCGGCGCTCCCGGGACCGGGCTCGGAGCGGCTGCGCTCGCACCTGCTGGCGGCCGCAGCGCGCGCCGACCTGGTGGCGGGGCGCGCCGGACCGGCGCGGGTGGCAGCCGACGACGCGGTCGCGGCCGACGCGGGGTGCGCCGACGCGCGGCTGGCGCGGGCCGAGGTGCTGGCGGCCGCCGGGGAGCCAGGCCCCGCCCTCGACGACGTGGTGGAGGCGCTGCTGGGCCAGCCCGGCGAGGCGCTGCTCGCGGTCCCGGCGCTGGAGCGCCTGGACCCCGCCCTGGCGCTGGGACGGGTCCAGCCGCTGCTCGAGGCCCGGCCCGACGACGCGGCCCTCCACCTGCTGTGCGCCGGGCTGCTCAGCCGGGCCGGACGGCGACGGGAGGCCCTGGAGGCGGCCGGCGCGGCGCTGCGGCTCGACCCGACGGGCGAGGTGACGCTGGCGCTGCGGGACGGCCTGCGCCGATCCGAGCCCCCCACGCCGGACGGGCCGGACGAGCTGGCGGCGCGCCATGCCCTGACCATGGAGGCCCTGCGGCGCCGGGCCGACCCGCCGCGCTGTGGCCGTTGCGGGGCCCAGGCGGCGGCGCGGGAGTGGCGCTGCCGCTCCTGCGGCCGGTTCGACGCCTTCGGCTGACGGCCGCCCGGCCCGGTTTGACGCCCCGGCGGCGGGGCGGTAGCTTCGGCCCTGAACGCATGTCACGGATCTACCGGCTCCACCAGGCCCCGCGCGGCGGCCCCGCGCTCGACTACCACGGGCTCCTCAACGACCAGCAGATTGCCGTGGTCGAGGCGCCTCCCGGCCCCATCCTGGTGGTGGCCGGGGCCGGCTCCGGCAAGACCCGCACCCTCACCTGGCGGGTGGCCCGGCTCCTCCACGACGGCGCCTCGCCCGAGGCCATCCTGCTCCTCACCTTCACCAACAAGGCGGCCCGCGAGATGCTGCGGCGCGTCGAGGAGGTGGCGCGCCTCGACACCCGGCGGCTCACCGGCGGCACCTTCCACCACGTGGCCCACCAGGTGCTGCGCGAGCACGCCGAGGCGCTCGGCTACGGGCGCGGCTACTCGATCCTCGACCGCGAGGACGCCGACGACGTGATGACCGCGGCGGTCGCCGACTGCGGGCTGGCGGTGGGGGCGCGCCGCTTTCCGAAGGCCGACGTGCTGGTGGACCTGGTCTCGATGGCCATCAACACGCAGACGCCGCTCGACGAGGTGGTGGCCAGGCGCCGGCCGCAGTTCGTGCCGCTCATCGGCGAGCTGCAGCGGGTGGCCCGCCGCTTCGCCGAGCGGAAGCGGGACCTGAACGCCATGGACTTCGACGACCTGCTGCTCAACTGGAAGGTGCTGCTGGCCGAGCGCGAGCCGGTGCGCCGGGCGCTGGCGGAGCGCTTCCGCCACCTGCTGGTCGACGAGTACCAGGACACCAACCGGCTGCAGGGGGACATCATCGACCTGCTGGCCCAGGACCACCAGGACCTCTGCGTGGTGGGCGACGACGCCCAGAGCATCTACGGCTTCCGGGGCGCCCACTTCGCCAACATCCTCGAGTTCGAGAAGCGCTACCCGGCGGCGCGTCGCTTCGCCCTGACCGTCAACTACCGCTCCACCCCGCAGATCCTCTCGCTGGCCAACGCCTCGATCGCCTGCAACCTGAGGCAGTTCGAGAAGGAGCTGACCAGCGTGCGGGCCGACGGTCCGCTGCCGGCGCTGGTGCCCTGCCGCGACCTCTTCCAGCAGGCCGCCTTCACCGCGCAGCGGGTGCTGGAGCTGCGCGACGAGGGGGTGCCGCTCCCCGAGATCGCCGTCCTCTACCGGGCCCACCACCACTCGATGGAGATCCAGTTCGAGCTGGCCCGGCGCGGCATCCCCTTCGTGGTCCGCTCCGGGGTGCGCTTCTTCGAGGCGGCCCACGTCAAGGACGTGCTGGCCCACCTGCGCTTCGTCCGCAACCCGGGCGACGAGCTGGCCCTGAAGCGCTGCCTCAAGGTGACGCCGGGGATCGGCACCGCCACCGCGCAGGCGGTCTGGGCCACGCTCCTGGCGCGTCGGCGCGGCGGGGGGACGGTGGACGACCTGGGCCGGCCGGAGGTGCTGGCGCAGGTCCCGGCCAAGGGACGCCCGGGGTTCCTGGCGCTGGTGGAGGTGCTGCGAACGCTGGCCCGGCGACCCACCTGCGACCTGCCGGGGGAGGCCATCGAGGCGGTGCTGGCGGGCGGGTACGAGGAGTACCTGCGGGCCGAGTTCATCAACGCCGAGTCCCGCCTGGAGGACCTGCGCCAGCTGGCCGACTACGCGCGGAGCTGGGCCGACACCGAGACCTTCCTCGCCGAGATCGCGCTGCTCTCCGAGCTGAGCGCGGAGACGGTGAGCGAGGGCGGGGAGCCGGACGAGAAGATGGTCCTCTCCAGCGTCCACCAGGCCAAGGGGCTGGAGTGGCGGGCCGTCTTCGTGGTCTGGCTGGCCGACGGCCGCTTCCCCAGCGCCCAGGCGCTCAAGGACCTGGAAGGGGAGGAGGAGGAGCGGCGGCTCTTCTACGTGGCCTGCACCCGGGCCAAGGACGAGCTCTACCTGACCTACCCGGTGATGGCGGCCCCGCGCGACCGCGAGCGGGTGGTGATGAAGGCCTCGCGCTTCCTGGAGGAGCTGCCGGCCGAGCCGGCGCTCTGCGAGCGCTGGCAGCTGGACGACGACACCGGGCCGTCGCCGCGGCTCGGGGCGGCGGCCCCGGGCCGGCTGGCCGACGGGGGCGCGCGCCATCTCCCGTCCCTCTTCGGGGAGGCCGGGCCTGGCGACGAGCCCGGACCCGGAGAAGGCGGCGACCTCCCTTTCTAGGCGCGTGGGCTTTTCGGCGGGCCTGCCGATCCGTGCTAGAGATCCGGCATGGCGGGTCCGCGCGAGAAGGCCATCATCGGGATCGATCTCGGCACCACCAATGCCTGCGTGGCCCACGTCCGCAACCGGATCCCGCGGGTGGTGCCGACCGACCGCGGCAACCTGATCCTGCCCAGCGTGGTGGCCTTGAGCGAGCGGGGCGACCTGCTGGTCGGAAGCCTGGCCAAGGACCAGCTGGTCGTCAACCCGAAGAACACCATCTACGGGGCCAAGCGGCTCATCGGGCGCAAGTGGAACTCGCGGGTGGTGCAGGAGCTGCGCAGCTACTACAGCTACGACATCGTCGAGGGGCCCAGCGGCGAGGCCGCGGTCCTGCTGGGCGGCAAGGTCTACACGCTGCCGCAGATCAGCGCCATGGTGCTGGCGCACGTGAAGAAGATCGCCGAGGCCTTCCTGCAGAAGCCCATCCCCGAGGCCATCATCTCGGTCCCGGCCTACTACTCCGACGCCCAGCGCCAGGCGGTCCGCGAGGCCGGCCAGCTGGCCGGCTTCGAGGTGAAGCGCATCGTCAACGAGCCGACCGCGGCGGCACTGGCCTACGGCTTCTCGCGAGGGCTCGACCAGAAGATCCTGGTCTACGACCTCGGCGGCGGCACCTTCGACGTCTCGGTGCTGCAGCTCAACGGCAACGTCTTCGAGGTGCTGGCCACCGGCGGCGACACCTTCCTCGGCGGCGTCGACTTCGACAACCGCATCATCGACTTCGTGCTCGAGGACTTCTGGCGTTCCCACCGCATCGACCTGGCCGACTCGCCCATCGCCATGCAGCGGGTGAAGAACGGCGCCGAGTCGGCCAAGATCGACCTGTCGCTGGTCCCCAACACCGTCATCGACCTGCCCTTCATCGAGGAGAAGAAGGGGAAGCCCCTCGACATCCGGGTGGCGCTGTCCCGCCAGCGGCTCAACCAGCTGACGCTCGACCTGGTCGAGCGTACCTTCCAGCTCTGCGACCAGGTGCTGGCCGAGAAGGGGCTCCGGCCCGAGGACATCGACGAGGTGATCCTGGTGGGCGGCCAGAGCCGCATGCCCCTGGTCCAGGAGCTGATCCGGTCGCACTTCGGCAAGCCCGCGCGCAAGGGGGTCCACCCCGACGAGTGCGTGGCGCTGGGCGCGGCCCTGCTCGGCGACTCGCTCGACGCCATCGACTCGGTGACGCTGGTGGACGTGCTCTCCATGCCGATCGGCATCGCCACGCCCAACAGCCAGTTCCGGCGCGTGCTCGACAAGAACACCACCATCCCCTCCAGCCGGTCGTTCCGCCTGCCGCCGCCGCGCGAGCCGGGACAGCCCATCGAGATCGACATCTACCAGGGCGCCTCGGACCAGATCGTCGACAACGAGTTCCTGGGCTCCATCCGGCTCCCGGCCGTCGCCACCGGGCGGCGCATCGACTTCAAGCTCGACGAGGACTGCCTGCTCAAGGTGAGCTTCGACGACCCCGAGAAGGGGATGACCGAGCTGCAGATCGCCACGCGCGACACGCCCGACGCCCTGCGGCGGGCCCTGGCCGAGGCGGCCGCGGCCAGCGCGCCCGCGCCGGGCGAGGGGCGGCCGGCCGCAGGCGAGCGGCGAGGGATCTTCGGCTGGCTGAAGCGCGGGTAGGGCCCCGGTCATGCACTCGGAGTGCGTGGCGCGGGGCCTTGGCTCCGGCGTTGACACCGAATGGACGCGACGGCATACTCCGCGCCCTCGCAGCAGCCGGGCGATTAGCTCAGCGGTAGAGCACTGCCTTCACACGGCAGGGGTCGCAGGTTCGAAACCTGCATCGCCCACAGGGGGTTAGCCGATCTGGCTAGCCCCCGTTTTCTTTTCTAGGCAACTGCTGGGGCGACACCGCCCCTGGAGCGGCAGCGGGTGGGGCAGGGGTGCCGCCCAGGCGCCGATCCCCCCCCAGAGGGAAGCGGCTGCTCTACCCGTCGCCCTGGTCACTCGGCGGGCCGAAGAGCATCCCCCGGAGCCACCCCAGGTGCTGCTTCAACTCGGCCGACTTGCACAGGGCGCAGTTACCCGAGCGCCGGTCCAGCTCCGAGAGCTGCTGCTCGACGTGGGCGATGACAGTGCGGAGGGTGGCAGGGTCGAGGGCGGGAGGCTTGGCCCCGAGGCTACGGGGCGGGGCTGACGGCAGCCCGCTCGACCGTCCCAGGGTCGGCCCCTTGGTGGCGGTCAACGTGCCACGGTTAGCTCCTCGGCGCTCCGGCGCAACATACGAGCGCTGTCGCGAGCTCGCTGCGTGTCGGCCGGCACCAACGGCGAGCCCCTGATGCAAGCCCGGAGGGCTGCGCCATGACCCGTATCTCGATTTGCACCTTGTTCGGAACGCTCCTGCTCGGCTGCACGCACGCCTCGCCCATCGTGGACCGGTACGTCACCTACCAGGTGAAGAGCGACATCGCCGCCGTGGGCGACGTGGACGGGCACTTCGCCGGCGAGTTCAGGACCCGCGGCGTCTGCCTCAAGAACGTCGGGCTGCCAGACGAAGAGATTGGCTTCCTGACCGGCTCCGGCACTCTTGACGCCGTGTTCACCTCGGCAACCACCACCAGCAAGTGCACCATGGCCGGCAACACGACCTGCGAGTTCGCCGACAACAGCCGTCACACGGACAAGTGGACCGCGATCTGCAAGTACGGTCCCGGCGGGAAGCTCGTTTCTGAGAACCGCGGCACCTTTGTGGAGGGCACGGGACGCTTCGAAGGCATCAAGGGCAGCGGGACGTTTGCCGGGATGGAAATCGGGGGGCCTGAGGCCCTCTGGGTCTCCAAGGCCACGTCCAAGGACGTCACGCTGCCGAAGAAGTGACCGGACTCGATCCTCGACTCCGATGGCCTCGCCGGATCGATCCCCTTCGTCCCGGTAGGCTAACACCATGGCGACCGCCCCCACTGACTGCCCCGGCTCCTGGCGCCCGCTCCCCGAGGCACAACTCGGTGACGTCGTGGTCTGCGAGGTCTGCGGCCGGAAGCTCGGAGCGACGCTGCCACCGATGGAAGAGACGCCCGAATCGTGGCGGGACGATGGCTCCTACCGGGTCGCGCCGCACTGGCACGCGGGGCTGCTCGCGCCTCAGCGGAAGGCCTAGATCGCCTGCGTCAACTGACCGTCGCGCCCGTCCTGATTCGCCGGGCAGGGTCGCCCCCGGCGGGCTGAGACAACCGAGCACTTGAAGGGGCCTGGCGGTGCGCAGAGCATTTCGATGACGGGCGTCGAGACGAATGGGTTCATCTGCCGCCGGTCGGGAAGCACTGCTTGCAGGGCGCGGGCGGTCTGTGCGGTGGCACCGCCCATGACGGAGCATCGAGGAGGACGCCATGGAGAAGATCAAGAGGACCGTGTTCATCGAGGTACCACCCGCCAAGGTCTTCGGCTACCTGATGGACCCGAAGAACCTGCCCGAGATCTGGCCAAGCATGGTCGAGGTCTCGAACGTGAAGACGAAGTCGGGAGGCAAGGCCGGGACCAACGACTTCACCTACAAGATGGCCGGCGTGAAGTTCCATGGTCGCGCCGAGTTCACCGACGTGGAGCACGGCCGGCTCATCGAGTGGAAGTCCGAAGGCGGGATCAAGAGCACGATCCGCTGGACCATGGAGCCGCACGGCACCGGGACCGACCTCATCGACGAGGTCGAGTACGAGATGCCAGCGACCCTCCTGACCCGCCTCGCCGCACCCTTCGTGCGACGTATCAACGAGCACGAGGCGGATTCGTGCGTGAAGAACCTGAAGGTGCGCATGGAGACGCCGGAGATGGTCGTCTAGGGGAACCGGCCGGCCCCGGCTCCTGGCGCCCCGTCCCAGGCGCCCAGCCCTGCGGCCAGCTGGTCTGCGAGGTCTGCGGGCGCCACGTTCACGCCACCGTGCCGCCGCTCATGGAGGAGACAGCCGACCCGTGGCGAGGCGATGGCTCCTACCGTGTGGCTCCGCACTGGAACGCGGGGCTGCTCGCGCCCCAGCGGAAGGCCTTGATTGCCTGCGTCAACTGACGGTCGCAATGGTCCGGGTTGGCCTTGCTGAGTCACCCCCAGCGGGCCGGGACATCGAGGCCCTTGCATGACCTAGTTCAGAAGCCGACCCTGCATCGCAGGGGAGCCACCATGACCGCTGGTCCGGCGAAAGCTGTAGACCGCGTCTGCCGTGAACGCCGACCCCATCGGTGGGCACTCCTCTTGGACCTTCAGGGAGCAATCAGCAATGAGGGCGAACGCCCCGAAGGGAGGAGATATGAGGGCTTCGAGAACGCGGCTTGCGCTCGCCGCAACGCTAGTCCTGTTTGCGGCGGCCTCGCTTGCATGCAGCAGCAAGACCGAGTCAGCGGATGTGCCCGTCGGACCGGAGGGCCGAAGTCTCGCAGCGGGCGATGGCTTCTCGATGTCGATCCGGGCCGACGGCTCGCTCTGGTCCTGGGGCCGCAACGAGTATGGCCAGCTTGGAGACGGGACAAGGGTCGAAAGGACCTCCCCGGTGCGGGTCGGGACTGGGTTTGTGTCTGTTGCCACTGGCAGCTGTCACGCCGCGGGAGTCAGGGAGGACGGAACGCTCTGGGCCTGGGGCTGCAATGGTTCGGGCCAGATTGGCGACGGTACGACCCTCGACCGGACATCGCCAGTCCAGGTCGGGAGCGGGTTCGCTTCGGTCGCGGCCGGAAGGCGCCATACGGCGGCAGTGAAGACCGATGGGACCTTGTGGGCCTGGGGCGAAAACGGGAGTGGCCAACTTGGAGATGGAACGAATGCGGAAAGACCAGACCCCGTCCAGGTGGGGAGTGGATTCTCATCGGTGGCTGCTGGCTGGGCCCATACGGCAGCGGTGAAGACCGACGGCACGCTTTGGGCCTGGGGCTGGCGAGGTGGCGACAGCGAATCCGCAAAGGTTCCACTCCCCATGCTCGCAGGGGCCGGGTTCGTGAATGTTGTCGCCGGTCCACTCCATTCCTTGGCCCTGAAGGCGAACGGGACGCTCTGGGCTTGGGGCAGTAACGCGCTCGGCCAGCTGGGGGACGGAACGACCGATGCGAGGTTGTCGCCGGTGCAGGTAGGGACAGGCGTCGTCTCAGTAACGACCTCCGGCCAAGTTGGGTGGAGGGACATGGTTGGCTTCTATGATCACTCCGCCCAGACACTGGTGGTGAAGGCGGACGGGACGCTCTGGGCATGGGGCTCAAACGGTGACGGTCAGCTCGGGGACGGAACGACGACCGACCGCCTGGCACCCGTGGTGGTCGGGACTGGCTTCGCATCGGTGGCGGCGGGGCCGAGCCATGCGCTGGCCATCAGGACCGACGGGACGGCCTGGGCCTGGGGTTCCAACGAGCACGGCCAACTCGGCGATGGGACGAGCCACCTGCGCCCACCCGTGCAGCTGGGGAGCGGCTTCGTCGCCGTGGCGGCCGGCGGGGAGCACTCGGCAGCCCTGAAGGCTGATGGGACGCTCTGGGCGTGGGGGAGCAACGCCGCGTGCGAGGTGGGGGACGGGACGACCGTCGACCGGAACTCCCCGGTCCAGGTGGGGCCGGGCTTCGCCCTCGCTGCGGCCGGAGGCAACACGTCGTGGTCTGGACTGAGCCACACGCTCGCCGTGAGTCTGGACGGGACGCTCTGGGCGTGGGGCGACAACGCCTTTGGCCAGCTTGGCGACGGCACCACCACTGACCGGTGCGCACCGGTCCAGGTCGGGAGCGGCTTCGCCTCCGCCAGCGCAGGTGGCCTCCACTCGGCAGCGGTGAAGCGGGACGGGACCTTGTGGGCGTGGGGCGAAAACGGGAGTGGCCAACTTGGAGATGGTTCCACCACGAGCCGGACATTGCTGGGCCAGGTGGGGAGCGGCTTCGCATCGGTGGCTGCGGGGACCTGGCACACGGTTGCAGTCAAGGACGATCAGACGCTCTGGGCCTGGGGCGACAGCGGCTACGGCCAGGTCGGCAACGGCGCCTACGGAGGAATCGTTCCCCATCCCGTGATGGTGGGCGAAAGGTTCGCGTCCGCCACCGCCAGCCTGCACACCATCGCCATCCAGACCGACGGGACGCTCTGGGCCTGGGGCAACAACTGGAATGGCCAGGTGGGCGACGGCTCCACGGACAACCGCTCGACTCCCGTGTGGGTGGGGAGCGGGTTCGCGTCGGCAGCTGCCGGCGACTTCTTCACTCAGGCGGTGAAGATGGACGGGACGCTCTGGGCTTGGGGTGCCAACGAGGCAGGCCAACTTGGAGATGGTACGACCACGGACAGGTCGTCGCCGGTCCAGGTCGGGAGCGGCTTCGCGGCGATCTCGGCGGGTTCATGGCACACGCTGGCCCTGAAGACGGACGGCTCGCTCTGGGCCTGGGGCCGAAACAATCGCGGCCAGGTCGGGGACGGCTCGCTGCCGTACTCAAGCACACCTCTGTGCGTGCGCTTCCCTTGAACTCGGACGTACTCACATCGAGGCAGATGCTGACCTTCCAGGTGCGCGGGCGGTCAGGGCGACGGGGCCGCCCGCTTCTCTGTCCCCGCGCCTGGCCTGCTCGCCGGCGGGGTCAGGTCAGAGCGGCTGGGCAGGCTCTGGTCCATGACTCCTGGGAGGACCGCGGTGGTCTTGGCGCGGAGCTGGACCGGCGGCACCGACCCCGCAGCAGAGGCCCGTGCCGCCCTGGCGGCCTTCCGGGCGTGCGGTCGCCGGTCGACCTCCAGCTGGCTCCAGTTCGGTCTCGAGCACGAGACTGTCCATCCAGGGACCCGTCGACCGCGGTCACCGGACGAGATTGACTGGAAGGAGCTCGGCGACGCAGGTCGAGTGCCCCTCGGTGAAGGACTGCTGCCTCCTGGCGATGGCAGCGCGGGGGTGGCGGGGTGGAGGGCGAGCGGTGGGTCCCCGCACCGAGGTGGTCAGGGTCTCGTCGCGGTGAGGGTGAACCACACGTCCTGCGACTGATTTCCCGAGACCATCGAGAGACAGTAGTCGCCCGGCTCCACGGGCATCGACCACTGCGTGCCGTACCCGTGCCGCACGATCGACTTCCCGGTGTTGTCTGCCGCGCAAGCGCCCGCGACGCTCACGACCGCGAACTGCGTGGGGGGCGTGATATTGGAGAGGACGACGGAGAGAACCCCCGGGCGGCTCACCGAGATCTGAACGGCATAGCCCTGGACGCCAAAGCCGGAGGTCGCGGGAAAGCACCAGGGGATGGACCTGCTCGCCGTCGTCGCGTCCGAGAAGAGGAGGAGCCCGTAGTTGCTGGGATAGGACGTCCGAAGCCTGGCACACTCCGAGGTGGGGTTGACCTCGTGCACCACCGGAGCGAGGCTGCAGCAGGGCAGGGCGAGGAGCAACGTCAGCAGACTCGATCGGAGCGAGTTCATCCCACTTCTCCGGTCCCGCCGCTCCCGGAGCGCGCGCGAGGTCCCGCGTGTCGATTCCGGCGCGATGCTCCCGGGTAGCGGATCTCGGCGCGGGACCGAGGAACATGGCGCCTTGCCTCGTGGGCGCCTGCAACCTGCTCGTGGGGTTCCACCGAAGTGGTGCGCTGCGGCAGCACAGACGGTGCACCAGCTGCCGGAGTGCCCTGCGTGCCGCCAGGCACCGATGGTGCGGTGTGCTGGCAGCATCTCGTCGTGGTCTCCACCTCCTCCGACTGCCCCTGGTCCCGGCGGCCACTCCCTGGGGCGTAGACAGGCGATCCGGTGGCCTGCGAGGTCTGCGACCGGGTGGCCCTCCGGGCCTCACCCGCAGCCATCCCCATCAGTACATGCCGAAGCCGATGCGCATCATCCAGACGCTGAAGCCGGTCGCGTCCGCGGATCCGAAGTACTGGTGAGACCAGTCTGCACCCAGGGTGAGGTGCAGCGGCGGCGCTATCGGGAAGGCCCAGCCCGCGCCGAGCAGCAGGTTCGTGCCGACATCGCTGGTGCCGACCGACGAGGTCGGCACGGAGGTGAGGGTGGAGACGCCGGCACCTCCGCGCAGGAAGAGCCCCTGCACGAACGGGAAGAGCGTGAGGACGGCGTCGTAGTTCACGGCGGTGATCCCCGCGGTCCCGCCGGTGGGTGCGCTCCCGGACGTGCTGACGCCCGACAGATCGAACCCGAGCAGCAGCTGCGGCATGAGCCGCGCGCCACCCTCGACGTGATAGGCGAACCCCCCGGCACCCCCGTACCCGGGTGACGAGTACCAGCTCTCGAAGCCGTAGCCGATGCCCAGGTTGAAGTAGACCGGGCTGAGGGGAGGGAGGGCAGGGGCGACGGAGGGTGGGGCGGGCGGCGGACGTCCGTAGGGCACGTACCTCGGAGGTGGTGGAGGAGGCGGATAGGGGTACGGAGCGGGGTACTGCGCGCCCGCGGAGAGCGGTGCCACGAGCAGCAAGGTCAGCGCGAGATGGCGCATGGAGACACCTCTCCGACGCGGGCGTCCGTGGAGCGGGCGGTCGCGACACCCTCTGAACGTGGGGCGGAGGCCGAGTATTCAGTCGCAGCGCGAAGCGTCCGCTGACGGGGACGTTGGCTTGGGCGGTCTGCGGGCGACGGGGCAGGCGGTGGATCGATTGTGGGCGCCATCTCGAGGTTCTCACCAGGTGCAGCCGCTTCATCGCGTCGGCCTCGTCATCGGCGCACGGCGCTGGGGCCGGATAGGATGTCGGCATGGCCACCGCCACCACCGCACCGGTATCGCCACGGCCAGCACCGCCCGGCCTCCGACGCTGGCTGGCTGGAGCCCTGTTGCGGCTGCTCGGCTGGCGCCTCGACGTCACCTGGCCCGACGTTCCGCGTTGCATCATCATCGTCTACCCGCACACCTCCAACTGGGACTTCCTGGTGGGCTACCTGGCCAAGGTGGCCGCCGGGGTCTCCGGCCAGTGGATCGGCAAGGACACCATCTTCCGCTGGCCGGTCGCCGGGCTGCTGCGCCGCATGGGAGGCATCCCGGTGAACCGACGGGAGCCCTCCGGGCTGATCCGGCGGCTGGCTGCGGAGTTCGAGCAGCGCCCCTCCCTCTGGCTGGTGATGGCTCCCGAGGGAACGCGTTCCCGCACCGGGTACCTCAAGTCCGGCTTCTACCGGCTGGCGCTCGCGGCCGGCGTGCCCGTCGGGCTGGCCGTGATGGACTGGGGCCGCCGGGTGCTCACGCTCCGGACCTACCTGTCGCTCTCCGGCGAGGAAGCCCTGGACCTGGCTCGCATCCGCGAGGCCTATGCCGGCGCCACGGGGCTCCACCCGGAGCAGGCCAGCCCGATCCGGTTCCAGCCGGGCCGGGACGCGGACCGCTGAGCCGGTCCAGGGGACCACCACCGCGACAGGATGCCTCGAGCGACGCTCATGCCCACATTGGTTCGCCGGGCGGAGTGGACCCCGCTGGGCTGAGGCATCTCGGCCCTTGTCGGGCCCTGGCAGGAAGCGGACGCTCCGTCCCGTGGAACGGGGCTCTGCCCGCAGGGAGGCGCCGATGACCATCGAGAGTCAAGGCATGGAGGAGTGGCGTGACCGAGCACTGGCCGCAGAAGACCAGTTGAGGGAGCTGAAGGCCGCGCTCGCCAGCCTGTTCGGCACGTTCCCACTCACCCAGGAGGGGATCGACCGGCTGAAGCTGGCCATGGAACAGGCCATCCCGCCCACGCAGGGCATCACCTGCCTGAACTGCGGCAGGGCGCTGCCGTGGCGGCGCGCCGAGTGGACGGCCTACTGCTCCAGCCACTGCGCCAGGGTAGGGGAAGGGCGATCGGCGCGGGCACCGCCCAGCCTGAGCCTCCTGCGCCCAGCGCCCCACTGAAGCCCAGGTCGCGGCCGCGCCGTCTCAGGCCGAGCGCTGCTGTTCCTGGATGCCGGCCGCGCGCACGCCGGCCTCCCAGGCTTCGGCCTTGCTCCCGAAGGTGCCCGGCACCGGTCCGCCGTCCACGCTCACGGTCCAGCGGCCCTGGGCCACGTATCCGATGCTCACGTTGTGGCCGAGGACCATGAAGATCTCGGGTGGAGCCAGGAGGGTCCTGAGTGGCACGGCCGGTCTCCTTGGTGGCATCGACGCCTCCTACCTTCCCGAGACCAGGAGTCCGCTCCGAGCGCCCGGCTCGGCCCTGTGCTGCATGGCTGGCGACTCCCTGGCCAGGAGCCACAGCTCCTGCTTCAGCTCCGGCTCGACGGCCCGCCCACGCCACAGGTCGTCGAGCGCCTTGGTGACGCGCCCATCGCGTGCGATCGCATCCAGGTGCCCGAGGTTCACGTCCACAAGCTACGCGCCTCCGTCGCTGACCGACAGTCACAGGACCCTGGGATGGGGCGGTGTCGGATGCGAACTCACCAGAGGTGCGGAGAGCACCTTGGCGGGGCAAGATGACGAGGCCATCGCCGCCACCAGCACCGGAGGTGCCGCACATGACGCACGAGCGCCGACCACATGCGCTGTCCGACGGCTGGCGACCGGGGATCATCGGGGAGCTCGTGTCCCTCCAGGCGAGGTACTACGCCCATCACTGGGGCTTCGGGTCGCGCTTCGAGGCGAAGATCGCATCCGAAGCGGCCCTCTTCCTGGACCGGTACGACCCGCGCGTCGATCTCCTGGCCTGGTTCGGGGACGCCGAGCGCCTGGTCGGGTCCGTCACCGTCGACGGCGGCGATCCCCTTCGCCCCGAGGACCTGGCGCACCTCCGCTGGTTCATCCTCGACGATGAGGCGCGGGGCCAAGGGCTCGGACGCCGGCTCATGGCTCGGGCCCTGGAGTTCGCTCGCGGCTCCGGCCGGGCTGGTGTCTACCTCTGGACGTTTGCCGGGCTCGACGCCGCGCGCCACCTCTACGACCAGGCCGGCTTCCGACTCGTCGAGGAGCTACCCGGGGACACGTGGGGGACCCGCGTCACCGAGCAGCGATTCGAGCTTCGCTTCAGGTAGGCCCGCCGCCACGCGGGCAGGTCCATGGCCAGGAGCGGCCGTCGAGGGCTACGGGGCCTGCCGGGAGCGGCCCTGCCGCTCGCGCCAGGTCCCGCAGTTCCTCGACCGTCATGCGTGAAGGCTAGGCGCTTCCGGCCAGCGCCGGCAGTCCCGGGATTGGGGGATGAGGCGCCGTGCGTCGTGCGCCCTCCGGGGGCGCGGAACCTTGTCACAGCCCAAAGGGCGGCTGCGACAACAGCGGCCTGTTCCCGGCGCGCCAACTTGGCTAGCTTCTCCGCGCCAATGAGAGACGGACGGCAGCCACGGACCGGGCAAGGGGCGTACCTGGAAGGCGAGCCGTCGTCCGGCCTCCAGGCCGCCGCCTTCGGCGTCGCGGCGCTGGTGGTGATGTTCGGGCCCATCTCCCTGCTGCTCCTCGTGGCCCGGACGCTCAACCTGCCCCGGGGATCGTTGGAGCTGGTCGCGCTCTTCGGCCTCATCGCCTGGTTCGCCTTCCTGCTGCCACGGGTCGACGCACCGCAGGCCTGGCTCATGAGGAGGCGGCGCCTCAAGGCGGGGCTGCTGCCGACCCCGGAATGTCCGGATCGGTGCGCCTGCGCCGAGCACCGGCCATCTGCGGTGGGCGCCGAGGCCAGCGCGCGACCCCGCTGATCCCGCGGGACCTGGCGACGACGCCGCCGGGGTGAACGGGGCTCAGGCGCGGGGCGGACGGTCCCGATCGTCGGCCGTGCGCACGCCCGATTCCCAGGCCTCGACCTGGGTCCCGTAGGTCCCCGAGGCCGGGCCGCCGTCCACGCTCACGGTCCAGCGCCCGGTGGCGACGCACGAGATGCTCAGGGCGTGCGCCCGGACCATGAAGATCACGGGGGGCTCCATGGTGGACCTGGCGGGCGCTGCTCCTCCTCGAGGCTTCATGCCGACATTCTATGCCGGCCCGGGCCGTGGCGCAGGAAACGGCGGTCGATTGCGCCAGCGGCCAGCCCGGCGGGCCGGATCGGTCCACCGCCGCCACCTGGCACACCTCCCCCGACTTCACCCGACGTGTAGCGGTCATGGGAGCGTGGGATTGGCCCTCGGTCCCAGGTCGGCGAGGATGGAGCGCGGATTCACTTCGAGCGGGCCGGTCCGGAGGAGTCGCATGGCACAGGAATTCGCCGACGTGGCCCTGGGCGGCCTGACCATCGGCTTCGCCAGGGTGGAGGTCGACGCCGCGGGGATCGCCGTGGACCTGGCCGCCCCGGGCCTGCTCGCCTTCCCGTCCTCGGCGGCGCCCGAGGTGACCGTGGCGTGCTCCTGTCCGTGTCGTGCCGAGGACCTCACCCTCGCCAGGGTGAGGTCGCGGCACGGTGCGGGGTGGAGCCTTGGCGTGATGGTCTGCGCCGCCCACCGCTGCCTGCGAGCGGCCTGAGGCCCCCGCCGTGCAGCGGCGCGGGCCGGCCCACGGCCAGGCCCCCTCCCGCCAACGGGGGCCTGCCGCGATCGAGACGCAGCGCGACTTGTCTTCGCACCGAGGCCACGGGTTGAATGTCGCTCCCGCCCGGCGGACGGGAGGGGATGACCCCACACGTGGTCGAGGAGATCGCTCATGACTCGCAGGCAACTCGTGCAGTTCGCGGCGCTGGTGGTGCTCGCTCTCGCGGGCGTGGCTCGGGCGGGTGAATTCGGGACCGCGGCCGAGGCCAGGGCCATGCTGGACAAGGCCGTGGCGGCGCTCAAGGCCGACAAGGCCGGGGCGCTGGCCCAGTTCACCAAGGGCGAAGGCGGATTCAAGGATCGCGATCTCTACCCGTTCTGCGGCGGTCCGGACGGGAAGTTCACGGCCCACCCCAAGCTCGTGGGCCAGAGCCTCAAGGAGCTGAAGGACAAGGCCGGCAAGGCCCTGGGCGCCGAGATGTACCAGGTCGCGCAGGAGGGCAAGGTCGCCGAGGTCGCCTACATGTGGCCCCGGCCCGGCTCCAACGACCCGGTGGCGAAGGTGAGCTACGTGACCAAGGTGGGAGACCAGGTCTG
Organism: uncultured delta proteobacterium; assembly: GCA_963786945.1. Taxonomy (GTDB): domain Bacteria; phylum Myxococcota; class Myxococcia; order Myxococcales; family Anaeromyxobacteraceae; genus JADKCZ01. Next base: position 780,570 of record CAWBAO010000005.1, on the reverse strand, counting down.
CGCGGTCGGCTACTACAAGTAGCGCAGGCACGGTGAGGCCGCCCGGTGGGAGGCCGCCCCCGCCTTGCACGCCGGGGCGGCGCGGCCTACCTTCCCCCCACCGTGGCCCGCCCCATCGCCGTCCTCTTCGACCTCGACGGCACGCTCGTCGACACCGTCCCCTTCATCCTCTCCTGCGTCCGCCACACCTTCGAGGGCGAGCCGCGCCGGCCCACCGACGCCGAGTGGCTCGCCGGCATCGGCACGCCGCTGCGCGCCCAGCTGGCCCAGTTCGCCGCCTCGCCGGAGCGGGTCGAGCCCCTCTTCCAGCGTTACCGCGCCATGTGGCTCGAGCACCACGACGCCATGACCCGGCTCTTCCCCGGGGCCGGCGAGGCCGTCCGCGCCCTCAAGGCCGCCGGCCACCCCATCGGCGTGGTGACGGCCAAGATCGAGTCGGGCGCCGAGCGGACGCTGCGCCACGTCGGGCTCCGCGAGCCGGTCGACGTCATCGTGGCCGCCGACACGGTGGAGAGGTCCAAGCCCGACCCCATGCCGGTCCGCTACGCGCTGGGCCGCATGGAGAGGGCGCCCGGGGAGGCGGTCATGATCGGCGACTCGCCGCACGACCTGGCCGCCGGGCGGGGGGCGGGGACGGTGACGGTGGGCGTCTGCTGGGGAGCGGCCACGCGAGAGGTGCTGTCGCCGCTGGCCGACCACCTGCTCACCGAGGTGGCCGAGATCGCGCCGCTCATCGCCGCGCTGCAGGCCCGCCGGGGGCGCTGACCCGGGCGGCCGCTTCGACGACCTCCCGCCCTCTGCTATCTTCGCCGCGCCATGCGCATCGCCTACCTCGGTCCCCCGGGCACCTTCAGCGAAGAGGCCGTCACCCGCTGCGAGCTGGCCGGCGGCGACGAGCCGCTGCCCTGCGCCTCCTTCCCCGACGCCTGGGATGCGGTGCTGGCGGGGCGGGCCGACGCGGCCCTGCTCCCCGTCGAGAACTCCATCGAGGGAGCCATCGGCACCACCCTCGACCTGCTGGTCCACCGCTCCGGGCTGATGATCCTCCGCGAGCTGCTGCTGCCGGTCCAGCAGCAGCTGCTGGCGGCGCCCGGGACCACCCTCTCGCAGGTGACCCGGGTGCTCTCCCACCCGCAGCCGCTCGGACAGTGCGCCCGCTTCCTGCGCGAGCGGCTCCCCGGCGCGCGGCTGGAGGCCACCCACTCCACGGCCGACGCCGCCATCCAGGTGAGCCAGGGGCTGGCCGGCGCCGCCGCCATCGGCTCGCGCGCCGCCGCCGGCCGCTACGGGCTGGCCATCATCGCCGAGTCGATCCAGGACTCGGACGAGAACACCACCCGCTTCCTGCTGGTGGCGCGCCAGGACGCGCCGCCCACCGGCCGGGATCGGACCAGCATCGCCTTCACCATGGATCGGGACCGCCCCGGCGGGCTCTACGAGGTGATGGGGGAGTTCGCCTCGCGCGGCATCAACCTCTCCAAGATCGAGAGCCGGCCCATGAAGCAGGCGCTCGGCCACTACGTCTTCTTCGTCGACTTCGAGGGGCACCGGCTGGATGCGCCCAGCGCGGCGGCGCTGGAGAGCGTGAGGGGTCGGGTCCACCAGTTCCACCTGCTCGGCTCCTACCCGCGCGCCACCATCGCCTGAAGGCGGGCGGCGATGGCCGCCAGGTGCTCGGCGGTGGTGCCGCAGCAGCCGCCGACCAGCCGTGCGCCGGCGGCGACGGCAGGGCCGAGGGCCTCGGCGAAGGCCGAGGGCGGGAGGACGGCGCCCGGCACCCCGGGGCTGGGCTTGGCGATGAAGGGCACGGGCAGGGTGGCCCGGGCCCAGCCGGCCAGCGCGGTGAGGGCCGGGCCGGCCGCCAGGCAGTTGACGCCCACCGCCACCACCCGGCCGTCGCGCGGCCCCTTGCCGGCGAAGCGGGCGGCGCGGGCCAGCAGCACCGGACCCGGCGTCCCGTCGGGCGCCACCAGCCGCCCGTTGCGCTCCTGCAGCGTGAAGGTCACGGCGACCGGGAGGCCGACCGTCACCGCCGCGGCCAGGGCCGCCGAGGCCTCGCGCCAGTCGTACTGGCTCTCCAGCCAGAGCAGGTCCGCGCCGGCCTCGGCCAGGGCGGAGAGCGGCCGCTCGAACGGCGCGCGCAGGCTGGCCGCCTCCGGGGCCTGGCCGCCAGGGCGGGCCAGCGCCAGCGGGCCGAGCGCCCCGGCCACGCGCGCCTGCGGCGCCGCCTCGCGGGCCAGCGCCACGGAGGCGGCGCAGAGGGTGGCCACCGAGCGGCGGGAGACGATGGACGCCAGCCTCGAGGAGGCGGCGTTGAAGGTGCAGGTGAGGAGCACGCTGGCACCCGCCGCCGCGTGGGCGGCGTGCACCTCGCGGATCGCCTCGGGGCGCTCGATGAGCCACCGCTCCGGCAGCTGGCCGGGCGGCAGGCCGGCCGCCTGGAGCGCCGTCCCCATGGCCCCGTCGAGCAGCACCGGGCCGACCCGCGGATCGAGGTTCACGCGGGACGTCCTCGGCCCGGGAGGCGGGGGTAGGGGGGGCGGATGGACGGCATGAGGCGGTGATTCTACAATCGACGGCCTGTCCCCGCGATGGCGGGGCGCCCCACGCCGGGGCCACGGACGAGGGGGCGGTCGATGCGCCGGAAGATTCGGGTCGTCGGGGCGATGATCGAGCGGGACGGGCGCTATCTCATCACCCAGCGCCCGGCCAAGGCGTCGCTGCCGCTGCTCTGGGAGTTCCCCGGCGGCCGGGTGGAGCCGGGCGAGACCGACCAGGCGGCGGTGGCGCGCGAGGTGCTGGAGCTGGTCGGGCTGCTGGTGGAGCCGGGCGACCGGGTCATCCACGTCGAGCACGCCTACGAGGCCTACGACATCGACTTCTGCGTCTACCGCTGCCGCCTGGTCTCGGGGACGCCCCGGCACGAGCGCATCAACGACCACCGCTGGGTGCTGCCGCAGGAGCTGGACCACTACCAGTTCCCGCCCGCCGACGAGAAGTCCATCGCCCTGCTGCTCGGCCTGTAGGCGCGGCGGGTGGCGAGGGCCACTCCCCATCCGGGCGAGTGGCGCGGGGGAATAAACCGCCCTATCCGTTGGTCAACACACCCAAACCCAGCCTGGCCACCCGCCTGATCCGAGGAGCTCCATGCGCCGTTTCCTGCTCAGCTTCGCCATCGCCTCCACCCTCGTCGCCGCGCTCGTCGCCTGCACCGGGCGCGACCGCGCCGGGGCCGAGCAGCCGGCCCGAGGCGGAAACGCCCTCTTCGTGGAGGCCTCGCTCACCACGCCCGCACCGGCCGAGGCGGCCGTCCCCGGCTTCGCCTCGCTGGCCCCGCTCATCGATCGGCTCAAGCCGGCGGTGGTCAACATCTCCACCACCACCGTCACCAAGCACCCGAGGCTCCCCCGGCACGGCCAGCTGCCCGAGGGGTTCGAGCGCTTCTTCGGCATGCCCGGCCCCGGCGGGGACGCGCCCGACGAGATGAGGGGACAGGGGCTCGGCTCGGGCTTCATCCTCAACGGTGAGGGGTACATCCTCACCAACAACCACGTGGTGGCCAACGCCACCGACATCCGCGTCAAGCTGGCCGACGAGCGCGAGTTCGTCGCCAAGGTGGTGGGCAAGGACCCGCTCACCGACGTGGCCCTCATCAAGCTCAACGCGCCGCCCAAGGACCTGCCCACCGTGGTGCTGGGCGACTCGGACTCGCTCCGCCAGGGCGACTTCGTGCTGGCGCTCGGCTCGCCCTTCGGCCTCTCCGGCACCGCCACCATGGGCATCATCTCGGCCAAGCACCGGCTCGGCGTCGGCTCCGGGAGCCCCTACGACGACTTCCTCCAGACCGACGCCGCCATCAACCCGGGCAACTCCGGCGGGCCGCTCTTCAACATGCGCGGCGAGGTGGTCGGCATCAACACCGCCATCATCTCGCCGCAGATCGGGTCGGGGATCGGCTTCGCCGTCCCCATCACCCTCGCCAAGTCCCTGCTGCCGCAGCTGAAGGGCGGCAAGGTGGTCCGCGGCTACGTCGGCGTGTCGCTCTCCGAGCTGACCCCTGACCTGGCCCAGGCCTTCTCGCTGCCGGCCGGCACCAAGGGGGCGCTGGTCCAGCAGGTGATGCCCAAGACGCCGGCGGAGAAGGCCGGCCTCCAGCCGGGGGACGTCATCACCTCCCTCGACGGCAAGCCCATCGAGTCCTCGGCTGCCCTGTCGCGCGGCGTGGCGCTGGTGCCGCCCGGCCAGTCGGTGAAGCTGGGGCTGCTGCGCAAGGGGTCGGCGAAGACCGTCTCGATCGCCGTGGCCCAGCGCCCCGACGACGAGGCCGCCATCGGCCGCGAGGACTGGGACCAGGGCGAGTCGAGCGCCGACGGCAGCAAGACGCCCAAGCTCGGCCTCAAGGTGGCCCAGCTCAGCCCCGAGGCGGCCCGGGAGCTCAAGCTGCCTGGCGACGTGAAGGGCGTGGTGGTGACCGACGTGGTCGAGGGCGGCCCGGCCGAGCAGGCCGGGGTCGCGCGCGGCGACATCATCCTCGAGCTCAACCAGAAGCCGGTGGCCAAGCCCTCGGACCTGGTCGCCATCGTCGACAAGATGAAGGAGGGGGAGATGGCGCTGCTCCGGATCCGCCGCGGCCCGACCAGTGCCTTCGTGGCCGTGCCGGTCGGCGGGCGGAAGTAGCCGACCCGCGAGGAGGTAGGGCGAGGTCGGTTTCTTGCCTACATCGCCCTACCATCCTAGCCTCTCGCTCGAACAGGGGAGGCGACATGCTCTGGCGAACCAAGCCGGCCGAGGTCACCCGCAACACCGAGCGACGCGCCGCCGCGCGGCTCGACAAGGTCTTCGCCGTCTGGATCGAGGGCGAGCGCGGCGAGGTGCACGGCATTGCCCGGAACATCTCCCCGGGCGGCCTCTTCGTCGAGACCCCGGCCACGCAGCCCATCGGCACCGAGGTGCGGGTCAACTTCAGCCCGTCCGGCGGCGGCATCGTCGCCGTGGGCGAGGTGCGCTACGTCTGCCACCTCGTCGGTCGGCGCGCGCCCGGGGGCGAGGGGCCCGACGTGCCGGTGGGGGTGCAGGGCATGGGCATCCGCTTCGTTCGCTTCGAGGCGGCCAGCGCCCCCTTCGAGTCGCTCCACTAGATGCTCGCCATCGAGACGCACGGGCTCACCAGGCTCTTCGACGGGAAGCCCGCCGTCTCCGACCTCTCGCTGTCCGTGCCCGGGGGGGCCTTCTACGGCTTCCTCGGCCCCAACGGCGCCGGCAAGTCCACCACCATGAAGCTGCTCACCGGCCTGCTGGCGCCGACCAGCGGCCGCGCCAGCGTCCTCGGCCACGACCTCGCCGACTCCGGCCAGGCGCTGGCGGTGCGCCGGCTGGTCGGGGTGGTGCCGGACGGGCTCTCGCTCTTCGAGCGGCTCACCGGGGTGGAGCAGCTGCGGATCCACGGGCAGCTCTACGGGCTGCCCAGAGCCGAGGCGGCCCGCCGGGCCGACGAGCTGCTGGTGGCGATGGAGCTGACCGGCGACGCCGGCAAGGTGGTCGGCGACTACAGCCACGGCATGAAGAAGAAGCTGGCGCTGGCCGGGGCGCTCATCCACGGGCCGAGGCTGCTCTTCCTCGACGAGCCCTTCGAGGGGATCGACGCGGTGGCGGTGAGCGGCATCCGGCGGATGCTCCAGCAGCTGGTGCAGGGGGGCCAGATGACCATCTTCCTCACCAGCCACGTGCTGGAGGTGGTGGAGCGGCTGGTGACCCACGTCGGCATCATCCAGCGCGGGCAGCTGGTGGCCCAGGGGACGCTGGAGGAGGTTCGCGGCGCCGGGACGCTGGAGGAGGTCTTCATCCGGACGGTCGGCGAGGACGTGGCCGAGCGGCGGCTCTCCTGGCTGGCCGGGCCGGGCGCAGGGGGGTGAGGGTGGCCGCCCTGCGCGACACGCCGCTGGCCGCCTTCGCCGAGCTGCGCTTCCGGCTCACCTGGCGGCGGCTGCTGGGGCGCCGGGGCATCGGCGAGCTGGTGGCCAAGGTCATCGGGTACCTGCTGCTGCTCCCCATCGGCGGCATGGTGTCCATCGGGATCGGGGCCGGGATGTTCCGGGCCGCGATCGCCGCCCACCGCGGCGGCCCGGGGGTGGACCTGCACGTGGACGTGCCGGTCACGGCGATGTTCCTCGGGCTCTGGCAGGCCTGGACGGCGGCCACGCTGGCCATGCAGGACCAGGAGTCGCTCGACCTGCGCCGCTACCTGGTCTACCCGCTGCGGCCAGGGGCGCTCTGGCTCCACGGCCAGGTGGCGGGGCTGCTGGGCGATCCGCTGGCGCTCTTCTGGTGCGTGCTGCTGGGCGGGGGCTTCGTCGGCGCGGCGCTGGGGCGCTTCGGCTGGTGGCTCCTGCCGCTGGCCGCGCTGCTGGTGCTGTTCGCCGCGGGGACGCTGGCCTGGCTGGCGCTCATCCAGGAGCTGGGTGCGCGGGTGCTGCGGCGGGCCCGCCTCCGGGCGCTCCTCTTCGCGCTGGTCTACGTCGGCCTGGCGGGGGCCATCGCGCTGGTGGTGGGGCTCGAGAAGCACCAGCCGACCCTCCGCGACACCCTCTCGATCCTCCGCTGGCTGCAGTGGCTGGGCTGGCCCGGCGCGCTGGCGGCGGCGGGGGCACGCCGGCTCTTCCGCGGCGACCTGGCCGGGGCGCTGCCGTGGATGGTGACGCTGGCGGTGGCCACGGTCGCCGCCGGCTGGGCGGCCTTCCGGCTGGCGCTGTCCGAGGCCCGCGACGGCGGGAGCGGCGCGACGGCCATGGTGGGCGAGGGCCTGGGCCGCTTCCTGGGTGGGCTCTGGCCCGGCCCCGGCGGTGCGCTGCTGGGCCGGGAGGTGACCTTCCTCGCCCGCCACCCGCTGCCGCTCGTGCTCGGGCTCATCCTGCCCGCGGTGGCCGGGCTGATCGCCTGGAAGGTGGGGCCCTTCATCCCGGCCGAGTCCGGGGACGTGGTGCGCGCGCTGCCCGTGCTGGGGGTGGCCCTCTACGTCCACCTCGCCACGCAGAGCTTCTGGCTCAACGGCTTCGGCTGGGAGCGGGGAGGGGCCCGCCTCTACTTCCTGGCGCCGCTGAGCCTGGAGCAGGTGCTGCTGGCCAAGAACCTCGCGGTCGGCGCGCTGGGGCTCGGCATCGAGCTGGCCTCGGTGCTGGCCATGGTGGTGGCCGGCGGCCGCCCGCCGGGCTGGGCGCTGGCCGGAACGCTGGCGCTCCACCTCGGCGCCGCGCCCTGGTTCTTCACCCTCGGAAACGCGGTGGCCATCTGGAACCCGCGGGTGGCGCCGCTCACCCTGCAGCGCAGCGGGGCCCTCCCCGCGCTCTCGGCGCTGGCCGGGATGGTGATCTTCTCCGGCGTGGCCGGCATCTTCGCCCTGCCGGTGCTGCTGGCGCTGAGCCTGGACGAAGGGTGGCTGCTGCCGCCGGCCTGGCTCCTGCTCGGCGTCCTGGGCGGCCTGATCTGGTGGCGGACGCTGCCGGACGCGGCCCGCCTCCTCCACGGCCGCCGGGAAGAGCTGCTGGCGGCGGTGACCGGGGACGAGGCCTGAGCCCGCGGCCTGTCAGCCGACCCGGTCGATCCCGGTGTCGGGTCGGGGTGCCGGCGCCTGGCGCAGCATGGTCGGCCTGGCCACCCCGCGGACGACCAGCGCCGCCTCGCAGAGGGCCTGCTGGCTCCGCAACGCGCCCGGGCCCCCCTCGGGCTGGCGGTAGGTCCCGTCGGCCTGGAGGTGGCGCGCCCGGGCCTGGTCCTGCAGCGGCAGGCCGAGGATCTCGTTGACCAGGCGGGCCTTGAGGGCCTTGTCCTCGACCGGGAACATGACCTCCACCCGGGAGTGGAAGTTGCGCGGCATCCAGTCGGCGCTGGAGAGGTGGCAGTCGGGGCTGTCGCCGGCGCCGAAGACGAAGACCCGGGAGTGCTCGAGGAACCGGTCCACCACCGAGGTGACGCGGATCCGCTCGGAGACGCCCGGCACGCCGGGGCGAAGGCAGCAGATGCCGCGCACCAGCAGGTCGATCTCGACGCCAGCCTGGCTGGCGGCGTAGAGCGCGCGGATCACGGCGGCGTCCACCAGCGAGTTCATCTTGGCGATGATGCGGGCGGGCTCGCCGCGGCGGGCCTTGTCGGCCTCGCGGCCGATCAGGTCGATGAGCCGCTCCTGCAGGCCGAACGGGGCCACCGTGAGCTTCTTCCAGCGCGGTGCCTCGGCGTAGCCGGTGAGGAGGTTGAAGAGGTTGGCCACGTCCTCGCCCAGGTCGGGCGCCGCCGAGAAGAGCGACAGGTCGGTGTAGACCCGGGCCGTCTGCGGGTTGTAGTTGCCGGTGGCGAGGTGGACGTAGCGGCGCAGCCGGGTCCCCTCGCGGCGAACCACCAGCGCCACCTTGCAGTGGGTCTTGAGGCCGAGCAGCCCGTAGACCACGTGGACGCCCGACTCCTCGAGGCGCCGCGCCCAGGCGATGTTGTTGGCCTCGTCGAAGCGCGCCTTGATCTCGACGATGGCGGTGACCTGCTTGCCGTTCTCGGCGGCCCGGGAGAGGGCGCGCACGAAGGGGCTGTCGCCGCTGGTCCGGTAGAGGGTCTGCTTGATGGCGAGGACGTCGGGGTCGTCGGCGGCCTCCTCGATGAAGCGGACCACCGGGTCGAAGGCCTCGTAGGGGTGATGGAGCAGCACCTCGCCGGCGGCGATGGCCTCGCGCACCGGCGTCCCCTCCTCGAAGGGCTTGGGGAGGACGGCCGTCCAGGGCTCCTGGCGCAGCTCGGGTCGCGGGTCGGCGTCGCCGAGCTGGAGCAGGTCCTGGACCTGGAGCGGGGCGGCGATGCGGTAGACGTCGGCGGCGTCGAGCTTGAGCGCACGCACCAGCGCCGAGACGATGGGATCGGCCGCCGAGGCGGCGATCTCGAGCCGCACCGCGGCGCCGCGATCGCGCCGCCGCAGCTCCTCCTGCACCGCCGAGACCAGGTCCTCCGACTCCTCCTCGTCGATCTCGAGATCCCAGTTGCGGGTGACGCGGAACCCGGCGGCGTGCAGGACCGAGAAGCCGGGGAAGAGGTCGACGGCGTAGGCGGCGATCACCTCGTCGAGCAGGCCGTGCTCGACGCCGGTCTCGGAGGGCAGGGGGATGAGGCGCGGCAGCACCGACGGCACCTGCACCACCGCCAGCAGCACCTCCATGTCGCGCCGGCGCTTCTTCCCGGCCCGCCGCAGGATGAGGGCGACGTTGAGCGACTTGTTGCGCAGCTGCGGGAAGGGGTGGCCCGGGTCGACCGCCAGCGGCGTCAGGACCGGGAGCACCTCCTGCGTGAAGCGGTGCCGCGCCGCCTCGACCTGGCGGGGCGTGAAGTCCCGGGGGGCGACGATCTGGTGGCCGGCCCGGGCCAGCGCCGGGCGGATCTGCTCGAGCCAGGTCCGGTCCTGCTCGGCCACGAGGGCGTGGGTCCGCTGGCCCACCGCGGCCAGCACCTCGGCCGGGAGCAGGCCGTCGGCCGCCGCGTCGGCCACGCCGCCGGCGATCTTCTGCTTCAGCCCGGCCACCCGGACCATGAAGAACTCGTCGAGGTTGGAGGAGACGATGCCCAGGAACTTGAGCCGCTCCAGGATCGGGAGGGAGGCGTCCTGGGCCTCCTCGAGGACGCGGGCGTCGAACTCGAGCCAGGAGAGCTCGCGGTTGATGAAGAGCGCGGGGTCGTGCGGCTCGAGGGCGCGCGGCGTGCCAGTGTCGGCGGGCGCCTCGGGGGCGACGGCGGAGGTGGGGGTGGCGGCGGACATGTGACGGCCTCCAGTATCGCCCGGGCCGGGCCACCGTTCGTGACCCTTTCGTGACGGCGGCGATATCGCCCCTCCCCGCAGCGGGGGAGGCACCGTCGGTCAGGGGAGGGGGCTAGAGTGCGCGAGGATGAAGAACGGACACGACCGGATCCTGGCCGCCATCGACGTGGGCACCAACGCGGTCCGGCTCGAGATCGCACGCCAGCTCCCCGACGGCACCCTGGAGACGCTCCACCAGGAGCGCGACCCGGTGCGACCCGGGGAAGGGGTCTTCACCGGCGGGACCATCTCCAGGCCGGTGGCCAACCGGCTCATCTCCACGCTGAGCCGCTACGCCTCGCTCTGCCGCCGCCACCGGGCGCGGGTCCGGGCGGTGGCCACCTCGGCGGTCCGGGAGGCGCGCAACCGCGACGAGATCGTCCGGCGCGCCCGCGAGGAGGCCGGGCTCAACCTCGAGGTGGTGAGCGGCCGGGAGGAGGCCCGGCTCATCGGCTTCGGCGTCCTCGAGGGGCGTCCCCCGTCGGCGCGCTCGCTGCTCATCGACATCGGCGGCGGCTCGACCGAGGTGGCCGCCGGCGTCGGCGACAAGCCCACCGCGCTCTACTCGGTGGCGGTGGGCGCGGTCCGGTTCACCGAGATCTTCGGCTCCTCGGGCCGGGTCTCCGAGGAGCGGCTCGAGGTGATGCGCTCCTACGCGGCCGAGGCCTTCCGCGAGACGCTGCCCAGGCGGCTCCCCGGCCCCCGGGTGGCCATCGGCTCGTCCGGCACCATCAACGCCATCGTCTCGGCCGGCACCGACTCGAAGCGGCTCACGCTGCGCCGGCTGGAGCGGATGGTCGAGGACCTGGCCGACATGAGCCTGGCCGAGCGACGGCGGCGCTTCGAGCCGAAGCGCGCCGAGATCATCGTGGGAGGGGCCGTCATCCTCGAGGCCTGCATGCGCCACCTCAAGCTCAAGGCCATCAGCGCCGTGAGCACGGGGCTGCGCAACGGCGTCCTGCTGGACCTGGCCCGGCGCTCGCCGGCCGCGGCCGCGGCGGCGGCGGAGGGCCGGACCCAGGCCGTGCTGGCCCTGGGCCGGCGCTTCGGCTTCGACGAACGCCACGCCCGGCAGGTGGCGAGCCTGTCGCTGCAGCTCTTCGACCAGCTCGCCGGCCTGCACCGCCTCCCGGCCTCGGCCCGCGGCCTGCTCGAGGCGGCCGCGCTCCTGCACGACGTCGGGCACGCCATCTCCCCGCAGCGCCACCACAAGCACAGCTTCTACCTGGTGGCCAACGCCGACGTGGCCGGCTTCTCCGACCAGGAGCGGCAGGTGGTGGCCCTGGTGGCCCGCTACCACCGGCGCACGCCGCCCGAGGCCGGCCGGCCGGACCTGAAGGCGCTGGCCCCGGGGCAGCTCCTGCTGGTGCGCCGGCTGGTGGCCATCCTGCGGGTGGCCGACGCGCTGGACCGGAGCCACTCGCAGCCGGTGCTGGCGCTGCGGGCCTCGGTGCCCAAGGGACGGGTCCGGGTGGTGGCCCGTGCCCGGGCCGCCCTGGACCTGGAGCTGTGGGACGTGGCGCGCGAGGCCGCCTTCTTCCGGCAGGTGATCGGCCGGCGGCTCGAGGTTGAGGCCACGCGGCGCTGATCCCGGCTTCCCGGGTAGAATCGCACTCCATGGAATGGAGCCTGGAGTCGCGCCAGCGAATGCGCCGGTTGTTCCTCGAGGGCTTCTCGGTGATGGACGTCGCCGAGCCGCTGGTCTCGGTCGATGCCGAGCGGCCGGCCCACGAGGTCCTCCAGCTGCTGGAGGCGCGGGACTTCGACCTCGTGGGCGTGCGCGAGGGCGGGCTGGTCACCGGCTACGCGACCCGCGAGTCGCTCACCACCGGCCGCTGCGGCCAGCACCGGCGGCCCTTCGAGGCCGACGACCTGGTGGTCGAGACGGCCTCGCTGCGCGACGCCATCCAGTCCCTGGGCGCCAACCGGCGCTGCTTCGTCACCGTGCTGGGCCAGCCGGCCGCCATCGTGACCGTGAGCGATCTCGAGAAGCCGCCGGTCCGGATGTTCCTCTTCGGGCTCATCACCCTGCTGGAGGGGTTCATGACGCGCGAGCTGCAGCGTCGCTTCCCCGGCGACGCCTGGCAGGCCCTGGTGCCGGCGTCGCGCCTGGCCAAGGCGGAGGAGCTGCTGGCGGAGCGGCGCCGGCGGGGCCAGCCCGGCCTGCTGCTCGACTGCCTGCAGTTCTCCGACAAGGGGGAGATCATGCTGGGGATCGAGGCGCTGGGCGGTCCCCTGGCCTTCCAGCAGCCGTCGCGCAAGGCGGCCAAGCGGGCGCTCAAGGAGCTGGAGACGCTGCGCAACAACCTGGCCCACACCCAGCAGATCATCCCCGGCGGCCTGGAGCGGATCGTCGCCTTCTCGGCGCGCCTCGAGTCCCTGCTCGACGCCGGCCCGTCGGCTCCAGCGCCCGCGACGGGCTGAGCGGCTCGTCGCGGCGGCGAGCGCCCGGGCCCAGGCTCCCCGGTGACGCCTCGGCGAGGCGTCACCCGGGGCGCCGCCGACCTCACCCCGCCTGGACCAGCTTGAGGAGCGCGGCCCGATCGGGAGCCAGCAGCTCCTTGACCCGGTCGGGATCCACGTCGGCGACGATGATCTCGCCGACCTCCACGTTCACCATCCGGAACAGCCCCTGCTTCTTCATGCCCTCGGCCTGGCGCTGGTTGTCCTCGGTGGGCGACACGTAGTGCACCGAGTAGATCTTGTAGCGGTGCATGAGGAAGAGCTGCAGCAGCGTCATCAGCCGCTTCTTCCGGAGGTTGAGGTCGAAGTTGTTCTGGTCGCGGATGGAGAGGATGTTCCGGCCCTTGCGGTCCTGGATCACGGCGAAGACCACGTTGGCCCGGACCTGGCCGCCGGGGGCCAGCAGCGAGAGCTCGAGCAGGTCGGAGCCGGCGCTGCGGGGCTTCAGGGACACCTTGAGCTTCTCGGCCACGCCGTGCTGCTTCCGCCAGGCGTCGATCCACTCCTCGAGGAGCTTGGGCGGCACCTCGGTCTGGACCAGGTGCTGGTGCTGGGTGGAGCCCTGCCCCATGGCCTTGGTGGTCGAGGTGCGGCCGGAGATGGCCATCAGGCCGGCGTCGGCGCGCGGGCCGCCCACCAGCGTCTGCGGCGTGCGGTAGCCCGACTCGAGCAGGCGGAACTTCCGCTGCAGCCGGGCCAGGGCCAGCATGCCGTCCTCCCGCAGCGACGCGGCGAACTCCTCGGAGGCCAGGCCGTCGATCTGGTGGCCGCCGTAGGTGATGAAGTTGAAGACGAACCCCATCTTGCCGAGCTCCACGGGGAAGGCCCGCATCTGCTCGTCGTTCATCCCGGTGGTGTCCCAGTTGAACGACGGCGAGAGGTTGTAGGCCAGCATCTTGTCCGGGTAGGCGGCGTGGATGGCGTCGGCGAACTTCCTGGCGTCGTGCAGGTCGGCGGTCTTGGTCTCCATCCAGAGGATGTCGGCGAAGGGGGCGGCCGCCAGCGACTTGGCGATGGCGTAGTCGATGCCGCCCCGCACCTGGTAGTAGCCGTCCGGCGTCTTGGCGTGCTCGCAGTCCCAGGTGATGTCCACGCCGATGGCGTGGGCCTTGGCCCGTGCCTGGTGGAACGGCGCGCGGTGGGCGAAGGCCAGCCACTGCTCCTTGGTCATGGGGGGCGGGTCCCCCTCGTGGTGGCGGAAGGCGATGACGTTGCCGACCGCCTCGGCGTAGGTGGTGATGCCCGCCTCCTGCTGCCAGGTGTCGACGAACTTGTCGAAGACCAGGTCGAGCGCGGCGTCCACGTTCACGGTCCCCTTGTGGAACTGGGCGGCGGCCGCGGCGATGGCCTTGGGGAAGCCGGCCTGCCCGAGCCAGGCGTCGGCCGCGGCGTACTCGTCGTCGCCGAGCGCGTAGAACTCGTGCCCGGAGAGCTCCTCCACGCCGGCCCGCTGGAACTGGCGCAGGATGGCGAGGAAGGCCGCCTTGAAGCTGGGCAGGGACACGTTGACGGCGCCCAGGATGAAGGGCTGGTCGCGCTCGTCGCTGCGGCCGTCGAGCAGCGTGGCCGACTCGGCGTCGGTGCGGGCCACGATGATCCCGGGCACGCCCATGATGTCGAGCTGGAAGCGGGCCGCCGAGAGGCGCTTCACCTGCTCGTCCTCGGAGACCAGCACCTTGCCGCCCTGGTGCCCGCACTTCTTCACGCCCGGCTTCTGGTCCTCGATGTGGTACCCGGGCACGCCGACCTCGACGAAGCGGCGGATCAGGTTGCGGACGTGGGCGTCGCCGCCGTGGCCGGTGTCGGCGTCGGCGATGATGAAGGGGCGGTAGTCCACCTCGGGCGTGGCCCGGCGCTGCTCCTCGGTCATGCGCGCCCGGGCGAAGAACTGGTTCTTGTCGGCGGTGAGGAGGGCGCGGACGATGGGGGCGGCCTCGTTCGGCACCTGGCTGAGCGGGTAGCTGGCGAGGTCGGGGCCCGGATCCTCGTGCGCCGAGCCCTTGGCCGAGGTGGCCCAGCCGCCGAGGTAGATGCCTTCGATCCCCATCCGCTTCATCGCCACCGCCTGGCCGGGTGAGTAGGGGCCGAAGGTGGTGATGGACTTCTTCTCGGCGAAGAGCTGGCGGAGACGGTCGTAGAAGGCCTCGGCGGCGCCGCGAGCGACCGCGTAGTCCGGGCGGATGGTGCCGCGCTGCTCGATCACCTCGCGCGCCGTGTGGATCCTCTTGATGCCCTTGAACCGAGGGCTCTGGAACCACTGGCGCAACTGCGCGATTTCCTTCTCGAAGTCCATGTGGGCTCCCTGGTGTGAACGATCGCTCCTAATCAGGCCGACGCACCGTGTCTACGACACTTTGTCGGAATTCTCGCGCCTGAAGCGCATCCAGCGACGTGCTCTCTTGGGCTCCGTGACCAGGATCCGCACGGCCCCTTCGAGTCAGTGCGACAGCAGCCGGCATGGGGGTGGGAACCTGTTCCATGAGGCTCATGGACCCGCCCCCCGGAACCGCTACCCTGCTCTCGACCTCCAGCTGGTCCCACGGGGCAAGCCGACGACAAGGCGCCCGCGCCGGCCGCGCCCGCAGGCAAGCCCTCGGGCGCCTGGGGGGCCACCTGCCGGATCCCGCTGAAGGACAACGGGCGCCCTGGGAGGACCCCTGGCGCCCGTCGTTCGAAGCCGACACACGGATTTGAACCGTGGACCTGCTGATTACGAATCAGCTGCTCTGCCAACTGAGCTATGTCGGCGAAGGCGCGACTGTCTATCACCACGCAAACGGCCCTGCAAGGCGAGCCTGCGGCCGGCGCCGTCCCTCGTTCAGAAGCTCGGTCCCAGCACCACGTACCACTGCCAGACGGCGTAGGGATCCTCCGAGGGACCGACGCCGGCCAGCGGCTTCCCCAGGCCCCGGGCCACGCCGAGGCGGACGTCGGTGAGGATCCAGTAGCCCAGCGCCGTCTCCAGCCGCAGCTCGGCGCCGGCGCCGACCCGCAGCCGCTCCCAGTGGAAGTCGGGGCCGGCGTAGCCTCGCTCGGTCCCCTGCACGAAGGCCTCGCCGGCATCGGCGAAGACCGCGGCATGGACGCGGCGCAGGAAGATCGGCCAGGTGGAGTGGCCGAGCTCGGGGGCGAAGATCGGGAAGCGCAGCTCGAGGGTGGCCGAGAGGGTGCCGTTGCCCTCGAAGAGGCCGGCCGGGTAGCCGCGCAGCAGGTCCGAGGGCGAGAAGGACTGCAGGGTGGTGAGCGCCAGCAGGTCGGTGCGGGGGATGCCGCCCAGCGAGAAGGGGGGCGAGCCGCCCAGCGAGCCATGGCCGATGGCGCCGGAGAGCCGCGTCGCCAGCACCACGTGGCGCGTGAAGGGCACCCGGGTGAACTCGGCCCAGGCGGCCCGCGCCCGCCACAGGTCGTAGTCGCTGCCGATGGCGGCCCCGGCGTAGCGCAGCCGGAGCGTGAGGCTGCGCCCCTCCTCGGTCGAGATGGAGTGGGCATAGCGGCGGGTGTCGCTGTAGGCCGCTGCGAACGTCGCCTCGGAGAGGAGGCCGTCGGAGAACAGCCGATCGGGGGGGTACCCGGTGGACGGCGGCACGTTGCCCAGCGAGTCGAACAGGGTGGGCGTCCAGCCGAGGCGGAAGGCCAGCTGGCGCTCCAGCCGGGTGAAGGTGAAGGTGGCGCCGGGCGCCAGCGGTGTCCACGCCGAGATCCAGCGCTCCGGGTACCCGGGCGAGTCGGCCACGTAGCGGGTCGAGTAGAGGTCGAGGCTCGGCCAGGACCAGCCCCCCACGTAGGAGAGGGCGTAGTCGAGGGTCATGGTCTGGGTGCTGGCCGTCACCGACGCCTGCCAGGCGTGGCGTGCCAGCACGTCGGTCCCCGCGGTGAACAGGCCGAAGACGTTGCCGGCGGTGCTGAGGCCGAGGATGGGCAGCCAGTAGGTCGGCAGCACCGTCTCGGCGGCGGAGTAGGGGCGGGGCGCCAGGTCGACCCCGGGCGCCGGCTCCGGCGGCGGCACGGCCGGCGACGCCGGCGTGGGGTCGAGCCAGGCGGCCGGATCGAAGGGGATGGTGGCCAGGTCGAAGCCTCGCCGCGAGTAGGTGACGAAGGCCAGGGTGGCGCCGTCGGGCGAGACCGCCGGCTCGAGGGCCCCGCTCTCGCTGTTGGTGACCTGGCGGAGGGTGCCGCTGGCGGCCTCCCAGGCGTAGACGTTGTAGATGCCGCCGCGATCGGAGCAGAAGAGCAGCCAGCGGCCGTCCGGCGACCAGGCCGGGGCGCGGTCGAGGTCGTCGTCGCTGGTGACGTCGCGCAGCCGGCCCCCCTCGAGCAGCACGATGTCGCGCCGGCCGTCCCGCTGGACCGAGAGGGCGATCCGGGCCCCGTCGGGCGAGACGGCCGGCTCGTAGAGCTGCACGCCGGGCAGCTGGAGCAGCGTCTCCGCCGGTCCGCCGTCGACGGCCCGGCGCCGCAGCGCCTGCTCGCCGCCGCCGGCCTGGGCCACGTAGACCACCTCTCGCCCGTCCGCCGTGAGCGCCGGGTCGGTGGCCCGCTCACCGTCGGTGAGGCGTCGATCGCCGCCCCGGTCGAGGTCGGCCAGGTAGAGGTCGGTGTAGAGCCGGAACTCGTGCCAGACCTGCCCCTTGGCCACCACCGCCTCGCCGGCCGAGCGGAGCGCGAAGGTGCCGTCCATGTCCGCCACCAGCGCCCGGCCCAGGTCCTCGCCGGCGCGGCTCACCCGCCGCAGGCCGGCCCGCTCGTCGAGGCCGCGGTCCACGTAGGCCAGCCCGGATCCGTCCGCCAGCCAGCGAGGCCGCTCGACCGTCCCGCCGCGCCGGGTCAGCGGCGCCGGGTGGGTCACCGGGCGCCGACGCACCCCGGCCAGCTGGGCGGCGTAGCCCGCCGTGAGCTCGGCGGTGAACTGGCTCCAGAGCGGTGGCAGCTCGGCGCCGAACCAGCGCTCGGTGGCCCAGGACGGCGCCCAGGGCCAGACCATGGACCCCTGGTCGGCCAGGAAGCCGCGCATGGCCGCGGGCCCGGAACGCCGCTCCAGCCAGGCCATGAACCGCCCGCCCAGCAGGTAGGGGACGTTGCCGCGCGGCCACTCCAGGTAGGGGTTGGAGGCCTCCGCCAGCGTCGGGAAGCCCGGCGGCTCCACCACCAGCGCCCGCAGGTACATGTCGAAGACGGCGCTGTCGTTCCGCCCGGCGCCGCTGCCCGCGGGGGCCTCGTGCGCCACCGCCAGCCCTTCGATCATCCAGCCCGGGGTCAGGCCGTTGGGCGGCCAGAGCTTGCCGAAGATCCCGTTCACGATGGCCGGGATTCCCCCGATGTTGTCGAGGTGGAGGATGTGGACGTACTCGTGGGTGATGACCGCCTCGAGCCAGTCGCGCTCGTCGTTGAGGACCGAGCCCGACTCGGCGGGGACGGTGTAGATGCGGATGGTGTTGTAGGGGAGCGGGGTGGCCGAGCCGTTGGCCGAGTCGCTGTCGTCGGAGAGGACCAGCTGGGTCCTCTGGCGCGGAGCGTAGCCGAGCAGGGGCGCCAGCCGGGCGTGGGCCCGCTCCGCCTCGCGCGCGGCGCGCTGCGCCAGCGCCTCCAGCCCCTGGTGGTAGTGGACCTGGAAGTGCGGGGTGTCGAGGCTGCGCCAGCGGTAGGCGGGATCATAGGGCTGCGCCGACGCCGCGAGCGGCGCCAGCAGCAGCAGCCCCAGGGGCGCCCACCGCCCCGGCCGGCTCACAGCATGGGGTCCCCGAGCCCGGTCCTGCCGTGGAAGTGGTCGGTGAAGTACTTCTCGACGCGCAGGCTGCACAGCTCCGGCTGCTCCAGCGGGCCGACGTGGCTCCCGCCCGGCAGCACCAGCAGCTCGCTGGCCGGGATGGCGGCGTGCATCTTCACCGAGAGCCACATGGGCGTGAAGGTGTCGCGCTCGCCGGCGAGGATCAGGGTGGGGACGGCGATGGAGGGGAGGTGGTCGGTGGCGTCGCTCTGCGCGGCCGAGCCGAGCAGCTTGACGAAGACCGCGGGATCGATGTCGGCGAGGTCCTCGAGGTAGCGGACCAGGTCCTCGCGCGCCACCATCTTCTCGTTCACCTCGAAGGTGAGCGCCAGCTTGAGCGACAGCTCGGTAGGGACCATGGACCGGAAGAGGAGCCGGGAGAGGCCGGGGAACCGGGCCACCGCGGCCTGGGCGTAGGGGAACGCCGCGGCCGCGAGCGGGACGTCGTGGATGGCGTCGAGCGCGCGCCCGGGGGCGCCGCAGACCAGGATCAGGCCGGCCACCCGCTCGGGCTCGCGGCGGTGGGCCTCCAGCGCCACCTGCACGCCCATCGAGTGCCCCATGATGACCACCCGCCGCTCCCCGGCGGCGTCCAGCACCACGAACAGGTCGTCGACGCAGTCGGCGATGGAGATCCTGGCCGGGTCGATCGGGGCCTCGCTCTGGCCGTGTCCGCGGTAGTTCCAGTGCAGGACGCGGTGGCGCCTGGCCAGCTCCGGCCGGAGGAAGCGCCAGATGTAGCCGGCGCACCCGACCCCGTCGGCCAGGAGCACGGTCGGCGAGCCGGTCCCGGTGGAGGTCCAGTGAAGCCGGGTCCCGTCGCGGGCCGCCGTCAGGTGCGCCTCTGGCTGCATGGTGCTGGCCGACTCCCAGGCGGCACCGGGTGCGTGCCGCTCCACCTTTGACGTAGACTCTCCGGCCCGGAGGTTCAAGCCCGATGTCGAGCGGCACGCACCTGGGCCAGGGGCCCGGCGCCCAGCACCACGACCACCCGCCCGGCGGACCGGCCCATGACCACGCTCACGGCGAGGGGACCAGCCTGCGCCGGCTGGGGCTCTCCCTGGCGCTGACCGCCACCATCATGGTGGCCGAGGCCGTCGGCGGCCTCTGGTCCAACTCGCTGGCCCTGCTCTCCGACGCCGGCCACATGCTGACCGACACCCTGGCGCTGGGGCTGGCGCTGGTGGCGGCCTGGGTGGCCACCCGCAAGCCCGACGACCGGCGCACCTTCGGCTTCCGGCGGGCCGAGGTGCTGGCGGCGCAGCTCAACGCCGTGGCGCTGGTGCTGCTGACCGGCTGGCTCAGCTGGGAGGCCATCGGGCGGCTCCGGGCGGGTGCCCCGCCCATCGACCTGGGCCTGATGGCGGTGGTGTCGGCGGTGGGACTGGCGGCCAACCTGGCCATCCTCGGCGTGCTCCGCCACGACCACGGCCTCAACGCCCGGTCGGCGTTCCTCCACGTGGTGGCCGACACCGTCTCGTCGGTGGCGATCCTGGTGGGCGCCGCGGTCATGTGGCTCCAGCCCGGCTGGACCTGGCTGGACCCGGCCCTGTCGCTGGCCATCGCCGGCCTGATCCTCTGGGGCACGCTCGGCCTCATCCGCGAGGTCACCGACGTGCTCATGGAGGGGGTGCCCAAGCACCTCGAGCTGGCCGACGTCCAGGCCACCATGGCGGCGGCCTCACCCGACATCACCGCCATCCACGACCTGCACCTCTGGACCATCTCCAGCGGCCTCTACGCCCTGTCGGCCCACGTGGTGATCAGGGCCGAGGCGCTGGGGCGCAACGACCAGATCCTGACCGCGGTGAAGACCGTGCTCTGCGATCGCTTCCGGGTCGACCACACCACCATCCAGATCGAGAGCGCCGACTACACCCACGTCCACGCCATCTGCCCCCAGGATCACTAGGGCGCATCCCGTCGCCCCGGCCGCGGCGATGCGGACGAGGCCGCGCGCCGCGCCGGTCAACCGGGCCTCGCGTGGTATGGTCGGGCGTGTTCTCGCCCGTCCTCGCCTTCCGCCCGGCACGCGTGGTGGAGCGGCTCGGCCCGCGCAGCGCCGCCTGCCCGCTCTCCTCGAAGGACCTGGTCCGGGCCGCGGCCGAGCTGCGGCTGACGCTGCCGCTGGTGCGGGCCCCGACGCCGGGGGTGGCCCGCGCGGCGCTGGTGGCGGCCAAGCAGCTGCACAGCGTCCTCGGCCTCTCGCTCCCGGCCGGCTCGCCGCCCGAGCCCTGGTTCAAGGCGGTGGTCCAGGCTGCCGACGAGGTGGCGGCCGGGCTGCCCATCTTCCTGGCCGGCGAGGTGCGCGTGGCCGGGCGGCGAGATCTCGAGGTGGAGACGGCCTTCAAGGAGGCCTGGGCGCAGGCCGACGCCGGGCTCACCCACCTGACCGTCGACCTGGGGGCGGTCCCCGGCGAGGACCGCGCCGAGGTGCTGGCCCGGGTGGCGGCGCCGGCCCTGGAGCGCGGCCTCGGGCTCGACTGCGTGGTGGCTCGCGGCGGGGCGCTGGAGGCGGGCCTGCTCTTCGGGGACCTGGCGCGCAACCAGGCCCGGCCGGACGTCGCCAGCCTGCCGCTGGAGGCGCCGGCGACGCGCGCGGCGGTCCAGGCCCAGGTGCGCGAGCTGCTGGCACTGTGCGCGGCGCTGGCGGGCACCCCGGTGCTGCGCCGCGGGCCGGTGACGCCGGAGTTGCTGCAGAGCCTGGCCGGCTCGCCGGTGGCTGGCTGCGACGACGGGGGGGCGGCCGCCGAGGTGGCGCTGCTGGCGCTCGAGGTGTCGTCCGGAGATGGCCCGGCCACCCAGCGCACCGCGCCGCTGGCCCGGGCCGAGGCCGCGCTGGGGGGCGGCGACCTGGCGCGCCTGGAGGCGCGGGCCTACGGGGAGGTGCTCGACTTCCTCGAGCGGCTCGGGGCGACGGGGAGCGCGCAGCGCGTGGCGCGGGTCCTGGAGCGGTCGCTGGGGATGCCCCCGACGTGACCCGCATCGTCGCCGGCAGCGCCCGGGGTCGGAGGCTGGAGGTGCCGCCCGGGCAGGCCACCCGCCCCACCAGCGAGAAGGTCCGCGCCGCGGTCTTCAACGTGCTCGGCCAGTTCTTCGACGGGGGCGCCGTGCTGGACCTCTACGCCGGCACCGGGGCCCTGGCGCTGGAGGCGCTGTCGAGAGGCTGCGCCCGCGCCGTCTGCATCGAGGCCGACCGGCGCGCCGCCGAGGTGCTGCGGCGGAACGCCGAGGCGCTCGGCTTCGCCGACCGGGTGGAGGTGCGGCTGGGCCGGGTCGGCGACGTGGCGGCGCGGCTCCAGCCGGGCTTCGCGCTGGCCTTCGTGGATCCGCCCTACCAGGATGGGCCGGAGGCGGGGCTGGCCCTGGCCGGCCCGCTGCTGCTGCCCGGGGGGCGGGCGGTGGCCGAGCACGACGCCCGGCGTCCGCCGCCCGATCGGATCGGGCCGCTGGCGCGGGCCGATTCGCGCCGCTACGGCGGCACCGGGATCTCGATCTACGTCCGGGAGTGAGCCATACTCCGCGCCCCATGGCCCGCATCGCCATCTACCCCGGCAGCTTCGATCCGCTCACCAACGGCCACGTCGCCATCATCCAGCGCGGCCTGAACCTGTTCGACCGCCTGATCGTCTCGGTGGCCAACAACCCCCAGAAGACGCCGCTGTTCACGGTGGCCGAGCGGCAGGGCTTCATCCGCGAGGCGGTGAGGAGCGATCCCCGCGTCGAGGTGGACAGCTTCGATGGGCTGCTGGTCGAGTACGCCCGGCGGCGCGGCGTCCACACCGTGCTGCGTGGCCTCCGGGCGGTCTCCGACTTCGACTACGAGTTCCAGCTGGCCAACATGAACCGGAAGCTGCTGCCCGAGTTCGAGTCGGTCTTCGTCATGACCGGCGAGGACTACTTCTACGTGTCCTCCCGCCTGGTCCGCGAGGTGGCCACCTTCGGGGGGGACGTGACCGGCCTGGTCCCGCCCCACGTGGCCGCCGAGCTGCGGAAGAAGGCGATCCGCTGAGTTGACCCTGCGTGGTCGCGTTCGCCATGCCCGGCGCCTGCTGGAGCTGGTCCGGGAGGCCCGGGAGGACGCCGCCGCCGTCACGCCGGGCTGCCGATCGGCCCCTCCCGCCGGTGAGGAAAGCCGGCCGGATTTCGTGCTAGGTTCCCCGACCCATGCCGCGTCGTACCGACATCAAGAAGATCATGATCTGCGGGTCGGGCCCCATCGTCATCGGGCAGGCCTGCGAGTTCGACTACTCCGGCACCCAGGCCTGCAAGGCCCTCAAGGAAGAGGGCTACCAGATCGTCCTGCTCAACTCGAACCCGGCCACCATCATGACCGATCCGGGGTTCGCCGACCGGACCTACGTCGAGCCCATGACGCCCGAGGTGGCCGAGCAGATCATCGCCCGCGAGAAGCCGGACGTGCTGCTGCCCACCCTGGGCGGGCAGACCGCGCTCAACCTGGCCGTGGCCCTGGCCAAGAGCGGCGCCCTCAAGCGCCACGGGGTCGAGCTGATCGGCGCCTCGCTCGAGGCCATCGAGAAGGCCGAGGACCGGCTCCTCTTCAAGCAGGCCATGAAGCGCGTCGGCGTGGAGATGCCGAAGTCCGGCTACGCCACCTCCTGGGAGGAGGCCAGCGCCATCGCCGACGACATCGGGTTCCCGGTCATCATCCGGCCCAGCTTCACCATGGGCGGCGAGGGAGGCGGCGTCGCCTACAACCGCGAGGAGTTCGAGCCCATGGCACGGCGGGCCCTGACCCTCTCGCCGACCCACACCATCCTCTGCGAGGAGTCGATCATCGGGTGGAAGGAGTACGAGCTCGAGGTGATGCGCGACCGGAACGACAACGTCGTCATCATCTGCTCCATCGAGAACTTCGACCCCATGGGGGTCCACACCGGCGACTCCATCACCGTGGCCCCGGCCCAGACGCTCACCGACAAGGAGTACCAGGTGATGCGCGACGCGGCGGTCCGCATCATCCGCGAGATCGGCGTCGACACCGGCGGGTCCAACATCCAGTTCGGCACCCATCCGCGCACCGGGCGGCTGGTGGTCATCGAGATGAACCCGCGGGTCTCGCGCTCCTCGGCGCTGGCGTCCAAGGCCACCGGGTTCCCCATCGCCAAGATCGCCGCCAAGCTGGCCGTCGGCTACACCCTCGACGAGATCAAGAACGACATCACCCGCTACACGCCGGCCTCCTTCGAGCCGACCATCGACTACGTGGTCACCAAGATCCCGCGCTTCGCCTTCGAGAAGTTCAAGGGCGCGGACGACACCCTGACCACGGCCATGAAGTCGGTGGGCGAGGTGATGGCCATGGGGCGCACCTTCCAGGAGTCCCTGCAGAAGGCCGTGCGCGGCCTGGAGATCGACCGCTGCGGGCTCGAGTCGCCGCTCCAGAAGAGGCCGGGGCAGCCCTTCACCGCCGCGGAGAAGGGGCGGGTGGACGCCGAGATCCGCGTGCCCCGGGCCCACCGGCTCTTCTGGCTGGGCGACGCCTTCCGCGCCGGCATGACGGTGGACGAGGTCCACGCCGCCTCCGCCATCGACCCGTGGTTCCTGCGCGAGCTGGAGGAGATCGTCGCCACCGAGCAGGAGCTGGGACGCGGCCTGCCGCAGGGGCGCGAGGCCTGGTACCGCATCAAGCGGATGGGCTTCTCCGACAAGCGCATCGCGCAGCTGGCCGGCCAGGAGGAGGCGGTGGCGCGCCAGGCCCGCTGGGCCGTGGGCGTCCGCCCGGTCTTCAAGCGGGTCGACACCTGCGCCGCCGAGTTCGAGGCCCACACCCCGTACCTCTACTCGACCTACGAGGAGGAGTGCGAGGCGGCCCCCACCGACCGGCCCAAGGTGATGATCCTCGGCGGCGGGCCCAACCGCATCGGGCAGGGGATCGAGTTCGACTACTGCTGCGTCCACGCCGCCTTCGCCCTCACCCAGGCCGGGTTCGAGACCATCATGGTCAACTGCAACCCGGAGACGGTCTCGACCGACTACGACACCAGCGACCGGCTCTACTTCGAGCCGCTCACGCTGGAGGACGTGCTGGAGATCGTCCACCGGGAGAAGCCGCAGGGGCTCATCGTCCAGTACGGCGGGCAGACCCCGCTCAAGCTGGCCGTGCCGCTCCACCAGCTGGGCGTGCCCATCTTCGGCACCAGCCCGGACGCCATCGACCGGGCCGAGGATCGCGAGCGCTTCGCGGCCATGATCGACAAGCTCAAGCTGCGCCAGCCGGAGAACGGGATGGCCCGCAGCGCCGAGGAGGCCTTCGCGGTGGCCCGGCGCATCGGCTACCCGGTGATGGTGCGCCCCTCCTACGTGCTGGGTGGCCGGGCCATGGAGGTGGTCTACGACGACGCCGACCTGCTCGGCTACCTGACCGACGCGGTGCAGGCCTCCAACGACCGGCCGGTCCTCATCGACCGCTTCCTGAAGGACGCGGCCGAGGTGGACGTCGACGTGGTGTCGGACGGCCAGGACGTGGTGGTGGGCGGGGTCATGGAGCACATCGAGGAGGCCGGCATCCACTCCGGCGACTCGGCCTGCTCGCTGCCGCCCTTCAGCCTCGCGCCGGCGCTGGTGGCCGAGATCGAGCGGCAGTCCATCGCCATGGCCCGCGAGCTGGGCGTGGTCGGCCTCATGAACGTCCAGTTCGCGGTGCAGGGAGGGGACGTCTACGTCCTCGAGGTCAACCCGCGCGCCAGCCGCACCGTGCCCTTCGTGGGCAAGGCCACCGGCCTGCCGCTGGCCAAGGCCGGCGCCCTCTGCATGGTGGGCAAGACCCTCGCCGAGGCCGGCGTCACCGCCTCGGCGCGTCCCCGCCACGTGTCGGTCAAGGAGGCGGTCTTCCCCTTCACCCGCTTCCGCGGCGTGGACAACCTGCTCGGCCCGGAGATGCGCTCCACCGGCGAGGTCATGGGCGTCGACGCCCTGTTCCCGGTGGCCTTCTTCAAGGCCCAGGCCGCGGCCGGCAACACCCTGCCTTCGAGCGGGCTGGGGAAGCGGGCCTTCGTCTCGGTGCGGGACGGCGACAAGGCCGCCGTGGTGGAGCTGGCGCGGCGGCTGGTCGACCTGCAGTTCGAGGTGCTGGCCACCGCCGGCACCCACGCCTACCTGGCCGAGCGGGGCATCGCCACCACGGCGGTCAAGAAGGTGAAGGAGGGGCGCCCCTCCATCGTCGACCGCATCAAGGACGGCGACGTCCACTTCATGGTCAACACCACCGACGGCAAGCGCGAGGTGTCGGACAGCTACTCCATCCGGCGCGAGACGCTCATGAAGGCGGTGCCCTACTTCACCACCATGACCGGGGCGCGCGCCGCCGTCATGGCGATGGAGGCGATGCGCCAGGGCCCGGCCGGGGTCCGCTCGTTGCAGGAGTACCACGGGCTCAGCGGGCCCAATTGACAGGAGCCCGCAGGTTCTCTAGGAATTGGGCTTCGAGCGCGGCCGCCCGGTCTTCCCGGGTCGGCCGCCCGCATTTTTCGGGGAGGCAAGCGATGTCCGACCGCGTTCCGATGACCAAGTCGGGGTTGATCCGGCTGAAGAACGAGCTGAAGCGGCTCAAGACCGTCGAGCGTCCCAAGATCGTGAAGGAGATCGCCGAGGCCAGGGCCCATGGCGATCTCTCCGAGAACGCCGAGTACCACGCCGCCAAGGAGAAGCAGTCCCACGTGGAGGGGCGGCTCATGCAGGTGGAGCACTGGATCGCCTCGGCCGAGGTGATCGACGTCACCAGGCACGCCGGCGACCGGGTCATCTTCGGGGCCACCGTCACGCTGGAGGACTCCGACTCGGGCGACGAGGTCCGCTACCGGATCGTCGGCGAGCTGGAGGCCGACCTGAAGCAGGGGAAGATCTCGGTGACCTCGCCCATCGCGCGCGCCCTGATCGGCCGGGTCGAGGGTGACGCCGTCACCGTCCAGACGCCCGGCGGGGCCCGCGAGTACGAGATCCAGCTGATCGAGTTCATCGAGGACGAGGTCGCGGAGTCGGAGTGATGGGCTAGGCTCCGGGGCGTGGACCCCCGCGCCCGGCCGACGCCCCCCCCACCTTCCGCCGCCAGCGCGCTCCAGGCGCTGGTGGCCCCGGTGCGGTTCGCCGTCAAGGAGGACTTCGCCGGCGCGGCGCGCCTGGCCGGCTTCTCCACCACCATCCGGGAGGCGGTGGCCCGGGCCCGGGCGCTGGGGGCGCCCGCCGACGCGCCGCTGCGCGGGCTGCTGGCCGAGGCGGAGCGGTTCGACGCCCTGGGCGGGGAGGCACGGCGTGCCGCCTTGATCCGGGTGGCCGGCCACCTGGCGGCGCTGGTGGAGGTGCCCCGCGAGGTGGCCGAGGCGGCGCGGCTGGGGACGGTGACGCCGGCGAGGCCCACCAGGGCGCCGGGGCCTGCGATCGCCGGGCCACCGGCGCCGGCCCGCTCGCCGCCCCCGGTGCCCTGGGGAGGCTCCGTCACGCTGGAGAGCCCGCTGGCCGCGCTCCCCGGGGTCCACCCCTCGCCGCGGGCGCTGCTCGAGGAGCGCGGCCGGCTCACCGCCGGGCAGGCGCTGGAGTTCTGGCCGCGCGCCTACCAGGACCGGACCACGCTGCGCCGCATCGCCGACCTGCAGCTCGGGCAGGAGGGGATCGTGCTGGCCACGGTCCAGGCGGTCCGCCAGAAGCGGATGCGCAACGGCCGCGCCATGCTCGAGGTCTCGGTCACCGACGGCGGCGCGCCGCTCGGCCTGGTCTTCTTCAACGCGCCGCCGTGGAAGGAGAAGCAGGTCAAGCCGGGCGACTCGCTGCTCTGCTGGGGCAAGGTGGGCGAGGGGTTCGGCGGGCGGCGGCAGATGACCAACCCGGAGCTGGAGCGCTACCAGCCGGGCGACTCGGCCAACTTCTCGCGCATCGTGCCCATCTACCCGGGGCCGGCCGGGTGGCAGCATCCGGCCCTTCGCAAGCTGATGAAGCGGCTCTGCGACGAGCTGGCGCCCCGGGCGCCCGAGGACCTGCCGCCGGCGGTCCTGCGGCGGCGGCGGCTGCTCGGGCGCGGCGAGGCGCTGCAGCAGGCCCACTTCCCCGCGCCCGGCACCGACCTGGAGGCAGCGGCGGCCCGGGCCACGCCGGGCTTCCGCCGGCTGGTCTTCGAGGAGTTCTTCTTCCTCCAGCTGGCGCTGGCGCGCCGGCGGCGCGGCGTCAAGGTGGAGGCGGGCATCGCCTTCGAGGCCGGCCCGGCGGCGGTGGCCGCGGCGGTGGCGCGGCTGCCCTTCGAGCTCACCCGCTCCCAGCAGGCCGTGCTCGGCGAGATCGCCCGGGACATGGCCAGGCCGGAGCCGATGAACCGGCTGCTCCAGGGTGACGTGGGGAGCGGCAAGACGGCGGTGGCCTTCGCGGCGGCGCTGCTGGCGGTCCAGTCGGGCTACCAGGCGGCCCTCATGGCGCCGACCGAGATCCTGGCCGAGCAGCACGCCGGCACCCTGCGCCGCTGGCTGGAGGGGAGCGGCGTGGAGGTGGCGCTGGTGGGAGCGCGAGCCCGCGGCGGCGTCCAGAAGGAGGCCCGCGAGGCGGTCCGCTCGGGCCGCGCCCGGATCGCGGTGGGGACGCACGCCCTGCTCGAGGAGGCGGTCGCCTTCCAGCGCCTGGGGCTGGTGGTGGTCGACGAGCAGCACCGCTTCGGCGTGCTGCAGCGGGCCTCGCTCATCGCCAAGGGTGCGCGTCCCGACGTCCTGGTGATGACCGCCACGCCCATCCCCAGGACCCTGGCGCTGGCCTTCTACGGCGATCTCGACCAGTCGAAGATCACCGAGCTGCCGCCCGGCCGCACCCCGGTGGAGACCCGGCTCTTCGGCGAGTCGCAGCGCAAGCGGGTGCTCGAGGCGGTCAAGGCGGAGCTGGAGGCGGGGCGCCAGGCCTACGTCGTCTACCCGCTGGTGGAGGAGTCGGAGAAGACCGACCTCGCCGACGCCACCTCCGGGGCCGAGAAGCTGGCCCGGGCCCTGGCGCCACACGCGGTCGGGCTGCTCCACGGCCGGATGAAGGGGGACGAGAAGCAGGCGGTGATGGCGGACTTCCGCCGCGGGGCGCTGAGGGTGCTGGTGGCCACCACGGTCATCGAGGTGGGGGTCGACGTGCCCAACGCCACGGTGATGGTGGTGGAGCACGCCGAGCGCTTCGGCCTCTCCCAGCTCCACCAGCTCCGGGGCCGGGTGGGGCGGGGCTCGGCCCGGAGCCAGTGCCTCCTGCTGGCGCAGCTGCGCCAGGCCGGGCCGGACGCCCGGGAGCGGCTGGACGCGCTCTGCCGGACCCAGGACGGCTTCGAGCTGGCCCGGGTCGACCTGAAGCTGCGCGGGCCCGGGGAGCTGCTGGGGACCCGCCAGTCGGGCCAGGCGCTGCTGGAGGTGGCCGACCTCTACCGGGACGAGGCCATCCTCGACGAGGCACGGGAGGAGGCCTTCGCCCTGGTGGAGGCCGACCCCGACCTGGCCGCGCCCGAGCACCGGGCGGCGGCCCGGGCGCTGGCGACCCGCTGGGCGGGACGGCTCTCGCTGGCGCAGGTCGGGTAGGGCGGATCTGCTAGACTGAAGAGCCCGGCGCGGTGGGCGCGCCGCCCCTCGGAGGCTTGCCGAATGGCGCTCAGGCTGGAAGACATCTCGCCGCAGGTCCGCTCCACCCAGTACGCCGTGCGCGGCCCCATCGTGGCCCGCGCCGCCGAGCTGGAGCGCGCCGGGCGCGAGATCATCTTCTGCAACATCGGCAACCCGCAGTCGCTGGGCCAGCGTCCCCTCACCTGGGTGCGCCAGGTGCTGGCCCTGGCCGAGTACCCGGAGCTGCTGGAGCGGGTGCCGGCGGGGACCTTCCCCTCCGACGTGGTCGAGGTGGCCCGCACCATCGCGGCGCGCAGCCAGCACGGGCTGGGGGTCTACACCGAGAGCAAGGGGTTCCGCTTCGTCCGGGAGGCGGTGGCGGCCTTCATCTCCGAGCGCGACGGGCTGGCGGCGGATCCCGAGGCCATCTACCTGACCGACGGCGCCAGCAAGGCGGTGCAGTCGGTGCTGCGCATGCTGATCTCGGGCCCCCGGGACGGCATCCTCATCCCCATCCCCCAGTACCCGCTCTACTCGGCCACCATCGCGCTCTACGAGGGGACGGCGCTGCCCTACGAGCTGGACGAGGCCGCCGACTGGGGCTTCTCCCGCGCCACGCTGGAGGCCGCCCACGCGGCCGCGCTGGCCCAGGGGATCCGGCCGCGGGCCATCGTGGTCATCAACCCGGGGAACCCCACCGGCGCGGTGCTCGACGAGCGCAACGTCGAGCTGGTGCTGGAGTTCGCGCGGGCCCATGACCTGGCCGTGCTGGCCGACGAGGTCTACCAGGACAACGTCTACCGGGCCGGGGCGCGCTTCGTCTCCTTCGCCAGGGTGCTGGCGCGGCTGGGCTGGAGCGACCTGTCGCTGTTCAGCTTCCACTCGACGTCGAAGGGCTACCTCGGCGAGTGCGGGCACCGGGGCGGGTACGTGGAGTGCCGCCACGTGCCGGCCGACGTGCAGGCCGAGCTCGCCAAGCTCCAGTCGGTGGCGCTGTGCGCCAACACCGCCGGCCAGGTGGTGCTCTACCTGCAGGTGCGGCCGCCCAGGCCGGGGGACCCGTCCCATGCGCTCTGGGCGAAGGAGAAGCGCGAGGTGCTGGAGCCGCTGGCGCGCAAGGCCGGGATCGTGGAGCGCGGGCTGAACGCGGTGCCGGGGATCCACTGCCAGCCGGTGGCCGGCGCCATGTACGCCTTCCCTCGCATCACGTTGCCGCCCGGCGTCACCGACGTCGAGTACTGCATGGCGCTGCTGGAGGAGACCGGGATCTGCGTGGTGGACGGCACCGGCTTCGGCCAGCGGGCCGGGACCTGGCACCTGCGGACCACCATCCTGCCGCCCCTCGATCGCATCGAGGAGGTGGTTCGCCGGATGGGCGAGTTCCACGCCCGCTTCACCCGGCGCGCGGCGGAGGGCCGGTGATCACCTGCCCGGTCTGCGAGCACCCACAGGACGCCGGGGCCGAGTGCGACGTGTGCGGGCGCGCGCTGGCGGCCTTCGGCGGCGTCGACCAGCCGGTGACGCCGCTCGACGGCCTGGAGCCCACCGCGCTGGGGTCCGACCTGGCGGCGGGCGAGGTGGCGCTCCTCCCGGAGCTGGAGCCGACGCTGCAGGCGGCGGCCGGCCCGGTTCCGGAGATGCGCCTCGTCGAGCTGGAGCCGACCCTGGCGCCACCGGCGGAGGCGACCGGGGAGCTGGTGCCGGACCTCGAGCCGACCGCGGCGCCGCCATCCGGCGACCAGCGCACCGAGCTGCCGCTCTTCCCCGTGTGCCGCTACTGCCGGACGCCGGCCGGGCCCGGCGAGCGACTCTGCGGGCGGTGCGGCATGCGGCTGCAGATCGAGCCGGGTCCGGGTCCGGGAGCCCCGGTGCCGGGGCCGCGCCTCTGCTCCTGCGGGACGCCCATCACCCGGCCCAGCTGCCCCGCCTGCGGCGCCCGCCACCTGGTCGGGTGATCTCCCCGCCCACCCTTGAAAACCGGCCGTCCACGTCGCAGAGTGCTTGCCCCACCATGACCGCCTCGCCCGCCCCCGCCGCCCCGCCCTTCGCCGCCAGCTTCACCTGCGGGGAGGGGTGCGACTTCCACGCGCCGCTGACCGAGGTGATCTACCGCTGTCCCAGGTGTGGGGGCCTGCTCGAGGTGGAGCACGACCTGGCCGCGCTCCGCACCCGGAGCGCCGGGGAGTGGAAGGCCCTCTTCGACGGCCGGTTCAAGCTGGGACCATGGCCGTTCGGCTCGGGCGTGTGGGGGAAGAAGGAGCTGGTCTACCCGCAGCTGTCCGACGCCAACGTGGTGTCGATGTACGAGGGCGGCAGCCCGCTGCTCCGCGTCGATCGCTACGCCCGCGAGCTGGGGCTCGAGGACGTCTGGGTCAAGGAGTGCGGCGTCACCCACACCGGGTCCTTCAAGGACCTGGGGATGACGGTGCTGGTGTCGGCGGTGCAGGAGATGCGGGCGCGCGGCACTCCCATCCGCGCCGTGGCCTGCGCCTCGACCGGGGACACCTCGGCGGCGCTCTCGGCCTACTGCGCCGCGGCCGGCATCCCCAGCGTGGTGCTGCTGCCGCGAGGGAAGATCTCCACCGCGCAGCTGGTCCAGCCCATCTCGAACGGCGCGCTGGTGCTGGAGCTCGACACCGACTTCGACGGCTGCATGAAGGTGGTGCAGGCGCTCTCCGAGACGCCGGACATCTACCTCGCCAACTCCATGAACTCGCTCCGCATCGAGGGGCAGAAGACCGCCTCCATCGAGATCGCCCAGCAGCTGGGCTGGACGCCGCCGGACTGGGTGGTGATCCCGGGCGGCAACCTGGGCAACGCCAGCGCGGTGGGCAAGGGGTTCACCATGATGAAGGCGCTGGGGCTGATCGAGCGGATGCCCCGGCTGGTGGTGGCGCAGGCCGAGCACGCCAATCCGCTCTACCAGGCCACCACGGCGGCCGGGGTCCGGGCCGGGCCGGGCGTGGTGGTGCCGCCGATGACGGCCCGGAAGACGCTGGCCTCGGCCATCCAGATCGGGGCGCCGGTCTCGGCCGGGAGGGCGCTGCGGGCGCTCCAGGCCATGGACGGCCTGGTGGAGCAGGCCAGCGAGCAGGAGCTGGCCGACGCGGCCGCACGCGCCGACCGGGCCGGCCTCTTCACCTGCCCGCACACCGGGGTGGCCCTGGCCGCGCTGGAGAAGCTGGCGGGCCGCGGCACCATCAAGGCGGGCGAGCGGGTGGTGGTCATCTCCACGGCGCACGGGCTCAAGTTCTCCGACTTCAAGGTCGGCTACCATGACCAGACGCTGCCCGGGCTCCGGTCGCCGCTCCGCAACCCCGCGCTCCGGGTCGCCGCCACGCTGGGCGCCGTGCAGGATGCCATCGCCGCCCGCCACGGGCGTGCCACGAAGGGCTGATCGATGCCGACGCAGGAAGAGGATCGCCGCGCGGCGCTGCGGGTCGAGCACGACCGGATCGCCGAGGAGATCGGGACCCGCCGCTCGGTGGATCACGTCCAGAACGGGGGGGTGCTGGCCTTCTTCGCCTTCATCTCGGTGGGCCTCACCGCCAAGCTGGCGTGGGACCGGTGGGGCTGGCTGCCGGTGAGGAAGGTGGCGCCCCCGCCGGGGATGCCGATGTGGTTCCTCATGGCGCTCGTCGTGGCGGCCGTGCTGGTCGGATTCACGATCCGGGAGTTCCTCCGCGCCCGCTCGCTGCGCGTGGTCGAGGAGCAGAAGTTCCACCGCCTGCTGGCGCTCCGCAAGGAGCTGGGGCTGGACACGTGAGCCGCCCGGCGGGTCGCTTCCTCGTCCTCGAAGGGCTCGACGGGGCGGGGACGACCACGCAGTCCAGGCTGCTCGGGGAGCGGCTGCGGGCGGCGGGCCGGAGGGCCCACGTGACCGCCGAGCCATCCGGAGGACCGGTGGGGTCGCTGCTGCGCCAGGTGCTGCAGAAGCGGATCAACGGCGGGGCGGGGGACGGCTTCGATCCGCATGCGCTGGCGCTCCTCTTCGCCGCCGACCGGCTCGATCACCTCTCCGCCGAGGTGCTGCCCCGGCTGGCGGCCGGAGAGGACGTGGTGTCCGACCGGTACACGCTCTCCTCGCTGGCCTACCAGTCCGTCACCACCGGGGACGCGGCCTGGGTCGAGGAGATCAACGGCCGGGCGCGGGCCCCGGACCTGACCATCTTCCTGCGCGTCCGCCCCGGGATGGCGCTGGGGCGACGCCGAGGCGCCGGGACCACGCCGGAGCTCTACGAGGTGGACGCCTTCCAGCGCCAGGTGGCGCTGAGCTACGAGCGGGCGGTGAGCTCGCTGCAGGCGGGAGGGCAGCGCATCGAGGTGCTGGATGGCGAGCAGCCCGTCGAGGTCGTCGCCGAGGCCGTGGGCCGGCTGGTGGCGACGCTGCGGCGGCGGTAGGCGGCGAGGAGGCCTGGATGCGAGCCCCGTCCGCGTCGCTGGTGGTGGTGGGGAACGAGGTGCTCTCCGCCAAGGTGGTCGACGAGAACGGCCCCTGGCTGGCCGGGCGGCTGCACGAGCTGGGCATCGAGCTGCGCTCGATCCAGACGGTCCGCGACCGGGTGGAGGAGATTGTCGAGGCCCTGCAGCGGGACCGGCCGCGGGTGGGGTGGGTCATCACCTCCGGCGGCGTCGGGCCCACCCACGACGACGTGACCGTGGCGGCGGTGGCCGCGGCGCTGGGAAGGCCGGTGATCCGGGACCACCGCCTGGCGGAGGCCTATCGGGCCATCCACCGACGGCTGCGCGGCGTGGAGATGCCCGAGGCGGGGCTGCGGATGGCGGACGTCCCCGAGGGGACGGAGCTGATGGGGGACCCGGCGTTCCCGACGCTGGTCTGCGACGGCGTGGTCATGCTGCCGGGGGTCCCGAAGTTCCTGCGCTACCAGTTCGACAGGTTCGCCGGGGCCCTGGGCGGGGCCCCGTTCCACCTGGCCAGCGTGTTCCTCACCGGGGCCGAGGACGAGGTGGCCCCCCTCCTGGCGGGCATCGCCGCCGCCCATCCGAGCGTCGACGTGGGGAGCTATCCGCGGTTCGACGATGCCGACCACTCCATCAAGGTCACGGTGGAATCCCGCGAGCTGGCGGCGGTGCTGGCCGCGCTGGAGGCGCTCCTGCGGGTGCTGCCGGCGACCTCCGTGGTCCGGGTGTCCCGACCCGACCGGGAGTAGCGGGGGGTCGCTCCTACGGTGCCGTGGGCGTCGCGGCGACCGCCTCGGGAGCCGGAGGGGGCGGATCGAGCTCGAAGCTGTCGATCTGTCCGGCGGCCTTGAGCAGGGTGAGCGCCCCCTTGATCACGGCGGCACGGTCATTCCCCTGCAGCTTGACGATCCGCGGCGCGAGGGGCGTGCCGGCGGGTGGGACCACCGCGATCGCCCAGCTGTCCCCCAGGTCCTTGTCCGCCGTCACGCGGCACGAGATGCCATTCACCGTTGCGCCTGCCATCGATAGCTCCTTTGGTTGCCTTGGGCCCAGCAAGATAGCCCAGCGCCCGCCAGGGACGAAGCGGATCCTGTCTCCATGCGGTGCCGTGTCAAGGCCGAGGGGTCGTCGCGCCCGTCCCGACCGCCGAGGGGGGTGGAAACGGGTCACGGCGCACGGACGGGAGAAACGGGAGGAGACGGGTCTTCATGACACGCCCGTGACCCGGCGGGCGCACATAGGGACCATGGCTCCCGCGCGCGATCCCGATCGCATCGACTGGCTCGCGTCCAGTCCATTCATCGCCATCCATCTCGTCGCCTTCGCCACCCCGTGGCTGGCCCCTCCAACCACCGGCCTCGTCGGGCTCGCGGTGGTCGCCTACGTGGTCCGGATGTTCGGCATCACGGCCGGCTACCACCGCTACTTCGCCCATCGCGCCTACCGGACCGGCCGCCTCTTCCAGTTCGTGCTCGCCTTCCTCGGAGGCACCTCGGCCCAGAAGGGCGCGCTGTGGTGGGCGGCCCATCACCGGGACCACCACCGCGACTCCGACGGCCCCGACGACGTGCACTCCCCGGTGCAGCGCGGCTTCTGGTGGAGCCACGTGGGCTGGTTCCTGTCGACCCGCTACAACGCCACCAGGCTCGACCGGATCAAGGACCTCGCCCACCATCCCGAGCTGCGCTTCCTCGATCGCCACCACGCCCTCCCGCCGGCCCTGCTCGCGCTCGGCCTCTTCCTGGCCGGCGGCTGGCCCTGGCTGCTCTGGGGCTTCTTCGTCTCGACCACGCTGCTCTGGCACGGCACCTTCTTCATCAACTCGCTGGCCCACGTGCTGGGGCGCCAGCGCTACCAGACCGGTGACGAGTCCCGCAACAGCTTCCCGCTCGCCCTCATCACCTTGGGTGAAGGCTGGCACAACAACCACCACTTCTACCCGACCACCGCCAACCAGGGCTGGTTCTGGTGGGAGCTGGACCTGTCCTGGATGGCCTTGCGGGTCCTGGGGGCGGTGGGCCTGGTCAGGGATTTGCGGACCCCCCCGGAGCGGATCCGGCTGGCCCACCTGGCCCCGATGGCTCCCGGCGGCGCTGGCGTCCACGAGGCCGCGCCCTAGCCGGCCGGCCCCTCCGTGAGCGTGGGGGCCGCGTGCTAGAAGACGGCGTGCCCACCATTCGAGTCCTGCCCCCCGGGCTGGTCAACCAGATCGCCGCAGGCGAGGTGGTCGAGCGACCGGCCTCGGTGGTCAAGGAGCTCTGCGAGAACGCGCTCGACGCCGGGGCCCACGCCATCTCGGTCGACATCGAGGAGGGGGGGCTCTCCCTGGTCCGGGTCACCGACGACGGTGCCGGCATGGACCGCGACGACGCCTTGCTGGCCCTCGAGCGCCACGCCACCTCCAAGCTCCGCGACGCCGAGGGACTGGCCAGCATCGCCACCATGGGCTTCCGTGGCGAGGCGGTGCCGGCCATCGCCTCGGTCTCGCGGTTGAGGCTCGACACGTCTCCGGGCCAGGACGGGGAGGGTACCCGCGTGGTGGTCGAGGGTGGGGCCACGCTCGAGACCTCCCCGGTGGCCCGGCCGCGCGGCACCACCGTCGAGGTGCGCGACCTCTTCTTCAACACCCCCGCCCGCCGCAAGTTCATGCGCGCGGCGGCCACCGAGGCCGGCCATGTCAGCGAGGCCATGACCCGCCTCGCCCTGGCCAGGGCCGACGTCGGCCTCACGCTCCGCTCGGGAGGCCGGGTGCTGCTCTCGGCGCGGGCCGGGGAGCCGCTCTGGGAGCGCGCCGCCCAGGCGCTGGGGCGCGACGCGGCTCGCCACTTCGTGGCGGTCGACGGGACCCGCGGGGAGGTGCGGGTCCACGGCGTGGTCACCTCCCCCGACCACTCCCAGGCGACCAGTCGCTCGCTCTACCTCTTCGTCAACGGTCGCTACTTCCGCGATCGCGCCGCGGCCCACGCGGTGCTCCGCGCCTACGCGGGTGTCCTGCCCCCCGGGCGCCACCCCGGGGGCGTCCTCTTCGTGGAGCTGCCGCTCGACCGCGTCGACGTCAACGTCCACCCGCAGAAGCTGGAGGTCCGATTCGCCGAGGCCAGGGCGGTCCAGGACGCCATCCACCACGCGGTGGCCGCGGCGCTGAGGACGGCCCCCTGGCTGGGTCGCTCCGGCAGGGCCTTCGGCCTGGCCGGCGGCTCGTCGGCGGCGCCCGGGACGGGCGCCGCGGCGTCAGGCGGGGACCACGGCCCCACGGACACCGCCTCGCTCGCCGCCGAGGAGGCCGCGTCGGTGCTCTCCTGGGCGCGCGCCATCCACCCTCCGCAGGAGAGCGGGGCGCTCCTGCCCTTCCCGCCCGCGCCGCCGGGGAGTCCCACGCTGGCCTTCGGCGTCGGGGCGGACGGGGAGGTGGCGCGGCCGCTCGGCTACTTCGGCTCGCTCCGCTACCTCGGCCAGCACGTCCGGACCTACCTGCTCTGCGAGGCGCCAGGCGGCGCCCTGGTCATCATCGACCAGCACGCCAGCCACGAGCGGCTGCTCTTCCACCGCCTCCGGGAGGCCCAGCGCCTGCGGCAGCTCGCGGTGCAGCCGTTCCTGGTGCCCCAGGTGGTGACGCTTCCCGGTGCCGCTGGCGCGTACGCTGGAGGCCCACGTCGCGGAGCTGGCGGCCCTGGGGCTCGACCTCGAGCCCTTTGGCGGAGACGCCTTCGCGGTCAAGGGGGCGCCGGCGCTGCTCGGCGGGCTGGAGCTCCCAGGGCTGCTCGTCGACCTGGCCCAGCAGCTGGAGCAGCTGGAGCGGGGGAGCGCCGTCGACGAGGCCCTGCATGGCCTGGCGGCGACCATGGCCTGCCATGCGGCGGTGCGCGCCAGCCAGGAGCTGACGGCGCAGGAGGCCCGTGCGCTGCTGGACGGTCTCGACGCCGTCGACTTCAAGGCGCGCTGCCCCCACGGCCGGCCGGTGGTCTTCGAGCTGCCGCTGGCCGAGCTGGAGAGGCGGGTCGGACGCCGCTGAGTGGCGACGCCTGCGAAAAAAAAGAAGGCCCTCGGTTCCAGGAGCGCAGGGGGGGAGGAGCGCCGCCGAATCCAGAGAGCCTTCTGGATCCCGGTACCTAGCAAGTGGCTTGCCAGCACGCAGGGACGGTTGCGTCGCGTGATCACGGGGAGTTGCACCGTCCGGGGACGGGAAGGGCGCATCGCTGAATTTCACGATTGAAGTCCCATTTCAGTTTCGCAAGGGGACATGCGGCTGGACGAGCGTTCGGGCTTCGGGCAGATTCACCAGGTGCTCCAACGGGATCCGCGGCTTCGGCCCTTTCGCGCCGTCATGTGGATCGCGTACCTGCTGGCCATCGCCCTGGCGGTCACCGCCATGGTCGCCAGCATCGGAAGGAGCCTCTCCGGCACCCGGCCTCCTTCCAAGGGGGCGCTCCCGACCCGGGCCGCGGCGCGCGTCTGCGCCGACGAGCTCGACGCGCTGTATCGCGAGCTCAACCAGCGGGCCTGGAAGCTGGGGGGGAGATCGGCGGCAAGGACGCCGTGAGCCGCTTCGACGCCTGGTCCCTGGAGTGGGAGCAGCGGCTCGAGGATCTCGGCGACCGGTGCCGCCTCGACGTCTCCGCGGGCGCCCCGGGGGACTTCCCCGGGCGCGAGGAGCTGGCGCAGGCACGCGACGCGGTGCTGGCGCTCCACCGCGCCTACCGGGCCCAGGTGAACCGGTTCGCCGTCGAGCAGGCCGAGCTGGCGCGCGCCGCGGCCCAGGCCCTCGAGGCTGCGCGGCGCCGCGCCGGCCAGCCGTAGCCCGGCTGCGCCCCTCAGGGATAGCCGCAGCGGGCGCCGGTGGTGCCGGTCGGGACGTAATGGAAGACCCAGCGGTAGACCTGGGTCTCGAAGGTCTGCGTGGTGGTCTTGAGCGGGGTCCGCCAGGGCCGGTCGTGCGCGGGCACCGGAGGGGGGACCTCGGGGGCGAAGTTGTTGGAGACCACCAGCTCGACGACATGGATGCCCCCGCCGTCGCGGTAGGCCTGCTCGCCCCCCACCGGGTCGAAGCCGTAGGGCTGGAAGAGGAAGTCGTCAACCGGGCGCTCGATGGTGACGCCATCGGCCGGGCCGTCGATGATCTGGGGAGGGAGCACCGGCGAGACGCTGGCGGCGCGCCCCGGATCGTAGTCGACGAACCAGCGGGCCTCGACCTTCTCGTAGGTGTTCTCGTCCACCAGCCGGGCGCTGAGGGTGAAGCTCGGGCTGGGCGGGGCCACGCAGCCGGCATCGACCAGGATGACGGAGTCGACGGGAGTCACGTTGTCCGACTGGATCCTCGGCGGGGTGATGGTCCCGCTGGTCGGGTACTCCGGCAGCGACTGCGGCAGCGGGCAGCCGGCCAGCGTGCCGCCGAGCAGCAGCACCAGGGCGCACCGGGCGGGCAGGGTGGGCTTCACGGGACCTCCTCCTCTTCCGGCGGGGGCGCCTCGCCCCGGCGCTCCGCCTCCATGCGCTCCAGGTGGCGGAAGATGGTTCGCGGGTCCACGCCGAGGTCCTTGGCGGTCTTGGTGCGGTTCCCCTGGTTCCGCTCCAGCACCTCGTTGACGTAGCGCTTCTGGAACTCGCGGGTGGCCTGGGTGAGCGGCGCGATCGGCTCCAGCAGGTCGGGGTCGAGGCCCAGGTCCTCGGCCGAGACCATCGCCCGCTCGGCCAGCACCGCCGCCTTCTTCACGCGGTTCTCCAGCTCCCGCACGTTCCCGGGCCAGGGGTGGTGCCGCAGCGCCACCAGGGCCCCGGGCGTGAAGCCGCGAACCCGGGTGCCGAACTCGCGCGCATACTGCTGCAGGAAGTAGCGGGCCAGCGCCACCACGTCGTCGCCCCGCTCCCGCAGCGGCGGCAGGTGGATGCCCACCACGTTGAGCCGGTAGTAGAGGTCCTCGCGAAAGGCGCCGCGCTTGATGGCCTCCTCCAGCACCTGGTTGGTGGCGGCCACCACGCGGATGTCGACCGGCTCGGGGCGGCTCTCGCCGACGCGCAGCACGGTCCGCTCCTGCAGGGCACGCAGCAGCTTCACCTGGAGCGCGGGAGCCATCTCGGCGACCTCGTCGAGGAACAGGGTGCCACCGTTGGCGGCCTGGAAGCGGCCGGTCCGCGCCCCCACGGCGCCGGTGAAGGCGCCCCGGGCATGGCCGAAGAGCTCCGACTCGAGGAGGGCCTCGGGGATGGCGCCGCAGTTGACCGCCACGAATGGGCCGCTGGCGCGCGCCGAGCGGCGGTGGAGCTCCCGCGCCACCACCTCCTTGCCGGTGCCGGTCTCCCCGGTGATGAGGACCGAGATGTCGGTGGACGCGACCTTCTCGATGCGGCGGAACACCTCCCGCATCGAGGCACCCGATCCCACCAGGTCGCCGTAGCGCCGGGTGGTGACCGCCTCGCGGAGCGCCACGTTCTCGCGCCGGAGCGAGTCGAGCAGCACGGCGTTCTGCACCAGCAGCGACGCCTGCGCGGCGAACACGGTGAGCGGCTCGAGGGCCCGCTCGTCGAACAGCGACACCACGTTGTCGTTGCCGAGGTAGATGACGCCGAAGACCTCGCCCTTCTGCTTCAAGGGCGCGCACATCACCGAGCAGAGCTTCAGGTTGACCACCGACGAGGAGCCCGACCACTCGGTGTCGTGGAGCGCGTCGGCCACCACCAGCGGGCGCCCGGTCTCGACCACCTTGCGGACGATGGTGTCCGAGACCCGGCCGACGGCGCCCTCGATGGTCTCGCGGGCCAGGTTCCGCGCGGCGCGCACGGTCATCTCGCCCTGCTCGAGCAGGATGAGGAACCCCTTGTCGGCCTGGGTCACCTCCACCAGGGCGTCGAGCAGCTCGTCGAGGAGCCGGTTGAGGTCGGTGGCGCCGAGCAGCCGCTCGGAGAAGCGGACCAGGGTGTCGAGCGCCACCAGCCGCTGCCCGGACGGGACCGAGACCGGCGCGGCCGGGATCGCGGGTCCCGGGTCGAAGAGCAGCTCGGTGGCGCCGACGCGGATCCGGTCTCCCGGGGCGAGCCTCCAGGTGGTCCGCTTGCGGCCATTCACCGTCATGGCCACGCCCTCGTGGGCGGCCACGTCGTGATCGCGGCCATCGAAGTGGAGGTGGAGGGCGGTGGGCGGCAAGGCGGGGTCGGAGACGGCGATGTCGTTCTCGGGTGCGTTGCCCAGGCTGGTGATCCGGCGGGTCAGGGTGACGAGCCGCTCGGTCCCGTTGGGCGCGCGCACGGTCAGGGTGGCCATGTCAGAAGCTCCCCTGGAGGCCGATCCTGACCCCGGTGGGCTGTCCACCGGGCCCCACCTCGGTCTCGACCACCGGCACGAAGTGGCGGTGGGCGTCCCAGACCCCGTAGCCGTAGAGCGCCCAGAACAGGCCGGCCGAGACGTACTTCACCGTGTCGAGCCGACCCAGCAGCGTCCGATCGGCGTCGGTGTAGGGCGGCGACGTGCAGTTGGGCTCGCTCGAGGTGCACATCCGGGAGCGATCGTCGGCGATCTGGCCGTGCGCGACGATGGCCGCGATGTTGATGAGCCCCAGGGTCAGCTCGCCGAGGGCGATGGCCGTCCCCTTGCTCCTGTCGCCGTTCTGGAACTGCCCGACGCCGAAGGGCATCCAGTTGAGCAGGTAGATCCGCTCCTGGACCTTCACCACCTTGGTCGGCGGCCCGTTGCGGGCCTGCTCCTCGGCCAGCAGGCGGCGCCTGGCCTCCTCGGCCAGGCGCTGCTGCTCGCGCAGGGCGCGCTTCCGCTCCCGCAGCGGGGCCAGGTCGGGCTCGTGCTCCTTCTTCACCTTGTCGAAGAAGTCGACGATGGGCGGTGGCACCAGGAAGGGATCGAGCGCGTAGTCGGGGTCGACGGAGAGCAGGTTGACGAAGGCGGTGCGGGCCGCGGCCCGATCCCCGAGGTGGTACTCGGAGAGGCCGAGCAGCCGCCAGGCCTCGACCGCCTCGTCGTCGGTGAGCACCGGTTCGCGGGCCAGGAACGGGCGCAGCGTGCCGGCGCAGTCCGCCCAGGCCCCGAACTCGAAGCGATCCTTGGCCCGCTTGAGCTCGGGCGGAGCGGCCAGGGAGAGCGTCAGCAGCAGCGGGATCAGGGCGTTCACGGCGTGCCTTCCGTGGTGGGCGCGGCGATGACCAGGTCGACGCCGGCGCGCAGCCGGACCACGACGGTGCGCGTCGGACCGCTGGGCGGCTCGAGGACGATGGGGGCGTTGGCCTCGTAGGGGGTCTCGCCACCGGCCGGGACGGGGACCGGGAGCGGGATGCGCTGCGAGTCGCCGGCGGTGCCCAGCAGCTGGCCGGCGAGCATGATCCGGGTGCCCGGGTCCCCCTCGACGCGCAGGCGGGCCGGCTTCGGCTCCAGCGGCACCCGCAGCTCCCCTTGCGCGGCGGCCTCCTCGGCGGTGATCTGGCGCTGGAAGGGGACGCAGCAGGCGTGCTCGATCCGGATGGTGTGGGGTGCTCCGCCGGTGAGGGCGAAGCGGACCAGCTGGTCGCCGCTCGGCACCTCGACGCCGTCGAGCAGGGCGCGCTGGGCGTAGGGGCGAACCCGCACCAGCAGCTCCACCGGCGCCCCGGCCGTGACGGAGGGCGGAGCGGGCGGCGGGGTGGGCGGAGGCGGTCGCGCCGCCGCAGCGTGCTCCGGCTCGGCCGGAGCCGGCCCCGACGCCGAGGCCTGGCCGGGCCCCGGGGCCAGGCGGACGGAGTCCGTCACGGTGGCCGCGAGGGGCCGGCCGGGCGGGCGCCCCATCCACCAGCTGACTCCCAGCACGCCCAGCGCGGCGGCGCCCACCAGCGCGGCGCCGCTCCAGGCGACGCGACGCAGGCGACGCCGGCGGGACAGGGTTCGCAGCCGCGCCGCCACCAGCGCGTTGCCGGGGTCGATGGCGAGGACCCGGTCGAAGAGGCCCAGGGCCCGGGCGGTCTGGCCGGCCTGGAGCGCCGCCTCGCCTCGCGGCAGCAGGGCGGACACCGCTCGTGCGGGGAAGGCGGCCTGGAAGCCGGCCGGGTCGGCGAGGAAGCGGGCCAGCTCCTCCTCGGGGCGGTCGAGGCCCACCTCGGCCAGGATCTCGTCGAGGCTGGTGCGGACCTCGGCGGCGCTGGCGGGGCGTCCGGCCGGGTCGGGGTCGAGGCAGCGGTTGAGCAAGGCGGCCAGCGCGCCGGAGACCCGGGGCGAGACCTGGCGCGGGTCGTCGAAGTCCCCGTTGATGGAGCGGCGCAAGGTGGCGGTGGGATTGGCCGCCGCGAACGGGAGGCGCCCGGTGGCCAGCCAGTAGAGGATGGTGCCGAGCGAGAAGAGGTCGCTGCGCTCGTCCGCCTCCTTCCCCTCGACGATCTCCGGCGCCATGTGGTTGGGCGACCCCACCAGCGCGCCCGTCATGGTCATGCGCTCCTCGGAGGCGAGGATGCGGGCGATGCCGAAGTCGGTCAGCTTGACCGAGGTCCGATCGCCCTCCTCGACCATGACGTTCTCGGGCTTCAGGTCGCGGTGGATGACCCCGGCGGCGTGGGCGTGGGCCAGCGCGTCGGCCAGGGCCCGGCCGACCAGCAGCCCCAC
Organism: uncultured delta proteobacterium; assembly: GCA_963786945.1. GTDB lineage: Bacteria > Myxococcota > Myxococcia > Myxococcales > Anaeromyxobacteraceae > JADKCZ01. The sequence goes on along the minus strand of CAWBAO010000005.1, from coordinate 737,965 downwards.
CTCGGGGTTGGCGAAGCCCGACTTCTGGGCGAAGGCCCGCAGGGTCTGCCCGCGGATGAACTCGGTGACCAGGTAGGCCTCCGGGGCCCCGTCCCCGGCGTAGTCGAAGATCTCCACGATGCTGGGATGGGCCAGCCGGGCCACGGCGCGCGCCTCGCGGGAGAAGCGGGCCCGGCTCTCGGGCGCCTGGGCGAGGTGGGGGTGGAGGACCTTGATCGCCACCTCGCGGTCGAGGGCCGTGTCCCGTCCCCGGTAGACGATCGCCATGCCACCGCTGCCGACCTGCTCGAGCAGCTGGTAGCGCCCCAACATCCTGATCACGGACAGCTCCCCACCTCGTGCACCACGTCGAAGCCGGCGGCGTCCCCGCGACAGCCGTGGCGGGACGTGGGGTGCGGACTATGACACGGGCGCCCGGGTCGGGGCCACCCGATGGCGAGGATGCCAGCCCCGGCGGGCCGGCCTCCCGCCGTCGGGGGGCGTGGTCAGGCTCGCGCCGCCTCGCCCGGCTTCCGGGACGGGTCGGGCGGCGGCTCCGGCGGCGGCGTCGGCAGCTTCCGGCCGATGGGGTTCTCCTCCAGCGCCGCCTTGAGGACCTCCTCCATGTGGGTGGCGAAGACGAACTCCAGCTCCTTGCGCGCCTGCTCCGGGACGTCGACCAGGTCCTTCTCGCAGCGGGCCGGGATGATGATCCGCTTGATGCCGGCCCGGTGGGCCGCCAGCACCTTCTCCTTGATGCCGCCCACCGGCAGCACCAGCCCGCGCAGGGTCACCTCGCCGGTCATGGCCGTGTCGGAGCGGACGCGGATGCCGGTGAGCAGCGAGACCAGGGCGGTGAGGATGGTGACGCCGGCCGAGGGGCCGTCCTTGGGGATGGAGCCGGCCGGGAAGTGGATGTGGATGTCGGTCTTCTCGAGGAAGTTGGAGGGGATCCCCAGGGTGTCGGCCTTGGAGCGCAGGTAGCTGAGCGCCGCCTGCGCCGACTCCTTCATCACGTCGCCGAGCTGGCCGGTGAGGGTGAGGGAGCCCTTGCCGGTCATGCGGGTGGCCTCGATGAAGAGGATGTCGCCGCCGGCCGCCGTCCAGGCCAGGCCGGTGGCCACGCCGGGGACCTCGGTCCGCTCGGCGGTCTCGTTGTAGAACTTCTCCGGGCCGAGCATCTCCTCGACGTCGCCCTCCTCGATCTGCCGCTTGCTCTCCGCGGTGACCTTGCCGCCGGCCACCTCGACCGCGACCGAGCGGCAGATGTCGGCGATGCGCCGCTCCAGCGAGCGGACGCCGGCCTCGCGGGTGTAGCCCACCACCACCTTGATGAGCGCCTTCTCGGAGATCGACACCGCCTCGGGGCTGAGCCCGTGCTCCTTGAGCTGCTTGGGGATCAGGTGGTTGACGGCGATGTGCACCTTCTCCTCGAAGGTGTAGCCGGGCAGCTCGAGGATCTCCATGCGGTCGCGCAGCGGGCCGGGGACCGGATCGAGCAGGTTGGCGGTGGCGATGAACATCACCTTGGAGAGGTCGAAGGGGATGTCGAGGTAGTGGTCGGAGAAGCTGTTGTTCTGCTCGGGGTCGAGCACCTCGAGGAGCGCCGCGCTCGGGTCGCCGCGGAAGTCGGCGCCCAGCTTGTCGATCTCGTCGAGCATCATGATGGGGTTGTGGCTGCCGGCCTTCTTCATCGACTGGATGATGCGGCCGGGCAGGGCGCCCACGTAGGTGCGGCGGTGGCCGCGGATCTCGGCCTCGTCGCGCACGCCGCCGAGGCTGAGCCGCACGAACTTGCGCCCGGTGGCGCGAGCCACCGACTGGCCGAGCGAGGTCTTGCCGACGCCGGGCGGCCCGACCAGGCAGAGGATGGGGCCCCGCATGTCGTTCTTGAGCTTGCGGACGGCGAGGTACTCGAGGATCCGCTTCTTGATCTTCTGCAGGCCGTAGTGGTCGTGGTCGAGCACCCCGCGGGCGTTCTCGATGTCGAGGTTGTCGTCGGTCTGCTTGGACCAGGGCAGGTCGGCGATCCAGTCGAGGTAGGTGCGCGCCACCGTGTACTCGGAGCTGGCCGAGGGGATGGTCTTGAGCCGGTTGAGCTCCTTCTGCGCCACCTTCTCCGCGTCGGGCGGGAGGCCGGCCTTCTTGAGCCGCTCCTGCAGCTCGTCGAGCTCCTCCTCCTCCTCGCCGATCTCGCCGAGCTCCTCCTTGATGGCCTTGAGCTGCTGGCGCAGGTAGTACTCGCGCTGCGTCTTCGACATCTCGCCCTTCACGGCGGAGTCGATCTTGTTGGAGAGCTTGAGGATCTCCCGCTTGCGGTTGAGCAGCTCGAGCACCAGCTTCATGCGCGCCTTGAGGTCGACGGTCTCGAGGACCTGCTGCTTCTCCTCGATGGGGACGTCGACGTTGGCGGCGATGAGGTCGGCGAGGTGCCCGGGGTGGGTGATCGAGTCCACCAGCTCGGTGGCGGCGGCCGGCAGCTCCGGCATCAGCTCGATCACCTCGCGGGCCAGCTTCTTCAGGTTGATGCCGAGGGCCTCGACCTCGACGTCCTCGACGTTGGTCTTGTCCTCGACCGCCTCGATGCGGGCCTTGAGGTAGGGGGCCTCCTGCACCAGCTCCAGCACCTTGAAGCGGGCCAGCCCCTGGACCACCAGCGAGTAGTTGTCCTCGCCCATCTTCAGCAGCTTCACCACCCGGGCCACGGTTCCGACCGGGTAGAGGTCGGCGGCGCCGGGATCCTCCTCCTCGGCCTTGCGCTGGGTGACCACGCCGATCACCTGCTCGTCGCGGACCGCGTCCTTGATGAGGGCGATGGTCTTGGCGCGGCCCACCGCCAGCGGCAGGACGCCGCCCGGGAAGAAGACCGAGTTGCGCAGGGGGAGGATGGGGAGGACGGCCGGGATGTCCTCCTTGTTGATGAGGGCCGGAGGGCCCATGGCCGGGGCCACCTGCGCTCCCGCCGCGCCCTTCTCTCGCTTCTCGGACATCTCGATCTCCTTCGGCCTCATCCGGCTGGGACTGCTCAGGGTAGGGATACCGGTGGCAGCCCCCCATGGCAACAAGTTGTAGCCCGATCCGCGGATGTCAAGCGGGCCGGGTCGCGCGGCGATTCGGGGCGTGCGTCCGGGGGCGTCACCAGTTTGACCGAGCCGGGAGGGGCCGTTAGCATCCTCGAGCCGCACCTCCCGAGGAGCCCGCCATCGTCCGCATCGGCCACATCAGTGACTTCCACCTCGCCGACCGCGCCCGCTACCCGCGAAACGGCTTCTCGGCCAAGGACTGCGACCGCCACTCCGCCAAGCTGGCCAAGGGGCTGCTCGACGCCCTGCGCGAGGTCGAGGTCGACCACCTGGTGGTGACCGGCGACCTGACCCTTTCGTCGGAGACCCGCGAGTTCGAGCGGGCCGCCGACATGCTCAAGTGGTGGGCCGCCTCCGGGAAGCTCACCGTGGTGCCCGGCAACCACGACGTCTGGACGGCCGACGCCGTCGACACCGGCCGCTTCCTGCGCGCGGTCGGGCCCGACGGGAAGGGGATGCGCCGGCCCGCGCCGACCTACCCGCACGTGGTCCCGCTCGGCGAGGTGGTCCTGGTGGCGCTGGACAGCGCCCGCTACGGCGAGGAGCCCAACCAGACGGCCGGCCGGATCGGCGCCGACCAGCTTCGCAGCACCCGCGAGCTCTGCCGCCAGCACCACCAGGCCGGCAAGGCCACGGTGCTGGCCTTCCACCACCACGTGGTGCTGCCCCCCGAGCGGATCCCCTCCGACGCGCTGGTGGCGCGGATGCCGCTGGCCGACGCCGACCAGGTGATCCGCCTGGTGGCCGAGCTGCCGGTCGCCGCGGTGCTCCACGGCCATCGCCACTGCGCCTTCCGGGTCGACGTCCCCGGCGCCAGGCACCCCACGCCGATCCTCTGCTCGGGATCGGCCTCGCGCGTCGCCGAGGAGCCGGTGCGGCGAGCCCGAGCCTACGTCTACGACTTCGACGCCGCGGGCCTGAAGGGCGTCGAGGCGCTGGTCAGCGGCAACACCTGAGCGAGGCCACTCCCATGAAGCGTCTCCTGTTCGTCGCCCTTCCGGCTGGCCTGGCGTTGCTGCTGGCGATCTACGTCCTCGACGCCTGGCGATCTCGCGGCGAGGCCTTCGAGGCCCGGCTCGAGCGGGCCCGGCTGAAGCGGGAGTTCGTGGAGCGATCGGCCGTGGCCCGGGCCCTGCCGGCGCTCCCGGCCGAGCCCTGGCGGGAGGAGGCGGCGGCGCTGCTGCGCCAGTACCTCGAGGCCGGCGCGGCGCTCCGCAACCGCTTCCCGCGCGAGCCGGCGCGGCCGGGCGCGCTGGCGTCCGCCGGGGAGGAGAAGAAGGGGAAGCTCTCCGACAAGGACCGCGCCACCCTCGCCGAGTTCCAGCAGTACGCCGACGGCCGGGTGGCGCTGCTGAAGAGCGGCCGCTACGCCCCGCTGGCCTCGGCGGTGGCCGAGGGGCTGCGGCTCGACCTCCTCGCCGTCCAGCCCGGTCCCAACCCGGACGGCGGCGGCCCCGGCCTCCGCGTGGACTTCGCCCTCTGGGGCGTGCCGCGGTGGCTGGAGCGCGAGGGCGCCGGGGAGAGGACCACCAGCCGCACCGTCCTCGGCGTCTCGCTCCGGCAGCTGGCCATCCGGCTGCTGGACGAGAAGGGGAAGCTCTTCGGCGGGATGCAGGGGGGCGGCGAGCCGGCCATCAAGCTGGCCGACCCGGACCGCTTCAGCGACGACCTGCCGCCCTCGGTCCTCTTCGGCACGTGGTGGCTGGAGCTGCTGCCCCGGCCGCCGACCTCGATGGAGCTGGAGCTGACCGCCGCGGTGCGCGGCGCCGCCGGACGCGATCGCCCGGCCGTCTTCACGGTGGCCCTCCCCATCGACGAGTCCTGGCGGCTGCCGACCGGCGTCGAGTTCAAGGCCGAGGTCCGCGAGGGCGCGGCCCCCGCCCGGTGAACGGCACCCCGCTCCCGCCCCCGGTCGGCGACGCCCCGCTGCACGAGCTCTCGCGGGACGCGCTCTCCGCCTTCCTCTACGCCGCGCTCCTGCCCGAGGAGACCCTGGCGCTGGTCAAGGCCCTCGGGCTGTCCTCGCCCGGCTTCCGCACCGAGGGGCTCTCCGAGGTGGAGCGGTGCGACCTGCTGGCCGACGAGGTGCGGGCGGCCCCCGAGTCGCGCCGGCCGGTGCTGGAGGCGCTGCGCCGGGGGCTCAAGGAGCCGGCCTTCGCGAACAGCACCCTCGACCCGGTCGCCGCCGACGAGCTGCTGGAGGTGGCGGGCTCGGATCACGGGCTGGCCATCGCCCTCTGGCGGCTGGTGGCCGACCCGCAGCCGGAGGTGCGGGCCCGCGGTGCCGCCGCGCTGGAGCAGCTGGCGGCCGAGTGGTACGGGCCCGCGCCGGCCGGAGCCGCCGCGGCGGGCCGAGGGGATGGCGAGGCCGCCAGCGGCGAGGCCGGGCTCGCCGCCCGGCTGCAGGCGGCCGAGGAGAAGCTGCGCCGCGCCGAGCTGCGGAACGAGGAGGGGCGGCGCAAGGCCGACGAGGCACGCGACAAGCTCCAGGCCCAGGTGAAGGAGGCGCGGGCCGAGGCGGCGCGCGCCGTGGGCGAGGCGGCGCGGGCCAGGGAGCAGGCGGAGCAGGCCCGACAGGCCCGGGGGCGGGCCGAGGCCGAGCTGGCCCGGGCCCTGGCCACCGACCAGGCCGCCGAGGTCCAGCGGCTCCGGGGCGCGCTGCGCGACGCCGAGACCGCCCGGCACGCCGCCGAGGGTCGCGCCGAGAAGCTGGCCGAGCAGGCGGCCCTCCTCGAGGAGGCGCTGCGCGCCGCCGAGGCCCGGGAGGTCCCGGCGCCGGGAGCCGGGGCCGCGACCGTCCCGGCCGGCGAGGCCGAGGGCGAGCCGGAGGACGCGCCAGCCAGCTGGCTGCTGCCGGTCTTCACCGAGGAGTTCTACGACTCGCTGCGCGGCTGGGACCGGCGGATCCAGCGGGCCGCGGTGAAGCAGGCCTTCCTGCTGGCCCAGGACCACCGCCACCCGAGCCTGCGGGCGCTGCCGCTGGGGGGCCTCCCCGGCTACTACCGGGTGCGGGTGGCCACCGACGTGCGGCTCATCTACCGGCGCCTCGAGTCGAGGCAGGACGCGGTGGAGATCCTCTCGGTCATCGATCGGGAGGATCTGGATCGGTACGTCCGCCAGGCCAAGACCCGCTGACCGTCGGCGCGTGATCCCGCCGCTGCGGGCAGGAGCAGCCCGGAGCAGGAAGGCGCGTCGCCCCTACTGCATCTTGCGGTACACGCCGACCACCACGCCGAGGATCATGGTGGAGCGGAAGTCCTCCTCGGCGACGTAGATGGGGGCCATGCGCGGGTTGGAGGGCTGGAAGCGGATCCGCTTGCCCTCCCGGTACATCCGCTTCACGGTGGCCTCGTCGTCGATCATGGCGACCACGATCTCGCCGTCCTCGGCGTTGAGCTGCTTCTTCACGAAGACGTAGTCGCCGGGCAGGATGCCGTCGCCGATCATCGAGTCGCCCTGCACCTTCAGGCCGTAGACCTTCTTGTTGGTCCCGAGCAGGAAGGAGTCGACCTGGACCGTGTCCTCGACCCGCTCCTGGGCCAGGATGGGCTGTCCGGCTGCGACCCGGCCGAGGATGGGGACCTCGATCATCCGCGAGCCCGGGCGGGTGGCGACCGGGAAGGGGAGCACCTTGGCCCCCTTGGCGGGCGCCTCCCCGAGGAGCGCGCCGCGGGCCGCCTCGGTGGGGATGAGGGCGCGCGACTTGACCGGATCGCGGGTGAGGAAGCCCTTGCGCTCCAGCGCCTTCAGGTGGTCGTTGACGCCGTTGGTGGAGCGGATGTCGAGCGCCTCGCCAATCTCGCGGATGGTGGGCGGGTAGCCGCGCTCCTCGATCTCACGGGCGATGAAGCGGAGCACCTCGAGCTGGCGGTCGGTCAATCCGGTCATGACGCCTCCTGAACGGAAGTATCCTGTCACAGCGTTCAGTCCGCCGCAAGTTCCCGGCCAGCGGTCGTCCGCGGGGGCTGGGAGGCGGCCAGGGCCCGCGTTGCCGGCGGGCCGGCCGACCGGTACGGTGGCCCCATGGCGCCGACCGTTGGCCAGGCGATGCGGCTGGGGGCCTCCGGGCTCGGGCGCGAGCGCTGGCTGGTGGCGGTCGGCCTCCTGACCACCCTGCTGCGCCGGGGGCTGGGTGTTCCGGTGACCGCCGTGGCCCTCTTCCTCGTGCTGCGCGGCGCCTGGCAGGCGCAGCGGCTGGCCCCGTTCTCCGGCCCGGCCCCGCTGCTCGGCGCCGCCGGGGTGGCCCTGCAGCCGGGGGTGCTGGCGCTGGTGGTGGGCTGGTCGGCCTGCGCGGCGCTGCTCGGCTGGCTGCTGCGGCTGGCCTTCGTGGCGGGGGCGCTCCCGACGCTGGCCGGCGCCATGGCCCCCACCGCCGACCGCGAGGCTCGCTTCGCCACGGGGGTCGCCTGGGGGCTGCCGCGCCTGCTCCCCACCGCCGCGCTCGGCCTGGCGCTGGAGTGGACCGCCCAGCTCGTCCTGGCCGGCGTGGCCCTGGCCGCGCTCCGCATCTCCGAGGTGGCGGCGGGGAGCGGGCGGGTCTTCCTGGCGGCCGCGGTGGCAGCCGCGCTGGTGCTGGCCCTGCTGGCCTCGCTGCTGGCCTCGGCGGTGGCCGACGCCGCGCTGGTCCGGACCGCGGTGCGGGGCGACGGCCCGGTCGAGGCGGTGCTGCAGGCCTCGACCCGGGTGCTGGCGCGACCGGCCGCCTACCTGCTGGCGCTGCTGGCCTTCGGCGCGCTCTCGCTGGCGGCCGGCGCGGCGCTCCAGGCGGTGGGCGGCCTGGCCGCCGGCTTCCCCACCGACGCCCCCGGGCTGGTCACCCTCGGCCCCGGGCTCATGCTGTCGGCGCTGGCGACGACGGTGGCGGCGGCGCTGGAGCTGTGGTGGCTGGCGAGCCTGACGGTGCTGGCGGCTCGCGAGGGATGAACCGCCGGATCGAGATCTTGCGGAGCCGGAACGGGGCGAGGTGGAGGGTGAGCGCGAAGGCGGCCAGCCCTGCGGCCGCCACCAGGGCCACGATGCCGGGGACCGGCGAGGGCCGGAAGGCCAGGGTCACCAGGCCGCCCACGATGAGCGCCGCGGCGATGAGCCCGAGGAAGACCAGGGTCCCGACCGCCCGCACCTGCTCGCCGATCCGCTCCACGTCGGCCGAGCGCACGTTGACCCGCAGCTTGCCCCCCTCGAGGTCGGCGAGGATCTGGGAGAGCTGGTGGGGCACGTCCTCGGCCAGGCCCTGCAGCCGCAGCAGGCTGCGCATGAAGGTGCCGGAGGCGTCGTCGGTGGTGAAGCGCGCCAGCAGCAGCTCGCGGGCGTAGGGGAGGCCCACCTCGAGGATGTCGAGGCCGGGGTAGAGCCGGCGGATGATCCCCTCCACGGTCATGGCCGCCTTGGCCAGCACCGCGTACTCCTTGGGGACCCGGATCTTGTGGCGCACCGCGAGATCGAGCAGGTCGCCGAGCAGCGTGGCGGTCCGGATCTGGTCGAGCCGCAGGCCGAGGTAGCGGTCGAGGATGGTCTCGATGTCCCCGCGCAGGGCGCCCACCGGGGCCCGCGCGTCGGGGACGCCGATCTTGTCGAGCATCCGGGCCATGGTGTCGGCGTCGCGCAGCGCCACCGCCACGATGAGCGTGACCAGCATCTCCTGCTGGACGCGGGAGAGCCGGCCCACCAGGCCGAAGTCGAGCAGCGCCAGCCGGTTGCCGGGCTGGACCAGGACGTTGCCGGGGTGCGGGTCGCCGTGGAAGAGGCCGTCCTCGAAGAGCTGCCGGAAGGCCGACTCGATGATGGCCCGGGCGATGCCCTCGGTGTCGAAGCCGGCCTCGGCGGTGACGTCGTTGAGCCGCGTCCCCTCCAGGTAGTCGAGGGTGAGCACCTGGCTGGAGGAGAGGGCGTCGTGGACGCGCGGGATGACCACCTGGGTGCGCCCCTCGTTGGCGGCGCGCATGGCGCGGGCGTTGCGGGCCTCGTTCTCGAAGTCGAGCTCCTCGTGGATGGTCCGGTCGAACTCCTCGATGACGGCGGTGGGGGTGTAGACGCCGGTCTCCTCGACCACCGCCTCGAGCAGCCGGGCCAGGTAGTAGAGCAGGGCCAGGTCCGACTCGATGCGCGAGCGGATGTCGGGGCGCTGCACCTTGACCACCACCTGCTCGCCGCCGTGGGTCCGGGCGCGGTGGACCTGGGCGATGGAGGCGCTGGCCAGCGGCACCGGGTCGAGCTCGGCGAAGACGGCCTCGATGGGCTGGCCCAGGCCGCGCTCCAGGGCCCGGCGCACCTCGGCGATGGGCAGCGGCGGGCAGTCGTCCTGCAGCGCCTCCAGCTCCCTGATCCACTCGGCCGGGAGCACGTCGCGCCGGGTGGAGAGGAGCTGGCCGAACTTGATGAAGGTGGGGCCGAGCTCGGCCAGCAGCTCCCGGAAGCGGGCCGCGGTGGAGCGCTCGCCGCCCGCCGGCTCGCCCGCCGGCGGCGGCGCTCCGCCCAGCTGGTCGGCCAGCCGGCTGCGCGCCAGGTAGGCGCCGAAGCCGTGGCGGACCACGGCTGCAGCGATCTGGCGCAGCCGGTTCAGGTCCTGGAAGGCCTCGCGCAGCATGGCCGGGCGATGCTAGCACCCGGGGTTGCCTCCCGGTAGAAGCCCCGCCCGCCGGCGGGGGGCGGGGCGCGGCCGGGCTCCGGCGGCCTCAGAAGGCCACCACGGTGCCGACCGAGAAGCGCGCCTCGTCGACCTCCCAGTCGTAGCGGGCCTCGGCCACCAGCTTGACGTTGCGCCGGTAGAGGTAGCCGCCGTGGAGGCCGGCCGACTCGCGCCTCGCGGCGGGGTCGTCGGAGACCACCTTGTTGCCCAGCAAGGCCACCGAGGTCGTTCCGTTCGGACCGCCCGGCAGCCAGATCGCCTCCAGCCAGCCACCCCGGGTCTCGATCGTCCCGGGGTTGGCCGGGTCGAAGAAGGCGTTCGAGTCGCTGCGGGAGAGCCACTGGCCCGAGACGGTGAGGTTCTCACCGATCATCACTTGCAGGTCCGGCCCCCAGTAGACGGTGGTGTTCACCATGCCGGTCGTCGGCCCCAGCGCCTTCCCCATCGAGCCGAAGAGGCCGATCCGGACCGGCCCCACCGGGATGGCGGCACGCAGGCTCCCCGTCTTGTAGCGGTCGTCGTCGAAGGTCGCGGCGCCCGGGCCGATACCGTTGCCGTTGGTCAGCATGGCCTGCACGTCCACCTGGGCCGGGGCGTGCCAGGCCAGGATCAAGCCCCGATCGTAGGTCAGGTTGGTCGTCGAGAGGCCGGGCGTGACCCGCAGGATCTCGTAGTCCTCCCGCGTGAGGCGGAGCTCGCGCTTCACGATGGGATCGCAGATCTGGAACTGCCCCACCACCACGTCGATCGGCAGGCCGAAGACGGTGGAGAACTGGACCCAGGCGTCCTCGATGCCCATGGCCTCGCCGCCGTTCTCGATGATGAAGTAGGTGTAGTAGCTGACGCGCTCGGCGATCTGGCCGCCGGCGAGCGCCTTGAAGACAAAGGGGGTCTGGAAGTCCACCTGCGGATCCCGGTCCGGCGCCCAGTCCACGAAGCCGTCGAAGCGGACCGCGATGGGGAACTCCCGCGGCAGCTGCAGCAGGTCGTCGCCGACGTCGAGGGTGGCCCGGGACGGCTCCTGGCCGGGCTCCATGGCGAAGCCGCGGCCGGCGAACTCCTCTCCGTAGGGCTTGAGCCTCGGGACGGGCGCGTGGCAGGTGGTGCAGCTCACCCGGTACCTGCGGGCGAAGGCGGGGATGGCGGCGGCGTCCAGTGGCGCCAGCAGGAGGGCGAGGCTGGCGGCGGCGAGGAGCGCGGAGAGGACGGCGTGGGGCGTGCGCATGGCGTGATCTCCTCCGGCTAGGGCAGGACGGTGAAGGTCGAGACGTGGGTGTTGATCAGCACCGGCTGGTACTCCTCGGCTGGCACCTTGAGGTACTCGGCCACCGAGGAGACCAGGCGCGAGTACCAGATGGTGGCGGTGATGGTGACCGGGCCGGGTGGGAGGTCCTGGCGCGGCGACAGGGTGAAGGTCTCGGCGACCGCCTGCAGCGGCGCCAGCCGGTAGTCGGTCCCCAGCGAGGCGGTGTTCCACTGGGCGATGGTCATCCGACCCTTCTCGTCGAAGTAGGGCATGCGGAAGATCCGGTCGCCGTCCGGCACCACGCCGTCGCGTGGCAGGCCGGGGAAGCCGGCGATCCCCTTGATGTCGCCGATGTCCTGGTAGGCGAGGGCCTTGGAGTCGGCGATGGTCCAGGCCTCGCCGGGGAAGCCCTTCTTCTCCACCCGCAGGTGGTGGACCGTGCCGCTCGCGTCCCTGGCCTCGACGTGGAGCCAGAGGACCCGCTCCTCCGCCGAGCCGGAGGGGATCCGGTGGCCGGCCTTGGCGTTGACCACCACGGCGGTGATCTTGACCGGATCGCCCGGCTCGACCTCGCGGGCCTCGGGGTGGACGCGCACCTCGGCGACGCCGGCCAGCTTCCCGGGGTCGTGGGCCCCGTGGAAGAGGTGCTGCCGGACGTCCTCGCGCTCGGGGGCCATCCGGGCGGCGCGGCCGCGGGCCGGCGGCATGTGGCAGTCCTGGCAGACGATGCCGGCCTTGCCGTGCGGCCCCTCCTTCCACTCCAGCTGGGTGGACTTCACGAAGACCCCCCAGGAGTCCCGCTCGTTGTGGCAGGTGCCGCAGAACTCGGCGGTCTTGAGGAAGGGGTTCTCGCGGGTCTGGTGGTACGGGCTGTCGGCGCCGGGGCGGTTGCCCTGCTTCACGCGGCCCGGCTCGGAGGTCCAGTTGAAGTTGACGGAGGGGTCCCCCGCCCGGCCGGTGATGGTGTGGCAGAGGTCGCAGGAGACCCCCTCGTTGGCGCGCGAGCCCTTCTCCGGGCGGGGCGGCGGCACGTCGCCGGCCAGGAAGGCGACGGGCGCGTGGCAGCCGTTGCAGCCGGCCTTGACGCCCGCCACCCGGGGATCCCTGGCGGCGTGGGGGACGGCCAGCTCGAAGTACTCGATCTCGTCCCAGTGGTGGGTGAAGCTCTGGGACATCATGGCCTGCTCGTGCTGGCGGGCGATGTCCACGTGGCAGGCGGCGCAGGCCTGCGGCTTCTCGTAGTCCTGGTAGCGCCGCGTCCCGAGCGCGTCGTCGGAGGCCTTGGGGGCCGCGGGCGGATCGGCGGCCTGGACGATGGAGGTCAGCGCGGCGAGGGCGACGACGGCGCTGAGGACTCGGACGAGTGGGCTCATGGAGGCACTCCTCGGGTTGGCCGAAGAATGCCCCCGCCCGCCCCGGCCACCACCCGCGGAGAAGCGGCGAATCGTCGCGGCGAGAGGTCCGGCGCTCGTCGCCATCGGGCCGGGCAGCGCACCCGGGGCCCAGCCGCTCTCCAGCCGGCCGGTGCCCTGCGACGACCGCCCCCGGGGGCGCCCGGTCAGCCCGGGGCCGCCAGCGGCTCGAACCCCGCCCGGCGCGGGCGCAGGGGGACCGCTGGCGCGCGCTCGCCCTCCAGCCTGGTGATGGCGCGATCGAGGCGCGGCAGCACGGTCTCCTCCGTGTACCGGATCATGTGCTCCCCCATCACCGCCAGCGTCACGGCCCGCGACATGGCCGGCACCCCGCGCGGCAGCGCGCCGGCCACCAGGCGCCAGAAGTGCCGGCGCCGTCGCCCCAGCAGCCCGATGTCGCGGACGGCGCGCCAGAGGGTGGCGAGGGCGCCCGGAACGGCCGCCTTCGCCGGCATCCGGGCCTCGGCCAGGTGCAGCCTGCAGCGCCCGTAGAAGGCCTCGTCGCTGAAGAGCTCGGCCAGGAGGTCCCGGTAGCCTCGCAGGAGCTCCAGCTCGTCACAGGTCGGCACGAAGTTGGGTCGATCGAACTGGTCCCCGCTGGACGCGCCCCGCAGCCGCCCCTCGCGCTCCAGGCGGCGCCACAGGGCCGTGCCGGGGAGGGCGGTGAGGAGGCCCACCATGGCGCGCGGGATGGGGAGGCTGGAGATGAAGGCCCGCTGGCGCTCGAAGATCTCCGGACCGTCGGCGTCGAAGCCGACGATGAAGCCGGCGAACACCTCCAGGCCGGCCCGGGTCAGCGCCGTCACCGCCGCCGCCGCGTCCATCCGGAGGTTCTGCGGCTTTCCGGCGGCGCTGAGGGCCTCCCGCGAGGGCGTCTCGATGCCGAGGAAGACGGCGGAGAAGCCGGCTTCGACCATGGCCCGCACCAGCTCCGGCTCGGCCGCCAGGTCCACGCTGGCCTCGGTGTAGAAGTCGAACGGTGACCGGTGGGCCCGCTGCCAGCGGGCCAGGTGGGGCAGGAGCCTGGCCACCTCGCGGCGGTTGCCGATGAAGTTGTCGTCGACGAAGAAGAGCGTTCCCCGGGCCCCGAGCTGGCGGAGCGCCTCCAGCTCGGCCACCACCTGCTCCGGCGCCTTGAGCCGCGGGACCCGGCCGAACATCTCGATGATGTCGCAGAACTCGCAGCGGAAGGGGCAGCCGCGCGAGACCTGGACCGAGAAGGAGGCATAGCGGGACAGGTCGAGCAGGTCGAAGCGCGGAACCCGTGCCAGCTTGAGGTCGGGCCGGCCGGTGTCGGCGGGCGAGAGGAGCCGCGGCGCGTCCCTGGCGGGACGCTCCAGGGCCTCGACGAGGAGGTCGAGCCTCCCCTCGGCCTCTCCCTGGAAGAGGTGGTCGGCGTCGGGGAAGGCGCCGGGTGAGGTGGTGGCGGCCGGACCTCCCACCACGGTGCGCTTCCCCAGCCGCCGCGCCCGCTCCAGGACCTCGTGCATCGAGGGGGCCTGCACCAGCATCCCGCTGACCAGCACGACGTCAGCCCAGGCCAGGGTGGCCTCGGCCAGCGGCGTCACGTTCAGGTCGACCAGGCGAAGCGTCCACCGATCCGGCAGGAGCGCCGCCAGCGTGGCCAGCCCGAGGGGCGGGAGCGCCGCCGCCTTGCGGACGAAGGGCAGGCTGAACTCGTAGCTCCAGTAGGTGGCCGGCGATCGAGCCTGGACGAGGAGGGCCCGCATGCGGTGAATGGTGGAATGTGCCGGTCACCGGATCGTCACGGCCCGGGGCAGGGGGCGCTGCCCGGAGGGGGCCGGGCCATCGGCAGCACCGGGGGCGGGTCGGCGTCGCTGGCACGGAGGGTCCCTTCACGGTAGAACCGCTCACCCATGGCGGAGATCGCGGCGGCGCCCACGCCGATGATGCGGCAGTACCTCGAGCTGAAGGAGAGGTACCCCGACACCATCCTCTTCTTCCGCCTCGGCGACTTCTACGAGATGTTCTTCGAGGACGCCGTCACGGCGTCACGGGCCCTGCAGATCACGCTGACCGCCCGCTCCAAGGGGGACGACAAGGTCCCCATGTGCGGCGTCCCCTACCACGCCGCGCGCGGCCACGTGGCGCGGCTGCTGGCCCAGGGGTTCAAGGTCGCCATCTGCGACCAGGTCGAGGAGCCCGGCAAGGGCACGCTGGTGAAGCGCGACGTCACCCGGGTCATCACCCCGGGGACGGTCTTCGACGACCAGACCATCGAGCCGGGCGAGGCCGTCTGCCTGGCCGCCGTCACCTTCGGCGAGGGCGGCTGCGGCCTGGCGCTGCTGGAGTCCACCACCGGCCAGCTCCGCTGCGGCGAGGTCGACTCGGAGGCGCGCCTCGTCGACGAGCTGCGCCGGGCCGGGGCCCGCGAGCTGCTCTTCCCGCGCTCCACCCCGGCCGACCGGGTCAAGGCGGTGGCGGCGGCCGCCGGCGCGCCCTTCGTCCTGCGCGACGACGCCGAGTTCGAGCGGGGCGAGGAGCGGCTCAGGCGCCACCTCGGCGTCCCGTCGCTCGACGGCTTCGGCGTGGCGGGGATGCGGCTCGGCCTTTCGGCCGCGGCGGCGGCGCTCGGCTACCTCGCCGAGACCCAGCGGACGCCGGCCAGCCACGTCGACCGGATCTCGCGGCTGGCCACCGAGGGCGTGCTGCTCATCGACGAGGCCACCCGGGCCAACCTGGAGATCGAGCGGACCCTGCAGGGCGGCAGGAAGAAGGGGACCCTGCTCGGCCAGCTGGACCGGACGGTGACCGCCCCGGGCGCCCGGCTGCTGGCCGAGTGGCTGCGCTACCCGCTGGCCGAGGTGTCGCCCATCCAGGCGCGGCTCGACGCGGTGGAGGAGCTCTTCACCTCCGCGGTGGTGCGCGGCGACCTGGCCCGGGCCCTCAAGCCGGTGGCCGACGTGGAGCGGCTGGTCTCCCGCCTCACCCTGCGCCAGGGGAACGCCCGCGACCTGCGGGCGCTCTGCGGCGCGCTGCTGGCGCTGCCGGCGCTGGCCGAGGTGCTGGAGGCCCGGGCCTCGCCGCTGCTCCGGGCGGCCGCGGGCGGGGCTGCGCGGCCTGGAGCCGCTGGCCGCCGAGCTGGACGCCGCGGTGGCCGAGGAGCCGCCCGCCACCCTGACCGAGGGTGGCCTGATCCGGCGTGGCCACTCGGCCGAGCTCGACGAGCTCATCACCATCTCCGAGGACGGCAAGGGCTACCTGCTCCGCCTCGAGGCGCGGGAGAAGGAGCGGACCGGCATCGCCTCGCTCAAGGTCCGCTTCAACAAGGTCTTCGGCTACTTCATCGAGGTCACCAAGGCCAACCTCCACGCCGTGCCCGCCGACTACCAGCGGCGCCAGACCACGGTGGGCGGCGAGCGCTTCATCACCGAGGAGCTGAAGGGGTTCGAGGAGAAGGTGCTGACCGCCGAGGAGCGGCGCGCCGCGCTGGAGCAGAAGCTCTTCGAGGCGCTGCGCCAGCGGGTGGTGGCCGCAGGGGTCCCGGCTGCGCACCGCGGCCCAGGCCGTGGCCCTGGCCGACGTGCTGCGGGCGCTGGCCGAGGTGGCCTCGGAGAAGGGCTACTGCCGCCCCGAGGTGGACGAGTCGGAGACCCTGGAGCTCACCGACGCCCGCCACCCGGTGGTGGAGGCCATGCTGCCCGCCGACTCGGGCGGCTTCGTGCCCAACGACCTGGCGGTCAGCTCGTCCGGCGAGGCGGCGGCGGCGCGCCACGGCTCGCTGCTGATCATCACCGGCCCCAACATGTCGGGCAAGAGCACCATCATGCGCCAGGCGGCGCTGGCGACGCTGCTGGCGCAGCTGGGGTCCTTCGTGCCGGCGCGGCGCGCCCGCATCGGCCTGGCCGACCGGATCTTCACGCGGGTGGGGGCCTCCGACGACCTGGCCCGGGGCCGATCCACCTTCATGGTGGAGATGACCGAGACCGCCGCCATCCTCCACAACGCCACCCGCCGCTCGCTGGTGGTGCTCGACGAGATCGGCCGTGGGACCTCCACCTTCGACGGCGTCTCGCTGGCCTGGGCGGTGGCCGAGCACCTCCACGACCGGCTCGGCTGCCGGACCCTCTTCGCCACCCACTACCACGAGCTCCAGGAGCTGGACCGCGAGCGGCCCCGCGTGAAGAACGTCTCCATCTCGGTGCGCGAGGTGGGCGACAAGGTGGTCTTCCTGCGCAAGCTGGTGGCCGGCGGCGCCTCGCGCAGCTACGGCATCGAGGTGGCCAGGCTGGCCGGCCTGCCGGCCGAGGTGCTGGCCCGGGCCCGCGAGGTGCTGAGGAACCTCGAGGCCATGGAGCTCGACGAGGCGGGCCACCCGCAGCTGGCGCACGGGCGCCAGGCCCGGGGTCGGCCTGCCGGGCAGGCTGGGCAAGGCCAGCTCGGGCTCTTCGCCGCGGCGCCGGACCCGGAGCTGGCGGCGCTGCGCGACGAGCTCCGGGCGCTCGACGTGGACGCGCTCCGCCCGCTCGACGCGCTCAACCTGCTGGCGGGCTGGAAGAAGAGGCTGGGCCGGTAGCGTCGCTGGCCCCGACGCTCCCGGGGAAAAGGAGAGGGGCCGGTCCCCCGGCCCCTCGGCGCTTCAAGCTGGCAGCCGCGGCGCGACTACTTCTTGTGGCACTCCGCGCACTTGGTCGGGCCCTTCTGGGCTTCCTTGTGGCAGCCCTGGCAGAGGGCGTGGGCCTTCTCCTTGTTGAAGCCCTCGATCTTGCCGCCGGCCTTGGTGGCGTGGCACTTGGTGCAGTCGCCCTTCACCGCGTCGACGTGAGCCTTGTGCGGGAAGGTGACCTTGCCGTTCTTGTTGTCGATGACGATGGTGGCCGGGGCCTCGGCGGCAGCGGCGACGCCGACCGAGAAGACGAGAGCCGCGACGATAGCAGCGAAGATCTTGTTCACTTTTCTGCTCCTGGGAACCTGGGGCGGACCAGCCCGCCCGGTTGGATGGACGGCGGATGGTACCCGGAATTCACGGGCTGACGAGAAAAAAGTGACGGAATGTCGCAGACTTGAGACTAAGTCGCGTTACGCCCCTTCCCGGGGCTGGAGGCCTGGTTCGACCATCCCTTGTTCAGGCCATTTCCAGCACCGCGCCCACCAGCCGGTCGATCCCGGCAGCCACCGGGGCGATCCACGGTCCCAGCATGTAGGCCGGCGTGCTGACCAGCTTGAGCCTCTGGTCCACCACGATCTGGTCGACGGCGCACTCGACGTGCTCGGCGCCCCAGGAGGTGATGTGGGCGGCCGTGGACGGGTCCATGCCGATGGTCACCCGGACGTGCTCGGCGCCGAAGATCCGCGCGGCGATGACCGGGGAGATGCAGATGAAGCCGAGGGGCTTCTTCGCGGCGTGCACCGCCCGGACCAGCCGCTCCACGTCGGGGTCGACCTTCATGGCCGCGCCGTCGAAGGCGTAGGTGCAGAGGTTCTTGGCCGCGCCGAAGCCGCCCGGCAGGATCAGCGCGTCCAGCTCCTCCGCCTTCACCTTGGCCAGCGGCGTGATCTGGCCGCGGACGATGCGGGCCGACTCCTGCAGCACGTTGCGCGCCGGTCCGGCCTGGGGCTGCTGGACGAGGTGGTCGATGACGTGGTGCTGGGGCTTGTCGGGCGCCATCGCCACCAGGGTGGCGCCGCGCCGGTCGAGGGAGAGGAGGGTGCAGGTCGCCTCGTGGATCTCGGCACCATCGAGGAAACCGCAGCCGGAGAGGAGCACGCCCACCCGCTTGCCGCTGCCCATGACGGACCTCCTGGGACGGAGAGGACGGGATCATACCTCCGCCGCCGAAAAGTGGACTGTGATATCGGGCGGGGCCACATTCGCCCGGAATGGGCGCCGTCCTCCCGCTGCTCCTGTCGGTCCTGCTGGCCGCCCCCACCTCGGGGGCGGCGGCCCGGCCGGCGCCGCGCCCAACGGCGGCAGGGCCCAGGCTGGAGGCCGCCCGCGCCCAGCTGAAGAGCCTGATGCGCGACCCGGTGAAGCGGCGCTACCACCACAACTGGGAGAAGGCCATCCAGGCGCTGCAGAAGGCCGCGGTCGGCAAGGACGCGCCGGCGGCCACGCTGGAGGCGGCGCGGGCCCGGTACGCCCTCTACCGCTGGTCGGCCAACGAGGCCGATCGAGAGGCCGCGCTGCGCCTGGCCGCGAAGGCGCAGCGGCTGGGAGCCCGCGACGCCGCCCGGTTCGCCGCCGCCATCCGGCGCGAGGCCGGCGACGACCACCCACCGCCCGCGCGCAAGCAGAAGGGCGCGGTGGCGGCCGCCCCGGCCCGCGGCAGCCAGCCCCGCGCCCCGGCCAGCCCGCCGCCGGCCCGGCACGAGCTGGAGCCGGTGGCCGAGCCCGAGCTGGAGGCGGCCGTGGCCGACCTGAAGGCCCCGCCCGCGCTGCGGCTGGGCACCTCCAACGGCGCCGGGACCGCCAGCATCGGCCAGGTGCGGGCCTGGGCCAGCGACGACTACACCCGGGTCGCCATCTCCCTCGACCACTGGGTCGGCTGGCAGCAGTTCGAGCTGGCGGCCGCCGACGGCGCACCCCGGCGGCTGGCGCTGGACTTCCGCCCGGCACGGCTGGAGGGCTCGGCGCAGGCCCGCCGCGTCGAGGGCGACCAGATCGATCGGGTCCGCACCGCGCAGCGCGATCCCGAGACGGTCCGGGTGGTCCTCGACCTGCCGGGGCGCGACGACGTCCGCTTCTACCGGATGGACGACCCGCCGCGGCTCATCGTCGACGTGGGCACGAGGCTGGCCGAGCGGGAGGCCCGCGGCTCGGCCAAGGGCGCGGCCACCCCGGCCTCGCCGCCCCACGCCGCCGCGGCGGCCGGCGCGGAGGAGGAGGGGAGCCCGCGCCCCATCCGCCGCATCGTGGTCGACGCCGGCCACGGCGGCCTCGACCCCGGCGCCATCGGCCCGACCGGCGTCCGCGAGAAGGACGTGACGCTGGCCATCTCCAGGCGGCTGGAGCAGCGGCTGAAGAAGGCCGGCTTCGCGGTGGTGATGACCCGCAGCGACGACCGCTACGTCGCCCTGGAGGAGCGGACCGCCATCGCCAACGCCAGGAAGGGCGATCTCTTCGTCTCCATCCATGCCAACGCCAACCCGCGCCGCACCCTGGCCGGGGTCGAGTCCTGGGTCCTCAACGTGGCCGACGACCGCTACTCGACCCGGCTGGCGGCCCGTGAGAACGGCGTCGATCCCGACGACGAGGCCGACGCGGCCGACGCCCGGCGCATCCTGACCGACCTCGACGCGCGCTCCGCTGCCGGCGCCAGCCGGCGGCTGGCCGAGCAGGTCCAGAAGGAGATCACCGGCTCGGTGCGCGAGAAGGTGGGCGACGTGCAGGACCTGGGCGTGAAGAGCGCCCTGTTCTACGTGCTGGTGGGCGCCCGCATGCCGGCCGTGCTGGTCGAGACCGCCTTCATCTCCAACCGGCGCGAGGAGAAGCGGCTGGCCTCGGCCAGGTACCAGGACGAGGTGGCCGGCGCGGTGGCCCGGGCGGTGGTCGACTTCGCCGCCCAGCAGGGCACGCGGGTGGCCCGCGCCCCGTGAGCGCGGCGGCAACCGTCCCGGGTTATATCGGGGAGCAGATGACCGCCACCTCCACCACCGTCCTCCCCCCGCCGGCCCCCGACGAGGACCTCGACCCCCTGTCCGAGCTGCCGCCGTTGACCGGCGACGCCAAGGCCGACCTGGCCGCCCGGCGGAGGTTCGCCGAGGCCCTCCACCGCCGTGGGGCCAGCGGCCGCACCGTGGTGCGGCTCCAGAGCGCGGCCATGGACGAGCTGGTCCTCTCGCTCTGGGAGCGGGCCTGCGCCGAGGTGGCCCGCACCCTCCCGCCCTCGCCGGTGGCGCTGGTGGCCCTGGGCGGCTACGGCCGGCGGGAGCTCAACCCCTACAGCGACATCGACCTGCTGGTGCTCCACGCCGACGGCGGGCCGGATCGCTTCGTCAAGGCGGCCAGCGAGAGGTTCCTGTACTCGCTCTGGGACCTGAACCTCGAGGTGGGCTACGGGGTCCGCGATCTCAAGGGCTGCGACCGGCTCGCCAGCGAGGACCACACGGCGCGCACCGCGCTGCTCGACCTGCGCTTCCTGGCCGGGGACAAGGCGCTGTTCAGGGCGCTGGAGCGGGAGGAGCTGCACGGCCTCTCGCAGGCCAAGGTCGACCAGTTCCTCGGCGACAAGCTGGCCGAGATGCGCGAGCGGCGGGAGCGGTTCGGCGACTCGCTCTACCTGCTGGAGCCCAACGTCAAGTCGTCGGAGGGCGGCCTGCGCGACCTGCAGAGCGCGCTCTGGGCGGCCCGGGTGCGCTTCAAGGTGGCCGGCATCAGCGACCTGCTCAGCCGGGCCCTGCTGCCGGAGCGGGAGATCCGCGAGATGCGCAGCGCCCGCGACTTCATCTGGCGGGTTCGCAACGAGCTGCACTTCCTCTCCGGGCGCAAGAACGACCAGCTCACCTTCGACATCCAGCCCCAGGTGGCCGCGGCCATGGGCTACGTCGACACCGAGGAGAGCCCGGCCGTGGAGCAGTTCATGCGCCACTACTACCTCGCCGCCAAGACGGTGCTGGTGGCCTGCGACGCCATCGTCGACCGCTGCCTGGAGCCGCAGGCGGCCAGCGGCTGGCGCACCGTCCCGGCGCCGGCCGCCATGACCGGGGCCGAGAAGGCGGTGCCGCTGGTGCGCGGCCAGCCGGCCCGCTCCGCCGACCGCTACCTGGAGGGGGGCGAGTTCAAGATCTTCCGCGGCCGCCTCTCGCTGGTCGACAAGGACGTGCTGCGGCGCTCGCCGGCGGCGCTGGTGCGGCTCTTCGCCGCGGCAGACCGGGAGGGGCTGGACCTCTACCCCTACGCCCGCGACCAGGCCGCCGAGGCGGCCGAGGCGCTCCCGCCGGGGGCCGCCGACGACGCCGAGATGAACGCCGAGCTGCTGGGCTGCTTCACGCGCAAGGGGACCCGGGGCCGCTTCCTGACGCGCATGCACGACCTGGGCGTCTTCCAGCGCGTCCTGCCGGAGTTCGCGCGCATCACCGCGCGGCGGCAGATCGACGTCTACCACGTGTACACCGTCGACGTTCACTCCCTGTTCGCGGTGCGCCGGCTGCTGGCGCTCCGCTGCGGCGACGTCCAGGAGGAGGGGCTGACCCTGCTGATGCAGGCGCTGGCCCGGCCGCTGCCGCTCTACCTCGGCACCCTGTTCCACGACATCGGCAAGGGGAGCGGCAAGGACCACTCGGCCCGGGGCGCGGAGATCGCCGCCGAGGCCTGCGTGCGGATGGGGCTGGACCCGGCCGACGCCGCCGACATCGAGTGGCTGGTGGCCAAGCACCTGCGCATGGCCTCCATCGCCCAGCGCCGCGACCTCTCGGATCCGGACCTCATCCACGCCTTCGCCGAGGAGGTCGGCACCATCGACCGGCTCGAGAAGCTCTACCTGCTCACCTACGCCGACATCGCCACGGTCGGCCCCCGCACCTGGACCGAGTTCAAGGCGCGGCTGCTGCGCGACCTCTTCGAGAAGACGCGGGCGGTGCTGGAGCGGGGCGAGCGGCGGCCCGAGCCGGGGACGGCCGAGTCGGAGGGGCGGGGACGGGCGCGGGCAGCGCTGCAGGCCCACCACGGCGGCAGCCCGGCCGAGGAGCAGGCGCGCTTCGTCGAGGCCATGCCGGCCCGCTACTACGTGACCATTCCGCCGGAGCAGGCGCCGCGCCACCTGCGCCTCTTCCGGCTGGGGCGGCAGCGCTCCATGGCCACCTGGATTCGGCACCGCCCCGGGCTGGGCGCTTCGGAGCTGCACCTGACCGCCTTCGACCGGCCCGGCCTGCTGGCCACCATCACCGGGGTGCTGGCGGCCCACCGCATCGACATCCAGCACGCCGAGGTCTTCTCGACGCCGGACGAGCCGGGCCTGGGGCCCTTCGCCGGCCGGGCGCTCGACATCTTCGCGCTGCGCGGCCCGGAGGATGGCCCGGTGGGCGCGGCCCGGTGGCGCGCGGCCCGGCGGGACCTGGACCGGGTGCTGGGCGGGCGCGAGTCGCTGGAGGGCGTCCTGGAGCGGCGCCTGCGCGCCTCCAGCCTGCCGGCCAAGCCGCTGCCGCGCCTGGCGACCAAGGTGGTCATCGACAACGAGAGCGCCCGGAGCCACTCGGTGGTGGACGTCTTCTGCGCCGACCGGGTGGGCCTCCTCCACACGCTGACCCGCACCTTCTTCGAGCTCGGCCTCACCGTGGACCTGGCCCGCATCACCACCGAGGGCCACCGCGCCGCCGACGCCTTCTACGTCCGGACCGAGCAGGGGGCCCGGCTCCAGGGCGAGGTGGCCGACCGGGTGGTCGAGGCCATCACCACCGCGCTCTCCCGCCCCGACCGCTAAGCTGGTAGAAGCGAGCCATGGCGGTCGCCAACATCGTCCAGATCGATCCCGTCAACCCGCAGCCGCGCGTCCTCGAGCGCGCCGTCGCGGCCCTCTCCGGCGGCGGGCTGGTGGCCTTCCCGACCGACACCTTCTACGGCCTCGGCTGCGACCTGTTCGACAAGCGGGCCATCGAGCGCATCTACCTGCTGAAGCAGCTGCCACGCACGCAGGAGCTCTCCTTCATCTGCCAGGACCTCGCCGAGATCGCCCGCTACGCCATCGTCGACAACGCCGCCTACCGCGTGCTGCGCCGCAAGGTGCCGGGGCCGTTCACCTTCATCCTCCCGGCCACCCGGCTGGTGCCGGACCTGGTGCTGCGCCGCCAGAAGACGGTGGGCATCCGCATCCCCGACAGCCCCATCGCGCTGGAGCTGGTGCGCCGGCTCGGCCACCCCATCATCTCGACCTCGGCGGCCACCCCGGGCGGCGAGGTGCTGATCGACGCCCACGACATCAAGGAGCAGCTGGGGCACGGGCTCGAGCTGATCCTCGACGGCGGCTACCGCGCCAACGACCCCTCCTCGGTGATCGACCTGTCCGGCCCGGAGCCGGTGGTGGTCCGCGTCGGCAAGGGCGACGTCTCCGACCTGCTGACCTGAGCCGGCCTCCGGCGCAGCGCCCGTTACTGGACGCCGCGCCCCCGGGCGATATCGTCGCCCCGATGTCCCCGCTCGACGCCGCCCTCGACCTCTTCCTGGTCCACGTCCGCGTGGAGAAGGGGCTGGCCCCCAACACCGTGGAGGGCTACGGCCACGACCTGCGCCGCTACCTCGACCACCTGGCCGCGGCCGGGGTGTCCGACCCGGCCCGGGTCACCCGCCGGGACATCCAGGACCACCTGGCCGGGCTGGTGGAGCGCGGCCTGTCGCCCCGCTCGCAGGCCCGCGCCCTCTCGGCCATCCGCACCTTCCACAGGCTGCTGGCCGCCGAGAGGCTGGCGCCCTCGGACCCGGCCGACGAGATCGACTCCCCGCGCCGCGAGCGCAAGCTGCCGCAGCCGCTCTCCCCCGAGGAGTGCCTGGCGGTGCTGGCGGCCCCGGACCCGCGCACGCCGGCGGGTCGCCGCGACCGGGCCATGCTGGAGCTGCTCTACGCCACCGGGCTGCGCGTCTCCGAGCTGGTCGGGCTCACGCTCAACGACGTCAACCTGGAGACCCGGGTGCTGGTGGCGCGGGGGAAGGGGAACAAGGAGCGGCTGGTGCCCGTGGGCGCCCCGGCCGCGGAGGCCGTCAAGGCCTACCTGGCCGGGGCCCGGGAGCGGTTGCTCAAGGGACGGCGCTCCCCCGACCTCTTCGTCACCCCGCGCGGCCGGCGCATGACCCGCCACGGCTTCGCCCGGCTGCTCGACCGCCACGTCCGGGCGGCCGGGATCGGGCGGCGGGTCTCGCCCCACAAGCTGCGCCACGCCTTCGCCACCCACCTGCTGGCCGGCGGCGCCGACCTGCGTGCCGTGCAGGCCATGCTGGGGCACGCCGACGTGGCCACCACGCAGATCTACACCCACGTGGACACCACCCAGGCGCGCCGGCTCTACGACCGCTTCCACCCCCGGGCCTGACGGTCGACGGCGCGGCCAAGCCCTCGACCCGACACCCATTTCGGCTCCTCCCTGCCGCGTTGACCCCCGGGCGCCGCGCTGCTAGAAGGCTTCTTTTTTCAAGGGGTTCTCCATGGGTGGTCTGGACGTGGTGCAGGGCCTGGTGGCCCTGATCCCGATGGTCCTGTCGCTGTCCGTCCACGAGTGGGCTCACGCGTGGAGCGCGTGGCGCCTGGGCGACGACACCGCGGCGCGGCAGGGCCGGCTCACCCTCAACCCGGTGTCGCACGTCGACCCGTTCGGCACGCTCCTCCTGCCCTTCCTGCTGTCGGCCTCGGGGCTTCCCGGGTTCGGGTGGGCCAAGCCGGTGCCGGTCAATCCCACCCGCTTCCGGCGTGACGTGAACATGGGACGCGGCATGGCCATCACGGCCTCCGCCGGCCCGCTGTCGAACGTGGCCATCGCGGTGCTGGCGACCGTCGTGCTCGGGCTGATCTACCGGCTCCAGCTCGACCTGCCGTCGGGCGCCCGGGCCCTCCTGGCCAACCTGATCTTCATGAACGTGAGCCTGGCGATCTTCAACCTCATCCCGGTCCCGCCGCTCGACGGGAGCCGGATCGCCGCGTGGCTCGTGCCCTACCGTTACCGCGAGCAGTGGCACATGGTAGAGCGCCTGTCCCCGTTCCTGCTGATGGCCATCTTCTTCTTCGGAGGCCGGCTCATCGCCGGCCCGTCCCGGGCCGTCATCCAGGTGCTCAACCAGCTCCTCAACGCCATCGCCTGACCACCCCATGACCACGCCCGACCGCCCCGTCGTCGTCTCCGGCATGCGCCCCACCGGGCGGCTCCACCTCGGCCACCTGCACGGCGCCCTCTCCAACTGGGTCAAGCTGCAGGACGAGCACACCTGCTTCTTCTTCTCCGCCGACTGGCACGCCCTCACCACCAACTACCACCAGACCGCGGCCATCAAGCCGGCCGAGCGGGAGATGTTCGTCGACTTCATCGCCGCCGGCATCGACCCGGAGCGCTCCACGCTCTTCGTGCAGAGCCAGGTCAAGGAGCACGCCGAGCTCCACCTGCTGCTCGGCATGATCACGCCGCTGGGCTGGCTGGAGCGCTCGCCCTCCTACAAGGAGGTCCGGGAGAACATCACCGACCGCGACCTGGCGCTCTACGGCTTCCTCGGCTACCCGGTGCTGATGACCGCCGACATCATCCTCTACAAGGCCACCCGGGTGCCGGTGGGGGCCGACCAGGTGGCCCACCTCGAGCTGTCGCGCGAGATCGTCCGCAAGTTCAACGGCCACTACGGCGAGGTCTTCCCCGAGCCCAAGCCCCTGCTCACCGAGGCGGCCAAGGTGGTGGGCACCGACGGCCGCAAGATGTCGAAGAGCTACAACAACTCGATCGAGCTGGGCGAGCCGGCCGAGTCGACCCGCAAGAAGATCATGGGGGCGGTGACCGACCCGCAGCGCAAGCGGCGGCAGGATCCCGGCAACCCCGAGGTCTGCGGCATCTTCTACCTGCACAAGGTCTACTCCGACGCGCCGACGGTGGCCTGGGTCGACCAGAACTGCCGGACCGCCGGCATCGGCTGCGTCGACTGCAAGAAGAAGCTGCTGGAGCGGCTGGAGCCCGACCAGGAGCGGATGCGCGAGAAGCGCGAGGTGCTGCTGGCCCGCCCCAGGGACCTCGACGACCTGGTGCAGCTGGGCAACGCCAGGGCCCGGGCGGTGGCGCAGGTGACCATGGCGCAGGTCCGCGCCGCCATGAGCCTGTAGGCTCGCGCAGAGGAGGGCGGCCACGGCGATGTCGATGCAGCAGGAGGAGACGGGCGCCCCGGGCGCCGGCGAGGAGGCCCCGGCGCGCCCGGTGGACGCCTTCCGCGTCTCGCTGCCGCCCTTCAAGCCCGGCCAGCCTCCCTTCGAGGGGCCGCTCGACCTGCTGCTCCACCTGGTCAAGGAGCACCAGGTCGAGATCCTCGACATCCCCATCGCCCGGATCACCGAGAGCTACCTGGCCACGCTGGCGCTGCTGCGCGAGCTGGACATCGACCTGGCCGGTGGGTTCCTCGACATGGCGGCGCAGCTCATGCTCATGAAGAGCAAGCTGCTCCTGCCCCGCACCGAGGTGGCCGAGGACGCCGAGGCCGAGGAGGGCGGGGTGGACCCGCGCGCCGAGCTGGTGCGGCGGCTGCTCGTCTACCAGAAGTACAAGGCCGCGGGGGCGGAGCTGGGCGAGCGGGACATCCTGGAGCGGACCGTCTTCACGCGGCGCGCCCGGGCGGCGCGCCCGGCGGCGGCCGAGGGGCCGGAGGGGCTGGCCGACGTCTCGGTCTTCAAGCTCATCGAGGCCCTCGACCGGGCCCTCAAGAACGCCCGGACCGAGACCACCCAGGAGATCTTCGCCGACCGGCTCTCCATCACCGACGCCATCGCGCGGGTGGTGGAGGTGCTGCGGCTGCGCGGCCGGGCCAGCTTCGAGGAGCTGCTGCGCGGCCACCAGGGGGCGCCCAACACCCGCTCCGAGGTGATCGCCACCTTCCTGGCCATCCTCGAGATGGCCAAGCTCATGCTGGTCCGCGTCTACCAGGCCTCCTACGAGGAGGCCGGCGCGATCGGCGCCGAGATCCTCGTCGAGGCCCGGGACACGCTCGGCGACGGGGCCACCCCCGGCTCGCAGGAGGAGTACCGATGAACGATCAGCACGCCCCACCGGCGCCCGGCGTCTCGGCGGAGGAGCTGGCCCGGCTGCAGGCGGCCGAGGAGGCCAAGGCGGATCCGGCGCTCGACGAGGTCGAGCCGGCCGAGATCGACGTGGCCGACGAGAAGGAGGAGCCGTTCGAGAAGCTGGCCGCGGCGGCCAGGCGGCTCGGGGTGGACCGGGTCCGGACCATCGTCGAGACGCTGCTCTTCCTCGCCGAGAAGCCGCTCACCGTCGAGGAGATCCGGCAGGCCAGCGGCCTGGAGGCCGAGCGCGTCGAGAAGGCGCTCGACCAGCTCTCCGGCCACTACCGGGAGGGGCCGTGCGGCATCGTCCTCCACGAGGTGGCCGGCGGCTGGCAGCTGCGCAGCTCGCCCGACAACTCGGCCTTCGCCCGCCGCTTCCTCCGGGTGAAGCCGCAGCGGCTCACCCGCGCGGCGCTGGAGACGCTGGCCATCATCGCCTACCGCCAGCCGGTGACCCGCCCCGAGGTCGAGGAGATCCGCGGCGTCGACTGCGGCGCGGTGGTGAAGGCGCTGCTCGACCGCAAGCTGCTCAAGATCCTCGGCAAGAAGGAGGAGCCGGGCCGCCCCATCCTCTACGGCACCTCGCGCGAGTTCCTCGAGTTCTTCGCCCTGAAGGACCTGGCCTCGCTGCCGACCCTGCGCGAGTTCCACGAGCTCTCCGAGGAGCACCGCGAGATCGTGGAGAAGCAGCCCGAGCCGCCCATGGCCGGCCTGGTCGAGGCGCTGGCCGACCCGACGCTGAGCGCCCAGCTGGACGCCCGCAAGGCGGAGTCGGACGCCGCGCTCGACCAGCTGGAGAAGGCGCTCGAGGTGGCCGACACCGTCTCCCGGGCGGCCGAGGTCGCGCTGGCGCCCACGCCGGACCCGGACCTCCCCGACGCCGGACCAGGGACCACATGACCAGCCCCAGCACCGGCAGCGTCCGCCTGCAGAAGTTCCTCGCCGAGGCCGGCCTGGCCTCGCGGCGCAAGGCCGAGGAGATCATCCAGTCGGGCCGCGTCAAGGTGAACGGGGCGGTGGTGAAGGAGCTCGGCACCAAGGTGACGCCGGGCCGGGACCTGGTGGTGGTGGACGGGAAGCCGGTGGAGCGGAGCGCCGAGCGGCGCTACATCCTGCTCTACAAGCCGCCCGGCTGCGTCACCACGCTCTCCGACCCGCAGGGGCGCCCCACCGCGCGCGGCTACCTCTCCGGCGTCGAGGAGCGGGTCTTCCCGGTGGGACGGCTCGACTACGACGCCGAGGGGGCGCTGCTCTTCACCGACGACGGCGAGCTGGCCAACCGGCTGGCCCATCCCCGCTACGGCCACCGGCGCGTCTACCTGGTGAAGACCAAGGGGGTCCCCGAGGAGGCGGCGCTGCGGCGGCTGGTCGAGGGGGTGCGGCTGGAGGACGGCCCGGCCAAGGCGCTCAGCGCCGAGATCCACGAGAAGGTCGAGACCAACACCTGGATCAAGATCGTGGTGGGGGAGGGGCGGTTCCACCTGGTGAAGCGGCTCTGCGAGTCGGTGGGGCTCCCGGTGCTGCGCCTCTTCCGGCCGGAGTTCGGCGGCGTCACGGTGGCGAGGCTCCGCCCCGGCCACTGGCGCGATCTCAGCTTCGACGAGGTCCAGGCCATGCGGACCGCGGTGGGGCTGGAGGGCGGCGAGCCCGGTCGGACCGCGCTGGCGCAGGAGCTGCCCAAGGCGGGGCGGCGCCACGGGCACGGCCCACCGCCGCAGGCGGCCATCCACGCCGGCACGCGGCGCCCCGGCCACCCCGGCGATCGGCGCGAAGCCGAGGCGCAGGAGGGGTCGCGCGGCCGGCCCGGCCGTGGCGAGCGCCCGGACCGCCGGGAGCGCCGCGGCGGGCCCGAGCGGACCGAGCGGACCGGGCGGACCGAGCGGACGGGCGGACCGAGCGGACGGGGCGGACCGAGCGGACGGGGCGGACCGAGCGAACGGAGCGGACGGGGCGGGGTGATCGCCCGGCCGGGAGCGGCCACACCGAGCGCCCGGGCCGGGCGGAGCGCCCCGGGCGCCCGCCGCGCGCCGAGCGGACCGGTCGCCCGCAGCGCCCCGGCCGGCCACCCCGGGGTCGCTGAGGAGCGCCGCTCACCCTTGCGGCTCCCGAGCGCGCCGCGGGACAGTGTCGCCGACCATGGCCCTCCACCGAGCCCTCGCCGTCGCGCTCGCCGCCACGCTGGTCGCGGGCTGCTCGTGGCGCGCCGATCTCGACTCGCCGGATCCGGCTCGCCGGGCCGCCGCGGTCCGACGCCTCGGCGGCGAGCCGGCGGATCGGGCGCTGCCGGCGCTGCTGCTGGCGCAGGCCGACCGGAGCGTCGAGGTGCGGCTGGCCGCCGCCCAGGCCTTCCTGGCGCTGGGTGGACCTCGCGCGGCCGAGGGGCTGGGGGCCATGCTGGGCGACGTCGACCCGGCCGTGGCCGCCGCTGCAGCCCACGGCCTGTCCGAGCTGGCGCCCGGCGCCGGCGGCAAGGAACGGCTGCTGGCCGGCTACGCCCTGGCCAGCTCGGCCGGCCGGGCGGCCATCGCCGAGGCGCTCCGGCACCTCGGTGCCACGCTGCGGGAGGCCGTCGAGGTCGAGGCCCGGACCCGCTACGAGCGGAACCTGGCGGCGCTCGAGCGCGGCAGCCCCGCCGAGCGGGCCGGCGCGGCCGAGGAGCTGGGGGCCAGCGGCCGGGTCGAGGCGCTGACCGTGCTGCTGGGCCTGCTGGGCGAGGGGGACCAGCTCGACCCGGTGTTGCAGGCCGGCGTCGCCCGCGGCCTCGGCGCCAGCGGAGACCGCGCGGCGCGGATCAGCCTGGAGCGGCTGCTGGCCTCGCCGCGGCCGGGCGTGGCCCAGGCCGCCGCCGACGGGCTGCGCCTGCTCGCGGATCCCGGCACCGCCCACAGCCTCGCTGGCGTGGCCGAGCGCGGCGGGGCGCCCGGCGCGGCGGCGCTGGCGGCGCTGGCCGAGCTCCCCAAGGCCCCGGAGGTGGGCGCCGCCCTCTGCGCGGTGGCGATCCGGACCCTCGACCCGGCGCGGGCCACGCAGGCGGCGCGGCTGGCGCGGCTCCACGACGCCAGCTGCCCGGTCAGGCCGCTGCTCAACCGGATCGGCCGCGCCGGTGAGCGGGCGGCGCTGGCGGCGCTGGCCGAGCTTCGCCTCGAGGGCGCCGACGCCGAGGAGGTGAGCCGGCGGCTGCTGGCGCTGCTGGCGAGCCGGGGCGGGGATCCGGCGGTTCGCGCCGCCGCGGCCCGGGCCATCGGGACTGCTGGCTGGCCCGGCGCGGCCGGCGACGTCGCCGAGCGGGCCGCCGCGCTCTTCAAGCGGATCGACGAGGTGCGGGCCAGGCTGATCGGCGATCCCAGGAATCCACCCGCCTTCCTGGAGCCGCCCGAGGCGGCCGAGCTGGGGGCCCTGCTGGCGGCCGGTGGACGGCTGCACGCCGACGGCCTGGCGCCGCTCGTCGAGCGGGGCCTGGCCGAGCCGTCGCCCGCCATCCGGGCCGGGGCCCTCGCCGGGCAAGGCTGGCTGGGCGGGGCGGGGGCCATCGTGGCGCTGGAGAAGGGGCTTGGCGATCCGGACGAGGCCGTCCGCCGGGCCACGGCCCGCGCCCTCGGCAGGCTGGGGGAGGCGGGGGCGGCGGCCCTGGTCCCGGCCGCGGTGTCCACGCGGGTCGAGGAGGGCCCGTGGCGCGTCGAGCTGGCGAGGGCCCTCGAGCTCACCGGCAGCGCCGAAGCCGCCGCCGGCCTGGCCAGGCTGCTGGAGGGCGAGTCGACCGGGGCCGCCATCGAGGCGCTCGCGCGCCTGGGGGCCTCGGCCGGCGCCAGGCCGCTGCTCGTGCTGGTGGAGCGCGGGGAGGGGCCGTGGCTCCCGGCGGCGGTGGAGGCGCTGGCCGAGCTGGCCGGGGCCGAGGCCGGCCCCCCCATCTCCAGGCTGGTCACCAGCGAGCGGCCCGAGGTGCGCGAGGCGGCGGTCCGATCCCTGGGGCGGCTCCGCTACGAGCCGGCCTCGGCGGGGCTCGAGGCGCTGAAGAGCGACTACGTCGGGCGGGTCCGGCGGGCCGCCATCGAGGCGCTGGCACGGCTCCCCTCGCGCCGCCCCGGCTCCTATCGGCCGTAGAGGCGCGGCGCATCACCCCCGGCCGTCCGCAAAGCGGACCATCCATCCGGCCCGTGCTAGGAGAACGGAGATGGGCGATCTCCGGGAGCTCGAGGACAGGGCCGTCGATCGGGCCGAGGTGCCCCGGCGTGGCGGCGACATCGCCGAGGCGGTCGAGCGCCATGCCGAGGTGGCCGAGCGGCTGGCGCGCGACGGCCTGCCCATCAGGGCCATCGCCACCTGCAGGACCATCCTCGAGCTCGACCCCGCGCACGGCCACACCCAGCGGCTGCTGGCCGGCCTCTACGCCCGGCGCACCGCGGCCGACGCGGCCCCGCCACCGGCTCGGACCTCGCCCGCCACGCCGTCCCCGAGGCCGTCCGCCCCCCCGGCGGCGGGCCGGGCGGCCAGCGGGCGGCCGGCCGCCGAGGCGACCGCCCTCGGGTCGATCATGGCCGCCGCCGAGCAGGCGGGGCGATCCGGCGTGGACGACGGCATCCCGGTCGAGGTGGACCTGGTGGGCGAGGAGGCGCACCCCGACGCGCGGCTACCGCGCGTTCCGCTCTTCTCCGACCTCGGCGCCGAGGCCTTCGTGGCGCTCACCGAGGGGCTCTCGGTGGCGCGGCTCGCCGCCGGCGAGACGGTGCTCACCGAGGGCGACGATGGGACCGACCTCTACGTCGTCGCCGCGGGTCGCCTGCGGGTGACGCGGCGGGACGAGACCGGTGCCCCGGTGGTGCTGGCCCACCTCGGCGAAGGGGACTTCTTCGGGGAGCGAGCCCTGCTCTCCGGCGCCCCGCGCAGCGCCACGGTGGTCGCGGAGGAGCCCTCCGAGCTGCTGGTGATCCGGGCCGAGGTGCTGCGCTCGCTGGCCGGTCGCCACCCGCACCTGGCCGCCTCGCTGCGCCGCTTCTGCCGGCAGCGGCTGCTGGCCAACGCGCTGGCGGTGAGCCCGATCTTCCGGCCGCTGGGGCGCCAGGACCGCGCGGCGGTGATGGCGCGCTTCCGCGAGCGGGTGGTCCGCCCCGGGGAGGTCGTCATCCGCGAGGGGACGCCCGCCGACGGGCTCTACGTGGTGCTGGAGGGGGTCCTCGACGTCTCCGTCCGCGGCGTGGGCACCGATCGCCTGGTGGGCCAGCTCCGCGAGGGGGACCTGTTCGGAGAGACCAGCTGCCTGCGCAAGAGCGGCGCCACCGCCACCGTGACCGTGAAGCGCGACGGATCGCTGCTCCGCCTGCCGCGGGCCGACCTCGACGCCCTGCTGATGACCTATCCGACGGTGCTGGAGGCGATGTCCCGGCTCTCGGAGGATCGTGCCGAGAGCCAGGAAGCCGTCCTCTCGGGCGCGGCCGCGTACGCCGAGGACGGGCTGGTGCTCATCTAGGTCGGCACGGGCGGGGGCATGGGCGGCGGTGCCGGCGGCTCCGCGGCGGCCACCGTCTCCAGCACCGGCGTCTGCCCGAAGCGGGTGCGGAGCACGGCGCCGAAGGTGGCCATCACCAGCGTGGCCCAGAGCAGCCAGCCGAGGAACGGGATGGCGAAGCCCAGCAGCAGCAGCCCGAGGCCGATGGCCAGCTGCAGGATCCCGGTCCCGCGGTGCAGCGCCACCGGCAGGGCCCGGCCCAGCAGCACCGCCGCGGCGGTGACGCCGAGCAGGTAGGCCACCAGCACGCCCAGCACCTGGACGGCGATGAGCGGGATGCCCACCAGCGTCACCGCCAGCAGCAGCGTCAGCAGCGGCTGGGCCAGCAGGCCGAGCAGGCCGGCCAGCAGCGACTTGCCGGGGTTGGCCTGCAGGGCCGCGGCCACCGCGTCGACCCGGCGCGGGAAGAGGGTGAGGAGCAGGAAGCCCAGCAGCAGCGTGACGCCGAACTTGGCCACCCACTTGGCCAGCGCCCAGCCCCCGCCGCTCCCCGCCTCCTCGTGGCCGCGCAGGCCCAGCGTCTTGACCAGGTCACCCAGGGCCGGCACGCCCACGGTCACCTTCTGGCCGCCCACGTCGCCGGCCGGATCGATCAGCACCCGCCCGCCGATGGCGACGGCGTCCTGCTCCACCGAGGCACCGGGACCGACGTGGACGTCGCCGGCGATGGCCACCACCTGGCGGGCCGACGAGCCCGCCTCGAGGTCGACGCTGCCGAGCACCGCCACCACCTCGCGCGCCTCGGCGCCGGGGCGCAGGGTCACGCTGCCGCGGACCGCCGTGACGTCGCGGGCCGCCTGGCCGGGCTCGACCACCACGTCCCCGCCCACCGCCTCCCGGTCGCGCCGGGAGCCGCCCTGGGCCAGCCGGGCCTCGCGGTCGGCGCGCCGGGCCTCGCGCTCGGCAGCGCGCGTGGCCTCGTCGGTCATCCGGGTGATCTCCGCCCCGATGTCGCCGAGGGACTCGAGGGACTCGAGGCGGCCCAGGCGACCGCCGCGCCGCGAGACGATCACCATGCTGCCCTGGCGATCGCCGGTGAGGCCGGCCTGCGCCAGGACGGCGCGCAGCACCTCCTCCACCGGCGCGTCCTTGAAGTGGGCCGTCACCTTCCCGAGCGTGCCGGGAGGCAGGACGATGGAGAGGCCGCTCTTCCGGCCGATCTCGAGCAGCGCGTCGCGGCCGTCCTCGTCCTCGAAGTCGCCGGAGAAGTTCCGGCCGCTGGGCTTGTCGAAGCCGGTCAGCACCGGCCGGGCCGGCGCCACCGGTCCGAGGCCGGGGGCCACGGCGATGATGGAGCCGCGGCGCGTGGCCACCAGGCCCGAGCCGGAGAGGACGGTGCGCAGCGCCTCCTCGACCGGAACGTCCTTCAGCTGCAGGACCAGCATGCGGTCGCCGAGCCGCCCGGTGTTGGTGGCGACGCTCCAGCCAGCCGCCTTGCCGATCTCGGCCACGGCGTCGTCGATGGTCTCCTTGCCGTCCAGGGTGATCCGCTTGCCGGAGGGCTGGGCCGGCCACTCACCCCGCAGCAGGTCGCCCTCGAGCTCGTCGGGCGCGACCCGGGGCCGGGCCGGCCTGGGCGGCGGCGGGGGGGGTGGGGCCGGGGGAGCCGGTCGCGCCGCGGGGGCCGGTGGAGGCGGCGCCGGCGGAGGGCCGCCCAGGTCTGGCCCCTGGAGCAGGAAGAGCGATGCGACGAGGGCGAGCATGGGGGCTCCGTTCAGATGGACTCGGTGTGGGCCGCCGGCATCAGGCGCGAGAGGCCGTAGATGATGGGGAGCGCGAGCGCGCTGGTGGCGAGCAGCAGCTGCAGCCGCAGCGCCGAGAAGAGGCCGGGCAGCACGCCGGCCCCGACCCGGACGGCCCGGGCCGCCAGGTCGACCTGCTCCGAGACGGTGCTGACCGCGTGGCCGAGGCCGGAGGCGCCGGCGGCGGCCAGGCTGGCGATCGCCATCACCAGGACGGCGGCGGCGACCCCGAAGGCCCAGCGCCGCTCGCGGGCCGCGGCCCGCTCGGTCTCGTCGATGCGCGCCATCACCTGGGCGGTGAAGTCGGCCGGCAGCTCCGGGACGGTCAGGCCGTCGAGGGCCTCCCCGAGGGCCCGGAAGGACTCGACCAGCGCACCGCACCCGGCGCAGGCCGCCGCGTGCTCGGCCACGCCGGCGTCGCTGGCGGGGTCGAGGGTCCCGTCGAGGAGCCGCTGGGCCTGCGCTTCGGTCAGGTGTCCGCTCACGGTGGTCATGTCAGCCCTCCAGTCCCTGCTCGACGAGCGTGGCGCGCAGCTTGCCGCGCGCCCGGTGCAGCCAGGTCATCACGGTCCCCATGGGGACGTCGAGCGTCTCGGCGATCTCCTTGTAGGAGAGCTGCTCGACGTGGAAGAGCTGGATCACCTCGCGGTAGTTGGCCGGCAGCGCCGACACCGCCGCCTCCAGCGTGGCGCGGGTCTGGGCGTGCTCCAGCTGGGCGTCGGCCGGCGGCCCGTCGCCGGCCAGCTCGGTGGCCGGCGCGCCGTCCTCGGCCTCGGCGTCCAGCGCCACCTGCCGGCCGGCCGGGACCCGCCGCCGCAGCTGGTCGAGGGCGTGGTTGCGGGCGATGCGCAGGATCCACGGGCCGAACGGCTGGGCGGTGTCGTAGGTGGAGATGGCGCCCCAGGCCCGGACGAAGGTCTCCTGGGCGGCGTCGCGGGCCTCCTCCGGATCGCGCAGCAGCCGGAAGGCGAGACCGTGGACGGCGCGTCGATGGAGGTCGACCAGCCTGGCGAAGGCCGAGCGATCGCCGCGGGCGGCGGCGCGCGCGAGGAGCGCGTCTGGGTGCTGCTGCTCCTTCACCTGCGGCTGCACCTCGGCGAGGGCGGGGAGGGAGAGGAAGAATCCGGGGGACGTCGTGGCGCCAACCATGCCATTCCATACGGGAATCCGGCGGCGGTATTTCGGGCCGACCTCAGGGTTCCGATCCCGTCCCAGAGTAGTTCCAAAGCCGAGGAAGATCAGGCTGTTGCGAGCCTCACAGCCAGCCCAGCCGCCGCTCGGCCAGCAGGATCGCCAGCCCCACCACCAGCGTGGCCCCGGTCACCGCCGCCCCGTGGCGGAGGAACCGCCAGAAGCCGACCCGCCCCTTCGGGCCAGCCAGCTCCAGCACGATCAGGTTGGCGACCGACCCGACCACGGTCAGGTTGCCAGCCAGCGTCGAGGCCAGCGCGGTGGCCAGCCACAGCAGCTCGGGGTCGGGGAAGCGGGGGATCCAGTGGCCGGCCAGCAGCACGAACGGGACGTTGGAGACCACCTGCGAGGCCAGCGCCGTGAAGCCGGAGAAGGCCAGCACCTGCTGCACCGGTGAGGTGCCCATCCACGGCGCGAAGGCCTGGTAGAGGCGCTCGGCCAGCCCGGACCGTCCCACCCCGGCCACCACCACGAAGAGGCCGGCGAAGAACAGGAGCAGCGGCCAGTCGACCCGGGCCAGCGCCTGGCGCGGCGCCCGGCCGGCCGTGGCCATCAGCAGCGCGGCCGCGAACAGGGCCGTCCAGGGCAGCGAGGCGCCGGACAGGAAGCCGGCCACCGCCAGCCCGGTGGCCAGCAGCGAGCGGCGCAGCAGCGCCAGGTCGACCGGCGGCTCGGGGAGGGCCGCGCCGGCCAGCGGGCGGCGCGGCAGCTGCGCCCGGAACTGCCAGTGGAGCAGGGCGGCCACCACCAGCAGCGAGGCGGCCGCTGGCAGGGCCAGGGCCGCGGCGAAGCGCGGCCAGGAGATCCCCGAGAGCGTCCCCACCAGCATGTTCTGGGGGTTGCCGGTCAGGGTGGCGACGCTGCCGGCGTTGGAGCCGAAGGCGACGGCCAGCAGGTAGGGGAGCGGCGGCAGGTCGGCGTCGTCGATGATCCGCACCACCAGCGGCGTCATCAGCAGGCACACGGTGTCGTTGACGAGGAAGGCGGAGAGCGCGCCGGCGGTGAGGGTGAGCCCCCAGAGCAACGAGCGCGGGGTGCCGGCGGCACGGATCACGCGCCAGGAGGCCCAGCGGAAGAAGCCGGCCTCGCCGAGATAGGCGGCCAGGATCATCATGCCGAGCAGCAGCCCCAGCGTGTCGCCGTTGATCGCGGCGCCGGCCTCCGCCGGCAGGAGCACCCCGGTGGCCACCATGAGCACCGCGCCCAGCAGCGCGGCGGCCGGCCGGTCGACGGAGAGCCACGGCACCCGGCCGGCGGCGATGGCCAGGTAGGTGAGGGTGAAGACGACCAGCGCGGCGGCCATGCCAATCTCTAGCACGCCCCCCGAGGGCCGGCCCTCCAGCGCGCGCGGGGGCGCTAGAGTCCGGCCATGGCCGAGGAGCTGCCCATCCTGATCGACGGCACCCAGGGCGAGGGGAGCGGCCAGCTGCTGCGGACCGCGCTCTCGCTCTCCTGCGTCACCGGCAAGCCGTTCGGCCTCACCCGCATCCGGGCGGGACGGGAGAGGGCGGGCTTGCGCCCCTGGCACGTCGAGGCGGCGCGGGCGGCCGCCAGGCTCTGCGACGCCGAGCTGTCGGGCGACGAGGTCGGGGGGCAGCGGCTCTCCTTCGCACCGCGGCGGCGGGTGGTGCCCGGCGACTGGCGCTTCGACCTGGGGAGCGCCGGATCGGCACCGCTCCTGCTCCAGACCCTGTGCTGGCCGCTGGCCCTGGCCGGAGGCCCGTCGACGCTCACCATCGCCGGCGCCACGCACCAGGACCGGGCGCCCAGCTTCCACGACCTGGCGCTGGTCTGGGCGCCGGCCATGGCCCGGCTGGGCTTCCCTCTCGAGCTCGGCCTGCAGGCGGCCGGCTTCCCTCCCGAGGGCGGCGGCGTCATGACGGCCCGCATCGATCCGGCCCGACCCATGCCCCCGCTCGACCTGCGCCACCGTGGCCTGCTGCGGGAGGTGGAGGTGCTGGCCATGGTGGGTGGGCTTCCCCACGCCGAGGCGGTCGCCGAGGCGGCCCACGCCCAGAAGGCGCTCACCGCCCTCGGGGTGACGTCGGAGGCGGAGCGGCTGGCGCTCCCGGTGCGCGGCTCGCGAGGGCGCCACACCCTGGTGGTGGCCAGCTTCGAGCGGATCAAGTCGGGCCACGGCGCCACCCGGGCCGGCGACCGCGCCGCGGAGGGCGCGGCTGCCGCGGCGGTGGCGTCCTTCCACGACCACCTCGCCCGCGGCGGCGCGGTGGACACCCAGCTGGCCGACCAGCTCCTGGTGCCGGCGGCGCTGCTGGCGGCGGGCCTGGTCCCCGGGCCGCCCGGGGTGGTCCCGGTGACCCGCTTCACCACCAGCACCCTCTCGCCCCACCTCACGGGGACCGCCGCGGTGATCCGGCGCTTCCTGGACGTCGAGGTGAACCTGATCGGCCGCCTCGGCGACGAGGCCGAGATCCGCGTCCAGCCGCCCGGGGCCGGGAGCGAGCTGGTGCCGCTCCGGGAGGACTGAGGCCCGGGCGCGAACGAGCATTGTCCGGCCGGCAGCCCGCGGTTATAAGTCCCCCGCCCATGGCCATCGACAAGAACGCCGCGCTGGAAGCCCTGAAGAAGGTCAACGACCCCGAGCTGCACCGGGACCTGGTCGCCCTCGGGATGGTCAAGGACCTCGCCGTGGAGGGGACCACCGTCTCCCTCAAGGTGGAGCTGACCACCCCGGCCTGCCCGCTCAAGGACACCATCGGCAGGGACGTGGAGGCGGCCCTCAAGGGCGCCGGCGCCACCGCCGTGAAGATCACCTGGGGAGCCCAGGTCCGCTCCGCCCCCGGGGCCATGGGCGGGAGCATGACGCCCGGCGTGAAGAACATCATCCTGGTGGGCGCGGGCAAGGGCGGCGTGGGCAAGAGCACCGTCTCCATCAACCTGGCGGTGGCGCTGGCCCAGCTGGGCGCCAAGGTGGGCATCCTCGACGCCGACATCTACGGCCCTTCGGTGCCCATCCTCACCGGCGTCACCGAGAAGCCCACCTCCAGGGACGGCAAGCGGATCACGCCGCTGCGCGCCCACGGCGTCGACGTCATGTCGATCGGCTTCCTGGTCGACCCCGACCAGGCCCTCATCTGGCGCGGCCCGATGGCCACCGGCGCGCTGCTGCAGCTGCTGCGCGAGGTGGACTGGGGCGAGCTCGACTACCTGGTGCTCGACCTGCCGCCCGGCACCGGCGACATCCCGCTGACCATCGCCCAGAACGTCAAGGCGGCCGGCGTGGTGCTGGTCTCGACCCCGCAGGACGTGGCCCTGGCCGACGTGATCCGGGCCAAGCTGATGTTCGACAAGGTCTCGGTCCCCATCCTCGGCATCGTCGAGAACATGTCGGCCTTCGTCTGCCCGCACTGCCACGCCGAGACGCCCATCTTCGACAAGGGCGGCGTCAAGGACGCCGCCGAGAAGATGGGGATCCGCTTCCTCGGCGAGATCCCCCTCGACCTCGCCATCCGCGTCGGCGGCGACAAGGGGCTCCCGGTGGTGGCGGGCGCGCCCGACAGCGTGCAGGCCAGGGCCTTCATCGAGGTGGCCAAGCAGGTGGCCGGCTCGGTCAGCCAGCAGGTGGTCAAGGCCCCGCGGCTGCCGGTGATTGGTCAGCAGGCGGCGCGGGGGTAAGATCCGCGGTGCCGGAGGGCGCCATGGACGATCCACGCGGAGACGAGCCGGGGACCGAGGCCGGGACCAGGGGGCTGCAGGACGCCCTGCGAAAGGCGCTGCTGACCGGGATGGGAGCCCTCTTCCTCACCGAGGAGGGGGCCCGCAAGCTGGCCCGGGAGTGGAAGCTCCCCAAGGAGCTGGTCGGCTACCTCGGCGCCCAGGCCAGCGGCGCCAAGGACGAGGTGCTGCGCGTCTTCTCGGAGGAGGTCCGTCGCTTCTTCGAGTCGGAGGCGGTGCGGCGCGAGGTGACCCGCGCGCTCTCGTCCATGGTGGTCGAGGTGAAGGCGGAGATCCGGGTGCGGCCCGACGAGCAGGGTGAGCCGCGGCCGGACGTGAAGGCCGAGGTGAAGGCGCGCCCGGCCGAGGGTCCCGCCGGCGGCTGAGCCCGGGGCCGACGGCCGCAGCCGCGGCCAGGCGGCCCCTGACGGGCGTCAAGCGGGCAGGGCGACCAGGGGCGGCGCGGGGGACGAAGTCGCGCGTTGACAAGCGCGCGGACGTTCCCTTACATGCGAGGACCGAACTTCCGGTGGGGGTGCGCGTGGCGATCGAGACCATGGCGGTGGTGGGCGCTGGGCAGATGGGCAGCGGCATCGCCCAGGTGGCCGCGCAGGCCGGGCTGAAGGTCATCCTGGCCGACGCCTCGCCGGATCTGGCCAGGAAGGCCCACGACAAGCTGGGCGCCAGCCTGGCCAGGCTGGTGGAGAAGGGGAAGCTGCAGGCCGCCGACCGCGAGGCCGTGCTGGCCCGCATCCGGCCCGCCGCCGGCCTCGACGACTGTGCCCCGGCCGACCTCGCCATCGAGGCCATCGTCGAGAACCTGCAGGTGAAGGCCGAGGTCTTCAGGAGGCTGGACGGCCTGCTGCGCCCCGAGGCCCTGCTGGCCTCCAACACCAGCTCGATCTCCATCACCGCGCTGGCCGCGGTGACCCGGCGGCCCACGCAGTTCATCGGCATGCACTTCATGAACCCGCCGCCGGTGATGGCGCTCATCGAGATCATCCGCGGGCTGCAGACCTCCGACGCCACCTACCAGGCCATCACCGCGCTGGCGAAGAAGTTCGGCAAGACCGTGGTCACCTCGAAGGACGTCCCCGGCTTCATCGTCAACCGGATCCTCATCCCGCTCATCAACGAGGCCTGCTTCGCGCTGCAGGAGGGGCTGGCCTCGGCCGAGGACATCGACACCGGCGTCAAGCTGGGCCTCAACCACCCCATGGGGCCGCTCACCCTGGCCGACTTCATCGGCCTCGACACCTGCCTCTCCATCGCCGAGGTGCTCCACCGCGAGCTGGGCGACGACAAGTACCGTCCGGCGGCGCTGCTGCGGACCTACGTGGCGGCCGGCTGGCTGGGGCGCAAGTCCGGCCGCGGCTTCTACCAGTACTGAGGGGCGCCCACATGACCTTCCAGAACGTCACCTGGGACGTGGTCGACGGCATCGGCACGCTCACCGTGAACCGGCCCAGGCAGCTCAACGCCCTCGACGCCCAGACCCTCGGCGAGATCGCCTCGGCGCTGGAGCAGGCACGCGCCCGCCCCGGCGAGGTCCGCGCCCTCATCGTCACCGGGGCCGGCGACAAGGCCTTCGTGGCCGGTGCCGACATCGCCGCCATGTCGAGGCTGGGAACCGCCGAGGCGCACGAGTTCGCCGCGCTCGGCCACCGGACGCTCAACGCGCTGGAGGCCCTGCCGGTGGTGACCATCGCGGCCGTCAACGGCTTCGCCCTGGGAGGCGGCTGCGAGCTGGCGATGGCCTGCGACCTCGTCTACGCCAGCGAGAAGGCCCGCTTCGGCCAGCCCGAGGTGAACCTCGGGCTCATCCCCGGCTTCGGCGGCACCCAGCGGCTCGTCCGCCGGGTGGGCCTGATGCGGGCCAAGGAGATGATCTTCTCCGGCGAGGTCTACGACGCCGCCGCCGCCCGGGCCGCCGGCCTCTGCCTCGACGTGGTCGCGCCCGAGAAGCTGCTGGAGCACGCGCGCGCCAAGGCCACCGTCATCGCCTCGCGCGGCCCGGCCGCCGTGGCGCTGTGCAAGCGGGTGATGCAGCAGGGGGCGGACCAGCCGCTCCCGCAGGCGCTCGAGGGCGAGCGGCTGGCCTTCGCCGGGCTCTTCGGGAGCGCCGAGGCCAGGGAGGGCATGGCCGCCTTCCTGGAGAAGCGCCCCGCCCGGTTCCCGTCCCGGTAGCTTCCCGCCACCCGCGCGGCGACCCCGAGGGGCGCCGACAGAGAGGATCGTCACATGGACTTCCAGCTCACCGACGAACAGCGCCAGGTCCGCGACATGTGCCGCGACTTCGCCGCCAAGGAGCTCGCCCCCAACGCCCGCCGCTGGGACCTGCACCACGAGTTCCCCAGGGAGGCCGTCAAGAAGCTGGGCGAGCTGGGCCTGATGGGGATCGCGGTGCCGGCCGAGCTGGGCGGGGCCGGCATGGACAACGTCAGCTACGCGCTGGCCATGGAGGAGATCTCCCGCGGCTGCGCCGGCACCGGCGTGATCATGAGCGTCAGCAACTCGCTCTACTGCGACCCGGTGATGAAGTACGGCACCGACGAGCAGAAGAAGCAGTTCCTCGCGCCCTACGCCAGCGGCGAGAAGCTGGGAGCCTACGCGCTCACCGAGCCGCAGAGCGGCTCCGACGCCGCCGAGATCAAGACCGTGGCGGTGGCGCGCGGCGACGAGTACGTGCTCGACGGCTCCAAGAACTTCATCACCAACGGGCCGCAGGCCGACACCATCCTGGTCTTCGCCATGACCGACAAGGCGAAGCGCCACAAGGGCATCTCCGCCTTCCTGGTCCCGACCGACACCGCGGGGTTCACGAGGAGCAAGCCGGACGACAAGGTCGGCATCCGCGCCTCCGGCAGCTGCTCGCTCTTCTTCGAGGGCTGCGCCATCCCCAAGCGCTACCGGCTCGGGGCCGAGGGGGACGGCTTCAAGATCGCCATGGGGACGCTGGACGGCGGCCGCATCGGCATCGCCGCCCAGGCGCTGGGCATCGCGCGGGCCGGCTACGAGCTGGCCCTGGCCTACGCCAAGGAGCGGAAGGCCTTCGGGCAGCCCATCAGCCAGTTCCAGGCCATCCAGTTCATGCTGGCCGACATGGCCACCGAGCTGGACGCGGCCCGGCTGCTGGTCTGGCGGGCCGCCGCCATGAAGGACAAGGGGGTGCGCCACTCGACCGAGAGCGCCATGGCCAAGCTCTACGCCTCGGAGATGTGCGAGCGGGTCACCTCCAAGGGGATCCAGATCCACGGCGGCTACGGCTACGTCAAGGAGTACGACGCCGAGCGCCACTGGCGCGACAGCCGCATCACCGAGATCTACGAGGGCACCAGCGAGATCCAGCGGCTGGTGATCGCGGCGGGCGTGCTCAAGGACTGAGCACGGGCCGGACCCGTCCCGATGACCCTGGAGCCCACCGAAGACCAGGCGGCCGTGGCGGCCACGGCCAGGGCCTACGCCCGGGAGCGGATCGCGCCGGCCGCGGCGGCCAACGACCGGGGCGGCGCCTTCCCCGCCGAGCTGATCCGCGGGCTGGGGGCGCTGGGGCTGCTGGCCGTCAACGTGCCGGCCGAGCACGGCGGCTCCGAGGCGGGCGCGGTGGCCGCCGCGCTGGCCATGATGGAGCTGGCGGCCGCCGACGCCTCGGTGGCGGTGATCGTCGGGGTCACCAACATGGTGGCCGAGACCATCGCCAAGTACGGCTCGCCGGAGCAGAAGGCGCGCCACCTGCCCCGGCTGGCCTCGGGCGAGTACCTGGCCGGGGCCTTCGGGCTCTCCGAGGCCGGGGCCGGGAGCGACGCCTCGGCGGTCACCACCCGCGCGGCGCGGCGCGGCGACCGCTGGGTGCTGGACGGCGCCAAGCAGTGGATCACCAGCGGGGACGTGGCCGGCGTGCTGGTGGTCTGGGCCCGGACCGAGCCCGCGCTGGGCGGCGGCAAGGCGGTGACCGCCTTCCTGGTCGAGCCGGGCATGCCGGGGTTCAGCGTGGGGCGGCACGAGGAGAAGCTGGGCCAGCGGGCCTCGTCCACCGTGTCGCTCACCTTCGACGGCGTGGAGCTGCCCGACGAGGCCCGGCTGGGCAGCATCGGGCAGGGGCTGGCGGTGGCGCTCTCGGCGCTGGACGGCGGCCGGATCGGCATCGCCGCCCAGGCCACCGGCACCATGCGCGCGGCCTTCGAGGCCGCCCGGGCCCATGCCCGGGAGCGGACCACCTTCGGCAAGCCCATCGCCGAGCACCAGGCCATCGCCTTCATGCTGGCCGACATGGCCACCGCCCACGACGCGGCCCGGCTCATGACCCTGCGGGCGGCGTCGATCAAGGAGGCGGGGCAGCCGTTCACGCACGCCGCCTCGATGGCCAAGCTCTTCGCCAGCGAGGCCGCGCAGCGGGTGGTCGACCGGGCGGTGCAGATCTTCGGCGGCTACGGCTACACCGAGGAGTACCCGGTGGCCAAGCTGTTCCGCGACGCGCGGGTCCAGACCATCTACGAGGGGACCAGCGAGATCCAGCGGCTGGTGATCGCCCGGCAGCTGCTGCGCGACCCATGAGCGGCGGCGGGGCCGGGCCGGGTCCGGTGCGCCTAGGAGCCCGTGCCGGAGACGGCCAGGTCGTCGTCGGTGGTGATGAGGTGGCCGGTCTGCTCCCGCTTCACGCGCAGGTAGGCCTCCGAGTGGGGGTTGGAGGGCGAGGGAAGGGCCACGCGCCGGCGGACCCTGACCCCGGCCTGGACCAGCCCCTCCACCTTGAGCGGGTTGTTGGTGATGAGCTGGACGCTGCGGACGCCGAGCCGCCGCAGCATCTCGGCGGCCACGTCGTAGCGGCGCAGGTCGTCGCCGAAGCCGAGCAGCCGGTTGGCCTGGTAGGTGTCGTGGCCCCGGGCCTGGAGGGCGTAGGCGCGGATCTTGTTCCCCAGGCCGATGCCGCGCCCCTCCTGGCGGAGGTAGAGGAGCACGCCGCGCCCCTGGGCGGCGATGGCGTCGAGGGCGCGGTCGAGCTGGGCGCGGCAGTCGCACTTCAGGGAGCCCAGCACCTCGGAGGTCAGGCACTCCGAGTGGATGCGGGCGAGGGTGCCCTCGCCGGCGACGTCGCCCTTGACCAGGGCGACGTGCTCCAGGCCGGTCTGCTTCTCGCGGAAGACCACGGTCCTGAAGTCGCCGCGGTGGGTGGGGAGCGGGGCCTCGGCGTAGAGCTCGAGGAGCTGGGTCTCCCGCCGGCCGTTCCGCTCCGGCATCGCCACCACGTTCTCGCTCATCGGCACCGCTCCCCGGACCGGCATGGTCCTGCGGAGGGATATGGCGCCTGCGGCGCGGCGCGGCAAGCGGATCGTGCGCTCCGGTCCCAGAGTAGTTTGGCGGGATGGAACCTCTCGGAACTCCAAGGGAACATCGTGCCGGGAGGCCGGGGAAGAGCGCCCGGTGGAGTCCCGACCCAGAGTAGTTCAGGTCACAGCAGCCCAGATCGCTAGTCA
Source organism: uncultured delta proteobacterium (assembly GCA_963786945.1). Taxonomy (GTDB): domain Bacteria; phylum Myxococcota; class Myxococcia; order Myxococcales; family Anaeromyxobacteraceae; genus JADKCZ01. The sequence goes on along the minus strand of CAWBAO010000005.1, from coordinate 693,345 downwards.
CCATAATACATATTATCGGACGTTCGAGGGACGGTGCGGACCGGCCGCTGGACGCCCCGATGGCTTGCCGAAGCCACCCCCCAAGGGCGTGAGCCTTGGGTACAGTGACCGATGTCTCCTCGCCCCTCGGAGCCAGGTCCACCGAGAACCCGTCGAGGCCACCTTGAGACCCGTCCAGCCCACCGCCCCGCCAACGAGGCCATGCCGCCCATGCTCCTCTCCACGCTCGCCTGCGCCCTGATGCTGACCGCCGCCCCGACCACGTCCGCCGCACCGGCCAATCCGCTGCTGGCCCCGTGGGCCGGCCCCTACGGCGGCGTCCCGCCCTTCGACCGGGTCGAGGTGGCGCAGTTCAAGCCGGCCCTCGAGGCGGCCATGGCGGCCCAGCTGGCCGAGATCCAGGCCATCGCCGGGAACCCCGAGCCCGCCACCTTCGACAACACCATCGCCGCCCTGGAGCGATCCGGCCGCCCGCTCGCCCGGGTCCGGGCCGTCTACGACGTCTTCGGCGGCACCATGAGCACCCCCGGCTTCCAGGCCGTCGAGACCGAGATGGACCCGCGGCTGGCGGCCCACCGCGATCGCATCGTCCAGGACGAGAGGCTCTTCGCCCGGATCCAGGCCGTCTACGACGCCCGCGAGAAGTCCGGCCTCACGCCCGAGCAGAAGCGGCTCAGCTGGGTCTACTGGAACTCCTACGTCCGGGCCGGCGCGCGCCTCGACGCGGCGTCCAAGCTGCGGGTCGCGGCCATCAACCAGCGGCTCGCCAGCCTCTTCACCGCCTTCTCGCAGAACCTGCTCGGCGAGGAGTCGGAGCTGCGCCTGGTGATCGAGCGGGAGGCGGACCTGGCCGGCCTGCCGGCCTCGTATCGCGCCGCGGCCTCGGCGGCGGCCGCCGCGGCCGGGCTCCCCGGCCGATGGGTGGTCTCCAACACCCGCTCCAGCGTCGAGCCCTTCCTCTCCAACTCGACCAACCGGGCGCTGCGCGAGCGGGCCTGGAAGATGTTCGTCTCCCGCGGCGACCACGGCGACGCCCGCGACAACAAGAGGATCATCACCGAGATCCTCCAGCTGCGCGGCGAGCGGGCCCGGCTGCTCGGCTACCGCACCCACGCCCACTGGAGCACCGAGGACGCCATGGCCAGGACGCCGGAGCGTGCCATCGGGCTCATGGAGGCGGTCTGGCCGGCGGCGGTCGCCCGGGTCGGCGAGGAGGTGGCCGACATGCAGGCCATCGCCGACCAGGACGGTGCCAGGCTGGCCATCGAGCCGTGGGACTACCGCTACTACGCCGAGAGGGTCCGCAAGCAGAAGTACGACCTGGACGAGGCCGAGGTGAAGCCCTACCTGCAGCTGGAGCAGCTCCGCGAGGGCATGTTCTGGGTGGCGGGCCAGCTCTTCGACCTGCACTTCACGCCGGCGCCGGGCGTCCCGGTCGTCCACCCCGACGTGCGGGCCTGGCAGGTCAAGGACGGCACCGGCCGGCTGGTCGGCCTCTGGTACTTCGACCCCTACGCCCGGGCGGGCAAGCGCTCGGGCGCCTGGATGAGCGCCTACCGGGACCAGGAGCGGTTCGACGGCGAGATCACCACCATCGTCTCCAACAACTCCAACTTCGTGAAGGGGGCGCCCGGCGAGCCGGTGCTGATCGGCTGGGACGACGCCGACACCCTCTTCCACGAGTTCGGCCACGCGCTGCACGGCCTCGCCTCCAACGTCACCTACCCGAAGGTCTCCGGGACCTCGGTGCCGAACGACTACGTCGAGTTCCCGTCGCAGATCCTGGAGCGCTGGCTCCCCACGCCGGAGGTCCTCTCCCGGTTCGCGCGGCACGTGAAGACCGGCGCCCCCATGCCCAGGGAGCTGCTGGCCAGGATCGACCGGGCCGCCCGGTTCAACCAGGGCTTCGCCACCGTGGAGTACCTCGCCTCGGCGCTGGTCGACATGCGGATCCACCTCGCCACCGGGCCGGTCGACCCGGCCCGCTTCGAGCAGGAGACCCTGGCGGCGCTCGGCATGCCGCGCCAGATCGCCATGCGCCACCGGCTGCCCCAGTTCAGCCACCTCTTCTCCAGCGACGAGTACGCCGCCGGCTACTACAGCTACCTCTGGGCCGACACCATCAGCGCCGACGCCTTCGAGGCCTTCACCGAGGCGACCGGACCCTACGACGCCGCGGTGGCCCGGCGGCTCAAGGACCACGTCTTCTCGGTCGGCAACTCGGTCGATCCGGTGGAGGGTTACCGCGCCTTCCGCGGCCGCGACGCCGGCGTCGGCGCGCTCATGCGCCGGCGTGGCTTCCCGGAGCCCGCGCCGGTGCCAGCGCCGGTGCCCGGCCCGGCCGCGGCGCCGGCCCGGCCATAGCCGAGCGCCCGGGTCCCGGGGGAGCCCGTGGTAGGTTCTCCGCCATGCGCCCCTGGCCCGCGCTCGCCCTCCCCGGACTCGCCCTCCCCGCGCTCGCCCTGCTCCTGGCGGCCTGCCAGGGCACCGGCCCGGCCACGGCCCCGCCGGCCTCCGGCGCCAGCACCGTGGCCGCCGGAAACGCCGCGGCCAACGGGAACGCCGTGGCCACCAACGCCATCCCCGCCCCGCCCCCGATCGTCGAGCTCCCGGGGGCGGTGGCCCTGGCCACCTCCGGCTCGGCCAGCACGACGCTGGTCGCCGGCAGCGAGACCGCAGTCGACGCCAGGTCCTCGTTCCGGGTGGAGCTGCCCATGCCGCTGCCGGACGCCCGGCTCTCGCTGCTCGACGGCGGCGACGCCATGGTCGCGTCCACCGGCTCGCGCGAGGTCGGGCCGGCCACGGTCCTGGCCCTCACCCCCGCGGCGGCCCTGGCGGCCGGCGCTCGCCTCCGGCTCCGCGTCGACGGCGCGGCGACGCGCGAGCTGCAGGCGGCGGACGGGCGCCGCTTCGCGCCGCTCGAGTGGCCGGTGGTGGTGGCCGGCGCCCCGGAGCCGAAGAAGGGCGCCGGGCGAAAGGGACGGCGCCGCTGAACGGCCCGGCTCAGCCCCGGGCCGCCGCCTCGATGGCCGGCAGCACGGGCCGGTCCGCCTCGCAGAAGTCGTAGCTGGCCAGCGTCCCGGGACGCGCCCAGGCCAGCGCCGCCACCCCCAGCGGCCTCGGCTCGGCGCCACCGTCCAGCCGGCACTCGTAGAAGGCCAGCTCCACCTCGAGATCCGGGTAGCGGTGCCGGTGCCGGGCGATGAGCCCGCCGACCCGGAGCTCGCAGCCCAGCTCCTCGCGGATCTCGCGCCGGAGCGCGGCCGGCTCGTCCTCGCCGGGCTCCACCTTGCCGCCGGGGAACTCCCACTGCCCGCCGCGCTCGGCCTCGGCGAGGCGCCGGCTCACGAGGATGCCGGCCGGTCCCCGGATCACCGCGGCGACCACCAGGACCGACCGCATGGCCGTCAGTCGAAGTCGATGGCCAGCAACGTGCCGGCGTTGGAGAGGATGTAGGCCCGGCGCCCCAGGACGCCCGGCGTGGCGGCGATGCCGGCGCCGGTGTCGAGGACGCGGAAGAGGCGGCCGCTGGCGGCCTCGTGGATGCGCAGCCCCCCGTCGTTGGCCGGCACCAGCAGCCACGGCCCGGCCACCGCCAGCATCCCCGACGGGGCGCCCTGCATCGGCACCTTCCAGTTGGCCTGGCCGTCGGTCTCGGAGAGCGAGACCACCTCCCGTCCGGTCACCGCCAGCACCGCCCCGCGGCTGGCCAGCACCCGCTCGGCCTCGGGGAATGGCTGGCTCCAGAGCGTCTTCCCGCTGGCAGGATCGAGCGCCATGATCGCGCCGGAGTAGGCCGCCAGGAAGAGCCGGCCGTCGCCGAGCGAGAGCGAGTCGACGTCCTGGTAGCGGCCGGACGGCGCCACGTGCTGCTCCCAGCGGACCTCGCCGGTGCCCGCCTCGAGGGCCGTGACCGTGCCGTCGGAGTAGGCGGCGTAGACGTGGCCCCCGTCGACCTGGACCGAGGCCGCCCCGAGGATGGTGAAGCCGTCGTTGAGATCCCGACGGTGGTGCCACCGCCAGGCGCCGGTGGCGGCGTCCACGGCGAAGACCGTGTCCTGCAGGCTGGCCACCACCACCAGGCCCTTGACCAGGGCCGGGCGGGTCGCCAGCTGCTCCCTGGCGTCGTAGGTCCAGCGGACCGCGCCGGTGGCGAGGTCGAGGGCGTAGAGCTTGCCGTCGTGGCAGCCGGCGTAGGCCACCCCGCCGTCGATCAGCGGCTGGCCGGAGAACGGCCCGCGGCCCTGGAAGTCCCAGGCCAGCCGGCCGTCGGCGTGCAGGGCGTGCAGCCAGCCGTCGCGGGTCCCGACCACCACCCACTGGCCGGTGGGATCCACCGCCACGCCACCCAGCTCCTGGGTCTGGAAGTCGCCGAACTCGGTCGGCACCAGTCGCTTGGCCCAGGCGATGGTGTAGATCTCGCGCGGTGGCGGCGGCAGCCGCCCGGCCTCGGCCGGTGCCGCCGCGAGCGCCAGGGCGACGAGCGGGGCGAGCACCATCTACTTGCCGCCCAACCTGGCCAGCCGCTCGGCGGCCTCCCCGGTGAGCATCGACGACTTGTGGACGTCGGAGAAGGAGGCGAGCAGCGCCCGCGCCTCCTCCACCTTGCCGGAGGAGGCCAGCAGGCGAGCCCGCTCCAGGTCGGCGCGGTCGGCCTGCCCCGGCACCTCGGTGGCGAGCCGGACCCAGCCGGCCAGCGCGCCGGCCTCGTCGCCCTTCCCCTCCGCCGCCAGGGCCAGCCCCTCCAGCGCCGAGAAGCGGAAGGAGTCGGTCCGCCGGGCGGTCGAGAGGTAGCCCTGGTAGGCGGCCGCCGCGGCGTCGAACTCGTTGAGCCGGAGCAGGGCGTCGCCCTTGGCCAGCAGCGCCAGCGCCGCCTGCGAGGTCCCGGGGTACTCGGCCACCACCTTCTCGGCCGCCTGCGCCACCGCCTTCTGGCGGGCGGCGTCGCTCGGGAAGAACGGGCCGGGCACGCCGGGGAGCGGCACGGCGCTGATCTCGCCCCCCGCGGTCCGGTAGACCTCGGAGAGCAGGGCGGCGGCCGCGGCCGAGCGGTGGTCCCGGTAGGTGATGATCGCCACGGTGGCGATCAGCAGCGCGAGCACGGCCCCCCCGGCGAAGACCGCCTGGCGGCGGTGCCCGGTCAGCCAGGAGGCGGCCTCCCCGGCCGCGACCTGGAACTGGTCGGGCTGCTTGATCTCCTTGCGGCTCAACTCGGCGCTCTTCGACATGGATCCTCTCGGGGCTCGGCTGGTGCAAGCATTGGAAAAGCCGCGGTAATCTAGGTGGGCGTCCCGCCAGCGTCAAGCGGAAGCGGTCCGTCGTGGAGCCGCCTCCGGCCGCCGTTCACTCCGTGGAGCGGCGGGGCCGGTGACGCCGCTTCCGCTCCCGGAAGACCAGTCGCATCGGCACCTCGAGCCCGAAGGCCTGGCGGAGGCGGTTCTCCACGTAGCGCCGGTAGCTGTCGCCGATGGCCTCGGGGCGGCCGCAGTTGATGACGAAGGTGGGCGGCGCGTAGGCCACCTGGGCGATGTAGAAGAGCTTGACCGGGCGACCGCCGGAGGACGGGGCCGGGTGCTCCTCCTGGACCCGCTCCAGCAGCTCGTTCAGCTGGGGCGTGGGGAAGCGGGCGCGGAACTGCTCCACCAGCCGCGCCGCCCGCTCCAGCACCTTGCCGACCCCCTTCCCCTCCCGGGCCGACACGAAGACCATGGGCGCGAAGGCGACGAAGGGGAGCCGCTTGCCCAGCTCCTGCCGGTACCACTCCTGGGTGGCGCCTTCCCGCTCGGCCACGTCCCACTTGTTCACCACCACCACCAGCGCCTTGGCCTTCTCCAGCACCAGGGCCAGCAGCTTGGCGTCCTGGTCGACCCCGGCCTCGGTGGCGTCGAGCATCACCGCCACCACCTCGGCGTCGTCCATGGCCTTCATGGCCCGCACCACCGAGTAGCTCTCCACGGTGGTCGAGATGGTGGCCTTGCGCCGGATGCCGGCGGTGTCGGTCACCACGAAGCGCTGGCCGGCGTGGACCACCAGCGAGTCGATGGCGTCGCGGGTCGTGCCGGCCACCTCGGAGACCACGAAGCGCTCCTGGCCCAGGAGCGCGTTGACGAAGGTCGACTTGCCGACGTTGGGCCGCCCCACGATGGCGATGCGGACGTCGCCGGTGGGGCGCTGGTCCTCGGTCACCTCGTCCGGCTCGTCGGCGGCCTCCTCGAAGGGCTCGAACTCCGGCGGCGGCGGCGCCGGCGCGATCCCCAGCGCGGACACGATGGCCTCCAGCAGCTCCTGCGTGCCGCGCCCGTGCTCGGCGGAGACCGGGAAGACCTCGCCGAAGCCCAGCTGGTAGAACTCGGCCAGCGGGATCTCGCCCTCGGTCTGGTGGGTGTCGACCTTGTTGACGGCGACGAAGAGCGGCTTCTGGCCCCGGCGCAGCAGGTCGGCGATGGCGCGGTCGACGTTGGTGACCCCCTCGCGGCCGTCGACCACCAGCACCACCGCGGCCGCCTCCTCGCTGGCCAGCTGCGCCTGCTGGCGGACCTGCGTCATGAGGCGATCGCGCGACTCCGGCTCGAAGCCGCCGGTGTCGACCAGCGACAGCGACCGACCCTCCCAGACCAGGTCGGCGTAGTTCCGGTCCCGGGTCACCCCGGGGAGGTCCTGCACGATGGCCAGCCGCCGCCCCACCAGCCGGTTGAAGAGCGTCGACTTGCCGACGTTGGGCCGCCCCACCAGGGCGATGACCGGGCGCGCGCTCACGACAGCAGCCTCCGGACCGCGGCGTCCCGCTCGGTCCAGCGCTCCTCCACCTTGACGGTGAGCGCCAGGTAGACCCTGGCGCCCAGCAGCCGCTCCAGCTTGATCCGGGCCGCCGTGCCGATCTCCTTGAGCAGCGCCCCCTTCTTGCCGATGACGATGGCCTTCTGCGAGTCGCGCTCCACCCGGATGACCGCCGAGATCCGCACCAGCCCGCCGTCCTCGCGCCGGTCCGACTCGTCGAACTCCTCGACCTCGACGGCCGCCGAGTAGGGCAGCTCCTGGCGCGTCTTCAGCATCACCTGCTCGCGCACGTACTCGGCCGCCAGCTGGCGCTCGGCCTGGTCGGTCAGCTGGTCGGCGGGGAAGAGCGGCCCCTCGCACTCCGGCATGGCCTCGGCCAGCGTGGCCAGCAGGTCGTCGACGTTGTCCCCGGTCATGGCCGAGAAGGGCACGATGGCGGTCCAGGGGTGCAGGTCCTTGTAGGCCTCCATCACCGGCAGCAGGGTCTGGCGTGGCACCCGGTCCGACTTGTTGATGCCGAGGATGGCCGGCTTCCGGCTGCGAGCCACCTCGGCGATGACGGCCCGGGTCCCCTCGCCGATCTCGACCCGCCCGCCCGGCCCGGTGCCGGCCTCGATCATCACCAGGGCCGCGTCCACCTCGTGGAGCGTGGACAGGGCCACCTCGACCATGCGCCGGTTGAGCGCTCCCTTGGCCTGGTGGACCCCCGGGGTGTCGAAGAAGGCCAGCTGGTACTGGTCGCCGTTGACGATGCCGAGGATGCGGGTCCGGGTGGTCTGCGGCCGGGGGGTGACGATGGCCACGTGCTCGCCCAGCAGGCGGTTGAGCAGCGTGGACTTGCCGACGTTGGGCCGCCCGATGAGGGCCACGAAGCCGGCGCGGAACCTGGGGGGGTGTCGGGGCACGCCACTCTCTAGCACGCGACGGCCCGGCGAGGCGCCCCTCCTCGGGCCGCCCACGCCGGGCCTGGGTCCCGCCGAGCGGCTGGCCCGCGCTACGGGAGCGGGCCGCGGGTGATGGTCACCTTCTCCAGCGCCACCTTCTTGTTGCCGGCCCGGGCGATCTTCGGGACCAGCTCGCCGCCCTTGACCACCTCGCCGAAGATGGTGTGGCCGCGGTTGAGGTGCGGCGTCGGGACCTCGGTGATGAAGAACTGGCACCCGTTGGTGTTGGGGCCGGAGTTGGCCATGGCCAGCAGGCCGGGCTTGTCGAACCGGTTGTCCGGGCCGATCTCGTCCTCGAACCGGTAGCCCGGCCCGCCGGTCCCGGTGGCGGTCGGGTCGCCCCCCTGGATCATGAACTCGGGGATGACCCGGTGGAAGACGGTGCCGTCGTAGAGCGGCGTCTTGCTCTTCTTGCCGGTGCCGGGGTGGGTCCACTCCCGGGTCCCCTCGGCCAGGCCGAGGAAGTTCTCCACGGTCTTGGGCGCCTTCTCGGGGAGGAGGCGGATGACGATGTCGCCGAGGGAGGTCTTGAAGGTGGCGTGCAGGGGTTCAGCCATGGTCGCTCCGATCACTTGCAGGTGGGGGCGGTGGCGCTGATCACCACCCTGTCGAGCCGGGTGGCGCCGTTGCCGGCCCGGGCGATCCGCGGCACCAGGTCGAAGCCGCAGACCACCTCGCCGAAGATGGTGTGCTTGCCGTTGAGGTGGGAGGTGGCCACCTCGGTGATGAAGAACTGGCTGCCGTTGGTGTTGGGGCCGGAGTTGGCCATGGCCAGGTGGCCGGGCTTGAACTGGTCGCTGGCGTGGACCTCGTCGGCGAACTTGTAGCCGGGATCCCCGCGGCCGGTGCCGGTGGGATCGCCCCCCTGGATCATGAAGCCGGGGATGACCCGGTGGAAGACGGTGCCGTCGTAGAAGGGCCGCTTCCCCCGCTTGCCGGTGCGCGGGTCCACCGACTCCTTGGTCCCGGTGGCCAGGCCGATGAAGTTGGCGACCGTGTTGGGGGCGCGGTCGGCGTAGAACTTCACGCCGATCTTGCCCGCCGAGGTCTCCAGGGTGGCGAAGCCGCCGGTGGTGACCGTGGGGGCCGCCGGGGCGGGCGGCGGCGTGGCGGCCTTGACCGCCATGGGGTTGGCGGAGAGGTCGGGCTTGGAGGTCTGGGCGAGGGCGGGCGCCGCGAGCAGGGCGACGAGCGCGAGGGTGACGGGCTTGGTCATGGGCGGGATGCTAACGGTGGTCCGGTGGGGCGGCAAGCGCTTCGATGGCGAGCCGGGCCGCGCCCTGCTCGGCGTCCTTCTTGGAGCGGCCGCTGGCGCGCCCCACCACCTCGCCGCGCAGCTCCACCTCCACCTCGAACCGCTTGGCGTGGTCCGGCCCCAGCTCGGCCACCACCCGGTAGCGGGGCGCGAGCGCGGAAGCGGCTCTGGGCCAGCTCCTGCAGCTGCGTCTTGTAGTCGCGGTCCAGCGTCCCGGCGCCGGCCCGCTCGAAGGCCTCCTCGAGGTAGCGGTCGATCACCGCCAGGACGGCGTCGAGGCCGCCCTCGAGGTAGACGGCCGCCACCACCGCCTCCATGGCGTCGGCCAGCAGCGACGGCTTCTCCCGGCCGCCGGTGAGCTCCTCGCCCCGCCCCAGCCGCAGCAGGGTGCCGAGCTCGAAGGCGCGGGCCAGGGCCGCCAGGCCGGGCTCGTCGACGACCGCGGCCCGCATCTTGGACAGCTCCCCTTCCCGCGCGGCCGGGAAGCGCTCCATGAGCCGGTGCGAGACGGCCAGGTCGACGACCGCGTCGCCCAGGAACTCCAGCCGCTCGTTGTCCTCCAGGCCGTCGCCGGGGTGCTCGTTCACCCAGGAGCGGTGGGTGAGGGCCGCCAGGGCGGTGCGCGGCGAGCGGAAGCGCACGCCGCTGCGCGCCTCGAGCGCGGCCACCAGCTCGCGCTCGGCGGGCGGGAGCTCGGTGGCGACACCCGGTGGCACGGCGCCGCTCACGGGTGGAGGCGAGCGGCCAGCTCGGCGGCCAGCTGGTAGGGATCGGCCTCGCGGTCGGCGATGCGCGCCGCCACCGCGTCGAGCCGGCCCAGCTCGGCCTCGAGCCGGCTGAGCGCGCCGGCCAGCAGCCGCTCGCGGAGCAGGGCGATGAAGCCGGCCCGGGCCCGGGCCACCTCGCGGAGCCGCTTCTCGCCGCTGGCCTCGAGCCAGGCCCCGTGGCGCTGGATGGCCTCGACCAGGTCGGCGATGCCCTCCCCGGTCACGGCCACGGTCCGGACGATGGGAGGCTCCCAGCCGGGGTCGGGCTGGTTGGCCGCGGCCGGCGCCGCGGGCGTGGCCACCGGCTGGTGGTGCGCGTCGTGCTCCGGCGGCGGGGCCTGGATGATGCGCCGCACCTCCAGCATCCCCTGCAGGTCGCGGATGGTCCGATCGGCGCCCTCGCGGTCGGCCTTGTTGACGCAGAAGACGTCGGCGATCTCCAGCACGCCGGCCTTGATGGCCTGGACGTCGTCGCCCATGCCCGGCACCGCCACCACCACCACGGTGTGGGCCAGCGAGGCGATCTCGATCTCGTCCTGGCCGACGCCGACGGTCTCCACCAGGATGACCTCCTTCCCCATGGCGTCGAGCACCTGCACCAGCTCGGAGGTGGAGCGGGACAGGCCGCCCAGGTGGCCCCGGGTCCCCAGCGAGCGGATGAAGACGCCGGGATCGGTGGCGTGATCCTGCATCCGGATCCGGTCGCCGAGGATGGCCCCGCCGGAGAACGGGCTGGTCGGGTCGACGGCCACCACGCCCACGGTCCGCCCGGCGCGACGGTAGTGGCCGATGAGCTGGTCGGTGAGGGTCGACTTGCCGGCCCCCGGGGAGCCGGTGATCCCCACCACCAGGGCCCGGCCGGTCCTGGGGAAGAGCGCCCGCAGCGTGGCCTCGGCCTCCTCGAAGCGATCGTCGAGGTCGCGCATCAGCCGGGCCGCGGCGCGCACGTCACCAGCCAGGATCCGCTCGGCCAGGCTGGGGCTCATCCGTAGGCCGCCGCTTCGGGGATGAAGTTGGCCACCAGGATGGCGGCCGCCATCTTGCGCGACGCGCCGATGGGCTGCCGGGCCTGGTCGATCTGGCGGTAGAGGACGGCGCCCTCCTGGACCTGGTCGATCTGGATGAGCAGCCGCCAGCCGCCCCGGGCCTGGGAGAAGACCGCCTCGAAGTCGGCCCGCTTGAGCACGCGGGCCGCGCCGTAGGGCCGGCCGTCGATGTCGGTCCCGACGTACCGGACCTCGTCAGGCCCGGCCTGCTCCACCACCACGTTCATCACCCATACCTCGCCAGGGCGCGGCTGCAGGTGCGCCGGCAGCTCGCCGATGGCCGCGGCGGCCCCGCTGAAGTCCACCGGCGGCCCACCCGGCACGTCCACCTCCTCCGAGGTCGCCCCCAGCGCCAGCCCCACCACCGCGCGGGTCCCGGGGAAGTTCGACAGGTCGAAGCGATCCGACCAGACGTCGCCATTCGGCCCGATCAGCCGCCCCTTGAAGCGGGTCCCCATCTCGCGGCTGGCCACGAACCGGTAGCGGGTGCCGGCGTACTGGAACTCCTGCACCAGCTCCACCATGGCGTTGGGCGGGAGCATGGCCTCCTCGCCGAAGACCTGGGCCAGGCGCGCCAGGGTCAGGGCGTTGCGCGGCGCGGGCGTGGCCTCGAGGCGCCGGGGGGCCACCGAGGCCGGCGCCGGGGCCGGGGTCACCGCCGGCTGCATCTCCATCTGCGGCAGCGAGGAGACCAGGAAGTCCTCCAGCTCGGCGCCGCTGCGGAACTGCCGCAGGTCGAGGGGCGCGAAGGTCGGGGCCACCTCCAGCGGCCGGCCGCCCACCGGCGCCACCCGCGACACCCGGGCCCCATCGGCCCCGCCGAGGATCTCGAAGGCGTGGCCCGGGGCCTTCACCACCGCCCGGAGCTGGAGCCGCTCCGCGTCGACGGCCACCTCCAGCCCGAGGGCCCGCAGCCGGGCCGCCACGTCCTCGAGCCGGGCGTGGAAGCCGGCCAGGGCGGCGGCCACCGCCGCCTCGAAGCCCAGCAGCCGCTCGTGCTGGTAGAAGTCGATGGGCCCCAGCGCCGCCAGCGGCGGGTCGGTGAAGGTCAGGCGGTCGTGGCCGGAGACCACGAAGCGGGCCCGCGGGATGGTCTGGCCGGTGACCGGGTGGACCACCCGGCCGGCGAACCCGAGCTCCCCTTCCAGCGTCTCCCGGTCGGCCCCCAGCCGGACCGGGACGCCCAGCGTCGACAGCTTGCGCGAGGCGATCTGGTTGAGCCGCTCGCGGGCGATGCGCCCGATGATGGTGTGTTCGCCCTCACCCATGGTCACAGGCCGTCCCCGGCGCGACTCTATACCAGAACGCCGCGGGCCAGGAGGTCGCGGCTGATGACCAGGCGCTGCACCTCGCTGGTCCCCTCGCCGATCTCGCAGAGCTTGGCGTCCCGGAAGTAGCGCTCCACCGGGAAGTCCTGGGTGTAGCCGTAGCCCCCGTGGATCTGGATGGCCTTGCTGGTGGCCCGCATGGCCGCCTCGCTGGAGAAGAGCTTGGCCATGGCCGCCTCGCGGTTGAAGCGCTGGCCCGCGTCGCAGAGCGCCGCGGCCCGCCGGACCAGCAGCCGGGAGGCGTCCACCTCGGTGGCCATGTCGGAGAGCATGAAGGAGATGGCCTGGTGCTCGGCGATGGGCTTGCCGAAGGTCTTCCGCTCCAGCGCGTACTTGCGGGCCTCCTCCAGCGCCCCGCGCCCCAGCCCGACCGCCAGCGCCCCGATGGTGATGCGGCCGCGGTCGAGGATCTGCAGGGTGTTGACGAAGCCCTGGTGGAGCTCGCCGATGCGGTGGTCGTCGCCCACCTCGACGTCCTCCAGGTGGAGCTCGGCGGTGTCGGAGGAGCGCATCCCCAGCTTGTCGTGGATGCGCCGCTGCGTGAAGCCGGGCGTCCCCTTCTCCACCACGAAGGCGGTGATGCCGTGCTGCCGCCGGGCCGGATCGGTGAGCGCCAGGACCAGGAAGGTGTCGCCCACCGTCCCCTGGGTGATGAAGGTCTTGGTCCCGTTGAGCACCCATCGGTCGCCCTTGCGGACGGCGGTGGAGCGCAGCCCCGAGGCGTCCGAGCCGCTGCCCGGCTCGGTCAGGCCCCAGGCCGCCAGCTTCTCGCCCCGGGCCAGCGGCGGGATCCAGCGCTGCTTCTGCTCCTCGGTGCCGAACTTGAGGATGTGCCCCTGCCCCAGCCCGTTGTGGCTGGCCACGGTGAGGGCCAGCGAGCCGTCCCAGCGCGCGATCTCCTCGACCACCACCGCGGTGGCCAGGGCGCCCAGCCCGGCCCCGCCGTAGGCCTCGGGCACGGCGATGCCCAGCAGCCCCATCTCGCCCAGCTGCCTCACCACCGCGAAGGGGAACTCGCCGGTCCGGTCCCAGGCCCTGGCGTGGGGCGCCACCTCGGCCAGGCACAGGTCGCGCACCGTGCGCTGGATCTCCACCAACTCCTCGGGCAGCTCGAAGTCCATGGCGCGCTCCTAGACCGGGGTGACGCCGCGCTTGCGGGAGCGGCGGGGCTCGTAGCCCTCGGCGTAGAGCCGGTAGCGGCGCACCAGCTCCTCGCGCAGCCCGCGCCCCGGCACCACCGCGTCCACCACCAGCTCGCTGGCCAGCTTGAGCAGGTCGATGTCCTTCTTGTACTCGTCGCGAAGCGCGGTGACGAAGGCGGCCCGCTCGGCCTCCGGCTTCTCCTGGATCTTGTTGAAGTAGACGGCGTTGACGGCCGCCTCCGGCCCCATCACCGCGATCATGGCCTCGGGGAGCGCCAGCGTGGCCGAGGGGGCGAAGCCCGGGCCGTCCATGGCGTAGAGCCCGGCGCCGTAGGCCTTGCGGACCACCACGCAGATGCGGGGCACGGTGGCCTCGGAGACGGCGCTGATCATCTTGGCGCCGGCGCGGATGATGCCGGCCCGCTCGACCTTGGTGCCGATCATGAAGCCCGGCACGTCGGAGAGGTAGAGCAGCGGGATGTTGAAGGCGTCGCAGAGCCAGATGAAGCGGGCCGCCTTGTCGGCCGAGTCGACGAAGAGGACGCCGCCCTTCACCTTGGGCTGGTTGGCCACCACCCCCACCACCCGGCCGTCGAGGCGGGCCAGCCCGGTGACCAGCTCGCCGGCCCAGAGCTTCTTCACCTCGAGGAAGCTCCCCTCGTCCACCAGGGCCTCGATCAGCTCGACCATGTCGAAGGGGCGGTTCTGGTCGCCGGGGATGATCTCCTCCAGGGCCCGCACGCCCGGCCTCGGCCCCCGCGCCGGCGCCGCCGGCGGCAGCTCGCGGTGGCTGCGGGGGAAGTAGGAGAACCAGTGCCGCGCCAGCGCCAGCGCCTCCTGCTCGGTCTTGACGAGGAAGTCGCCGCAGCCGGAGACCGAGCAGTGCATGCGGGCGCCACCCAGCTCCTCCAGCGACACCTTCTCGCCGATCACCATCTCGGCCATGCGCGGCGAGCCGAGGTACATCGAGGCGTTCCCCTCCACCATCACCACGATGTCGCAGAAGGCCGGGATGTAGGCGCCGCCCGCCGCCGACGGCCCGAAGAGCAGGCAGATCTGCGGCACCCGGCCGGAGAGGTTGACCTCGTTGTAGAAGATCCGCCCGGCGCCGCGCCGGCCGGGGAACATCTCCACCTGGTCGGTGATGCGGGCCCCGGCGGAGTCCACCAGGTAGAAGAGCGGGAGCCGCTGGGCCGCCGCCACCTCCTGGATCCGCAGGATCTTCTCGACGGTGCGGGCGCCCCAGGAGCCGGCCTTCACGGTGGAGTCGTTGGCCATGACCGCCACCGCCCGGCCCTCGATGGTGCCGAGGCCGGTCACGACGCCGTCGGCCGGCAGCTCGGGGTCGAGCGCGTTGGCCAGGGCGGCGTCCTCGACGAAGGAGCCGGGGTCGAGCAGCAGGTCCAGCCGCTCGCGCACGAAGAGCTTCCCCTGCTCCCGGTTCTTCTGGTGGTAGCGCTCGGCGCCGCCCTTTCGGACCCGCGCCAGCTCCGCCTCGATCTGCTCGTCTCGGTTCATCGCTGGCTCCTCGGATGGCCGCGGCCCTGGGGCCGTCGCCCTGTCACTCGCCCTTGAAGACCGGCGGCGCGCTTCTCGGCGAAGGCCTGGAGCGCCTCCCGCCGGTCGGCGGTGGGGATGCAGGCCTGGTAGAGCCGGTTCTCCAGGTCGAGGGCCTCGCGCAGCGGCAGCGCCAGCCCGCCGTCGACGGCCCGCTTGGCCTGTCGCAGCGAGATGGGGGCGTTGCGCGCCACCCGCTCGGCCAGTGCCAGGGCGGCCTCGGCCAGGCCGGGTGACGGCACCACCTGTCCGACCAGCCCCATGGCCAGCGCCTCGGCGGCGCCGATGCGCCGGCCGGTCAGGATCAGCTCCTTGGCCCGGGCCACCCCGATCACCCGCGGCAGCCGCTGGGTGCCCCCGGCGCCAGGGATGATGCCGAGCCCGACCTCGGGCAGCGCCAGCTGGGCCGCCTCCGAGGCGATGCGCAGGTCGCAGGCCAGCGCCAGCTCCAGCCCGCCGCCGAGCGCCACCCCGTTGATGGCGGCGATGACGGGCTGGGGCAGCGCCTCGAAGCCGTCGAAGGCGGCGCGGATGGCCTGGTGGAAGCCGGCCACCGCCGCCTCGTCCATGGTGGCCCGCTCCTTGAGGTCGGCCCCGGCGCTGAAGGCCTTGTCGCCGGCGCCCGTCACGATCACCACCCGCAGGCCCCGATCGGCGGCGGCCCGGGCCTGCAGCCCGGCCAGCTCGCGCAGCACGGCGACGCCCAGCGCGTTGCGCCGGGACTCGCCGAGGATGGTCCACCGCTCGATGGCGCCGAGCCGCTCGACGCTCCACTCCATGTCAACCCTCCGTCCGCGTGGCCAGCGCCGCCCGGAGCGCCTTCCCCGGCAATTCCCGGCCGGTGAGCCGCTGCGCCAGGGCGCCGGCCTCCACCAGCTTCTCGAAGTCGATGCCGGTGTCGTATCCCATGCCTTGGAGCAGGTACACCAGATCTTCGGTGGCCAGGTTGCCGGAGGCGCCCGGGGCGTAGGGACAGCCCCCCAGCCCGCCGATGGAGGCGTCGAAGGTGGTGATCCCCTCCTCCAGCCCGGCCAGCGCGTTGGCCAGCGCCGTGCCCCGGGTGTCGTGGAGGTGCAGGGCCAGCCGCTCGGCGGGCACGGCCGGCAGCAGGCGGCGCAGCACCGCCCGGACCTGGGCCGGGGTCCCGACGCCGATGGTGTCGCCCAGCGAGACCTGGTCGCATCCCAGCTCCAGGAGGCGCAGGGCCACCGCCGCGGCCCGGCCCGGGTCGACCGCTCCCTCGTAGGGACAGCCGAAGACGGTCGACACGTAGCCGCGCACCGCCAGGCCGGCGTCGCGAGCCGGCCCGACCACCTCGGCGAAGGCGGCGAAGGTCTCCTCCACCGACTTGTTGACGTTCTTCCGGTTGTGGGTCTCCGAGGCCGAGAGGAAGACCGCGGCCGCCACCGGGGGACCTGCCGGGGCCCGGGCCAGCGCCTCGCGCAGCCTGGCCAGCCCCCGCGCGTTGGGGACCAGCACCACGTAGGAGAGGCCCGGGCGTGCCGGCAGCGCCGCGGTCACCTCGGCGGCGTCGGCCAGCTGCGGGATCCAGGTGGGCGAGACGAAGCTGGTGGCCTCGATGCGCGACAGCCCGGCCGCGGCCAGCGCGCCGATGAGCTCGAGCTTCCCGGCCGTGGGGACCAGCGCCGCCTCGTTCTGGAGGCCGTCGCGGGGACCGACCTCGTAGACCGTGACGTGCGGTCCCATGCGGTGCTCAGCGGACGATCTCGGCCGGCCCGGTCCGCTTGCCAGCCTGCTCCTTGGCCGCCAGCTCGTCGAGGTGGGTGTGGATCCGCATCGAGCAGAACTTGGGGCCGCACATGGAGCAGAACTCGGCGGTCTTGAAGTGGTCCGCCGGGAGGGTCTCGTCGTGCATGGAGCGGGCGCGCTCCGGGTCGAGCGAGAGGTCGAACTGCTTGTTCCAGTCGAAGGCGTAGCGGGCCCGGGACAGCGCGTCGTCGCGGTCGCGGGCCCCGGGGCGGTGCCGGGCCACGTCGGCGGCGTGGGCGGCGATCTTGTAGGCGATGATCCCCTGCCGCACGTCCTCGAGGTCGGGCAGGCCGAGGTGCTCCTTGGGGGTGACGTAGCAGAGCATGGCCGCCCCGTGCTGGGCCGCCACCGCGGCGCCGATGGCGCTGGTGATGTGGTCGTAGCCGGGGGCGATGTCGGTGACCAGCGGCCCGAGCACGTAGAAGGGGGCCTCGTGGCAGAGCTCCCGCTCCCGCTCCATGTTCATGGGGATCTGGTCCAGGGGGACGTGGCCCGGGCCCTCCACCATGACCTGGACGTCGTGGGCCCAGGCCTTCCTGGTCAGCTCGCCCAGCACCTTGAGCTCGGCGAACTGGGCCTCGTCGGAGGCGTCGGCCAGGCACCCGGGGCGCAGCCCGTCGCCCAGCGAGAAGGTGACGTCGTACTTCTTGAAGATCTCGCAGATCTCGTCGAAGTGCGTGTAGAGCGGGTTCTCCGCCTTGTTGGAGAGCATCCACTGCGCCATCATGGCCCCGCCGCGGGAGACGATGCCGGTGACCCGGCGCGCCGCCAGCGGGATGTGGTCCCGGAGCAGGCCGGCGTGGATGGTCATGTAGTCGACGCCCTGCTGCGCCTGCGCCTCGATGATGTCGAGCAGGATCCGCGGCGTCAGGTCGGCCACGTCGTCCACGTGGACCAGGCACTCGTAGATGGGCACGGTGCCGACCGGGATGGGGCTGGCCCGGATGATGGCCTCGCGGATGGCCGGGATGTTGCCGCCGGTGGAGAGGTCCATCACGGTGTCGGCGCCGTGGGTGAGGCAGAGCTTGAGCTTCTCCAGCTCGTGCCCGATGTCGGAGGTGACCGCCGAGTTGCCGATGTTCGCGTTGATCTTGCAGGTGGCGGCGATGCCGATGCCGAGCGGGTCGAGCTCGGGGTGGTTCAGGTTGGCGGGGATGACCATCCGGCCCCGCGCCACCTCGGCGCGAACCAGCTCGGCCGGCAGCCGCTCGCGGGCCGCCACGCGGGACATCTCCTCGGTGACGGTCCCTTGCCGGGCCAGGTGGAGCTGCGTGACGTTGGCTTGACCGCGTCGCTTCGAGACCCACTCCGACCGCATGCGGAACCTCCACCCACCCTCGGGTCGGTGAAACTAGCGGGCGCCCGTCGACCTTGTCAACGCGCGCCCGCGAGAACTTTTTCTTGTGCGCCGCGGCCCGAAGGCCCGGTTCGGACTAGCGAAACGCCTTGAAGGCCGAGCGGCCGGCGTACCGGGCGCTGGCGCCCAGCTCGCCCTCGATCCGGAGCAGCTGGTTGTACTTGGCGATGCGGTCGGTGCGGGACGCCGAGCCGGTCTTGATCTGGCCGCAGTCGCAGGCCACCGCCAGGTCGGCGATGGTGGTGTCCTCGGTCTCGCCGGAGCGATGGCTCATCACGCTGGTGTAGCCGGCCCGGTGGGCCATGCGGACCGCCTCGAGGGTCTCGGTGAGCGAGCCGATCTGGTTCACCTTCACCAGGATCGAGTTGGCGATCCCGCCGGCGATCCCCTTCCCGAGCCGCTCGACGTTGGTCACGAAGAGGTCGTCGCCCACCAGCTGCACCGTCCCCCCCAGCTTCTCGGTGAGGAGCTTCCAGCAGGCCCAGTCGTTCTCGTCGCAGCCGTCCTCGATGGAGACGATGGGATAGGCCTTGGCCAGCCTGGCGTACCAGTCCACCAGCCCCGGCTTGTCGAAGGTCTTGCCCTCGCCCTTGAGGACGTACTTCCCGGTCTTCTTGTCGTAGAACTCGGAGGAGGCGCAGTCGAGCGCCAGGGCCACCTGCTTGCCGGGCTTGAGGCCGGTCTGCTTGATGGCCTCCATGATCACCGCCAGCGCCTCCTCGTTGGAGGCCAGGCTGGGCGCGTAGCCGCCCTCGTCGCCCACCCCGGTGGAGGCCCCCCGCCCCTTCAGCACCTTCTTGAGGGCGTGGAAGATCTCGGCGCCGTAGCGCAGCGCCTCGGCGAAGGAGGGCGCGCCCAGCGGCACCACCATGAACTCCTGGATGTCGACGTTGGAGTCGGCGTGGGCCCCGCCGTTCAGGATGTTCATGAGCGGCACCGGCAGGGTGCGGGCGCCGGACCCGCCCACGTACCGGTAGAGGGGCAGGCCGTGGGCCGCCGCCGCCGCCTTGGCCGCGGCCAGCGAGACCCCGAGGATGGCGTTGGCGCCCAGCTTCGCCTTGGTGGGCGTCCCGTCCAGGTCGATCATGCGGGCGTCGAGCGAGACCTGGTCCGAGGCGTCCATGCCGATGATGGCCGGGGCCAGGGCGTTGATGACGTTGCCCACGGCCTTGCGGACCCCCTTGCCGAGGTAGCGCTTCTTGTCGCCGTCGCGCAGCTCGAGCGCCTCGTGCTCGCCGGTGGACGCGCCCGACGGGACGGCGGCCCGCCCCACGTCGCCGGTGGCCACCGCCACCTCCACCTCGACGGTCGGGTTGCCGCGCGAATCGAGGATCTCCCTCGCCACCACGTTGATGATCTCGGTCATGGGCCTCTCCTGGCCGTGCGGCGCCGCCGCGCGGGAGCTCGGGTTCTCGGACGCCCGGGATCTGACTGGCGGGGAACCCCGGCGTCAACCGGATTCGGCGGCGTGGCGGGGCGTCGCGCCGGGCGCGCTCAGTCGAGGTCGATGATGACCACGCCGCGGCCGGGGCGCTCCGGCTCGCCCTCCCCGGGGCGCGGCTCGGGAGGCGGCGGCACCGGGACCTCGGCCACCGGGCGCTCGTCACGCTCGGGCCGCTGCTGGCGGCGCTTGATCTCCTCGATGACGTACGCGTCCAGCATCCGCTCGCTCCACCCCTCGACCCTTCGCCACGCCACCGGCGCGGCTGACTCCAGCATCCAGACGCAGGACCCCACCGGCTTTCTTCACCAGGTCCCGCCCGGTGGCGGACTCGGCGACTTCCCTCGTGGTCAGGCCGGCTTGCAGCGACCCGACCAGCCCACGGGCCGGATCATAACGCATCCACCGACCCCGGGCAGCCCTGCGTGCCGTCGGCCGGCCCGCGGCTAGGGGCGCTCGGCCCGCGCCTTGAAGGCGTCCAGGGTCAGCGGCAGCTGCACGCGGGTCAGCTCGTGGGTGAGCTTGTCGATCACCGACTGCGGGATGAGCGGAGGCTTGGCGATCTGGATGTCCACCGAGTAGCGGGCCAGGGTCCCGTCGCCCTGGGGGGAGAGCTCCCAGGAGCCGTTGGAGACCTTGAGGGCGTCACCCGAGACCAGCGTCCAGGTCACCCTGGTGGGGCGCTGCTCGACGTGGCGGAGCACGTACCTGATCCGCTTCAGGCCGAGGTCCAGCTCGTACTCGACCTGCCGCTCGGCCCTGCCCGGCAGGACCCGGCAGGACTTGATGCCCGGGACGAACTCCGGGTACCGGGGGTAGTCGATCACGACGTCGAAGAGCCGGTCCGGCGGACAGGCGATGAGGATCTCCCTGGACACCTCGGCCATGCGTGACTCCTCCTGGCCCGGGGCCACGCCGCGGCGCCCCGGCCCGGTTCAGCGGCGTGCCGGCGCCTCGCCGGCGGAGAGGCGCTGCACCAGCTCGTCGGGCAGCCGCCGCAGCTTCCCCGCGAGATCGATGCAGGCGTGGACGGTCCGCCCCGTGGCCAGCTCCTCCCCATCCTCGCGGAGCAGGCGGTAGGCGAAGCTGGCGGAGGCGCGACGCAGCGTCTCCAGCCAGGTCTCCAGCCGCAGCAGGTCGTCGTAGCGGGCCGGCTGCTGGTAGCGCACGCTGGCCTCGGTCACCGGCAGCCGCAGCGAGTAGCCCGCCTCGAAGTCGCGGTAGCGCAGCCCCTTGGCCCGGATGAACTCGTTCCGCCCGGCCTCGAAGTAGCGCAGGTAGTTGGCGTAGTAGACGACCCCCATCTGGTCGGTGTCGCCGTAGATGACCCGCAGCTCGGTCGCGACCATGCCGTCCCCCGGGCGGGCGCTACACCGACTCGATGCGGATGAGCCGCGTCGGGCTGAGCGTGGCCGGGTGGCGATCGATCTCGGCGATGGCGGCCTGGAGATCGGCCTCGCGGGCCTGGTGGGTGACGAAGACCAGCGGCACCGGCGCCGAGGCGTCGGCCTGCTCGCGCTGCTGGACCGCGGCCACCGAGATGCGGCGCGCCGCCAGGGTCGAGGCGATGCGGGCCAGCACGCCCGGCTCGTCCTTCACCGAGAAGTGCAGGTAGTAGGCGCAGCGGATCTCGGCGTGCGGACGCAGCTCGACCAGCGACCGCTCTGGCGGCAGCGGCACCCGCCCCGGGCTGCCGGCGAGGATGTTCCGCGTCAGGTCGATGATGTCGGCCACCACGGCGCTGCCGGTCGGCATGGCGCCGGCGCCCTGCCCGTAGAGCATGGAGGTCCCCAGCGCCTCGGAGCGGAGCACCACGGCGTTCATGGCCCCGCGCACGCCCGCCATCAGCGAACCCTGGGGGATGAAGGCCGGGTGGACCCGGGCCTCGATGAGGTCCTTGCCGCCCGGGCCGCTCCCCGCCGGCTCGCAGCGCCGCGCCACCGCCAGCAGCTTGAGCGTGTAGCCGAACTCGCGGCCCCAGCGGAAGTCGTCGGGCGAGAGCTGCATGATCCCCTCGGTGAGGACGTCCCTGGGCTCGAGGCGGGCCCCGAAGGCCAGCTGGGCCAGCACGCAGAGCTTCTGGGCGGCGTCGCCGCCCGAGACGTCGAGGGTGGGGTCGGCCTCGGCGTAGCCCAGCCGCTGCGCCTCGGCCAGCACCGGCCCGATGGGCTCCCCCCGCTCGGCCATGGCGGTGAGGATGAAGTTGGTGGTGCCGTTGACGATCCCGACCAGCGCCGTTGATCCGGTCGGACGCCAGCGACTCGCGCAGGGTCCGGATGATGGGGACGCCGCCGCAGACGGCCGCCTCGTAGTAGACGTCGACGCTGCGCGCCCGGGCCAGCCTGAAGATCTCCTGCCCGCGCGTGGCCAGCAGCGCCTTGTTGGCCGTGACCACGTGCTTGCCCCGGGAGAGCGCCCCGGTCACCAGCGCGAAGGCCTCGTCGACGCCGCCCATCAGCTCCACCACCACCTCGATGCTGGGGTCCTCGAGCAGGTCCTCGACGCGGGTGGTCAGCAGGGCGGCCGGGACGTCGAGCGCCCGGCTCTTGGCGGTGTCGCGGAGCGCCACCTTCTTCACGGCGAGGCGCGCTCCGAGGCGGGCCTCGATGTCGCCGGCGTGGCGGCTGAGGATGGAGAGCACGCCGCCCCCGACGGTCCCGAACCCCGCGATCCCGATCCCCACCTCGCGCATGGTCACGGGCTCCCCGGGCGGTGGGCGCGCAGCAGCGCCCGGAACTGCGGCACCGCCTTGCCGTCCCCCACGGCGACGACCTCGATGCGCACCGGGCCCACGCCCGGCGCGTAGCTGGTCTCGTTGATGAGCTCGGTGTCGGCCGAGGCGCGCATGTTGGCGCGGACCCGCACGCAGCCGTCGAAGCGGCCAGCCGGCGTCTCCACCCGCTCGCCCACCGCGACGATCTCGTAGTTCTCCGTGGAGGTGGGCGAGAGGACCGAGCTCCAGCGCGTGCCGACGGCGATGGGGCCGCAGAGCAGGGACCGGGACCGGTCCTCGACGCAGGTGCCGACCCGCAGCTCGCCGCGGGCGCTGTCCCTGAAGAAGCCGTCGGGCCCGCGCTCCAGCACGCGCACCGTGCGCAGCGCGGGGCGACCGGCGGGCAGCTGGGGGCTCTGGTCCTCCCAGGTCCACTCGGCGCCGACGGCCAGCGGGTAGAAGTCGGCGGGCCGGGCGGCGCCGCCACCCGCCTTGGGCGGGTGGGCGCAGGCCGCCAGCGCGGCGAGCAGGGTCAGGGCGATGGGGGCTCTCATGGTGGAGGGCATTGTAGCCGCTTCACTCCCCGCTCGCCGACTTCCTCGGCGCCGGGGGCGGCTCGGCCCGGCGGAGATCGTCGAGGGCCTCGGCGGCGGTCTCGCGGACCTTCGGATCGGGGTGGGAGGCCTCCAGCACCAGCAGCCAGCCCTGGGCGTCGCGGCCACCGATGTCGGCGACGATCCGGGCCATCTGCAGCGTCATGGCGGAGTCCCCGCCCCGGCACAGGTCGATGAGCGCAGGGACGGCGCGAGGATCCTTGATCTGCGCCAGCGCCCCGACGGCCCGGTGGGCCACCCTGGCGTCGCCATCATGGAGCCGCTCGATGAGTCCCGGCACCGCCGCCTTGACCCGGCGCTCCCCCAGCGCCTGCACCGCCTGCCCGCGGACCCGGGCGTCGGCCGCGGCCAGGTCGGCGATGAGCGCCTGGTCGGACTTGGCGTCGGCGGCCACGGTCACCCGCAGCGCCCGGACCGCCTCGCCGATGGCGCTGCTCAGCCCGGCACGCAGCGCCGGCGAGGGGCCTGCGGCCCCCACCGGCTCGGTGGCCCGCCCCGTCTCCTGGTGCGGGGGCTCGTCGCCCTGGGCCGGGGCCAGCTCCACCTCGATCGCCAGCTCCGCCTGCAGCCCCCGGCCACCGGCCGCGGGGACGATGCGCAGCGCCACCACGTCGACCCGCGCCTCGAAGGCCCGCGCCGTGGCCGGCCCGAGCCGGAAGCCCGCCTCGGCCAGGGCCGCCCGGGTGGTGGCCTCGACCGCCGCGCCGTCGAGCCCGATCTCGGCGACGGCCTCGGTGAGCGCCGCGCCGACCTTCACGCCGGTGATGGTCGGCGGAGGGGTCTTGCGGCACGCGCCGGCCGCGGCCACCAGGGCCAGGGTGAGCAGCAGCCTCGTCCCGCCCCGGGCGCGACGGTTGCCCACCGCCTGGATCACGCCCCGCCTGCCGCCGGTTCGGAGCCGCCCGGTGCCGGCGCGGCGGCGGACGCACCGGCCGGGTCGCCACCGCCGTCGCCTGCGGCCGGGGCTGCCGCCTGCCCACCCGGCCCCTCGCCAGGGGCGCCTCCAGGTGCGCCCTCGCGCCGCTCGCCCCGCCCCCGTCCGCCGCGCCGGCGGCGGCGACGGCGGCGGCGGCGGGCCTCGCCCGTCGGCCGGCCGTCCGCGGTCGCACCGGGTGCCGTCCCCTCGACCGCCCCGGCCTCGGCGGGCTCCTCGCCCTCCTCGTCGCCTTCCTCCAGCTCGTCCTCGTCGCTCCCGGTGTCGGCCTCGACGGCCGCCTCGGTGCCGGGCTCGGTGCCGGGCTCGGTGGCGGCCTCCGTGGCCGGGCGTGGTTCCATCCCCTCCCCTTCGGTGGCCGCCGCCGCCTCGCTGGCCGTGCCCGCGCCTCCCTCTGGCGCCGCCTCGGCCTCGCCACGGGCCGCCGGCCGCGCCTCCTCGTCGGCGCGCGGCTCGCGCCGCTCACGCCGCCCCTCCCGGTCTCCCTCGCGGTGCTCGCGCTCGTCGCGGCGTCCCCGGCGGGTGGCCTCCTCGCGGGCCGCGGCCTCGGCCGCGGCGGCGAAGGCGCCCTCGTCCACCACCGGGACCACCACCTGGGTGCAGCCCAGCGAGGCCTCCACGAAGGCCTCGGCCAGCGCCTCGCCGCAGAGCAGCATCACCGGGAGCTGGCCGGCCGCCGCCGCGTCGGCGCGCGCGTCGCGCTGCGCCTCGCCCGCCGTGACCACCGCCCCAATCTGCGCGCCGTAGTGGCCGAGGTCGCGTCGCGCCTCCGAGACGTCGCGCCGCGAGGCGTCGGCCCCGTTGCGCAGCACCCGGAAGCCGTGCCGGATCTCGGTCAGTCCCAGCCGCTTGCGGCCCGTGACCAGCACGTGCTCCTTGCCGCGCCGGGCCACCTTGACCTCGCGGTAGCCGAGCCGCTCGAGGAGCTTGAGCACCAGGTGCTCGACGGTGGCCGGGTCGCACTCGCGCAGCCGGCGGCGCAGGGCCGCCAGGCCGGCGCGGCGCAGCTCGCCAGGGGTGGTGGGGCGGGTGCCGGCGGGCGCCGTGGCGAGGCGCTCGCCCGGCTCCGGCTGCGACGCCAGCGTGACGCTCTCACCGTCGATCTGGAAGAGCGGGCGCCGGCCGGCGACCTCGCGCCGCCGGTTGTCCTCGTTGAGCGCGCTGGCCAGCGCCCCGTGATCTCGCCCGAAGGCGTCGGGCATGAGCTGCCGCTCGGCCCCCTGGGAGGCGATCTCGCCCAGCGACATGGCCCCGCCCGCGCTGGCCAGGATCTCGTAGGCCACCTCGGCGGGCGGCGGGAAGCGGCGGGAGCGCCGCTCGTCGCCCTCCTCGCGCCGACGGGCCTTGTCGCCGCCGCGGCCCGAGACCCGCGCCATCTCGCGCGCCGGGACGGGGTGGCGCTCCCGGCCCCGGTACGGCAGCTCGTCGAGCGGCGGCGGCTCGAGCAGGTTCTCGAGGCCGGACGGGTCCTCGTCGAGCTGCCACTCCACCAGCGCGAAGGTGCCGGCGGCCACCGGCAGGAGCTGCCGCTCGGGCCGTGGCAGGCGGCAATGGGCGGCGAGCTGGTCGGCCATCACCTCTTCCGGGATCTTCCCGACGTGGTCGAGGAGGTTCTCGCGAACCGCGATCTCGGTGATCTTCCGGAAGTGAAGGGGCTTCCCCTCGCGCCGCAGCACCTCGATGGCGGCTTCGGTGAAAGTCATGGATTTCCTTGAGTAAAGAGCTTCGGGGGCCAGCCGTGATGCGGCCCGCCTGGGAGGGCGCATTGTGGTCGGGCTTCGACGCCCTGTCAACGGTGAGGGCGTTGAATCTCCGGGCGGATTTGGCGGTCCGGGCGCGCCGCGGCGTCGCCGCCTCAGACCCCCAGGAAGAGCCGCTTCCCGAAGTTCAGCGCCAGGTCGGCGTCGAAGATCTTCTGCGCCGAGGTCTCGATGTCGTAGGCCACCCGGTGGAACTCCACCTGGCGGGCGACGTCGTCGTAGATCACCAGGCAGGCCCGGTTGTCACCGTCCCGGGGCTGCCCCACCGAGCCGACCGAGATCACGTACTTGTAGCCCTTGCGCAGGGCGAAGCGCGTCGAGACCACCTCGGCGACGTCGCCGCCCGGGGCCAGGGCGAAGGTCTTGCAGAGGTGGCTGTGGCCGATGAAGGTGACCTCGGCCAGCGTCCGGGCGTGCGGCACCAGCTCGCGGGCCTGCTCCAGGGCGAAGACGTAGTCGTAGGCCTGCGGCTCGACCGGCGATCCGTGGCTGAAGCAGATGTTGCCGTCCCGGTGGGTGTACGGCAGCGATCGCAGCCACTCGAGGTGCTCCGGCTCGATGCGGCTGGCGGTCCAGTCGAGCGCGTGGCGAGCGGCGTCGTAGTAGAAGCTGTAGTCCATGCGGCCGGCCACCGCGGCGTCGTGGTTCCCGAGCAGGGTCACCTCGGCGCGGGAGCGGATCAGCGCGCAGCACGGGTTGACGCTGGCCCCGTAGCCGACCACGTCGCCGAGGCAGACGACCCGGTCGGGCCGCTCGCGGTCGACGACCGCCAGGGCCGCGGTCAGGGCCTCCAGGTTGGAGTGGATGTCGCTCAGGATGGCGACGCGCATTCGTCCTCGGGTGAACCGCGATGGTAGCCGCCGCCCCGAACCACCGTCAACGTCCCGCCGCGAAGAGATCGGGCTCGAGGTCGTCGAAGTGGGCCAGCTGGCGGGCCTCGGCGTAGCGGGCCGCGATCTCCGCCGCGGTGAGCGTGCGCAGCCGGTCGAGGCTGAACTGCTCCACCGCGAAGCTGGCCACCACGCTCCCCACCACGATGGCCCGCCGCAGCACGGCCGGCTCCACCCTGCCGCTGCGCGCCAGGTAGCCCATGAAGCCGCCGGCGAAGCTGTCCCCCGCGCCGGTGGGGTCGAAGACGTCGGGGATGGGATAGGCGGAGGCCGCGAAGACCTCGTCCCCGGAGAAGAAGAGCGCGCCGTACTCTCCCCGCTTGACGACCACGGCGCGGGGCCCCAGGCCGAGGATGGCGCGGGCCGCCTTGACGACGTTGTGCTCCCCGGCCAGCTGGCGCGCCTCGGCGTCGTTGACGAAGAGCATGTCGACCCGCTTCAGCGTCTCCAGCAGGCTGGCCCGCTTGGAGTCGATCCAGAAGTTCATGGTGTCGCAGGCCACGAAGCGGGGGCCGCTCACCTGGTCGAGGACCGACCGCTGCAGGTCGGGGTCGATGTTGCCGAGGAAGACGAAGTCGGTCTCGCGCCAGGCCACGGGCAGCACCGGCCGGAAGCTGGCCAGCACGTTGAGCTGGGTGTCGAGGGTGTGCGCGGTGTTCAGGTCGAAGTCGTAGCGCCCCTTCCAGCGGAAGGTCCGGCCCGGCTGGCGCACCAGCCCGGCCAGGTCCACCCCCCGGGAGGAGAGGAACGCGAGGTGCTCCTCGGGGAAGTCCTCGCCGACCACGGCCACCACCCGCGTCGGGCCGAAGAAGCTGGCGCAGGTGGAGAAGTAGGACGCCGACCCGCCCAGGATCTCCTCCCGGCGACCGAAGGGGGTCTCGAGCGAGTCGAGCGCGACGGAGCCGACCACCAGCAGCGACATGGAATCCTCTCGGGCGCCGGGGCCGGGCGCGTGGAGGGGACTCAGTAGCCCGCCAGGCCCGGCCCGGTCAACGGCCCCGGGGCCCGGCCTCCCTGGTCCGGGCGCGGCGGCGTCCCCGCCCCGCCGGCGGCCGCCAGCTGGCCGCAGGCGGCCGCGATGTCGCCGCCGCGGTTCTTCCGGACCACCGCGGTGACGTGGCGGTCGACCAGGATGCGGTGGAAGGCCTCGACCCGCGCCGGCGCCGGCGCCTGGAAGCCGAGCCCGGGGTTGTCGTTGTAGGGGATGAGGTTGACCTTGGCGGGGATGCCGGCCACCAGGCCGGCCAGGCGCCTGGCGTCGGCGTCGGCGTCGTTGACGCCGCCCAGCAGCACGTACTCGAAGGTGATGCGGCGCCCCTGCCTCATGGGGAAGGTGCGGCAGGCCGCCAGCAGCTCCCCGATGGGCCAGCGCCGGTTGACCGGCATGAGGGCGTCGCGCTGCGCGTCGGTGGTGGCGTTGAGGGAGACCGCCAGCTTCACCTGGGTCTCCTCGCCGAGGCGGCGCATCATCGGCACCAGCCCGCTGGTCGAGACCGTGACGTGGCGGTGGGAGAAGTTGGGGCCATCCTCGTCGAGCAGCAGGTCGAGGGCCGCCTTGAGCCCGTCGAAGTTGTGGAGCGGCTCGCCCATGCCCATGAACACCAGGTTGGTGAGCGGGCGCGGCGCCGGCCCCTCCCCGAGCTCCACCAGCCGCCGGTTGGCCCGGTGGACCTGGTCGGCGATCTCGCCGGCGGTCAGGTGCCGGGCCAGCCCCAGGGTCCCGGTCATGCAGAAGGTGCAGCCGAGCGCGCAGCCCACCTGGGTGGAGACGCAGAGCGTCTTGCGGTCGGGCTCGGGCATGTAGACCGACTCGACGAGCTTGCCGTCGCCGGTGCGCCAGGTCCACTTGATGGTGCCGTCCACGGAGCGCTGCTCGCTGGCGCGCTCCAGCGTGGTCAGCGTGGCCCGGGCCGCCAGCGAGGCGCGGAACGGCCTGGGCAGGTCGGTCATCTCCTCCAGCGTGGCGGCGCCGAGGCGGTGCAGCCAGCGGAACAGCTGGCGGGCCCGGAACGGCTTCTCGCCCAGCCCGGCCACCAGCGCCTCCAGCGCGGCGCGGGAGCTGGAGCGCAGGTCGGGGAGGCTCCCGGCCTGGCTCACGAGGCCACCGCCTGCCGGCCCGGGCGCGCCGGCCCCTCGGCCCCCGGCGCGGCCTCGGCCTCGCGGCGGGCGATCTCCACGCGGGTCACCCGCCGCTCGTCGCCGCCGCGGACCGTGAAGGCCAGGCCGTCCCAGGAGATGACCGATCCGACCGGCGGCACGCGCCCGGCGGTGGCGGTGACGAAGCCGCCCAGCGTCTCGTAGTCGCCCTCCTCGGGGAAGTGGACCTCGGGCGGCTCGGCGCCGGTCCCGGCGTCGGCCGGTGCGGCCTGCCCGTTCAGGTACTCCTCGAGATCGTGGAGCGGGATGGTGGCCTCGGCCAGCCAGACCCCCTCCCCCACCGCCTTGACCGGGGCCGCCTCGGCGTCGCCCTCGTCCTGGATCTCGCCGACGATCTCCTCGAGCACGTCCTCGAGGGTGACGATGCCGCTGGTGCCGCCGAACTCGTCCACCACGATGGCGAGGTGGACGTGGCGCCGCTGCATCTCCTTGAGCAGGCGGGAGATCTTCATCTGCTCGGGCACGAAGAAGGCAGGCCGGAGGTGGCCGGCGAGCCCGACCGCCTGGATCGGGCCCCTCCGCAGCTCCAGCACGATCTCCCGGACCATGAGGATGCCGACGACGTTGTCGACGGTCCCCTGGAAGACCGGCATGCGGCTGTAGGGGTTCTCGGTGACGATGCGGGTCAGCTCCTCGGGCGAGGCGTCACGGTCGATGGCGACCATGCGCGTCCGGGGGACCATGATCTCCTTCACCACCCGGTCGGCGAACTCGAGGACGCTGTTGAGCAGCTCCTCCTTGACCTCGTCGAGCACCCCCTCGCGGGTCCCCATCTCGATCAGGTACTCGATCTCCTCGCTGGTGACCGGCGGCGCGGCCGCGGAGGCGCCACCGCCGAAGAGGCGCATGAACCCCGTGGCAGCCCTCGAGGTGGCGGCGGTGAGCGGCCACAGCAGCCAGGTGAGGAACCGGATCACCGGGATGGTGGCGAGCGCCAGGTGGACCGGGCGCCGCTTGGCCAGGGTCTTGGGCACGATCTCGCCGAAGAAGAGCACCACGATGGTGGTGAGGATCGTGGCCAGGGCCACCGCGGTCCCCTCGGACCAGCCGGCGTGGCCCGCCACCAGGTCGGCGGCCACCGAGGCCGACAGGGCGCCGACGCCGATGTTGGCGAGGGTGTTGCCGATGAGCAGGGTGGAGAGGACCCGCTCGGGCTGCTCGATCCAGACGGAGAGGAAGCGGGTGGCGCGTCCCCCCGTCTCGCGGAGCTGCCGGGCCCGGGCCTCCCCCAGGGCGGTCAGGGCGGTCTCGGTCGCCGAGAAGAAGGCCGAGCCGACCAGGAAGGCCAGCCCCAGCAACCACTTCCAGCTCGCGACGGCGCTCACGACTCCAGCCTCCAGAAATGACGATGCCCGCCCCGGAACCGGGACGGGCACCAGCAATCTAACCCGGCGGCGGCCCCGGCGAGACACCCCTCCGGGGAGCCCAGGGCGAAACCGCCGTCCTGACGGTCAGTTAGGTCTTCTTTGTCCAGTCGTAGGGGTGGACCTGGACCTCGGGGAAGAAGTAGGAGATCTCGACCTTGGCGTTCTCGGGGCTGTCCGAGCCGTGGACCGTGTTCTTCTCGATGTCGGTGGCGAAGTCCTTGCGGATGGTCCCCTCGGCCGCCTTCTTCGGGTCGGTGGCCCCCATGATGTCGCGGTTCTTGAGGACCGCGTTCTCGCCCTCGAGGACCATCAGCACCACCGGGCCGCTGGTCATGAAGGTGACCAGGTCGGCGAAGAACGGGCGCGCCTTGTGGACGGCGTAGAAGCCTTCGGCCTCCCGCCTCGACAGGTGGGCCAGCCGGATGGCGATGGGCTTGAGCCCGTTGCTCTCGAAGCGGGAGATGATCTTGCCGATGATCCCCTTCTCGACGCCGTCGGGCTTGATGATGGACAGGGTGCGTTCAGTGGCCATGTGCAGTTCCTTCGTGGATGGGTTCGGCCGGCGGCAGGGCTTTTACACCGTTGCCGGCCCGGCTGCTCGTTTTCGGCGCGCCGTCACTTCCGGGCGGACCTGGCCGTTCGAGTCGCCTTGGCGGCGGGCTTGCCGGCCGGCTTGCTCGTTGGCTTGCTCATCGGCTTGCTCGCCGGCCTGGCAACGGGCTTGGCGACGGGCACGGCCGCAGGCCTGGCGGTGGGCTTGCCGGCCTTCCCCAGCCGCTCCTTCATCGCCTTCCCCAGCACGTGCGGCCCGTCGCAGACGGTGATGCCGGCCTCGCGCATGGCGGCGAACTTGGCCTCGGCGGTGCCCGACCCGCCCGAGATGACGGCGCCGGCGTGGCCCATCCGCTTGCCGGGGGGCGCGGTGCGGCCGGCGATGAAGCCGACCACGGGCTTGGTCATGTGGTCCCGGACGAAGGCGGCCCCCTGCTCCTCCTCGGTGCCCCCGATCTCGCCGATCATGATGACGGCGTCGGTCTCCGGGTCGTTCTCGAACTCCCGGAGCACGTCGATGAAGTCGGTCCCGTGGACCGGATCGCCGCCGATGCCGACCGCGGTCGACTGGCCCATCCCCAGGTCGGAGAGCTGCTTGACCGCCTCGTAGGTGAGCGTCCCGGAGCGGGAGACCACGCCGATGCGGCCGGGCTTGTGGATGTGGCCCGGCATGATGCCGATCTTGCACTGGTCGGGCGTGATCAGGCCGGGGCAGTTGGGCCCGATGAGCCGGACGCCGGGCTTGGCGGCCAGGTACCGCTTCACCCGCACCATGTCGAGGATGGGGATCCCCTCGGTGATGCAGATCACCAGCGGGATGCCGGCCTCGGCCGCCTCGATGATCGAGTCGGCCGCGAAGGGCGGCGGGACGAAGATGGCCGAGGCGTCGGCGCCGGTCTCCCTCCGGGCGTCCTGGACGGTCTGGAAGATGGGGACCTTCCCCTGGAAGCTGCTGCCGCCGCGGCCCGGCGTGACGCCGGCCACCAGCTTGGTGCCGTAGGCCAGCATCTGCTCCGCGTGGAAGCTGCCGGCCGAGCCGGTGATGCCCTGGACGAGGACGCGGGTGTTCTTGTCGACGAGGATGCTCATGGTCGTTCTCCGATCGATCGGGCGCGGGCCGTCAGGCCGCGCGCGCCGCCGCCACGGCCTTGCGGGCCGCCTCGCCGAGGTCGTCGGCGGGGATGATCGCGAGCCCACTCTGGGCCAGGATGGTCTTCCCCAGCTCGACGTTGGTCCCTTCCAGGCGGACCACCAGCGGCATCCGCAGCCCCAGCTGCCTGGCGGCGGCCACGATCCCGTTGGCGATGACGTCGCACTTCATGATGCCGCCGAAGATGTTGACCAGCATGGTCTTCACGTTCGGGTCGGAGAGCAGGATCTTGAAGGCCGCCGACACCTTCTCCTCGTCGGCGCCGCCGCCCACGTCGAGGAAGTTGGCGGGGCGCCCGCCGGAGAGCTGGATGGCGTCCATGGTGGCCATGGCCAGGCCGGCGCCGTTGACCATGCAGCCGATGTCGCCGTCGAGGGCGATGTAGGAGAGATCGAACTGCTTGGCCTCGTTCTCCTTGGGGTCCTCCTCGTCGGGATCGCGCAGCGCCGCGATGTCGGGGTGGCGGTAGATGGCGTTGTCGTCGAAGTTCATCTTGGCGTCGAGCGCCATCAGGTCGCCCTGCACCGTCACCACCATGGGGTTGATCTCCAGCAGCGAGGCGTCGGTGGCCATGTAGGCCTTGTAGAGGCCGGTGGCCACCTTCACGAAGGCGCCGACGGAGTCCCCGGCCAGGCCGAGCTTGAAGGCGAGCCGGCGGGACTGGAACGGGGCCAGGCCCACCAGCGGGTCGATCGACTCGCGGAGGATCTTCTCCGGGGACTTGTGGGCCACCTCCTCGATGTCCACGCCACCCTCGGTCGAGGCCATCACCGTGACCAGCCCGGTCTCGCGGTCCAGGTCATGCCGAGGTAGAGCTCGCGCGCGATGCGGCAGCCCTCCTCGACGTAGACGAAGCGGACCCGCTGGCCGGCCGGCCCGGTCTGGGGGGTCTTCAGCATCATGCCGAGGATGGCCTCGGCGTGGGTCCTGGCCTCGTCGGGGGTGCGGGCCAGCTTGACGCCGCCCCCCTTGCCGCGGCCGCCGGCGTGGATCTGCGCCTTGATGGCGCAGACGCCCCCGCCCAGCTGCCGGGCGGCCCCCTCGACCTCCAGCGGCGTGGCCGCCAGGTATCCCCGGGGCACGGCCACCCCGTACTTCCTCAGCACGTCCTTCGCCTGGTACTCGTGGATCTTCAAGGTGGGTACTCGCTCGACGCCTGGCTCATCACCCTGTCCTGATGGAGCGAACTCCACCGCCCTGAGCCGCTCGCCGCCGGTGGTTCACCCGCCGGGTGACCGTCGAAGAGCCGTCCTGGGTTGATGGCACCAGCGCCTGTGGGGTTGCCGTTCTCCCGCGGTCGACCTCTGGGCAGCCGCCGCGGGTGCTGCGGGTCGTGGTGGTATACCTCCAACGCGGCGCCTTTGGCGACTCCCTTGAGCCGGCCCCGCCGGCGGCCTACAGGTGCCTGATGATCTCGTCGCCGAACTCGCTGCACTTCACCTCGACGGCGTCGGCCAGCCCCTCCTGCTTCATGAGCCGGGCGAAGTCGTAGGTGACGCGGTGGGACCCGATGGCGCCGTCCATGCCCCGGATCACCAGGTCGGCGGCCTCGATCCACCCGAGGTGGCGCAGCATCATCTCGCCGGACAGGACCACCGAGCCCGGGTTCACCTTGTCGAGATCGGCGTACCGGGGCGCGGTGCCGTGGGTGGCCTCGAAGATGGCGTGGCCGGTGACGTAGTTGGCGTTGCCCCCGGGGGCGATGCCGATGCCGCCCACCTGCGCGGCCAGCGCGTCGGAGAGGTAGTCGCCGTTCAGGTTGAGCGTGGCGATGACGTCGAACTCCTCGGGCCGGGTCAGCACCTGCTGCAGCGTGACGTCGGCGACGGCGTCGCGGACCAGCAGCTTCCCGCCGGCCAGGGCCGCCCGCTGCTCGGCGTGGGCCGCCTCCTCGCCCCGGGCCGCCCGGGTCCGCTCCCACTGGAGCCAGGTGTAGACCCGGTCGCCGTACTCGCGCTCGGCGAGGGCGTAGCCGTAGTTGCGGAAGGCGCCCTCCGTGTACTTCATGATGTTGCCCTTGTGGACCAGGGTCACGCTCTTGCGCCCGTTGCGCAGGGCGAACTCGATGGCGGCGCGGACCAGCCGCTCGGTCCCCTCGCGAGAGACCGGCTTGAGGCCCAGGCCGCTGGAGGCCGGGAAGCGGATCTTGCGGAAGTCGCGCGGGAACTCCTTCTCGAGGAAGGCGAGGACCTTCTTCACCTGCTCCGAGCCGGCCTCCCACTCGATGCCGGCGTAGATGTCCTCGGTGTTCTCGCGGAAGATCACCATGTCCACCTTGCTGGGGTTCTTCACCGGCGAGGGGACGCCCTTGAACCAGCGGACCGGGCGCAGGCAGACGTAGAGGTCGAGCAGCTGGCGCAGGGCCACGTTCAGCGAGCGGATGCCGCCGCCGATGGGCGTGGTGAGCGGCCCCTTGATCCCGATGAGGTACTCGCGGAAGGCCTCGATGGTCTCGTCGGGGAGCCAGTTGTTGAAGCGGGTGAAGGCCTTCTCGCCCGCGTAGACCTCGGTCCAGGCGATCCGGCGGCGCCCCCCGTAGGCCTTCTCGACGGCCGCGTCCAGGACCCGGACGCTGGCCCGCCAGATGTCCCGGCCGCTGCCGTCCCCCTCGATGAAGGGGATGATGGGGCGGTCCGGGACGGACAGCGTGCCGTTCACCAGCGAGATCCTGGAACCGTCCCTCGGGATCACCGGCTTGGCGACGGCCATCGTTCGGACCTCGGTGCGGGGGGAACAATCCGGAGCGAACCTGTTAACACCCTCCCCGCGGGGTGTAAAGGCGGATCCATGCGGAGGTGGCCGATATTCAAGGGGATTTCTCGGACCCGTGCGGTCGACAATCGACCGCCCGGGCGCGTCGCCCGCGGCCGGCGCGATCCCCGCTCACCGGACCAGGTCGGAAAAGGAACCCAAGTGAAGACCCGCGCTTCGGACCAGGTCGGCGACCCGCGGGCTCACCAGCGCGGCCAGCTCCAGCTCGCGCTCCGCGCCGAAGCTGGTGCGGACGTGGCTGGGACGGTAGCCGGGGTGGGCCATCAGCTCCGTCGTGCCCGGCCCGAGCCCCCGGAGGGCCGCCAGCAGGGCCTCCTCGGTCCAGGCGGGCCGCCGCGCGGCGTCTCCGAGGAAGGCGTCGGGGGTGGCCAGCCCCTCGGCGCGCAGCGCCGCCCGCATCGTGCCGTCGAGGGCCCGCACCGGCAGCCGGTGGTCGCTCGCCACCCGGATCACCGCCGCCAGCGGGCCGGGCGCGGCGTGGGCGTGCCGGTGGCTGTCGAGGTGCGTGGGGGGCTCGCCCCGCAGCTCGACGAAGCGGGCCAGCTGCCGGCGCAGGGCGGCCTCCGCCTCGGCCTCCGAGCCGGCCGGGTCGAGGACGGCGTGCAGCCCGATGGCCAGCGAGGCCGGCGCGGCGCGCAGCGCCGCGGCCGCGAACGGCGTCTCCACCATGGCCGTGGCCGAGCGCACGATCCCGCGGGCGTGGGCCTCGAGGATGCCGCGGTCGATCTCGGGGTCGTAGCCGAGATCGTCGGCGTTGACGATCAGCCGGCGCACCCCGGGGGCTCCCTCAGCGGCGCGGGGCCGGCCGCGGGGTGGGCGCGCGCGGCTCGGCCGCGAAGTCGTAGATCGACTCGAGCCGGACGTTGCGGTACCGCTCCAGCTTGAAGGCCATGCGCGAGAGCGTGGCCAGGAACGGCCCCGGGTCCGGCCGGGCGGCCTTGCCCGCCGCCTTCTTGAGCCGCTTCACCTCGGCGAGGATCAGCTTGCGGGCCTCGCGCGGGTGGTAGAGGAAGGCCCCGGAGAAGACCAGCTTCCCCTCGTAGGGGAGCAGCCGCGCCTCCAGCAGGTCCCCCTTCTCCAGCCCGGCCACCTGGCGCCGCTCGGCCACGTCGAGCACCTCGCCGGTGAAGGCGTCGGCCACGCGCACCAGGCCCGGCTGCACGCGCTTGACCTCGAAGAGGCCGCGGCGCTGGGCCACCAGCCCGGCCAGGGTGGCGTGGTCCTCGGGGGCCAGGGCGCTCCCCTCCTCGGCGATGAAGCGCTCCAGCGTGCTGGGCGCCAGGGGCGAGGCGCGCCACTCGTAGAGGTAGAAGTCGAGCATGCCGTTCATGCGCCGCTCGTAGGACTGGTCCTCCTCGTGCGGCTCTCCGTACCGCCCGAAGTGATCGGCGCGCGCCGCCAGCAGGTCGGCCTGGCGGGCCGGCGCGGTCGCCCACGAGAGGAGCCGCTCGTGGAGCTCGGGGAGCGTCATCGGGCGCGGCGCTCCATCATCCCCACGAAGCGGCCGAACAGGGCCCGGGCGTCATGGGGACCGGGGGCCGCCTCGGGGTGGTACTGGACGCTGAAGGCGGGTGCGTCCAGCACCTCGATCCCCTCGACCGTGCCGTCGTTCAGGTTGACGTGGGTGACGCGGGCGCGCCCGCCCAGCGACTGGTCGTCCACCGCGAACCCGTGGTTCTGCACGGTGATGTCCACCTTGCCGGTGGCCAGGTCCTTCACCGGCTGGTTGGCGCCGCGGTGGCCGAACTTGAGCTTGTAGGTGCGGGCCCCGACCGCCAGGGAGAGGATTCTGGTGGCCGAGGCAGATGCCGAAGATCGGCACCTGGCCGAGCAGCGCCGCCACCGTCTCCCGCGCGCCCGCCACCGCGGCCGGGTCGCCCGGGCCGTTGGTGAGGAAGACCCCGTCCGGCCTCAGCGCCAGCGCCTCGGCGGCGGTGGTCCGGCCCGGCACCACGGTGATGCGGCACCCCTGCTCGGCCAGCAGCCGCAGCATGGCCCGCTTCAGCCCCCAGTCGTAGGCCACCACGTGGAAGCGCGGGGCCCGGGCCTCGCCGCGCTGCCCGTCGCTCCAGGCATCGGCCCCGGTCTGGCGCCACTCGTAGCGGGCCGGCGTGGAGATGCGGCTGGCGAGGTCCTGGCCCTCCATCCCCGGGAGGGCGCGGGCCCGCTCGACCAGCTGCGCCGCGCTGCCGGTGCCGGAGATGATCCCCATCTGCGCGCCGTGGGTCCGCAGGTGGCGGACCAGGCGGCGGGTGTCGATGCCCACCAGGCCGACCACCCCGCGGCGCTTCAGGAAGGCGTCGAGCCCCTCCTGGGCGCGGAAGCTGGAGGGGACCTCGGCGTGGTGCCGGGCGATGAAGGCGGTGGCGTGGACCCGGTCCGACTCGTCGTCGGCGGCGGTGCAGCCGTAGTTCCCCTGCTCCGGGTAGGTCATGCAGACCATCTGCCCGACGTAGGAGGGGTCGGTCAGGATCTCCTGGTACCCGGTGAGCGAGGTGTTGAAGACCACCTCCCCGGTGGCCTCGCCCGCCGCGCCGAAGGCCGTGCCCTCGAAGGTGGTGCCGTCCGCCAGCGCCAGGATGGCCTTGCCCATCACCGCTCCTTGCCGTCCTCGTGGACCAGCCGCCCGCCGACGATGGCGTGCGTGCAGCGCCCGGTCAGGCGGCGCCCCTTCCACGGGGAGTTCTTGCTCTTCGAGTGGAGCCGCTCCGCGGTGCAGAGCCACTCGGCGCCCGGGTCGAGGATGGCCACGTCGGCCGGGGCGCCCGGTGGCCAGCGTGCCGCCCGGCAGGCCGAAGGCCCTGGCCGGCGCGGCGGTGAGGGCCTCGACGAGCCGCCGCTCGGTGAGCTGGCCGGCCCGGACCAGCGCCAGGCAGACCGGGAAGGCGGTCTCCAGCCCGACCACGCCGTTCATGGCCGCGTCGAACTCCAGGTCCTTCTCCTCCCGGGCGTGGGGCGCGTGGTCGGTGGCGATGCAGTCCAGGGTGCCGTCGGCCAGCCCGGCCACGCAGGCGGCCACGTCGGCCGCCGAGCGCAGCGGGGGGGCCATCTTGAAGTCGGTGGAGTAGCCGGAGGACGCCACGTCCTCGTCGGTGAGGGCCAGGTGGTGTGGCGTCACCTCGGCGGTGACGGCCAGCCCGCGCCGCTTGGCGTCGCGGATGGCCCGCACCGTGCCCGCCGAGGAGACATGGGCGATGTGGAGCCGGCCGCCGGTCAGCTCGGCCAGCGCCAGGTCGCGCAGCACCATCACCTCCTCGGCCTGCCCGGGGATGCCCTTCAGGCCGAGGCGCGTGGAGGCCGCCCCCTCGTGCATGACCCCCTTGCCCACCAGGGCCAGGTCCTCCTCGTGGACCGTGAGCGGCAGGCCGAAGGCGCGGGCGTACTCCAGGGCGCGCCGCATCAGCGCCGACGACATCACCGGCTTGCCGTCGTCGGAGAGCGCCACGCAGCCCCCGGCCTTGAGCTCGCCGTACTCGGCCAGGTCCTCCCCCTTGGAGCCCTTGGAGAGGCAGCCGCAGGGGTAGACCCGGGCCAGCCCGGCGGTGGCGGCGCGGGCCAGGATCAGCTCGGTGACCGCCAGCGTGTCGTTGACCGGGTTGGTGTTCGGCATGCAGACCACCGAGGTGAAGCCGCCCGCCACCGCGGCCCGGGCCCCGGTCGCCACCGTCTCCTTGTACTCCTGCCCCGGCTCGCGCAGGTGGACGTGCAGGTCGATGAAGCCCGGCGTCACCCACTTCCCGCGCGCGTCGATGACGGCCGCGCCGGCCGGCCGGTCGGCCCGCTCCGCCACCTCGGCCACCCGGCCGTCCCGCAGCACCACGGTCCGCACCCCGTCGACGCCGGTGGACGGATCGATGACCCGCCCGCCCTCGATGATGATCACGTTGCTCACGCCTTGGCCTCCGCGGGATCGCCGCCGGCGAGGAGGTAGAGGATCGCCATCCGGACCGCAACCCCGTTCTGCACCTGGTCGAGGATGACGCTGTGGGGCCCGTCGGCGACGTCGGGCGACAGCTCGACGCCGCGGTTGATGGGCCCGGGGTGGAGGATGAGGGCCGACGGCTTGAGCCAGTCCCGGGCCTTGGTGGCGTTCAGGCCCCAGAGCCTGGAGTACTCGCGGGTGTTGGGGATGAGCGGGTCGCCGATCCGCTCGTGCTGGATGCGCAGCATGATCACGGCGTCGGCCCCCTCGACGGCGGTGCGCAGGTCATGGGTGACGCTGCAGCCGAGCTGCTCGACCCCGGCCGGGATCATGGTGGGCGGGCCGCAGAGCCGGACGGTGGTGCCCAGCTTGGGGAAGGCGTGGAGGTCGGAGCGGGCCACCCGGCTGTGGCTGATGTCGCCCACGATGGCCAGGGTCTTGCCCTCCAGCGTCCCCAGCTTCTCCCGGATGGTGAAGCAGTCGAGCAGCCCCTGGCTGGGGTGCTCGTGGGCGCCGTCGCCGGCCGAGACCACCGCGCAGCCGACGCGCTCGGAGACCAGCCGCGGCGCGCCGCCGGCGGCGTGGCGGATCACCAGCACGTCGGGGCGCATGGCCTCGAGGTTGCGGGCGGTGTCGACCAGGGTCTCGCCCTTGGTGACCGAGGAGCTCGCCGAGGTCCAGTTGAGGGCGTCGGCGGAGAGCACCTTGGCGGCGATCTCGAAGGAGCTGCGCGTCCGGGTGGAGGCCTCGAAGAAGAGGTTCACCACCGACTTGCCGCGCAGGCTCGGCACCTTCTTGATGGGGCGGAGCAGCACCTCCTTCATCGAGACCGCCAGGTCGATGACCTGCAACAGCTCCTCGCGCGAGAAGTCCTCCAGCGCGATGCAGTGCTTCTGTCGGCCGATCA
The DNA here is from genome assembly GCA_963786945.1 of uncultured delta proteobacterium. Classification (GTDB taxonomy): domain Bacteria; phylum Myxococcota; class Myxococcia; order Myxococcales; family Anaeromyxobacteraceae; genus JADKCZ01. Next base: position 654,223 of record CAWBAO010000005.1, on the reverse strand, counting down.
CCGCCCCCTCCTCACCGCGATGACGACCGCATCCTCCGCGGCCCCGTCCTCGCGCAGCTTGACCTGGACGTCCTGCCCCTCCGGCACCGCCAGCGTGGCGCCGGCGAAGTCGGCCGCGATGGGCAGCTCGTGGCCGCCCCGGTCCACCAGCACCGCCAGCCAGACCCGCCGGGGCCGGCCGAAGTCGATGAGCTCGTCGAGCGCGGCTCGCACGGTGCGTCCCGTGTAGAGCACGTCGTCCACCAGCAGCACGGTCTTGCCCTCGAGGGGGAAGCGGATGTCGGTCGGCCCCACCACCGGCGCCACCCCCCGGACGGCGAGGTCGTCCCGGTAGAGCGCGATGTCCAGCGTGCCCAGCGGCGGCTCGAGCCCCAGCCGCCGCGCCAGCTCCGCCCGGAGCCGGCCCGCCAGGTGGACGCCGCCCCGGCGGATGCCGACGATGGCCAGGCTGCCGGAGGCCGCCTCCGCCGCGGCCCGCGCCGCGATGTCCTGGCCCAGCCGCGCGATGACCTGCTCGATCTGCTGCGAGTTCATGCCTCCCCCGGGGTGCCGCCGCTCACCACTTCACCGGCGTGATGTCCCTCACCATGTCGATGGTGAAGGTCTTCTCCGTGAAGCGCTCCAAGATCGGGTAGTAGACGCTGGTGGTGTATTCGAAGGCGATGTGCAGGGTGCGCGGCGTGCCGGAGGCGTCACGCTCCCAGGTCACGTCCTCGGGCCGCACGTCCACCGCCCGGACCTCGGAGATCGACCCGTCGGCCTCGGGGGCCTTGACCTGGGCCAGCCCGCCCAGCTTGTCGCAGAGCAGCTTCACCAGCTTGGCGTCGTCGCGCTCGTGGACCGCCAGGTTGGCGATCTCCCCGGTCACCATCTTGGCCTCGTAGCGGACGATGAAGATCGGCCCCCAGACCACCGCCAGGTAGCCCCCGGCCGCCAGCAGCACCAGCAGCAGGAGGGTCACCCAGGAGATCCCACCGCGCTCGTCGAGTCGCAGGCGAGGCAGGGCGGAGGGGATCATCGGGCCACGCTTGTACCGCTACTCGACGGGTTTGAGAAGGCGGTCGATCCGCACCCCCGGGCCGCTCGGCCGGCCGAACCACCACCCCCCCGGACCCCACCCCCAGCCCACCAGCGCCACCCGGCCCACCACGTCCTCCACCGGCACCTCCCAGCCCCCGTCCCGGCCGTCGCTGGAGCGGTCGCGGTTGTCACCGAGGACGAAGAGGTGGCCGGGCCGGACCGGTCCCCAGGGGCCATCGATCCGGCCGGGGCGGGCCCGGCGGCACTGCAGCAGATCGTGGCCCATGGCGCCGTCGACCGTGCCCCGCGCCCAGGCCTCCCGCTGGGCCCCGGGGTCGTCGCCGGACGGGGCGGCGAGCCGGCCCAGGGCCAGCATCTCCCGGTAGCGGCGGCAGGTGTCGGTGCGCCGGGTGCCGGTGGCCTCGTCCCGCTCCTCGTAGGCCTCCTCGCCGGCCGCGAAGCGCGGCTGCGCCACCCCGCCCACGTAGAGCCGCTGCTCGCGCAGCTCGACCACGTCCCCCTCCAGGCCCACCACCCTGCGGACCAGCAGCTCGGATCGCTGGCGCGGATGGCGGAACACCACCACGTCGCCGCGCCGCGGGGCGGCCAGCGTGACCAGGGTCCGATCGGTGAAGGGGAGGCCGAGGCCGTAGGCCAGGCGGGAGACCAGCACCACGTCCCCCTCGAGGAGCGTGGGGGCCATCGACCCGCCCGGGACGGCGAACGGCTCGGCCACCGCGCCGCGGAGCAGCAGGGCCACGGCCAGGCCGCCGAGCACGGCCCGCAGCAGGTCGCGCCACGCCGGGCCGGACCCGCCGGGCACCGGTCAGTCCTCGACCTTGAGCACCGCCAGGAAGGCCGACTGCGGGATCTCCACGCTGCCGACCTGCTTCATCCGCTTCTTGCCCTCCTTCTGCTTCTCCAGGAGCTTGCGCTTGCGCGAGATGTCGCCGCCGTAGCACTTGGCGATGACGTTCTTGCGGAAGGCCTTGACGGTCTCGCGGGCGATCACCTTGGCGCCGATGGCGGCCTGGATGGCCACCTCGTACATCTGCTTGGGGATCTCCTCCTTCAGCTTCTGGCAGACGTCGCGGCCGCGGTGGTAGGCGTTCTCGCGGTGGACGATGATGCTGAGGGCGTCGACCGGCTCGCCGTTGATGAGGATGTCCAGCTTGACCAGGTCGGCCTCCTCGTAGCCGCGCAGCTCGTAGTCGAGGCTGGCGTAGCCGCGGCTGACGCTCTTCAGCTTGTCGAAGAAGTCGAAGACCACCTCGGCCAGCGGGATGTCGTAGGTGATCTGCACCCGGCTGGTGCCGATGTACTTCATGTCCTTCTGCACGCCGCGGCGGTCCTGGCAGAGCTTGAGGATCTGGCCCACGTCCTCGGTCCGGCCGTGGATGTGGCAGGTGAGGATGGGCTCCTCCAGCCTGGCGATGCGCTGGACCGGCGGCAGCTTGGCGGGGTTGTCGATCTCCTGGACCGCCCCCTGGGTGTCGGTGACCCGGTAGACCACCGAGGGCGCGGTGGTGATGAGCGAGAGGTGGTACTCGCGCTCCAGCCGCTCCTGGACGATCTCCATGTGGAGCAGCCCGAGGTAGCCGCAGCGGTAGCCGAAGCCGAGCGCCTGGGAGGTCTCCGGCTCGTAGGTGAAGGCCGAGTCGTTGAGCCGGAGCTTGTCGAGGGCGTCGCGCAGCTGCTCGTAGTCGGCGGCGTCGATGGGGAAGACGCCGCTGAAGACCATGGGCTTCACCACCTTGAAGCCCGGGAATGGGGCCGCCACCGGGCGGTCGGCCTCGGTGATGGTGTCGCCGACCTTGGCGTCGTGGACGTCCTTGACGTTGGCGACGCAGACCCCCACCTCGCCGGCCATGAGGTGCGGCACCCCGACGGTGAACGGCGTGAAGACCCCGAGCTCCTGGACCTCGAACTCCTTCTTGTTGCTCCACAGGACGATCTTCTGCCGGGGCTTGAGCGTGCCCTCGAAGACCCGCACCAGCATCACCACGCCGCGGTAGCTGTCGTACCAGGAGTCGAAGATGATGGCCTTGAGCGGGGCGGCCGGGATCGCCCGGAGGGCGGCGGGACCTGGTGCACCACCTGCTCGAGGATCTCGCGGATGCCGATCCCCTCCTTGGCCGAGCAGGGCACGGCGTGGGAGGCGTCGAGGCCGATGACCTCCTCGATCTCGCGGCGCACCGCCTCCACGTCGGCGCTGGGCAGGTCGATCTTGTTGATGACCGGGATGATCTCGAGGTCGTGGTCGAGGGCCAGGTAGACGTTGGCGAGCGTCTGCGCCTCGACGCCCTGGGTGGCGTCCACCACCAGCACCGCCCCCTCGCAGGCGGCCAGCGAGCGGGAGACCTCGTAGGCGAAGTCGACGTGGCCGGGGGTGTCGATGAGGTTGAGCTGGTAGGTCTTGCCGTCGAGGGCGGTGTAGCGCATCCGCACCGTCTGGGCCTTGATGGTGATGCCGCGCTCCCGCTCCAGCTCCATGTTGTCGAGGAACTGGGCCTGGGCCTCCCGCTTGGTGACCGTGCCGGTCACGTCGAGCAGGCGATCGGCGAGCGTGGACTTCCCGTGATCGATGTGCGCGATGATGGAGAAGTTGCGGATGTGCGCGTTCAGCTCGGGCATGTGGGAGCGGGCTTGTAGCACGCGCCGGGCGCCCGAGGCCACGCCGCCGGATCCGATTCCGTGCCGTCCGGATCCCGTGTCAAGGATTCTGTGGCGATATCGGACACCCCAGATAGGGCTGTGGCGCAAAGTCCCCGTATCTTGTGGTCTTTGTCCGTGACGCCACAACAGATGGTGGTCCCATCGTTGACACCGACCGGCCGATTGGTAGATTGCACCCTCGCGGCGACAGGGCGAGGGGCATGGAGGAGCGGGCGGCGGGTCGGGCGGCGGGCTTCCAGCACGGACACCTTTCGTTGTCAGACCACCAAGCTAAATCCCCGGTTCACTGACGCGGGCCGGCCGGGGGGAGTCAGCGACGTGCGCACGAACTCTCGGGCGCGCGAACGGAACAGCTGCGCCCGGGGCGGGAGCACCTGGGCGGAGGGACGGGACGATGATGGAGCGTGAAGTGTCGGCACAGCGGAAGGGCGGCAAGGGCGTTCGCAAGGCGCAGCGCAAGGGGCTGACGGTCCCCCGCTACTTCACCACCCGCGGCGTCGACCCCGCCGAGGAGCTGGTCTGGGAGAAGCGGACCGCCGGCATCAACGGCGAGGGCGGCGCGGTCATCTTCGAGCAGAAGGACGTCGAGGTCCCCAAGTCCTGGTCGATGCTGGCCACCAACGTGGTGGCCTCCAAGTACTTCCGCGGCGCGCTGGGCAGCCCCGACCGCGAGCGGTCGGTCCGCCAGCTGGTGTCCCGGGTGGTGAACACCATCGCCGGCTGGGGGCGCAAGGACGGCTACTTCGCCAGCGAGGAGGATGCGGCCAGCTTCCAGGCCGAGCTGGCCCACCTCGTGTACCGGCAGAAGATGAGCTTCAACTCGCCGGTCTGGTTCAACGTCGGCGTCGAGGAGCACCCGCAGTGCTCGGCCTGCTTCATCAACTCGGTGTCCGACTCGATGGACTCCATCCTCAAGCTGGCCCACACCGAGGGCATGCTCTTCAAGTACGGCTCGGGCGCCGGCTCCAACCTCTCCAAGATCCGCTCCTCCAGGGAGATGCTCTCCGGCGGCGGCGAGGCCTCCGGCCCGGTCTCCTTCATGCGCGGCTTCGACGCCTTCGCCGGCGTCATCAAGTCCGGCGGCAAGACCCGGCGCGCCGCCAAGATGGTGATCCTCGACGCCGACCATCCGGACATCGTGGAGTTCGTCAACTGCAAGGCCGAGGAGGAGAAGAAGGCCTGGGCGCTCATCGACGCCGGCTACGACGGCGGCTTCAACGTCCGCGGCGGCGCCTACGACTCGGTGTTCTTCCAGAACGCCAACCACTCGATCCGCGTCACCGACGCCTTCATGCGCGCCGTGGTCGACGATCGCGAGTGGCGGCTCACCGCCCGCACCGACGGGCGCACGCTGGAGACCATCCGGGCCCGCGACCTGATGGCCCAGATCACCGAGGCGGCCTGGCTCTGCGGCGACCCCGGCATGCAGTTCGACACCACGGTCAACGCCTGGCACACCTGCCCCAACACCGACCGGATCAACGCCTCCAACCCCTGCTCCGAGTACATGTTCCTCGACGACTCGGCCTGCAACCTGGCCTCGTTGAACCTCATGCACTTCCGCAGCATCGACGGCGGCTTCGACGTCGAGTCCTTCCGCAAGGCGGTCGACCTGACCATCCTGGCGCAGGAGATCCTGGTCTCCAACGCCAAGTACCCCACCGAGCGGATCGGCAAGAACTCCGAGGACTACCGGCCCCTCGGCCTCGGCTACGCCAACCTGGGCGCGCTGCTGATGGCCAGCGGCGCCCCCTACGACTCCGACGCCGGGCGCGCCACCGCCGCCGCCATCACCGCGCTGATGACCGGCGAGGCCTACGCCATGAGCGCCCGCATCGCCGGGCAGATCGGCCCCTTCGCCGGGTACGAGCGGAACCGGGCCCCGTTCATCAACGTCATCCGCAAGCACCAGTCCCACGTCGACCGGATCGATCACTCGCTGGTCGAGCCGGCCCTGCTCGACGCCGCCCGCGAGTCCTGGTCCGAGGCGCTCCGCGCCGGCCTGGAGAGCGGCTACCGCAACGCGCAGGTCAGCGTGCTCGCCCCCACCGGGACCATCGGCTTCATGATGGACTGCGACACCACCGGCATCGAGCCGGACATCGCGCTGGTCAAGTACAAGAAGCTGGTGGGCGGCGGCGTCCTCAAGATCGTCAACAACACCGTCCCGCTGGCGCTGCAGCGGCTCGGCTACTCGGGCGAGGAGATCGGCGCCATCCTCCAGTTCATCGACGAGATGGAGACCATCGAGGGGGCTCCGGGCCTGAAGCCGGAGCACGTGGCGGTCTTCGACTGCGCCTTCAAGCCGCGCAGCGGGTCCCGCTCCATCCACTACCTGGGCCACATCCGGATGATGGGGGCCACCCAGCCGTTCCTCTCGGGTGCCATCTCCAAGACCGTCAACATGCCCACCAACGCCACGGTGCAGGACATCGAGCAGGCCTACCTGGAGGCCTGGAAGCTGGGGCTGAAGGCCATCGCCATCTACCGCGACGGCTGCAAGCGGAGCCAGCCGCTCAACGCCGGCAAGGAGAAGGAGAAGGTGGCCGAGAAGGCCACCGGCGAGGCCGCCGCTGGCCCGGCGGCGGCTGCCGGACGAGCGGCGCGCCATCACCCACAAGTTCTCCATCGGCGGCCACGAGGGCTACATGACCGTCGGCATGTACGACGACGGCATGCCGGGCGAGCTCTTCGTGGTCATGGCCAAGGAGGGCTCGGTGGTCTCGGGCCTGATGGACAGCTTCGCCACCTCCATCTCCATGGCGCTCCAGTACGGTGTCCCGCTCCACGTGCTGAGCGACAAGTTCAGCCACACCCGCTTCGAGCCGTCCGGCTTCACCGGCAACCCGGAGATCCCCATCGCCAAGTCGATCACCGACTACATCTTCCGGTGGCTGGCGCTGAAGTTCCTCCCCAGCGAGTCCGGCGCCGCGGTGGCCCCGGCGCCCGCGCTCACCCCGGGGCGGCCCCGTCGCTCCCGGCCAGGTCCCGCACCGTCGACGCCGCGCCGTCCCCGCCGGCGCGCGCCGCCGACGCGGCCACCACCCACACCCGGGAGACCGACGCCCCGCCCTGCCCGAACTGCGGGGAGATCACCGTGCGCAACGGCGCCTGCTACAAGTGCAACAACTGCGGGACCACCACGGGCTGCAGCTAGTCGCGACGGGGCCGGCCCCTGGTGGCCCCGTCGCAAGGTATCAGCACCGTCTCCATCCTGGCGGCAAGGCCCATTCCCTCGATTCGAGGGGTGGGCCTTTTCGTCAGGGGAGGACACCTGACGGGCGCGCGGTGGGCGCCGGAAGAAGAGGAGCTCCTCGAGCTTGGCGTCGGCGTCACCAGGAGCCGACGCCGACGCGACTAGCGGAAGTTCCTGGCCCGCTCCCCCACCGTGGGCGCGAAGGCCAGCGGCGCCAGGGCGTCCACCCGGACGTTGACCACCCGCCCGTTCCGCTCCACCCGCCCCCGCGCCAGCAGGAAGGGCGAGCCGCGCACCACCGGCCGGCAGCGCTCGTAGACGTCCGGCATGACCACCAGGTTGGCGATGCCGGTCTCGTCCTCCAGCGAGACGAAGACGATGCCGTGGGCCGTCTCCGGCCGCTGCCGCACGATCACCAGCCCGGCCACCTCGACCGGCGCGCGGTCGTCGAGCCGATCGAGCTCGCGGACGGTCCGCACCCGGCCGCCCGCCAGCGTGGGGCGGACCAGCGCCATGGGGTGGCCGCGCACCGAGAGGCCGGTGGTGGCGTAGTCCCCCTGCACCAGCTCGGTGGCGCCCGCCGGCTCGAGCCGCGCCGCCGGCTCGGCCGGGGCCAGCCCGGCGAAGAGGTCGCCGGTGTCCGGCCTGGCCGGCAGCGCCAGGCTCTGCCAGACCGCCTCGCGCCGCTCCGGCGTGAGGCCGGCCAGCGCCCCGGCCTCGGCCAGCCGGGTGGCCCAGGGCCTCGAGAGCCCGGCGCGCAGGCACAGCGAGGCCACCGTGCCGAAGGGGCCGTCCCGCCGCGCCGCCACCACCGCCTCCCCCAGCTGGCGCGGCAGCCCCTGCACCAGGTGGAGCCCGAGCCGGATGGCCGGCGGCTCGCCCGGCGCCGGAGGCCGCCCCGGCTCCGGTCCCTCCAGCGAGGTCTCCCAGCCGCTCCACGCCACGTCGATCCCGCGCACCTCCACGCCGTGCCGCTTGGCGTCCTCCACCAGCGTGTGCGGCGCGTAGAAGCCCATGGGCTGGCTGTTGATGAGCGCGGCGGCGAAGACCGCCGGGTGGTAGCACTTGAGCCAGGCCGAGGCGTAGACCAGCAGCGCGAAGGACGCGGCGTGCGACTCGGGGAAGCCGTAGCCGGCGAAGCCGAGCAGGTGCGTGAAGATCCTCTCGGCGTCGGCGGCGGGGATGCGCCGCTCGGCCATGCCGGCCACCAGCCGGGCCTTCATGGCCGCCAGCTTCTGGTGCGAGCGCCGGTGGGTCATGACCCGCCGCAGCTCGTCGGCCTCGCCCGGCGTGAACCCGGCCGCCACCACCGCCAGCCGCATGGCCTGCTCCTGGAAGAGCGGGATGCCGAGGGTGCGGGCCAGCACCGGCTCGAGCGGCGGGTACGGGTAGACCACCGGCTCGCGGCCGTCGCGGCGGCGCAGGAACGGGTGGACCATGCCGCCCTGGATGGGCCCGGGCCGGATGATGGCCACCGAGATGACCAGGTCGTAGAAGCCGCGCGGCTGGAGCCGCGGCAGCAGCCCCATCTGCGCCCGCGACTCGATCTGGAAGACGCCGACGGTGTCGGCGCGGCTGGCCATGTCGTAGACCGCCGGGTCCTCGGCGGGGATGGTGGCCAGCGAGTCGGGCCAGGGGACCGGCGTCGGCCGGGCCGGCGCGGGCCGGTGGCGCGCCAGCTGGTCGAGGGCGCGCGACAGGGCGGTGAGCATCCCCAGCGCCAGCAGGTCGACCTTGAGCAGGTCGAGCGCCGCGAGATCGTCCTTGTCCCACTGCACGATGGTCCGCCCCGGCATGGCCGCCGGCTCGATGGGGACCGTCTCGTGGAGCGGCCTGCGGGTGATGACGAAGCCGCCGACGTGGATGGAGAGGTGGCGCGGGAAGCCCTGCAGCTCGCCGGCCAGCGCCAGCACCTGCCGCACCCGCGGGGCCTGGCGCGGATCGAGCCCGGCCTGCGCCAGCGTGGCGTCGTCGACGGCGGCGGGATCCTCGTGGTGCGAGACCGCCCGGGTGAGCCGCTCCACCTGCGACGGCGAGAGGCCGAGCGCCTTGCCGACGTCGCGCAGCGCCGAGCGGGTCCGGTAGGTGATCACCTCGCAGACCATCCCGGCGTGGGCCCGCCCGTACCGCTCGTAGACGTACTGCAGCACCTCCTCGCGCCGCTCGTGCTCGAAGTCGATGTCGATGTCGGGCGGCTCGCCCCGCTCGGCGGAGATGAACCGCTCGAAGAGGAAGCCCATCCGGACCGGGTCGATGGAGGTGACCCCCAGCACGTAGCAGATGGCCGAGTTGGCGGCGCTCCCCCGCCCCTGGCAGAGGATGCCGCGCTGCCGGGCGAAGCGGACCACGTCCCAGACGGTGAGGAAGTAGCTGGCGTAGCCGAGCTGATCGACCAGGGCCAGCTCCTTGTCGAGCTGCCGCGCCACGTCGGCCGGCGGCTCGCCGCCGTAGCGCCAGCGGGCCCCCTCCCGCACCAGGGCGCGGAGCAGCTCCATGCCGTCCGGGGTCCCCGCCGGCGCGCCGGGCTCGGCCACCGCCGACCGCCGCCGGCGCCGGGGCCGCCCGGCCGGGCCCGCGCGTGGTCCGCAGCCGGGTGACCCGCTGCGGCGCGACCGCCCGCTCCGCCTGCGCCGGGCTGGAGGTGGAGGCCGCGGCCCCCGCCGCCAGCGTGGCCGGATCGACCCGCACCGGGGGCAGCGGGTGCTCGCCGCGGATCTCGTCCAGGCGGAACCGGCAACGGGCCGCGATCTCCGCCGCGGCCTCCAGCCCCTCGGGGAAGTCGGCCCAGAGCCTCGCCATCTCCTCCGGCCCCTTGAGCGTCCGCTCGGCGTTGGGGGCGAGCCGGCGGCCGGCCTTCTCCACCGTGGTCCCGAGCCGCACGCAGGTGAGGACGTCCTGCAGCACCTGCCGGCGCCGCAGGTGGGTCTCCACGTCGTTCACCACCGCCACCGGGAGGCCGAGCCGCTCGCCGATGGCGCGCGAGGCCGCCACCCGCGCCGCGTCGCCGGCGACGTGGTGGCGCGCCACCGTCAGCGCCAGCCGGCGGCCGAAGAGGTCGCGGAGCTGGGCGGCCGCCTCGCCGTCGTGGCCGCCGTAGAGGGCGAAGAGGCCGCCGGAGCGCTCCCCCAGCAGCCGCTGCGCCACCCGCACCGCCTCCGGATCGCGCCGCCCCGCCGCCGCCGTCTCGGGATCGCCGCCGTGGGCCGCGGTGATGAGCCGGCAGAGGTTGGCGTAGCCCTCGCGGTCGATGGCCAGCAGCGTCAGCCAGCCGGGCCGGCCCCGCCCGAGATCGGCCACCGCCAGCTCGGAGCCGACGATGAGCGGGAAGTCGAGCCGCCTGGCCTCGACCCAGGCGCGGACCACCCCCTGGAGCCCGTTCCGGTCGGAGAGGGCCAGCGCCGAGAGGCCGAGCTCCGCGGCCCGCGCCACCAGCTCCTCGGGGTGGCTGGCCCCCTCCAGGAAGGAGAAGCAGGAGCGGCAGCGCAGCTCGGCGTAGCGCGGCGTGGCCATCAGTCGAAGAACCCGTGCAGGTGGAGCCTGCCATCGGCCCCGTCCCGGTAGATCCAGCAGTCGCCCAGCCCCTCGACGCGGGCCCGGTAGTAGTCGCGATCGAAGGGGGCGCTCCACCACTCGCCGCGCAGCCGCTCCGGCCCCTCGAACGAGAGGACCGCGTACACCTCGCCCCCGATCCGCAGCGCGCTCACCCGCCCGCCCTCCCCGGTGGCCACCAGCGGCCGGGGCTCCGCCAGCAGCCGGGTCGGCCGCTGCGCTGCGCCCGCCTCCAGCCGCTCCGCCTCGCCCACGTGCCGCGTCCGCGCCCCACCCGCGCCCCCACCGTCCGCCGCCGCGTGCCGCGCCCCACCCGCGCCGGTCGGCCGTGCCGCCGAGCCGTCCGGCTGCGACAGCGCCCCGGGCTGCCGCGCCGAGCCCCGGAACGGCACCGGGCGCCAGGCCGCCTCGGGCCGGTAGCGCGCCACCGGCACGGCGGCCACCACCGCCCCGTCCCCGAGCCGCCCGGAGAGCCGGGCCAGGACCGTCTCCAGCGCCGCCTGCGCCTCGGGGCGATCGCCCAGCGCCAGCTGCGCCTCGTCCACCACCGCCACCTCGACCGCGGCCAGCTTCACGCCGACCACCGCCCCGGGCAGCCGCAGCGCCAGCAGCCGCTCGCGCGAGGCCAGCAGCCAGCGCGCCCCCACGGCCGAGGGGTGCGCCAGCGGGATGGAGAGCCGCTCCTCGCCGCGCGGGTCGAGCTTGAGGGTCACCGTGAGCCGGCTGGCCCCGAGCCCGCGCCCGCCGAGCCGCGCCGCCACCCGGTCGGCCAGCCGCTTCAGCACGAAGAGCACCGGCTCGGCCCCGTCGACCGGCCCCTCCAGCTCGATGGCCTCCTCGGGCAGCGTCGCCGGGAGGTACGGGACGAGCGGGGTGGGATCGTCGCCGCGGGCCAGCCGGGCCGCCGCCGCGCCGGCCGGCCCGAAGCGGAGGGCCAGCCCCTCGGGCGGCAGCCGGGCCAGCGCCCCGACGCCGTCCACCCCGACGGCCCGCAGCTTCTCGACCACCTCGGGACCGAGCCCGAGCGCGGCGAGCGGCAGCGCCGCCAGCGCCTCCGCCTCCGCGCCCGGCGGGACGATGGGCGCCGCCTCCCCGGAGCCGCCCGCCGCGCCGTGCCGGGCCAGCGCCAGGGCCGGTCCGCGGCCGCAGGCCACCGCCGCCCGCACCGTGAAGCCGAGGTCGCCGGCCAGCGCCCGGGCCCGGGCCAGGAGCCGCCGCTCGGGCTCCGGCTCGGCGCCGCGCAGCAGGTGGGCGGCGCTGGCGTCGAGCAGCAGCGCATCGGGGACGACCACCTCCACCGCCGGCGCCACCGCCAGCAGCGCCTCGGCCAGCGCGCGGAGCGCGGCCAGGTCGGCGGCCGGCGCATGGGCCACCGGGAGCAGCCGCCCGCAGGCGGCCAGCGCCTCGGCCAGCGCGTCGCCGGGCCGGACCCCCGCCGCCTGCGCCGCCGCATCGCAGCCGATCACCTGCCCCTCCTCCACCACCGCCACCGGCCGCTCGCCGCGCCCCTCGCGCCCGCGCGCCAGCCGCTGCAGCGGCAGCCCGGGCAGGTGGAGGGCCAGCAGCCGCGGCCCGGACGCGGCCAGGCGCTCCCGCTCAGGCCGCATGGACGCCTCCGGCACGCGCCGTCCCCGCCGGCTCGGCCCGCCGGGCCGCGATCCGCCCGTGCTCGCTGCGCAGGTCGAGCCGCACCACCGCCGGCGGGCGCAGCATGGCGCCCGGCGACGAGAGCCAGATCCCCGCCGCCCCCCCTGCTCCGCCGCCGCCACCAGCCGGCGGAGCGCCACCTCGGCTCCCCGGAAGGGCCGGCCGCGCGGCACGTCGACGGCCACCACGGCGAAGGCGCCCGAGCCGAGCAGCGCCTCGGCGGCCCAGAGCGCCAGCCGCAACCCCTCCTCGCCCCCGGGCGGCCGGACGATGAGCAGCCGCCCGAGGTCGACGCCCAGCGCCGCCGCGGCCGGTGGGTAGAGCTCGCCGCGGCCGTCGACGAAGGCGGCCAGGGCGCCTCCCGGGAGCCCGGCCATGGCGGAGAGCGCGACGGCCGTCTTGCCGCTCGACGGGCCGCCGCGCAGCTCGGAGAGGGCGCCGCACGGGAAGCCACCCGGCAGCAGCGCCTCGATGGACGCCAGGCCGCTGGCCACCTGCCCCTCGCGCCGGGCGGGCCGGTGCTCGAGGCGCTTGATCTCGTCGCGGAGGCGCGCGAGGAGGCGGTGGGTGGGATCTGCAGGGGGCATGGACCGGCTCCGACCAGGCGACGTTACTGCTCGCCCGTTCAGTTATCAAGCCGGTCTGACGTCCCACGCGAGACGGGGCGGCGGCCGCTGGAACGGCCCCGCCCCGCGAGGTGCCTCTCCGCCCGGCCCGGCCGGGCGCCGTGCCCTACGCCCCGGCCGCCTGCTTCCTGTCCTGCTCGGCGATCTCGGCCCGCACCTTGTCCATGTCGAGGGCCCGGACCTGCTTGATGAGGTCGGTGAGGGCCGCCTCGGGGAGCGCGCCCGGCTGCGAGAAGAGCAGCACCTGGTCGCGCAGGATCATCAGCGTGGGGATGGAGCGGATCTGGAACGACGCCGCCAGCTCCTGCTGCGCCTCGGTGTCGACCTTGCCGAAGACGATGTCCGGGTGGGCCGCCGCCGCCTTCTCGAAGGTGGGCGCGAACATCCGGCAGGGGCCGCACCAGGCGGCCCACCAGTCGAGCAGGACGATGCCGTCGCGCTCGACCAGCTGCTTGAAGTTCTCGGACGTCACCTCGACGGTCTTGCCGCCGGTCACCGCGCTCGTTGCCCCGCTCATCGCTCCGCTCCCGGCGCCTGCCGTCCATTCGGCCCCGGCGCTGTCACCAGGTATGACCCCGTGACCGCAAGAAGGGTTCGCGCATCGCATATGCCGAGTGGATTCAAGCTCCAAGAGCGCCGCAGCCCCATCTGGGACCCACCTCCAAGTGCCCCATTTGTGTGGAGAACGAACACTTTGCGCGCTGATTTTACGCTGATTGATGATGGTCAACGTCAATCGAGATCGAAAAGCGCCGAATTGTCGCACGGTCAGGCGGCCACTCACTTCGCCCGCCTCAGGAGGATCACCATGCCGCACCCCGTGGTCGCGGAAGCCTCCGCACTCTCCCGGCGAGATTTCGTGAAGGTCTGCACCGCGGCGGCCGCCGCCGTGGGGCTGCCGGCCTGGGCCGGCGAGAAGATGGCCGAGAAGGTGACCAAGGGGAAGAAGCCCTCGGTCATCTGGCTCCACTTCCAGGAGTGCACCGGCTGCACCGAGTCGCTGCTGCGCGCCAACGCGCCCGACGTCGGCGAGCTGATCCTCGACCTCATCTCGCTCGACTACCACGAGACCCTGGCCGCGGCCGCCGGCTACCAGGTCGAGGCGGCGCTCGAGACGACGATGAAGGAGAACGCCGGCAAGTACGTGCTCGTCGTCGAGGGCTCCATCCCGCTCAAGGACGACGGCATCTACTGCTACGTCGGCGGGCAGAACGGCCATCGACACGCTCACCCGGGTGGCCGAGAAGGCGGCCGCGATCATCGCCATCGGCTCCTGCGCCTCCTGGGGCGGCATCCCCTCGGCGTCGCCCAACCCGACCGGCGCCGTGGGCGCGCCCCAGGCGCTCAAGGGCAAGACGGTGGTCACCCTCCCCGGCTGCCCGGCCAACCCGTACAACCTGCTCGGCACGGTGCTGCAGTTCGCCACCTTCGGCACGCTGCCGGCGCTCGACGAGCAAGGGGCGCCCCAGGTTCGCCTACGGCCGGGTCATCCACGAGGACTGCCCGCGCCGCGCCCACTTCGACGCCGGGCGCTTCGCGCAGGCCTTCGGCGACGAGGGCCACCGCGAGGGCTGGTGCCTCTACAAGCTCGGCTGCAAGGGGCCCGCAGACCCACGCCAACTGCTCGCTGCTCCACTTCTGCGAGGTGCCGGGCGCCTGGCCCATCGGCATCGGCCACCCGTGCATCGGCTGCACCGAGCAGGGCATCGCCTTCAACGTGCCGCATCCACACCAACCTCCCCATCGAGCGCCCCACCGCCCCCATGGCCTACCCGCCGTCGGCTCCGCCAAGGGCGACGTCAGCGCCGATCGCCGCGGGCGTCGGCCGGCCTGGTCGTCGGCGCGGTCGTCGGCGCCGGGCTACGTGGCCTCCCGCAAGCTCACGGTCCAGGTGCCAGAAGGCCGAGGGCGACGAGAAGGAGAAGGCGCCATGACCATGACCAGACGCGGCGCCCTGAAGGTCCTGGGCGCCGCCGCGCGGCCGCCGGCGCCGGCGGTGGCGCTCCCGGCCGAGGCGCGCACGCGCCAGGAAGCACGCCGCCCGACGACGTCGGGCATGCTCTACGACGCCACCCGCTGCATCGGCTGCCGGGCCTGCGTGGACCAAGTGCAAGCGAGGCCAACGGCATGCCGCCCGACGTGAACATGATCGGCGGCGCTCTACGACGCCCCGCCGACCTGAACGGCAACACCAAGAACATCATCAAGCTGTACGAGCGACGGACGGACCGCATCGGCTTCATCAAGGCGCAGTGCATGCACTGCGTCGACCCGGCCTGCGCCTCGGTCTGCATGATCGGCGCGCTGCACAAGGGGCCGCGCGGCATGGTCCCGTACGACGCCGACCGCTGCGTCGGCTGCCGCTACTGCCAGATGGCCTGCCCGTTCAACGTGCCCAAGTTCGAGTGGGCCACGGCCTCGCCGCAGATCGTCAAGTGCGAGCTCTGCCGCCACCGCTTGACGAGGGCAAGGGCGCCGGCCTGCGCCGAGGTCTGCCCGCGCGGCGGCCGTCATCTTCGGGCAGCGCGACGAGCTCCTGGCCGAGGCCAAGCGCCGCGCTCGCCGAGCACCCCGACGGCCTACCAGGCCGGGTCTACGGCGAGACCGAGGGCGGCGGCACCGCAGGTGCTCTACCTCTCGCCCGGTCGGCGTTCGAGCAGCTCGGGCTGCCGGCCCTCGGCAGCGAGCCGGTCGCCGGCGCTGGTGCGAGACCATCCAGCACGGCATCTACCAGGGGTTCGTGGCCCCGGTGGTCCTGCTACGCGCGCCTTCGCGGTCGTGGCCTGGAACGAACCGACGCGGCAGGCGCGCCGGCGCGAGGAGGAGAAGCCGATGAGCCGCGCGCGCCCAGCCCGCGTCGGAGGCGGCCGCTCCTCACCCCGGTCGTCATGGCGCTGCTGGTGCTCTGGGCGCTGGGGACCGTGGCCGGCGCTGTGGCGCTTCACCCAGGGCCTCGGCGCCGCCACCGCCATGAACGACGGCTACCCGTGGGGCATCTGGATCGCCTTCGACGTCGTGACCGGCACCGGCCTGGCCTGCGGCGGCTACGCCGTGGCCCTCCTGGTCTACATCCTCAACCAGGGGCAGTACCACCCGCTGGTCCGCCCGCCCTGCTGACCAGCGCGCTCGGCTACTCGTGGCCGGCGTCGCGGTGATCTTCGACCTGGGCCGCTCTGGACCATGTGGAAGATCCCGCGTCTCGTCGCACCAGCTGGAACCGCAACTCGGTGCTCCTCGAGGTGGCGCTCTGCATCATGGCCTACGTGGTGGTGCTCTGGCTCGAGCTCTCCCCGGCCTGCCTCGAGGGCTGGCGGCCGAGCCAGGACCCGGCCCGGGCGGCCGCTGGCCGAGCGCTGCTGCCGCGGGCCTCAGCAAGGCGCTGCCCGTCCTGGTCGCGCCTCGGCCTGCTGCTGCCGACCATGCACCAGTCCTCGCTCGGCTCGCTGATGCTGCTGGCGGGCCCAGCTCCACCCGCTGTGGCACACGCCGTTGCTGCCGCTGCTTTCCTGATGTCCTGCCTTCGTCATGGGCTACGGCGGTCGTCGTACTTCGAGTCCATCTTCTCGCAGCCTGGCCTTCGGGCGCCGCTGCGAGACCGGCTGCTGGCGACGCCTGGCCGAAGTCGTGGGCGGCGTGATCGCTCGCCTTCGTGGTCGTCCGCCTCGTCGATCTGGCGCCGTGGACGGCCAGCTCGGCGCTCACGGCCTCGAGCCTCGACGCATGGCTTCGTCTTCTGGGCCGAGATCGGCTGTTCCTCGTCGGCGGCCGTCCTGCTGTCCTCGGCGCGACCGCGCGCGACCGCGGCCCGGCCAGCTGCTCCGCGCGGCGCTCCTGCTCGATGCTGCGCCGGCGCGCTGTACCGCTTCGACATCTTCCTGGTGGCGTTCGAGCCGGGCACCGGCTGGCCTACTTCCCGAGCGTGCCGGAGATCCTGATCACCGTCGGCCTCGTGGCCAGCGAGATCGGTGATCTACATCGTCGTCGTCCGCAGCGTTCCCGATCCTCGCGCGGCGTCACGCCCGCTCCGCGGCGCGAGGTCCCGGCCGGTCTCAGCAAGGGGCGACGCCATGAGCCAGCGCATCACCATCGATCCCATCACCCGCATCGAGGGCCACCTGCGCATCGACGTCGAGGTCGACGGCGGCAAGGTCACGAACGCCTGGTCGTCGCGGCACCATGTGGCGCGGCATCGAGACCATCCTGAAGGGCCGCGACCCGCGCGAGGCGTGGGTCTTCACGCAGCGCATCTGCGGCGTCTGCACCACCGTGCACGCCATCGCCTCGGTGCGGGCGGTCGAGAACGCGCTCAAGCTGGAGATCCCGCTCAACGCGCAGCTCATCCGCAACATCATCATCTCGCGCACGCGCCTGCACGACCACATCGTGCACTTCTACCACCTGTCGGCGCTCGACTGGGTCGACGTGGTGTCGGCGCTCAAGGCCGATCCGGCCAAGGCCGCGGCCCTCGCCGAGTCGCTCTCGCACCTGGCCGGGCAACTCGACCAGGGAGCTCGACGGCGGTCAAGGACAAGCTGGAGGGCTTCGTCGAGCGCGGCCAGCTCGGCATCTTCACCAACGGCTACTGGGGCCACCCGGCGATGAAGCTGCCGCCCGAGGTCAACCTGCTCGCCGTCGCCCACTACCTGCAGGCGCTCGAGTTCCAGCGCAAGGCCAACCAGGTCGTGGCCATCCTCGGCGGCAAGACGCCCAACATCCAGAACCTCGCGGTCGGCGGCGTGGCCAACGCCATCAACCTCGACAGCCCGGCCGACGCTCAACATGGAGAAGCTCTACCTGATCAAGGCGCTGCTCGACGAGGTGAGCGCCTTCGTCAAGCAGGTCTACCTGCCCGACGTGTGCGCCATCGGCCGGCTTCTACCCGGAGTGGCTCGAGTACGGCGCCGGCGTCACCAACTACCTGGCCGTGCCCGACCTGCCCGACCGACGCCAAGGGGACGCAGTTCGACCTGCCCGGCGGCACGATCATGGACGGCGACCTCGGGACGCTGCAGCCGATCTCGAGCTTCGAGCGACGAGTACTTCCGGGAGAACGTCACCGAGGCGATCGCCCACGCCTGCTACGACGGCGACTGGCAGCGCGCACCCGTGGGAGGAGGAGACCGTCCCGAAGTACACCGAGCTGGAACCGAGACCGACGGCGAAGTACTGCTGGGTCAAGGCGCCGCGCTTCGAGGGCAAGCCGATGCAGGTGGGCCCGCTCGCCCAGGTGCTGGTCGGCTTCGCGCACCGGCCACGAGCCGACCGTCAAGTGGGCGACGCGGCGCCATCGACACGGCTCGGCCGATCGCACAAGATCGACGCTCGACGCCCGGCCATGCTCCACTCCACGCTCGGCCGCCACGCGGCCCGCGCCATCCGCTGCGCGGTGATCGCCGAGCTGGCGCTGAAGCACTGGAGCCTGCTGGTCGACAACATCGGCAAGGGCGACACCGCGATCTTCAACCGACGCCGATCTTCCCCAAGGGCGAGTCAGCGGGGCTCGGCTTCCACGAGGCGCCGCGCGGCACGCTCTCGCACTGGGTCGTCATCAAGGACGGCAAGATCAAGAACTACCAGGCGGTGGTGCCCTCGACCTGGAACGCCGGGCCCGCGCGACGAAGGACCAGCCCGGCCCGTACGAGGCCTCGCTGGTCGGCAACCCCATCGCCGATCCCGAAGCTGCCGCTCGAGGTGCTGCGCACCGTGCACTCGTTCGACCCGTGCCTCGCCTGCGCGATCCACACCCACGACGCCGACGGGACCAACACGGGTCGGTGAAGGTGCTCTGAGCACGCCCCGCCCCGGGGCGCGGCTCACCTCGAGGGCGGGTACTTGTGCAGCTTGCGCTGCAGCGAGCGGCGGTGGATGCCGAGCCGGCGCGCCGCCTCGGAGATGTTGCCGCCGCAGTCGGTGAGCACCCGGTGGATGTGCTCCCACTCGGCGCGCGCCAGCGACGGGCGTCTCGCGCCGGCCGGCGGCTCGCGCGCGGCGGTGCCTCGCCGCGCGCGAGCGCGGCGAGGATCTCGTCGGCGTCGGCCGGCTTGGGCAGGTAGCGCACCGCGCCCAGCGCACCGCCTCCACCGCGGTGGCGATGCTGCCGTAGCCGGTCAGCATCAGCGACCCGGGTGGCCGGATCGATGCTCGCGCAGCTCGCGCAGCAGCTCGAGCCCGCGACATGCCCGGCATCTTGCAGGTCCACCGACCGCCATCTCGGGCGACTCGCCCGCCGCCTCCGCGCAGCGCCTCGTCGGCGCTGCCGGCGGTCTTCACCTCGTAGCCGCGCGCCCGGATGGCCCGGGCCAGCCGCTCGCGAAGGACCTCGTCGTCGTCCACCAGCAGGATGCTGGGCAGGGTGTCCCGGCCCATCGTCGGTGTTCTGGTCATGCGGTGCTCCTCTCGCCGGCCAGGCGGCCGGCAGCTCGAGGCGTGCCTCGGTGCCCCTGCCCGGGGCGCGAGGTGATGTGAAACGCGCCGCCCAGCTGCTCGGCCAGGGTGCGGGTCAGGAACAGCCCCAGGCCCATGCCCTCGCCCGGGCACCTTGGTGGTGAAGAAGGGCTCGCCCACGCGGGCCAGCACCTCGGGCGGCATGCCGCGCGCCGCGGTCGACCACCGTGGCGCGACCAGCCCGCCGGCGCGCCTCGAGGCGGAGCGTCACCGGCAGCGCCCGGGGCCGAGGCCTGCAGGGCGTTCTTGAGCAGGCCCGCGCAGCGCGTCGGCCAGGGCCCGCGGCGGCCCGACCGAGCGGACGTCGTCCACGCCCGGGGCCCGCTCCAGCACGCACCGCGCTCCCGGCGCCGGCAGCCCGTCGAGCGCCGGCCGCCACCCAGGCCGCGCACGCGGCTGGGCCACCAGCGGCTCGCCCGCCGCCTCGCCGGCGTTGGCGGCCATCCGGTCGAGGATCTCCCGGCAGCGCCCCACCTGGTCGCGGATCAGCCTGCAGGTCGTCGCGCCACCTCGCCGCTGACCGTGCCGCCGAGGTCGCGCTGCAGCTCCTTGGCCACCACCGCGATGGTCGAGAGCGGCGTGGAGAGCTCGTGGGCCGCGCCGGCCGCCAGCGTGGCCAGCGAGGCCAGCTTCTCCCTCCGCTGGGCCTGGGCGCGCGCCTCGCTGGAGCTCCCGCTCCCGCGTCGGCCAGCGCCAGCGCCACCCGCCGCACGAAGTAGACGATGAAGACCGCGGCCAGCGCGAAGGCCACCCACATGCCGCGCAGGTGGGCGAGCATCAGCTGCTCGGGCGTCAGTCCGAAGCTGCACGTGGTGCGCCGGGCCGACCACCGCACTCGTGGACGAAGAGCGAGCCGAAGCCGGCGAGGCACACCACCATCAGCGCCCACGGCCAGCGCCGCGGCAGGAGCACCGCGGCCAGCGCCACGTTCACCAGGTAGAGCGTCGAGAAGGGGTTGGAGGAGCCGCCGGTCAGGTCGAGGAGCAGGGTGAGCACCGCCGCGTCCAGGACCATCACCGTCGCCATCATCGACTCGGTGACGTGGGCGGTGCGCGCCCAGGAGCGCAGCACCAGGTTGCCGATCACCTCGGCGGTGAGCAGCGCCAGGATGTGGGGGATGGGCAGGTCGAACTCGGTCCAGAACTCGGCGAGCGCGACGATCAGCACCTGGCCGAGGATGGCCCACCAGTGGAGCTGGACCAGCCAGGAGAGCTTGAGGCGCCCGGGCTCGGCCGATGCGGCGCCTCCGGCCGCAGGCCCTCGCGTCACCGGGAGTGCGCGTTGGATCTCCGTGGGCTGAGGTGGGCTCGACGTCATGTCCTGCTCGGACCGCACCCGAAGGTAGCACAGCCGGCACCTTCGGCCGCAGGGCGCGGCGACTTGCCGCACCCCTGTCAACCGCCCGGCGAAATGGCCTCCGCCTTGACGCCCGGACCCCCGGCCTCTAGCTTCGCAACATGACGCGGGGACGGCGGAAATCGGTGGCGACCGCGCTGGCGGAGGTGCTGGGGCGCCACCGGGAGACCGGGGAGGCCGCCATCGCCGCCGCCTTCGTCGAGGCCTGCGGCCGGCGGCTGTCGCACTCGGCCAGCTTCCGGGGCGTGATGCGGGACGGCCGGCTCCTCGTGCTGGTCACCGACCAGGCCTGGGCGGCCCAGGTCGAGGCCCTCGCCGAGGAGATTTGCGCCCGGGTCAACGCCCGCCTCGGCCGGACCGCGGCCCGGGGTCTGGACGTCCGCATCGGCCCGGCGCGGAGCGACCCCTGAAGGCCCGACGGCTCCGCCTTCCCTGCCTGGTGCTGCCCCTGCTGGCGGCGTGCGCCGCCACCACCGCCACCCGGCCGGCGGCTCCCGCTCCCCGGCCTCGCCCGGCACCCGCCGCCGGCTCCCCTCCCTCCCCGGCCCTCCTGTCGCTCCGCTACGGCGTCGAGCCCCGGATCGAGGCCTCGCCGATGGAGGCTCGCGCCATGGACCTGGCCGCACCGCTGCTGCAGCGCCCGGGCGACCCGCCACCGGTCCGCTCCGGCGTCCTGGCGCTGGCCGCGCGGGATCTCGCCGCCCGCGCCGCCGCCGGCGACCCGGCGCCCCTGGGCCGGGCCCGGGTCCGGGCCGCCCTGTGGAGCGTCGCGGCGTCCGATCCGGCGCCGCTCGCCTACCTGATCTCGGGGCCACCCGACCGCGTCGCCGACGCCCTCCCCCCGATCATCGCCCGGCGCTCCTCCGCCGGGCACCTCGGCGCCGGCGCGGTGGTGCGGGACGGCACGGCCTTCCTGGTGCTGCTGGCGTCGCCCCGGCGGGCGTCGCTGCGCCCGTTCCCGCGCGCCGTGTCGGTGGGCGACACCGCGGTCCTCGAGGGGGAGCTGGGCACCGGCCTGGCCGACCCGCGGCTGTTCGTCACCGCCCCCGACGGGAGCGCGTCGGAGCGGTCGATGTCCGGGGCCCGCCGCTTCAAGGCGGAGCTGACCTTCGACGCCCCGGGGCGCTGGCTGGTCGAGGTCCTGGGGCGGGGCCTCCACGGCCCGGAGGTGCTGGCGCTGCTGGCGGTCAGCGCCGGCGCCGAGCCGCCCGGCGCCAGCGTGGCCACCGACGAGCCCGACCCCGAGGACCAGGCGGCCGCCGAGGCCCGGGTCCTGCGGCCATGAACGCCACCCGGCGGCGCCACGGGCTGCCCGGCCTGCAACACTCGACCGGGCTCCAGGCAGGTGGCCCGGGCCCACAGCGCCGAGATGCTGCGGCTGGGGCTGCTGGCCCACACCCTGCCGGGCTCCTCGGACATCGGCGAGCGGCTGCGGCGGGCGCGCATCCCGTTCCGGAAGGCGCTGGAGAACCTGGGCAAGGGGCAGACCGCCCTCTCGGCGCACGAGGCGACGGAGGAGAGCCCCGCCCACCGCGACAACCTGCTGGCCTCCGGCCCGACCCTGGCCGGCGTGGGGATCGCGCGCGCCACCCTGGCCGGAGGCGGGCCGGTGGTCTACTTGACCGAGGTGATCGTGGAGCCGCCGCACGACGCTGCGGGGCTCGAGGCGCCCGGGGCCCTGGTGGCCCACCGGCGACAGGAAGCGGTGGCCCGGTGAGCCGCCGGGGAGCCACGGCGCGCCTCCTCGCCGGGCCGCCCGGGCCTCGGCTCCGCATCCTGATCCTGGTGGCCGCCGCCGCCTGCGCCGCCGGCCCGTCGTCCCGCACCCTGCCGGTCGCGGCGCTGGTGAGGCCCCCCCGCCCGCACCGGCGCTCTCCACGCAGCGCTATGGCATCGAGCCACCGCTCGAGCCCTCCCCCGCCGAGGCACGTGCCATGGAACTGGCCGCGGCGCTGCTGCAGCGCTCCGGCGAACCGCCACCGGTCCGCTCCAGCGTGCTGGCGCTGGCCGCCCGCGAGCTGGCCGCGCGGGCCGCCAGCGGCGAGCGCGCCCCGCTGGGCCGGGCTCGCGTCAGGGCGGCCCTCTGGAACGCCGCCTCCTTCGACCCCTGGCCGAAGGCCTGGCTGGTCTCCGGCCCGACCGACCGGGTGGCCGACGCGCTGCTGCCGGTCATCGCCCCGGATCCACCGCCGGCTTCCTCGGCGCCGGCGTGGTGGAGCGGGACGGAATGGCCTGGCTGGTCCTGCTGGCCTCGTCCCGTCCGGTCTCCCTCCGCCCGTTCCCGCGCAACGTGGCGGTGGGCGACACCGCGGTCCTGGAGGGGGAGCTGGTCGCCGGGCTGGACGAGCCCCGGCTCGTCGTCACCGGGCCCGACGGCAGCGAGCGGGAGCGCCCCGTGCCCGGGACCGCCGCTTCAGGGCCTCCGCTGACCTTCGACGCCCCGGGACGCTGGCTCGTGGAGGTGTTCGGGCGGGGCCCGAACGGCTCCACCCTGGTGGCGTTGCTCGACGTCAGCGCCGGCCCGGCGCCGCCGGCGCCGGCTCGCTCCGGCCGCGGTCGAGCCCGACCCGGCAGATCCAGGCCGCCGCCGAGGCGCTGCGTCCTCGCCCACCTGAACGCGACCCGGCGACGCCACGGGCCTCCCGCCGCTCCAGCCCTCACCGGCCCTCCGGGCGGTGGCCCGCGCCCACAGCGCCGAGATGATGCGCGCCGGGCATGCTGTCCCAGGCGCCTTCCGGGCTCGGGGACCTCGTCGCGCGGCTGCAACGCGCCCGCATCCCCTTCAAGCAAGGCGCTGCAGAACATCGCCCAGGGGGAGTCCGCGCTCGCGGCCCACGAGGCGATCGAGGACAACCCGGCCCAGCTGCGACAACCTGCTGGCCGCCGGCCCCACCCTGGCCGGCGTGGGCATCGCGCGCGCCACGCTGCCCGGGGGCGGGCCGGTGGTCTACCTGACCGAGGTGCTCGTCGAGCCGCCGCGGCGGAACCGGGGCGCAGCCCCGACCGAGCGGCGCGGAGGCTCCGCTGAGACGCCGCGCCCGCCCGCCGGCTACGCCAGCCGGCGCTGCGTGGCGAAGCTGTCGATGCTGTCGGCCTCGCCCGGCCCGATCGCGCTCAGGCCGCAGCGGGTGCAGCACCAGCTGTTCCACCCCTGCCGGATGGCCTCGTCGAGGCAGCCGTCGTAATGGGTGCAGAACAGGTTTCGCTGCCCGTCGAGGCCGCGCTCCGGGTTGATCAGGCTGACCAGCTCGGTGGGGCAGGGCTTGGCGAGCACGCTGGCCTCCTGGTGGCCGGACGCCGCCACCGCGTCGTCGAGACGCTGGCCCGCCGTGCCGAAGGACCTGGACGGCAGCGCTCATCGTCCATAGCGCGTCGCGATCCGGGGTTGCAACCCCCCCGGTCCACTGGCCCGTCGGGCGCGGCGCCCTGCGTCCTGGCCGCCCTGCTGGTCGCCGCCCCGGCGCCGGCCGGGAGCCGCTCTGCGCAACTCCCTCTCCAGCCTGGGGACCGCCGCCGAGGCGACTCGCCGCGGCGACGCCGCCGCGCGGCGCCGCGGGCCGCCAGGGAGGCCTGGTCGACGCTTCCCCGGGGCGCGCTCGGCGCCCAGGCCGCGGCGACCCTCGGGCTGGCGCTGGTGCAGGCCGGCCGTCCGGCCGAGGCCGTGGAGCCGCTCCTCGCCGCCCTGGCCTCCCCCCCGCCGGGCTCGAGCGGCGGCTCCGGCTGGCCCTCGGCCGCGCCCTCCTCGCGGCGGGTCGCCCGCCGAGGCGCTGGCGCCGCTGGCCGAGGTCGCCCGGCTCGACCCGGCCCTGTGGCCGCCGGGCGCCGCCTGGCTGGAGGCCGAGGCGCTCCTGGCCGCGGGACGGGTCGGCGCCGCCGGCTCCAGCGCTGGAGTCGCTGCTGGCCGGTGCGGGGCGACGACGCCCGGCGCCCGGCGCGGGCGCCTCCTGCTGGCCTCGGCCAGGCGCCTGGCCGGGCGCGGGGACGAGGCGCTGGCGCTCTACCGCGCCCTGGCGCTCGAGGAGCCGGACCGGCCCGAGGGGACCGAGGCGGTGGCGGCGCTCCAGGGCTGGTCGCGGCGTGGGCGAGGCCGCCGCCGAGCTCTCCGGCGCCGACCGGCTCCGGAGCGCCGAGCGGCTGCTCCAGCGCGGCCGCCCCGCCGAGGCCCTCGCCGAGGCCGAGCTGGCCGCGGGGTCCCTTCCCCCCGCGCCCGCCGGCCCGGCGGCGCTGCTCCAGGCGCTGGCGCTGGCCGGGCTGGGCCGCCTCGCCGAGGCGGCGGAGCTGGCGCGGCCGCTGGAGCGCTCGAGCGGATCCCGGCCTCCGGCGCGGCGGGCAGTGGGTGCTGGGGCGCGCCGCGGCCCGCGCCGGGCTGACCGAGGAGGCGACCCGGCGCTACGCCGCGGTGGCCGCGGGGCAGGCCCTCATCGTCCCGCTCGGCGAGCGGCGCAGCCTCGAGCTCGGCGACGAGGCGGCCTACCTGTCCGCCTGGCTCTGGTACGACGCCGGCGACTTCGAGCCGGGCCGTGGCCCGCCTCGACGCCTTCGCGCGGGCCCACCCCGCCTCGCCGCGCGCCGACGACGCCCGCTGGTTCGCGGCCTGGTCGAGCATCCGCGTCCGGCGACCTCGCGCGGCGCGCAGGCCCGCCTGGCCCGGCTGGAGTCCGGCCCGCTGGCCGACGCCGCGCTCTACTGGCAGGGGCCGGCTGGGCGGCGCGCTCGGCGCGCGCCGGGAGCGGCTCCGCCGGGCCGCCCTGGCGGGCGGCGACGGCTGGTACGGCTGGCTGGCGCGGCGGCGGCTGGAGCGGCTCGGCGCCACGCCGCCGCCGCGCCGGCCGTCGGCCGGGCTCGGCGCCGGGCCGCCCGGCCGGAGACGCCAGCGCTCCCGCGGCTGCGCGCCGCGGCCGGCTCTTCTCCCTGGGCCAGCGGGCCGAGGCGCGTCGCAGGCGCTGGAGATCGCCGGCCCGCCGCGGCGCGCCCCAGGCCAGCCGCCGTGGAGGCCTGCCGCCTCGCCACCTTCGCCGGCGAGCCGGCCCTCGCCTTCCGCGTCGCGCGCGACCTGCTCGGCCAGGCCCGCGCCGGACCGAGCGCTGGCTCTACCCGACGGCCTTCGCAGCCGCGTGGTCGCCGAGGCCGCCCGCGCCGCCGGCGTCGACGAGGCGCTGCTCCTGGCCGTGATGCGGCGGGAGTCGGCCTTCCGGCCCGAGGCCCGCAGCGCCGCCGGGGCCATCGGGCTCGGCCAGCTCCTGCCGCGCACCGCGGAGCGGCTCGGCCTCCTGGCCGGGCCGGCCGTCGAGCCCGGTCGCCCGGCTCGACGACCCGTCCACCAACGTCGCCTCTGGCGGCGCTCTACCTCGGCCTGCTCCGGACCGCTTCGGGAGCGAGGCCGGCGCGGTGGCCGCCTACAACGCCGGCCCGTCGCCGCCGGCCGCCTGGCGGCGCCCGGGCGCCGCCCCGCCGCTCGACGAGTGGGTGGAGGACGTCCCCTACAAGGAGACGCGCGTCTACCTGAAGGCGGTCCTGGCGGCGCGGGAGGTCTACCGGCGGCTGGCCGGCCTGCCGCCCGCGCTCGACCCGGCCGCGCCGGTCCCGGCCCCGGTGCGACGGCGTCGCCTTCTAGCCGGCGCCCCGGCGTCCACGCGCCGGGGCCCTGCCCAGGCTCGCGCAGCGCCGCGTCGATGGCGTCGCCCAGCCGCCGCAGCACCTGCGGCGAGACCCCGGGGATCCGCGCCAGGGCCTCGCGGCGTGGCGGGGCGGAGCCGGGCGATCTCCACCATGGTCGGCTCGCCCAGCACCTTGAAGGGCGGCCGGTCGTCCTCGCTCGGCGCGCGCCTCGCGGGCGAGCCAGAGCGCCCGCAGCACCGCCTTGCCGGCCGGGTCGAGCGCGCGCGGCGCCCTTGAGCCGCCGCCAGCCCTCCGGGTCGAAGACCCGCTCCTTCGGCACCACCGCGGCGATGCGCTGGAACTCCTGCTCGGCCTGGTCGGCGAGGCCGCCGCTGCGCCAGCTCGGCCTTGAGCTCGTCGGCGATGGGGAGGAGGAACTGGGTGTCGAGCGAGGCGTAGGCCAGCTGCTCCCGGCGAGAGCGGCCGCCGCCCCCAGTCGGAGCGCTGGTGGGCCTTCGACATGCCGCACCCCGAACCTGGCCTCCACCAGCGCCGACAGCCCGAGGCCGGGGCGCCCCAGCCGGCGCGCCGCCACCATGGTGTCGAAGAGGCGCGGCAGCCGCCAGCCGTACTCCCGGCGCAGGCAGCGGACGTCGTAGTCGGCGCCGTGGAGCACGGTCTCCCGCCCGTCGCAGAGGATCTCGCCCAGGGGCCGCACGTCGACGGCCAGGGGATCGACGATGAAGTCGCCGGACGCGGGTGGAGAGCTGCAGCAGGCAGACCCGCTCCCGGTAGACGTGGAAGCTGTTGGACTCGGTGTCGAGCGCCAGCACCGGCTCGGGGCGGAGCGCCTCGAGCAGGCGCGCCAGGGCGGCGGCATCGGCGACGTGGACCGGGGTGCGGCGGAGTCGGCGTGGCGCATGCTCACGGCGCGCCGAGTCTACCCCGGGCTGCGCCAGCGCCACCGCCACCTCGGCGGCCACCGCGGCGTTTCGCTCCAGCAGCGCCAGGTTGGCGCCCCGCGAGCGGCCGCCGGTGGCCTCGGCCACGGCGGCGAGCAGCCACGGCGTCACCGCCGGCCCGGCGACGCCCGGCGCGCGCCGCGCCGGCCAGGGCCCGCTCGATGGCCGCCTCCACCTCGGCGCGCGGCAGCGGCTCGGGCGGCGCCACGGCCAGCAGCACCCCCTGGCGCCGGCCCAGGCCGTCCCAGTGGAGCCGCAGCAGCTGCGGCCGCCCCGGCGGCGTCCTCGACCCGGTGCTCGAGCGCCACGCCGCTCCCGTCGGTGAAGAAGGCCGGCAGCTCGCCGGTCCGGAAGCCGATCACCGGCACGCCCAGGGTCTCCAGCGCCTCGGCGGTGGCCGGCAGGTCGAGGATCGCCTTGGGCCCCGCCGAGACCACGCAGACCGGGCTGCGGGCCAGCTCGCCGAGGTCGGCGGAGACGTCGGCCGCGCCGCGCGCGGCCGCGCCGGCGGGCAGCCGGTGCACGCCGCCGATCCCGCCGGTGGCGAAGAGCCGGATGCCGACCCGGGCCGCGATGGCCGCGGTGGCCGAGACGGTGGTCCCGGCGTCGCGCCGCGCCGCCAGCAGCGGCGCCAGGTCGCGGGCCCCGGCCTTGGCGGGCCGCCGCGCCGGGTCGCCCAGCCGCGCCAGCTCGGCCTCGCTCGGCCCCGACCACCACCTCGCCCGTCGAGCAGCGCCGATGGCCGCCGGGACCGCCCCGGCGGCGCGCACCGCCGCGGCGCAGCGCGCGGGCGGCCTCCAGGTTGTCCGGGGGCGGCAGCCCGTGGGCCACCACGCTGGTCTCGAGCGCCACCACCGGGCCGCCGCGGGCCAGCGCCTCGGCCACCTCGGGCGCGATGCCGGATGAGCGGTCCATGGCCCGACTCTAGCCCGCCCGCCGGCCGCCGGTCGGCCCGCGTTCGAGGCTTGTCCCGCCCCGGCCGCGGGCGCTACCCTCCTCCCCGATGACGAAGCCGCCCGCCACCGCCACCGCTCGCCGCCGCCGGCGCGCCCGGGACGCCGCCGTGGACCTGGCCACGCGACCTGGCGACCGACGTGGTGCACGGGCTGAAGAAGTCCGACCGCACCTTCCGGCTGCAAGGCGGCGGTGGTGGGCACCTGGCTGCTGCTGTCCGTCGTCACCATGTGGGCCGCCTGCCCCTCGTCCGGCCCGGCCAACTCGCTCGGCGCCGTGGCCCGGCTGCAGACCACCAGCGTCGGGCAGGTGGTCTCGGTCCGCAACGACAGCGACGGCACCATCTGGACCGAGGTGGCGCTGGTGCTCGACGACACCTGGCGCTACGAGAAGCGCCGGACCATCCGGCCCGGCGACACCGTGACCTCGCGCGTCGAGGACTTCCGCCAGGACGGCCTGCCGCCGCCGCGCCGAGTACAAGCCCGCGAAGCTCACCGCTCGCAGTGCGAGCAGGGACGGGTCTCGCTGCCGCTGGGCGACAGGCGCTGAGCGCGAGGCGGGCCCGGATTCGCCGGGTCGCCCGCTCCGTCCACGGCCGGTCGTCGAGCGCCGCCTCGGCCCGCCGGGCCGCCGCCACCTCCCGGGCCCGGCGCCACGGCGCGCTCCAGCCGCTCCACCACCGCGCGCCGCAGCGCGGCCCCCCGCAGCCCGGCGCGACGGCCTTCCACCTCCGACGCCTCGGCGCCGGACCCGGGCCTCGGCCCGGTCGGCCCGGTCGCCAGCCGGGCCGCCTCGAGGCGCAGCCGCGCGGCGCAGGCGGCGGCCGCGGCCAGCACGGCACCGTCGCCCGGGGCGGATCGCCCGGCCGGCGCAGGCCAGCGCGTCGCCCGGCGCCCGGGCCCCCGGCACCGCAGCGCCCGCGCCGCGATTCGGCGGCCGCGCCGCGGAGGGCCTCGGGCCTCCGCCTCGGCGGCCCGCCACGCGCACCAGGGCCCGGCCCAGGGCGCCGGCCAGCGCCGCCTCCTCGCCACCCGCGCAGGTCGAGGAGCGCGCTGCGAGGGGCCACCTCACGACGCCAGCTCCGCCAGCCGGGCCAGGGTGACCTCGCAGCGGCTCGACCTCGCCCGCGCCCTGGCGCAGGAAGCCCTCCAGCGCCGTCGCGCCGCGGCCAGGGCCTGGTCGGTCTCCGGATCGCTCCCGGCCTGGTAGGCGCCCAGCTGCACCAGCTCGCGGCTGCCGCTCCAGGGCGGCCAGCAGGGCGCGGACCCGCGCGGCCGCGGCCCGGTGCGCCGCGCGCCGATCACCTGCGGCATGACCCGCGACACGCTGGCCAGCACGTCGACGGCCGGGAAGTGGCCCCGCTCGGCCAGCCGCCGGTCGAGCACCACGTGGCCGTCGAGGATGCCGCGCACCTCGTCGGCGATGGGCTCGTCCAGGTCGCTCGCCGGCCACCAGCACCGTGTAGACGGCGGTGATCCCGCCCGCGCGCCCGGTTCCCGGTCCGCTCCAGCAGGCGCGGCAGGGCCTGGAACACCGAGGCCGGGTAGCCCTGCCGCGCCGGCGGCTCGCCGGCCGCCAGCCCGACCTCGCGCTGGGCCCGGGCGAAGCGGGTGACCGAGTCGAGCAGGAAGAGCACCTCGCGCGCCCCGCTCGGCGAACCACTCGGCGATGGCGGTGGCCACGTGGGCGGCGCGCAGCCGGACCAGCGCCGGCGCGTCGCTGGTCGCCACCACCACCACGCTGCGCGCCAGCCCCGCGGGCCCGAGCGCCTCCTCGACGAACTCGCGCACCTCCCGCCCGCGCTCGCCGACCAGGCAGATCACCGACAGGTCGGCCGCGGCGCCGCGGGCCAGCTGCGCCGAGCAGCGTCGACTTGCCGACGCCGGCCGCCGGCGAAGAGGCCGAGCCGCTGCCCCCGCCCCGCGGTGAGCAGCCCGTCGAGCGCGCGCACGCCGAGCGGCAGCGGCTCGATCACGCGGCGCGCGGTCCAGCGGGGCCGGCGGCGGCCGATCGACCGGCCACGGCTCCAGCCCGACCGGCGCCGGACGGCCGTCGATGGGCCGCCCCAGCCCGTCCAGCACCCGACCGAGCAGCCCCTCTCCCACGCCCACGGTCAGCGGCGCCCCGCGCGGCCCGACCTCGGCGTCGAGCCCGACGCCGGCCGGGTCGCCGAGCGGCAGGAGCACCGCCCGCTCCTCCCGCAGCCCCACCACCTCGGCCAGCAGCGGCCGCCCCGGCCGCGCCACCTCGACCAGGTCGCCGAGCCTGACGCCGGCCATGGCCGCCTCCAGCGCCAGCCCCGAGGCCTGGGTGAGCCGCCCGGCCAGCCGGAGCGGCGCGGCCCGGTCGAGGGCGGCCAGGCGGTGCGCCTGGCGGCCGCGGGCCGGTGGCGCCGTCACGTCGCCTCCTCGCCGAGCGCCGACCGGAAGGCCTCCAGGCGGCGGGCGATCCGGCCGTCGACCTGGCCGGCCTCGGTCTCCACCACCACGTCGCCGGGGGCCAGGGCCGGGTCCGCCACCAGCTCCAGGCCGGGCGCCACGCTCCCCGCCTCCGCCGGCACCCCGCCCGTGCGCAGGCTCGCCACGCTGGCCGGATGGAGCCGCACGCGCAGCGCCCGGCGCGGGCCCGCCGCCCGGAGGGCCGCGGCCAGGCCCTGGCACGCCACCGCCGGGTCGCCGCGGAGCTCCCGGCCCAGGATCCGCCTCGCCATCTCCACGGCCAGGTCGATCACCTCCACCTCGGCGCGCGCCAGCCAGCGCCGCTGGGCCTCGGCCAGCTCGGACAGCCGGTTCGCCAGCTCGGCGGCGGCCTCCCGGCGCCCCTCGGCCAGCCCCTGCTCGCGGGCTGCGGCGCGGACCTCGCCGGCCGCGCGGCGCACCGCCTCGGCCTCCGCCTCGGCGCCGGCAACGAGCTGCGCGGCCCGCTCGGCCTCCATCCACTCGGCGGCCGAGAGGCGCCGCCGCGGCCATGGCGGCGCGCCCTGGCCCGCCTTCAGCACCCGGTCTCCGTCCATCGCACGCCTCCAGGCCGCCCGGGGCCCGGGCGGAGCGGCGGCTCCCCGGGACGTCGGCAGGTGCTGCCGATGCACGGACGGTGCCGCGGCAGGGCGGGGCGGACATGGAAGCGCCCGCCGCCGGGTGACCGGCGCGGGCGCGGAGTCCCCGGGTCGGGACCGGAGTCTAGGCGGCGTCGCGCTCCTCGGGCGTCAGGTAGCGCTCCAGGAACTGCTTGGTCTTCAGCTCCACCTGCCGGACCCGCTCGCGCGAGACGCCCCAGCGCTTGCCGATCTCCTCCAGCGTCCGGGGCTGGTCCTGCTCGAGCCGGTTGTGGACGATGTCCCAGCCCAGCTCGCCGATCCGCTTGCGGACCTTGCCGAGCGCATCGCGGACGTCGCGGTCGCCCTCGGTCTGCAGGTAGAGCGTCCTCGGGCCCCGGCCCGTCGTCCTCGATCCGCTCGAGGTGGGTGGTCTCGCCGTCCTCGTCGACGGCGCTGTCCAGCGACATGTCGGGCTGGGCCACGGTGCCGCTCTGCGGCCGGACCGTGCTGCGGGCCTCCTTGAGGTACTTGCCGACGTAGGCGCGGATCCACCAGACCGCGTAGGTCGAGAAGCGGGTCCCGGCGCCGGGATCGAACTTCTCCACGGCGCGCATCAGGCCGACGTTCCCCTCCTGGATGAGGTCGTCGAGCCGGACCGTGCCGCGCCGCTGCTTGCGGGCGATGGCCACCACGAAGGCCAGGTTGTGGCGCACCAGCTTCTGCTTGGCCGGCCGTCTCTCCCCGGCGCGCCCGAACCGCCGCGGCGTGCTCCTCCTCGCGGGAGAGCGGCGGGAAGTCCCGCACCGCCTTCAGGTAGGGCGCCAGCTCGTCGAACTCCCTGCTGCCGCGCTGCGTGGTCCCGGTCCTCATCGAGTGAACCTTCCTTCCGTGGTGACGTCCGGCGTCAGGTCAGTGTGGCGTGTGGCTCTGGCTTGCCCTGAGTTCGACTGCGGCAAGTTATCAATCTGGACCAACTCAGTCAACTAGCCCGGTGCGACTCCTTCTCTTCTCGTCAGGAACCCTCATCTCCCACAAACCAGTCCCGGAAAGCGTCGGCTCATCCACCAGCCGGGGAATCCGTTTGCCATAACCAGACCGAACCAGTCCAGTGATTTGATGTGCATCAAGGTGGCGCCTGCCCTGATGCGCCTTGGTCGCATTTATAGGCTTGTGTCAAATCAAGACGTTGCGCGTCAGAGATCCGCCCAGAAGGAGCACAAGAAAAGAGAGGTCCAGCCCCATCTGGGACTGGACCTCTCCGTGAGAAGCGGGCGCCGGGACCGCCCGGTGACGGGGCGCTACTCCTCGCCGACCATCGCCGCCAGGGCCTCCTCGGCCTCCTCGACGGCGTCCACCGGCGTCTCCACCTCGATGTCGAGGTGCTTGTAGTGATGCAGGCCGGTGCCGGCCGGGATGAGCCGGCCCATGATGACGTTCTCCTTGAGGCCGCGCAGGTTGTCGACCTTGCCGCTGATGGCGGCCTCGGTGAGCACCTTGGTGGTCTCCTGGAACGACGACGCCGAGATGAAGGACTCGGTGGAGAGCGAGGCCTTGGTGATGCCGAGGAGCAGCGGCTCGGCCTGCGCCGGCTTGCCGCCCTCGTTGAGCACCCGCTCGTTCTCCTCCTCGAAGACCCACTTCTCCACCTGCTCGTCGGCGAGGAAGTTGGCGTCGCCCACCTCCACCACGCGGACGCGGCGGAGCATCATGCGGACGATGGTCTCGATGTGCTTGTCGTTGATCTTCACGCCCTGCAGCCGGTAGACCTCCTGCACCTCGTCCACCAGCCAGCGCGCCAGCTCCTTCTCGCCCAGCACCCGGAGGATGTCGTGGGGGTTGGAGGAGCCGTCCATGAGCGGCTCGCCGGCGCGGACGCGGTCGCCGGTGTGGACGCTGATGTGCTTGCCCTTGGCGATCAGGTACTCCTTGGCCAGGTCGGGCCGGAGCTTGCCGTCCACCTCGGGGGTGATGACCACCTTGCGCTTGCCCTTGGTGTCCTTGCCGAAGGCCACCACGCCGTCGATCTCCGAGATGACGGCGTGCTCCTTGGGCTTGCGGGCCTCGAAGAGCTCGGCCACGCGCGGCAGGCCGCCGGTGATGTCCTTGGTCTTGGTGGTCTCGCGCGGCATCTTGGCCAGCACGTCGCCGGCGTCGACCTCGTCGCCGTCGTTGACCACCAGGTTGGCGCCCTCGGGGAGCATGTAGCGGGCGTCGGCCTCGGAGTTGGCCAGCTTGCGGGTCTGGCCGTCCTCCCCCTTGATCGACATGCGCGGCCGGGCGTCGGGATCCTTGGAGGTGACCACCGTCTTGCGCGACAGGCCGGTGATCTCGTCCACCGAGTCGTTGATGGTGACGCCGTCGACGAGGTCGCCGTACTTCACGCGGCCCGCCACCTCGGTGATGATGGGCATCGAGTAGGGATCCCACTCGGCCAGCATGGTCTGGGGGTCGATGCGCTGGCCCTCGCGCACCAGCAGCTTGGCGCCGTAGACCAGGCTGTACCGCTCGCGCTCGCGTCCCTGGTCGTCGGTGACCAGCAGCTCGCCGTTGCGGTTCATGACGATGAGCGTGCCGTCCTTCTTCCTGGCCACCGCCACGTTGAGCAGCTTGACCACGCCGGCGTTGCGGTTCTCCAGGTTCGACTGCTCGGCGCGCCGCGAGGCGGCGCCGCCGATGTGGAAGGTCCGCATGGTCAGCTGGGTGCCGGGCTCGCCGATGGACTGGGCGGCGATGACGCCGACCGCCTCGCCCACGCTCACCTTGCGGCCACGGGCCAGGTCGCGGCCGTAGCACTCGACGCAGATGCCGCGCCGGGCCTGGCAGGTCAGCACCGAGCGGATCCGCACCTTGTCGATGCCGGAGGACTCGATGAGCTTGACCTTGGACTCGTCGATCTCCTCGTTCGACTCCACCACCACGGTGCCGGTGATGGGATCGAGGATGTCGTCGAGCGCGACGCGGCCGAGGATGCGCTCGCCCATGGGCTCGATGATCTCGCCGCCCTCGACCAGCGAGCCGAGGGTGATGCCGTCCATGGCGCCGCAGTCGTACTCGGTGATGATGGCGTCCTGGGCCACGTCGACGAGGCGGCGGGTCAGGTAGCCCGAGTTGGCGGTCTTGAGCGCCGTGTCGGCGAGGCCCTTGCGGGCGCCGTGGGTGGAGATGAAGTACTGGAGGACGTTGAGCCCCTCGCGGAAGTTGGCGGTGATGGGGGTCTCGATGATCTCGCCCGACGGCTTGGCCATCAGGCCGCGCATGCCGGCCAGCTGGCGGATCTGCTGGGCGGAGCCGCGGGCGCCGGAGTCGGCCATGATGAAGATGGGGTTGAAGGACGGCTGCTTGCGGTCCTCCTTCCTGCCATCCTTGCCGGTGCCGTGGGCCATCTCGGTGCCGATCTGGCCCATCATCTCCTGGGCCACCTCCTCGGTGACCTGCGCCCAGATGTCGATGACCTTGTTGTAGCGCTCGCCGAAGGTGATCAGGCCCTCGGCGTACTGGGTCTGGATGTCGTCGACCTCGCCGGTGGCCCGGTCCAGCAGCTCCTGCTTCTTCTTCGGGATCGCCATGTTGTCCAGGGCGATGGAGATGCCGGCCTTGGTGGCGTTGCCGTAGCCCATCGACCGGACGCGGTCGGCGAGCAGCACCGTCTCCTTCTCGCCGCAGAGGCGGTAGGTCTGGTCGATGAGCGCCTGCAGCTGCTTCTTGTCCATCACCTTGTTGATGGCGTCGAAGGAGAGCCGCTTGGGCACGATGTCGTAGAGCAGGACCCGCCCCACGGTGGTCTCGACGCGCTTGCCGTCCATGCGCACCCAGACCTTGGCCTGCAGGTCGACCTCGCCCTGGTCGTAGGCGGCGCGGACCTCGTCCGGGCTGGCGAAGGACTTGCCCTCGCCCTTGGCGAAGGCCCGCTCCCGGGTCATGTAGTAGATGCCCAGGACGATGTCCTGGCTGGGCACGATGATGGGCTTGCCGTGGGCCGGCGAGAGGATGTTGTTGGTGCTCATCATGAGCACGCGGGCCTCCATCTGGGCCTCGATGGAGAGCGGCACGTGCACGGCCATCTGGTCGCCGTCGAAGTCGGCGTTGAAGGCGGTGCAGACCAGCGGGTGGAGCTGGATGGCCTTGCCCTCGATCAGCACCGGCTCGAAGGCCTGGATGCCGAGGCGGTGGAGCGTGGGGGCGCGGTTGAGCAGCACCGGGTGCTCGCGGATCACCTCGTCGAGGATGTCCCAGACCTCGGGGCGCTCCTTCTCCACCATCTTCTTGGCCGACTTGATGGTGGTGACGAAGCCCTTCTCCTCCAGCTTGTTGTAGATGAAGGGCTTGAAGAGCTCCAGGGCCATGATCTTCGGCAGGCCGCACTGGTGCAGCTTGAGCTCCGGGCCCACCACGATCACCGAGCGGCCCGAGTAGTCGACGCGCTTGCCGAGCAGGTTCTGGCGGAACCGGCCCTGCTTGCCCTTGAGCATGTCGCTCAGCGACTTGAGGGGGCGCTTGTTGGGGCCGGTGATGGTCTTGCCGCGGCGCCCGTTGTCGAAGAGGGCGTCGACCGCCTCCTGCAGCATCCGCTTCTCGTTGCGGATGATGATGTCCGGGGCGTTCAGCTCCTGGAGCCGCTTGAGCCGGTTGTTGCGGTTGATGACGCGGCGGTACAGGTCGTTCAGGTCGGAGGTGGCGAAGCGGCCGCCGTCGAGCGGGACCAGCGGGCGGAGGTCCGGCGGGATGACCGGGATGACCTCGAGCATCATCCAGTCGGCCTTGTTGCCCGAGCTGGTGAAGGCCTCCACCACCTTGAGCCGCTTGGCGATCTTCTTGCGCTTGGCGTCGGAGGTGGCCTCCTTCATCACGGCGCGCAGCTCCTCGCCGAGGCCGACCATCCCCTCCCCGTACTTGCTGTCCGACGGGGCCACCGCCCGGAGCAGCTCGAGCACCGCCTCACCGCCCATGCCGGCGGTGAAGGAGTCGGAGCCGTGCTCCTCCATGGCCTTGTGGTAGCGGTCCTCGGAGAGCAGCTCGCCGCGCAGCAGCGGCGTGGCCTTCGGGTCGATGACGATGAACGACTCGCAGTAGAGGACCTTCTCGAGGTCCTTGAGGGTGATGTCGAGCAGGTTGCCGATGCGCGAGGGCAGCGACTTGAGGAACCAGATGTGCGCCACCGGGGTGGCCAGCGTGATGTGGCCGAGCCGCTCGCGCCGCACCTTGGACTGGATCACCTCGACGCCGCACTTCTCGCAGACCACCCCGCGGTGCTTCATGCGCTTGTACTTGCCGCAGTTGCACTCGTAGTCCTTGACGGGGCCGAAGATCTTGGCGCAGAACAGCCCGTCCCGCTCCGGCTTGAAGGTCCGGTAGTTGATGGTCTCCGGCTTCTTCACCTCGCCGTGCGACCACTGCCGGATCTTGTCGGGGCTGGCCAGCGAGATGCGGATGGCGGAGAACGACAGCGGGTCCTTCGGCTTCTCGAAGAAATTGAAGATGTCCTTCACGTCGACTCCCTGGCTTCTCGGATTCCGTTGGAACGCTGACTAGGCCGTCTTCTTGTCGCCGCCGGGGCGCGGGGCGAGCGGGTCGGTGGCGGCGGTGGCCGCCTCCAGCTCGCGCTGCGCCTTCGCCTCGGGCGACTCGAGGAGCTCCACGTCGAGCGCGAGGCTCTGGAGCTCCTTGATGAGCACGTTGAAGGACTCGGGCAGGCCCGACTCCAGCGTGTTCTCCCCCTTGACGATGGCCTCGTACATCCGGGTGCGGCCCACCACGTCGTCGGACTTGACGGTGAGGAACTCCTGCAGCGAGTAGGCGGCGCCGTAGGCCTCCATGGCCCAGACCTCCATCTCGCCGAGGCGCTGGCCGCCGAACTGCGCCTTGCCGCCCAGCGGCTGCTGGGTGACCAGCGAGTACGGCCCGATGGAGCGCGCGTGGATCTTCTCGTCCACCAGGTGGTGGAGCTTGAGCATGTACATCACGCCCACGGTCACGTCCTGGTCGAAGGGCTCCCCGGTGCGGCCGTCGAAGAGGACCGACTGCATGGTGGCGTCGCCCTGGGTGAGCAGGTCGCGCATCTCCTCCTCGCGGGCCCCGTCGAACACCGGGGTGGCGATGTGGACGCCGTGGCGGAGCTTCTGCACCAGCTTGGGCAGCTCGCCCTGCGGCAGGTCGTCGATGAGCGCCAGCACCTTCTCGTTGCCGGTGCCGTCCATCCCCTCGAACACCCGCTTGAGCTTCTTGCGGAGCTCGTTGGGCCCGAAGTTCTTCTCCAGCATCTCGTTGAGCCGGAGGCCCACGTTGCGGGCCGCCCAGCCGATGTGGGTCTCGAGGATCTGGCCCACGTTCATGCGGGACGGGACGCCCAGCGGGTTGAGGACGATGTCCACCGGGGTGCCGTCCTCGAGGTAGGGCAGGTCCTCCTCGGGGAGCACGCGGGAGACCACGCCCTTGTTGCCGTGGCGGCCGGCCATCTTGTCGCCGACGGCCAGCTTGCGCTTGATGGCGACGTACACCTTCACCATCTTGATGACGCCCGGCGGCAGCTCGTCGCCCTTCTTGAGGCGGCCGATCTTCTCGCTGAACAGCAGCTTCACCAGGTCCTGCTGCTCCTGGAAGTTCTCGATGATCTTGCGGACCAGGTCGGAGACGTCGCCCTCGACCGTGATCTCGCCCCAGTAGCGCTGGGGGATGGCGTCGAGCACCTCGTCGGAGATGGTCTCGCCGCGCTTGAGCAGCTGCTCGCCGCGGTCGTCGACGAGGCGGCCGGTGGCCTCCTTGCCGGAGAGCAGCTTGCGGATCTTCTGGTAGGCCGAGTCCTGGATGATGCGGATCTCGTCGTTCTGGTCCTTGAGGAGCTTGGCCTCCTCCATCTCCTCGATGGCCTTGGCGCGCTCGTCCTTCTCCACGCCCTTGCGGCTGAAGACCTTGGCGTTGATGACCGTGCCGGTCACCCCCGGGGGCACGCGCAGCGAGCTGTCGCGGACGTCGCCGGCCTTCTCGCCGAAGATGGCGCGCAGCAGCTTCTCCTCGGGGGAGAGCTGGGTCTCCCCCTTGGGCGTGATCTTGCCGACCAGGATGTCGCCCGGCTTCACCTCCGCGCCGATGCGGATGATGCCCGACTCGTCGAGGTCCTTGAGGGCCTCCTCGCCGACGTTGGGGATGTCGCGGGTGATCTCCTCCTTGCCGAGCTTGGTGTCACGGGCGACGCACTCGAACTCCTCGATGTGCACCGAGGTGAACACGTCCTCCTTGATGAGCCGCTCCGAGAGCAGGATCGAGTCCTCGAAGTTGTAGCCCTGCCACGGCATGAAGGCGACCACCACGTTGCGGCCGAGCGCCAGCTCGCCCTGCTCGGTGGCGGGGCCGTCGGCGATGACGTCGCCCTTCTTGACCCGCTCGCCCGGCTTCACGATGGGCTTCTGGTTGATGCAGGTGTTCTGGTTGGAGCGCTGGTACTTGGTCAGGTTGTAGATGTCGACCGAGTTGGCCACGTCGGTGGCCGAGGTGGCCACGTCGGCCTTGACCACGATGCGGGAGGCGTCCACCGACTGGACGATGCCGTCGCGCCGCGCCACCACGGTGACGCCGGAGTCGCGGGCCACGATGGCCTCGATGCCGGTGCCGACGAGGGGGCGGTGGTGCGCAGCAGCGGCACCGCCTGGCGCTGCATGTTCGAGCCCATCAGGGCGCGGTTGGCGTCGTCGTTCTCCAGGAAGGGCACCAGCGAGGCGGCCACCGAGACCAGCTGGTTCGGCGACACGTCCATCAGGTCGACCTCCTCCGGGCGGGCCAGGATGTACTCGCCCTCCTTGCGGCAGGAGACGTTGTTGCCCTCGAAGTGGCCGCGGCGGTCCACCGGCGCGTTGGCCTGCGCGATGATGTGCTTCTCCTCCTCGAGCGCGGAGTAGAAGGTGACCTCGTCGGTGACCCGCCCCTTCTCGACCTTCCGGTAGGGGGTCTCGACGAAGCCGTACTCGTTGACGCGGGCGTAGCTGGAGAGCGACGCGATCAGGCCGATGTTCGGCCCCTCCGGCGTCTCGATGGGGCAGATGCGGCCGTAGTGCGTGGAGTGGACGTCGCGGACCTCGAAGCCGGCGCGCTCGCGGGTCAGGCCGCCCGGCCCGAGGGCCGAGAGGCGCCGCTTGTGGGTGACCTCGGAGAGCGGGTTGGTCTGGTCCATGAACTGCGAGAGCTGCGAGGAGCCGAAGAACTCCTTGATCACCGCCGTCACCGGCTTGGCGTTGATCAGGTCGTGCGGCATGAGCGTCTCGATCTCCTGCAGGCTCATGCGCTCCTTGATGGCGCGCTCCATGCGGACCAGGCCGATGCGGTACTGGTTCTCCAGCAGCTCGCCGACGGCGCGGACGCGGCGGTTGCCCAGGTGGTCGATGTCGTCGACGTCCTTGTTGGGCTTGCCGTTCTTGAGGTCGATGAGGAAGCGCACCACCTCGAGGATGTCGCGCTTGGTGAGGATGGTGTTGTCGAGCGGCTCCTCGAGGCCGAACTTGTAGTTCAGCTTGAGGCGGCCCACCTTGGAGAGGTCGTAGCGCTCCGGGTTGAAGAAGAGGTTGAGGAAGAGCGAGCCGGCGGTGTCCGGCGTGGGCGGATCGCCGGGGCGCAGGCGCCGGTAGATCTCCATGATCGCCTCGTCGGGGGTGGCGATCTTGTCCTGCATGAGGGTGTCGCGCAGCGACGGCAGGACGTTGAGGTTGTCGATGAAGAGGACCTTGAACTCGCTGAGGTTGCGCTTGCGCAGCTCCTCGACCTTGGCCTCGGTGACCTCCTCGTTGACCTCCAGCAGCACCTCGCCGGTGCTCTCGTCGACCACGTCCTCGGCGGAGATCTTGGTGTAGACCTCCTCGGGCTCCACCGGCAGCGACTTCATCCGGGCGGCCACCAGCTTCTTGATGGCCCCCTCGGTGTACTTGCGGTTCTTCTTGACGATGACCTCGCCGGTCTTCGGGTCCTTGATGTCGCGCGTGGCGCGCTGGCCCTTGAGCAGCTCGGGGTTGAGGTCCTTCTCGTACTTCCCCTTGCCTTCGACGCGGATGGTCTCGACGTCGTAGTAGTACTTGAGGATCTCCTCGGCGGTGCCGCGGAAGTCGATGGGGTTCTTCTTGGCGGTGTCGGGCACGCCGCCGAGGGCGCGCAGCAGCACGGTGGCCGGCAGCTTGCGCCGCCGGTCGATGCGCACGTAGAGGATGTCCTTGTGGTCGAACTCGAAGTCGATCCAGGAGCCGCGGTAGGGGATGATGCGGGCGTTGTAGAGCAGCTTCCCGGAGGCGTGGCTCTTGCCCTTGTCGTGATCGAAGAAGGCGCCCGGCGAGCGGTGCAGCTGGCTGACCACCACCCGCTCGGTCCCGTTGATGATGAAGGTCCCGTTGGCGGTCATGAGCGGGATCTCGCCGAAGTAGACCTCCTGCTCCTTGACGTCGCGGATCGACTGCGCGCCGGTCTCCTCGTCCTTGTCCCAGACCACCAGGCGGACCACCACCTTGATGGGCGCGGAGTAGGTCATGCCACGCTGGTGGCACTCGTCGACGTCGTACTTGGGCTTCTCGAGGTGGTAGCTCACGAACTCCAGCGAGCTGGTCTCGTTGAAGTCCTTGATGGGGAAGACCGACTTGAAGACGCCGTGCAGGCCGGTGTCGTCCCGCTTCTCGGGCGCCACGTCGACCTGCAGGAACTTGTCGTAGCTGGTCTTCTGGATGGCGATGAGGTTGGGGATCTCCGCGATCTTGTTGATCTTCCCGAAGTTCCTGCGGACTCGGAAATTGCTCTGGATCGTCGCCATCGAGAACGGACCTCTTTCGCTGAATCAGGCTGCTGAAAAGCGTCTAGCCAGCCTCGCGGCCGGCTCCCCGACATCACCCGGCCATCCGGCCGCGATCTGCTGGCTCACTGGACAGGGGGTCAGGACTTAACGGGCATGAACCCCTGCGTCAAAGGACAAGCAGAGCGGGTGGCGCGGGACGGGCCTCGCGGCCCATCCCGTGCCCCCCGGCGGCGTTACTTGATCTCGACCTTGGCGCCGGCGGCCTCGAGCTTCTTCTTGATCTCGTCGGCCTCCGCCTTGGGAACGCCACCCTTGACCTCCTTGGGGGCGCCCTCGACCAGGTCCTTGGCCTCCTTCAGGCCCAGGCCCGTGACCACGCGGACCTCCTTGATGACGTTGATCTTGTTCGCGCCGGCCTCGGTGAGGACGACCGAGAACTCGGTCTTCTCCTCGGCGGCGGCGGCCGGACCGGCAGCGGCCGGGCCAGCGGCCACGGCGACGGCGGCCGCGGCGGAAACGCCCCACTTCTCCTCGAGCTGCTTCACCAGCTCGGCAGCCTGCAGGACGGTGAGACCAGACAGCTGCTCCACGATGGCATTGAGATCGGCCATGATTTCCTCTTCCTTTTCTCTTCGTCCGGGCACTGGCCCGGCAGCGTTCTTGGGGGCGGCCAGCGGCACCGCCCCGGGTTCAGGTACCTGTCAGGACTGCTTCTCCAGCTGCTCCTTCCGCGCGCCGAGCACGCGGGCGAGCTGCTGGGCCGGGGTGCCGATGATCCGCGCGAGCTTCGTGGCAGGCTGGGCCAGCATGCCCAGGATCTGCGCGCGCAGCTCGTTGAGGCCCGGCAGCTTCGCGAGCGCGGCGACGCCCTTGGCGTCCACCAGCGCTCCCTCCACCACCGCTCCACGAATCGCGAAGTTGTCACGGTCCTTCATGAACTCCGTGAGCAGCTTCGCGGGGGCGACCACGTCGTCGTACGACATGACGAGCGCGGTGGGCCCCACGAACTTGTCGGCGACCACCTCCACCGGCGTGCCCTTGGCGGCGCGCGCGGCGAGGGTGTTCTTCACGACGCGGTACTCCACCTTGGCGTCGCGCAGCTTCTTGCGCAGCGCGGTGACCGTCTCCACGTCGAGCCCCCTGGGTTCCGCCACGATGGCGGCCCGGGACCTGGCCATCTTGGCGTGCAGCTCCGCGATGACCGCTTCCTTATCCGTCCGGTTCAAATGTACTCACCACCTTCCTGGCCGCGGACCCTGGGGTCGACGGCTTCGTTCGTGGGCTTCGGACGGCCTCCCGGCCGGTACCAAAACCCCCTGGCCAAGCAGGGGACGCTGCGTACGACACCGCAGGTTCCGTCTCGGCGGGTCGGGGCCTCTCGGCTCCGCTTGGCCACCCTCCCCCTTGGACCACTCGCACTCGGGGTCGGGCGGGCCCGCTGTCTTGGACCAGAATCCCCGGCGGCGTCATGCCGCCGGGCACATCGCTCCCGCGGGCGAAGGGCCCGCAGGTGGTTCTCGAGGTCAGGCGTGGTGCGCCGAGAGCTCGGACGTGTCCACCTTGATGCCCGGGCCCATGGTGCAGGAGACGGTGACGTTCTTCAGGTAGACGCCCTTGGCGGTCTGGGGCTTGGCCTTGAAGACCAGCTCCATGATGGCCTGGAAGTTGTCCTTCAGCTTCTGCTGGTCGAAGGAGGCCTTGCCGAAGGGGACGTGGACGATGCCGGCCTTCTCGACGCGGAACTCCACCTTGCCGGCCTTCTGCTCCCGGACGGCGCGGGCGATGTCCAGCGAGACGGTGCCGATCTTCGGGTTGGGCATGAGGCCGCGGGGGCCGAGCACCTTGCCGAGCCGGCCCACCACGCCCATCATGTCCGGGGTGGCCAGGACCTTGTCGAAGTCCATGAAGCCGCCCTGGATCTTCTCCGCCAGGTCCTCGGCCCCCACCACGTCGGCGCCGGCGTCGGTGGCCTCCTTGGCCTTGTCGCCCTTGGCGAAGACCGCCAGCTTGACGGCCTTGCCCATGCCGTGCGGCAGCACCACGGCGCCGCGCACCACCTGGTCGGCGTGCTTGGGGTCGACGCCGAGGTTGATGGCGGCGTCCACGGTCTCGTCGAACTTCTTGGTGGCCGTCTCCTTCACCAGCTTGAGGGCCTCGTCGAGCTTGTACCGCTTGGTGCGGTCCACCTTGGTGGCCGCGGCCTTGTACTTCTTCGCAATGTGAGCCATGTGGTCGTTCCTCGCTGAAGGCGGCGGTCAGCCGACGATGTCGATGCCCATGGAGCGGGCGGTCCCCTCGATGGTCCGCATCGCGGCCTCGAGGCTGCCCGCCGTCATGTCCTGCATCTTCAGCTTGGCGATCTCCTCGACCTTCTTCCGGGACACCTGGCCGACCTTCTCCTTGCCCGGCTTGTGGGCGCCCGAGCCCTTCTTCTTCTCGGTGTGCAGGCCGGCCGCCTTCTTGAGCAGGACGGCCGCCGGCGGGGTCTTGAGCTGGAAGGTGAAGGAGCGGTCCTGGTAGACGGTGATGATCACCGGGATGATCAGGCCTTCCTTCGCCTGCGGCTGGGTGGCGGCGTTGAACTGCTTGCAGAACTCCATGATGTTGACGCCGTGCTGGCCGAGCGCCGGGCCCACCGGGGG
Organism: uncultured delta proteobacterium; assembly: GCA_963786945.1. Lineage (GTDB taxonomy): Bacteria > Myxococcota > Myxococcia > Myxococcales > Anaeromyxobacteraceae > JADKCZ01. The sequence continues at coordinate 610,759 of CAWBAO010000005.1, read as the reverse complement.
CGCGGGGTTGGCCTTTCCGGCCGGGAGCTGCAGCTTGATCTGCCCTGTGATCTTCTTCACGTCGTGCCTTCCTTCCGGGCCGGTGCGGCTGGCCCTGCGTGGTCTATCGGGCGGATCGCCCTTCCACGCGTGGTGTGCTGCGGTGCGGCTGCTTCCTTGACTTGACCTGCTCCTGCATCTCCTCGAATCGTTCCGCCGGCTGAAGCCGGCGGGGTCAGGTCTTCTCGACCTGCATGAAGTCGAGCTCGACCGGCGTGGCCCGGCCGAAGATGGAGACCAGCACCCGGACCTTGCCCTTCTCGGGCTTCACTTCCTCGACCGAGCCGTTGAAGTTGGAGAACGGGCCGTCGATGACGCGGACCTGGTCACCCTCCTCGAACTGCACCTTGGGCTTCGGCTTGAGCGACCCCTCCGAGATCTGCGCGGTGAGGCGGGAGACCTCGGCGTCGGTGATGGAGGGCACGTCCTTGGGGTTCTTGGCGGATCCGACGAAGCCGGTCACCTTGGCCGTCCCCTTGACGAGGTGCCAGGTGGAGTCGGTCATCTCCATGTTGACCAGGATGTAGCCGGGGAAGAACTTCCGCTTGGAGGTCTTCTTCTCCCCCTTCACCATCTCCTGGACCACCTCCATGGGGATGAGCACCTCGCCGAAGGAGTCCTGGAGCTCCTCCTGCTTGACGCGCTCCTCCAGGGACTTCTTCACCTTGTTCTCGAAGCCCGAGTAGGTGTGGACCACGTACCACTTCTTGGCCATGCCGCTCTCCGTTCCGTCGATGCGCCGCGCCCCTCGGCTGACGCCCTGCGCCCTGCGCCCGACGACCCCGCGCGATCCGCTCCAGCGCCCTAGTACACCAGGGAGCTGAGCCGGCCCCAGATGAAGTCGAAGACCCCCAGCACGATGGCCGCGATGAAGCTGGCCACCACCACCGCCACCGTCGAGGCCCGCGTCTCGCGCAGGCTCGGCCAGGTGACCCGCTTCAGCTCCAGCGCGATCTCCAGCGAGACCGTCTGGGTCTTCGGAATCCGCCACACCACCACCGCCAGCACCGCGGCGACCGCGAAGCCGATCGCCGTCGAGAGCGTCCACCCCTCGACCAGCACGGTCGCATCGTTGAAGCGGGCATAGGTGAAGACCAGCCCCGCGATCTTCTCGAAGAACTTGCCCAGCGCGATCGCCGCGAGGACGTAGAAGATCGCGACGTAGCGCTTGGGCTGTTCGACGCCGCCTGCGTTGTCCATGGCGCTTCGGGCCTTCTCGGGGGACGCCGCCGACTCGGCGGCCTCGTCTCCCAGGTGGGTGGCAGGCCAGGAGGGATTCGAACCCCCAACCCGCGGTTTTGGAGACCGCTGCTCTACCGTTCGAGCTACTGGCCTAACGACGTCGCGAGACTACTTGGTCTCCTTGTGCAGCACGTGCTTGCGGCAGCGCGGGCAGAACTTGGAGAGGTTGAGCTTGTCCTGCGTCTTCTTCTTGTTCTTGGTGGTGGAGTAGTTCCGCTCCTTGCAGGCGGAGCACTCCATGGTGATGATGCTTCGATTGCCGGCCATGACCGCTCCCGTCGCCGTGCGGCGAACGCGTTACTGGATGATCTCCGAGACCACGCCGGAGCCGACGGTGCGTCCACCCTCGCGGATGGCGAAGCGCAGCTCCTTCTCCATCGCCACGGTGGTGATCAGCTCCACCTCCACCGCCACGTTGTCGCCCGGCATCACCATCTCGACGCCGGCCGGCAGGTTCAGCGACCCGGTCACGTCGGTGGTCCGGAAGTAGAACTGTGGCCGGTAGCCGTTGAAGAACGGGGTGTGACGACCCCCCTCCTCCTTCGTCAGCACGTACACCTGCCCCTTGAACTTCGTGTGCGGCGTGATCGACCCCGGCTTCGACAGCACCTGCCCGCGCTCCACGTCCTCGCGCTTCAGGCCACGCAGCAGCGCCCCGATGTTGTCGCCCGCCCGCCCCTCGTCCAGCAGCTTGCGGAACATCTCCACGCCCGTCACCACCGTCTTCTGCGTCGGGCGCAGGCCGACGATCTCGACCTCCTCGCCCACCTTGATGATCCCGCGCTCCACCCGCCCCGTCGCCACCGTCCCCCGCCCCGAGATCGAGAACACGTCCTCCACCGGCATCAGGAACGGCTTGTCCGTGGCCCGCTGCGGCGTCGGGATGTACGCGTCCACCGCCTCCATCAGCCGCCCGATCGACGGCTCCCCCAGGTCGCCCTTGTCCCCCTCCAGCGCCTTCAGCGCCGACCCGCGGATGATGGGCGTCTTGTCTCCCGGGGAACTCGTACTTCGTCAGCAGCTCCCGCACCTCCAGCTCCACCAGGTCCAGCAGCTCCGCGTCGTCCACCATGTCGCACTTGTTCAGGTACACCACGATGTACGGAACCCCCACCTGCCGCGCCAGCAGGATGTGCTCCCGCGTCTGCGGCATCGGCCCGTCCGCCGCCGACACCACCAGGATCGCGCCGTCCATCTGCGCCGCCCCCGTGATCATGTTCTTCACGTAGTCCGCGTGCCCCGGGCAGTCCACGTGCGCGTAGTGCCGGTTCGCCGTCTGGTACTCCACGTGCGCCGTCGCGATGGTGATGCCACGCTCCCGCTCCTCCGGCGCCTTGTCGATCTGGTCGTACGCCATGAACGACGCCCACCCCTTCTGCGCCAGCACCTTGGTGATGGCCGCAGTGAGCGTGGTCTTCCCGTGGTCCACGTGACCGATGGTCCCGACGTTCACGTGCGGCTTGTTCCGCTCGAACTTTTCCTTGCCCATGGTGCGCTCCTGGTGACGTCGCTGCGGTGCGGTGAGCTGCGTCGCTGCTGCAAGATGTTGGAGCTCTCGTCCAGGATTGAACTGGAGACCTCGTCCTTACCAAGGACGCGCTCTGCCAACTGAGCTACGAGAGCTTCTGCTGCCGTTTCGTTCCACCTCACTGGAGCGGGAAAAGGGATTCGAACCCTCGACATTCAGCTTGGAAGGCTGACGCTCTACCAACTGAGCTATTCCCGCACAATTCGCTGCGACTTCCGGCCCAGCGCGGCTTGTTCTCCGGTGCTGCGATGTTGGATTCGTAGTGTGGTGGAGGGGGGTGGATTCGAACCACCGAAGGCGTGAACCGGCAGATTTACAGTCTGCTCCCTTTGGCCGCTCGGGAACCCCTCCGGAATCATTCTCGCTCGACGTCTCTCGTCCCACGACCTGGAGCTGGCGGTGGGAGTCGAACCCGCGACCTGCTGCTTACAAGGCAGCTGCTCTGCCAACTGAGCTACGCCAGCCCAACCCTTTGGAAGTCTTCAAAAACGCGCCTGCCGTGCTCCGGGCGGCAGTCTCCACCCGTCCCGTGTGGAGCCGCGTCTTTTAGACGAAGGGGGATCCGGTGTCAAGCGACCTGAGTGACCTCGGAATCAGCCCTCTATCTCCGGCGTTGCCGCGCCACCTCGTAGAGGGCGACCGCCGCCGCCGCCGACACGCTCAGGCTCTCCACCTGGCCCACCATCCCGATGCGGGCACCGTGGTCACAGCTCCTCCGAACGAGGGAGCGGATCCCCTCCCCCTCGCTCCCCAGGACGAGGGCCGTCGGACCCTTCAGGTCAAGCTGGCCCAGCTCCCGCTCGCCATCGGCGGCCAGGGCCACCGACCAGACCCCGCTCTCCTTCAGTTCATCAATGATCCTGGATATGTTCGTCACTCGGGCCACCCGGCAGCGCGCCACCACTCCGGCCGAGGCCTTGACCGCGCCCGAGGTGACGCCGACCGCGCGGTCCCTCGGGATGACCACCCCGTGTGCCCCGAAGGCCACCGCCGAGCGGATGATGGCGCCCAGGTGCTGCGGGTCCTCCACCCCGTCGAGGATGACCAGGAGGGGGGGCTCCCCGGCGGCCCGGGCCGCCTCGAGCAGGTCGGCCACCTCGGCGTAGCGGAAGGCCCCCTCCAGGACCGCCACCACCCCCTGGTGCCGGTCGACCCCTGCCAGCCGGTCGAGCTTCTGCCGCGGCGCGTGCTTGACCTGGGCTCCGGCCTCGCGAGCCAGCCGCTCCAGCTCGGCCAGCGCGCCCGACCGGGACCCCTCGGCCAGCCAGAGCTCGGCCAGCGGCTCGCCACCGCGCAGCTGCTCCTTGACCGGGTTGACGCCGTAGATGACCCGGGTCGGGCCGTCGGTCCGCCTCACCGGACGTCGACCGGGACCGTGAGCTCGCGGACCTGCTTGACGCACCACTGGTCGGTGCAGACGAAGAAGTCGAGCTTCGCCCTCACCTCCTGCTTGCCGGCCGCGGCCGCCGTCACCGGCGCCGCGAAGGAGACCCCCTGCCCGGCCGGCTTGGCCTCGGCCCGCCCCAGCTGCGACTGGCCCAGCTTCAGGCCCGGCGTGGCGGTGAGCGTGACCTTGAGCGGCGCCTTGGGATCGACGTGGACCGGCCCCACCGGCTCGATGGCGAGGCGGAGCGTGCCGGTGGCGCCGGCCTTGAGCGTGGCCGGCTCGACGCTGGCGCGCACGGCGTAGGTCGAGGCCACGTCGGCCGAGGGATCGGCCGCGGCCGCGGCGAGGGCCGCCCCGGCCAGGGCGGCGGTGAGGGCAAAGAGGGCGGTGAGTCGCATGCGGTGGACCTCCGGTTGAGCCCGTTGCATAGCAGGGACGCACGGGGAGGACCAAGGCTTCACCGGCTGCGCCCCTTCGCGGCGGCCCGGACCAGCTCCTCGGCGCAGGCCACCACCAGCGCCGCCACGTCCACCCCGCAGCCGGCCTCGGCCTCGCGGATCGACGGCGAGGCGTTGACCTCGAACACCAGCGGCCCCTCCTTCTCGTCGAGCATGTCGACGGCGCAGAACCGCAGGTCCAGGACGCGAGCGGCCTCGGCGGCGATCCGGGCGTGGCGGGCCGGCAGCCGGACCGGGTCGAAGCGGGCGCCGCGCCGGAGCGTGCGGGCGAAGCGGCCGGCCGCGGCCCGCCGCCGCAGGGCCGCCACCACCCGCCCCCCCACCACCAGCGCGCGCAGGTCGCGGCCGCGCCCGCCGCGCAGGTACTGCTGGACCACCAGGTCCTTGCCCAGGCCGTGCACCGCCTCCAGCGCCGCCTCCAGCGACTGGAGGCTCTCGCAGACCATGACGCCGCCCTTGCCGTCGGCGGAGAGCACCTTGAGCAGCACCGGCACGCCGCCGACCCGCTCGACCAGGCCGGCCAGCCCGCGCGCGCCGCTCGCCATGACCGTGCGGGGCACCGGCAGCCCGGCGGCGGCCAGCAGCTGGAGGCTGCGCATCTTGTGGCGGCTGGCCTCGATGGCGGCGGAGCCGTTCAGCACCGGGATCCCGGCCAGCTCCAGCTGCTTCACCACCGAGAGCCCGTACTGGTGGATGGAGACGCCGATGCGCGGGATCACCACGTCGGCGCGCGGGAACCGCCCCCCCCTCCAGCGGAGCGAGGGCCCGGGGGCCGCCAGCCCGAGCTCCACGTCGAGCGGGTCGACCACCCGCGCCGAGTGGCCGGCGGCACGCGCCGCCGCCACCAGCCGCGCGGTGCTGTGGATCCGGGCCGAGCGCGAGAGGATGACGAGGCGCAAGCCCGAAATGGTACGGCCCACGCCCGCCGAAAGCGAGCGTGGGCCGCGGGATCGGGCCGGGGTGGTCAGACCTGCTTGAACTCCGCGTCCACCACGTCGTCCTTCTTCTTCTCCTCGGCCGGCGGCGCACCGCCCTCGGGGCCGGGCGCCGGGCCCGGGCCGGGGGTGGCCGACTTGTAGAGCTCCTCGGCCGCCTTGTGGCTGGCCTTCTCCAGCCGCTCGGTGGCGGCCTTGAGCTCCTCGGGGGTGCCCTTCTCGCGCAGCTCGTGGACCCGGGCCACCGCCTCCTCCATCTCCTTGACGGTCTCGGCGGCCAGCTTCTCCTTGTTCTCCTTGAGGAGCTTCTCCACCTGGTAGGCGAGGTTCTCGGCCTGGTTGCGGGCCTCGACCTCGCTGCGCCGCTGCTTGTCCTCGGCCTCGTGCGACCGGGCGTCGGCCACCATCTTCTCCACCTCGTCCTTGGCCAGGCCCGAGCTGTGGGTGATGGTGATCTTGGTCTCCTTGCCCGTCCCCTTGTCCTTGGCGGAGACGTTGAGGATGCCGTTGGCGTCGATGTCGAAGGTGACCTCGATCTGCGGCACGCCGCGAGGCGCCGGCGGCAGCCCCTCGAGGTGGAACTTGCCGAGCGGCCGGTTGTCGCGGGCCATCTCGCGCTCGCCCTGCAGGACGTGGATCTCGACCGAGGTCTGGCTGTCCGCGGCGGTCGAGAAGGTCTCCGACTTCTTGCAGGGGATGGTGGTGTTCCGCTCGATGAGCTTGGTCATCACCCCGCCCAGCGTCTCCACGCCGAGCGACAGCGGGGTCACGTCGAGGAGCAGGATGTCCTTCACCTCGCCGGAGAGCACGCCGGCCTGGACCGCCGCGCCGATGGCCACCACCTCGTCCGGGTTGACCGAGCGGTTGGGCTCCTTGCCGAAGAACTTCCGCACCGCGTCGACGATGGCCGGCATGCGGGTCTGGCCGCCCACCATGACGATCTCGTCGATCTGGGAGGGCTGCAGCTTGGCGTCGGCCAGGCACTTGCGGGTCGGCTCCATCGACCGCTCGACGAGGTCGGCCACCAGCTGCTCCAGCTTGGCGCGGGACAGCTTGCATGCCCAGGTGCTTCGGGCCGGACTGGTCGGCGGTGAGGAACGGCAGGTTGATCTCGGTCTCCATGGTCGAGGAGAGCTCGATCTTGGCCTTCTCGGCCGCCTCCTTGAGCCGCTGCAGGACCATCTTGTCCTTGGAGACGTCGAGGCCGCTGTCCTTCTTGAACTCGGCGATCAGCCAGTCGATGATCCGCTGGTCGATGTTGTCGCCGCCCAGGTGGGTGTCGCCGTTGGTGGCCAGCACCTCGACCACGTTCTCGCCGACCTCGAGGATGGAGATGTCGAAGGTGCCGCCGCCGAAGTCGTAGACGGCGATCTTCTCGTTCTTCTTCTTGTCGAGGCCGTAGGCCAGCGCCGCCGCGGTCGGCTCGTTGACGATGCGCCGGACGTTCAGGCCGGCGATCTCGCCGGCGTCCTTGGTGGCCTGGCGCTGGGCGTCGTTGAAGTAGGCCGGCACGGTGATGACCGCGTCGGTCACCTTCTCGCCGAGGTAGTTCTCGGCGGCCCGCTTCAGCTTGAGCAGCACCTGCGCGCTGATCTCGGGCGGGCTGTTCTGCTTCCCGTCGATCTCGATCGCGGGCGTCGCCGTTCGGTCCCTCCACGACCTTGTAGGGCACCCGCTTGGACTCCTCGCCGACCTCGTTGAAGCGGCGGCCCATGAAGCGCTTGATGGAGTAGATGGTCTTCTCGGGGTTGGTGATGGCCTGGCGCTTGGCCACCTGCCCCACCAGCCGCTCGCCGTCCTTGGCGTACCCCACCACCGACGGCGTGATGCGGGCGCCCTCCTCGTTGGCGATGACGACGGGGTCCTTCCCGTCCATGATGGCGACCACCGAGTTGGTGGTGCCGAGGTCGATGCCGATGATCTTGCCCATGTGTCCTTGACCCTCCTGGTCGACCGCAACCTAAGCACCCGTCTCGACGTGTCAAATGCATCCGGGAGCACTTCGCGACGGCCCGGCCGGGTGCGTAGCCGGCTTCGCGGCAGCCACCCTGGCTTCACGCTCCTCGCTGGCTGTAGGTTGTCCGCCCACACCGTAACGGCCCGGTATCATGAAGGTTCGCATGTGACGCGACGTGGCATATGCCTTGCTCTCGGTACAGGACAAGCGTGTCAGGCCCTTCCTCGGGGAACGAATGATCCAACTGGTCGCCAGCGCCCAGCGTCTCGAAGCCCCCGTCCTGCCCTTCTCCGCCCGGCCGCGAGGGGTCGCCGTGCTGCTCAACGCGCGGGCCAAGGCCGTCAACAAGCAGGTCCGCCAGGCCCTCTCCGAGCTGGTCCCGCACGAGGACCTCTACCTCTCGCACGGGGAGGAGGAGGCCGCCGAGATCGCCGACTGGGTGGTGGCGCGCCGCTACCAGACCGTCTTCACCGGCGGCGGGGACGGCACCTTCGTCTCCTGGGTCAACCGGATCATCGACGCCTCCGAGCGCCGCCACCAGCGGGCGCCCCGCTTCGGCGTGCTGGCCCTGGGGACGGGCAACGCGGTGGCCGAGATGGTGGGCGCCACGCCGCGCCACCACGTCCGGGACCTCTCCCGCTTCCTGGCCGGCCGGATCCACGCCACCCGCCCCGTCGACCTGGTCACCTGCGAGGGGCGCCGCACCCCGTTTGCCGGCGTGGGGGTCGATGCCGCCATCCTCAACGACTACCTCTGGCTGAAGGAGCGGCTGTCCGGCACGCCGCTGCAGTCGCTCGGGCTCGGGGTGGCCGGCTACGGCCTGGCGGTGGCGCTCCGCTCGGCGCCGCGCCAGCTGCTGGAGCGCCGCCCCACCTACTGCGAGATCGTCAACTCCGGCCGCGAGGCATGGCGGCTCGACGGCCAGGGGCGCCGGCTGGGCCCGGTCATCGGTCCCGGCGAGCTGCTCTACGCCGGCCCCTGCATGATGGCGGGGGCCAGCACCGTCCCCTTCTACGGCATGGGCCTGCGGATCTTCCCGCACGCCGACAAGGCGCGCGGCCTGATGCACCTGCGGGTGGTCTCGGACCTGCCGGTGTCCACCCTGCTCATGAACCTGCAGCGCATCTGGTCGGGCGACTTCGCCCACGAGAAGATCGTCGACTTCCACGCCGACCAGGTCGCGCTGCGCTTCGAGCGCCCCATGCCGCTCCAGGTCGGCGGCGACGCCGAGGGCTGGCGCGACGCCGTGTCGTTCGGCATGGCGCCCGACCCGGTCGAGCTGATCGATTTCCGCGGCGCCGTCGCCTGACCGCCTGGCGGCCTGGCCGCCGGCAGCCCGGCCACCGCCGCGCCGGGCCCGGCCTCGAGGCCGCCCCGTCCCCGCCTCCGCGCGCTACAGCAGGTTGGCGGCCAGCTCGGCCAGCGGCGACCGCTCGCCCTTGGACAGGGTGATGTGCCCGGCCAGCCGCTCGTCCTTGAACCGGGTCACCACGTGGACCAGGCCGTTGTTGGTCTGGTCCACGTAGGGGTTGTCGATCTGGTAGGGGTCGCCGGTGAGCACGATCTTGGTGCCGTCGCCGGCCCGGGTGATGATGGTCTTCACCTCGTGGGGCGTGAGGTTCTGGGCCTCGTCCACGATGATGAACTGGTTGGGGATGGAGCGGCCGCGGATGTAGGTGAGCGGCTCGATCTCGAGGATGCCGAGGTCCATCAGCTCGTGCCAGCCGCGCCCGGCCTTCTTCTCCGAGCGCGAGAGGTTCATCAGGTACTCGACGTTGTCGAAGATGGGCTGCATCCAGGGGTTGAGCTTCTCCTCCACCGAGCCGGGCAGGTAGCCGATGTCGCGGCCCAGCGGGAAGATGGGCCGGGAGACCAGCAGCTTCTGGTAGACCGACTCCTCCATCGACTTCTGCAGTCCGGCCGCGATGGCCAGCAGCGTCTTGCCGGTGCCGGCCTTGCCGACCATGGTGACCAGGCGGATCTCGTCGTTGAGCAGCACGTCCAGGGCGAAGGACTGCTCCTTGTTGCGGGGGCGGATCCCCCAGACCCCTTCCTTGGGGGTCTTGATGAGCTGGACGAAGGCGCCCCGGGCCGCGCTGTACTTGCCCACCGCGCTGTGCTGCGGCGCCTGCCGGTCGCGCAGCACCACGTAGGCGTTGGGGGGCGGCGCGGGCAGTCCGTCCGGGCAGGCCACCGCGCCGGCGGCGTAGAACTCGTTCACCACCTCGGGGTCGACGTCGAGCTCGGCCACCCCGCTCCAGAGCTCGTCGATCTCCACCCCCTCGACGTCGTAGTCCTCGGCGTGCAGCCCGAGCGCGTCGGCGCGGATGCGGAGGTTGGTGTCCTTGGAGACGAAGACGCAGGGCGTCCCCTTCTCCTTGGTGAGCAGGTCGAGCGCCACCGCCAGGATCTTGTCGTCGGTGATCTGGCCGTCGCCCACCTCGGGCGGCAGCTTGCGGTCGGCGAAGAGCACGCGCAGGCGGCCCTTGCCGGGCCCGATCGACACGCCGTCCCGCAGCTTGCCCGCCAGGCGGAACTCGTCGAGCGAGCGGGAGACCTGCCTGGCGTTCCGGCCCAGCGAGGAGAGGTCCCGCTTGAAGTTGTCGATCTCCTCGATGACGTGGATGGGGATGACGACGTCGTTGTCGTCGAACCCGAACAGGCTCTTGGGATCGTGCAGCAGGACGTTGGTGTCGAGGACGAAGTTCTTTTTCACGCCGGTGCGGCTCCTCGCGACCGCCCTGGAGTGGCGGCCCGGGGAGTGTAACAGGCGGGGACTCCGCGCCACCACCGGAGAGGCGGCGCCGGCGCGAATCAGCCGGTGGTCCGGGCGGCGCCCTTGAGCTGGCGGGCCGCCACGCTCCGGTTCCGCCCGTGCCGCTTGGCGTGGTAGAGGCTGGCGTCCGCCCGCCCGATCAGCTCGGCCTTCCTCTGGCCGTCCTCCGGGGAGGTGGCCACCCCCAGCGACATGGTCACCTGCAGCGGCCCCTGGGAGGTCTGGGTGACGACCTGGGCGATGCGCTCGCGGATGCGCTCGGCGATCACCATGGCGCCGGCGCCGTCGGTCTCCGGCATGACCACCGCGAACTCCTCTCCGCCGTAGCGCGCCACCAGGTCGGTGGTCCGCGCCTCCCGGGCCAGGACGCGGGCCACGCCGCGCAGCACCTGGTCGCCGGCCGGGTGGCCGTAGGTGTCGTTGACCGACTTGAAGTGGTCGATGTCGCAGAGGATCAGGGAGAGGGTGCGGCCATAGCGCTGCGCGGCCAGCAGGTGCTCGTCGAGCCGGCCCTGGAAGGTGCGGTGGTTGAGCAGCCCGGTCAGCCCGTCGGTGGTGGCCATCCGCTCGGTGGCGTCGAAGAGGCGGGCCCGCTGGATGGTCTCCGCCGCCTGCAGGGCCAGCACCTCGAGCTGGCGGACCCGGTCGGCGGTGAAGGCGTCGGGGCGGCGCGAGCCGAGCACCAGGGTCCCCAGCACCGGCGGGTCCTCGGCGCGCAGCGGCTGGGCCCGCAGCGGCACCACCTTGATCGACGCCAGCCCCTTGAGCCGCGTGGCGGCGTCGAAGACCACCGCCTTGGCCACCTCCAGGCCGGTGCCGGGGAGGCTGGCCTGGAGCCGGACCGCCGACGCCACCAGGCTGCCGGCGTCGTCCCCGAACGCCAGCCCGTCGAGGACCGGGCTCGTGCCCCCCGCCGCGCTCCAGGCCCTGGCCACCCGGTGGCGGGCCGAGCCGCCGTCGTGCTCCACCAGGGTGACCGCGCCGAAGTCGATCCCCTCCACCAGGGCGCGGGCCACCTCGATGGAGACCTCGGTCACCTCGTCCAGCTTGGTGGCCCGGTTGAGCCGCTCGATGGCCTGGAAGAAGCGCTCCTTCTCGTCGCGGGTCTGCTTCAGGTCCTCCATGATCCGCTCGGAGGCCACCGCGCGCTGGATCTCGCCCGCCAGGGTCACCAGCAGCCGCTCCTCCTCGTCGGTGAAGGGCCTGGCCTCGAACCGATCGGCGACCAGCACGCCGCGGACGTGCCCGCCGCGCCGGTCGAGGAGCGGCACCGCCAGCAGCGCCCCCAGCCGCCGGCCGTCGAGGTGGTAGCTGGCGGCCCGCACCTCGCCGTGGAGCCTCACCGGAGCCCCCCGGCGCACCGCGCCGCCCAGCGCCCCCTCCCCGGCCGGCACCTCGGCGGCGACGCTGTCGGTGGCGGCCCGGCACTCGCGCAGCAGCAGCCGCTGGTCGTCGGCCGAGAGCAGGTAGACCGCGCAGGTGTCGGCGTGCAGGGCCGTCACCGCCACCTCCACCGCGCCGCGCACGGCGGCCTCCACCTCGTGCACCGCGCCGTCGATCCAGCGGGGCCCATCCTCGGGCCGCTCGCCGCCGGCCTCGGCGCGGGGGGCCAGCAGGCGGAACTCCACGGCCCGCTCGCCGATCTCGCGCAGCCGCCGCGCCACCGCGTCGCGCTCGGCCCGCCGGGTGGCGGCCAGCTGGGCGGCCAGCACCCCGTGGTAGAGCAGCGCGAAGAGCGCGATGAAGCCGGCGTGGGTGAGCGGGACGGCCAGCGCGGCGGGCTCGGCGCCGCGCTGCCACCATGGGCCGGCCTCCAGCCCCACCGCGAGCAGCACCATGGCCAGCCCGACCGGGCGGGCCAGGAACGCCACCAGGAAGGCCATCACCAGGTAGATGACCGGCTGCAGCGGCGGCTCGACGGCCCCGGCCCCGGTCGCCTGCACCAGCGCCACCGACGCCACCACGAAGAGCCCGCCCAGCTCCAGCTGCTCCCGGTAGCCGGCCCGGACGCCGCGGGTGGCCCGCCGGGCCCGCCGCCACACCACCGAGACCAGCAGGACGGCCAGCGTGGCCAGCGCCGCCAGCTGCGGGGGCCCCTGCACCTCGGCCTCGAAGACCCTCAGCGTCGCCAGCGCCGCGCCCGCCACCACGCCGGCGGCCGGCAGCGAGCGGAGCAGGAAGCCGCGGAGCCGCCGCCGCGCCGGGGCCCCCAGCGGGCCGGCGTCGCCCAGCAGCGAGGCGTAGAGCCTCACCGCCACCGGGCGCGGCCGCTGCGCCGCCAGCCGCGCCTGGACGGTCGCGGTGGAGCCGACCGGCCCCCGCGCCGCGGGCGGCGGCGGGACGCGGGCCGGCCTCACGGCGCTCCCGGGGCCCGGGCGTCGAGCCGGTAGATGAGCTCGCCGGCGCGGATGAAGCGGAGCTCCTCGCGCGCGGCGCGCTCCCTCGCCTTGGGATCGGTGAGCAGCGCCCGGGCCTCGCGGGCCAGCCGGTGGTTCTCGGCCTGGAGCCGGTCGTTCTCGTCGGCCAGGCGGAGGCACTCCTCCTGGAGCCGGAAGCTCTTGCCGAGCCCGGACGGATCGAGGGCGCCGGCCACCGCCAGGAGGATGGCAGCGCCGAGCAGCGCCAGCGAGGCTTTGCGCCCAGGGTGCCAGGACATTCGGATGACCCGTCGCCGAAGCTACCAGCGGGTCCCGCCCCGTCCAGAAATCTCCCGATAGCGGCGGGGCGGCCGGCGCCGTCGGCGCGGCCTGGCTATCGCCGCTCGACGGGCTTGACGAAGATCTCGCCGGCGATCTCGGGGTCGAGGGCGATGGTGGTCTCGCCGATCTCGATGACGTAGGACGGCGAGCGCTGGTGGAGGCGCACCTCGCTGCCCGGGATGACGCCGAGCGCGGCCAGCCGGTCCATCCGGTCGTGGAACTTGGGGGCGATGAAGACGATGCGCCCGGTGGCGCCCAGCTCGAAGTGGCGCAGCCCGGTCACCAGCGGCCGCAGCGTCCTCTGGAAGGCCCCGCAGCAGGCCCCCGGCGGGATGGGCCGGCCGTGCGGACAGGTGGGCGGGTGGCCCAGCAGGGTGCAGACCGACTCGGTCGCCTCGGGGGAGAGGATGTGCTCCAGCTCGCAGGCCTGGTCCTCCATGGTCGACTCGGAGACCGCCAGCAGGTCCTTGAAGAGCCGCTCGGTGAGCCGGTGCCGCCGCACCACGTCCCGGGCGCGCGCCTCGCCGGCGGCGGTGAGGGCCACGCGGGGGCCGTCGAGCAGCAGCAGGCCGTCGGCGGCCAGGGCCTCGAGATCGGCGCGGGCGGCGTCGGGGGCGTGCGCCGCCGCGGCGCGCGCCAGGACCGTCGCGGCCTGGTCGCGCCCCTCCTCGTGCTCGGTGAAGACGGTCTCGAGCAGCTCCTCGAGCCGGCGCGACGGCATGGTGGTCAGGTGACGCTCCCCTTCTCCGCCGCGGCGCGGCGGCGCTCCTCGAGGAACCGCTTGAGCCGGCCGGCCAGCCCGGTGTTCTCCTGCGGGAAGCTGTAGCCGCACCCCGGGCAGCAGACCACGTGGCACCCGGCCGCCATGGGACAGCTGGGCCGGCAGCCCTGCCCCGAGGCGTCGAAGTCGACCCCGCAGAGCGGGCAGTGCTCGAGGCGGGCGGCGCCGGGACCGGGCATCAGTACACCCACCGCATCAGCTGGTTCACCAGCGCGCCCACGCCCACCGAGAACGGCAGGATGAACCCCATCATGGCCAGGCCGGTCTTCAGCCCGCGCTCCTTCAGGATCATGAAGAAGTTGGCGATGCAGGGGATGAACAGCGTGATGGTGACCAGCGCCACCACCACCTCGATCTCCATCGACCGCGTCATGGTGCCGGCGGCCAGGTAGGGCTGGTAGTGGGCGAAGAGCCCGGCCGCCGCGTAGTCGCGCCGCAGGAAGCCGAGGATGAAGGCGCCGGCCGCCTCCTTGGGCAGCCCCAGCACCCCGGACATGATCGGCTCGGCGGCCCGCTCCAGGGCGGCCAGCAGGTGGAAGCGGTCCATGCCCCACAGCAGCAGCGTCCCCAGCAGGAACAGCGGCATGGCCTCGCGCAGGTACCACTCGATGCGCGCCAGGGTCTTGACGGCGACGTTGCCCATCTGCGGCAGCCGCAGCGGCGGGAGCTCGAGCATGAAGTCCGAGCCGCGCCCCGGGATGACCTTGGCGGCCAGCCAGCCGATGAGGAAGATCACCGCCAGCAGCGTGCCGCCGAACCAGAGCAGCGCGGCCGCCGGCAGGCCCGCGGTCATGGCCAGGATCACCGCCAGCTGGGCGCTGCAGGGGACCGCCAGCGCCAGCAGCAGCGTGACGATGACCCGCTCCTTGCGGGTCTCCATGATCCGCGCCGTCATGGTGGCCATGGTGTCGCAGCCCAGGCCGAGCACCATGGGCAGCACGGCCTTCCCGTTCAGCCCCATCCGCTTGAAGACCTGGTTCACCATCACCGCCAGGCGCGGCAGGTAGCCGGAGTCCTCGAGGATGGAGAAGGCCACGAAGAAGGTGGCGACGATGGGCAGCACGATGGCCACGGCGTAGGAGAGCCCCATCGAGACCAGGCCGTAGCGGCCGACGATGAAGCCGCCGTGCTCCTGGTAGGGCACGCCGGGCGGGCCGATGAGGAACTCGCTCACCGCGCCGCCGGGGAGGACCGCCCGGAGCCCCGCCTCGGTCCACGGCACCAGGTACTGGTGGAAGACGGTCTGCTCGAGGAAGTTGACCGCCGTCCCGGCCCCGAAGAGGCCGACGAAGAGCCAGGACAGGAAGAGCACCAGCAGCAGCAGCGGGATCCCGTAGAGCGGGTGGGTCGACCAGGCCCCCAGCCGCCGCCCGAAGTCGCTGCCGGCCGAGCGGGCGCCGCGGGTGACCACCGCGTCGTGGAGCCGGTCGACCGCCATCAGCCGCTGCCTGGCGACCACGAACCGCAGCGACTCGGGGTACCGGGCGGCCAGGGCGCGCTGCACCTCGTCCACCCGCGCCAGGGCCGCCGGGGTGAGCCTCGCCGTGAGCAGCTGGCGCAGCGAGTCGTCCCCCACCAGGGCCATCAGGCCGAGGGCCCGCGCGCCCAGGCCACCCCGGGGCATGAGCGGCGCCACCTCGGCCAGCGCCGCCTCGATGGCCTCGTCGTACCGGGGGACGAAGCTGGAGACCCGCGCCGCGGCGAGGCGCGCCTGCAGCGTGGCCAGCCCCTGGCGCTGCACCGCCACGGTGGGCACCACGTCGACGCCCAGCGCCTCGGCCAGGCGGGCCTCGTCGACGTGGAAGCCCCGGCTGGCGGCCTCGTCGGCCATGTTGAGGGCCAGGAGGAACGGCACGCCGGCCTCGGCCAGCTGCGACGTCAGCAGCAGCCCCCGCCGCAGGTTCTTGGCGTCGCAGACCTGGATGGCCACGTAGCCGGTCTCGGCCTGGAGGATGTCCCGGGTGACCTGCTCGTCCTCCGACATGGGCAGGAGGTTGTTGGTGCCCGGCGTGTCCATCACGTGCCACGGCGCACCGTCGATGGTGGCCGTGCCGCGGGTGACCTCCACGGTGGTGCCCGGGTAGTTGGAGACCGTGACGTACCGGCCGGTGAGCGCGCCGAAGAGGACGCTCTTTCCGACGTTGGGGTTGCCGACGAGGATCACCGAGCGCGCCGGCGCCACCACCTGCTTGGCCTCGAGGACCTGCGCGCTGGCGGGCGGCGGCGGCGTCATGGCCTGGCCTCGCGCGCCGCGCCGCGCCGGCAGGCCGCGCAGCGCCCGTAGAGCTCGAGCTTGTGGGTCTCCACCTCGAAGCCGTGGCCCTGCGCCACCCGCGCCTGGAGCGTCTCGATCCGCTCCTCGGCGAACTCCTCGATCGACCCGCAGCGGGTGCAGATGAGGTGGTCGTGGTGGGGGCGGCCGGCCGCCGGCTCGTAGCGGGTCTGCGAGCCGTCGAACTGGCGGGGGAAGGCCAGCCCGCAGTCGGCCAGCAGCTTCATGGTCCGGTAGACGGTGGCCACGCTGACCCGCGGATCGGTGCGGCGCGCCGCGGCCACCAGCTGCTCCACCGAGACGTGGCCGCCCATGTCGAAGAAGGTGTCCGCCACCAGGTCGCGCTGCCGCGAGCGCTTCAGCCCGAGCCGGGCGATCTCGGACTGCAGCGCGGCGCGGCCGGCCCGGGCGTGGTCCGGGGCCCGGCGGGCGGCCCGGCGCGGCCCGGAGCGGCTGGTCTGGGAGGTCGAGGGCATCTTGATAACGGTTCTCATTATCAAGAACCCGGCCGGCTGGCAACCCCTTCCGGCCGCGGCCCGGGCCCGGGCCCGGATCGGGGTCAGGGAGCGGCCGTCACGCCGCTGGCGCTCCAGAACCGGCGCCAGCGATCGGCGGCCCCCGGCCCCTCGCCGAGGTCCCGCCCGGCCAGCGCCACCAGCGTGGCGTGGGCCTCGCGCCGGACCAGCGGCGACTCGTCGTCGAGCAGGGCGATCAGCCTCGGCACGTGGCCCAGCGCCTCGGGGCGGGGCCGGTGGCGAGCCACCTCGCTGGCCACGGCCCGCACCACGGGCTCGGGGCTGGCGAGCGGCCCGGCCAGGTCGACGCCGGGCACCGGGGCCACGGGGGGCGGCCGGTCGAGGGCGATGCCGGTGATGGCCAGGGTGAGGAGGAGCAGCATGGCCACCCGCACCAGCGCCTTGCCGGCCGGGTAGTGGCCGGCCCGGACCAGCGTGAAGCGATAGGTGGCGTAGCCGCCGATGAAGAGGACCAGCAGCAGGACCGGGACCAGCCGCAGCCAGATCGACCAGCCGCCCGCCTCGGCCCGCGGCAGGCCGATGAGGGCCGCGGAGGCGGCCACCAGCAGGATGGCGAAGAGGATCCAGCGCAGGTACGGGACGGCGCCGGGGACGCCGTCGTCGCGCGTGTTCGGCTCGGTCGACATGGCCTCGAGTCAACCACGCGAGGACGCCACGGGCAACCTCGCCGCCCGGCGGGCTCGCCTTGACTGGACGCGGCCGCCGTCGCAGGGTGCGCCCCCATGGCAGAGCTGGAGCTGGAGACCATCGAGCGGGCGGTGCGCTGGTGCGCCGAGGCCGGTCGGCAGACCACCCCGGGCGAGGTCCGCGTGGCGTTGCAGGGCCTGGGCTGGGACCAGCTGCTGGCGCTGCGCGCCCTGCTGGCCGACCCGCCGCCGGCCCGCCCCCTCGGCCCCCAGGCGCTGGCCGACCTGGCGCGGGGCGTTCCGGCCGACGTGGCGGCCGAGCGGGAGCGGGAGCAGCGCTACCCGCGCCCCGTGGCCGAGCCGGCCGCACCGCCCCCGCCGACGCCCGCCGCGGCACGCGGTGCCACGCCGAGGGCGGGCGCCGCGAAGCGCTCCCGCCGCGGGCAGCCGGTGGTGCGCAAGGCGCGGACGGACGCGCCGAGTCCCGCGCCCGAGCCCCCTCGCCGGCCGCTCTTCGAGGAGCTGCTGCTCCCGGCGGGACGCGGCGTGCTGGAGCGGCTGTTCCGCACCCACGGCGGGCGCCGGCCCCGGCTGGTCGCCGCCATCGCCGCGACCTACCGCCGGGCCGACGGGGAGCCGCTGGGGGACGCCGACCTCGACGCGGCGCTGGAGCACCATGGCCTGGCCCGGACCTTCGCCCGACGCGAGCGGGACGAGCTGCTCCATGCGGTCCGGGCGGCCGGCGGGGTCCTCGGCCAGGCCGCGGCCGCGCTCGGCCACGGGCCGGCCAGCCTCGGTGCGTCCATCGGCAGGCTGGGGCTCGATGCCGACGTGAGGCGGCTGCGCGAGGCGCGGCGCCGGGACCTTCGATCGCGGGCCACGCTCTCGGAGCGGGCCCTGCTGCTGGTGGGGAGCGCCGACAAGCTGGCCGACCTCGACCTGCTCGGGGAGTTCGAGCGCGACCTGGCGGAGCGGCTGCCCGAGCACCTCCGGGCCCTCTCCACCACCGGCGAGCCGCTGGAGCTGGGGCTGGCCAGGACCCTGTCCCTCCCGGGCGCCGCGGTGCGGGAGCTCCTGGCCCGCCTCGGCGTCGAGCTGCGGGCGCCGCCGCCCTCCACAGCCGCCACCGGCCACCGCCCCCTCGCGAGGGAGCCAGCGGTCGCCGCCGCGCGCCCCTGGACCCGGCGGCGGACCAGGGTCACCGGTGCGGCGGCCGTCGGCCACGCGTCCGTCCGGGGCGCGACCGGCGCCGGCCCGCCCGTCCGGGACGCGACCTTCCGCCGGGCGTCCGCCTGGCGCCCGCCCCTCCATGGGCCGCCCGTCCGGCGCGCGCCCGTCCGCTGGGCGACCGTCCGCGGGCGACCGTCCGCGGGCGACCGCCCGCGGGGCGGCCGTCCCCCTCCCGGCCGTCCCCCTCCCGGCCGTCGACCACCGGGCGTCCGCTGACGAGGCGGCCCTCCGGCCCGCGTCCGCCGGCCTCACGCCCCCCCGGCCGCCGCCGGGGCCCCGTCCGCTGAGCGATTCCCGTCCCGTCGCTGGCACCGAGGAGACCACATGCCCATCTACGAGTTCCGTTGCGCCAGGTGCGGGGAGCTGTCCGAGGTCGTGCAGCGCGTGGGGGAGCGCCCTCCCCCCTGCCCGAAGTGCGGCAGCAAGCGGATGGCGCGCGCCGTCTCCCGGACCAGCTTCCAGCTCAAGGGCGGCGGCTGGCACGCCGATCTCTACGCGACACCGCGCCCGGGGAAGGCCGAAGGCGCCGAGTCGGCCACGCCCCCGGCGGAGAAGCCAGTGGCTCCCGCCGCGCCGGGGGCCTCCGCCACGCCGGGGAACTCCGCCGCGCCGGAAGCCTCCGCCGCGCCGGCCTCCCCTCCCGCTGGATCGAAGCCGTCCGGCCCGGAGGCTCCCGCCCGCAGCCACCGCCGCCGGCCCGCCTCGACCAGGAAGCGGCGCTAGCTCGAGCGCCCGCCTGGCTACCTGGCCTTGGGCGCCGGCTTTCCCTTCTCGAAGACCACGCCGTCCCCGTACTTGCCGACGATGGCCTTCTTGGTCTTCAGGCCGGTCATCTCGATCACGAAGGTCGGCACCCGGCGAGCCCGACGGTCGGCGGCCCACCTGGTGATCTCGGCGCGGGGGCGCGTGCCGCTGCCACGCCCGCGGCGGCTCCGCCCCCCCTTCCCCACCGTCTTCTTCAGCTCGGCCTCGAGCCGCTGCGCCACCGTCTCGGCGATGGAGCGGGAGATGGTGGCGGCGACGCGCTCCACCACCCCTTCGATGCTGCGCTTCACGAGGTCATCGAGAGAGACGGCGGCGGGGCGAGCCATGGGGGACTCCTGATTGGATTGAGGCGAGATTGACGTGGGGCATCAACCTTCGGTCAAATCGACTTTGAGGGAGTATATCGACAAAATCCCGGACGGCAATCCCGAATCTCTGTTAACGTGCGAGACTGCGGCGTCGGCGACGTGGTCCCCGGCCCTCTGGCGAAACGGTAAACGCGCTCGACTCAAAATCGAGTGGGGCAACCCCCCGTCCCGGTTCGAGTCCGGGGAGGGCCATCTCCTCGCGCCGACGAGGCCGTTTCCCCTTGCGGCGGGGGTGAACGGGCGTGTATTGGTCCGCCGTCCGCCCGCCTGGAGCCGCCATGTACAGCCTGCTCATCAGCCTCGCCGCCGGGGCCCTCGTCGCCCTCGCCATCGCCCTCGGGACCAGCTTTGGCTGGGTGGCCGCCTTCTTCCCCGGGCTGGTGGTGGCCTCCGCCCTCTACGTCTACCTGGCCTTCCGCATCCGCAGGCGGCTGGAGGCCATCAACGCCATCGTCCAGAAGGAGCTGATGGCCCGCCACGTCGAGAAGGCGGTGGCGGCCCTCCAGTCCGGCTTCTCGCTGGCCCCCTGGCAGTTCCTGGCGGGCGCGCAGCTGCACGCCTCCATCGGCATGCTGCGCTACGTGACCGACGACCTCGACGCCGCCCTCCCCGAGCTGGAGGCCGGGCAGCCCGGCGGCTGGCTGGCCAAGCTGCTCAACCGCGACTGGCTCTCCCGGGGCATCCTCGCCGCGGCCCGCTACCGGAAGAAGGACCTGGCCGGCGCCTGGGCGCTGCTGGAGGAGGCGGTGAAGGTGGCGCCCAAGGAGGGGCTGGCCTGGTCCACCTACGCCTGGCTCCTCGAGAAGGAAGGGCGCCACGACGACGCCATCCGGGTGCTGGGGCGAGGCGCCGCGGCCGCCCCCAAGGACGAGAAGCTCAAGGAGTCGCTGCAGGCCCTCCAGAACGGCAAGAAGCTCAAGCTCTGGAAGCTCTACGGCGAGCAGTGGTACCAGTTCCGGCTCGAGCCCCCGCGGATGGAGCTGGATCCGGCCGCGGCACGCAGCCGGCGCCAGCTCTTCCGCAAGCGCTGAGCCGAGCCCCGCCCACCGCTGCCCCAGGAACGCTCCCGACCGGGAGCGGGTCAGACCCCTCAGGTCCCGCCGAAGCCCACCGTGACCCGGCCGCGCTCGACGATGAGCGGGACCCGCCGCTCGCCGCCCGACAGCTCCAGGAACCGGGCCATGGCGGCGGCGTCGGCCTTGACGTCGAAGTACTCGACCCGCCAGCCGCGTGCCTCGTAGTCCTGCCGGGCCGCGCGGGTGTAGCCGCAGCTCGCCTTGCCGTAGATCTGGACCGCCTCACCGCCCGCCATGGTCGCTCCGGTCCCGGGGGTCACGCCTTCTCGCCGCCGCCGGGGCCCCCGGTCCCGGCCACCGGCCTGGGCGTGCCGGTGTCGCCCGGCTGCAGGTCGGGGCGTGCCGGGACCTGCAGCGAGACCAGCTCGATGCCGATCTGCTGCGCGTACTCGAAGATCCGGTTGTCCCGGTAGAACTCGCCGAAGACGATCCGGCTCGCGCCCGAGTTGGCGATGAGCTTGAAGCAGGGCCAGCACGGCGAGGCCGTGGTGTAGACGGTGCCGCCGTCGATGGCCACCCCGTTCTTGGCCGCCTGGATGATGGCGTTGGCCTCGGCGTGGACGGTGCGGACGCAGTGCCCGTCCTCCATCATGTGCCCGGCCTCCGAGCAGTGCGGCAGCCCGCGGATCGACCCGTTGTACCCGGTCGAGAGGATGGTCTTGTCGCGCACCAGCACCGCGCCGACGTGCTTGCGGTCGCAGGTCGCGCGGGTGGCCACCACCCGCGCGATGTTCATGAAGTACTCGTCCCAGCTGACCCGGCTGTCCATCGTCCCTCCGGCGGCGTTCCGGTGAGCCGGCAATGTACCTCACCACCCCGACGCGGGCCGCCGGGTCCGGATCCTGCCGCTGGCGCCCTCCGCGTAGTACGCTGCCCACGGCATGAACAGGCTTGGCCCCGACACCATCATCGGGATCGATCTCGGAACCACCAACTCCTGCGCCGCGGTCGCCTACGGCGACGGCCAGGTGAAGCTCATCCCCTACAAGGGCGGTGATTCGATCATCCCGTCCATCTTCGCCATCGACGACAAGGGCAACGAGCTGATCGGCCACGAGGCCAAGCGCCAGTGGCAGCTCAACCCCCGCAACACCCTCTACGCCACCAAGCGGCTCATCGGCCGGGCCCCCAAGGACGACGTGGTCGAGTCGGTGCAGCGCTCGGTCCAGTACCAGGTCCACGCCGGCGGCGAGAACGACGTGGCCGTCGACTGCCACGGCCGGGCCTTCTCGGTCCACGAGGTGAGCGCCAAGATCCTGCACAAGATCCGCGACGTGGCCGCCGACCACCTCGGCTTCAAGGTGCAGCGGGCGGTGGTGACCGTCCCCGCCTACTTCACGGACCGGCAGCGGCAGGCGGTCAAGGAGGCGGGGCGGCTCGTCGACCTCGAGGTGGTCCGGATCATCAACGAGCCGACCGCGGCCGCCCTGGCCTACGGCCTCGGCAAGCAGCTCACCGAGCGGGTCCTGGTCTACGACCTGGGGGGCGGCACCTTCGACGTCTCCATCATCGAGATCCGCGACCGGGTCTTCGAGGTCAAGGCCACCGGGGGCGACATCTTCCTGGGCGGCATCGACTTCGACAACGCCATGATCCGCCACGTGCTGGACGGCTTCCAGGCCAGGTACGGCATCGACCTCTCCACCGACCCGGTGGCCATGCAGCGCATCAAGGACCTGGCCGAGCGGACCAAGATCGACCTCTCGGCCCGCACCGAGGCCCCCTTCTCCATCCCCTTCATCACCATGACGGCGCAGGGGCAGCCGCTCAACCTCGAGCTCAAGTTCGACCGGACGCTGCTGGAGAAGCTGACCCATCCGCTGGTCGACCGCACCCTCAAGATCCTCGGCTCGGTCATGGTGGACGCCGGCATCACCGCCGCCGACATCGACCAGGTGATGCTGGTGGGCGGCCAGACCCGCATGCCCATCGTCCAGGAGCGGCTCACCAGGTTCTTCGGCAAGCCGCCGTCCAAGGGCGTCCACCCCGACGAGGCGGTGGCCATCGGCGCCGCGCTCTACGGCTGGTCGCTCCAGGACAACAGCGACCTCAAGCTCCAGCTGCTCGACGTCATCCCCATGGCCATCGGCCTCGAGCAGGCCGGCGGGAGCATGCACGTGGTCTTCCCGCGCAACGCCCCCATCCCCAACGCCAGGGCCATCGCCGCCACCAGCTCGGTGGACGGCCAGACCGAGCTGGTGGTGCGCATGTTCCAGGGGGACCACGCCGAGACCATCGACAACGAGCTGCTCGGCGAGTTCACCTTCAGCGGCGTGAACCCGGGCCCGGCCGGCGAGGCCCGCCTGGAGATCCTCTTCGAGGTGAGCGTCGAGGGCATCCTGACCATGAGCGCCAGGGACCTCGACAGCGGCCGCCAGATGAAGACCACGGTCCGCGTCACGTCGTCCTGAACGGCGCGCCGGGGCGCCGCCTCAGCGGTGGCGCCCCGCCCGGCCCGACCATCCCCACCCGCCGCCCGGGACCACTGCCGCCGCCAGGGAGCCAGGAGCTGCCTCGCGGGCTGGCGCCACCCCGGGGCTGGGGCGACGCGCGAAGGCGCCGGGGCGCCCCGCGGGGCCGCCGGGGGCCGCCCCTCGCTCCCGGGCCCGGCTGGAGCCGCCCCGGGCCTGGCCGGGGCCCGGGCCGGTGGCGCGGCCTGCTCCCAGCCACGCGCCAGGACGCTGGGGGCTGGCCGCGGGAGGGGACGATGGCCAGGGCTGGCGCCCTGCCGATCCCGGGCCGGCCACGCCTCCTCGCGGGGCGGATTCGGGCCGGTAGACGCCGATCTCGCCGGGCCGTCCCCGCGGCGCGCCGGGGTACGGCTGCGCCACGATGCGGCTGGCCTGGACCGGGCGCCCGGACCGCTCCTCGATGTAGCGCGGCGGCGGGCCACCCCAGCCCGGCGTGGGCCGGGCCGCGGACGGTGGCCGCGCCGTGCCTCCGATGGCGCCGGGCGGGCCCAGCGGCGGCGGCCGGGGGCTGGGCGGCGCCGGCCGGGTGGCGCCGTAGAACTGCCAGGCGCGCGACGGCGGGTAGGCGGCGCTCCAGACCGGCGTCCCGCAGAAGCGGGCCGACGGGATGAAGGTCCACCAGGAGTCCATGAAGGCGTAGCTGGTCACGAAGAGCGACAGGCCCGGCGCCAGCGGCGCCCAGCCCACCACGTCCCCGCCGTACCTCCACGAGACCCAGGCCGGCGCCCACTGGTAGCCGGGGACCCAGACCCAGCCCAGGCCACCATCCCAGCCCCAGCGGCCGTAGTGGTAGGTGGCCCACCCGAACGGCTCATCGGTGACCCAGAGCCATCCCTCGTTGGTCCACTCCCAGCGGCCGTAGAAGTAGGGGCGCCAGCCGGGGGCCACCCGCGGCCGCCAGGCCATGCCGTAGGCCCCGGTCCGGACCCAGTCGCCGTAGGGGGCGAGGCCGGACTGGAAGGACTCCAGCGTGACCGGGGCGGCCCCGTCGACGTCGACCTGCACGTCGTAGCCGCCCGGCGTCGCCGGCGACGGGATGGCCTCCCATTCCCCGCCCTGGGCCTCGGCCCGGACGGCGAGGCCGAGGGCGGCGGCGCAGAGCAGCAGGCGGATGGCGGCGCGCGACCTCATGAGGCCTCCGGCCGGGGAGCCGGAATCCGGCGGCGACCCCGTGGCCACACCCCGAGGACTAGCAAGCAGGGTGCCGTCGAGGACCACCAGGAAACCCGAGCGGTTGCGTCCCGGCCACCGGTGCGGGCGCGGCACGGTGTGAACCGGCGCACCGCCAGGCGAGGCCCCGCAGGCTCAGGCCAGCTTCTTCTCCTTCTCGAACGTCAGGATGGGCGGCTCCCGGTTGAGGATCACGCCATCGGTGATGCGGCACTCCTTGACGCCCTCGCGATAGGGCACGTCGTACATGATGTCGAGCATGGCCTGCTCGAGGATGGCGCGCAGCCCGCGAGCCCCCGACTTGCGCCGCATGGCCTCGTGGGCCGTGGCCCGCAGCGCCTCGCGCGTGAAGGAGAGCTTGACCTTCTCCAGGTCGAAGAGCTTCTGGTACTGCTTGACCAGCGCGTTCTTCGGCTGCGTCAGGATGGTGAGCAGGTCGTCCTCGCTCAGGTCGGAGAGCGTGGCGATGACCGGCAGGCGCCCCACGAACTCCGGGATCAGCCCGAAGCGCGTCAGGTCCTGGGGCTCGACCCGCGCCAGCAGCTCGCCCAGCGAGGCCTCGGCCTTCTGGTCGATGGTGGCGCCGAAGCCCAGCCCCTTGACGCCGATGCGCCGGCGGATCACCTGCTCCAGCCCGCAGAAGGCGCCGCCCACGATGAAGAGGACGTTGGAGGTGTCGACCTGGATGTACTCCTGCTGGTTGTACTTCTTGCCGCCGCGCGGGGTGACGTTGGCGCGCGTCCCCTCGACGATCTTGAGCAGCGCCTGCTGCACGCCCTCGCCTCCCACGTCCCGGGTGGTGCTGGGCGAGTCGCCCTTGCGGGCGATCTTGTCGATCTCGTCGACGTAGACGATGCCGCGGCTGGCCTTCTCCACGTCGTAGTCGGCGTTGTGGAGCAGGTTCTGGATGATGTTCTCGACGTCCTCGCCGACGTAGCCGGCCTCGGTGAGCGAGGTGGCGTCGGCGATGGTGAAGGGGACGTTGAGGAAGCGGGCCAGCGACTGGGCCAGCAGGGTCTTGCCCGACCCGGTCGGCCCGATCAGCAGGATGTTGGACTTCTGCAGCTCGACCTCGTCCGGGCCGCCGGGGCGGGCCTGGCCGGGGCGCGCCGGCCGCGCCGGGCGCCGCGAGTAGACGCGCTTGTAGTGGTTGTAGACGGCGACCGACAGCACCTTCTTGGCGCGCTCCTGGCCGACCACGTACTCGTCGAGGAAGCTCTTGATCTCGGCCGGCGTGGGCAGGGCCACGCTGGGCCGGCCCTCGTCCCGCTGCGCCTCCTCGGCGATGATGTCGTTGCAGAGCCGGATGCACTCGTCGCAGATGTAGACGGTCGGCCCGGCGATGAGCTTGCGCACCTCGCGCTGCCCCTTGCCGCAGAACGAACAGGTCAGGTTTCCGTGCTGGTGCTCTTTCCTGCTCACTCGTGCCCTCTCCCGGACGATGGTACCAGAATCGTGGCGCCCCCCAAGAACCCGGGCGGCATGGAGGTCTTAACCCGGACCGGCCGGGTCCGCCCGTTCTCGGACCGGGCCGGCCCGGGCGGCGTCACCCGGGCTCGCCCAGCCCCTCGAGCTCGTCGGCCAGCGCCGCGGCGCGGGCCGCGACCGCCCGCGGCACCGCCCCGTCGGCGGCGCAGGCCTCGGCCAGGCGCCGGGCGGCCGCCGCCAGCCTCGCCAGGCGCTCCCCCTTCGGCGGGCGTGGCGCCCGGGGCTCCGGGCCGAACCTCTCGGCCAGCGCCCGGGTCATGGCCGCGGGCGTGGGCGGCCGATCGAGGACCTCCTCGCGCAGCTCCCTCCAGCCGTCGGCCGAGAGCCGGCCCGCCGCCTCGGCGCGCGACAGCACCTCGATCACCTCGAAGGGCGGCGCCTTCTCGTCCCCCTCCCCCTGCGCCAGGCGCGGCTCGTGCCGCTCCAGGAAGCCGTAGCTGGCGGTCAGCTTCTCGGCCGTGGCCTTGCGGATGAAGAGCTCCGCGGCGCAGTAGCGGTCGAAGCTCGGGTAGCCCCACTCGCGCCAGAGCTCGCCGCGCCGCACCTCGGAGAGCAGCCGGGCGAACTCCACCCAGGCCGCCTTGAAGCGCCGTGCCCCCTCGATCACCCGCCGCCGCGTCGAGCCGGGCGGCAGCGCCTCGGCCCGGGCCGCCAGCGACTCGCCGGCGCCGGTCATCGGCCCACCTTGAAGACCAGCGCCACGCTGGGCCGCTGGCCCGGGAACCTGTCGAAGCTCCAGCCCTGGAGGACGCGCTCGAAGCAGTCGCGCAGCGTCCCCTGGCGCAGGCGCGGGTCGGCGATGACCACCCGGACCACCCTGCCCTCGTTGCCGATGGTGAACTCGAGGGGCACCTCGCCGGCGAAGTCGGGGGCCCGCTCGGCCTCGGCGCGCAGGCAGGGGGCCAGCGTCCGCTGCTGCCGGTTGACGGCCTCCTGGATCCTGGCGGCGTCGAACTGGGTCGCCACCAGCTCTCCGCCGTCGGCCTGGGCCGCGGCCGGGAGCGCCCGCCCCCCCGCGGTGCCGCTGGCGGCCCGCGGCGCCGGGGCGTCCGGCGTGACCGCCACCTCGAACTCGCCCGGGCCGCCGCGCCCGGCCACGCCGATCCGCGCCGGCACCGCGATGGAGATGCCGGCCCCGAAGTCGTCGAGCAGGGGGCTGTGGTCGCCGGCGCGGCCCAGCCAGAGCGCCAGCCCGCCGGCCCCGCCCACCAGCGCCAGGGCGCCGATCAGCAGCCCGGCCACCCGGGTCCGGGCCTTCCGGGCGCGCAGCGCCCGGGCCCCCGTCACCTCCTGCTCCACCCGCTGGGCCGCCTCGGCCTTCTTCACGTGGAGGAGGAACTGGGGGACGTGGCCCACCGGCTGCCACCGCCCGTCGCCGCTGGAGACCAGCGAGGCGGCGTGCAGCTCGCCCCGGTAGAGCAGCTCGGCCAGCCGGCGCCCCTCGACCGGGCCGTAGACCAGGCCGTCGCGCTGGAAGAGCCAGTCCCCGCCCTCGAGGGCCGGGTCGTCGACCTGGATGGCGTGGGCGGGGGCGTTCTCGGGCATTCGGCGGCGCGTTCCCAGGCGGCTCGCGCCGGGCGAAGGGGCGTGGTCAAATTACCACGACGTGGAACGGCGCCGCTATGCACTCCGACTGGCCTACGACGGGCGCGCCTTCCGCGGCTTCCAGCGCCAGCCCGGCCTGCCGACGGTCCAGGAGGCGATCGAGGCCGCCCTCCGGACGCTGGGCCTGGCCGGCTCGCTGCAGGTGGCGGCGCGGACCGACGCCGGGGTCTCGGCGCTCGACCAGGTGGTGGGCTTCCAGGCCCGGCGCGACCTCGACCCCGGAGCGCTTCGGCGAGCCGTCAACGCGGCCACCCCCGACTCGCTGCTCTGCCTGGGCGCGGCCCGCGCGCCGGCCGGGTTCCACGCCCGCGCCACGGCCGTGAGCCGCCGCTACGTCTACCTGGTCGGCGCGCCCCCGCCGCCGGAGGTGGCGCCGTGGTGCTGGGCCCTGCCCGACCCGCGGGCCTTCCCGGGGCTGGCCTGCGGGCTTCCCGACGGCGACCGCATGGGCCAGGCGCTCGCCCACGCCGTCGGCGAGCACGACTTCTTCGGCTTCGCGCGGCCCGGCGACCAGCGCGGCTCGATCCGGACGCTCACCGGCGCCGAGGTGATCGTGGCCACCGGCGCGCCGCTGATCGCGGTGGTGCTGGAGGGGCGCGGATTCCTGCGCGCCATGGTCCGGAACCTGGTGGGCACCGCGGTGGCGGCCGGGCTGGGCCTGGCGCCGACGACCGTGGTCCGTGACCTGCTGGAGCGGCGCGAGCGCTACCGCGGCGTCCGCGCCCCGGGCTGGGGGCTCACGCTGACGAACGTGAGCTACCCGCCCGGCACCCTGGAATGGCGATGACTCGATGCGTCAGTGGGATGCGTCGGCCTCGCCCGCCATCGGGTGCTGGCCATACTTGAGCAGGAGGTCGCCGACCGCCTCTCGGAGGTAGTCCGATTGGCGCACGCGGGTCCGCTTGGCCAGGTTGCGGAGCTCGGCGGCGAAGGCGGGGGGCAGGCGAACCAGCATCGGTTCCAGGCGGTTGGGGGGCTCATTGGAGGTGGGCTCGAAGTCGGTGGTCATATGTAGGCTCCAGGAGTGCATTGACTACGTTTGCCTACATGCTACCACCCGATAGCTGGCCGGCAAGAAATCGGCGCTTGCTCCCCTTTCCGAGCGCCGGGAGGCTACCAGCGGAGCTGGACGCCGGCGCCGAGGCTCACGCTGGCCACGCGCGCCTCTCCGAAGCCACCGCCGAAGCGGGCTGCACCGTAGAAGCCCCAGGCCCGGGAAGGGTCATAGGCGAGGCCGATCCCGGCCAGGCCGCCGATCGCCATCCGCGAGGCGAGGCTCGCCCAGACGCCCACCTCGACGAAGGTCTTCAGCTCCTCGGAGCCGAAGTAGGCGCGGTACCGGGCATCGAGGCCGTAGAGGATCTTCACGTCCTCCGGATCGGACCAGCTCCCCAGCCGCGCCGTGCCGCCGAGCTGCAGCTCGTCCCCTTCCCCGCTCAGGTCGAAGCCCCAGGCGATGCGGAGGGAGGTGCGATAGCTCGGGGAGTTCTTTCCGTCCACCACGACCCCGTCGCGTGCCAGCTCCAGCTCGGCCAGCAGCCCCTGCTGGTCGCGGTGGTCGAAGCGAGGCTCCAGCCCCAGGGCCGCCCCCGGCCTGGCCAGCAGGGCCAGGGCCACCACGGCGAGCGCGAGCCGGCCGGGCGGCGTGGGCGCGCCGCGCCTCACCGGGTCACCACCGGCAACGCGATCCCCGCCAGCTCGTTCATCCGTCCGGAGCGGAACGGCTCGAGGTCGAGCGCCGCGCTGCCGAAGCCGGCCTGCTTCACCGCTGCCGCCAGCGCCTCCCGGCGCGCGAAGGCGCCGGCCAGCTCCTCCTCCGCCACCTCCAGCCGCCCCACCTCGCCGTGGTGGCGCACCCGGAAGTTCCTGAGCCCGAGGGCCCGCACCGCCGCCTCGGCCCGCTCCACCCGGGCCAGGCGCTCCGGGGTCACCGGCGTGCCGTAGGGGATCCGCGACGCCAGGCACGCCAGCTGCGGCTTGTCCCAGGTCGGCAGGCCGAGGGCCTCGCTCCAGGCCCGGATGGCCGCCTTGCCGAGCCCGGCCTCGGCGAGCGGCGAGCAGACGCCCGCCTCCTCCGCCGCGCGGTGGCCCGGCCGGTGATCGCGCCGGTCGTCGGCGTTGAAGCCGTCGGCGATCACCGCCACGCCCTCCCTCCCCGCCACCTCGCGGCAGCGCCGGTAGAGCTCCCGCTTGCAGAAGTAGCAGCGCTGGCCGGTGTTGGCGGTGTAGCCCGGGTCGTCCCCCTCGTGGCTCACCACCTCGAGGTGCCGGACGCCGAGCCGCGCCGCCAGGGCCCGGGCCTCGGCCCGCTCCGCCTCGGGGACGCTGGGCGAGTGGGCGGTGAGCGCCAGCACGCCGGGGCCGAGCACCTCGGAGGCCACCGCCAGCAGGAAGGTGGAGTCGACGCCGCCGGAGAAGGCCACCAGGAGCGAACGGTGGACCGCCAGCCTGCTCCGCAGCGCCTCGAGCGCCGGGCGCGACGCCTGCCGCTGCGGTTCGAGATCGTCGCGCATGGCCCGCAACGTGCCGCCGCCGGACGGGGAAGGCTGGAGCGCCGCCGGGGGCGTCAGCGCCTCTTCCGCGCCGCCTTGGCCACCTTGGCCGCGGCCTTGGCCGGTGCCTTCTTCACCACGGCCACCTTGATCACCTTGGGCGGCCTGGCGCCCTTGGCCGGCTTGCCCGACTTCCGCTTCGGCTTGAGCCCGCCGGTGAGCCGCCCGAACTCGGCGGGGCCGATGAACTTGCCGTCGACCAGGGCCTGGAAGATGCGCGTCAGGCTGGCCTCGACCGTCTCCTGCTCGGTGTGGAGCACCAGCTCGGCGTGGACCGGCGGCTCGTAGGGCAGGTCGACGCCCGCCACCTGCGTGATCTCGCCGACCATCGCCTTCTTGTAGTAGGCGTCCTTGCCGTCGCGATCCATCAGCTTCTCGATGGTGCAGTCGACGAAGATCTCGACGAAGCGGCGCGACTCCCGGCGCAGCTGCTCGCGCGGCTCGCGGAACGGCGAGAGCGCCGCGCAGATGGCGATGCCACCGGCCCGGGCGACCGCCTTGGCGGTGTAGCCGAACCTCTTCACCGCCGCGACCTGGCCTTCCTTGGACGGCCCCAGCCCCTCGAGGAGGAACTTGGCCTCACCGTCCTCGTCGAGCAGCTGGACCACGCGCCCCGCCTGCGCCAGCCGCTGCGACAGCTGGGTGGCGAGCGTGGTCTTCCCGGCCTTCTTCATGCCGGTCAGCCAGATGATGAACCCGGTGCTCTGCTGAAAGTCCATGCAGACCTCGATACGGGGTGAACACATAGTATAGCCCGCCATGGCCCCCGATCCAAGTGGAGTTCGCGGGTCGGGCTTCGTTTTCCCGCGTTCTGTCGGCAGGTTAGGTGGCGGTGGCTCCAGGCGCCCTTCACTCAGCGCCACCAGAGATCGGTCGCCTCGAAGCCGTGGCCACCCCAGCGGTGGAGCCGCACCAGCCGGGCTCGGCCGCTCTCCAGCGCCACCACCAGCTGCGCCACCCCGGGCAGGACGGGCCTCCCATCGGCCAGGGCGCCGTCCAGGTCCCGCGCCGAGAGCGCCGCTCCGCCGGCCAGGTGGGAGTGGTAGATCCCCACCAGCTGCATCCCGGTCCCGTCCAGCCGCTGCAGGGCGCCCATCACCTCCCCCGGGGCGAGCTCGAAGGCCGTGATCGGCGTCGCCGACACGTTGCGGATCGGCCACGGCTCGGCCTCGGCCTCGCCGCGCCGCACCAGCAGCCCGCAGATCTCCGCGGCCGGCGAGCCTTCGGCCAGCGCCACCAGCCTCTCCAGCGGCCAGCCCGCCTCCACCTCAGGCCCCGGCCGCGGCCTCGTCCCGGCCGCAGACGCACCCCGGGAGCCGCTGCGTCGGCCGCACGCTCGGGACCCCGCGCACCAGGTCGACGCGGCGACCCTCCCGGACCTCGGGCTCGACCAGCAGCCGCAGCAGCTCCTGCGCCGCCAGCGACGCCAGCGCCAGCGCCCCCGGCACCGGCGGCCGTCCACCGGCCGCGGTGAAGCGGCCACAGGCGAAGCACGGCGCCCCGGGCGGCACCGAGACCAGCTGCCCCGCCTCGCCGTCCAGCTCGAGGACCACGTGGGGAATGCCCGCCCGGCGCGCCACCTCGGCGGCCGCCAGCCCCTGCACCGACGACGAGGCGGCGATGAGCGCGGCCGAGGGCGCGCCCCCGGCCGGGTACGGCACCGCGGTCACGAAGCGCGAGAGCCGGGAGAGCGCCGCCGCGGCCACCGGGGACCGCGGCTGCCCGACGTCCTCGGGCCGGTAGAGCCACCCGGCCAGGTCGGCCGGGCCGATCGCCTCCGGGTCGTCGATCCAGATGGTGCCGACGCCGGCCTGGGCCAGCCCCACCAGCGCCGGGGTGGCCGGGCCGCCGGCCCCGACCACCCGGACCCGCGCGGCCATGAGCCGCTCCTGCCCGGCGGCCCCGAAGCCCGGGACCAGCAGGTGGCGGGCCCACCGGGCGATCCGCTCCGCGTCGAGCCCGGGGGCGCCGCCGGCGATGGCCGGCACCAGCCAGAGCCGATCGCCGTCGCGGACCACCGCGCCCAGCCCGCCCAGCTCGCGCACCTCCTCGTCGCCCAGGAAGACGCCGACCTGGCGGCGCACCTGGCCGGCCTCGTCGAGGAGCCGCTCGCCGAGGCGGGGGTGGGCCCTCGCCAGCTGCCGGAGGACCTCGCCGACGGTGGCGCCGGCGGCGGTCACCTCGGCCTTCCCGCCGGCCAGGTCGCGCAGCGGCGCCGGGATGGAGACGATCACGGACACGGCGGCTCCTCCCTCGTTCCCCTCATGGCAGCGCCGGCGGCGCCGACCCCTTCTCCAGCAGGACCCGCCACGCGCCCGTCCCGTCGCCGTGGAGCGGCTCGACCGCCACCACGCGGTGCCCGTCCTCGATCGCGCTGCCGGGCAGGTTCTGCAGCGGCTCGCCCTCCCGCAGCAGCACCTCCAGCACCTCGCCGAGCCGGAGCCCCTCCAGCGCGATCCGGGTCCGGACCCAGGTGATGGGACAGGCGGAGTCCCTCACGTCGACCCGGGCCGCCGGGGCCGGCCGCGCGCTCACCGAGCCGCCTCCAGGGGCGCCGGACCGGCCACGGGCCCGCTCGGCTCGAGCGGCTGCGTGCCGGCGCAGGCCGGGCAGCCGGGGCGCCGGCGCACCAGCACCAGCCGGCCGCGCCCGCTGCGGGCCTCGTAGACCAGGAGCCGCCCGGCGTAGGTGCCCCGCTCGCCGGCCAGCAGGCGGAGCGCCTCGGCGCCCATCAGGCCGCCGGCGAAGGCGGAGAGCGCGCCCACGATGCCCGCCTCGGCGCACGACGGCACCTGCCCGGGCGGCGGCGGCGCCTCGAAGAAGCAGCGCACGCAGCCCGAGAAGCCGGGGACCACGGTGAGGACCTGGAGCGAGGTGCGGAGCACGCCGCCGTGGACCAGCGGCTTCCCGGCCCTGACCGCGACGTCGCTGGCGAGGAACTTGGTGGGGAAGTTGTCCGACCCGTCCACCAGCAGGTCGACGCCGGCCGCGAGGTCGAGGGCCTCCCCGGCGTCGAAGCGCCGCGTCAGCGCCGTGGCCTGGAGCCCGGGGTGGAGGGCCTGCAGCCGCGCCGCCGCCACCACGGCCTTGGGCTGGCCGAGGTCGGCCTCGCCGAAGAGCGGCTGGCGGTTGAGGTTGGAGGTCTCGACCACGTCGTCGTCGATCACCACCAGCCGGCCGACGCCGCCGGCGGCCAGGGTGAGCAGGGCCGGGCCGCCGAGGCCGCCCGCGCCGATCACCAGGGCGCTCTTCTTCGAGACATCCATCGCGGTCCGGTCATAGCCCGCACCCCGGGGAGCGGCAAGGCGCTCCGCCGGGCACCGCGCTAGAACGAGAGCGCCCGCCCCTGCTGCGCCAGCCGCCACAGGGAGGGGAGCGGCTCCAGCCCGTCGAGCCGGGGGCGGACGGCGTCGGGCTCGAGCCCGGCCAGCCGCACGGCGGTCTCGCAGGCCACCACCCTGAGCCCGAGCTCGCGCCGTGCCACCTCCAGCGTGGGCAGCAGGGGCGGCACGCGCGCCGCGGCGGCGGCCGCCGGCGCCCCGTCCTCGAAGCGCCCCTCGACGAAGGCGCGCAGGGCCTCGAAGGCCAGCACCACCGTGACGGCGTCGCCCAGCGAGGCGGCGGTGACGCCGAGCATGACCGCCTGGTAGCGCTCCGGCCACTCGCGGCCGGAGAGGAAGATGACGAGCGGCCGGGTCATGGAAGGGCTCCTTGCAGCGCCGATTCTAGCCACGAATCGGCGCGCGCCGCCCGGCCCCCTGGGCCAGCGCCCGTGCTTGCAGCCACCCCGGGCCTCTGCTACATACCGACCCCGCTTCGAGCCCAGGTGGTGGAACTGGTAGACACACCATCTTGAGGGGGTGGCGCCGCAAGGCGTGCGGGTTCGAATCCCGCCCTGGGCACTCGAGAAGGAAGAAGGGACCCGGCCGTGGCCGGGTCCCTTTTCTTTTCTCCCGCGGCCGGGCGGCCGGCCGCTACCTGGCCGGTGCCGGTGCCGGGGCCGGCGCCGCCGGGGCGGGGGCCTGGGCCGGCTCGAACGGCGCGCTGGGCGCGGCCGGCGCCGGGGCGGTCGGGGCCGAGCCCGCGTGGGCGTCGAGCACCGACTTGGAGCGCGAGGAGTTGTAGGCCAGGGTGAGCGACGTCAGCATGAAGATGAAGGCGCTGACGCTGGTGACCTTGCCGAGGAAGGTCTGGGCGCCCCGCCCACCGAAGACGGTCTGCGCGCCGGCGCCGCCGAAGGCGGCCCCCATGCCGCCTCCCTTGCCCGCCTGGAGCAGGATGATGAGGATGAGGAAGATGCAGACGAGGACGTGGAGGACGGTGACGAGAGTGATCAACGGAGTGCACCTTTCACGATGGCGAGGAAGTCCCCCGCCTTGAGGCTGGCCCCGCCGACGAGCGCACCGTCGACGTCGGGCTGGGACATGAGCTCGGCGGCGTTCTCGGGCTTCACCGAGCCGCCGTACTGGATCCGGATGGAGTCGGCCACCGCCCCGCCCAGCTCGCGGAGGATGGCGCGGAGGGCGGCGTGGACCTCCTGCGCCTGCGCCGTGGTGGCGGTCTTGCCGGTGCCGATGGCCCAGACCGGCTCGTAGGCCAGGGTGACCGCGGCCAGCGCCGCGGGGGGCAGCCCGGCCAGCCCGCCGCGCACCTGCCGGCCGACCACCTCGAGGGTCCGTCCGGCCTCCCGCTCGGCCAGCGTCTCGCCGACGCAGACGATGGGGCGCAGGCCGGCCGACAGCACCGCGCCCGCCTTCTTGCGGACCGTCTCGTCGGTCTCCCCGAAGAGCTGGCGCCGCTCGCTGTGGCCGACGATGACGTGCATGACGCCCACGTCGGCCAGCAGCGGCGCGGAGACCTCGCCGGTGAAGGCCCCCTGCGCCTCCCAGTGGACGTCCTGCGCGGCCAGCTGGATGGGCGAGCCGGCCAGCGCCGCGGCCACCGCCGGCAGCGCGGTGAAGACCGGCGCCACCGCCACCTGCACGCGGGCGTCACCGGCCAGGCCCGCGGCCAGCTCCTTCACCAGCGCGGTGGCCTCGGCCACCGTCTTGTGCATCTTCCAGTTGCCGCAGACGAACTTCTGGCGTGCCATGGTCAGTCCTCGCAGGCCTTCACGCCCGGGAGCTCGCGCCCCTCGATGAACTCGAGGCTGGCGCCGCCGCCGGTCGAGACGTGCTTCATCTGGGCGACCAGCCCGGCCTCCTCCACGGCCGCCGCGCTGTCGCCGCCGCCGACCACGGTGATGCCCTTGGCCTGCGCCATGGCCTGGGCCACGCCGAAGGTGCCCTCGGCCCACGGCTTCTGCTCGAAGAGCCCCATGGGGCCGTTCCAGAAGACGGTGCCGGCGGCCAGGATCCGCTGCCGGTAGGCGTCCAGCGTCTTCGGGCCGATGTCGAGCCCCATCAGGTCGGCCGGGATGGCACGGTCCGCCACCACCACCCGCCGGGCGGTCTCCTTGGGCGCGTCGCCGCAGACGTGGTCGACCGGCAGCAGCAGGTCCACCTTGCGCTGCTTCGCCTTGTCGAGGATCTGCCGGGCCAGCTCGAGCTTGTCCTTCTCCACCAGGCTCTTGCCGACGGGGACCTCCTGCGCCGCCAGGAAGGTGTAGGCCATGGCCCCGCCGATGCAGACGCAGTCGGCCTTGGCCAGCAGGTTCTCCAGCACCTTGATCTTGTCGGAGACCTTGGCCCCGCCCACCAGCGCCACGAACGGGCGGGCCGGGGAGCCGAGCGCCTTGCCGAGGTACTCGACCTCCTTCTTGATGAGGAAGCCGGCCGCCTTCTCCTTGACGAAGCGGGCCATGCCGGCGGTGGAGGCGTGGGCCCGGTGGGCGGTCCCGAAGGCGTCGTTCACCCAGACGTCGCAGAGGGCCGCCAGCTCCTTGCAGAAGCCCTCCTCGTTGGCCTCCTCCTCGGGGTGGAAGCGCAGGTTCTCCAGCAGCAGCACCTGCCCCTCGCGCAGCTCGCGCGCCAGCTTGGTGACGCCGTCGCCGATGCAGTCGTCGGCGAGGATGACGTCCTGCCCGAGCAGCTCGCTCAGGCGGACGGCGGCCGGCTCCAGCGTGAACTTCACCTTGTCCTCGGGCTTGCCCTTGGGGCGCCCGAGGTGGGAGGCCAGGATCACCCTGGCCTTCTGGGCCATGGCGTAGCTGTGATGGTCGGCAGCGCCGCGCGGATGCGCGCGTCGTCGGTGACCTTGCCCTGCTCGTCGAGCGGGACGTTGAAGTCGACGCGGATGAAGACCCGCTTCCCGGCCAGCTGCAGCGCGTCGATGGTCTTGAGCGTCATGGCCTCCCTCCCCCCTGCGCCGCCTAGCGGGTCAGGTGCCTGGCCATGTCGACCATGCGGTTGGAGAAGCCCCACTCGTTGTCGTACCAGGCGAACACCTTGGCGAAGTTGCCCTTGTCGCCGAGCACGAAGGTGTTGGTGGCGTCGAAGATCGAGCTGTGGGGGTTGCCGTTGTAGTCGATGGAGACGGTCGGGTCCTCGGAGTACTGCAGGACGCCCTCGAGCGGCCCGGCCGCCGCCGCCTTGAACGCCGCGTTGATCTCGTCCTTGCTGGCGTCCTTCTCCAGCTCCACCGTCAGGTCGACCAGCGAGACGTTGGGGGTGGGGACGCGGATGGAGGTGCCGTGCAGCTTCCCCTTGAGCGACGGGATGACCTCGGCCACCGCCTTGGCGGCGCCGGTGGTGGACGGGATCATGGAGAGCGCGGCGGCGCGGGCCCGGCGCAGGTCCTTGTGCGGCAGGTCGAGCAGGTTCTGGTC
The DNA here is from genome assembly GCA_963786945.1 of uncultured delta proteobacterium. GTDB lineage: Bacteria > Myxococcota > Myxococcia > Myxococcales > Anaeromyxobacteraceae > JADKCZ01. The sequence continues at coordinate 574,032 of CAWBAO010000005.1, read as the reverse complement.
GTTGGTGTAGCTGTGGATGGTGGTCATCAGGCCACGCTTGATGCCGAAGCTCTCCAGCAGCACCTTGGCCACCGGCACGAGGCAGTTGGTGGTGCAGGAGGCGTTGGAGATGATCTTGTGCCTGGCCTTGTCGTAGGCGGCGTGGTTGATGCCGAAGGCGATGGTGATGTCCGGGTTGGTGGCCGGCGCGGAGATGAGCACGCGCGGCGCCCCGGCCGCCAGGTGGGTCTCGGCCTTCTCGCGCGCCGTGAAGAGGCCGGTGCACTCGAGGGCCAGGTCGATCTTGTTGGCCGCGTGGGGCAGCTCGGCCGGGTTCTTGATGGCCGTGACCTGGATCTCCTTGCCGTTCACGACGATGCCGGTGGCGGTGGCCTTCACCTCGGCGTCGAGCACGCCGTGGACCGAGTCGTACTTGAGCAGGTGCGCGAGCGTCCTGGTGTCGGTGAGGTCGTTGATGGAGACGAACTCCAGGTCCTTCTCGCCGCGCTCGATGGCGGCCCGCAGGACGCAGCGACCGATCCGACCGAAACCATTGATAGCAATGCGCGCCATGGTTGCTGTCCTCCCCCCGCAAGGGTCAAGAATTGGGGGGCCAAGCTACTTGCAGCGCCCGGGGGTGTCAACGACGACTCCGGCGCTTCCGGGGCCCCAAAAAAGAGGACGGCGCCTCGGGTGGGCGCCGTCCGCTGCTCGGTGCTGCCTGCGACCTGCTCGGGGCGATCCGGGACGGCCTAGAGGGCCGCGCGCCACCCCGCCTCGGGCGTCCCGTCGACGGCCGCGAGGTGCGGGGCCTGGTTCGACTTGAGGTCCTTGGTGACCAGGTCGATCAGCTCCGTCGAGAGCCCCAGGATCTGGTTCGGCGTGTAGCCGCTGCCGCGGAGCTCCTTGAAGAGCGTCTTGGCGAGGATCTGGGTTCCCTTGACGTCGAGCTTGGCTGGTACCATGAGGGTCTCCCGTCGATGCGAGCTGCCGCGTGGGTTCGATGCGGGATGCCAAAGCAAGCTGCGGACCAACCCGGAGGGGTCAGCGTGTTCTGGCCTGATATCGCTAGGTTGTCTTTCGAGGCGCCCACCCGCTAGGCTGGCGACTGCGTAGGTCGATACGCGATGAGCCCGCTGTGCCCTGTCCATGGTGCGTAACGGGCTTTGCGCCTCCTCGACAGCCCGCAGCCTCCCGAAGGAAGCATGCGTTACCGGATCCAGAACCTCCCGCACTGGCTCGACGAGGACGACGACGCGCTCCTGCGCCGGGCCGCCGAGCGGCTCTCGCTGGCCCCGGCGTCGCTGCGCGACGTGGTGGTGCTGCGCCGCTCGCTCGACGCGCGCAAGAAGGGACACGCACGCTGGCTGGTGAGCCTGGAGGTCTCCCTCGACGGCCCCCTCGCCTCGCCCCCGCCCGACGTGGTCCCCGCCCCCGCGGCGGCGCCGCCGCCGGCCCGGGTCCGCTCCCCCGCGGCGCGTCCCGTCATCCTGGGTGCCGGCCCGGCCGGCCTCTTCTGCGCCTGGGGCCTGCTGGAGCGCGGCGTCCCCTCGCTGGTGGTCGACCGGGGCCGGACCGTCGGCCCGCGCCGCCGCGACGTGGCCGCCCTGATGCGGGACGGCACGCTCGACCGCGAGTCGAACATGAACTTCGGCGAGGGGGGCGCCGGCGCCTACACCGACGGGAAGCTCGGCACCGGGATCCACCACCCCGCGGTCCGCACCGTGGTGGAGCTCTTCGCCCGCTTCGGCGGGGTGTCCCGGATCCTCGCCGAGGGGAAGCCGCACGTCGGCTCCGACGTCCTCCCCTCCGCCATCTCGGCGATGGTGGAGGAGCTGACCCGCGGCGGCTGCCAGTTCCTCTGGGAGGCGCGCGCCGTCGACCTCGAGCTGCGCGCAGGGGCGCTTCGCGGGGTTGCGCCTCGCCGACGGCCGGACCCTCGACTCGGACCGGCTGGTGCTCGCCCCCGGCAACTCGGCGCGCGAGCTCTTCGAGCTCTTCGCGGCCCGCGGCTGGCCCATCGAGGCCAAGCCGTTCGCGGTCGGCTTCCGCGCCGAGCACCCCCAGCCGCTGATCGACTCGATCCAGTACGGCGGCGCCAGGCGTCACCCCGGGCTGCCGCCCGCCGACTACAAGCTGGCGGACAACCCTCGCCTCGGCGGCGCCCCGCGCGGCGTCTTCTCCTTCTGCATGTGCCCGGGCGGCGTGGTGGTGCCGACCCCCACCGAGCCGGAGATGCTGTGCACCAACGGGATGTCCAACTCGCATCGCTCCTCGCCGCTGGCCAACGCCGGCCTGGTGGTGGCGGTCTCGCCCGGCGACTTCGAGGCCGAGGGCTTCACCGGGCCCCTGGCCGGCCTGGCGTGGCAGCGCAAGTGGGAGCGGGCCGCCTACGCGCTGGGCGGTGGCGGCTACAAGGCGCCGGCGCAGCGGCTGGCCGCCTGGCTGTCCGGCCGCCCGGGCGCGGCCCCGGGGCGCTCCAGCTACCGACCCGGCCTCACCCACGCCGACCTGGAGCCGCTCTACCCGCCCCAGGTGAAGGCGGCCCTGCGGGCCGGGCTGCGGGCCTTCGACCGCCGCATGCGCGGCTTCGTCACCGACGAGGCGGTGCTGATCGGCGTGGAGACGCGGACCAGCGCCCCCTGCCGGCTGGTGCGCGGCGCCGACCTCCAGTCCCCTGCGCTGCGGGGGGTCTATCCCTGCGGTGAGGGGGCCGGCTACGCCGGGGGCATCGTCTCGTCGGCGGTGGACGGCCTCAAGGTGGCCGAGGCCATCGGGGCCGAGCTGGGGCCGGCGTGAGGAGCACCCGGCGCTACCTGGTCCGCGACCGCGAGGGGCGCGAGCTGACGGTGCCGTCGCTCGACGACCTCCACGCGCTCTACGACCAGGGGTTCCTCGGCGACGACGACCTGGTGCGCCAGGAGCAGGACGAGCGCTGGATCCGGGCCGGCGCCATGCCGGCGCTGGCGGGCTCCCGCCACCGGCGCACCGGGGGGCGCTGGGTGCTCACGGTGCTGGCGGCGGCGGTGGCCCTGGTGGCGGCGCTCGGCCTGCTGCTGGCCGGCCGGTAGCGGCCCGGCGGATCAGCGCCCGTAGTCGTCCTGCACGCGGACCACGTCGTCGACCTCGGGCGTGGAGACCTCCCAGACGTCGCAGTCGGTGACGGCGCGCATCCGGTGGACCGTCCCGGGCCGGACCCGGTAGCTCTCGCCGACCTTCATGGCGTGCTCGACCAGCCGGTCGCCCTCCCCCAGCACCAGCACCATCTGGCCGGAGGCGAGGTGGATGGTCTCGTCCTTCTCCACGTGGTACTGGAGCGAGAGCTGGAAGCCGGCCTTCACGTGCAGCAGCTTCCCCACGTACTTCTCGCTCTGGGCCCACCAGAGCTCGTGGCCCCACGGCTTGTCGACGCGCTTCGGCTGCTCGAAGAGGCTCATGGCGGCGGACTCTACCGGGCGCGGATGGGGACGACCATGCCCTTCCCTCCGGTGCGGGGTGCGAGGGTCTTGAGCATCTTCTCGGCCTCGGCGCGGGTCTCGAACGAGCCGACCCGCACGCGGTAGACCCGCCCCTTGCCCGACACCTCGGCGGCCTCGACCCGCGGGCCGAACTCCTGCAGCTTGCCGGCCAGCTTGTCGGCCTCGGCGCGGCTGGTCGTGGAGACCAGCTGGACGGCGAAGGCGCCGGTGGCGGCTGCGGTGGTGGTGGGCGGCGCCGGGGCGGCGGCCGCGGCCGGGGCCGCGACCGGGGTCGGTGCCGGCGCGGCGGGCGCGGGGGCCGGCCTGGCCGGCGGCTCCTCGGCGGGCGGCGCGCGGTCCTTGGTGAGGCGGTCGTGGAAGGTGAGCGCGTCGTCGGAGATGGGCGCCGCGGGAGCGGGCGGCGGCCGATCGAGCGCGGCCAGCGCATCGCCCCGCGTGGCCTCGAGCTGCCGGGTGGCCAGCTGCCGCCCCAGGTTGAGGCCGAGCACGAAGACCACGCCCAGCAGCACCAGCGCCCCGACCACGATCGACGCGATCTGGCGGCCGTCGAGCGACAGCTCGATCCGCTCCTTCGACTTGACGTTCTCGTTGTCCATGGCCCGCCTGCCTGGCGGGCGCGGGCCGACCGGCCCGTCCCACCGACGATGGCGGCGAGTCTAGGCCTCGGCGCCGATATCGCCAGTTTCCGGCAGGTCCATGCGCTCCGGCGCCGAGACCCCCAGCACCGAGAGCCCGTTGGCCAGCACCTGCGCCAGCGCCCGGCAGAGGAAGAGCCGCGCCCGGGTGGTGGCCGGGTCGCTCCCCAGCACCCGCTCGCCGGTCCGCTTCCCCTGCGTGTACCAGGAGTGGAAGGCGGCGATGGTGTCCTGCAGGTAGAAGACCACCCGGTGCGGCTCGAAGGCCTGCGCCGCGCCGGCCAGCAGGTCGGGGAAGGCGGCGATGCGCCGGACCAGGTCGAGCTCCCCGGGCGCCGTCAGCCGCCGGGCGTCCACGAGGTCGAAGGCCGGCAGGGCCACGCCGCTCTCGGCCGCCTTGCGGAAGATGGCGTGGAGCCGGGCGTGGCCGTACTGGACGTAGAAGACCGGGTTGTCGAGCGTCTGCCGCTTGGCGAGCTCGAGGTCGAAGTCGAGCGGCGCGTCGGAGCGGCGGGTGAGGAAGAGGTAGCGGGTGGCGTCGCAGCCCACCTCCTCCACCACGTCGCGCAGCCAGACCACGTTGCCGGCCCGCTTGCCCATCTTCACGGCCTCGCCGCCGCGGGTCAGGTTGACCATCTGGATGAGGACCACGTGCAGGTCGGCGCGCGCGTGGCCGAGCGCCTCCATGGCCGCCTTGAGCCGCGGCACGTAGCCGCCGTGGTCGGCGCCGAGCACGTCGATGAGCAGGTCGGCCCGCTGGCGCTTCTCCCAGTGGTAGGCGATGTCGGCGCAGAAGTAGGTGGGGGTGCCGTCGGCCTTCCTGACCGGGCGGTCCACCTCGTCGCCGAAGCTGGAGGAGCGGAAGAGGGTGAGCTGGTCGGTGGGGCTGATCCCCTCCTCGTCCGGGCCGGCCGGCGGTGGAGGCGCCGGGGCCCCCTTCTTCGACTTGGGCGGCGGCAGCTGGCCCAGGTAGACGAGGTCACGGGCCTCGAGGTCCTTGATGAACCGGTCCACCACGCCCGACTCGTAGAGGGCCTTCTCCGAGCTCCACTGGTCGAACTGGATCTGGATGGCGGCCAGGTCGCCGCGGATCATGCCGAGCACGTGGGCCACGGCCCGGTCGCGGAAGAGGTCCAGCCACTCGGCCTCGGGGGCGTCGAGGAAGCGGCCCCCGAACTCGCCGGCCAGCGCCGCGGCGATCTCCTTCACGTACTCGCCCGGGTAGGCCTTGGCCGGGAACTCCACGGTGCGGCCCAGCGCCTCCTGGTAGCGGAGGTGGACCGAGCGGGCCAGGGTCTGGACCTGCGCGCCGTAGTCGTTGACGTAGTACTCGCGGGTCACGTCGTAGCCGGCCCAGCGCAGCAGGCTCTGCACGCCGTCGCCGGTGACCGCGTTGCGGCCGTGGCCGACGTGCATGGGGCCGGTGGGGTTGGCCGAGACGAACTCGACGATGACCTTCTTCCCCTGCCCCACCGCGGTGCGGCCGTACCGGCCGCCGGCCGCCACCGCCTCCTCCAGCGCCCGCAGCCAGAGGTCCGGGTCGAGCCGCAGGTTGATGAAGCCCGGCCCGGCCACCTCGAGCGAGGTGAGGTCGCCGCGGCCGTCCACGGCGCGCAGCGCCTCGATCACGGTGACCGCCAGCTCGCGGGGAGGACGTCCGGCCCGCTTGGCCAGCACCATGGCGGCGTTCAGGGCGAAGTCGCCGTGCTTCGGATCCCGCGGGCTGTCGACCGAGAAGGCGACCTCCCCTTCCGGCCACTTCCCCTCGGCGGCGCCGCGGGCCAGGGCGGCTCGGACCAGCTCGGTGACGCGTTCTCTGACCATGAAGCGCCCGGTCATACCGGCTGGCGCCCGGGGCTGCAAGACCTGGGCGCCGGGGCGCGTGGAGGAAACTTGGACCGGTCCCGCCCTGCCGGTAGCATCGCCGCGATGGCCGCTCCCCGGACGCTCCTGCTGCTCACCGCCGCCCTCGCCGCCGGCTGCGCCGCGGCGCCGCCGAGGCCGGCCGCGCCGCCCGCTCCGGCCGGGGCCCGAACCGCCGTCGAGCCGGCCGCGCCCGCCCGTCCCGCCCACCCGGCCGCCGCGCGGCGCGCCGTGGAGACGGCTCGCTCGCTGGCCGGACGCAAGGAGATCGTGGTGGGCGGCGTCAGCTACGGCGACGGCTGCGCCGCGCTGGTCAGGGCCGCGTACCACCAGGCGGGGCTGCAGCTTCCCCCCGGTGCCACCGACGTGAGGTCGCTCCACGCGCTGGCCAGGTCCGAAGGGTCGCTGCGCCGCTCCCGGCCGGTGCCCGGGGACCTGGTCTTCCTCTCCGACACCCCCGGCGGCCGGGCCGAGCACGTCGGGCTGGTCGAGCGGGTGGGCAGCGGCGGCACGGTCACCGTGCTGCACCGGACCGGGCGCGGCGTGGCCCGCCTGCGCGTCAATGCCGGGCAGCCCTGGAAGGCCCGCGGCGACGACGGCCAGATCCTCAACGACGTGCTGGTGGTCGGCGGCGGCCGCGTCCCGGCCGGGCGGCTGCTGGTCGCCTACGCCACGCTGCTGTGAGCGCCGGCGCGGACCGCGCTCACCCCTGGCTCGGATCCGGGATGTTGCTCGGCTCGGGCGGCCTTGGCTCGGGCGGCTTCGGCGCAGGCGCGGGCGGCGGCGACGGAGGTGGCACGGGAGGGGGCTCCACCACGCCGGGCGCGGCCGGCGCCGGCGACGGGGCCACCGGCTGGTTGGTCGCGGCCTGGGCCGGGACGGGCGGCGCCGGGACGGCCAGGTTGGAGGCGGCGGCCGGCGGCGGGGCCACCGGAGGCGCCGGGCGCGCCACCTGGACGGGGCGGGGCGGGGGCGGCGCCGCGGGGGCGGGGGGCGGCGCGGCCAGCTGGGTCCGCAGCCGCTGGGCCCGCTCGTGGCGTGGGTTGGCGGCCAGCAGGCTGGAGACCGTCGACACGGCCTCCTCGTGGCGGCCCGCCGACAGCAGGGCCCGCGCCAGGACGAAGCGGGCCCGGATCAGCTCCGGGTGGGCCGCGACCAGCGCCTGCAGCTTCGGGATGGCCTGGTCCCGCGCGGCACCGTCCCGCCGGACGTCCGCCCAGAGCTCGACCAGGTCGGCCCAGGGATCCGGCCCGGAGCTGCGCAGCAGCGCCGTGGTCCGCTGCACCTCCTCGAAGTTGCCGTCGAGCACGGCCAGGACCGCCTGGCCGCGGGCGGCATCGCGCGCGGAGCGGGTCGAGCCGGCCAGGCCCTGCAGCTCCCCGGCGGCCTGCGCCTCGAGCGCCTCGGCCTTCTGGCGCCGTGGCGCCAGCTCCACCTCGATGCGCGTGACCTCCATGGCGAGCGCCCGCAGCGCATCCTCGAAGCCGGGCGGCTGCTCCCGCTCCAGCCGCCCCCGCTCGGCCGAGGCCGCCGCCAGCCGCTCCCCGAGCGGCTCCACCTCCTCGACATGGGCGACGGCGAGGAGCGCCCGCGCCAGGCCGCGCTCCCCGGCGGCGCCGCTGGAGGCACGGTCGCCCCGCTGGATGGCGTCGAGCAGCTCGACCGCTCGCGCCAGGCTGGCCGCGTCGTCCTGCGCGATCAGCGCCATGGCCTCGGCCCGCTGCCGCTGGGTCTCGGGGTCGGGGCCCCGCCGCCAGGCCGACCAGGCTCCCCAGGCCAGCAGCAGGAGCACGAGCACGCCGAGCGGCACCACCGCCAGCTTCCACCGGGCGAGGCTCCGCAGGCGGGCGTCCATGGCCGAGACGGCGTCGCGCGCTGGCGCTCCGGCCCGTCCAGGCCCGCGGGGCGGCGCGGCCACGGGCGGGCGCTGGGGCCGGCGGTAGACGTGGGGTTCAGGGCGCGCGGTGCGGGCCGCCGGGCCGCCAGGCCGCGCCGACGGGGCGGGGGCGGCCGGCGGCGCCACCTCGCCGGGCGGGGGCGGCGTGGACGGGCCGGCCGCGGCGGCCCCCGGCCTCGACGGGACCGCCGTGAAGACCGCCTGGCACCGGGCGCACTGGACCGAGGAGCCCTCGGGGGCGAGCAGCGCTTCGTCCAGTTCGTAGAGCGTCGAGCAGCGCTCGCATCGGATGATCACGACACCGCCTCCGGCCCCCAGGGACTCCCTCTTTACCCCGGCGCGGCGCCGGCGCGCTATGGCGGCGCCACCTCGAGCGCGCCCCGTGCCTGCGCCAGCCGCCTCTCCCCGATGCCGCCGACCCGGCGCAGCTCGTCGACGCTCCCGAACCGTCCGCGCGCCGTCCGATCGGCCGCCACGGCGACCGCCAGCCGGCGGCTCAGGCCGGGCACGAAGGCCAGCGCCTCGGGCCGGGCCGTGTTCAGGTCGAGCGGCAGGCCGAGCAGCAGCCGCTCCTCGTCCGCCAGCGGCCGGCTCGGCCAGGCCGGCCCGGGCAGGCAGGCCAGCCAGTGGCGGGGCGGCTCCCCGCGGGTGACCGCGGCGCAGCCCGCCGGGCGCGGCGCGGGGCGGAGCCACCCCCGCGACGGCGCGGCCAGGAGCAGCGGGACGAGGGCGACGACCAGGGCCAGCCGGTGGGCCATGCCCCGGTGCGGAGCAAGAATCCGGGCGAGCCCCGGGTGCGGCGTCAGGGCGGTGGCCACGGGATGGAAAACGTGATTATTTCTTGCCCCCCAACGCGACCACCCCCGCCCGGGACGGAGGCCACACCATGATCACCGTCGAGAAGATCGGCGGCACCTCGATGTCGCACTTCGAGGACGTCATCAAGAACATCATGCTGCGCGACCCGAAGCACGTCTTCGGGCGGGTCTACGTGGTCTCCGCCTACGCCGGCGTGACCAACCAGCTGCTCGAGCACAAGAAGACCGGCGAGCAGGGGGTCTACGCCAAGTTCGCCGCCGGCGGCGACTACGCCGGCGCGCTCGATGCCCTGACCGGCAGGCTCAAGGAGATCAACAAGGGGCTGGTGCCCATCGGCCTGCCGCTGGCGGTGGCCGACGGCTTCATCGTGCAGCGCATGTCGGTGCTCAAGGAGTACCTGGACTCGATGCGCCACGTGCTGGCCTCGGGCTACCTGAAGCGCGAGAACGTCCTGCTGGCCGGGCGCGAGATGCTGGCCGCCATCGGCGAGGCCCACTCCGCCTTCAACAGCGTGGAGATCCTCAAGGCCAAGGGGATCCCGGCGCTGCTGCTCGATCTCTCCGGCTTCGACGACGACGAGCCGCTCACCATCGACGAGCGGATCCACGAGTCCTTCAAGGGCGTGGACCTCTCGCGGCAGGTGGTGGTGGTCACCGGCTACACCAAGGGCGTCGAGGGCATCATGCGGGAGTTCGACCGCGGCTACTCGGAGGTGACCTTCAGCAAGGTGGCCGTCGAGCTGAAGGCCGACGAGGCGGTCATCCACAAGGAGTTCCACCTCTCCTCGGCCGACCCGGAGATCGTCGGCGCCGGCAACACCGTGGTGGTGGGCAACACCAACTACGACGTGGCCGACCAGCTGGCCGACGTCGGCATGGAGGCCATCCACCCCAAGGCCGCCAAGCCCATGGAGCTGGCCGGCATCTCCATCCGGCTCAAGAACACCTTCGAGCCCGACCACCCGGGCACGCTCATCACCAAGGACTACGTGGGCAAGCAGGCCCGCATCGAGGTGATCGCCGGCACGCCCAGGGTGACCATCGTCGAGATCCACGACCCGAGCATGGTCGGCACCGTCGGCTTCGACCTGGGGCTGATGCAGATCTTCCAGCGCCACGGCGTCTCCTACATCCTCAAGGCCACCAACGCGAACTCGATCACCCACGTCATCTGGGAGAAGTCGGCCACCCCCAGCTTCATCGAGGAGCTGGAGAACACCTACGAGCTGGTCTCGGTGGTGCCGGCCGCGGTGGTCTGCGTCATCGGCTCCAACATCGCCATCCCCGGCGTGCTGGCCCGGGCGGCCAACGTGCTGGCGCGAGAGCGGCATCAACGTCAACTGCGTGTCGCAGTCGCTGCGGCAGATCAACATGCAGTTCGTCATCGACCGGGCCGACTACAAGAAGGCCATCGCGGCGCTCAACCAGGCGCTCTGCCTCCAGCCCATCGCGGCGGCCTGAGCGGGCGGTCGAGCCTCGAGGCCGGGGCCTGCTGGAGCCGGGCGTGCCGGCGTCGCCGTGCCCCTCGGGCCGGCCCTTCCCGGGCAGAGTGGGTGAGGACCCTACACTCCGTGAAGTTGCAGGGGACTTCCGGTTCGGGCACGCTCGCAGCTGACAGGTCGCCGTGGGCGGCGAGCACCGGCACCGAGGAGACCCCATGTTGAACCGCTGCGCTTCCGCCATGCTGGTCGTGGCCCTGTCGGGCGGCCTGGCCGCCTGCGGCGCGCCCCAGGGCGAGCCGTCGTCCCCGCCGGGCGGACCCTTCCCGGCGCCGAGCCTGCAGCGGATCTCCTTCACCGGCATCGCCAGCCCGACCACCGGCCGGCTCCAGATCACCGCGGCCCCGCAGGCCGCCCTCGCCAGGATCCCGGAGAGCGCGGACGGCAACGTCCTCACCGTCGCCGCCAGCACCGTCCAGGTGTACGGCACCAACGTCGCCTACGCCTCGAGCAATGCGCTCTACCCGGCGGCGTGCAACCCGGCCGCCCCGCTGGTCATGACGGCCGACGTGGAGGTCTTCTCCGGCTTCACCGAGCAGCTCCGCAACGTCTACGCCAGGATGACGACCGTGAGCGGCGGCTCCTCCTTCTGCACCACGACCACCCCGCCTCCCGGGTTCGCCACCGAGCTCGGCGGCAACTTCGGCCTCTACCTCTACCAGCCGCTCAACGCCGGCCCGAGCCCGGGCGCCGCCAGGCGATCGGTCCAGTGGGCCATGAACCTGCCCGACAACAGCGCCTTCTGGTTCACCGGCGAGATCTGGGCCGAGGTCATCCCTGGACCCCTGACGGGGTTCTCACCTCCCTCCGGCACCGTCTACGCCGCCCCGGGGAACAGCGGCAAGGCGAGGGTCACGTTCGCCTGGACCAAGGATGCCCTGGCCGACGGCACCAACCCCGAGGGCTTCGTGGTCCCGCGGCCGCTCGGCAGCGCCCAGTACGTCCTCACGCGCTGCAACACGCAGGTCCTCTCCACCGATCCGGTCATCGACGCCCAGTGCACGGTGGTCGAGGCCTCGGGTGACGCCCAGGCCTCACCCCTGACCATCTCGCTGCCCACGGCGGGAGCAGGCCTCTGGTACCGCTTCCAGGCCAGGCCCTCGTTCACGATCGGCACCGACCCGACCCGATACTTCGCCTCCGACTGGTCCACGACCATCTACGTCCTGGTCACGCCCTGACCGGTCCCTGACGCCTCTCCAGTGCCAAAGTCCGCCTACGTCCATGAAGTTGCAGGGCACTTCCCTGCGGGGTACCCTCTCGCTGTTGACGAGGCGCAAGCTCGCAGGCTCGCACCACACCGAGGGATCCCCGGCATGAACCGCTTCGCTGCCCGCATGCTCACGCTGGCCCTGGTCGCTGGCCTGGCGGCCTGCGGCGCCGTGCCCGAGCCCGGCTCCTCCTCGCAGCCCTCCGGTGAGCCCTTCCCGGCGCCGAACCTGCAGCCGGTCTCGTTCACCGGCGTGGCCGATCCGGCCACCGGCCGGCTCCAGATCTTCATGGGGCCCCAGGCCGCCATCGGGCAGATCACCGAGGACGCCGACGGCAACGCCGCCACCGTCACCACCGGCACGGCCCAGGTCTACGGCGCCAGCGTCACGTTCGCCTCGGGCGGCATCGGCTACCCGGCCGGCTGCGACACCGGCGTGCCGTACGTCATGATCGCCGACGTCGACGTCCGCTCCGGCTTCACCGAGCAGCTGCGAAACGTCTACGCGCGCATCACCTCCAAGAGCACCGGGCCGACCTTCTGCAGCGTCGCCACGCCCGGCGCCGTCGCCCCGCCCACCCCTTACGTCGGGCTCTACCTCTACCAGCCGCTCAACGCCGGCGCGGCCCCGAGCGCCATCAACAGGTCGGTGCAGTGGTCCATGAACCTGCCCGACAACAGCCCCTACTGGTTCTCCGGCGATTCTCTGGGCCGAGGTCATCCCGCAGCCTCCCACCATCGTCGCGCCCGCCGACGTGCCGGTCATCCACACCGGAGGGGGCAGCACCATCAGCGTGACCTTCCGCTGGACCAACGACCCGCTCGCCGATGGGAGCAACCCCGAAGGCTTCGTGGTTGCACGCCCGACCGGGCGTGGCGCCCGCCTGACCATCCGCAGCTGCGGCACGGGCCCGACCTACGACCCGGCCAACTGCACGACCCAGCTCTATCGGAGGACGATCACCAGGACCAGCTACAGCCGGACCTTGAACGCCGGCACCTGGTACCAGTGGACCATCGAAGCCGCGTTTCGTCAGCCGGGGAGCTTCACGACGTCCTACGGAGCCATCACCACCAGGTACTTCCAGGTCGTGAGGCCGTAGCCTCGCCGACGAGCCCACATGCACACGCCAGCCACGACTCCGAACAAGCCCGACCCGACGACGGCCGCCGCCGCGCCGCTCCCCTACGAGCCGCCCCGCCTCGGCGGCAAGCAGGCGCTCGCCCAGGTGACCCTCTTCAGCGGCGCGTGCGTCCCCGGATCTCCGGGCTGCACGATCGGGCACCCCTAGTGTCCGTGGGGCGCTGCTCGCTCGCCCTCCTGCTCGGGGCGGCCGTGGCCGGCTGCGCCGATCCAGCCAGCCCCTCCGCCTGCCAGGCCGACGGCTACCCGGCGTCGACGGCGCGCCCGGCCGGCTGCGCGCCCGGTGCCGGCTGGTTGGCCTACGCCTTCACCCGGGAGGGCACCTCCAGCCCGGCCCTCTTCATCGGCAAGCCGGATGGGAGCTGCACGCAGCGGGTCACCACCGGCGACGCCTTCTACGGCGGCCCCGCCTTCTTCCCGGGCGGTACGAAGCTGGTCTACGCGAGCACCAGGGGCGGCCTGAACCGGCTCTACGTCCTCGACCTCCTGACCGGCGCGGAGACCGGCCTCGACACCCCGTCCCCGTTCCCTCCTCCCGACGGCCCCGTGCTGGCCGCAGCCACGCCGGCCGTCTCTCCGGACGGCGCCACCATCGCCTTCGAGGGGAGCCTCCCGGCCTACCCGGGCTGGAGCGACGTCTTCACGGTGCCGGCCGCCGGCGGCGACGTGCTGAGGGTCACGCACGATCCCGCCGCGGCCACGCTCCCGAGGTGGTCCGGCGACGGCACCGCCATCTACTACCTCTCCTACCAGACGGGAAGCGCCGAGATCCGCTCGATCGGCCCGGACGGCAGCGCGGAGGTCCCCGTCACCACCGGCTCCGCGATCTCCAGCAAGTTCGACCTCTCGGGAGATGGCCGGTCCCTGGTCTACGCCCGCCACGCCAGCGCCGGCGCCGTCCCCCAGCCCACCGAGCTGGCGGCCTGGGACCTCGCCAGCGGGGACGTGCGCGTCATCTCCTCGGCCAACGAGGCCGATCCGGCGGTGGACGCGGGCACCAGCTCGGTGGCCGTCTCGCGCCGCAACGCCGACGGCGGCTATGATCCTCTTCCTGCTCGACTACGCCAGCGGCGCCGTGAAGCGGCAGCTCACCAGCTGCCCCGGCCAGGCCTTCGCCGCCGCCTTCGCACGCTAGATGACGCCGCTCCACCGGCTTCGCCAGCGCGCGACGGGGCTGGCGCTGAGGGCGATGCTGCCGCTCCTGGTGAGGCGCCGCCCCCTCCCCGAGCTGCTGGCCTCGCTCGACCAGCCCGGCGTCGCGCCGCCACCCGGCGACGACCCGGCGCGACTGGCCGAGCGGATCTTCCGGCCGCTCCGCTTCTGGCCCACCACCTGCCTCTACCGAGCGCTGGGCAGCTACGCGCTGCTGCGCGCGGCCGGCCAGGAGGTGCGCTTCGTCATCGGCGTCAGGAAGGATCGCGGCCAGCTGCAGGCGCACGCCTGGCTGGAGCGGGAGGGGCGCACCATCGTGGGGGCGCCCGGACCCGGCGAGTCCTTCGCGGTGGCCTACGCCTGGCCCGTCGACCCGGCTATGCTGCGCCCGCGCAAGGAGCCCACCACCGTGAATGGAATCGAGCGGAACCAGGACGTCGTGCTCACCGAGCTGCAGGACGGCACCGGCGTGCTGCTCCACCTCCAGACCCGCTTCTACTTCACGCTCAACGCCACCGGCGTGCAGGCCTGGAAGCTGCTGGGCGGCGGGGTGCGGGACGCCTCCGAGCTGGCGCGGCAACTGGCGGCCTCCTTCCCCGGCACCGACCCGGCGCGGGTCCGGGCCGACGTCGAGGCCCTGCTGGCCGACCTGGCCCGCGAGTCGCTGGTCACCAGCCGCGGCTGAACCGACTCGTGCCGGCCTTCGCCCTCCACCACCTGACGGTCCAGACCCGGTCGTCGCTGCCGGGAGATCCGCCGGTCGATCCCGGCGCGCTGCTGCTGGCCGGGTTCCCGCCGGCCGAGGACTGGCGCCGCCCGGCGCTGACCATCGAGCTCGAGCTGGCCGGCGAGCCGCTCCCGCCCCCGCCCGGCCCCCCCCTCTTCACCCACGGCCACCTCTCCGTCCACCTCGACGCCGGCGTGCCGGTGGTGGTGGGGCCGGCCACGCGCCTGCGCGTCTCGGTGCGGGGCGACCGGATCGACGGCCGGATCGCCCCGGCCGCGACCGCCCTGGCACGGGAGGTGGCCGAGATCGACCTGATGCTGGGGCTGACGCTGGCGCTCCGCTCCCACGGCCTCATCCACCTCCACGCCGCCGCCACCGTGTCGCCCGCGGGCCGGGTGGTGCTCATCGCCGGGACCGGCGGCTCCGGCAAGAGCACGCTCACCACGGCGCTGGTGGCGTCCGGCCACGGCTTCCTCGGCGACGACGTGGTCCTGGTCGGCCCGGGGGGCGCGCTGCTCGCCTTCCCACGGCCCTTCCACCTCACCCCCGCCTCGGCCCGGGCCGTGCGGCTGGAGGCTGGCCCACCGCGCACCACCACGGGCAAGGGCGACCTCGACGCCGCCGCCGCCTTCCCCGGCCGCTTCCGCTGGTTCGCCCCGTCGCCGGACCTCGTCCTCCTTCCTCGCATCGATCCCGGGGCCACCACCGCCCTGGAGCCGGCCAGCCGCGCCGAGGGGCTCGGCGCGCTCCTCTCGCTCAGCGCCTTCGCCGCCTCCTCGCTGCCCGGCGCGACCGAGCAGCGGGCCCGGCTGGCCGCGGTGATGGACGGGGCCCGCGCCTTCCGCGTCACGCTGGGGCGCGACCTGCTCGACGACGCGGCGGGCACCGTGGCCCGGCTCGAGGCGACGCTGGCGGGCTCGGGCTAGGATCCCGGCATGGGCACCACCACGCCCCCGTCCCTCCTCCCCGCCGAGCGGGCCTTCCTGCTCGGCGCCCTCTTCCACGGCGCCCTCGACGTGCCCCGGCTGCGCGGGCTGGCGGCCCGGCCGCTCGACTGGGACGCCCTGCTGGCGGCCGCCGAGACCCACCTCCTCGGCGCCATCCTCTTCGACTCGATCCACGCCGCCGGCGTGGCCGGCGCGGTGCCGGCGCCCCACCTCGAGCGGCTGCGGGCCCGGGCGGTGGAGGTGGCCACCCGGAACGCCGCGCTGCTGCACGCCGCCGGCCGGGCCAGCCGGCTGCTGGCCGCGGCGGGCATCGAGGCCCTGGCGCTCAAGGGGACCGGGCTCGCGGTCCACGCCCCGCGCTACTTCGGCGTCCGCCTCCAGAGCGACGTCGACCTGCTGGTGGCTCCCGCCCGGATCTGGGCCGCCGCCCGCACGCTCCTCGAGGGCGGGTTCACCCCCGCCCCGGCCTACGCCGACCACCTCGGCCTGGACGGCCGGTCGCCCTTCGCCGAGGGCTCGCCGCTGCCGCCGGGCCACCAGCTGCTGCCGCTGCTCTCCCCCGAGGGTGCCAACATCGAGCTCCACTTCGAGCTCCCCGGGCGGCTGCCACCCGCGGCGCTGGCCGCCGTCCTCGCCGACCCCGTGGCTGGTCCCGGCGGCATCCGCGTCTCCGGTCCCGACGCGCTGCTCGGCCTGCTCTGCGCCCACGTCCACGGCCACCACGAGCGCGAGCCCGCCTTCCTCCTTCGCCACGTGGCCGACGTCGTGGCGCTGCAGGCGGTGGGGGCCTCCCTGGAACGGGCCCGCCCCGCCTTCGGTCCGTCGGTCGACGTCTCCCGGCGCCTCGTCGAGGAGGCCCGCCGCGCCGTCACCGAGCCGGGAGGGAACATGGGCCTCGCCGAGGCGGCCCTGGCGGGCGGCCCCTGGGGGGCGGCGGCGCTGGCCACGGCCTGGCGCGTCTCCTTCCGGGCCCGCTGGCGGGCGGCCCTCGACGGCGGGCTGCAGGCCCTCTTCCCCTCGCCCCGCTACATGGCGCAGCGGTACGGGGTCGGCCTGCGCTCGCCGCTCCTGCCGCTCACCTACCCCTGGCGCTTCATCTCGGCCCTGGGGCGGGCGCTGCTGGGGCGCTAGCCAGGTGGCGCCGCCGTCGCCAGCCGGATGGCCCGGCGCAGCCCGGCGAAGCGCGGGATCCGCGCCGCCTCGTCCGGCGGATGGAAGGCCGCCTCGACGTGCTCCTCCGAGAGGCGTGGCGTGAAGCCGGGCGGCAGCCGCGCCACGAAGGCCTCCTCGATGCAGCCGCGCACCGGTCCGGGCGGGCGCCCCAGCGAGGCCGGGTCGTAGCCGAAGCCGTGGCGGTAGCCGAGCGGCGCCACCGCCACGTCGGCCCCGGTCTCCTCGCGCAGCTCCCGGCGGGCGGCCTCGATGGGCGTCTCCCCCGGGTCGATGCGGCCGGTCACCGGCTGCCAGAAGCCACCCCGCGAGGGCGCGCGCCTCAGGAGCAGCACCCGGCCGTCGGCCGCCACCGGCACCACCGAGACCGTCCGCAGCGGCTCCGGCCCGGGCGTGAGCCGCCGCTCCAGCGCCTCGGCGGCGTGGTGGGCCAGCTGGGTCTCGACCTCCTCGACGGGCGGCGCCCGCCGGCCGCGCCGCGCCAGCTCGGCGGCCAGGCTGGTCACGCCGAGCCGCGGGTCGGCGATCCCGCAGGGCACGATCACCTGGAAGTGGCCGAGGTCCGGGGCCAGGTTGAAGGCGAAGCCGTGGCTGGTGATCCAGCGCGCCAGGTGCACGCCCACCGCGCCGATCTTCCTCGGGCCCACCCAGGCCCCGCGGTGCTCCTCGTGGCGGCCGGCCTCCACGCCGTGGTCGGCGCAGGTGCGGATCATCGCCTCCTCCAGCGCCGCCACGAAGCGGCGCACGTCGGGCCGGTCGGCCAGGTCGAGCACCGGGTACCCGACCACCTGGCCCGGGCCGTGGTAGGTGACGTCGCCGCCGCGGTCGGTCTCGTGGAGCTCGAAGCCCTGCGACTCGAGCCACGCCGGCGCGGCGATGAGGTGGGCGCGATCGGCGCTCCGCCCGAAGGTGAGCACCGGCGGGTGCTCCAGCAGGAAGAGGTGGTCGGTCCCGGGGGGCGCGGCGGCGCGGACGGCGTCGCCGGCCAGCTGCATCAGCGCCAGGCCGTCCAGGTACTCGACCCGGCCGAGCCGGTGGAGTTGGAGCGCCCTCACGCCTTCTTCGGCCGCTCCGGGCGGTTGAGGGCGTGGATGGCCTCGCCCAGGGCCGCCTTGCAGGCCTCCATGAAGGCCTCGGGCATGGTCGGGTGGGCGTGGACGGTGAGCGCCACGTCCTCCAGGTAGGCGCCCATCTCCAGGGCCAGGGCCGCCTCGGCGATGACGTCGCTGGCCGCGTGCCCGCAGATGGTGACCCCGAGGAGCAGCCTGGTGGCGCGGTCGCCGACCACCTTCACGAAGCCCTCGCCATGGCCGATGGCGACGGCCCGGCCGAGCGCGCCGAAGAAGAACTTGCCGGTGATGGGATCGTGGCCGGCCTCCCGGGCCTGGGCCTCGGAGAGCCCCACCGTGGCCACCTCCGGGTCGGTGAAGATCACCCCCGGCATGGCCACCCAGTCCCGGGCGCTCTTCTTGCCGGCGATGGCCTCGGCGGCGATCTCCCCTTCCTTGGAGGCCTTGTGGGCCAGCAGCGGCGCCCCGCTGATGTCGCCGATGGCGAAGATGGACGGGACGTTGGTCCGGTACTGGGCGTCCACCTCGACGAAGCCCCTGGGACCGACCTTGACGCCGGCGGACTCCAGGCCGAGCCCCTCGACCGACGGGCGCATGCCCACCGCCACCAGGATCTTGTCGCACTCGATGGCCAGCTCGGCACCGGCGACCTCGGCCTTGACCACCAGGGCGCCCTTCTTCCGCTCGAAGCCCTGGGCCTTGGCCTCGACGTGGACCGCCACGCCGCGCTCCTTGAGCGCGCGCTGCACGACGCGGACCGCCTCCACGTCCACCCCGGTGAGGATCTGCGGCAGGGCCTCGAGGAAGGTCACCTGGGCGCCGAGCTTGGCGTAGACGGTCCCGAGCTCCATGCCGATGATGCCGCCGCCGATGACGACCAGCCGCTTCGGCACCTCGGGCAGGTCGACCGCCTCCCGGGCGCTCCAGACGTCCTTGCCGTCGAAGGGGAAGCCGGGGATCTCGATGGTCCGGGCGCCGGTGGCGAGGATGAGGGCCGGGGCCTCCAGCCGCGCCGGCTCGGCGCCCCCGGTCACCTCGACCGCGGTGGGCGAGACGAACCTCGCCGTCCCCTTCACCACCTCGACCCCGTTCCCCTTCTCCAGCAGGCTGATGCCGCCCACCATCTTCTTGATGACGGCGTCCTTGAACTCGCGGAGCCTGGCGAGGTCCACGCGCGGGGCCTCCACCAGGATGCCGCGCTCCGCGGCGCCCCGGACCTCGTCGACGACGTTGGCGGCGGCGATGAGCGCCTTGGACGGGATGCAGCCCCAGTTGATGCAGACCCCGCCCAGCGCCTCCTTCTCGACCAGCGCCACCTTCTTGCCCAGCTGGGCCAGCCGGATGGCGGCGACGTACCCGCCGGGCCCGGCACCGATGACGACCGCGTCGTAGTTCCTGGTGGCCATGTTCTCCCTCTCCGTGCCGGTGGAATATACGCCCGCGCTCACTCCCGCGCCCGCTTGCGCCGCCGCTTCAGCTCCCTGTCATCGACCATCGGCGGCGTCCCGGGAAGGACCCCGGTGAGCCGCTGCACCACCACCCCGGCCGCGGCCAGGCCGAAGGCCCCGGTGACGAAGGAGATGGAGCCGTAGCACCTCGGCTCCCGCCGCCGGGGCCCCTCCCCGCGCGGCCGCGTCCCGGGGACCCCGGTCCAGTCGCCGGGCAGCGGGAGGGTCGGGAGCGGCGGCTCCACCGACCAGACCGCCAGCACCCCGGTGGGCTCGCTGGCGGCCACCCCGAACCGCTTGCGCAGGTACTTGCGGACGTCCTTGGCCAGCTGGTCGGTGTGCGTGTCGCACAGGTCGGTGACCTGGATGGCGGTCGGATCGACCCGGCAGGCGGCGCCCAGCGACGTGACCAGCGGGACCGCCAGCGCCAGGCAGCGATCGATGACGTGCAGCTTGGCCACCACCGTGTCCATGGCGTCGACCACGAAGTCGACCCCGGTGGCCGGGACCAGCCGCTCGGCGCTGGCCTCGTCGTAGCGCCCGGCCACCGGCTCGACGGTGCCGCGCGAGATGCGGCGCAGCCGCTCGGCCAGCACCTCGGCCTTCCACCGGCCCACCTCGCCGTCGAGGGCGTGGAGCTGGCGGTTGACGTTGGTCTCGTCCACCCGCTCGCCGTCCACCAGGGTGAGGCGCCCCACCCCGGCCCGGGCCAGGGCCTCGGCGGCGAAGGAGCCCACGCCGCCCAGCCCCAGCACCACCACGTGGGCGCGGACCAGCCGCTCCTGCCCCTCGAGCCCGATCAGCCGGGCGTTCCGGTCGAGCCGCGGCGGGATCACGGCGTGGCCCCGACTGGCCGGACCCGGGTGAAGAGCGCCCGGGCGTTGGCGGTGGTCCGGTCCTCGACCTCGGCCACCGTCCAGCCCAGCGCCCCGGCCAGCGCGGCGGCGATCCCGGCGAGGTGGGCCGGCTCGCACCGGCCGCGGTGGGGGCGCGGCACCTGGTCCGGGGCGTCGGTCTCCAGCAGCAGCCGCTCCGGCGCCACCGCCCGCGCCGCGAGGAGCGGCTTGCGCGCCCCCGGCCAGGTGACCGGGCCGGCGAAGGCGAAGTGGAGCCCGAGCGCCTCGAAGGCCGGGACCTGCTCGGCGGAGCCGGAGTAGCTGTGGAGCGCGCCGCCGAAGGGCAGGCCGTCGCGCTCCAGCACCGGCAGCAGCTGCGGCAAGGCGTGGAGCGCGTGGAGCGAGACCGGCAGGCGGTGCCGGCGGGCCAGGGCCAGCTGCCCTTCCAGCACCGCCACCTGCCGCGCCATGGGAGCGCCGGCCACGGCGCTGCCGCCGTCGAGGCCGCACTCGCCCACCGCCACCGCCCCGCCCCGCGCCAGCGCCGCGTCCAGGTCGGCGAGCCGCCGGTCGTCGTCGCGCGGGTCCAGGTCCGGGAGCAGCTGCGGGTGGATGCCGAGGGCCGCGTGCAGGCCGGGCGTGGCCCGCGCCAGCGCCACCAGCCGGGCCCAGCCGTCGGGGCCGATGGCCGGCACCAGCACGTCGGTCACCCCGGCCGCCCGGGCCCGGGCCAGCACCTCGGCGCGGTCGCCGTCGAAGACCGGGAGGTCGAGGTGGCAGTGGGTGTCGAACACGGCGCGCGCCCCGCCCCGGGGCGGTCAGACCAGCCGCATGAAGAGCAGGCCCGGCTCCTCGAGGTACTTGATCACCTCGTAGCAGAAGGCGGCCGCCTCGTGGCCGTCCACCACCCGGTGGTCGCTGGTGACCGAGACGTGCATCACGTCGCGGACCACCACCTGGCCGTCGCGCACCACCGGCGTCGGCCGGATGCGGTGGATGCCGAGGATCCCCACCTCGGGGTGGTTGAGCACCGGGGTGGCGAACATCCCGCCCAGCGCCCCGAGGCTGGTGATGGTGAAGGTGGACTGGCCCTGGTCCTCGGCGCGGGCCCGGCCGGCCCTGGCGTCGGCGGAGAGGCGCTCGAATCTCGCGGGCCACCTCGAGGAGGGAGAGGCCGTCGGCGCCCCGGATCACCGGCACCAGCAGCCCCTGCTCGGTGGCGGCGGCGACGCCGATGTCCCAGTGCTTCTTGATGACGATCTCCCCGGCCGCCTCGTCGAGGGCGGCGTTGAGCCTGGGGTGGGTCTGCAGGGCCGCCACCACCGCCTTGACCACGAAGGGCAGGAAGGTGAGCTTCACCCCCTCGGCCTGGGCGCCGGCCGCCAGGCGGTCCTTCAGGCGGACCAGCTCGGTCACGTCGCACTGCTCCACGAAGGTGAAGTGGGCGGCGGTCCGCTTGGAGAGCGCCATCTTCTCGGCGATCCGCTTGCGGACGCCGCGCAGCGGGAGCCGCTCGTCGTTCCCGCGCGAGACCCGCGCCACGGCGCGGCGCTCCTCGGCCGGGCCGCCCCCGTGCTGGAGGGCGTGCAGGTCCTGCTTGGTGATCCGCCCGCCCTCGCCGCTCCCGGCCACCTGCTGCAGGTCGACCGCCAGCTCCCGCGCCAGGGCCCGGACCGCCGGGGTGGCCAGCGCCCGGGTGCCGCGCGGGCGCTGCGCAGCGAACGCCCCCGGGGCCGGGGGCGCGGGGGGAGCCGGGGGCGCGGGCGGAGACGGGCTCCGCGCCGGGACCGAGGGCCGTGTCGCCGGCGCCGCCGGGGCCGCCGCCGTGGCCGCCTTCGGCCGGGCGACCGCTCCCGCCGCCTCCAGGTCCAGCTCGATGAGCGCCGAGTGGACCGTGGCGATCTCCCCTTCCTTCCAGCATCGCCGCAGCACCCGGCCCCGCTTCGGCGACGGGATGGTCACGGTCGCCTTGTCGGTCATCACCTCGACCAGCGGCTGGTCCTCGGCCACCTCGTCGCCCTCGGCGACGAACCACTTCATGATCTCGGCCTCGACGACCCCCTCGCCGATGTCGGGCAGCTCGAGGGTGTAGGGCATGGCGGGCCTCGCGGCGGCTAGTAGGTCACGGTGGCGCGGAGCGCCTGGAGGATGCGCGGTGCCCGAGGCAGGTACTCGGCCTCCAGGGTGTACGGGAACGGCGTGTCGAAGCCGGTGACCCGGGCCACCGGCGCCTCCAGCGAGAGGAAGCAGCGCTCCTGGATCAGCGCCGAGAGCTCGCCGCCGAACCCGCAGGTGCGCGGCGCCTCGTGGACCACCACGGCGCGGCCGGTCTTCCTCACCGAGGCGGTGATGGCCTCGATGTCGAGGGGCTGGAGCGAGCGGAGGTCGAGCACCTCGACGTCGATCCCCTCGGCCTCGGCCTCGCGCGCCGCCTGGTCGGCCTCGTGCCACATGGCGCCCCAGGCGATCAGCGTCACCTGCGTCCCGCGGCGGGTCACCGCGGCCTGCCCGAGCGGGATCAGGTACTCGCCCTCCGGCACCTCGCCCCGGGCGGCGCGGTAGACCCGCTTCGGCTCGAAGAAGATCACCGGGTCGGGGTCGCGGATGGCGCTGAGCAGCAGCCCCTTGGCGTCGTACGGGTCCGGAGGGCACCACCACCTTCAGCCCCGGGGTGTGCAGGAACAGCGCCTCCGGCGACTGGGAGTGGTAGTGGCCGCCCTTGATGCCGCCGCCGTAGGGGGTGCGGATGGTGATCGGGCACGGGTACTGGCCGCCGCAGCGGTAGCCGGAACTTGGCCACCTCGTTCACGATCTGGTCGAAGGCCGGGTAGATGAAGTCGGCGAACTGGATCTCGGCCACCGGCCGCAGGCCGTAGAGCGCCATGCCGATGGCCGCGCCGATGATGCCGCCCTCGGCCAGCGGCGTGTCGACCACCCGCGCCGCCCCGAACTCCTGCTGCAGCCCGGCGGTGGCCCGGAAGACGCCGCCGAAGGCCCCGACGTCCTCGCCCAGCACCACCACCTTGGGATCGCGCCGCATCTCCACGCGGAGCGCGTCGTTCACCGCCTGGATGACGTTCATCACCGGCATGGCGGCGCTCCCTCAGCCCTCGACATGGCGCGGGTTGGCCACCCGCGGATCGGCGTCGATGGCCCGCTTCAGCTCCTCCAGCTGCTCGCGCTGCGCCCAGCCGGGCTCGGCGTAGACGTCCTCGAACAGGGTCTCCACCGGCGGCTTGGGCGGGAAGGCCTCGGCCTCCCGCAGCGCCGCCTGGATCTCCAGCCGGACCTCCTCGCGCAGCGCAGCGTCGGCCGCCTCGTCGAGCAGGCCGCGCGCCGCCAGCAGCTTCTGCACCCGCTTGATGGGGTCCTTGCGCTTCCAGGGCTCGACCACCTCGGCGGGCCGGTAGGCGCGCGGGTCGTCGGAGGTGGAGTGGCCCTCCATCCGGTAGGTGACCAGCTCCAGCAGCGTGGGCCCGTGGCCGGCGGCCGCCCGCTGGCCGGGCCCGGCGGGTGGCGGTCCAGACCGCCACCAGGTCGTTGCCGTCGACGCGCTCGCCCCGCATGCCGTAGGCGATGGCCTTCTGGGCCATGGTCTCGGAGACCGTCTGGCTGGCCGAGCGGGGTGCTGATGGCCCAGCCGTTGTTGCGGCAGGCGAAGATGACCGGCACCTTCATCACCGCGGCGAAGTTGAGGCCGGTGTGGAAGTCGTGGGCGCTGGTGGAGCCGTCGCCGAAGAAGGCGATGGGCACCATGTCGTCGCCCTGCATGCGTGCCGCCCAGGCCGCCCCCACCGCCTGGGTCAGCTGGGTCGCGACGGGCGAGCTGATGGAGACGAAGTTGCCCGGCGCCCAGGACTCGTGGCAGGGCATCTGGCGACCCTTGACCAGGTCCCCGGCGTTGCCGAAGAGGTTGGCCATGAAGGTGACCAGCGGCAGGCCGCGCAGGAAGGCGGCGCCGTGCTCGCGGTAGGAGGGGAAGATCCAGTCCTGGGGCGCCAGGCCGGCCACGGTGCCGAAGACGGTGGCCTCCTCGCCGATGGCGCCGATGTAGAAGCCGATGCGCCCCTGCCGCTGCAGCGTGATCATCCGCTCGTCGAGGGACCGCCCCAGCACCATCCAGCGGTAGAGGCCGAGCAGGTCGGCCTCGGGGAGCTCCAGCTCGGCGCCGCCCACCAGCCGCCCCTCCTCGTCCACCACGCGGTAGAGGGGGAACTCCTCGAGGAAGCGGCCCGGGGCCCACTCCCGCGCCGTGCCGGCGTCGGGGCGGACCTGGGCCTTGGCCGCCCGCTCACGCTTCATGTGGGCTCCCCGGCGCCGGCGCCGGGCGCGCCGCCAGCGCCCCCCGCAGGAAGAGCTCCGCGGCGCGGTAGGAGGATCGGACCAGCGGCCCGCTGGCCACGTAGCGGAACCCGAGCGCCAGCCCCTGCTGCCGCAGCGCCTCGAACCGCTCCGGCGTGGCGAACTCGGCCACCGGCAGGTGCCAGGCGCTGGGGCGCAGGTACTGGCCCAGGGTGAGGATCTCCACGCCGTGGGCCCGCAGGTCGCGCATGGCCTCCACCAGCTCGCCCTCGGTCTCGCCGAGCCCCACCATGATCGACGACTTGGTCACCACGCCGGGAAACTCGGCCTTCATCCTCGCCAGGACGTCGAGGGTCTGCTGGTAGCCGGCCCGGGCGTCGCGCACCACCGGGGTCAACCGCCGCACCGTCTCGATGTTGTTGGCGAACACGTCCGGCCCGGCCCGGCCCACCGTGCGGACGGCCTCGGCGTCCCCCTGGAAGTCGGGCGTCAGCACCTCGACCAGCAGCCCGGGGATGGCCTTGAGCCGACGGATGGCCTCGGCGAAGTGGGCGGCGCCGCCGTCGGGCAGGTCGTCGCGGTCGACGCTGGTCACCACGATGTAGTCGAGGCCGAGCTGGGCCACCGCCTCGGCGAGGTGGCGGGGCTCGTCGGGATCCAGCCCGGGCGGGCGGGCCGCCGTCTTCACCTGGCAGAAGCGGCAGCCCCGGGTGCAGACGTCGCCCATCAGCATGACCGTGGCGGTCCCGCCGCCCCAGCACTCGCCCACGTTGGGGCAGTGGGCCTCGGCGCAGACGGTGTGGAGCTTGAGCGTCGAGAGCGTGTCCTTGACCTTCTGGTAGCGCTCGCCGCCCGGCATCGGCACGCGCAGCCAGCGGGGCTTCTGGGCCTGGCTGGGCAGCCCGTTGGCCCGCAGCGAGGCGGACAGCTCCGCCCGGGAGTCGGAATCCTGTTTGGACCCCAGGATGGGCAAGCGCTCGCGCGTGGTGCCGGACATGGTGATGGCGGCGACTTATCCGTGACCGGCCTCCGGGTCAAGGTGCGGGGCCCTTGGTGTGCGATGTTATGATTCAATTTCGGCGCGCCCCAGCCGGGGCGCCCCGGCGAGGGACGCGGATGACCGACCTCCAGCACGACCCGAGTCGCGACCAGGTCCGGGTCCCGCGCCCTCCCCGGCAGGCCGTTCCCGCCGAGCCCCCCCACCCGGTGCCTGGCCTGGCGTGAGCGCCCCGGCCACCGCGCCCTCGCTGCGTGACGCCCAGGGGCGCGCCATCAGCTACCTGCGCCTCTCGCTCACCGACCGGTGCAACTTCCGCTGCAGCTACTGCTCCCCGCTCGCCATGGAGCACCACGAGGACCCGCTGACCCGGCCCGAGGTGGCACGGCTGACCGGCCTCTTCGCGCGCCTCGGCATCCGGCGCGTCCGGCTCACCGGCGGCGAGCCGACGCTGCGCCGCGACCTGGTGGAGATCGTCCGGGACGTGGCCTCCTGCCCGGGCGTCGAGGAGGTGGCGCTCACCACCAACGGCCAGGCGCTGGCCGAGCTGGCCGGCCCGCTGCGCGCCGCCGGGGCCGCCCGCATCAACATCTCGCTCGACACCCTCCACCCGGAGCGGCTGCTGGCCATCTCCGGTCGCGCCGCCTCGCTGCAGCGCATCACCGAGGGGATCGCCGCCGCGGGGGCGGCCGGCTTCCTCTCGGTGAAGCTCAACGTGGTGGTGATGAAGGGCGTGAACGACGGCGAGCTGGCCGAGCTGGCCCGCTTCGGCTGGCGCCACGGGGCCATCGTGCGCTTCATCGAGCTGATGCCCTTCGGGCGCGGCGTGCCGGTCCCGCTGGCCGAGGTGCGGCGGCTGCTCACGGCGCAGGGGCTGCGGCTGGAGCCCGACGCCACCCGCGGCTGGGGGCCGGCCTCGCACATGCGCGGCTTCGGCGAGGGGGCGCCGCCGGAGGGCGGCCTGCTCGGCTTCATCGGGGCCATGACCGAGAACTTCTGCGAGGGCTGCAACCGCGTCCGGGTGGCCGCCGACGGCTCGCTGCGGGCCTGCCTGGGCGGGCGCGACCGGGTCTCCCTCAAGGCGCTGCTCCGCGACGGCACGACCGACGAGGCCATCTGCGCCGCCATCGTGGCCGCGCTGGGACGGAAGGCCGAGCGCCACGAGATGGGCGCGGCCGGGACGCAGCTGCTGCCGATGATCGGGACGGGCGGGTAGCTCATCGTGCTGGCGCCGGCCTCTGGTGGTGCCAGCGCATGGCTCGAGGAGCGCCACGGACGGCGCGCCCACCGAACACGGACGCAGAGTCATTTGGGGCGCCCGAAGTGACGTTGGGTACGTGCTCGACTCCAAGCCACTGGAACTACAACGGAAATTCCTTGCGCGTACTGTTGGTCCGCTTCTGACGTCAGAAGTTGCGAAGGAGGGATCACATCCGGGTCGGCTTCGATCCATCGGCCCCCCGGCCACCTGCGCGTGCGCCGCACCCGATGACAGGCAACATCCTCATGGAGTCCACCGGCGCAAGCCCACGTGGTATCGAGCGCCGGCCCGGCGTGAAGCTCGCCTGGCCACTCCGAACGCCACAGGCGGCGCGCCCAGCGGGCGCGCCAGCTACGCCGCCGCGCCCCGCGGCTTCACGTTGGCGCGGATCCACTCGACGGTGGTCTGGGTCGAGGTCCCGGGCAGGAACAGCTCCGCCACCCCCTTGGCCTTGAGCTTGGGGACGTCGTCCTGCGGGATGATGCCGCCGCCGAAGACCTTCACGTCCGACGCCTTCTGCGCCGCCAGCAGCTCGATGACCGCCGGGAAGATGGTCATGTGGGCGCCGGAGAGGATGGAGAGGCCGACCGCGTCGACGTCCTCCTGGATGGCGGTGGCCACGATCATCTCCGGCGTCTGGTGCAGGCCGGTGTAGATGACCTCGAAGCCGGCGTCGCGGAGGGCCCGGGCGATGATCTTGGCGCCGCGGTCGTGGCCGTCGAGGCCGGGCTTGGCAACCAGGATGCGGAGCTGGCGGTTCACGGTGCTCATGGCTTCTCCAGCAAGGCGATGAGGTCCGGCGCTTCGGGTCCAGGCCGGCCGCCAGGGGGCGGTGTGGTGCTCGTCAAGCCGCGGAGTCGGAGCCCGGCGCCTCGGGCGAGAGGCTCCCACTCGGCTGGACTGTAGTACCGCAAACGGGCGGTCCCTTCCAGCACGCTTCCGTCGGGCCTCACCAGGCGCCGGGTGGAGCGGTCGACGCCCGCCCCGGCGTCGAACTCCGAGCGCTCCTCGACCCGCCCGCCGCCCGGCAGCGTGCGGCGGGCCTCGGCCCGGGGCTCCCGCGCCAGGGCCAGCGGGTTGGCGTGGTGGACCAGCAGCCGCCCGCCACGCCGCAGCAGCCGCGCCGCGCCGGCCAGCGCCGCCCGGTTGGCCTCCTCCCCCCACATGAAGAGCGAGGCGTACCAGCTCCAGGCGGCGTCGAAGGCACCGGCGCGGACCGGAAGCGCCCGCAGGTCGCCCCGCAGCCAGCTCGCTGCCCGCGGCGCGGTCCCGGCCTGACGCAGCGGCCCCGGCCAGCGCTCCAGGCCGCAGCACCACCCCACCCGCCCGGCCAGCGCCCGCGCGTGGCGGCCGTGGCCGCAGCCGAGGTCGAGCACCCGGTCCCGCGGGCCCAGCTCGAGCAGCTCGGCGATCCGGTCGGCCTCGATGGCGGTGAGGCGCGGCGTCAGCAGGTCGGCCGCCGTGGCCAGGTAGAGGTCGCTGCCGTAGTAGCCGTCGGTCCAGTCGGCCACGGGACGGCCGCCTAGAACCGGCCGTCGTCGCGGTAGACGCCGAAGACCTTGCGGCAGACGTCGGAGATCTCGCCCAGCGTGGCGTAGGCCTTCACGGCGGTGATGATGGGCGGCATGACGTTGCTCCCTTCCCGGGCCGCCCGCTCCACCCCCGCCAGCGCCGCCTGGACCGCCTTTCCGTCGCGGCCGGCCTTCACCTGGCGCAGCCGCTCGATCTGGGCGACCTGGACCTCCTCGTGGACCTTGAGGGTCGGGATGGCCGCCCCCTCCGCCGACTGGAAGGCGTTGACGCCCACCACCAGCCGCTCCTCGTTCTCGATCTCGCGCTGCCACCGGAAGGCGCTCTCGGCGATCTCGCGCTGCGGGAAGCCGTTCTCCACCGCCTTGAGCATGCCGCCCATGTCGTCGATCTTGGCGATCAGCTCGAGGGCCCGCTTCTCCATCTCGTCGGTGAGCCACTCGACGTAGTAGCTGCCGGCCAGCGGGTCGATGACCCGGTCGGCCCCCGACTCGTGGGCGATGATCTGCTGGGTGCGCAGCGCCACCGTCACGGCGTGCTCGGTGGGGAGCGCGTAGGTCTCGTCGAGCGAGTTGGTGTGGAGCGACTGGGTGCCGCCCAGCACCGCCGCGAAGGCCTGCAGCGCCACCCGCACCACGTTGTTGATGGGCTGCTGGGCGGTGAGCGAGACCCCGGCGGTCTGGGCGTGGGTGCGCAGCAGCAGCGACTCGGTCTTCCTGGCCTTGAAGCGGTCGCGCATCAGCCGCGCCCACATGCGGCGGGCGGCGCGGAACTTGGCCACCTCCTCGAAGAAGTCGTTGTGGACGTCCCAGAAGAAGCTGAGCCGCTGCGCGAAGGCGTCGACGTCGAGCCCGCGCCCCACGCACTCCTGCACGTAGGCCAGGCCGTCGGCGATGGTGAAGGCCAGCTCCTGCACCGCCGTCGCCCCGGCCTCGCGGATGTGGTAGCCGGAGACGCTGACCGGGTTCCAGCGCGGCATCTCCCTGGCGCAGAACTCGATGACGTCGCAGTTCATCTTCACCGCCGGCCCGGGCGGGACCATCCACTCCTTCTGCGCGATGTACTCCTTCAGCATGTCGTTCTGGAGCGTGCCGCCCAGCTTCGCCCGAGGCGTCCCCTGCTGCTCGGCCACCGCCACGTACATGGCCAGCGCGATGGGGGCGGTGGCGTTGATGGTCATCGAGGTGGTGACGTCGGCCGAGCGGGATGCCGGCGAACAGCACCTCGAAGTCGCGCAGCGAGGAGACCGCCACCCCCTCCTTGCCCACCTCGCCGCGGCTCATCGGGTGGTCGGCGTCGTAGCCCATCAGCGCCGGCATGTCGAAGGCGGTGGAGAGGCCGGTGACGCCGTGCTCCAGCAGGTACTTGAAGCGCTGGTTGGTGTCCTCCGGCGAGCCGAAGCCGGCGAACTGGCGCATGGTCCAGAGCCGGCCGCGGTACATGGTCGGCTGCGGGCCGCGGGTGAAGGGGAAGCGGCCCGGGAAGCCCACGTCGCGCAGCTCGTTGGCGCCGGTGCGGATGGCGGCGTCGACGACGTCGGGGATGGGGATGCCGGAGTCGGTCTGGAAGGCCGGCTTGCGGCGGGGCAGCCGGGCCAGCGCCTGCGCCAGCTCCTCGGCGGTCCAGCGCTCGCGCTCCTTCAGGACGGCGGACAGCTCCTCGGTCGAAAAGGACATGGCGATCTCAGTAATCCCTCGCGGGCCAAAACGGAAGGGGGAAGCAGCCCGGGCGGGGCCCGACGGCGCCGGGGCGGGGGCCGCCTACCCGGCGCATGACGTGCAGCGTCACGCCCTTCGCGCCACCACGCGGACGGCCGGCGCCTTGATCACCGCCACCACGCGCCGTCCGGGACGGAGCTCCAGCCGGTCGGCGCTGGACCGGGTGACCAGCGCCACCAGCCTCACGCCGCAGGCCACCGTGATCCGGGTGAGCGGCCCCTCGTCCCGCCGCTCGACGACGGCGCCGAGGAGCCGGTTCTGCGCCGAGGACGGGTGGCCCTGGTCCGGCTCCAGCACCACCTCCTCGGCCCGGACGCAGGCGTAGGCCTCGTCGTCGACCCCGCCGGGGTCGATCGCCACCAGCTCGGCGCCCTCCGGGCCGGGGGTCCGGACCACCACCAGGCCGCCCTCGCGACGCACCAGCCGCGCCGGGAAGACGTTCTCCGTGCCCACCACGCGGGCCACCTCCACGTCGGCCGGGGCCGAGAAGACCTCGTGGACCGGGCCCACCTGCCGGATGCTCCCCTCGACCAGGACCGCCAGCCGGTCCCCCAGCGCCAGCGCCTCGACCCGGTCGTGCGTCACCACCACGGCGGGCACGTCGGCCTGCTCGAGCAGGTGGCGCAGCTCGCCCCGGAGCGACTCGCGCAGCGGGGCGTCGATGGCGGAGAGCGGCTCGTCGAGCAGCAGCAGCCGGGGGCGCGGGGCCAGGGCCCGGGCCAGCGCCACCCGCTGCCGCTGGCCGCCCGACAGCTCGCCGGGCCGGCGCGACAGCAGCCCGGCCAGCCCGAAGCGCTCGGCCAGGTCGGCCACCCGCTCCTCCCGGGCGCCGCGCGCCAGCCGGTGCAGGCCGTAGCCGAGGTTGGCCGCCACCGAGAGGTGCGGGAAGAGGGCGTAGTCCTGGAACAGCAGGCCGACGCCGCGGGCCTGCGGCGCCACGTCGACCGCCCGGGCGGCGTCGAACCAGGTCTCGCCGTCGAAGACGATGGTCCCGGCCTCGGGCCGATCGAGCCCGGCCAGCGCCCGCAGCACCGTGGTCTTGCCCGCGCCCGACGGCCCGAACAGGACCGTGACCGGCGCCCCCTCGATGGGCCACCACCCCCGCGCCTGGATGACCGGGCCGCGGGGGAAGCGGCGCACGATGTCGAAGCTCAGCGCCCGTTCCATACCGAGAAGGACCGGCGCTGCAGCGCGTAGACCAGCGCCAGCACGGCGAAGGAGATGGCGAGCAGCAGCCCCGCCGATCGGTGCGCGGCGGCGTACTGCAGGGACTCGACCTGGTCGAAGATGGCCACCGAGAGGGTCCGGGTCCGGCCCGGGATGTTGCCGCCCACCATCAGCACCACGCCGAACTCGCCGAGCGTGTGGGCGAAGCTGAGCACCGCGCCGGCCAGCACGCCCGGCCAGGCCAGCGGGAGCGTGACCCGGAAGAAGGTGGCCAGCCGCGACACGCCGAGGGTGTGCGAGGCCTCGACGAGGCGGCGATCGACGCCCGCCAGCGCCCCGGCGAACGGCTGCACCGCGAAGGGCAGGCTGTAGAGCAGCGAGCCCACCAGCAGGCCGGCGAAGGAGAACGGGAACGGGTGGCCGGCCACCGCCTCGAAGAGGCGCCCCGCCGGGCTGCGCGGCCCGAGCCCGACCAGCAGGTAGAAGCCGAGCACCGTGGGCGGCAGCACCAGGGGGAGCGCCACCACGGCCTCGACCAGGAACCTGGCCCGCCAGCGGCTGGTCACCAGCCACCAGGCCAGCGGCAGGCCGAGCACGAGCAGGATGGCGGTGGTGAGCCCGGCCAGCTCGATGGAGAGGATGAGGGCGGCGGTGTCCATGCGCACCTAGGGGAGACCGTACCCGCAATCGGCGAGGATGGCCCGCCCCTTCCCGCCGGTGAGGAAGCCGAGGAGCTGGCGGGCCAGCGCCGGCTCCCGGGCGCCGGCCAGCACCACGCCCGACTGCTCGATCCGCGGGTAGAGCGCCGGCGGGACCATGACGGCCCGTCCCGCCGCCAGCTCCTTCTCCCGGGTGAGCGGGTACGGCAGGAACGCCACGTCGGCGGCGCCGGTGGTGGCGAACTGGGCCGCCTGCCCGACGCTGGCGCCGAGCACCAGCTTCCCCCTCACCGCCTCGTGCACCCCGGCCGCCTTGAGGGCCGCCTCGGCGGCCCTGCCGAACGGCGCCACCGCTGGGTTGGCGATGGCGATCCGCCTCACGCCGGGGTCGGCGAGCGCGGCCAGCCCCCGCTTCTCCAGCTCCAGCGTGGAGCCCGGCGGCAGCCAGGCCACCAGCCGGCCGATGGCATAGGTGCGCTCGTCGGCCGGGGCGGCCAGCCCGGCCGCCACCAGCCTGTCCGGGTAGTCGCGATCGGCCGAGAGGAAGAGGTCGAAGGGGGCGCCGTTCTGGATCTGCGCGAAGAGCGCCCCCGAGGCGCCCAGCGTCAGCGTCACCTCGACGCCGGGGGTCGCGGCCTCGAACCCCCGCTTCAGCGCCTCCGCCGCGGCCCTGAGGTTGGCCGCCGCGGCGACGGCGACGGTCCGGCGCGGCAGCGTGGGCACCGGAGCGGAGACCAGGAGCGCGAGCGCGAGTGGGGCGAGGCCGACCATCTGGTCTCCGTGGGGCGGCGAGGCCCCGAGGGCGACCATGTTCGCAGGTTCCGGGGCGTACCGCCGAGCCCAAGATGGAGCGCAGGCCGCCGATCGTGGCCGAACCGGTCGCCTACTCGCTCGCTGCCGATGGCTCGCCCAGAGTGCCGGTCTCGGCCCTCCGCCGCATGGCCGGCAGCTCCCTCGCGAGGAGCCACAGCTCCTGCTCCAGCCCGGGCTCCACGGCGTGGCCGTGCAGGAGCTCATGGAGCGCCCCGGTGACCCGCTCCCGGAAGCGGTAGACGAGGTCGTTGTAGGAGGCGACTCGCTCCCGGCTCAGGAGGCCCCAGGCGTCGGCCGGAATCGGCTCGACCGCGCGTGCAAGGACCTTCAGCTCTTCAACGGTCACGTTCCCAGGCTATGCGTCTCCATCGCTGGCTGGCAGTCACAGGACTCTCGGGACGCTCTCTCGTGGGATGCGTGCCACCCGGGACGATTCGCCGAGGCCTGCGTCAGTTCGCCCAGGGTCCGCCGGAAGTGGAGAGAGCGGAGGCTCCCGCCCCGGGCGAGGGAGCGGAGACGGCCACTCACCGGCAAGACGCTATCGTGCGGCCGCCGCGGTGCGTTGGGCCCCGTCGGCCGGGAACACCCTCCGGTATCCGAGCACCAGGGCCAGGGGCCCGAGCAGCGCGAACGCCGCCTTCTGCAACCAGACCGGGAGCTTGGCGAGGTAGATGTCGAAGTGCGGCGCACTGAGCGAGATTCTGGAGGAGGCCCGGCACCCCGGCTGCGTCGGTCCTTCCAGCCCGGCCAAGCGCGAAGAAGGTCTCGAAGAACTCCTCGGTGTTGAGCGCAGGTTCGTACTCGATCCTGGTCTCCACCAGGCGCCCGGTGCGGT
The DNA here is from genome assembly GCA_963786945.1 of uncultured delta proteobacterium. GTDB lineage: Bacteria > Myxococcota > Myxococcia > Myxococcales > Anaeromyxobacteraceae > JADKCZ01. The sequence goes on along the minus strand of CAWBAO010000005.1, from coordinate 540,876 downwards.
TCTGCCAGTAGTGTGGCACTCCGCTCCCGATCGTCACGGTCTCGCCGGCTGACAACGTCCGCTCCGGCTCGCCGCCGAGCGCCAGGTGCAACTCGCCCTCGACCACGGTGATGCGCTCCACCTGGCGCGGGTGAACATGCGAGCTGGCGTTGTGCGCATTCGGCTGCAGCTGGAGCCGGAGCTCGAGAAGCGTGCCGTTCGTGTCGGAGGCGGTCTTCACGAACGTCATCCGCTCACCGGTCACCGGATTCTCGATGACTTCTCCTGACCTGGCCATGCCGGCCCCTTTCCCGCCTCGACCCGAATCTCGAGCGGACTCTGACCACCCTGTTGGCGCGAGACCCAGGCAGCACCGTTCACATGGGTCGTAAGCTGACTCTTGGCCCTGACGTGTCGGGCTGGGGGACCCTGGCGACGGTGCTGGCCGCTGCTTCCTCTCCGCGGTTCCCTACCGGCTCGGCACCAGGGTCTCCGGCCAGGTCCCCTCGCCGGGCGGCCGCGGGTCCTGTCGCTTCCAGTCGCCCCGGGCGAAGGCTCGCCGTACCTCCTCCTCCTGCTCTGGCGTGAGCGCCGGTGAGACCACCTGCCGCACCTCCACGTTCCCGAACGGGTCCCGCCCGAGGCGCACCTGCAGCTGCTCGACCCCGGAGAGCGGGATGTTCTGCCCCTGCACGGTGCCGCGCGTGGCGGGGTCCTGCTCCGGCAGCGCCTGGGCCACCGGCGGCTCGTAGCGCCGCGTCCCCGGGACGGCGCAGCCGGCCACCAGGGCGGTGGCGGCGAGGAGCCCTGGCAGGACGGTGCGACGTGGCGGGGTGGACACGGGCACATCGTACACCTCGCCGAGCCGACGACGGAGCAGGCGCCCGGCCTGACCCCGCGGGAGGGCGGTCGCAGGCTCGACCGGGTCGTGCGGCGACACCTCCAGCGGGCCGGCACGAGGCCGGTCGCAGGAGGCTTGCTCGTGCGGTGGTGTTGGTGGTGAGGGGGAGAATCGAACTCCCGACCTGGGGATTATGAGACCCCCGCTCTAGCCGACTGAGCTACCTCACCGAAGTGCACCCGCGGTCGAACACCCGCAAGGACGCGGGTTTATAGGGCCCCGCGCCGGTGCCGTCAAGCGCCCGCCGGCGGCGAGGGTGGGCTCGCCGGGTGCGAGTGGGCCTCCGCCTCCAGCGCCTCCGCCTCCTCGACGTCGAGCTCCTCGGCCGTCGCCTCGGGCGACCTGAAGATGCGCGAGATCTTGATGTGGGAGGAGAAGAGGAAGACGGTGCCGAGGACGATCTGGAAGCCCACCTGCGCGGCCCACAGCACGTTGGCCCAGGCCACCCCCCGCGTGTGGGCCACCGACTCGGGCACGAAGAGCGAGAGGCCGAAGGCGATCGCCAGCTGGAAGGTCCCCACCATGCCCGGGCCGGCCGGGATCATGACGCCGGCCACCAGCACGCCGAGGATGGTGAACACGTCGAGGAGCTGGAGGTCGAGGTCGAAGGCCCGGGCCAGCTGCTGCATGCCCCAGCCGTTGATGCCCCAGTAGGCGGCGGTGAGCGCCAGGAACAGCCCCATCTTCCGCTTGCTCGGGACCAGCCGCAGGCCGCGGATGAAGGCGTCGAGCATCCCGGCGGCGTGCTCGGCCATGCGCGTGCGAGAAGGGCCTGATCAGCCTCGTCATGAAGCGGACCGCCAGCTCCCGGTTCAGGTAGGCCACCACCAGGAAGGCCAGCAGGCCGCCGAAGAGCGCCGTCATCACGTAGCCGGCCTTGCGGATCTCGCCGAGGTGCGGGGTCCCCTCCGGCACGGCGAAGAGCGTCACCAGCAGGAGCACGGCCGTGAAGATGCCGTCCGCCACCCGCTCCACCACCACGCTGGAGAGCGCCGCCGAGACCCGCAGCCGGGGTCGATCCGCGATCAGGTACGGGCGGGCGAACTCGCCGAGCCGGAACGGGAGGATCAGCAGCGCCGTGAACCCGACCGCCGAGACCGCGTTGAGGCGGGCGAACGGGACCTTGGCCACCGGCTCCAGCAGGATCCCCCAGCGGACCGTCCGCAGCAGGTGGATGATCGCCAGCGTCGCCAGGTAGACCGGCAGGTACCGGTAGTCGCCCTGCTGCACCGCCAGCCAGATGGCCCCGAGATCCTTGCCACGGAAGGTCAGGTAGACCGCCAGGGCCGAGACCCCGATCCCGACCAGGGACTGGAGCACCCGCTTCACCCGAGCTCCTCCCCCGCCAGCACCCGGCGCGGGTTGACGGCGAAGAGCCGCTCCAGCGTCCCGTCGCCGCCCCGCCGCTCCAGCAGCTCCATCGCCTCCGGCATCCAATCCTCGGCGCCCTCGGGCCGGTGCAGGTCGGTGGCCGCCACCGCGTAGAGCCCCTCGTCGAGGAACTGCTCGGCCAGCCTCCGCGCCGTGGCCCCGTAGAGCCCGGTCAGGGCGCCGACGTTGAGCTGCAGGGCCCCGCCCAGGCGGACCACCTCGGCGGCCCGCCCCGGCCGCTCGAACTCCTGGCAGCGCTCCGGGTGGGCGAAGAGCGGGAGCACGTCGCGCCGCCGCAGCCGGAAGACCAGCTCCGGGAGCGCCGGCACCGCGCTGCGGAAGGGGAGCTCGACCAGCGCCCAGCGCTGGCTCTCGCCGATGCCCCGCCGCGCCGGCACCTCGAGCCGCTCCAGGAAGGCGTCGTCCAGCTTGTTCTCGGCGTTCTGGTGGAGCCGGAGCGGGATCTGCTCGGCGTCCAGCAGCGCGCCCAGCTCGGAGCGCCGGGCGGCGCACGCCGCCGCGTCGCTGGACGGCATGTCGGCGATGGCGTGCGGGCTGGGGGCGGCGTCGCTGAAGCCGAGCGAGGCCAGCAGCCGCGCCGCGGCGACTGCCTCCTCGGCGGTCTCGACCCCGTCATCGAGCGCCCAGAGGAGGTGGCAGTGGAGGTCGACGAAGCCCATCGCGGCGCGCCTCATACCATGAACGCGCCCTGGAGGCCGAGACCGGCCGCTACGAATCCGGGGAACCGCGGTCGTCGCCGTCGCCGTCGTCGCCGCCGGGTCCCGGACCCGGCTCGGCGTCGTCCGCCGGTGGCCCGGCGATCCGGTACTGGCCGTCGAACCACTTCCCCAGGTCGAGCAGGCGGCACCGATCCGAGCAGAACGGGAAGGCGCGGTTGGCGCGCCGATCGGCGACCGGCTTGCGGCAGGTGGGGCAGCGCGGCGCCGTCACGGTGGCACCGACCGGCAGGCGGGGTCCCGCAGCGGCGCCACGGCCTCCTCCAGGGAATGCCGGTCCAGGGCCCCCTCGAAGACCCGCGCCACCCGCCCCTCCCGGTCGAGCAGGTAGGTGCGCGGGTAGCCGGCCACGCCCCAGGCGGCCGCCACCTCGGCGCCGGGGTCGAGCACCACCGGATAGGGGAGCTGCCTGGCCGCCGCGGCCACGTCGTCGCTGGCCGACTCCTCGGCCACCCCCACGCACCTCGAGGCAGCGCCCCCCGTCCGCCTGGCGAGCCGCCGACAGCTCGGGGAGCTCGCGCAGGCAGGGCGGGCACCAGGTGGCCCAGAAGTTCACCGCCACCACCCGGCCGCGCAGCGAGGCCAGCGTCACCTCGGTGCCATCGGGCGAGCGGAGCGCGAACGACGGGGGGGTCGTGCCCAGGGCCGGCAGCCGCCCGGAGCGCTGCACCAGCAGCTGCCCCACCACCACCGCCGCCACGCCAGCCAGGGCCAGCTTGAGCCAGGCCTTCACCGCCACCTCACCTCGTGGCCGGGGTGACCGCCGAGGCGGCTCCCATGCCGATCAGCGTCTTCAGGTCCTCGTCGGTGAAGAAGATCCCACCGCCGAAGAAGACGTCGGTTCCCAGGGAGAACTTGGGGCCGCCCGGGTAGCGGCCAGAGCGCCACTGGTTGAGGAAGTCGTCCGAGCCGGCCGTGGCGTAGAAGTGCTGCAGGAAGTTGTAGTTCACCCAGAACTTGGCGCGCGGGAAGACGCCCTGGAAGGGCCGGCTGAACTGGTAGACCGAGACCGACACCTGCAGCCGCTCGTCGAAGAGGTGGAGGTCCGACCCCACCCCGCCCGAGCTCTCGATGACGCCCACGCGGAAGGCGACCGGGCCGTAGCGCTTGACGAACTGCAGCGTGAAGGTGAGCTTCTGCTCGTGCTTGGTGGCGGTGGTGATGGTGGTGACGTCCGGCAGCGTGGGCTGGGACGGATCGCGGGTGGTCGAGGTGGTGGTGGTCACGGTGTCCACGCCGCGCGGGTCCGAGACCAGCTCGAAGATGAAGTACTTGTCCGGGCGGGGCACCAGGTGGATGCCCACGTAGGTCTTGGCGGCGGTCTGGTTGAGGAGCCACTCGGAGCGGAGCCGCACCTCCACCTGCAGGCGGTTGAGGTTGTCCACGTAGTTGCTGTAGGTCTCCAGGGCGTCGCCCACCTTCTTCCCGAGCTGCTCGTCGGTGAGCAGCTTGCCGGCGATGCTGTCCCCCTTCTGCAGCGTGGCCAGCAGGTCGTCGAGCCGGGACAGGCTGTCGTTGGCCTTCTCGATGGCCTGCTTGACGCCGCGGGCATCACCGGCGGCGGGAGCGCCCGCCGCCGCGGCCCCGGCCCCGCCGGCCACGGCGGCCGACCCGGGCTGCCCGGCCGTCCCTGGCGCCGCGGCCCCTCCCCCGGTCGCAGGCGCCCCGATCCCGGCACCGGCGCCGCCGACCGCGCCGGACCCTCCGCCGCCACCGCCGCCCGCACTGCTCTCTCCCTCGAGGATGCCCTGGGCGGCGGCCAGCACCTGGCGCAGCTGCCGGGAGACCACCTCGGTGTTGCGCACGATCTCGCGGATGTGCTCCTTCTCCGAGCCGGTCAGGTCGCGCACGTCGCCGGAGATGGCCTCGGCGTTGGAGAGCAGGCGGGAGATCTTCCCCTGGTTCTCGGCGACCGTGTCGTCCAGCCGCCGCGTCAGCTTGACCACGTTCTCGATGATCTCGCGCATCGAGCCGCGCTCGGCCCCCACCATCTTGGTGAGGTCGGCGCTCACCACCTGCACGTCGGCGGCGATCTTGCTGAGGGCCTCGATGAGCTTCTGGGTGCTGCCGGCCTCGCGGACGCAGGTCACCTCTCGCTTCGCCACCGGGAGCGCCGACAGCGAGGGCGCGCTCTCGCTGCCCAGCGAGACCTCCAGCAGGGCGTCGGGGAGCAGCGCCGACGGGAAGACCTTGGAGAGGCAGGCGTCGGCCTTGAGCTCGACCCCCTTCTTGATGCGCAGCGTGAGGCGGGCCCGCTGCCCCTCCAGCGAGATCTGGTCGACCTCGCCGACCTGGATCCCGGCGATCTGGACCCGGCTCTTCCAGGTCAGGCCGGTGGCGTCGCCGAAGAGGGCGTGGACGACGTAGCTGTCCTTGTCGGAGTAGCCGCCCTTCTTGATGAAGGTGAAGATCACCAGGAAGGCGGCCCCGGTGACCGCCACCAGCGTGCCCACCGTGAGGGCCTTGTTGAGGTGCGGCATCTTCACGGGCGGGGGCTCACTGCTTCTGGAACCAGGTGGAGAGGTAGCGCTGCACGTACGGGTCCTTGCTGGCCTTGACCTCGGCGGGCGTCCCTTCGGCAGCGAGGTGCCCATCGTAAAGCACCGCCAGCCGGTCGGCCACCTTGAATGCCGAGGCCACGTCGTGGCTGATGACCATCGAGGTGATGCCCAGCTTCTGCTTGGCCGCCAGGATCATCCCGTCCACGTAGTCGGTGGTGATGGGGTCGAGGCCGGTGGTGGGCTCGTCGTAGAGCACGATCTTGGGGTCGGAGACCAGGGCCCGCGCCAGCGCCACCCGCTTGCGCATGCCGCCGGAGAGCTCGGCCGGATAGCGGTCCAGCACCTCGTCGCCCAGGTCGACCACCTTCAGCTTGGCCAGGACCTTCTCGCGCACCACCTCGGCGGCCGGCGCGTGGCCGCGCTCGCGCAGCGGGAAGGCCACGTTCTCGTAGACCGTCATCGAGTCGAAGAGCGCCGCCCACTGGAAGACCATGCCGAAGACGCCTCGCGCCTCGGTGAGCGCCTTGCCGGTGAGGCTGGAGATCTCGACGCCGTCGACGTGGACCGTGCCCCGGTCCGGCTTGAGGAGCCCGATGACGTGCTTCATGAGCACCGTCTTGCCCGAGCCGGAGCCGCCCAGCACCACGTAGACCTCGCCGCGCTGGATGGTGAGGCTGATCCCCTTGAGGACCTGGTTGCCCCCGAAGGCCTTCCAGAGGTCGCGCACCTCGATCACCGCTCAGGTCCCCACCGAGAAGAGGGTCATGGCGTAGTCGACCACCAGGATGCCGATCGAGCTGAAGACCACGGCCCGGGTGGTCCCCTCGCCCACGCCGCGCGATCCGCCGGAGGCCGAGTAGCCGCGCCAGGTGGTCACCACCGACACCAGGAGCCCGAAGAGGAGCGCCTTGCCCAGCCCGTGGAACACGTCCTCGGGCAGCATGATGGTGCGGGCGTGCTCGATGAAGGGACCGGCCGGGATGCGCGACACGTAGACCCCCATCAGGTAGGCGCCCATGAAGCCGAGCGCGTTGAAGACCATGGTCAGCACCGGGAACATCAGCACCGCCGCGATCACCCGGGGGGCGACCAGGTACTGGATGGGGTTGACCGCCATGGAGTCCATGGCGTCCATCTGCTCGGTGACCCGCATGGTCCCCAGCTCGGTGGCGATGGCGCTCCCGGAGCGCCCGGTCACCATGAGCGCGGTCAGCACCGGCGACAGCTCGCGCGCCAGCGCCAGCGCCACGGTGCCCCCCACGTACCCCTCGGCGGAGAACTGCCTCATGCCGTAGTTGAACTGCAGGGCCATCACCATGCCGGTGAAGACCCCGGTCACGCCCACGATGAAGACCGAGCCGACCCCGATGAAGGCCATCTGGGTCAGGATCAGCCCGGGGCGGAACGGCGGGCGGAAGGCCCAGGCGATGGTCTCGAAGGCGAAGAAGATCATGCCCCCGAAGTCCTCGAGGGCGGCCACGAGCCGTCTCATGCGGAAATCATGTCATGCTTCCCCGCACCGGTCCCGTTTCCCTCCAAGTGGCCTGTCCCGGCCGCCGCATTCCTGTATGATGCCCGACCCTATGATCAAGGTCGGCGGCGAGGTGGATGCGTTCTGCAGCAAGTGCGAGTTGACGCTCGCGCACACGGTGATCGCCATGGTCGGCGACAAGCCGGCGAAGGTGAAGTGCAACACCTGCAAGGGGGAGCACAAGTACCGCCCCCTGGCCGGCGCGGCCTCGCCGAGCGGCTCGGTGGCCAAGAAGAAGGCCGCCCGCCCGCCCCGCGAGAAGAAGGTCCTGATCACCTTCGAGGAGCAGCTGGCGGCCCACAAGCGCCCGCCGGTCCCGTACTCGCTGAAGCGCCGCTTCGTGGTCGACGACGTGGTCGACCACCCGACCTTCGGCCTCGGCTTCGTCAGCGCGGTCCGCATCGACAAGATCGACGTGACCTTCCGGGCCGAGCCGCGGGTCCTGGTCCACGGCCGGACCTGAGGTCCCCGCCGGTCGCCTCGCGGCCCGTCAGGCGCGCAGCGCGCCCAGCACCGCCCGCAGGTCGTCCGGACAGGGCGCCTCGAGGGTGAGGGGCTGGCCGGCCGGGTGGCGCACCTGCAGCGTCGCCGCGTGGAGCGGCGTCCGCGCCAGCAGCACCCCGCCGTCGGCGCCGCGCAGCGGCTCGGCCTCGCCGTAGTCGGGGTCGAAGGCCAGCGGACAGCCGGAGGCCAGCAGGTGGACCCGGAGCTGGTGGGTGCGCCCCGTCTCGGGCCTGGCCTCGACCAGCGCCAGCGGCCCGCGTCCGAGGGCCGGCTCGAACCGCTCCAGCACCCGGAAGGCGGTGCGCGCCGGCTTGCCGCGCGGGTCGCCGGCCGGGACCGGCTTCATCCTCCCCTTCCGCGCCGGGGCGATGGCGGCATCGCACTCGAACCGGTCGGGGGGGCGCCCGGCCACCAGCGCCAGGTAGGTCTTGCGAGGCTCGCCGCGCTCGAACTGCATGTTGAGGTCGCGGTGGGCGGCGGCGGTGCGGGCGAAGAGCAGCACGCCGCTGGTTCCCCGATCGAGCCGGTGGACCACCCAGAGCGCGCCGTGGCGCAAGGTCAGCTGCTCCCGCAGCGAGGGACCCTCGGCGACGCGCCCCGGGATGACCAGCCGGCCCGCCGGCTTGTCGACGGCCAGCAGCGCGTCGTCCTCGTGGAGGAGGCGCGGCTCGGGGGCATCGGTGGTCCCGCCGGGCACCTACATCACCGTCCGGGCCGCCACCACCTTGACCGGGCCGAAGCGGGCCAGCTGGGGCCGGAGCCGCCGGGCCGGGCCGACCGCCACCACCACCGCGCGGCCATCGGCAGGGAGCCAGCGGCGCGCCACCCCGAGGCAGGCGGCGGCATCCACCGCCCGGACGCGGTCCAGGTACCCGCTCACCTCGTCGCCGGCCAGCCCGAACAGCTCCACCTCGGCCAGCCTCTCGGCCCACTGCTCGTGGGTCTCGAGCCCGAGCGGGTAGAGGCCGCACAGGTAGCCGCGGGTCCGCTCCAGCTCCTCCTCGGTGGCCCCACCCTCGCGGAAGCGGGCCACCTCGTCGAGCGCCACCTGCACCAGCTCGCCCGCCGTCTCCACCTTGGTGAACGAGGAGACGAAGAAGAGGCCGCCGGCCCGGCTGGTGGCGAACCGGCTGCGCACGCCGTAGCTGAGGCCGCGGTTGACCCGGACCGCCTCCATGAGGCGGGAGGTGAAGCCACCGCCCAGCACGGCGCCGGCCACCAGCCCGGCCGTGTAGTCGGGGCTGGAGCGCGGGTAGCCGGCGGAGACGATGCGCACCTGCGCCTGGGTCAGCTCGGGCCGATCGACGATCAGCACCGAGGGGCCGCCCGGCGGCGCCGGCGGCACGATCTCCAGCTCCGCGCCCGGTGCCCCCTTCCAGCCCCCGAAGCGCTTCACCGCCAGCGCCAGGGTCCGGCCGGGGTCCACCGGCCCGACCACCAGCAGCGTGGCCCGCGACGGCCTCCAGTGGCGGGCGTGGAAGGTGGCCAGGTCGCCGCGCCGGGCCGCGGCCACGTCGCGGCCGCGCCCCTCCGCGGGGTGGCCGTAGGCGTGCGTGCCGTAGCCGGCCATCAGCGTGGCCCGGTCGGCCACCACCCCGGGCTCGTCGAGATCGTGCGCCAGCGAGGCCACCTCGCGCCGCCGCAGCCGCTCCACCTCGGCGGTCGGGAAGGCCGGGCGGATGGCCACGTCGGCCACCACGTCCAGGAGCCTCGGCAGGGCCTCCAGCGGGGCCGAGAGCCCCAGCCCGGCGGCGTCCTCGTCGACGCCGCCGCCCAGCTCCGCCCCCAGCGACTCCACCTCGGAGTCGAGCTGCGGGCCGCTGCGCCGCCGCGTCCCGCGCCGGACCGCCGCGGCCACCAGGTGCGCCAGCCCGAAGCGACGGGGCGGATCGAGCGCCGCGCCGGCGCGGACCAGCACGCGGACCGCCACCAGCGGCACGCCGCGCCTCGGCGCCACCACCACCTGCAGCCCGTTGGCGAGCCGGGTCCGCTCCACCGGCGGCGCCTGGAGCCGGCTCATGGCGCCCGCTCCGGCACCAGGACCACGGTGTTGCGCCGCCCCGCCGCCAGGTACTCCCGGGCCACCCGCTGCACGTCGGCCGTGGTGACGCGGGCGTAGAGCTCCAGCACCCGCCCCGCCTCGCGCCAGTCCCCCTGCAGCGCCTCCCCCTGCCCCAGCGCCTGGGCCAGCCCGTGGTGGGTGCCCAGCTCGTGCAGCACCGAGCTGCGCAGCAGCGCCCGGGCCCGCCTCAGCTCGGCGGCGGCGACGCCGCGCTCCGCCAGCCGGGCCAGCTCCGTCGCCAGCATCCGCTCGACCGGCTCCACCCTCACGCCCGGGGACAGCTCGACGAAGATGGAGAAGACGCCCGGGTCGATGCGCCACCCGAAGGAGACGCCCACCGAGGTGGCCACCGCCGCCTGGTGGACCAGCCGCCGGCGCAGCCGCGACGACTCGCCCACGCCGAGGCAGACCTGCGCCACGTCGAGGGCGGCGGCGTCCGCGCTCCTGGCGGCCGCGCCGCGCCAGCCGCACAGCAACGCCGGCCCCTGGGCCGGGTAGCGGATCTCGGCGCGGCGCTCGCCGCGCTGCTCGGGCTCCCCCGAGGCCACCGGGGCCGGCGCCGGGCCGGCCGGGATGTCGCCGTAGGCGCCGGACAGCAGCGCCAGCGTCGCCTCCGGGTCCAGGTCGCCCACCACGTAGATGGCGGCGTTGCCCGGGGCGTAGAAGGTCCGGAAGTAGGCCTCGCAGTCGGCGCGGCTGATCCGCTCGATGTCCGACATCCAGCCGATGACCGGCCACCGGTAGGGGTGGGCCTGGTGGACCATCGCCTCGAGCGCCTCCTCCATCAGGCCGTAGACCGAGTTGTCGGTCCGCAGGCGGCGCTCCTCCTTCACCACCTCCCGCTCCTGCTCCAGCGCCTCGTCGTCGATGCGGAGCGACCGCATCCGGTCCGACTCGAGGTCCATGACGGTCTCGAGGGCGTCGGCGGCGAAGTCCTCGTAGTACACGGTCAGGTCGTTCGAGGTGTAGGCGTTGGAGGCGCCGCCCCGCGACTCCAGCACCCGGTCGAACTGCTTGGGGCCGTACTTGGCCGCCCCGTTGAACATCATGTGCTCGAAGAGGTGGCTGATGCCGGTGATGCCGGGGCGCTCGTTGCGGGAGCCGACCTGGAAGAAGGTGGCGTAGCTGACGGTCGGCGAGCCGGCCTCGCGCAGCACGCGCAGGCGCAGGCCGTTGGGCAGGACCCGGGTGCGGACGGCGTCGACGTCGACGAGGGGGGCGGGGGCGGCGCGGGGCATGTGGCGGGGACCATAGCCGCGGCCCGGGCGGCGGTCCAACCGCCCGGGGCCCGGGACGCCGAGTCCCTCAGATCGGGTCGAGCGGCCGCTGGCAGGCGGCGCAGCGGCCATTGCGGCGGCGCAGCGGCAGCCCGCACCCGGGGCAGCGGCGCACCGGGCGGAGGCGCTTGACCACCGTGGCCCGGCCGTCGCCCGGGCCGACCCGGCCCGTCTCCAGCAGCAGGACGCGCTGCTCCAGCCCCTCCAGGCGGCTGAGCAGGTCGGCGACCGTGGGGGGCGCGGGGCGGCGTCGAGGCATGGCGCGAGCCTAGACCGGGAGGGTCGCGACGCAACTTTCTCGGGGGCGGGTCCGCGTGTAGGCTCGTCGCCGATGACCGTCGAGCACCGGCCACCGGCGCCGCCCGCCTGGGAGGCCCCCGAGATCGAGCGGCTGCTGGCCGAGCCGTTCACCGGCCGGCGCGAGGTGCCCCCGGCGCGGCAGGTCTTCGTCAACAGGACGCTGCGCATGGACAAGATCGAGGCCGTCGGCTTCGACATGGACTACACGCTGGCCATCTACCAGGCCCGCGAGATGGAGGCGCTGGCCTTCCGCATGACCGCGGAGCTGATGGTGGAGCGCTTCGGCTACCCGGCCGGGCTCGGCGAGGTCGCCTACGACCCCGACTTCGTCATCCGGGGGGTGGTGGTCGACAAGGAGCAGGGCAACCTCTTCAAGATGGACCGCCACAACCACGTGGGGCGCGGCGTCCACGGGCGGCGCCCCATCCCCGAGGCGGCGCTGCACAGGCTCTACCGGGAGGAGAAGATCCACCTCGGCTCCCCCCGCTTCGCCTGGCTCGACACCCTCTTCGCCCTCCCCGAGGGCTGCCTCTTCGCCGAGGCCATCGAGCTGCTGGAGCGGGGCGGCGCCGAGGTGGACTACGCCCGGCTCTACGACCACATCCGCGAGGCCATCGACACCGTGCACCGCGACGGGTCGCTCAAGCGCGTGGTGCTGGCCGACCTGCCGCGCTTCCTGGTGCGCGACCCGGAGCTGGGGCCGGCGCTCCACAAGCTCCGCTCCGGCGGCAAGCGGCTCTTCCTGCTCACCAACTCCATGGCCGACTACACCGACGCGGTGATGCGCCACGTCCTCGACGGCGTGATGCCCGAGTACGCCTCCTGGCGCAGCTACTTCGACGCCATCCTCACCGGGGCCGGCAAGCCCGGGTTCTTCGGCGAGCGGCGGCCGCTGCTGCTGCTCCGCCCCGACGGCACCCCCTCCGGCGAGGCCGCCTCGCTGGAGCGGGGCCGGCTCTACCAGGGCGGCGACCTGGGCCGGCTCGAGGAGCTGCTGGGGACCGGCGGCGACCGGGTGCTCTACGTGGGCGACCACATCTACGGCGACATCCTCCGCTCCCGGAAGAGCTCGCTGTGGCGGACGGCGCTGGTGGTCGAGGAGCTGGAGCGCGAGCTGGGCTGGCTCGACGGCCACCGCGAGACCCTCGGCGAGCTGTCGCGGCTGGAGGGGGTGCGCACCCAGCTGGAGGACGCGGTGGCCTCGCACCGGACGGCGCTCAACCAGGCCGAGCGCCGCCGGGAGCGGGCCGTCCCCGGCGAGGCGGCCTGGCTGGAGGAGCAGTCGCGGCGCATCCGCCACGAGCTGGACCTGCTGCGCTCGGCGCTGCGCGCCGCCAACGAGCGGATCGCGGTGCTGGCCCGCGAGCTCGAGGCCGGCGTCAACGCCACCTGGGGCTTCCTCTTCAAGGAGGGGAACGAGAACTCCCGCTTCGGGGAGCAGGTGGAGGACTACGCCTGCCTCTACACCAGCCGGGCCTCCAACCTCGGCTACTACTCGCCCGTGGAGCGGTTCCGCTCGCCGCGCGCCGCCATGCCCCACGAGCGGGCCACCGTGGTCCTCTCCATCTGGGGCGAGGAGCACGGCCAGGCCGCCGCCGCGGCGCGCCCCTCGAAGGCCCCGCGCTGAGCGCGGCTTGACCGCGGGTCGCCCCTCCCGTACACCGGACCGCGGCAGGGCGTCCTGGGCTGGTGCCGGGCCCGGTCTTCAAAACCGGTGAGTGGTGCTGAGAGGCGCTGCTGGGGGGTTCGATTCCCCTGCCCTGCCGCCATCCCCTCACGGGCAGTGCTGCGGGCTCGACGGGCACCACCTGGTGCAGTCCGAGTTGGTGAAGAAGAAGGGATTGCAGGCCGTCACCGTGCTCCGGCAGGTCGCCAGGTCGGCCGTGACGACGCAGGAGCGGAAGCTGAGGGCGCCGTCGTAGCAGACGCAGGCCCCGGGGAAGCTCTCGGGTCCTGGACCGGTCTCGGTCGTGGGGCCAGACTCGCCGGCTCCGCAGCCCAGGGACCAGCCCAGCGTGGCGCCGACGAAGGCGACGACCGGCCAGCCGCTACGCATCGTCCCGGGGACCACGGCTCGCCTGCCGCCGTCCCGGTTCAGCGTCGCCCGCCGCCGCGCCCGCCGCCGAGCCGCCGCCAGCGTGCCCGCCGCCACCGTACCCTCCCGCGTGGCCCCCGCCGCTCCAGCCGCCGAACCCGCCTCGCGGCGCGGCCACGCTCGGGATCCGCGGCGAGAAGCCCTGTCCACCCGCTGCGTACGCCCGGCCTGGCGCCGAGTAGCCGCGCCCCGGCGCATACGACATGGGAGCACCGGCCGGCCGGCCCGGCGAGCCGTACCCCCGGCCAGGGGCGCCCACCGAGCTGCCCGGTGCTCCGTACACCCTGGCGGCAGGAGCAGCGCCGACCCCGCGGGGCGCTCCGGGGGCCGGGCGCGGAGGAGGCGCGCCGGTGCCGTAGCCCGGACGCGGCGGGGGCCGGTAGCCGGGCCCCACGTGGTTCCAGTGTCCGCCGTGGTAGTAGCTGCCGCCGTACCAGCCCGCGTGCGCGTAATGGCCGCTGTAGCCGTACCAGGTGCCGTAGCCGTAGCCGTACCAGGGGTACCCGCCCCAGCCGGCGTATCCGAACCAGGGCATCGCCCCCCAGCCCCACACCCAGGGGGCAACGACCCAGGACCAGCCCACGGCCGGGTAGTAGACGTACATGTTGGGCGTGCCGCCGTTGGTCGGCACGTACGTGAACGAGTTCCCGTAGGGCATCCAGACCCAGCCGTACTGGCTGGTGTAGACCCACTGCCCGGCGGGGGCGGCCTGCTGGACCGGCACCTCCACGCCCGTCGTGGTGTCGACCTGGGTCGGCGGCGGCGGGACCCATGTCGGCGCGGCCTCGGTGGGCTGCACCGGCTGGGGGTCGTCGTCGGTGGCGAGCGCCACCAGCGGGAGCATCGAGAGCGACAGCGACAGCGCGACGGCACGGGAGATGGTCTTCATGGGCTCACCCTGCTGACAAGGACGCGCACCGACTCGTCCGTGTTCATTGTACTCCTCGCCTCGAGGCGAGGCCGCGCCGGCCGGCCGGGACGGAAGTGCCCGATCCGACAGCAGAAATACTCCCGGTCGCCAGCGGGAGCCAGTGCCTGGGGGATCGCGGGGTTCCTGTGGGCCGAGGGGGCCCTTCGAAGGGGTCGGCCGTGGCCACCGCGTGGCCCGCCGGGCTCGCCTCCCCCGATGCCGCGTGCGGCCGCCCCGTCGCCGCGGGCGGCCGCCTCGCTGCCAGCTACTCGACCTTGAAGCCGACGCGGACGGTGACCTGGAACTCGTTCACCTTGCCGTCCTTGATGCTGCCGCGCTGCTCCGCCACCTCGAACCAGCTCATGTGGCGCAGCGACTTGCCGGCCTCGGCCACCGCCGCCTTGACGGCCTCGGCGAAGCTGGTCTTCGACGTCCCGACGATCTCGATCTTCTTGTAGACGGCCACGTGGTCGCTCCTGGGTTGCGGCCCCTCGCCTCGCCGCAGCGGCGAGCCCGGGGCGTTGACCGAGAGGATATAGCGCGGACCTGCCGCCGCGGTCACCCTCCCGGCGCCGAATCCGGATCGAATCCCAGCGCCCGCTCCAGCGCCTCCAGGTCGGGATCGGGGGGCTCGACCTGGGCCACGGCCAGCCGCGCCGCCACCCAGCCGATGAGCAGCAGCGGCACCAGCGGCGCCAGCATGCCCAGCACCAGCGTGGGCCCCGGGCCGAAGCCGGGCCAGTACCGCTCGATCTGGCCGGTGAGGACCCAGAAGACCACCGAGAGGGCGCCGGCGCCGACCAGCCCCACCACCCCCACGGCGCGCGCCGCCTCCCGGCCCCGGTGGGTCTCGCGGAGCGCCGCGTCCATCGCCAGGCCGGCCCGCTCGGCGGCCTCGGCCTCCTCCTCGCGCCCCAGCCGGTCGAGCGCGTCGGAGAGGAGCAGCCGGGTCCGGCCGTTGCGTGGCTCGACCAGGCAGGCCCGGCGCAGGCGCCGCTCGGCGGCGGCCGGATCGCGCGGCACCAGGAGCTCGCCGGAGAGGCGCAGCGCCGGCCCGTGCTCGGGGGACCGCCCCAGCAGCCCCTCGAGGGCGGCCAGCGCCTCGTCGACGCGGCCCACCGACACCAGCGAGCGGGCCACCGAGAAGGTGGCGTCGGGATCGTCGGGGGCGGCGGCCAGCGCGGCCCGGGCCGGCTCCAGCGAGCGCGCCCCCCGCCCGGCCTCGCGCAGGGCGGCGGCGTGGAGCCGGAGGGTGAGCGGCCCGGGGTCGAGCCGGGCGGCCTGGCCGGCCAGGCGGGCGGCGCGCCGGGTCTGGCCGGCTCGCAGCAGCCGCAGCGACCGGCGGGCCAGGTCGAGCGCCGGCGTGGCTGGGCCCTCGGCCATGGCGGTGCCCTGTCCCCTACCGCTCCTGCAGGTAGGTGTACCCCTTCATGACGGACTCGTAGAAGTCGGCCAGCGAGACGCCGTCCTTGGGCCGGATGGTGCCGTCCTTGATGCGCTGGTCGAGCTCGTTCTTGACGCGGCGGAAGAGGTCGGAGGGCTCGTACTGCACGCGGGAGAGCACCTTGGCGATGGTCTCGCCGGGGATGTACTCCTCGATGTAGAAGTCCTCCGGGTCCTCGTCGTCGGCGAAGACGTGGAGCTCGTTGACCCGGCCGAACAGGTTGTGCATGTCGGCGAGGATGTCCTGGTAGGCGCCGGTGAGGAACATGCCCAGGTAGTAGGGCTCGCCGGGCCGCAGCGGGTGGAGCGAGAGCGTCTCGTCGACGCCGTCGCCCTCGATGAACCGGTCGATCTTCCCGTCCGAGTCGCAGGTCACGTCGACGATGGTGCAGTCGCGGGTGGGCGGCTCGTCCATGCGGTGGAGCGGGACGATGGGGAAGAGCTGGTCGAAGGCCCAGTGATCCGGGGCGCTCTGGAAGAGCGAGAAGTTGGCCAGGTACTGGTCGGCGATCTTGTCGCCGAGGTCCTTGGTCTCGCGGGGCAGCCGCTTCTTGCCGCGGTTCATCTCGGCGATGCCGCGGGTCAGCTTCCAGAAGAGCGACTCGACCACGGCGCGCTCCTCCAGGCCGAGCAGCCCCAGCTTGAACATCTGCAGGGCCTCCTCCTTCTTGGCGGCGGCGTCGTGGTAGGCCTCGGCGCGGTTGCGCACCGTCAGCGAGGAGACGATCTCGCGCATCTCGCGGACGATCTTGGCCTCGTCGGGCTGCGGCACCGAGGCCGCGGCGATCTCCTCGGCCGAGCCGATCTCGATGTGGCCGAAGACGTTCATGATGACGCAGCTGTGGTGGGCGGCGATGGCCCGCCCCGACTCCGAGACCAGGTGGGGCTCGGGCACCCCCTCGTTGGAGCAGATGCGCTGCAGGCTGTAGACGACGTCGTCGACGTACTCGTCCATCGAGTAGTTGATGGAGGAGGAGTGGCCGTTCATGCGGGTGCCGACGTAGTCGACCCCCAGCCCGCCCCCCACGTCGAAGTACTCGATGGGCAGCCCCATCTTGCGGAGCTTGGCGTAGACCCGCGCCCCCTCGTTGACGGCGTCCTTGACCACCCGGATCTCGGTGAGCTGCGAGCCGACGTGGAAGTGGAGCAGCTTGGCGCAGTGCTCCTTGCCGGCGTCCTTGAGGATCTGCACGGCGTGGATCAGCTCGGGGATGGTGAGGCCGAACTTGGCGAAGTCGCCCGAGGAGCCCTCCCACTTGCCGGTGCCGCGGGTGGTCAGCTTGGAGCGCAGCCCGACCATGGGCTCGACCTGCATCTCCTCGGCCACCCGCAGCAGCGCCGGCAGCTCGGAGAGCTTCTCGATGACCACGATCACCTTGCGCCCCAGCTTGCGCCCCAGCAGCGCCAGCCGCAGGAAGTCGTCGTCCTTGTAGCCGTTGCAGATGGTGAGCGCCTCGGGGTCGGTGTTCATCGCCAGCACGATGAGCAGCTCGCCCTTGGAGCCGGCCTCCAGCCCGTAGTGGTAGGGGGCGCCGGCGTCGACGATCTCGTCGACCACCTCGCGCATCTGGTTCACCTTGGTCGGGTAGACGCCGAAGTAGCGGCCGGCGTAGCCCTGCTCGGCCACCGAGCGGGCGAAGGACTCGTTGATCTGCTTGACCCGGGCGCGCAGCACGTCCTGGAAGCGGACCACGCAGGGGAAGCCGATGCCGCGCTCGCGGATGTCCTCGACCACGTCCATCAGGTCGATGACCGGCCCGGGCTGGCCGTGGGGGTGGACCACCACGTGCCCCTTCTCGTTCACCGAGAAGTACCCGGCTCCCCACCCGGCGATGTTGTAGTACTGCGTGGCGCGCTCGATGGACCAATCCGACGGGGCCATCGCGGTGGTGGCATCGCTTCTCGGCTCGGGCAGGGTCATCTGCCGTGCTGATTACAGGAGAGCGGCGAAAAAATGAAGAGCGGCGACGCCCCATCGTCCCCGGCGCCGGCCGCGCCCCACGGGTTCCCGGGCGCGCCCCGGCGCGGCGCGGTAGAAGGTGGTCGCCTTCCCGGGAGGACTCCGTGAACGACCGCTTCGACGCCCACCTCACCGCGCAGCTGGCCCAGCTCGAGGCCGACGGCCTCCTCAAGCCGGAGCGGGTGCTCACCAGCCCGCAGGGCGCCTGGGTCGAGACCGGCGGCCGGCGCGTCATCAACCTCTGCGCCAACAACTACCTGGGCCTGGCCGGCCGCGCCGAGCTGGTGGAGGCGGGAAAGGCCGCGCTGCAGCGCCACGGCTTCGGCCTCTCCTCGGTCCGCTTCATCTGCGGCACCCAGGACGTCCACAAGGCGCTGGAGGCGCGGCTGGCCGGCTTCCTCGGCTTCGACGACGCCATCCTCTTCTCCTCCTGCTTCGACGCCAACGGCGGCGTCTTCGAGGCCCTGCTCGGCGAGGAGGACGCGGTCATCAGCGACGCCCTCAACCACGCCTCGATCATCGACGGCATCCGGCTCTGCAAGGCCAGGCGCTTCCGCTACGCCAACGGCGACCTGGCCGACCTGGCGGCGCAGCTGGCCGCCGCCGACGCCGCCGGCGCCCGCTTCAAGCTGGTGGTCACCGACGGCGTCTTCAGCATGGACGGCTACCTCGCCAGGCTCCCGGCCATCTGCGACCTGGCCGAGCGGCACCGGGCCCTGGTGATGGTCGACGACAGCCACGCCGTCGGCTTCATCGGCGAGCACGGGCGCGGCACCCACGAGCACCACGGGGTGATGGGGCGGGTCGACCTCGTCACCGGCACGCTGGGCAAGGCGCTGGGCGGGGCCGCCGGCGGCTACGTGGCCGGCTCCAGGGCCATGGTCGACTGGCTGCGCCAGAAGGCCCGCCCCTACCTCTTCTCCAACACCCTGCCCCCGGTGGTGGCCGGGGTCAGCCTGCACGTGCTCGACCTGCTGGAGCGGGGCGACGGCCTGCGGCGGCAGCTGCGGGGCAACGCCGCCCACTTCCGCGCCGAGCTGACCCGGCTCGGCTTCGAGCTCCTGCCCGGGGAGCACCCCATCATCCCGGTGATGCTGCACGAGGCGCCGCTGGCGCAGGAGTTCGCGCGCCGGCTGCTCGAGGAGGGCGTCTACGCGGTGGGCTTCTTCTTCCCGGTGGTGCCCCGGGGGCAGGCCCGCATCCGCACCCAGATGAGCGCCGCCCACACCCGCGAGGACCTGGACCTCGCCGTCGCCGCGTTCGCCCGGGTGGGGCGCGCGCTGGGCGTGATCCGCTGACCGAGGAGCCCGCATGAAGGCACTGGTGAAGTCGAGGCCGCAGGAGGGCATCTGGCTGGTCCGGGACGCGCCCGAGCCCGCGGTGGGCGTCCACGACGTCCTCATCCGCATCCGGAAGAGCGCCATCTGCGGCACCGACGTCCACATCTACAACTGGGACGAGTGGAGCCGGAAGACCATCCCGGTGCCGATGATCGTCGGCCACGAGTACGTCGGGGTGGTGGAGCGGGTGGGCGCCGAGGTGGAGGCCTTCAAGCCCGGCGACCGCGTCAGCGGCGAGGGGCACCTCACCTGCGGCTTCTGCCGGAACTGCCGCGCCGGGCGGCGCCACCTCTGCCGCCACACCGTGGGCGTGGGCGTCAACCGGCCCGGCTCCTTCGCCGAGCTGCTCAGCCTGCCGGCGGTGAACGTCTACCGGATCCCCGACGACGTCCCCGACGACATCGCCGCCATCTTCGACCCCTACGGCAACGCCGCCCACACCGCCCTCTCCTTCGACCTGGTCGGCGAGGACGTGCTCATCACCGGCGCCGGCCCCATCGGCGTCATGGCGGCCGGCATCGCCCGCCACGTCGGGGCGCGCCACGTCGTGGTGACCGACGTCAACGACTACCGGCTGGCGCTGGCGGCGAAGCTGGGCGCCACCCGGACCGTGAACGTGGCCCGCGAGGAGCTCACCGAGGTGATGCGGCAGCTCGGCATGAAGGAGGGCTTCGACGTCGGCCTGGAGATGAGCGGCAACGGCCGGGCCTTCCGCCAGCTGCTCGAGGTGATGAACCACGGCGGCAAGGTGGCGCTGCTCGGGATCATGCCCGGGCCGGAGGCCATCGACTGGAGCCAGGTGGTCTTCAAGGGGCTCTTCCTCAAGGGCGTCTACGGCCGGGAGATGTTCGAGACCTGGTACAAGATGGTGGCCATGCTGCAGAGCGGGCTGGATCTCTCCGCCGTGGTCACCCACCGCTTCCGCATCGACGAGTTCCAGCAGGGCTTCGACGCCATGCGGAGCGGCCAGTCGGGCAAGGTGGTGCTGGAGTGGTGAGCAGCTTCGGATCGCCGGCGAATACGCTGCGCCGGCCCTTCGAACTGTAACCCCTTGTCGTCGCAGGGCTCACCTGCCCTGCTGCGACGCGTCGAAAATGGGACGCGCAATTCCTGCAGGTGCGCACATCGGCGCCAGTCGATCCTTGCGCGCGGCCAGCAGGACGATGACGGGATCGCGCACCCTTGCGGATGGTTCACGGCCTGCATGTCCTCGAACCTCTTGGCCTGTCGGACAGGGGCCCCACTCCCACGAGGACGCACATGCGCCTGGCCGCCCCGCTCGCTGCCGCCCTGCTCGCCACCCTGCTCTCGGCCGGCTGCGACAAGGCTCGCCCGTACCCCGCCGCGCCGGCTGGCCAGACCGGCTGCACCGGTTGCCATGGCGGCTTCGACAACACCAGCGGTGCGCCCCCGCGCGGCCTCCACGGCGAGCTGGACAACGCCGGCCCGTTCACGCAGCCGGGCCAGAACCCGCTCGCGGTCGGCGCGCACTCGCCGCACCTCGCCGCCGGCGTGGGCTGCGAGGAGTGCCACAAGGTCCCCACCCGCGTCGGCGAGCCGGGCCACCTCGTCGGCCCGGCCGGCGCCGTGGATCCCGACCCGCACGCCGAGGTGGACATGCTCCATGGCCGGGGGGCGCTCGACGGCGCCGCGCCCAGCTGGACCCCGTCGCCCGATCGGACCACCGCCACCTGCAGCAACGTCTACTGCCACGGCGCCACCCGGAACGCAGGGGGGGCCGCCACCACGCCGACCTGGAATGCCGGCCACCTGCCCGGCCCGACCTGCGGCGCCTGCCACGCCTTCCCGCCCCCCAGCCACGGCGCCATCGATGCCTCCACCTGCGCCTCCTGCCACCCCCAGACGGTGACCGCCGGCACTCCGCCCGCCATCGTCCCCGGCGGCGCCCACATCAACGG
Organism: uncultured delta proteobacterium; assembly: GCA_963786945.1. Lineage (GTDB taxonomy): Bacteria > Myxococcota > Myxococcia > Myxococcales > Anaeromyxobacteraceae > JADKCZ01. Next base: position 520,046 of record CAWBAO010000005.1, on the reverse strand, counting down.
CCAGGTCGAGGTGGACTACCAGGCCGCCTGCACCGTCTGCCACGGCGACGCCCTCCGCACCGAGACCGTGCCGCTCAACGCCGCCGCGCCCCCGCTCGACCTGGGCCGGCAGGCCAGCTCCGACCAGGTGGGCGCCCACCAGGCCCACCTGCACGACGGCCCGCTGGCCAAGGCGATGGCCTGCGCCGAGTGCCACGTCGTCCCCGCCACCATGGCCCACGCGCAGGGCGGGCAGCCCAAGGTGGCGTTCGCGACCGAGACCGGGACCATCGCCCGCAACGACGGCGCGGCGCCCGGCTGGACCACCGCCACGCTCACCTGCAGCGGCGTCTACTGCCACGGTGCCACCATCGGCGGCGGCTCCAACCCCTCGCCCGCCTGGACCGGCGGCCCCGCCGCCGTGGGCATCGGCGGCGCCACCGCGGCCGCGCGCTGCGGCGCCTGCCATGGCTTCCCGCCCCCGGCACCCCACACGCAGCAGGGCGTCGGCGGCGCGTTCGCCTCGGCCACCGAGTGCGCGGCGTGCCACCCGGGCACGGTGGACGCCGGCTCCGGCGGCATCCTGGTGTCGCAGGGGCTGCACGTCAACGGCTCGGTCGAGGCCAACCGCCACCACGCCGCCGGCTATGCCGATCCCGCCGTCCACGGACCGGCCGCGCTGGCCGACCTGAACGCCTGCCGCACCTGCCACGGCGCCACGCTCGACGGGGCGCTCGGGCCTTCCTGCACCGCCTGCCACACCACGGCCGGCCACCCCACCTGGAAGACCGAGTGCACCTTCTGCCACGGCAACCCCAACCGCGCCTCCCTCGGCGGCTTCGCCACGGTCGGCCAGCCGACGTCGGCGCTGGACCAGGCCGCCCCACCCTTCGGCACCCAGGGCGAGTCGACCAGCTCGCAGGTCGCCGTGGGCGCGCACCTGGCCCACCTCGACCCCGCCGGCCTGAGCCGGTCGATCGGCTGCCAGGAGTGCCATGGCGCCTCGGTCCCCTCCGACGAGACCCACGCCAACGGCGCGGTGGCCCTGGGCTGGGGCCCGGTCGCCAGCGCCGGCAACGTCACCCTCGCCCCGGCCACCTTCGACGCCGCCTGGGAGGCCTCGCCCACCTGCACCAACTACTGCCACGGCGCCAGCCTGGGCGGCGGCACCCGGACCACCCCCTCCTGGACCGGGACCGGACAGGCGACCTGCGGCAGCTGCCATGACCTGCGCCCCGGCTCGTGGCACCCGAACAACATGAGCTGCGGCCAGTGCCACCCGACCAGCGGCAGCGGCCTCTACGACCCGGCGGTGCACGTGAACGGCACCGTCGACCTGAAGGCCGCCCTCTCCTGCACCAGCTGCCACGGCACCGCCGGCGTCAACGCGGCCCCGCCCACCTCCACCACCGGCGCCACCTCCGGCGTGCAGGTGGGCGCCCACCAGCCCCACCTGGCGCCGACGCGGCTCATCACCACCGGCGTCATCGGCTGCGACGCCTGCCACCCCGCCGCCTCCGGCCTGCACCACGCCAACGACGTCGTCGAGCTGGCGTGGAGCGCGCTGGCCTCGGTTGGCGGCGCGCCCACGCCCCCGGCCGGCGGGCTCCCCGCCGGCTGGGAGTCCACCCCCACCTGCACCAACTACTGCCACGGCGCCACGCTGCCTGGCGGGGCGGCCAGCAAGGCGGTCAGCTGGACCGGCGGCGCCGCGGCGGTGGCCTGCGGCACCTGCCACTTCATCGCCAGCCCGCCGGCCCCGCACCCGGCGGTCGATACCCTCGGCGCCGCCATCACCGCGGCCACGCAGTGCAGCCAGTGCCACGGCGACACCGTCCGCCCCGACGGCACCATCGACCTGATCCTCGGCAAGCACATCAACGGGCAGGTGGAGGGTGGCGGCCACCAGGCCGGCTACTCCAACCCGGCGGTGCACGGGCCGGCGGCGCTGGCCGACATCGCCTCCTGCACCAGCTGCCACGGCGCGGCCTACGACGGCGGCGGCGTCGCGGCCAAGGACTGCAACGCCTGCCACGCCAACCCGGCCAGCTACGGCCTGACCGGGTACGCCGGCAGCCCGAGCTGGAAGACCGACTGCACCTTCTGCCACGGCAGCACCACGCGGCTCGCCGACGCGGCCTTCCCGCTGGTCGGCAACCCGGCCAAGCGGGCCAACGTGGCCGGCCCGCCGACCGCTCCCGGCGGCGCCACCTCGGGCGTGGCGGTGGGCGCCCACCTGGCCCACTACGACAAGACGGCCAACGTCCTCTCCACGCCGGTCATCTGCACCCAGTGCCACGGCGCGGCGCTGCCGACCGACCTGGCGCACCTGACCGGGACGGTGACCGTCGCCTGGGGCGCCCTGGCCACGGCCGGCGGGGCCGTCTCGCCCACGCCGGCGTCCGGGACCATCCCGGCCGGCTGGGAGTCCAGCCCGACCTGCACCAACTACTGCCACGGCGCCACGCTCGTCGGCGGCGCGCTCAAGAGCCCGGGCTGGACGGCCGGGGCGACCGCCTCGGCCTGCAGCTGCCTGCCACGGCGACCCGATGCCCTACGCCGCCATGTCCGGTGGCCGCGGCTTCCACCCGCCCAACGCCACCTGCGCCTCCTGCCACACCGGCTACACCGCCAGCGCCGTCCAGAAGGCGACCCACGTGAACGGCACCGTCGAGGTGGTGACGCTCTCCTGCCACACCTGCCACGGCGACGCGACCAGCGACGCCCCCGGCCCCGGCCCCGACACCACCGGCGGCAGCGCCGCGGCCCGCGTCGGCGCCCACCAGGCCCACACCCAGGGCCGGATCTACAGCGCCGGCTTCGGCGGCAACGCCAGCTGCGGCGAGTGCCACGGCCAGATCCCGACCAGCCCGTTCCACGCCAACGGCCAGACCGTGATCTCCTGGAACGGCATCGTGAACACGGCGGGCACGCCGACCGTCAACGGAAACCCGGCCCTCCTCGTCTACCTCACGCCCGGGACGCCGGCCACCTGCGCCAACTACTGTCACGGCGCCACCCTGCCCGGCGGCGCGGCCGACAAGTCGGTGTCCTGGTCCGCCGGCCCCTCGGCCGTGGCCTGCGGGAGCTGCCACTTCATCGCCAGCCCGCCCGCTCCGCACCCGGCCACCGACACGCTCGGGGCGGCCATCACCTCGGCCACCCAGTGCAGCCAGTGCCACCCGGCCACCGTGAAGCCCGACGGGACCATCGACCTGGCCGGCGGCAAGCACGTCAACGGCCAGCTCGACGGCGGCGGCGGCCACGCGGCCGGCTACTCCAACCCGGCCGCCCACGGCCCGGACGCGCTCGCCAGCATCACCTCCTGCCAGGCCTGCCACGGCACCGCCTACGACGGGAACGGCACGGCCTCCATGAGCTGCAACGCCTGCCACGCCAACCCCGCCGGCTACGGCCTCACCGGGTACACGGGCAGCCTCGACTGGCAGCACGACTGCACCTTCTGCCACGGCGACGGCGTGCGCGCCCAGGACACCAGCTTCCCGCTGGTCGGCGGCGCGTCGGTGGCCGTGCGCGAGAACCGGGCCGGCCCGCCGCTCGCCCCCGGCGGCGCGAGCACGGGCGTGGACGTGGGCGCCCACCTGGCCCACTTCGACGCGGCCAGCAACGCCCTCTCGACGCCGTTCCAGTGCAGCCAGTGCCACGGGACGACGACGCCGAGCAATCTCGCGCACATCACCGGCACGGTCGCCACCGGCTGGGGCGCGGTGGCGACGGCGGGCAACACCTCGCCCACCCCGGCCACCTTCACCGTCGGCTGGGAGGCCTCGCCCACCTGCACCAACTACTGCCACGGCGCCACGCTGGCCGGCGGCGCGCTCATGAACCCGAGCTGGACGGCGACGGCGGCCGCGGCCTGCAGCGCCTGCCACGGCATCCCGCTCCCCTACACCGCCGCCGGCGGCTGGCACGTGCAGAACCCGAACTGCGGCAGCTGCCACACCGGGTACTCGTCGACCACCGTCGCCAGGGCGACCCACGTGGACGGCGCCACCACCGTGGTGACCCTGAGCTGCACCACCTGCCACGCCATCGCGGCCCCCTTCTCGGCGACGACCGGGGCGACCGCCAGCACCGACAACCGGGTGGGCGCCCACAACAAGCACCTCGCAGCCGGCCATCTCCAGCGCCTTCGGCTGCGGCACCTGCCACGGGACGCTGCCCAGCGCGCCCCGCCCACGCCAACGGCACGGTCCAGATCGGCTGGAGCGCGCTCGCGAACTCAGGAACCGGATACACGCCTTCGCCGGCGGCCGGGACCATCGCCACCGCCAGCGCCGTCTCCTGCACCATCTACTGCCACGGCGCCTCGCTGGGGACGCTCGGCACCAACCGGAACCCGTCCTGGACGGCCACGCTGACCGGGTGCACCACCTGCCACGGCTCGCCGGGAGCGGGCGACCACCGGATCTCGGCCCACTCCAGCCGGGCCTGCTACGAGTGCCACTACTCGGTGATGAACACCTCCAGCAACACGACCATCACCAACACCGCCCTGCACGTGAACGGCGCCCGCGACGTCCAGGCCCTTCCATCCCGAGGGATGACCTTCACCAAGGATGCTTCCACGCCTGCCAGGTGGACCTGCTCCAACGGCTGCCACGGCAACGGCAGCTCCAAGAGCTCGAACTCCTGGTAGCCCGCCATCCCGGCGCGAAGCGCCGCACGAGGGCCAGCCCGGGCTCATGCTCCAGGACGTCGGAGCATGAGCCCGTGGCAGCCTACCCCCGCAGCCACCTCGCCAGGGCGGGCCGGGCCCGCTCCGCCAGCTCGACGTCCTCGGCCAGCCGCTCCAGCGTCTGGGCCACCGCCGCCTTGACCGGCTCGACGGCCTGGGCGGCGTAGAAGGCCCGCGCCTCCTCCAGCTCGCGCGCGCGTGGTGAGCAGCCCGGTGGCCTCCACCACCCGCCGCCAGAGCATGGGGGCGTTGGCCAGCCTGGCCACCACCGCCGGCCACTCGGCCCGCAGCCGGGCCCAGGCCGGCCCACGCGCCGCCGGGTTGGACATCAGCACGGCCGCGAAGGAGGCCCAGTCCTGCAGCGGCACCCCGCCGCCGAGGAGGAGCGCCAGGGATCGCTCCACCAGCGCCGGCGCCTCGAAGGCCGCCAGCCCCAGCAGCCAGCGGCGCCGCCAGGCCGGCTCCACCTCCCGCTCGAAGCGGGCGTGGAAGCGCTCCCAGCACGCCGCGTCGCCGCCGCGCGCCGCCATGGTCAGCGCCGCGTCCACCAGGTTGGGCTCCAGGGCGGCCCGGTCGCCGCCGGCGAACCGCTCCACCCGGGCCGAGGCCTCGGCGACGGCCGCCTCGTCCCGCCCCCGCAGGCCCACCGCCCGCAGCAGCGCGGCCCGCCGCAGCCGGTCGACGTCGCCCTCGCCGGGGGCGGCGTCCCAGCCGGCCGCCCGGAAGGCGGCGCCGTACTGCCGGCGGACCAGGGCCGCGAAGCGCGGCCGATCGGCGTCCTCCACCAGCCGGTGGTCGATCACGCCGAGGCGCGCCACCAGCTCGTCGAGGACGGCGTGGTCGGTCTCGCCGGCGAAGGCCTGCGCCAGGGCCAGCCAGGCCTCCACCGGCCGCTGCCCGGCGCGGACCAGCGCCCACTCGTCGGCCAGCAGCGCCACCCGCTCGGCCGGCGCCAGCTGGTCGAGGTGGCCGACCAGGCGCGCGCCCAGCGCCTCGTCGAGCGCCACCCGGTAGAAGCCGGTGGCGCCGGCGTTGGCCACCAGCCAGTCGGGCGGGGCCTCCAGGGCCACGGTCGCGGCCGCGTCCCGCAGCACCAGGCGCCGCTCGCGCACCTGCCCGCCGGCGGCGTAGCGCAGCACCAGCGGCACCGGCCAGCGAGCCCCCGCCTCCTCGTCGCCCGGCCTGGAGAAGAAGCGGCGCTGCGCCAGGCGCAGCGTGGCGCCGTCGAGGGACGCCGACACCACCGGGAAGCCGGGCGCGTCGATCCAGGCCTCGGCCACCTCCAGCACCGGCTCGCCCGAGGCCTCGCCCAGCGCGCGCCACAGGTCGGCGGCCACGGCGTTGCCGCGGGCGTGGCGCCGCATGTAGAGGCGGATGCCGTCGCGGAACCGCTCGCGCCCGAGGTAGCCCTCCAGCATCCGCAGCACCGCCCCGCCCTTCTCGTAGGTGATGAGGTCGAAGGCCTCGGTGGCCTCGGCCACGGTCCTGACCGGGGCGTGGACCGGGTGGGTGGAGCGGAGCGCGTCGAGCTCCAGCGCCGCCGCCTTCCCCTGGTCGAACTCGAGCCAGACCCGCCAGTCGGGCCTCCAGTCGTCCACCACCAGGAAGGCGATCCAGGTGGCGAAGGCCTCGTTGAGCCAGAGGTCGTCCCACCAGGTCATGGTGACCAGGTTGCCGAACCACTGGTGGGCCAGCTCGTGGGTCACCACCTCGGCGACCCGCTTGCGCTGCGCCAGCGAGGCGGTGGCCGGGTCGAGCAGCAGCGCCACCTCCCGGTAGGTGATGAGGCCGGCGTTCTCCATGGCGCCGGCCTCGAACTCGGGCAGCCCGACCTGGTCGAGCTTGCCGAAGGCGTAGGGCAGGCCGAAGTAGTCCTCCAGCCGCGGCAGCGCCGCCCGCGCCACCTCCTGGCCGAAGCCGAGCAGCGCCGCCTTCTCCGGGCCGGCCCAGGTCCGCGTCGGCACCCCGCGCACCTGGTCGGCCGGGCCGGAGGCCAGCGGCCCCACCACCAGCGCCACCAGGTAGGTGGGCAGCGGCGGGGTCTCGGCGAAGCGGTGGCGGCGGCGCTCGCCCACCGCCTCGACGGCCTCGGCCACGCCGTTGGCGAGGACCACCGCGCCGGCCGGCGCCTCGACGGTGAGCCGCCAGGGGGCCTTGAAGCCCGGCTCGTCGAGGCAGGGGAAGACGCGGCGGGCATCGGCCGCCTCGAACTGGGTGGCGGCCAGGCCGGGGCCGGCCAGGTAGAGGCCGCGCAGCCCGTCGCAGAAGCGGCCCCGCCAGGCCAGGCGCAGGGTCACCGGGCCGGCCGGCAGCGGCCGCGCCACCGTGAGGCGCAGGGCCTGGCTCGCCGCCACCGGGACCACCTCGGCCACCTGCTCGGCGCCCCCCGCCTCGACCACGGCGCGGGTCAGCTCCAGGTCGACGGCGTGGAGCACCAGCTCGGTGGCCGCCCCGCCCAGCTGGAGCGACAGCGCCAGCTGGCCCTCGAAGCGGCGGCCCTCGAGATCGACGGAGAGGACGGCGTCGTAGCGGAGCGGGCGGACGTCGAGCGGGAGCCGGAAGGCGGCGTCGGTGATGGCGGGCATGGGGGGTTCACTCCAGGGTGAGGATCTCGGCGCCGTCGTCGGTGACCAGCACGGTGTGCTCGAACTGCGCGGAGCGCAGCCCGTCGGCGGTCACCGCCGTCCAGCCGTCGTTCCAGATGGCGTCGTCCCAGTGCCCCTCGGTGAGCATGGGCTCGATGGTGAAGGTCAGCCCCGGCTCCATGACGCGGCGGGCGCGCGGGTCGACGTGGTGCGGGACCTGGAGCGAGGTGTGGAAGGTCTCGCCGATCCCGTGGCCGCAGTAGGAGCGCACCACCCCGAAGCCCGAGGCCGCGGCGTGCGGCTCGATGGCCCGGCCGATGTCGGAGATGGGGCGCCCCGGCTTGACCGCCGAGATGCCGCGCGCCAGGCACTCCTGCGCCACCCGCACCAGCCGCTTCCCGGCCTCGTCGACCTCGCCGACCAGGAAGGTGGCGGAGCAGTCGCCGTGCATGCCGTCCAGCCAGACGGTGATGTCGAGGTTGACGATGTCGCCGTCGGCCAGCGGCCGGCTGTCGGGGATGCCGTGGCAGATCACCTCGTTGACCGAGGTGCAGATGGACTTGGGGAAGCCGCGGTAGTTGAGCGGGCTGGGGTAGCCGCCCAGCCGGATGGTCTCGTCGTGGCAGATCCGGTCGAGCTCGTCGGTGGTGACGCCGACGCGGACCGCCTCGCCGCCGATGCGCAGCACGCGGGCGGCCGCCTGGCAGGCCCGCCGCAGCCTGGCCAGCTCGTCCGGGGTCTTCACGTCGCGCCCCTGCCCGGACGGACGGCCGGTGAGGGCGTAGTCGGGGCGGGGGATGTGGGCCGGGACGGCGCAGGGCCGGGGTGACCCGGCCCGGCTCGAGCGGCGCCCGCCGGGGCCGAGGCGCGGGCACGGTGCGACCCGCCTCGTCGGAGGCGAGGTGGCACTTCTTGTACTTCTGGCCGCTGCCGCACCAACAGGCGTCGTTGCGTCCCGGCCGGGCTGCCTTGGCGACCTCGGTCATGTCAGGGGTTTATTGCGGGATGGCCGGCGGGGCAAGGCGATGGTCCCCGCCGTCCGCTCACGGCACGCCGTCGCCCCGCAGGCGGATGATCTCGGCCAGCACGCCGCCGGCGGTGAGCGGCCCGCCCACCCCGGCCCCCTGCACCAGCAGCGGCCGCTCGGCGTGGCGCGCGGTGGTGAAGGCCACGAAGGCCTCGACCCCGACCAGCCGGGCCGCCGGGTGCTCGGCCCCGACCGCGGCCGGGCCGACCCGGATCGAGGCCCGGCCGGCGGCGGCCGGCTCGATGGTGACGAGGTAGCGCAGCACCTTCCCGGCGGCGCGCAGCCGCTCCACCTCGGCGGCCAGCACGGCGTCGTGGCGGCGCAGGGAGGCGATCAGCTCCACCGGCTCGAGCAGCGCCAGCGGCACGAAGGGCTCCACGGCCACGTCGGCGAGGTCGACGTCGAAGCCGGCCTCGCGCGCCAGGATGAGCGCCTTCCTCGCCGAGTCGAGCCCGGAGAGGTCGTCGCGGGCGTCGGCCTCGGTGTGCCCCAGCCCCACCGCCCAGCGCGTCGCCATGGAGAGCGGCACCCCCTTCTGCACCTCGCTGGCCAGGTAGCCGAGGGTCCCGGAGAGCGCCCCCTCGATGCGCAGGATCCGGTCGCCGGCCTGCACCAGCTTGCGGAGCGTGTCGAGCACCGGGAGGCTGGCGCCCACCGCGGTGTCGTAGGCGAAGTGGCGGTGGTGCTGCCGGCGGGCCTCGCGCAGCTCCCGGGCCCGCCGCGACGGCGCCGCCAGCGGCCGCTTGTTGGCGGCGATCACGTCGATGCCGCGCCGGAAGGCCTGCTGGTAGACCTCCTCCATCCCCTCGGCGGCGGTCAGGTCGAGCAGCACCGGGTGCGGGAGGCGCGCCAGGCGGTCGAGCAGGGCCGGCGCGCGGGCGGCGTCGACGGGCCCGGTCTCCTCGGCCTCGGCCAGCCGGTCCCGCCAGGCCGCCAGGTCCACGCCGTGCTCGTCGAAGAGCGTGGCGCGCCGGTCGGCGACCCCGGCCACGCGCAGCACCAGGTCGTGGTCGGCCTCCAGCGAGCCGCGCAGGGCCGCCAGCTGGTCGAGGAGGGCGCCCCCCACCTTCCCCTTCCCCAGCACCAGCAGCGACACCCCCTTGCCGGCGTAGGCCCGCTCCACGGCGTCGCCGCCGGCCGCCAGCGCGGTCCGGCCGCGGAACTCGGCCACCAGGTCGGAGAGCCGGTCGACGTCGATGAGGAAGGCGTCGTGGCCGTGCGGCGAGTCCATCACCGCCAGCCGCGCTCCCGGCACCAGCCGGGCCACCTCGCGCTGCTCGGCGGGCCAGTAGAGGATGTCGGAGTCGATGGCCACCACCAGGGTCCGGGGGCGGACGCCCCGCAGCACCTCGTCGAAGTCGCCGCGCCCGCGGCTGACGTCGTGGGTGTCCATGGCCCGGGTCAGGGTCACGTAGCTGGCCGGGTCGAAGCGATCCACCAGCGCGCGCCCCTGGTGGTTCAGGTAGCTCTCGATGGCGAACTGGTCGGCCGACTGCGGCCGGCGGCCGAAGCGCTCCTCGTAGGACGGGAAGCTCCGGTAGGAGAGCATGGCCGTCATGCGCGCCGCCGCCAGCCCGGCCACGGGCGGATCGGCCTCGTCGTAGTCGCCGCCTCGCCAGCGCGGGTCGGCGAAGATGGCCTGCCGCTGCGCCTCCCCGAGCCCGATGGCCCACGCCGAGTGGCGCGCCGTGGAGGCGATGAAGACCTGGGCCTCGACCAGCTCCGGGTAGAGCAGCGACCACTCCAGCGCCTGCATGCCGCCGAGCGAGCCGCCGATCACCAGCTTCACCCGCCTCACCCCCAGCGCCACGGCCAGCTGGTGCTGGACGCGGACCATGTCACGGACGGTGATGGCGGGGAACGAGCCGTGCCAGGGACGGCCGGTGGACGGATCGAGGTCGGCCGGCCCGGTGGTGCCGTAGCAGCTGCCGAGGATGTTGGAGCAGAGGATGAAGTCGCGCGCCGGATCGAGGGCCCGCCCCGGCCCGAACATGCGGGTCCACCAGCGGTCGGCGTCGGCCGATCCGGTGAGCGCGTGGCAGACCACCACCGCGTTGCCGCCGTCCGCGTCCAGCTCGCCCCAGCTCCGGTAGGCCACCCTCACGCCGGGGAGCGCGCCGCCCAGCTCCAGGGCGAACGGGCCGGGGAGCTCGAGGGTGCGGGTCTCCGGGGCGACGAAGGCCGTTCGTCCGGCGCCGGGGGCCGGCCGAGCGGCGGTGGCGATCGTATCCGTCATACTGGATGGGTGGCGAAGATAACGGCGCCTCGCCGGGGGTGTCAAGAACCGCGCCCGGGACCTCGCCCGCCCCTGGCCGGGCGGACGAAGCGGTCCACCAGCAGGTCGGCCAGCGGCCCGAGCCGGTCCGGGTGGAAGGTGGGCAGCGGCCGCGGCGGCGGCTCGTCGGACACCACCGCGAAGACGCGCCGGTCGAGCTCGCAGAGGAAGGCGCGCGCCACCCGTCGCCGGTGCACCTCCACCCGCGGCAGCGGCTCGGCCCGCCATCCCTCGGCGAGGATGAGGTCGCACGGCGGCAGGAGGCGGGCCAGGCGGCGCGCCCCCCCGGCGGGCGGCGCGAAGAGGGCCAGCCCGTCCGGCCCCTCGATGGCCGCGGCCACCGCGCCGGCGCGCCGGGCCAGGTCGGTGTCCTTGCCCGGCACGTCGAAGCCGTGGCGGTGGCCGGTGTGCTTGATGACCGCCACGGTGAGGCCGCGCCGGCGCAGCAGCGGGATGAGCCGCACCAGCAGCCGCGTCTTCCCGACGCCGCTCGGGCCGGAGATGGCCACCATCGGCGTCAGCACCCGACCTCGAGCAGCCATGCCGTCACCTCCTCGCCCCGGAGTGGAGACCGGGTCGCGATGAGCCGATCGCCGAGGGCGGGCAGGCGCTTCACGGACGGCATCATGCCACGCGGTCGCCCGGCGCCCAGGCCCGCAAGGCTTGCGCTGTTTCCCACTTGATCCGCGGCAAGGCGCAACCCGTGCACCAGATCAATTGGATTCCCCCTGAATTCCGCGGGCCTATCTCGTGCAAGTAGATTTAGGTCAAGTTCGTCTCTTCACCCCTTCGGAGGTCCAGTTGCTCCTCTCTCAACCCGTCAACGACTGCAGCTACTGCGGCTTTGGGATCGCCTCACAGGGGAAGTGCCGGCTCACCCCCACCACCCGGGAGCCCGGCGCCACCATCTGCGCCCAGGGCGAGCGCCCCCGGACCGTGTACTTCGTCAAGGAGGGGTTCGTCGCCCTCTCCAGCGTCAGCCCCAAGGGCTCGGAGCTGGCCCTCACGCTGCGCGGCCCCTCCTCGCTCCTCTGCACCGAGGCGCTGCAGGACGAGGCCTCGCCGTTCGAGGTCCGCGCCCTCTCCCGCGTGCGGCTCTGCGGCATCGGCGGCGAGGCCCTCTCGCAGTGGGTCGGCCCGGAGAAGGGAGCCTCCCGCGTGGTCCTCGACCTGCTCCTCACCGAGGCCCGCCAGCAGCGCGACGAGGTCAACTGGCGGCAGGGGGACTGCCTGGCCCGGGTGGCGCGCTTCGCCCTGGCGCACGCCCGCTTCCTCGCCGACCGGCCCAACGCCGTGCGCAAGCAGGTGGTGGCGCGCCTGCTCGGCATGCGCCCGGAGACCCTCTCCCGCTGCCTGACCCGGCTCGAGGCGGACGGGTTGATCGACGCCTCCCGCGGCGTGCGGGTGCTCGACGCCGCGCGGCTGGCGACGGTGGCGGCCGAGGACCTGGCGGCGTAGGCTTCGCGCCAGGGACGGCGGCGGCGGTCCTGGTGTACACAGGCCGCCCACGCCGCCCACGGGAGCACGCACATGTTCGGTCTCAGAATGCCGGAGCTGCTGATCATCGGGTTCATCCTGGTGCTGCTGTTCGGCGCCACCAAGCTGCCGGCGCTGGGCGCCGGGCTGGGCCAGGGGATCCGGAGCTTCAAGAAGGCCTTCGGCGGCGACGACGAGAAGGACAAGAAGGACCCGCCCCCCGGCGACTCCCAGGCGCCCAAGGCCTAGCGCCCGGCCCGGCCCGGTGGCGCGAGCCCACCTCGCGGCCACGGCCGCCGCCGGTTGACTCCCGGCCGCGCGCTCGCTCAATCTGCCCGCCATGCCGGCCACGGTCTTCCACGAGCTGAAGCGCTACGTCCTGTTCGGCGCGGACGACGAGCGGCGGCTGCGCGCCTTCCACCCCCTGGCGGCCCCCTCGTTCCAGGCGGTGGCCGAGGCCTTCTACGCCCGCATCCTCGACCAGGAGGAGGCCGCCCGCGTCCTGCACGGCGGCGAGAGCCAGGTGGGCCGGCTCAAGGTCACCCTGGTGGCCTGGCTCGACTCCCTGCTGCTCGGCCCGTGGGACGACGCCTACTGGGAGCACCGGAAGCGGATCGGGCAGGTGCACGTCCGCATCGGCATGCCGCAGCACCTCATGTTCGGGGCCATGAACGTGGTGCGCGGCGAGCTCGATCGGCTGGCCCTGGCGCGCCTGCCGGCCGGCCCGGCGCTGGAGGCGACCCGCGCCGCGGTGGCCAAGATCCTCGACCTCGAGCTGGCCATCATGCTCCACACCTACCGCGACGACCTGCTGGCCCAGCAGGCCCGGGTGGAGCGGCTCAGCACCTTCGGCCAGCTGGTGGCCTCCATCGGCCACGACCTGCGCAACCCGCTGGGCGTGATCGAGACCTCGCTCTACATCCTGCGCGGCCGCCTCGCCGAGGACGAGCGGGCCCGCAAGCACGCCGACCGGATCAAGGAGCAGCTCGACATCGCCAACGGCATCATCACCAACCTGCTCGACATGATCCGCGACCGGCCGCTGGTCCGGGAGCAGGTGGCGCTGGCCGTGCTGGCCGCGGCCGCGCTCGAGGCCACCCGCCGCCCCGCCGAGGTCGCGGTGGAGCTGACCGGCCTCTCCGAGCTGCCGCCGGTGGAGGGCGACGCCGGGCAGCTGCGCCAGGTGCTGGTCAACCTGCTGGAGAACGCCGTCTTCGCCGCCTCGCCGGCCGGCACGGTGACGGTGCGGGGCCGGCGCGAGCCGGGCGCGGTGGCCGTGGAGGTCGACGACACCGGGCCGGGCGTCGACCCGGCCACCCGGCGGCGGCTCTTCGAGCCCCTCATCACCACCAAGGACCGGGGCATCGGCCTCGGCCTGGCCCTCTGCAAGCGCATCGCGGTGCGCCACGGCGGCGACGTCTCCTACGCCGATCGCCCGGGCGGCGGCGCCCGCTTCACGTTGCGCCTCCCCGCCTGAGCGGTCCACGGTCCCCACCCATGCGCCGCTACCTCATCGTCGACGACAACCGGGAGTTCGCCGAGAACCTCGCCGAGATCATCCGGGACGCGGGCGACGAGGTCGACCTCGCCGCCGACGGCGCCGAGGCGCTGGCCCTGGTCGGCCAATCCCGCTACCAGGCGCTGCTCACCGACATGCGGATGCCCCAGATGGGAGGCGCCCAGGTGGTCCACGAGGTGCGGCGCCTCGACCCGGGGCTGGCGGCGCTGGTGATCACCGCCCACGTCGCGGACGACGCGCTGGAGGCGGCGCGGCGCGAGGGGCTGCTGGCGGTGCTGGGGAAGCCGGTGCCCATCGGTGCGCTGCTCGAGCTGCTGGGGGCGGCCCGGCGCGACGGGCTGGTGGCGGTGATCGAGGACGACCAGCGGCTCTCCGACAACCTCTGCGAGGCGCTGCGGAGCCGCGGCTACGCCGCCGTCACCGCCGCCTCGGTGCTGGAGACCGAGCGGCTCGGCCCGGTGCGCCCCTTCTGCGCCCTGGTCGACCTGCGGGTCCCGGGCGGCCCCGACGGCGAGGCCATGCGCCGGCTCGGCCAGAGGTTCCCCGGCCTGCCCATGCTGATCATGACCGGGGTGCACGCCGGCCCGGCCGGGGGCGGCCCCGCCTTCTTCCGCAAGCCCTTCGACACCGCGGCCCTGCTGGCCGCCGTCGACCGGCTCCACGCCTCCCAGCCCGGCGGGCCGACATGAGGGAGCCCGCGCCGCGCCGGCCGCGGGTCCTGCTGGTCGACGACAACCGCGCCCTGGTGGAGAACCTCGCCGAGATCCTCGAGGAGGCCGGCTACGCCGTCCGCTCGGCCGGCACCTGCGCCGCCGCCCTGGCGCCGGCCGCCGAGGGGTTCGACGTGGCGCTGGTGGACCTCAAGCTCCCCGACGGCGACGGGACCGAGCTGGCGCCCCGGCTCAAGGAGCTGAGCCCGAACGGCGAGGTGGTGCTGCTGACCGGCTTCGCCACCCTGGAGTCGGCCGTGGCGGCGGTGCGGGCCGGGGCCTGCGCCTACCTGGTCAAGCCGTGCGCCACCCAGGAGCTGCTGGTGACGGTGGAGCAGGCCATGCGGCAGGTCCGCCTGCACGGCGAGAAGCAGGCGCTGGCGCACAAGGCCCAGATGGCCGAGAAGCTGGCCGCGGTCGGCACCATGACCGCCGGCCTCTCCCACGAGATCCGCAACCCGCTCAACGCCGCCCTGCTGCAGCTCACCGTGCTGGAGCGCCGCGTCCAGCGGCTGCCGGGCGACCTGCAGGGCCCGCTGCTCGAGCCGCTGGTGCTGGTGAAGGACGAGATCCGCCGCCTCGACCACATCCTCGAGGACTTCCTCCAGTTCGCCCGGCCGCGCGAGTTCGTGCCCCGGCCGGTGGACCTGTGCCAGGTGGTGTCGCGGGTGCTCGACCTGCTGGCCGGCGAGGCGGAGCGGCGGGACATCCGGCTGGAGCGGGAGCTCCCCGACGAGCCGGGGAGCACGCCCGTGGCCGGCGAGGAGGAGCGGCTGCGGCAGGTGCTGGTCAACCTGACGCTCAACGCCATGGAGGCCACCCCCGACGGCGGCCGGGTGCGGGTGCGCTGCGCGGCCGAGCCGCCCGATCCGTCGCTGGGGGAGCGCGGGCCGCGCGCCGTGGTGGCCATCGACGACACCGGGCCGGGCGTGCCGGCCGCGGTGCGCGACCGGATCTTCGAGCCCTTCTTCACCACCAAGGCCAGGGGCTCGGGCCTCGGGCTCTCCATCGTCCACGCCATCGTGGCGCAGCACGGCGGGACCATCTCGGCGGAGACCGCCGAGGGCGGCGGCGCGCGCTTCCTGCTGCGGCTGCCCCGGCTCGAGGAGGCGCCCTACTCCTCGTCGCCGCCCTCCGGCCGCGGCACGTAGCGCCCCTCTTCCCGCTCCTTGTACTCCTTCTGGCGGTACTGGATCTTCCGGACGCTGATGCCGAGGATCTCGGCGGCTCGCGACGTCGACCCGCCCACCATCTCCAGGGTGCGGACGATGGCCTCCCGCTCGATGTCGTAGAGGGTGGCCCCGGGGATGAGCGCGCCCGGGGAGCGGTCGCTGCGCGGCCGCAGCCCGCGCAGCGTGGGGGGCAGGTCGTCGCCGTTCAGCTCGGTCCCCTTGCAGAGGACCACCGCCCGCTCCACCACGTTCTCCAGCTCGCGGACGTTGCCGGGCCAGTCGTGGGAGAGCAGCGCGTTGAGCGTCCCGGCGGCCAGCGCCTTGATCTCCTTGCCGTAGGCCTTGGCGTACTTGGAGATGAAGTGGCTGACCAGCGCCGGGATGTCCCCCTTGCGCTCGCGCAGGGGCGGCAGCGTGACCGCCACCACGTTGAGCCGGTAGTAGAGGTCCTCGCGGAAGCGGCCGGTCTTCACCAGCTCGGCGAGGTCGCGGTTGGTGGCCGCCACCAGCCGCACGTCCACCTTGATGGTGCGGACCCCGCCGACCCGCTCGAACTCGCGCTGCTGCAGGACCCGCAGCAGCTTGACCTGCAGCGCCGGTGAGATCTCGCCGATCTCGTCGAGGAAGAGCGTGCCGCCGTCGGCCAGCTCGAAGCGGCCCTCCTTCAGCCCCACCGCGCCGGTGAAGGCGCCCTTCTCGTGCCCGAAGAGCTCCGACTCCAGCAGCGTCTCGGAGAGCGCGGCGCAGTTCACCTTGATGAACGGCTTGTCGGCGCGCGGCGACTCCTCGTGGAGCGCCTGGGCCACCAGCTCCTTGCCGGTCCCGGACTCGCCGAGGATGAGCACCGTGGCGCGGGTCGGCGCGGCCCGCTTCACCACGTCGAAGACCGCCTGCAGCTCGGGGGCGTCGCCGACGATGCTGTGGAAGCTGTACCGGTCGCGCACCCGCTCGCGCAGGTTCTGGGCGTCGCGCTGCAGCTTGAGCTTCTCCAGCGCCTTGGCCAGCACCACCTGCACCGCGTTGAAGTCGAGCGGCTTGGTCAGGTAGTTCTCGGCGCCGGCCCGCATCGCCTCGACCGCCGCCTCGACGGAGGCGTAGGCGGTCATCATCACGAAGACCGCGTCGCTCCCCTGCTCGCGCGCCCGCTTCAGCAGCGTGATCCCGTCGAGCCGAGGCATGCGCACGTCGGCCAGCACCACCGCGGGCCCGAAGCCGGGCAGCAGCGAGAGCGCCTCCTCGCCGTCGGCGGCCTCGAGGACCTCGTACCCTTCCTCCGCCAGCATGGTGCGGAGCGCGACGCGGGCGTTCTGCTCGTCGTCGACGACCAGGATCCGTTCCTTCGCCACCCTCGTCCCCGGGCTGGGAGTGGTCATTCCGCCGCACCGCCTTCTATGCGCAAAGACTGCGTGATGGACGGTTCTATGCCCCTTCCAGCCAGGAAAATCCAGCACCCTCCGATGTGTCGGAGATCGAAAGGGCTCAGGACTTTGCGCGACCCGGGATCCGAGCTAGCCCGAACGGGGGACTGGATGCCTGCCGATTCGCCCGAACGGGCGCCACTTGAAGCGGGCGCCGAGCTCCTCGGCCACGCCGCCGGCACTCGGCCTCCGAGAGCCCTTCCACGCCCACCACGCTGGCCGTGACCTCCGGCAGGTGGGCCACCGCGGCGCGGATGAAGGCCTTCACCGCCGGGTAGGCGGCCTCGCCGTACTGGCTCGGGCAGAGCCGGGCGTAGGTGGCGGCGTCGGCGGCGTTGAGCGACACCGAGACCGCGTCGAGCCCGGCCGCGGCCAGCTCGGGCGGTCACGTCCCGTCCCTCCCGCAGGCTGGCCAGCCCGTCGGTGTCGAGCCGGACCCGCCTCACCCCGGCCGCCTTGAGCCGGCGCGTGAGCTCCAGCACCGCGTCGAGCCGGCGGGTCGGCTCGCCGAAGCCGGTGAAGACCACCTCGCTGCGCCCCTCCAGCCCCGCGGCCTGGACCGCCGCCCAGACGGCCTCGAGGTCCGGATTCCCCCTGAGCCGCAGGTCGAAGCCGCCCACCTTGAAGTCGTCGTCGCTGATCTTCGGGCAGAAGACGCAGGCCAGCGTGCAGGCGCTGGTGACGTTGAGGTAGAGGGCGTCGCCGAGCGGATAGGCGAGGACGGGCGGCGGGGTGGGCGGGGTGGCCACGGGCGAGCCGGTGATATCAGGAGGCCGCCGCCGGCGCCAGCGGCGGTGGGCGCGCTACTCGACGCCGTGGAGCTGGCCGCTGCAGCCGACGCAGTAGCGCGCCTCGGGGATGGCTCGCATGCGCTGCAGCCCCATGGGCCCTCCGCACGCCAGGCAGGTGCCGTAGGAGCCCTGCTCGATGCGCTGGAGCGCGGCGTCGATCTCGGCCAGCTCGCGGCGGGTCTCCTCGCCGGCCGGCGCGGGGACCGCCTCGGTGTCGAACCAGTGGCTCCCGGCGGCCGGCGACAGCGCGCCCGACTGCCGCCGCAGTCGGAGCCGGCGCTTCAGCAGGAACTCCCGGGCCTCGGACTCGAACTGGACCATCGGCCTGCGATGAAGCACGCGGCGTGCCGTGACGTCCCCCCCGGAATCCCTGGGGTTGGCGTCGCGAAAGCTGCGTCCGGACAGGACGGCGCGCACCGCTTGCGCGGCCGGAGGGCCCACGGTGGGAGGTCGACCCACGCCTCCGGTCACCCGGCCAGGGCACGGCGAATCGGCCCGTCCCGGAAGGTGTCGACCAGCGCCCCGGTCGGCAGCCTGCTCTTCGGGTCGAGCCGCTTCACCAGCGGTCGATCCCAGAGGTCCGGACCGCGCGCCGGCGCCGCCGCCCGCCCCAGCCCGCCGTCCGCGAGCTCGACCAGCGTGCCGGGAGGATACCGGCCCAGCGCGTTGACCATGGCCTGCACCAGGGCCGGGTGGTAGAGGCGGCCGCCGGCCTTGAGCATGGCCCCGAGCGCGTCGGCCCGGGCCACCCTGGCCCCGTAGAGCCGGACGACGTTGGCGTAGTCCTCCGCCAGCCGCAGCACCGCGCCGGCCGCCGAGGGCGGGCCGGCGGGGTCGGCCTGGTCGCGGTGGTGCTCCAGCACGGCGCGGAGCCGGCGCAGCTTGGCCTCGGAGAAGCCGCGCTGCCGCAGCACCAGGCGCGCCCCCTCGACGGGGTGGCGCGCCAGCCCCGCGGGCCCCTCCCCGACCGTGGGCGCCAGGTAGCCCACGTCGTGGACCAGCCCGGCGATGCCGAGGTCCTGCAGGACCGCGGCGGAGAAGCCGGCCGCCTTGCCCACCAGCATGGCCAGCATCGCCACCTCGACGGCGTGGGCGGCGTGCGGCGGGCAGTCGGGGAAGCCCAGCCAGAAGGCGGGCGCCTCGAGGCCCGACTCGAGCGCCTCCGCCACCGCGCGCCGGATGGGGAGCGGATTGAGCATGCGCCCGGCGGCGAGGTGGTCCCAGCTCTCGCTGGCCAGGTCGACCAGCTGCCTGAGGATCTGCTCCGGCGACCGGGCCGGCGGCGCCTGGTCGGCGCGGACCTCCTGGAACCTGTGGATGCCGTGCAGCTCGACCGCGCCCAGCCCCTGCTCCACCAGCCACTGGCCGAGCGTGCCGCGTGGCCACTCCGCGGCGGGCGGGCCGGCCAGGCCCTTCACCAGGGCGCGGATCTGCGGGCCGGTGAGCGGCGAGTAGAGCACCAGCCCGCCCGTGTTGTGGCGCCTCAGCTCGGCCCCGAGGCCGCCGGACCCGGGCCGGTGGTCGGTGCGGACGCGGATGTCGTTCAGGTAGACCTGGTCCTCCACCATCACCAGGTTCACGGTGCCGAGCGCCTCGCCCAGCTCCGCCAGCAGGCGCGCCAGCTCGGCCACCGGTGCGTCGAAGGCCCGGTTGTCCGGGCTGTGGACCCGGCTCAGCTTGAGCAGGCCGGCCAGCAGCTGGACCAGCTGCTCGCCCCCCTCCCGGACCTTCTGCGCCAGCTCGCGGTCCTCCCCGGCGCGGGCGCGGCCGAGGGCGCGGCCCAGGCTGGACTGCGCCCGGTCGAGATCATCCATGCGGGGCTCCCTGGCGTCGGCGCCGCGCCAGCAGCGAGAGGCAGTGGCGCCGGAGGCCCTCGTCCTCGGCCCCCTTGGCCAGCGCCTCGAGCTGCGCCAGGGCCTCGGGGGCCGGGTGGGCGGCCAGCCCGGAGGCGGCGGCGGCGCGGAGCCCCTCCTCCCGCCCGGAGCCGGTGAACGCCTTCATCAGCCCGCGGCGCGGCTTGAGCCACTCGGCGAAGAGTGGAGCGGCCCGGCGGGGGTCGAGCCGGGCCAGGGCCGCGCCGAGCGCGCCGGCCTCGGCCATCGAGCACTCCTTGCGGCCGAGCAGCGCCTCCTCGATGGGCTGGAAGGCGGCCGCCTTCCCGCTGCGCGCCAGCACGTTGGCCGCGCCGATGCGCACCGACTCGCGGGGCGCCTGGAGGAGCCGCAGCAGCCGCGGCACCGGGACCTCGCCGCTGGCCGCCTCCAGCGCCTGCAGCGCGGCCACCTGCAGGTGCTCGTCGGGGTGGTCCAGCAGCACCGCCGCGGCCGCCGCGGTGAAGCCGGGCGCCCTGGCCCCGATGGACTGGACCAGGGTGCGCGCCGCCCTGGCGTCGAGGCTGGCCAGCCGCTCCACGACGGCGGCGGCGTCGGCCGGGAGGCGGGCCTCCACGACCAGGGCCAGGATCCGTCGGCGTCCCTCGTCGGCCTCGTTCGCCAGCAGGTCGAGGGCGGCCTTGGCCGAGACCAGCGGCACCAGCCGCACGGCCTCCGGCGGCAGCTGCGCGGCGCCGGCTGGCACCGCGGCCAGCATCGCGTCGAGCAGCCGCGGGTCGCCCAGCGCCCGGACCAGCTCGTCTCGCAGCTCGCCGGGCGGGGCCCGCCCCACCAGCTCCGCCAGGTCGGCCAGGGGCGCCAGCGCGGCGTCGGCGATGAAGAAGTCCCGCACTTCCACCAGGAAGGCCAGCAGCTCGCGCGCCGGCACCAGGCCGCGACCGGCCTCCGCCAGCAGGAACCCGGCCAGCCGCATGGCATCGGCGGCCAGCCGTTCCGGCCCTTCGGAGGCGCGCAGCGAGGCCAGGGCCTCCGCCGGCACCTCGCGCCAGGCGATGGGCCCGGGCGGCGGGAGCAGCGGGAACGGCGCGTCGAAGCCGGCCGGCGCGCGGGCTCCCTCGCCGCGGGCGCGGCGCACCCCCTCGGGCTCGGGGTTGTCCTCCTCCGGGGTGAACCCCTCCACGGCGGAGAAGCCGATCCCCTGGAACTCGCCCTTGCGCAGCAGCGTGATCACGTCGTCCTCCTGCTGCCGGACGCCGACGTAGCGCACCGCCAGGATCTCCAGGAAGGCGAGCAGCTCGCTCCACGGCACGCCGGGCCGGAAGGTGAGCCGCCGCACCCCGTCGCGGAAGAGCCGGAAGGCCAGCGAGCGCTCGCGGTCCTCCTCGCGGTAGACCACCTCTCCATCCCGCACCAGCTCGAACGGGTGGACGTCCAGGACCAGGTCGCCGCCCCCGGTGGCCGCGGCGGCGCGGGCCTGGTAGTCGGCGAGGAACTGGCGGACCACGGCGTTGGTCGGCGCGTAGAGCGTGAAGGAGCGGGCCGCCTTGGAGAGCGCGGAGACGAACTGCGCCGCCACCGCGCCCGGCCCGCTGGTGGCGAGCGGCGCGGCGGAGGGGGCTTCGTTGGGCGGGGCTCCACCCGGCGTCGTCGGCTGCGCCATCGCGTCTCCAGCCGTCGAGTGAAACCCCTGGGCGGGGGGCCGTCAAGCATCCGGGCGCCCGCCGCTGCCCGCCCCGCAGAAGGTGCGACAGGAGCGCGCGTGCGCCAACGTGACGCAAGGTCCCATGTGGAAAAAATGAACGATGATGTCCAAGTATTCACCGCGCGGCCGCGTATCCGTCGCGGAGGCTCGCGCTCGATCACGCTTCAGGGGGAGAGGCCTCATGGCGACCACCGAAACGCCACCCGGCCCTGCGGCCGATCTGGGGTACGAGCTCCGCTGGCGCGACCGGCTCTCCTCCAAGCTCCTCCTCTTCACCACCCTGGCCGGGCTGGTGATCGTGGCGGCCTTCTTCGTCGCCGAGCTCCGCTTCGAGCGGTTCGTGGTGCAGCAGGCGGCGGAGGAGTCGGACCTGGTGGCGCAGACCGCGGCCAACGCCATCTACCGCGCCATGCTGCTCGATCGCCGCGACGACGCCTACCGCATCCTCGAGGACATCGGGCGGCAGCCCGGCGTCGAGCGGATCCGGCTCCTCGACCACGGCGGACGCGTCGCCTTCTCCACCGACGCCGCCGAGACCGGCCGGACGCTCGACCCTCGCGGGCCTCATTGCGTGGTCTGCCACACCGCCGGCGCGGGGCGCGCCCCGGGCCTCGAGGGGCGCCGCAGCGTCGAGCAGGTGGGGGGGCAGCGCGTGCTCCAGCTGGTCGCCCCCATGCCCAACCAGGCGGCCTGCGCCGCCGCCGGCTGCCACGTCCACCCCACGGCCACCCGGCTGCTCGGGCTGCTGACCGTCGATCGCACCCTGGCCGCCGCCGACGCCCGGCTGGCGGCCTTCCGGTGGAGCTCGATGGTGGTGGCCGCGGTGGTCGCCGCCGGGCTGGGGCTCGCCTTCTGGTGGTTGACGCGGCGCCAGCTGGTCCGGCCGGTGGCCGCCCTGGTGGCGGCCACCCGCCGCGTCGCCCAGCAGGACCTGGAGCAGCCGGCGGCGCCCGACTTCGGCGGCGAGCTGGGCCTGCTGGCGGCCTCCTTCGGCGAGATGGTCCGCTCGCTGCGGTCCACCCGCGGGGAGCTGGATGCCCTCAACCAGGAGCTCGAGCGCAAGGTCGAGGCCCGCACCCGGGCGCTCACCGAGTCCCGCGAGCAGCTGGCACGGGGCGAGACCCTGGCCGCCCTGGGGCGGTTCTCGGCCGCCATCGGCCACCGCCTCGGCAGCCCGCTCTCCGGCATCCTCACCATCGCCCGCAACGGCGCCCGCTCCCTCGAGGCCGGCCCCCTCCCCGACGCCGACCGGGTCCGGCTGGCCCACGATCTCCGGCTGGTGGAGCGGGAGGCCGAACGGGCCGGGGAGGTGGTGGTGCGGGTGCTCGACTTCTCGCGCGAACGCCCCTTCTCGGCCCAGCTGCTCGGCATCGACTCGGTGGTCGACGAGGCGCTGGAGCTGGCCACCTCCGAGGCGAAGCTGCAGGGAATCGAGGTGGTCCGGCGCAGCAGCCCGACCTCCACGGTGATGGCCGAC
This sequence comes from uncultured delta proteobacterium, assembly GCA_963786945.1. Lineage (GTDB taxonomy): Bacteria > Myxococcota > Myxococcia > Myxococcales > Anaeromyxobacteraceae > JADKCZ01. Next base: position 497,384 of record CAWBAO010000005.1, on the reverse strand, counting down.
CGCGCCCAGCTCCGGCAGGCGGTGCTCGACGCGCTGCTCCGCGCCTTCGGCGCCATGCCGGACGGCGGCCAGCTCACGGTCGAGACCGGCCCGGCCGCCGACGGCCGCGAGGTCGAGATCGCCGTCGGCGACTCGGGGCCGGCGCTCCCGCCGGACCGGCTGGAGCGCGTCTTCGAGCCCGACTTCTCGGCCACGGCCGGCGCTGGCCTCGGGCTGGCGCAGGCCCATGCCATCGCCGTCCGCCACGGCGGGCGGCTCGTGGTCGGCAGCGAGCCCGGACGAGGCACCCGGGTCGCCATCCGCCTCCCGGCGCTGCCCCCGGCCGACGAGGACGCGGGGCGGTGACCTGGGCATGGATCCCATCTCCATCTGCTGGATTGGGGAGCGCGAGATGGCCCCCGCCGTGATGGAGCGGGTGCGCTACGAGCTGGAGCGCGCCTACGGCGTGCCGGTGGTCCGCTGGGACCCGGCCGGCCGGCCGCGCGACACCCTCGACCCGAAGCGGCGGCAGCACGCCTCCGGCAAGGTGCTGGCCTGGCTGCTGGAGACCGCGCCGCCCGGGGGCAAGGTGCTCGGGCTCACCGACCAGGACCTCTTCATCCCCATCCTCACCTACGTGTTCGGCGAGGCGCAGCTCGGCGGCCGCGTGGCGGTGGCCTCCACCGCCCGCCTCCGCGAGGACCTCGACCTGCACGGCGAGCGCCGCTTCACCGAGCGGGTGGTCAAGGAGGCCGTGCACGAGCTGGGCCACGCCTACGGCCTGGTCCACTGCAACGTCCCCCGCTGCGTCATGAGCCGCGCCGCCGGCGTCCGCGACGTCGACGAGAAGTCCGTCGAGCTCTGTCCACGCTGTCGCCGCCGGCTCAGCGAGCCGGGGAGGAGTCCTCATGGCCTCGAATGAGCGCGTCCGCATCCTGGTGGTCGACGACGAGGAGATTGTCCGTGAGTCGCTGGCCGGCTGGCTGGACAAGGACGGCTACACCGTCGAGCAGGCCGCCGACGGCCCCTCCGCCCTGGCGCGGCTCCGGGTCCAGCCCTTCTCCGTCCTCATCGCCGACCTGAAGATGCCGGGCATGGACGGCCTCACCGTCCAGGCCGAGGCCCGCAAGCTGCAGCCGGACCTGGCGGTGGTGATCATGACCGCCTACGCCACGGTCGACACCGCGGTGACGGCCATGAAGCAGGGGGCCTTCGACTACCTCGTGAAGCCGTTCGATCCCGAGGAGCTGAGCATGATGATGCAGAAGATCGTGGCCCAGCAGGAGCTGGTGAGGGAGAACGCCGTGCTCCGCAAGGCGCTCAAGAAGGAGCACCGGCTCCACGACCTGGCCTCCAAGGCCCCGGCGATGCAGGCGGTCTTCGACCTGGCCCGCAGCGCGGCGCGCTCCAACTCCACCATCCTGGTCCTCGGCGAGTCCGGCTCGGGCAAGGAGGTGCTGGCCCGCGCCATCCACGCCGAGAGCCCCCGCGCCGAGGGCCCGTTCGTGGAGGTCTCCTGCGCCGCGCTCACCGAGACCCTGCTGGAGTCGGAGCTCTTCGGCCACGAGAAGGGCTCCTTCACCGGCGCCACGGCGCGGCGCAAGGGCAAGTTCGAGGTCGCCCACAAGGGCACCCTCTTCCTCGACGAGGTCGGCGACATCGGCCCCAAGCTCCAGCTCGACCTGCTGCGGGTGCTGGAGGAGCGCCGCTTCCAGCGCATCGGCGGGAACGAGACGGTCGAGGTGGACGTCCGGATCATCGCCGCGACCAACAAGGACCTGCCGCGGGCGGTGGCGGCCGGGACCTTCCGCGAGGACCTCTTCTACCGGCTCAACGTGATCCCCATCCGGCTGCCCCCGCTCCGGGAGCGGCGCGAGGACATCCCGCTGCTGGTGGAGCACTTCGTCGAGCGGCTCTCGGCCGAGCTGGGAAGGGAGATTGAGGGGGTCTCGGCCGAGGCCATGAACGCCCTGATGGCCCAGCCGTGGCCGGGCAACGTGCGCGAGCTGCGCAACGTCCTGGAGCGGGGCGCGGTGGTGGCCCGTGGCCCCATCATCGAGCTGGTCGACCTCGGGCTCGCGCCCCCCGCGGCACGCGTCCCGGAGGGGACCCGACCGGCCACGGTGTCGTCGCCGGACGAGTCGCTCGACGAGGTGGAGCGGCGGCATATCGCCGCGGTGCTGGCCCACACCGGCTTCAACGTCAGCCAGTCGGCCCGGGTCCTCGGCGTCGACCGGGTCACGCTCTACAACAAGATGCGCAAGTACGGCCTGCGCCGGGACGGCGAGGACGAACCCGGGACCACGCCGGCCCGTTGAGGGCCGTCGAACTTCTCCACAGCATTCACATGATCGACTGTAGAGCCCCGTTGAGTTCTTCGACGCTTTGCCAGGCACGTGACGTGCGCGGCGGCGCGCAGCCGTTTCTAACTCCGCGTGAAAAGGGGCCCTCCTCCGCCGGCACCCGGCCGAGGCCGGTTGGCCGCTTCCTTGCTTCAGTTCCTGGCGGAGGCGTGAATGACCTGCCCGTATCGGAAAGAGGTCTCGATGGTCTTCTGCCGGGCTTACCCGGTGAAGAAGCTGGTCCCGATCGATCGAGTCACCACCGCGAGTTCGTGCGAAGGCGAGGCGTACCGGACCTGTCCGGCCTACGCCGAGGCGGCGGGGCGAAGCTGGCGAGGGACCGTGGACGAGGACGACACCCTTGAGGGGGCGGGCCACTCCTGAGTGGACCCGAGGGAGACAGCCATGAAGCTGACGAGGAGAGCGTTCTTCAAGGTGGCCGGCGTCACGGCCGGCACCGGCCTGGCCGTGGCCGCCACGGCGCGCACCACCGGCCCGGTCCAGGAGGACGAGGGCCTTCCCGGCGTGCTGGTCGACACCACCCGTTGCGCCGGCTGCCGCGCCTGCGAGGCGGCCTGCGCCGAGGCCAACAAGAACCCGGCGCCCGCCGAGGTCGCCGACATGTCGGTGCGGCGCGACACCAGCCAGCACGTCTTCACGGTGGTCAACCAGGCCGAGGGGCCGGGCGGCGAGCCCCGCTTCGGGAAGAAGCAGTGCATGCACTGCCTGGCGCCGGCCTGCGCGTCGGCCTGCCCGGTCCGGGCCATGGACAAGCTCCCCACCGGCCCCGTGGTCTACGACGCCTCGAAGTGCATGGGCTGCCGCTACTGCATGGTGGCCTGCGCCTTCGACATCCCCAAGTACGAGTACGAGCGGGCCGCGCCCCGCGTGCGCAAGTGCACCTTCTGCGCCGAGCGCCAGGCCCAGGGGCTGGAGCCGGCCTGCACCTCGGTCTGCCCCACCGGCGCGCTCACCTTCGGCAAGCGGGCCGCGCTGCTGGAGGAGGCCAAGCGGCGCATCTACGCCCAGGGCTCCAGGTACGTCCGCCACGTCTACGGCGAGCACGAGGCCGGCGGGACCAGCTGGCTCTACATCTCGGACATCCCCTTCGAGAAGCTGGCGCTCAACACCGGCATGCCGAATCGGCCCTACGCCGAGCTGGTGGCCGGCGCGCTGGGCGCCCCGCCCTTCGTCATGACGCTCTGGCCCCCGCTGCTCATGGGGCTCTACACGTTCTCGAAGCGGCGCGACGAGGTCGAGGAGAAGGAGGAGCACCATGGCTAACGCCAACGCGGCTTCCATGAACGGCTCGTCGTCGTTCTTCCGCGAGAAGATCCTGCTGGGGATGGGCTGGGGCGAGTACCTCCGCTCCCTGCTCACGCCGTTCAACGCCGTCGCCACCATCATCCTGGCGGTGGGGATCCCGCTGCTGGCCTACCGGTTCGCGGCCGGCCTGGGGGCCACCACCGCCCTGAGCCAGTCCTACCCCTGGGGCATCTGGATCGGCTTCGACATGATGACCGGCATCGTCCTCGCCGCCGGCGGCTTCACCGTCGGCGCGGCGGTGCAGCTGCTCGGCCTGAAGGACTACCACGCCATCGAGCGGTCGGCGATCCTGACCGCCTTCCTCGGCTACGTGATGGCCATCTTCGGCCTGCTGGCCGACCTGGGCCGGCCCTGGAACATCGTCCAGGCCGTCTTCAACTACGGCAGCGCCTCGGCCCTCTTCGAGGTCGCCTGGTGCGTGATGTGCTACTCGACCGTGCTCTTCCTCGAGTTCACCGTGCCCTTCTTCGAGTGGCTCGGCTGGAAGCGGCTCCACGCGGTCCTCAAGAAGACGCTCATCGCCCTCACCGTGCTGTCGGTGGTCTTCTCCACCATGCACCAGTCGGCGCTCGGCTCGCTCTTCCTGCTGGCGCCCACCAAGCTCCACCCGCTCTGGTACTCGCCCTTCATCTTCATCTTCTTCTTCATCTCGGCCATCCTGACCGGCATCGCCATGGCCATCATCGAGAGCTCCATCTCGCACCGGGTCTTCGCCCGCCAGCTGACCGGGCACCACGTCGACGTGGACAAGCTGGTGGTCGGCCTCGGCAAGGCCGGCGCGGTGGTGGCCTTCGCCTACTTCTTCATCAAGATGCAGGGCGTCATCGACGGGCACGCCTGGGCCCACCTCGCCACCGGCTGGGGCGCGCTCTTCCTGGTCGAGACCGTCGGGCTGGTGCTGATCCCCTCGTTCCTCTTCGCCTACGGGGCCCGCCATGGCCGGGCCGGACCGGTCAAGCTGGCGGCGGCGATGACGGTGTGCGGCATCATCCTCAACCGGCTCAACGTCGCGGTCATCGCCTTCAACTGGACCAACCCCACCCGCTACGTGCCGAGCTGGATGGAGGTCTGGGTCTCCGTCACGCTGGTCACCATCGGCGTCCTGGCCTTCCGCTGGATTGTCAACCGCATGCCGATCCTCCGCCAGGACCCGGCCTTCCCCCAGGAGCACTGAGCGGGGCGGTCGACCTCATCCTCACCTCACGGCGGGTCGGGCGCGGGCCAGGGCTTCCTGGCCCGCGCCATTTCTTCCTGGGGCAGGCGGGCGGTGCCCTCGAGGGGCCGTGGAGGCGGCTCCACCCTGGCCCGGCGCCGTCCCCGGTGCGGCCGGCCGTCGAGGCGGAGCGGCTCGCGCCCTCCAGCGCCGGGCCGGATTGGGGCTGCATCCAGGTGGCGCGCTCCACGCAGCTCCATCGCCCGTTGAGCGCCGTGGAGCTTCTCCACAGCTCCCCCCGAGCGACTGTAGAGCGCCGTTGAGTTCCTCCACGCTCCCTGGAGCACGCCTGGTCCACGGGATCCCGCGCCCTGCGCCAACCCACCGTGAACAGGACGCTTCTGCATCGGCACCGGCCGGCTCCACTTGGCCGCATCCTTGCTTAACCCCCACATGGAGGCGCGAGTGACCTCCCCCCGCAAAGGAAACGGCCATGACCCACGAATTCCTCAGCATCTACCCGGCCAAGCTCATGGAGTACGGCCTGGCCATCACCTACCTGCTGCTCTTCATCCCCATGTGGCGCTACGTGCAGGGCGGGCGCCGTGAGGCGGCGCGCCAGGTCGTCCACGGGCGGCGCGATGCCGAGCGCTGGCCCGCCGTCGCGGTGGCGGCCCCGTGGCCCAGCCTGGGCTGGTTCCAGGTCCCGGCCGGCGTGGCGCTCCACCCGGGCCACACCTGGGCCCGCCTCGAGTCCGACGGCACCGTGGCCGTGGGCGTCGACGACTTCGCCCAGCGGCTGGTGGCGCCGACCCGGATCGAGCTGCCGCACGCCGGCGCCGTGGTGGCGCAGGGCGAGGCGGCCATGGCGCTGGGCGACGGGAAGCACAGCGTGCCGCTGGTCTCCCCGGTGAACGGCACGGTGGTGGCGGTGAACCGGGCGGTGGCGGAGAGCCCGGACCTGCTGCAGGACGCCTACGGCGCCGGCTGGCTCTTCAAGGTGAAGGCCCCCCGGCTCGAGGCCGACCAGCGGCAGCTGCTCCACGCCGCGTCGGCGCGCCACTTCCTGGACGGCGAGGCGGAGGCCCTGGCGATGCGGGCCAGCCCCGAGGTCGGCCAGGTGCTGCAGGACGGCGGCGTGCCGGTCCACGGCCTGGCCCGCGCGCTGGCCGGGGACGCCGGCTGGGAGGCCCTGGCCCGCGAGTTCTTCCACACCGAGAAGGGGACGCCATGACCGCCGCCCTGCACCGGACCCTGCGGCTGGCCAGCGCCGTGGTGCTGCTGGGCGCCGGGCTGGCCCTGGCCTACGAGCTGCCCCGCCTCCCCGGCCCCCTCGCCCTGAAGCGCGGCGGCGACAGCCCCGGCCAGGTGACCTTCCGGCACGACAGCCACGTCGACCCGGCCAAGCCCACCTGCCTGGCCTGCCACCCGGAGCGGTTCAGCCTGCTGGGCGGCACCAGCACCGAGAAGCGGCCGGCCATCACCCATGAGCGCATGACCGCAGGGCGTGACTGCGGTGCCTGCCACGGCAAGGAGGCCTTCGGCCTCGACGACTGCAACAACTGTCACGCGCAGTGAGCGAACCCCCGCGAAGCACCAGAGGACGATGAAAGGAAGAAGGAGAACGTCATGGCCAACATCTACGGAGCCTTCGAAGCGGTTGCGGTGTTCCTGGTCGGGCTGGCGGCGCGCGCCGGCATGGTCCTCGCCCTCGTCATCCTGCTCTCCGTCCCGGTCCTGCTCATCGCCGCCATGATGCGCGGCGCCGGGGAGCTGAAGAAGAAGTCGCTCGGGCTCCGCGAGGTGGCGGGCCTCATCTTCAGGCCCGACGCCTGGTACAGCGCCGGCCACACCTGGCTGACCCGGCTCTCCGGCGGCTCGCTCCGCATCGGCCTCGACGCCCTGGCCCTCCGGCTCATGCCCACCGTCAACGCGGTCGAGCTGAAGCCGGCCGGCACCCGCGTCACCCGGGGCTCGACCATCGCCACCATCCACGCCGGCGCCCGCTCGCTGGCCATCCGCTCCCCGGTCGACGGGGTGGTGGTGGCCGCCAACGCCGCCGCGCTCCGCGACCCGTCGCTGGTCAAGACCGACGGCTACGGGCGGGGCTGGCTGGTCACCGTGGCCCCCGCCGACATGGCCTTCGCCAGCCTGCCGAGCGGCCGCACCGCCGAGTCCTTCCTCCGCGAGGAGGCGGCGCGCTGGAACCACTTCGTCGAGGCGCGGCTCGGCTACGCGGCCGCCGACGGCGGCGAGCTGGTGGCGCCGGCCCCCTGGCTGCTGGGCGACAAGGGCTGGAGCGAGCTGGCCGAGGCCTTCATCGGCCGCTGATCCGCTGAGGTCCCGCCGCGGGGGCGGGAGAGGCGCGGCCCCTGGTGACCCGGTTCGGGGTCACCGGCGGGCCGCGCCGGCGTTCCGGGGGACGGGCGGGCCGGCGGCGGTCGTCCGGGGGCTACGCCGGGCTCGGCGCGTCGCCGCCCGGGGCGGCCACCAGCGCGGGGAGCCGGATCACGAAGCGGGTCCCCTGCCCCGGCAGGTTCTCCACCTCGATGCGCCCGCCGTGGCGCTGGACGATGCCGTAGACCACCGACAGCCCGAGGCCGGTCCCCTTCTCCTTGGTGGTGAAGAAGGGGTCGAAGATCTTGCGCAGGATCTCCGGCGGGATGCCCGGGCCGGTGTCCTCGACGACGATCTCGACGCTGCTGGCCGCCGTCGGCGGCCCGGGTCTCGATGGTCAGGGTCCCGCCCTGCCCCATGGCCTCCATGGCGTTCAGGGCGAGGTTGACCACCGCCTGCCGGAGCTCGCCGAAGTCGGCGCGCACGCTCGGCAGCGTGCGGAGCCGGCGCTCCAGCCGGAAGCCGGCCATGTCGAGCTTGTGGCCCACCAGCTGGAGCGACTCCTGCACGACGCCGTTGACGTCGACCGGCTCGAGCCGGAGCGGCCGCTCCCGGGCGAAGTCGAGCAGGTTGCGGACGATGGCCGAGCAGCGCCCCGCCTCGCGCTCCACCAGCGCCAGGTTGCGGGTCAGGGTGGCGCGCCGGGCCGGCTCGGGGACGGCGGTCTCCAGCTCGCGGGTCACCAGCTTGGCGAAGGTGAGGATGCCCGCCAGGGGGTTGTTGATCTCGTGGGCGATGGAGGCCGAGAGCTGCCCCAGCGAGGAGAGCTTCTCGCTCTGGACCAGGGCCGCCTGGGCCCGGCGCAGGTCGGCGGTCCGCTCCTCGACCTTCTGCTCCAGCTCGGCGTTGAGCCCCTTCAGGTCACCCTCCATGCGGCGCAAGGCGCCGGTCATCTCGTTGAACGACCTGGCCAGGACCCCCAGCTCGCCGCGCTCGTCGACCTCGATCTCGTGGTCGAGCTGATCGCGGGCGATGCGGCGGGTCCCCTCCACCAGGGCGGCCACCGGCTTGACCACCCGCCGCCGCGCGAAGGCGACCAGGGTGCCCCCCAGCAGGATGACCCCGAGCAGCGCGCCGCCCAGCCCGAACCAGCGCACCATGGCCTGCCGGCGATCGGCCTCCTCCAGCGACACCAGCACCTCCTGGATGCCGAGCACCTGCTGGCCCGGGAGGTGGTGGTGGCAGGCCGTGGTCGAGCAGCGTGGCTCGCTGTGCGTCGGGGTGATGATGTGGAGCGCCCGGTGGCCGTCCACCTCGACCACGCGGCTGGCCCGATCGACGCTGAGGCGGGCCAGCGGCCGCGGCCCCTGGTGGCAGGGGCGGCAGGACTCCTCGGAGCGGTCCAGCACCCGGCCCTCCTCGCCGGGCACGGACGAGAAGGTGATCTCCCCGTCCTTGTTGATGACCCGGACCAGGTCGATGCCGGGCTGGCGGCCGATGGACCGCATGATCTCGTAGGCGTCCTCGCGGCGGTCCTCCAGCATGGCGCGCCGGGTGGCGCTGGCGATGGTCTCCCCGAAGAGCACCGCCCCCGAGAGCGCCTGGTCCATGAGCGCCTGGCGCATGGTCCACTCGAAGGCGGCGTAGGTGACGGTGGAGACGACGAAGATCAGCGCGGTCAGCGCCAGCAGCTGCGTGGAGAGCCGGTGGCGCCAGGGGATCCCGTCGGTCGGTGCCTGCGGTGGGGTGCTGGCCGTCGCCACGGCGGGAAGCTATCACGCGGGGTGCGTGGGACCCGACGGTCGCCGAGGGGGTGAGACATTCGGGCGCGTGGCCTCTTGCCGCAGGCGGGAGCCTCAGGGCGGATCGTAGCCGTAGCCCCCGGTCTCGATCCGGACCAGCGTCCCGTTCTCGAACTCGAGGTGGCGGACGAAGGTCCGCGGGCCGAAGTTGTAGGTCCAGACCTCCACGATGGCCCCGACCGAGCCGCCCACGGCCTGGCCGGGACCGGAGGACCGGTAGGCGCTCTGCGAGACCTGCTTCTCCTCCCGGAGCGCCGGCTCGCCGCAGCGGCTCAGCACGTCGAAGGTGCTGTCGCCGAGGTGGAAGGCCTGCTGGTCGCAGCGCGCGCGCCCGAGCCCGCCCGGCGCCTTGCGCGGCTGGTCCAGCGAGTAGCCGTAGCTGCCCCGCTCCACCGAGACCACCCGCCCCGTCTCCAGCGTGACGAACTGCAGGAAGCGCTGCGGCCCGAAGTTGTAGGTCCAGCGCTCCACGGTCACCGTCACCGAGCGACCCGCCCCGCTGCGGCCGTCCGGGCTGGTCTGGAAGTGGCTCCGCTCCTCGACCCGGGCCTCCATCAGCGCGGGCTCGCCGCACTTGGCGAGGAGGTCGAGCTTGGAGTCACCCGTCGAGACGATGCCGCGGTCGCAGCTGATGGAGTCGCCGCGGGCCGGGCCGGCCAGGGTGGCCGCGGCCAGCGCGGCGAGGAGGCGGGGGATCAAGCGCGCATGGCTCATGTTCGGGCTCCTCGGCTGGACGTCGGCGAGGCCGAGGATAGTCACCCTCGCCCCGGGATCTCCAGCCTGGCGCCCGGCCGGAGGCGGCGTGGGCGGCGGCGCCGGCCGGACCGAACGGGTCCTATCGCCCGGCGGCGCGCCGATGGTGGGATGGCACCATGACGCCGGCCGAGCATGGTGCCTTCACCGCGGAGGTGGTCCGCCGGCTGTCCGGCGACCCCGACGTGCTGGGCGTGGTGGGCCTCGGCTCGACGTCCGGCCTGCCGCCGGAGCCGGACGGCTTCTCCGACCACGACCTGTTCCTGGTGACCCGCCCGGGGGCGCAGGAGCGGCTCCGCCAGGATCTCGCCTGGCTGCCCGACGCCGCCGGGCCGGTGGCGCTCGCCTTCCGCGAGACGGCCCATGGCGTGAAGGCGCTGCTGGCGAGCGGCCACCTCGTCGAGTTCGCCGCCTTCGACCTCGAGGAGCTGGCGCTGGCCAGGGTCAACCGGTACGCCGTGCTGCTCGACCGTGCCGACGTGGCGGCTCGGCTCCTGCGGGTCCGCGAGGCCACCGCGACCGCGGTCGCCGCCCAGCGCGTGGACGAGGCGTGGCAGCTGGGCCAGTTCCTCACCACCCTGGTGATCGGATCGAGCCGCGCCGCCCGGGGGGAGCTGCTCTCGGGCCACCAGCTGGTGCGCGTGGCCGCCCTCGGCCACCTGGTCACGCTGCTGCGCAGCACCCTGTCCCCCGAGGCCGGGGCCCGGCTCGACGACCTCGACCCGTACCGCCGGCTGGAGCGCGCGCTCCCCGAGGCGGCCCGGCACCTCGACGAGGCGCTGCGGCTGCCGGTGGTGCCGGCGGCGCGCGCGCTGCTCGGGACCCTGCTGCGCCTCCGGCCCGGACTGGTGGCGCCGGCGGCCCTCGCCGCGACGGAGCGGGCCCTGGAACGGGCCGGCGCGGTGAGTTGAGCCGGCCCGGCCTCAGCCGAGCGGCCACGCGATCAGCACCGCCAGGTCCCAGGCGGCGTGGGCCACGATGGCCGGCCAGAGCGAGCGCCCCACCACGCGGAGCAGCCCCCAGGCCAGGCCGCAGCCGGCGGAGAGGGCGAAGAGCAGGAGCGAGCCGGAGGTGAGGCTGGCCGCGCCGTAGAGGAGCGCCACGGCCGCCACGCGGACCAGGGCCGGGCCATCCAGCCGCCGCGTCCCCTCCGCCGCCGCGGAGAGCGTCCGGCCACGCCAGGCCACCTCCTCGCAGGCCGACATGACCAGCACGGTGGCGCCGAGCCCGACCGGGGCGTACCCGCCCGCGTTGAGCAGCCCGTAGAGGCCCAGCGTGGCCACCGGGAGCCCGGGGAAGACCGCCGCCAGGGGGTGGTAGAGGCCGTAGGTGGCGCCGACCAGCAGCGCCCCTCCGGCCACGCCGAGGGCCAGGCCCGACGCGCTCGGGCGCACCAGGCGCCGCGTCTCCGGGTCGCCGACCAGCAGCCGGGCCGCCGCCAGCGCCGCGAGCAGCGCCAGCGGCGCCCACGATCCGCGCAGCCGGATCCAGACGAAGCCGAGCAGCCAGGCGGCGACGGCGATGGGCAGGTCGAGGCGAGGTGACATCGGTGGGGGCACTGTAGCAAGGTGGCCCTGGCGATGCCCCAGCGGATCCTCCTCACCGGCGCGAGCGGCTTCATCGGGAGCCACCTCCACGCCCGGCTCGCCGCGGGCGGCGCCGAGGTCCGCGGCCTGACGCGGCACCCCGAGGAGGCGCGCCGGCGCTGGCCTGGCCGGTCCTGGGTCGGCGGCGACGTCGGCGACGCGGCCTCGCTGGCGGCGGCGATGGCCGGCTGCACCACGGCCTACTACCTCGTCCACGGGATGCACTCGGCCCGTCCCGGCTGGGCCGACGAGGAGCTGCGATGGGCCGAGGACTTCGCGGAGGCGGCGGCGGTGGCCGGAGTCGAGCGCATCGTCTACCTCGGCGGCGTGGCGCCCCGTGGCCTCCCCTCCGCGCACCTCCGATCCCGGCTGCAGACCGGCGAGCTGCTCCGGAGCGGGCCGGTGCCGTGCCTCGAGCTCCGGGCCGGCATGATCGTCGGCGCCGGCAGCGCCTCCTGGACCATCGTCCGCGACCTGGCGGCGCGGCTGCCGGCCATGGTCCTGCCGGCCTGGCTGGCCCACCGGAGCGAGCCGGTCTCGCTCGACGACGTGGCCGAGGCGCTGGTCGCCGGCGGCCGGCTCGAGCTGCCTGGAAGCACCTGGTGGGATCTCCCCGGGCCGGAGGCGCTCCCGGGCACCGAGATCCTGCTCCGGGTCGCCGCCGTGATGGGGCGCCGGCCCATCCTGATCCAGGTCCCCCTGGTGACGCCGCGCCTCTCTTCCCACTGGATCCGGCTGGTGACCCGGGCCGACTTCGCCCTGGCCCGGGAGCTGGTCGAGGGGCTGACCAGCGACCTGGTGGCGACCCGTCCGGGCTTCTGGTCCGCCGCCGGCCTGCCCGGGCCGATGGTGCTCGAGGAGGCGGCGCGCCGGGCGCTCGCCGCCGAGGCCGGCACCCTCTCCAGGGCGGGCCGCCTGGCCGAGACCCTGGCCGGGGTCCTGACGCGGCGCCCCTAGCCCTCGGCGTCCGCCGACCCGGCCTGGACCCGGCGCGGCGCGATCTGCGACGAATTGTCCTCGCACGTTCCGTCACCGCGTCGGCTACGGTGCCGGGACGGCCGTGGACCGCGCCGGCGCGGGCTCCACCAGGCGAAAGCACCGTTTTCAGGCCCGGGCCGGGGCGTCGTTTCTGGTGCGGACGGGTCCAGATTGTGCCGCTCCAATGCCTTGACAGGTGAGCCCACTCTTGATGTTTAGCTAGCCCGGCGAAGAACGCCGCCCTCTCACGGAGACGGAATGACCACGAAGACGTCGAAGATCATCTGGACGCAGATCGACGAAGCCCCCGCGCTGGCCACCTACTCGCTGCTCCCCATCGTCCAGGCCTTCACCAAGGGTACGGGCGTCGAGGTCGAGACCCGCGACATCTCGGTGGCCGGCCGCATCATCGCCAACTTCCCGGAGAAGCTGAAGCCGGAGCAGCGGATCCCGGACTACCTGGGGCAGCTCGGCGAGCTCGCCAAGACGCCCGAGGCCAACATCATCAAGCTCCCCAACGTCAGCGCCTCGCTGCCCCAGCTCAAGGAGGCCATCGCCGAGCTGCAGGCGCACGGCTACGACGTCCCCAGCTACCCGGAGAACCCACAGAACGACGCCGAGAAGGCCATCCAGGCGCGGTACGCCAGGTGCCTGGGCAGCGCGGTGAACCCGGTGCTCCGCGAGGGCAACTCGGACCGCCGCTCGCCGCCCGCCGTGAAGGCCTTCTCCAGGAAGAACCCGCACAAGCTCGGCGCCTGGTCCAAGGACTCGAAGGCCCACGTCGCCCACATGACCGCCGACGACTTCTACGGCCACGAGACCTCCCTGACGGTCCCGAAGGCGACCACCTACCGGATCGAGTTCGTGGACGCCGCCGGCAAGGCGACCGTCGTGAAGAAGGACGCCCCGCTGGTGGAGGGCGAGGTCATCGACTCCACCTTCATGAGCGTGAAGGCGCTCCGCAAGTTCATCGAGGAGCAGATCGAGGACGCCAGGAGCAAGGGGGTGCTCTTCTCGGTCCACCTCAAGGCCACCATGATGAAGGTCTCGGACCCGGTCATGTTCGGCCACTTCGTGACCGTCTTCTTCAAGGACGTCTTCGAGAAGCACGCCGCCGCGCTGAAGCAGGCCGGCGTCAACCCCAACCTCGGCCTCGGCGACCTCTACAAGAAGATCGAGAGCCTGCCGCCGGCCACCAGGGCCGAGATCGAGGCGGACATCAAGGCCACCTACGCCAGGCGCCCGGCGCTGGCCATGGTGGACTCGGACAAGGGCATCACCAACCTGCACGCGTCCAACGACATCATCATCGACGCCTCGATGCCGGTGGTGATCCGCGAGTCCGGGCAGATGTGGGGCGCGGACGGCAAGCTCCACGACACCAAGGCGGTCATCCCCGACCGGTGCTACTCGACCATCTACGAGGAGTGCATCGAGAACTGCAAGCAGTTCGGCGCCCTCAACCCGGCCACCATGGGGAGCGTCCCCAACGTCGGCCTGATGGCGCAGCAGGCCGAGGAGTACGGCTCCCACGACAAGACCTTCATCGCCACCGCGCCCGGGACCTACCGCGTCGTCGACGCCACCGGCGCGACGCTGCTCCAGCAGAAGGTGGAGGCCGGCGACATCTTCCGCATGTGCCAGGCCAAGGACGTCGCCATCAAGGACTGGGTCAAGCTGGCCGTCACCCGCGCCCGCGCCACCGGCTGGCCGGCCATCTTCTGGCTCGACAAGAACCGCGCCCACGACGCCCAGGTGATCGCCAAGGTCGAGAGGTACCTCAAGGACCACGACACCAAGGGGCTCGACATCAAGATCCTGCCCCCGCAGGAGGCCATGCGGGCCACCCTCACGCGGTGCCGCGAGGGCAAGGACACCATCTCGGTCACCGGCAACGCGCTGCGCGACTACCTCACCGACCTCTTCCCCATCCTCGAGATCGGCACCAGCGCCAAGATGCTCTCGGTGGTCCCGCTGCTCGCCGGGGGCGGCCTCTTCGAGACCGGGGCCGGCGGCTCGGCCCCCAAGCACGTCCAGCAGTTCGTCAAGGAGGGGTACCTCCGCTGGGACTCGCTGGGCGAGTTCTCGGCCCTGGGCGCCTCGCTCGAGCACATCGGCGCCACCACCGGGAACGCCAAGGCCAAGGTCCTCGCCGAGACGCTCGACGTGGCCATCGGCAAGTTCCTCGACAACAACAAGTCGCCGGCCCGCAAGGTGGGCCAGATCGACAACCGCGGCAGCCACTTCTACCTCGCCCTCTACTGGGCCGAGGCGCTGGCCGCCCAGGACAAGGACGCCGAGCTCAAGGCCCGCTTCACCTCGGTGGCGAAGCGGCTCGCCGAGAACGAGGCCAAGATCGCGGCCGAGCTGATCGCGGCCCAGGGCAAGCCCCAGGACCTCGGCGGCTACTACCAGCCGGATCCGGTCAAGACGTCGAAGGCGATGCGTCCCAGCCCCACGCTGAACGCCATCGTGGAGTCCATTTCGTAGCGCACCCGCAGCGGATTCATTCCAACCAGGGAGAGAACGATGGCCAGGAAGAAGATTGCGTTGATCGGTGGTGGGCAGATCGGCGGCGTGCTGGCTCAGCTGGCGGCGCTCCGCGAGCTGGGCGACGTGGTGCTGTTCGACATCGTCGAGGGGCTGCCCCAGGGCAAGACCCTCGACATCGCCGAGGCCGCGCCGGTCGACGGCTTCGACGTCAGCGTCAAGGGCACCAACAGCTACGAGGACATCAAGGGCGCCGACGTGGTGATCGTCACCGCCGGCCTGCCCCGCAAGCCGGGCATGAGCCGCGACGACCTGATCGCCACCAACTCCAAGATCATGACCGCCGTGGCCGAGGGCATCAAGCAGTACGCCCCGGACTCGTTCGTCATCGTCATCTCCAACCCGCTCGACGCCATGGTGACGCTCTGCCAGCGCATCACCGGCTTCCCGCACCACCGCGTGGTCGGCCAGGCCGGCGTGCTCGACTCGGCCCGCTTCGCCGCCTTCATCGCCTGGGAGCTGGGCGTCTCGGTCAAGGACGTCACCGCGGTCACCCTCGGCGGCCACGGCGACGACATGGTGCCGCTGGTCCGCTACACCGCGGTCTGCGGCGTCCCGGTCATGGAGCTGCTCGAGAAGAAGTACGGGAACGCCGCCAAGGCCAAGGAGGTCATGGACGCCATGGTCAAGCGGACCCGCGGCGCCGGCGGCGAGGTGGTGGCCCTCCTCAAGACCGGCTCGGCCTTCTACTCGCCCGCCTCGTCGGCGCTGGCCATGGCCGAGTCGTTCCTCAAGGACCAGAAGCGGGTGCTGCCGACCTGCGTCTACCTGAACGGCGAGTTCGGCGTGAAGGGGCTCTACGTCGGCGTGCCGGTGGTGATCGGCGCCGGCGGCGCGGAGCGCATCCTCGAGCTGAAGCTGAACGCCGAGGAGCAGGCCATGATGGACAAGTCGGTCAAGGCGGTCGCCGACCTGGTGGCCACGCTCAAGTAGGCCGGCCCACCCGGCCGGCAGGTTCCGGGGCCCCGGGCGCGCCAGCGTCCGGGGCCTCGCTGCGTCCGGGCTGCGCTCCGGCGCCTCAGGCGGCCGGGGCCTCGGCGGCCGGGACCGCGGGCGGCCCGTCGTGCCTCGCCACCGGCGGGTGGGCGTCGTCCCCGAAGATGGGCAGCACGCGGTTGAAGAGCCAGAGCAGCACGAACGGCATGATCACCAGGGCGATGGCGACCAGCACCCCCTCGCGGCCGAAGATCTCCGGGCTGTAGGGCGAGCGCAGGCCACGGAACGACTTGGAGAGGAGCTGGCCGCCGATGACGATGTTCCAGCGCATCGAGAAGACCTGGATGAGCAGGAGGATCGACGAGGCGATCACCAGGGTGTTGCGGACCCGGTCGTGGAGGTACCTGTCCATCAGCACCACGATGCCGAGGAGGATGAACGGGATGAGGCCGCCCACCACCATCTGCATGGTGATGAAGGAGAACTCCAGCCGGGTGGTGAGCAGCTGCGAGATGATGTGCCAGGACTCCGACTTCTCGTAGGCCAGCATGATGATCTCGAGGAGCTCGAGGGTGACGGTGAGGATGAGGAAGAGCCAGAGCTGGCGCGCCAGCGCCGCCACGGTCCGCCCCTCGATGGCCCGCCGGTTCAGCTTGGCCACCACCTGGTAGAGGATGCTGAGCAGCGCGATGCCCGAGACCGCCGCCGAGAGCAGGAAGATGACGGGCATGAGCGGGGAGGACCACCAGGGGTTGGCCTTGATGGCGCCGAAGATGAAGCCGACGTAGCCGTGGAGCATGCAGGCCCCGGGCAGGCCGATGGCGGCGAGGATGGTGGCGGCGCGGTGGTCGATGGCCACCGCCTCCGGCGACTGGTCGTAGGTGCCGAGCGCCAGCGTGGCGTAGAAGGTCCGCTTCCACCCACGGCTCCGCCGCGCGTACTCGATGATCTCCTGGCGCCAGACGAACCAGACCTCGAGCACCAGGATCAGCAGGTAGGTCGAGTAGAGCATGCCGAAGCCGGCCATGGCCGAGGACAGGTTGGGCGTCACCATCACCAGCCAGCTCCGCTCCGGGTGGCCGAGGTGGAGGTTGAGCGGCAGCGTGGCCACCGCCATGAAGCAGAAGGAGGTGGCCATGGCCAGCCGCGCCACCGGCCGGAACTCCTCCCGGCCGAAGACGTGGAAGAGCGCCGAGACGATGAAGGCGCCGGCCACGAAGCCGGTGATGTACGGGTACATCACGATCATCAGCGACCAGTGGACGTGGATGTCGTTGGGGAACGCGTACCCCGTGATCTCGGGCATCACCGCACCTCCATGTCGAGGTGGAGGTAGAAGCACTGCGGCTCGGTGAGCAGGTGGCCCTGCAGGATCGAGACGCGCTCGCGATCGATGGTCTGTCTCACCGGATCATCCTCCCGCAGCATGTCGCCGAAGGCCCGCGTGGCGGTGGGGCAGACCTCGACGCAGGCCGGCTTCAGCCCCTTGGTGATGCGGTGGTAGCACCAGGTGCACTTCTCGGCGGTGTGGGTCTCGGGGTTGAGGAAGCGGCTCCCGTAGGGGCAGGCCTGGACGCAGTAGCCGCAGCCGATGCAGGACTTCCCGTCCACCATCACCACGCCGTCCTTGGTCCGGTAGGAGGCCCCCACCGGGCAGACCTGCACGCAGGGGGTCTCCTTGCAGTGGTTGCACATCTTGGGGACGAAGAAGGCCTTGGTCGGGGTGAACGCCGTCGGCACCGGCGGGAAGCCGTCGAGGCCGCCCTTGGGGGAGTCGACGTAGGAGCCGCCCGGGCCGACCACGTAGCGCTCCACCCAGGTGCGGACGAAGCCGTCGGGCACGTCGTTCTCGGCCTTGCAGGCGCGGACGCAGGAGCCGCAGCCGATGCACCTGGCGGTGTCGATCACGTAGGCCCAGCGGTGCTCCTCCCAGTTGTAGGCGTCCCCGCCGGGGGGCGGGACGTGGTGGGCCTCGCCCGACGCGGCGGCGTCGAGGCCGGAGAGCATGACCACCGCCCCGCTGGCGAGGGTGAAGGCGGTGCCGAGGAAGTCGCGCCGGCCCGGATCGGCCACGGCGGTCGCCTCGGCCTGGGGCGGTGCGGCTGGGGATGGGGCCTCGGTCGAGGCCGGGGGGCGGGGATCCTGGTCCATGGTGGCTCCTCCTAGGGCTTGGGCGAGTGCGGGTCGTGACACTCGAGGCAGACCGCCCCCTCGACCTTCGAGGGGACGTGCTGCTCCAGCACCACCTGCGGGAACTTCTCGGGACGCCCCTGGATGCGGCGGTGGCAGCGGGCGCAGAGCGTGAAGGACCTGTCGATCGGCATGGGCCCGGTCACCTGGCCGTCGGCGACGTGGCGCAGCAGCGGCGCGTGGCAGACCTCGCAGCTCACGCTCTTGTGGCCGCCGGCGGCCCGCGCCTTGGCCTGCTTCTCGTGGCAGGGCGCGCAGCTGGCCGGCCCGGCGTGGGCCGGGACCCGGGCCTTCATCTGCTCGGCCACGTTGTCGGCGCGGTACGGCCCGAACGTGCCGTAGGAGCGCGGGACCAGGAACCCGCGCCCCAGGAAGACGGCGGCGATGGCCACCAGCAGGACCAGCGCCACCCGAAAGACATGCCGTGCGTGCTCCATCCATCTCCTCCCGTCCAGCGTCCGTCAGTCGTCGAGGTGCTCCGGTCGAAGCAGCCAGGCCAGCCAGGGCGAGCGCCGTGGGGCCGGCCGCGGCGGTCCCACGTCGAGCGGCTCCCGGGCGAAGAGGTGCGAGAGGTTCCCGCGCTGCGCCGGGAGGGCCGGCGCCGGGTCGAACGGCAGCGGCTCGCGCCCGAAGACCTGCCGGAGCGGGCTGGGCGGGGCCTCGGCACGGGGGGCGGCGGGCGGGGGCGCCGGCAGCCTCTCGCGGCGCAGCGCGCCGCGCAGCCCCTCGAGGAGGACGGCGAGGCGGTCCGCCATCACGTGGCCCCCGGCGTCGGCGCGGCCTGGTCGGTCCGGCCCGGGCCTCCGGCCTTCTCGGCGCCGGTGCGCGGGCGCAGCCTCGGCACCACCAGCAGCGCCGCGCCGTACAGGCCGAAGGAGACGAAGAGCGTGGCCGCCCGGCCGCTCGGGAGATCCTCGAGGAGGACCTTCAGCCCGGTGGCGACCAGCAGCGGGTAGGCCAGCCACCCGGCCTCGCGCCAGGCCGGCCGCCGGCCGACCCAGGCGAGGAGCACGGTCCCGCACACCAGCACGCCGGTGCGGACCGCCGCCACCGCGCCGCGGCTGGCCTCGGCGCCCGGCCCCCCGGTGAGCGGAGGGACGAGCAGCCAGATCAGCAGCCCGGCCGCGCCGGCCGCCGTCACCAGCACCGCCGTCAGCTGCGGCAGCCGGGTCACCAGCGTGGGCCGGGCCTCGGCCTGCCCACGCGAGCCCAGCCAGGCGCAGGCCCCGGCGGCCAGCAAGGCGGCGATGGCGGCCCCTGCCGGCGCAGCCCAGGTCCGGGCCGCCGAGGCGAGGATGGCGTCGGAGGCCACCGGGAGCAGCCCGGTGGTCACCGCCGCGGCCACCGCGTAGCCCGCGGCGTGGGCGGCCAGGGTCCGCCGGCCCAGCGGTGCCGCCAGCACCGCGGCGGCGACGGCCAGCACGCTCCAGGTCAGCCCGAGCCGGGGGCCGTCGAGCAGGATGGTGGTCCCCGACACGACCAGCAGCAGGGCCACGGCCGCGTAGAAGGGGAAGTTGGCCCGGTCCTGCTCGCGCCGGCCGCGGAACGCGAAGGCGACGCCATAGGCGGCCAGCCCGAGCACGGTCGCCGCGGCGCCGAAGGCGTTGGCGCCGCCGATTCCCGCCGGGGTGCGGGACGCCACGAAGGCCGCGCCGCCCAGCCCCGCCGCGATGCTGCCGATGGTCTGGACCACCTCGAACGGCACGACGGTGCGGTGCATGAGCAGCGTGCGGGTGGCGAAGCTGGCCTGGTAGGCCGCCAGCATCACCACCTGCACCAGCATGGCCAGCCCCGGCCCCTCGACGGCCTCCGGCGAGACCGCCCGCAGCGACAGCCCGAGGACCGCCAGGTCGACGGCCGCCGCGGTGGGCCAGCGGAGCCCGTGCCAGTTGAGCACGTAGGCCAGCCAGAGGGTCTCGAAGCCGAGCAGGACCAGGAAGAGCGTGCCGGGCACCATGCGGCCGGCCAGCACCATCAGCGCGATGGCGGTGAGGATGCCGGCCCCGGTGGCCATCCACGCCAGGGGCTGCATCCGCCGGCGCGCCGCCACCGCCAGCAGCGCCGAGGTGACCAGCGCCAGCGCGACCACGGCGGCCACGGGGCCGAGGAGCTTGAACCTGGCGGCCGACTCGAAGAGCAGCGGGTAGGCGATGACCAGCGCCGAGAAGCCGTGCACGCCGGCGCTCAGCGCCTGGCCGGCCCGGGCGGCGCGATCGGCCACGGCGATCCAGATCGCGGCGTAGGCGAAGCCGAGCGCGATCCCCAGCCAGCCCGGGATGGTGCCCGAGTCGGTCAGGGCCCGGAGCACGAAGGCCCCGGCCAGCACCAGCAGGGTCCGGCCACCGTGGGCGAGGGCGGCGCCGACCAGGCCGAGCGCGGCATCGGCCGGAGCCCGCTGCTCGCCGCCCGCGGGGACCTCGGTGCGCCGGGACCGCCGGGCGCCGCCGGCGGCCTCGGCCGCCCTCCCGGACTCGAGCGCCGCCAGCCGATCGCCGAGGCGGGCCACCTGCTCCGAGAGCGCCGCCACCTTCGCTTCGAGTTCCGACGTGCGGTCCGACACGGCGTGCCCCTTCCGCGAGCCGAGAAGTCCCCTGCCTGCGCAGAAGAGCACACGCGGCAAGGTGTCGCAGCATGGATGTTGGCGGCGGCAGGGCTGACGCAACGCGGCGGCGGCGGTCTCGACCGCGAGGAACTTCCCTGTTCATGCGGGATTCCGTGCGACTGGCGAGGCCGGCACGAGGGGCGATCGGCCCGCTCCAGCGGCAGGACGATTTGGGGCACCACTTGATCGGCGTCAAGCCGGTGTGCCGGGAGCCCCACGCCGTTCACCAGCAGTGAGTGGAACCCGGGCCGCGTGCAGGCGCGTGACGCACGGGCCGCGAGGGCCCGGCTCGAGGCGGCCGGCCCGCGGGACCTCAGCGGCCGAGGAGCTTCTTCAGCGCCTTCCTGGCGTCCTCCTCCAGCTTCTTCCTGGCGGCGTCGGCCTTCGCCTTGGCCTCCTGGGCACCCGGCTCCGCCGCGCCCTGGCCTGCGCCCTCGGCCCCGGCCGGCGCCTGGCCACCCAGCCCGAGCACCTTCCCGAGCGCCTGGGCCCCGATGGCCTCGGTGATGGCCCGGACCGCCGGCCCCACGTCGAGCCCGGCCAGGCGAGGGCTCCAGGCCTTTCCCCGGAGCGTGAAGTCGAAGGGGAGCGGGGCCTGGAGCCTGGCCTTGCCGCCGGTGAGCTCGGAGACCGTCCCGGGGTCGAGGGAGAGCCTGACCGGCATGTCCAGCTCGCCGTCGAGCGCCACCGAGCCCTGGACCGTGGCGGTGGCTTCCCGGTTCTCCAGCTCGATCGGCTTCTGGAGCCGGGCCTGTCCCGCCTGGATGCGGACCGAGAACGGCACGGCCTTGCCCAGGCCGGTGGTCCCGCCCCGGCTGGCCCTCCCCTTCAGGGCCGGGATGGCCTTGACCAGCGGGGCGGCCACCTCGGCGACCAGGTCCTTGCCGTGGAAGACCCCGTCCCTGAGCGTCCCCTCGACCGTCCCGTCGAGGGCGCGCTGGATGGCCTCGGAGGTCTCACCCTGGCCGGAGAGCCGCACCGCCGTGTCCAGCTGGCCGGAGAGCACCTGGTGGTCGGTCCAGGTGGCGAGGGCGGCGGCGGCCTGCACGCCCTCGATCCGGGCGACCACCGTGAAGGGCCGCCCGGCGGGCTCCAGGCGCACCTGCGTCCCGGCCAGGCTCACGGCGCCACCCCAGGCGCCGAAGCGGCCCTCCGCGAGCGTCACCTCGTCCCCCTTCACCTCCATGGTGACGCGCAGGTCGGTCACCTTCTGCCGCCGCACCACCGCCTCGCCGACGCGGAGCGTGGCCCGGCCCGACAGGCCGGCGAAGGGCGAGGCGGCACCCTTCCCCGCGGCGGGTGCGGGCTGATCCGGCCCGGTCGACGGCGGCGGCGCCAGCAGCAGCCGGTCGGCGTCGAGGCGGTCGATGGTCGCGGCCAGGTCGAAGCGGGTGGCCCGGGGCGCCGTCTCGACGGTGCCCTGGGCCTCCAGGCTGGTGTCGAGGAGCGCCAGCGAGAGCGAGGAGATCTCCAGGGCCTGCGCCGGTCCGGCGGCCCGCCGGGTGCCCGCCACCTTCACGGTGAGGCGATCTCCCGGCTTCTTGGCCAGCGTCCCCCCGGGACGCAGGTCGAGGCCGGACAGGTCGCCCTCGGCGTCGAAGCCGAGCGCGCCGCCGGCGCCGCCCCGGAGCCGGGCGGTCACGGCCAGCCGGCCGCCGGCCGCCTTCTCGACCCGCCTCGCGAAGGAGAGCCGGACCGGCGTCAGGTCGGCGCGGAGCTCGACCACCGGCTGCGCCGCGCTGCCGGCCGCCTCCAGCGAGAGGCCGATGGGGCCGGCCACCGTCCCGCCCAGGAGCCGGGGGAGCGGCGGGTAGAAGGGCGCCAGCGCCGCCAGGTCCAGGTCGCGAGCCACCACCCGCAGCCCCTCGACGCCGGGGTGGTCGGTGAGCAGCCCGATCACCCTTCCCCGCCCTTCCAGCGACGCCGGCCCGAAGGCGAGGCGGAGCCGGCCGATGGAGAGGTCACCCTTCGACGCGTCGGCGGTGAGGTCGACGTCGAGCGTGACGTCGAGCGCCTTCCCGCCCTCCTGCCCGGCGAAGCGGAGCGCGGTGGCGGCGAAGCCGCCCCGGGCCGTGGTGGGGCCGGCGCCCCCCGCGACCGCCGCCCCGAGCGCCACCTCGAGAATCGGCCTGGAGGCGCCCTCCCAGGAAGCCGGCGCCGCGCGGTGCGAAGGCGGCCAGCGGCGTCAGGTCCACCGGCGCCAGCCGGAGGGTCAGCCGGTCCGGCGCCGGCACCAGGGTCGCCGGCAGCGGGGGCGCGTGGAGCCTCAGCTCGAGGTTCTTCTCCGCCGAGAGCAGGCCCGCCGTGAGCGTGACCTCGAGCGGCGCGCCGGCGGCGAGCCCGTTCACCACCAGGTCGAGCCGCTCCACGGACAGCTCCGGTCCGCCCGCGGCCTCGTCGACGAAGCCGATGCGCGCGCCGACCACGGCCGCGTGCTCGACCCGGAGCATGGAGAGGTCGACCGGACGCTCCTGCGCGCCCGGCTTCCGCGCCGCCCCCGGCCCCCCCGCCGGCGCCTCCCCGGCCATCGCATCGGCCAGGCGCTGGACGTTGGTGGTGCCGTCCTGCAGCCGCAGCACGGTGACCCGCAGCCCCTTCAGCTCGGCGCTCCGGACCCGGACGTCCCGGCCGCCGGAGCGGAGCGCACGGAGCAGCTCCAGCTTGACCTCGGCCCGGTCCAGCTCGAGGAGCGGGCGGCCCTCGCCGGCGGCGGCCCCGATGCGCACCCCGTCGACCCGCACCCCGAGCCCGGTGAGGAGGGTGGTGGTCACCGAACCGATCTCGACCGGGCGCTGCCACCGGCCGGAGAGCAGCGCCGCCTGGTCGCGCGCCGCGGAGGTCAGGAGGCGGTCGAGCGTGAAGGCGGCGGCGACGAGGACGAGGGCCAGCAGGAGCAGGACCCCGGCGAGGATCTTCGGCCAGCGGCGGGGGGAGGCGTTCGGCTCGGTCATGGCGGGATGGAGTGTAGCCGGCCCTCGGGCGGGGGGCGCGGCCGAAGCCGCGCTTCGGATGGGCCGTGGCAGGGCGGCGCGGGCGGGGTTAAATCCGCCCCGTGCCCCTCCCCTCCGTTCGCGCCGGCGACGACGGCCTGAAGCGCTGCAGCTGGTGCCTCGGCACCGCCGACTACGTCGCCTACCACGACGAGGAGTGGGGCCGGCCGGTGGTCGACGACACCCGCCTGCTCGAGAAGCTCTGCCTGGAGGGGTTCCAGGCCGGGCTCTCCTGGCTCACCATCCTGCGCAAGCGCGAGGCCTTCCGCCGCGCCTTCGCCGGCTTCGACCGCGACCGGCTGGCCCGCTTCGGCGCCCGCGACGTGACCCGGCTGCTCGGCGACGCCGGCATCGTCCGCCACCGCGGCAAGATCGAGGCGGCCATCGCCAACGCGCGCGCCGCCTGCGAGGTCGCCGCGCGGGAGGGCTCGCTGGCCGGGCTGGTCTGGCGGTTCGAGCCCACCCCGGCCTCGCGCCCCCGCCGCCTCACCGGGGAGGTGCTGGCGCGGCTCACCGAGACCCCGGAGTCGAGGGCGCTCTCGAAGGAGCTGCGGCGGCGCGGCTTCCGCTTCGTCGGGCCGACCACGGCGTACGCCTTCATGCAGGCCATGGGGCTGGTGAACGATCACCTCGAGGGCTGTCACGTCCGGGGGGCGGTGGAGCGGGCCCGGACCCGCCCGCGCCTGCGTCCCGTGACCCCACGGTGACCGGCCCGGCCTAGACTGCCTCTCAGGACAGTCCAGCCGACCCATCCCGGGCGAGGCGGCCGCCCCGGAGCCGCCATGCCGACCGAGCAGGTCAGGGTCACCTTCCAGCCCGCCAGCCCCTTCCACGCCGACGTCAAGGCGCGGGTCGAGGCCTACTTCCGCGAGGCCGGCCGCTCCCCGCGCGGCGGCTGGCGGCTCGCCCTCAAGAGCGCGGTCATCCTCGCCTGGTTCGCCGCCTCCTACGGCGTGCTGCTCCTCGGCCACCCGCCGGGCTGGCTGGTGGCGCCGCTGGCCGTCTCGCTGGGGCTGGCCTGGGCCGGCCTGGGCTTCGACGTCATGCATGACGCCAACCACGGCAGCTCCGCGACCCGCCCCGGCTGGAACCGGCTGCTGGCCTTCTCGGCCGACCTGATCGGCGCCTCGGGCGCCCTCTGGCGCCACAAGCACAACGTGCTGCACCACACCTTCACCAACGTGGTCGGCGTCGACGCCGACCTCGACTCGGGCTCGCTGCTGCGGCTGGCGCCCGGCCAGCCGCGCCGCCGCGGCCACCGCTGGCAGCACCTCTACGCCTGGCTGCTCTACGCCGTCTTCCCGCTGCGCTGGTTCTTCTTCGACGACTTCCGCGACCTGGCCGCCGGCCGGATCGGCGACCAGCGCTTCCCGCGCCCGCGCGGCTGGGCCCTGGCCGGCCTCTTCCTCGGCAAGGCCCTGTTCCTCGCCTGGGCCGTGGTGCTCCCGGTGGCGCTCCACCCCACCTGGTGGCTCCTCCCCGTGGCGCTGCTCACCGTCGGGACCCTGGGCCTGACGCTGGCCACCGTCTTCCAGCTGGCCCACGCGGTCGGCGAGGCCGAGTTCGTCGAGCCCACCGGCGCCCCCCTCGCCACCGACTGGGCCACCCACCAGGTGACGACCACCGTCGACTTCGCCCGCGGGAACGCGCTGCTGGGCTGGTACCTGGGCGGCCTCAACTTCCAGGTGGTCCACCACCTCTTCCCCAGGGTGAGCCACGTGCACTACCGGGCGCTGGCGCCGCTGGTCGAGGCCGCCTGCCGCGACCAGGGCGTGCCCTACCGCGCCTGGCCCGATCTCCGGTCGGCGCTGGCGGCCAACGTCCGCTGGCTCCGCCGGATGGGGCTGCCGGCCGCGGCCGCGCCCTGGTGACGCTCCACCCGGGCCAGCCGGGCGGTCGGACGCCGAGGTAGACTGGCGCCATGTCCGACCTCTCCGGGGCGCCGGTCTTGATCGTGGGCGCCGGTGTCTCCGGCCTCTCCTGCGCCAGGGCGCTGGCCGATGCCGGGCGCAAGGCGCTGGTGCTGGATCGTGCCCGGGGGGTCGGCGGGCGCTGCGCCACCCGCCGCCTCGAAGGCCAGCCCATCGACTACGGCCCGGCGTTCCTCCACGGGAGGGATCCGGCCTTCCTGGCGGCGCTGGCGGCGGTGCCGGCCACGCCGCTGCCGGGCTGGCCTTCGGCGGTGAGCGGGATCGGGCCGCCGTGCCAGCCGGAGGCCTTCGCCCCGGGCGAGCAGCGGCTCGCCTTCGCCGAGGGCGTGGTCGCCTTTCCGCGCCACCTGGCCAACGGGATCGAGGTCCGGCTGGAGGTGAAGGTGTCGGCGGTGGAGCCGGACGGCGCCGGCGTGCGGGTGCTGACGGCGGCGGGCGAGCGGCTGCGGGCCGGGACGGTGGTGCTGGCCGTCGCCGCCGAGCAGGCCCTGGCCCTCCTCGACGCCTGGCCCTCGCCACCACCCGAGGTCGCCTCGGCCCGGGCGCTCCTCGGCTTCTCGCAGAGCCTGGCCTGCCTCGCGCTGCTGGCCCTCTACCCGGACGACGCGCCTCGCCCCGCCTGGCAGGTCCACTACCCGGAGGACTCCCGGGTGCTCCAGCTCCTGGCCCAGGACTCGACCAAGCGGCCGGCGCCGGCCCGGCTGGCCCTGCTGCTGCAGGGACACCCCGCCTGGTCGCGCGCCCACCTCGAGGATCCGGGCTGGGCGCAGGCCCTGCTCGACGAGGCGGCCCGGCTCCTCGGCCCCTGGGCCGCACGGCCCGCCGCCAGCCACGCCCACCGCTGGCGCCATGCCCGCCAGGATCGCGCCGCCGAGCTGGCCGGGCCGCTCCTGCTCCAGCTGCCCGGCGGCGGCCGGCTGGGGATCTGCGGGGATCGGTTCGCGCCGGGGGGTGGGGTCGAGGCGGCCTGGCGCTCGGGGCGGAAGCTGGCGGAGCGGCTGCTCGCCGGGGGGACGGGGACATGAGCACCACGGATGCGCTGCGGACGCTGGTCGCCAGGGACCAGGACCACGAATGCGAGGGCTTCGGCCCCTCCCGGGTCTGCGTCCGGGTGGTGGCGGTCGCCGAGCTGCCCACCCGCTTCGGCCCGTTCCAGCTGGTGGGCTTCTGGAACAACCGCGACGGCAAGGAGCACGTCGCCCTGGTGCTCGGCGACGTGGTGGGCGGCGAGGAGGTGCCGGTCCGGCTCCACTCCGAGTGCCTGACCGGGGACGTCATGGGCTCGCTGCGCTGCGACTGCCGCGACCAGCTCACCGGCGGGCTCGAGGCCATCCAGCGGCTGGGGCGCGGCGTGCTGCTCTACCTGCGGCAGGAGGGGCGCGGCATCGGGCTCATCAACAAGATCCGGGCCTACGCGCTGCAGGAGCAGGGCCTGGACACGGTGGAGGCCAACCTGGCGCTCGGCTTCCGCGACGACGAGCGGGACTACGCGGTGGCGGCGCACATGCTGCACGGCCTGGGGCTGCGCTCGCTGCGGCTCATCACCAACAACCCGGAGAAGATCCGCCAGCTGACGCAGCACCGGCTGGTGGTGGCCGGCCGGATCCCGCACGTCATCCCACCCAACCCGTACAACCGCTTCTACCTGGAGACCAAGGCGAGGCGGAGCGGCCACCTCATCGACCTGGCGGCCGCCCCCCGGCGGCCCGAGCAGAGCGACCCGGTCCGGGTGGAGGGGATGCCGGAGCCCGAGGGCGAGGCCGGGGGGGCCTGACCCGGCCGGACGGCGGCCCGTGGACCGCCCCGGGACGGGATCAACCCCGCGTCCTCCCGGGGCTTTCCGGTTGTCTCGGCCGCTCGCATGGGCTAGCTTCCGCGCCCTATGGAAAAGACCTGGATCAAGGACGTCAAGGAAGGCGAGAAGGTCAAGAGCCTCTTCCTGGTCGCCAAGAAGGCCACCCCGACCTCCAAGAGCGGCAAGACCTACCTGGCGGTCACGCTCCACGACAGGACCGGCGAGCTCGAGGCCCGCGCCTTCGACAAGCTCGACGAGCTGGTCCCCCTCTTCGAGGAGAAGGACTACGTCGAGATCGAGGGGCTGATCGGCACCTTCCAGGGCAAGCCCCAGCTCCGCATCGAGACGCTGGCCAGGGCCGACGCCGCCGCGCTCGATCCCGCCGAGTTCGCCTTCGTCCCGCCCCCCGAGGCCCGGAAGCCGGAGGCGCCGGCCGCCCCCGAGGGCGACGCCCAGGCCTGGGCCGAGCTGCTGGCGCTGGCCGACGCGGTCACCGACCCGCACATCAAGGGGCTCATCGCCTCCTTCCTCGGCGACGAGGACTTCGCCGCCCGGCTGCGCCGCTCCCCGGCCGCCAAGTCGGTCCACCACGCCTACGCCGGCGGGCTGCTCGAGCACACCGTCGCGGTCATGAAGCTGGCCCACCGCCTCGCCGACCAGTACCCCCAGGTGGACCGCGACCTGCTGGTGGCCGGCGCCTTCCTCCACGACCTCGGCAAGGTGCGCGAGCTCTCCGGCGACCGCAACGCCGAGTACACCGACGAGGGGAAGCTGGTCGGCCACCTGGTGATGGCCGCGCAGTGGATCCACGACAAGGCCCGCCGGGTCGGCATGCCGCGCGACCTGGAGCACCACGTGGTCCACCTCGTGCTGGCCCACCACGGCAAGCTCGAGTTCGGCTCGCCCAAGGTGCCCATGACGCTCGAGGCGCTGCTCACCCACTACATCGACGAGATCGACAGCCGCATCAACAGCTGGCTCAACCTGATGGGTCGCGAGAGCGGCCACCGCCGCTGGACCGACACCAACAACGTCTACGAGCAGTCCATCTGGCGCGGCGCGCTCCCCACCGTCCAGGCCGAGAAGAAGGGGCCGCCCGCCGAGGTGATGACCCCGGTGATCTACGTGCCGCGCGGCTCCGGCGGCGGCCAGCCGCAGGGCTCGCCGAAGCGGAAGCAGGAGAAGAAGCCCCGCCCGCAGCCGCCCCCGCGGCCCGAGCGCAAGCCGGCCGAGAAGGTGGTCGAGGCCGGAGGCGAGGCCGCCCCGGCGGCGGTGGCGACCGCCCGGCCCGAGCGGGCCGAGCGCGCCGATCGCCCGCCCGATCGCGGCCAGCGCGGCTCGTTCGGCGGCCCCGGCGACAGGAAGAAGGGCTACACCGGCCCGCGCCTCCCCGGCGACAAGGGGCCGCACCGCCCGCCCGGCGACAAGAAGAGCCTGACCCACAGCCCCTTCGCCGCCCTGGCCGCCAAGCTGGGCGAGGCCACCAGGCCCGCCGGGCCGGAGGCCGAGCCCGCCCCGGCCGAGGCCACCCCCGCCGCGCCCGCCGAGCCCGCCGCCCCGGCGGAGGCCGCCCCGGTGGAGACCGCCGCGCCGCCGCCGGCCCCCGAGGCGCCGCCCAGCGAGGAGACGAAGCCGGAGTAGCCCGCCGGCGGTGGGCCTCCCCCGCCGCGCCGTGCTACAGGTGTTCCATGGTCCCGTTCGGACGGACGGCTGCCGTCTTCGACGTCGACGACTCGCTCCTCGACGGCAACGCCGGGACCATCTTCACCTGGTACCTCTACCGCCAGAAGGTGATGCGCCCCGAGGTCCGGGCCCGCATCCCCCGCGTCATCTACGAGTACGCCCGGGGCCGGCTCACCGAGCAGGACATGGTGGAGGTCGGATCCAGCTGCCACGCCGGGCTCCGCGCCGACGAGCTCAAGGAGCACGCCAGCGCCTGCTTCGAGCGCCACCTGCGCAAGCGGATCACCTCGGGCGCGGCCCGCCAGGTCCGCCGCCACCTGCTCTCCGGCCACTTCGTGCTGCTGGCCTCCGGATCGCCCCAGTACATCATCGACGAGCTGGCCGCCCACCTGCGGGTCCACGCCGCCGTCGGCACGCGCGCCACCATCGTGGGTGGCCAGTTCACCGACCAGCTGATCCGGCCGGTGGTCTTCCGCGAGGGGAAGCGCGAGGCCGTGGAGAAGCTGCTGGAGCGGTGGGACCTCGACCTGGCGAGGAGCTGGCTCTACTCCGACTCGGCCGCCGACGTGCCCCTCTTCGAGGCGGTCGGCCACCCGGTGGTGGTCAACCCCAAGGACCCGTTCCGCGCCGAGGCGGAGCGGCGCGGCTGGCCGGTGGTGCGCTGGGCCGACCGGCGCCGGCCCGGCGGCGAGGGCGAGGGCGAGGAGGAGGACGAGTGGGGCAGCTGGGACGGCTGACCCGCCCTACCCGCCCGCCGCCGGCAGCGCCGGCAACCCGAACAGCCGCCGCGCGTTCTCGGCGGTCCGCTCCGCCACCTCGGCCACCGGCTGCCCGCGCACCTCGGCCACCTTCTCCGCCACCAGCCTCACGTGGGCCGGCTCGTTCCGCTTGCCGCGGAACGGCACCGGGGCCAGGAAGGGGGCGTCGGTCTCCACCAGCAGCCGGTCGTCGGGCACCAGCCTGAGCGCCTCCCGGATGGGCTCGGCCGTCTTGAAGGTGACGATGCCGGCCACCGAGACGTGCAGCCCGAGGTCGAGGTAGGCGCGGGCCGCCTTCGAGTCGCCGGTGAAGCAGTGGATCACGCCGCCCGCCGGCGGGCAGCCCCTCCTCGCGCAGCACCCCGACGCAGGCCTCCTCCGCCTCGCGCACGTGGATGACCAGCGGCTTGCCCACCTCGCGGGCCAGGCGGATGGAGCGGCGGAAGCAGGCCTCCTGCACGTCGCGCGGCGACAGGTCGTAGTGGAAGTCGAGCCCGGTCTCCCCGACCGCCACCACGCGCGGGTCGCGGGCCAGCTCGGCGGCGTGGGCCCAGTCGGCCTCGCCCACCCGCGCGCACTCGTGCGGGTGGACGCCGATGGTGGCCGAGAAGTAGCCCGGCCAGCGCCCGGCCAGCTCCACCGCGTTGCCGAAGTCGCCCTCCCCGCGCCACAGGCCGATGGTCACCACCCGCACCACCCCGCCGGCCCGGGCCCGGGCCATGACGCCCTCGAGGTCGCCCTCGAAGTCCTCGAAGTCGAGGTGGGCGTGGGAGTCGATCAGCCTCACTACTTCACCCGCGTGCCGGGCGCGATGGCGTCGCCCACCGTGACCAGCTGCAGGCCGGGCGCCTCGCCGGCCGCCAGCAGCATCCCCTGCGAGGTGATGCCGCGCAGCGGCCGGGGCGCCAGGTTGGCCACCACCACGATGTGCTTCCCCACCAGCACCGCCGGATCCGGGTAGGCCTGCGCGATGCCGGCCACGATGGTGCGCGGCGCGGGCTCGCCCAGGTCCACCGAGAGCTGGAGCAGCTTGTCGGCCTTGGGCACCGGCGCCGCCGAGCGGATGGCGCCGACCCGCAGCTCCACCTTGGCGAAGTCCTCGTAGCCGATGACCCCGAAGGTGGCCGGCGCGGCCGCCGGGCCGGGCGGGCGGGCCCCCGCGGCGGCCCCGGGCGGCTGGGCCGGCGGGGTGATCAGCCGCTCGACCTGGGCGGCGTCGAGCCGGGCGATTTGGGGTGGCTTGCCGGTGACGCGCAGCGGCCCGTGGAACGGATCCAGCCCCTCCTGCCAGCGCGGCAGCGCCCCGCCGAAGGCCTCCGCCAGCCGGCCCGCGAACCTGGGCATGATGGGCTGGAGCATGACGGCGATGCCCACCAGGGCCTTGCCCACGTCCCAGAGCAGCGCCCGCGAGGCCTCCGAGGCCGGCGCCTCCCAGGGCTTGCCGTCCTGGATCCTCTTGTTGCAGAGGCTGGCCACCTCGCTGACGTGGCGCACCACCTCGCGGAGCTGGAGCTCCAGGTAGCGCTCGCGGGCGGCGCCCAGGGCCGTGAGCGTGGCCGCCTGGATCCCCGCCGCCGCCGCGCCCGCGGTCTCGCCGCCCCGCTCGATGACGCCGCCGCCCCGCTCCACCAGCGCCGCCACCCGGCTGGCCAGGTTGGCCACGTTGTTGGCGAGGTCGGCGTTGACGCGGTTGCGGAACTCCTCCAGCGACAGGTCGAGGTCGCTGACCCCGGCGCCGAGGCTGGCGGCGAAGAAGTAGCGGAGCAGCTCGGGGTCCAGCCCCGCCTCGAGGTAGGTGCTGGCGTTGATGAAGGTGCCCCGCGACTTGGACATCTTCTCGCCGTTCACGGTGAGGTGGCCGTGGACCACCATCCGGTCGGGCCGCTTGAGGCCGGCCGCCCAGAGCATGGCCGGCCAGAAGACGGCGTGGAAGCGGAGGATGTCCTTCCCGATGACGTGCTCCAGCCGCGCCGGGGCCCCCTCCGCGAGGTAGCGGGCCCGGAAGGCCTCCGGCGTGAGCCGCCGCCCGGCCGGGGCCTCGGCGGCGAAGTAGTGCTCGCCGCTGGAGAGGTAGCCGATGGGCGCGTCCAGCCAGACGTAGAGGAACTTGCCGGGGAAGTCGGGGTCGTCGACCGGGAAGCCGAAGTAGGGCGCGTCGCGGGTGATGCACCAGTCCTGCAGGTCGGCCAGCCAGCCCTTCACCTGCTGCCGCACCGCCGGCTCGAGGTGCCCCTCCGCCTCCACCCAGCCCTGGATGAGGGCCGCCACCTCGGGCCGGCGCAGGTTGACGTAGGCGTGGTCGCTCCGGCGCACCACCGGCGGGCGGCCGCAGAGCGCGCAGGCCGGCGCCTCCAGCTCGCGGGGGTCGTAGGTGGTGCCGCACTTCTCGCAGACGTCGCCGTACTGGTCGGGCGTGCCGCACTTCGGGCAGGTGCCCTTGACGTACCGGTCGGGCAGGAAGCGCCCGTCGTGCTCGCAGTAGAGCTGCTCGACCGAGCGCTTGTAGATGAGGCCGCGCGTCTTGAGCGCCTCGTAGATGGCGTAGGCCCAGGCCTGGTTCTCCGGCGAGTGGGTCGTGTAGTAGGTGTCGTGCTCGATGCCGAACTGCTGGAAGGTCCGGTGCTGCTCCTGCCGGTGCTTCTCGGCGAAGTCGGCGGGGGCCATCCCGGCCTTGCCGGCGTTGACCTCGATGGGCGTGCCGTGGGCGTCGGCGGCGCAGATCCAGGTGACGTCGTCGCCGATGGCGCGCAGGTAGCGGACGTAGACGTCGGTCTGCACGTGCTCGACCATGTGGCCGAGGTGGATGGGCCCGTTGGCGTACGGCAGGGCGCTGGTCACGAGGCGCGTCGTCATGCTGGTCTCCGTTCCGATCCGCTCGAGGCGAGCAGGCCGAGGAGGACGCGCTCCAGCTGGAGCCGCGCGTCCTGCCCGCTCTTCATGGCCACGTCGGCCTCGTGCAGCGCCACGAGCCCGTCCAGCAGCTCGCCGCGCCCGAACCGGGTCGAGGCCTGGTACTTCATCCAGAAGCCCCAGGGCTTCTTCTTGCCGACGTCCTCGGGCGGGATGGTGGGGAAGACCTGCGCCTCCCAGTCCCGCGCCGAGCGCAGCACCCGGTCCCCCACCACGGCCCGGGCCCGCTCCTTCTCCACCACCAGGCGCCGCACCGTGCCGGCCAGGGTGGCCAGCAGCATGTGGGGGCTGCCGCCATCGGCCACCGTCCGATCCACCACGCCCAGCGCGGCGGCGAGGTCGCGCGCCTCCACGGCGTTGCCCAGCGCGAAGAAGGGGTCCTCCGCGCTGCGCGTCACCACCTCGTCCACGTCGTCGGCCCCGATCACCTTCCGGTCGCCCACGAAGGCCGCCAGCTTCTGCAGCTCGGAGGCGAGGGTGCGGGCGTCACCGCCCACCAGGGCCTCCAGCCGCTCCACCGCGCCGGCGTCGGCCCGCTTCCCGGTGCCGGCCAGCAGCGTCTGCACCACCGGCCCCAGCACCACGCGGGCGTCGAAGGTCCCCTCCCGGGGGATGGCCACCTCGACCCGCCGGCCCGCCGCGGCCAGCTTCCGGGTGAGCGGCAGCTTGCCGTCGACCTTGCCGGCCGCCACCACCAGCACGTGGCCCGGGGGCAGGCCCCGCTCCAGCGCGGCGTCGAGCGCGCCGGAGTCGTCCCGGGCCGCCTTCATCTCCCGCTCGATGGCGTAGCCGGCCGCCTCGACCACGAAGTCGAGATCGCCCTCGCCGGGGGCGAAGCCGAACTCCCGCTTGAGCTCCTTGCCCAGCTTCGCCTTGAAGCGGGCCGGGTCGTCGCCCGGCTCCGGCCGCAGGTCGGCGGCGCCCAGCCCGGCCTTGGCGCACAGGGCCAGCAGCCGCCGGGCCGCCTCGCGCTGCCGTCCCTCGCTCCACTGGACGCGGGCCTTCCCGAACGACTCCTCCACGTCCTCCTTCGAGGTGAGGAAGGCCGGCTCCTGGAGCAGCACCACCTTGCGCCCGCTGGAGAAGAGGCCCCGGGTCTGGAGCTCGGCCGCCACCTCGGCCGGGGAGGCGGCGGCGTCCAGCTCCACCAGGTTGAGGCTCCGCTCCTGCTCCCCGACCAGCGCGAAGGCCAGCTCCCGACCGGCCCGCTGCGCCAGGAAGGCGTCGCCGTCGAAGAGGTAGACCGGCGCCGGCTGCCCGGCGGCCGCCTCGGCCAGGCAGGCCTCCAGCGTCGGCCCGGCCGGCCGGGGCGCGCGGAAGCTACCGGCCATGGAACCACCCGATCAGCATCCGCTCGATGGCCAGGGGCGCCGTGGCGTTCTGGCGGAGCGCGCCCAGCAGCCGCTCCACCAGCCCCCGCCGCCGCAGCGCCTCGGCCGGGCTCAGCGACGCCGCCGTCCGGCGGGTCAGCGGCGCCAGCTCGGCCAGCGCCAGCCCGGCGCCCCCGGCCTGCGCCACCAGCACGTCGCGCCACCAGAGCAGCAGCAGCTCGCCCAGCCCGGCCGCCACCTCGCGGTCCTCGCCGTGCCGGCGCGCGAAGGCCACCCAGCCGCCGGCGTCGTCGGCGGTGAGCGCGGCCGCCCCCTCCAGCGCCGCGCGGCGCTCCGCCAGCGCCCCGGCGTCGAGCGACAGGGCCCGCGCCAGCGAGCCGCCGGAGAGCTCGGCCGCCAGCCGGGCCGCCTCGACCGGCAGGCCCGCCGCCTCCAGCCTGGCCTGGATGACCCCCTCGGGCAGCGGCGCGAAGGCCACCCGCAGGCAGCGGCTCCTGATGGTGGGCAGCAGCGCGTCCGGGCTCGCCGAGACCAGCACCAGGCTGGTGGCCTCGGGCGGCTCCTCCAGCGTCTTGAGCAGGGCGTTCTGGGCCTGCACGTTCATGGCGTCGGCGGGATCGACGATCACCACGCGGTGGCGCCCCTCGAAGCGGCGCATGGAGAGCCGGTGGTCGACCAGGTCCCGCACCTGGTCCACGACGATCTCCCGGGAGGGGGTGCGGCCGCCCCGCGGCTCCCAGCGGCCGGCCTTGGCCATGACCCGCTCCTCGGCCAGCACGAAGACGTCCGGGTGGGTGCCGTGGGCGATCTTCCGGCAGGGTCCGCACCTGCCGCACGGATCGTCGAGCGCCCCGCCCGCGGCCGCCGCCCCCTCGCAGTTGGCCGCCTGCGCCAGCAGCCGGGCCGCCGTCCCCTTCCCCACCCCCTCCGGCCCGCCCAGCAGCCAGGCGTGGTGGAGGCGGCCACGCCGCAGCGCGGCTCGGAGGGCGCCGACCGCGCGATCCTGCGCCTGGAGCTCGGAGAAGGGCATCGGGCTGCGGAAGATATCACGGGGACCGGATGGCCCGGCACGGCCCGGGGGCCCGGCCCGGGCACTGGAATGGACAGCCCGGGGACCGGGGGTAGATCCCGGGTCCGGAGCCGCCCATGAACATCACGCCCCTCGACATCACCCAGAAGTCCTTCCGCCGCTCCTTCCGCGGCCTCGACCCGGAGGAGGTGGCCGCCTTCCTGGCGCTGGTGGCCAGCGAGTTCGAGGGGCTGGTCAAGGAGCTCAACACGCTGCGCGAGGACAACCGGCGCAAGGGGGACGAGCTGGTCGAGCACCGGGGGCGGGAGCGCTCGCTCCAGGAGACCCTGGTGGCGGCGCAGCGGGCCTCCGAGGAGATCCGCGAGTCGGCCCGCAAGGAGGCCGAGATCACCGTGGCCGACGCCGAGCTGCAGGCCGAGAAGATCGTGCAGGGGGCGCACCAGCGCTTCCTCCGCATCGTCGACGACATCAACGAGCTGAAGCGGCAGCGCGTCCAGTTCGAGGCGGGCGTGAAGTCGCTGGCCGAGGGCCACCTGCGGCTGCTCGAGGCCTTCCGCGAGCCGACCGGCAAGGACGAGGCCGTGCCCTTCGCCGCCGGGCGCAAGAGGCTGGCCGGCGACGAGCCGTAGCGGCTGCCAGGCCCGGAGCCGACGGCTGCCAGGCCCGGATCGGACGGCCCCGGGGCGCGGTCCACGCCGGAGCGCTCCACGCGCCTGCGGCGCGCCTTCTCGCCAGCCACGTGGCCGTGACGCCGAGCGGCATTGAGGCTGCGAAAGTCGCGCTCCGGTCGACCGCGCCGCCGGCGCCTCGATCCCGTGCCGCGAGCGCCCCTCTCAGTGGGCCTCGGCCCAGCTGCGGCCGTGCCCCACCTCCACCCGCAGCGGCACGGCCAGGCTGGCCGCCCCCTCCATCTCACGCCGGAGCAGCGCCGAGACCGGCTCCACCGCCCGCTCGTCGGCCTCCACCACCAGCTCGTCGTGGACCTGGAGCAGCAGCCGGGCGTCCAGCCGCTCCCTGGCCAGCGCCTCGTGCACCCGCAGCATGGCCACCTTCACGACGTCGGCGGCCGTCCCCTGGATGGGCGTGTTGACCGCGGTCCGCTCCGCCGCCTGCCGCAGCGCCGGGTTGCGGGCGGCGATCTCCGGCATGGGCCGCAGCCGCCCGAAGACCGTGCGCACCTCGCCGGAGCGGCGCGCCTCGGCCACGATCTCCTCGAGCCAGCGCTTCACCCCGGCGTAGCGGGCGAAGTAGCGGTCGATGATCCCCTGGGCCTCGCGCGGCGGCAGGTCGAGCCGCTGGGCGAGGCCGAACGCCGAGAGGCCGTAGGCGATGCCGAAGTTGAGCACCTTGGCCACGCGCCGCTGGTCCGGGGTGACCGCGCCCGGCGCCACCCCGAAGGTCTCGGCGGCGGTGCGGGTGTGGACGTCCTCGCCGGTCCGGAACGACTCGATCAGGGCCGGATCGTGGGCGTAGTGGGCCAGGATGCGCAGCTCGATCTGCGAGTAGTCGGCCGAGACCAGCCGGCGGCCGGCCGGCGCCACGAAGGCGGCGCGGATGCGGCGCGACAGCTCGGTCCGGACCGGGATGTTCTGCAGGTTGGGATCGACCGAGGAGAGCCGGCCGGTGGCCGCCCCGGCCTGGTGGAAGGTGGTGTGGATGCGCCCATCGGCCGGATCGACCAGCAGCGGCAGCGCGTCCACGTAGGTCCCCTTCAGCTTGGCCAGCGAGCGGTGCTCCAGCACCAGCCCGGGGAGCGGGTGCTGCTCGGCCAGCTTCTCCAGCACCTCCACGTCGGTGGAGGGCCCGGTCTTGAGCGTCTTGATGACCGGCAGGTGCAGCTCCTCGAAGAGCACCTTCCCCAGCTCGCGGGTCGAGGCCACGTTGAAGGGGTGGCCGGCGGCCTCGGTGAGCCGCCGCTCCAGCTCGTCCATGGCGGCGCCGAACTCGGCGCTCATGGCCTCCATCGCCGCCGAGTCGACGGCGATGCCGGCCCGCTCCATGTCGAGCAGGACCGGCACCAGCGGCCGCTCGATGTCGCGGTAGAGCGGCGTCAGCCCCACCGCCTCCAGGGCCCGGGCCAGGGCGGCCGCCAGCGGCGGGAGCGCCGCCGCGCCGGCGCCGGCCCACGGCGCCGCCCGCTCCACCTCGATCCCCTCGTGGCCGGTGCCCCCCCGCCTCTCCCCGTCGGTCGGATCGGGCGGGAGCTCCCCGCCCAGCCGCTCGCGGGCCACGTCCACCAGCGCGTGCGCCCGCCGCGTCGGGACCAGCAGCCTCGACATCAGGTCGGTGTCGTCGCCGGGCGCCGTCAGCGCCAGCCCGAGCCGCCCCAGCCGGTGGGCCGCCGCCTTCCGGTCGTGGACGTGGACCGGCCGCCGGCCGCCGAGGAGCGGCTGCAGCGCCCCCGCCACCGCCGCGGCCGGGAGCGCCGCCGGGGCGCCGAGGTAGCGATGGCCGAGCGGCAGGTAGAAGGCCCGCCCGCCGCCGGCCAGCGCCAGGCCGACCACCGGATCGGTGCGCGGCGCGTCGCCGTGGCCGACCACCAGCAGCCCGAGCTCCGGGGCCGCGGCCAGCGCGGCCACCGCGGCGGCCAGCGCGGCCTCGTCGAGCACCAGCTCGGTCCTGGCCGGGAGCCGCAGCTCGCCCGGCGGGCCGGGCTCGGCCCCCGGGGCGGGAGGCCCGGGGGGCGGCGCCCCGGGCGCCGGGCTCGCCGGGACCGTGGCGTCGCCGGCCGCGGGGGTGGCCGCCAGCGTGGGCAGCTCGCGCAGCAGGCGGGTGAACTCCAGCTCGGTGAAGAGCGCCTTGGCCCTGGCCAGGTCCACCGGCCGGCGCGCCAGCTCCTCCGGGTCCCACGGCAGCGCCATGTGGGCGTCGAGCGTCACCAGCTTCCGGTTGAGCCGCAGCCGCTCGGCCCCGGCCAGGATCTTCTCCTTGAGCTTCTCGCCGCCCCGCTTCACCACCTGGGGGATCTCCTCGGGACGGGCCAGCATGGCCTCGACCGAGCCGAAGTGGCGGATCAGCGCCGCCGCGGTCACCTCGCCGACGCCGGGGAGGCCCGGCACGTTGTCCACCTTGTCCCCCAGCAGCGACTGGTACTCGATCACCTGCGAGGGCGGGACCCCCATCCTGGCCTCCACCTCGGCCGGGCCGCTCCAGCCCCCCTGCCCGCGCGCCTCGGCCATCGGGTCGTAGAGCCGGACCCGGTCGTCCACCAGCTGCCCGAAGTCCTTGTCGCCGGTGACGATCACCACCTCCCAGCCGTGCCCCCGCGCGTGGCTGGCCAGGGTGGCGATGATGTCGTCGGCCTCGAAGCCCTCCCGCTCCAGGATGGGCACCGAGAGGGCCCGGGCCACGTCCCGGACCAGCGGGAACTGGGGGACCAGGTCGTCGGGCGGCTCGGGCCGGTGCGCCTTGTAGGCGGGGTCGAGCTCGGTCCTGAAGCTGCGGCGGCTGACGTCGAAGACCATGGCCACGTGCGTGGGCGAGTGCTCGCGCAGCGCCTTGAGCAGCATGTTGGTGAAGCCCAGCACCGCGTTGGTGGGCACGCCCCGCGAGGAGGTGAGCGGCGGGATGGCGTGGTAGGCGCGGAAGATGAAGCCCGAGCCGTCGATCAGGGTCAGGGTCGGCACCGGTGGACCATACCGCCACCGGCTGCCGGCGGCACGGGCACGGGGGCGCCGCGCCTACGGCTTCACGCTCACGGTCAGCGTGGTCCGCTTCCCCGCCCCGTCCACCAGCACCACCGAGGCCCGGCCGGCCCCGGTGGCGGTGAGGACCACCGCCTCCGGCTCGGGGCGAACCTTGACCACGCCACGCTCCTCGAAGAGGACCCGGGCCAGCCCCGGCGCGGCGACCGTGCGCTCCTCCCCCACCGCCAGCTCCAGCTCGCCCGGCGCCCCGGCCGGGATCGAGCCCGCCGCCCTCGGGGCCACCACGGTCACCTCCCACGCCAGCGTGGCGCCGTCGTCGAAGATGACCTCCAGCTGGGCGCGGCCGGCCCGAAGCGCCGTCACCTTCAGCCGGGTCCCGGAGGGCTCCAGGCGCAGGGCGTC
Source organism: uncultured delta proteobacterium (assembly GCA_963786945.1). Lineage (GTDB taxonomy): Bacteria > Myxococcota > Myxococcia > Myxococcales > Anaeromyxobacteraceae > JADKCZ01. The sequence goes on along the minus strand of CAWBAO010000005.1, from coordinate 458,373 downwards.
GGGATCGGTCACCCCCAGCCTGGCCACCGGCCGGGTGAACTCCAGCGTCACCACCTGCCGCTCGCCGAGCGTGAGCGGCACCAGGCCGGGAGCGGCGGCCGGGGCCGCCAGCAGGGCCAGCGCCGTCAGGAGAGCAGGCATCGGATCTTCTCCGCGCAGATCAGGTACTCGTCGCCGTTCTCGATGCGTCGCCGCTCCACCCGGGCGCGCTGGTACCAGGTGCCGTTGGAGGAGCCGAGGTCCTCGATCCACCAGCCGTCCGGCTCGCGCTGGATGGCGGCGTGCTCGCGCGAGACCTTGGCGCTGTCGATGACCAGGTCGCAGTGGCGGCCGCGCCCGATGAGGAAGCGATCGCCGGTGACGGTGGCCAGCAGCCCCGCCGCGCCCATCAGCCTCAGGGGCGGGAGGGGCCGGGCGGCCGGGATGGCGCGCTCCAGCTCCTTGGCGGTGTCGAGCACCCGCCGGGCGGAGACGGCGCGAGCGCCCCCCGTCTGGGTGATGGGCCCGGGCGACAGGGCCCCGTGGAAGCGCAGGAAGGCGTGGATGGCCTGGCGGACCAGCACGTCCCGGTCGATGCCGAGCCGGTCCGCCAGCTCACCGAGCGGCGCCCAGAGGTCGTCGGGAATCTGCAGCTCCCGGAGCGGGCGATTCATGCCCTCGACGCTCGCACGAGGCCGCCACCGCGGTCAACGAATGGTGGTGGAGTTCTGGGCCGACGAGCCCGAGGCGAACTCGAGCACGAGGTTGTCGACGAAGGCGGCGAAGCCGTGGATGCCGTCGGTCGCCAGCCCGGTGGCCGCGGTCCGGTCGTAGAGGAGCACCCGCCCCGGCAGGACGGCGCCGGTCACGTTCGTGCCGTTGAAGGGCACCCGGAAGCTCGGCGCGTAGCCGCTCCCGGTGGAGAACGCCAGGTAGGCCCCGCGCTCGGGCGGATCGTAGCCGCCTTCGTCTCGCTTGACCGCCAGCTTGAAGGCCACCACCGGCCCGGTCGGCAGGGGGAAGGCGAGCGGGAGGGGCAGCTGGAGCGGCTGGGGCGCGCCGTTGACGGTGGGCGCCAGCTCGACCCAGGTGTTGTAGCAGGTCTGCTCGTGGGTGTCGGCGCACCGGTTGGTGACGTAGAAGAGCCGCCGGGCCCGGCGGGCCAGGGTGAGCCGCTCGCAGGTCGCCCGGCAGGTGACCACGTCGGCCTCGCAGGCCGCCACGTCGGCGGCCGCCGGCGGCCAGTCGTCCGGCAGGTCCGGCATGATGGGGCAGGAGAGCAGGTCCTCGTTCTCGTACTTCAGCTCGAAGGCCGGCGTGCCGTCGCGCGGGTCCTGGACCTCCTGGGGCCGTCCCACCGTACCCGGTCCGGGAACCGAGGAGCACGTACCCCCAGGCCCGGACCGTGACGGTGACCGGGCTGTCCCCTCCCGGGAGGCAGGCTGGATCGGCGGGCAGGACCTGCCCGTCATTGGTCGGCTGGCTGCCAGCCGGGGCCAGCGCGATGGCGCCTCCCGGGGCGTCGGCGGTCGGAGGCAGGAGCCCGGTGACCACCATCTCGAACTTGCCGCGCGGGCAGACGCCGGACTCGAACCCGCTCACCTCGACGATGTCGTAGGGCTGGATGGCGAGCCGGGGGTCGTAGACCCGGACCACGCTGCGCCACGGGCTGGTCCCCGGCTCGGTGAGGCCGGTCGCCTGCTGCAGGGCGACCTGCGTCGGTGGCTGGGACGCACCGGCCGGGACGCGCGCCACGGCCAGGCGGCTGCCCAGGCCCGGCAGGACCCCCTGGTAGGTGACGGACCAGTCGTCGTTGGGCGTGTAGCCGGGGGTCACCCCGATCCCGAAGACGGCGTAGGTGTCGATGTAGAGCGGCCAGGTGGCGTTCGGGTCCTTGGGGATCAGCCACTGCCAGACCCCGATGGTGTTGGAGGTCAGGCTGGGGACGATGGAGGAGGCCGAGATGACCCGGGCGCGGCTGCTTCCCACCAGCGTCGAGACGTCGTTGGCCAGGGCGAAGTGGGAGAGATTGGCGATGTAGATCCGGCCGACCGAGGACGAGATGGCCCCCATCGACTGGGTCCAGCGCCGGCCGCTCGCCGGCGCCAGCTGCAGGTAGCCGGGCCGGTCGCTCTCCTGCGGCGGCCCGCTGACGGCCAGGGCGACCACCTCCCCGTCCACCTGGAAGGGAAGCTGGTAGGGGAGCTCTCCGGCCGGGTCGGCGGCCAGGCCACCGGCCACCGGGTCGAGCACCGCGACCCCGCAGGGCATGGAACGGTCGCGCCCGCAGGCGCGCAGGTCGACGGACGCGTAGACCCGCGGGACCACCGGGCCGAACTGGTCGAAGTCGGGGATGGCGGCGTTGGGATCGTTGTCGAGGAACGGCGCCACGCCGAGCGCGGCGACCCGGGTGGTCCCGATGCGCCCGGGGATGGCGCGCACCGGCCAGGCCCCGGGGGTCCCGGACACGTCCAGCTCGGCGACCCCGAAGGCGCCGCCGGGCCCGGGGATGGGATTGGTGGTGGCCACGTAGAGCTTGTTCCAGCCGGGGACCGGGGCCGGATCGGCCGCCGGGAAGGCCAGGTCGTACGGCGGGAAGGCCAGGTCGAGCGGGGTGAAGGCCAGGTCCTGGCGGGTGATGCCCAGGTCGAGCCGGCTCGGGTCGCCCAGCACGATGGCCTCGGTTCCCGTCGCTCGCGTCGCCTGGATGGTGAGCAGGCCGCCGTCGCTGAGGCCGATCACCACCCGGGCGGTGCCGGGCAGGCGCGACCCGTCGGGCTGGGCCTCCGGGATGACCGCCAGCGCGGTGATGGTGGCGTCCGGCGCCACGTCGCCGAGATCGATGGTCCGATCCACGCGCATGGCCGGGTCCCAGGTCACCACCACCTGGATGGCCGCGGCGAACCGGCCCGGCTGGTTGGGCCGGGCCACCAGGCCCCGTGGGGCCACCACCAGCAGGTCGGGGCGCGCCGCCACGCCGGTGCCGGCGTCGTCGAGATCGTCCAGCCTCCCCGCGGCGATGAGCGTCGGCCGCGACTCGGTGGGGATGGCGAGCGCCGCCACCAGGGTCGGGCCCAGCAGCACCTGGTTGGTCAGCGCGTCGATGACGCGCAGGTCGTCGCCGCGGGTGTTGGAGACGGCCACCAGCTGGCGGAGCGTCCCGGGGGCGTCGGTCGAGTAGCCGCGGAAGAGGGCCACGCCGGTCGGCCCCTTCATCTTGGCCGTCGGGCGGGTCGTGCTCTTGGCACAGCCGGCCAGCGCGATGGCGGCCAGCAACCAGGGGGTCAGGCGCTTCACGGTTGGGGGCTCCCGATTCGCATGGGCTTCCCGGCCAGCGGGCTCTCCGCCGGGTGGCGCAGCAGGTCGGCCGAGGCGGGATTGGCCATGGGCACCCGGAGGATGCTCACCGTCCAGCCGCTGAAGGCCGCCACGTAGACCAGCGCCTCGTCGACGACCCCGTCGCCGTCGAGGTCGCGCCCGTCCACCGCCATCGAGTACGGGGCCCGCCCGACCTCCGGCGCCCCGCTGTACTCGTCGACGGTCACCACCCGGGTGATGGCGTGGATCTCGTCGTCGAAGACCTGCACGGTCCCGTCGCCGGAGCTCGGCACCACCACCAGGTCCCCGAGCCCCGGGCGCACCGGCAGGACCCGCACCGTCCCCGCGCCCAGCCCGAGCGACACCACCTGGCGGACCCGGGCCAGGGGCTCGCCCGCGACGCTCTCCTCCAGCTCCACCACCAGCAGCGCGCCGCCCACGTCGAAGCTGGGGCGGCCCTGGATGGCGGCGGCGTAGCTCGCGTCGTAGAGGCGGGCCGAGATGTAGGCCAGCCGCGGGCGCCCCGGCTGCGGGTTGGAGAGCGCGATCCCGATCAGCTCGGCGCCGCCCACCGCCTGGAAGAGGTCCACGGTCTGCACCCGCGGGGTGAGGCAGCCGGCCGCCTCGTGCTTGCAGGGCGGCAGGTCGAGGATGAAGAGCGGCGCGGTCAACCCGGCGAAGCGCCCCACCGCGTAGAGCCGGTCGGTCTGGGCGTCGTAGGCCATGTCGCCGACCGGCCCGGGCGCCAGCGAGATGGTCCGCGGCTCGGCGGAGATGTCCGAGAGGTCGAACTCGGAGAGCCAGCCCGTCCCGGGCCCGACGGTGCCGACCCAGGGCGAGCGCAGGTAGCTGACCCAGAGCGAGCTCCGGAGCCCGTCGGGGCGGCAGGCGATGCCGATCGGGGCGGGATCGAGCAGGTCCGCGTCGAGGCCGAACTGGCAGAGGCGCTCCGGGGTGCAGGGCGCCACCGAGCCGTCGGCGCCGACCGGGAAGCGGTAGAGCTTGCGGGTGTAGCGCGAGGCCACGAAGGCGGCGGTGTCGCCCAGCGCCGCCTCCATGCCCGGGCAGGCCGATCGGTTGGCGATGGCCACGGGCCCGGCGTAGCTCCCCAGCTGGGCCCCGGGACCGAGCTTCACCAGCGCCCCGTCCGGACGGCCGGCGGAGCCGCCGGTCGAGGTGGCCTCGTCGTAGACGCCGGGGTCGACGGAGAGGATCGTCGCGCCCTGCTCCTTGTCGTAGCGCAGGTCGAAGTTGGCCGAGACCACCAGCAGCGCCTGGTTGCCCCCGGAGACGACGTTGCCCCCGGACACCGGGGTCAGGGCGACGCCGCCCGGGAAGAAGAAGTGATCCATGGGCGGCTGGGTGTGCGCGAGGTTCTCGTCGCACGCCGCCAGGGCCAGCAGGAGGAGCGGCGCTGCTCGCCTCATGGGGCCTGGACCTTGCGCTGGCCGGCGCCCGGGGGCAGCTCGGCCTGGATCTTCCTGAAGTCGGCCACCTCGCCGAAGAGGGCGGCGACCCGCCGCATCAGGGCCAGCCGGTTGGCCCGCAGCCGCGGGTCCTCGGCCATCACCATCACCCCGTCGAAGAAGGCGTCGATGGCCGGCTTGAGGGTCGCCACCGCCCTCAGGATGCCCGGGTAGTCGCGCCGGGTCCGGAGCGCCGCCGCCTCGTGCTCGACCCGCTCCAGCTCCACCCGCAGGGCCTGCTCGGCCGGCTCGGCCAGCAGGGAGGCGTCCACCTCGGCGGCGCCGGCCGGGGCCTTCTCCTGGATGTTGGCGACCCGCTTGAAGGCCACCGCCAGCGGCACGAAGTCCTCGCGCTGGCGCACCACCGCCAGGGCCTGCAGCCGCTGCCTGGCGTCGACCACGTCGTCGTGGCCGGCGGACAGCACCGCCTCCACCAGGTCGACGTCGAACTCCTCCGCCCACTGCGCCTTGAGCCGGCCGCGGATGAACTCCAGCACCTGCCCGGCCAGCTGGGCCCGGTCGCCGGACAGCCTGACCCCGGCCAGCTGGTCCAGCGTGGCCTCGACGGCGGACCGCAGCGAGAGGTGGTAGCCGCGGTCGAGCAGGAGGCGGATGATGCCGATGGCGGCGCGGCGCAGGCCGAAGGGATCGGCCCCGCCGGTGGCCTTCTCCCCCACGGCGATGATGCCGACCAGCTGGTGGAGCCGGTCGGACAGGCCCACCAGCGCCCCCAGGTCGCCGCGCGGCATCTCCTCGCCGGCGCCGATGGGCCGGTAGTGATCCTCGATGGCGTCGGCGACGTCGGGGGGGAGCCCCTCCAGCCGCGCGTAGTGTCCGCCCATGATCCCCTGCAACTCGGGGAACTCCCCCACCATTCCGGTCCCGAGATCGGCCTTGCAGAGCCGGGCCGCGGTGGCCAGGTCCGGCAGGAGCGCCTCCTTGCCCAGCGCCCGCGCCAGCGCCGCCGCCACCGCGCCGATCCGCTCGACCCGCTGCAGCTCGCTGCCGAGCCTGGCCTGGAAGGTGCGGCGTCCCAGGTCGGCCACCCGGCTCTCCAGCGTCCGCTTCCGGTCCTCCTCGAAGAAGAAGCGGGCGTCGGCCAGCCGGGCCCGCAGCACCCGCTGGTAGCCGTTGCGAGCCACCCGGGGATCCTTCACCGGGGTGCCGGAGACGGCCACGAACTTGTTGGTGAGCCGCCCCTGCGCGTCCACCACCGCGAAGTAGCGCTGGTGGTTCCGCATCTCCGAGACCACCACCTCGGGCGGGAGGGCCAGGTTGGACCGCTCGAACTCGCCCAGCACCGCGGTCGGGTGCTCGACCAGGTAGGTGACCTGCTCGAGCAGCCCCGGGTCGGGGCGGACCACGCCGCCGCCGCGCCGGGCCGCGGCCGCCACCGCCTTCTCGATGGCGGCCTTCCGGGCCACCGGATCGACCATCACGTGGGCCCGGGCCAGCCTCTGCAGGTAGTCCTCGGGCGTCCCCTTGAGGGCGATGGCCCTCGGCGCCAGGAAGCGGTGGCCGCGGGTGGCCGTCCCGCTGCGGACCTCGCCGTAGCGCACCGGGAGGGGCTTGCCGGCGTGGAGCGCCACGATCCACCGGATGGGCCGGGCGAAGGTCACCTCGTCCCAGCGGGAGCGCATCGCCTTCTTGAAGCGCAGGCCGGAGAGCAGGCGCGTCAGCAGCGCCGGCAGCACCTGCTCCGCCTTCCGTCCCTTCTCCACCCTGGTGACCCCGAGCCGCAGCCCCTTGGGCGTCTCGATCCGCTCGAGGGCGGCCACCTCGACCCCCTGGCTCCTGGCGAAGCCGAGCGCCGCCGGCGTGGGCTTCCCCTCGGCGTCGAAGGCGCTGGCCACCGACGGGCCGAGGGCCTCGGTCCGGGCATCGGCCTGGCGGGCCGACAGGTCGCGGGCCCAGACCACCAGCCGCCGCGGCGTCCCCATGGCCTTCACCTCGCCGTGGGTGAGGCGGGCCTCGGCCAGGAGCCGGGCCAGGTCCTCCTCCAGCTGCCTCAGCGCCGGCGGCACGAAGCCGGCCGGGATCTCCTCGGCCCCGATCTCGAACAGAAGGTCTGCCATGGTCTCTCTCGGGAAGGTCGGCTACGCGCCGGTCGTGGTGGCGGCCTCGCGGGCGGCCCGGGCGGCCTCCACGGCGGCGGCGCGCGCCTTGGGAGGCAGCAGCGGGAAGCCCAGCGCCTCGCGTGACTCGAGGTAGCCGGCGGCGCACAGGTGGGCCAGCGCCCGCACCCGGCCGATGTAGGCGGCCCGCTCGGTGACGCTGATGGCGCCCCGGGCGTCGAGGTTGTTGAAGGTGTGCGAGCACTTCAGGCAGTAGTCGTAGGCCGGCAGCGGCAGCCGCGCCGACAGCAGCCGCTTGCACTCCGCCTCGTAGACCTCGAAGAGCCCGAAGAGCATCTTCGGGTCGGCGGCGCGCATGGAGTACTCGCTCATCTCCACCTCGTTGCGGTGGAAGACCTCGCGGTACTTCACGCCCTTCACCCACTCGACGTCGAAGACGTTCTCGACGTCCTGCAGGTACATGGCGATGCGCTCCAGCCCGTAGGTGAGCTCGGCGGCCACCGGCCTGATCTCGAAGCCGCCGGCCTGCTGGAAGTAGGTGTACTGGGTGATCTCCATCCCGTCGCACCAGACCTCCCAGCCCAGGCCCCAGGCGCCCAGCGTCGGCGACTCCCAGTCGTCCTCGACGAAGCGGATGTCGTGCTCGCGGGGGTCGATGCCGATGGCCTCGAGCGAGCCCAGGTAGAGCTCCTGCACGTCGGGCGGGTTGGGCTTCAGGATCACCTGGAACTGGTGGTGCTGGTACAGGCGGTTGGGGTTCTCGCCGAACCGGCCGTCGGCGGGCCGCCGGGAGGGCTCGACGTAGGCCACGTTCCAGGGCTCCGGGCCGAGCACCCGCAGGAAGGTGGCGGGGTTCATGGTCCCCGCGCCGACCTCCTGGTCGTACCCCTGGACGAGCAGGCAGTTGCGGCTGGCCCAGTAGGCCTGCAGCTTGAGGATGAGGTCCTGGAAGTACACGCGCGCGCTCCTCGCGACGGGTGGCCAAGGGGTCACCGGGACCGTGCAACCTATGGTCCCAACCCCGCGATGTCAAACGGCAAGCTCCCCGGGGACCCCCCGGGCGGGAGGGGTGGTCGCCGGGCTCCCCCGGGACCGGCCGCGAGGCTCAGTCGGCCAGCAGCGGGGCCATCTCGTCGAGGAAGCGTCGGGCCATCAGGCGGTGTCCGATCAGCTGCTCCACGAACCGTCCCAGCGCCTCGCGCAGCTCCCGGCCCACCGGCGGCGAGATCCCCTCCCCCATCGCCCGCGAAGCCGCCCTGCTGGAACCGGCGGAGCGCCGCCACCGCCTCGCCCGAGAGCCGGGTGGTCCCGACCGCGCCGGCCTGGCACCGCTCGCAGAGCAGCCCCCCGTCCGCGGGCGAGAACGCCGCCCCGTCCCCGCCGGCCCCGGCCACCTCGCCGCACCGCGCGCAGGCGTCCAGCCGGGGCTGGAAGCCAGCCGCCTCCAGCGCCCCGAGCTCGAAGACCCGCAGCTCGGCGGGAAGGGCCGGCGCCGCGTCGAGCCGGCCGAGGTACCCGACCAGCAGGTCGAAGAGCGCCTCGTGGGGCTCGTGGTCGCGCACCAGCGCGCCGGCCAGCTCCGAGGCGTAGGCGGCGCAGCCGATCCGGGCCAGGTCGCCGCGGACGTGGTGGAAGGACCGCTCCACCGACACCGAGTCGAGCCGGGCCATGGCGTCGCCGCCGCCCCGCTCGGCCAGCTCGGCGGTCACCTGGGTGAAGGGCTCCAGCCCGCCGCCGAAGCGCCGCCTCGAGGCCCGGGCACCGCGGGCGAAGGCCACCAGCTTGCCGCGCTCGCGGCTCAGCAAGGTCACCACCCGGTCCGCGTCGGCGTAGTCGATGGTGCGCAGGACCACCGCCGAGAGCTTGAACCGCCCGCTCACCCGCCCGCCCCGCCGCCCCTGAAGAGGGCCGAGATCAGCACGGCCCCCAGCACCCCCAGCACCAGCGCCGCCACCAGCAGCGGCAGCCAGCGGCGCGCCCGGGGCCGCCGGTCCGCCTCCGGCTCGGGTCCCGCCGCCTCCTGCCAGCGCAGCACCAGCTCGTCGGGATCCAGCCCGGCCGCGGTGGCGTAGCTGCGGAGGTAGCCCACCACGTAGGCCCGCGGGGGCATGCGGGCCTCGTCGCCAGACTCGAGCGCCTCGATGACGCCCACCCCGAGACGCGTGGCCGCGGCCAGCTCCTCGCGCTCGAGGTCGCGCAGCTCGCGCTCCTGCTTCAGCCAGCGGCCGAAGTCCTGGAGCGGTGCGGTGGGGGGGGTCCGTTCGGCGGCCATCGGCGCCCGCTCCTACTTGAGGAGCTGGAGCGTCTTGCGGCACTCGTCCGCCACCGCCCCCTCGCCCGCCATGGACACGCAGGCCTCGAAGGCCGAGCGCGCCCCGGCCGCGTCGCCGGCCTTGAGCCGCGCCGTGCCGAGCTGCAGCTGGGCGTCCGCCGACTTGGGACAGGAGCGCGCGTAGGCCTCGAACTCCGCCAGCGCCTCGGCCGGCTTCCCCTCGGCCAGCAGGATGCGCCCCAGCTCGCGCCGTCCCTGGCAGTACTTGGGGGCGATGCGGACGCAGGTGTGGAGCTCCGCCAGCCCCTCGTCCTTCCGCCCCAGCTGGTAGAGGGTCTGGCCCCGGTTGCAGCGGGCCACCCACGGCTCCATGTAGAGGTTGATGTCGATGGCCTTGTCGAACTCGGCGAGGGCCTCGGTGGGGCGCCCGGTCTTCGCGAGCAGCTGGCCGAGGTTGTTGTGGGCCTCCGGGTAGTTGGGCCGGATCAGCAGCGCGTGGCGGTAGTCGGCCTCGGCCTCCGCCAGCTTGCCGAAGCCGTACTCCATCACCAGGCCGCGCCCCATCAAGGCCTCGGGCATGTCGGGGTCGGCCTCCAGCGCGATGTCGTACTCCTTCAAGGCCTCCTGCGACCGGCCGGCCCGCAGCGCCTCGACCGCCAGGTCGTTGTGGATCTCGGCGGTCTTCATGGCCTTGGGCGAGGGGCCGCTGGCGCACCCCCCGAGCGCGAGCACGAGGAGGAGCGTGGCGGCGGGGTGCGGCGCGCGTGGAAGGGTCATTTCGGTCCGATCAGAACGAGGAGAGGAAGCGCGCCACGCGGACCGCCCCGGCGGCGGCCCCCTGTTCCGCGGCGGTCACGGCGACCGCCGGCGGGCGCGGAGGGGAGAAGAGCGGGAGGCGCTTCAGCATCTCGTCCTGGAGCGCCGGGGCCATGTTCCTGAAGTTGAGGTTGTCGAGCATGAAGCCCATGGACTCGAGGAAGTGGAGCCCGGCGTCCTGGACCTCGCGGTACTCCTCGGCGGACAGCTGCCGCTTCTCGTGGAGGTAGATGACGTTCTCGCCGGTCCGTGGCAGGTGGAGCGCGACCACGATGGAGAAGGTGCCGTTGGGGTTGCGCAGGCTGCAGAGCACCCCCTGGACGGCCTGCGGCTCCTTGCCGGGGATGGAGACCTGCGGCTGGTTGATGGCCTCGATGATCGCCACCACCTGCTCGCGGGTGGCGGGGACGAACTGGATGCTCGGTTCCGGCGTGAACACGCGCCACCCCCACTAACGCGCCTCGAAGACGAACTCCTCCACCTTGTCGTCCACCTCCGCCGCGGTGCGCGTCAACACCGCGAGCGGGTCGTCGATCATCACGTGGTCGCCGCCGACGTTGCCGGCGCCGACCACCACCTTGAGCGTCACGTCGGCGCTGGTGCTGCGCCGCTCGACCCCCTTCAGCTTCTTGGTGCAGGAGAGGGTCACCTTGTTGGCGCCGGGGCGGAGGTAGCGGGTGATCTCCGTGACCACCTGCGGGTCCGACGACTTCACCACCCGGATCCAGCTGGCGTTGATGAAGACCTCGACGTCGTACTGCGTGCCGTCGGGCAGGCTCTGCTCGGTGGCGAGGAAGTAGCGGCGGGTCAACCGCCCGGGCTGGCTGGGCGAGGCGCTGGCCACCATGCTGGCCCCGGCGGCGGGCGCGGCCAGCACGGGCGCGGCGGCGGCGTGCGACGGGGCGAGCGGGGGGGTCCCGGATCCGGTGGGCTGCCGGGCCGGCGACCGGGGCCGCGGCGGGGGCGGCCGAACGGACCGCGTAGCCCTTGGCCTGGATGTCCAGGTTGCCCTGCGCGTCGATGACGACGTTGACGTTCTCGAACTTCTGGTTGGCCACCCCGCTGATGCTCACGCCGTTGAGCGTGACGGTGGGCCCCGCCGGGGCCGGCGAAGGCACGGCCAGCGCCGCGGCGGCGACAAGAAATGCAAGTGAGCGCATCTGCTGGTGTTTCTAGCAACCGGGGACGTGCTGCGTCAAGGAGACCCAGGACCCGTCTCGGCGTGGCCCGGGGTTGGTCCACTGGCAACTCGCGAGCCCCCCGGATGTTCCCGCCCGGGCGAGGGGGCCCGGAAGCCGCCCCGGATCGCCGCGGGCGGCCCCGCTCAGACGCCGCGGGCGTCCTCGCCCCAGATCAGCTTGTGCAGCTGGAGCGAGAGCCGAGCCTCGATCCCCGAGGCCAGGAGCCACGCCACCAGCGCCCTGGGGTCGACGCCCGGCACCACCGGCGAGAAGAGGACCGCCACCCGCCCCGGCAGCCGGTGGCGCCTCGCCACCTCCACCGACCAGGCGAAGTCCTCGGCCGACGCCACCACGAACTTCACCTCGTCGTGCGGCCGGAGCCGCTCGAGGTAGCCGAAGTCGCGCGTCTCCTCTCCGGAGCCGGGCGGCTTCACGTCGAAGATGCGCACCACCTCCGGCGGCAGCCCCTCGGCATCGCGCTGGCCGTGGGTCTCGACCGTCACCTCCCAGCCCGACGCCACCAGGTCGCGGCAGAGCTCCGGCAGGTCCGGCTGCAGGAGCGGCTCGCCCCCGGTCAGGCAGACGTGGCGCAGCGCCATGGCGTTCAGCTCGGCCACGATCGACGGCCGCGACCTCTCCACCCCCCCGTGGAAGGCGTAGGCGCTGTCGCACCAGGTGCAGCGCAGGTCGCAACCGGTGAAGCGGACGAAGGCGCAGGGCCGGCCGGCCCGCGTTCCCTCGCCCTGGATGCTCTGGAAGATCTCCGTGACCCGCATCAGCGGCCCGGCAGGGACGTCTCGGCGAACCTCGGCCCGATCTCCACGGGGAGGGCCTGCTGCAGCCGGAGGTGCTCGGCCAGGACCCGCCTGGCGTAGGCGACGACCTCGGGCGGGATGGTCCCGGCCCGGATCCAGCCGTAGAGCCGGTTGGGACCGGCGTTGTAGGCCATCAGCGCCACCTCGGGATCGGGGTAGCTGTCGAGGCAGCGGCGCAGGTAGCGGACCCCGGCCCGGACGTTGGCGATGGGGTCCTGCGGATCGCGGTGCTCCGGGCCGAGCCCGGCCACCTCGCGCTTCATGGTGCCGGGGAGGAGCTGCATCAACCCGAGCGCCCCGGCGGCGCTGACGGCCGACGGGTCGTACCCCGACTCGACCTCGATGACGGCGAGCGCCAGCAGCGGATCGAGGCGGGCCGCCTCGGACTCGGACAGGATGGCCCGCGCCAGGTCCTCGTGGAGGGCCGGGTCGAGCCCCGGCATGCGGGCGAAGAGGAAATCCTCCAGCAGGGCCACCTGCCGCTCGCGCACCGCGTCCGGGCAGCCGGTCGCGAGGCAGGCCCCCAGCTCCGGCTCGGCGGGCCGGATCTCTCGCCTCGGGTCAGCGAGGCGGCTCGGGACGGTCAAGGCCGCCGACCCGATGAAGCCCGCCACCCCGAGCACGAACGCCCCCCTGGCGGCCGCGCCGATCAAGCCGGTCGACCTCCCGCGCAGGCTCGGGTCGCCGCCCGAGCCGAGTCGAACATCCCGCCTGCCGTGGTCACGTTCTCATCTCCGTCCTGGGCGCCGCCTTCCTGGCCGGCCGGGCCTTGTGCCCGGTCTCGATCTTCTTGGCAAGTCGCTCGAGGTCACGATGCAGCTCCCGCACCTGCTCCTGGGTCGCAACACCAAGGAACGACACGATCTTTCCCTGGATGTCGACCACCCGCTCCAAGGCCTCGGCGCGGAAGGCGTCGGCCTTGCCACGCCACGCCTCGGTGCGGGCGCGGCCCGTCTTCTGGAGATGCTCCAGCCGTCCGCGGAGGTCGGCGAGCCGAGCTTCGAGGTGTGCGTCGCCCACCATCTTCTCGAGCCTGGCCTCGATCTCCTTGCGGCCGGCCTTCCCCTTCTTGGCCAGATCCTTCAGGAGTTCAGGCATCTTGACACTTGTAATCTGGCTGATCTTGCGCGTCTCGACCATGTCGCCCCTCGCTCTAGCGGTGGCGGCAGGAGACCGCCACACCCACCTTGGGGGAGAGTGTGCGCCCTTCGTCCTTTCGCGTCAACACAACGCGATGCGTCGTGATGGGTTCAGCCTTTCAGGTCTGCTCCGATCGCCTGCTCGACCGAGCTGAAGCCGTCCCGCTCCATCAGTCGGCAGAGCTCCCGGTTGAGCCGCGAGGGGAACCCGGGACCGCCGTAGATGAAGCCGGTGTAGACCTGCACCAGGCTGGCCCCGGCCCGGATCTTGGCCCAGGCGTCCTCGGCCGTCATCACCCCACCGGACCCGATGACCGGAACGCGGCCCGCCGCCCGGGCCGCCACCCGACGGATCACCGCGGTGGACCGCGCGGTCAGCGGCGCCCCGGAGAGCCCCCCCGCCTCGCCCGCCCGCGGGTGACCCTCGACGCCGGCCCGCGACAGGGTGGTGTTGGTGGCGGCGATGCCGGCCACTCCCGCGGCGATGGCCACGTCCACCGCCTCGTCGAGCGCCTCGGGCTCCAGGTCCGGGGCCAGCTTCACCACCAGCCCCTTCCCTGGAGCCAGCGCCTCCAGCCGCGCCACGCAGGCACGCAGCAGGCGGTCGAGCGCCTCGCGCTCCTGCAGCTGCCGCAGCCCCGGCGTGTTGGGCGAGGAGATGTTGACCACCACGTAGTCGGCATGGGCCTGCAGCGCCTCGATGCAGGCCAGGTAATCGTCCACCGCCTGCTCGTTGGGCGTCGCCTTGTTCTTGCCGACGTTGATCCCGACCACGCCCATGCGCGCCGCCGGGTCCAGCGCGGCGAGCCGGGCGGCGCAGGCGGCCGCCCCCTCGTTGTTGAACCCCATCCGGTTGATGAGGGCCCGGTGCTCGGGCAGCCGGAAGAGGCGCGGCCGGTCGTTGCCGGGCTGGGGGCGGGGGGTGATGGTGCCGATCTCGACGTGGGAGAACGCCCATCCCCAGCAGCGCCGCCACCGCGACGTCTCCCTTGTCGAAGCCGGCCGCCAGCCCGACGGGGCTGTCGAAGGTGAGGCCCAGGCAGCGGACGCGCAGGCGCGGGTCGGCGCGAGGCCGCCGCCGGCGGGCCAGCGCCACCGGCACCAGGTGGAGCACCCGGTGGGCCAGGCGGTGGACGAGCTCGGGGTCGAAGCGGAAGAGGATCCAGCGGACCAGTCGCCAGCACATGGGCGATCTGTCTACCCCGGATCGAACTCCAGGGTCATGACGATCGCGTCCTCGTTCTCCTCGGCGTAGTAGCGCGGCCGCACCCCGACCGGCAGGTAGCCCAGCGAGCGGTAGAGGGCGATGGCCGGTGCGTTGGAGCGGCGCACCTCCAGCGTCGAGAGCCGGGCGCCCCGACCCCGGCCCCGGACCGCCGCCTCCTCCATCAGGGCCCGCCCCACCCCCTGCCGCCGCGCCTCCGGGGCGGTGCCGACGTTGAGGACGTGGATCTCGTCGTGCACCAGCCAGTAGACGATGTAGCCGAGGATCCGCCCCCCGGGATCCGCCCCGGGCGCCACCGCGGCCAGCAGCGTGGACCAGGCGTGCCCGAGCTCGGCGCGCAGCAGCGCCTCGGACCACGGGTGAAGGAAGCCGGCCGCCTCGATCTCCATGATCCGCGGAAGGTCGGCCTCCACCACCGGCCGGAAGCGCAGCGGGGCCGCCCCGGTCACGGCGCGGGCTCCTCGCGCAGCTCCGGCATGAGCACCCGGATCGTCGGCCCGCGACCGCAGCTCGGCGGCGATCTGCTTCACCTGGGCCTGCGCCCGCTCGGCCGAGAGCCGGGCTCGCGCCGCGTCGCGCTCCGCCGCGGTGGGCGCCACCGTGCCCTGCCCGGCCAGCCAGCGGGTGACCTCCTCCTCGGGGACCCGTGCGCTGCGGCCGAGCCGGACCTCGAGGTAGCGCTGCACCCGCAGGCCTCGCGCCAGGATGGCCTGCAGCTCCTCCTCCGAGAGCTCGGTGGCGGAGAGGAAGCGCCGGTAGGTGGCCAGGTCCGGGAAGCGCCCCTGGAAGGCGGCCAGCGCCGCCTGGACCTCCTGGCGCGGGACCTCGTCCAGCCTGAGCCGCGTCGCCTCGTCGGCCACCAGCCACTGGTCGAGGAGCCAGCGCAGCGCGGCTCGGCGCGCCGCGGTGTCGAGCGGCGCGAAGGCGGCCTGGGCGGCCCCCTGCCCCACCAGCGCCACCCGCGCCTCCTCGTCGAGCCGGGTCAGCGTCAAGGGCCGGGGCGCGGCGCTGGCCGGGATGCGGACCACCGCCACGACCCGTTCGAGCACCACGCCACCGGCCGGGGGGGTGACGGGCGGTGCGGCGGCGAGCAGCAGCGCGAGGCCGAGGGAGCGCATCCGCCCCATGGTAGTCCAGCCGGTCGGCTCCGGGTCGGGCATTGACGCGCCGCCGGGGCGAGTTACGTTGGGGGCGTGGCCCACCGCGACCTCTACCGAGATCCTCGGCGTCCCCCGGACCGCGACCCCGGAGGAGATCAAGAAGGCCTACCGGAAGCAGGCCCGCCAGAACCACCCCGACGTCAACCCGGGCAACAAGGCGGCCGAGGAGCGCTTCAAGGAGGCCTCGGCGGCCTTCGAGGTGCTCTCGGACCCGAAGCGGCGCTCGCTCTACGACGAGTTCGGCCCGGACGCGCTCCGCACCGGCTTCGACGAGCGGCGGGCCGAGGAGGTGCGGCGCTGGCGCCAGGCGGGCGGCGCGCCGGGCGGGGCCACCCTTCGACTTCGGCGACTTCTCCAAGGTCAACGTCGAGGGGTACGGACCGTTCGACTTCGGCTCCATCTTCGAGTCGATCTTCGGGCAGGAGGCGCGCGGGCGCGCCGCGGGCCACGGCCGCAGGCCCGCGCCACGCGCGGGCGAGGACCTGGAGGCCGAGCTGGAGCTGGAGCTGCGCGACGCCGTGCTGGGGGCCGTGCGCGACATCCGCATCGGCCCCCGCACGCTCCGGGTCACCATCAAGCCCGGCACCGCCGACGGCGCCCGCATCCGGCTGGCCGGCCAGGGGAGCCACGGGGATCGAGGCGGCCCGGCCGGCGACCTGTTCCTCCGGGTCCGGCTCCGCCCCCACCCGCTGGTGCGCGTCGACGGGAAGGACCTCTACCTCGACCTGCCCCTCACCGTCCCCGAGGCGGTCGCCGGCGCCGAGGTGGACCTGCCCACCTTCGAGGGGAAGGTCCGCTTCGCCGTCACCGCCGGCACCCCCTCCGGCAAGCAGATCCGGCTGCGCGGAAAGGGGCTGCCCGACGTCCACGGCGGCCCGCGCGGGGATCTCTACGCCGTGGTCAAGCTGGTGCTGCCGGAGCCCAGCGACCAGCTCCTGGAGGCCGTCAAGGCGCTGGAGCCGCTCTACAGGGGCGATCCACGGGCGGGCATCTCGTTGTAGAACCACGACGCGCTGCCCACGGGGTCGCTGGAGCGGCGGGAGGCTGGATGGGGATCTTCGATCTGTTTGGCTCCGCCACCGAGCGGGAGCAGGCGCAGCTGAGGAAGCTGGCGCGCAAGGTGACGGAGAAGTACGGGCCGCCCGAGAACCGGCAGAAGGTGATCGACCAGCTGGCCGAGCTGGGGACGCCGGGCGCGCTGCAGGTGCTCTGCCTGCGGTTCACCCTGCTGGCCGACCCGGGCATCACCGACCAGGAGGAGAAGGAGTCGGTCCACGCCCACCTGGTGGCGGCCGGGCGCGACGCCATCGCGCCCATCACCGCGTTCCTCCGCGAGCAGGAGAGCGGCATCGCCTGGGGCCTGCGGGCGCTGGCCGAGGTGGCCACGCCGGCCGAGGTGCTCGACACCGTGGTGGCGGAGCTGGCCCGCCTCTCCACCGTCTACATGCGCGACCCGGAGAAGAAGCTGACGCTGCTGGCGTGGGTCAAGGAGCACCACGAGGGCGCCGGCGCCACCGGCCTGGAGGCGGCGCTGCGCGCCATGCTGGAGGACTTCTCCGACGACGTCCGCATCGGCGCGGTCCGCGCCCTGGCCGGCCTGCCGCTCGCCGAGGCCACCCGCACCGCGCTGGTGGAGCTGCTGATCCGCGACGCCGGCAACGCCCGCGTCCGCGGCGAGGTGCTGGCGGCGCTGCACCGCCTGGGCGCCGACGTGAAGGGCTTCCGGCCCTCGGTGGAGCCGCTGCTGGTCGAGCCGTGGTACCTCGACAAGGATGGCGTGGTGAAGCGGCACGGCTGACCCAACCATGGACCGAGCGCCGCCCACGCCCCAGGCCACGCCGGTTCCCCGGGGGATCGGGCGCCTCTTCGAGCCGGTCCGGGTGCCCCGCGACGCGCCCGCCGAGCTGGCGGCGCTGGCGGCGCGCGGCAGCCTGGTCTTCGTGGCGCGGCGCTCGGGGCTGCTCAACTTCCTCTACCTGCGCTGGCTGCTGCGGCGCCACGGGCTGCCCCCGCTCCAGGCGGCGCAGGGCTACACGGGGTTCTTCGGCGCCCTCTCCCGCATCCGCCGCAGCCGGCGGGCCCTGGAGGAGACGGTCGGCGCCGGGCGCTCGAGCGTGGTCTTCCTCGGCGAGCAGACCACCGAGGCCGGCCCCCTGCCCCACCTGGCCCGCATGCAGCGCTCGCTGGCGCGCCCCATCTTCCTGGTCCCGGTGGTGCTGCTCTGGAGCCGGCGGGCGCAGCGGCTGGAGGGCTCCATCTGGGACGTCTTCTTCGGCACGCCCGACTCGCCCAGCCCCTTCGCCAACGGCATCGCCTTCTTCCGCAACTTCCGGCACAGCTTCCTCTCGGTGGGCAAGGCCGTCGACCTGCAGGCGCGGGTCGCCGCCCGGCCCGGCGCCTCCGACCTCTCGGTGGCCCGCGGCGTCCGCGGCGCCCTGCACCGGCACCTCTCGCGCGAGCTGCGGGCGGCGGTCGGCCCGCCGCTCAAGGGGCCGGGGCGCGTCAAGGCCCGGGTGCTGCGGGATCGCACGCTGCGGGCCCGGCTGCAGGGCCTGGCCGCCGAGACCGGGAAGCCGCTCGAGTCCCTGCAGGCCGAGGCCGCCCGCTGCCTCGACGAGCTCGCCAGCAACTACGATCCCAAGGTCGTGGCGGTGATGCGCCCGGTCCTCAAGGGGCTCCTCAACAAGCTCTACGAGTCGCTGGAGATCGACGAGGACGGCCTGGGCCGGGTGAAGCGCGCCGCCGCCAACGCGCCGGTCATCATCTGCCCGAGCCACAAGAGCTACATCGACTTCCTGGTCATCTCCTGGCTCCTCTACGAGCACGGGATGATGGCGCCGCAGATCGCCGCCGGCATCAACCTCTCCTTCTGGCCCTTCGGCAGCCTGGCCCGGCGCGGCGGCGCCTACTTCATCCGGCGGCAGGTGAAGGGCGACCAGGTCTACGCCGCGGTGCTGCGCGCCTTCGTCAAGCAGCTGCTGCGCGACAAGTTTCCCCAGGAGTTCTACATCGAGGGGGGGCGAAGCCGGACCGGCAAGCTGCTCTTCCCCAAGATGGGGCTGGTCTCGATGGAGGTGGATGCCTGGCTCGACGGCGCCGCCGACGACGTGCTCTTCGTGCCGGTCTCCATCGACTACGAGCGGCTCATCGAGGCCAAGGCCTACCTGCACGAGCTCTCCGGCGGCGAGAAGCCCAAGGAGAACCTGCGCGGCCTGCTGGGGGCCTTCTCCGTGCTGTTCCGCAGCTACGAGCGGCTCTACGTCCAGTTCGAGGAGCCGGTGTCGCTGCGCGGCGTGGCCGAGGCCCGCCTCGGCCCGCGCGTCGCCGACCTGGCCACCGACGCCGAGGCCCGCCGGCAGCTGGTGCAGGCCATGGCCACCCGCATCGCCTTCGGCATCGGCCGCGCCGTCACCATCACGCCGATCGGGCTGGTCTGCGCGGCGCTGCTCTCGCGCGTCGGCCGCGGCCTGACGGCCGGGGAGCTGGCCCGCCGCGTGGAGCTGCTCCGCTTCATGGCGGCGGACGGCGGCGCCCGCTTCGGCCGGGACCTGGCCGGCGCCAGCAGCGATCCGCTCCTGGCCGGCCCGGTCCGGGACACGGTGCGGCGGCTGGTGGCCAGCGGGCAGGTGACGGCGGCCAGCGTGGCCGGCGAGACCTCCTACCAGGTGGTCGACGAGAAGCGGCCGGTGCTGGACTTCCACCGCAACGCCGTCATCCACCGCTACGTGGCGCCGGCCATCACCGCGTCGGCGGTGCGGGCCGGCGAGGCCACCCTGGAGGAGGCGCAGGGGCGGGCCGCCTGGCTCTCCCGCCTCTTCAAGCTCGAGTTCATGTACGAGCCGGGGGCCGGGCTCTCGCTGATCTTCGAGCAGAACGTCGCGTTCCTGCAGCGGCTCGGCGCGGTGGTGGTGGAGGGCGGCCGGGTCCGGGCGGGCGCGGCGGGCGAGGTGGTGGCGTTCCTCGCCGAGCTCCTCCGGCCCTACCTCGAGGCCTACCGGGTGGCCGCGGCGACGGCCGACGCCCTGCTTGATGACGCGGAGCGTCACACCGACCGAAAGTCCCTGGTCAGGCAGGCCCTCGAGCGTGGCCGGTCCGACCTCCTCGCCGGTCGCCTGCTGGCACGCGAGTCCCTCTCCAAGGCCACCCTGGAGAATTCCGTCGACTGGCTGCTCTCGGCCGGCCTCATCGTCGACCGTAGCGGTCGACTGCACCGCTCCGACGATCCTGACGCGCTGCGCGAGATCATCGACGGGATCACTCGTCATCTTCCACCCTGAAATCGCAGCCCTCGAGCGATCCGCGCTTCCAAGGAGAGCGCGCTCTCGACTACTCTCTCGTCTCCCGCGAAGCACGAGCGGTGCCGTGCGCACCGCTCCCCCCAATCTCCCCCGGAGCATCCGGGGACGACCACCGAGGAGGCTCACCGATGGCAGACCGGATTCTTCACAAGGGGCTCAAGGCGAAGGTGATGTCCGCCGAGGCCGCCGCCGCACTCATCCCCAACGGCGCCGTGATCGGCATGTCGGGCTTCACCGGCGCCGGCTACCCGAAGGCCGTTCCCATCGCGCTGTCCAAGCGGGCCCTCGACGAGAAGCTCAAGGGCAAGGCGCTCAAGTTCGACGTCCTCACCGGCGCCTCGACCGGCCCGGAGCAGGACACCATGATGTCCTTCGTGGAGTCCCAGCGCTTCCGCTTCCCCTACCAGGGCGACGCGGTCACCCGCGAGAAGATCAACTCGGGGCTGATCGAGTACCAGGACATGCACCTGAGCCACGCCGGCACGCTGGTCCGCTACGGCTACTACGGCAAGGGCAAGAACAACCTCGACTTCTGCCTCATCGAGGTCACCAGGATCAACGAGGACGGCACCTGCGTCCCGTCGTCGTCCTGCGGCGCCAACAACGTCTACCTGGAGCACGCCGACAAGATCATCCTCGAGGTCAACTCCTGGCAGGACGAGCGGCTCGAGGGGATGCACGACATCATCTCGGTGCCGGGCGAGCACGGCAAGCGCGTGGCGCTGCCCATCAACGCCGCCGACGACCGCAAGGGCTCCCAGGTCTGGAAGTTCGACGTCTCCAAGGTGGTGGCGGTGGTCGAGAGCGCCTACCCCGACCGGAACGCCCCCTTCAAGCCGCCCGAGGAGATCCACAAGCGCATCGCCGGCCACATCCTCGACTTCTTCGACGGCGAGGTGAAGGCGGGCCGGCTCTCCAAGCACCTCAACCCGCTGCAGTCGGGCGTCGGCAACATCGCCAACGCCGTGCTGGTCGGGCTCAACGAGGGGCCGTTCGACCGGATGATCTCCTACACCGAGGTGATCCAGGACGGCATGCTCGACATGCTCGACTCCGGCAAGCTGGTGGCGGCCTCGGCCACCGCCTTCTCGGTCTCGCCCGAGGGGCAGGTCCGCTTCAACAAGAACATCGACCGGTACCGCAAGCAGATCATCCTGCGCCCGCAGGAGATCTCCAACAACCCGGAGATCATCCGCCGCCTCGGCTGCATCGCCATGAACGGGTTCGTGGAGGCCGACATCTACGGCCACGTCAACTCGACGCACATCGCCGGCAAGGGGATCGAGAACGGCATCGGCGGCTCGGGTGACTTCGCCCGCAACTCCGCCTACACCATCTTCATGTCCCCGGCGACCGCCAAGGACGGGAAGATCTCGGCCATCGTGCCCTTCGCCTCGCACATCGACCACACCGAGCACGAGGTCAACGGCATCGTGACCGAGTACGGCTTCGCCGACCTGCGCGGCCGCAGCCCGAAGGAGAAGGCCAAGGAGGTCATCGAGAAGGCGGCGGCGCCCGAGTACCGCCCCCTGCTCTGGGACTACTTCAAGCGCGCCATGAAGAACCCCAGCGCCGGCCTCCACTCGCCGCACATGTTCAGCGAGGCCTTCGCCTTCCACACCCGCTACCTGCAGACCGGTGACATGAGGCCGAAGAAGTAGCCTCCTGGACCGGAGCCTCCGCGGCGGCCGCCCGTGCCCGGGTGGCCGCCGCTTCCTTTTCCGGGCCGGCCCCGGCCGGCGACCCCCGCGACCGGGTAGACTCCGCCTCCATGACCGCCCCCGACCTCGCCCTCGCCATGGAGACCGCCCGCCGCGCCGCCGAGGCCGGCGGCGCCGCCGCCCTGCGCCACTTCCGCGCCGGCGTCCGCGTCGAGCTGAAGCCCGACCGCAGCCCGGTCACCGTGGCCGACCGGGAGGCCGAGGCGGCCATCGTCGAGGTGATCCGCGGGCGCTTCCCCGGCCACGCCATCCTCGGCGAGGAGACCGGCGCCCACGCCGGCACCGGGGCGCGCTGGATCGTCGACCCGGTGGACGGCACCCGGGGCTTCACCCGCGGCGGGAGCTTCTGGGGCCCGCTGGTCGCCCTGGAGGTGGGCGGCGAGGTGGTGGCCGGCGCCATGGGCATGCCGGCCCTGGGCGAGCTCTACTGGGCCGCCCGCGGGCTCGGCGCCTGGCGGCAGGTGGGGGCCGGCGTCCCCGAGCGGCTGCGCGTCTCGGGCATCGCCGCCTGGGAGGAGGCCACCCTGTCGCTCGGGGAGCTGAAGTTCCTGCTCGCCCCGGAGCGGCGGGCCCAGGTCAACCTGCTGACGGTGACGGCGGCCCAGGCCCGCGGCTACGGGGACCTGGCCGGCTGCGCCATGGTGCTGACCGGGCGGGCCGAGGCCTTCGTCGAGGCCGGGGTGCAGATCTGGGACATCGCCCCGCTCAAGATCCTGGTCGAGGAGGCGGGCGGCCGGTTCACCGACCTCGAGGGGATCCCCACCCACGCCCACGGCGCCTGCGTGGCCTCCAACGGCCTGGTGCACGACCACGTGGTGGACGGGCTGCGGCCCTGACCCAGGGCCAGGGCCAGGGGCGGGCCCGTGGCCCCCGGCGCCCACCCGCCCCCGGGACCCCGGCCACCTCCGGGAGGTCGCCTCACGCCCTGGGCGCCCGCCGGAACAGGTCGACCACGGCGCCGGCCCGGCCGGCCACGCGGGCCCGTCCCCGGGCCCACTCGCGCAGCGCCTTGATGTTCTCCTCGTAGGTCCTGAAGAGCGGGACCAGGTCCTGGGCCACGCGGCGCAGGTCGGCGGTCTCCAGCTCCCTCGAGAGCGCGAAGGCCCGGTGCAGGCCGCCCACCACCACCTGCTCCAGCTCGGCCCCGGAGTAGTCGGCGCACAGCTCCGCCAGCGCCGCCAGGTCGAGCGCCGCCGGGTCGCGCCGCCGCCGCCGCAGGTGCAGGGCCAGGATCTCGCGCCTCGCCTCGAGATCGGGCAGGTCCACGAAGAAGAGCTCGTCGAAGCGGCCGCGCCGGAGCAGCTCGGGCGGCAGGCGGGTCACGTCGTTGGCGGTGGCCACCACGAAGACCGAGCCGTGCCGCTCCTGCAGCCAGGTCGAGAAGGCCCCCAGCAGCCGCGCCGCGCGGGCCTCGCCCCCCTGTCCCGGCGCGCTGCCGGCGAACCCCTTCTCGATCTCGTCCACCCAGAGCGCCACCGGCGAGATGGCCTCGGCCGCCTCCAGCGCCGCGGCCAGGCGCTCCTCCGCCCCCTCCTGCCCGAGCACGCGCGGCAGGTCGAGCCGGACCAGCGGGACCCCCAGCTGGGCCGCCGCCACCTTGGCCGCCAGCGACTTGCCGCACCCCTGCACGCCCACCAGCAGCACGCCTCGCGGCGCCGGCAGCCCGAACTCGGCCGCCTCCGGCGCGAAGGCCTGGGCCCGCTCGTCGAGCCAGGTCTTGAAGCTGGAGAGGCCTCCCAGGTGGTCGGCGCGCTCCACCTCCTCCACCACCTCGAGGCCGAGGTCGCGGGACAGCAGCCGCCGCTTCTCCTCGAGGATCGAGGCCATGGCCGTCGCGCCCAGCGCCGGATCCTGCCCGATGGCCCGCGTGAAGGCCCGCCGCGCCTGCCCCTCGGAGAAGCCGCGCGCCGCGGTCAGGGCCCGGTGGCGCGCGGCGCCGTCGAGCTCACCCGCCCCGGACCCCTGCCGGACCTCGTCGAGCACGGCGGCCAGCTCGTCCAGCGCCGGCAGCGGCAGCCGCAGCGAGGCCACCGCCTCGGCCAGCCCCTCGGGCAGCTCCAGCCGGGGCGCCACGATGAGCAGGCAGCGCCCCTCGGCGGCCAGCCGCGGCAGCGCGTCCCGGACGGCGCGCGCCACCGCCGGGTCGCGCAGCGCCACCTGGAAGTCCAGCAGCACCGCCAGCAGCGGCCCCGGGGCCGCCAGCAGGGCATCGAGCGCCTCGATGGGCGAGCGGGCGTGCGGGGCCTGCGGCAGCAGCCCGCGGTGCGAGGACCAGGTGGCGCTCTGGGCGTCGAACCCCTCGGCGACGGCGCGGGCCAGCGCCACGGCCCGCTCCTCCTCGGAGGTGACCAGGTAGATGATGGGCGAGCCCGCCGACCAGAGCCCGGCCAGCTGGGTGGCGACGTCGTTCACCGCGTCCCCTCCACGTCGGCGGTGGCGCGCATGGCCTCCTCGTAGGAGGTCACGCCGGCGGCCACCTTCTGGACCGCGTGATCGCGCAGGCCCTTCAGGCCGTCCTGCCGGGCGGTGCGGGCCAGCGCCTCCGGCGTGGCCCCGTCGGCGATGAGGTGGCGGAGCCGGGCGTTGACGGCGAGCAGCTCGAAGAGCCCGGCCCGGCCGTAGTACCCGGTGTAGCGGCACTTGGCGCAGCCCGGGCCGCGCCGCGCCAGCAGCTCGCCGGCGTGGTCCTCCGGGTGGGGCACGCCCAGCCCGGCCACCTCGTCGGCGGTGAGCGGCACGTCCTCGGCGCAGGCCGGGCAGACCTGGCGGACCAGCCGCTGCGCCACCACGCCGGTGAGCGTGGCGGCGATGAGGAAGCTGGGCACGCCGAGGTCGCGGAGCCGGGCGATGGCGGCCACGGCGTCGTTGGTGTGGAGGGTGGTGAGCACCAGGTGGCCGGTGAGCGCGGCCTGGACCGCCTGGGTGGCGGTGTCGGCGTCGCGGACCTCGCCGACCATGATGACGTCGGGGTCCTGGCGCAGCACGTGGCGCAGCGCCTCGGCGAAGCTGGTGCCGGTGCGCGGGTTGGCGGCGATCTGGTTGAAGTCCTCGTGGACCATCTCGATGGGGTCCTCGATGGTCACCACGTTGACCTCGGGCGAGGCCAGCGCCTGCAGCGCCGAGTAGAGGGTGGTGGTCTTGCCCGAGCCGGTGGGGCCGGTGACCACGATCAGCCCGTGGGGGCGCAGCAGCCAGCGCTCGAAGGTCTCCCGCTCCTCCGGCAGGAACCCCAGCTCGGAGAGGTCCCGCACCAGCACGCTGGGATCGAGGACCCGCACCACCACCTTGTCGCCGAAGGTGGTGGGGATGGTGGAGACGCGCAGCTCCATCTCGGCGTCGCCGCGGGCGGTGCGGATGCGGCCGTCCTGCGGCTTGCGGTAGGCGATGTCGAGCCGTGCCATGATCTTGAAGCGGTTGGCGATGGCGCCGTGCACGCCCTTGGGGATGCGGTGGACGGGGTGGAGCACGCCGTCGATCCGCATGCGGATGATCGACTCCTCCCGCCGCGGCTCGATGTGGATGTCGCTGGCCCGCTGCTCGAAGGCGTAGTGGAGCAGGTACTCCACCGCGGCGATGATGGGCTCGCTGGAGGCCTCCAGCGCCTCCACCCCGGTGAGGTTGACGAACTGCTCCAGGTTGCCGACGTCGATGACGCCGCCGCTGAGCTGGGTCTGGGCCTCGGAGACCTGGGCCCGGAAGCCGTACACCTCGGCGATGGCCCGGTGGATGTCCGACGGCGCCGCCAGCACCGGCTCGATCTCCTGGCCGGTCAGCGCCCGCAGGTTCTCGACCAGCTCCCGGTCGAACGGGTTGGCGATGGCCACCACCAGCAGGCCGCCGCGCCGCTCCAGCGGCAGCACCGCGTGCCGGCGGGCGAAGGGGCGCGAGAGGGTCCGGGTGATGAGGCTGGCGTCGAGCTTGAGGGGATCGATCTTGCGGTAGGGGAGCCCCACCGCCTCGGCCACCACCCGGGTGGCCTTGTCCTCGTCGATGAGCTCGCCCTCGCGCCGCTGGTCGGGGAACTCGAAGCTGGCCAGCAGCTCCACCGGGGACAGCTCGGCGCGGCGCAGCCCCCGGCCGCCGGCGCGCGAGGCCTGCTCGCGCAGCAGCCTGGCCCGCTGCACGTTCTCCCGGACGGCGGCGGTCTTGCGGGCGTCGTCCGAGAGCAGCCCCTGCCTCGAGAGGGCCTCGGCGACGAACTCCAGCGTGAAGTCGGTGGCGTGGTGGCGACGGGTCAAGTCGCGGCGAGTCTACCCCGGGCTCCGGGGGTCACCAAGGCGACGGCGGCCGCGGGGATGTGGTCGAGTGTGGTCGCCCGACCGGGCGACGTCAGATCCCTCAACCGATGGGGCCGCAGTTGGGGGGCGGGCCGCCGCTGGACGATCCGGCCCGCCCGCCGCGCGCCGCCGCCGGGCGCGACATCAGGCGCCCCACCTGGCGTGAGCCGCAGGTCGGGCACGCCACCTCGGCCTCGTCCGACCGGCGCAGGATGAGGGTCTCGAAGGCGGCGTCACAGCCCCGGCAGGAATACTCGTAGATGGGCATCGGCCCGTGAGAGCCAGCCGGGGCAGAAAGGGTTCGGGCGCCGGGATCCGGGTGTAGAATCGGCCACCGCATGCTCGCCGCCGCCCTCGCCGCGCTGCTGCTCACCGCCGCCGGGAACGACCCCTCGCTGGCCGCCCCGGCGCCGGCGGCGGTCCGGCCCGCGCTCCATGTCTCCATCGGCACCGGCTACTGCGACCGGGCCACCGTGCCCGGCACCGAGACCACCAGCACCAACCCCTGCTACCTGGTCTTCGGCGCGGCGGCCGCCCTGCGCTGGCGGCTGCTGGAGGCCGGGGTGAGCTACGAGGGGCGCCAGCCGGTGGACCTGCTCACCCTCTTCGCCTTCCGCCCCCCGACCGCGACCGTGGTGGGCGGCTCGCTGGGGATCACCGGCCCGGCCGGCGAGCAGTGGCGTCTCTCGGTGGCGGGCGAGCTGGGCTGGCGCCGCTACACCCACTTCGCCGGCCACGGCCCCGACGAGTGGCGGGGCGAGGCCGACACCGCCTACGCCGGGCTGGTGGGGCGGGCCGCCACCGGCCTGAGGAACCCGGCCGGGCGGACCGATCGGATCGAGGTGACGGTGGCCTGGCGGAACGACCTCCGCTCCGCCACCGACGAGGTGGACGGCCAGGTGTGGCGGGTCGGCGGCTGGTCGATCACCATGGGGGTCGGCCTGGTCGCCGACTGGTAGCCGGGTGGCCGGCCCTCGCCGGCGGCGCCCCTCAGCGCCGCCTCGCCTTCTTCATCGCCTTCCTCGCCGGCGCGGCGGGCTGTCCCCTTGAGGCGGTCCTTCTCCGCCTCGTAGAGCTTCATGGCGTCGCGCAGCACCTGCAGCGCGGTGGAGCGCCCCTGCGGCTCGCTCACCACCACCTTCTTGTTCTCCAGCGCCTTGTAGTCCTCGAAGAACCGGCGCAGCTCGCGCAGCCGGTGCGGCGGCAGCTCGGAGACGTCGGAGTAGTCGGCGTAGTTCGGGTCGTCGGCGTGGACGGCGATGAGCTTGTCGTCCAGCCCCTTGTCGTCGCGCATCTTCATCACGCCGATGACCTTGGCCCGCATGATGGAGAGCGGCTGGATCACCTCGGAGCAGAGCACCAGGATGTCGAGCGGATCGCCGTCGTCGCAGTAGGTCTGCGGCACGAAGCCGTAGTTGGCCGGGTAGTGGACGGCCGAGAAGAGGATGCGGTCCACCAGCAGCAGGCCGGTCGACTTGTCGAGCTCGTACTTCACCTTGGAGCCGGTGGCGATCTCGATGACCGCCGGGATGGCGTCCTCGACGTAGCGGGGGAGATCGACGTCGTGCCACGGGTGGTGGGCCACGGGGCTTCCTTTCGCTGGAGGGCGGGCCGCCGGGCCCGCCCTCGGGATGTCAGCCGCCCAGCCCGGGACCGGCTCGGGCCGGCTCGCGGACCTCCGCCTGGGTGATGCGGCTGTTGGGCGGCACCGGCTGGGTCAGCCAGACGTTGCCGCCGATCGACGACCCCCTGCCGATGACGATCCGGCCCAGGATGGTCGCCCCGGAGTAGATGACCACGTCGTCCTCGACGATGGGGTGGCGGTCGATGCCCTTGATGGGCTTGCCGTGCTCGTCGAGCGGGAAGCTCTTGGCCCCCAGGGTCACGCCCTGGTAGAGCCGGACCCGGTCGCCGATGCACCGCGGTCTCGCCCACCACCACGCCGGTGCCGTGGTCGATGAAGAAGCGCTCGCCGATCCGGGCCCCGGGGTGGATGTCGATGCCGGTCACGGTGTGGGCGTACTCGGTGATGATGCGCGGGATGAGCGGCACCCCCAGCACGTGGAGCCGTGGGCGATGCGCTGGTTGGTGATGGCGAAGACGCCCGGGTAGGCGAAGATGGCCTCGTCGCGCGTCTTCAGCGCCGGGTCGCCCTCGTAGGCCGCCTCGACGTCGGAGCGGACCAGCCGCTGGATCTCCGGCACCTGGGCCAGGAACTCGCCCTTCACCCGGCTGGAGGCCTCGGCGCAGTGGGCGCACTGGTGGTAGTCGTGGCGCGCGAAGAAGGCGAAGGCCCGCCTCACCTGGTCCTCCAGCGAGTGGAGGGCCCGCTCCAGGGTGGCGCCGATGAAGAAGTGGAGCGCCTCGGCCCGGACGTCGGAGGTGCCGAAGTAGCCCGGGAAGAGGACCGAGCGCAGGTCCTCGACGATCTGGACGACCGCGTCGCGCGACGGGAGGTTGGCCCGTCCGCCGGGGATCCCGGCCAGCAGCGTGGCCTCGGCGGCCAGCCGGTCGACGATGGTGCGGAGGTCGACCGCCGGCGGCGCCTTGTCGGTTGGGCTGGTCACTGCGGCTCCTCGGTGGGGCGGGTGGTTTCGACTGCGATCGGCATGGCCTCTCCTCCCTGTCCGTCATGGCGGATAGCACGCCGCCGGGGCGGGTTCCAGTCCGCACCGCACCTAGCCTCCGGCCGCCTCCTCGGCCAGCGCGGCGTCGATCTCGGCCTCGGTGGGGGCGTCGGCCAGGGCGTCGGCAGCGGCCGGGGCGCCGTCCGGCGCGTGGAAGAACTCGAAGACCGCCCGCGCCTGCCTCTCGCCGAACCCCTCCACCGCGGCCAGCTCCTCGAGGGTGGCCTCGCGCACCCGCTTCAGGGCGCCGAAGTGGCGCAGCAGCGCCTTCTTGCGCCCCTCGCCGACGCCGGCGATCGACTCGAGCACGCTCTGGAAGTTCCGCTCGCGCCGCAGCTTGCGGTGGAAGGTGATGGCGAAGCGGTGGGCCTCGTCGCGCAGCCGCGTCAGCAGGAAGAGCTCGGCCGAGTTCTGGCGCAGCACCACCGGATCCTTGCGGGCCGGCAGGAAGACCCGCTCCGGGGTGCGCTCCGCCTCGGCCACGAACCCCTTCTCGGCGGCCTCGGCGGCGTCGGCCAGCGCCCGGGCGCCCGGCGCCGGCCTGCGCCCGCGCCGGCCCACCACCCGGGCGGTCCCCAGGTCGGACGCCACCAGCCGCGACTTGGCCAGGCCCACCAGCTCCACGAAGGGCGCCTCCGGGTTGCCCGCCACCGGCTTGACCGGCACGCCCACGTCGCGCGCCGCCGCCAGCGCCGCCGCCAGCTGCCCCTTGCCGCCGTCGATCACCAGCAGGTCGGGGAAGTGCCCCTCGGCGATGGCCCGCCGGAGCCGCCGCGCTGATCACCTCGTGCAGCATGGCGAAGTCGTCCTGGCCGGCCACGCCCTTCACCTTGTAGCGGCGGTAGCCGGCCTTGTCGGGCTCGCCGTCCCGCAGCGACACGCCCGAGCCGACCGCCAGCGCCCCCTGGAAGGTGGAGATGTCGTAGCACTCCATCCAGCGCGGCGGCCGGGCCAGCTGCAGCGAGCGCATCAGCGCCACCAGGGCCTCCTCGCGCCGGGCGTCCTTCTCGTGCCAGCTGCGGAAGCTCTGCTCGGCGTTGCGCGCCGCCACCGCCAGCAGGTCGGCCTTGGCCCCGCGCCGCGGCGTCGCCAGCCGCACCTTGCCGCCGCGCCGCTCGGAGAGCACCTCGGCCAGCGCCCCGGCCTCGACCGGCTCGAGCGGCACCAGCACCTCCTCCGGCACCGGCATCCGCTCGTAGTAGGCGGCCAGGAACTGGCTGAGCAGCTCGGCGGCCGGGAACTCCTGCCCCTTGAAGGGGAAGGCCCGGGCGTCGCCCAGCTTGCCGTGGCGCATCACCAGCACCTGGATGACCAGGTCCGGCCCCTCGCGGTGGAGGCCGATGACGTCGCGGTCGGCCCCGTCGCCCATCAGCACCCGCTGGGTCTCCAGGCTCCGCGCCACCGCCTGCAGCTGGTCGCGCAGCCTCGCCGCCCCCTCGAAGTCGAGCGCCGCCGCGGCCGCCTTCATGCGGGCCGTGAGGCGCGCCGCCAGCTCCGGCTCGCGCCCCTCCAGGAAGGCCACCGCGTCGTCGACGCTGGCCTGGTACTCCCCGGGGGGCAGCTCGTAGACGCACGGGGCCGGGCAGCGGTGGATCTGGTAGAGGATGCAGGGGCGCCTGCGGGTGTCGAAGACGTGGTCGGTGCAGGTGCGCAGCTGGAAGTGGCGGTTGATCAGCTTGAGGGTCTCGCGGATCGACCAGGCCGAGCTGAACGGCCCGAAGTAGCGCGACCTCGGGTCGCGCGCCTCGCGGGCCCGCCGCACCTCCAGCCGCGGGTACGGGTGGCGGCCGTCGAGCCGGAGCACGATGAAGTCCTTGTCGTCGCGCAGCACCACGTTGAAGCGCGGCCGGTGCTTCTTGATGAGCTGGTTCTCGAGGAGCACCGCCTCCTTCTCGGAGCGGGTGACGATCACCTCGATGGCGCCGAGCAGGTCGTCGAGCAGCGCCACGAAGGCCCGCTCGTCGGCGCGCGGCGCGCCGAAGTAGCTGCGGACCCGGCTGCGCAGGCTGGAGGCCTTGCCGACGTAGACCACCGTCCCGGCCCGGTCCTTCATCAGGTAGCAGCCCGGCTCGGCCGGCAGCTCCTCCAGGGTGCGCTGGACGTTGGGATCCATCGAGGGCTCTCGCATAACGCGAAGCGAGGCCGGGGACCACGGTGGCGCCGGGCCGCCCCGCTACGGCCGTCGCCGCAGGCAGGTCCGTACCAGCCCCGCCCCCCCTTGCACGCTCACCCCCTCGTAGCCCGAGGCCGAGAGCTTCTCGAGCAGCGGCGCGGGCACGAAGGGCGTCAGCAGCGCCAGCGACTCGCCCGGCCCGAGGGCCTGGAGCGAGGCCATGACCTCGTCGACGGGATGCCGGCCGGCCGCGATGATGGGGCGGGCGTCGATGGTGCGCACCGGGTCGGCGCCCCAGGCCGGCATCGCGGAGGCGGGCGGGGCGGACTCGGGCGGTGGGTGTCCAGGCGGGTGGGTGGTCATGGCCCATTCCTAGGCCACCCGGGGGCGCCGCGCCACGCCCGGCGGCCGGATCCGCCCGGGCGGGCGGCCGGCGAGGCGGGCCGGCGGCGCCCCGGTCGCCGCTGGCCTCGCCCGGAGGAGGTGTAGGCCTTCCACCGTGGGTGTACGAGCGCCACCGCCACGGCGTGGAACGGCGGGGTCTGCGACGCTTGGCCGCGTCGAAGGCGGCGTGGTCCTGATAGCATCGACTCATGGTCAACGAGCCAGAGCGCCGCTCGCCGCCCGCCGTCCGCCGCCTGGCGGCGCTGGCCCTGTCCGGCGCCGTGGCGCTGGCGGCCGCGCCCGGCCCCGCCGCGGCCGAGTTCCGCTGCACCGCCTCGGTGGACTACCACGCCAACCGCTGCGCCAGCAGCCAGATCACCTCCATCGGCAAGGAGGCCGGGGCCGCCGTCTGCACCGACTACACGCATCGACTCGGCGCGGCCTGTCGCCCGGACTGGGACAGGTTCAAGAGCTGCCAGGACTTCGCCCACCGCTTCGAGAACCTGCTGGTCGACGCCTGCCGGGCCCGCCAGCTGCCGGCCCGGAGCTGCCGCGCCTGGGGCGAGGCCTACGCCTCGGGTGAGCGCACCCGCTGCGAGCGAGGGCGCTCCAGCTACTGAGCCGGCCGCCGCCGCGTCCTGGGCCGCCGGGCCCCCTGCAGCCGCCCGGCCGCCGCCGCCCCGGCCAGGGCCCCGCTCCCCAGCACCCCCTTGGTCCCGGCCGTCAGGCCGAGGGCGCGCCCCTTGAGCGCCAGCAGCCGGTCGCGGATCGAGGCGGCCTTCTCGAAGTCGAGCGCCTCGGCGGCGGCGTGCATCTCGGCCTCCAGCGCCGCCACCATGGCCGGCAGCTCCTCGGCCCGGTAGTCGGCCCCCTCCTCCGCCGCCAGCGGCACCGTCGACCAGTCGGCCTCCACCACCGCCATGCCCAGGTCGGCGATGTTCCGCCTCACCGACTGCGGCGTGATGCCGTGCTCCTGGTTGTAGCGCCGCTGCACCTCGCGCCGCCGGTTGGTCTCGTCCAGCGCCCGCTTCATCGAGCCGGTGACCGAGTCGGCGTAGAGGATGACCCGCCCCTCCAGGTGGCGCGCCGCCCTCCCGATGGTCTGGATCAGCGAGACCGACGAGCGCAGGAAGCCCTCCTTGTCGGCGTCGAGCACCGCCACCAGCGACACCTCGGGGATGTCGAGCCCCTCCCGCAGCAGGTTGATGCCGATGAGCACGTCGAACTCGCCCCGTCGCAGGTCGCGGATCAGCGCCGCCCGCTCCAGCGTCTCCACGTCGGCGTGCAGGTAGCGGCAGCGGACCCCGACGTCGGTGAAGTACTCGGTCAGGTCCTCGGCCATCCGCTTGGTGAGGGTGGTCACCAGCACGCGCTGGCCGGCGGCGGCGCGCAAGCGCACCTCGCCGAGCAGGTCGTCCACCTGCGTGGCCACCGGGCGGACCTCCACCTCCGGATCCACCAGCCCGGTGGGGCGGATGAGCTGCTCCACCACCACCCCGTGGCTCCGCTGCAGCTCGAACTCGGCGGGCGTGGCCGAGACGTAGATGGTCTGCGGGCAGAGCCTCTCGAACTCGGCGAACTGGAGCGGCCGGTTGTCGAGCGCCGAGGGGAGGCGGAAGCCGTACTCCACCAGGGTCTCCTTGCGGGAGCGGTCGCCCTTGTACATGGAGCCGATCTGGCTGACGGTCTGGTGCGACTCGTCGATGACGGTGAGGAAGTTCCGGGGGAAGTAGTCGAGCAGGCAGGGGGGCGGCTCCCCGGCCTTGCGCCCCGAGAGCCAGCGCGAGTAGTTCTCGATGCCGGTGCAGAAGCCCATCTGCTCCAGCATCTCCAGGTCGAAGGTGGTCCGCTGCTCCAGCCGCTGCGCCTCCACCAGCTTGTTGGCGGCGGTGAGGGCCTGGAGCCGCTCCTGCAGCTCGGCGCGGATGCCGGCGATGGCCCGGTGGCGGGTCTCGGGCGCCGAGACGTAGTGCGAGTTGGGGAAGATGGCCGCCTTGTCGAGCTCGGCCAGCGCCGTGCCCCGCAGCGGGTCGAACTCCTGCAGCCGCTCCACCACGTCGCCGAAGAACTCGATGCGGATGGCCCGCGCCTCCTCGTAGGGCGGGAACACCTCGATGGTGTCGCCGCGCACCCGGAAGGTCCCGCGGTGGAAGTCGAGGTCGTTCCGCTCGTACTGGATGTCGACCAGGGAGCGGATGAAGCGGTCGCGGGGGAACTCCTGCCCCCGCTCCAGCTGCTGCAGCAGGCCGAAGTAGGCCTCGGCGGTGCCGAGGCCGTAGATGCAGGAGACCGAGGCCACGATGATCACGTCGTTGCGGGTCAGCAGGGCGTGGGTGGCGGCGTGGCGCATCCGGTCGATCTCGTCGTTGATGGACGAGTCCTTCTCGATGTACGTGTCCGACGAGGGCACGTACGCCTCCGGCTGGTAGTAGTCGTAGTAGCTGACGAAGTAGTGGACCGCCGCCTCGGGGAAGAGCTCCTTGAACTCCCCGAAGAGCTGCCCGGCCAGGGTCTTGTTGTGGGCGATCACCAGCGCGGGGCGCTGCACCTCGGCGATGACGTTGGCGATGGTGAAGGTCTTGCCCGAGCCGGTCACGCCCAGCAGGACCTGGTGCCCGTCGCCCCGGCGCAGCCCGGCCACCAGCTCGGCGATGGCGCGCGGCTGGTCGCCGGTCGGCTTGAAGTCGCTCTTGAGCGTGAAGGGCACGGCCCCAACATACCGCCCGGCCCGGGGCGGTGCCGCGGACCCTTCCGGGCGGGTGGATCGGGCGGCGCCGGACGCTCCTGGTCCGGACGCCGCCCGCGAACTGCCCGGGCCTAGAACTTCCAGCCCACGCCGAGGTCGATGGCGTACTGCGACATCGAGGTGGTGTAGGTGGCCTCGGGGGCCGGGGGCGCCGCCAGCACGGCGGAGCCGGAGATCGTGCTCTTGGGCGAGTAGGTGCCGGCCAGGTTGATGGCCACGGCCTTGGAGACGTTCCAGCCCAGGCCGAGCGAGATGTGGTGCTCGGCGATGGCCGGGAAGGCGACGTTCTCGAAGAGCCGGTCGGCGTTGAGCGGCTGCTTGCCGTAGTTGTAGCCGGCGCGCACCTTCCAGGCCGGCGTCACCGCGTACTCGCCACCGACCTTGAAGACGACCTGGTCGCTCCAGTCGAGGTTGAAGGTCATGGGGCTACCGGTCGACGGCCCGCTGACGTACTTCGGCTGGTTCTCGCCGTTGGTGGCCGACCACTGGATCCACTCGACGTCGAAGGCCAGCGCCAGGTCGGGGCTCGCCTGCCAGGCCACGCCGCCGGCCAGGACGCCCGGCTGGTCGAACTTGAGCTTGTCGGTGCCCGCGGCGCCGAGGTCGAAGCTGAAGTCCTGGAAGGTGGTCTTGGTCTCGTAGGAGAGGCCCAGTGCGACCGCCTTGGTGGGGGCGAACTTCACGCCGATGGTGGCGCCGTAGCCGAAGGAGCTGGCCTTGTCATGGGGGGGATTGCCCATGGCCGAGGCGGCGTCATAGTTCATCTGCGCCCAGGCGAGGTTGACGGCCACGCCGATCGAGAACTGGGAGGACTTCCAGGCCAGGGCCGGGGCGAGGCGAAGCTGCATGTAGGAGGTCTCCAGCGGGCTTCCGAAGAGGTCGGGGCCGTAGGTGACGCCCATGCCGGCGGTGCCGAAGGCGCCGATGCCGGCGCTCAGGTTGTTGCCGAGCGGCAGCACCAGGCCGACGGTGGGGATGACAGACCCGCCCCGGCTCGAGGTCTGGGTGGTCCCGGAGGCAAATGGCTGGGAGACCGAGTACTCGACGGTCGGATCGAACCAGGTGACGGACACGTCGAGCCGGCGATCCAGGTCGGAGAGGCCGGCCGGGTTGCTGACGATGGTGGAGGAGTCGAGGGTCAGGGCGGTGCCGACCCCGCCCATGCCGTTCTGGACGGCGCCGAAGCCGGTCATGCGCATGCCGTTGGTGGCGAGCGCGGGCGCGGCGGACGCCGCCACGATCAGGGCGGCAAGGAAGCGAAGCGAACGAAACATGAGGTGGTCTCCCCGGGGTGAGTGGTGCGCGGGCTGCGGCGTCGTGGAAGAGCGTGAATCGTGCCGGCGGCTGGATCCAGCAATTCCGATGGGTTGGACTTGAGGCGGGCGTGGCTGAAACACGGGACGGACACGAAACGTCTTGCGCCGAATCCGAACGTCGCAGCGATTCGACGGATGGCCCTGTCTACTGCGCTTCGGCCTGCACTGGTGTGCGCCAAAACGCCGCGGCTTCCGCCACGTTCCCGTTCACACCCCGTCTCCCCGGGGCCCGTCGAGACCGGGACTCCGGCCGCCGCGACCGGTGCTACCCTCCCGCCCATGGTCCCGTGCCGCTCCGCCCGTCTCGTCGCCCTGCTGGCCGCGGTGGGTGCCGCCGCCATCGCCGCCTGCTCCAGCGACAGCCAGCCGGTGAGCTGC
Source organism: uncultured delta proteobacterium (assembly GCA_963786945.1). Taxonomy (GTDB): domain Bacteria; phylum Myxococcota; class Myxococcia; order Myxococcales; family Anaeromyxobacteraceae; genus JADKCZ01. The sequence goes on along the minus strand of CAWBAO010000005.1, from coordinate 423,067 downwards.
CCGGCCGGCCAGACCGCGTGCGATGGCCTCTGCTTCGACCTGCAGGCCGACCCGCTCTCCTGCGGCACCTGCCTGCGCCGGTGCCCGACGGGCGCCACCTGCGCGGCGGGCGCGTGCGCCTGCCCCGCCGGCGGGAGCGTCTGCGGCGCCGCGCCGGGCGCCTGCTTCGACCTGTCCACCGACCCCACCCACTGCGGCGGCTGCGATTCTGAGCTGCGGCCTCGGCACCTGCGCGGCCTCCTCCTGCACCTGCGACTCCGGCACCATCACCTGCCCCGGCCCGGGCGCGCAGTGCGTCGACACCCAGGCCGACGCCGCCAACTGCGGCAGCTGCCGGAACGCGTGCGCCGCCGGCCAGACCTGTGACTCGGGAACCTGCCGCTGCCTGGCGCCCCGGCTCGACTGCGGCGGCGCGTGCATCGATCCCCAGGCCGACGAGAGGCACTGCGGATCGTGCGGCGTGGCCTGCCCCACGGGCGCCACCTGCACGGGCGGGACCTGCCACTGCCCGGGCACCGCCCCGGATGCCTGCGGCGCGGCCTGTGTCGACAGGTCGACCGACGAGTCCAACTGCGGCGCCTGTGGCAACACCTGCCCGACCGGTGCCACGTGCACGCGCGGGACTTGCAGCTGCCTGGGCGGCCTCACCCAGTGCGGAGGCGTCTGCGCCGACCTCTCCACCGACCGCGACCACTGCGGCACCTGCACCACCGCCTGCCTGGCGACCCAGGCCTGCACGCAGGGGACCTGCTGCCCCGCCGGCCAGTTCGCCTGCACCACGGCTGGCGGCAAGGCCTGTTGCCGCGGGACCGCATGCTGCGCCGGCGGCTGCCAGACCGCCCACCCCAACGGCCTCGGCCAGGACTACTTCGACTGCGGCGCGCTCGGCACGTACAACCGGACCACCGCCCAGCTCGCGGCCGCCGCCTGGGCCCCGGCCGGCGGGACCGACTACGACCTCCCCGTCGGCGAGTGCTTCTCCAGGCAGGTCGCGAACGCCTGCGCGACCTGGTGCTACGCCGGCCCCTTCACGGGCCTGGTGAACTTGAACACCATCTCGATCGCCTGCCTGCTTCCCACGGCTGGCGCTCCCACCTGGCGGTGAGCGCTCCCGTCCCGATCGGCCGATCGGGGGACGGGGCGCGGCCTGGAAGCGCTCGACTTTCCGGGGCTGACCTATTAGTGTGCGCCGGTCTCCCACGCCCAGAGTCGGCAACGGAGTCCGGAGCGGCACGTCGCCGCCCGAACAGAAATGAGTGTCGAGATGGCCACCGGTGTCGTGAAGTGGTTCAATGATGCGAAGGGCTTCGGTTTCATCACCCAGGACGGCGGTGGCGAGGACGTCTTCTGCCACCACACCGCGATCGTCGCGGACGGCTTCCGCTCCCTGCAGGAGGGCCAGCGGGTCGAGTTCGAGGTGAAGAAGGGTCCGAAGGGCCTGCAGGCCGCCAACGTCAAGGCGATCTAGCTTCGCCTTCGCAGCGACCACGGAGGCCCGGCCGTTCGGCCGGGCTTTCTCTTTTCCCACCTGATTCGCGGGAGGCAACGATGGCTTTCAACCCCGGACACCTGAAGCGCCAGAAGGAAGCGAAGCGCGCCGAGAAGCAGCGGGAGAAGGACGCCCGCCGCGAGGAGCGCAAGAAGGAGAAGTCGGAGCGCCCCGCCGGTGCCGAGGGCGACGTCGATCCGGACATCGCCGGGATCATCCCCGGGCCGCAGCCCAAGCCCGAGGAGTAGCGGCGCGGCCGGCTACCCGGCCACCTTCCAGGTGGTCCCCTCGGGACCGTCCATGATGGCCACGCCGCCCGCCAGCAGCTCGTCGCGGATGGCGTCGGAGCGGGCGAAGTCCCTGGCCTTCCGGGCCGCCGCCCGCTCCACCAGCCTCGCCTCCACCGCCGCGCCGTCGATGCCGCGCCGGGCCGCCCCCTTGGCCCGCAGCGCCAGCAGCGCCTGGCGGGGGGGCCGGCCCAGCAGGCCGAGCGTCTCGCCCACGGTGCGCGCCGCCGCGGCGAAGGCCGCCAGGGCCGCCTTCTGCTCCACGGTCTTCTTCCCCTTCTGGTCGCAGAGCGTGTTGGCGGCGGTGAAGGCCTCGGCCAGCAGCCCGAGCACCTGCGGCGTGTTGAAGTCGTCGTCCAGCGCCTCGCGGCACCGCTCCGCCAGGCCGTCGCCGCCCGCCGGCGCCGCCCCGGCGGCCAGCCGGTCGGCCTTCTCCAGCGTCTCGTAGAGGTAGCCGAGCCGCAGCTCGGCCTCGCCGAGGACCTGGTCGGAGAAGTTGAAGTCGCGCCGGTAGTGGGTCCCGAGCAGGAAGAGCCGCAGCCCCTCGGCGTCGTACCGCTCCAGCACCTGGCGGATGGTGAAGAAGTTGCCCAGCGACTTGGACATCTTCTCGTCGTCGATCTCGACGAAGCCGTTGTGCAGCCAGGCGCGGGCGAAGGTCTCGGCGTGCACCGCCGTCGCCGCAGGCGCAGACCGACTGGGCGATCTCGTTGGTGTGGTGCGGGAACACCAGGTCCTTGCCGCCGCCGTGCAGGTCGAAGCGGTCGCCGAGGTGCTTGCGGGTCATCGCCGAGCACTCGATGTGCCAGCCCGGCCGCCCCTCGCCCCAGGGGCTGGGCCAGCGCGGCTCGCCCGGCTTGGCCCCCTTCCAGAGCGCGAAGTCGAGCGGGTCGCGCTTGGCCTCGCCCGGCGCTCGACCCGCGCCCCGGCCAGCAGGTCGTCGAGGTTGCGGCGCGACAGGCGGCCGTACTCGGGGAACTTGCGGACCGCGAAGTAGACGTCGCCGTTGCCCGGGGCGTAGGCGAAGCCCTTCTCCACCAGCGCCGCGATCAGCGCCACGATCTCCGGGATGTGGCCGGAGACCCGCGGCTCCACGTCCGGGCGCAGGCAGCCGAGCGCGTCCATGTCCTGGTGGAAGGCGTCGGCGAAGCGGGCCGCCAGCGCCACCGGGTCCTCGCCCCGCTCGTTGGCGCGCTTGATGATCTTGTCGTCGACGTCGGTGAAGTTGCGCACGTACTTCACCCGGTAGCCGCGCGCCCGCAGGTGGCGGACCACCACGTCCCAGACCACGTAGCAGCGGGCGTGGCCGAGGTGGGAGAGGTCGTAGACGGTCGGGCCGCAGGCGTAGAGGCCGACCTGGCCGGGCTCGAGCGGCTCGAGCGCGTGCTTGCTGCCGGTCAGGGTGTCGTGCAGCAGGATGGGCATCGGGCCGGCTCCGCTCATCGCCCGCTCCGGACCAGCAGCGCCACGGCGTGGGCGGCGATCCCCTCGCCGCGGCCGACGAACCCCATCCCCTCGCCGGTGGTGGCCTTGACGCTGACCTGGGCGGGCGACACCCCGAGGGCCTCCGCCAGCCGGGCCCGCATCTCGGCGGCGCGCGGCGCGATCCTGGGCCGCCGGGCCGCCAGGGTCACGTCGGCGTTGCCGAGGCGCCAGCCCGCCTGCGCCGCCAGGGCGGCGATCTCGCGCAGCAGGCGCAGCGACGAGACCCCCTTCCACCGCGGGTCGGTGTCGGGGAAGTGGCGGCCCAGGTCCCCGAGCCCGGCGGCGCCGAGGATGGCGTCGCCGATGGCGTGGGCGCAGACGTCGGCGTCGGAGTGGCCCAGCAGGCCGTCCCCCTCGAACTCGACCCCGCCCAGGATCAGCCTCCGCCCCGGCTCGAAGCGGTGGCAGTCGTAGGCCACGCCGCTGGCCACCGGCGCCTCGGTGAGGGCCCGCGCCCGCGCCACGTCCTCCGGCGAGGTGATCTTGAAGTTGCCCGGCTCTCCCGGCACCAGCGTCACCGGCGCGCCCAGCCGCTCCACCAGCGCGCACTCGTCGGTGGCCGCCGAGGCCTCGGCCCCGGCCGCCTGGTAGGCGCGCCGGAGCAGGTCGCGGTGGAAGCCCTGCGGCGTCTGGGCCAGCCAGAGCTCGCGGCGATCGAGGGTGGTGGCCACGCGCGGCGGGTCGCCGGGGCCGGCCCGCTTCACCGTGTCGGTCACCGGCAGCGCCGCCAGGGCCGCGCCGTCCCGGGCCGCCGCCTCGGCGACCCTCGCCACCAGCGCCGGGGTGGCGAAGGGCCGGGCCGCGTCGTGGATCAGCACCACGCCGCAGCCGGCCAGCGCCTCGAGGCCGTGGCGGACCGAGTCGGCCCGCGCCGGGCCGCCGGCCACGGCGCGCCCCGGCTTGCCGATCCCGGCCAGCGCCTCGGCCGCCCGCGGCTCGTCGCCGGCCGGGACCACCAGCACCAGCTCGTCGACGGCCGGGCAGTCGGCCAGCAGCCTGGCCGAGCGGCGCAGCACCGTCTCGCCGCCCAGCTCGAGCCACTGCTTGGCCAGCCCGGCCCGCAGCCCCGAGCCACCGGCTGCCACGATCGCACCCACCCGCTCGCCGAGGATCATCCGCACGCCTCCGCCGGCCGCCCGAGGTCCGGCCGCCGCTGGCATCACCGCTGCACGCTCGTCCCGGCATGACCGGCGCCGCCGGAAACCCGGGCCCTCCACCGTCGAAACACGACCGCCGCGCGGACCTGCGTCCGTGCGGCGGTCATGACCATACCGCCCCGGCGCTCGGCCGGGGCGGCACATCAACAGTTGAAGATCTTCTTCAGGTCCGACTCGACGTCCTGCTCGTCGCAGTCCTTGGCGATGGCCAGCTCCTTGATGAGCAGGGAGCGGGCCGTGTCGAGCATCTTCCGCTCGCCGAAGGAGAGGTCCTTGTCGGAGCGGAGCAGGTAGAGGTCGCGCAGCACCTCGGCGATCTCGAACACCGAGCCGGTCTTGATCTTGTCCATGTACTCGCGGTAGCGGCGGTTCCAGGTCGTGGAATCGACCGAGACCTCCTTCTCCCGGAGGATGGAGTAGACCTTCTTGACGTCCTTCTCGCCGATGATCTCGCGCAGGCCGACCGAGTTGACCTTGTTCATCGGGATCATGATCTTCATCCCGTTCTCGAGGATCCTGAGCACGTAGAAGGACTGCCGCTGGCCGGCGACCTCCTTGTGCTCGATCCCGAGGACCTCGCCGACCCCCTGACCGGGGTAGACGGCCTTGTCCCCGACCTTGAAGCTCGGGGAGATGCTTGCAGACTGTGTTCCGGGCATTCCGACCTCCGCTCGCCATGCGTTCCCGGCCGGGGTGCGTCAATTTGGCCGAGGCGGGAGCTTAGTCGGGAACCTGTATCACAACTTGAGACCAAAAGCAATATCGCCTGTGATTCCAGCCGGATATCCGACAGATTGGGATGTCAGGACCGCCGGGAAGCATGAAGAGGCCGGCTCCGCTCGTCCCCCTGGGCATCGGATTCCTCCTCGGCGCCGCCGCCGGGCTGGCCGAATGGCCGGCGCCGACCCCGCTGCCGGGCCTGCTGCTGCTGGCCGCGTCCCCTCCGCTGGCGCCGCTCGCGTTCGCCGCCGCCGGCTGGCTGGCGGCCGAGGCGGCCCGCGCCGCCCCGGAACCGGCGCCGGAGGGGCCGGTGGAGGTCGAGGGGGCCGTCCGCTCGGTGCCGGCGGCGGTGGGCGATCGGCTCCGCTTCACCCTGGCCGAGCCGGGCGGCCGGCGGCTCGAGCTGGTGACCCCCCCGGCCGGCTGGCCCCTGGCGCTGGGCGATCGGGTCCGGCTCCCGGTGCGGCTGCGGCGACCCTCGGGCCCCCGCAACCCGGGGGCCACCGACCAGCGCGCCCGGCTCGCGGCGGTCGGGGTCTCGCTGGTCGGCGAGGGGCTGCTCCCCCCGGTCCGGGTGGCCTCGCCGAGCCCGCTGGCCTGGCTGGAGCGGGGGCGCCAGCGCTTCGCCGAGGCGGCCGACCGGCTGCCAGCGCGGGAGGCCTCGGTGATCCGGGCCATCGGAACCGGCGACCGGGGCGCGCTCGACGCCGCCACCAACGAGTCATTCGTGCGGAGCGGGCTGGCCCACGTGCTGGCGGTCTCCGGCCTCCACCTGGTGGTGGTGGCGGCCGGCCTGGAGCGCCTGCTGCGCTGGCTCCTGCTCCGCGCCGGATGGCTGGGGGCGCGGCTCGAGCCGCGCCGCACGGCGGCCGCCCTCGCCATCCCGGCCACGCTGCTCTACGCGGTGGCCACCGGGGCCGGCTTCTCGGTGATCCGGGCGGCCGTGGCGGCGGGCGCCGTCTTCGCCGGGACCGTCCTCGACCGCGAGGGCTCGCCCGCCAACGCCCTGGGCCTGGCCGCGCTGGTCTGCCTCGGGGCCGAGCCGGGCGCGTTGCTCGACCCGTCGCTCCAGCTCTCGCTGGCCTCGGTGGCCGGGCTGGTGTGGCTGGCGGGTCCGCTGCGGGCCGCGCTTCCACTGGCGGCGCCGGTGCCGGGGACGTGGCGCGGGCGCCTGCTGGAGCCCGTCCTCTCCGGCCTCTGCGCCACGGCGGCCGCCAGCCTGGCCACCGCCCCCATCCTCGCGCTCCACTTCCGGCGGCTCCCCGGCCTCGGGCTGCTCGCCAACCTGGCCGGCATCCCCATCGGCACCGCCCTCACCGGCACCACCGCGCTGGCCGCCGTGGTGGCCGCCGCCTCGCCCTGGGCGGCACAGCCGCTCCTCTGGCTGAGCTGGCCGCTGGCCCGTGCGCTGCTGCTGGTCTCGGACCTGGCCGCGGCGCCGCGCTTCGCCGTGATCGGCGTCGCCTCCCCCGGGCCCGCCCTGGCCCTGGTGGCCTGCGCCCTCATCCTGCTGGCGCCGGGCCTGGGGAGGCGCGGCGGCGCGCTGGCGGTGGCGGGCTTCCTGGCCTGCCTGGCCCTGCCCGGGCCGTTCCGCGCCGGGGCGGCCGCCTGGCGCGGGCAGCTGGAGTGGGTGGTGGTCTCGGTGGGCCAGGGCGACGCCTCGCTGCTGCGGCTGCCCGACGGGTCGGCCGTGCTCATCGACGGCGGGGGGACCTTCCCCGGGGGACCCGATCCCGGCGCCCGCGACCTGGTCCCGCTGCTGCGGGATCTCGGGGTGACGCGGCTGGCGGCGGTGGTGGTCTCGCACCCTCACCCCGACCACGTCCTCGGGCTGGCCAGCGTCGCAGCGGCGCTGCCGGTGGAGGCGCTGCTCGTCGGCGAGGATGAGTTTCCGGAGCCGGCCCGGGACGCCCTGGCCACCCTCCCCCCACCCCGCCGGCTCCGGCCGGGCGACGCCTGGGAGCGGGCCGGCGTCCGGCTCGAGGCGGTGGGCGGCCCGATCGGCGATCGCACCGGGAATGACGCCTCGCTGGTGGTCCGGGTCTGCTTCGGGACCACCGCCTTCCTCTTCCCGGGTGACCTGGAGGCGGCCGGCGAGGCGGCGGCCCTGGCAGGGGGGCGGATGCTGGCCGCCGACGTGGTGAAGGTGCCGCACCACGGGAGCCGCACCAGCTCGACGGAGCCCTTCGTGGCGGCCGTGGCCCCGCGCTGGGCAGCGGTGAGCGTGGGCCTCGGGAACCGCTTCGGCTTCCCGCACGCCGAGGCGATGGAGCGCTGGCGGGCGATCGGCGCCACGGTGGTTCGCACCGACGAGGGGGCGATCCGCTTCCTCTCCGACGGCGCGGTGGTGCGCCGGGTGGCCGCCGAGGCGGCGCTCGATCCGCTGGCGGCCTGGCGCGAGCGGCGCGGAGGGCGGCCATGACCACGCGCCCGGGGGCCGAGGGCCCGCCGCCGGCCGGGCCCGGGCCGGGCGCGACCCGCCTCGAGGCCGGGGACCTGCTGCGACGTGCGGCGCTCGGTGGGGCGGCGCAGGCCGGGCCGCACCTGCTGGTCCGCGAGCCTCGAGCCCGGGAGCGGGTGGTGGCGCTGGCCGCCGGCTGCACGGTGGGGCGTGGACGCCTGGCGGCGCTGCGGCTGTCCGACCCGAGCGCCTCCCGCCTCCACCTCCGCCTCCGGCTCGACGCGGCCGGGGCCACGGTGCAGGACCTCGGCTCGCGCAACGGGCTGCGGGTCAACGGCGGCCGGGCGCGCGGCCGCCGCCGGCTCCGCAGCGGCGACGAGCTGGAGGTGGGCGAGACCCGGCTGCGCTACGTCGACCCGCTGGAGCCGCGCGGCGCGGCGCCGGGCCGGCCGGCCACGGTCCGGACACGGCCGTCGCCCGCGGCGCTCCTGGCCGGGGCGGCCGGGCTGCTGCTCCTGGCCGCGCTGGCGCTGGCGCTCGGCTGATCCGCTAGCGCGCGCCGAGCTGCTCGGCCCGGAGCCGCGCCGTCTCGCGCAGCTCCGGCCGGACGTCGGTGGCCTCGCTCTGGGCGTAGCGGAGGTAGTACTCGCCGGCCCGGGGATCGCCGAGGCGGCGGTAGCTCTCGGCCAGGCCATAGAGCGGCGTGGCCAGGTGCGGGACCAGGGCCAGCGCCGCCTCGTAGTCACGGGCCGCCTCCGGGTACCGGGCCAGCCCGTAGAAGGCCGAGGCCCGCGCCGCCACGGCCACGCCGAGCTGCGGGTTGATCTCCAGGGCCCGGTCGAGCTCGGCGATGGCCCCCTTGAAGTCGCGGGAGCCGATCAGGCCGAGGGCGGCCTTGTAGTGGCGCGACGCCTCCTGCTGATCGCCCACGACCGAAGGCGCCACCGTGGCCGGACCCCCCGTGGCCGGACTCGCCGCCGTGGCCCCCGCGCCCAGCACCAGGCCGGCGCCGGCGTGGCTGGCGTCGGGTGCCGGCGGCCCGCCGGCGTCGTCGGTGATCCGGTAGGACCGGGGCGGCGCCGCGGGGGCCGGGGTCACCACCAGCGGCGCCGCCAGGGCCGTCGTCGAGGCGGCCCGGGAGGGCGCGGCCGCAGGCGGGTTGGCCAGCTCCTCCACCAGCTTGCGGGCCTCGTCGCTGGAGGGGTCGAGCTCGAGCGCCTGCTTCGCCTGGCGCTCCGCCTGGTCCCGGTGGCCCAGCGCCGCGTAGGCGCGGGCCAGCTTGACGCGAGCCACCGCGCTGGTGGGATCGAGGTAGCCCGCGTCCTGGTAGGCGAAGAGCGCCGTGCGGTAGTCACCGACGAGGAAGGCCCGGTCACCCGCCCCCAGCTTCTCGATGAAGGCGCGCGACGGAGGCGCCGGGGACGCCGGCGGGGACGCCGGCGCCGTCATGGCCGACGGCTGCGGAGGGCCCGACGGCGGCGACGCGACGCCGCCATTCCGGGCAGGCCGCTCGGCCTCCCCCGGCTGGGCGCCAGCCTCGGGCGGCGGGCCCGCCAGGGCGATCGGCGCCGCGATCAGCAGCAGCGCGAGGACGGTGGGACGCATGCGCGGTGCTCCCGCGAGGCGGCGCGGCCGGGTTCGGCCCGGCGTGCCTGGCTAGGTGCGGAACGGGTTCTGGAGGAGGATGGTCTCGCCACGGTCGGCGCCGACCGAGAGCCCGATCACCTTCACCCCGGAGAGGACCTCGAGACGCCTCACGTAGGCCTGGGCGTTGGCGGGGAAGGCGTCGAAGCGGCGCAGCCCGTCGATCTTCTCCGTCCAGCCCGGGAGCTCCTCGTAGACCGCCTCGGCCCGCTCCAGCAGGTCGGGGTCGCTGGGCATCTCCTCGTACATCTTCCCGTCGATCCGGTAGGCCACCGCGATCTTGAGCGTCTCGAAGCCGGTCAGGCAGTCGAGCTTGGTCACCGCCAGGCCGTCGAGCCCGTTGACGCGGGCCGCGTAGCGGAGCGCCAGCACGTCGAGCCAGCCGGTGCGGCGCGGCCGGCCGGTGGTGGCGCCGAACTCGTTGCCGATCTTCCGCAGGCGCTCGCCGGTCTCGTCCTTCAGCTCGGTCGGGTAGGGACCGCCGCCGACGCGGGTCGAGTAGGCCTTGGTGATCCCGAGCACGTAGTCGACCGCGCCCGGCCCGAGGCCGCAGCCCACCACGGCGTTGCCGGCCACGGTGTTGGAGGAGGTGACGTACGGGTAGGAGCCGTGGTCGACGTCCAGCATCGTCCCCTGCGCGCCCTCGAAGAGGAGCTGCTTGCCGGCCTTGATGGCACGGTGCAGCCAGAGGGAGACGTCGGTGGCGTAGATGGCCAGCCGCTTGCCGAGCTCGGTGTAGGTGGCGACGATGGCGGCCTCGTCGAGATCGGGCGTGGCCCCGAGCCGCACCAGCTCCTCCCTCGCGCTGGGCAGCCGCTCCCGGACCCGCCGGGCCAGCTTGGCCGCGTCGAGCAGGTCGCGCACCCGCAGGCCGCGCCGCGCCACCTTGTCCTCGTAGGTGGGGCCGATGCCCCGGCCCGTGGTGCCGATCTTGCCGGCCCCGGCGGCCGCCTCGCGGGCGATGTCGATCTGCTTGTGCCACGGCATGATGACGTGGGCGTCGAGCGAGAGCATGAGCTGGGCGTCGTCCTTGAGCCCGCCCTTCTGCTTGAGCCGATCGATCTCCATCACGAAGACGGTGGGATCGAGCACCACGCCGTTGCCGATGACGCAGGACTTCCCGGGGTGGAGGATGCCGGCCGGGATGAGGTGCAGGACGGTCTTCTCGCCGCCCACCACCAGGGTGTGGCCGGCGTTGTTGCCGCCCTGGAAGCGGACCACCACGTCGGCATGGGAGGTGAGCAGGTCGACGATCTTCCCCTTGCCCTCGTCGCCCCACTGGGCTCCGACGACCACGACGTTCGGCATGTGGCAGGCTCCTGTCTTCGGGTGGCGTGCGCCGGCCCCACCATCGGCGCGGGCGCGCACGAGGCGCAAGCGGGGCCGGAATCTACCAGCAGCGGGCCGCCACGGCTAGCGACGAGGTGCCGCGCGGCCCCGCCTGGCGCTGGCGCTGCGCTCCAGCGCCTGGGTGGCGAACTCCAGGTCGACGCCGAAGCCGATGGCCGGGCCGGGACGCCCGAAGCGCCCCAGCAGCTCGTCGTAGCGACCCCCGGCCGCCACCGCGGCCCCCGCCCCCGGTGCGTAGCCCGCGAAGGTGAGCCCGGTGTAGTAGCCCAGCCCGCGGGCCTCGCCGAGATCGACCGCCACCTCGCCCAGGCCCCGCCGCCGCGCCAGCCGGAGGGCCGCCTCCACCTCGGCCAGGGCCGGCGCACAGCCCGGCACGGCCCGCGCGAAGCTCCGCGCCCGCTTCAGGGCCCCGTCGCCGTAGAGCCCCGCCAGGCGCGGCAGGGCCTGGCGCGCCGCCGCGGCGCCCCGGCCCCGGGCCGCCAGCCGGGTCAGCACCCCCTCGTCCTTGCGGGCCAGGCCGTCCCAGGCCTCGGCCAGCGCCTTCTTCGGCAGCCCCACCGCCTCGATGGCGGCGGCCGCGAAGCGGGCGTGCCCCACCTCGATGACCGCGTCGCCCAGGCCGACCTTGGCCAGCGCCTGGGACAGGACCACCAGCGCCTCGGCGTCGTACCGGGCGCCGCCGGCCCCCAGCAGCTCGACCCCGGCCTGGTAGACCTCGCGGGGCCGGCCGGCCCGCGCCTCGCGGGCCCGCAGCACCGGCCCGTCGTAGCAGAGCCGCGCCGGCGACGGCAGGGCGTCCGGGCGGGCCGCGTAGAGCCGGGCGATCTGCGGCGTGATGTCGGGCCGGATGGCCACCACCTCGCCCGAGCCGGGCTCGACGAACTTCATCACGTCGGCCAGCGCGGCCGGCGAGAGGCCGCGCTCCACCACGTCGAGCCGCTCCAGCGTCGGCAGGAAGAGCCGCCGGTAGCCGAAGCTGGCGAAGACCTGCTGCAGCCGCCCCGAGAGCTCGGCCAGGTGGGCCGAGTGGTCGGGCAGCAGGTCGCGGAGGCCGGTGGGGAGCGAGAGATCGAGCATGGTGACCCGGGGTCAGAGGGCGATGGCCCGGACCGTCCGGACGTGCGGCAGGGCCTTGACCCTGGCCAGCACCTCCGCGGAGGGGACGGAGTCGACGTTGAGGAAGGCGAAGGCGCGGCTGCGGTCATCGGTCCGCGAGAGCGAGATGCGGGCGATGTTGACGCCGGCGGCGCCCAGCGTGGTGCCGAGGTTGCCCACCACGCCCGGGGCGTCGTCGTTCTCGCAGAGCAGGATCTGCCCCTCGGGGACCGCCTCCAGCCGGAAGGCGCCGATCCGGACGAGGCGGGCCTCGGCCTTGCCGTAGACGGTCCCGGCCACCGTGATCTCGCCCCCCTGCCCCCGCACCGTCACGGTGAGCAGCCCGGCGTAGTCCTGCGGCGCCGTCACCCGCTCCTCGCGAAGCGTGAGGCCTCGCTCCCGGGCCACCTCCGGGGCGCTCACCTCGTTGACCGGGGTCTCGCTGGAGTGGCGCAGCAGGCCGACCAGCACGCGGTTGGCCAGCGGCCGGGTCGGCGCGCCGGCCAGCTCACCGGCCAGCGAGACCACCACCTCGGACGGGCCGGTGGGCGCCAGCTGCGCGGCCAGCGCCCCGAGCTTCTCGGCCAGCGGCAGGTAGGGGCCGAGCTGGGCCAGCACCTCGGCCGGCACGCTGACGACGTTGACGGCGTTCCTGACCACGCCCGAGGTCAGGTAGGCCGCCAGCTGCTCGGCCACCGCCACCGCCACGGCGGCCTGGGCCTCCTCGGTCGAGGCGCCGAGGTGCGGCGTCAGCACCACCTGGTCGAGCGAGAAGAGCGGGTGGCCGGCCCGCGGGGGCTCCTGCTCGAAGACGTCGAGGGCCGCCCCGCCGAGGCGGCCGGCCGCCAGCGCCGCCGCCAGGGCCTCCTCGTCGACGATCCCGCCGCGGGCGCAGTTGACGAGGAGCGCGGTGGGCTTCATCCGCGCCAGCGTGGTGGCGTTGATCATGTGGCGCGTCTGGTCGGTGAGCGGCACGTGCAGCGAGATGACGTCGGCCTCGTCCCACAGCTCGTCGAGCGCCACCAGGCGCACGCCCAGCTTGGACGCCGCCTCGGGCGAGATGAACGGGTCGTAGGCCACCACCTTCATCTTGAGCGCCAGGCAGCGGTCGACCAGCACCGAGCCGATGTTGCCGATCCCGACCACGCCCAGCGTCTTGCCGGCCAGCTCCCGCCCCTGGAACCGCTTCTTCTCCCACTTGCCGCCCTTGACGCTGGCGGTGGCGGCGGCGACGTGGCGGGAGAGCGAGAGGATCATCGCCAGCGCCAGCTCCGCCACCGTGGTCGCCGAGCCGCCCGGGGTGTTCATCACCACCACCCCCTTGCGGGTGGCGGCCGGCAGGTCGACGTTGTCGACGCCGACCCCGGCGCGCCCCACCACCTTGAGGCGGGTGCCGGCGTCGATCACCCGGGCCGTCACCTTGGTGGCGCTGCGCACCGCCAGCCCGTCGTACTGGCCGATGACCGCCAGCAGCTCCTCCGGCTTGAGCCCGACCTTGACGTCCACCTCCAGCCCGGCGTCCCGGAGGATGGATACGGCTTCGGGGGAAAGGTCGTCGGCGACCAGGACTCGGGACATGGGAGGCGCTCCTGCGACGTGGGGCTGCGGAACTAACCGGCCCGGGGCCCCGGCGCACGCAGTCCGGCGAGCACCATGGTCACCAGCTGTCCCTTGACCAGGTCGACCTGGTCCTCGGGCGGCCCGACCGGTCGGACCAGCCCGACCACCAGCCCGGTCACGGTCATCTCCAGGGCCCCGAGGATGCCGGTGGCGGCCACCACCGGCTCGATGTCGCCGCGGAGCTCCCCGGCCTCCTGCCCCGCCTTGACCACCTCGGCCAGGATGCCGATGGCGGTGAAGAAGGTCTCCGGGGTCGAGCCCGAGCGCAGCACCCTGGGGGTGCGCGCCACCTCGAGGATGAGCACGCGGACCGCGGTGGGGGCGGTCTTGAAGACGTCCAGCACGAAGCCCAGCACCCCGGCGATCTTCTCGCCGGCGGAGCCGGGCCCCTCCTGGATGGCCTTCAGCGCCGCCAGCAGGATGGTCCACTGCTCGGCGAAGACGCTCTCCAGCAGCTCGTCCTTGTTCTGGAAGTAGTGGTAGACGAGGCCGTAGGCCACCCCCGCCCCTCGTGCCACGTCGGCGATGCGGCAGCCGTGGTAGCCCTTCTCCGCGAAGACCCGGACCGCGGCGTGCAGGATGGCCCGGCGCTTCTCCGGCTCCGGGGCATCGGGCGGAAGGCGGCGCGGCGTGGCTCGAGGCGAGCGGGGGGACGTCACGGTGGCTCCGGGCTGGACTGGGCCGTTTGTAGCAGAAGGCCCTCCGAGCCGGAAGCGGGGCGCCGCGGCCGCCGCGCCTACGGGTAGCGGGTCCCGCCGACCTGGCCCAGCCCGAGGTCGACCTTGAAGCTGGGGATCCCGCCGCAGTCGTTGACGCCGACCGCCACCTTGAGCTTGAAGCACCGGCACGGCGAGTCCCACTGGGCCCAGGCGTTCTGCTGCTGGATGTGCCACGGATCGATGGTCCGCGGCGGCGCGCCGGCCTGGCACGAGCTGACCTCGGTGGTCCGGGCCGGCAACAGCACGTCGTAGCCGAAGCTGGCCGGGCCGATCCGGAACCGGGCGCCCATGGTCGCCGAGGCCAGCGCCTCCGCCCCGCCGACGGAGCCCACGGCCTGGTCGAGCGGGCGGATCGAGATGGGCCGGGTGTCGAAGAGCGAGTCCACGCCGGCGCCGATCCGGCCCGACCCGCCCGGGCCGAAGGCCAGCAGCCCGCCGTGGACGTCGTCGCCGCGGCCGTCTCCCAGCGAGAGCCGCAGCCGGAGCTCCGAGAAGCGATCCAGCCAGGAGGCGTGGGCCGGCTGCGGTGCCGGGTCCGGACGCCCGGCGGTCCAGAAGCGGATGTCGGCCTCGCCGGTGACGTAGCCGCGCGAGGCCGCCGCGCTCACGTACCCCTCGGCCAGCTTGCCACGGCCGAGGTCGAACTCCTGCCCCACCTCGCCGCGCAGCAGGGCGAAGTCCGGGGAGTGGAGCCAGGAGGCCAGCGCCAGGCGGAGCTGGCTGGAGCGACCCGGCGGCGCCGCGGACGCATAGCGCGGCGCCACGAAGGCCCCGGTGGTCCCCGGCGGCGCGGCGTCGGCGCGATCCCATCCGTCGTACCCGAAGGCCGGGAGGGTCCCACCCAGCACCGTGCTGACCAGCAGCCACTCCACCCGCGGCTCCAGCACGTGGCGCAGGTTCCCGTAGCTCCGGCTCAGCAGCGTCGAGAGCTCGAGCCCGCCGACCCACCAGCCATTGGCGATGGCCGACTTCTCGGCGTCGAAGACGTAGCCGAGCGCGGCGCCTCGCGCCCACGGCACCACCGAGAGCCATCCCAGCTGGAGCGGGGCCGACAGCTCGGCCCGGCCGTCGAGCCGCGAGACCGCCAGCCGCTCCCCGGGCTGCCAGCGCCCGTCCAGCTCGGTGGGATCGGCCGCGTTCCGGGACCAGCCGCGATCGGCCGGGCCCACCCCGTCGGCGCCGCCGTCGGAGGTGGCCCCGTGGATCGGCGCGTCGCGGGTGGCCCCGACCCGTCCTGAGATCAGGACCGGCCCGGCCAGCCGCCATGGCGCCAGCGTCGCCGCCACCGAGGGCCAGCGCTGGAAGCCCGGCAGGGAGCTCCCGAAGACGCCGTAGTCGATCACGTCGAGCGAGCCGTTCCGGGCCACCGGCTCGAGCCACCCCGCCGTCAGCTCCAGCGCCAGCTGGTCGGTGCGGTGCGAGAGGACCAGCGCCGAGCGGCGCGAGGTGGCGTCACGCACGCGGACGTCGGCGTTGAAGTCGCGCACGTAGAGCGGGTCGCCCACCACGTCGAGCGCCAGCCGCACCGTGGTCCGGTCGCCGAGGCGCTGGACCCAGTCACCGCGCAGCGCCAGGCGCAGCCCTGACGCCCCGACGATCCCCTGGGCCGGCACCGCCTCGTTGTCGAGGTCGTCCTGCAGGTCGAGCCGCAGCAGGACGGCCGCCCCGGGGGTCGGGGTCCAGCGCCCTTCCATGGCCAGGCCCGGACCGCGCACCGAGGGGTCGCCGCGCGCCACGGCGGCCGACCCCTGGCCGAAGGCGTACCCCGGGGCCAGGGTCACGTCGGCGGATCGGCCCATGGTCAGGAAGACCGGCTGCCCCACCGTCCAGCCGGTCGGCCCCGTCGAGCTGAGCGTGGGGACCAGCAGGCCGGAGACGCGCGGAGCCAGTGGCACGGTGAACCACGGGAGCGCCATCACCGGCACCGGGTGGTCGATGAAGAGGAACCGGGGCGTGACGTAGAGCACCGGCCACTCCAGCCGGGCCTCGGCGCCGGGGCGCACCGTCGACGAGCGCGCGCGCAGCTCCCACGAGGGCGCCCCGCCGTCGGGGCAGTCGCAGAGGGAGAGCCGGGCCTCCTGCAGCTGGAGCCGGCCGTCGCCGAGGCTCCGCACCTCGCGCCCCTCGGCGCGCAGGCTGTTCGGCCCGCAGCGGGAGGCCTCCTCGAGGGTGGCGGCCGAGCCGAGCGGCGTCGGCTTCAGCTTGTAGAGGGCGACCACCTGGTGGGCCTCGAACGGGCCGTCGAGGACGGCGTGGACCTCCTCGGCGGAGAGCACCCGGGTCGGATCGGTGAGCAGCACGCCCCCGCTGGCGGTCACCTCGCCGCTGCGGGGATCGTAGGTGGCCTTCCCGGCCCGCAGCGTGACGCCGCCGCGCGTGATGACGACGTCGCCCTCGAGGCGGTAGGTGCCGGCGGCGACGTCGAAGGTCGCGGTGGTGGCCCTGACCCTGGCCTCCCCATCGCCGGGGAGCGGGGCGGCGGCGAGCAGCCCGGCCGCGACCAGGGCGACGAGGAGGTGCACCCGGAGACTCTACTGCTTCGGCGCCGGCTCCGTCGCGGGTTCCGTCTCGCCGGCGGGCTCGGCGCCCTCGGCCTTCTCGTCCGGGGAGACCACCATGCCCTGCTGGTTCTCCTGCGTTCCCCCCTCGGGACCCGGGGCGGCGGCCGGGACCTCGGCGTCACCGGGGGTCGCCGCGACGGGCGTCCGCTCGAAGTCGATGGCCAGGACGTCCCCCTCGACCTTCTGCTGGTAGGGGACCCGCTTCCTGAGCTTGATGTCGACGACGTAGGAGGTGCCCCGCCTGCTCGGCGTGATCATGGCCACCGCCGAGGGGAAGAACGAGGTGTCGAGGGGCCGGGTGTCGTTGCGCCGGGCCACCCGGGTGTTCTCCACCTCCAGCCGCACCACGTCGTCGCCGACGTCGGTGATGGTGAAGCGGGGCGCGACGTTGGTCCTCACGAAGACGCGGGAGACGGTGGGCAGCTGCTGGAAGCCGATGGCCTGCAGCCTGGCCTGCCTGGGGGGCACCTCGGAGGTCGCCAGCGTCGCGACCTTCTCGGGGCTGACCGGGGGCGGGGCCACCGGGGGCGGGGCCGCGGCCGGGACCGGCAGCGCCTCCACCACCGCGGCCCTGGCCGCGGAGGCCTGCTCGGCGGCACTGGCCCTGGCCCGCGCCTCGGCGGCCTGCTCGGCGGCCAGCGCCTCCTCGACCTCCCTCTTGGCCTTGGCGTCGATCTCGGCCTGGGCGGCCTGGGCGGCCGCGGCGGCAGCCGCTGCCTCCTGGACCTTCCGGGCCTGCGCCGCCTCGGCGGCGACCTTCTCGGACTCGCGGGCCCTGGCTTCGGCCTCGCGGGCCCTGGCGTCGGCCTCGGCCGCCAGCCTGGCCTCGGTCTCGCGCTGCTCCTGGGCCAGCGCCTCCCGGCGCGCCGACTCGTCGGCCTCGGCCTTCGCCGCAGCCGCCGCCACCGCGGCCGCTGCTCCGGCGGCGTCGGCACCCGCGCTGGCCACCGTCGTGGCCGCGGCGCCGCCGGCGCTGGCCGTCGGCCTCGCTGCGGCCGGCGCCGCCGTGGCCGCTGCGACGGGAGCTGCCGCGGCCGCGGGCGCTTGAGATACCGCTGCCACCGGCGCTGCCGCGGGCGCGGGCGCTGCCGGAGCCGCCGCCACCGGCGCTGCCGTGGCTGCAGGCGCTGCCGTGGCCGCGGGTGCGGCGGACCCGGCCGCGGCGACCGCCGCGCCGGCTGGCTTGTTCACCCGCACCAGCAGGGAGTTCCCCTCGGTCTGGACCTCGGGAGGCTCCACGTCCGCGGTGAAGGCGATCATCACCCGGGCGATGGCGGTGGCGCCGGTGCCGTAGGCCAGGTTCTTCACCACCCGGATCACGCCGTCGGCGGGCCGCAGGTCCTCGGGCACGCCCTCGAACCTGGCCTCCGAGAGGTCGATGACGAAGCGGGCCGGGTCGGCCATGGAGAAGGTCGTGAAGTTGGGCGGCTTGCTCCCCTTCACGGCCACCAGCACGCTGTTGCCCTCGTCCCGCACGTCCACGCCGGTGATGACGTTGAGGTCCTGCGCCTGGGCGGCGCCGGCGAGGAAGAGGAAGAAGGCCAGGGGAAGGCTGGATCGCATCGGAGGGCTCCGTCGGTCGAATCCGGCGAAAAAGATAGCATGCGCCTCCGGAGCCCCGAAGAATCCGGCCTGGCGGCGATATCGGTGCGCCACCCACCCTTCACCGGGAGCGCAGCAGGCCGCGGGCCTCGCCCACCAGGTAGAGCGAGCCGGCCACCACCACCAGCCCCTCGCGCCCGGCCGCGGTGCGCGCCGCCGCCAGCGCCGCGGGGAGCCCGCCGTGGCGCGTGGCGACCAGCCCCAGCGACCCGGCCGCAGCGCCCAGCTCCTCCACGGCGCGGGCCCGGGGAGTCGCCGGCGCCACCAGGTGGAGCCGCCGCACCGCACCGGCCAGGGCGGCCAGCATGGCGTGGTGGTCCTTGTCGCCCAGCGCGCCGAACACCAGCTCCACCGGCCGTCCCGGGTGCAGCTCGGCCAGCGCGGCCGCCAGGGCCCGCGCGCCGTCCGGGTTGTGCGCCCCGTCGAGGAGCACGCCGTCCACCAGCTCCAGCCGGCCGGGCCAGCGCGCCGCGGCCAGGCCACGGGCGATCTCCGCCTCGCCCACGGTGACGCCGCGGCGCCGCAGCGCCCGCAGCGCCGCAGCGGCCAGCCCGGCGTTGCCGCGCTGGTGTGCCCCGGCCAGCGCCAGCGGTCCCTCCCAGCCCGGCGGGGCGATCTCGAAGGGCGCCCCGGCCGCCGCGGCCGACTCGCGCAGCACCTCGTGCACGCCCGGCGGCTGGACCGCGTGCACCACCGCCGGGATGCCCCGCTTGAAGATGCCGGCCTTCTCCCGCGCCACCGCCTCGACGGTGTCCCCGAGCCACTGCGTGTGGTCGAGCCCGATGGCGGCCACGGCGGTCACCGCCGGCGTCACCACGTTGGTGGCGTCGAGCCGTCCCCCCAGCCCCACCTCGAGGACCGTCACCTCGACCTCGGCGCGCGCGAAGTGGACCAGCGCCGCCAGGGTTGCGAACTCGAAGTAGCTGAGCCGGTCCTCGGGCTCGCCGCCGTCGTGCCAGGGGCAGGCGGCCCGGACCTCGGCCACCGCCTCCGCCAGCGCCGCGTCGGAGATGGAGGCGCCGCCCACGGCGATGCGCTCGTTGAACCGCTCGAGGT
Organism: uncultured delta proteobacterium; assembly: GCA_963786945.1. GTDB lineage: Bacteria > Myxococcota > Myxococcia > Myxococcales > Anaeromyxobacteraceae > JADKCZ01. Next base: position 403,881 of record CAWBAO010000005.1, on the reverse strand, counting down.
GGGGCGAGGTGTAGAGCCCGGCCCGCAGCCCGGCCGCCCCCAGGGCGGCGGCGGCCATGGCGCAGGTGGAACCCTTCCCGTTGGTGCCGGCCACGTGGAGGATGGGCGCCACCCGCTCCGGGTGGCCCAGCTCGTCCAGCGCGCGCGCCATGCGCTGGAGCCCGAAGCGCATCGCCAGCGGCGAGAGCGCCTCGAGGTACCGGTGCGGATCGATCATGCCGGGCCGTCGGCCCCGCCCTCAGCCGAGGAGCGAGAGGATCTGGGTCAGCCGGTCGCGCATCTCCAGCCGCGGCACGATGGCGTCGATCATCCCGTGCTCGAGGAGGAACTCGGAGCGCTGGAAGCCGGGCGGCAGCTTCTCGCGGATGGTCTGCTCGATGACGCGCGGGCCGGCGAAGCCGATGAGGGCCTTGGGCTCGGCGATGACCACGTCGCCCAGCCAGGCGAAGGAGGCGGCCACCCCGCCGGTGGTGGGGTGGAGCATCACCGAGACGTAGGGCTTGCGCACGGCGCGGAAGCGGTTGAGCGCCGCCGAGGTCTTGGCCATCTGCATCAGGGAGAAGATCCCCTCCTGCATGCGGGCGCCGCCGGTGGAGCTGAAGACCAGGCAGGGGATGCGCCGCTCGTAGGCGCGATCGATGACCCTCGCCACCTTCTCGCCGACCACCGAGCCCATCGATCCCCCCATGAACTCGAAGGCGAAGGAGCCGATCGACACCGGGTGGCCGCCGATCGACCCCACCCCCGAGACGAAGGCGTCGCGCAGCCCGGTGGCCTTGAGCGTGGACCTGAGCCGGTCCTTGTACTTCTTGGCGTCGGTGAAGCCGAGCGGGTCCTGCGGGGTGAGATCGCCGTCGAGCTCCTGGAAGGTGCCGGGATCCATCAGCAGGTCGAAGCGCCGCCGCACCGGCAGCACCTCGTGATGGCCGCACCCCGGGCAGACGTTCCAGTTCTTCTCCAGGTCGGCCTTGTAGATGACCTCGCCGCACCCGTCGCACTTGTTCCAGATCCCCTCGCCCTTCTTGGCGGGGGCCGGCTGCGGCTCGGCCGGGCCACCCTTGGACTTGAGCTTCTTTTCCTTCGAGAACCAGGCCATGGGTGCGGAGCTCCTCGGGACGGTCGTGCCCGTGCAGCGGCGCGATCGGGCCGGGCCTGTTTACACCCAAGGGCGGGTCCCGGGAAACAGGCTGGGCAGGCCCGTGGCTCGACCAGGCGCGTCATGGGCGCCGCCGGCCACTCAGAACCTGAAGGTGTCACCCATCTCGAGGATGCGGACGTTCGGCAGCCTCAGCGCCGCCACCTCGCGGCGCAGGGTGCCGACGTGGGCCGGCTTCAGGTGGTACAGCAGGATGGGCAGGTCGCCCCGGTCGAGCTTGGACAGCTCCCGGGCCAGGGTGCCGGGCGTGAGGTGGCCGGACAGGTCGGCCAGCCGCTGCAGCTCGTTGGGGAAGGAGAGCTCGACCAGCAGGGCCTTGAGGCCAGGGGTGGCGTTGACCTGCCTCCAGAACCGGTTGGTCGGCCCGGTGTCGCCGGAGATGGCGAACGAGCTGCGGGCGCTGGAGACCACGAACCCGACCGACTCGACCGGGTGACGGACCGGCACCGGCTGGAAGCGCAGGCCGCCGGCCCGGAAGGCGCTCCTCGTGGAGAAGGCGCGCACCTGCAGCGCCGGCGACCGGGCCGAGGGGATGCGCGTGAAGTCGGGCCAGAGCTTGCCGTTGAAGACGTTCTTGCGCAGGGTGCGGGCGCACTCGGTCGAGGCGTGGACGCGCACCGGCGACCGGCGCCGCCCCGCCACCAGGTCGGCCAGCAGCGGCACGTCCTTGACGTGGTCGAAGTGGCTGTGGGTCAGCACCACGTCGTCCACCTTGAGCAGCTGCTTGAGCGGCAGCGACGCGGTCAGGGCCCCGGCGTCGATGGCCAGCCGCCCGTCGACCAGGAAGCAGGTGGTCCGGTGGTGCGGGAGCTCGCCCCCCGAGCAGCCCAGGACGCTGGAACCTCACCCCGCCTCCCCGAACTGGGCCTTCATCTGCAGGAACTCCAGGAAGTGGCGGAGCCTGTCGAGATCGGGCACCACGAAGCCGTCGGGGTGGACCGAGACGATCCTGGCCTTGACCAGCTTCATCAGGGCCTCGTCGGCCTGGTCGGGCCGGACCCCGACGCGGGCCGCCAGGTCCCGCGGCGCCATGTCGATCTTCATCCCGGCGGCGGTGCGGGTGCCGCGCTCGGCGGTCACCTGCAGCCAGTGGACCACCCGCGAGGCCGCGTCGGTGAGCAGCAGGTTCTCGATCTGCTCGTTGGCCTCGGCCAGGCGGTCGGAGAGCTTCTTGATGAGCCGGACCGCGATCTCGGCGTTGGAGCGGATCATGGTCTCGAAGGTCCTGGCGTCGATCACCAGCAGCCGGCAGTCCTCGGCGCAGATGGCGGTGGCGCTCCGCGGCCTGTTGTTGAGGATGGCCATCTCGCCGAGGAACTCGCCCGGGCCGAGGCGGGAGAGGATCTTCTCCACCTCCCCCACCCGCTTGGTGATGGTCACGCTCCCGGCGTTGACGACGAACATCTCCCGCCCCTCGTCGCCTTCCCGGAAGAGGACGGTCCCGCGGGGGAACTCCCGGCCGAAGCGCTGGAGGAGGGGATCGTCGGACATGTGGGGGTGGTTTCCTCGCGGGTCACTTTGCCGACGTGGCCCCGGGCTGTCAACGAAAGGTCCAGGCGCCACGCACCCTTGAACGCCACGCGTTCACTTGCTCTCCATGGTGAAGGCGCCGTCCCATCCTGGCCCGGGCGGCTGACGCCGCATCCGCTCGCACCGCGCCAGGTAGACCCGGGAGCACTCGTCGCCACCGCGGCGCCGGTCGGCCTCGCGGAAGTGGTCCATGGCCTCGTCCCAGCGCTGGGCCTGCCACGCGGCGTACCCCAGGCCGAAGGGCTCGAGGAAGGCGGCCTGCGCCGGCGAGGCCGTCCCCATCCCCAGCAGCTCGTAGATGCGGACCGGCTCCTGCTTCCCCTTGACGCGCACCAGGTCGAGCGGCCGCGCCACCACCCGCCCCTGCACCTGCGCCCAGGTCTCCGGCCCGATGATGATGCGCGTGCCGTACTGCTTGTTGGCCCCCTCCAGGCGCGAGGCCAGGTTCACCGCGTCGCCGAGGATGGTGTAGTTGTAGAAGCGATCCTGGCTGCCGACGAACCCGACCGACATGGGCCCGGTGTTGAGGCCGATGCCGATGTCGACGTCGGGCAGCCCGGCGGCGAGCCAGCCCGGCCGGAGCCGGTCCAGCTCGGAGAGCATGTCCACCGCCGCCCGGCAGGCCCGCAGCGCGTGATCCGGCTGGGCCTGGGGCGCGCCCCAGAACGCCATGATGGCGTCGCCCATGTACTTGTCCAGCGTCCCCTGGTGGCGGGAGACGATGACGTCGGTCATGGGCGTGAGGTACTGGTTGAGCAGCTCCAGCAGCCGGGGCGGGTCGAGCCGCTCGGAGATGGTGGTGAAGCCGCGGATGTCGGCGAAGAGCGCGGTCAGCTCGCGCTTCTCGCCTCCCAGCTGCACCGACCCCTCGCGCGCCAGCACCTCGTCCACGATGGCCGGCGCCAGGAAGCGGGAGAAGGACTCGCGCGCCTTGCGCTTGGCCCGCTCCTCCGAGAAGAAGCGGTAGGTGGTGGCGGTGAGGAACATGCCCAGCACCTGCACCAGCGGCAGCCCGGTGGCCAGCACCAGGTTGAAGCGGCGCAGCGCCAGCACCGCCACCACCGCCCAGGCCGCGGCCACCGCCAGCAGGGCCGGCGCGGCCGCCACCGGGCCGACCCGGGAGAAGAGCCAGGCCAGCGCCACCGACGCCAGCGTCATGGCCAGCACCTCGGCCGCCACCACCCACTGCGAGCGCTCCAGCAGCTGCCCGTGGATCGCGTTCTCGACGAAGGTGGCGTGGGTGATGACGCCCGGGGCGTTGTCGTCGAACGGGGTCACCCGCTGGTCCCAGGTGCCGGGCGCGGTGGCCCCCACCAGCACCAGCTTGCCGCGGAGCCGGTCCGGCGGGACCCGGCCGGCCAGCAGGTCGGCGGCGGAGACGGTGGGGAAGTCGCGGTAGGGGCCGTAGTAGGAGAGCGGTGCCCGCCCGAAGTCGTCGGTGGCGATCTCCAGGTCGCCGACCCGCGCCCCCACCAGCACCCTGGAGCCGGCCACGCCGATCGGCACCACCGGGGCGGGGATGCCGCCGCGCCCCTCGACCCGGGCCAGCAGCGCCAGCCCCAGCGACGGGAAGGTGCTCCCGCCCGCGCTGGCCACCAGGTGGTAGCGGCGGATGACGCCATCGGCGTCGGGGAGCACCGTGAAGAAGCCGCCGCTGTCGGAGACCCGCAGCACCTCCTCCACCGGCGCCAGCACGCCCGGGAAGGTGCGGCCGGCCGCGCGCCGGCCGCCCGCCGCGTCGGGCACGAGCCGCCCGCCGGGCCCCAGCAGGTGCACCGCGTCGGTGCGGAAGAAGCGGAGCCGCTCCACCGCCTCGGCCCCGGCGGCGGGGCTGGCCACGTCGCTGCGGAACATGAAGCCGATGGTGACGTTGTGGGCCCGCTCGATGGCGTCGGCCAGCAGCCCGGTGGGGTCGGCGTCGGGCGGGATGGTCGGGTCGCGCCCCTGGGCGGCACGCCAGATCCGGTCGAGCCTGGCGGCCTCCTCGCCGCGGGCCCCGGCACGGGCCTCCTTGACCTGGCGGGCCACGTCGGCGGCGCGCCGGCCCTCGACGTCGGCGTCGCTCCAGATCATGTCGAAGCCCACCGCCGCCGCGCCGGCGGCGGCCAGCGCGTCCACCAGCCGGGCCATCCGGGCCCGGCTCCAGGGCCAGATCCCCTCCGCCTCGATGGAGCGCTCGTCGATGGCCACGATCACCACGTCGCCGGACGGCGTGCGGGGCCCGCGGAGCGTGGTGAGCGTGTAGTCCTGAACGGCGTTCTCGATGCGCGAGACCACCGGGAGCTGGGAGCCCTTGCGCGCCCAGAGCACGTCGAGCACGTGCAGGCCGGTCAGCACCAGCCCGACGTAGAGCGCGAGCCGGAAGGCGTCGGTGCGCAGCAGGGCGCGACGGGGCGCGGGCATCGGAAGGCGCGATGGTACCAGACCGCCGGGCCCGGCCGCCGGCGCGCCCGCCTTGCGGCCCCGCCCCCGCCCGCGGTACAGGGGGCGCATGTCCCTCACCTACCGCGACGCCGGCGTCGACATCGACGAGGGTGACCGGCTCGTCGAGCTGATCAAGCCCCACGCCCGGCCCACCCTGCGACCGGAGGTGCTGGCCGGGATCGGCGGCTTCGGCGGGCTCTTCGCCCTCGACGTGTCGAAGTACCCGCAGCCGGTGCTGGTCTCCGGCACCGACGGCGTCGGCACCAAGCTCAAGGTGGCCTTCGCCGCCAACCGCCACGCCACGGTCGGCATCGACCTGGTCGCCATGTGCGTCAACGACATCGCGGTGGTCGGCGCCGAGCCGCTCTTCTTCCTCGACTACTACGCCACCGGCAAGCTCTCCGCCGAGCAGGGGGCGGAGGTGGTGAAGGGGATCGCCGCCGGATGCCTGCAGGCCGGCTGCGCCCTCATCGGCGGGGAGACCGCCGAGCTCCCCGGCTTCTACGAGCGGGGCGAGTACGACCTGGCCGGCTTCGCCGTCGGGTGCGTCGACCGGTCCCGCATCGTCGACGGCACGCAGGTGGTCCCCGGCGACGTGGTCATCGGCGTGGCCTCGTCGGGGCTCCACTCCAACGGGTACTCGCTGGCCCGCAAGGCGCTGCTGGACAGGCACCCGCTCGACTGGCGGGTGCCGTCCTGCGGCGGCCGGCCCCTGGTCGACCTGCTCCTCGAGCCGACCCGCATCTACGCCAAGGACGTCCTGGCCCTGCTGGAGCGGGTGGCGGTCAAGTCGCTGGGCCACATCACCGGCGGCGGGCTGCCCGGCAACATGCCGCGCAACCTCCCCGACGGCACCCGGGCGGTCCTGGAGGAGAGGCGGTGGGAGCGGCCGCCCATCTTCGACCTCATCGAGCGGGAGGGGAACGTCCCGCGCGAGGAGATGTACCGGACCTTCAACATGGGGCTCGGGCTCACCATCGTGGTGGCACCGGGCGACGAGGCCGCGGTCCACGAGGTGCTGCGCGGCCGCGGCCTGCAGGCCTGGACCGTGGGCGCCATCGAGAAGGGCGCCGGCGAGGCGACCTGCGAGGTGGTCCGGTGATCCGGCTGGGCGTCCTGGCCTCGGGCGGGGGGACCAACCTCCAGGCCCTGCTGGACGCCTGCGCCGCACGCCGCATCGACGCCGAGGTGGCGCTGGTCCTCTCCAACGTCCCCGAGGCCGGGGCCCTCGAGCGGGCGGCGCGGGCCGGCGTGGAGACCGCCTGCCTGCCGTCGAAGGGCGTGGCCGACCGGTCCGCCTACGACCAGGCCCTGGTGGAGCGCCTGCGCCAGGCCCGGGTCGACCTGGTCGGCCTGGCCGGCTACATGCGGCTGGTCACCCCCGGCTTCCTGCGCGCCTTCGGACCCTCGGCCGAGACCCGCGGCTGTCCACGCGTGGTGAACATCCACCCGGCGCTGCTGCCGTCCTTCCCGGGGCTGCACGGCCCGCGACAGGCCCTGCAGGCCGGCGTCAAGGTGGCGGGCTGCACGGTGCACTTCGTCGACGAGGGGACCGACACCGGCCCCATCATCGTCCAGGCCGCCGTGCCGGTGCTGGAGGGCGACACCGAGGCCACCCTGGCGGCGCGCATCCTCGAGCAGGAGCACCGGCTCTACCCGCAGGCCATCCAGTGGATCGCCGAGGGACGGCTCTCGCTGGAGGGACGCCGGGTCCGGCTCGATGGCGCCGCCGCGCCGGCCGAGCGGCTCCGCTCCCCCGCCGTCGAGCTGGCCTGAGCCCTCGCATGGCCACCGCCTTCAAGCCGCCGGTCACCCAGCGCGTCTACGACGTCTGCGTCCTCGGGGGCGGCGTGGGCGGCGCGGCGGCCGGCGCCCTGCTCTCCCGCCGGGGCTTCCGCGTCCTGCTCATCGACCCGGGGGGCGCCAGCCCGACCGTGGCCGACGGCGGCTGGCTCTTCCCGGCCGGGCCCCGGCTGCGTCCCGCGCTGCGCGCCCTCCCCGCCGCCGAGGCCCTGCTCACCGACCTCGGGCTGGCCACCGACACGGCCCGCTCGCTGGAGCCGCTGCATCCGGCGCTCCAGGTGCTGCTGCCGCGCCACCGCCTGGAGCTGGCCCCTGACGCCGCGGCGCTGGGGCGGGGGCTTCACCGCGAGTGGCCCGCAGAGGCCGCGGCGCTCGGCGCCGGGCTGGCCCGCCTGGCCACCGCCGCCGAGCTGGGAGGCGCGCTGCTGAAGGGCGCACCGCCGCTCCCGCCCGCCGGCCTGCTGGATCGCTGGACGCTCCAGCGCGCCATCGGGCGCGCCGCCGCGGACACCGGCATCGACCGGGCGCTGCTCACCGGCCCGTCGCCCCTGGCCCCGCTCGACGGCTCGCCGCTGGCGTCGGCCCTCACCGCCCTGGCCGGCTTCCTCGGCCGGCTCGACGGGCCGCCCTCGGCGTTCGCCCTGGCCCGGCTGGCCGGGGTCGCGCTGGGAGGGTTGCACCACCCGGTCGCCGGCTCGGGCGGCATGGAGGAGGGGCTGCGCCGGCGCATCTCCGAGACCCGGGGCGAGGTGCTCGGCACCCCGGCCGAGCCGGCCCGCATCGAGGCCATCGGGGTCGATCGCGGACGGCTCACCACGGTCAGGGTGGCCGGCACCTCCGACTCCTGGCTGGCGCGGGCCTTCGTCATCGCCGCGCCCCTGGCGAGCGTGGCCGACCGGCTCCCGGCCGAGGGTCGGGACGGGCGGCTGGCCCGGGCGCTCGCGGCGGTGCGGCCCGGCGCCCGGCTCGCCGCCCGCCACCTCCTGCTCCGCGCCGACGCCCGCCCGCCCGGGCTGGGCGACGCGGCGCTGCGTCCTCGAGGCCGACGGCGCGGTGGCGGGCGCGGTCCTGCTCGAGCTGGCGCCGGCCCGCCGCGAGCCGCGGCGGGGCGCACCGCCCGAGGCCGTGGCGGGCCACCTCGCCGCGTCCGCCTACACGCTGCTCCCGCCCGGCGGGGACGAGGAGGCGGCTCGCGCCCGCCTGGGCCGGGCCCTCGACGCCGCGCTCCCCTTCCACGAGCGGCACCTGGTGCACCGCGCCGAGCCGCCGCCCGCGGCGCATCACCTGCGCTTCGAGCAGGCGGCGCCGCTGGGCCTGGGGGGGCTGCCGCTCCGGGCGCCATGGAAGAACGCCTGGCTGGCCAGCGGCGAGGTCCTCCCGGGGCTCGGCCTGGAGGGTGAGCTCTTCGCCGGGCTGCAGGCCGCAGCGCACGTGGCGGGACTGCTCGGCGCGAAGGGCCGGCGGTAGCCGACCCTCCGCTTCCCGCTTTCGTGGCACCCCCCTTGCTTTTCGGGTGCGGATCCGTAATATGCCGCGCTCTTTCGGTTTTCGGAGAATCAGACATGGCACGCCGCTGCGCTGTATGTGGGAAGGGGCCGCTCGTCGGCAACACCGTCTCCCACGCGAACAACAAGTCCAAGACCCGGTCGCTCCCCAACCTCCGCTCCGTCCGCGTCAACGACGCCGGCGAGGTGAAGCACGTCCGCGTCTGCACCCGCTGCCTCAAGGCCAACAAGGTCGTCAAGGCGGGCCGCCGCTCCACCGTCGCCGCGTCGGCGTAGCGTCGGGCGCCCGGGGCGCCCCTCCCACATGGCGAAGGCTCCCGAGCAGCCCCTCACCCCGGCGCAGCTGGGGCCGTTGCGCGCCCAGCTGGCCGTGGCCAGCGGCCGGCGCCGGCTCGACCTGATCCTCGGCGCGCCCGACCCGGGGGCGCTGGTCCGGGCCCTCCCCGCCGACGAGCTCTACTTCACCATCCGCGAGATCGGCCTGGCCGACGCGGTCGAGCTGGTCCAGCTGGCCTCGGCCGAGCAGTTCCGCACCTTCCTCGACCTCGACGCCTGGCGGCAGGGGCGGTTCGAGCCGCGCCGCGCCCTCCCCTGGCTGCGCGCGGCCCGCACCGGCGCCCAGCAGGACACCCGGCTGGCGACCCGCCTGGCGCGGAAGATGCGGACGCTGGACGTGGAGCTGGTCGACCTGGTGCTGCGCGACGCCATCCGCGTCCACGACCTGCGGGTCAACGACGACCCCGACGTCCAGGGCGATCAGGTCATGCGCACGCCCGACAACGAGTACCTGGTCGAGTTCCTCGTGGAGGGGTCGGAGTACGTGGCGGTGCGGGGCCTCCTCGACGACATCGAGGCCGAGGATCCCTTCAAGCTCTCGCGCCTGCTCGCCGCCATCACCTGGGAGCTCCCCAGCGAGCTGGAGGAGACGGCCCTGCGCTGGCGGCAGGGGCGGCTCGCCGACCTGGGCTACCCGTCGATGGAGGAGGCCCTCTCCTGGTACGCCCGGCCGCCGGCCCGCCCCGCCGAGGCGCCGGGCCAGCCCCGCCGCGCCCCGGGCTTCTTCCTGGCCCCGCTGGCCGAGCGGTCGCTGCTGGCCCGCGCCGCCCGGGGCCTCGATCCCGCCGACCGGGAGGCGCTCGACATGCAGCTCGTCACCGCCGGCAACGCCGTGCTGGTGGCCGACGGCATCGACCCGGTCGAGCTCGACCAGGTCCGCGCGGCGGTGGCCGGCGCCCGCGCCATGGTGGAGCTGGGACTGGAGCGGCTGGCCGGCGGCGACGAGGCCCGCGCCGCCGAGGTGCTGGGCGGCACGCCGGTGAAGCGGCTCTTCCAGGAGGGGTTCGGGCGGGTCCTGGAGCTCTCCTGGCGCGCCGATCGGCTCTTCAAGGCCGGCGCGGTGGGCCGGCGCTCCGCGCCGCTCCTCGACGCGCCGCTCGGCGAGCTGCTGGCCGCGCTCTCCTCCCGCCGGCCCCGCTTCCACCCCGGCATCGAGCGACCCCGCGAGGAGTGGGGATCGCCGGCCCTGGCGGCGCTGGAGCCGCGCCGCTTCCTCACCGCCGCCGATCTCTCGCTGGCCGCCGCGGCGCTCGACCTCTGCGAGGGGCTGGCGGCCCTGGCGCGCGAGCTGGCGCTGGTGCCGGCGCAGGCCGAGGGCGAGGCGCCGCGCCTGTCGGCCCTCTACCTGACGGCGCTGGCCAACCAGTGGATGGGGCGGCGCTTCGAGCCGGCGCCCATCCCCGTGGTGGAGCTGCCGGCGGTGGCGGGGCGGCTGGGGCGGATCGAGGATCCGAGGCTGGCCGGACGCGGCGAGGCGGGGACGCTCCTGCTGGCGCTGGCCCGCCGACAGGCCGGCGAGCTGGCGGCCACCCTCGACCGGGCCGTCGCCGCGCCCGAGCTGGTGACCGCCATCCTGCTGCGGCGCTGACCCCGGAGCCCAAAGACGAAGCGCGCCGGCCCCGCTCTCGCGGAACCGGCGCGCCTGAAGCACGGCAGGAAGCGAGCTACTTCTTCTCGGTGGCCTTGGGCTCGGCCTTGACCGGCTCGGCCTTCTTCTCGGCCTTCTTCTCGGTCTTGGCCGGCTCCGCCTTCTTCTCGGCCTTCTTCTCCTCCTTCGCGGGGGCGGCGGCCGGGGCAGCAGCCGGGGCAGCGGCCTTCTTGGCCTCCTCGGCGAAGGCCGGGGCGACGAAGGCGAAGGCGACGAGGGCGGCGACGATCTTGGCAAACTTCATGTGGTGTTCTCCTTGGGTCGGCCGCTCGGGCGGCCTGGGTCGTTGCGGTTCGGACGCCGGCCCCGACCCGGCTATTCAAGGGCCGGCGCGAATTTTGCCGGGGCGGCGTCAAGCGGCTGATCCGACAGGCGAACCTGGCTCGCCCCACCAGCCGCGCGGCCAGCCCCCCCTAGGCTTCCCCGGGGGCACCGAGCGAGAGCCCGCACTCCGGGCACTCGGCCTGGGCCGCCGAGGCCGCGAAGCGGTGGCCACAGGCCGGGCAGTCGATCTCGCCCCCCTGGTCGAGGTCCACGCCAGCCGCCCCACGCGCCGCCGCCTCGCGCGCGCCCGCGTCGTCGAGCAGCCCCGACCAGTCGCGGCCCAGGAAGGCGCGCGCCGCCTCCACCTCGGCCTCCGGGACGTAGAGGTTCCACTTGGGATGGTGGCGCTCCTGCGGCGTGGTCCCGGGCACCTTCTCCATCTCCGCCGCCAGCCCCTGCTCCTCCAGCAAGGTCATCAGCTCCCGCACCTGCGGGTAGTCGCTGCGGAAGAGCAGGCCCAGCCCCTCCTGCTTCGCCGCGCAGGTGACGCACGACGCCCCCTCGTCCAGGGGGGTGCCACACACCGTGCAGTTCTCGCCCATCGCCGCCTCCTCCCTCGTTGGCTCGATGATAGCCCGACGGCCCGCCCACGACCGGCCCCGACGGGGCGGAAGGCGGCTATACTCCGCACCCCATGATCATCGACGGCAAGGCGGTGGCCGCCCGGGTCCGGGCGGAGGTGGCGGAGCAGGTGGCGGCCCTGAAGGCCCGGGGCGTGGCCACCGGCCTCACGGTGGTCCGCGTCGGCGACGACCCGGCCTCGGCGGTCTACGTCCGCAACAAGATCAAGGCCTGCGCCGAGACCGGCATCGTCTCGACCGAGCACCACCTGCCGGACAGCACCACCCAGGCCGAGCTGCTGGCCCTCATCGCCCGGCTCAACGCCGACCCGGCCGTGCACGGCATCCTCGTCCAGCTCCCCCTGCCGAAGCAGATCGCCGAGCAGGCGGTGCTGGAGGCCATCTCGCCGGCCAAGGACGCCGACGGCTTCCACCCCTTCAACGTCGGCTGCCTGTGGACCGGCAAGCCGGCGCCGCGCGCCTGCACCCCCTTCGGCGTGATGCGGCTCCTCGACGAGGCCGGGGTGGAGCTCAAGGGGAAGCACGCCGTGGTGGTGGGCCGCTCCAACATCGTGGGAAAGCCCCAGGCGGCCATGCTGCTGGAGCGCCACGCCACCGTCACCATCGCCCACTCCCGGACCCCCGACCTGGCCGCCGAGGTGGGCCGCGCCGACGTGGTGATCGCCGCGGTCGGCAAGGCCGAGCTCATCAAGGGCGCCTGGATCAAGCCTGGCGCGGTGGTCATCGACGTCGGGATGAACCGCGGCGCCGACGGCAAGCTGGTCGGCGACGTGGAGTTCGGCGAGGCCTCGCGGCGCGCCGCCGCCATCACGCCGGTCCCCGGCGGCGTCGGCCCGATGACCATCGCCATGCTGCTGGCCAACACCGTGGCGCTGGCGGCGCGGACGCTGCGGTGAGCCTCCGGGCGGCCGTCGCCACCGCGCTGCTGGCCACCGCCGGCGGGTGCGCGGGCTGCGCCGCCCCCAGCCCCTACACCGTCCGTCATGGGAGCGCCGTAGCGCCCGGCCCGGCACTGGCGGGCAGCGCCGGCGGCGTGCGGGTGCTCCACGTCGGGGACTTCGGCGAGCGGACGGCCCAGCAGGCGGCCGTGGCGCAGGCCATCACGGCGGCCCACGCCCGGGCCCCGTTCGCGCTGGCCGCCTTCGCCGGCGACCTGATCTACCCGTGCGGCCTGGACGCCGCCGGCCCCGGGGCCGAGGCCTGCGCCTTCGCCCCCGACGGCAACACGGTGGCCACCCCGCCGGCCGGCCCGCCCGACCCGGCCCTGGCCAGGCTCCACGAGGGGCCGCTGGCGGGGCTGCTGGCCGGGCGGCCGCCGCGCCCGGTGCTGGCGCTCGGCAACCACGACGTCTACTCGCGGCACGCCTGCGGCGCCGCCGGGCTCGGCACCGACGAGACCGCCCGGCGCAAGGCCTGCCTCGCCGTCGCCCACCGCTCGCCGCTCTGGTCCATGCCGGGCCGCCACTACCTGGTCGACGAGGGCGTGGTCCGCCTGGTGGTGCTCGACTCCAACACCGTCTACGCCGACTACGGCGGCTTCACGCTGGACGCCGAGCTGGCCTTCCTGGCGAGCGCGCTGGAGGGCTGCGAGCGGCGCGCCTGCTTCGTGGTCATGCACCACCCGCCCACCCTGGCCGGCGAGCACGTCGGGGACTTCGACGAGCCGGAGCGGACGGCGCGCATGGCCCGGGTCGAGGCCGCCGCGGCGGGACGGGTCCGCGCCTGGCTGGTCGGGCACGACCACGACCTGCAGCACCTGCGCACCGCCGCCGGCGTCGACGTGCTGGTCTCCGGCAACGGCGCCACCGCCCGCCCTCGGGAGCGCTTCGAGACCACCAGCACCGGCGGCCGGCTGCTCTTCGCCTCCACCGCCTGGGGGCTCGGCGTGCTCACGGTGCGCGCCGACGGTTGGGACTACCGCTTCGAGGACGCGGCCGGGGCGCCGCTCCACTGCTGCGCCGCCTCCGGCTCCGGCCGCTGCGAGCCGGTGCGCTGCGCGGTGGGGACGCACCCGGGACGCTGACCCCGACGGCGCGTGGCCGCGCGCGCCGCCCGGGCCGGTCTCAAGGGTCGAATCCCATCCGGGATCGCTTGATTCCCGGGTCGGCGTCGCTACAATCCGCCCGCTTCTCCGTCCCCTCCTTCTCGAGGCACGTCCAGATGGCCCTCCGCACGCCGCTCCACGCAGCGCACCTCCGCCACGGCGCGCGGATGGTGGAGTTCGCCGGCTGGGACATGCCGGTCCAGTACGCCGGCCTCATCGAGGAGCACGAGGCGGTCCGCAACGCGGTCGGCCTCTTCGACGTCTCGCACATGGGCGAGGTGGTGTTCCGCGGCCCGCGGGCGCTGGCCGCCCTGCAGGCGGTCTTCACCAACGACCTCTCCAAGGTGGCCGACGGCCAGGCCCAGTACGGCTGCCTGTGCCGCGAGAACGGGGGCATCGTCGACGACGTGGTCGTCTACCGGCGCTCGGCCGAGGACCTGCTGGTCTGCGTCAACGCCGCCAACCGGGACAAGGACTTCGAGTGGCTGAAGGCCCACGCCGCCGGGGCCGACGTCCGCAACGAGTCGGACGACTGGGGCCAGGTGGCGCTGCAGGGGCCCAAGGCGCAGGCGGTGCTGAGGAGGCTCACCAGCGCCAACCTCGACGCCCTCAAGACCTACCGCCACGCGCCGGGCACGGTGGCGGGCGTCGCCTGCCTGGTGGCCCGCACCGGCTACACCGGCGAGGACGGCTTCGAGCTCTTCTGCCCGGCGGCCCAGGCCGAGAAGCTCTGGGACGCGCTCATGGTGGCCGGCCAGCCCGAGGGGATCCAGCCGGCCGGGCTCGGCTGCCGCGACACCCTCCGGCTGGAGATGGCCTACCGGCTCTACGGCTCGGACATGGACGACGAGACCACGCCGCTCGAGGCCGGGCTGGCCTGGGTGGTCAAGCTCGACAAGGGCGACTTCATCGGCCGCGCCGCCCTCCAGCGGCAGAAGGAGCAGGGGCTGTCGCGCAAGCTGGTCGGCTTCCAGCTCACCGAGCCCGGCATCGCCCGCCACGGCCACCCGGTGGTCCGGGACGGCCTGCCCGTCGGCGTGGTCACCAGCGGCACCCGCTCGCCCACCCTCAAGACCTCGATCGGGCTGGCCTACGTGCCGCCCGCGCTGGCCGCCGAGGGCTCGGCCCTGGCCGTGGAGATCCGCGGCAAGCCGGTGGCCGCCGTGGTGGTGAAGACCCCCTTCCTTTCCCGCAAGGCCAGCTGACCAGGAGCGACCATGAACATTCCCGACGATCTCAAGTACACCAAGGATCACGAGTGGGCGCGCCAGAAGGGGGCCAAGGTCCTGGTCGGGATCACCGACTTCGCCCAGGACCAGCTCGGCGACGTGGTCTTCGTCGAGCTGCCCGCCGTCGGCGACGAGGTGAAGAAGGGGGAGTCGTTCGGCGTGGTCGAGTCGACCAAGGCCGTCTCCGAGCTCTTCGCCCCCATCTCCGGCAAGGTGGTCGAGGTGAACGATCCGCTGGTCGAGGCCCCCGAGAACATCAACGAGGATCCCTACGAGGAGGGCTGGATGATCGCCATCGAGCCGTCCGATCCCAGTGAGCTGGCCGCGCTGCTGGACGCCAAGGCCTACAAGGCCCACGTCGACGAGCAGGGCTAGCCTCCCCTCCCCCGGTCGCGGCGCGTCGCGCCGCGGAGGTACCCCGTTGCGCTACCACCCCCACACCCCCGACGACGTCCGCGCCATGCTGGACGTGGTCGGGCAGAAGTCGGTCTCCGACCTCTTCCGCTCCATCCCCGCCCCGCTCCGGCTGCAGCGCCCGCTCCAGGTGCCGCCGGCGCTGGACGAGATCGCCCTCTTCGGCGAGCTGGGCCGGCTGGCGTCGCGCAACGTGGTGAGCCACCCACCCTTCGTCGGGGCCGGCTCCTACCCGCACCACGTCCCGCCCACCGTCGACCAGCTCCTGCTGCGCGGCGAGTTCTTCACGGCCTACACGCCGTACCAGCCGGAGATCGCCCAGGGGACCCTGCAGGCGCTCTTCGAGTGGCAGACCTTCGTCAGCCTGCTCACCGGGCTCGACGTCTCCAACGCCTCGCTCTACGACGGCGCCACCGGCACGGCCGAGGCGGCGCTGATGGCGACGCGGGTGACCGACCGCTCCAGGGTGGTGGTGTCGGCGGCGCTCCACCCGGCCTACCGCGACACCCTGGCGACCTACCTGGCCTCCACCGGCGACGAGATCGTCACCGTCCCCTTCGGCGCCGACGGCCGCACCGACCTGTCCGCCCTGGCCCGCGCCGCCGAGGGGGCCGCCGCCGTCATCATCGGCTGGCCCAACGCGCTCGGCGTGGTCGACGCGCTGCCCGAGGCGGCCGCCATCGCCAGGAAGGCCGGCGCGCTCACCGTGGCGGTCACCGCCGAGGCGGTCTCGCTCGGCCTGCTGCAGGCGCCCGGCGCGCTGGGCGCCGACGTGGCCACCGGCAGCTTCCAGAGCTTCGGCAACCCCATGGGCTTCGGCGGCCCGGCCCCCGGCTTCTTCGCCATCCGCGAGAAGTTCACCCGCCAGATGCCGGGGCGGGTCTGCGGCGCCACCGTGGACAAGCACGGCCGCCGCGGCTTCGTGCTCACCCTCTCCACCCGCGAGCAGCACATCCGGCGCGAGAAGGCCACCTCCAACATCTGCACCAACGCCGGCCTGTGCGCGCTGGCCGCCACCATGCACCTGTCGCTGCTCGGCAAGCAGGGGCTCTCGGACCTGGCCCGGCTCAACCACGAGCGGGCCCGGCTGCTGCGCGACGCGCTGGGCAAGGTGGGCATCCGCCCGGTCTTCGACGGCCCGGTCTTCAACGAGCAGGCCTTCGACGTGGGCGACGCCGAGGCGGTGGTGGCCCGGCTGGCCAAGCGCGGCTTCGCCGCCGGCCTGCCGCTGTCGCGCTGGTACCCGGAGCACCCGCGAGCCCGGGGGGCCCTGCTCACCGTGGCCACCGAGCTCCACTCCCCCGAGCTGATCCAGCTCTTCGCCCAGGCGGTGAAGCCGTGAGCAACCCGACCGGCTGGAAGCCCAGCATGGAGAAGGAAGGCGCCTCCGCCGCGGTGGACGCCCCCGGCCTCGGCGGCGCGGTGCGCGGCCTGGTCTACGAGGAGCCGCTGGTCTTCGAGCACGGCTCCCGGGGGCGCTGCGGCGTCTCCCTCCCCGCCCCGGGGCCCGCCGCCGCCGACGACCTGCCCGCGGCGCTGGTGCGCGGCGGCATCGAGGGGCTGCCCGAGCTCTCCGAGCTGGAGGTGGTCCGCCACTTCACCCGGCTCTCGGTCTGGAACCACGGCATCGACACCGGGTTCTACCCGCTCGGCTCCTGCACCATGAAGTACAACCCGAAGTCGAGCGAGGCGCTGGCCCGGCTCCCCGGCTTCGCCGGCCTCCACCCGCTGGCCCCGGCCGAGCACGCCCAGGGAGCGCTCGAGCTGATGTACGCGCTGGAGCGGGCCCTCTCCGAGATCGCCGGGATGGACGTCACCACGCTCAACCCGGCGGCCGGCGCCCACGGCGAGCTGTGCGGCCTGATGGTGATCCGCGCCTGGCACGCCGCCCACGGCAACCCGCGCAAGAAGGTGCTCATCCCCGACACCGCCCACGGCACCAACCCGGCCTCGGCGGCGCTCAACGGCTACGCCTGCGTCCAGCTGGCCAGCGGCCCGGACGGCCGGCTCCACCCCGACACGGTGGCGGCGGCCATGGACGAGGACGTCGCGGCCATCATGATCACCAACCCCAACACCCTGGGGGTCTTCGAGACCGACATCGCCGAGATCGCCCGCATCGTCCACGCCGGGGGCGGGCTGGTCTACGGCGACGGCGCCAACATGAACGCCCTGCTGGGCAACGCCCGGCCCGGCGACATGGGCTTCGACGTCATCCAGTACAACCTGCACAAGACCTTCGCCACGCCGCACGGCGGCGGCGGCCCGGGCTCCGGGCCGGTGTCGGTCAAGGCCACCCTGGCCCCGTTCCTGCCGCTCCCGGTGGTGGTGAAGGAGGGCGAGTCGTACCGGCTGGTGACCGACCGCTCGGAGCGGCCGCAGACCATCGGCCGGATCCACGGGTTCCACGGCAACTTCGGCATGATGGTGCGCGCCTGGGCCTACCTGCGCGAGCTGGGACCGGAGGGGCTCAAGGCCACCTCCGACCTGGCCGTGCTCAACGCCAACTACGTCCGCGCCGCGCTGCAGGGGGCCTACCACCTCCCCTACCAGACCGACTCGCTGCACGAGGTGGTCTTCGACGACACCGCGCAGAAGGAGACCGGCGTCATCACCATGGACGTGGCCAAGCGGCTCATCGACCACGGCTTCCACCCGCCCACCATCTACTTCCCGCTGGTGGTCCACGGCGCCATCATGATCGAGCCCACCGAGTCGGAGTCGAAGGAGACCATCGACGCCTTCATCTCCGCCATGAAGGACATCGCCGAGGAGGCCAGGCGGGATCCGGAGGGGCTCAAGGCCTCGCCGCAGAAGCCCTTCCGCGCCCGCCTCGACGAGACCCGCGCCGCCCGCAAGCCGGTGCTGCGCTGGACGCCCGGGATGAAGGTGGAGTAGGCGGCTAGCGCAGCGCCAGCCGCCGCCACATCATCCCCACCCCGAGCGCCAGCAGCAGCGCGGCCAGCAGCGCCAGCGGGTGGCCCGGGGTCTCGCGCACCCGCAGCGCCACCGCCGGGACGACCGCGGTCTCGACGAGCAGGAGCGGCCGGCCGTTGCGGAGCGCCAGCAGCTCGCCGGGCGCGAGCCAGCGAGCCGGGTGGCCGCCGCCGGCCGCGCCCACCCGCAGCAGCGCCGGCGACGACCCGGTCCCGCGCGGCGCGGCGAAGCCCAGCACCTCGATGGCCTCCCCGCCCAGCGTGCAGCGCTGCCCCTGGGCGAGCGCGCAGCCGTCGTCGCCCGAGGCCAGCCGGGCCACCGGCACCTGCCCCAGGTCGGAGAGGAGCGCCAGCCGGCTCCCCAGCCCGGCCTGGAGCGGCTGGTTGTAGCCGACCTCGGCCGCCTCGACCCGGCCGGCGGCGTCGCGCAGCTCGAGGGCGGCGCGGGCGGACCGCGGCATGCCGTTGGGGAGCTCGTCCACGGCCAGCGAGACCAGCCGGGCCTCGCCGAAGCCGGGGAGAGGCTGCCACCCCTCGGCGACGACGTGGGTGCCCCCCTCCCGCGAGAGGAAGCCGCCGACCAGGTGGGCCAGCAGCGCCACCAGGAAGGCGAGGTGCATCACCGCCGCGGCGTAGGCCCGCGGCGCCCGCAGCCCGGCCCGCCAGCGGGTGGTGACCGTCTCCCAGGTGGCCAGCAGCGTGTTCAGGGCGTAGAGCGCCGCCACCGGGACCAGCGCGTAGAGCCAGAGGTGGGCGAGGTGGGGGCGCTCGAAGAAGCCGGCCAGGTCGTCGAGCCCGATGCCGGCCGAGGCCCCGTCGCGGGTCGCGGCCATCACCACCGAGCCGATGGCCAGCAGGAGCACGGTGGCCAGGCCACAGCACACGCCCAGCCCCTGCGAGCGCAGCCAGGCCCAGCGGTCGGGGCGCACGGCCGGGGGCGGGCCGAGGCCGATGGGCCCGTCAGCCGAAGGCATGGCTCGACCGCCCGAAGAGGAAGGAGGTGCCCACGTAGGCGACCAGCACCAGCGCCAGGCCGACGACGGCCAGCGCCGGCCGCACCCAGGGCCGGGCGGCCAGCGACGGCGCCAGCCGCAGGTGCACGAAGGTGGCCGAGTGGAACCAGAGGATGACCGACCAGACCACCTTGGGGTCCCAGAGGAACCAGGCGCCCCAGGCCACCACCCCCCAGATCCCGCCGCAGATCATCGAGAGCGACCAGAGGGCGAAGCCCCACAGGCCGAGCCGATCGAGGAGCGCCAGCCAGCCCGGATCACGATCCGTGAACCAGGCCAGCCCGGCGGCGGCCGCCGCGGTCCAGGTCCCGTAGGCCAGGAAGGAGAGCGGCACGTGGGTGGGGTACCAGACGGTCCGCATCAGGGGCGGCGGCCAGTGCAGCCCCTGCGGCAGGAGCAGCGCCGCGGCCATGGCGGCGGCCAGCACCGCCAGCAGGGGCAGGAGCCAGGCCCGGGCCGGCCGGAAGGCGACGGTGCCGACCAGCGCCACCGCCAGGGCCGCCGCTGCGAAGGACTCGGTCTTGTTGGTGAGCGGCAGGAAGCCGATGAGCAGGCCGCGCCAGATCGACCAGCCGAGCTGGAGCGCCACCCCCAGCGCCAGCGGCGCGCGGGCCCAGCGCGGCCGGAACACCGCGGCCAGCAGCGCCACCAGGTGGCAGGCGGCGGCCGCCTGGAGCAGCAGGAGCAGCGCCGGCGGCGCCGGCGGGCCCATCGCGCCCGGGGGTCCCATCAGCGCCTCGGCTGCGCCGCCAGCCAGGCGGCCCGGTCGGCGTCGTGGTCCGCCAGCTGCCGGTCGTAGGCCCCGTGGAAGAGCGGCGCGGCCACCAGGAAGTCGGCGGTGGCGCGGTTGCAGGCGGTGGGGATGTTGTAGAGCACCGCCAGCCGGAGCAGGGCCTTGACGTCGGGGTCGTGCGGCTGCGGCTCGAGCGGGTCCCAGAAGAAGATCAGGACGTCGATGGCGCCCTCGGAGATGCGGGCGCCCACCTGCTGGTCGCCGCCGAGCGGGCCGGATCGGAAGCGGGTCACCGGCAGGCCGGTCCGCTCCGCCACCAGCGCCCCGGTGGTGCCGGTGGCGAAGAGCTCGTGCTCCACGAGCACCGCCCGGTTGTAGGCCACCCAGTCGAGCAGGTCGGGCTTGCGCCGGTCGTGGGCGATGAGCGCGATCCGCTTGCGCGCCGGCATGGCCAGTCGGACCGCGGTGCTCATGCCCAGCGCGCTCCGGCCACGCCGGGCGGCCTCACGGCCCGCCCCGGAAGATCTGGAAGCCGTGGCCGACCTCCAGGTAGAAGCCGAAGGTGAAGCGGATCTCGCCGTTCGGCTCGACGATCCCGGGCGGCGGGTTGGCGAAGGGCTGGGCCTTCTTGAAGGCCTCGATGGTGGTCTTGTCGAGGAACTCCACGCCGCTGGTCTTCTTCACCACCACGTCCTTGAGCTGGCCGGTGTTGTCGAGCGTGACGGTGAGCAGCGTGTAGCGATCGCGGTTGCCGAACAGGCTCCGGTCGGGGTCACGCTGGTCGAGGGCCCGCTGCGGGTTCCAGGTGGACGAGACCGCCTGCTTGATGCGGTTGAAGTAGGTCGCGTACTTCCACTCGCGGGTGTTGAGGAAGGTGCCGTCCCCCTCGTCCACCCCGTCGAGCTTGTCCGGGGAGCCGCCGCCGGCCAGGCGGGCCAGCGTCTGGGGCGAGAGCGCCAGGCGCGGATCGTACTGGCCCGGGCGACGCTGCCCTCCCTCGCCGCCCCCGGAGGCGCCGGCCGAGCGCTCCGGCTCCGGCGCCACCTGCGGCTGCCACGGCAGCGTCGGGATCTCTCCGCCGGCGACCGGCGCGGGGCGGTCGCCCGCGGGCGCCGGCTTGTTCATGGCCAGCTTCCGGTCCTGGCCGGTGCGCTCGCCGACGCGCCCCTCGACGAGCTTCTCCGCCTTGCCATCCTGCCCGCCCTGGGCCGTGGCGGCCGCCGCCCCCTGCCCGACCGGCCCCGGCGGCGCCGCCGGCGCGCCCGGACCGCGGAAGCGGGAGCGGGTCTCCTTGTCGACCGAGTTGTCCCGGTCGGAGACGTACTTGGTGTCCTTGGGAGGCCTGGCGTTGGAGCTGGCGGTCTCGACCACCTGGCCGGGGAACTTTCGCTGCTCCTCGGGGGGCGGCTCGCGAGGCCTCGGCGGGACGTTGGGCGCCGGCGCGGTGCCCGGTTCGCGGATGGTCCGGTTGGCGTTCCAGTCGGCGGCGCTCAGGTTCGCCAGGTCGATCGGCTGGACCTCCTTGACCGGCCCGAGCCCGAGCGCGCCCGGATCGATCCTGGTCATCAGCAGCCAGTTGGCCAGCAGCGAGATGGCCACCGCCATGGCCGTGCGGAGCCCGGGGCGGTCCCGACGCTTTCGGCGGCGGAGGGTGGGTCCAAAGTGGGTCATCGCGCTCGACGAAGTCTAACAGGAAAAGTGACCGGCGCCTCCCCTCCGACGAACCGTTGCCTCCCAGGAGGTGCCCCGCTAGACGTTTGACTCGACGATGGAATCTCCCGCTGACCCCAAGCAGGGACCTCCCGGACCCGCGGTGCCGGGCCGCCTCCCCTGGGCGGCCCGAGCCGGGCTGGCCGCCGTGGCGCTCCTGGGGGTGTCATGGCTCGCGCTCCATGCCGCCGTCGACCGGCCGGCGGTCCACGCCCGGATCCAGGCCCGTGCCCTCGACCAGCTCCGCGCCCGGCTCGGACCGGTGGACCTGGCCGATCACGTGGAGATCGACTGGGCCTTCCGCGCCTGGCTCGGACCCCTGGTCATCCCGTCGACCACCCCTGGGGCCGAGCCGCTGCTCACCGTGGAGCGGATCCGGGTCCGGGCCAGCCTCCTGGCGGCCCTGTCCGGCCGGCTGGAGCCGGCCTCGATCAGGCTCTTCGGCGCCAGGCTCTCGCCGGGCGAGCGTGGCCAGGACCTGCTGGCGGCGCTGGAGCGCTGGCGTGCTCGCCGCCGTCCGGCTGGCCCGCAGGAGGCGGCGAGCCCCTCGCGCGACCCGTTCATCCGCATCCGCAACCTCACCGTGACCGTCCCCTGGCGCGGCCGGGCCCTCGCGATCGGCCCGCTCGACGCCCGGCTGGAGCGTCGCCGCACCTTCGAGCGAGAGCGGGTCGACGCGGACGCCTGGCTCCCAGGCGGCGGCCACGTGGTGGTCCGGCTGGACCGGCCGTCGGCGCCCGGGCCCGGCTGGACGTTCCACGCCGCGGCCACCCTGGGGGCGGCCGACCTCCCGGCGGCGGACAGGGACCCGGGCGTGCGGGCCGAGGCGGGGCGCCTGTCCCTGGAGGTCGACGGGGCCACCAGCGCGGAGGGCGCGCAGGCCACGCTGCGCGGCTCGATCACCCGGCTGCGGCTGCGCGGCGAGCGGCTCGGCCCGGAGGCGATCGGCCCGCTGGCGGCGCGCGGTGAGGCCGAGCTCGGGTGGACGCGGGCGACCCGGCGGCTGGAGCTGCGCCACGGCCGGCTCGAGGCGCTCGGGCCGCTGCGGCTCGAGGTCGAGGGGGCGCTCCAGCTGGGCGCCCGGCCCTCCTTCGAGCTCTCGGTGCTCCTCCCGCCGGTCGACTACCGGGCCCTCGTCGAGGCCCTCCCCGAGCCGCTGGCCCCACCGCCGGCCGCCCCCCGCCCGCCCGGCCGCTTCGGCGGCTCGCTCCGGCTCTCGGGTCCGCTCACCCCGCTGGTCGGCTGGACCGTGAGCGCCGCGCTCGACCTCGCCCCCATGCGGGCCGCCGCCGCCAGCGCGCCGCCCAGCCGGCTCCTCTTCCCCTTCGTGGCCCACCCCGAGGGCGACGACGGGCCCTCGGTGCTGCTCGGGCCGTCCAGCGCCAGCTTCGTCCCCATCGCG
Source organism: uncultured delta proteobacterium (assembly GCA_963786945.1). Taxonomy (GTDB): domain Bacteria; phylum Myxococcota; class Myxococcia; order Myxococcales; family Anaeromyxobacteraceae; genus JADKCZ01. The sequence goes on along the minus strand of CAWBAO010000005.1, from coordinate 381,093 downwards.
GAGCTGCCGGAGCACGTGATCCGGGCCGTCACCACCGCCGAGGACGCCGGCTTCTTCGGCCACCCGGGCTTCGACTTCGCCGAGCTGCTGGACGCGCTCGCCGCCGGGGCCCAGGCCGGTCGGGTGGTGCGGGGCGGCTCGACCATCACGCAGCAGCTGGCCAAGAACCTCTACCTCTCCCGCGACCGGACCCTGGCGCGCAAGGCGCGCGAGGCGCTGGTGACCGTGGCGCTGGAGGCCAGCCTGCCCAAGGTGCGGCTGCTGGAGCTCTACCTGAACGTGATCGAGTGGGGGCCGGGCCTGCACGGGATCGGCGCGGCGGCGCAGCGCTACTTCGGCGTCGATGCCCGCCGCCTCACCCCGCGCCAGGCCTGCTTCCTGGCCGCCATCATCCCCGGCCCCATCCGCGCCCACGGGCTGGTCGCCGCCGGGCTCGGCGAGCGCGCCTACCGGGACCGGGTGGACGACCTGCTGCTCCGGCTCCACGGCTTCCAGGTGCTCACCGACGAGGCCCTGCACGAGGCGCTGGAGGAGCCGCTCCGGTTCGCCTTCGGCCCGGTCCCGTCACCCGACGGCGGGGGCTGAGCCCCGGGCGGCGGCGCTGGCCAGCCGTTGCCGCTCCCAGGCCAGCCACCACTCCCAGGCCCGGCTCACCAGCACCATGGCCACCACCATGTTCGCCATGGTCGAGAGCAGCAGCGGCAGCGGCACGGCGTGCTGCAGCCCCATCATCCGGGCGGAGCCTCCGTAGGTCAGCTGCAGGGAGACCATGTAGGCGACCAGCGACTGGCGCCCCAGCGCCGAGAGCCAGGCCAGCGGCTTCTCGAGGAGATCGGGCAGGAGCTGCAGGCCCCCGGTGATGCCGACGTGGATGGCCAGCCGGGTGAGGAACCAGCTGGGCGCGTTGATCCACCAGAAGGTCGGGTCGCTCACCGGCATGGTGATGAAGGGGTCGATGAGCCGCCCCACCCCGTAGAGTGCCGCGGCGATCCCCAGCACCAGGAACGGCCGGCTCCTCCCGGTCACCAGCGGCGCCACGGCGGCGCCGGCCAGCAGGAAGGCGATCCAGTTGAAGATCATGAACTGGCTGCGCGGCGGGAGGCCGTAGAGGTAGGCGACCGGGACGTCGAGCAGCTTCTGGAGCGGATGGGCCGACAGCTGCGCCAGGAACTCGGGCTGATCGCGCCAGGCCAGCGCGGCCCCCAGCCACGGCGTGACCAGGACCAGGAGCAGCGCCGCGCCCCCGGTGAGCAGCAGGCCCAGCCGGCGCGGCCGCCCGATGCCGAGGAAGGCCGAGACCATCATGCCGATGGCGATGACGTTGAGGACGTCGACCTTGAGGATGTCGTGCCAGCCCTCCCAGCGCCAGGCGCCGCGCCAGAAGAAGGAGACCAGCACCAGCGCCAGGCCGCCCCAGGTGGCCAGCCTCGGCCGGCGCGGGTGCCACGCGCCCAGCCTCACCGAGAGCGTCAGGCCGAACCCGACCACCGAGAGGACGTCGACGCCGAGCAGGTAGGGCAGCCCCCACCCCGGCCCCCAGGCGCCGCCGGCCACGAAGGAGAAGATCCGGAAGAGGTAGGCGATGCCGAGCAGCCAGAGGCCGCGGCCGATGGCGGCGCGGCGCCGCGCCGCGGGTTCGACCCCCTTGCGCGCCTGGGCCTCGTCGGCGAGGGCCTGCGAGAGGCCGGCCATGTAGAGGAAGCCCGGGGCCGCCAGGCCACCGAGCCAGGTGAGGGCGTCGAAGAGCCCCTCGTGGCCGCCCCGGCCCCCCGGCACGATCCAGGCGTCGAGGATGTGGAACTCGATCATGAACAGCACGGCCAGGCCGCGCTGCCAGTCGAGCCAGAGCTTCCGCTTGGGGGGGGAGGAGTCACGCCGTGGCCTCCAGCCGGCACGCAGCCGGCCCGGGGCCGGGCGAACGGCTCACTTGTCGCGGTAGGTGATGCGCCCGCGGGTGAGATCGTAGGGGGAGAGCTCGAGCTTGACGCGGTCGCCCGGGATGATGCGGATGTGGAACTTCTTCATCTTGCCCGAGGCATAGGCGAGGACGATCGGCCCCTGGTCGACCTTGACCCGGTACATGCCGCCGGCCAGGGCCTCGTCGACCGTGCCCTGGACCTCGATGCCTGCTTCCTTCTCGCTCACTCGAACTGTCCCTTCCGTGGCCGGGCCCGGATGATCCGGGTCCCGATACGCCACGAGCGACTCCGGTGAAGCCGGAGCCGCTCGAGGCCCTCGCTGCGCGGTCTCTTTACTACGAGCGGGTGACACCGGCCAAGGATCCCCAGTGTTCCGGGGCGCTGGAAGGGCGCCGGATCCCTCTTTCGGGTGGATCGGCGACTCCCGCGACCTGGTCAGGTGCCGGCCGCCGCCCGGAGCGCTGCGGCCCGCTCCGCCACCTCCCCCTCCCCCTCGGCCAGCCTCGCGAGCAGCTCGAGCCCCCGGGCCCGGTCCTCCTCGAAGGGCAGCAGCCCCTCGGCGCGGGCCAGCAGCGCCTCCGGAGCCTCGGGCGCCAGGCAGCCGGCCACCTCGGCGCAGAACCGGGACGCCAGCGGCTGCCCGAGCAGCCGGTGGGTCCGCGCCAGCAGGATCCAGCCGCGGGCGTCGCGCGGGTTGGTCACCACCAGCCCCTCGAGGATGGTGCGGGCGGCGTCGGTGCGCCCGGCCGCCAGCTCCACCTCGGCCATCCCGGCGATGGCCCGGCCCAGCTCCTCGCCGAGGCCGATGGCCTCGGCCAGCGTCGCCTCCCCCGCCGCGCTCGCCAGCGTCTCCATGGCGGGCCTCACCGCACGTTCCCGATGACCGCCATGCGGGTGTCGTGCTGCGCCCGCAGGATGTTGCTGACCATCGCGAACATCTCCTTCTGCTTGTCGACCAGCCGCTGCAGCTCCATCATCTGCACCTGCTCGTTCTTGCCGGTGGCGGCCGTGGACGCGGACGAGCTGCTCGAGGCGCTGCTCGAGGACCCGGTCGACGAGCCGCTGGACGACGGGGTGCTGCCCACCGCTGCCGCCACCTCGCCCCCGCCCAGCTTCCCGTTGATGAGGGCCGTGGCCAGCCCTGGCCCGGCCTGCAGGGCCAGCGGCGCCAGCGCAGGCATCCCCAGGGCGGTCGCGGCGGCCGCCAGCACCGGCCCCGAGACCTGGCTGATCATCGACTTGAGCTTGGCGTCGCCGACGAGCTGGGACGCCAGGCCGAGCGGCGGGATCAGCGACTTGAGCGCCCCCCAGACGCTGACGCCGCTCGACTTCTTGGCGCCGCTGGTGCCGCCCGACGACGTGGTCCCGCCCGACGAGGTGCTCCCGGCCGTCGCCTTGGCCGCGCCACCCTTCATCTCCTCCATCTTCTTGACGACCTCGTCATCGCTCCGCCTGGCGATGGCGGTCAGGAAGCGGAAGAGCTTCTCCTCGACCGAGAGCGTGGCGTCCTTCAGGAAGGCGAAGTCGTCGCCGGCGCTGGCCTTGGCGTAGCCGGTCGAGGTCGACTTCGCCTTGGTGGTGGTCGCACCGCTCTTCTTGGCCGAGGTCGACTTGGCGGTGCTCGTGGCGGTGGTCTTGGTGGCCTTGGAGGTGGTCTTGCTGGCCGCCAGCCTGGCCGAGAGGGCGTCGGGGGTGCGGGCCGGGGCCAGTCCGCCGGCCGTCGCCGCGGGCTGGCCCGGGGTCAGGCTGGTGGTGCGCGTGGGGTCCAGGCCGGCGGCGAGCGTCGCCGCGGCGCTGGTGACGGACGAGATCAAGGACATGTGCTTCCCTCCGGGCGAGTGGGCGGATGATCCGCCGGGCCCGACCGGAGCGCGCCCCGTGCCAGCCGCCCAGGCCAGGGACTCCACCGGCTTGCGCGGCCGCCGCGCCCGGTCCCGGGTGCGCCGGAGCGCCGCCCGGCCGCGGATCGACCGATTGACGGCGTGGGGCCCGCCCCCTAGATTCGCCCGACATGCGCTACCTCGGCCTCGACGTGGGCCGCGCGCGGATCGGGCTGGCCCTGGCCGACGACGTGCTGCGGACCGCCCGGGCGCACCGCACGGTGCCCCGCCACGGCGGCGCCGCCGACCTCGACGCCATCGCCGAGGTGGCCTCCGCCTTCGAGGTCTCGCGCGCCGTGGTCGGCCTGCCCCTCAACATGGACGGCACCGAGGGCGCCTCGGCGCGGCTGGCGCGCGACTTCGCCGCCCGGCTCGCCACCCGCCTCGGCCTCCCGGTCGAGCTGCACGACGAGCGGCTCTCCACCTTCGAGGCCGCGACCCGGCTGCGCGAGCAGGGGCTGTCGGCGCGCGACCAGAAGGGGGTCATCGACGCCGAGGCCGCCGCCGTGATCCTGCAAGGCTGGCTGGACGGGAGGCCGAGGTGAGGCGGCCGCTCCGTGCGGTCCTGGCCCTGCTGGCGGCGGCCCTGGTGGCCGCCGGGGTGGCCGGCTTCCTGCTCTGGCGGCAGGTGGACGCCTTCCGCTCGGCGCCGTTCGGGACCGCCGACGAGAAGGTGGTCGAGGTGCCGTCGGGCGCCTCGGCGCGTGCGGTGGTGCGGGCGCTGGCCCGGGCCGGCGTCCTCTCCGACGCCGAGGTGGCCTGGCGCTACGTCCGCTTCCTGAAGCGCGATCCCCGGCAGTTCAAGGCCGGCGAGTACGCCTTCGCCGGGCCCCTCACGCCCGACGAGGCCCTGGAGCGGATCTACAAGGGCGAGGTCCGGCTCTACCGCTTCACCGTGCCCGAGGGGCTCCGGGTCGACGAGATCGCCGAGATCGTGGGCGCCAGCGGCCTGGTCGCGGCCGAGGACTTCCTGCTGCTGGCCCACTCCGCCGCCGAGGCCAACGCCCTCGGGGTCCCGGCCGACACCCTCGAGGGCTACCTCTTCCCCGACACCTACGCCTTCGCGCGCGGCGTGACCGCCCGGCAGATCCTCGAGGCCATGGTGCGGCGCGCCCTCGGCGAGTACGAGCGGGCCGACGCCCACCGCTCACCCGAGGTGACGCTGGACCGGGCCGAGACCATGACGCTGGCCTCGATCATCGAGAAGGAGACCGGCCAGCCGGCCGAGCGGGCCCGCATCAGCTGCGTCTTCCACAACCGGCTGGCACGCCACATCCCGCTCGCCACCGATCCCACGGTGATGTACGCGACCTACCTGCGCACCGGCCGGTGGTCCAGGAACATCTCCCGGGCCGACCTGCGGACGCCGCACCCCTACAACACCTACCTGGCCATGGGCCTCCCGCCCGGCCCCATCGCCAACCCCGGCGCCGCGGCCATCCGGGCGGCGCTGCAGCCCGAGGCCTGCGCCGATCTCTTCTTCGTCTCGCGCAACGACGGCACCCATGTCTTCTGCCCCGACCTGGCCTGCCACGAGCGGGCGGTCACGAAGTGGCAGGTGGACTACTTCAAGCGCAAGCACGACTGAAGCGCGCCGGGCGGGCCAGGCCGCCCGCTCCGGTCCGCCGGCCGCTTCCGGCCCGCGGAGGGGCCGTGGTAGCTTGCGCCCGCCATGTTCGACGAGGCCCGCCGACCGCGCCATCGCGCCGCCTTCCTCGCCGGGGTGCTGGGGCTGGCCTCGCTGGGCGGCCTCTCCTGGTACCTCGCGGCCGGCCGCCCCGCCCCCGCCCCGGTCGCCCCGGCCCCGGCCGCCCGGTCGCCCCCGCACCGCCGCCCCAGCTGCCGCCAGCTCCCCCGCCGCCGCCCGCGCAGTTCGAGATCACCACCACCCGGCTCGGCCGCGACCAGACGCTCGGCCAGGTGCTGCCCAGGCTGAAGCTGACCGCGGCCGAGACCGCCGCCGTGGTGGAGGCCCTCACCTCCCACTTCCCGGCCCGGAAGGCCCGCGCCGGCGACCAGCTGGTGGTGGAGCGGCGGGCCGGCGACCCGGCCCTGCTCCGCCTCACCTACCGGCAGGGACGGGCCGAGGAGTACGTGGTGACCCGCGACGCCAGCGGTGGCTGGGACGCCACCCGGCGACCGGTCGAGCTGCGGACCGAGGTGGCGCGCGTCCAGGTCGAGGTGCAGGACTCGCTCTACGTCTCGCTCCGCGACACCGACGAGGACCCCAGCCTGGCCGTGCTGGCCTCCGACGTGCTGGCGTGGGACGTCGACTTCTACCGCGACGTGCGCCGCGGCGACCGGATGACGGTGCTGGTGGAGAAGACCGTCGCCGACGGCAAGCTGCTCCGCTACGGCGAGATCCAGGCCATCGAGTACCAGGGCACCACCGCCGGGCGGAAGCGCCTCTTCCGCTGGACCGCCCCCGACGGCCAGGCCAGCTACTTCGACGACGACGGGCAGAGCGCCCGGCGCGGCTTCCTCAGGACGCCGGTCAAGTTCGCCCACGTCACCTCGGGCTTCGGCAACCGGAACCACCCCATGCTCGGCTACCAGGCCGCCCACATGGGCGTGGACTACGGCGCCCCCCCGGGCACGCCGGTGTGGGCGGTGGGTGACGGCGTGGTGCGGCAGGCGGGCTGGAACGGCGGCTGCGGCCTCTCGGTCACCCTGCGCCACCGCAACGGCCTGGAGACCCTCTACTGCCACCTCTCGTCGGTGGCCGTCTCCGCCGGCAAGGCGGTCTCGCAGAAGCAGGTGATCGGCGCGGTCGGCTCGACCGGCCTCTCCACCGGGCCCCACCTCCACTACGCCGTGCTGCGCGGCGGGGCCTACATCAACCCGGCCCAGCTCAAGGTGCCGCGCGATGCGCCGGTGCGGGCCGACTGGCTGCCGGGCTTCAAGGGGGACATCGCGCCGCTGCGCGCCCGGCTCGACGGGCTGGAGGTGGCGAGCCCGGGACCGGCGGCGCTGCCACCGGCCCAGGCCTCCGCCGCGACCGCTCCCGCCCCGCTCAGCGGCGGCGCCGCCGCCGGGCACGCTCCGCGGTGATCGGCTTGTCGCCGATCACCTTGCCGTTGAGCGCGGTCACCAGCGGGTCCACCGCCTCCGGCGCCACCTCCAGGAAGGTGTGGCTCCGGCGCAGCTCGACCAGCAGCAGCTCGGTGCCCGGCACGCTGGCCGCCACCAGCTCGCGGACCCTGGCCTCGTCGGCCCCGGCCTCCTCGCCCCAGGAGAGGAAGATCCGGCCGCGGGCCGGCCGCTCCGGCCGGGCCTCGCCGCCCTCCTCGCGCCCTGGCGGCGCCACCCGCTCCGCCGAGACCTCGCGGGCCGGGGTCTGACGGGCGGGGGGCGCGATGCGCTCCACCGCCTCCTCCAGCGTCGCCGAGACCTCGATGGTGGGGATGCCGGCGAGATCGGCCTCGACCTCGGCCGGGCGCTCGGCCCGCGGCGGGCGCGGGCGCTCCTCGCGGGGTGCACGGGTCTCGCGGGGCCGGTCCTCGCGGGGACGATCCTCGCGGTCGCGCCGCGGACCGCGGTCGCGCTCGCCGCGGCGACCGTCCCGGGGACCACGCCCGTCGCGCTCCCGGTCGCGGGCGAAGCTCTTCTCCAGCGACTCCTTGCGCTCGTGCTCCTCCCGCTTGTGCTCGGCCTTCTGCAGGTCGGTCATCTTCTCGATGCGGTGGTGCGCGAAGAAGTACTTGAGCGCGAAGGCCGTCAGGTACTCGCCGTCGGGGCGCGCCTTGAGCTGCTGCGCCAGCGGGATGTAGGCCTCGAAGATGGAGGCGCTCATGGCCTCCTTCAGCTCGGCGACGTGGCGCTCGGTCCAGCGCCCCTTGGCCTCCTCGGGGGTCGGCAGCTTGCGCTCCTCGAAGACCACGTTGAACTTCTTCTGCAGCGCCGAGAGCGTCATGATCTCGGCCCCGGAGACCAGCGAGAGGCTGGTCCCCTTCTTGCCGATGCGGCCGGTGCGGCCCACCCGGTGCATGAAGACCGAGGGATCCTCGGGCAGCGAGTAGTTGACCACGTGCGAGAGGTCGGAGATGTCGATGCCGCGCGCCGCGATGTCGGTGGCCACCATGAAGCGGACCTCGCCGCGCTTCACCTTGGCCATGACCCGCTCGCGCTCCTTCTGCGGCAGGTCGCCGTTGAGCAGCTCGGCGTCGTAGCCGTTCCGGTTGAGCACCGCGCTGACCAGCGAGGTGTCGCTGCGGGTGTTGCAGAAGACGATGGCCGTCTCCGGCTCCTCCTGCTCGATCATGTAGAGCAGGTTGCGCGGCTTCGGGTAGGCGTCGACCGTGTGGTAGAGCACGTTGTGGATGTTGTCGACGCGGTACTCGTCGCCGGAGAGCAGGATGGTCTCGGGCTCGGTCAGGTACTGGCGGATGATCTGCTCGATGTCGGCCGGCACGGTGGCCGAGAAGAGCAGCTGCTGGCAGGTGCTCGGCAGGTGGTCGAGGATGCGGGTGACCTCCTCGAAGAAGCCCATGTTGAGCATCTCGTCGGCCTCGTCGAGGACCGACACCAGGCACTCCTCCAGCACCAGCGTCTTGCGCCGGATGTGATCGAAGATGCGGCCCGGCGTGCCGACCACGATCTCGGCCCCGGCCTTGAGCTTGTCGAGCTGGTCCCCCATCGAGGCGCCGCCGTAGATGGCCACCACCGAGAGGTCGCGGTGCTTGGCCAGGGCCTCGAACTCCTGCGCCACCTGGATGGCCAGCTCCCGGGTCGGGCACATCACCAGCGCCGAGGGCTTGCGCCGGCCGTCGGGGATCCGCTCCAGCATGGGGATGGCGAAGGCGGCGGTCTTGCCGGTGCCGGTCTTGCTGCGGACGATGACGTCCTTGCCGTCGCGGACCGGGCGGAAGGTGCGGGCCTGCACCGGGGTCGGCTTGGTGTAGCCGTGCTCGGCGATGGCGCGGCGGAGGGGCTCCGCCAGGTTCATCTCGTCGAAGGTGGCATCCGAGACGTAATCGGACGCCGTCGAGGCCGGGGCCTCGGGCTGCTGCTCGTTCTCCATGTCACCACTCGCTTCGTTGAGTGGCGCATGGCGGCTTCGCCTGTTCCGCGAGGGCCTCGGTCCGCGTGAGGGGACCGGGAACCACGCCGCACTTGCGAGCACCGCCATGCGCCGGTGGTCCTCCCGCGGCTTGCACGGGAGGCGGGCCACCTTGTATCACAACGGCGGGGGGAGGCAGAAGTCCGCGGCCCACCGGCACGCATGCCCGACGACCTCGACGACGACACCCTGGAGCAGGAGGAGCGGCCCCTGCCGGTCCCCTCCTCCGGCGCCCGTGCCCCGGGCGGGCTGGCCCGCTACGACCCGCTCCGCGCCTACATGGCGGAGGTGTCGCGCCACCCGCTGCTCACCCGCGAGCAGGAGCACGAGCTGGCGGTCCGCTACGTGGAGACCGGCGACGTGCAGGCCGCCTACGCGCTGGTGGCCTCCAACCTCCGGCTGGTGGTGAAGATCGCCCACGAGTACCGCCGCACCGCCTTCCAGCTGCTCGACCTGATCCAGGAGGGCAACCTCGGCCTGATGCAGGCGGTGAAGAAGTACGACCCCTTCAAGGGGGTGAAGCTCTCCTCCTACGCCGCCTGGTGGATCCGCGCCTACATCATCCGGTTCCTCATGGAGAACTGGCGCCTGGTGCGGCTGGGCACCACCCAGGCCCAGCGCAAGCTCTTCTTCAACCTCTCCAAGGAGCGGGAGAAGCTGATCGCGCGAGGCATCGATCCCACCCCCCGGCTGCTGGCCCGGAACCTCGACGTCGAGGAGCGCGAGGTGGAGGAGATGGCGGCGCGGATGTCGGCCGACGACCTCTCGCTCGACGCCCCGGCGCGCGGCTCGGAGGAGGGCGCGGCCACGCCGCTCGACCGGCTCGCCTCGGCCGGGGCCCCCGCCGCCGACGTCTCGCTGGGGGACGAGCAGCTCCGCCGGGTCTTCCGGGAGCAGCTCGAGGTCTTCGCCCGGACCATCACCGACGAGAAGGAGCGGTTCATCTTCGAGCACCGGCTGCTGCCGCCCGAGGGGGAGGAGCCGCTGACGCTGCAGGAGGTGGGCGACCGCTACCGCCTCACCCGCGAGCGGGCCCGGCAGATCGAGGCCAAGCTCACCTCGCGGCTGCGGGAGCACCTGCGCCAGAGCATCCCCGACTTCGAGCTGCTCGGGCCGCCGGCCGACGAGTGAGCCGGCGGGACGCGGCCGCCGGGCGGGGCCTCACCCCAGCAGCACCCGGGCCGTGATCAGCAGCGACACCGCCAGGCCCAGCAGCCCCACCGCCACGGCGGCCGGCTCCGGCCTGAGCGACGCCAGCACCGCGGCCGCGGCCGCCCGGTCGGCCTCGGAGACCGACGGGTCGGCCAGCAGCCGCGCCGCCTCGGCGCGCGCCGCCCGGTGATTGCCCGCCTCGAGCAGCTCGTCCAGCCTGGCCGCCGCGCCTCGTTCCTTCTTCGCCTTGCTCACGGGGCGCAGCGTATCATGCGCCGCGATGGCGCCGCCGCTCTCCCGCCGCTCCTTCCTGGCCACCCTGGCCGCCGGCCTGGCCGGCGCCGCCCTCCCCGGACGCGCCCGCGAGGGCGTCGCCTCCAGCCCGGTGGCCATCGGCCAGGTCCAGCACGACGGCCGCTGGAACCCGCGCCCCAGCGCGCTCAAGCGCCTCGGCTGGGAGCTGGCCCGGCGCACCTCCATCGAGACCACCCCGGAGCCGGTGCCGGTCCGCCTCGACGCCCCCGGGCTGCACCGCCATCCCTTCCTCTACCTGGCCGGCGACGGGCCCCTCCCGCCCCTCGGCGACGCGGCCCGCGCCGCGCTCCGCCGCCACCTGCAGTTCGGCGGCTTCCTGCTGGTCGACGCCGCCGACGGCTCCGACGGCACCGGCTTCGACGCCACCGTCCGCGCCGAGCTGGCGAAGGTGCTGCCCTCGGCCCCGCTGGGGCCGGTCCCGCAGGCGCACGTGCTCTACAAGACCTTCTACCTGCTCGACCGCCAGGGCGGCCGCGTGGCGGTCAAGCCCTGGCTGGAGGCGCAGTCGCTGGACGGGCGCCTGGCGGTGGTCTACTCGCAGAACGACCTGGGCGGGGCCTGGGCGCGCTCCGACCTCGGCGACTGGGAGTACCCCTGCACGCCGGGCGGCGAGCCGCAGCGGGAGACCGCCATCCGGCTGGGCGTCAACCTGTCCATGTACGCGCTCTGCACCGACTACAAGGACGACGCCGTCCACCTGCCCTTCATCCTGAAGCGGCGCACCTGACCCGCGAGCCCGCCGCCTGGAGCCCACCGCCTACAACGACTGGCGCCTCGCCGCCCTCTCCCCGCTCCCGAGGTGGGCGCTCGCCCTCGCGGCGCTGGCCGCGGTGGCGGCGCTGGCGCTGACCTGGCGCGGGCTGCGCGGGGAGCCTCGCCGGGGCCGCCGCGCCGCGCTGCTGGCGCTGCGCACCGCCAGCGCGCTGCTGGCCCTCTTCCTGCTGCTGGAGCCGGCCGTCCAGCTGCTCCAGACCGCCCGCTCGCGCCTGCGCTTCGCGGTGCTGGTGGACACCTCGCGGTCGATGCGCTTCCCGGTGGAGCCGGGCGGCACGAGCCGGGCCGAGGCGGTGGCGGCGCTGCTGGCCGGCCAGCGCGCCGAGCTGGCCGGGCTGGCCGAGCGGGTGGACCTCGACTGGCGCGGCTTCGACGCCCAGGCCACGCCGACCGACGGCGGCGCGGCGGCGCGCGGGCTGCCGGCCGACGGCAGCCGCACCGACCTGCTGGGGGCGCTGCAGGCGGCCGCGGCGGGGCCGGGGCGCAAGCTGGCCGGCGCGCTCCTGCTCTCCGACGGCGCCGACAACGCCGCGCTGCAGGGCGGCCTCACCCCGGCGGCCCGCGCCGAGCTGCGCGCCCTGGGGGTGCCGGTCAACACCGTGGCGGCGGGGCGGGAGCCGCCGCGCGACCTGGCCGTCGAGCGCGTCGCGGCCGAGGAGTTCGCCTTCGTGCGCAGCAGCGTGACCGTCGAGGCCACGCTGCGGGCCCACGGGCTCGACCCCGGGCCCATCACCGTGGTGCTGCGGCGCGAGGGGGCGGTGGTGGCGCAGGCGGTGGTGCGGCTGGAGGCGGGCGCCGACCGCTACCGGGTGCCGCTCACCTTCCGGCCGGACACCACCGGGACCTTCGTCTTCACGGTGGCGGCGCCGGTGCTGCCCGGCGAGGTGGTGACGGCCAACAACCAGCGCTCCTTCGTGCTGCGGGTGATCCGCGACCGGGTGCGGGTGCTGCTGGTGGCGGGGCGGCCCAGCTGGGACGAGCGGTTCCTGCGCGGCCTGCTCAAGCAGGATCCCAACGTCGACCTGGTCAGCTTCTTCATCCTCCGCACCAACACCGACCAGCCCGGGCCGCAGGAGCAGCTCTCCCTCATCCCCTTCCCGGTGCAGGAGATCTTCGGGCCGCAGCTCAAGACCTTCGACGCGGTGGTGCTGCTCAACTTCAACTACGCCCCCTACCGCTCGCTCGACATCGAGCGCTTCCTCCCCAACCTGCGCGACTACGTCCGCGGCGGCGGGGGCCTGGCCATGGTGGGCGGCGAGCAGTCGTTCGGCGAGGCCCGCTACGGCGCCACGCCGCTGGCGGAGGTGCTGCCGGTGGTGCCGCTCGACGGCGCCGGCCTGGTCGAGGAGCCGTTCCGGCCGCGCCCCACCGCCGAGGGGCGGCGCCACCCGATCACCGCGCTGGGGGCCGGCGAGGCGGCCACCGCGGCCGCCTGGGAGGCGCTGCCGCCCCTGGACGTCCTCAACCGGACCCGGCCGCTCCCGCCCGGCTCGGGGGCGGCGGTGCTGCTGGAGGCCCCTGGCCTGCTGGTGGACGGGCAGCCGGCCCCGGTGGTGGCGGTGCGCGAGGTGGGGGCCGGGCGCACCCTGGCGGTGGCCACCGACGGCAGCTGGCACTGGGGCTTCCTGGCCGCCGAGCGGGGCGGCGGCGACGGTGCCTACCGCCGCTTCTGGTCCTCGGCGCTCCGCTGGCTGGTGCGCGATCCCGAGCTCACGCCGCTCAAGGCCGAGCCGGACGCGCCGGCCATCGACCCGGGAGCCCCGGTCGGCCTCTCGCTGTCGCTGCGCGGCGCCGACTACGGCCCGGCGCCGGGACGCAAGGTGGCGGTCGAGCTGGTGGCGGAGGACGGCAAGACCGTGGCTCGCGGCGAGGCGGTCACCGGCGCCGACGGCGCGGCTCGCGTGGAGCTGCCACCCGCCCCGCCCGGCGCCTACAAGGTGGTCGCCCGGGCCGAGGCGGTGCCGGGGGGCGCGCCGGAGACGGCCACCACCGCGGTCACGGTCCGCGGGGCCGGGCCGGAGGACGGCGACGCCGCCCCGCGCCCCGAGCTGCTCGCCGCCATCGCCGAGCTGACCGGCGGCGATGCCACCTCGCTGCCCGGCGGCGGGCTGCCGCGGCTGAGGCAGCTGGAGCCGGAGGTGGTGGAGATCGGCCAGCGACGCGAGCTGCCCATCTGGAACCGCTGGTGGTTCCTGGCCGCGCTCGCCAGCACGCTGGGCGCCGAGTGGATCCTGCGGCGGAGGTGGGGAAGCTGGTAAGGCTTCCTCGGGCGCCTTGTAACCACCCGACTACTGAACACTTCGATCCGCGGAGCTGGCCTCTCCCGTCGTCATTTCCGGATTGATGGCTTGTCCGCGTTGGACTCCGGCTTCTTCAGCGTCCGGTCGAAGAACCCGAGCAGCCGCTCTCGCGCAGCCTGGCTGGCAACCGGGTCTGCCACCAGGCGGTGGCCCTGGAACTCGATGGCCTTCCCACCATCGACCGAGTCAAATGCATGGGTGGCGCCTGGAAAGACCGCTATCGAGATGTCGCGGCCAGGTGCCGTCAAGTCGGTCACGAAGCGCTGGCACAGGTCGGCCGGGCACCAGTCGTCCTTCTCTCCGATGAGGATCAGCAGCGGAGCGCTGACTGAGCCGACCGCCTCGCTCATGCAGTAGGGGTAGAACGCGGCGACGGCGGAAAAGGAATCATTGCCGGCAGCGGCCGAGTCCCGAGCCCATGTCATCAGGGCGGTAGTCCCGCCATGCGACCAGCCGACCAGGCCGATGCGGCGCGAATCGACGAAGCGGAGAGAGGACAGGTAGCGCCTTGCCGCAAGGGCGTCTTCAACCCTTTCGAGCGAGGTCGGTGACTTGCCAAGGGGGTCGTCACAGACGGTGTTCACGCCGCGCCACGAGAAGCTGTTGATCACCAGGGCGACATAGCCGGAGTCGCGCAGGAGGAGTGCTGCGTTCTCCAGCCCATTGCTTCCAGCCCCTAACCCGGTGCATCCGTGCATCAGGACGACGGCTGGAAAGGGGCCTCCTCCCTTCGGCCGATAGAGTGAGGCCGTCAGTTCAATCGTGTCCTTGTCAATCCGATGGAACGCGCGGCGACCAGCGTCCTTGACCGGAAAGGACACAGCCCCAACCTGTTCCACGTACTGTTCTCCTGCTGGTTCCACGTACTTTGCAGTCGGGGCACATGCCAGAGCCCACGTGCCCAAGAACACTCCAAGTTCAATTCGAGTCATGGTCAGACCTCCCCCGGCCGCGCAAGTCGAGCTGCCCCCGGCCGCAGCGTGACCCGCCGACCTGGAGACAGTTCCACGGAGAGCGACCTTTGGCCTCTGCTCGGGACCCCGCAAGGACCCCGTTGTCTCAGCCCGGCAGGGGCGACTCCGCTCGGCGAACCGGCCTGGGCCGAACCGTCAGTTGACGCAGACGTTCAGGGCGGACCCGCGACTGCGCCAGGTCGAGACGGAGGAGATCCGTGTAGCAGAACGAGGCCTGAGTGACTCCGCCAATCGGGTCCTCGTGACCCGGGTCGCATCATGCGATCGAATCCAGCGATGGCCTGCCCCACACCGATGGGCTGGGCCAGGTCAATCTCCTGGTTCGGCTCGACCTCGCTGGAAGGCGAGGGAGGATCACTACGGAGCTGGGCGGCGCACCCCTTGGGCGGGCCCCGTGCTTCGCGTTGACCGGCACCGGCCGGGTGCCCCGAGATGGACCCGCAGCCTGGTGCCAGCACGAGGAGGCGACCATGCGCGGCCTCGACATCACCTTCGCGCTCGCCCTGACGTCGCTCGCCTGCGCCCACCCCCAAGGCACCCCGGATGCCGAGGCGCGGGCCAGGGCGCTGACCCCGGGCGTCTCGACGCTGGCCGATGCGAAGGCCCTCCTCGGCGAGCCCTCGGACGCCAGGGACTACGGCGACCTGGGCACCTGCACGACCTGGACCCGCACCGACGTGAAGTACGGGATGACGACGAAGTCGACCTTCCTCTTCCTCTGCTTCGCAGCGGACGGCACGCTCGTGCCGGGCCTCCCCACGGTCCCGCGCCGCGCGGACACGCAACCCGAATCGCCGCCGTAGCCCGGGCTCCACGACGGGGCGCGCTTCACCGAAGCGGCTGCAACGTCTCCATGGCCATCTTGAGCGAGCCGCCCTCCCCGACGAAGAGGAGGCGACCGGACCGGTCGACCAGGACGACGCAGACCGAGCTGTACTCGTCGGGGGGCCCCGGACCACCCAGCAAGGTCATGAGGTGGTCGAGGACGACGCCCCCGATCGTCTGGACCGTGGCGCTCGCGTCGACGAAGACGAGCAGGTCCGCGCCGGCCGCCTCGTGCAGGCGGCTCACGTCGCCGAGGGAGTAGGCCGGGAAGGCCATGTCCGTGAACGGGGCCTGCCGCCTCCTGGTTTCGTCCGCATGCCGGAAGGCCGGCAGGGTGGTGGCGAAGCGCCGGCCCACCTCCTCGACGAGGACGTCGTGCTCGGGCGTCGCCTCGAGCTCGGACACCTTCAGGCCCCGCCTCTTGAGGGCCGCACGGACGTCCACGTCCAGCGCCTGCTGGTACCTCCGGCTGGCGCCCTCCGAGTACTCCATGTTCTCGAGGCCCGTCATCTCCCAGATCGCCGCGGTAGTGGGCATGACGAACACGACACGGGCGGAACGATAGGTCGCCGTGAAGTCGGGATGCACCTCGGGACCCAGCAGGCAGGCACTGCCTCCCCACAGCAGCACCAGCAGGAACCCTGCCCGGCCGATCCGCATGGCACGCCACCTGATGCCAGTCGGCACCCGCGGGGTATCCAGGTCAACGCGTCGATCGGGTTCGCCGGAACGTGTGCGGCACCCGTGTCGCCTACGGCAGCCAGGCCACCCGCAGGCCAGCCTGGAGCGTGGCGTGCGTCGGGTCGCGAACAGGCAGCGATTGCGTGGCACCGCCCACGTCCAGGTCGTGCCAGAGCCACCGCCCCCCGTCGATCGACGCCCAGGCGCCGAGCGTCCCCTGCGTCCAGCGCACCAGTTGCACGCCCCCCTCCAGCCGGACCATCCAGCCGTCCCAGCTCTCGCTCACCGGCACGCCCGCGTCCTGGCGGTCGACCAGGAGCCCGACCGGCCCGGTGCCCAGGCCAATCCAGGGATCCCGCCAGGTCGTGGGAGCCGGGTGGTACTCCACCTGCAGCCCCAGCGCCACGCGGAACGGATCGCAGCCGGTCGACGGCGCACAGGACGCCGCCACGCCGGACGCCACCTCGAGGAACGCGCTGGCCCAGGTGCGCGAGCCGAAGCGGTAGCCGAGGGCCAGCTGCACGGGCAGGTACGCCTCGGCCACGTTCCCGGGCTGCAGGAGCGGAAAGGCCCCGCCGATCCGGCCGGAGAGCAGGAACCCCGGCCCCGCCTCCGCGACCTCGCCCTCCACGGTCACGCCCTCGCCCATTCGCGGCTCCCAGGCGGTGCGGACCGCGAGCAGCAGCGTCGCGTGGAGCGTCTGCTCCGAGGCGGGGAGGACTCCGCCCTTGACGCTGTCCGTCTTGAACCGCCCGAAGGTCGCCTCGGCCAGGAAGCCGATGCGCCCGGCCGGGCTGGGCCAGGTGTACTCGAGCCGCGGGAACGTCAGCTCGACGCCGCCGAGCTCCCACGGACCCGCCTGAGCCAGGCGCCTTGCACGCCGGCACCCGCCCAGAGCTCCGTGGGCCCGCCCAGGAGGCGCACGGTCGCCGCGAGGCCGGCCCGGGTCAGGGTCTGGGACTCGACCTCCGCCTCGCTGCAGAGGACCACCGTCTCGCAGCCCGAGGCCAGGCTGCCGGTGAGGCCGGTCCAGAGCCACGGCGCGGGGTACCAGCCGAGGTCCAAGCCGAGCTCGAACATGACGGGAGCGTATCGCCCGAGCGACAGGCCAGCGGTCGCCTCGCGCACCGGCACGAGCAGCCCCAGCCGGACGCCGGCGCTGAAGGACGGGGGGCCGCCCGGCGAGGCCACGGCCGGCGCCTCGGCGACCGGCACGCCGGCCGCTGCCGTCTCGGGCGCCGTCGAGGGCGGAGGGACCTGCGGCGGCGCCTCCTGCGCGACCGCAGCCGACGCCGTCCAGAGCGCAAGGGCGAACCTGGTCCAGTGCATGCTCCTCCCCGCCCCCAGCACCAATCGTCAACGAGCGTCCGCCCCCGTTCGAGGTCCGGCAAGGGTCAGGTTGTCCCAGCCCGCCGGGGACGCCTGCCGGTGCCGGGAACGAAGGGGCGCCCGGAGGCGCCAACCCTCAGCGCCCGCCCAGCGCGAGGCCGATCAGGAGCCCGGCCAGGCCAAGCCCGATCACCACCAGCAGCGGCGCGCGCGGGTGGTCGAGCCAGGAGGTTGAAGTGGCGGCGCGGCGGGTGGGATCGGTCGGTCCTGGGCGGGCCAGCTCCACGAACTGGCCGCCGACGTTCCCGGCGCCGGCAGGGGGAGCGGCGCGAGCCGTGCCAGGATGGGTGGGCGCGGTCGACGGGCGCACCGCGGGCATGCCGGCCGGGAGCGGCGGCGGCGTGTGGTCGGGCGTGACTTTCGCGCCCGCCGGCGATGTCGCGTCTTCCGGCGGCGGCGACCAGCCGGCCGGAGGGGCGAGCTCGAAGGGCGCCGGTGGCGCGGCGGCGTCGGGCGGGCGAGCGGCGTCCGGCGTGGCCAGGGCGGGTGCCGGTGTGCCGGAGGCCGCCTCGGCGCCGAGCGCCTGCTCCAGCACCCTGCGGCGACCCAGCCAGGCCGGCCTCCCCTCGGGCTGGGAGGCCTCCACCCGCGCCACCACGGCCGCGTTGTCGGCGGGGGCCACCGCGGTGGCCACCGCCTCGGCGAAGGCCGCCGCCGTGGGGTAGCCCTCCCCCACCAGCACGCGATCGAGCACCTCCTCCAGCGAGCCCGGCGACGCGCTGCTGGCCGGTGGGAGGCACTCCAGCAGCAGGCGCGCCAGCTGGCGCAGGTCACCCTCCGTCGAGGCGTCTTCCGCGAAGGGCCGCCCCATCCCGCAGAGCAGCACGTCCCCGTCCTCGGCCAGCAGGATCCGCTCGGCCCGCACCGCGCCGTGGCAGAGCGGCCGGCCCAGCGCCGCCGGGAGCGTGTGGCAGGCGTGCAGCGCGCCGGCCACGTCGACCGCCACCCGCGACGCCAGCGCGGGGTCGAGCGGGCCCCCGGCGGCGACGACCCGGTCGAGGGTCTCGCCCTCGCGCCACGCCTCGACCAGCACCAGGTCGCCCTGCACCTCGCCGGTGCCGAGCAGGCGGCGCAGCGAGCGGTGCCGGACCCGCGCCGCCAGGTCGACCCCCCGGGCCAGCATGGAGAGGGCCACCGCGTCGCCCGCCACGGCCGGCGGCACGCGGGCCAGCAGGACCGGGCGCGGCGGGGAGACCGAGCCGTCCAGGCCCAGCTCGGCGCGCCAGCCGCCGTCGGGCGGGAGGACGGACACCACGCGGAGCCGATCGAGATGCACGGGGCGATGGTACTACACCCGCTTCTCGTTCTTCCGCTCCCCGGGTAGCATCCGCCCGTGCCCAGCATCCGCGCCGTCGTCACCGACCTCGACAACACGCTCTACCCCTGGGTCGACTACGTCGTCCCCTCGCTGGAGGCCATGGTCGACTCGCTGGAGGCCACCACCGGGCTGCCGCGCATCCGCATCGTCCAGTCGCTCAAGGCGGTGTACGCGAAGTACGAGTCGAACGAGTACCCCTTCGCCATCCAGGAGTCGGAGCTCTTCAAGCCCTACGACCGGGACTTCGACTCATTCAACGCGCTGGTGATCGACCCGGCCCGCAAGGCCTTCAAGGCGGCCCGCGACCGCTACCTCCACCCCTACCCGGGCGTGAAGGAGACGCTGCAGGCCCTCATGGAGCGCGGCCTCAAGCTGGTGGCGCTCACCGACGCCCCGCGCAACGCCGCCGAGGGGCGGCTCCGCACCCTCAAGCTCGACACCCTCTTCCACGCCGTCTACACGCTGCCCGCCTACCCGCTCCCCGACCACGTCGACCCGGAGATCCGCCGCAAGGAGGAGGCGGGCCACTACCGCGCCGGCGTGCCCGTGACCGAGCTCCCCGCCGACCACGAGAAGCCCAGCCCGGCCGGCCTGCGCCGCATCCTCGGCGACCTCGGACTGAGGGGCGAGCAGGTGCTCTACGTCGGCGACAACGTGAAGAAGGACATGCCGGTGGCGCGGGCCTGCGGCGCGCTCGGGGTCTGGGCCGAGTACGGCACCTACATCTCGAAGGAGTACCGCGACCGGCTCCAGGTCATCTCGGCGGGGGAGGTCACCAAGCGCCACGTGGCCGAGGCCACGCCGACGCGCTGGCCGCTGGCCATCTCCTCCTTCACCCAGGTGCTCGACGTGCTCGACGGGGCGCGCTGGACCAGGCCGCCCGCGCCGCGCCGCACCACCCGCCGACGCGCCGTCCGGCGCCGCTGAGGGCTCGCCATGCGCTTCCGCCACCACCTCTTCATCTGCGAGAACCGGCGCGCCGAGGATGCGCCGCGCGGGTCCTGCGCGGCGCGCGGCGGCGAGGCCGTCAAGCAGGCCTTCAAGGCCGAGCTGGCGCGGCGCGGCCTGAGCGCGGAGATCCGCGCCAACAGCGCCGGCTGCCTCGACCTCTGCGAGCAGGGGCCGGTGGTGGTGGTCTACCCGGAGGGCACCTGGTACGTGGGCGTCCGGCCGGAGGACGTGGCCGAGATCGTCGAGCAGCACCTGGTGGGCGGCGTGCCGGTGGAGCGGCTGCGGGCGCGGACCTTCCAGCGGCCGGGATCCTGATCGGCCGTGGCCGGCCGGGTCTAGTTGAGCATGGCCGGGTGGGCCCGGATCGACTCCAGCAGCTCGCGCACCTCGCCCAGGTCGGCCGCTCCCGGGGGGGCGTGGGCCAGGTAGGCCGCCAGGTCGCGGGCCGCGGCCGGCTTCAGCCCGAGTCGCGCTTCCACCAGCCCGCGGTCGCGCACCTCGTCCATGGCGTCGGGGTGGAGCAGCAGCAGCCGGTCGATGACCCAGAAGGCGCGGACGTCGTCGCCCTGCTCGACGTAGATCTTCTTCAGGTTGTGGAGCATGCGCGCCAGGAGCTGGCGGGGCGGGACCGACTGCAGGAAGCGCCCGTCGAACTCGCGACCGTGGACGAGGTGCCTGAAGCGGGCCTTGCACTCGTCGGCCGAGAGCAGCTCGCCCTCGTTGTAGGCGTCGATGTACAGCTCCCGGCCGTAGCCGAGCTCCAGCTTGACGAGGAAGTGGCCGGGGAAGCCGACCCCGGCCAGCGGCAGCCCGGCCCGGCGCCCCACCTCCATGAAGAGCAGCGAGAGCGTGATGGGGATCCCGAGGCGGCGCTCCAGCACCTGGTTCAGGTAGGAGTTGCGGGCGTCGTAGTAGTCCTTCTCGTTGCCGCGGAACCCCTCCTCCTTGTAGAGCACCTCGCGGACCGCCGAGATCAGCGAGGCCATGCGGGCGTCGTCGCCGACCCGGCGCTTGACCCGCTCGGCCAGGTCGTCGAGCCGGTCGAGGCAGGCCCGCACGTCGAGGCCGGGGTACTCCTCGGCCGCCAGCGCCAGCGCCGCCTCGTCGAGGCGGAGGACCGGCTCGGCGAGCAGCGCCTCGAAGCGGGCGCGGGCTGGACTGTCGAGCTGCATGGACCGAGCGAGTATAGCCCCGTGGCGTCGAACGCAAGCTCGCACCACCCTCCCCTCGCAGGTCGTGCCACCCGGTGCGCGCGTGTGCGCGGGGCGCTGGAATGGCGCGGCAGCGCGACCTGCGAAGCGGCTGGCGATCCCCCTTGACGGCGGGCCCCCCGGTTCTCTATCTTGCCCGCCCTGCCTTTCCCCAGTAGCTCAGTTGGCAGAGCAGGTGACTGTTAATCACCGGGTCGCATGTTCGAGTCATGCCTGGGGAGCCATCCTGGACGGCCCGGCGAACTTCGGTTTGCCGGGCCGTTCTCCTTTCCTGGCCCGCAACCGCCCTACGCCGCGGTGCCCTCGACCAGGACAATGTCGAAGTGCGCCGCCCCGGACCGCAAGGCGATGGCCGCCTGGTAGCCCGCAGACTCGAAGCACGCGCGTGCCGTCGCGTAGCTCGGGAACTCGACGAGGTAGGGGCGTCGCAGCACCGAGCCCTCGACGACCTCGGCGACGTCGCCGCGGGCGAGCACTCGGCCGCCGTACGACGCGATGACAGGCCCCGCGACGGCGGTGTACTTGCCGAACTGGGCCGGGTCACTGACGGTCGCCTGGACGAACCAGTACCCCCTCGCCGCGACCCGCTCGTCGGCCTGCGGTGCGGGGTAGTCGACGTAGCCCTTCGGCCCCCCCTGGTAGAAGGTCTGCCGGTCCGCCGGGGTGAGTGGCGCGCCCAGCTCGAGGCGTCGGACGAGGTCGGGGTTCGAGACGAAGGGCGCGCCGAACGACACCGCCTGCGCCGCGCCGCTCGTGACTGCGGCCTCCGCGGACTCGCCGTCGTAGCCGCCGTTGACGATGAGGGCTCCCCGGAAGAGCGGGCCGAAGGTCGCGACGGTGTCGCGCGGCCAGGTGGGGAAGCGCTCGGCGTCGGGCGTCGCGCGCATCAGGTGCAGGTACGCCAGCGGCAGGGCGTTCAGCTTGTCGATGAGGTACGAGAACGTCGCGAGCGGGTCCGAGTCGACCATGCCGTTGTAGGCGAGCGTCGGCGACAGGCGAATGCCCACCCTGCCTTCTCCCCACACGCGCACCAGGCGGTCCATGACCTCGAGCACGAAGCGCGCCCGGTTCTCGATGCTGCCGCCATACTCGTCGGTGCGCTGGTTGGCCGAGTCCACCAGGAACTGGTGCGGCAGGTAGCCGAACGCGCCATGCAGCTCGACGCCGTCGAACCCCGCCGCCCTGGCGTTGCGGGCCCCACGCTCATACTGGTCGATGGTCGAGCGGACCTCGTCGGTCGTCAGCGCGCGCGGCACCTCGTAGTCCTTGGGCCCCGCCGGGGTGAAGTGCTGCTGGCCCTGGATGCCGACCGCCGAGGGCGCCAGTGGAAGGCTTCCATCCCGGACCTCCGAGTGCCCGACGCGGCCGGTGTGCCAGAGTTGCATCACCATCAGGCCGCCGGCGGCATGGACCGCGCTCGTGACCTTCTTCCACGCGTCGACCTGCTCCGCGCTCCAGATGCCGGGCGTCATCGGGTAGCCCTTGGCCTCGGCGGAGATGTTCGTCCCCTCGGTGATGATGAGCCCCGCCGTCGCGCGCTGGACGTAGTAGCGCACGGTCAGCTCGCCGACGACGCCAGCCGCGTCAGCTCGGTTGCGAGTCATCGGCGCCATGACGACGCGGTTCCTGGGGTGCAGCTTGCCGAGCTGGGTCGACGTCAGGAGCTTCATGGGATCCCCTTCGATGCCTGGTGGGTGAGGCGAGGGGACTCATGGCCCGCAGCCACGTTCGGGACAAGGTGCCAAGACGAGGATAGATTGTCCCGAGGATGGACCACCTCGACTTCGACGCGGCGTTTGCCCTGGTGCGAGTGGCGCAGGCCGGCAGCTTCCGGAGCGCGGCCCGCGCGCTCGGCCTGTCGAAGACCACCGTCAGCCGGAAGATTGCGGAGCTGGAGGAGCAGCTTGGCGCCCGGCTCCTCCATCGCACCACGCGGAGGGTGTCGCTCACGGACGCGGGCGTGGCGTTCGTCGAGGAGGCCGAAGGCGCCATCGCCCGGCTCGAGGCCGCCGAGCAGGCCGTCACCGAGCTGCAGCGCGAGCCGCGCGGCAAGCTCCGGGTGACGGCGACCGTGCCGGTCGGGGAGCTGTTCCTCGCGCCGATTGTCACGGCGTTCCTCGAGGCCTATCCGGCCCTTGAGGTGATGATCCACCTGACGGACCGGCCGGTGGATCTCGTGGCGGACCGCTTCGACGTCGCCGTGCGAGCCGGACCTTTGCCCGACTCGTCGCTGGTCGCGAAGCTCGTCGGCAGCTCCGCCTACCGCGTCGTCGCGAGCCCTGCATACATCGCGCGCCTTGGAACGCCGCGCCGCCCGTCGGATTCTCTCGGCGCACCATTGCCTGCGCTTCACCAAGGTCGGCACGGCGGTGCGGACGACCTGGCCCTTCGGAAAGGGGAGGCGGACGACCGAGGTGCCCGTCAGCGGCCGACTCGTCAGCGACGACTTCGTCGTGTTGCGCTCGGCGGCAGAGCGCGGGCTCGGCATCGCGCGCCTCCCGACCCTGGTGGCCCACGAGGCGATTCGCGCGGGGCGGCTCGTCGCGTTGCTCGAGTCCTACGCGCCGCCTCCGACGCCGCTCCACATCGTCCACGTCGGAGGGAGGCACCTGCCGCCACGAACGCGTGCTTTCCTCGACTTCGTACAGCCGCGCCTTGCCCAGTCTCTCGCCGAGGCGACGTCGTCGTAGCCAGTCGGCCACCCGCTCGCTCCTTGGTCGCCATGAAGGTCAGAGTGCCCTGGCGCGAGCCGCGGAGTCCCCAAGGGCCTTGCAGGGCCTGGCCCGCGTCAGGCCGAGCGCAACCGGGTCCCAGGGCACCACCAACCGCAGGGTCAGCCCAGACCGGTTCGAGGCCCGCAGGTCGTGGGGAGCCATCCTGGACGGCCCGGCGAACTTCGGTTTGCCGGGCCGTTCTCCTTCCCATGGCGTGTCGAGCCTCGCGGAGCAGGCCTTGGGGCTCGAGGGCAGGACTAGCCGGGCCCGAACCCCGAGAAGGACCAGCCAATCTTGAGCGAGACCTCTGCCGCCCAGGCGCGGGGCTGGTAGGTGGCGCTGCCGACCTGCACCGCGCCATGGTCGAACGGAAGGTGCACCGCCCCCCAGGGATTGAGGTAGAGACCGCGCCAGATTGGGAAGACCCAACCGGCGCCGGCGGTGGCGACGAGCGTGCTCCAGGTACCCCGCTCGCTTCCGGTCTCGAGCCCGATGCTGCTCCACCAGTACTCCAGGCCCACCCCCACCCACGGGCCGCGGAACCCGTCCCTGAAGAAGCGGTCGTAGATGAGGGCCGCCGCGGTGCTCTGCTGGTCGGCGAAAGGGGCATCGGTGAGGCCGTTCGGATAGTGGAGCTTCGCCGCCACCAGGCGGAGCCGGTTGAGCCCCTGGCCGGCCCAGACCTGGAGCGATCCGCCCAGCTCGCCGTCGATGGCGCTCGCCACGACCGGGAGGAGGTCCACCTCCACGCCCAGGGTCACCCGGTCGCTCGGCTTCCCAGCGGCGGCTGCCCCGACGTCACCCTCGGCGCGCGCCACGCCCGCGACGAGCAGCGCCGCGGCCGTGAGGCACACCACTCCGGTGCGCGCCGCTGGCGCGCGCCGCTCCAGCTTCCTGTCCATGTGTCACTCCCGATTCAATATGCGGCGGGCCAGGGTGGCCGCCGCGTCTTCCAGCCGCTTCCAGCCGGCTTCCGTCCTCAGTGGGATGCCGAGCCAGGCTGGCGCTGACCTGGCCCGGAGCGCCAGGTGGAGCAGGCCGGCGGTCAGCACCGCCGCCACCGCGGGAAGGTCGACGTCCTCGGCCAGTTCGGAGCCAAGGGCGAGCGCCCGCAGGTCCTCGAAGCCCGCGGCTTCGCGCGCCTCCGCCAGCCGGCGGGTCAGGGCGTTCTCCTCGACCAACTCCCAGCGCATCACCTCGAGCGCCTCGGGGTGGGTGCGAACGTCGCGGGCGAAGACCCGGATGAAGGCGGCGGCGCGGTCACCAGGAGAGGATGGCGGGGGCACCTCGGTGGCCACGGTGGCCGCACTGAAGGTGATGGACCGACCCCAGGTCTCGAGGAGCGCCTCGATGCCGCCGAAGTAGCGGTAGATGAGGACCTTGTCGACGCCGGCCTCGCGCGCCACCGCGTTCACGCCCAGGCTGGCGAATCCGTCCCGGGCCAGCAATCGACCCACGGCAGCCAGCACCTTCTCCCGGGTGGCCTGCCTGTCGCGCGGCGGCGCCTGCCTCGGGGCGCGGGAGGCCTTGGCGCCGGGACGAAGCGAGCGGACTGCGCGCTTGGATGTCTTTGTCACCATTGGGAGACATTAAGTCACCGCTCGGTGACTTGTCAAGTGCGATGATGGGATCCATGAGGATCCCCAGGCGGACCAGGTCGATGGGCCCTCGCCAGCCTGCTGCTCGGGACCGCGCGGAGGCAGTGTCTGGCCCGGTCCTCTTCCTCCGCCTCATGACGACCGGCGGCACCGTTCCTTCAGGGCGGTCGGCGGTGTTGGCTTGACCCAGGAGCGCCCTGGTCCACGCTACGTCTACCCGCATTGGGAGCAGCTGCTCGTTTCGCAGGGCGTCCGGCCGACGGAGCAATGAAGACGGGGGTTCCGTGAGAGCGGGACCCCCGTCTGCCTCTTCGGTTGCCCCGCCATGTCCCCAGCGGGCGCCACCGTCGGCGGCACTGGCCGAGGGACGACGGCCAGCGTCGCGTAGAAGCGGCGCGTCGTCTGTGGCGACTTGTGACCCAGGAAGGCTGAGGCTGCTGCCGTGCCGCCCGAAGACCAGGCCGCCTGCGATGCATCCGCGACACTTCTGACCTCTCTCCGCAGCGGAGACGACGCATGCGGACCGGTCACGGGGAGCGAAGGCTCGATGAGGCCACCGTGCTGCGACTACTTCGGCCTGGCCGCGAAGGTCGCCGCGAAGAGCGCGAACAGGACCGCCGAGCACACCGCGAAGACCCAGTTGCCCAGCGCAGGTCCGACGCCAGCCAGGGCGGAGATCGCGAAGACCAGCGTCTGCAGGGCCAGGAAGCTCATCTCGCCGCGAACGACGTAGTCCACGTGCGCCCAGGTGGGAGCACGAATCCCGTAGAAGGACGTGAGGCCACCGAAGGCGAGCATCATCGCCCCGTAGGCGCGAAGGGCGGGTTGCAGCCCAGGCTCGGCCGGGTAACCGAAGGCGCCGCCGAAGGCGAGAGGCGCGACCAGCAGCGGCAGGCCGACGCAGAGGGCGACGATGGCGTGAATGGTGAACGTGGTGCGACCGATCGACGGAAGTGGCTGGTCCATGTCCCGTCCTCCTTCTTCCCGTTCTTGAGAGATTGCGGCCGCGCGCGGCCCCGCCGCCGGGACCATCCGCGTTGATGCTGCATGGCCAAAGTCGTCGGGATCCAGCAAGCGCCCCGTTGTCCCAGCCCGGTGGGGGCGACTCCGATTGGCCGCACGGTGATGGTGAGCTGGCAGTCGACGCAGGTGGTCAGACTGGCCCCTGGACCGCGCCAGGGAACCAGTGCGGCCGCACCCTGGCTTCCATGGATCTCTACCGGCCGCCCACCGCCTGGTACACGTCGAGCATCCCCTGGCCGAAGAGCTGGCGATCGCCGAGGCTCCCGGCGGACTGCTTCAGGACGGCGGTGACCTGGCCCGGATTGAGTGACGGGAAGCGGTCCTTCACGAGCCCCGCGGCGGCCGCCACGTGAGGGGACGCCATGCTGGTCCCTGCGGCGAACGAGTAGGCGGGAGGGCACGCGAAGGCGGCCGCGCACTCCGGGTCCAGCCACACGGAGGTGCTCGCGATCATGTAGTACGCGGCCGGATAGGGCCACGGCGTGCCCTCCGGTCCCAGGTCCCCGCCCGGCGCGACCAGGTCCACCGCGGCTCCGTAGCTGCTGTAAGACGCCCGGACATCGAAGGCCCCCGCCTGTGGGTAGGCCGGCTGCGGCCGGATGCCGGTCGCGCCCACCGAGATGACGCCGCTCAGGTCTGAGGGGACGTGCGCCACCGGTCCATTGAGGCTCACGCCGTCATTGCCCGCCGATGCGACGACGGTGACGCCCTTGCGTCGCACGTAGTCGGCGACGCGGTTCCAGGCGGTCCAGATGGCGGCCTCCCTCGCCGGGAAGACCACCAGGCCGCCCAGGCTCAGGTTGATGACCGCGAAGCCGCGCTCCGCCGCATCGATCATCGCGCCCCACACCGACTCGTCCCAGGCGACGAGGCGCCCGCTGTCGGTGGGCTCGAACACGTTATAGGTCGCGAGTGCGAGGTTCGGCCCGACACCGACGACGCGCCCGGAGCCGAACGCCGCGGCGACGGTCCCCGCCACGTGCGTCCCGTGCCAGGCGTCGTTCGGGAAGTTCCCGCTGGGGTACGGGCTGCAGGGCTTCAGGTACGCGCTGTAGCAGGCGGCGTGGACCACGTTGGGGGCGAGGTCGGGGTGGTTCCAGGCGACGCCGGTGTCGATGATGGCGACCGTCGAGGCATGAGACCCGCTCGTGACGCTCCAGGCGAGGTCTGCCTTCACGCGCCGGATACCCCACTGAAAGGGGCCGTAGAAGGCGTCCGCCGGCGTCGGTGCCAGCGCTTCGGGGTCCATTCTCGTCTCGAGGTCGGGCACGGTGAGGAACCGGGCCGCGCCCACGGCCGAGACGCCAGCCCCACGGCCCAGGATGTCCGGGAAGGCCGGGTCGTCGGAGCTCGCGATGCCGATGCCGACCTGCGGGAAGGTCCGCTCCAGAGTGCCGCCCGCGCGAGCGATGGAGGCCACGGCGGCCTCGGGAACACCGTCGCTCGCGAAGACGACGACGTAGCGCGCGGACGCGCCTGCCGCGGCCGCCGGGACGAGGAGGACGATCCAGGAGAGGCAGCTCGCGAGGGCCTTCATCACCGTCCTCCGCTTCCTGCGGTCCCCGATTCACCGGGGTATCCGCGCTGGGTCAAGGCACGAACGCCACCACACACGCGGGACGGTCCGCCAGAGGCCCTTGTGGGTCTCGTGTTGAGCGAATTGACCGCGATCAACCGCGGTGTGCGGATGGCGCGGACGGCGCGAGGGGCCCAGGATGGCCTGGTCCAGGCTCTTCCCCAGCAGGCCGCATGCTCGAATCCGAGTGGGGACCCTCATGAAGACGGGCCCTGGGCGAGGCCGGGGTCCGTGGCCATTCATGGTCAGGCGGGGAACCATCCCGGGATCTGACGGCCGTGGGCCGCCCGGTCACCCTCCGCTCAGCGCCTGGACGATCTGCACCGACTGGCCCGCCTCGAGCCGCTGCCCGAGGTCGAAGACCTGGTCGCCGTCCACGAAGAAGCGGACGTGGGGGCGCATCCGGTCCTGCTCGTCCACGATGCGGAACCGGAGGCCCGGGTGGCGTCGATCGAGGTCGCGGAGCAGCTCGTCGAGCGTCGACCCCTCGGCCTCCACCTCCGCGGCCCCGGTGTAGTCGTGCAGCGGGCTCGGGATGAGGACCTTCATGGCGCCGGCCGGCCCGTCTCGACCGCGTAGATCTCCGGGAGGTGCCTGGCGACGCAGGAGAACCGGCGCCCCTCGTCGCGGCTCGCCCAGAGCTCCCCGCTGGTCGTCCCCACGTAGAGCCCCACCGGCTCGCCCTCGTCGGCGGCCATGGCCTGGCGCTTCACCGTCCACCAGGCGTCCCGCCTCGGGAGCCCGCCGTCGAGCCGGCGCCACTTCTTCCCTCCGTCGCTGGTCCGGTACGCCGCGGGACGCCCTCCGGGGCTGGTCCGGGGCCAGACCGAGGTCCCATCCATGGGGAAGACCCACGCCGTGTCGGGATCGCGCGGGTGGACCACCATGGGAAACCCGATGTCGCCCACGGTGCGGGGCATGGCCCGGCCGATGCGCACCCACTCCGTGCCCGGCCGGTCGAGCCGGTAGATGCCACAGTGGTTCTGCTGGTAGAGGCGGTCCGGATTCGCGGGGGACTGGCGCACGCAGTGCGGGTCGTGGAATGTGATGTTCGCGGGGTCGAAGCCGGCGACGACCTCCATCCCCCGGACCAGCGGCTGCCAGGTTCGCCCTTCGTCCGTCGACTCGTGGACGCCACCGCTGGACATGCCCAGGTAGAGATGGGCCGGGTCGCGCGGGTCGACGAGGATGGAGTGGAGCTTGGGCCCGTTCGGCGTCCCGTCCTGGGGCCCGCCCATCCACTCCCGGTAGCGAGGGTCGTCGTTCAGGCCGGAGACCGGATCCCAGGTCTCGCCCCCGTCCAGGGAGCGGAAGAGCCCGTGGGGGGAGGTCCCCGCGTACCAGGTCCCGGGCTGGGATGCGTGGCCCGGCGTCAGCCAGAAGGTGTGGTCGACGGCGCGTCCCCTCTCGCTTTCCACGGCCTTCGGGAAGGCCGGGGGGCGCGCCGCCTCCTTCCAGGATCGCCCGAGGTCGGTGGAGCGGTGGATGGTCGGCCCGAGATGCCCGGTCCTCGCCGAGGCGAGGAGCGTCCGCCCGTCCCGGGGATCGAGGACGACGTGGTGGATGACCTGTCCGAGGAAGTGGGGGCCGTCGGGGCGCCAGGAGCGCCGCGACGCGTCGGCGTGGAAGATCCACGCGCCCTTCCGCGTCGCCACCAGGACAGCCGGTCCCCGGGACCGGCCACGCCTGCTCTTCGGGGCTCGAGGTGCCATCGGTTCACCTCCGACCCTCTCCTAACCGTGCGCGGTCCGCCGGCGACGTCAAATTTCGCTTGCCCGGCGCCCAGCACCCAGTTCACCCTCCCGGTCCGGTCTCCCCAGGCCGATCACCGACGCCGTCCACTGGCACGACACTGGGGACATTCGAGCAGTGAGGCCCCCCTGAAGGTCCAGATCGTCATCCCCTACGTCCCGCGCTACCGCCGCGGCCACCGCTTCGACTTCGTCCCCCCGGTGACCGCAATGCACCTGGCGGCGCTGACCCCGTCGGACCACGAGGTGACCGTCGTCCACGAGCAGGTCAGGCCGGTGCCGCTCGAGGATCGGCCGGACGTCGTGGCGCTCTCCTTCTTCTCCGGCTTCGCCCGTCACGCCTACCAGCTCGCCGACCAGTACCGACGGATGGGCGTCCGGGTGATCGCTGGTGGGCCGCACGTGTCCTACTGGCCAGAGGAGGCGCTCGAGCACGTGGATGCGGTGGTGATCGGGGAGGCCGAAGAGGCCTGGCCGGCGCTGCTGGCCGACCTCGGGCGCGGACGGGTCGAGCGCGTCTACCACGGACGGCCTTCCTCGATGAGCGGGCTCCCCACCCCGCGCTACGACCTGCTCGAGGATCGCTTCGTCGTGCCGCGGGTGATGCAGGCGACCCGCGGCTGCCACTTCCGCTGTGGCTTCTGCACCGTCCCCGACTTCAACCCGGGCTTCCGGGCGCGGCCCGTGGCGGACGTGGTCCGCGACGTGGCCGAGACCCACTTCCGCCACTGGTGGCAGGAGAAGGTGGTCTGGTTCTGGGACGACAACCTGCTCGCCGACCGGCGCTGGGCGAAGGGGCTGCTGCGAGCCATGCGCGGGCTCGGCCGCTGGTGGCTGACCCAGGCCTCGATCGACATCACCCAGGACCGCGAGCTGCTCGACCTGATGGAGCGCTCAGGCTGCATCGGCATCTTCCTCGGCATCGAGAGCCTGGACGAGCGCGATCTCCGCAGCGTCGGCAAGCTGCACAATCGAGCCGCGCGCTACCGGGAGGCGATCGAGCGGCTGCACGAGCGGGGGATCTGCGTGATGGCCGGGTTCATCGCCGGCTTCGACGGCCAGGCTCCCGAGGCGATCCTCGCCACCGCCGACGGGCTCAACGCACTCGGCGTCGACGTGCCGTTCCTGAGCGTGCTCACGCCCTACCGCGGGACGCCGCTGTACGAGGACCTGCTGCGCGAGGGGCGGATCCTCACCGACCGGGACTGGCCCCACTACAACGGCTACAACGTGGCCTTCCGGCCGGAGCTCATGTCGCCCGAGGAGCTGCGGCAAGCGCATCGGGGGCTGTGGCAGCGGGCCTTCAGCCCGGCGCTGACCGCGCACCGGCTGTGGCGGGGAGCACGAACGCTGAGCCGCGGCGGGTTCCTCCTGTCGGCGGCCATGAACGGCTTCTACGGGCTCAAGGGGATCACGGGCAACCTGCCGGCCGACGCGCCGGAGGCAGCCCAGGATCCATCGCCCATCCCCTTGGCTGGGCGTGATCGCCCATGATCAGGAAATCCCCACCGTGCAGTCGGCCGCAGGATAGAGAGGATACCGCGGGACCGCGCGGCCCGAGGCTCGCAGCGGTGCCACGGCGACGCGCCCTCGTCTCCCAGCGACACCTGCCTTCGCAGGGACGCTGGTTCCGTCGCAGCCGGTCCGGTCGACGGTGGCGACGGGCGGAGCGTCCCTGGACTGCGGCCGTCGGTGCCGTCGACGTCGCAGACACCAGGTGGTACCTTGTCCCACCCCCTCGGGAGGGGGCAGAATGCCCTTGGCGCATCGCACCACGTCCACCGGACTGCTCGTGCTCGCCTCGCTGCTGGCCTGCTCGAGTCCGGCCGCCCCTCCTCCAGCTTCCAGCGGCCCCGGCCGCCGGTGCCACGACCTTCGACTGGACCCCGAGCATGATGCTCGACCCGCCCCATTCCTTCCAGGACGTGGTCTCGACGCAGGGCCACGTCGCCTGGAACGGCTCACGCTGGGTCGACACCAGGGGACGCCTCGACTTCCAGGCCGTGGGCTCCCCGGCGACCACCTGGGTCGGCCTGGTCTACCCGGCGCAGGCGTACGCCGGCTCCTTCTCCCCGTCGAGGTACTTCCTGGCCGACTCGGCGCACGGCGCCAAGGACATCGACACCACCGGTGACTTCACCGTCTGCGCCAAGTTCAAGCCTGGCGCCAACCCCGTCGACGGCGGCTTCAAGGTCATCGTGGCCAGAGGGAATCCCATTGACGAGGACGGCCACGGCTGGGCGCTGATCCACCTCACGGCCCGGGAGCCAGGGTACGCCTTCATCTACCGGAACGGGGAAGACGCTTCCGTCTCCAGGGCCATCACCAGCCCGGGGATCGACCCGGGGAACCGGGCCTACGACTATGTGTGCGGCGGCCGCAACTCGGACGAGGCGATCCTGGGCGCATTCGGCCAGGCCATCAGCCTCGGGACCTTTGGCACTGGGGACCTCGATGCCCTGGCCTCGGGCTTGCCGCTCGTGATTGGCGCCGCGGACGGGGGCGACTACCCCTACGCCGACGGAGGCGTCTACGAGGTCATCTGGGACAGCCGGGCGACCACGCTGGCGGTCATGAACGAGCTGGTGGCCGCTGCGGAGGGCCGGCTCACCTACAACGGAGCCTACCAGACCGGGAACACCGTCAACGGACTGGCCGTGACCGGGGCGGACCAGGTGACCTACCACCTGCCGCTGGGCGCCACGCCCCTGGTGACCACGGACGGGAGCGGGCTGCTCGACTCTGGCACCGTGCTCCCGTTCAACCGGGTGCTGCCATCGAACCCCACCGGTTACTGCGTCGGTGCCGAGGTCGTCAGCGCCAACTGGGCGGCCGCCAACGGCTGCGTCCTCGGGGACGTGGACGGCGTGCTCCGGATCGCCTTCGCCAGCGGTGCCGTCTCCGGGACCAACGGGAACGCCCGGGTGGCCCTGGGTCCGAGCGTGACGGGCTTCGCCGCCAACTCCCGTCACGTCTTCCGGGTCTGCTCGTCCGCGCACCCCGGGACCTCCAACGTCAAGCTGTACGTCGACTCGAGCGTCCAGGCCACGGCCACCGACACGTCGGCTCGCCTCTTCGACCCGAGCGCCGGGCAGCTCCTGGTCGGCACCTGCGGCTCCGGGCCGGCACTGGCGGGTGCCCGCGTCGGCCGGGTCTTCGCCTGCCCGACCTCGCCGGCCGCCATGCCGCGCGTGGCGCACTCCTACGACGTCATGACCACCAGCGGCGCCACCAGCACCTCGGCAATCATCTCCGGCCTCGGCCCGTCGGTCGTCCACTGGTCGCGAGGCGGGGACACTGGGGCCTTCGCAGGGAACAGCCAGGACGGCTACGACACCCGGATCGCCAACGACCCCATCTCCAACCTCCCGAGCGCTTACGTCATCGAGGCCAGCGCCAACGGCGGGACCACCTGGGTGACGCTGGCGACGGTCGCTGGCAACACCTACATCGCCCGCGGACACGTCCTCGACCTCACCGGCTACAACCGGGTCCGGATGCGGCTCACCACGGCGCCCAGGAACCCCGGCTCCTCCTACCTGGGCGTCGACTTCTCCGTCCACGACGCCCGGCTGGGCCGCGACGACTGGTGGCTGGCGCTGGGCGACTCGCTGACGGCGAACGTCTGGAACGTCCACGACACCATCCAGTACGGGACGCGCATCCACGCCCTCGACCCGAGCCGCTTCCCCATCGTCGACCCGGGTGGCGTGTCTGGAGGCTACGTCTCGGACTTCCTGCGCACCGATTGGGCCGGCAACACCGACGGCCGGACCATCTTCCAGCAGTGGATGGCGGACTTCCCCGGGAAGTACGTGTCCATCGCCATCGGCCAGAACGACTGCAACGCGGGGACCCCGCTCAACACCATGGAGGCCGGATACCGGAAGATGATCGACCTGGCCCTGGCGGCGGGCAAGGTCCCGGTCTGCCCCACGCTCCGCTGGACCTACACCAACGGGGCCAGCACCGTCGCCAACATCCAGGCCTGGAACGCTCGCCTGGCGACCATCATCGCCAGCTACAACACCACAGGCGTCCGGGTCCTGGCCGGACCGGACACCTACACCCGCTCTGCGGCCCAGGGCCTCACCGGCCTGAACACCGACAGGACCCACCTCAACCAGGCGGGCACGACCCTGACGCAGGAGGACTGGACGAACTGGGCGATGGGGCGTGTCTACCGGGGCTGTCCCTGAGCGGGCGAGTCGACGGCGGTCCACGAACAGGCCCGTCCGGCGCCTTTCGAGGACCGGCCCGACATGGAGGGCGCGCTGGCTCTCTCCACGATCGCGGCGTGCCAGGACGCACGGTGCCTCCATCGGGCCGAGGCCGCACCATCCACCTCTCAGCGCTCCTGCCGGAAGCGGACGGGCAGCAGGATGGCCTGCGGAGACGGCGGTGAAGGCAGCGGCACCGAGGCCGCCACCGCCTCCAGGGCGGCCCGGTCCAGGGCCTCGTGACCGGAGGATCGGGCCACGGCGATGCCGGTCGCCTGGCCGCCCGGCACGACGAGGAAGGCGACCACGACCACGCCCTCCCAGCCCATGGTGCGGGCCATCCGCGGGTAGGCGAGCCGGGCCAGGACGCGGCGACGGATCTCGGCCATCTGCTCGCGGGCCCAGGGCGAGTCTGGCGGCGCGGCGCCGCCCTCGCCCGCCCCCGCCCGCCCCCCCGTCGCCGTCGCCACGGCCTCCGGGACGCCGCCCACCACGCCCTCCCCCGCGCTCCCCTCGGCGACCTGGTCCACCACGGGCTCCTCGGCCGCACCGGTCGGCTCGGGGAGCCTGCCAGGCGCGGCGGCCGGGTTGCGGAGGGGCTCCACCACCCTCGGCGGCGCCGGGGCGGCCGGGGCGAGCCGAGGGCGCGGCCGCGCCGGAGGGATGGGCGCCGCGGGTGCCTTCGCCGCGCCGGGCGCCGGCGGCCGGAGCCCGTCGGAGCGGTGGATGCGCACCTCGAGGGGCGCCCGCGGCGGCGGCGGTGGCGCGGGCGGCACGGGCCAGGCCGCCCAGACCGCCAGCGCCGTGGCGTGGATCGCGACCGAGACCGCGACACCGGCCACCCGAGGCCGTCGTGCCGGTCTCTGGCCCAGGCCCATCGCAGTCTAGTAGGCGTACTGCGCGTTGGCGTAGACGGTGCGGCCCGGCTCGGGGACCTTGACGCCGCTGGCGAAGGGATCTCGCAGGTAGGAGAGGTGCTCGACGTAGTCCTTGTCGAAGATGTTCTGCACGCCGGCGAACACCTTGAACCCCCTCGCCTGGACGCCGAGCTTGGCATTGGTGACGTACCAGGCGGGCGTGGGCGCCTCCTGCAGCGAGGTGGCGACCCGGTCCTGGCGCGCCGACCACCGCTCCTCCAGCTCGGCGAAGAAGGTCCCGTTGTCCCAGCGCAGGCTGCCCGCGACGGCCAGCGGCGCCACCTCCAGCAGCGGCTGGTGGTTGGTCCGGTCGTCACCGTGGGTGTAGGAGAGGGTCGCCGAGGCGTAGAGGTTCGCCGGGAGCGCCAGGCGCGCCTGCGCCTCGCCCCCCCACAGGAAGGCCTCGATGTTGTCCCAGCTCTTGGCCGGGATGGCCGGCCCCGAGAGGCTCGGGATGTCGAGGATGGTGATGAAGTCGCTGACCAGCCCGATGAAGGCCTGGCCGCGCAGCAGCACCGGGCCGCTGGCCCACCGGGCGCCCACGTCGACCTCGTCGTTCCTGGCCTTCCTGAGCATCGGGTTGCCGACGGTGCCGGGGTTGACGGTCGTGCCCTGGACGGAGCCAGGGAGCGCGAAGAAGCGCTCCTGCGGGTCGGGCAGCCGCTCCCCGTGGCCGTACCCGGCCGTGACGGTGAGCGCCTCGACCGGCTTGTACTCGGCCTGGAGGTAACCCGAGACGAGGACGTCGTCCCGGGCGAGGCTGGCCGGGAGGCCGGCGTAGTAGGTGGCGTAGAACGCGCTCATGTCGACGCGCGGCTTCGAGCTGGCGAGGTCGACGCGCGCGCCGATCGTCAGCTGGAGATCCTGCCCCACGCCGGCGACGTGGCCGACGCGGAGGCCGACGTCGTCGATGCGGACGTCCGGGATCGAGGCCACCGTGCCGTACGCGGAGGTGGTCCGGTTGAAGCGCGTCGTGGAGGAGGCCCAGGTGCGCTGGTAGAAGTCGGCGCCGAAGGTGGTCTCGCCCCAGCTGGCGACGGTGGCCTCGACGCTGCCGCCGGCCACGTCCGACGTGGCGTAGGTGTCCATCGACCAGCCGTTGGCGAGCGCGCCGGTGCACGCCGCCGGGTTCTGCGCCGAGCTGCAGCGCAGGGCATCGGTCATGTCGTGCTTGACGAAGGAGGCGTAGGCCTGCACGCGGGCGCGCGCCACGGGGCCGAAGGCCGGCACGTCCCAGCTCGCGTTCACGCGGTCGGTGTCGTCATAGACCGCGTCCATCTTGAGGTACGGGTAGAGCACGTGGTCGGCCGCCTGGCGGGCGTAGTCCAGCTGGACCACGTGGCCAGCGCCCGGCTTGAGGAGGAGCTTGGCCCAGCCGGTGCCGATCTCGTAGGCGCGCGACCCGAAGGCGTCGGGGCGGTAGCGGTTCATGGAGGTGGGGGCGTAGATCTCCGTGAACCTGAGGCCAGCCCCCGACTCGTAGGGGTTCGCCTGCTTGTAGGCCGCCCCGACCGATCCGGCCACGTGCTCGGCGCCGTAGGAGACGGTCCCCGAGGCGTCGAGGGCCCCGGCGCTGGCCGCGCCGGCGTGCACCTCGGCGGCCAGCCCGTCGCCCGGGACCCGGGTCTTCACGTCCACGGTGCCGCCGATGCCCCCTGGCTGGGTCACGTCGAAGGGGCCCTTCTTGACCTCGACGCGGTCCACCTCGGCGTAGTCGATGTGGAAGGCCGGCGGATCCATCCGGTTGGGGCAGGCGCCGTGCAGCTGTGCGCCATCGATGGTGACGCTGATGTTGTCCCGCCCCTGGCCACGGATGACCACGTCGGTGGCGATGCCTCCCTTCCGCAGCTTGGTGGTCACACCCTGCGTGCCGAGCGCCTCGCCGATGTCGCGGGCCGGCGTCTCCCGCACCTCCCGGACCTCCAGCGTCTCCACGCCCGGGTCGCGCCTCGCCTTCACCTCGATCTCCTCGAGCAGCTGGGGCTCGTCGGCGAGCGGGGTCGACGGCAAGGCGGTGGTGAGCAGGATGGCGGGCAGGAGGAGGGCGCGAAGGTCGATGTGCACAGGAAGCTCCGGTTCGTGGGCCGCAGGTGCCCATCCTCGCATGAGGGATCGCTCCCGAAGCCAGAGCAGAGAACGGGACCATTTGTCGCAGGCCGATTCCAGGGAAGGAGCCGGTCGGCGCGAGGCGAGCGCTCCGGCCAGCCCGGGGTGATCAGTCCCTAGGACTTCCGCCGGGCGCTCGAGCTCCGCCAGCAGCCGCTCCTCCTGCGCTCTCAGCTCGGGCGTGAGCTCCTCGCCGAAGTCGGCCGCCTCGAAGACCGGGCGAATCTCGATCACCGACTCCTCCCCTGGCATCGGGTCGGGGCACCGCCGGACCCAATCCACCGCCTCGTCCATCGACGTGACCTGCCAGAGCCAGAAGCCGGCGATGAGCTCCCTGGTCTCCGCGAAGGGGCCGTCGAGCACGGTTCTCTGGCCACCGGCGAAGCGCACCCGCTTGCCTCTCGAGCTGGGATGGAGCCCCTCGCCCGCCAGCATGATCCCCGCCTTCACCAGCTCCTCGTTGTACCTCCCCATCTCGGTGAGCAGCTTCTCGCCGGGCATCACGCCCGCCTCGGAGTTCTTCGTCGCCTTGATGATCACCATGACTCGCATCGCGTTCGTCTCCCCTGGTTCGAGGTCGGGCCGCCGGACGCTTCCGCCTCGACCCATCATGTAACGGCCCTGGTTCGCTCGCCGTTCGTCCTGGGATCCAGCCGGACCGCCGGCGGTTGGCGTGGCGAGGGGTGCCTGCGCGGGTAGCGACCCATCAAGGGCCTGTTCCGTAGGGTGACCGACGTAAGGACCTCCCCAGAGGTCGGCCGCCGACGCTCCACGGCGCCGGTGCCTGGGTCAGGGGAGTGGGCGCGGCTGACCTGTGCGGTCGAGCCCACCTGGCCGAACCGCCAGGAGGAGGATGGGAGCCCATGCCAAGATTCCTCATCGAAGCGCATCACGAGAAGGAGCCGCTGGCGTGTGCCCGGGCCGTGAAGGTGTTCCAGGCGTCAGGCTCCCACTACCTGACGAACGCGGATTGGGGATGCCTGGACGGCCAGCACGCCACCTGGCTGGTGGTGGACATTGGCGACAAGGAACAGGCGCGGGCCATTCTCCCAGCGGCCTATCGCTCCCAGGCAAAGATCGTCGGGCTGAACAAGTTTTCCATGGAGCAGATCGACGCCATCGTCGCGAAGCACCAGGGTTGACGTCAGGGCGCGCGCCCCCCTACCCGCCTGCCCGGGCGCGCTCGAGCGCGGCGACGTCGAGCTTCCCCATGGTGAGCAGCGCCGCGAACACCCGGTCCCGGGCCGCCGCGTCGTCGCCGGCCATCCACCGGGCCATGCCGGCCGGCACCACCTGCCAGGAGAGGCCGAAGCGGTCCTTGAGCCAGCCGCACGGGCCGTGCTCCCCTCCGGCGCCCAGGGCGGCCCAGAAGCGGTCCAGCGTGGCCTGGTCCTCGCACATGACCTGCAGCGAGAGCGCCTCGTTGAAGGTGATCCCGTGGGCGAGGTGGCTGTCCATCGCGACCAGGTCCTGGCCCGCCAGGACGAAGCGGCCGTGCTTCACGCTGCCTTCCGGACCCTCCCCGGGGGCGTAGCGCTCCACGTCGACGAGGCGCCCGCCGGGGAAGATCCCCGCGTAGGCGCGCATCGCCTCTTCCGCCCGGCCGCTCTGCGGCCCGGAGAACATGAGGCACGGGACGATGGTCGCCCCGCCCGCCGGCCGGCGCCCCGCCATCACCTGCCACGAGACGCCGAAGCGGTCCTGCACCCACGCGTAGCGCGGGCTCCACGGATAGGCGTCGAGCGGCATGAGCACCTGCCCACCGTCGGCCAGCGGCGCGAAGAGCCGGTCCGCCTCCCCGGCCGTGTCGACGTGGACGAAGAACGAGATGCTCGGGTTGAGGACGAACTGGGGGCCGCCGTTGAGCAGCGTGAAGCGGTGCCCCGCCAGCTCGAGATCGACGGTGAGGACGCTGCCGCGCGGGCGGCCCCCCGGGTTGTCGCTCGACTCCGGGTACCGCGAGGTCGCGGTGATGCGGCCCCCGGGGAAGGTCCGGACGTAGAAGGCGGCGGCCTGCTCGGCCTGGCCGTCGAGCCAGATGCACGGAACGATGGTGTGGCTGCTCATGAAGTCCCCTGTCGCCTGGCCGCGGCTGAACCAGCTACTCCACGCACCTCCCCGTCTCCAGGAACTGCAGCAGCAGCACCTTCTCCTCCGGCGACAGGGCGGCCAGGCTGGAGGTGCAGCCGCCGGACGGGAAGGTGAGCCCGGGGGCCGAGACGTCTCCGCTCCCACCGTGCAGATCGGTGAAGGTGAGGCGGCCGCACCGCTGCGCGGCGGTCCCCCCGAACGGCGCCGTGAAGGAGAACCACGGCACGGCCTGCTGGGCGGCGACGGTCAGCCAGGCGTCCGCGCCGGCCGCCACGGACGTCACGGTGTGCTTGGGCGCTGCCAGCGGCACCTTGCCGAGGGTGACCGAGGCGCCGGCCTCGAGCAGCCACTGCGCCAGGGAGGGGGCCCGGGGCGGCGTGCCTGGCACGTCAGCCTCGACCGCGCCCAGGTCGGCGAGGCCGTTGTCGAAGGTCGCCACGGTCGGCCACGGCGGCGGCCCGGCCTGGAGCCAGTAGTTGTGCCAGTGCGAGGCCACCACCCGGCCACCTCCATCGACGTGGTCCCGCATGGCCTGCAGCGCCGCCGCCGGCTTGGTCTCCGGGTGCTGGCTCCCCTCGCAGGAGAGGAGCACCGTCTCGTAGGCGTCGAGCGAGGCCCGGTCGCTCCAGAGCGCAGTGGAGTCGGCGAGCGCGCCGCCGCCGAGGGCCACGTCGAGGTGGTCCGTCCCGCCGCTGCCGGCGTAGAGGTGGACGCGCCCGGCCCCGCCCGCGGTGGTGAACTCCGAGTCGGCGATGCCCAGCTTCCGGAGCAGGCACTCCAGGGCGCCGCCGCCGCCGGTGGAGAGCGCGAGGCGCGGGAGCCGGCCCTCGGCGCGGCTCCGCGGCAGGCGCACCGCCTCCGCCGGGAGCGGGTTGTCGGCGCAGGCCACCACCGACGGCATCGTCACCACCCGCCGCCACCCGCCGATCTCGACCACCACGGGGACGTCGGTGCCGCTCGGGACGTCGAGGAGGCGGAAGCTGCCGGTGGGGCCGGTGCGCGTCCAGGCGATGGCGCCCGGGGGGGACACCCCACAGCGCCGGCAGGAGGTGCCCTCCGACAGCGCGGGCGGGGCGCCCGCCGGCACGTAGACCCAGGCGTCGAAGACCGGGAGCGTGCCGTTGGGCGCGTGGACCACGCCACTCACGGTCGTGGGGCTCGATGCGGGACAGCCCTGCGCCTCCTTGCCGCCGCTGGAGCCGCCGCACGCGCAACAGAACGTGAGGAGACCGCCCACGGCCATCAGGATGCTCGCACGCATCATCGACCTCCCGATCCCTGGCGCCAGTCCCGTCGGCTCCTGGTGCGGTTGGTCTAATGCTTCGGGCTCGGCACGCTACGGCCGTTCCGACGCCGCCCCCAAGAGGGCCGCACGGCCCGCCACCCCGATCCACCCCATCCCTGGGACGAGCGGGGCTGGCTGGACCGGCCTCGCGGCAGCGCGCTGCGTCACCTCGCCTGATTGACCGGGTCCGGGTGGCCATCTACGGTCCTCGCAGATGGAGCCGGTCCGACGCGAGATCCTGCTGGCGTTGGGGGATCGTGACCCATGCCGACGCCCGCCGAGTCATCGCGCCCATCCACGCCCTCCGGCCAGCCCGCGACGGCGCGGCGGCCAGCGGCGCTCCCCAGGGTGGTGATCGGCCTCGGGCTGGTCAGCCTCTTCACCGACGTCTCGAGCGAGGCCATCTTCCCGCTCCTCCCCGCCTTCCTGGCCACGCTGGGCGCCTCCAACGCCTTCATCGGGCTGGTGGAGGGCTCCGCCGAGCTGGTCGCCAGCGTCCTCAAGTACCTGACCGGGCTGGTGGCCGACCGTCGCGCCCGGCTCAAGCCGCTGGTCCTCGTCGGCTACGGCATCTCCACGGCGGTCCGTCCGCTGGTCGCCCTGGCGCTGGCCCCGTGGCACGTCCTGGCCGTTCGCGTGGGCGACCGGATCGGCAAGGGCATCCGCACCAGCCCGCGCGACGCGCTCATCGCCCAGGCCACGGATCCGGCCATCCGGGCACGGGCCTATGGCTTCCACCGCGCCATGGACCACGCCGGCGCGGCCATCGGGACCCTGCTCAGCGCCGGGCTCCTCTGGTGGCTGGGCGCCGGCTTCGGCCGGCCGGCCTCCGGCGAGCAGCTCCGCACCGTCTTCCTGTGGGCCGCAGCGCCCGGCCTCCTCGCCCTGGTGGCGCTCTCGCTCACCCGCGAGCCGGCCCGTCCTCCGCCTCCGCCTCCCACCCCGGCGGCGGGACCGAAGCCAGCCCTGCCGCCGGCCCTGAAGCGGGCCCTCCTGCCGATCATGCTGTTCGCCTGCGCCAACGCCACCGACGCCTTCATCCTGGTCAAGGTGGCGCGCCTGGGCGCGTCGCCGATCCTGGCGCCGCTCCTGTGGCTCGGGCTGCACGTCGTCAAGGCGGCCACCGCGACCGCCGGAGGTCGCCTCGCCGACCGGTACGGCAAGCGCAACGCCCTGGCCCTGGGGTGGGCGGTCTACGCCCTCACCTGGTCCGCCGTCGGCCTGGCGCAGAGCGTCCCGGTGCTGCTTGCGCTGGCCGCCGTCTACGGCATCACCCACGGCATGGTGGAGGGCCCGGAGAAGGCGCTGGTCGCCGAGCTGGCAGCCGGGAACGCGCGGGGACGGGCCTTCGGCGCGTACAACATGATCGTCGGGCTGGCCGCCCTCGCGGCCAGCACGGCCTTCGGCGCGGTCTGGGACCGGCACGGCAGCACGGTGGCCTTCGCCGCCTCCGGGGCGCTGGCGGTCGTCGCCGCCGTGGCGCTGGTGGCGCTGGTGCCCCGGCACCCGCTGGGGGGCGCATGACCACCTCCCCGGGCGTGCCGGACCGCCCCACCCCCACCCCGGTTGGCGGCGGGGCCTCCGTGCTCGACCTCACCGGGCTGGCCGGCCTGGGCGAGGAGGAGGCGCGCGCCAGGTTGGACCAGGAGGGAGCCAACGAGCTGCCGACCCAGCGGCGGCGCACCGTGCTCGCCATCGCCCTCGAGGTCGTGCGCGAGCCCATGTTCCTCATGCTGGTGGCCGCCAG
This sequence comes from uncultured delta proteobacterium, assembly GCA_963786945.1. Classification (GTDB taxonomy): domain Bacteria; phylum Myxococcota; class Myxococcia; order Myxococcales; family Anaeromyxobacteraceae; genus JADKCZ01. Next base: position 339,317 of record CAWBAO010000005.1, on the reverse strand, counting down.
CTCCCTGTACCTGTTCATGGGAGAGCTCGGCGACGCCCTGATGCTGGTCGGCTCCGTCGTCATCGTCATGGCCATCACCATCGTCCAGGAGCGCCGGACCGAGGGGGCGCTGGAGGCGCTGCGCGACCTGTCGAGCCCCCGCGCCCTCGTGGTCCGCGACGGCGCTCACCGGCGCGTCCCGGGCCGGGAGGTGGTGCGAGGGGACGTGATCGTCCTCACCGAGGGGGATCGCGTCCCGGCCGATGCGCTGCTCCGCCGTGGGCTCAACCTGTCGGCGGACGAGTCGCTCCTGACCGGCGAGTCGGTGCCGGTGCGCAAGCGCCCCTCGGCGACGGCCTCGACCCTCGACGCCCCGGGGGGCGACGACCTGCCTTCCGTCTTCTCCGGGACCCTGGTCACCGCGGGCCAGGGTGTCGCCGAGGTCCTGGCCACCGGATCGCGCTCCGAGCTCGGCCGGATCGGCAAGGCGCTCCAGGGGGTGAAGCCCGAGCCGACGCCGCTCCAGCAGGAGACGGGACGGCTGGTCAGGGTCTTCGCCGTGGCGGGGATCACCGCCTGCGCCATCGTGGTGGTGGCCTACGCCATCACCCGCGGTGGCAGCGGCCAGTCCTGGAGGGAGGGGCTCCTCGCCGGCATCGCCCTGGCCATGGCCGTCCTGCCGGAGGAGTTCCCGGTGGTGCTCACGGTCTTCCTCGCCATCGGCGCCTGGCGGATCTCCCGCAGCAACGTGCTGACGCGCCGCATGCCGGCCGTGGAGACGCTCGGGGCCGCCACCGTCCTGTGCGTCGACAAGACCGGGACCCTCACCCAGAACCAGATGACCCTGCGGAGGCTGGCGGCGCCGGCTCGCTCCGTCGACCTCGCCAGCCTCGACGCCCCCCTCCCCGAGGACCTCCACGGCCTGCTCGAGATCGCCATCCTGGCCAGCAAGCCCGACCCGTTCGACCCCATGGAGCGGGCCCTGCGCGCCGCCGGCGACGCCCACCTCCGGGGCAGCGAGCACCTGCACCCGGACTGGTCGCTGGCCCGGGAGTACCCGCTCACCCCCGACCTGCTGGCGGTGAGCCACGCCTGGAACACCGGGAGCGGCGACGAGGTGGCGGTGGCCGCCAAGGGGGCGCCCGAGGCCATCGCCGACCTGTGCCACCTCCCTCCAGCCGAGCGCGCCCGCCTGGCCGGACGGACCGCCGAGCTGGCGACGCAGGGGCTCCGGGTGCTGGGCGTGGCCCGTGGCTCGGCGCACCTCGGCAGCCTGCCCCTGGAGCACCACGACCTCGCCTTCGAGCTGGTCGGCCTCCTCGGCTTCGAGGACCCGCTGCGGCCGACCGTGCCCGCGGCCGTCAAGGAGTGCCAGGCCGCCGGCATCCGCCTGGTGATGATCACCGGCGACTACCCGGCCACCGCGCAGAGCATCGCCCGGCAGGCCGGCCTGGTGGACTGCGAGTCGGTGATCACCGGCCCCGAGCTCGACCGGATGTCGGACCAGGAGCTGGCGGAGCGCATCCGCGGCGTGCAGGTCTTCGCCCGCGTCGTGCCGGAGCAGAAGCTGCGGCTCGTCAACGCCCTCAAGGCCAACCACGAGATCGTGGCCATGACCGGGGACGGGGTCAACGACGCCCCCGCGCTCAAGGCGGCCCACATCGGCATCGCCATGGGCGGCCGCGGCACCGACGTGGCCCGCGAGGCCGCCTCGCTGGTGCTGATCGACGACGACTTCTCCTCCATCGTGGCCGCCGTGCGCCTCGGCCGGCGCATCTTCGACAACATCAAGAAGGCCATCGCCTTCGTCCTGGCGGTCCACGTCCCCATCGCCGGGCTCTCCATGCTGCCGGTCTTCGTGGCCGACTGGCCGCTCCTGCTGCTCCCGGTCCACATCGCCTTCCTGGAGCTGATCATCGACCCGTCCTGCACCATGATCTACGAGGCCGAGGGCGCGGAGGCCGACGTGATGAGGCGGCCGCCCCGGAGTCCCGGCGAGCGGCTCTTCTCCAGGCGGACCGTGGCCCTCTCGATCCTCCAGGGCCTGAGCGTCCTGGCCGTGTGCGTGGGCGTCCTGCTGCTGGCCCGCCCCCATCACGGGCCGGACTCCACCCGGGCGCTCACCTTCGCGACGCTGGTGGTGGCCTCCCTGACGCTCATCCTCGTCAACCGCTCCTGGTCCCGGTCGATGCTGACCATGCTGCGGGTCCCCAACGCCGCCTTCCGCTGGGTGGTCGGCGGCACCCTGGCCCTCCTCGCGGTGGTGCTGTTCGTGCCCTTCGCGCAGCGGCTGTTCCACTTCGCCCCGCTCCACCTGGAGGACCTGGCGATCTGCGCCGGGGCCGGCGCGGCCAGCGTCCTGTGGTTCGAGGCGCTGAAGCGGTTCAGGTGGTGGAACCCGGCCCCGCGCCCTCGCCCCGGCTGAGCCGCGGGTCCGCCGGACCGCGGGCCCGCCTTCGGCCCCGGCGCCCAGGCTCCCGGCGTCAGGCGATGCGGGCGCCGTGCTCGCGGAGCAGCTCGCGCAGGACGCCTCGGTGGCAGCGGCGCTCCTCCTCGCAGTAGCACCCCACGGCCAGGTCGGTGCGGTGGGAGAGGGCCGCCAGGAGCTGGAGGGCCCGGCGTGGCCCCGGCGCCGCCATCTCCTTCCGGTAGCGCCGCTCGAAGGCGGCCCACGCCCGGTCGGTGACGGCGCGCTGCGCCTGGGCCACGGCCGCGGCGCTGGGGGCGAGCTCCGGGTACCAGACGTCGTAGAAGTCCCGACGGGCGAACTCGGTCCTCGGCACGCCGCGCGGCGGGCGCCGGACCGTGCCGATGCGCAGGCCCTCGCCGCGGGCGCGAGGCGTGCCGAGCCGGACGATGCGGATCGCCATGAACGCCTCCCGGTCTCGCCACCTGGCGGGGGTGGATGAAGTTGGCCTAACGGACCGGGAGCGAGGGCGCCAGCCTCCCGCGCCGCTGGCTGGCGGCGAGCGGCTACGGGAGCAGGACCGCCAGCGCCATCATCGCGACGAAGCCGCCGATGACGGCGAAGGTCGCGCTTCGCTCGTGCCCCTGGACGTGGGTCTCCGGCAGCACCTCGCCGGACACGACGAACAGCATGGCGCCGGCGGCGAAGGCGAGCCCCCAGGGAAGGAGGGCGTCGCTGGCGCTGACGGCCAGCGCACCAATCAACCCTCCGAGCGGCTCCACCAGGCCGGTGAGCAAGGCCACCAGGGCCGCCCGCCCTCTCCTCATGCCTCCGGCCATCAGGGCGGCCGCCACGGCCAGCCCCTCAGGGAGATTCTGCGCGGCGATCCCCAGGGTCATCGCGTAGCCCGTCGACGCGGCAGCATCCCCATAGGCCACGCCGACGCTGAGCCCCTCGGGGAGGTTGTGCAGCGCGATGGCCAGGACGAACAGGCCGTTGCGCCCGAGGTGGAAGGCACTCCCGCCTTCGCGTCCCTTGGTGAAGTGCTCATGCGGAATGGCCCGGTGGACGATCCAGAGCACGACCGCGCCAAGGCCGATCCCGAGGCCGGCCGTCACGGCGGCCTCCAGGTTCGTGCCGCCGCGGACGCGGACCAGGTCGAGCGCGGGCTGGAGGAGAGAGAAGAAGGTGGCGCCGAGCATCATGCCGCCGGCCACCGCGAGCATGAGCCGCTGCGCGTTCCTGCTCCACCCGCTCCGGACGAAGACGGGGAGCGCGCCCAGGCCGGTGGCCAGCCCCGCCACGAGGCTGCCCAGGAAGCCAGCCACGGTGGGGGACACGCCTTCCATGGGTGTGGCGCTCCGTGCGAGGCGGGCGGCGGCCGCGCCCCGGCTGGGGCCGGTTGACGGGCCCGCCGTTGCGGTTACACTCCTATCTGCGTATCTACCTCAACTAGGAATCCATGCGCAAGTCGGACCACGGCCGCACCGAGCGTCGGCTCGAGAACCTGAGGGCGGGCGCCCGGCGGGCGGGCGTCAAGCTGACCCACCAGCGCCTGGAGATCTTCCGGGAGCTGGCGGCCACGGAGGTGCACCCGGACGCCGAGACCCTCTTCCGCGCGGTGCAGCGGCGCATGCCGACCGTGTCCCTCGATACCGTCTACCGCACCATCTGGATGCTTCACGACCTGGGGCTGGTGGCCACCCTCGGCCCCCAGCGTGACGGGGTCCGCTTCGACGCCAACCTCGACAGGCACCACCACTACGTCTGCGTGGGCTGCGGCCTGGTGCGGGACTTCGAGAGCGGCGACCTGGATGCGCTCCGCCTCCCCGACGCCCTCCAGGAGATCGGCAGCATCGTCGACGCGCACGTCGAGGTGCGGGGCCTGTGCGCCAGGTGCTCGAGGCCGGCCCGGTCCGCCCCGCCGCCGGCCGGCGTGCGGTCAAGCCGTCACCCACCTGGGAGAGCACGACGTGACTGACAAGCAGACTCCTGGCATTCCTCTCAGCGAAGCGCGGCAGTGAACCGGACGGAGGCACCATGAACATCGACATCGGCATCGAGGCGAACAAGCGGCAGGAGATCGCCAGCGGTCTCTCGCGGGTGCTGGCGGACAGCTACACGCTCTACCTCAAGACCCACAACTTCCACTGGAACGTGACCGGCCCCATGTTCCAGACGCTGCACCTCATGTTCGAGACCCAGTACAACGAGCTCGCGCTGGCCGTGGACCTCGTCGCCGAGCGCATCCGCGCCCTCGGCGTCTCGGCTCCCGGCACCTACAAGAAGTTCAGCGATCTCTCGGCCATCAAGGAGGAGGACGGGGTGCCGAAGGCCCAGGACATGATCCGCCTGCTCGTCGAGGGGCACGAGACGGTGGCTCGCACCGCGCGCCAGGTCTTCAAGGTCGCGGAGAGCGCGAGCGATCAGCCGACGTGCGACCTGCTCACGCAGCGCATGCAGGTCCACGAGAAGACCGCGTGGATGCTGCGCAGCCTCCTGGAGTAGCGGGCCACCCTCGTCCCTCGGCGGACCCGCAGTCGCGGCTCAGGAGGCAGGCGGTGCGGCGCCAGCCGGCTCGATGGTGACGCGCACCAGCCTCCCCTCCAGCGCCGTCGAGACCAGCAGGTCGAAGGTCCGATCGCTGCGCCGCAGCCTGGCCGGGACCCGGCGCAACGGCTCCCCGGTCTGGTGGGTCCGGGTCACGCTGTTCCGGATGGCGCAGGTGGAGCAGTGCACGGTCTTCCCGCAGCCCTCGGGGAGCCGGGCGTGGGCGCACTCCAGGGCCTCGCCGCCGAGGAGCCCGACCACGTCGCCAGGCCGGCGCCCGAGGAAGTCGCAGGCCGGCCTGTTGATGGCGACGACGCGCCCCTCGCCCTCCACCATGACCACCGGGAACTCGAAGCGGCCCAGGTACTCACCGTAGGAGATGCCACCCCACTGGGCGCTGAAGTACTCGCCGCACCCCTTGCACATGCCGTGGGTCAGGCTGGCGTCGTCGAACGGGGGCTTCTTCCCCAAATCCTTCCGGCAGTAGGAGCAGACGAGTTGCACGTGGCCTCCTCCGTCAGCCCCTCAGGGTACGGCGCGGCCGGGCTGCCGGACTCGCCTCTCGCGGGGGTGCGGCAATCGGCTGCGGCCCGCGATCCGCCCTGCGGTGACGCATCCTACGTTTCACTTCATCCGGGAGGGCAGCTTGATCAGCTCGCCGGCGACCATGAAGGCGCCCCGACCCTGGTGGTGGATGGTGCGGGGCCGCCGCTTCGAGCGCCGGATCCAGGCCTTGACGACCTCGAGGATGAAGAAGTTGTAGGCCTCGACCAGCCGGGTGTCGGCCACCCGGCACTCCAGGCTGGCGAAGCACTCGTCGATGAGCGGGGCCCCGACCCGCGAGGCGGCCGCCGGCGTCAGGCCGAAGGCCTTGAACTTGTCCACCCGCCGGCCGGTGGAGTTGCCGCAGGCGACCACCTGTCGGGCCAGCTCCACCGTGGGGATGTTGATGACGCACTCCCCGGACGACTGGAGGAGGCCGAAGGTGTGGTTGCGACCGCTGATCACGCAGCCGACCAGCGGCGGCTCGAACTCCATCATCGAGTGCCACGACATGGGCATGACGTTGGCGCGCCCACGGCCGGCGGTGGTGACGAGGACGACCGGGCCGGGCTCGAGCAGGCGGTAGACCTGGCCCAGGGGAAGGGATCGCTTCTTCACGGGGCACCTCGCGCTCGGCGCCCCGCCAGCGTACTGCCCGCAAGCTGCGCCGGCGGCGGGCCGAAGGGGCGCCCTCGGTCCCTGGCGGGCTATGCTGGGGCGCAGGCCACCCCAGGAGTCGACATGCCTGACCGCACCACCGGCCGCCGCGCCTTCTCGGTGGCCATCTTCTGCCGGAACGGTGGGGCGGTCCTGCTCGTCCACCATCGCCGGCTGGGGACCTGGCTGCCGGTGGGAGGCGAGCTGGAGCCCGGCGAGACGCCGCTCGAGGCGGCCCGGCGCGAGCTGCTGGAGGAGACCGGGTTGGCCGGCCACTTCCCGATCGGCCTGGGGGTCGACGGCACGCCGCCCGGGCTCATCGGCTACGAGGAGCACGAGGCGGGCTCGAAGGGGCTCCACCTCAACTTCGCCTTCGTCGCCGACGTGGCGACGCGCGCCATCCGCGGCTGCGACGAGTTCGACGCCTTCCGCTGGGTCACCGCGGACGAGCTGGAGGGCATCGACTGCCCGCGCAACGTCCGCGAGCTGGCCCTGGCGGCGATGGCCGCGCCGGCGGCCTGAGGCCGGCGGCCGCCACCTGGCGCGAGGGCGCGGCCGGCTACCCCAGGTACTTGCCGATCAGCGGCTTGAGCCGCTGCCGGGTCTCGGGCGACAGCTTGCCCTTGTCCGACCAGATCGCCAGCGCCAGCGCCGACTGGCACGAGCAGGGCTTCTCGGCCAGCGCCGACACGTGGGACATCGAGCGCCGGATCAGCTCGATGGCGTTCTGCGTGGCCACCTTGACGTTGCCGAGGATCTCCTCGATCAGCTTGGCCTGGTCGAGGCTGGCCGGGTGCGGTCGCCAGCAGTCGTAGTCGGTCGGGAGCGCCACCAGCGCGTAGCAGAGCTCGGCCTCGCGGGCCAGCCTGGCCTCCGGCATGACCGTCATCCCGATCAGGGATGCGCCCCAGCTCCGGTGGAGCTCGCTCTCGGCCCGGGTGGAGAACTGCGGCCCTTCCATGCAGACGTAGGTGCCGCCCTGGTGGAGGCGGACCGGGAAGCCGGCGCCGCCCTTGACCAGGGCGTTGCGCAACCCGCCGCAGAACGGCGCGGCCAGCTCGACGTGCACGGCCAGGTCGTCATAGAAGGTCGCGGCCCGGCGGAAGGTCCGGTCGATCACCTGGTCGGGGATGACCAGGTGCTTCGGCGCCACCTCCTCGCGGAGGCTCCCCACGGCGCCGCTGGCGATCACGTGGGTCACGCCGAGGGTCTTGAGGGCGTAGATGTTGGCGCGGTAGGGGACCTGCGACGGGTTGAGGAGGTGCCCCTCCCCGTGGCGGGAGAGCAGCGCCACCGGCACCCCGGAGACCTCGGTCAGCGTGATGGGCCCCGAGGGCCTCCCAAACGGGGTGTCGACCTCGCGGACCTCGCCCTGCCCGAGCGTGCCGAGGGCCTCGCCCAGCCCGGTGCCGCCGATGATGCCGACGACGACGCGACTCATGTTCGACCTCCCCCCGTTCCTGCCGAGCGACCGAGTCTACCCCGCACCCCGAGGCGGCGGCGCGGGTCGATGACAAAAAAAGAGCCCGCCAGGGTTCCTGGCGGGCTCCGAAGAAAAATGCGGCAGCGACCTACTCTCCCACACGGCTTCCCGTGCAGTACCATCGGCTCTGGTGGGCTTAACTTCCGTGTTCGGGATGGGAACGGGTGTGACCCCACCGATATAGCCACCGCAAAGCGTTGAAAAAGAGAACGCCGAAGCATTCTGACAACCGAAACGAAGGGTATTTGAACATCGCACAGCAAGGGACTCGGAGCACGTCCGAGTCTCGATCTCGACCTCGACAGGTACGTCTACGACCTGAGAAGAGGGAGACCAAGCCGCACGCCCTATTAGTACCGGTCAGCTGAGCGCCTTACAGCGCGTACACCTCCGGCCTATCAACCTCGTAGTCTTCGAGGGGGCTTCAGGGGCTTGCGCCCGGGAGAAGTTATCTTGAGGTTGGCTTCCCGCTTAGATGCTTTCAGCGGTTATCCGTTCCGCACATAGCTACCCAGCGATGCCCCTGGCGGGACAACTGGTACACCAGCGGTGCGTCCATCCCGGTCCTCTCGTACTAAGGACAGATCCTCTCACTTCTCCTACGCCCACGGCAGATAGGGACCAAACTGTCTCACGACGTTTTGAACCCAGCTCGCGTACCGCTTTAATTGGCGAACAGCCAAACCCTTGGGACCTGCTCCAGCCCCAGGATGCGATGAGCCGACATCGAGGTGCCAAACCGCGTCGTCGATGTGAACTCTTGGACGCGATAAGCCTGTTATCCCCAGAGTACCTTTTATCCGTTGAGCGATGGCCCTTCCATACAGAACCACCGGATCACTATGACCTGGTTTCCCACCTGCTCGAGCCGTCGCTCTCGCAGTCAAGCCCCCTTATGCCATTGCACTCGACGCCTGGTTTCCAATCAGGCTGAGGGGACCTTCGTGCGCCTCCGTTACTTTTTGGGAGGCGACCGCCCCAGTCAAACTACCCACCAGCCATTGTCCCCAATCCCGATAAGGGATCTAGGTTAGACACCAGAAATCGACAGGGTGGTATTTCACCGTTGCCTCCCCCCGAGCTAGCGCCCAGGGTTCATAGGCTCCCACCTATCCTACACAATCAATTCCTAGTGTCAGTGGCAAGTTGTAGTAAAGGTTCATGGGGTCTTTCCGTCTTGCCGCGGGTAAACTGCATCGGCACAGCTATTTCAATTTCGCTGAGTCCCTGGTCGAGACAGCGCGGAAGTCGTTACGCTTTTCGTGCAGGTCGGAACTTACCCGACAAGGAATTTCGCTACCTTAGGACCGTTATAGTTACGGCCGCCGTTTACCGGGGCTTCGGTTCATCGCTTTGAGCTTGCGCTCTGACGAATCTCCTTAACCTTCCGGCACCGGGCAAGCGTCAGACCCTATACATCCACTTGACGTGTTTGCAGAGTCCTGTGTTTTTGGTAAACAGTCGCTACCGCCATTTCTCTGCGACCCAGCACAGCTCGGGGAGCAAGTCCCTCCACCAGACCGGGCCCTCCTTCTTCCGAAGTTACGGAGGTAGATTGCAGAGTTCCTTAACCAGAGTTCTCTCAAGCGCCTTAGGATTTTCTCCTCGCCCACCTGAGTCGGTTTGCGGTACGGACACCTCATACCCTCCACGCGGGGATTTTCTTGGAAGCATGGGATTACGCACTTCAGGCCATAC
>CAWBAO010000005.1:0-325000 GCA_963786945.1 uncultured delta proteobacterium | reverse complement strand
TCGACCTCGGCCTTGAGCGACACCACCAGCCCCGAGAGCTCGGCGTGCTGCGACTTGGAGCCGATGGTGTTCACCTCGCGGTGCATCTCCTGCACCAGGAAGTCGAGCTTGCGCCCGGCCGGCTCCCGGCCGCCCAGGAGCTGGCGGGCCTGCGCCACGTGGCTGCGCAGCCGGGTGATCTCCTCGGCCACGTCGCTGCGGTCCGCCAGCAGCGCCACCTCCTGGGCCAGCCGGGCGGGGTCGAGCGGCAGCCCCTGGGTCAGCTCCTTGATCCGCTCCGCCAGCCGGGTCCGGTGGTGCTCCACCGCCAGCGGGGCCAGCACCTCGACCCGCGCCACCAGCGCCTCCACGGTGGCCAGCCGGGCCTCGAGGTCGGCCGCCAGCGCCGCGCCCTCGCGCTCCCGCATCGCCACCAGCGCCGCGAGCGCCGTGGCCAGCGCGGCCTCGGTGGCCGCCCGGGCCGCCTCGAGGTCGGCGTCCCGCTCGTCGAGCCGGATCACGCCCTCGGCGGAGACCACGTCCCGCAGGCGGATGGGGTCGTGCAGCCCGAGCCGGGCCTGGACCTCGGCGTAGGCGCGCGCGTAGGCCTCGGCCAGCGCGGCGTCCACCCGGGGGGCCAGGGCGCCGCCCGCCCCCGCCCGGCGGAGCGACACGTCGATGCCGCCGCGGGCCAGCGCGTCCTTGACGCCGCGGACCACCGCCGGCTCCAGCGCGGCCAGCTCGCGCGGGAGCCGGGCCTTCACCTCGCAGAACTTGTGGTTGACGGCGCGGATCTCGATCGCGATCTCCTCGCCGCCCGACGCCCCTCGTCCCGCCCCGAAGCCGGTCATGCTGCGGATCATGGCGCTGCCCTCCCGGTCCCGTCGGTGCCCGCGGCGCTCACGGGAGCGGCCTGGCCTCGTCCACCAGCATCACCGGGATGCCGTCCTCGATCCGGTAGGCGAGCCGGCAGGCGGTGCAGTGGATCTGGCCGATCTCCTCGTGGAACTCGAGCGGGCCCTTGCACCTCGGGCAGGCCAGGATCTCCTTCAGCTCGGGCGACAGGGGCATGGCGTTCTCCGTCTGCTGGCCGGTGTCCCGGCTCAGCGCTTGGTCTCCCCGGCCGCCTCCAGGGCGGCGAGCAGGGCGGTGGTGGAGTGGGCCTTGGGATCGCCGGCCACGGCGACCCGGCCGCCGTAGGCGCGGACCTCGGCCGCCTCGGGGATGGTCTCGGGCGTGTAGTCGGTCCCCTTGACGTGCACGTCGGGGTGCAGGGCGCGGATGATGGGGACCACGTCCCGGTCCGGGAAGATCACCACGAAGTCGACGCAGGCCAGGCCGGCCACGATCTCGGCCCGCTCGTCCTCGGGGACCACCGGCCGCCCCGGACCCTTGTAGGCCCGGGTGGAGGCGTCGCTGTTGACCGCCACCAGGAGCAGGTCGGCCTCGGCCTTGGCCCCCTGCAGGTAGCGCAGGTGGCCGACGTGGAAGAGGTCGAAGATCCCGTTGGCCAGCGCCAGCGTCCGGCCGGCGGCGCTGGCCTCGGCGCGGATGGCCGGCAGCTCCTCGAGGGTGACTCGCCGGGCCATGGCTCAGGCCCTCCTGAGCTCGGCGTCCAGCTCGGCCCGGGACACGGTGGCGGTGCCGGGCTTCAGGACCTGCAGCGCGCCGGCCACGTTGGCCAGGCGGGCCGCCGCCACCGCGTCGCCACCGGCGGCCAGGCCGGCCGCGAAGGCCGCCGCCACGGTGTCGCCCGCCCCGGTGACGTCGACCGCGTCCAGGCTCCCGTGCGCCGCCAGGTGGACCGGCGGCCGCCCGGGGCGGAAGACCGACATGCCGTGCCGTCCGCGGGTCACCAGCAGCACCTCGCACCCCACCTTGCGGATCAGCGCGCGGGCGGCACGCCCCAGGCCGTCGGGGCCGGACAGGGACCGGCCGCTGGCCGCCTCCAGCTCGACCTCGTTGGGCTTCACCATGGTGAGCCCCTTGAAGCGGACCAGCGCGTAGCGGGAGTCGGCGCAGACCGGGACGCCGGCGCGGTGGACCCGCTGCAGGGCCTCGATCACCTCCGGGCCGGCCACCCCCGAGCCGTAGTCGCTGGCCAGGACCGCGCCGGCCCCGCGGCCGAGCCGGCCCACCTGGGCCGCCAGCTTGCGGACCACGGCGGCGGGCAGCGGGTCCCGCGCGGCCCGGTCGAGCCGGAGCATCTGCTGCCGCCGCGTCGAGCGGCCTCCGGCCAGGATCCGGGTCTTGGCCTCGGTGGCCCGGCCCTTCACCCGCAGCAGGGCTCCGACGTCGATGCCGCCTCCCTCCAGCTCGTCGAGCAGCGCGGTCCCGAGCGCGTCGTCGCCGACCACGCCGAGGGCGCGGACCTTGACCCCCAGGGCGGCCAGGTTCTGCGCCGCGTTGCCGGCGCCGCCGGCCTTCAGCTCGGAGGACTCGTAGCGGACGATGAGGACCGGCGCCTCGCGGCTGATCCGCTCGGTCTCGCCGTAGACGTACTCGTCGGCGACGAAGTCCCCCACCACCACCACCTCGCTGGCGGGAAAGGCGGGCAGCAGCGCGGCGACGTCGTTCAGCGTGGACGGGAGGGGCGCGGACACTGGGGTTCCCTACCTCGCGTCACCGTGAGGCGTCAATTCGAGCCGGCCGGCCCCGGGGCGGGCGCGGCGGAGGCCGGCGCGGCGGGCGACGGCGGCCGGGTCTTCCACCGACGGTGGAGCCAGTACCAGCGCTCCGGATGGCGCCGGACCCAGGCCTCCAGCTTGTCGTTGAGCAGCTGCATGAAGGCCAGGTCGTCGGCCTCCCGGTCGCCGGTCTCGGCCGGCACCAGGGGGCCCTCGATCACCACCTTGTGGCGGCCGTCGCCGAGCGGCACCGAGATGGCGAAGACCACCGCCGCGCCGGTCTTGCGGGCCAGGTAGGCCGGGGTCGGCGTGGTCGCGGCCGGGACCCCGAAGAAGGTGGGGAAGATGGCGTGGCGCGGCTGGTTCTGGTCGAAGACGTAGCCGAGCACCCGCCCCTCCCGGAGGGTGCGGATGGCGGCGCGCATGGTCTGCCCTCGCGCCACCACCAGGTCCACCACGCCGGAGCGCTGCCGCGCCAGGCGCAGCAGGTCGTTGAAGGGGTTGCTCCCCATGACCCGCGAGATCATGGTGACGTGCACGCCGCGCCGGGTCTGGGCCGCGGCCAGCAGGTCGAAGTTGCCGAAGTGGGCCGTGCAGGCGATGACCCCCCGGCCCCTCTCCACCGCCGCCTCGAGGATCTCCCACCCCTCCTGGACGAAGATGCGGTCCAGCTCCTCCGGCTCCATGGTGGGGACGCGCAGGAAGTCGGGGATCATCTGGCCGAGGTGGGCGTAGTTGGCCCGGGCGATGGCGCGCCGCTCGGCCTCGGACTTCTCGGGGAAGGCCAGCCGCAGGTTGTCCATCACCACGCCCCGGCGGATCCGGAGCGTCCAGATGAGCCAGCCGAGGAGGCTGCCGAAGGCCGCCAGGATGGGGCGCGGGATCCGTCCCAGCAGGTCGAGCAGCAGGTTCATGGCCGGGCCCTCCCCGCCCGTCGATCGCCGGCGGCCAGCGCGGCCTCCAGCACGGCCTGCAGGGCGGCGTCGCCGGCCAGGAGCTCGGCCTCGATGCGCACCACCGCCAGCCGCGGCTCGGCGGCAAACGCCGCCGGCAGCCGCACCGCGTCCTTCTCGGTGGTGACGATGAGCTCGGCCCGGGCGGCGTCGGCGGCCGACCGGGCCGCGTCGAGGTCGGCGGCGGTGAAGCGGTGGTGATCCGGGTGGCGCCGCTCGCCCACCACCTCGGCTCCCAGCCCCTCGACGGTGCGCCGGAAGGCGCCCGGGCGGGCCAGCCCGGAGAGCAGCAGCACCCGCTTCCCCCGGGCCGCGGCCAGGCCCCGGGACCGGCCCAGCGAGCCGTCGAGCAGGTCGAGCGGGGCGTGCCGGGACTCCACCGGGCCCCGGCCGGTGGACCGGAAGGCCAGCACGCGGAGCCGCTCCAGCAGCTCGGGCGCCGCCTGGTCGACGCGGGAGAGCCAGACCAGCCCGGCCCGGTCCAGGGCCCGGCGCGGCTCGCGGTTGGGCCCCACCGGGAGGAGGTGGCCATTGCCGAAGGGGTTGGCGGCGTCGAGCACCACCACGTCGAGATCGCGGGCCAGGGCCCGGTGCTGGAAGCCGTCGTCGAGGAGCAGGGCGTTGGCGCCGAGCCGGCCGGTCGCCAGCGCGGCCAGCTCGACGCGGCGTGGCCCGCAGAGCACCCGGACCCCCGGCAGGCGCCGCGCCAGCAGCACCGGCTCGTCGCCGCCCTCCTCGGCCGGGAGCAGCACCCGCTCGCCGTCGGCCACCACGCGCGGGTCGGTCCGGACCGCGCCGTAGCCGCGCGAGAGGATGGCCACGCGCCGCCCGCGAGCCGCCAGCCGGGTGGCGATGGCCAGCGTCACCGGCGTCTTGCCGGCGCCCCCCACCGCGACGTTCCCGACCGAGATCACCGGCGCCGGCGCGGTGTCCACGCGGAGCCAGCGCCGCCGGTAGGCCACCCCGCGGAGCCAGACCGCGCCACGGAAGAGCGCCTCGGCCGGCCAGAGGGGCGCCAGCCCCAGCCGCTGCAGCCCGGCGGGGCGCTCCGTCCACCAGGCGAGCTCCAGGCCGCTCACTGCAGCAGCTCCCGGGCCGCGGACAGCACGGCCTCCACCTCGAGCCGGCCCAGGCAGTCGTGGTGCCCCAGCGGGCAGCGCTCGCCGCCGTGGTTGGAGCAGGGCTGGCACTCGAGGCCCAGGCTGAGGGCGCGCCCGGGGGGCGGCGGGGCCCAGCGCACCGTGCTGGTGGGCCCGAACAGGACCAGCGCCGGGATCCCCTGCGCCGCGGCCAGGTGGACCGGCCCCGAGTCACAGGCCACCAGCAGCCTCAGCTCGGCCAGCGCCGCCGCCAGGGCGTCGACGGGGAGCGAGGTGAGGTCGGCCTCGAGCGGCGCGCGCAGCGCGGCCCGGAAGGCGGCCACCACCGCCGCGTCGCCCGGGCCCGCCACCAGCACCAGGCCGTGGCCCGCCTGGTGGAGCGCGTCGGCCACCGCCGCGAAGCGCTCCGGCGCCCAGCGCTTGGTGGCCCAGGTGGCACCCGGCGCGATCCCGACCAGCGGCCGCCTCGCCGAGGCCAGCACCTCGCGGGCCCGGGCCCGGGCCGGCTCCGGCACGGCGATCTCGATCCTTCCCGGGGCCTCGATGCCCAGCGGCCGCAGGGCCTCGGCGTAGAGCGTGGTGGCGTGGGCGCGGGCCAGCGGCCGATCCCGCCCCAGCAGCGCCCGCAGCGCCTCCCCGGGGCTGCGGCGGTGGAAGTAGAGGCGGCGCGGCGCCGCCACCAGGGCCAGGTAGCGGCTCTTCACCTTCTCCTGCAGGTCGATGGCCAGGTCGAAGCGGCCGCGCAGGCGGCGGGCCAGCGCGCGGGGCGCCTCCTCGCCCTGCCGGCCGAGCCGGTGGACCGCGGCCATCCCGGGCAGCCCCGCCAGCAGCGGGGCGGCCGCCGCCGAGGTGACCCATTCGATCCGGGCCCCCGGGTAGCGGCGCCGCAGCGGCTCCAGCACGCTGGTGGCGAGCACCACGTCGCCCAGCGCCGAGTAGCGGATGACGAGGATGCGCTCGCCGCTCATGGCGCGGCGTCCTCCGGGCCTTCGGCGTCGCGGGGGAGCGCCGCCAGCATGTGGTCGACGTTGCGGGCGCTGGCGCCGCGGATGGAGGTGACGGCCCGCCTCGCCAGCGCGCCCAGCTCGGCCAGCTGGTCCGGGCGGGAGAGCAGCTCGTCGGCGACGCGGAAGAGCTGGTCGGGCGTCTGCACCTGCAGGCCGCCGCGGCCCTGCAGCACCTGGACCGAGTCCTTGAAGTTCTCCATGTGGGGACCGAAGAGGACCGGCTTCCCCTGCGCCGCCGGCTCGAGGACGTTCTGCCCGCCGCGGGTGACGAAGCTGCCGCCCACGAAGACCAGCGAGGCGAGGCGGTAGGCGGCCGCCAGCTCGCCGATGGTGTCGAGCACCACCACCGGGGCGCGCCCGGCCCCCGCCCCGGCGCTCCGCAGCCGGACGCCCAGCCCCGCCTCGGCCGCCAGCGCCATGATCCGGCCGGCCCGCTCCACGTAGCGCGGCGCCACCACCAGCTGCAGCCCGGGGTGGCGCTCGGCCAGCCGGCGGTAGACCTCGAGGAGGTGCTCCTCCTCGCCCTCGTGGGTCGAGCCGGCCATGAGGACCGGGGCCCGCGGATCGAGCCCCATCTCGAGGCGCAGCGCCTCCTCCCGGCCCGGCGGCGGCTCGAACACCAGGGCGTCGAACTTGGTGTTGCCGGTGGCCCAGACCCGGTCCGGGGGGGCGCCCAGCAGCAGGGCCCGCTCGGCCTCCTCGTCGGAGCGCATCAGGAAGCAGTCGATGGACCGCAGCGGGTTGCCGACCAGGCCGAAGAGGAGCCGGTAGCTCTGCAGCTTGGCCGGGTTGAAGCGGCCGTTGGTCAGGGCGATGCGGACCCCGGCCCGGTGGGCGGCCCGGATCAGCCCGGGCCAGATCTCGGTGTACTCCAGCACCAGCAGGTCGGGGCGCAGCGCCCGCACCGCCCGCGCGGTGGCCCCGGGGAGGTCGTAGGGCGCGTAGACCACCACGTCGGCCTCGGCCAGCTTGCGCCGCGCCATCTCCTGCCCGCTGTTGGTGATGGTGCTCACCACGATGCAGCAGCCGGGGCGGCGCGCCTTCAGCTCCCTCATCATGGGCTGCAGCGAGAGCAGGTCGCCGGCGCTGGCGCCGTGGACCCAGATGCGCGGCCGCCCCCGCCCGAGGTCCAGCGAGCGCCCGTAGAAGCCGAGCCGCTGCGCGATGCCGTGGCGCAGCTTCGGGTGGGTGAGCAGCACCGGCAGGCCGAGCAGGAAGAGCGCGACGGTGGCGATGGCGTAGAGGAGGTGCACCGGGGCGGGCCTTCCTACTCGATCACCACGGGGTTGGTGTAGAGCCAGGGGCGGCCGCCGCGGGTCGCCACCGCCCGGTAGGTCCCCGGCCCGCAGCCCCCGGCGCAGTCGAAGCGGACCGAGCTCCCCTGGCCGCGCCCCGTGGCCACCACCGCCCCGCCGCGCCACAGCACCGCCTCGGCGCCGTCGAAGGAGGCGTCGGCGGCCAGCCGGAGCGCCGCGCCGTCGGCCGCCAGCCTGACCTGGGACGCCGGGGCCACGCCGTCGAAGACGCAGGCGGCCCGGCCGTCGAGCAGGGCCGCCAGCACCGCCTGGCCGTCGGTGGCGGCGTCGCCGGTGGGGACCACCGGGACGTGCATGCTGAAGGCCTCGAAGGCGGCCCGGTAGCTGGGGTAGCCGTGGGCGTCGGCGGAGCAGAGGAGCACGTGCGAGGGGGCCGGGGAGCCGTCGGCGCGCCGCCCCCGGGCCGCCGAGCCCCGGAGGGCGCCCTCCAGCACCGCCTCCTCGCGGCTGGTGGCGGGGACGAGGCCGATGACGGTCCGGGCGGCGTCGAAGGGGAGCGCCGCCAGCCCGGGGAGGATCCGGCCCCAGCCGCGGCCCACCATGATCTCGCCCCAGGCGGTGTCGTTGGACACCACCTCGAGGCCGCGCCACGGCTCCCGCTCCCAGCCGCTCCACGGGCGCCGCGGGTGGAACGGGTGCGCCAGCACCGCCTGCCCGCCCAGCGCCGCGATGACGTCGAGCGGCTCGCCGTCGCACTCCGCCCGGGTCAGCGCCCGGGGCAGCCCCACGGCGACGACGTGGCCGAAGCGGCTGGAGGCCTCGGAGGCCTCGATGACCAGGACCCCGTCGTGCCAGCCGGCGTCCCCGGGGCTCAGCACGTTGTGGTCCGTGATCACCACGAACTGCAGGCCGGCGGCGCGGGCGGCGCCCACCACCTCGTTCGAGGGTGCCCCGGCCGTCGCTGCGGGTGGTGTGGACGTGCCAGGCGCCGCGCAGCTCGCCGCGGGCCGGCGGCGGCCGCGCCGCGCGCGCCGGCCGGACCACGGCCAGCCCCCAGCCGAGCCAGCCGAGCAGGGCCACGCCCAGCGCCAGCGGCACCCGGCGCCACCGGCGCCTCCCGCTCGTCCCGGTGGCGGTCATGCCGGCGGGGCCGCCGTCGCCGCGGCCTGCCCTTCCCCTTCGTAGATGGCGTGCAGCCGGGCGTACTCCCCGCCCCGGGCCAGCAGCTCGGCGTGCCGGCCCTCCTCCACCACCCGTCCCTGCGACAGCACCACGATGCGATCGGCGCCGCGGATGGTCGAGAGCCGGTGGGCGATCACCAGCGTGGTCCGGTGGCCTTCCGACCCGAGCCCCATGAGCTGCTCCAGGGCCCGCTGGACCTCGCGCTCGCTCTCGGCGTCGAGGGCGCTGGTGGCCTCGTCGAGGATGAGGATGGGCGCATCCTTCAGGAAGGCGCGCGCGATGGCCAGGCGCTGGCGCTGGCCGCCGGAGAGCAGCGTCCCCCGCTCGCCGACCCGGGTGTCGTACCCCTGCGGCATGGCGCTGATGAACTCGTGCGCCTGGGCCATGCGGGCGGCCCGCTCGACGTCGGCCAGCGGGACGTCCGGGGCCCCGTAGGCGATGTTGTTGCGGATGGTGTCGTTGAAGAGGACGGTGTCCTGGGTGACCAGCGCCAGCTGGGCGCGCAGGCTCCGCAGCGTCACCTCGCGGATGTCCCGCCCGTCGATGGTGATCCGCCCGCCGGTCGGATCCCAGAAGCGCGGCAGCAGGTTGGCCACCGTGGTCTTGCCGCCGCCCGAGCCGCCCACCAGGGCCACCACCTCGCCCTTGCGGATCTCCAGCGAGAGCCGGTGGAGCACCGGCGCCTCCCCGTAGGCGAAGGAGACCGCCTCGTAGCGGATGGCGTCGCGGAACGGGGCCAGCTCCCCGGCCCCGCGGTCGGGCACGGCGGTGACGGTGTCGAGGATCTCGAAGACCCGCTCGCCGGCGGCGGCGCCCTGCAGCGCCAGCTGGCCGACCCGCCCCAGCTGCTTGACCGGCTGGTAGAGGAGCATCACCGCGGTGATGAAGGAGAAGACCTTGGCCGCCGGCAGCGCGCCCGAGATGATCCTGGGGCCGACCCAGGCGATCACCACCGCCAGGCCGGCCGCCGCCATCACCTCCATGAGCGGCGACGAGAAGGCCCGCACCAGGAAGCTGCGCCGCTGGATGCGCAGCCACCTCTGGTTGGCCTCGTCGAAGCGGCCCGACTCCCAGCGCTCCATGCCGAAGGCCTGGACCACGCGGATGCCGCTCACCGTCTCCTGCACCATCTCGGAGATCTGGCCGATGGAGGCCTGCCCCTGCACGGTGGCCTTCTTGAGGCGCTGGCCGAGCCGGATCACCGGGAGCAGCGTGAGGGGGATGGCGCCGAAGACCACCAGGGACATCCGCCAGTCGAGGAAGAAGCAGTTGGCCAGCATCACCACCACGGTCAGGCCGTCGCGGATGTAGCTGGCGATGGAGTTGGTGATGGCCACCTCGACCGCCCCGATGTCGGCGGCGAAGCGGGACATCAGGTCGCCCGAGTGGCGGCGCGTGAAGAAGGCCGGCGAGAGCCCCAGCAGGTGGTCGAAGAGGGTCTGGCGCAGGTCGGCCACCACCCGCTGGCCCAGCATCCCCATCAGGTAGAACTGCCCGAACGCCGCCGCCCCCTTGAGCAGCGACACGCCCACGATGACGAACGGCACCGCCGCCAGGATCTGGTTCCGGTCGGCGCGGGCCATCGCCTCGGTGAGCCCGAGCCCGCCCGGCAGGAAGCGGTCGAGCGAGGCCACCGCCCCGGGCTGCCCGGTGAAGAGGAAGTCGAGGAACGGGCCGATCAGGTTCATGTACGCGGCGTTGGCCACCGCGTACACGATCATGCAGAGGATCGCGAAGGCGAAGCGGGCGCGGTACGGGGCGACGAAGCGGAGCAGGCGGAAGTAGGCGTGCACGACAGGCGCATCCTAGCGCCATTCCGCCCGCGCCGCCGCCCATCCCCGCCGCCGGCGCGGCCGGGCCGCTACTTCTCCTCCTCGACCCCCTTGACCTTCCCCTCGGCGCGCCGCTTCTCGATGATCTTCTGGGCCAGCGGCGGCGGCACCGGGTCGTAGTGCGACGGGCTCATGGTGAAGTAGCCGAGCCCCTGGGTGAGCGACCGCAGGTCGGCGTCGTAGGTCATGGCCTCGGCGTGCGGGCAGGTGGCCCGGATGGTGACCCCGCGGGCGGCCGGCTCCAGCCCCTGCACCCGGGCGCGCCGCGAGTTGAGGTCGCCCATCACCGGGCCCACGTACTCCTCCGGCACCCGCACCTCGAGCTGCATGACCGGCTCGAGCAGGATGGGCCGGGCGTCGGCCATGGCCTTCTTGAAGGCCATGGAGCCGGCCACCTGGAAGGCCATGTCCGAGCTGTCGACGTCGTGGTAGCTGCCGAAGAACAGCTTGGCCTTGAAGTCGACCACCTGGTAGCCGGCCAGCGGCCCCGAGCCCATCGAGCCGCGGATCCCCTTCTCCACCGAGGGGATGAACTGCCGCGGCACCGTGCCCCCGACGATGGCGTCCTCGAACTGGAAGCCGGTCCCGCGCGGCAGCGGCGAGAGCTCCACGTGGGCGTCGCCGAACTGGCCGTGGCCGCCGGTCTGGCGCTTGAACTTGCCCTGGGCCTTGGCGGTGGCGGTGATGGTCTCCAGGTAGGCCGGCGACGGCGGGGCCAGCGTGATCTCCACGCCGTGCTTCCGCTTGACCCGCTCCACGGTCACCTCGATGTGGGCCTGCCCCATCCCCTGGAGCAGCATCTCCCCGGTGTCGGGCGAGCGGGCCAGCTCCAGCGCCGGATCCTCCTCGATGAGCTTGTGGAGGGCGGCCGCGGCCTTGTCGTCGCCGCCCTTGGCGTGGACGGCGTAGGAGACCGGGCGGGTGTGCTGCCGGAAGGCCGGCACCTGGATGGGCGTGTCGCGGTCGCAGAGGGTGTCGCCGGTGTGGGCGTCCTTGAGCTTCACCAGCACCACGAACTCGCCCGGGCCGGCCTCGGGCACCTCGGCGGTCTGCGCCCCGTCGGTCCGGAAGAAGTGGGGCACCCGCTCCTCGGAGCGGGTCCGCGGGTTCATCAGGGTGGTCTCGGGCTTGAGGGTGCCGGAGAAGATGCGGACGTAGTCGACGCGCCCGGTGAAGTGGTCGATGGTGGTCTTGAAGACCTGGCCGCAGAAGGGGGCGTTGGGCTCCCCCGCCCACATCACCTCCTTGCCACCGAGGTCGGTGCCGGCCACCACCCGCTCGGTCGGCGACGGGAAGAGCAGCACCGCCAGGTCGAGCAGCTCGCGGATGCCCAGCCCGGTCTTGGCGGCGGCCACCGCCACCGGCAGGAACTTGCGGGCCCGGGTGCCGGCCGCCAGCCCGCGATGCAGCTCCTCCGCGTCGAGGGTGCCCGCCTCGAGGTAGCGTCCCAGCAGCTCGTCGTCGGCCTCGGCGGCCGCCTCCATCATGGCCGTGCGGAGCGCCGCGGCCTCGGCCGCCAGCTCGGCCGGCACCTCGGCCTCGGTGAACTTGCCGAAGGCCTTGGGGTCCACCAGGTGGGCCTTCATGGACACCAGGTCGACCAGCCCGCGGCAGCCGGGCCCGGTGCCGATGGGGATCTGCAAGGCCACCGGCTTCACCTTGAGCGAGGCCTCGATGTCGGCCAGCGCCTTCTGGAAGTCGGCCTGCTCGTGGTCGACGCGGGCGATGAGGCCGAGGGCGGGGACGCCGGAGTCGGCCAGCACGTCATAGGTCCGCTCGGCGCGGTTGTGGCAGCCGTCGGCCGCCGAGATGGCCATCACCGCGCCGTCGGTCACCTGCAGCGCCCACTCCACCTCGGTGAGGAAGGCGGCGAACCCCGGGCAGTCGAGGACGTGGAAGCTGCGGCCGCCCTCCTCGAACGACTCGGGGTGGAGGCTGAGCGTGAAGTTGCGCTTCTTCTCCTCGGGCTCGGCGTCGAGCCGCGCCGAGGAGCCGTCGGGGCTGGCGCGGCGGGGATCGGCGAGCCGGAGCAGCGCCTCCACCAGGGCGGTCTTGCCGGCGCCGTCGGCGCCGAGCATCGAGAAGGTGCGGGTCACCCGGGGGGTAGCCATGGTCTCGCTGACTCCTGCCCGCGCGCGCGGGAGCTCGGTTGGTGTCCCGGGGGAGTCTACTTGAGGTCCGGGAAGTCGTCCTGCCAGAACTCTCGCTCGCCGCGAGCCCCCGAAGGGCCGCGCTGCAGTTCCCGCTTGCGCAGCTCGACGCGCCGGATCTTGCCGGAGATGGTCTTGGGCAGGTCGGAGAACTCCAGGCGCCGGATCCGCTTGTAGGGGGCCAGCCGGAGGCGCAGGAACCGGAACAGGTCGAGCGCCAGCTCGCGCCCGGGCTGCTGGCCGGGCTTCAGGATGATGTAGGCCTTGGGGACCAGCCCGCGCACCGCGTCGGGGCTGGGCACGACGGCCGCCTCGGCCACCGCCTCGTGCTCGATGAGGGCGCTCTCCAGCTCGAACGGCGAGATCCGGTAGTCGGAGCTCTTGAAGACGTCGTCGGCGCGTCCCACGTAGGTGATGTACCCGTCGGCGTCGCGGGTGGCGACGTCGCCGGTGTGGAAGTGGCCGTGGCGCGTCACGAAGTCGTTGAGGTTGTCGTCGCCCTCGTAGCCGGCCATGATCCCGGTGGGGCGCGGCGTGAGCGAGATGCAGATCTCCCCCTCCTCGGCCACCGGGCGCCCCTCCTCGTCGAGCAGCGCGATGGCGTAGCCGGGCAGGGGCCGGCCCATCGAGCCGGGCTTGAGCGGCTGGCCGGGCGAGTTGCCCACCTGCGCGGTGGTCTCGGTCTGGCCGTACCCGTCGCGGATGGTGACGCCCCAGGCCGCCCTCACCTTCTCGATCACCTCGGGGTTGAGCGGCTCGCCGGCGCTCAGCGCCTCGCGGAGCCTGACCGGGTGCTTGGTGAGGTCCTCGAGGATGAGCATCCGCCACACGGTCGGGGGGGCGCACAGCGTCGTCACCCGGTGGGTGGCGAGCACCTCCATGAGCTTGCCGCCGTTGAAGCGGGAGTAGTTGTAGAGGAAGACCGTGGCGCCGGCGTTGAAGGGGGCGAAGAAGTTGGACCAGGCGTGCTTGGCCCAGCCCGGCGAGGAGACGTTCATGTGGACGTCGCCCTCCTGCAGCCCCAGCCAGTACATGGTCGAGAGGTGCCCCACCGGGTAGCTGAGCTGGGTCTGGATCACCAGCTTCGGCTTCCGGGTCGTTCCACTGGTGAAGTAGAGCAGGATGGGCTCCGCCGGGAGCGAGTCGCCGTGCGGGATGAAGGCGGGCCACTCGCCGTAGGCCTGCTCGAAGTGGATCCAGCCCGGCACCTGGCCGCCGACCACGTGGCGCTGGAACGCCCCCGAGAGCCCGCGGAACTTCTCGGTGCCGGCCGCGTCGGTGATGACGTGGCCGACCCGGCCGCGCTCGATCCGATCGGCCAGGTCCTCCGGCGTCAGCAGCGACGAGGCCGGGATCACCGCCACCCCCATCTTCATGGTGGCCAGCATGACCTCCCAGATCTGGACGCAGTTGGGGAGCATCAGCAGCACCCGGTCGCCCCGCTTCACGCCGTGGTGGCGCAGGTACATGGCGACGCGGTTGGAGCGATCGGCCAGCTGCGCATAGGTGAGCCGGGCCTCCGAGCCGTCCTCCTCGACGATGTGGAGGGCGGTGCGCTGGTTGCCCTCGGCGATGACGTCGAACCAGTCGAGGGCCCAGTTGAACCGGTCCAGCACCGGCCAGCGGAAGTCGCGGTAGGCGGTGGCGTAGTCGGTGCGGTGCTGGATCAGGAAGTCGCGGGCGCGGCGGAAGATCTCGGTGGACGACACGCTGGCCTCCTCCCGCGCGGCGCGCGGGGGCTCGGGGTGGTCGGGCGGTGAGCCGCGAATTCTGCCCCAGCGGGTCCCGACGGTCTTGACGCGCCGCGTAGCGCGCGGGGCGCGCGGGCGAGCCGCTCAGCCCGGCGGCTGGAAGCGCCCCACCGCCCCGGCCAGGCCCGGCAGCCCCTCGCCCAGCCCGTCCATCATGAACTGGATGGCGATGGCGACCAGCAGCAGGCCGGCGGCCCGCTCGAGGATGGCGAGCGTGGTCCTGCCCAGCACCCGCTCGGTCCGGGCCGCGGTCGAGAGGATGAGCCAGGCCGCGGCGCAGGTCACGGCGATGGCCAGCAGCACCGCGGCCGCGTGCCACCACGGGCCGCCGCGCGCCCGCGCCATGAGCACGATGGCGGTGGCGATGGAGCCCGGCCCGGCCAGCAGGGGCATGGCCAGCGGGACGATGGCGATGTCGTCCTTGTCCGTCCCCTCCGCCACCTCGCCGTCGGTGATGCGGGTCTTCGAGGGCTGGGTCCTGAGCATGTCGAGCGCCAGCAGCAGCAGCACCACGCCGCCGGCCACCTTGAAGGCCGGCAGCCCGATGCCGAGCAGCCTGAAGATCCAGGCGCCGCCCAGCGCGAAGCCGCCCAGCACCAGCGCCGCCGTCACCGCCGCGCGCAGCGCCGTGTCGCGCCGCTTGGCGACCGAGTCGTTCCTCGTCATGGCGAGGAAGAGCGGCACCGCGGAGAGCGGGTCGACCACGAAGAAGACGGCCGACAGGGCGATCAGGAAGGTGGCGAGGGCCTCGTGCACGGCGGTGGAGATATACCCGGGAACGGGGCCGACGTCGCGTCCCGGGGCCGGGCCCGGCCCTACCAGCCGCTCAGGCGGATCGACCAGACCTTGCGGATGGCCTCGAGGACGATGCGCCGGGACATCTTGGAGTGGCCGACCCGCCGGTCGGCGAAGACGATGGGGAGCTCGCGGATCCGGAAGCCGCGGCGCGCCGCCCGGTAGGTCAGCTCGATCTGGAAGGCGTAGCCGGTGCACTCCACGCTGGCCAGGTCGATGGCCTCCAGCACCTCGCGGCGGAAGCACTTGAAGCCGCCGGTCAGGTCGCGCACCGAGAGGCCGAGGATGGTCCGGGCGTAGAAGCTGCCGCCGCGCGAGATGAGCTTGCGCAGCAGCCCCCAGTCCACGGTCCCGCCGCCCTTCACGTAGCGTGAGCCGAGGACGAGGTCGGCCTCCTCGGCGGCCGCCAGCATGCCGGGCAGGTAGCCGGGGTCATGGGAGAAGTCGCAGTCCATCTCCAGCACCAGGGCGTAGTCCCGGGCCAGCGCCCAGGCGAAGCCGGCCAGGTAGGCCCGCCCCAGCCCCTCCTTGCCGGCCCGGTGGAGCACCTTGACGCGCGGCTCGCGCGCGGCGATCTGGTCGGCCAGCTGCCCGGTGCCGTCCGGCGAGTTGTCGTCGATGACCAGCACCTCGACGCCCGGGACCACCGCCAGGATGGCGTCGATCATCGGCCCCAGGTTCTCGCGCTCGTCGTAGGTGGGCAGGCACACCAGCGCCTTGCGTCCGATCGTCATGTCGAGAGCACCTCCACCACCTCGCGCGCCACCCGCTCGGGCGCGCCCGGCTCGCCCAGGGTGGCCCGCACCTCCAGCAGCCCGGCCAGCTGGGCCTGGCGCGCCGGGCCCTCGGACAGCACCCGCTCCAGCGCCTCCGCCATCTTCTCCCCGGTGGCCTGGCCCTGCAGCAGCTCCGGCACCACCTCGCGCCCCACCAGCAGGTTGACCAGCGAGAAGTGGGTCAGCTTGATGAGCAGCCGGCCGATGAGGTAGCTGAGCCAGGAGAGCCGGTAGGCCACCACCATGGGCCGGTGCATCAGCCCGGCCTCCAGGGTCGAGGTCCCGCTCTTCACCAGGGCGGCGTCGCTGGCCCCCACCGCCTCCTCGGTCCGGCCGTCGACCAGCTTCACGTCCAGCGTGGCGTGGGCCGCGAGGTGGGGGGCGAGCAGGGCGCGGTCGAGCATGGGGGCCACCGGCAGCACGAACTGGACGTCGGGGTGGCTGGCGCGCAGCCGCTCGGCGGCGTCGAGCATGGGCGGCAGGAGCCGGGAGATCTCGCCGCGGCGGCTCCCCGGGACGATGGCGATGGTGGTCCGGTCCGGGGCCAGCCCCAGGGCCTCGCGGTAGACGCCGGGCGCCGCCGGGAGCGGCCGCTCGGCGAAGGGGTGCCCCACGAAGCGGGCCTGCACGCCGGTGCCGCGGTAGGCCTCCGGCTCGAAGGGCAGGATGCAGAGCATGCGATCGACGACGCGGGCGATCTGGGCGACCCGCCCCCTGCGCCACGCCCAGATGGTCGGCGAGACGTAGTAGACGACCCTGATCCCCAGCTTCTTGAGCCTGGCGGCCAGCCGCAGGTTGAAGTCGGGCAGGTCGACCAGCAGCGCCGCCCTGGGGCGGCGATCCCGGGCGGCCCGCCCCAGGCCCCGGAGGATGGAGAGGATGCGCGGCAGCCGGGGCAGCACCTCCAGCACCCCCATCACGCAGATCTCCTCGGCCGGGTAGAGCGTCTCCAGCCCGGCCGCGCGCAGCGCCGGGCCGCCCACGCCGAAGGCGCGCAGGCCGGGGCGGAGCTTGCGCAGCTCGGCCAGCGCCCGCGCCGCGTGCAGGTCGGCGCTGGCCTCCCCGGCGACGATGAGGATCTCCTCGTCCACGGGGGGCCTATAGCACGCCGTCCCGGCCGGCACCGCGACCCCCGGCCGCAGGTGGGAGCCTGCGGCGAACCCTTCTCGCCGGGCTCGGCTCCAACCGGGCACCCCCAGCCCTCGGAGCCACCATGTCCCGGTCCCACCTCCCCTTCGCCCTGGCCGTCACGCTCGCGCTCGGCCTGGGTGCCACCGCCTGCTCGAGGAGCGAGGCCGCCTCCGCGGCCGCGCCGGCCGCCACCTCGCCGGCCGCCTCCCCGCCGGCCCAGGCCGCCGGCACCGCCCCCGGTGCCACGGCCGGCCTCCCGCGGCTGGTCTTCTTCATGAACCCCAACGGCCGCCCGTGCCAGATCCAGGACCAGATCCTCGAGCAGGTCGCCGGCTCCCTGCAGGGTCGCGCCGTGCTGGTCCGCTTCCGCACCACCACGCCGGAGGACCTCGCCTGGTTCGAGAAGTTCGGCATCCGCTCGCTGCCGCAGCTGGTGGTGACCGACGCCACCGGGAACGAGCTGCGCCGGGCCACCCCGGGCATCCAGGACGCCGGGCAGGTCCTCAAGCTGCTGGCCCCCTGATGGACCTGAGCCTCTCCAGCCTCGCGCTCGCCTTCGGCGCCGGCCTCGCCAGCGTCCTCAGCCCCTGCGTCCTGCCGGTGGTCCCGCTCATCGTCACCGGGACCACCGACGAGCACCGCGCCCGCCCGGCGCTGGTGGTGGTGGGCCTGGCCGCCAGCTTCATGGCCATGGGGGTGCTGACCGCCCTCTTCGGCGCCACCGTGGGCCCGCTCGTGCCCCGGCTGGAGAAGGTGGTGGCGGTGCTGGTGATCATCTTCGGCCTGCTGCTGCTCCTCGACGTCAACCTCTTCAAGCGGCTCACCTGGCTGCAGCGCATCCAGCCCGGGACGGGCGGCCGCTGGTCCGGGCTGGTGCTGGGCGCCAGCCTGGGGCTGGTCTGGATCCCCTGCGTGGGCCCGCTGCTCTCGGGCGTGCTGGCCACCGTCGCCAGCGACGGCCGGCTCGGCACCGGCGTGCTGCTGCTGGTGATCTACTCGGCCGGCTTCGCCGTCCCCATGCTGGCGGTCGGCTACGGCTCCCAGGCGCTGCGCCGGCGCATCCGCGCCATCGCCTCCCGGCCGCTGGTGGTGCGCTGGGGCTCGGGGCTGGTGCTCATCGCCTTCGGCGTCCTCATCCTCCGCAAGGGCATGCTGTTCGCCGGGATGTAGCCCCGAAGGGCCGGTGGCGTTACACCTCCATCCGGCCGCGCCCGAGGAGGTCGCCCCAGATGTCGAACGCCGACGCCGCCACCCCCGCCGCCCCGCCCCCACCGCCGACCCGCGACCCGGTCTGCGGCGCGGACGTCGACCCCGCCAGCCCCCCCGGCGGCACCGTCGAACGCGGCCGGTACCGTTACCACTTCCACGACGCCGGGTGCCGCGCCCGCTTCGAGGCCGAGCCGGAGCGGTACTTCGCGGTCGACCCGGTCTGCCACATGGAGGTGAACCCCAGGGCGCCCAAGGGCGGCCAGGTGGAGCACCAGGGCACCACCTGGTACTTCTGCAACCCCAAGTGCCTGGCGAAGTTCCAGGCCGACCCGGCCGCCTTCCTGTCCCGCCCGCCGGGCCAGCCTGCGGCCCCTCCGCCACCGCCGGCCGCGCCGCCGGGAGCCGAGGTGGTCTGGGTCTGCCCCATGGATCCGGAGGTGCGCGAGAAGTCGCCGGTCCCCTGCCCCATCTGCGGCATGGGGCTGGAGCCGCTGGTGGTGGGCGGGATGCCCAGCGCCGAGGAGCCGCCCAACCCGGAGCTGGCCAGCATGACCCGGCGCTTCTGGTGGGGCCTCCTGCCGACGCTGGCGCTGCTGGCCGTGGCCATGGGGGACATGGCCGCCGGGATGCAGCTGCGCCACGCCCTCGGCTTCCGCGCCTTCGCGCTGCTGCAGCTGGCGCTGGCGGCGCCGGTGGTGCTGGTGGGCGGCTGGCCCTTCTTCGAGCGGGCCTGGCTCTCCCTCCGCACCTGGAAGCTCAACATGTTCACGCTCATCGGGATCGGCACGGCGGCCGCCTTCCTCTTCAGCGCCGCGGCCACGGTGCTGCCGGCCGACCTCTTCCCCGCCGCCTACCTCGAGCACGGCGCCCCGCCCATCTACTTCGAGTCGGCGGCGGTGATCATCGAGCTGGTCTGCCTCGGCCAGATGCTGGAGCTCCGGGCCAGGAGCCGCGTCTCCGGGGCCATCCGCGCCCTGCTGCGGCTGGCGCCCAGGACGGCCCGGCGCCTCGCCCCCGACGGCGGCGAGCAGGACGTCGAGGTCGCGGAGCTGAAGGTGGGCGACCTGCTCCGGGTCCGGCCCGGGGAGAAGGTCCCGGTGGACGGCCGCGTGGTCTCGGGCTCGTCGAGCGTCGACGAGGCCATGGTGACCGGCGAGCCGGTGCCGGTGGAGAAGCGGGAGGGCGATCCGGTCACCGGCGCCACCGTCAACGGCACCGGCGGCTTCGTGATGCGGGCCGAGCGGGTCGGCGGCGACACCCTGCTCTCGCAGATCGTCCGCATGGTGATGGACGCGCAGCGGACCCGGGCCCCCATCCAGCGGCTGGCGGACGTGGTCTCGGGCTGGTTCGTGCCGGGCGTGGTCCTGTCGGCGCTGGTGGCCTTCGCGCTCTGGGCGGCCTTCGGCCCCGAGCCCCGGCTGGCCCACGGGCTGGTGGCGGCGGTGGCCGTGCTGATCATCGCCTGCCCCTGCGCGCTCGGGCTGGCCACGCCCATGGCCATCATGGTCGGCACCGGGCGAGGCGCCACCGCCGGCGTGCTGGTGAAGAGCGCCGAGGCCCTGGAGCGGCTGGAGCGGGTCGAGGTGCTGCTGGTCGACAAGACCGGCACGCTCACCGCCGGCAAGCCGGTGCTCTCCGCGGTGACGCCGCTGGCGCCCTTCACCGAGCTCGAGGTGCTGCGCCTGGCCGCCTCCCTGGAGCGGGGCTCGGAGCACCCCCTGGCCGCCGCCGTGCTGGCGGCCGCGGCGGCGCGCGGGGTGGCCACCTCCGAGGCCACCGGCTTCGCGGCCGAGCCGGGAGGCGGCGTCCGCGCCACCGTGGACGGCCACGCCGCCCTGCTCGGCACCCCGGCCTTCCTCGCCGGGGCCGGCGTGGATCCCGCCCGGCTGCTCCCGGCCGCCGAGGCGGCCCGGGCCGAGGGGGCCACCGCCATGCTGCTGGCCGTCGACGGGGCCCTGGCCGGGCTGCTCACCGCCGCCGACCCGGTCAAGCCCGGCGCCGCCGAGGCGCTGGCGGCGCTGCGCGCCGAGGGGCTCACGGTGGTGATGGTGACCGGCGACGCCCGGACCACGGCGCTGGCGGTGGCGGCGCGGCTCGGCATCTCGCAGGTGGAGGCGGAGGTCCGCCCCGCCGACAAGGCGGCGGTGGTGGCGCGCTACAAGGCGCGCGGCCTCTCCGTGGCCATGGCCGGCGACGGCATCAACGACGCCCCGGCGCTGGCCGCCGCCGACGTCGGCATCGCCATGGGCACCGGCGCCGACGTGGCCATCGAGAGCGCCGGCCTGACGCTGGTGCGCGGCGACCTGGCCGGCCTGGTGCGCGCCCGGCGCCTCTCCCGCGCCACCATGCGCAACATCCGGCAGAACCTCTTCTGGGCCTTCGCCTACAACGCCGCCGGGGTGCCGCTGGCGGCCGGCCTGCTCTTCCCCTTCACCGGCCTGGTCCTCTCGCCGATGATCGCCAGCGCCGCCATGAGCTTCAGCTCGGTGACGGTGATCGGCAACGCCCTGCGGCTGCGCCACGCGAAGCTGTAGCCGGGTCGGTCCCGCCGCGCCCCACCCTGTCTACGACGTGGCCCGGTCGAGGACGTGGTCGAGCACCGGCCCGCGCCAGGCCGCGAACCGGTCGAGCAGCGCCCCCGGCTCGTGCCCGACGAGGAGCAGCGCCCGGTGGGCCGGGCGCAGGAAGCCGGCGCCCACCGCCCGATCGAAGAAGTCGGCCAGGGGCTGGTAGTAGCCGGCCACGTCGAGCAGGCCGATGGGCCGGGCGTGGAGCCCGAGCTGCGCCCAGGTCAGCACCTCGGACAGCTCCTCCAGCGTCCCCATCCCGCCGGGCAGCGCCACGAAGCCGTCGGAGAGCTCGGCCATCAGGGCCTTGCGCTCGTGCATCGAGCCGACCACGTGGAGCGTGGTGAGCGAGCGGTGGGCCAGCTCGCGGATCTGCAGCACCTCGGGGATGACGCCGATGACCTCCCCCCCGGCCGCCAGCGCCGCGTCGGCCACGGCGCCCATCAGCCCCACCGAGCCGCCGCCATAGACCAGCCCCAGCCCTCGCCGGGCCAGGGTCTGGCCCATGGTGCGCGCCGCCTCGAGGTAGCGGGGATCGTGCCCGGGGGATGAGCCGCAGAAGACGCAGATCCGCTTCATGGTTGGACGAGCATACCGCCGACGTGGCATGAAGCGCCCGTGCGACTGTCGCGTCCCCGCGTCCTGCTCCGGCTGGTGCTGCTGCTGGTCGGCGCCGGCTTCATGGCCTGGAAGGCGTGGGACACCGAGCGGGCCTCGCACGCGGCCGGGCTGGCGCCGGGCGCGGCGCTGCTGCTCCACCGCATCGCCCTGGTGGAGCTGCTGCTCGCCGTGCTGGCGCTCGGCACCGCGGCCGCCGCAGGCCTGGCGCTGCGCGGGCGGCCGGCCCGCCGCCCGCTCGGGCTGGCGCCCCCCAAGCCGCCCGACCATCAGTAGATGCGCGCCACCTCGGCCCCGGAGAAGTAGGCCCGCAGGATCTGGCGATACCCCTGCCCCGCCTCGGCGCGGCCCACCGCCCCCCACTGGCACATCCCGGCGCCGTGCCCCCAGCCGCCGCCGCGCAGCACCCAGTCGTCGCCCTCCCGGTCGACGACGAACATCGCCGAGGGCAGGTTGCGCAGCAGCCTCCGGATGCGCAGCTCGCCGGTGACGTCGACGGCCCCGGCCGTGCCCTCCACCCGCAGGGCGGTGGCCCGCCCCGAGGCGCCGCGGGCCAGCACCGCCAGGCCGCGCGCCTCGCCGATCCCGAGCGGCTCGGCCACCAGGTCGAGATCGACCGGCGTGAAGCGACGCTCCCAGCGGAAGCGGTCCTTGCGCGCCGCCGCCGGCCGCGCGCACCAGGCGTCGACCGGCGCCGCCAGGAAGCGGCGCAGCGTCCCCTCGTCCCGGAGCGTGCCGGCCCAGGCCTCCGCGCCGCTGGCCAGGTCCGGGTGGCCGCGCAGGCTGGCGCTGGGCGTGACCGGCCAGACCGCGTCGTTGTCCTCGCCGTGGCCGCCGCACAGCGCCGAGTAGACGCCGTCGACCAGCGTCCGGTCGGCCTTGCCGAAGAGGGCCTCGCCCGCGGTGGCCCGGATGGCCTCGTCGGTGCGCGGGTGCACGGCGCCGGCGCCCCGGTAGGCCTGGCAGTGGACCTCGGCGCAGATGACGTAGGGATCGGCGAGGTGCCGGGTCCCGAGCTGCGCCAGCACGTTGGAGCGGGCCGTCACCGCCTGCGCCTTGAGCGCCTCGAGGGGTGACGAGGCCGGCATCTCGGCCGGCACCAGCCCGCGCAGCAGCTCCTCCAGCGGCACCACCGCCACCAGCGCCAGCCGCCCGGCCGCGTCGAGGGTGGCCACCAGGCGGGAGCGGTAGCGCCGCTCCTCCCGCGCCGGCTTCCCGTCGAGGGCGTGCTCGACCCCCTCCACCGCCAGCTGGCCGTCCTCCAGCGGCTCCACCGAGGCCGCGGTGTCGGCCTCGCCGATGGGGCCGGACTCGCTGGCGACCTCGAGGCGCCCGTGCGGGCGGGCCACCAGGTCGACGTCGAGCGTGAGCTTCTGGCCGGAGCGCGCCTGCAGGGCGTCGGCCTGTGCCTGCGCACCCCGCTCGTCCCTGGGCCCCTCGGCCACCAGCTTCTGGCGCCGGGTGTCGACCACCCGGCCGGCGATCCCGTAGACGCCGCCGATGGTCCGCACGCGGACCGGCACCCCGCGCCCGGCCCAGTCGGCCCGCGCCGCCTCGATGAGCCCCCGGTCGGCCCACGCCGCCTCGGCCAGCAGCGGCGCGACCTCGAGCCGGGCCGGCACCGCGCCGCGGGCCCGCACCACCAGCCGCGTCCCGGCCGGCAGCTCGAGGCGCCGACCGGCCCGCAGCAGCAGCCGCGCCCGGCCCACGGTGCGGACCACCAGCTGCGCCTGCCCTTCCATCAGGCGGATGGTGACGAGCGGCTGGCCCCCCGGGCCGAACTCGATCCGGTGGCCCCAGAGCAGGTCGAGGACGTCGGCGCCGCTGGAGGTGGCGGGCAGCGGCGTGGCGTGGGGCGCGGGCTCCGGGGGCGGCGTGGGGGGCGGCAGCGGCGGCGGCAAGGCCGACGAGCCGGTCGGGCCGGCCGTCTCCCCGGGCACGGCCCCCGCGGCCACGGCGCCGGCGAGCAGCACGGCGCCGAGGACCGAGGCCAGCAGGCGCCGGCCTCCCCGAACCTGGACCGAGGGTGGACCCATCCCGCCGGAGCCTACCTCGGCCCCCCGTCAGGCGCGGTGGCCAGCGCCCGGCGCCCCGCGGATCCACGGGTGATCCCTGTGGGTTTCTTGACCGATCGCGATTGGGTGATATCACCGTCCCACATGGAATCGGTCGAGTGCACCCACTGCCAGGTGACCATGACCAGCTGGGCGACCGGCGGGAGCCCGGTCCGGTACTTCCAGTGCCCGCTCTGCGCGCGGACCTACGCCTCCCAGTACGACGAGGTCTTCCGCGCCCGGGCCGGCGCCCGACGCGTGGGCGTGCCGACGCGGCAGGCCGCTCCGGCCAGCCTGCCCATGGCCAGCCTGGAGGACCGCCGCTGGGCCACCGTCCGGGCGCGCGCCGCCCGCTGGTTCTCCCGGCTCGAGACCGAGGAGCGGCTGGTGGCCCGGGCGCTCCCTCCCGTGCCCCGGGCTCAGGCGCTGGAGGCGCGCCGCGACGTCGCCGCGGTCCGGCCGGCCCGCACCAGGTAGGCCCAGACCGCCGCCGCCAGGCCGAGGCCGAGCGCCACCCGGGCCGGCCACGGGAAGCGGGCGGCCGGCGACACGGTGGCCTCCACCGCCGCCACCAGCAGCAGGAGCGGCGCCACCAGCACCAGGATCCGCGCCCCCTCCCGCCCTCGCCGGGCCAGCGCCTCGCGCCGGGGCCACTCCCCCGGCCTCACCAGCCCGCCGGCGAGGACGAAGCCCGCCTGCCCGGCCAGCACCAGCGCGCTCAGCTCGACCGGCCCATGCGCGGCGACGAAGCCGGCCAGCCCGGCGCCCAGCCCGGCCCGCCAGGCCGCCACCAGCACGGCCCCCAGCAGCGCGCCGTTGCCGGCCAGCAGGAGCGCCGTGCCGAGGCCCCCGGTGAGGCCGAGCGCGAAGCAGAGGGCCGCCACCGAGAGGTTGTTGCGGGCGATGGCACCGCCGGCCAGCCCGGGCGCGGCGGTGAGCAGGTCGTCGGTCCAGAGCCGCTTCGCGGCCAGCGCCTCGCGCACCGAGCCCGGGAGCAGCCAGCTCCAGCCCTGCGGGTCGAGCGCCGTGCCCAGCGCCCCGACCACCATCCCGCCCACGAGGAGCGCGGCGGCCAGCGCCAGGGCACCGCGGTGGCGGACCACCTCGGCCGGCCCGCCGCTCCGCAAGAGCCCCAGGGTCGAGCGCCACCGGCCGCCCCGGCCACGCTGGAGGGCGGCGAAGGCGCGGGCCACCAGCTGTGCCAGGTAGCCCTCGGCGTCGGTGCCGGGGAAGGTGGTGCGGGCGTGGGCGAGGTCGCCGATGGTCCGGCGGTAGAGCCGGTCGAGCTCCTCCACCTCCGCCACCGTCAGGCGGCCGCCGTCCACCCGCTCCACCAGCGCGTCGAGCCGCTCCCACCCGGCGCGGCGGGTGCGGACGAAGACCACCACCCCGCGCGGCCGGGTCACGGCCCGCTCCCGGCCCGGGCCGGTGGCGCCCTCACCCGTCCTCCGCGGCGAAGGCGTGGAACGCCTCGAGGAAGGACTCGGCCTCGCCGGGACCCGGCGAGGCCACCCCGGCCCGCGCGGCCAGCACCGCCGCCAGCCGCTCGGCCAGCCGGGCCCGCGGCGCGGCCTCGATCTCGGCCCGGCGTCGCAGGAAATCCAGCAGGCGCTCGAAGTCGGCCGGCGCCAGCAGCCCGGGCGCCCGCCGCCTCAGCTCGCGCCAGCGGGCCTCGGCCGCGGCCGGCGCGCCGTAGCGCGAGAGGTCGAAGCGCCGCTCCTGCACCACCAGCGTCCCCGCCACCAGGTCGCCGAGCCGCTGCCGCCGCGCCGAGAGCGCCACCGCCAGCACCGCCGGGGCGTAGCCCAGGGGCAGCTCGACCACCCGCAGCGCGTTGCGCACCAGCGACTCGGGGAGCCCGACCGGTGCC
Organism: uncultured delta proteobacterium; assembly: GCA_963786945.1. GTDB lineage: Bacteria > Myxococcota > Myxococcia > Myxococcales > Anaeromyxobacteraceae > JADKCZ01. The sequence goes on along the minus strand of CAWBAO010000005.1, from coordinate 300,143 downwards.
CCGTCGAGCCGGAGCACGCGCAGGCCGAGGGCCCGCTTGCCCGGGGTCTGGCCCCGCCAGGCCACCTCCCAGGCCACGTCCCAGCCCCACCCCGCCGCCAGCACGGCGACCACCAGCAGCAGCTGGCCGGCCCAGGAGAGCCCCTGCCAGCGCCCCAGCAGGTCCCCCCAGAGCGAGTAGATGAAGAGCCCGAGAATCCAGCAGAGGAAGACCGCCAGCAGGTCGAGCAGCGCCGCCAGCCCTCGCGCCCCGACGCCGGCCAGCGGCAACGAGAGGGCCACCTGGCCGGGCGTCTCCACCTGCCAGCGGTCGGGGGCGCTCATGGGCCGAGCATAGCAGGGGGCCACGAGCCGGGGCCCGGCCCGGCCCACGGCGAGCTAGACTGGCGACATGGAACGGTTCCCGGCCCCGTGGGACGGGGCGCTCAAGGCCAGCACCGGCCTCTTCCTGCTGCTGACGATCGGGATCTCGGCCGGCCTCGTCGCCTTCGACGTCCGGCTCAGCCCGGACCCGGACGCCATCCCCTGGGCGCTGCTGGCCGTCCCGGTGATCCTGGCCGGGATCATCCCCATCGCCTGGGGGCTGGCGCCGCGCGGCTTCACCATCGAGGGGGGCGAGCTGACGGTGAACCGGGCGCTCTTCCCGGTCCGCATCCCGCTCGCCGCCATCCGCGGGGCGTGGCTGGTGGGCCGGGAGCAGGTGGGTGCGCTGGTCAAGGTGGCGGGTTCCGGCGGCCTCTTCGGGCACTACGGCCGGTACTACAGCCGTGGGCTGGGCTCCTTCCGGCTCTACGCCACCCGGCGCGACCGCCTGGTGGTGGTCGACACCGAGGTGGGCCGCTTCGTCCTGACGCCGGCCACGCCGGAGCGGTTCCTCGAGGCGCTGCGGCGGGCGGCGCCGCAGGCCAGGACCATCCCCGGGGACCCGCCGCCGGCCCATGGCGCCGGTGGCTGGAAGCTGGCCCTCGGCGCCGTCGCCGGCGTGGGGGCGCTCGTCGCTGCCATCCTGCTGGTGGCCGCGGCGCGGGCCCCGCTGGGGGTTACCGTCGGGGCCGACGCCATCCTCATCGAGCGGCGCTGGGCCGAGCCGCTGGTGCTGCCGCTGGCCGAGGTGCGCGAGGTCTCGCCGCTGCCGCCGGAGCAGGCCCGCGGCTGGCGGCGGGTCAACGGCGTGGGCGGCCTCGGGAACACCAGCTACGGCGCCTACTCGTCGACGGCGCTCGGCCCCTTCACCCTCCAGGCCTGGCGGCGCGGCCCCTACGTGCTGCTGGAGACCGCCGGCGGGCGGGTGGTGCTCACGCCCGACGACGCCCCGGCCTTCGTCGCCGAGGTCAGGGCCCGCCTGGCGCGCTGAGCCGCGGGCTCAGCCGCGGACCACGGCGCGGTTCTGCTCACGCAGCTCGTTGACCGCGTAGACGCCGTGGGCCCAGAGCACCCCCTGGGTGAAGCCGAACCAGCGCATGGCCCGCTCCCGATCCCCGGCGTCGAGCGCCCTCTGGATCTCGGTGCACATCCAGGCGGCGTGCTCCAGCTGCCGGCTGCGCGGGAAGCTGGCCGTGGTCCGATCGAAGTCGATCTGCGCCGGCCGGTAGCCTTCTCGCTCCAGCCGTTCCTGGTAGGCCTTCACCACCTGCTTCACCTGGGCGTCGGTCACGGCGTGGCTCCTCGCTGCTTCGGTTGGAGCCTCAGGATACCAGCCCGGGCCCGATCTCCAACCGCCCGGGCCGCCGTGGTATCTAGCGACCGCGGCGAGCCGGACCGAGGCGCTAGCTCAATGGTAGAGCATTGGCCTTTTAAGCCAGTGGCTGTGGGTTCGAGTCCCACGCGCCTCACTTCATCCCTCCGTCCGGGTGGCCCGGCGAGCCCCCTCGCTTCTTCGACGCTGCGCACGGGAGCCGCTACACTCGCCGGCATGACCCCTCCCGTCCTCCCCGTCCGCCGGCACCTCGCCCTCGGCGCCGCACTCCTGCTCTCGCTGGCCGGGCCGGCCGTGGCCGGGGACCGCGGCCCGCGGCTCGAGCTCCTCTACGGGCCCAACCAGACCACCCAGGTGACGCTGGACTCGGTGGCGGTCGAGCTCGACGGCCGTCCCCTCCCGGTGGAGAAGCCGGCGCCCACCGCCCCCGCGGACCAGCCCTTCTACGCCGGGCCACTCGCCCCCGGGGCCCACCGGCTCGACGTCCTCGTGACCATGGTGGGTGACAGCGCGGTCTTCCGCTACGTCACCGACTACCGGTTCGCCATGCGCGGCCGGCTGGAGTTCGCCTCGGCGGCGGAGGGCGTGGTCCAGGCCACCCTGCGGATCACCGACCGGCTCAGCCCCGGCGTCGAGTGGTACGACCGCTACGGGCTGGCCCTCTCCGCCGTCCGCACGGTCCCGCCACCCGCGCCGAGGCCGGAGCGCGCGGCCCCTGCGGCGGCGCCGCCCGCCCTGGCCGCCCCGGTGGCGGCCTCCGCCCCCTGTGCGCTCGAGCCGCTCCACTTCAAGTTCATGCGGTCCGATCTCTCCACCCAGGCCCGCGGCTCGCTCGACCGGTTCGCCGCCTGCCTGGCCAGGACCGGGTCGCAGGTGACGCTGGTGGGCCACTGCGACCGGCGCGGCTCCGACGAGGTCAACCAGCAGCTCGGGGCGAGGCGGGCCGAGGCCGCCGCCCGGTACCTCACGGACCGCGGGATCGCCGCCGCCAGGCTCGACGTGGCGTCCCGGGGGGCCGACGAGCCGCTCTGCGTCGAGGCCACCGCCGCCTGCCACGCCCGGAATCGCCGCGTCGTCGCCACCGACGCCGCCGCCCGGTAGGGCGCCCCGTCACCAGCCCCGCAGGTCGACCACCACCGGGCGATGGTCCGAGGCCGCCGCCACGTCCGCGCCGTCGGCCACCCAGCCGGCCACCAGCGCACCGCGCTGCGCGGCGCGCACCGCCAGGTGATCGAGGGCGGCCCGCAGCCGGCCGTCGCCCCAGGTCCACGCCGAGGTGGCGACCGGCGCCGCCCCGGGCCCGCCGCCGCACGCACCGTCCTCCCAGCGCCCATCCCCGAAGAGTGGCGCCAGCGCCGGGGCCGTGGCCTCGTCGTTGAGGTCCCCTCCCACCACCACCAGCGCCCCCGGGTCCTCCGCCGCCGCACCGTCGGCCAGCTCCCGCAGCCGGGTGGCCTGGCCGCGGCGGCGCTCCCCCTCCGGATCCGAGAGGTGCGAGGAGAGGTGCGTACCCACCAGGCGCAGCCGCGCCGCGCCGAGCGCCACCTCGGCGTCCACGGCGTCACGCGGCCAGAGCGGGCGCCCGTCGGCGGCCCGTTCCCCGGCGTGGCCCTGGTAGCGCGTCACCGGCCACCGCGAGAGGAGGGCCACGTCGATGCCGCGGGGATCGTTCCCCTCCAGCAGCCTGGCCTCCGGGTAGCCGGCCCGCGCTGCCAGGCGGAGCAGGAGCGGCCTCCGCTCCACCTCCTGGAGCAGCACCACGTCGGCGTCGAGCCGGGCCAGCACGGCCGCCACCGCGTCGAGCCGGGCCTCGACCTCGGCGGACGGCACGGCCGGGTCGAGCGTGCCGGGATCGGCCACCTCGTCGAAGAGGTCATGGACGTTCCAGCTGACCAGCCGGACCAGGGCGGGCGGGTCCGCCGGCCAGCCGGGGGACCGCGCGGCGGACGGACCACAGGCGACGAGGAGCAAGGATGGCAGCAGGGCGCGGCGCATGGCCCGTCCCGCTGCAAGGGGCGGCCCAGGCGGCGGGAGCGGCCCGGAACCGCCGCACCTTCAGTAGAGCGAGTAGATCGAGACCAGCGCGTTGACGCCCAGCGGGGTCGAGCCGCCGCCGCTGGCGTCGACCCCGGCCCGCGTCAGCACCGAGAGCCGCAGCCCGAGGTTGCGGGTCAGCTCGGTGGCGGCGGAGAGGTAGAGGCCGAAGTCGTTCTGCTCGATCCCCAGGTTGGCCTGGTAGCCCCAGCTGAGCCGGGCGATGAGCCGGACCGGGTCCCAGGGCCGGGCCACGGCCTGCAGCCAGGCGCTGCGGCCGTCGAGCCAGCCCACCTCCTCCAGGTAGCCGGCCGAGAGCGAGACCCGCGGCGTGAAGAAGCGCGGCACCGACAGCTCCGGGCCGGCCCAGGCGCGATCCAGGTCGGAGACCAGGTCGTGCGCCATCCCGCCCGAGACCCCGGCGCGGAGCGGGCCGAAGTCCCAGGAGACGTTCCCGTCGGCGTGGCGGGAGCGCCCCGGCCAGGCCATCGGCGTGAAGGTCTGCGGGTAGAGCAGCTCGCCGTAGTCGAAGGCGCCGGAGAGCGAGAGGCGCGGCACCGGCCGGACGGCCGCCTCCACCCGGGCCCCGTCGAGCCCGGCTGGCGCGTGCACCGTCCCGCCGAACCCGAAGCGGGCATCGGCGAAGAGATCGAGCCAGGCGCCGGCGTGGGCCGAGCCGCCCGCCTGCAGCTCGAGCCGGTCGCCCAGCTCGGGCGAGCGCACCACGGCCAGCCGCCCCTCCTGGCGCACCATCACGTCGCTGCCCAGCTTCCCCTGCCAGCCCCAGAAGCCGCCGGCGGTGGCGCGGGTGGTGGTGGGCGAGGTGGTGTCCGGCTGCGGGACCAGCCCGCCCAGCAGGCCGCCGCTCAGCCCACCGCGGCGCCAGGTCACCATGGCGCCGTCCATGGAGGTGGCGCCCGGGACGTTCCAGGCCAGCACCCGCCCGGCCGAGATCGAGAAGGGGTTCGCCTCCGGCGCCCAGGTGAGCTGGGCCTGCCAGACCAGGAAGCGGGTCTTGTCGGCAGGGAGGAAGACCGCGCCGGCGGACTGGGACGACCAGTACTCGGCGCGCAGGTCGACGTCGGCGGTGAAGGGACCGACCGGGGCGCCGTGGAGCGAGGCGTCGACCCGGTCGGTGTGGTAGGTGCCGAGATCCGTGCTCCACCAGGTGACGTCGGAGAAGGCGAACTCCCCGAAGCCGTTCCGCGGCGCCTCCAGCGGGCGCGTCGAGGCCGGCACGGCCTTCGACTCCACCAGCGGGATCGGCGCCGCCGACACCTGCGCGCCGCGCCGCGCCAGCTCCTCGTCGCTCGGCGGCGGCGGCAGCGTCACCACCCTGGCCTCGGGCCCGGTGCGGGGCGGCAGCCGGGCCAGGTCGCCGGGCCGCGCCACCCCGCCGGTGCAGCTGGCGTGGTTCGAGGAGACCAGGTCGACCGTGCAGCGCCCGGCCTCGACCTCGCCCCGCCGCAGGACCAGCACCTGGCCCGCCGCCAGCCCATCCTCGGCGCCGGCGTCGAGGTAGGCGCGCGCCCCGGTCACCTGGACCACCCGGGCGAAGCCCTTGCGCTCGGGCGGCTCCCGGGGGGGCGTGTCGAGGGGGCTGGCCGGTGGGGTGGCGGCGAGCGCCAGGTGGAGGAGGAGCGCGAGCACGGCTAGTTGTTGCTCGCTGGCGACGTGGCAGCTGTTGTAGCAGCTGGCCGTGCCGGTCCGGGTGGGAGGCGTGGGGAAGGTGAAGTCGACCGCCGGATAGGGCTTCTCGGACGCCGGCCGGGTGGTGGCGTGGCAGCTGATGCAGCCGGCCGGGCGATGCTCGCTGCGGCCGAACCCGGTGTCACCGCCGGGGTGGGTGGCGATCCGGTTCACCTGGGAGTCGGCGTGGCACTTCAGGCAGTTGGGGCTGGTGAGGGGCACCGTGCCGGTCAGCTGGTGGGCGCTGTAGAGGTTGAGGATGGCGGTGGTGCCGATGGGGGCGTGCTTGGTGCTGAAGCCGGCGATGGCGTTGTGGCAGGCGGCGCACTGCAGCGAGGTGAGGTCGTCTCGGGCGCCGCTGCCGTGGCAGTCCGAGCAGCCGATCCCGGCGTGGGCGGTACCGGCGGCGCGAGGGAAGAGCTGCTCGTGGTTGGCGGGCGCCGCGCTGGCCCCGTCGGCGTGGCAGGAGAGGCAGGCGGCCGAGAGCCCCAGCGAGGTCACCTTGGTGGTGAAGTCGGCCACCGAGGCGTGGAGCGTCCCCAGCGACGTGGGGTCGTCGTGGAACGCCGTGCCGCCCACCGTGACGTGGCAGTGGACGCAGTTGGTCGCCGCGAAGTCGGCCACGAAGGTCCGGGGCGGGGTGGCCCGGTTCTGGTCGTGGCAGGCGAGGCAGGCGCCGCCCGCCGGGCCGGCGTGGACCCCGGTGCCGACCGCGAAGCCGTTGGCGCCGGCCGCGTGGGCCGAGACCGCCACCGGGATCTTGCCGTCCTCGTGGCAGCGGGCGCAGCGCGCCGAGTCGGCGGCCGCGAAGTCCGGCACCAGGGCGTGGCCGGTGGCCGTGGCCGGCAGGTCGTGGGGGTGGCAGCTGGCGCAGCCGAGCTGCGTCCGGTCGGCGGGGTTGACGTGGCAGTCGGCGCAGCTGGCCACGGTGGTGGCGGCCGCGTCCTGGTGCGGCAGCATGAACACCTTGGCGTGATCCACCGCGACCCCGGACGGGTGGCAGGAGCGGCAGGCGGCGTCGAGCGGGGCCACCCCGACCACGTTGGCGGCGGCCACCGTCGAGGCGAAGTTGCTCACCCCGGCGGCCTCGTGCCACGCCTGGAAGGTGGCCTGCGGGTCGTCGTGGTAGATGCCGCTGCGCAGCAGCACGTGGCACCGGGTGCAGGTGAAGATCTTGAAGGTCGCCGAGGGCCCGGGGGGCGTGGCCGCCTTGTCGTAGTGGCAGCCGTTGCAGTCGGCGCTGGCCTGCCCGGCGGCCGGGCCGTGGGTGGCCTGGGCGTCGATGGGGAAGTAGCGGGCGGTGTGGTCCTCGGTGCTGGGCATGGTGAGGCTGGGCGCGGACTTCCCCGAGCTGCCGCAGCCGGCCGCGAGCAGCGCGGCCACCATCGAGGGTGCGAGCCGGAGCTTCATGGGTTCCTCCTGCCCAGCGGCGCCAGCCGCGGCGTGCCGGTCGAGAAGCGGTGACACTCGTAGCAGCGCTGGTTCGACGGGGCGAAGCCCGGGACGCTGGGGTGCTCGGCCGGGTTGTGGCAGCCCATGCAGTTGGCCGCCGGCGTGGCCGTGCAGGTGAGCGGCCCGGCCGGGACGGGCGGGAGCCCGTCCGAGTGGCAGGTCTTGCAGGCGATGCCGGCGTGCGGGCCCGAGGTGATCTGGAAGCAGGCGTCGTGCGCCGCCCAGGTGCCGGGGGAGAAGCGCCACGTCGAGTGGCAGCCGCGGCAGTCGGTGGGGAAGGTGCCGGCGTGCGGGACGCTGGTGGTGGCGGTCCGGTCGTAGTCCGCCTGGTGGCAGGCGATGCACTGCGACGTGGGCCGGGCGAAGGCCCGGTCGCGCCGATCGCCGTGGCACTGCTCGCAGGGGATGACGGCGTGGCGCCCGGTGAGCGGGAAGTTGGTGCGCCGGTGGGCCTCGGGGCCGAAGCTGGCCTCCTTCCAGGACCCGGTGTCGTGGCACCGATCGCAGCGGGCGCCCATCCGGCCGGCGTGGACGTCGCGGTGGCAGGCCGCGCAGGCCTTGGCCACCGGCTCGCCGAAGCGCCCGCCGAGGTGGCAGGCCTGGCAGGTGACCACCTGGTGGCGCCCGGTGAGCGGGAAGCCGGTGCGCTCGTGCGAGAAGCTCACCTTCTTCCAGTCCTCGGCGGTGTGGCAGGCGGCGCAGCGGGTCTCTCCGCCGGCGTGGTTGCCGGGGCGGGGGGCGAGGTCGGCGGCGGCCGGGGGCGGCGGGGTCGGCGCCGCCCTGGCCGACGAGGTCGGCGCGGCCAGCGCGGCGCACAGCAGGGCGAGGAGCGACGCCGTCATGGCTGGTACCCCTTGAAGGCGCCGCGGTGGAAGTCGGCGTGGCACCCCTCGCAGGCGAGCGGCAGCGGCTTGTAGCGCCGGACCACCACCCCCTTGGCCACGGTCACCGGCAGGTGGCACTTCTCGCAGGCCAGCGGCTTGTGCTTCCCCTCCAGCTTGAAGCGCGCGTCGCGCTGGTGATCGAAGCGCAGGTTCTCCTTCCAGCTGGCCGCGTCATGGCAGCGGGCGCAGTCGGTGCCCTTCCCCGGCAGCGCCAGCTGCCCGGCGTGCGGGTCGGCGTGGCAGCCGGCGCAGGCGAGCGGGAGCGGCTTGTAGCGGACCGCCCCACCCTCCGCGGGCTTGTGGCAGGAGGCGCAGGCGGCCCGGGCGTGCTTGCCGGCGAGGGCGAAGCGGCTGTCCTTGCCGTGGTCGAAGCGGACCTTCTTGAACGAGTCCAGGCCGTGGCAGGCGGTGCACCCCTCGGCGTCGGTGCGGGCCTTGAACTGCCCGGCGTGCGGGTCGCGGTGGCAGGTGCGGCAGTCGCCGGCGCGCGGGATCTTGAGGAGCGCCAGGCTCGGCTTGACCGGCCGCCCCTGCTGCACCAGCCGCGCCCGCGCCGCCGCCGGCACCCTGGCCTCCAGCCGCGGGTCCCGGGGGTGGCAGCCGGCGCAGGCCACGGCGCGGTGCGCCCCCTCGAGCCTGTAGGCGAGCTGGTCGTGGTCCTCCACCTCGAAGCGGACCGGGGTGTAGCCCTCCACCGTGTGGCAGCGATCGCAGGTCTTGGCCGGCGCCGGGGCGTAGGCGATCTGGCCGAGGTGGCCGTCGAGGTGGCAGTCGGTGCAGCGCTCGAACTTCAGGCCGCGGAAGACCGCCTTCTGCTTGCCCCAGGGGCCGTGGCAGGCCTCGCAGCGGGCCTGCAGGTGGGCCCCGCGCAGCGGGTAGCGGGTCTTCTCGTGGAAGGCCTTCTCCTTGGCGACGCCGCGGATCCGCTTCCAGTCGTCCGGCGCATGGCAGGACTGGCAGGCGGCCCCGAAGCGCCCCAGGTGCGGATCCTTGTGGCAGTCGGTGCAGGCCTGGAAGGGGAGCGGCTTGTACCGGGCCATGACCGTCGGACGGACCGGGGGGGTGCGTGGCCCGAGGTCGCCGGGCGGCGGGGCGGGCTGGTCGACGTGGCACTTCAGGCAGGGCACCCTGGCGTGCTTCAGCTCCAGGCGGTAGGCCGCCCTGGCGTGGTCGAAGCGGGCCGGCTTCCACCCCTCGGCGCCGTGGCACTTCTGGCAGTCGGCGCCCAGCTGGCCGCGGTGCTCGTCGAAGTGGCAGGCGGCGCAGGTGTTCGGCAGGCCCAGCAGGCTGTCCCGCCCCTTGGCGATGGCCTGCTGGACCTCCCCGTCGGAGATGTTCCGCGGGGTGTGGCACCTGGCGCAGTCCAGCTTGCGGTGCTTCCCCTCCAGCGGGTAGCCGGCGCGGGCGTGGTCGAAGCCCTTCTTGCCGCCCGGGCCCCAGTCCACCAGCCTGGCGTCGCGCCCCTGGTGCTCGTGGTGGCAGGACTGGCAGGCGGTCCGCTCCGCCGGCTTGAGCCGCCCATGGAACCCCGTGCCGGCGGACAGCCGCGCCTTCAGCTCCTTGTGGCAGGCCAGGCAGTTGTCCGGGCTGAGCTGCTCGCCGGCGGCGTGGCACCTGGTGCAGTTGGAGAGCCCCTCCAGCGCCGCGTGCGGCCTGGCGAGCTCGCCGGGGGAGAAGACGTCGGCGCCGGCGCCGGTCGCCGCCAGGGCGGACAGCAGGGCCAGGGCCGCTCGCGTCCAGGTGCGATGTGTCATGGCAGGCCGTACCCGAGGTAGACGGCCACCCCGATGTGGGCGGTGAGCGCCAGCACCAGGAAGACCGCCAGCGTGGCGTGGAACAGCCGCCAGCCGCGCAGCAGGCTCTTCAGGGAGCCGTAGAGGCGGAGCTGCCAGCGCAGCCGCGCCAGCTTGACGAGGGCGGAGCGCAGGTCCGGATAGTGGTCGGGGTTCTGGAGGCGCCGCCGCAGCAGGGCCAGGCGCAGGCGCAGCGCCGCGGTCTCGAAGGGCCAGCGGAGGAAGAGCGCCAGCAGCGATCCGGACCGGACCGGCGCGGTGGCCCGGTCGAGCAGGGCGGTGCCGCCCCGGGCGTGGGCCAGCTCCGGCGCCGCGAAGGCCCGCAGCCGCTCGAAGTTGGCGGACAGGTCCTCCAGCTCCACGGCCGCGTCGCCGTGGGCCGGCACCAGCCCGTAGATGTAGCGCCCCACCAGCCCGGTGCTGACCACCACGGCCAGCGCCGCGTAGGTGCCGCTGGCCAGCTGGTTGTTCATCTGGAAGGCGGCGTGGAAGGCGATCACCAGCGGGCTCATCAGCCCGACGAAGACGTGGAAGTCGAGCCAGCCCTTGATGTTGCCGAAGCCGGTGAGGGCGCGGGTCCGCTTTCGGACCGCGTAGAAGAAGTTGGAGAGCATGAAGGCGGTGGCGACGATGCCGACGCCGTGCCCCCACGGCCCCGCCGAGCGGAGCGACTGGTTGAGCGGCGAGAGCTTCCGCTCCGGCCGCGAGAGCGGGTAGTAGTCCCACCCCTTCCAGGCCAGGTAGGCCAGCACCGAGACGCCGACCACGGCGTAGACGGCCCTCAGCGCGTGGAGCAGCCGCCGCTCGCGGCGCTGGCGCGAGGCCCGCGGGCGGCCGGCCGGCCCAGCGACGGCCGGGAGGCGGTGCAGCTCCGTGCCGGTGGCCGGGGCCTCGCCGTGGAAGCGGCGCATGGAGACCCCGGCCTTGGCCAGGAACTCCAGCGGCAGCTCGCCGCCGATGTTGACGATGACGAAGTCGTTGGGGAGGCGGACCGGCTTCCCGCCGGCGTCGAGCCGCACCGCGTCCTTCTCCACCGCCGTCACCTGCGACGGGAGCAGCGCCGTGATCCGGCCCGCGCCGATCAGCCCGGCGATGCGGGTCCGGTTGGCCTCGCGGCAGCTGGAGAACTCGGCGTTGCGGTAGGAGATGGCCACCTGGGCGTCCGACTCGGTGGCCAGCTGCACCGCCGCCTCGACGGCCGAGTCGCCCCCGCCCACCACCAGCACCCGGGTCCCCCGGTACTGCTCCGGATCGGTCAGGCCGTAGACCACCTTCTCCTGCTCCTCGCCCGGCACCCCCAGCTTGCGGGGCGTGCCGCGCCGGCCGATGGCCAGCACCACCTTGGCGGCGCTGAGCGGGCCGGCGCTGGTGAGGACCGTGAAGCGGCCGTCGGCGCCCTCCAGCCCGGTCATCTTCACGCCCTGCTCCACCGTGAGCCCGGCCCTGGCGATGATCCGCTGCCAGCCGGCCAGCAGCTCCTCCTTGGAGATGAGGGGCTTGCCGAACTTGCCCACCAGCGGCAGGTCGACGGTCTCGGTCATGGCCACCTTGCGGCGCGGGTAGTGGGCCACCGTGCCGCCCACCGTCCCCTGCTCCAGCAGCCGGTGGGCGACGCCGTGGGCCTTGAGCCCGAGCGCGGTGGCCAGGCCGGCCGGCCCGGCGCCGACCACCACCACCGTCCCCCCCTGCGGCGTCACCGCCGCCAGCCGGTCGGCCGCCTGGAGCCCCTGGGTCACGGCGTTCTTGATGAGCCCCATGCCGCCCAGCTCGCCGACCACGTGGACGCCGGGGCGCGACGACTCGAAGTACTGGTCGACCTCGGGCAGGTCGACGCCTCGCTCGGCCGAGCCGAAGACCAGCTTGATGGCGTTGACCGGGCACTCGGCGGCACAGCGGCCGTGGCCGATGCAGTGGTCGGCGTGGATGAGGCGCGCCGCGTGATCGACGATGCCGAGGATGTCGCCCTCCGGGCAGGCCTTCAGGCAGGAGAGGCTGCCGATGCAGACGTCGGGGTCGATGACGGGGTGGAGCGAGCGGGCCAGGTGCTGTCTGCTTCTCCACCTTCTGCTGGAAGACCTCGGCGTCGCGCCGCTGCCGGCGGCCCCGGCGGACCCAGGCCAGGGCGCCGCCCAGCACGGCCACGGCCAGCGAGGCGACGACGATGAGGGTGCCTTGATCCATTCGGGGAGTGACCTCGACGACCGCCCGAGTCGCTATACGCCAGACCGAGAGATTTTCTCACATATCCGCGCCCGCCGCCGGGCGCCGCTCCTCGTGGGACCGCCGCCCGGCTTCGGGTGGCCGGCCGGACGGTCCGGGCTCGCAGGTGGGTGGATGTCGCCTCCCTCCCCCGCAAGCAGCCACTTTCGGGCGGCGAGGCCGGGGGCACCCCCAACGGCCGGGTGCCCGACCGGGTCCCGGCCCGGGCCGGCACGGTGACCTTCACCCCCAGGAAAGCGGGCCAGGTGAGGCTCGCCTGCGGGATGGACGCGGTCCCCGGCGTGGTGGTGGTCCAGTGACCGGTCCGGGCGTCGCCCGGCGCGGCCGCCCGGACTTTGACACCGGCCCGGCCATTGGGTAGGAACCCCCCGACCCCATCGTCTAGAGGCCCAGGACGCCGCCTTTCTCGAGGCGGAAACCAGCGGTTCGAATCCCTGTGGGGTCACTGTCACGAGGCCCCATCGTCTATCGGTCAGGACGCGAGCCTTTCAAGCTTGCAAGGCGGGTTCGATTCCCGCTGGGGTCATCTCCGCCGCGCCGCCCCGGGTCAGCGCGAGTCGCGCCACGGCTCGGCCGCCCGCAGCGCCGCCACGATGGCGCGCGTCGAGGTCGAGCGGTTGAGGGTGTAGAAGTGGACCCCCGGCGCGCCGCGCCGGAGCAGGTCCTGGCACTGCAGCGAGGCGTAGGCCACGCCGAGGTCGCGCGCCGCATCGGGGTCGGAGCGACGCACCTCCATGGCCGCGTGCAGCAGCGGGGGGATGGTGGCGCCGCAGGTGGCGGTGAAGCGCTCCACCTGCTCGACGCTGGTGAAGGGCATGATCCCGGGCAGCACCGGCAGCCGGATCCCTGCCGCCCGGGCCCGCGCCACGAACCCATCGTAGGCGGCGTTGCGGAAGAAGAGCTGGGTGACCAGGAAGTCGGCGCCGGCGTCGACCTTGGTCTTCAGGTTCCGCAGGTCGGCGTCGAGGTCGCGGGTCTCGGGGTGGCCCTCGGGATAGGCGGCGGCGCCGAGGCAGAAGGCCCAGCGCCGCGGCTGCCCGCGGATGAAGGCCACCAGCTCGGAGGCGTGGCTGAAGCCGTCGGGGTGGGGCGTGAAGCTGGCCTCGCCCCGGGGCGGATCGCCGCGCAGCGCCAGCACGTTCTGGACGCCGGCCTCGGCGAACTGGTCGAGGGTGGCGGCGATCTCGTCGCGCGAGGCGCCCACGCAGGTGACATGGGCCATGGCCTCGATCTCGGTCTCGCGCTTGAGCCGCTTCACCAGCTCGACGGTGCGGGCCCGGGTCGAGCCCCCGGCGCCGAAGGTGACCGAGACGAAGGCGGGGGCGAGCGGCCGCAGGGCCTCCACGGTCGCGAAGAGCGCCTTCACCCCCTCGTCGGTCCTGGGCGGGAAGAACTCGAAGCTGAACACCGGCTCGCCGCGCTCGCGGGCGAAGCGCAAGAGATCGCTGATCTTCACGGCCCGGTTCTATCGCGCCGCCGCCGCGCCGCGCCAGTTCCGCGCCGGCGGCGGCCGGCCTCGCCCGCCTTGACGCCGGGGCGGTGAACCGCCATCACTCTCCCCGGAGCCCGCATGGCCAGCCCGCGCTACATCACCCCCGAAGGCTTCCGCCGCCTCGCCGAGGAGCACTGGGACATCTGGACGGTGCGAAGGCCGCGGATCGTCGCCGAGGTCGAGGCGGCCGCGGCGCTGGGCGACCGGAGCGAGAACGCCGAGTACCTCTACGGCAAGCGCAAGCTGCGCGAGCTGGACCGCCGCCTGCGCCACCTCTCCGAGCGGATGGACTCGCTCACCGTGGTGAAGCCGAGGTCCGACCGATCCGGCCGGGCCTTCTTCGGCGCCTGGGTGACGGTGGAGCAGGAGGACGGCGAGGCCCGGACCTACCGCCTGGTCGGCGCCGACGAGTTCGACGTGGCCCGGGGGCGGCTCTCGGTCGACTCCCCCCTGGGACGGGCGCTGCTCGGCAAGCGCCGGGGGGACGTGGTGACGGTGCAGCGCCCCGCCGGACCGGCCGAGGTGACCATCGTGGCGGTCTCCTGGAAGGCGCGGTGAGCGAGCGGATCGCCGACCGGGCGGCGCAGCGGGCGCTCCTCGAGCGGTTCGTGGCGGCGCGACCGTACGCCCTCGGCTACGACGGGGCGGCCGGCCTGCTGCTCGACGTGGCGGCGCAGAAGACGCTGCGGCTCGACTGGGCCCGGGTGGCGTGGCTGGAGGAGCGGACCGACGCCGACACCGGCCGGCCCTACCTGGCGCTGGCGCTCGGCGACGGCGCCTCGCTGGCCCTGGCCGACCAGGGGCTGGCCTTCGCGCCGGGGACCGGCTCGACCGGCCCGCTGCCGGGCCTCCCCCGCGCGGTCTGCTTCCGCGACCTGCAGGCGGCCGAGGGGCGCCTCACCCACTTCCTGCTCGACCACCCGGACGACCCGCCCGAGCGCGGCCACCTCGAGACCTTCTTCTTCTGCCTCGCGGTGGTCGACGGCGCCCGCGCCGTGGGCTTCGACGTCGGCCCCGAGGAGCGTCGCCTGGAGCGGATCCTCGCCGAGCTCGAGGCGCGCCGGCGGGGCTGACCAGGCCCGGCGACGGGCTACCGATCCTCCGCCTCGTCCGGCCCGGCCGCGGCCAGCCGGTTGATGCGGGCCCAGAGCGCGTCGGTGCCGGTCCCCTCCTCCGCCGAGAACGGCTCGGCGCTGCCCGGCTCGAGCCCCAGCGACTTCTCGGCGGTGCGGAGCGCCGGCCCCCGCCTGGTGCGCGCCAGCTTGTCCATCTTGGTGGCCGCCACCACCACCATCCGCCCGGCCCCGGAGAGGAACTGCAGGGCGTCGTGGTCCGACTCCATGGGCTCGTGGCGAGCGTCGACGATGAGCACCACGGCGCGGAGCGTGTGGCGCTCCTTCAGGTAGTCCTCGATCATCGCCGTCCACCTGGCGCGCTCGTCCTTGGAGACCTTGGCGTAGCCGTAGCCGGGGAGGTCGCAGAAGCGGACCACGCGGGCGCGGGCCGCCGGGTTGGGCCGGTAGCGCACCTCGAAGAACTGGAGGGCGCGGGTCCGCCCCGGCGTGTTGGAGACCCGGGCCAGCCCCTTCTTGCGGGTCAGGGCGTTGAGCATCGACGACTTGCCCACGTTGCTGCGGCCGACGAAGGCGAACTCGGGGAAGTCGCCACGCGGCCACTCGGAGGGCTTGGTGGAGGTCTGGAGGAACTCGGCGGAGACGACCTGGATTGGCACGGGAGCCCCTTGGGCGGCGTGGTGCGGCGGTGGGACTACCTGGCCGGGGCCGGGTGGGCGAGCTGCTTCACCTTCCGCGCGTAGTCGAACTTGCCCAGCCCCGGCGTGCTCTCGGTGTGGCAGCCGAGGCAGGCCCGCTCGCCCGGGTCGGCGAGCCCGACGGCCCGGGCCAGCTCGGCGTCGCGCATCACGTAGGAGGCGGCGTAGCGCCGGCCCGGCCCGTGGCAGGCCTCGCACCCCACGCCGCTCATCCCCGCCTCGGCGCCGGGCGAGTGGCAGGAGAGGCAGCGCTTGTCGGCGCGCCGCTCCGGCGGCAGGCTCTCGGCCGCCCGGGCGTGCGGCCCCTCCTTCCAGCTGGACCAGGCCGCCGGGTGGCACGCCTTGCAGGTCTCCGGGCCGACCAGGTCCCCCGCCGCCACCAGGGCCGGGAGCCCCCACGCGATGAGGATGAGGAAGCGCACGGGTCGCAGTATAGTGCGCCATGGCCCCGATGCGTCTGGCATCCTTGATCATCGCGCTGCTGCTCCCGGCCGCCGCCCACGCCAAGGCGTGGCAAGGCGTGGAGCCGGGCAAGACCACCGCCGACGAGGTCGGGACCCGCTTCGGCGAGCCGACCAGCCGGGTCAAGCGCGGCAACCGCCAGGTGCTGGCCTACAAGGGCGACCAGGCCCTGCCCGGCACCAAGGAGGCCCAGTTCCACTGCCGGGCCGACGGCGTGGTGGAGGAGATCACCGTCTTCCTCGCCGCGCCGCTCGACGGCGAGTCGATCGAGGGGACCTACGGCAAGCCCACCACCAGGACCTTCACCGACACCTTCCAGAAGGTCTGGCAGTACCCGGGCAAGGGCGTCACGGTCTTCTTCGACCGCGAGGGGCAGGTGCAGGCCATCACCTTCGCCGCCGGCGTCGCCCCCAAGGGGACCGACAAGGCCCCGGCCGAGCCGAAGGGTCACCCGGCACCGGAGGCCGTGCCCCCCGCCGCCGACCCCGGCGCCCCGGCCAGGTAGCGGGTGAGGCTGATCGGCCTCACCGGCGGGATCGCCACCGGCAAGAGCACGTTCGCGGCGGCCCTCCGCGCCGTCGGCTGCCCGGTCATCGACGCCGACCAGCTGGCCCGCCAGGTGGTCGAGCCGGGAACGCCGGCGCTGGCGGCCATCGCCGCGGCCTTCCCGGGCGTGGTCGGGGCGGACGGCCGGCTCGATCGGAAGGCGCTGGGGTCGCTGGTCTTCGGCGACGAGGCCGCGCGGCGGCGGCTGGAGGCCATCACCCACCCGGCCATCCGGGCCGCCATGCGGGCCGAGACCGCCCGGCTCGCCGCCGCCGGCCACGACCTGGCCTTCTATGACGCCCCCCTCCTCTTCGAGGCCGGCCTCGACCAGGCCATGGAGCTGGTGGTGGTGGTCTGGGCGCCGCGGGAGGCCCAGCTGCGCCGGCTGGCGGCGCGCGACGGCCTCGCCCCCGCCGAGGCCGAGGCGCGGCTCCGCGCCCAGCTCCCCGTGGACGAGAAGGCGGCGCGCGCCGACGTGGTGGTGGACAACGCCGACGAGGCGGCGTCGCTCGGGCCCAAGGCGGCGCGGCTGGTGGTGGCGCTGCGGGCCGGGCTCGGACGGAGGCTTCCCGGGAGCGAGCCGACGCGCTATTGAGCGGTCCATGGGCGATCGGCTCCACCTGGTGACCGGCGCTACCGGCCTGCTCGGCTCCAAGCTGGTCGAGCGGCTGGCCGCCACGCCGGGCCAGCGCCTGGTGCTGCTGGTCCAGCCCCCCCACGCCGCGACGGCGCGCCAGGCCATGCGCGGCCGGCCCGGCGTCGAGGTGATGGAGGGGGACGTCACGCACATCCACCTCGGGCTCTCCGGCGCCGAGTGGCGCACCCTCACCCACCACCTCACCCACGCCTGGCACCTGGCCGCCCAGCGCCGGCCGGGCACCGACGACCGGCTGCTCCGGCGCGTCAACGTGGACGGCACGCGCAGCGTGCTGGAGCTGTGCGCCCAGGCCACCCGCCTCGAGCGGCTGGTCCACTTCTCGACCGCCTTCGTCTCCGGGGCCCGGACCGGCCCGGTCCTCGAGGAGGAGCTCGAGGCGGGCCAGGAGTTCCACAACGCCTACGAGGAGTCCAAGTTCCAGGCCGAGCGGCTGGTGCGCCGCTCCCTCGGCGCCCTCCCCGCCACCGTGCTCCGCCCCAGCCTCGTCATCGGCGACTCCCGCACCGGCGAGATCGACCGCTTCGAGGGCCCGTACTCGCTGGCCCTGGCGCTGGCCGAGGCCCCGCTGGCGGTGCCGCTGCCCCTGCCCGAGGATCCCCAGGCGCCGCTCAACGTGGTGCCGATCGACTTCGTCATCGACGCGGCGCTGGTCATCGGCCTCCATCCGGCGGCGGCGGGCCGGACGGTCCACGTGGTGGATCCCGCCCCGCTCCCGGCGCGGCGGGTCTACGAGCTGATCGCCAACCGCCTGGGGCGGCGGCTGGCCAGCGTGCCCATCCCGCAGCGGGCGCTGGCGACCTTGCGCCGGCTGCCGCTGGTCGACCGGATCGGCGGGCGCACCGCCCAGGCCCTCCAGTACGTCGACCACCTGGCCAACTACGACACCCGCCACCTCCTCGAGCTGCTGGACGGCAGCGGGGTCCGCTGCCCGCCCATCACCGAGTACCTGGACCGGGTCATCGACTTCGTGCAGGCCCACCTCGCCCGGAAGCGCGAGGCGGAGGCGACGAAGGCGGCCGCCCCGGCCGAGCCGCCAGCCCCCGCCTGACGCTGCGCGTCACCCCGGGCCGGGGCGCGAGCGGCCGCCCCCTTGTGCGGCGGCCGGCCCTTGCGTACATCAAGCGTGCATGGTCCGCACCGCATTCACCGTCGGAGAAACCTTCGAGCGGGTGCGCGAGGTCGACACCTACCGCCCCATCTACTACGCGGCCGCCTCGGGCGACTTCAACCCCATCCACATCGACCCGGCCGTGGCCCGGGAGGCCGGATACCAGGGGGTCATCCTCCAGGGGATGTGCACCTTCGCCTGGCTCGCCGACGCCTGCGCCACCTACCTCGGAGATCCGGTCCGCCTCCGCCGCGTCTCGGCGCGCTTCACCAAGCCGGTGCAGGTCGGCGACGTGATCACCTTCCGCGGCCGCTGCGCGGCGGTCGACGGCGGCACCGTGAGGCTCGAGATCTCGGCGGTCAACCAGCGCGGCGAGGAGGTGCTCAAGGGCGCCTCGGCCGAGGCCCAGCTCCCGGGAGCCTGACCGTGCCGGTCAACAAGGCCCACCTGGGCCGGCGCTACGGCCCCTACCTCTTCACCGTCGGGCTCGAGTCGCTGCGCGACTTCGCCGCCGCCATCGGGGGCGGCGTCCCGGGGCGCGTCTACGCCACCCCCCCCGTCGAAGCCCACCCCTGGACCTGGGATCCCGAGGCGGCCGCCTCGTCGCCCTACGGCGCGCTGGTGGCGTCGCCCGGGTACGCCACCCTCTTCGCCATCCAGCCCTTCTCCTTCGCCTGCAAGGATCCGGAGCTGGGGCTCGACGTGCTGCGCCTGCTCCACAACGGCCAGGAGCTGGAGCTGTTCGGGCCCATCCGGCCCGGCGACGTGCTCCGGACCACCGGGGAGATCACCCGCCTGCAGGAGCGCGCCAACCTCGACTTCATCGAGGTCACCACCGAGACCGTGAACCAGCGCGGCGAGCTGGTGGTGCGCGCCACCTGGAGCGCCGTGATCCGGAACTGAAGGGCCGGGGCCGCCCGCGGTCAGGCGGCGATCACGCCGTCGAGCAGCAGGCTCGCCAGGATGCGCGCGGTGTCGAGGCGCGGCAGGCCGGAGAGCGCGAAGAGGCTCTCGTAGTCGATCTCCCCGTCGATCTGCGCGAGCAGGAAGCCGGCCCGGTGATCCAGGTTGAGCCACATGATCTCCTCCGGCTTGATGGCCAGCCGGGGGATGCCGCCGAGCGGGCCCAGCTTGGACTCGTACATCGCCACCAGCGTGGCCTCGTTCTTCGAGAGGTAGTCGCGGGCCTCGGCGTGCTCCGGGTCGACCTTGAGGATCTTCTCGATCATCTCCAGGGATCCGGAGAAGTCGCCCAGCGCCAGCAGGTCCTTGGCGGCGGTCATCCAGACCGCCACGTCGTCCTGCGGCGTGGCGGGCCGCGCCGCGCGGGGCACCAGCGTGCGGAGGTCGGACTTCTCGGCCACGGCCTCGAGGTCGAGCCCCCCCTCGCTGCCGAGCAGGATGGACGGCGAGGTGGCCGGGCCGTCGTCCCACGGGGACGGGGCGAACTGGGCCTCCGGGCGGATCGGCTCCGGCTCCGGCTCGGGAGCCGGCGGGGCGGCCGGGGCGGGCGTCGGAGGCGACGGGGCGGGCGTGGCCCGAGGCGGCACGGCCGGCGGGTCGATCGGGGGCGGCGGTGGCGCGGTCGGCGGGTCGATCGGGGCCGGCGGTGGGGCCGGCGGCCGGATCTCCTGGCTGGCCTGGAGGCCGCCGGGCAGGAGCAGCAGGTAGGAGCGGGCCCGGGAGCTGACCGGATCGAGGCGCAGCGCCTCCTCCAGCAGCCGGCGCGACTCGTCCAGCCGCCCCTCCACGTAGGCCCGGATCCCCTGCTCCACCAGCTCGTGGGTGGTCGCCACCGATCAGGCCCCGCCTGCTGGCGTCGCCGCCAGCCCCTTGAAGAGCTGCAGGGTCCGCTCCAGGGCCTCGTCGACCCTGGCCAGCTCCTCGGTGTCCTTGCCCTCGAGGGCCAGGCGGGCGCGGGCCAGCACCCCCTCGGCCTTCTGCACCGCGTCGCGGCCGAACCGGGAGCGCTCCAGCGCGGCCTGCACCGCCGGCACCAGCCTCTCGATCTCGGCGATGCTGGCGGCCACCCGCGCCCGCGATCGCTCCAGCTCGACCGACGACTGCTTCCGCTCGAGCTGCTCGTCCAGGTGCTCGTCGATGATCTGCTTCAGCTCCTCCTCGGTGAGCCCCGAGGTGGCGGTGACGTTGATGGACTGCTCCTGCCCGGTGTCCACGTCCCGGGCCGACACGCCGACGATGCCGTCCGCGCTGATGTCGAAGGTGATCTCGATCGAGACCTCGCCCCGCCGGGCCGGCCGGATCCCGGCCAGCACGAACTCCCCGAGCAGCTCGTTGTCGGTGGCCTTGTCGCTCTCGCCCTGCAGCACCGCGATCCGGACCGAGGTCTGGTTGTCCTGCACCGTGGTGAAGTGGTGGGTCTGGTTGGTCGGCACGGTGGTGTTGCGCGGGATGATGGTCTGGAAGTAGCCGCCCACCACCATGATGCCGAGGTTCTGCGGCGTGACGTCCAGCAGCAGCACCTCGCTGCCGGGCCGGGGGGCTCGGCCAGGGCCTGCGCCTGGATGGCCGCCCCCAGCGCCACCACCTCGTCGGGGTGGACCCCCTTGCTCGGCTCGCGGCCGAAGAACTCCCTGACCGCCTTCTGCACCCGCGGCATGCGGGTCATGCCGCCGACCAGGATCACCTCGTCCACCTGCGCCGGCCGGACGCCCGCGTCCTTGAGGGTCTTCTCGGTGACGCTGATGCAGCGCTCGACGAGGTCCTTGGTCAGCTCCTCCAGCTTCTCGCGGGTGAGCTGCTTGGTGAGGTGGAGGGCGGCCTTGCCGTCGCCGCCGGCCACCAGGAAGGGCAGGTGGATGTCGGCGGTCGGCGTGCCCGAGAGCTGGCACTTGGCCCGCTCGGCCGCGTCGCGCAGCCGCTGCAGCGCCATCTTGTCCTGGCGCAGGTCGACGCCGCCGTGCTCCTTGGCGAAGTTGAAGGTGAGCCAGTCCATGACCCGCCGGTCGAAGTCCTCGCCGCCGAGGTAGGTGTCGCCGCCGACGCCGACCACGTCGTAGACGCTCTGGCCGATGTCGAGCACCGAGATGTCGAAGGTGCCGCCGCCCAGGTCGAAGACCACCACCTTCTTCTCCAGCTTCTTGCCGAAGCCGTAGGCGAGGGCGGCGCTGGTCGGCTCGTTGATGATGCGCAGCACGTCGAGCCCGGCGATGCGGCCGGCGTCCTTGGTGGCCTGCCGCTGGCCGTCGTTGAAGTAGGCCGGGACGGTGATGACCGCGCGCGTGACCGGGACGCCGAACCACGCCTCGGCGTCGGCCCGCAGCTCGGTCAGCACCTGCGCGGAGATCTCGGCCACCGAGACCGGGCGCCCCCCCAGCACCACCCGGACGTCGTTGCCCTCCGGCCCGGCCACCAGCTCGTAGGGGAGGACGCGGCGGGCGTCCTCCACCTCCTTCGAGCCCCAGCGCCGGCCGATGAGCCGCTTGGCGGCGTACACGGTGTTCTCGGCGTTGGTGATGGCCTGCCGCTTGGCCAGCGCACCCACCAGCGGCTTCCCGTTCTTGGCCACCGCCACCACCGACGGCGTGAGCGGCTGGCCGCTGCGGTTGGGGATGACGCGGGGCACGCCGTCGCGCACCGTGGCCACCACCGAGTTGGTGGTGCCGAGATCGATGCCGATGACCGGATCCAGTTCGCTCATCCCAGGAAGCTCCAGCGGAGCTTCTTGAGCCGCTCCTTGGCGGAGGCGAGGCGCGGGTCGATCTCCAGGGCCCGCTCCAGCGCCTTCCTGGCGTCGCCCCGCTTGCCGGCCGCGTCCAGGGCCGCCCCCAGCGCCTCGTGGGCCGGCGCGCTGTGCGGCTGGATCCGGATGGCGTGCTCGGCGTAGTCGCGACCCGCGCCCACGTCGCCCGCCTGGACGGCGGCGCGGCTGGCGAGGACCATGGCGCGGACGCTGGACGGGTCGGCCTCGAGCGCGGCGCGGTAGGCGGCCAGCGCGGCCTGCCAGCGCCCCAGGGTCTCGGCGGCGGTCCCCTTCTCGATGCACTCGGCCACCTGGGCCGCGACCGCCTTCTTGCGGGCCTCGGCGGCCAGCGTCCCGGCCTCGGCGTTGGCTCGGGTCGAGGCTGGCCACCAGCCTGAAGTCGTTGGCGGCCTGCGCGAAGCTGCCGGCGGCCATCATCTCCCGGCCGTGCCTGACCAGCTCGGAGATCGCGCTCGGCCCTGGCCAGCAGCGGGTTCTGGCGCGCCAGCCGGCCCCGGCGCTCCTGCGCCCGCCGCTCGTCCTCCAGCCGGCGCGCCTCGATGCGGGTGCGCTCCAGGGCCGGGGCGGTGGCGAGGACGTAGGCGGCCCGCCTCTCCTCGCTGGTGAGGACGTCCCGGGCCTCGGTGACCCGGCGGAAGACCCGCTCCAGCCGCGCCCGGTAGCTCCCCAGCCGCTTCCCGGGGTACCGATCCGGGTGGAAGATCTTCACCTGGTCGATGTAGGCGGCGCGCACCGCCTCGACGCTGGCGTTCCAGGGCAGCCCGAGCAGCTCCCAGTGGGTCCACTCGCCCAGCTTGGCCTCGGCGAAGAGGATGGCCTTGCGCCGGTCGACGTCGAGATCGACCGCCTCGGCGAGGTCCGCCGGACTGAAGAGATGGCCCTGGTAACGATCCCCACTCACTCGAGGTGCCCCCACGCGCTTCCGCTCGACGCAACCTGTTGGAAAGGCTCGAATGTAGCCAGCAGGAGCCGCGGGGGTCAATCGCCGGCCAGCAGGGACTCGAGGAGGGCCTTCTGGACGTGGAGCCGGTTCTCGGCCTGATCGAAGACCGCCGAGCGCGGCCCTTCCAGCACCGCCTCGCTGATCTCCTCCCCACGGTGGGCCGGGAGGCAGTGGAGCACGATGGCCTCGGGCCGGGCCCGGGCCACCAGGGCCTCGTCGACGATGAAGCCGGCGAAGTCCCGCTCCCTCCTGGCCTGCTCGGCCTCCTGCCCCATCGAGGCCCAGACGTCGGTGTTGATGACGTGGGCCCCGGCCACGGCCTCGCCCGGGGACCGGACCACCCGGGCCCGGCCGGCGCAGCGGGCCAGCAGCGCCGCGTCCGGGTCGTAGCCGGTCGGGCAGGCCAGCTGGAGCTCGAAGCCGAGCACGGCGCAGGCCTCCAGCCAGCTGTTGGCCATGTTGTTGCCGTCGCCGATCCAGGCCACCCGCAGGCCCGGCCTCTGCAGGACGTCGGCGCCGAAGCGCTCCGAGGTGGTGAGCAGGTCGGCCAGCACCTGGCACGGGTGGGAGGCGTCGGTGAGGGCGTTCACCACCGGCACGCTGGCGTGGTGGGCGATCTGGGCCAGCTTCTCGTGCTCGAAGGTGCGGACCACCAGGGCGTCGAGGTAGCGGGCCAGCACCCGGGCCGTGTCCTGGATCGGCTCGCCCCGGCCCAGCTGCGTGTCACGCGGCGACAGGAAGATGGCGTGGCCGCCCAGCTGGCCGGCCGCCACCTCGAACGAGACCCGGGTGCGGGTGGAGGCCTTCTCGAAGACCAGGCCGATGGTCATGCCCTCGAGGGGCCGGGGCCCCTTGCGCCCGATCAGCTTCCACTCGGCGGCCCGCTCCAGCAGCTCGAGGAGCCCGCCGCGGTCGAGGTCGGTGATGCGCAGGAAGTCGCGCTTGGTCTGCGCCATGGGCTACCTCGCCGGGGCCGCGGCGATGGCCGCGCCCAGCTTGTGGACGGCCTCGTCGGCCTCGGCATCGGTGAGGGTCAGCGCCGGGGCCAGCCGGACCACGGACTCGCCGATGGCGTTGCAGAGCAGGCCGCCGTCGCGGGCCAGCCCCACCACCGCGCCGGCGTCGATGCCCTTCACCACCACCCCCAGCAGGAGGCCGCGACCGCGCACCTCGACCACCCGGCCGCCGGCGCGCAGCGCGCCCAGCCCCTCGGCCAGGCGGGCGCCGACCCGGACCGCGTTGGGGAGCGCCTCGCCGATGAGCTGGAGCGAGCGGAGCGCCACCGCGGCGCCCAGCGCGTTCCCGCCGAAGGTGGAGGCGTGGCTGCCCGGCGTGAGGTGGAGGCCCACCTCCTCGGAGGCCAGCAGCGCGCCCATGGGGTAGCCGTTGGCGAGGGCCTTGGCCGACGACATCAGGTCGGGCGCCACGCCGTCCCACTCGTGCCCCCACATCTTGCCGGTGCGCCCCATGCCGACCTGCACCTCGTCGAAGCAGAGCAGGACGCCCCGGGCCCGGGTCAGCCGGCGCGCCGCCTCGAGGTAGCCGGCCGGCGCCGGGAAGACGCCCGCCTCGCCCTGGATGGGCTCGACGATGAAGGCGGCGGTGGTGTCGGTGAGCGCCGCCTCCAGCGCCGCCACGTCGCCGAAGGGGATGTGGCGCACGCCCGGCACCAGCGGCTCGAACCCGTGGTGGTACTTGGGCTGGCCCGTGGCGGCCAGCGCGAACATGGTCCGGCCGTGGAAGGAGTTGTGGCAGGCGACGATCTCGTTCCGCTCCGGGTGGCCCTGGTCGGCCTGGTACTTGCGCGCCAGCTTGAGCATGGCCTCGTTGGACTCGGCGCCGCTGTTGCACAGGAAGACCCGCCTGGCGAAGCCGGAGCTGGCCACCAGCGCCTCGCAGAGCTCGACGGCGCGCGGGTTGTAGAAGAGGTTGGAGACGTGCCAGAGCTCGCGCGCCTGGCGCTCCAGGGTCTCGACCAGCGCCGGGTGGCAGTGGCCCAGCGCGCAGGTGGCGATGCCGGCGATGGCGTCGAGGTACTCCCGCCCCTCGACGTCCCAGACGCGGCTGCCCTGGCCGCGCACCAGCACCAGCGGCGCCTGCCGGTAGTTGGGGGTGAAGACCGCCTGGGCGCGCTGGACGATCGACTCGGTGGGCGTCATTGCGAGCTTGTAGCAAGTGCCGGGCGCGTGATCCAGCGGCGTGGCGGGCCGGCGCGAGCGCCGGGCCTGCCGGCACGGCCAGCCCCGGGGGACACCGGTGCGCCGGTGGCGGTCACTTCTGATGGGCCCGGGGGTGGGCCTGGTCGTAGACCGTGGCCAGGCGCTTCCAGTCCAGGTGGGTGTAGCGCTGCGTGGTGGAGAGCGAGGCGTGGCCCAGCAGCTCCTGGATGCCGCGCAGGTCGGCGCCGTTCGAGAGCAGGTGGGTGGCGAAGCAGTGGCGCAGCACGTGCGGGTGGACGTGGCGCGGCAGGCCGACCCGCTTGACCCAGCCGTCGATGAGCCTGGCCACGGAGCGGCTGGTGAGCCGACCGCCGCGGAAGTTGAGGAAGAGGGCATCGCCGGCGGCCCGGCCCTCCGGGCCGCGCCGCCAGCACCGGGCGTGCCGTGGCGAGGTAACGGGCGATGGCCTCGCGCGCCGGCCGGCCGACGGGGACCAGCCGCTCCTTGCGACGCTTGCCGAGCACCCGCACCAGGCCCTGGGCCAGGTCGACGCCTCCCACGTCGAGGCCGGTCAGCTCGGAGACCCGGAGTCCGGAGGCGTAGAGCAGCTCCAGGAAGGCCCGGTCGCGCAGGTGGAGCGGCGTGCCGTCCTGGCTCGGGGCCTCGACCAGCGCCGCGGCCTCCTCCTCGGGGAGGACGTCGGGGAGCCGGCGGGGCCGCTTCGGCGAGGCGACGGCGCGGGCCGGGTTGCTGGGGGCCAGGCCCTCCTTGACGAGGTAGCGGTAGAAGGAGCGGACGGCGGAGAGCTTGCGCGCCAGCGAGACCGGGCCAGCGGTGCCGGTGCTGCTGGCGATGAAGCCTCGCACCAGCGCGGGTGACGAGGGGATGAGCGGGGCGCCCCGCTCGGCGAGGTAGGCGGCGTACTGGGCGAGGTCGGCGAGGTAGGCCTTGAGCGTGTGGGCCGAGGCTCGCCGCTCCACCCGGAGGTAGGCCTCGAAGCGCTGGACCTCAGGCTCCTGGGTGGCGGCAGTGGACATGGGGGATCGGTAGCATCCCGGCGCGACAGGTGCGAATTCCCAACCCGACCGAGAGTAGTTAGGGGGAGGAGGCCGTTCCGGGGGCGTCAACGGGCCTGTGGACCTGGGCGGGACGCAGACCTGGGTGATTCGGCGGGCGGCAGTGGGGAGTGTGGGCCTGCCCGGAGATGCCCCGGGGGTCGCTTGGGAGCCGGGAGCTCGCGCGAACATGCCTGGAGACGAGCCCGGTCATGGGTCGACCGCCCCGTGGAGGCGGGTGCGGGCGAGCGAGGGAGTGGGCGGGAGTCCTGGTCAGCCGGAGGGGAGGCAGGGGGCGCGGTGGAGGACGCGCATGAGGTAGGTGCCGGGAGGGAAGAGGACCCGGGTGGAGCCGGCGCGCCAGGAGAGGAAGGCAGCGCGGTAGTCGCTGAGGAACTGCATCAGCTGGCTGAGGGCCTGGATTCGGCGCCACTTGTCTCGACAGGCGAGGCGGGGGTTGAGGCCGCGGCGCGGCTCGTGGCGATGGGGTCGGGCGAAGGGGCGCTGGGCGAGGACGCGAGGGACGCCGAGGAATCCCCGTCCCTGCGAAGCCAGGTCGGCTGCGGCGGCGGCCTCCCTGGCGGCGAGGGCGTCCTGGAGGGCTCGTCGGAACTGGTCGGGTGAGTCGAAGCCGGGAGGGACGACCAGGGCGAGGCAGGCCCGCTCGGGCAGCGAGGAGGCCCCCCTGGCCCGGAAGAACCGGGTGGGTCGCTGGAACTCGAGGAGCCCAGTTCCGAGTTGCTCCGGGGCCGACCAGAGCCCCGGCCAGCTCCGCCCGCGTCGGACCAGGCCAGCCGCGACCGGATTCGCCAGCACGTAGGCCGACTTGTCCACGACGTCGGCGGGGCCGTGGAGCGCCACGGCACTGTAGCTGGTGGGGGCCCAGAAGTTCTCCCAGCGGGCCAGCCACGCGTTCATCGACCGGGCCACCAGCGAGTCGAAGAACTGGGTGAAGGCGGGGAGGCGGGCCTCCGGGTCGGTGACCACCAGATGGAGATGGTTGGACATCACGCAAAAGGCGTGGACCTCGACCTGGAAGCGGTTGGCCGCGAGGGCCAGCAGGTAGCCGACGGTCTGGTTGGTCTCCTGCGACGGCTTCAACAGCAACTGGCGCTGCGAGCAGCGGCGGGTGACGAGGTACGTGGTGCCGGGGAGGACCTGACGTGGCGCGGTCATGGTCCTTCACGGCTTCGCACGCCCCGTGCCACCACCGACCTCACCGGATTCCAGGCGCTTGCGCCCTTCCTCCCCACCCTCCCTGGTCCGCCCCACGGCCCTCCGTCCGCCCAACTACTCTGGGACGGGGGACGGGGATGCCACGTAGATGCCGGCCCGCTTCGGCTGGACCACCGCGTACGCCACGCGCTTCGAGTCCGGGCCGAGGAATCGGATGCTCCCCGGCAATGCCCCGCGGTCCACCTGGACCAGCCTGCCGTCCCGCCAGATGCCGAAGTCGAGCGCCACCAGGTCCGCCCGCTGCCAGGTCAGGAGCAGCCGCCCCGCATCGCGTGGATCGAACTCGAAGCTCTTCACGCCCCGGGCAATCTCCTGGGGCCTCGAATCGGCGCCGACCGCCGCCACCCGCTCCAGGTCGCAGGCCTCTCCGTTCCGGGTACAGCGGGTCCGGTAGTAGAGCCAGCGCCCGTCCGGCGAATAGGAGAAGCCGAACACCCCGCGCGCCACCTTCCGGGGCTCGCCCCTCGCCTCGCTGGCCCACAGGTCGACCGAGTAGCCACCCTCCACGGTGTGGCGCAGGAAGGCCACCTGGGAGCCATCCGCCGACAGCTCGAACTCGGTCACGTTCCTGCCGAAGGTGTGAGGCGCCTCGCCGGGTCCGCCCACCCCAAGCACGCCGGCCCGCCCGCGCGGGTCGTACTGCTCGAGCCAGGCCAGCCGCGACCCCGCCGCGGCCCAGCGATACTCCCCCACCTCGCGGCCGAGTCGCCGCGGCGCGCCACCCGGCGCCGCCACCAGGAGGTCTCCCTGCTTGCCCGGCGCGGCCTCGGAGATCCAGGCGAGCACCGTGCCACCCGGCTCGAAGGCGAAGGAGCGGGCGCCCTCCGCGACGCGCACCGGCTGCTTCGCCTGGCCACCGGCGAGGAAGAGCTCGGTCCCCCGCTTCCCGGTGACGGTATAGGCGAAGGCCCGCCCTCCCGGCGCCATGCTGAAGTCGGCGGTCCCCTCGGCGACCGGCCCGCCGCCTCGCCCGAGCTGGCCCAGGTCGACCTGGAAGAGCGCGCCCCGCTGGTCTCCCAGCGTCCTGCCGAGCCCCACCACCGCCCCGTCGACCGTCCTCCGCAGCTCGAAGCTCCCGAAGCCCTGCGCGGGGTGCTGGCCCAGCCGGTCTCCGGCCGGTCCGGTGACGACGAGCCGACCCTCGGCCACGGCAGCCACGGCGCCGCCGCCCCCCGGAACGAAGCCGTAGAAGGTGACTCCGCGCGCCACCTCCCTGGCCGCGCCGTCGCGCACCAGGACCAGCGTTCCCGCCCCGCGCTCGAAGTCGTAGTCGGCCATCACCGCCAGGGTGTTCCCCTCCGGCGCGAAGAGGGCGCCCTGGCGGAGGGTCGGGACGGCCCGCGCCACCAGGCGAGGCTCGCCGCCGGAGGTGGCGAGCACCTTCAGGTCGCAGGTCGCCGTCCCGGGCGGCAGGAAGCGTCCCTTCACCTCCACGCACCCGTCGAGCAGCGCCAGCCACCCTCCGTCGGCCGACGCCAGCAGCCCCTTCGCCGCCCCGGGCACGAGCCGGCGCCCCAGCCCGCCCTGCTCGCCCGAGCCGCCCCCCGGGCACCCCGCCAGCCCGACCGTCACGGCCGTCAGGGCCGTCAGGGCCGCCATGACCGCCAGGACCCGTCGGGCGCCCATGGCCCCGGCCCCACGCCTCACGCTCAGGATATCCACGCGCCCAGCTCCTTTCGCGCCCGCTCGACGTGGGCCAGCTTGCGCCCTTCCTTGCCGCCGCGCACCCGGCCCGGCAGCGGCGGGAAGAGCGCGAAGATCACGTTGCTCGGCTGGTGCTCGTGGCCGGGAGGATGCGCCTCGCCCGTCAGGTGGCGGTGCAGGCCACCCAGGGCCGTGGCCGCCGGGGGCGGCCGGAATGGGCGCCCGGCCAGCCGATCGAGGATGGCGCGCGCCGCGAGGTGGCCGCAGGCCGCCGACTCGACGTACCCCTCGACGCCGGTGATCTGCCCGGCCAGGAAGAGGTGGGGGCTGGCCCGGACCGACAGGTCGGGGGCCAGCACCCGGGGCGCGTCCACGAAGGTGTTGCGGTGGACCTGGCCCAGCCGCTGGAACTCCGCGTTGGCCAGTCCCGGCAGGGCACGGAAGATCCGCCGCTGCTCGGGCCAGGTGAGCCGGGTCTGGAACCCGACCAGGTTCCAGGCCGTCCCCCCGACGTCCTCCCGGCGCAGCTGGACGACCGCGTGCGCCCGCTTCCCGGTGCGCGGATCCTCGAGCCCCACCGGCTTGAGCGGCCCGTGGGCCAGCACCTCCCGGCCGCGCTCCGCCATCACCTCGATGGGGAGGCAGCCGTCGAAGTAGCGCGGCTCCTCGAAGCCGTGCGGCCTCACCTTCTCCCCGGCCAGCAGCGCGTCGACGAAGGCGTGGTACTGCGCCTCGTCGAGCGGCAGGTTGAGGTAGTCGGGGCCGCTGCCCTTGTCGTAGCGGGAGCGGGCGAAGGCCACGGTCATGTCGATCGACTCGGCCGAGACGATGGGGGCGATGGCGTCGTAGAAGGCGAGCCGCCCGCCGCAGAGGGCCTGCAGCTGGGCCGCCAGCGCATCGCCGGTGAGTGGCCCGGTGGCCACCAGCGCCGGTCCCGGCCCCTCCGGCAGCACCGTCACCTCGCCCGAGAGGACCCGGATCTCCGGCCGCTCCGCCAACCGCGCCGCGACGCGGCGGCTGAACCGCTCGCGGTCGACCGCCAGCGCATCGCCGGCCGGCACCCGGGTCTCGTCGGCCGCCGCCAGCACCGGGCTGTCGAGCCGGCGCAGCTCCTCGTGGAGCAGGCCGATGGCGTTGAGCGGGTTGTCGGAGCGGAGGGAGTTGGAGCAGACCAGCTCGCATGGGCCGTCGAGCACGTGGGCCGGCGAGCGGTGGGCCGGCTTCATCTCCCAGAGATCCACGCCCACCCCGGCGCGCGCCAGGCGCAACGCTGCCTCGCACCCCGCCAGCCCCGCGCCGATGATGGTCACACGCTGCGTCATGGAGTCGCGCCCCGTGGCCCGCCCTCCCGGGGCGTCTCACTCGAGCCGCCTCGGGTATACGCTTGGACTTGAAGGGAGCGCAACGTGACCACGAGCAGACAGCAGAGGGCGAAGAAGGAGCTGGAACGCCGTCGCGCCGCGGTCCTCCAGGCCACCCGCCGCGCCGAGGCCGAGCTGGACGGCTTGCGCTCGGCCGAGCGCGGCCAGGAGTTCGAGGAGGAGGCCCAGGCGGAGCAGGGGGCCGCCGACCTCACCCGGCTCAACGAGGCGGAGCGCATGGAGCTGCGCCGCATCGAGGCGGCCCTCCAGCGGATCGACGAGGGGCGGTGGGGCGAGTGCGCCGAGTGCGGGCAGGCCATCGAGGCCAAGCGGCTGGAGGCCCTGCCCTGGGCCATCCGCTGCGCTGGCTGCGCCGACGCCAGGGAGCGCGGCGCCAAGGCCGGGGTGACCTAGCTGGGCCCCGCCCCGGGCAGCGCCAGGACCCGCTCCAGCGGTCCCCACGCCCAGGCCACCGCCTCCCGCCACGGCAGCCGCCCTGCCTCCACCTCGTCGAGCCGTGACTCCAGGCCGGCGGTGAAGTCGGCGTCCAGCGTCCGAGGGAAGGTGCGATCGAGCCAGGCGACCACCCGGCGGCCGAGCGGCGTCACCTGCAGCGCGCCACTGCTCCGGGTGAGGTAGCCGCGGGCCTCGAGGCTCTCGCCGATGGAGGCGAAGGTGGACGGGCGCCCGACGCCACGACTCGCCAGCGCCGCCAGCAGGGCGGCGTCGTCGAGCCGCCCCGCTCCCGGCCGGGGACCGGGACGCGCCACCGGCCGCCCGGTGGGGTGAGCCGGCGCCATCCGTGAGTCCACGAAGCGATTCCAGATGAGCGCGTAGACCCGCTGCAGGTCACGGCCGCCTGCGGCCCGCAGGGGCTCGAGCGTCCGCTCGGGCGGCCAGTCGAGCGAGGTGGGTCGCAGCGCCTCCTGCCCGCCGGCGGGCCCGTCCGGCGCGCGGCCGGAGGGCGCGGCGTCCAGCGACGAGGGGCCTTGGCGGGCCGCCACCAGCTCCCGGACTCCGCCATCGGCTGCGGGCGACACCCAGGTCGATCCGGTCCGCGGGTAGGTGATGAGGCCGGTCCGTCCTCCGTCGCCGAGCTCGACGCCCTCGTAGAGCCGCTGCGCCAGCGCCATGGCCCGGCGGGGCCGGAGGTTGAGCCGCTCCGCGGCGGCCACGAGCAGCGTCTCGGTGGTGAACGGCGGGGGCGGCTGGGCCACGCCCGCGGTGGGCGCCGGGGGCGGCTCCCAGCCTGCGGCCAGCCGCAGGGCCGCCGCCTGGACCCGCCCGGCGGTGAGGCCGGGGCGGAGCGCCGACGAGAGCCGCGCGCTCAGCCGGTAGCCGATGAGCCGGTCGACCACCCGGCGCGCCAGCTGGGCCTCCGCGCGCGCGCGGTCCAGCGGGACCGGGCGGCCCAGCGCGAGGAGGACGGCCTCCGGCGTCAGCTCGCGCAGCAGCACCCTCGCCACGCGGGGCGAGCCGCCCTCGGCACCCAGCTCCGACGCCAGCTGCCACGCGATCCCCTCCCCTTCCCGATCCGGATCGGTGGCCAGGACCACCCGTCCGGCCCGCCGGGCGGCCCGCTTCAGCTCGCTGAGCGTCCGGGATCGGCCGCGCACCAGCTCCCAGGACGGCTCGAAGCCCCTGGCCAGGTCGATCCCCTCGCGGTGGCGAGGCAGGTCGAGGAGGTGGCCCGAGGTCGCCCGCACCTCCCACCCCGGGCCCAGCCAGCGGCGCAGCGTCAGCGCCTTGGCCGGTGACTCGACCACCAGCAACGCCGCCGCGCTCGCGATCGTCACCGGGGCGCCTAGGCTCCGCGCCGGACGAAGCGCTGCCCCGGGCGCTGCTCGCACAGCCCGTCCAGCTCCAGGGCCAGCAATCCGGCCAGCGCCTCGCTGGCGCTTCGACCGGCGGCACGGGCCACCTCCGAGAGGTGACGCGGCGATGCGGTGAGCGCCGCGAGCAGCCGGCCGGCCGAGGGCGACAGGTCCCCGAGCGGCAGCTCCGGCTGCTGCCCGGGCGCCAGGCCGAGGCAGGCCAGCACGTCGGCCGGGTCCGCGGCCAGCCCGGCGCCCTCCCGGAGCAGCTGGTGCGGTCCCTCCGAGAGCGGATGGCCGGCGTCGCCCGGCACCGCCAGGAGGGGACGTCCCTGCGCCCGCGCCAGGCCCGCCGTGATGAGGGCCCCGCTGCCACGTGCGGCGCGCACCACCACCACGGCGTCGCCCAGTCCCGAGACGATGCGGTTGCGCTCCACCATCCGGAAGCCCAGCGCCGGGGTACCATCCGGGTACTCGGAGAGGAGCGCGCCCCCCGAGGCGAGGAGGCGCTCGAACAGGTCCCGGTTCGCACCCGGGCCCGGCCGGTCCACGCCGCTGCCGAGCACGGCCACGGTGTGGCCGCCGGCCTCGAGGGCTCCTTCGTGGGCCTCGGCATCGATGCCGCGCGCTCCGCCGGAGACCACCGACACGCCGGCCCGGGCCAGGCCCCGCGCCAGGCGGCGGGCCATGTCACGTCCGTACTCGTCCGCGTCGCGCGAACCGACGATGGCCACGCGGGCGACCGGCGTCCCGAGGTGGCCGCGCAGCCGCAGCGAAGCCGGGGGCCCGGGGATGCGCGCCAGGCACTCGGGGAAGTGGCCGTCGCCGGGCCGGAGGGTGCGCGCCGTCTCCATCGGCGCACATTCTCCGTGGCAGGTCCGACACCGGCTGGCGCCCGGTGGGCCTGGGCCAGCCAGGGCCCCTCCCCGGGAACAGGACGGCCGCCCCAGGGGGCGGCCGCCGAGAGGGCTCCGGGAGCCGGGCGCCGGAGACCGAATCTGCGCTCAGCGAATGCCGCTCACGGTGTCCGGCCTGGCGCCGCCGGCCACGCGCATCTCCACGGCGTCGCCGATGAGGAGCTCGCGCCGGCTCTTCATCACCAGCGCCGACGAGGTGGTCTCCTTCACGTCGATCACCATCAGCTCGCCCATCACCTCGGGGGGCAGGCTCGGGTCGTTGGGCTGCGACAGGTGCTCCTTGGTGAGCGGCAGGCCGTAGGGATCGCCGCTGCGGATCACCTGGAAGACGTTCCCCTCCTCCACGCCGTCGACCTTGCCCTTGTCGATGAAGACCACGTTCTGCTCCGCGATCTGGGTCACCACCTCCTGGCGCGTCCCGACGATGCGGCCGTCGAGATCCACGGCGGCCGGCCTGGCCTTGACCGGGCGGAAGGTCTTCTCGGTCCACGGACCGAGCAGCGCGCCCCGCTCGATCTCGTCGATCGAGTTGTTGATGACCAGCGTGACGGCCGTGGGGTCCTTGGCCACCACCACCGCCGAGCCGAGGATCCGGGTCTGGTAGCCGAGCAGCTCGCCGCTCACCGGGTGGTGGATCTCGCGGAGCGTCTTGTAGACGATGTAGGTCTCGCCCAGCTTGTTGGGCGGCTCACCCTTGAACCGGGCGTAGGCGCGGTCCGAGGTGGTGAGCATCAGCTTCTCCTCGAAGGCGGCCACGATGGTGCCCGACTCCTCCAGCTGCGTCGGGGTCACGAAGCTGTCGCGGCGGATCATGATGGTCTTGGGGGCGACGTAGCCCACCTTGTAGGGCCCGACCACCGCCACCTCGTCCTGGTCCTCCACCGGCACCGGCGCCTTCATGTCGGCCCGGGAGATCGACTCCAGCTCGCGCGGCGCCTCGAGGTCGGATGGCTCCTCCACGGCGGCGGGTTCCGGGGCGCTCCCGGCCGTCACCGGCTCGACACGGGTGGGCGCCTCCTCCTGCGACGGGTAGAACCTGAGGACGTTGCCGGGCTCGATCCAGTGCGGATTGGTCAGCTCCGGGTTGAACGACCAGACCTTGGGCCAGTACCAGGGGTTGTTGAGGAAGCGGCCGGAGAGATCCCAGAGGGTGTCCCCGGGGCGGACCGTGTAGGTGTCGGGAGGCGGCACCGAGCCCCGTCCCTGGTCGGCGGTGGCCGTGGAACCCTCGGGCCGGAGCCTGGCGTCCGGCACCGGGTCAGCGGCCGCCGGAGCTGCCTGCGCCGGCGGACGATCCGGGGCCGAGGCCTCGTCCGCCAGCTTCGTCACCCGGAGGTTCCCGGCGTCGGTGGCCTGGCTCGCCCCCTTGGCTGCCTTGACCGCCTCCAGCTGGGCTTCCGCGACCAGCGGCAAGAGGGCTGCGACGACGACGCTGATGGTGCGGATCATGGACCGCTCCTTGCTGGGCCGTCCGGCGACGGATCGGCGCCGGGACGACCTGGATTGGACTCGAGGCGCTCGCGGGCCCGGCGGGCCGCGGGCGAGCTCGGGAAATCGTTGACGACGCGGGCGAGGTAGCGGCGCTCGAGGTCCGCCGCGCCCTTTCGCCCCTCGCAGCCGGCGAGCTGCAGCAGCGCGTCGCTCACCTGCTCGCTGGCCGGGTACTCGTCCACCACGCGCCGGTCCAGCCGGCAAGCCGCATCCACCTTGCCGGCCTCGGCGTAGGCGGCAGCGGACTCGAGCAGGGCGCCTCCGGCCTGGGGATGACGTGGGTAGCGGGAGACGAAGTCCTCCAGGGCGTGGGCTCGCGCCAGCGGCTCACGCCGGCGCGCCGCCTTGAGCTCGCTGTCGGCGTCGCCGGCCAGGTCCCGGCCGCTCCGGCGGGCGATGGCGTCGAGCCGGGCGGCGTCGGGCTCGACCAGCGGCGTGCCGGTCGGCACCGGCGGGGCCCGGCTGGCCCGGGGCGGCTCCACCCTCACCACGGCCAGGCCTTCGGGCACCGCGGCCGATTCGAGGCCGGCGCCCGGGCCAGCGACGGGCGCGGCGCGGGCCAGGTCGCTGGCCAGCCGGCGGGGCCGCAGGGCCAGGGCGTCGACGCGGGTGGCGAGCTGGTCCAGCGAACGCATCAGCTGGACGTTCTCCTGGCGCAGCGCCTGCACCTCCCCGCGCAGGGCCTCCAGGTCGCGGCGCGCCACGGCGTCGCCGCCGGCGCCGGCGCAGCCGGAAAGGAGGAGGGCCGCGGCGAGGGCGGCCGATGCGCGGAGCGTCTTCAAGACCTCGTAAATTCTAGGTGGGATCCGGCCTCGGTCAAGGAAGGGCGGCGCGCCGATATCGGCCTGGGCGCCACGAACCCGACCATCCGGCCCGTCTGGCCGCCGTCGCGCCGGTGGGAGTAGAAGAGGCGAGGCTCGCAGGCGGTGCAGCGGCGCAGCTGCGCGACCCGGGTCACGCCGGCGTCCCGCAGGGCCCGCTCGTTGGCGACCCAGAGATCGAGGTGAGGTCCCCCCGCCCCGCGCTGCACCACCCGCGGCCCGAAGGCGGCGCCGAACTGCGCGGCCAGGTCGTCCGACACCTGGTAGCAGCAGGGTCCGATCGACGGCCCGATCACGGCCAGCGGCGCCTCCCCGTCGCCACCCGCGACCAGCGCGCGGACGGCCTCGCCGGCGATCCTGGCCAGGGTGCCGCGCCAGCCTGCGTGGACGGCAGCCACCGCGCTCCCGTCGGGCCGGGCCAGCAGGATCGGCACGCAGTCGGCCACGGCCACGCAGGCGGCCAGGCCTGGCGTGGTCGAGATCACCCCGTCGGCCTCCTCGCACGGCGAGGTCGGGGTGGCACACCGCACCACCGTCGCCCCGTGGACCTGGCGAACCCGCGCGAAGCCGAGGCCGGTGGCGTCGCCCAGCAGGCGCCAGTTCTCGGCCACCGCGACCGGATCGTCACCGACCAGGTCGCCGAGGTTGAGGGAGTTGAAGGGCGCGACCGACGCGCCTCCGGCCCGTGTCGTGAATCCATGTGGGAGGTCCGCGAGGAGCTGGCTGCGGAGGAGTTCCATGCCCGTCGCCATTGAATATCGCGAACCGCGCCCCTTGTCGCCCCGCCGACCGGGGGCTAGGCTCCGCATCCACCCCATGTCCCGCTTCTTCCGGCGTTCCATCGGGCGCAAGCTACTCCTCGCCGTTGGCCTGCCGTCCGCGCTCGCCACGCTGGCCGGCCTGATGTGGCTTCGCCACCTGGCGGGCTCTGGCGACCCCCGGGTGGAGTCGGCCTTCCAGTGGGCCACGGGTGGCCTGCTGTTCTTCGTCGTGCTGGTATCGGTGGTGCACGTCCTCGCCGTCCACGTGCTGGTGGAGCGACCACTGCAGCGGTTGACCGCGGCGATGAGGCGGACCCAGGGCGGCGACTTCCTCCAGCGGGTCGAGGAGACGGGCGAGGACGAGCTGGCCGAGCTGGCCCGGACCTTCAACGCCACGCTGGCCGCCATCACCGACCTCCACGTCCTGCGCATCGACGACGCCGCCTCGCTGCAGGCCATGTCGCGGGAGCTGGCGCTCAAGGCGCAGCTGGAGGCCCGGGTGCGGGAGCTGGAGCTGCTCCACCGGCTCACCGAGGCCCTCTCCGAGACCCTGGACCTGGAGACCCGGTGCCGCCGGGTGGCGGAGCTGGCGTCCGCGCACGCACCGGGCCTGCCCTTCGCGCTCGTGCTGGCCGAGCCGGTGACTGGCGACCTCGTGGTCCGGAGCGTCGCTGGCCTGCCGGCCGAGCTGGTCGGCCGGCGCTTGCCGGCCGGAGCCGGCCTGGCCGGGCGGGCCGCCGCGGAGGGGCGACCGGTGGTGCTGGAGGGCGCCGCGCTGGCGGGTGCCTGGCTCCCGCTCGGAGGGACGCCGCCCGCCGCGGTCGCCGTGCCGATGCTCCACCAGGGACGCTGCGTCGGGGTGATGCTCCATGGCCTGGCTTCGGCCGCGGCCTTCGACGACACCGAGGCCCGGCTCATCGGCTCGGCCGCGCGCCTGGTGGCGACCGCCATCGAGAACGCGCGGCTCCACCAGTCCCTGGTGCGGCTGTCGCAGACCGACACCCTCACCGGCGTTCAGAACCGGCGCCAGTTCTTCGCCAGGCTGGAGGTGGAGGGCGAACGCTCGGCCCGGTTTGGCGAGCCCTTCGCGCTGCTGCTGCTCGACGTCGATCGCTTCCGCGAGCTCAACGAGGCGGTGGGCCATGTGGCGGGTGACGCGGTGCTCCGGCAGATGGCCGGGCTGCTGACGCGGGAGGCGCGCACCGTCGACCTGGTGGCTCGTTCCGGGGGGGAGGAATTCGCCCTGGTGCTGCCGAGGACCGCCGTCGCCGAGGCCGTCGAGGTCGCCGAGCGTCTCCGGGCGGCGGTGGCCGGGACTCGCTTCGAGGGGGCGCCGGGCGGGAGGGTGACCGTATCGATCGGGGTGGCGGGCTTCCCGATCCATGGCGCCGACCTGGCCATGCTGGTGGACTGTGCCGACGCGGCGCTCTTCGCCGCCAAGAAGGCGGGGCGCAACGCCGTCCGGGCCTTCGAGCCCGGGCAGGCGGAGGACCCAGGCCGGCGGCGCGACGTGGTCCTGACCGGCCAGCCCTGAGTGGGTGACCGGCTCGCCCACGGACCTGCCGGCCGTCCGGCGGACCCGGCGTGTCGAGGGGTTCCCGTTCCTCGGCCGCGGATCGGCCGGTCCGGCCCCCTCCGCGCGAACTACTCTGGGACGGGGTTGGAGCCGATTCGCTCCAGCACGGTCGGCTCCGCGCTCAAGGCCTCGACCCGCCCCCGGGTGGCCTCCAGCTCCTCCCCCAGCGCCGCCGCCTCGGCGCGCGTGGCCGCCAGGTCGACCTCGAGCGCCTGCGAGCGGGCCAGCCCCTCGTCCCGCTCCCGGGTGGTCTGGGCCAGCAGCCCGCCCAGCTCCTCGAGGTCGGACCGGGCCCGGGTCAGCTCGCCGCGCAGCTCCGACTCCCGCAGCATCAGGGCCTGCCGGGCCGCCGAGAGGTCCCCCTGCAGCCGCTCCACCTCCCGCCGGGCCCCGCGCAGCAGCGCGTCGCGCGCCTCGATCTGCTCGGCCAGCTCGGCCGACCGCTCGTCCGACTCGCGCGCCGACCGCTCCAGCCCCTCGATCTGGCCCTCGCGCTCCGCCAGCTGCTGGCGCAGGGCGCGCGCCTCCTCGGCCAGGCCGTCCAGCCTGGCCTG
Organism: uncultured delta proteobacterium; assembly: GCA_963786945.1. GTDB lineage: Bacteria > Myxococcota > Myxococcia > Myxococcales > Anaeromyxobacteraceae > JADKCZ01. The sequence goes on along the minus strand of CAWBAO010000005.1, from coordinate 262,283 downwards.
GAGGGCGGCGGTCGCCGCCTCGGCCCGCGCCAGCCCCTCCTCGCGGCCTCGCAGCTCCCGCGCCTGCTCGTGCAGCCGGCGCTCGCTGCCGGCCACCACCTCGATCAGCTCCTTCTCCTCCTTGAACTTCTCCGAGAGCAGGCCCTCGATCGAGGCCCCGTGCTCGCGGTCCTTCTCGCTGAGCAGCCGGCGCGCCTCCTCCAGCTTCCGGGTCGCCTCCTCGGCCTCGAGCCGCGCCCGCTGCACGTCCACGTCCTTGGCGTGGATCCGCTCGTCCACGCCGGCCACCTCACGCTCCCGGATCTCCCAGATCTCGGCGAGCCGGGCCAGCTGGGCCTCCCGCCACTTGAGATCCTCCCGGAGCAGCGTGACCCGGCCCTCCGGCGTCGCCAGCAGGTCGCGGCGCGGCGGTGGGCGCCGCCGCTCGGCCTCGGCCACCAGCGCCTCGCGCCGATCCGCGACCGACTGGAAGACCCGGTCGGCGAAGAGCCGGTCCGCCTCGGTCAGCTGGTCCCGCCTGGCGCGGCGCGGGACCGGCGGAGGCTGGGACGATCCGGGCGACGGCGGCGCTGGCGGCGTGATGGTCCCTGGGCCCTCCTCCTCCACGGGGCCGGGATGGCCCGCCGGCGGCGATCCCCCGGCGCGCTCCCGAAGGCCGCCGGCGTCCGGGCCCGGGTCCCCGGCCGGCGGCGCCACCTCGAGCAGGTCGGGATCGTCGTCGGCCAGCTCCAGCGGCTCCGGCGCCGCCAGCAGGCGTCGCGCCAGCACGGTGAGGGCCGCGGTGTCGAGCGGCATGGCGAGGTAGCCGCTGGCCGCCCAGGGCGTGCGGGCATGCTCCGCCAGCGAGGCCGGGGCGGTCTCCGAGCTGTAGAGGACCACCGGCAGCCTGGCGGTGGCCGGATCGTGCCGGAGCCGCGCGCAGACCGAGAAGCCGGAGAGATCGGGCAGCTCGGCCCGCAGCAGCACCAGGCTCGGCGGCCGCGAGCCGATCTCCAGCTCGGCCTCGGCGGCGCTCCCCGCCACCGCGCTGGTCCAGCCCTCGTCGCGGACCACGGCGGCCAGCGAGAGGGCGAAGGCCGAGTCGGGCTCGACGATGAGGACGCGCGGCGTGGTCATGGAGGCGTCGAATCCTACCCCAGGACCTCGCCGGCCCGGGACCGGACCCGCTCGGCGTCGGCCTCGTGCTTCAGGACCACGTCGAGCGTCTGGACCAGGGCGCGCGGATCGAGCCGATCGATCCCGAGCGCCACCAGCGCCCGCGCCCAGTCGATGGCCTCGGCCACCGAGGGGGCCTTGCGCAGGTCCATGGTCCGCAGCCTGGCCACGGCCGCCACCACCTGCCGGGCCAGCGCCTCGGAGGCCTCGCCGGCGCGGGACCGCACGATGGCCAGCTCTCGCTCCTGGGCGGGGAAGTCGACGTGCAGGTGGAGGCAGCGCCGGCGCAGGGCGTCGGAGAGCTCCCGGGTGGCGTTGGAGGTGAGCACCACCCGCGGCACCACCGTGGCCCGGAGCGTCCCCAGCTCCGGGACGGTCACCGCCCAGTCGGAGAGGATCTCGAGGAGGAAGGCCTCCAGCTCCTCGTCGGCCTTGTCGATCTCGTCCACCAGCAGCAGCACCGGCCGGTCGGCGCGGACGGCCTGCAGGATGGGGCGCGGCAGCAGGAAGCGCTCGCTGAAGAAGACGTTCCCCTGGGCGGCGATCCGGTCGGCCGCCTCGGCCAGCGAGCCGGCGCCGGCCACCGTCTCGCCGAGCCGGTCCCGGAGCAGCTGGGTGTAGAGGAGCTGCTTGGCGTACTCCCACTCGTAGATGGCCTTGGCCTCGTCGAGCCCCTCGTAGCACTGCAGCCGGATCAGCTCCCGCCCCGCGGCCCCGGCCCAGGCGCGCGCCAGCTCGGTCTTGCCGACACCGGCCGGCCCCTCCACCAGCAAGGGCTTCTCGAGCCGGTCGGCCAGGAAGACCGAGGTGGCGATCTCGCGCGACGGCAGGTACCCCTGCGCGGAGAGCCCCTCCTCGACCGCCTCGACCGTGGCAAACATGGCCGACACAATAGGGAAATCCCCGGGAAAGCGGGAGGCGAAAGCGCGCAGGTTGGCCGCGCCGGGGTCCGGGCCGACCCGGTGGCTTCGGGACCCGTGTGCGGTCCCATCCGACCGCGCCTCACACGCCCCGTAACACGCAGATCTTCCTGGGGGTGCGCCGGCACCCGCCGGTGGCATGCGTCTCGCACTCTGGGTTGGGGCAACTCCCGCCGGAGACCGTCCACGGACCTCGTCATGACGATGCCATCATGCTTCTGCTCGAGTGACGCGGCCCAACTCCCGTCGTACGTCCAAGTGGAAGCCAGGACGGAGCTCCCACTCCTCCCACCTGTCCGAGCCTGACGTCGAGGCCCGGCGGGAGATCGCAGGGGCGCGCGAGCGCCGGGTTGGAGAGGCCGAACGGGCGACCGCTCGGCCTTTCGCTTCTCCGCGAGCCGGGTCCCGCGTAAGCTGCCCGGACCATGGAAGGCCAAGGTCCCCTCACCGAGGAAATGTTCCACTCGCTGCTGCAACTGGCGGTGAAGCGCCAGGCGAGCGACGTCCACTTCGAGGTCGGCTACCCCCCCACCTACCGGGTCTTCGGGGAGCTGCTGGCGGCGAAGTATCCCCCCCTGACCGAGGCCGACACCGAGGCCATCGCCGGCTTCGTGCTGCAGGCCCCCGGATCGGGCTACACCCCCCTCGACTTCCGCGAGGTGGACCGGAGCTACTCGCTCTCCGGGGTCTCGCGGTTCCGCGCCTCCATCTTCAAGCAGCGGAATCGCTGGGGCGCGGTGATGCGGACCATCCCGTTCGCCATCCCCGACTTCGATCCGCTCAACCTGCCCCCGGTGATCCGCACCATCGCCGAGGCCCGCCGCGGCCTGGTCATCGTCACCGGCGCCACCGGCAACGGGAAGTCGACCACCATCGCGGCCATCATCAACCACATCATCCAGCAGGAGCGGCTGCACGTGATCACGGTGGAGGATCCCATCGAGTTCCTCTTCCCGGGCGGCAAGGGGCTGGCCATCCAGCGCGAGGTCGGCTCGGACACCGCCAGCTACTCCGACGCGCTCCGGGCGGCGCTGCGGCAGGACCCGGACATCATCATGGTGGGCGAGCTCCGCGACCGCGAGTCGGCCGACATCTGCCTCAAGGCGGCCGAGACCGGCCACCTGGTCATCACCTCGCTCCACACCCCCGACGTGCCGCGGGCCGTCGGCCGCCTGGTGGGGCTCTTCCCCTCCGACGAGCACGAGACGGTCCGGGCCCGGCTCGCCGACAACCTGCAGGCGGTGGTGGCGCTGCGGCTCCTGATGCGGGCCGACGCGTCCGGCCTGATCCCGGCCGTCGAGGCCCTCCTCTCCACCTCCACGGTGCGCGAGCTGATCCGGAACGGCTCCAAGGTCGACGAGCTGCGCGCCTACATGGAGGGCGCCGGCGCCGACCTGGGGATGCACTCCTTCGACCAGTACCTGTACCGGCTGCACGAGGCCAAGAAGATCTCCCTCGACACCGCCCTGGCCAATGCCACCAACCGCGCCGACCTCGAGCGACGCATCATGATGGAGACGGGAGGCCGCCCCGCGTGAGCCCCGCCGGCGCCCCGGTGGCGTCGCGCGTCCTCGTGGCGGGTTCGGACGCCGACGTCTCGATCGCGCTCCACCTGCACCTCGAGCGTGCGGGCTTCGCGGTCTATTGCCTGCCCGGCCCGACCGAGCTGGAGGCGATCATGCGCGTGGTGGCCCCGCACGCCGTGGTGCTGGTGCTGCCGGCGACGCCCGACTCCACCTGGGGCACCGCCCTGACCGCGGCGGCCGGGGCCACCCGCCTCGGCGTTCGCATCGTCATGGTGGGACCGTCGCGGGACCTGGTCGAGCCGCTGGCCGCCGTGGCCGGGGCCGAGCGCGCCTTCTCCCGGGCCGAGGTGCTGGCCCGGCCGCTGGTGGTGGTGGAGCGGCCCCTCGGCGGCGGCCTGATCGGCCAGCCGGCCGATCCGCCCTTCCGGTCTCCCCTCCCTCCCTCTCCCCTGCCCCCTCCGCCTCCGGCCGCCCCCGTCACCCTCTCCGACCCGGGTTCCCCCCAGCCGGTTCGCAGCACGCCGTCGCCCGCCATCGACCTGCTGGCCCTCATCGACGAGGAGCTGGTCGACGAGCCCAAGTCGCGGCCCCAGCCCACCCGCGTGGAGGTGAACGTGTCGCTGGTGTCGGAGCACAACTTCTACGTGGGGACCACCCGCCGCATCGACTCGGGCGGGGTCTTCATCGCCACCGCGCTGCCGCCGTCGGTGGGGACCCGGCTGCAGGTCCGGCTCGGGCTGGCCGACGGCCGCAAGGTCGAGCTCGAGGGCGAGGTGGCCTTCATCCGCGAGAAGAGCGCCACCACCGGCCGGCAGCCGCCAGGCTGCGGCGTGAGGCTCTTCGGCCTGCCGGGGTGGGCCATCGAGAGCGTCGACCGCTTCACCCAGGCGCGCCAGCCCATCGTCTTCACGCCCAGGTAGCGCGGCCGCCGCGGCGCGGGAACGGCCGGGGGCCCCGACGGGATGCGCCCTACTCGTCCACCGCCCGGTCGGTGCGGCGCACGCCCATGAGCCAGGGCCGGATGAAGCCCTCCAGGTCGCCGTCGAGGACGTCGTCCACCTTCCCGGTCTCCACGCCGGTCCGCAGGTCCTTGACCATCTGGTACGGCTGCAGCACGTAGCTGCGGATCTGCGAGCCGAAGTCGATGTCCTTCTTCTGCGCCTCGGCGGCGTCGAGCACGACCTGGCGCCTCTTCTCCTCGTACTCGTAGAGGCGCGAGCGGAGGATCTTCCAGGCCATGGAGCGGTTCTTCTGCTGGCTCCGCTCGTTCTGCATGGCCACCACGATCCCGGTCGGCAGGTGGGTGATGCGCACCGCCGAGTCGGTCTTGTTCACCTTCTGGCCGCCGGCACCGGAGGATCGGTAGGTGTCGATGCGGACGTCGGCCTCCTTGATGTCGATGACGATGTCGTCCTCGATCTCCGGGGTGACGTCGACGGCGGCGAAGCTGGTCTGGCGGCGGGCGTTCTGGTCGAAGGGGCTGATCCGCACCAGCCGGTGCACCCCCTTCTCCGCCTTGAGGAAGCCGTAGGCGAACTCGCCGCGCACGAAGAAGGAGCCCTGGCTGATGCCGGCCTCCTCGCCGGCCACCATGTCGGCCGGCTCGATGGCCCAGCCCTTGCGCTCGCAGTAGCGGGTGTACATGCGGTAGAGCATGGCGGCCCAGTCCATGGCCTCGACCCCGCCGGCGCCGCTCTTCACCTCGACGATGGCCCCGGCCCGGTCGTGCGGGCCGGAGAGCATCTTCTGGAACTCCAGCCCCTCCAGGTCGGTGGCCACCGCGGCGGCCGCCTGGGCGGCCTCGGCCCGCGTCGGCTCGTCCCGCGCCTCCTCCGCCAGCTGGTGGAGGGCCACGGCGTCGTCCAGCGACCGCGCCACCCGGTCGCAGGACGCCACCACCTGCTCCAGCTGCGCCTTCTCCTTCAGCAGGGCCTGGGCCCGGGTGTTGTCCCCCCAGAACTCGGTCGACTCGGAGAGCGTGGTGATCTCGGCGATCCGGTGGCGCTTCCGCTCGACGTCAAAGCGACCCCCGGAGCCCCTCGAGGCGGCGGGACAGGTCGGCGAGCAGGTCGGCGGTGGGGGCGGCCATGTGGTTGACTCCTAGGGGGATGCGGCGGTGCGGCGGACCCGCCAGGCGGCCGCCAGCGCCGCCAGCGAGAGGACGGCGCAGGCGCCGGCGAAGAGATCGCCGAACCGGGCATATGGCGTCAAGCCATGTCGCCGCGGCAGGCGCCCGCGCAGCATGCGGGCCGGCTCGTCGGGGTCGGGGGCCAGATCCGGGTCGACCGGCCCGACCTCCAGCGCACCGGGGAGCAGCTCGCCGGTGGGGAGGATGAGCGCCGAGACGCCCGAGTAGGCGGGCCGGGCGATCGAGCGCCCGGTCTCGACGGCGCGCAGCCGGACGATGTCGAGGAACTGGTAGGGCCCGGAGGAGTAGCCGTACCAGGCGTCGTTGGTGGGGTTGACCAGCAGGTCCGGGTCCTGGCGCGCGAAGGCCACGCCGATCTCGGGGAAGATGGCGTCGAAGCAGATCATGGATCCCACCCGCACCGGCGCCCCGTCCCGGCCGGTGAACTGGAGCAGCCCGAGCGCGCCGCCCGGGCTGGCCGGCGCCAGCCCCGGGACCACCTGGCGCAGGAAGGGCAGCCAGTCGGCCAGCGGCACGTACTCCCCGAAGGGCACCAGGTGGTGCTTGACGTAGCGCCCCATCACCGAGAGGTCCGGGGCCACGAGGAAGGTGCTGTTCTCCACCTTGAGCAGCGGCTCGCCGCCCCGCCCTCGGACCTCCTCGAGGGTGGCGGCGCCCAGCAGCAGGTGGGCCTGGGTGAGCGGCGGGAGTCGGGCGCGCCCGCCGGCGAAGCTGCGGGTGGTGGGGCGGGCGTAGCCGGGGTAGGCCGCCTCCGGCCAGGCGATCAGCTCGGCCCCCTCGCGGTCCGCCTCGAGGGTGGGCGGCACCAGCCGCCGCATGACCGTCTCGACGTGGTCGCGGGCCCGGTTCTTGGCCCCCTGGTCGAGGTTGACCTGCACCACCGCCACCTCGATCGACGGCGCCGCGGCCAGCTCGGCGCGGAGCGAGGCCAGCCGCCAGGCCCCGCCGGCCACCACCAGCGCCAGCAGGGCCGCCACGCTGCCCAGCAGCCGCCACGGGGGCGGCCGCCCCGCCAGGCGCGCCTCCAGGGCCTCGGCCAGCGTCGCGTTGACCAGCGCCACCAGCCAGGCGATGGCGTAGACGCCCCCCAGGGCGGCCAGCTGGGCCACCGGCAGGGTGCGGACCTGGGTGTAGCCGAGGTTGGCCCAGGGGAAGCCGGTGAAGAGGTGGTCCCGCAGCAGCTCGGTCGCGGTCCAGACCACCGGGAAATGGACCCAGAGCGGCCAGCCCAGCGCGCGCCGCACCGCGAAGGCCACGGCCGCCGCCAGCGCCCAGTGGGCGGCCATGAAGGCGACCAGCGCCGAGAGCCCGATGAAGGCCACCCAGCCGGGCAGGCCGCCGAAGGCGGTCATGGCGTGGCTCACCCAGTGGATGGCGGCGTAGAAGCAGGCCAGCCCGGCGGCGAAGCCGAGCCCGGCCGCCGCCCGCGCGGTGCGGACCCGCCCCAGAGCCCAGAGCAGGGGGACCAGCGCCGCCCAGGCCAGCAGGCCGGCCCAGCCGGCCGGATCGAGCTCGCGCAGCGAGATCCACGGCACCACCAGGGGGAACGACGACGCCAGGGCGGCGCCCGAGCCGATGGCGGCGAGGAGCGGGGTGAAGCGGCGCATCGTCGGTCAGGGATTCCGCTTGAAGAAGCTGGCCTCGGCGGGGCCAGGCTCGCCCGGCCGGCCGGGCGGGGCGCTGGCCTCGGCGTGCGCCCGCCCCTGGGCCGCGCCGTAGGCCGCGGCGGCGGCCAGGTAGTAGGCCACGGCCTCGCGGATGAGGTGGCCCACCGGGCGGCCGAGCCGCGCTGCGGTGGCCGCGGCGGCCTCGGCCAGGTCGGCCGGCATCCGCACGCTCAGCACCTGCGCCTGCCCCAGCGCGGCTTCCAGCCGTTCCAGGGCCTGCGACGGGCGGGCCACCCTGAAGTCGCCCGCCTCGATCATCTCCTTGATGCGCTGCGCGAGGTCGTCGCGCGCGTACCAGGCGCCGTCGAGCCAGACCGACTCCGAGTCGAGGTCGATGTCCGCGAAGGGATCCATCCGCTCCTGCCATGCTCCTGCAGCGTGTCGCCCACCAGCCCGTGGGCCCCCATCAGCGCCTCTTCCTGCGCCGCCATCCGCCTCGCCTCCCCGGGCCGCCCGTGATCGAAGCCGAGCAGGTGGAGGAGGCCGTGGGCGAGGTATCGATCCAGCTCCGACACCAGCGATCGCCGTTCTGCGCGGGCCCGGCGGCGCGCCGTGTCGAGCGACACTACCACGTCCCCCAGGTACGGCCCACCTCCCGGCGGGTCGGAGAACGGGAAGGAGAGCACGTCGGTGGCCTTGTCCACGGCCCGCCAGCGCCGGTTCAGGCCACGGATGACACCGTCGGTGACCACCAGGATGGAGAGCCCGGCCTCGGCGCGCCCCAGGGCCCGGAGATAGCGGCGGGCCGTGGCGGCCAGCCGGCGGGCCTGGCCCCCGCCCCGGGGATGGCTGCTGCGGCTGTCGATCATGGTGCCCGCACCAGGTGGATCGCGCCGGGCGGGTCGCCGGCGCTGCGGGGCGGCCGCTCGGGGCGGGACTGGACGTGGACCTGCAGGACCCTGGTGATGGCCTCGGCCGCCCGCGCCAGGTCGCGCTGGGTCAGCTCGCACTGGTCCAGCTGCCCCTCGGCGACGATCTCGGCGAACCGCAGGTCGACCAGCGCCCGCAGCCCATCGGCGGAGGTGCGCTCGGCCAGGTGCGCACTCGACTCGCAGGCGTCGGCCAGCATCACCAGCGCCACCTCGCGGGTCTGCGGCTTGGGTCCCGGGTAGCGGAAGGTGGCCTCGTCGGCCGGCGCCCCGCCCGCCTCGGCCACCTGCCGCTGCCTGGCCCAGAAGTACCCGATCAACCGGGTCCCGTGGTGCTGCTCGATGAAGTCGCGGACCTCCCGGGGCAGGCGCCAGCGCCGCGCCGCCTCCAGCCCGTCGGCGAGGTGGCGCTTGATGGCGATGGCGCTCATGGGCGGCGCCAGCTCGTCGTGCTCGTTCCGATCGCGCTGGTTCTCGGCGAAGAGCAGCGGCGATCGCATCTTGCCGAGGTCGTGGTAGTAGGCCCCGACACGGGCCAGCAGGGGATCGGCGCCGATGGCCCGGGCCGCCTCCTCCACCAGGGCGCCCACCACGATGGAGTGGCGATAGGTGCCGGGGGCCTGGACGATCAGCTCCTTGAGGGCCGGGTGGTTCAGGTTGGCGAGCCCGCGGAGCTGGGCGTCGGTGACGCGGCCGAGCAGCCGGGCCAGCGGCGGCAGCAGCCCCGCCACCAGCAGCGGGACCAGCGCCGCCCCGCTGAGCAGCGCCGCGCCCACCGAGAGCACCAGCTCGGCGGGGGGCGCACCGCCGGAGAGCGCCATGGCGGCCGCCACCAGGGCGCCGGAGAGGCCGGTGGTCGCGGCGCAGCGCAGGAGCGCCCAGTCCTCCCGCCGCCGGGCCCCGAAGCCGAGCGCGGCCAGCGAGGTCACCGCGGCGTGGAGCGCGAGCGGGACCGAGTCACCGGCCGTCAGGCCGAGGGCCAGGCTGGCCACCAGGGCCAGGAGGAGGGCCGCGGAGGTCCCGAGCAGGTCCCTCGCCAGCAGGACCGCCGCCGCGACCGGCACGAGGTGGAGGAGCGGCGGGTGGGCGAGGCCGGGGAACTGGTCCTGGAGGAGGTCGGAGAGCGCGGTCACCCCGCTCCCGGCCAGCAGCACCCCGGCCAGCAGGCCGCCGCCGACCAGGGCGTCGACCGCGCCCGGGCGCGGGCGGCCGCCGGGCCGGGTCGCGCCGGCCACCCGCCACGCCCCCGCCAGCAGCAGCGCCATGGCCAGGGCCACCGCCAGCCGGATCCGCCACCGCTCCCGCCCCGACTGCGCGGCCCGCAGCGCCTCGAAGACCGCCAGGTGCTCCCCGCCGATGCGCTCGCCCGCGGCCACCACCCGCTCGCCGCGGTGCACGGAGACGCCCACTGGCTTGACCCGGGCGGCCGCCTCGGCGCGCCGGCGCTCGGTCTCGGCCTGGTTGTGCACCAGGGTCGGCCGGACCGACTCGGAGGCCAGGTGGACCAGGGTGGCGCGGAGGGCCGGAGGCAGGCTCGCCAGCCGCGCGCCGCCGGCGGCCGCCACCTCCTGCCTCGCCGTCTCCACGGTGCGGACCAGCGACAGGTCGGTCAGCATCCCCTCCCCGGTCAGCCGGCCCGAGCGGATGGTCCGGACCAGCATGCCGGCGGCGCGGTCGTCGGGGAGCAGGGCCTCGTCCTGCACCACCAGCCCGCTGAGCCCCTTGCGAGCCAGGCCCACCAGCTCCCGCTCGACCGGCTCGGAGAAGCGGGCCACCGCCAGGGCGTTGAAGTCGGCGTCGCGGACCAGCAGCTGGAGGCGGGCCACGAAGGCGTCGCGCTGCGCGGCGTAGCGGGGGAGCAGCTCCGCCAGGCTGGCGGTGGCCTGCTGCTGGCGGAGCGCCGTCGCCTCCTCGCGCATCAGCGAGAAGGCGGCATGGATGTGGGCGGCCGCCTCGTCGGGTGCGGCCTCGTCGTGGTCGTAGACGGGCCGGGCCTGTGCGGCCGCCTCGGCGCGGCGGCGGGCCGTGGCGGCCTCGTCCACGATGTCGACGTCGCGATCGGCCCGGATGGTGGCGGGCGAGGGCTCGCCGAGGGCCTCGGGACCGGGGAGCCGGTCACGTCCCGACGGGGCCAGCAGCCACCCGGTCCCGACGCTCAGGGCCGCCAGCAGGGTGAGCAGCAGCAGCCGTGTCGGCACGGCGCGGGGGCGCTGGCCGGGAGGCGAGGTGGGGGGCACGGAGGAGGAGCCTGCACCCATCCCCATGCCTTGGCAACGCCCTCGCCCCTCGCTCCCGTCCCAGAGTAGTTTGTCTGAAGGGGGTGGAAAGGTCCGTGGAACGGCCGGGGAACTGGAAACACCAGGGAACACGGTTCCGCGGCGCGTCCCGGTGGTCCGCGCGCCGTCCCGCCGGACGACCCCGCCTAGCGCCGAGTCCCGCCTCTCAGGCCCCCGGCCCGCCCCCCGGCCCGCCCGAGGCCGGCCCGGGCTCGCCCCCGCCCGGGGCCCGCCTCGCAGCCTCGTAGCTCTCGTAGGCGCGCACCACCTCCTGCACCAGCGGGTGGCGGACCACGTCGACCTCGGTGAAGGTGCAGAACTCGATCCCCTCGACCCCCTTCAGCACCTTCTGGGCCTCCATCAGGCCGGATGCCCGCCCGCTGGGCAGGTCCACCTGCGTCACGTCGCCGGTGACCACCGCCTTGGAGCCGTAGCCGAGCCGGGTCAGGAACATCTTCATCTGCTCCGCGGTGGTGTTCTGCGCCTCGTCGAGGATGATGAAGGCGTCGTTGAGCGTCCGCCCCCGCATGAAGGCCAGCGGCGCCACCTCCACCGTGCCGCGCTCGATGAAGGCATTGGCCTTCTCGTCGTCCACCATGTCGAAGAGCGCGTCGTGGAGCGGCCGCAGGTACGGGTTCACCTTCTCGGCGATGTCCCCCGGAAGGAAGCCGAGCCGCTCCCCCGCCTCCACCGCCGGCCGCGTCAGCACGATCCGCTTCACCTTCCGCTCGACCAGGAACGAGACGGCCATCGCCATGGCGAGGTAGGTCTTCCCGGTCCCGGCCGGGCCGACGCCGAAGACGATGTCCTGGTCGCGGATGGCCTGCACGTAGCGCTTCTGCGCCAGCCCCTTGGGCGTGATGACCCGGTGGCGTGCCGACACGAAGACGGTGTGGCCGAAGACCTCGCGCAGGGCCACCCCCTGCCCCGCCAGCTTGGTCGCCTGGTCCACGTCCTCGAGGTGGAGCGGGAAGCCCTCCTCGAGCAGGCCATAGAGCTCGCGCAGCAGCCGCTCGGCCAGCGCCAGGCGCGCCGGGTCATCGCCCGCCACGATCAGCTGGCCGCCGCGCAGCCCCAGCTGGATCCCCAGGCGCCGCTCGATGAGCTTGAGGTGCTCGTTGTGGGCGCCGCAGAGGGCGCGCACCCGATCGTTGTCGGGCAGCTCGATGCGCAGCGAACGGGTCTCGGGCACTCGGCTCACTCCACCGGCGAGAGCAGGACGAAGCCGCCGTCGGGGCGGCGGCGGTAGTGGTAGGGCTGGCTCCACGGGAGGCGCAGGTCGCGCGGGCTCACCAGCCCGACCGCCACCAGCTCCTCGAGCCGTTCCGGGTACTGCCCCTTCTCCACCCGGTAGACGTCCAGCGCCCCTCGCAACCTCGCCAGCTGATAGCGGGCCAGGAACCGGGGCGCCACGTTGTCGCCCAGGTCGACCCCGCCACCGCCGCCCCCCATGGCGCGGCCGCGCTGGTCCACCCAGAGCACCATCCCGGCCAGCGCGATGGCGATGGCCACGGTGGCCGCGCCGCGCACCAGCCAGGTCCGGGTGCGGTGCTGCAGGTCGCGGGCATAGGCGCCCACCGCGCCGCCCCGCGAGCGCGCCGGCGCCACCGCCCGCAGGTAGCCGAGGTTGACGAGGTTCTGCAGGGCCTTGCTGGTCTCGAACTCGCCCAGCCGCGAGAGATCGACGATCTGCTCGACGGTCCGGCCGGGCAGCGCCAGCTCGAAGACCCGCCGCTCGCCCCGCCCCAGCGCCAGGTCGGCCTGGTCGCCGTCCGCCTCGCGGTCCGGTGCCTCCCCGAACGCGTCGAAGGCCCGGTCCACGTCCTGGTCGACGCTGCCGGTCCGGGCCCGCTCGGGCTCGGGGGTGCGGAGCCGCTCGAAGGTCATCTCGGGCGAGCTGATCCGCTTGCGGACCAGCGGCCACTCGTCCACCTGCCGGAACCCCTCCATCAGCACCGACTCGGCACGGACCGGGGTGACCGTCTCCGGGTCCCACTCCACGTCGCCCGGCTCGAACGCGTAGGTCCCGCTCTTCCAGTGGAAGAGCTTGTAGACGGTCTCGGTGGTCTGCAGCGCCGTCATCTCGCGAAGCTGGTCGACGGTGACGTACTCCAGCTCGACGAGGATGTCGCCGAGGCGTCGCAGGGTCCGCTTCTGGAGGTCGAGCGCCTGGTCGAGCTGCGCCTGGGTGATGAGCTCGGCACGGACCAGCAGCGTGCCCAGCTTCTCCCTCGCCTTTCGGCCCGCCGACTCGGCGCGGACCACGCTCCCCTCGGCCATGGCGATGTGGATGACGTCGTCGCGCGACTCGAGGTGCAGCACGCCGCTCTTGGCCTGCTGGCCGATGAGCTGGAGGATCTCGGCGATCCCGAAGTCCTTGAGTGTCCCCTTGAGCGCCACGCGTCGCTCCTACGATCCGGTCCGGCGGAAGAGGTCGCGCACCGCGACCACGTAGATGACCACCGCGAGGGGGATGGCCACCGCCGCCTTGCCGGCCAGCAGGTACGGGGTCGGGAGCGGCGGCGGCATCAGCCCTCGCCAGAACCAGACCAGGAAGCCGAGGAAGAGGAGCGTGGTCACCAGCGCCAGCCCCTTCCACGGGGCGCCACCGTAGAGGTGGCCGCCGCCGCCGCTCCCCACCGCCAGGGCGCGCGTCACCACCTGCTGCACCTTCTCGTGGCGCCTCACCGCGGCGTCCTTGAGCAGCCGGTCACGGGGGTCGACCAGGCCCTTCTTCACGTACACGTTGACGCACTGGCCGCAGAGCGGCCCGCCGCCCCCCCCGTCGCAGCGGCGGCAGGCCGGTCGCCCGCACCGCTCGCAGGCCCGCGACGGGGCCAGGCGGGGCTCGAGCAGCAGGCCCCCCCAGAGCACCACCATGAGCGACAGCGGCACCCACGGCCACGTCCAGGCCGGCAGCGCCCCGGCCAGCCGGGCTCGGAACCGCGTCCCTGATCGCCTCCGGGGCGCCGTCCCCGGAGGCCAGGGCCAGCACCTTGGCGGCCGGCACCGGCACGTCGACCAGGTACCGGTTGGCGGAGAAGTCGTCGTCGGCGCCGAAGCGGCGGAGGAAGGCGCCGTCCTCCTGCTCGGCCCGGTCGCGGGCCGCGCTCGACCGCTCGATGTCCGAGGTCCGCAGGTAGAGCTTGGAGAGGTCGTAGTGCGCGGCCGCCTGGATGGTCCGGTCGCCGGCGGCGTGGTCGACCGCCTCCAGGTAGGAGGCCTTGGCCCCCTCGAGGTTGCCCTGCAGGAAGAGCACGTTGCCGAGGTTGACCTGGACCTCGGCGGCCCGCGGGTCGGCGCGGAGGGCCTCGGCGTACCATCGGGTGGCGGCCACCAGGTCACCGCGGCGCTTGGCCTGCCGTCCCAGGGCCGCGGCCAGCGGGGCCGGGCTGCTGCCCTCCGAGGCCCGTGCGGCCAGCTCCGCCACCTCGGCCTCGCTGGGGGCGCCGTGCTCCAGCTCGTGCACCGCCTCCGCCAGCGTCCCGGTCCAGGCGATGGACCGCACCGCCTCCTGCGCCGCCCACGGCCCGGCGGCCACCAGCAGCACCGCCGCCGTCATGGCCAGCCGCTCGGCCGTGGAGAGGTAGAGCCAGGCCGCGGTCAGCGCCACCAGCACGATGGCCAGCGGCCCGAGGCCGAAGGCCCACGGCGTCACCAGCAGCACCAGGCCGAGGAAGCCGGCCTGGATGCTGGCCGAGCCGCGCAGCAGCGGCAGGTGATGGAAGTCGTGGAGGAAGACGCGGAGCGAACGCACCAGCAGCACCACCAGCGCCACCGCCGTCGCCGCCAGGATCGAGGCGAAGAGGGCGATGAGCAGGTCGGCGAAGAAGGCCCGCCGCGCGTGCGGCTCGCCGAAGGCCGCGCCCACCGCGTCCCGCAGCGCCGAGAGGACGGCGCCGAGATCGCCGGGCGACCTGGCGAAGCGGGCCCTGGCCAGCGCCAGGTGGGCGTCGGCCAGCTCCGGGGCCAGCGTCACCGCCAGCTCGGCGTGGGCCAGCGCGTCGGCCACCACCCCCGCCTCGAGCGCCCGGTTGGTCTCCCGCACCTCGCTGAAGGCGAAGGGGTCCAGGTTCTCGATGGCCAGCTCGCGGCGGACCTGGAGCACCGCGGCCGCGGCCGCGGCGGCCCGGGCCGGGTCCTGCTCCCGGAGCGCGGTGCGCCGTTCCGCCCAGTGCTGGAAGAGCGACTGGGAGGTGGCGGTGACGGGGAGGATGGGGCGGGCCGCGGGCAGCGGCGGCGGCTCGGGGGCCGGGGGAGGCTGGGGCGCAGGCAGGGTCGCCGGCGCGTTGGCCGCGGCCGGATCGGGCAGGGCCTGCTCCGCGGGCGACGTGGCGGAAGGACCGCCCGGCTCCGGCTGGCGGGCACCCTCCCGCCTCCCGTCGCCCGGGCGGAGGGGCTGGCCCCTCCCCTCCGTGCGGGGTGGCCGCTGCGGCTCGGGGAGCGGCGCCTCCTGGTCCTCGTCCACCGGCGCCGGCGTGGAGACCTGTGCCGGTGCGGACCCGGGGAGGACCGCGAGGACGGCGAGGACGGCGAGGGCGAGCAGCGTCTTCCGGGTCGGCACGCGAGGAAGTGATGCTAGCACGCCCTCCCCTGCGCTAAACACGTCCAATGTCTCGCGCCTCCGAAGCCATCGAACGCCTGCTCGACATCATGGCCCGTCTCCGCGCCCCCGACGGCTGTCCGTGGGACCTGGAGCAGACCCTGGAGACGCTCCGCCCCTACGTCCTCGAGGAGACCTACGAGGTGCTCGAGGCCCTGGACGCCGGCGACGCCGCCGCCCACCGCGAGGAGCTGGGGGACCTGCTGCTGCAGATCGTCTTCCAGGCCCGGCTGCGCGAGGAGGCCGGCCTGTTCGCCTTCGCCGACGTGGCTGACGCCATCTCGGACAAGCTGGTCTCCCGCCATCCGCACGTCTTCGCCGGTGGCCAGGTGAAGGACGCCGAGGGGGTCCTGAAGCAGTGGGCCGCGCTGAAGCGGGAGGAGAAGCGGAAGAAGGGAGGCGGACTGAGCGCCCTCGAGGGGGTCCCGCGCGAGCTCCCGGCGCTGGCTCGAGCCGACCGGCTCACCGAGAAGGCCAGCCGGGTCGGCTTCGACTGGCCCGACGCCGCCGGGGCGCGGGCCAAGGTGACCGAGGAGCTGGAGGAGCTGGACGAGGCGGTCGCCTCCGGGCAGCGCGGCCAGATCGAGCGGGAGCTGGGAGACACGCTCTTCGCGGTGGCCAACCTGGCGCGCAAGCTCGGCGTCGCCCCGGAGGAAGCGCTCCGCGGGACCGTCGGGCGCTTCATCGCCCGCTTCAGCTACGTGGAGGACGAGCTGGCTCGCCGCGGCGTGGCGCCCGGGACCGCGTCCCTGGAGGAGATGGACCGGCTCTGGGACGAGGCGAAATCTCTGGAGGATCAAGCGAAATCTGACGTCTCGCCCCCGTCGGGGGGGGGATCCGGACGATTGGGGAAAGATGGTGGATAACTCCCCGCGCTCCTCCCAGCATCGAGCCAGCGCCGCGGTGGCGACACGGGGCAGGAAAGCGCCAATTCCGTATTTTACCCAGCCATTCCCGTTGGATGTCTTGTCATACCCACGCGGTTGTTCACAGGTTCTCGACGGTTCCCGCAGGCGCCGCACTGCGAAACGCCCAGCGGTGGATAACTCCCGCTGCCGGTGGCCTTCTTGCACAGGTGCGGCAGGGGGTCGCGGCCCATTCGCGGCGGCCCGGCTTGCGCCGCAAGGCCGGGCCGATCGGGTCGCCGGCATGCCGTTGTGCCTCAAGGCTCCCGGGCGCAACTGCCGGGCGGACCATTGTGGCTCTAGGGTCGCCGCCTCATGCCCCCGTTGACTGGCGCGGCCCTCCAGGAGCGGGCCGATCGCCCGGCGAGCGGCCGGACGCGGCGCAAGCCCTTGACTCTCCAAGGCGCGGGCGGTACATAGCGCGCCCTCAACTCGCAGGGAGAGTCCGCTTTGGCGAACACCGTCTCGGCCCAGAAGCGCAACCGTCAGGCGCAGAAGCGCCGCACCCGCAACGTCCAGGTCCGCACCGGCGTGAAGAGCGCCGTCAAGAAGGTGCGGGAGGCCCTGGAGAAGGGCGACACCGCCGCGGCGACCGTGGCCCTCAAGGCGGCGGAGCGGACCATCGCCAAGGGCGGGTCCAAGGGCGTGGTGGCCAGGAACGCCGTCTCGCGGAAGATCTCCCGCCTGGCGCACGCCGTGGCGAAGGCCTCCTCGAAGTAGCGCCGGGCGCGCCGCCCCGGCTCCCCCGGGCCGGCGCCGTCACTCCTCGAACGCGCTCAGGACGTCGCGGGCCGCCTCGCCGGCGAGCCGCCGCAGCGCCTGGGCGCGTCGCGCCTCGCCCTCCAGCGCATCCGCGCCGGCCAGGTAGTCGGCCTCGCGACGGACGTTCCGCTCCAGCACCAGCGCCCCGTCCACCATCAGCCGGGCCCGCACCAGCAGCCCGACCCGCTGGGTCGCGCCGCCCGCGAAGGATGGCGCGACGGTGTCGGTCAGCACCTGGCCGTCGATGAGCGCCCGGGCCCCCTCGCCATAGGCCCCGCGGCGCGCCAGCGTCCCCCGCAGCGCCGCGGTCACCTCCACGCCCACCGAGGGATCGGTCGAGAGGTTCTCGAAGGGGCGGACCTCGGCCCGCTCGGCCCCGCCGCGCAGCTTCTTGCCGGCCGAGACCGAGTAGCCGCAGCCGGCCAGCGCCAGCGCGCCAGCCACCGCCACCGCCGCGCGCGCATGCGCCGCGTCCGGCCATGGCCCTACCCCGCCACCACGTAGTTGATGAGCCGCCCCTTCACGTAGACCACCTTCTTCACGGCCTTGCCGCTCAGGTAGCCCCCGCACCTTCTCCTCGGCCTCGGCGGCGGCCCGCACCTCGGCCTCGGCGGCGGTGGCCGCCACCTGCACCTCGCCGCGCAGCTTGCCGTTCACCTGGACGGCGATGGTGACGGTGTCGGCGACGGTGAGGGCCGCGTCGTAGGTGGGCCAGGGCTCCTCGGCCAGCAGGCGGTCCCGCGCCGCCGGCCCCAGCACCTCGTGCCAGAGCTCCTCGGCGACGTGGGGCGCGAACGGGGCCAGCAGCGTGGCCAGGGCCAGCAGGGCCTCCCGCACCGCCGCCTGCTCGGGCTCGGACCTCGGCTCGAGCCCCTGCAGCTCGTTCATCAGCTCCATGAGGGCGGCGATGCCGGTGTTGAACTTCAGGTCGTCCTGCATCCCCTCGGTGACCTTCTTGATGGTCCGGTGGGTGCGCCGCCGCAGCTCGAGGAACGGCCCGCTGGCCTGGGCCAGGGCCGCCGGGGGCGCGCCGAAGCTGGCCTGCCGGCCGTGGAAGAGCCGCCACACCCGGGTCAGGAAGCGGAACAGGCCGTCGACCTGCTCGTCCGACCAGTCGATGTCCTTCTCCGGCGGCGCGGCGAAGAGCATGAAGAGCCGCACCGTGTCGGCGCCGAAGCGGTCGACCATGTAGCCGGGCTGGACCACGTTGCCCCAGCGCTTCGACATCTTGCGGCCGTCGGGGCCGTTGACGATCCCCTGGGTGACCAGCCGCTTGCAGGGCTCGGGCTCGGCGGTCAGCCCCAGCTCGTGCATCACCCGGTGCCAGAACCGGAAGTAGAGCAGGTGCATGACGGCGTGCTCGGGACCGCCGACGTAGACGTCGACCGGCAGCCAGCGCCTCGCCAGGGCTGGATCGAAGGGGCGGGTCTCGTCACGGGGCGAGAGGTAGCGGGCGTAGTACCAGGCCGAGTCGACGAAGGTGTCCATCGTCTCGGTCTCGCGCCGCGCCGGCCTCCCGCAGGTCGGGCAGGTGGTGTTGACGAACTCCGGGACCTTGGCGAGCGGCGGCTCGCCGGTGCCGGTGATGATGGCCTGGGGCGGCAGCCTCACCGGCAGCTGGTCGGCCGGCACCGGCACGGCGCCGTGGTCGTCGCAGTAGACGATGGGGATGGGGGTGCCCCAGTAGCGCTGGCGCGAGAAGCCCCAGTCGCGCAGGTGCCAGCGCACGGTGGAGGCCCCGAACCCGCCGGCGGCGGCGTGGGCGCTCATCCGCTCCCGCGCCTCGGCCGAGGGCAGCCCGGAGAACGGGCCGGAGCCCTCGGTGACGCCGTCCTCGGTGGTGGCGGCGTCCAGCCCGTCGCCGGGCGGCGTCCGCTCGCCCGCCGCCGGCTGGATCACCGTGCGGATGGGCAGGCCGTACTTGCGGGCGAACTCGAAGTCGCGCTGGTCGTGGGCCGGCACGCTCATCACCGCGCCGGTGCCGTACTCGGCCAGCACGAAGTTGGCGATCCAGACCGGCACCGCCTCGCCGGTGAAGGGGTTGACGGCGTGGGCGCCGGTGAAGACGCCCTCCTTGGGCGCCTCGGCCCCGGTCCGCTCGGCCGCCTCGGTCTTCTTCATCCGCGCCACGAAGGCCTCGACCTCGTCCCGGCTGCTCCGGCCGGGTCACCGCGGCGGTGAGCGGGTGCTCCGGGGCCAGCACCACGTAGGTGCAGCCGTAGATGGTGTCGAGCCGGGTGGTGAAGACCTTGATGCTCCCGGCAACGCCCTGCAGCGCGAAGTCCACCTCGGCGCCCACCGACTTGCCGATCCAGTTGCGCTGCATGGTGGTGATGCGCTCGGGCCACCCGGTGAGCGTGTCGAGCCCCTGCAGCAGCTGGTCGGCGTAGGCGGTGATGCGGAAGGCCCACTCGCCGATGGCCTTCTCCACCACCGGCGAGCTGCAGCGCTCGCAGATGTTGTCGTCGATCACCTGCTCGTTGGCGATGACCGTCATGCAGCCGGTGCACCAGTTGGCCTTCCCCTGGCGGCGGTAGACGATCCCCTTCTCCAGCATCTTCAGGAAGAACCACTGGTTCCACCGGTAGTACGAGGGATCGGCGGTGACCACCTCGCGGTCCCAGTCGAAGGCGTACCCCAGCCGCTTCATCTCGGCGCGGAAGGAGACGATGTTCTCGGCGGTCCGCTCGGCCGGGTGGCGGCCGTCCTTGATGGCGGCGTTCTCGGCCGGCAGGCCGAGGGCGTCGAAGCCGATGGGGTGGAGCACGTCGTGGCCGCGCATGCGCAGGTAGCGGGCCAGGGCGTCACCGATGGTGTAGACGCGGGCGTGCCCCATGTGCATGGCGCCAGAGGGGTACGGGAACATCTCCAGGACGTAGCGCGGCTCGGCCTGGGGCCGGCGGCCGGCCTTGAAGACCCCGGCCTCTTCCCACCGCTTCTGCCAGCGCGACTCGATCGACTGCGGCTCGTAACGCTCGTTCATGCTCATAGGGGGGGCGGATTGTAGCCGAGAACCGGGCGCTTTTCCGCCCCCGCGACCCGGGGTATGGTCCGCCCCCATGTTCCCCCCCGTCCACGTCGCCGACATCGCCACGCACGAAGGCCAGGAGGTCACCCTCCACGGCTGGCTCCACCACCGCGCCTCCAAGGGGAAGCTCCACTTCCTCCAGCTGCGCGACGGCACCGGGATCATCCAGTGCGTGGTCTTCAAGGGAAACGTCACGCCCGAGGTCTTCTTCGAGGCCGACCACCTGCCCCAGGAGACCTCCATCGCCGTCCGCGGCCTGGTGAAGAAGGACGACCGCGCCCCCATCGGCTACGAGCTCGACGTCCGCGACCTCACCGTGGTGGCCAGGCCGTCGCAGGAGTTCCCGCTCGGCCACAAGGAGCACGGGGTCGCCTTCCTCATGGAGCAGCGCCACCTCTGGCTCCGCTCCCAGCGTCAGACCGTGGTGCTGCGGGTGAGGGCCACCGTGGTCAAGGCCATCCGCGACTTCTTCGACGAGCGCGGCTTCACCCTGGTGGACGCGCCCATCTTCACCCCGGCCGCCTGCGAGGGGACCAGCAGCCTCTTCGAGGTCCCCTACTTCGACCTCGGCAAGGCCTACCTGACGCAGTCGGGCCAGCTCTACATGGAGGCCGGCGCCATGGCGCTCGGCAAGGTCTACTGCTTCGGCCCCACCTTCCGCGCCGAGAAGTCCAAGACCCGCCGCCACCTCACCGAGTTCTGGATGGTGGAGCCCGAGGTGGCCTTCATGGACCTCGACGGCGACATGGAGCTGATGGAGCAGTTCGTCTCCTACGTGGTGGGCAAGGCGCTGGAGAAGCACGAGAAGGAGCTGGTCACCGTCCTCGAGCGCGACGTCTCCAAGCTCAAGAACGTCAAGCCGCCCTTCCCGCGCATCACCTACACCGAGGCGGTCGAGGTGCTGCAGAAGGCGGGCCACCCCATGAAGTGGGGCGACGACATCGGCGGCGACGAGGAGACGGTGCTGGCCAGCGCCTACGACCGGCCGGTCATGGTCCACCGCTACCCGGCCGAGATGAAGGCCTTCTACTTCAAGAAGGACCCCACCGACGCCACCGTGGCGCTGGGCTGCGACGTGCTGGCGCCCGAGGGGTACGGCGAGATCATCGGCGGCGGCCAGCGCGAGGACGACCTGGCCACCCTGGAGGCTTCCATCGCCCGGCACGGCCTGCCCAAGGAGGCCTTCGAGTGGTACCTCGACCTGCGCCGCTACGGCACCGTGCCGCACGCCGGCTTCGGCATGGGCGTGGAGCGCTGCGTCGCCTGGGTGTGCGGGCTCCACCACGTCCGCGAGACCATCCCCTTCGCGCGGATGATGGAGCGGATCACGCCCTGACCGGGCGGCCGGCGCCTCAACCACGCCGGAGCAGCGCCTGCACCACCTCGATGAGCCGCCGCGGGTCGACCGGCTTCTCCAGCCAGGCGTCGGCGCCCAGCTCCAGGGCGCGCCGGCCATCGGCCCCGGCGCTCTCGGTGGTGATGACCACGATGGGCAGGTCCAGGCGCGGGCGGCCCTGGCGGACCAGCGCCACCAGCTTGAGCCCGTCGAGCCGCGGCATGTTGAGGTCGGTGAGCAGGATGTCGAACCGGCCGGCGGCCAGCAGCCGCCAGGCCTCGGCGCCGTCGCCGGCCTCGCGGGCGAGGAGCCCGGGCAGCTCCGCCAGCGCCTGGCAGACCTGCCGCCGCATGGCGGGGCTGTCGTCGACGACCAGGGCGGTGAGCTCGGGCACGGGGGTCAATCACTCCGGGCAAAGGCGGCCAGGCGGCCGGCGATCTCGGAGAGTCCCAGCGACTGGTCCACCATCCCGGTGGCCACCGCCGCCCGCGGCATCCCGTATATCACGGCGGTCCGCTCCGACTCGGCCAGCGTGAGCCCGCCTGCCGCCTTGACCGCCCGCAGGCCGGCGGCGCCGTCGTTCCCCATCCCGGTGAGCACCACGGCGCAGAGCCGGCGCGGCATGGCCAGCGCCGCCGAGGTGAAGAGCCGATCGATGCTGGGGCAGTAGCGGGCGGAGCCGCCGCCCTCCGGGGGCGCCAGCGCCACCCGCAGCGTCCCCGTCCCCCGCTCCCGCCGCAGCTCGAGGTGGTGGCCGCCGGGCGCGACGAGGACCCGCCCCGCCGCCACCAGGTCCCCCTCGGCCGCCTCGGCCACCGTGAAGGCCGAGCTGCGGCCCAGCCGCTCGGCGAAGGCGCGCGTGAACTTCTCCGGCATGTGCTGCGCCACCAGCACCCCGAGCGGCAGGTCACCCGGGAGCGCGGCCAGCACCTCCTGGAGCGCCTGCGGTCCGCCGGTCGAGGCGCCGATCACGGCCAGGCGGGCCGGCCCGACCAGCGGTCGCGGGTCGGCCGGATCGCGGTCGGGCCGCGACCAGGAGCCCAGGTTCTCCAGCCGCAGCCCCCGCACCATCGCGCACTTGGCCAGCAGCTCCTCCCGGACGGCCTCGAGCCCGCTCCGCTCCGGCTTGGCCACGAAGTCGACGGCCCCCAGCTCCAGGGACCTGAAGACGTCGCCGCGCCGCGAGTTGGAGGAGAGCACGATCACCGGCGTGGGCCGCTGCGCCATCAGCAGGCGCAGGAAGGTGAAGCCGTCCATGCGCGGCATCTGCAGGTCGAGGAGGATGGCATCGGGGCGCAGCGCCATCGCCTCGCGGAGGGCCTGCTCGCCGTCCCGGGCCTGGCCCACCACCTCGAAGTCGCCGGTCGACTCCAGCATCCCCTGCAGGGTGCCGAGGCTGAGCGCCGAGTCGTCGACCAGCAGCATCCGCAGCCGTCCCGGTGGCCCGGGCGCCCTCATGGCGTCGCTCCGGCCGCGGCCCGGGGCTTGCGGAACACCAGCTCCCGGTCGAGGTGGACCAGCTCGAAGTCGGCGCTGAGCTGCAGCAGCGTCTCGGCGTGGCCCAGCAGCAGCCAGCCGCCGTCACCCAGCCGGTCGTGGAGGTGGCGCAGCACGCGCCGCCGGGCCGGGGCATCGAAGTAGAGCAGCACGTTGCGGCAGAGGATCACGTCGAAGGCCGGCGGCGGCAGCCCCTCGCCGTCGAGCAGGTTGGCGGCGCCGAAGTGGACCAGGCGGCGGAGCGCGTCGTCCACCACCCAGCGCCCTTCCTGCAGGTGGAACCAGCGTCGCAGCGCCTTGCCCTCGGGGCTGCGGAAGGCGTGGTCGCCGTAGGCCCCGGCCTGCCCGCGGGCCAGGCAGCGGCGCGAGAGATCGACGCCCTGCACCTCCAGGTCCCAGCCCTCGAAGCGTCCCGAGCCGAGCAGCAGCGCGGCCAGCGTGTAGACCTCCTCGCCCGTGGAGCAGCCGGCGGAGAGCAGGCGCAGCCGCCGCTCGCCGGCCCGCTCCCGCTGGAGCGCCGGCAGGACGCCCTGCTCGAAGGCGCGCAGCTGCTCCGGCTCCCGGAAGAAGTAGGTCTCGTTGGTGGTCATCACCTCGGCGGCGTCGAGGAGCTCCGGTGGCCCGCGCGGGTCGAGCCGCAGGAAGCGGTGGTAGGCCTCGAACCCGCGCAGGCCGTGGAGGGCGAGGCGCGGCCAGAGGCGCAGCTCCATGAGGAACCGCAGGTCGTCGTGGAACCACAGGCCGAACCGGCCATGGAAGAGCTCGCGCAGCAGGCGGAAGGTCGCCTCGTGCAGGACCGGCCGTGGCTGCGAGCCGTCCATTCAGCGCCTGGGGCCCCCGGCCAGGCCCAGCGCCGCGTCGGCCAGGGCGCGGGCCACCAGCGGATCGGGATCGGCCGCCGCCGCCCGGGCCACGTCGTCGCGCAGCGCGGCGTCGCCGCGCTCGGCGATGGCGTGGGCCACGGCCAGGCGCACGTCCCAGCGCCCGCTCGCCAGGGCCGCCCGGAGCAGCCCGCGCCCCGCCTCCCCCGGCACCCCGACCGCCGCGGCCACCACCGCCTTGGCCACCTCCGGATCAGGATGGGCCAGCGCACCGCGCAGCAGCTCCGGATCGGTCGTCCCGAGCCGGGCCAGCGCCCGGAGCGCCTCCACCACCACCAGCGCCGGCGCCGAGCCGTCCGCCGCCAGCGCCGCGATGGCCGACCGGTGCTCCGACCGGCCGCAGGCCCCGAGGGCCTCGATGGCCGCGGCGCGGACCACCGGCTCGACGTCGTGGAGCGCGGCCCGCAGCCCGCCCATGGCGAGGGCGCAGAGCGGGTGCTCGCCGGTCCCGGGATCTCCGGCCCAGTCCGCGGCGTTGCCGACGGCCAGGTCGGTGAAGGCCCGGGCCGCGGCGACCCGGACGGGCCAGGCCGGGTCGGAGAGCGCGGCGATCAGCTCCGGCAGGTGCTCGCCGCGCAGCAGCCCGCGCTGCCCGAGCGCCGCCACCGCCGCCGCCGCCGCCACCCGCCGCTCCTCGCCGCCGGCGGTGAGGCCGGACCGGATGAGCCGCAGGTCCTCCCTCTCGCCGCAGCCTCCCAGCACCCGCAGCAGCGCGGCCGATCCGCCGGCCGCGGCCCGGGCCCGACACTCCAGCAGGACCGCCCGCCGGCCCTCGGCCGACCCCTGGCCGATGCGCACCAGGGCGTCGGCGGCCAGGCTCGCCATGGCCGGCGAGCCATCGTGGATCAGCCCGGCCAGCACCGGCACGCTGGCCGGCAGGGCCAGCCGCCCCAGGGCCTCGAGGGTCTCGGCCTGGACCAGCGGATCCGGATCGGACGCCCCATCCAGCAGGGCCCGCAGGGCCGTGGCCTCGCCGGCCCGGGCCAGCGCCGCGAAGATGGCCACCCGCGCCACCGGCGGCAGCTCCGGCACCACCCGGCCCAGCACGTCCACCAGGCCGGCGCCGCTGGGCAACGCCTCCAGCGCCTGCTCCACCAGCGGGCGCAGGCGATCGTCGACCGCCATGCGGGCCACCGCCGGAGCGTGGCAGATCTCGCCGATCCAGCCCAGCACCAGCAACGCGCCCTCGGCCACCTGCAGCTCGCTCGAGGCGAGCGCGGCCACGCACCACCCGGCCACGGCCGGCTGCTCGACCGCGAGGCGGCGGACCTCGGCGGCCAGCGGGGCCAGCGCCTCGGGCAGCCGCCTGGCGCGCTGCGCGCCGATGGCCGCCAGCGCCGCCAGCCGGGCCGACCGCCCGGGCTCGGCCACCCCACCCCCGAGCAGCGCCAGGGCCGCCGGCTCGTCGCTCGAGGCCAGCACCCGATAGGCGCCCGGTCGCAGCGCCGGCTCGTCCATGAGCGCCGCGAC
Organism: uncultured delta proteobacterium; assembly: GCA_963786945.1. Classification (GTDB taxonomy): domain Bacteria; phylum Myxococcota; class Myxococcia; order Myxococcales; family Anaeromyxobacteraceae; genus JADKCZ01. The sequence goes on along the minus strand of CAWBAO010000005.1, from coordinate 237,239 downwards.
GCGGGCCGCCGGCGGCGAGACCCGCAGCGTGCCGAGGGCGTCCAGCGCCGTGGCCCTGAGGATGAGGTCGTCCGAGTCGAGCGCGGCCAGCAGCGCCCCGACCGCCTCGGCGCCACCGAGCTTGCCGAGCGACTCGGCGGCCGCGGCGCGCAGGTTCTGATCGGGGTCGGCCAGGCAGGCCACCAGGGCCGGGACCGCCCGGCGGTTCCCGATGGCGCCGACCGCCGCGATGGCCGAGAGCCGGCGCTCGCCGCTGGAGGACGCCAGCCTCAGCAGCAGCGCCGGCAGGGCCGCCGCCCCGAGGCTGGCCAGGGCCGCCTCTGCCGCGGCGCGCCCGGCGATGGTCTCGGCCCCGTCGAGCAGGTCGATGAGCCGCGGCAGCGCGGCGCCCGGCTCGGCCAGGCCGGCGAACCGTTCCACGGCCGCGGAGCGGACCCGCCAGCTCGAGTCGGAGAGCCGGGCCAGCAGCTCGGCCAGCTCCTCCGGCACCGCGCCGTCGAGCCGGAGGACCGCCCGGTACCGGGTCTCCTCGTCCAGGTGGCGCGCCTGCGCCAGCAGGGTGCCGTCGCCGCTCACGGCTCCTCCCTGGCCGCCAGCAGGGCACGGGCGCCCTCGACGCCCGCCTCGGGCGCCGGCTCGAGCAGCGCCTTCACGTTGAGCAGCAGGCGCAGCCGGCCGGCGCCACCGCGCCGCCCGCCGCGTCCCCCCCCAGCTCGCCGTCGCAGACCCCGAGGAAGAGCCGGGTCCCCTTCGCGTCGAACGCCATCGGGGCCGGCCGGAGCTCCTGGCGGGCCAGCCGGAGGACCTCGCACACCTCGTCCACCATCAGGCCGAGCAGCCGGCCCCCGACCCTGACCACCAGGTACTTGGCGCGGCGGGACGGCTCGCCGGGCGGCAGTCCGAGCCGCCGGGCCAGGTCCACCACCGGCACCACGTCGCCGCGGAGCCGGAACACGCCGGCGAGGTGCCCCGGGGCCTCCGGCACGGGCGTCAGCGGGGCCGGCGGGATGATCTCCCGGACCCGCATGATGTCGACGGCGAAGTCCTCCCCGGAGACCCGGAAGGTGCAGAGCTGCACCTCGGTCCTCTCGGGGACGGTCGCCGCCGGCCGTGGCTGGAGCTGGCTCATGCGGGCCTCGCCTCGGCTGCCCCGCGCAGCGGCCGGAGCAGGGCCCGCACGTCGAGCACCAGGAAGAGCCGGTCCAGCTCCCGCCCGATGCCGAGGTACAGGTCCCCCCCGGCACCCCCCAACGCCTGCGGGCACGGCTCGAGGGCGCCGCGTGGCAGCCGGACCACGCCGGCCACGCCCTCGACCAGCAGTCCGCAGGCCCCATCCCCGTCGTCCACGATCACCACCCGCCGGGCCGGAGGACCCTCCGAGCGGGCCAGCCCGAGCCGACCCCTCGGATCGACCACCGTGACCAGCTCGCCCCGCACCGCGATGACGCCGCGGATGTCGCCGGGCGCCCGGGGCACCTCGGTGATCGGCGGCGTGCGCATCACCTCGAGCACGCGCCCGATCTCGACGCCGTACCGCTCGCCGCCCAGCCGGAGGATCAGGTACTCCTCCAGCGCCACCGGCGCCACCAGCTCGCCGCCGGGCGGCGACGGCACCAGGCCCAGCGCCGGGGCGGTCTCGTCCTCCCGGTAGAAGAACTCGTCGAGCGCGTCGGGTGGCTCCGGTGGCGCGACCGGAACCGGGGCCGGCACGGCGCGGAGGGACTCGGGCGGATGGTCGGCGGCGAGGCTGGGAAGCCCCTCGCCATCGGGGCGCCAGGTGACGAAACGGCTGTCTGCCGACTGGGGCAGCGCGGGCGGCCGCGCGCCCGGGCCGGCCTCGTGCCTCCGGGTCACGGAGCCCCGGACCGCCTCCCGGGAGGACGCCGGCAGGTCGGACGGCCCGACGGCGGCAGGCGGTGACGGCATGGCGGCCGGGGTCGGCGCGGGTCGGCGCGCCGCCTGCTCGACCTCGGGCCTCGCCTCGGCCGCCGGCCCCGGATCGGCAGCCGGCGCCGGTTCGGCCCCCGGCGCCGGGGTGGCTGCCGCGGCGGCCCGGGCCGCCCGCTCCTTCGCCTTGCGCCTGATCTCGAGGAAGTCCATGTCCCGACGTGATCCTACCCTGCCGTCCCCAGGCTTCCCAGATGGGCCCTGAGATCCTCGGCCACCGCGTCGACGATGGCCGCGTCGATCCGGCTTGCGTCGCGCGCGAACCCCTCCAGCAGGGCACTGGCAGCCAGCTGGTTCAGCCGGCGCGGCAGCCCCCCGGAGCGGCGGTGCAGGGCGCTCACGGCGTCGGGGGCGAAGAGCGGCGCCGCCCGTCCCGCCACCGCCAGGCGGTGCGCCAGGTAGCGCCCGACCTCGGCCTCGTCCAGCGCCCCCACGTGGTAGGCCACGCCCACCCGCTGCGCGAAGGGCTCGCCGCCCTGGGCCCGCAGCCGCTCCCGCAGCTCGGGCTGGCCGATCAGCACGAGGCCGACCAGCGGCCGGTCGTCGGCGGCCAGGTTGGTGAGGAGGCGCAGCTCGTCCCACGCGGCGCGCCCGGCCAGCAGCTGCGCCTCGTCGATCACCACCACCGGGAACTGGCCGGCCTCGTCGAGGGTCTCGAGGTGGCGCCCCAGCGCCGACCAGGTCTCGCCCTTCCTGCGGGCCGTGGGCAGGCCGAAGCCCTCGGCGATGGCGGCCAGCAGCTGCGCCGCCGGGAGCGCCGGGTTGATGACGAAGCTGAAGCGGCAGCGCTCGGCGAACTCGTCCACCAGGGCCCGCGCCAGCGTGGTCTTGCCGACGCCGATCTCGCCGGTGAGCACGGCGATCTCGCGCTCCTCGACCGCGTGGGAGAGCCGGGCCAGGGCCTCGGCGTGCTGCCGCGACAGGTAGAGGAAGGCCGGGTCGGGGGTCTTGGAGAAGGGGCGCCGCTGCAGCCCGAAGTGCTCGAGGTACATGGCGCCGGACCTACCCCGCCGCCTCGGGGGCCGGCTCGCCGGCCACCACGTCCTCGATGATGGCGCCCATGTCGAGCACCAGCACGGTGCTCCGCTGCCCGAGGTCGGTCGCGCCGGCGATGCCGCGGACCCCCGCCAGCAGGCTGCCCAGCGGCTTGACCACGATGTCCTGCTGCCCCAGCAGCTCGTCCACGGCCAGGCCGAGCCGCTCCTGCGCCAGGCCGGTGACCACCACGAAGAGCGGATCCGGCGGGGCCAGCTCCTGGGTCCCGAAGAAGCGGCCCAGGCGGGTCAGCGGCAGGGTCGAGCCACGCAGCGTGATGGCCTCCCGCGTCGAGACCGTGCGGATGTCGGCGGCTCCCACCTCGATGATCTCCAGCACGCTGTTGAGCGGCACCGCGTAGGTCCGCCCCGAGGCCTTGACCACCAGGGCCCGGATGATGGCCAGGGTGACCGGCAGCGTGATCTCGAAGGTCGTCCCCACCCCGCGCTCGGACTGCAGGTCGATGATCCCGGAGAGCGCGGCGATGTTGTTCTTCACCACGTCCATCCCGACCCCCCGCCCGGAGAGGCTGGTGACCTGGCGCGCCGTGGAGAACCCGGGAACGAAGATCAGGTTCATCACCTCCCGGCGGGAGAGCCCCTTCACCGACTCGGGCGAGGCCAGCCCGCGGGCCACCGCCACCTCGCGGATGCGGTCCTCGTCGATGCCGTTGCCGTCGTCGGCCACCGACAGCTGGACGTGGTGGCCGCGCTGGACGGCGGAGAGCCTGATGTGGCCGGCGCGCGGCTTGCCCTTTCGCTCCCGCACCTCGGGGGTCTCGATGGCGTGGTCGATGGCGTTGCGGACGAGGTGCATGAGCGGATCGGAGAGGTCCTCCACGATCAGCTTGTCCAGCTCCACCTCCCCGCCGGAGACCTCCAGCTCCACCTCCTTCTGCACCTCGCGGGCCAGCTTGCGCACCAGGCGGGTGAGCTTGTCGAAGACCTGATCGAGGGGGACCATGCGCACCTCGAGGATGCCGCCCTGCAGCTCCCCCAGCCTCCGCTCCAGCCCGCGGCTGACCTGGTGCAGCTCGGCCGCCAGCCCGGGCTCGATCCCCTCGGCCTTGAACCGCTCCGACAGCGACTGCAGCGAGCTCTTCACCAGCACCAGCTCTCCCACCACGTTCATGAGCCGGTCCAGCTTGCGGATGTCGACCCGCACCGCCTGCGAGGCCGAGCGCAGGGTGCCGGTGTCCGGCTCGACCAGCGGCTCGGGGACGGGCGAGAGCGCCAGGGCGCCGGCACCGGCACCGGCACCGGCACCGGCGGCGGGCGGCGTCGGCAGCGGCCGCGGCGGGGCGTCCACCTCCGGCGGCCGGGGGAGCGGCGCTCGCCGGGCCGGGGCGGTGCGCGCGGCCGGGGTCCCCGGCGCGCCGGGGACCAGCGCCGCCACCTGGTCGACGGCCGCGTGGGGGCCGACCTCCGCCACCACGCTGGTGCGCGGCGCCGAGGTGGCCAGCAGCAGCTCGAAGGCGATGGTGGCGGGGTCCTTCATGTCGGCCGACGGGAGCGTCGAGATCACCTCACCCAGGTCCTTGAGCCGCGCCGAGAGGGCCGCCAGGTCCTGGTCGAAGGCGCCCAGCTCGAAGGCCACCCGGACCCGGTAGAGCGACAGTCCCTTGCGCAGCGCGGCGCCGAGCCGGTGCTCCTCGTACTCGGTGAGCAGGCGCCGGATGTCCGGGCCGAGCGCCACGGTGGAGAGCGGATCGTCGACCGGAGCTGGTCCGACCGGCTCCGCGGCGCGGAGCCGGTCGGTGAGCCGCGCCGCGGCGTCGCGGGTCTGGTGCGGTGCGCCGCTGGCCTCCTCCGAGATGATGCGGGAGAAGACCTCGGGGGTCTCCAGCAGCAGGTCGAGGGCGCCGGCATCGATCGTGCGCCGTCCCATGCGCACGTCGTCGAGGGCGTCCTCCAGCGCGTGGGCCAGGCGGGCCAGCCGCTCGACGCCGAACATCGACGACAGCCCCTTGAGGGAGTGGGCGGCCCGGAAGACGGAGTTGAGGATCTCCGGCTCGGGGTCCGCGCCCGCCCCCTCCAGCCGCATCAGCCCCTTGGCCAGCGCGTCGATGGTCTCCTGGGCCTCGGAGACGAAGTCGGAGAGCGCCTTCTGCGATCGGTCGGCCATGGGCGGGCGCGGCGCCGCGGCGCCGCTGCGCTCATCGTACCATCGCCGGCCCCGCGGCCGAGAAAGGCGCCACCTCGATCTCGCTGCGCAGCTCGAGGCGGGCCGCGGCGAGGTCGGCCGCCAGGGTGCGCGCCTCGCCCAGCAGCACCAGCCGCTCGCCCCGGACCGCGGCCGCGGCGCGGAGCCACGCCCGGCCGGCCTCGGCGCCGCTCACGCCCTTCACCGGCAGCGCCGCGGTGGCGAACGAGGTCGCCCCGGCCTTCACGGCCAGCTCGCAGAGCCGGCCCACCGCGGCCTCGAACCCGCCCTCGCCTCGCCCCGCCGGCAGGCCCAGCGCCACCAGGCGCGCCACCGGCAGCCGGCCCGCGGTGGGCAGGAGCAGCGCCTCCCCCGGACCGGCGGCGTAGAGCCCGTCGAGGAGCGTCCGGGTGAGCGCCCCGGCCAGGCGCCAGTCCACCAGCCCGGCCAGCCCCTGCAGCGGCCGCTCCTCGCCCACCAGCAGGGCCAGGGCGTCGACGTCGAGGGCGTCGAGGGTCGCCAGCGAGAGCTCGGCCACCTCGATGCGGCGCATCGACTACCCCTCGCCGCGGCGCGCCGCCGGAAGCCCCTGGGCGACCTTGTCGAGCACGCCGTTGACGAAGGCGCCGCTCTGCTCGGAGCCGTACTTCTTGCCCAGCTCGATGGCCTCGTTGATGACCACCTTGACCGGCGCGTCGCTCTTGAGCAGCTCCCAGGTCGCCAGCCGCAGCACGTTGCGATCCACCTTGGCCATGCGGTCGAGCCGCCAGTTGGTGGAGACGTTCTCGATGAGGTCGTCCACCTGCCGGCGATCGACGGCCACCCCGCGCACCAGCTGCTCGGCCAGCTGCTGCACCTCGCGCTCGGTCGGCTCGAAGCTCTTCCAGAAGCTGGCCAGCGCGTCGTCGATCCCGGCCGCGGCCACGTCGATCTGGTAGAGCGCCTGGAGCGCCCGCTCGCGGGCCTTGGTGCGGCGGCCGGTCACCGGCGCCCTGCCTTGCCGCGCTGGCCACCGACCAGCTGGAGCACCTGCGCCTGCTCGATGGCTGCCATGGCCGCCTCCGCCCCCTTGTTGCCGGACTTCACCCCGGCCCGCTCCAGCGCCTGCTCCATGGTGTCGCAGGTCAGCACGCCCATGGTGACGGCGCAGCCGGCCTCCAGGGCCACCTGGGCCACCCCCTTGGTGGCCTCGCCCGCCACGTACTCGAAGTGGGGCGTGCCGCCGCGGATGACGGCGCCCAGGGCGATGACGGCGTCGTGCCGGCCGCTGGCCACCACCCGCTTGAGCAGCGCCGGGAGCTCGAAGGTCCCGGGGCAGCGGAAGACCTCGAGGTCGTCGTCGGCCACGCCGTGGCGCCGCAGCGTGTCGACGGCGCCGGCCAGCAGCTGGTCGGTGATGAGCGAGTTGAAGCGCGAGACGACCAGCCCGACCTTGAGGCCGGTGGCGATCAGCGAGCCCTCGTGGACCTTCATGGCTTCCTTCCTTTCCGTCCGGCCGCGTCCGGCCGCCGGGTGCGCCGCGCCCGGGGCGCCGGCTTCAGGGTGAGCAGGTGCCCCATCTTGTCCCGCTTGGTGGCGAGGTAGGCCAGGTTCTTGCGGGTCGGCACGATCTCCAGCGGGACCCGCGCCACCACCTCGAGGCCATACCCCTCGAGGCCGACGATCTTCTTCGGGTTGTTGGTGAGCAGCCGCATCTTCCGGACCCCGAGGTCCCGCAGGATCTGGGCGCCCAGGCCATAGTCACGCAGGTCGGGCTTGAAGCCCAGCTTCAGGTTGGCCTCGGCGGTGTCCAGCCCCTGGTCCTGCAGGTTGTAGGCCTTCAGCTTGTTGACCAGGCCGATGCCGCGCCCCTCCTGGTCGAGGTAGAGGAGCACGCCCTTCCCGGCCTTCTCGATCTGGGCCAGGGCGGCGTGCAGCTGCGGGCCGCAGTCGCACCGCTCCGAGCCGAAGACGTCGCCGGTCAGGCACTTCGAGTGGACCCGGACCAGCACCGGCTCGTTGGGCCTCCACTTCCCCTTGACCAGCGCCACGTGCTGGAACTTGTCGACGTCGTTCTCGTAGGCGACGGCGGTGAAGCCGCCCCGGGTGGTGGGCAGCGGCGCCTCGGCGGCGCGGTGCACCAGCGCGTCCTTGAGCATCCGGTAGGCGATGAGGTCCGCCACCGAGACGATGGGGAGGTCGTGCGCCTTGGAGAGGGCCTCCAGCTCGGGGCGCCTGGCCATGCTGCCGTCGTCGTTCATGACCTCGCAGATGACGCCGGCCGGCGTGAGCCCGGCCAGCCGCGCCAGGTCCACCGAGCCCTCGGTCTGGCCGGCGCGCACCAGCACGCCACCGCGCCGCGCCCGGAGCGGGAAGACGTGGCCGGGCCGGGCCAGGTCCTCCGGGCGGCAGTCCTCGCGCACCGCGGTGAGGATGGTGTGGGCCCGGTCCCGGGCGCTGATGCCGGTGGTCACGCCCCGCTTGGCCTCGATGGAGATGGTGAAGGCGGTCCCGAAGGAGGAGGTGTTGGAGCCCTCGTCGACCATCAGCGGCAGGCGCAGCCGGGCCACCTTCTCCTCGGTGAGCGAGAGGCAGATCAGGCCGCGCCCGTGCTTGGCCATGAAGTTGACCGCCGCCGGCGTGACCAGCTCGGCCGCCATGCAGAGGTCGCCCTCGTTCTCGCGGTCCTCGTCGTCGACCATGATGACCTGCTTGCCGGCGCGGATGTAGTCGAGCGCCCGCTCCACCCGCTGCACCGCCTTCTCGGTCGTCATGGTCACGGTGCTCCCTGGCCCGGGTAGCCCCAGGCCTGCAGCGTCCCCGCGTCGAGCGGCGCGAACTCGCGCAGGCGGGCCACGTGGCGGGCCACCACGTCGGCCTCCAGGTTGACCCGGCGGCCTGGCGCCGCCTCCCCGAGCGTGGTGCGGGCCAGCGTCTCCGGGATGAGCGCCACCTCGAAGCGGTCGCGCCCGGCCGAGGCCACCGTGAGCGAGACGCCGTCGACGGCGATCGAGCCCTTCTCGGCCACCAGCGGGGCCACCGCCGCGGGGAGCGAGATGGTGAGCCGGGCCCCCTCCCCCTCGGGCCGCCGCGCCAGCACCTCGCCGACGGCGTCGACGTGGCCGGCCACCAGGTGGCCGCCCAGCCGGTCCGACAGGCGCAGCGCCCGCTCCAGGTTGACGCGGGTGCCGGCGCGCCAGCCGCCGATGACCGTGCGGGCCAGCGTCTCGGGCACGGCGTCGAAGGCCACCAGCCCGCCGCCGCGCTCCACCACCGTGAGGCAGGCCCCCGAGCTGGCGATGCTCTCGCCCAGCGCCAGGTCGTCGACCGGGAGCTGGCCCGGGCGGATCACCAGGCGCACGCCTCCGGCGCGCGGCGTGATCCGCTCGACCACCCCGATATCGCTGATCAGTCCCGTGAACATTGGAGGCCGGATCCTAGACCCGTCTCCCCGTGGCCGCCAGCACGGGTGTTCCCTGCAGCAGCAGGTCGTCCCCCAGCCGCTCCACGGTGAGGTCGCGCAGCCGCAGCGCCTCGGCCATCCGCGCCGGCCCGGCCTCGCCGCTCCAGCACAGCCCGCCGCCCAGCACCCTGGGGGCCAGCACCAGGGCCAGCCGGTCGACCAGCCCGGCGGACAGGAAGGCGGCGGCCACCGCCCCGCCGCCCTCCACCAGCAGGTGGACCACCCCTCGCGCTGCCAGCCGGGCCAGCGCGTCGCCGAGGTCGAGGCCGCCCGGCCCGCGGGCGCAGCGCTGCAGGTCGACGCGGGGGCCGAGGTCGCGCTCCCGCCCGGCGGCGTGCAGCACCAGGGTCCGCGCCGCCGAGCGCTGCCGGAAGAGCCTGAGCGTGGCCGGCAGCCGCAGCCCGGTGTCGAGCACCACGCGGAGCGGGTCCCGCCCGGCCCCGCCGGGGAGGCGGGTGGTGAGGCGAGGGTCGTCGGCCTGCGCCGTGCCCCGGCCGACCAGCACCGCGTCGACCTGGTCGCGGAGGCGGTGGACCCAGGCCCGCGCCGCCGGGCCGCTCACCCACCTCGAGTCGCCGCTGGCGGTGGCGATGCGGCCGTCGAGCGTGGCCGCCACCTTGAGGGTGACGAAGGGGCGGCCGCTGGCGACGAAGCGGAACCACGGCGCGTTGAGCGCGTCGCACTCGGCCCGCAGCGGGCCGGCCACCACCTCGACACCGGCGCGCCGCAGCCGGGAGGTCCCCTTCCCGTTCACCAGCGGGTTGGGGTCGCGCGAGCCCACGAAGACCCGCCGCACCCCCGCCTCGATGACCGCCACGCTGCAGGGCGGGGTGCGGCCGAAGTGGTCGCAGGGCTCCAGCGTGGTGTACAGGTCGGCGCCGCGCGCGGCGGCGCCGGCCTGGCGCAGCGCCACGATCTCGGCGTGGGGACTTCCGGCCCGGGCGTGGTGGCCGCGCCCGACCACCCGGCCGCCGCGCACCAGCACCGCCCCCACCGCGGGGTTGGGCGCCGTCCGCCCCAGGCCGCGCGACGCCTCCTCCAGGGCCAGGCGCATGAAGCGCTGGCCGGCGACGCTGGCCTTCGCGGTCACGGCCCGCGACCGCCCTTCCCCTTGGACAGCCCCTGCAGCTCGCTCATGAAGTCGCCGACGTCCTCGAAGGCCCGGTAGACCGAGGCGAAGCGCACGAAGGCCACCGGGTCGAGGTCGCGCAGCCGGCGCATCAGCGTCTCGCCGATGACGCGGCTCTGGACCTCCTTCTCCCCCAGCTCCTGCACCTGGCGCTCCACCTCCGAGACCAGCGCCTCCACCTGCGCCGAGGAGACCGGCCGCTTCTGGCAGGCCCGGGTCAGCCCCTCGACGATCTTCTTCCGGTCGAAGGCCTCGCGCCGCCCGTCCTTCTTCACCACCACCGGGAGGCTCTCCTCGATCCGCTCGTAGGTGGTGAAGCGGCGGGCGCAGGCCAGGCACTCCCGGCGCCGTCGCGTGCTCTGCCCGTCCCCCGTCTCGCGGGAGTCCACGACCTTGTCTTCCAGGTGGCCGCAGGAGGGACAGCGCATCGGGGTCTCAGTAGCGGTCGGCGTACATGGGGAAGCGGGCGCAGAGCGCCTTGACGTCGGCGCGCACCGCCGCCAGGGCGGCGGCGTCGGCCGGCGCGTCGAGGGCGCGGCCGATGAGCGCGGCCACCGTGGCCATCTCGGCCTCCCCGAACCCGCGGGTGGTGAGGGCCGGGGTGCCCACCCGGATGCCCGAGGTGGTCATGGGCTTCTCGGGGTCCCAGGGGATCATGTTCTTGTTGACGGTGATCCCGGCCTGGCCGAGGGCCTCCTCGGCGACCTTGCCGGTCAGCTTCTTGGGGCGCAGGTCCACCAGCATCAGGTGGTTGTCGGTCCCGCCCGACACCAGCCGCAACCCGGCCGCGATCAGCCCGCGGGACAGCGCCTGGGCGTTCCTCACGATGCTGGCCTGGTAGGCCTTGAACTCCGGTCGCAGCGCCTCGCCGAAGGCCACCGCCTTGGCGGCGATGATGTGCTCGAGCGGACCGCCCTGGATGCCCGGGAAGATCTGGCTGTTGAGCTTCTTGGCCAGCTCGGCGTCGTTGGTCAGGATCATCCCGCCGCGCGGGCCGCGCAGCGTCTTGTGGGTGGTGGTGGTGACCAGCGCGGCGTGCGGGATGGGGCTGGGGTGCTCCCCGGCCGCCACCAGGCCGGCGATGTGGGCCATGTCCACCATGACCTTGGCCCCGACCTCCTCGGCGATCTTCGCGAAGCCGGCGAAGTCGAGGGTCCGCGGGTAGGCGCTGGCGCCCACCACCAGCACCTTGGGCCGGTGCTCCCGGCAGAGGCGCGCCACCTCGTCCATGTCGATCTGCTCGTCGGCCTGGCGCAGCCCGTAGGGCACCACCTTGAAGAGCCGCCCGGAGAAGTTGACCGGCGAGCCGTGGGTGAGGTGGCCGCCGAAGTTGAGGCTCATGGCCACGATGGTGTCGCCCGGCTGGGCCAGCGCGAAGTAGGCCGCCATGTTGGCCTGCGAGCCGGAGTGGGGCTGGACGTTGGCGAACCCGGCGCCGAAGAGCGCCTTGGCCCGGTCGATGGCCAGCTGCTCCACCTGGTCCACCACCTCGCAGCCGCCGTAGTAGCGCTTGCCCGGGTAGCCCTCGGCGTACTTGTTGGTGAGCGTCGAGCCGGCCGCCTCCATCACGGCGGGCGACACGAAGTTCTCGCTGGCGATCAGCTCCAGCCCCTCGGCCTGGCGGCGGGTCTCCTCCCGGATGAGCCGGAAGATCTCGGGGTCGGCCTCGGCGAGGCGGGCGGTGGGCATCATGTCGGGACTCCTGGTGGAGGCGGCCGGAGGCGCGTTCATAACGCGCCGGGCCATGGGACGGCAACCGCGCCGTCAGCGGTCGAGGGCCTTCAGCTTCTCGACCCGCCGGGCGTGACGGCCGCCCTCGAAGGGCGTGGCGAGGAAGGCCTCGACGATGGCGGCGGCCAGCCCCGCCCCGGTGACCCGCTCGCCCAGGCAGAGGACGTTGGCGTCGTTGTGGGCGCGGGCCATGCGGGCCTCGTACTCCGTGCGGCAGAGCGCGGCGCGGACGCCGGGGAGCTTGTTGGCGGCGATCGACATGCCGATCCCGGTGCCGCAGACCAGCAGGCCGAAGCGGGCCCGGCCTGCGGCCAGGGCCTCGCCCAGGCGGGCCGCCAGGTCGGGGTAGTCGACGCTGTCGGCGGTGAAGGGGCCGAGATCCTCGACCTCCACCCCGCGGGCGCGCGCCGCCTTGATGCCCTCGGCGCGCAGGGTGAGCCCGGCGTGATCCGAGGCGGCGACCATTCTCTCGGCCATGGGATCCTCCCGGGCGGCGCCGGCTAGACGGCCTTGAAGAGCAGCACCGAGTTGGTGCCGCCGAAGCCGAAGCTGTTGGAGATGGCGGCCCGGAGCTTCAGCTCGCGCGCCACGTTGGGCACCACGTCGAGCTGGCACTCCGGATCCTGGTCGTCGACGTTGATGGTGGGCGGGACGACGCCGCGCTGGAGCGCCAGCACGGTGATCACCGCCTCCAGGCCGCCGGCCGCCCCCAGCAGGTGGCCGGTCATCGACTTGGTCGAGGAGACCACCAGCCCCTTGCGGGCGTGCTCGCCGAAGACCTTGTTGATGGCCTGGCACTCGGCCACGTCGCCCTGCGGCGTGGAGGTGCCGTGGGTGTTGACGTACCCCACCTCGTCGCCGTTCACCCCGGCGAACTTGAGGGCCGCCCTCATGGCCCGCTGGCCGCCCTCCCCCTCCGGCGCCGGCGAGGTGATGTGGTAGGCGTCGGCCGAGGCCCCGTAGCCGGCCAGCTCGGCGTAGATCCGCGCGCCGCGCTTCCGGGCGTGCTCGTACTCCTCGAGGATGAGGATGCCCGAGCCCTCCCCGGCCACGAAGCCGTCGCGCCCCTTGTCGAACGGCCGGCTGGCCTTCTCCGGCTCGTCGTTCCGCTCCGACATGGCCCGCGCCGCGCAGAAGCCGCCCACGCCCAGCGGCGTGATGGTGGCCTCGCAGCCCCCCGCCACCATCACGTCGGCCAGCCCGCGCTCGATGTAGAGCAGCGCGTCGCCGATGGAGTGGTTGGCGGTGGCGCAGGCCGAGACGGTGGAGAAGTTCGGCCCCTTCAGGCCGTAGCGGATGCTGATCTGGCCCGGGGCCAGGTTGATGATCAGGCTGGGGATGAAGAACGGGCTGATGCGCTTGAGGCCCCGCTCGGTGAGCAGCGTCCGGTTCTCCTCGATGGTGCCGAGGCCTCCCATGCCGGCGCCGACGATGCAGCCGATCTGCTCGGGATCCTCCCGGGACAGGTCGAGGCCGGAGTCCTTCATGGCCATCTCGGCGGCGGCCAGCGCGAACTGGATGAACCGGTCGTTCCGGCGCGCCTCCTTCTTGTCCATGAAGTCGCCGGGCTCGAAGCCCTTGACCTCCCCGGCGATGCGCGTCGGGTAGGTCGAGGCGTCGAAGAGCGTGATGGGGCCGATGCCGCTCCGGCCCGCCACCAGCGACTGCCATGACGCCTCCACGCCGATCCCGACGGGAGAGACGAGGCCCAGCCCCGTGACCACCACTCGACGCCTGCTCATCGCACCACCTCGTCCCGAGCTCGAAGGCACGCCCACGAGGCGCGGTCCGACCGCGCCCCGGCCCGGCCGACCGCCGCCCCGGGAGCCGCCCGGGGCGCCGCGATCGCGCCTACTTCTTGTGCGTGGTGATGAAGTTGACCGCGTCCTGGACGGTCTTGATGTTCTCGGCCTCCTCGTCGGGGATCTCGACCTCGAACTCCTCCTCCATCTGCATGACCAGCTCGACGATGTCGAGCGAGTCCGCGCCGAGGTCGTCGATGAAGCTGGAGGTGATCTTGATCTCGTCGGCGTTGACGCCGAGGTTCTCCGCGATGATGGCCTTCACCTTCTGCTCGATGTTCGCCGACATGGTGCTCCTCCTGGTTGGGGGGACTGCCCTGCTGCTGCCAAGTTCCGGTGCCGGCCCGGTGCCGTGCCGCGGGTCGCCCGCGGCTACATGTACATCCCGCCGTTGACCTTCAAGACCTCGCCCGTCACGTAGGCGGCCTGGTCGCTGGCCAGGAAGCAGACCGCGTTGGCGACGTCCTCGGCCGAGCCGAGGCGGGCCAGCGGGATCGACTCCAGCATCCTGGTGCGAGCCGCCTCCGGCAGCGCCGACGTCATGTCGGTGTCGATGAAGCCGGGGGTGACCGCGTTGCAGCGGATGTTACGCGAAGCCAGCTCCCGGGCGACACTCTTGGTCAGCCCGATGAGCCCGGCCTTGGTGGCCGCGTAGGCGACCTGCCCGGCGTTGCCCATCTCGCCCACCACCGAGGAGAGGTTGACGATGGCCCCGCCGCGCGCCTTCATCATGGGGCGCGACGCCGCCCGGACCAGGTTGAAGGCGCCGGTGAGGTTGACGTCCAGCTGCCGCTTCCAGTCCTCGTCCTTGAGCCGCATCAGCAGCTGGTCGATGGCGATGCCGGCGTTGTTGACGAGGATGTGCAGCCCGCCGAGCTCCGCCACCACCTCCTCGACGGCCCTGGCGCAGGCGGCCGGATCGGCGACGTCGAACCGCAGCAGCCTGGCCCGCGGGGCCCCGGCGGCCTCCACCAGCTTGAGCGCCTCCTGGGCCGCCGCCTCGTTGCCGGCGTAGTTGAGCGCCAGGCTGGCCCCGCCCCGGGCCAGCGCCACGGCGATGGCCCGGCCGATGCCGCGCGACGCCCCGGTGACCAGCGCGACCTTGCCCTTGAAGTCGTGCATCGCCCTCACGCTCCCTTCAGCGCGGCCAGCGTCTTCTCCAGCGACGCCACGTCCTCGACGTTGAGCGCCTCGAGGCCGGGCGCGATCCGCCTCACCAGCCCGGACAGCACGCGCCCGGGCCCCACCTCGATCACCCGGGTGACGCCCTGCCGCGCCAGCTCCTCGACGCACTCGATCCAGCGGACCGGGGCCGTCACCTGCTGCAGCAGCAGCGGCACCACCCGGGCCAGGTCGGCGTTGGGCCGGGCCTCGACGTTGGTGACCACCGGGCAGGCCGGGGCCTGCCACCCGCACCCGCGCAGCACCGGCTCCAGCCGCGCCGTCACCGGCGCCATGAGGGCGCAGTGGAAGGGGGCGGAGACCGGGAGCGGCAGCACCCGCTTGGCGCCGGCCTCCTTGAGCCTGGCGCCGGCCTGCTCCACCGCGGCGGCGGCGCCGGCGATGACCGTCTGGGCCGGCTCGTTGAAGTTGGCGGGCGAGACCACCAGCCCGGTGGCGGCGGCCACCTCGGCGCAGACGGCCGTCACCCGGGCCGGGTCGAGCCCCAGCACCGCGCTCATGGCCCCCTGCCCCGCCGGCACCGCCTCCTGCATGAAGGTGCCGCGGGCGCGCACCGCGCGGGCGGCGTCGGCCGCCGTGAGGGCGCCCGCCGCCACCAGCGCCGAGTACTCGCCCAGCGAGTGGCCGGCCACGAAGTCGGGGACCACCCCGGCCCGCGCCAGCACCGAGGCCGCGGCCGACGAGACCGCCAGGATGGCGGGCTGCGTGTTGGCGGTCAGCTTGAGCGACTCCTCCGGCCCCTCGAAGCAGAGGGTGGAGAGCGGCTCCCCCAGCGCGGCGTCGACCTGCTCGAAGACGGCGCGCGCCTCGGGGTAGCGCTCGTGGAGCTCGCGCCCCATGCCCGCCTTCTGCGCCCCCTGGCCGGGGAAGATGAATGCCAGCTTGCCCATGGTCCCGTTCCGGCCCGGCCGCTCACCAGCGCAGCAGCGCGCCGCCCCAGGCCATGCCACCGCCGATGGCCATCATCAGGATCTTGTCGCCGGGCTTGAACCAGCCGGCCCGGTTGGCCTCGTCGAGCGTGGTCGGCACGCTGGCCGAGGAGGTGTTGCCGTACTTCTCGAGGTTCATCCAGCACTTCTCGGGCGGGATCTCGAGCCGCTGCAGCGTGGCGTCCAGGATCCGCTTGTTGGCCTGGTGGGCGATGACGTAGTCCACCTGGCTGGGCTTGAGCCCCTCGGCGTCCAGCACCTCGTGGCAGACCTCCGCCAGGGCGCGGACCGCCACCTTGTAGACCTCGGTCCCCTTCATGTAGATGTGCTGCCGCCCGGCCGCCAGCCCCTCGGCGGTGAGCGGCTCGCGGGAGCCGCCGCCCGGCTGCAGCAGCATCGAGACCATCGAGCCGTCGGCGTGGAGCCGGATGGTGGAGAGCCCGCGGTGGGCCTCCCCGGTCCCCTTCAGCACCATGGCCCCGGCCCCGTCGCCGAAGAGGATGCAGGTGTTCCGGTCCTTCCAGTTGGTGATCCGGGTGAGCGTGTCGACGCCGATCACCAGCGCGTTCTTGCAGGCACCCGAGGCGATGAAGCGATCGGCCACCGACATCGCGTAGATCGAGCCGGCGCAGGCCGCCGAGAGGTCGAAGGCGAAGGCCTTCTTGTTTCCCAGCTTCCCCTGCAGCACCGCGGCGGTGCTGGGGAAGGGGTAGTCGGGCGTCACCGTGCCGACCACGATCATCTCCACGTCGGCGGGGTCGAGGCCGGCCATCTCCAGGGCCCGCATGGAGGCGTGGTGGGCCAGGTCGCTGCTGGCCTGCTCGGGCGCCGCGATGTGCCGCTCGCGGATCCCGGTCCGCTCCCGGATCCACTGGTCGTTGGTGTCGACCAGCTTCTCCAGGTCCGCGTTGGTGAGGACCTTCTCGGGGGCGTAGCTGCCGGTGCCGACGACGATCGAGCGCATCATCTCTCCTGGGCTCGGGCGAGCAGCGCCTCGGCCGGTTCCACGGCCGCGGCGAGCTCGTCCACGAAGTGGGTCCGGGCGGCCTCGCGGGCGCGCCGGATGGCGTTCTCGATGGCGAGGGCGTCGGAGCGGCCATGGCTGATGAAGCCCACCCCGTTCACCCCCAGGAGCGGCGCGCCACCGACCTCGCGCCAGTCCATCTTCTTCTTCATGGCCTCCAGCGCCTTCTTGGCCAGCAGGCCGCCGACCGACGAGACCAGCGTGCTCCGGATGGCGCGCTTGAGGTGCTCACCGATGGCCTTGGCGGCACCTTCCATGGTCTTGAGCGCCACGTTGCCGGTGAAGCCGTCGGTGACGATGACGTCGAACTCGCCGGTGAGCAGGTCGCGCCCCTCGCAGTACCCGCGGAAGTCGATCCCCGAGCGCTTGAGCGCGGCGGCGGCGGCCCGGGTCAGGTCGGTGCCCTTGGCCTCCTCCTCGCCGTTGGAGAGGACCGCCACGGTGGGCCGGGCCACCCCCAGCACGCGCCGGGAGTAGAGCTCGCCCATCAGGCCGAACTGGACCAGGTGGATGGGCTTGCAGTCGACGTTGGCGCCCATGTCGAGCAGGAGGGGCGAGCCCTTCAGCCCCGGCAGGACGCTGACGATGGCGGGCCGCTCGACGCCCCTGGGGCGCCCCAGCACGAAGATGGCCCCGGCCATGACCGCGCCCGAGTTGCCGGCCGAGACCATGCCGCAGGCCTTCCCGGCCTCGACGAGATCGAAGCAGACCCGGATCGAGTTGTCCTTCTTGCGGCGCATGGCCTGGCCGGGGTGATCGTGGAAGTCGATCACCTCGGTGGCGTGCTGCACCTCGATGGGCAGGGACTTGGCCGCGTGGCGCCGCGCCAGCTCGTCGCGCACCACGGCCTCGGGCCCGACCAGGATGACCGGGTGGCCCTTGCGCGCCGCGTCAACCGCCCCCTGCACGATCGCGCCGGGCGCGATCACCCCCCATCGCATCGACGGCGACGGGCGCGAGGTGCCTGGTCATCGAGCCCTAGGTGGCTTCGGTGACCTGCGCGCCCTTGTAGGTCCCGCAGGACGGGCAGACCCGGTGGGGCAGCACCGGCTCCTGGCACTTCGGGCACTTGATGACGTTGACGCCCTTCAGCTTGAAGTTGGCCGCCCGGCGGCGGTCACGGCGCATGCTGCTGGTACGCTTCTTGGGGACGCCCACGTTGATGCTCCTTCGGCTGGTGCCGCG
The DNA here is from genome assembly GCA_963786945.1 of uncultured delta proteobacterium. Lineage (GTDB taxonomy): Bacteria > Myxococcota > Myxococcia > Myxococcales > Anaeromyxobacteraceae > JADKCZ01. The sequence continues at coordinate 219,691 of CAWBAO010000005.1, read as the reverse complement.
AAATGGACTACGTCAGCTTCACCTTGGCGAGGCCGGCCCAGCGCGGGTCGGGCACCTTGCGGTCGCAGCCGCACTCGCCGTCGTTCAAGTTCTTGCCGCAGACGGAGCAGAGCCCCCTGCAGCTCTCCTGGCAGACCGGGTACTCGGGCAGCGCCAGCACCACCTGCTCGCGGAAGATGGGATCGACCTCGATCACCTTCCCCTGGTAGGCCTCCTCCTCGGCGGACTGGAGGTCGAAGCTGCCGGCCACCGGGTGGTGCCCCTTGTCCTCGGCCGCCACCTGCTCCTGCTTGGCGTACTCGTCGGCGGGGACCAGCGTCATGGCGAAGGAGATCGGCAGCCGGGCGCCGATGGGGGCCAGGCAGCGGCTGCACTCGCCGGCCAGCTCGGCGGTGGCCTCGGCCTTGAGGAAGACCCGCCGGTCGAGCTTGTCGAAGCGCACGTCGAGGTGGGCGCCCCCGGCGGCCCGCCAGCCGGAGCGGTCGCCCTCGACGATGGCGTCGAGCGCCTCGCGGGTCAGGTCCCAGTGCCGGTCGAGGCCGGCTTCCTTGATTTCATCAATATTCACGCGCATTTGCGCACTTCTTCCGGCACTCAAAGGGCGCTCATTATAGGGAGCGACCCCCGCAAGTCAAGGCGCGCCCACCCGCGGGGCGTGACCACCTGCGTCATGCGTTCCGGGCAGCCGAGATCAGCGAGACTTCTAAGGCTTCACGAGCCCGCGGGCCACCGCCAGCAGCGCCGCCTCCGCCTTGGTGGAGACATCCATCTTCTCGTAGATCCGCTTCACGTAGGTCTGGACCGTCCCCTCGGCCAGGCCGAGCGCCTGGGCCACGTCGGCGTAGGTGTGGCCGTGGACCAGGAGCGCCAGCACCTCGAGCTCTCGCTTCGAGAGCGCCGGGCCGGAGGACGGCTTCTGGTCGGGCGCGTCACCGCGCAGCTCGGCCAGCAGCACCTTGGCGGCCCTCGGGCTGATGGGCGCCGCGTCGCCGGTGAGGACGTCCTCGAGGGCGCGGATCAGGTCGGCGGCGTGGAAGGGCTTGAGGATGTAGCCGGCGGCGCCGGCCCGCATGGCCGCCAGCACCCGGGCCGGGATGTCGACGGCGGTGAGCGCGATGCAGGCGGTCTTGGGGAGATCGCGCCGGATGGTGGCGATGACGTCCTCGCCGCTCATCCTGGGGAGCCCGAGATCGACGAAGGCCACGTCCGGCTTGGCCTGGCGGGCCAGCGCCACGCCCTCCTCGCCGGTCGCCGCGGTCCCCACCACCTCGACGCCATGCGAGGCGAGGACCTGGGCGATCAGCCGCGCCACCGCCTCGTCGTCCTCGACCGCTATCGCCCGAACCGTCATGGGTCCCCACCCGCCTGCTGTTGTTCGTTGCCCCGGACTCGAGGCCACCTCATTCGTAGCAGCCCGCCGGTGGGGCGGCAAGACGCCGGTCGGGTGTCGGCGCCGGGCGCTACTCGCCGCCGGTGCCGGAGCCGGCCGATCCGGCCTGGCCGAGCTCGTCGTGCTCGCCGTAGCCCTGCAGGTCGAGCGCGATGGCCAGCAGGTAGAGCACCAGCGAGGCCACCCCGAGCCCCTGGCCCATGCTCATGGCGACCACCAGCAGCAGCGGCCCGGGGAAGAGGATCGAGGCGACCATCAGGAAGAGCGACGACAGCGTCGCGATGGTGGAGATGAGGACCAGCCGGCGGATGGTGATCTTGGTGACGTTGAACATGGCCGCCTCCCTACTTCTGGCCCACGACTGCCGGGGCCTTGCCGTTGCCGCCGTGCGCGAAGGCACGCGGGTGGATCTTCTCGCCGGTGTGGCAGTCGATGCACTTGGTGTCGCCCTTGCGGATGTCCTCGAGCATGCCGGCGTGGTCCTCGACGGCCGCCCAGCGCGGCGCCTCGGTGGAGTGGCAGCGCGTGCACATGGCGTTCTGGAACTTCTTGTACATGTGGATGGGCTTGCCGCCCTCGCCGTACGGCCCGGTGTTCGAGTACTCGGTGATGTAATAGTAGAGGTGCTTCAGGCCGTTGGCCTTGGTCGTCATGGCGCCGAAGATCTGGTAGTCGGCGTGGCAGGTGTAGCAGGACTCGTGGCCGAAGGTGCTGTTCCGGCTGTGGATCGACGCCAGCGAGGTCGAGGTGCGATCGGCCGCATCCTCCACGTAGGGGCGCATCACGTGGCAGGAGGCGCAGAAGTCGGTCTTGAGCGTGTACTCGAAGCCGGAGATGTTGCCGGCCAGCGACACCGCCAGCGGCATCACGCCCAGCCCGAAGAGCAGGACCACCTTGGTGGACCGGCCCAGCGGCGGGCGGACCACGAGGTAGTAGACGAGGATGATGATGGCGATGACCGCCGAGGCGAGCGCGGCCAGCCGGAGGACGTCTTCGGTGGAGTGGAGTTCGAGCACGGTGCGGCAGTTTGTAGCAGGTCGCCCCGGAAGGGCTCAACCCTTCCCTTGCACATTTTCCTGGCCGGCGGACCGCGCCGGCCGGATCCGCCAGGCCCGTGACCCGTCTTGCCTTTCCGGCAGGGATGCCCTAAGTACCGACCCCGCAAGCGCGGTTAGCTCAGCTGGATAGAGCGTCAGCCTCCGGAGCTGAAGGCCACAGGTTCGACTCCTGTACCGCGCGCCATTTCTGAAGGCCCCAACCCCTCAAGGTTGCGGGCCTTCTTCATTTCGGGGTCGCCACGAGTGACCCAAGAAGTGACCTGACCGTAGGGGGCGATTCCGCCCGGCTTTGGCGCAATCCTGACGACCTGTACGCAGCGGCAGAGAGCCGGCCAGGGCTCGTCCATGCGCGTGTACAGGTCGCTGGCTTCACGCGGAGACGGGTGGGTGATCAGGTTCAGATCCTCCCGCTGCGCTTCGCCTGCGATGGCCAGGGATCGGAAGGTCGATCTTGTCTCATCGTGCGTGCGCCGCTCCAGCTCGGCGGGCCTGAATTCGAGGGCCCGGATGTCCTCCTTGAAGAACGCGCCTCCGACGGGCAGAAGGAACGGCCCAGAAGGACTCTCGGCTGCAGGCTGGATACCTGTGCACTCCCGCCAGGGCCGCGACCAGCGGACCGGACTTTCGGCCTGCATCAACTGACGGTTCTACCCGCACCGGTCCGCCTCACGGGGTCGCCCCCGCCGGGCTGAGACATCGCGCGCCTTGCCGGACCCTGATGGGAAGCGGACGCTCCGTCCAGTTGGAGGGGGCTCCATGTCGCCTGGTCCGGCACCCGCCGTAGACCGTACCCGCCGTGGCGCCCCTCCAAGATGCCGCGCGGGAGGTCACCATGCCTAGGAACCGCTCCGTCGTATCAGCTGCTCGGTCGTCACTTCCCTCGTGGACAGGTTCGCTGGCGATGATTGCCGCTGCGCTGCTCGTGGCAGCCTGCGGCGCCAGCAAGGACACGACAGCGAGCACCTCGATCATGGGCACCTTCGAGGTCACCTCCATCGACTGCAACGGTCTGGCAGCAGGGGTGCCGGCCGATCTCGCCGTGCGCATCGTGTCCGGGAGGACCTATTCCCTCACCTTCAGTAGCGATGGCAGCACCATGACCGTCGCGATGGCCGACCCTTCCTGCACTTGGGGTAGTAAGTACAGCGTAGCGTACATCTCCGATGCTCGTTTCAGCGTCATCGGCTTCGGCTCCTACACCTGCACCCCGTCCGCAGCGGCCTGCGCTTCGCTCCTCGCCGTCGAGAACCCCAAGCAACCCCAACCTCTGCGGCAATGACCATCATCGAATCGGCCACCTTCGATCATGGCACCGTCCCGCAGAGCACCGGCGGGACGATGACCCTGAGTTTCGTCGGCGACACAGCGTGCAGCGATAACGGTGGGACCAATCCCCTGAGGTTTGTCCTGGCCCGGCAGTAGGTCGCGGCAGGTCACCGCTCGCTTCTTCGTCCCCACCCCCGCCTGGCCTGCTCCCGGCGACCCCGTGGGCTGCGAGGTGTGCGGGCGGCGGGTCCGCGCCACCGTGCCGCCACTGATGGAGGAGATGCCGGACCCGTGGCGGGGCGATCTCTCGGCCAGGGTGCGGACGCATTGGTTCCGGCGGGCGAGATATCCGTGCGCTCCCGCCAGGGCCGCGACCACCATCTCCTTCCTCATCAGCGGAACCTAGGCGGTCAACGCTGCTGGTGGCGAGGTCCAGGGCGGGCCTGACCCTCGGCTGCTGCGGCCTTACCCGTCTCGGTTCGCCGTGCTGAGTCGCCCCCGCCGGGCTGAGACGTCGAGGCCCTTGCAGGACCCAGCTCAGAGGCCGACCCTGCATCGCAGGGGGAGCCACCATGACCGCTGGTCCGGCGAGAGCTTCATCTTCGCGAAGCCGATCCTGCCGGACGTGCCTACGCCGACACCGTCGGCGACGCTCCCCCACTTGCAGCCATTCGAGCCTGCGGTCGGACACCGCTGGAACCGTAGGCGCAGGCCCTGTGGGAAGCGTACTCATCCAGTGCAGCGTGGATTGCCAGCCGGAAGCGCCGCCATCGTGTCGGGGGTGCAGTTCATCACGTACGGGGTGGCGGTCATGAGGCGCACCCCTCCGTCGTCGGAACTGGTCTTCTCGCGTCCTCGGACCAGCCTGGCAGACTTTGCGCCCGGGTTCACTGGTGGACCCGAGATCATCGTCACTGCCGCACACTGCTTCGCGGACGCGTTCCGCGAACGATGGCGGTCCAGCCCGCAGTCAGCGCACCCTTCGATTCGGTCTTGGGCGCCGCATCCGACTCATCGCGTTCGACGGGTGAGGCACCCCGGATTCAGCTGGTCCACCATGCCGCTGCACGATAGCGCGGCCCTAGTCATCGACCGACCTGTCTGCCCGGCTCGGCTGGCCCGGCTGCCACCACGTCGGCTCCTGTCGGCGATGAACGCGATCGGATTCTTGGATGGGCGCAGGTATGACGCAGTCGGGTATGGGGTCATCGAACCGGCTGACCCCGCCAATCCGGTCCTTGATGAAACCACCGCGGGGACGCGTCGCGTGGCGACTGGTACTCATCGTTTCCTCTTCGATTCGGTCTTGTCAATCTCCCAGGACCCGACCAAAGGAGACGGCGGCACCTGCGGCCATGACTCGGGCGGTCCGAATCTCTTCGCGGGCACGGACCTCATTGCGGGGCAGACTCAGGGCGGCGACTCGGACTGTCTGCTCACGAATGACACCTTCCGCTTGGACACTGTCGATGCGCAGGACTTCCTTGCCGGGTTTGTCCTGATTCCGACAACGGCGCCAATCTGTCACTCCGGCGGCGTGACCCAGTACGTGACGGTGGAGGCACTGGCGAAGCACCTACAACACGGTGCCCGCTCGCGAGGCGGCCGACCCCTGAGTATGGGAGCGAGGGCCGCCGGAGTACTTCAATCCCTCTCTTCGCACGGTGTTCGTCGCCGAGCCTCGACCGCCCGGTGCTCTCTTCGGCCGGAGGCGAGCTGATTCTCGCCAGGACCATCGCCCAGACGAGCTTCGGCCTCCCCGCGCTCATCGCGGTCTGCAGCCTGAGCTTCTCCCACAACGCGGCCCTGGCGACCTTGGACTTGCCCGTGCTCGCCACGGTCGGCGATGCCCTCTACGTTGTCGACAATGCGACCTTGACGGGTTTCAGTCTTCCTTCGCTGAGCGCACTGGGCGGCAACCTGGGAATCGAAAGGAACACGGCGCTTCCTCAGTGCCTGGCGCTGGCGTTCAAGGACCATCTCGTTGATGTGCACGGCTACACGGGATCATGGCCAATCACCTGGAACGACCCGACCGCGACCTGCCCGTCGAGGTCGGCACGGGCTGGAGAGACGGGCGGGCGACCTTGGCGACGGGACAGGCCGCATCGTCGTCTCCGATGCCGTGGGACCCGGCGCTGGACGACCGGCGCTGGCCACCACCAGGACGGCATACCCGATGCCGTGGTGACACCGGCTCAGGACAACCAGCGCGGGCGAATCCAGGACGACAAGACCTACACACCGAGGTCGTTGGCGACAGCGTCACTGCCGGCGGCGAGACGCATCGGATTCCTATGGACATCGATATGTCGGCATGAAGACATCGGAACACTCGGTGGATCGATGAAGCGCCGCCACCCACGTCAACGCCCGCGGTCAGGTCGTCGGTGGCAGCTACTTCTCGGTTGCGGGCGACGACTACCATCCGTTCATGTGGACGCGCGAGAACGGAATGGTGGACCTCGGCCTGGTGAGCGGCGGACGTTCAGCGGATTGCGACCGCCTTGAACGCGGCCGGGGACGTCGCCGGCACCGCGACCATGTCGAACTTCCCCTTGCACGCGTTCCGCTGGACGGCGCAGGAGGGCATGCGCGACCTGGGCACCTTGAGCGGAACGAGCAGCGAGGCCGTCGCGATCACCGCCAGCGGAGACGTGTTCGACTACGCATCCACCAACTACGGTCGCTTGAATCTACGCGTTCCTGAGATTCCGAACGACGGCATGGTGATCGCGGCACGGTCGGTGGGCGTGGCGAGCGCTCGCCGGCTCGGCTGCTACCAGTCTGGCCTATGACGACATCCGCGTTCTCGCCTTTGGCCACTAGAACTCTCGGTGAGATCGGCGCAGGAGGAACTTCCGAAACGCGGAGCGAGCGGCCCGGTTCAACTCCGGGCGGACTTCAGCGCGGAGTTGCCACTGCCCAACGACATCGTTTCGATGAACCTCGACGGGGCGGAACTCTTCGGAGCCGGTCTCAGCCCTCTTCCGGCCTTGGCCATGGGCAGACCTGACATTCGCCTCAAGGGCAAGGGCGTCACTCGTCCGGTTCGACCTCAAGGCAGGAGTAGCTCTCTGCTCGTCCCGACACGCCAAGGGCCCACTCGATGGCATCGCCTCTTTGAGTCCTTCGAACAGTTCGGGCCCGCTAGGATGTGGCCAGTCTGCCGCATGTCGGTCAGGCGCAAGACCTGGGACCGAAATCACCTCGTCACCGACTGGTGCAGCAGGGAGTGCTGCTTCAGTCGGCCCGATTCGTATACAAGTAGATCACCCTGGCGTTCGACGCCGTGCACAGCGTCACGCCGTTAATCAGGGGTTCGGCTCCTCCGCACCATCGGCTGTGGCGGGTGAAGCCGCCGGCACCCGGCATCGCAGCGTGCCCGGCAGGTGAGCCCGTCGTTCTCGGCGACGGGGCCGCCCGCTTCTCTGTCTCCGCGGCACTGGCTTCAAGTGACGCGTCCGCCGGCCTGCCGCTCGCCCCCTGCGTCGCCATGCACCACCCGCAGTCCCAGGCGCGCGTCTGCGGTTTCCAGGAAGATGACCAGCGCGTTGGGCAGATTGTCGCGGCTCGAATCCCCGGCCAACCCCGGGGCGCTCTCCTTGTCTCCGCCGCATCGGCCTCGGCGTCCGGCCGGACGGATCCTCGACACCCCCCGATCCGCGTGGTCGAATCGCGCGCATGGTCGACCACCGGCAGCACCCACGGCCGCTCGACCGGCGGGCCCGTCGGTTCCGGCCCTGCGCCCTCCTCCCGCTGGCCATCGCCCTGGCGCTGGGGGTCGGCCCCGCCCGGGCCGAGGCGCCCGCCCCAACGGTGGACCCGGCCAGCACCCTGGTCGAGCTGGAATCCCGGCCGGTGGTCCGCTTCACGGCAGCCATCGGCCATGCCTCCGCGGCCGATCGGGCGCGCCAGGCCCGCGAGCGGCTCGAGGCCCTCCCCATCGACGCGGCCGGGCAACCCGTCACCGTCAAGCCGTACCAGCTCGGCGAGCAGCAGGGCCATGCCGTGCTGGTCGGGGACATGCCGGTCCTCACGGTGGTCGAGGGCGACCTCGACCCGGCCAGGAACGAGACCACCGCCGGCCTGGCGTCCGCCGCGGCCTCGCGCCTCGCCGAGGCCTTGCGGGCACGCCACGACCAGCGCTCGCTCCCCTTCCTGCTGCGCGCCATCGGGGCCAGCGCGGCGGCCACCGCCATCCTCGCCTTCCTGCTGTGGGGCCTCGCCTGGATGCGTCGCCGCGCCTCCGGCGCGGTCGCCGGCATCGCCCAGAGCCACGGCGGCTTCCTGGCGCGAAAGGGGCTCGATCCGCGGCCGCTGATCGCCTCCGGGGCCCGCGGCTTGCTCCGCCTGCTCTACTGGCTCCTGGCCGCCACCCTGCTCGACCTCTGGCTCACCTACGTGCTCCGCCGGTTCCCGGCCACCGCCCCGTGGGCCGACGCCCTCACCGGCCGGGTGCTGGGCATCCTGGGCGACCTCGGCCTGGAGGCGCTGAAGGCCCTTCCCGGCCTGGTCGGCGTCGCCATCATCGTCGCCGTGGCCCGGGCCCTCTCGGTCTTCCTCTCCGGGGTCTTCGACCGGGTGGCGGCCGGAACCCTCTCGTTCCCCGGGCTCCACCCCGAGACCGTCGGCGCCACCCGGCGCATCGCCCAGGCGTTCCTCTGGATGGCGGCGCTGGCCGCCGCCTACCCGTACCTGCCGGGCTCCAGCTCCGAGGCCTTCAAGGGCCTGAGCATCCTGCTCGGCGTCATGGTCTCGCTCGGCTCGACCGGCATCATGGCGCAGGCCATGAGCGGGCTGGTGGTGGTCTACTCGCGCGCGCTGGCGGTGGGCGACTCGATCCGCGCCGGCGAGGTGGAGGGCGTGGTCACCGAGGTCGGCCTCCTCTCCACCAAGGTGGTCACGCTGCGCGGCGAGGAGGTCACCCTCCCCAACAACGTGGTGATTGCCGGCGGCGTGACGAACTTCAGCCGGCTCAACCGCGGCGAGGGGGCGCTCTGCACCACCACCGTCACCATCGGCTACGACGCCCCGTGGCGCCAGGTCGAGGCCCTGCTGATCCGGGCCGCCTCCGGGACCCACGGGCTGCTCTCCGAGGTGCCCCCCTACGTGCTGCAGCGCTCGCTCTCCGACTTCTTCGTCACCTACGACCTGGTGGCCCGGCTGGAGAACCCCATCGACCGCCCCCAGGTCCTCTCCGAGCTCCACGGCCGGATCCAGGACCTCTTCAACGAGGCCGGCATCCAGATCATGTCGCCCCACTACATGGTCCAGCCGCCCGCGCCGGTCCTGGCGCGTCCGGCCGGCGCCGGGCCCGATCGTCCGCCGCGGGCGCCGCCGGTTTCCGGCTAGAATCCACGCATCCCCAGAGGAGGTCACATGCCCGTCAGCAAGAAGCGGAAGAAGGATGGCAAGCCGGTCCACCGCGCCGAGCCGGTCGCCCCCGGCCCGGAGCACGCCGTCCACCTGGAGGCCAAGCCGGCCGCCGCGCCCCTGCCGCGAGGCGGGAAGCCCAGCAACCCGTTCGTGGCCAAGCGCACCGCCCGCAGCGCCCAGCGCGGCCGGTAGCCGGTGGCACGGCGGCCGCGCGGCTGGCGCGTCTACATCCTGCGCTGCGGCGACGGCACCCTGTACACCGGCGCCACCAACGACCTGGCCCGGCGGCTGGCCGCCCATGCCGCCGGCCGCGGGGCGCGGTACACGCGCTCCCGGCTGCCGGTGACGCTGGCGTGGAGCGCACCGGTCCGGGGACGGGGCGGCGCGCTGCGAAGGGAGGCCGCCCTGAAGGGCTTGAGCCGCGCCGAGAAGCTCGAGCTGGTGTCGAGCCAGGCCCAGGGCCGGTCCACCGAGGCGCATTGACACCCACACGCCGGCACCCGGTACCATGGGTCACCGCTCGCGATTTCCTGCAACGGCTCCACGGGGGGAGGGGGCGCCCGCTCGGGCGCCGTCATGACATGAGGCCCTGCTCGGCACGCCTGCTCATCGCCGCGATCGCGGCCGGGTCCGCCGTCGCCTGCGTCCCGAGCCCGGAGGCCGGCTCGGCGCCCGCCGACACCGTGGTGTCCATCGGCGTGGTGGCCGGCGGCGGGAAGATCCCGCAGAGCTCCGGCCCGGTCCTGCTCAAGTTCATCGGCGCCAGCGCCGGCCCCGGCGAGGTGCTGGCCCACCGCTTCGCCACCCCGCCCGTGCTCGACGGCGACGCCGGCGAATGGGCGGGCTGGCCCGCCACCGAGGTGGCGCTGGCGGCCCCGGGGCCGGCCGCCGGCCTGGCCGCCCCGGGCTGGTACTGCCGGTGGAGGACGCACCACAGCCAGGTGATCGATCCGACCACCGGCGCCCCGGCCTGCCCCAGCCCCTGCCGGCCCGACGCGCCGCCGGCGACCGCCGCCGAGGGCTCGAGCGGCTGCTCCATCCCGCTGCCCCCCTTCGATCACGGGGTGGCCAGCGTGCAGGTCCGGGCCGGCTTCGACGACCAGGACCTCTACCTGCAGCTCCGCTGGAGCGCGCCGGCCCGGCATGACGTCGAGCAGCCCTGGAGCTGGGACGCGGTGGGGAAGGCCTGGCGCCAGGACCGGAGCCGGATGGAGGACGCCGCCTACGTCTCCTTCGCCATCGGCGACGGCGCCACCAGCCACGCCACCCGGGGCTGCGCCACCGCCTGCCACGTCGCCTCGGCGCCGACCCTCCTGATCCCGCCGGTGCCGACCCCCGCCCCGTGGCCGCCGGCGGGCTACCTCGCCAGCTTCTCCTGCCGCACCGCCGCCTCCGGCGAGCGGCTCGACGCCTGGGCCTGGCGGGCGGCCTCCACCGCGCCCTACGGCCTCGCCGACGACCTGCGCATCGAGGCCGATGGCCCGGCCGGCGATCGCTGCGACGCCGCCGACGGGCTCACCTGCTCGCGGGCCTGCAGCCAGAAGGACGGCCTCGGCCAGTTCGTCTACCCGTGCAGCCGCGGCACCGCCGCGGCCAACCTCACCGGCGCCCTGCCCGGCCAGCCGTTCGCCAGGGCCACCGGCACCGGCGGCGGTGACTTCACCCTCAACCCGCCCTACCTGTTCTGGCAGCTCACCGACCGGGAGCCGGGCTGGGACCCGCGCTACCTCGCCTCCCCGCCGCCCCCGCCGGTCGGCACGCCGCCGGTGGCGCTGGCCCCGCCCACCGGCGCCGGGCCGTTCACCCTGCCGGGCTTCGTCCTCCACCGCCCCAGCCCCCACCGCGACGACGTGCGGGCCGTGGCCCGCTGGGCGGATGGGACCTGGACCCTGGAGCTGGCGCGGCGGCGGGTCACCGGCGATCCCGACGACGCCCAGCTCCCGCCTCGCAAGGGCGGCGGCACGGGCGGCGGAGGTGGGAGCGGCGCCTACTCGACCATCAGCGCCAACATCTTCGTGCCGCGCTGCGCGACCACCGCCTGCCACTCGGGCGGGCCGCCCCCGCCCAGCGGCGTGCCGGTCTCCCTCGATGCCGAGGTGGGCTGGTCGCAGCTGGTGTCGGTCCCCTCGGTCCAGGCGCCGCTCGACCTGGTCGATCCGGGCCATCCGGAGCGCAGCTATTTGATGAACAAAATCAGCGGAACGCACGCTTCCGTGGGAGGATTCGGGGACCGGATGCCGCCGACGAGCGTGGGCGAGCCTCTCAGCGAGGAGGAGATCCTGTCCATCGAGGCCTGGATCCGCAGCGGAGCCCCCAATGACTGACCGACGCGCCGGGCGCGTGGCCGCCTCGATCGCCGTGGCCGCCGCCGCGCTGGTGGCGGCGCGCGCCGCCGCGGCCCCCAGCCTGCAGTTCTCCGGCTCCGCCTACGTGGACAGCTGGGTCATCCCCGACCAGCAGCCCGACGCCGACAAGGTGAAGGCGCCGCAGGGCATCACCATCGACGCCTCGATGCGGTTCGGCGTCGACGTGCACGACACCCTCTCCTTCTCGGCCAAGGCCTGCATCAGCTGCCACGGCATCGAGATGGACCACGTGGTGCTCGACTGGCAGCCCAAGCCGTGGTTCAACGCCCAGTTCGGCCGGCTCAACGTCCCCTTCGGCGAGTACGCCAACCGCATCGACCAGTCCGGCCACAAGACCACCTCGGCGCCGCTCATCTACGACATGGGGCGCATGGCCTACGCCGACCGGACCTCGTTCAACTCGGGCGGTGATCATGCTCCCCTACGTGGACACCGGGGTGATGCTCTACGGCCAGACCTGGCTGGGGAGCGTGATCCAGGTCTGGTACGCCGGCTACGCCGTCGCCGGCCTCAAGGGGACCAACGACGTGGAGTGGATGGCGCTCCGCACCTCCCCGTACACCGACAACAACAAGGTGCCGTCCTACGGCGGGCGCGTCGCCCTGACCTACTCGAGCGACCCGGGCGCCGTCCTCGGCGACGTCAGCCTCGGGGCCAGCTACACCGGCGGACGCTACGACCGGGACGCCAGGCTGCAGTACCAGGTGGCCGGCGCCGACGCGTCCATCCAGCTCTGGAAGATCACGCTGCGCGGTGAGTACGCCCTGCGGCGGACCGCCCTCGATCCCGACGCCTCCGGCTACCAGTGGGCGCTGGTGGACGACTACTTCGACAAGAAGGGCTTCTACGGGGAGCTGGAGCACCCCCTCGGCCGCTACCTCGCCATGATCTACCGCTACGACAAGCTGGAGCGCATCGGCGTCCCGCTGCCGGGCTCGGTGGCCGAGATGACCCCGGACACCGCCCTGGAGCGGCTCACCGTCGGCACCGTCATCACCCCGGTCTCGGGGATCTACATGAAGCTGTCGTACGAATACTGGAAGCCGAGCACGTTCGTGGTGTTTCATTCGGGCCACGTCGGCTTCGGGGGGGCCTTCTGATGAACTACACGCTGGGCGTGGTGTTGGCGGCGGCGCTGGCCATCGGCGCCAAGGATCCGGGCAAGGCGGACTGGGACCCGCGTGACGGGGGCCCGGACAAGATCGACGTCTCGTCCTGGCCTCCGGCCATGCAGAAGCGCTACCCGCTGTTCACGGCCAAGTGCTCCAAGTGCCACCCGGTGGCCCGGCCCATCAACTCGCGCTTCGATGCCGGCGAGTGGAAGCGCTACATGAAGAAGATGATCCGGCGCCCCAACTCCGGCATCAACGAGGAGCAGGCGGCCGACATCTACGAGTTCCTCAAGTACTACTCGACCACGCAGGGCTCCCGGTAGTGTTCCAGCGGGTCGCCAACTCGCTCCGGCTGCGCCTGCTGGCGGCCACGCTGGCCCTGGTGGCCGGCGCGCTGCTGGTGGCCGCCTTCGGCTTCGACTGGGTGGCCCGCGGCGTGGTCGAGTCGGCGGTCAAGGACCACCTGCAGGCCCGCTCCCGCGAGGTCCACGAGGCGGTGCTGCGCTACCAGCGGGAGCGCACCCTCACCGTGAGGGCCTGGTCCGAGGCCGAGGCCATGCAGCTCACCCTCGACTCGGGCGACCCCAAGTTCGCCGAGGACTTCCTGCGCCGGCTCATCCAGGACCAGGGCGGCTCGATCGCCGCGGTGGCCCTGACCGGGATGGAGGGGACGCTGCTGGCCGGCGTCCGGGCCGGCGCCGAGGGCGAGCGGCGCGGCGTGGCCCTGGCCAGCCAGCGCGGCCGGCAGCTCGCGCTGGGGGTGATCGACAGGGCCCTGGCCGAGGAGCCCGGCACCGTCGAGCTGGGGAGGATCACGCAGCTCGACGCGGAGGGCGACGACGAGGTGGTCATCCTGGTGGCCTCCCCGGTGCGCGACTTCGCCAACGACGTGGTCGGCACGGTGGTGGCGGCCATCTCCACCCGCGCCATCCGGCGCCTCCTCGAGGAGATCGGCGGCGCCGACGGCGACCTGATCCCGGTGGTCTACGACGCCACCCGCGCCCTGGTGCTGGTGCCCCCGGACCTGGATGCCAGCCTGGTGCTGCCGGTGGTGCAGTCGCCGGCCCCCATGGGCACCCTGGCGCGCACCGCGCCGGCCGGCGCCGCGCCCCTGCTCTCGGTGCGGACCGACCGGGCCCCCCTGGCGCCCGGCTGGACCGCGATGATGGTGGAGCCGGAGGCCTCGGCCTTCGGCCAGCTGGGCAAGCTCCGAATCCTGCTGGGCATCCTCTTCCTGGCCGTGCTGGCCGGCGCCGGGCTCGTCAGCGTCGGGGCCCTGCGGGCCGCCGCCCGGCCGCTCTCCGAGGTGACCGGCCTCGATGTCCCGGGTGGCCGGCGGTGACCTCTCCACGCGCATCCCGGGCAGCTACTCGGACGAGCTGGGCGCCCTGGTCGGCTCCTTCAACACCATGGTGGCCGAGGTGGCCCGCTCCCACGACGAGCTGCAGCGCACCGAGGCGCTCCGCAAGGAAGTGCAGATCGCCCACCGGATCCAGACCGCCATCCTGCCCAACAGCCCGGCCATCCCCGGCTACGAGGTGGCGGCCCGCATGAAGCCGGCCGAGGACGTGGGCGGCGACCTCTACGACATCCTCTCCTTCCCCGAGACCTCCTGGGTGCTGGTGGGCGACGTCTCCGGCCACGGCATCAACTCCGGGCTGGTGATGATGATGGCGCAGGCCGCGGCCTACGGGACCATCGCCGACGATCCCACCCGCGACCCGCGCGACGTGGTGTCGGCGGTCAACCGGGTGGTGCACGAGAACGTCCGCCTGCGGATGGGGCGCGACGACTACCTGACCCTGATGGCGGCCCGCCACATGGGGGGCGGCCGCTTCGTGGCCGCCGGCGCCCACCAGCCGATCTTCATCGCCCGCGTCGGCGGCGCCGTCGACGTCATCGAGCCGGCCGGGCCGTGGGTCGGCCTGACCGCCGACCTCTCCTCGCAGATCGTCTCCTACGAGTTCCAGCTCGGCCCCGGCGACGCCGTCTGCTTCATCAGCGACGGCGTGGTGGAGGCCCAGGACTCCGAGGGGGCGCTGTTCGGGGAGGACCGGCTCGTCGAGGTGCTGCGGGCCGAGCACCCCCCGTCGGCGGCGGAGATCCTGACCGAGGTGTTCGGGCAGGTGGAAGCGCACGCCGCCGAGCAGGCGGACGACATCACCGTGGTAGTCCTGAGGCGGAAGAACGATGACGACTGAGCCGAGCCAAGCCGACCGCCCCATCTTCCTGATGCTGCGGATGAAGCCACCCTGGGTCTTCGTGGACGAGATCCGGCGGTTCGTGGAGTCCTTCTGCGCCTGCGCCTGCCCCGGCGAGAGCCGCGAGGCGCAGGTGGCGCTGGCGGTCCACGAGCTGATGCAGAACGCCATCCCGCACGCCGGGGGCGAGAGCGTCGACCTGACCCTCCAGGTCGATCCCGCCGCCGATCGGATCGAGATCGCCGTCTCCAACCCCGCCACCGACCAGCAGTACCAGGACCTGCTGGGGCGGCTGGATCGCATCAACCGCGAGCCCGATCCGCTGCAGAGCTACCTGCGCGCCATGGCGGAGGCCCCCATGAACCAGCGCGGCGGGCTCGGCCTGGCGCGCGTCCGCTTCGAGGCCCAGCTCGATCTCTCCATCACCCGCGAGGGGAACCGCATCAAGGTCCTCGCCTGGGGCCGCCTGCGCGCGCCCCAGCTCAAAGTCCCCGGAGGCATCCATGGCTAACCCGTCCCCCCCGGCGCCCGCGCGCCGGCCATCCAGGTCTCCGAGGAGAAGTACTCGGCGGCCATGCACCTGGAGCCCATGGGCGCCCGGGTGCACTTCCGCGGCACCATCAGCACGGTCAACCCGGCCAGCGTGCTCAACCCGTTCGTCGACCAGGTGCACGCGCACCTGCTCAAGGCCGGGGCCAAGGACGTGCGCGTCGACTTCACCGAGCTGGAGTTCTGCAACTCGTCGGGCTTCAAGAGCTTCATCTACTGGATCCAGAAGATCCAGGGGGCCGGCGACAAGCAGTACCGGCTCCGCTTCATCTCCAGCCCGGCGCGCAAGTGGCAGCGGACCAGCCTGCTGGCCCTCTCCTGCTACAGCCCCAGCGCGGTCGAGATCGGCTGACGCCGGCGCCGGCCCGGCCGGCGCCCCGACCCGACGAGACGAGAAGGGCCCGGTCCTCCCAGGACCGGGCCCTCGTGCTCCTCGCGCGGGAGCGAGCCCTACATCAGGCCCGGCTTGCCGGCCTGCCAGCGCGCCAGCTCGGTGGTGAGGAGGTCGACGTGCTCCCGCTCCTCCGCCGCCAGCTCCTTGTAGAGCTGCCGCTCGGGCGTCCCCTCGGCCACCGAGGCGCCGCGCTCGGTGAAGAACTTCACCGCCCGCTCCTCGAAGGCGATGGCGATGCGGAACAGGTTGGCCGGGTCCTCGGGACGGTTGGGGATGCCGGCGTAGATGGCGGCCCGGTCGACCTTGAAGTCACCCCCGGCCGGCACCTCCACGTGGTAGCGGCGCGACAGCGTCGCCATGTGCTCCTTCTCCATCTCGGCGAAGCGCCCGAAGAGCTGGCGGAGCATCGGGTCGGGGGCCTCCTGCGCGGCCCGGCCGTAGAAGGCCATGCCGCCCAGCTCGATCTCGAAGGCGATGCGGACCGCCTCGAGCGCGGCCGCGTCGGCCACCCGGGTCGGGTCGGCCACCGTGAGCTTGCCGCCGCAGGCCGGGCACATCCCGTAGGGGAAGGCGAAGCCCTCGCTCACCTTGGCGCAGTCCTGGCACTTCCAGGTGAGCTTGGCGGTGGCGCAGCAGACGTACTCCTCGTCACCCTCGAGCGGCTGCCGGCACTTGGGGCAGACCTTGCCCTGGCCGGAGCTGGACGGGGCCGGCGTCGTGCTGGCGCCGGCGGCCAGCGGGGTGGGCGGCGTGAAGGCGGTCATGTCGTCCTCGGTGACGGGCCACTTCTGCTTCTTGCCCTTCAGGTAGGCGCCGATGGAGCGGGCCGCCCGGCGCCCGGCCCCCATGGCCAGGATCACCGTGGCACCGCCGGTGACGATGTCGCCGCCGGCGAAGACGCCCGGCAGCGAGGTGCACTGGGTCTTGCCGTCGTCGGCGACGATGTTGCCCCACTTGTTGAGGGCCAGCCCGGGCGTCGACTGGGTGATGATGGGGTTGGCCTTGGTGCCGAGCGCGTAGATCACCGTGTCGCACTCGAGGTCCTTGTACTTGCCGGTGGCGACGGGCTTGCGGCGCCCCTTCTCGTCCGGCTCGCCGAGGACCATCTCCTCGACCTTCATCCCCTTCACGTTGCCGTCGCCGTCGACGTAGATCTCCACCGGCGAGTGGAGGAAGAAGAACTCGATCCCCTCCTCCTTGGCGTGGCGGATCTCCTCGATGCGGGCCGGCGCCTCGGCCTCGGTGCGCCGGTAGACGCAGCGCACCGTCTCGGTGCCGAGCCGCTTGGCGACGCGCAGGCAGTCCATGGCGGTGTTGCCGGCGCCGATGACCACCGCGCTCTTGCCGATGGAGACCGGGGTGTCCTTGAAGGGGAACTGGTCGCCGCCCATCAGGTTGACGCGGGTGAGGAACTCGTTGGCCGAGTAGACCTGGCCGGCGAACTCGCCCGGGATGCCGAGGAAGGCCGGGGCGCCGGCGCCGACGCCGAGGAACACCGCGTCGTACCCCTTCTCGCCCATCAGCTGGGGCACGGTGAAGGTCTTGCCGATGACCTTGTTGGTCTCGATCTTGACGCCCAGGTCCACCAGGCTCTGCACCTCGCGGTCGATGATGTCGCGCGGCAGGCGGAAGGAGGGGATGCCGTAGCGCAGCACGCCGCCCACCACGTGGAGCGCCTCGTAGACGGTGACGTCGCAGCCGAACTTCACCAGGTCGGCGGCCACGGCCAGGCCGGCGGGGCCCGAGCCGCACACCGCCACCTTGCCGAGCTTGTCCTTGGCGGCGAAGACCGGCGGGACCGCCGGCTTGAGCTTGCCGTTGTCACCGACGAACCGCTCCAGCCGGCCGATGCCGACCGACTCCACCTTCTTGGCGATGATGCACTGGGCCTCGCACTGCGTCTCCTGGGGGCAGACGCGGCCGCAGACCGACGGGAAGATGGAGGCCTCGCGGATCACCTCGAGGGCGCCGTCGATGTCGCGCACCACCAGGTGGCGGATGAAGCGCGGGATGTCGATGGCCACCGGGCAGCCGGCGATGCAGGTCGGCTTGGCGCACTGGATGCACCGCTCCGCCTCGAGGAGGGCGTCCTGGAGCGAGTACCCGAGGTTGACCTCCTTGAAGTTGCGGGCGCGCTCCACGTGGTCGCGCTCCGGCATCTTGGCCTGGTGCGGCGACAGCTCCTTGATCTTCTTGTAGTTGCGCTTCTCCTCCTCGAAGAGCTGCTTCTCGAGGTTGCAGACGTGCGCGTAGTCCTCGGTGGCCTTGGTCTCCTGGGCCTTGAACCGCTTCTGGCGGGAGAGCAGCTCCTTGAAGTCGACCTGGTGGCCGTCGAAGTCCGGGCCGTCGACGCAGGCGAAGCGCACCTCCTTGTTGACGGTGACGCGGCAGGAGCCGCACATGCCGGTGCCGTCCACCATGATGGCGTTGAGCGAGACCATGGTCTTCACGCCGAAGGGGCGCGTGGTCTCGACGCAGGCGTTCATCATGGGGAGCGGGCCGATGGCCACGGCCAGGCTCGGGCTTGTCCTTCTCGCAGAGCTCCTTGAGCGCCTGGGTGACGAAGCCCGGCTTGCCGTAGCTGCCGTCGTCGGTGCAGACGATCAGCTCGTCGCAGTACTTGCGCGAACTTCTCCTCCCAGAAGACCAGGTCCTTGTTGCGGAAGCCGATGATGCCGGTGACGCGGTTGCCCGCCTCCTTGAAGGCGCGCAGCTGCGGGTAGACCGGCGCCACGCCCGAGGCCGCCGCCCACCAGCACCACGTGGCCGACCTTGCTCGACGTGCTGGGGCAGGCCGAGCGGGCCGACGAAGTCCTCGAACTCGTCCCCCTCCTTGTAGTCCGTCATCATCTGGCGCGTGGTCTTGCCGAGCGCCTGGATGACCATGGTGATGGTGCCCGCCTCGCGGTCGAAGTCGGCCACCGTGAGCGGGATGCGCTCCGAGCCGTTTCCGAGGCGGAGCATGACGAAGTGGCCCGGCTGGGCCGCCCTGGCCACGTCGGGGGCATGGACATCCCAGAGGAACGTCGTGTCGGAGAAGGCCTCGCGGCGGACGATCTTGTACATCGGGGACGTACCCTCCGTATCAATTGGGGATTCGAGCGGCCCGCCGGGAGTACCAATGCGGGGCTGGCGAGTCAAGGCCGCCGGACCCGTCGATTTGACCAGTCCGGTCCACAATTTAGGAGGATTTGGGCGGCGGCCCCTTCAAGGCCTTGCCGATCCAGCCGGCGATCTCCGCGTCCCCCGGGGCGAGCTGGAGGGCGCGCCGCAGGTGGGCCAGGGCGCTGCTGGCTCGCCCCGCCTCCAGCTCCCCCTTGCCGAGGTCGAAACACTCCTGGGCATCGCGCGGGCGGTTGCGGACCACGCCGCGCCAGCCGGTCCCCGCCGACGAGGCCCCCGGGGCCGGCGGAGCGGGCCGGGTCGGCAGGGGTGGGGGGCGGGCCGGCAAGGGCGGGGGCCGAGCCGGCGGCCGGGCCGGGCTCTTCCCGGGCGGCTCCGCCAGCTCGAGCGGCGGCGAGACGTCCAGCCCCAGGTCGAGGTCCACCCCGCCAGCGGCGTCCGGCGGGACCTCCAGCCCGACGGCCTCGGTGAACGGCGCCGGCCGCGCGCGCGACTGCTCGGTGACGAACTCGGCGCCGAGCTCCGCCATCACCCGCTTCCAGGCCGCGGGGTGGGCCGATCCGGCCCGGGAGAGGGTCAGCACCCCCCGCGCCATGAGCGAGAAGATGGCGCGCTGCGACCCCCTCCAGTTCCTGGCGAGACGGCTGCGGAGCTCGGCCACGGTGATCCCGCTGGCCACGTGGCGCAGCACCCCCACCTCCTCGGGGGTGAAGTCCACCAGGCTGGGCGGCGCGGAGAGATAGAGCATGGCGTCGGTGGGGAGACGCTCGGGCACGCGGCGCTGGTTGCCGAGCCCGGGGAAGGTCGCCACCAGCTGGTTGAACCATCGCTCGGCCGGCTCGCGGCTGGAGTCGGCGAAGGCCACGCCCACCCGCCACGGCGCCTGCGGGCTGCACCAGGCCACCATCCCCACCGCCTTCAGCGATCCCGGCACCCGGGGGTTGGTGATCACCAGGCCGAGCGGGAGGCCGCGCGCCATGGCCCGCGGCGCCACCAGCTGGCAGCCGGAGGGCCCGACGTCCTCGGTCTCCGTGGCCCAGGATGCATCCGGAGCCTCGACCTGCGCCGAGCAGCGCGCCGGTGCGCGGGGCGCGCGGCGCGGGTTGACGATGTGCTCGCTCACGGGGTCCATAGTAACCGCTGGAACGCGACCGGCCCACTTCCCCGAACGCGCCCGCCGCCCCGGGGCCCGGGGTATGGTGGCGCCATGGAGCAGGTCCCGCGCCAGCCCGCGCCCCACCACGCCGAGCCCTGGCGCCGTGTCGAACCGGACGAGGGTGCGCCGCCGCCCCCGCCCTGGCGGCCGGCGGACCCGCCCGGCTGGCCTCCCCGCCCCTCGCGCCTCGAGCCGCTGAGGGAGGCCCCCGCGGCGGCCGCCCTGGTGGCCGTCAACGTCGCCGTCCTCGCCTTCGTGGCCTGGCGGTTCGACGACCCGACCGGCAGCGAGGCGCTGATCGCCGCCGGTGCGCTGGAGCGCGGCCTGATCGGCCAGGGCCAGTGGTGGCGGCTGCTCACCGCGGTCTTCCTCCACATCGGCTGGATCCACCTGCTGGCCAACTCGATCTTCGGCTTCGGCTGGTGCCGGATGGTGGAGCGGACCTTCGGCCACGGCCGCTTCCTCGCCCTCTACCTGCTGGCGGGCGTGGGCGCGTCGGCGGCCTCGATGGCCACCCATGACGTCATCGGCGCCGGCGCCTCCGGGGCGCTCTTCGGGATGATCGGGGCCACGCTGGTGCTCCACCGCCGCCTGCTGCCGGGGTGGGGGCCGTTCCTGCGCAGCCCGACCACGCTCAGCGTCGCCGCCCAGCTCGGCGTCTGGACCGTGCTGGCGGTGGCGGCCAGCCTCCCCATCGACCACGCCGCCCACTTCGGCGGGTTGGCCACCGGCGCGCTCGCCGCCTGGATCATGACCCGCCCCTTCCCGCGGCGCGCCCGCGCCTGGCTCCCCTTCGCGCTGGCCTTCGCCGCCCTGTTCGCCGCCGCGGTCTGGCCCCGCCCCGGCCTCTCCCGCTACGCCGCGGACCAGGCCACCCAGACGGCCCTGGAGGCCCTCGATCGCGAGGACCTGGCCACCGCCGAGCGCGAGCTGCTTCGGCTCGACCAGGGCGGCGTCCACACCGACCAGGTGGAGCTGATCCGGGCGGTGGTGGCCCTGGGGCACGACGACCTGGCCACCGCCGCGGCCATCGGCGAGCGGCTCCTGCGGGAGGCCCCGGCCAGCCCGGCCCGCGCTGCCGCCCGGTCGGTGCTGGCCAACGTCGGCTACCGCTACTACCGCGGCCAGGGCGTCCCGGCCGACGCCGAGCTGGGCTACCGGTACATCCGCCAGGCCTGCGAGGCGGGGCTGGAGGAGGCCTGCCGGGCCGAGCGGACCATCCGCGGCGGCGCCCCGCCGGCACCGGCCGCCGGTCCCTGACCGCGCCGACCCGGGGTCAGCCCGCCGCGGCGCCGGCGGCGCCACCGGACACCGAGGGCAGCCCCGCCGCCACCTCCAGCAGGGCCCAGCGCGGCAGCGCCAGGGGGCGGCCACGCAGCGAGCCGGCCAGCTCCAGCACCTCGCCGCCGCCGAGGTGGAAGCCGCCGAGCGAGAGGCCGGTCTCGAGCGCCAGCCGGAACCGGCCCGGCGGCAGCGGCGGCGCCGAGCCGAAGGCCACCAGGGCGGGTCCGTCGAACCAGCCCCCCTCGGCGCGGCCGCACCGGGAGCGCAGGACCGGTCCCTCGAGCCGGGCCAGCGCCGCCGAGAGCCCGGGCGCCACCGTCGCCCCGGCCGCCTCCAGCCCGGCGACGCGCCCGGAGAGCTCCCGCCCGCCGGGGAAGGCCAGCTGCACCACGGTGCGAGCGCGGAGCGCCTCGCCCAGGCCGTGGTCGCCGCCGCGCCGGAAGGAGAGCGTGGCCGCGAAGGCCTCCAGCACCTCGAAGAGCTGCTCGAAGTCGCGGGCCACGAAGAGCTGCGGCTGCATGCGGGTGATGTCGAAGGCCACCTCGGCGCAGCCGGCCTCGAGTGGCAGCCGCCGCACCCCGGGGCCGAGGCAGCGCGCCGCCTCGCCGACGGAGGAGAGCAGGCCGGCGCCGTAGAGGCGCGGCGAGGCCAGGTCGCCCACCAGCCCGTACTCGGCCGTCCACCAGTAGAGCCGGCTGGCGCGCGCCCCCTCCGACGCGAACGGCACGCTGGCGATGGCCGCGCCCAGCCGCCCCTCGGCCAGCGCCAGCTCCTCCGGCGTGGCCCGGGCGTCCTCCTTCACCACCGAGAGGTCGCGCACCGCCTCGAAGACGGCCTGGTCCTCGGCCGCGGCGATGGCCTTCCACCCCACCTCGCCGCAGCGCCGCAGGTACTCGGCGTAGCGGGGATCGGCGATGAAGGGCGCGTGGCCGGCGCTCTCGTGGACGATGTCGGGGGCCGGCGTGTACTCGAGGTGCTCGGGGCGGCGGATGCCGACGGCGATGGCCAGCACGCGCCGGCTCTGCAGCTCGGTGAAGACCGCGGGCGGGATGAAGCCGCGCACCGCCACCGCCCCCCAGCCGAGCGGGGCCAGCCGCTCGTTCATCTCGTCGAGGCTGGGGATCCGGTCGACCGCGATGCCGGTGCCGGCCAGGCCGGCCAGGTAGCGTGGGTGGGCGGTGCTGGCCAGCTGCGCGGTGAGCCGGCCGAGGAGGGTCCGCCAGGTCTGCTGGTCGACCTCGGTGTAGGCGGCGTAGTCCTGCACCACCACCCAGCGCCGCAGGTGCGGCGGCAACCCCTCGATGGTCCGCTCCTGCGCCGTCACGCGCCACCTCCCCCGCCCCGTGCCTCGGCATCCCATAGCGGCGGCTGGAGAGCTGCGCCCGTCGTCGCGGCCGGATCAGGCGACGCGAACCCGCCCCGACGCGATGTGCCAGGAGCCGGCGGTGAGGCGGGCGGCGAGCGCCTCGTCATGGCTGACCAGCAGCAGCGCCCCCGGCCAGGCCCGGAGCGCCCCTTCCAGCCGCTCCACGGACGGCAGGTCGAGGTGGTTGGTCGGCTCGTCCAGCACCAGGGCCCAGGCCCGCAGGCCGACGTCGTCGAGGATGGGGGCCGCGCCGGCCCGGGCAAGCCGCTCGACGTGCGGGCCGGGCCGCGGTTCCTCGCCGAGGTGTCAACGGGCGCTGACCGGCCGGCGGCCCGTTGGTTGCCGTGGCCGGGAGCGCCCGGTAAGGTCCCGGCCGTGGCGCACCGCCCCCACATCCTGGTCGTCGACGACGACGTCGCGCTGCTGGAGAACATCTCCGAGTGCCTCGCCGGCGAGGGGTTCGAGGTGTCGGTGGCGCGCGACGCGGCCGGGGCGCTGCTCCGGCTGGCGGCGCCGCCGCGCCCGGCGCTGCTGATCGTCGATCACTTCATGCCGGGGATGACCGGCGCGGAGCTGGTGGCCTGCGTCCGGCGCGAGCCCGCCCTGGCCGGCATGCGGCTCGTGCTCATCTCCGGCCTGCCACCCGCGCGCGGGGCGGCCGGCCTCGAGGCCGAGGCCGATGCGGTGCTGGAGAAGCCCTTCGGCGTGGAGCGGCTGATCGTGACCGTGCGAAGGCAGCTGGCGGCGGCCTGAGCCGCACCGCCCCTCGTCCTGCCTCGGCCGCGGCGACCGTCCCCTGGGACGGGAGATGCCCGCGACGGCGTCGCCGGCTTCACGGCCGGGGGGTACTATCCTGGGCGCCGGGAGGGGTGAGCCGATGACGACGCGCGCGTGGTCCTGGATCTCCCTGGCCGCGGCCGCCCTGCTGGCCGCCGGCCCGGCCGGCGCCGTCCGCCCGGCCGGAACGGGCGGCGAGCCCGAGGCCGAAGCGAAGAAGGCCGCCGAGGCGCCCGAGCCCCCGTCGCCGCAGCCCATCCCGCCGGAGCAGGTCTTCCGCGCCGCCGCCGAGCTCGACGCGCCGCTGCGGCGGGCGGAGGCTGCCGCGGAGGTCGACCCCGCCGTGGAGGAGGTGGAGGAACGGCTGGCGTCGGCGGCGGCGGCTGGTCAGCGCCTGCGACGGGACCTGGAGCCCCAGCGGCTCCAGGAAGCCTCGGCCCGCGAGATCGACGGGCTCCGGCAAGCCCTGGCGCGCGCGGACCTGGTCCTGGCCGACGCCCAAGCGGTCCTCGAGAAGCGCTCCGGCCTGCTGGCGGGCGCCATCCGGGAGCTCCAGCAGTTGCTGGCGTCCTGGCAGCTGACCGCCGAGGCGGCCCGCCGGGAGCGGGCGCCGCCGGCCGTGGTCCGTCAGATCGCCCAGGCGGAGTCGCGCCTGCGGCTCGTGGAGGGCCGCCTCACGGCCCAGCAGGACCGGCTCCTCGAGCTCCAGGGCCGGGTCAGCGACCTGCGCACCGAGCTGGCGCAGGCGGAGGCATCGGTCGACCAGGCCGACGCCGCCCTGCACCGTCAGCTCTTCGAGATC
Organism: uncultured delta proteobacterium; assembly: GCA_963786945.1. Classification (GTDB taxonomy): domain Bacteria; phylum Myxococcota; class Myxococcia; order Myxococcales; family Anaeromyxobacteraceae; genus JADKCZ01. The sequence continues at coordinate 195,468 of CAWBAO010000005.1, read as the reverse complement.
GAGAGCGTGCCCCTGTGGCGGGCCCTCGCGGTGCCAGAGCGGGCCGGGGCCCTGCGCGGGCAGCTGGGCCAGGCGCTGCGGGAGACCCGGCGGGACCTGGCCGCCTTCCTGGCCGAGCAACCGGGTCGAATCTGGATCCACCTCGCGCTGGTCCTGGTCATCGGGGTGGGGCTCCTCGCCCTGCGACGCCCGGTGGCGGTCATGGTGGCCGAGGACGCGGCGCTCCAGGGCGCCGCGAAGGTGCTCGCCCGTCCCTGGTCGGCGGCGTTCCTGATCTCGTTGACCGCGGGGATCTGGTTCTCACAACCCCTCCCGCCCACCCTCCGGGACCTCTTCTCCCTGGTGTTCCTGGCGCCGCTGCTCCGGCTCCTCCCGAGCCTCCTCCCCGACCTCTACCGGCGTCCCCTCTACGCGCTGGCGGCGCTGTTCGCCCTGGACAGGCTGGCCGCCATCGCCCCACCGGGCACGCTGCTCGCCCGCCTGGCGATGCTCCTCGTGACCGTGGGCGCCCTCGCCGCCTTCCTGCGCGGCCTGCTCCGGCGGCGGCTGGGCCCGGTCGCTGCGGGGGGAGCCTGGGGCCCGGCGACGCGGGGCGCCACCACGGCAGCGCTCGGCCTGCTGGTGGTGTCGATGGTCTCCAACGTGGCCGGGAATGCCACCCTGGCGGAACGGCTCACCGGGGCCGTGCTCACCAGCGCCATCCTGGCGGTGTTCCTGCTCGGCGTGCAGTCCGTGCTGGAGGGCGCCATCTCGGCGCTCCTGCGCCTCCCGATCCTGCAGCACCGGGCGCTGGTGGCCCGGCACCGCGACCAGCTCCAGCACCGCACGGTCAAGATCCTGCGAATCGCCAGCATGGCACTCTGGGCCTGGAAAACGGCCGGAATGTTCGGCATCGACGCGGCCCTGGTCGCCGCCGGGGGAGCCGTGCTGGGGTTCCGGCTCCAGCTGGGCGGGCTGGACGTCACCCTCGGCAACGTGGCGGCCTTCGCGGTGACCGCCGCCCTCGCCCTGGCGCTGTCACGCCTCGTCCGGTTCGTGCTCGACGAGGGCGTCTTCGCCGAGCTCGAGCTGCCACGGGGGGTCCCCGCCGCCGTCTCCACCACCATCCAGTACCTCATCCTCATGCTCGGCTTCTCCTGGGCGGTGCTGGCCTCGGGGATGGAGATGAGCCGCTTCTCCTTCCTGGTGGGCGCCCTGGGCGTGGGCATCGGCTTCGGCCTGCAGAACGTGGTGAACAACTTCGTCTCCGGCCTGATCCTCCTCTACGAGCGCCCCATCCAGGTGGGGGACGTCGTCGAGGTCGGCGCCGTCTCCGGCGAGGTGACGCGCATCGGGGTCCGCTCCTCCACGGTGCGGACCTTCCCCGGCGCCGAGGTCATCGTCCCCAACGCCACGCTGATCTCGACCGAGGTCACCAACTGGACGCTCTCGGACAAGCGGCGCCGCATCGACCTCGGCGTCGGGGTGGCGTACGGGACACCGCCCCGGCAGGTGATCGACCTCCTCCTCGCCGCGGTCCGGGGTCGGGCCGGCGTGCTGGAGGCCCCCGCCCCGGTGGCCCTCTTCCTCCGCTTCGGGGAGAGCTCGATCGACTTCACGCTGCGCTTCTGGACCGCCGACTTCGACCGCTGGCAGCAGCTGGCCAGCGAGGTGACCATCGACGTCTACGAGGCCCTCGGCCGTGCCGGCATCGAGATCCCCTTCCCGCAGCGGGACCTGCACGTGAGGTCGCTGGATCCCGAGGCGGCCAGGGCGCTGGCCGCCGCCCCGGCCGTGCGCGATGGCCGCCAGGCCCCGCCGCGCCCCTAGAACGGGTGCACGAACAGCCCGCTGCGCAGCTTCGGCTCGAACCAGGTGCTCTTGGGCGGCATGATCAGCCCGGCGTCGGAGACGCCCATCACCTGCTCGACGCGGGTGGGGAAGAGGTGCAGCGCCAGCGCCCAGCCCTCCCCGTCCACCCGCCGCTCCAGCTCCTCGGGGCCGCGGATGCCGCCCACGAAGTCCACGTCCTTCGAGGTGCGCGGGTCGGTGATGCCGAAGAGCGGCTCGAGGATCTGGTCCTGCGCCAGCGAGCAGTCGAGGCTGGCCACGGGGTCGGCGGTCTCGAAGGTGCCGGCGCGGACGTGGGCGTGGTACCAGCGCTTCCCGAGGTAGATGCCGAAGGCCTGCGGGTGATCCGGGATCGGCGAGGCCGCCGGCTCGAGGTCGAGCACCTCCTGGAGCGCGGCCAGGAGCGCCATGGGCGACCGCTGCCTCGGATCCCGCACCAGCCGGTTGTAGGCCAGGATCTGCATCTGGTCGTGCGGGAAGGTCACGGCCAGGAACTGGGCGTGGTCGCCCGGCTGCCCCTTCCGCCTCGCGTGGACCCGCGAGGCGGCCGCCGAGCGGTGGTGGCCGTCGGCCACGTAGAGGGCCGGCACCGCGCCGAAGAGCGCCTCCAGCCTGGACGCCGCCGCCTCCGGGACCACCCAGAGCTGGTGGGCCACCGCGTCCTGCGTCACCAGGTCGTACTCCGGCGCGGCCCGCTGCACCTCGGCCACCAGGGCGTCGATGGCCGGCACCGCCCGGTAGGTGAGGAAGACCGGCTCGTCGTGCGCGGAGAGCGCGTCGACGTGGCGGACCCGGTCCTCCTCCTTGTCGGCGCGCGTCTTCTCGTGCTTCTTGATCAGCCCGCGGTCGTACTCGTCGACGCTGGCGCAGGCCACCACCCCGACCTGCCGGTGCCTGCCCATCCTCTGCGCGTAGACGAAGAAGCGCGGCCCCGCCTCGGGCACCAGCACCCCGCGCCGGACCAGCTCGTCGAGGTTCCTCTTCCCCTGGGCGTAGACCTCGTCGGCGTGCTCGTCGGTCCCCGGCGGGAGGTCGATCTCGGGGCGCGAGACCCGCAGGTAGCTGTCGCGGTTGCCGGCGGCCAGGGCCCGGGCCTCGGCGGTGGAGACCACGTCGTAGGGCGGCGAGGCGACCCGCGCGGCCAGCGCAGCCGGCGGCCGGAGGGCGCGGAACGGTCTGAGCAGGGCCATGTGACGGACCCGGCTCAGCCCCAGAGCTTGGCGTCGCGTCCCTTGAGCACGGCGCCGCAGATGGCGCAGATCTTGGTGCTGCCGCCAGCCACGGCGGCCCGGCCATCCGGGTAGGTGTGGTCGCAGCCGACCGCGGTCTTCTCCGCCTCGGCACGGAACTCGGCCAGCACCTTCTCCAGCCGCTTGATCACGTCGCGCAGCGCTTCCTGACGGGCAACACGTTCGGCCTGGGTCACGCGGCCTCCATGGTTGAGATGGCGGCGGATGATACACCGCCGTCGGCGCCGCTGTCCCGCGGCCTCGGCACGCCGGTGGCCCCTACCGCAAAAGCCCTGCAAACCGGGCGAAGCCCGCCGATCGGCCGCACAAATCTGTTGACCCTCGCCCCGGTTGGCGCAGACTCGCAAGGCACCGAGGCCGGGCGCCCGCGGCGCCTGGTCCTCACGCCCCACGAGGTCGACCACATGCGCACCCGCCCGCTCCTCCTTGTCGTCGCACTGACCGGCTCGCTGCTGGTCGGCGCCTGCGGGGGCTCGGCCCAGACGCCGCCCCCGAGCGCCTCCAACGAGTGCACGGGCTGCCACGGCGACGCCTCGCGGTCCGGCTCCTCGCTGCAGCAGGCCGCGCCGCCCCTCGACGCGCACGGCCAGTCGGCCGAGACCGCCATCACGGTGGGGGCCCACCAGGCCCACGTGTACGGCGGCGTCGCCTGCGACACCTGCCACGTGGTGCCGGCCGCCGGGGACCGGACCCACATCGCCGGCCCCTACGCGACCGTCGCCTTCGCCGGCAACCTGGTGGGCGCCCAGGGCGCCACCGTCGCCCCCTGGAATCGCGACCAGCCCACCTGCGCCAACTACTGCCACGGCGACTTCACCAACGGCAACAAGCTCAAGCCCGCCTGGAACTCGGGCGTGGCCATGACCTGCAACTCCTGCCACGGCGCCGGCACCGGCGCGGTGGCGACGCCCCCGGGCGGGACGCACCCCCAGAGTCAGCCGGACTGCTCGAAGTGCCACGCCGGCTACACCACCACCACGGTCAATGCCTCCCTCCACCTCAACGGCCGGTTCGACGTGGTCACGCTCTCCTGCACCTCGTGCCACGGCGACGCGACGCGCCCCGGCACGGCGCTATCGCAGGCGGCGCCGCCGGTGGACTCGCACGGGCACTCCGGGACCAACGAGATCACGGTCGGGGCCCACCAGGCCCACCTGGCCAACGGCGTGGACTGCACCACCTGCCACGCGGTGCCACCCGCGGGCGACACCGCGCACGGCGCCGAGCCGTACGCCACGGTCGTCTTCTCGGGCAACCTGGTGGGGGCCAACGGCACGCCGGTCGCGCCCTGGAACCGCGACCAGGGCACCTGCTCCAACTACTGCCACGGCGCCTCCATGCCGGCGGCGGCGGTGCCCACCCCGCTCTGGACGCGGGCCACGCCGCTCGGCTGCGGCGCCTGCCACGGGGACATGCAGACCCAGGCGACGTCCACCGGGCTCCACATCCTCCACCTCCAGTTCGTCACGCCGCTGCAGACCTGCGCCGACTGCCACGGCAACGGCTACAGCGCCGACGCCGTGGTCGCCCCGGCCACCGCGACCCACCGCGACGGCCTGGTGAAGACGCTCTCCAACGTCGGCTGGCAGGACGCCAGGTGCGTGTCCTACGGGCCCAACGCCTGCTACGCGACCTGTCACACCGTCGCGCCGGAGTGCAAGGTCTGGCGGTAGCCGGGCCGCCCGGGGCAGCCGGCGATCGCCGATTGACCGTGGTTCGCCCTCGCGGTAGCCAAGGCGGGCGTGCACGCTCCCCGTCCGGCCCCTCGCACCAGCGCCCTGCTCCTCGTCGCCCTCCTCGGCGCCTGCCGGGCCACGCCGCCCATCCCGCGCTCGGTCGAGCCCGGCGGCGCCACCCCGGCCTGGGAGGCGGACAACCCGGTCCGCCCCCTCCCCGAGCCGCCGCTCGGCAGCCCGGCCGACTTCGCCGCCACCCCCTGGGTGACGCCGGAGAAGGTGCGCCTCGGCCGCTGGCTCTTCCACGATCCCCGCCTCTCGGCCGACGGCACCATCTCCTGCGCCTCCTGCCACCGCGCCGCCCACGGCTTCTCCGAGCCGACCGCCCACTCCACCGGCGTCCGCGGCCAGCAGGGCACGCGCAAGGCTCCGCCCATCCTCAACGCCGCCTGGCCCATCTACCCGGTCTGGTTCTGGGACGGCCGCGCCACCAGCCTGGCCGAGCAGGCGCGGGGACCGCTCACCAACCCGGTCGAGATGGCCACCACGCTCGAGGCGGTGGTCGCCTCCGTGGCCGCCCGGCCCGGCTACCGGCGCGCCATGGCCGAGGCCTTCGGCGACGACCGGGTCGACGTCGAGCGGATCACCGAGGCCCTGGCCGCCTACGAGGCGACCCGCCTCTCCGGCAACGCCCGCGCCGACCGGTTCGACGCCGGCGACGAGGCCGCCCTCTCCCCGATCGAGCGGCGCGGGCGCCAGCTCTTCTTCGGCCGCGCCGGCTGCAACAAGTGCCACCTCGGCCCCAACTACACCGACTCCCGCTTCCACAACCTCGGCACCGGCTGGCGCCCGCCGCCGCCGGGCGCGCCGCCGGCCAGCGGCTTCGCCGACCCCGGCCGGGCCGGCGTGACCCACGACGAGCGGGACACCGGCGCCTTCAAGACCCCGACGCTCCGCGAGGTCTCGCGGCGCGCCCCCTACATGCACGACGGGTCGCTGGCGACGCTGCGGGACGCGGTGGTCCGCTACCGGACCGGCGGCATCGCCAACCCCTGGCTCTCGGAGCTGTCTCGGCCCATCCCGCTCACCGACGCCGAGGTGGACGAGCTGGTGGCCTTCCTCGGCGCCCTCGACGGCGAGGGCTTCGCCGACGTCCCGCCCCGGTCGTTCCCCAGGTAGGGCGGGGGGGCCGGCCGCTGTCAGACCGCCCTGCCACACTCCGGGTGTGCGGCGGTTCGTGACCATCGACCTGGAGACGGTCCCCGACGAGGAGCTGGTGGCCTCGGTGGGCCGGCGTGGCGGAGCCAGCTACGCCGAGCAGCTCAAGCGGGTGGTGGCCGATCGGCGGGCCCGCACCGGCGGGCGCAGCGACTTCCTCCCCCTCCCCTTCCACCGCCCGGTGGCCGCCTGCCTGCTGGAGGCGGTCGAGGAGCGTGGCCTGGTGACGCTCACCGACGCCGCCTGCTGGACCGACCAGAAGGAGCCCGAGCCGCGCTTCCTGGAGCGGGCCTGGGCCCGGCTCGAGGGGGCCACCGTCATCACCTTCCACGGCGGCGGGTTCGACCTCCCGGTGCTGGCGCTGCGCTCGCTCAAGCTGCAGGTGCCGGCCCCGGGCTGGTTCGCCGAGGCGCGCCGGGGCGGCTCGCCCGCCCACGTCGACGTGAAGGAGCTGCTGGCCGGCGCCGGCTCCGGGGGCGCGGCGCCGCTCGACCTCTACGCCAAGCTGGTGGGCCTGCCCGGCAAGGTGGACGTGGCCGGGGAGGACGTCGGCGCGCTCTACGCCGCCGGGGCCCATGACCGGATCGCCGCCTACTGCATGACCGACGTGGTCCAGACCTGGCTGCTCTGGCTGCGCCACCGGCTGGTGGATGGCTCGCTCACCATCGACGGCTACGAGGAGAGCGCCGCGGCGGCCCAGGCCCGGCTGCCGGCGCTGCTGGCGGCGCACCTCTCGCCCGGCGAGCAGGACTCCCTGTCCGGCTTCCTGGAGCGGTGCGCGCCCTACTTCGCCCGGGCGCCGGCCCCGCGGCGCGGCGCGCTGCGCGTCTCCGTGTAGCCCCCACCCGCGCGGCCGCTGGTCCCCTGGCGGCGTCACCTACGCCGCGTTGCGCGAGCTTCAACCGGGGCGCCACGCCGGCTCGGCGCCGCCCTCGCTCGAGACCGCCCGCGCCTCCAGCCCGAGCAGCGCCGCGGCGCTCGCCGCCAGCCGGTTGGCGTCCTCCCGGCTCCACCCCTCCGCGGCCGCCGCGATGCGCCCGTCCTGCCGGACCAGCACCCAGGTCGGGGTGACCCGCGCGCCGAGCGCGTCCGAGGCGGGCCAGGGCTCGGGGTCGCGCAGCACCCGGACCTTCCCCGCCCAGCCACAGGCCTCCGCGAAGGCGGCCGTCCCGGCCTCGTCGTCCTGGGAGAGGGCGACCACGCGCAGCCCGGCCAGCGCCGCGAAGCGGCCCAGCACCGGGCCGGCCACCGCGGTGGCGGGGCAGTCGGCCTTGTAGACGAAGAGGAGCGCCGGCCCCTCGCCGGCCAGCGCCGGGAGCGCCACCGGCGCGCCCTCCGCTCCCACCACCTCGACGGCGGGGAGCGGGGTGCCGGCGTCCAGCTGGGGTGGCAGCGCGCTCATGCCGGCAGCCTGCCCCGGCCCGGCCCGCCGCGCAACCGCCGCCCCGCAGAGACGGAACGGCCGGCGCGGGGAGCCCCGGCCGGCCGCCACCACGGTGCCTCGACGGCGCGTCGCCAGCTAGCGCGGGCCCTTCTTGGCGCGGCGCTTGCGCTTGATCGACAGCGTGCGCTTCCGCTTCACCTGCGCCCGCTTCGGCTTGCTGCGGTGCGAGGCCTTGCGCTTCGAACGGTTGCCCTTGATGGCGGCCATGCGGTCCTCCTCCTGATCCGGGTTGAAAGCGGCGGCAATCTACTCCAGCCAGTCCTTGTCACGAAGCTTCTTCGGCAGGTACTCCTCGGTGATGAAGCTGATGCCGCGCCGGGAGAGGGCCTCGAGCTCGAACTTCACGCCGGAGCGGACCATCTCCTGGATCTCCCGCTGCCACCGCTTGTCGGCGAACCACGGGTACCCCAGCATCTGCCTGGCCCGGGCCACGTCGCCCTCGTCCATCTTGATGGCCACGTTCATGGGGAGCTGGTACTTGTCCTTGTCGAAGCTGGAGAGGCCGACGAAGCGGGCCGCGGGCACCGCCATCCGCATCGACTCGTAGGCCAGGTTGATCGAGCCCTGCTTCATCACCGAGTAGATGTAGAAGCCCCACGGGTCGTTGTCGACCAGCACGTAGACCGGCAGCTTGAGCTCGCCGTGGAGCCGCTGCACCATGCGCCGCACGCCGCGCGGCGGCTGGCCTCCGCCCTGGATGATGATGCACCGCTCCCGCTTCCAGAACTTGTCCTCGTTGAAGCGGCTCCAGACCGCGTCCTTCTCGATGAGCAGGATGTACCGGGCCTCGTGCTTGCCGAACTGGACCACGTTCTCCTCGACGATGGAGGGCACCGCCCAGCCGCCCGAGCCCATGCGCCGGAGGTCGATGGTGTCCCCGCTGTCGCGGATGGTGACCGGGCCGACCATCGAGCCCTTCCGCGAGGCGAAGAGGTGGAGCTCCTCGCGCAGGGCGTCGAGCGAGACCTCGAGGTCCTCGATGATGGGGTCCGACTCGTCCTGCTCCTCGAAGGTGTTCTGCTTGGTGTCCCCGATGGTGTGCTTGGTGATGTAGTAGAGGTCGCGGATGCTGGTGGTCTTGCCGCTCTCCACCAGCTCCTTGCAGGCGTCCGAGACCAGGAACGTCTGCATGAACTTCTTGGCCATGGCCACGTTGAAGAAGTAGCGCTTCTGCCGCTGGCTCCCCAGCTGCACCACGCCCTTCTTCTTGTCGAAGTGCACGTTGGCCAGCGAGCGGATGGGGATCTCGACGAAGGGGTTCTTCCGGCCCTTCACCGCCTTGATCACGCCCTCGGCGAGCCGCTCGATCTTGCCCACCGTCCTCTTGGAGACCGCATCCAGGCGCGCCATGGCTACTCCGCCTCCTCGTCACGGCGCCGCGGCCGCCGGGTGAGCTTCTCGCTGGCCTCGACCAGCTTCTTGTCCTCGCTGGCCAGGTCGGCCTCCGTCACCTGCTCGGCCACCCGCAGGAAGTCGCGCTTGATGGCGTCCCGGCTGTTGCCGGTGATGCGGTGGATGGCATCGGCCACCTCCTCGATGTAGAGCTCGAAGATGGAGCGGCGCTGCGCCTGGTAGTCGGCCTGCTGCCGCTTGCGGATGAAGGTGGCCAGCTTGCGCCCGCACTCCTGCGCGGCCAGCTGGATCTCGCGGATGATCTCCGGGTAGTGGGCCAGCGCCTCCTTGGCCTCGCTGGTGAACGGCACCCACACCGAGGCGATGTGCACCAGCAGCGCCATGGGCCCGACCGGCAGCGAGCCCTTGGGCTGCGAGAGCATGTAGTTCCGCCAGTCGGTCTTGACGATGGCCTCGGTCATGCCGCAGGCGCTGCGCTGGAAGAGCAGCGGCACCCGGTTGGCGAAGCGGAACAGCTCGATGGGCTTGTCGGCCGGCCAGGAGCCGCCGTAGGCCAGCCCGACCTCCACCTGGAACGGGTTGCCGCGGTAGACCTTGGGCGGCCGGGTCACGGTGGCGATGAAGTACTTGTGCCCCTTGATCCGCTCCTCGCCCTCCTCGGGGGGCAGCTCGGGGGCCGGCGCCGGCTCGGCCGGCTTGCCCTTCCTCTTCGAGGGCTTCTTGGCCGCCGCGTCGAGGTCGAGCTGCCCCTCCTCGTCGGCGTCCGGCCCCTCGCTCTCGATCACCGAGAGGAAGGAGACCAGCCCGCGGCGCATCAGCGCGTCGCCGATGGGGCTCAGGCAGTTGGTCGAGGGGGCCATGATGCGGGTGGCCAGGATGCCCTGGTGGAGCCGCTGGGCCAGCTCCCGGTCCTCGCCGATCTGGCGCGGCCGGAGCCGCTCCTTGATGCCGGCGTTCTTGAGGATCTCCCCGGCCACCGCCGCCGAGACCCGGCTGAAGGCGGTCTGCAGGAAGCCCTTGACGTCGTGGCTCTTCGACTCGGCGGCCATCAGCATGAGGGCGCCCAGCTCGACGCCGTGCGGGTGCGGCTTGATCTCCAGCGCCTCGCGGGGGAGCTCGTCGGTGGCCCGCGGGAAGGTGAGCCGGGCCTGCCGGGGGCGCAGGTAGTGGACGGTGGCGTGCGGGTTGGAGAGCGCGGTGTGCTCGACGTAGCGGTTGACGAAGCGCTGGCCGGTGCGCCAGTCGGCCACGATCTCCAGCTCGACGCGGGTGCCGTGGTCCTGGTGCCAGTCCTCCAGCTCCTCGTCGGCCACCACCGTGGGGTTGTTCTTGCGGGTGTCGATCTGGATCTCGAAGGCGTGGGCTGGCCGCCCCTTGCCGGTCCGGGAGGTCACGCGGATGGGCCGGCCGGTGGTGAGCTGGCCGTACATGGCGGCCGCCGAGATGCCGATGCCCTGCTGGCCGCGCGACTGCTTGAGCCGGTGGAACTTCGAGCCGTAGAGCAGCTTGCCGAAGATCTTGGGCACCTGGGCCTTGACGATGCCGGGGCCGTTGTCCTCGACCACCACCACGAAGCGCCCCTCCCCCTTGGTGAGGTCGCCCTCGCCGCGGGCGTCCAGCCCGAGGTCGCGGACCTCGATGCTGATCTCGGGGAGGATGCCGGCCTCCTCGCAGGCGTCGAGGGAGTTGTCCACCGCCTCCTTGATGGTGGTGAGCAGCGCCTTGGAGGGGTTGTCGAAGCCGAGCAGGTGGCGGTTCTTGGTGAAGAACTCGGAGATGGAGATCTCGCGCTGCTTGGTCGCCATCTGCTCGGCGGTGGCCCGGCGCTTCGGCTTCCGCTCGGCGGCCGGTGCCCCGGCCGGCAGCGACAGCTCGGCCTCGGCTTCGACTTCGGCCTCGGGACCTGGCGCGGCGGCCCGGGTGGACGCCCGCGCCACGGGCGGCTTGCCCGGGGGCGGCCTCGGCGCCCTGGCCGGCGCCACCTCGAGCAGCGAGAGCTGCCGCTCCGCCTTCGCGGGACCCTTGACCTTCCCCTTCGCCGCCGCCGTCTTCCTGGTTGCCGCCATGGTCACTAAACCCTCGCGATATCGACCGCTTCCGGTCTAGCACGCGACCCCTGACGGCGCGACAAAACGGCCGCCCGGATTGACCTTCCCGGCGGGGTGGTTACATGGATCCCATGCCCTTCGACCCCGCCAGGACTCCGCGAAACCCGGCACCACCGACGCCCCCCGATCGGGCCAGCGGACCGGTCCGCGGCGTCGGCCGCAACTACACCAGGACCGCCGTGCTCATGGGCGGGCTGGTGGCCCTGCTGGCCATCGGCGGCAGCATGATCGGCGGCACCCAGGGGATGCTGGCCTTCGGCGCCATCGGGCTGGCCTTCAACTTCCTCTCCTACTGGTTCTCCGACAAGCTGGCCCTGATGACCAACGGCGCCCGCCCGGTGGAGCGGGAGCAGCTCCCCGAGGTCTACGAGATCGTCGAGCGGCTGACCCGGCGGGCCGGGCTCCCCATGCCGCGCATCTACGTGATCCCCACCGACGCCCCCAACGCCTTCGCCACCGGCCGCAACCCGGAGCACGCCGCGGTGGCGGTCACCGAGGGCATCCTGCGGATCCTCGACCGGCGGCAGCTGGAGGGGGTGCTGGCCCACGAGCTCTCCCACGTCCAGAACCGCGACATCCTCATCGCCACCATGGCCGGCGCCATCGCCGGGCTCATCTCCACGGTCGGGTACGTGCTGCGCTGGGGGGCCATCCTCGGCGGCGGGCGCAGCGACCGCGACGGCCCGAGCGGGCTGGAGCTGCTGGCCTGGGCGGTGGTGGCGCCGCTCATCGCGCTGGTGATCCAGCTGGCCATCTCCCGGTCGCGCGAGTTCGGCGCCGACGCCTCCGGCGCCGAGCTGGTGGGGGACCCCGAGCCGCTGGCGCAGGCGCTGCTGACGCTGGAGCGGGGCAACGAGCTCATGCCCATGGCCCAGGCTGGCCCGGCCACCGCCCACCTCTTCATCGTCAACCCGCTGCGCGGCACCGGCGCCAGGCTGATGTCGCTCTTCTCCACCCACCCCCCGGTCGAGGAGCGGGTGGCGCGGCTGCGCGCGCTGCGCGGCCAGCTGCGGTGACGGGCCCCGCCGGGCTCAAGGAACCAGCACCACCTTGCCGAACAGGGCCCGGTCGGCCAGCAGCCCCTGCGCCTTGACCACCTCCGCGAGCGGCAGCACCTGGGCCACCACCGGCGCGAGCTTCCCCTGCCCGACGAAGGCCAGCACCTGCAGCAGGTCGGCGGCCGTGCCCATGGTCGAGCCGAGGATGGAGAGCTGGCGGAAGAAGACGTGGCGCAGGTCGGTGGGCGGGTCGTAGCCGGTGGTGGCGCCCACCGTCACGATCCGGCCGCCGACGCCGGCGGCCAGCAGGCTCTTCTCCCAGGTGGTCTTGCCGACGTGCTCGAAGACCACGTCGACCCCCTGCTTGCCGGTCAGCCGCTTCACCTCGGCGAGGAAGTCCTGGGTCTCGTAGTTGATCACCTCGTCGGCGCCGAGCTCCCTGGCGCGATCGAGCTTGGCGGGCGAGCCGGCCGTGGCGATGACCCGCGCCCCCAGCAGCCGGGCGATCTGGACCGCGGCCACCCCGACGCCCGAGCCGGCGGCGTGGACCAGGATGGTCTCGCCGGGGCGCAGCGCGGCCCGCACCGCCACGGCGTGCCAGGCGGTCATGAAGGTGAGCGGCACCGCGGCCGCCTCCTCGAAGGAGAGCCGCCTCGGCTTGTGGAAGAGGTTGCGGGCCGGGACCGCCAGGCGCTGCGCCTGCCCGCCGGAGACGTGCTCGCCGAGGATGGCGAAGTGGCGGCAGAGGTTCTCCTGGCCGGCCAGGCAGCGCTCGCAGCGGGTGCAGCCCAGCGACGGGTTGACCACCACCTCGTCGCCCGCCTTCCAGCCGGACACCCCCGGCCCGACCGACTCGACCACGCCGGCCACGTCGGATCCCAGCACGTGCGGGAAGGCCAGCCTGAGGCCGGGCCACCCCTTGCGGACCCAGATGTCGAGGTGGTTGAGGGCGGCGGCCTTCACCGCCACCACCGCCTCGCCGGCCCTGGCGACCGGCTCGGGGAGATCGAGCAGCTCGACCACCTCGGGACCACCGTGCGAGCGGATGGCTGCGGCCTTCATGCGGACCTCCGGGTGAGGGTGCGGCCAGCCTATGCCGGCCGACCGGGTCGTGCCATCGCGCCGGGCGATCGGCGGAGCGGCCCTTCGGGGGAGGCCCGGCGGGCCGGGTTGCGCGGCCAGGCCGCCGCCGCTAAGCCGACGGTATGACTTCCACCATCCTCGCGCTGGTCCTCGCCGCTGGCGTCCAGGTCGGCGACAAGGCCCCCGACTTCACGCTCCCCGACACCGAGGGGAAGCCGGTCACCCTGTCCAAGCTGCTGGAGCAGGGGCCGGTGATCCTGGCCTTCTACCCGAAGGCCTTCACCTCGGGCTGCACCAAGCAGAACTCCAACTTCCGCGACCACTACGCCGAGGTGGAGAAGAAGGGGGCGCAGGTGGTCGGCATCTCCGTCGACGACGTGGCCACCCAGAAGAAGTTCAAGGCCGAGTACCGGCTCCCCTACCCGCTGCTCTCCGACGCGGGCGGCAAGGTGGCCGACCAGTACACCGGCACCGTGGCGGTGCTCGGCTACGCCAACCGGTCCAACGTGGTGATCGGCCAGGACGGGAAGATCGTCCAGATCGTGATGGGAAGCGACGCCGTCGATCCCAACGGCGCCATCGCCCTCTGCCCGCTCCGGAAGAAGGGCTGACCGGCACCCCGGCCCGGGCGACCGGACCGGGCCGAGGCGCTAGGTCGCCAGGGCGCGCAGCACCACGGCCTCGCCGCCGTCGGTGGCGAGCCGGGTCCCCTCGCCCCAGTGGGCGCGGCGCAGGTAGCCGAGGCCGAGCCGGCCCTCCGGCGTGGCCGCCGCGCTGGTGACGGCCCCGGCCTCGGCGCCATCGGCGCTGAGGCGGCTGCCCGGGCCGGCCTGGTCCGGGAGCCGGAGCAGCACCAGGCCGCGCTGGACCTGGCCGCGCGAGGTGGCCCGCACCACCACCTCCTGCCCGAGGTAGCAGCCCTTGGTGAAGCTGATGGCGTCGGCGGTGAGCCCCGCCTCCATGGGCAGCCGCGAGCCGTCCAGCTCGGCCCCCCAGCGGCCCACCCCGCCGGCGATCCGCAGCGCCTCGAGATCGGCCTCGTCGAGCGCGGCCGCGCCCGCCTCCACCAGCCCGGCCCGCAGCGCCTCGGCGCGGTCGGCCGGCACCAGCAGGTCGAGGGCGGGCACCCCGCGCCGCCTGTTCACCCATCGCGACAGGCCGGCGCCGTGGGCCTCGGCGGCGGCCTGGGCCTGCGGGCCGAGCAGCGGCAGGACCCGCCACCCGTCGGAGCGGTCGGTGAGGGTGACGTCGTCCATGATGATCATCTTCGCCAGCTGGGCGCGCAGCTCCGGCGCCGCGGCCGGATCGACGTCGAGCAGCACGCCGTCGGGCAGGACCAGCAGCTGCCCCTCGGCCACCAGGTGCCCCTTCACGGTGAGCAGCGCGAAGTGGGCGGCGCCCCCGGGCGGCAGGCCGCGCACGTCCTGGGTGAGCACCCGGTGCAGGAGGTCACGGGCGTCGGGGCCGCCGGCGTGCACGAGGGCGCGGGGACGGGCCGGCCCGACGGCCAGCCCGGTGCGCGCGGCCTGGAACTTCTCGGTCAGCGTCATCGGGTCGGAAGATAACGGCGCTTCCACCCCGCCACAACCGCGCCGGCCAGCGCCTCCCCTCGCTGCGTCAGCAGCACGCCCGAGAGGACCATGGCCCCGCCGGCCAGCAGCCCAGCCCCCATGGGATCGCCCAGCAGCGCCCAGGCCAGCGGGGCGGTCAGGACCGGCTGCAGGTTGGACCAGACCGCCACCCGGCTGGCCTCGGCCCGGCGCAGGGCCCAGTAGTAGAGCAGGTAGGAGAGGACGCTGGTGACGAGCACCAGGTAGGCGAGGCTGCCCCACCCCACCGCCGAGAGCCGCGAGAAGGAGGCCGCGCTGGAGAGGGCCAGCCCCACCGGGAGGTAGGCGATGGTGCCGAAGATGACGGCCACGCCGGTGGAGGCCAGCGCGCCGTACTGCTCGGCGTAGCGCTTGCCGGCCACGGCGAAGATGGCCCAGGCCATCACGGCCAGCAGCACCAGCAGGTCGCCGACCAGCGTGGCGCCGTCGCTCCCCAGCCCGCCGGCCGGGCGCGACGCCAGCACCACCACCACCCCGGCGAAGGCCAGCGCGATGCCCACCAGCTTGGCGGCGGTGGTCGGCTCCGCCAGCCGCCAGCGGGCCAGCAGGAAGACGAAGATGGGCGTCAGGGCATAGAGCAGCGCGGCGTGGGCCGGCGTGGTGCGGGCCAGCCCGGCCAGGAAGAACCCCTGGTTGATGGGGATGGCCACCACGCCCAGCGCCGCCAGCCCGAGGAGATCGCGGCGGGGGATGCGGACCCGCCGGGGCGCGAGCAGCGCCGCGTAGCAGAGGGCCGCCAGGACGAAGCGCGCCAGCGCCAGCTCCCACGGGGAGAGCTCTCCCAGCGCCCGCTTGGCGGCCAGGTAGGTCCCGGCCGACACGACCGAGTGGAGCAGCATGACCAGGTGGACGGCCACGAGGTGGCGGAACCTAGTCGCTTTCGCCGAGGTGCGCCATGGCCCACTCGGCCGCGGCGCGGACGCCCGGGTGCGGGCTGGCGAGCCACGGGGCCACCAGCGGCCGCCAGCGCGGCTGGCCGGAGCCGCCGGCCACCAGCAGGGCGTTGCGCACCAGCCCGTCGAAGCGGGCCCGCGCCAGCGAGGTGCCGTGGAACCGGCGCGCGTACTCGGCCTCGGTGAGCTGGAGCAGCCCCTCGATGGGGATGGCCGACTGGCCCTCCCGCGGCCTCAGCTCGGGATCGGCGTCGGGCTCGACCGCCCCGTTCCAGGGGCAGCAGGTCTGGCAGTCGTCGCAGCCGAACAGGTGGCTGCCGAGCCGCTCCGCCATGGCCGGCGGGACGGCCCCGCGCCGCTCGATGGTCCAGAAGGAGAGGCAGCGGCGGGCGTCGACGAAGCCCGGCTCGGGGATGGCGCCGGTGGGACAGGCCGGGAGGCAGGCCTCGCAGGTGCCGCAGCGATCGGGGTGCGGCGGGTCGGGCTCGAGGTCGCGGTCGAGGAGCAGCGTCGCCAGCAGCACCCAGGAGCCGTGGCGGGGCGTGATGAGGCAGCCGTTCTTGCCGACCCAGCCCAGCCCGGCCCGCTGCGCCCAGGCCTTCTCCATGGTGGGGGCGAGGTCGGAGGAGGCGAAGCAGCGCAGCCCCGGCTCGCGCGCCGCCAGCTCGGCCACCAGCCCCTTCAGCTTCCGCTTCATCACCGCGTGGTAGTCGCGGCCGCGGGCGTAGCGCGCCACCTCGCCCTGGTCCGGCTTCGGCGCTGGCTGCTCGGCGTCGCGGTAGGAGAGCGCCAGCGCCACCACGCTGCGCGCGCCGGGGAGGAGCCGGGCCGGGTCGAGCCGCTCGGCCCGCTGCGTGCCCAGCCAGGCCATGTCGGCCTCCCAGCCCGAGGCCAGCACGCGGTCGAGGGGCGTGGCCTCGAGCGGCCCGGCCCGCGCCACCCCCACCTCGTGGAACCCGGCGCGGAGCGCGGCCGCCTTGACGAAGGGGCTGTCGAGCGGGCCGGTCACGCCCTCGGCTTGGCCTTGCCCCCGGGCGCCTCGGGCGGCGCCTCGAGGGCCCAGGGGCCGAGCCGGGCCAGCATCGCCAGCAGCCCGCCGGCCAGGGCGCCGCCCAGCGCCCCGAGCAGGATGGCGCCGAGCGAGGTCCCGATGGCCGCGTGGGGGGTGGCGTTGCCGTAGACGAGCAGGCCGTAGGCCAGCGCCATGCCGGCCAGGGCGGCGAGGTGGCTCCCGCGCAGCCGCGCCTCCCAGATGGCCGCCAGCACCAGCACCAGCAGCGAGACCACCCAGAGGGCCAAGGGCGAGATCAGCTCGCCGTGGACGGCGACCTGCAGCGGGCCGGCCAGCGGGCCGTCGATCCGGTCGAGCGTCAGCGCGGTGGCGCCGGCGCCCAGCGCGCCGTGGACCCAGACCTCGTTGTGGTCGTGGGCCACCGCGGCCCGGCTGCCGCGCCCGACGCGGGAGTAGGAGACGGTCCGCTCCACCGTGCCGGAGAGCGGCGCGGCGCCGGCGGTGAAGCGGAACTCGACCACCGGCGTCCCGCCCGGCGGCAGCGGCGCGTGGACCAGCAGCCGGAGCCCGCCCCCGGCCCCGAGGGCGCCGGCCGGCAGCTCGAGCCGGTCGCCGACCCGGCTCACCTCGCCCTCGGCCACCGGGCGGCCCGGGACCACCGAGGTGATGGCGGGGACGGCGCAGAGCAGCCCCGCGGCCACGGCGATGAGCAGGGCCACGCCGCGGGTGGTGGGGTCGACCGAGCCGGCCAGCGCCGGCCTGATCATGAAGAGGGCCAGCGAGGTGGCCACCAGCACGGCCAGCAGCGCCGCGGCCGGCCCGTCCTGCAGCAGGCCGGCGAAGGAGAGGGCCGCGGCGACGGCGATGGCACCGAGCGCCGCGGCCGGGAAGGCACGGCCGCCGAGGACGTCCTGGAGCCAGCGCGAGAGGGGTGAGACGGGGCGTGGGGGGGCCATGGCGGGCGCACTCTAGGCCAAAAACTCGACGCGATCGATATCGCCCCTACCATGACCCACCATGGCTCGTCGGCTCGATCTGCACGCATGGGACCGCCTCCCCGGCACCGCCGAGCGGGGCGCGGGGTGGGCGCTGGCGCAGGGCGACTGCCTGGCCTCGCTGGAGCGGCTCCCGCCCCACTCGGTGGACCTCTGCTTCGCCGACCCGCCCTACATGCTCTCCAACGGCGGCACCTCCTGCCAGTCGGGCCGCCGGGTCTCGGTCGACAAGGGCGCCTGGGACGTCTCGCGCGGCGTGGGGGGCGACCACGCCTTCCAGGTCGAGTGGCTGAAGGCGGTCCGGCGGGTCCTCAAGCCGTCCGGCACCCTCTGGGTCTCCGGCACCCAGCACGTCATCTTCTCCATCGGCTTCGCCATGCAGGAGCTGGGCTTCCACCTGCTCAACACCGTCACCTGGTACAAGCCCAACGCCTCGCCCAACCTGGCCTGCCGGATGTTCACCCACTCCACCGAGCTGCTGCTCTGGGCCAGCCCCACCCGGTCGAAGCCGCTGGCCCACCGCTTCAACTACCAGGCGATGAAGCAGGAGAACGGCGGCAAGCAGATGCGCGACCTCTGGGCCATCACCGAGCAGCCGGTGCCCGGCGGCGAGCAGGTGATCTGGCCGCTGCCGACGCCGCCGGCGCGCGAGAAGACCCACGGGCGCCACCCCACCCAGAAGCCCATCGCCCTGCTGGACCGGGTGGTGGCCGCCAGCGCCCGGCCCGGCGACCTGGTGCTGGATCCCTTCTGCGGCTCGGGGACCACCGGCGTCGCCGCGGTGCGGGCCGGCTGCCGCTTCCTCGGCCTCGAGCGCGACCCGGAGTACGTCGAGCTGGCCGCCCGCCGGCTCCGCGCCGTCGAGCCCGAAGCGCGCTGATCGGGCACCCGGCCGCCCCGCGGCGGCGCTTCCCCGCCCCCCTCCCGCGTGGTACAGCCACACGCGTGAGAGGCCAGCCCCCCCGCCATCCCGACGATCCCAAGGCCGAGCTCTCCGAGCTGGAGGGCACCATCGCCGACGCCTCGGCGCTGGAGCCGGGCGACCGGCTGGTCTACCCGGCGCAGGGCGTCTGCGTGGTGGTCGGCCCCGAGATCCAGGAGATCGCCGGCCAGCGGCTGGAGATGGTCCGGATGAAGCGCGAGGAGGACGGCGCCGCGGTCCTGGTGCCCCGCGGCAAGGTGGCCTCGGTGGGGCTGCGCCGGGTGGCCTCCGCCGAGCTCATGGAGGGGGTCTTCCACTACCTCGCCGCCGACCTCGCCGACCCGGAGCTCAACTGGAAGATCCGCCACCGCGACAACGCCGACCGCATGGTGGCGGGCGGCGTCCTCGGCATCGCCGAGGTGGTCAAGGGGCTCCACTCGCTCTCCCGGCTGCGGCCGCTCCCCACCAAGGAGCGCGGCCAGTTCGACAACGCCCGCCACCTGCTGGTGGCCGAGGTGGCCGCCTCGCTGGGCGTCTCGGCCGGGCTGGCCGAGGACCTCATCGACTTCGCGCTGATGCCGCCGGTGGGGACCCGCTTCAAGCTGAAGCCGCCGCCCAAGCCCATCCTGCTGCCGAGCCGCCCGCCGCGCCGGCGCGTCGTGGTCGACGAGGATGGTGACGGCCTCGAGGACCTCGGGCTCGACGAGCTGGGGATCGAGGGGCTGGGCGAGGAGGCCGGCGTCGAGGGAGCGGCCGAGGCCACCGGGGAGGCTGCCGAGGGTGAAGGGGTCGAGCCGGCCGAGGGGGCCGAGGCGCCCGTGGAAGGCCTGGCGCCGGCCGAGCCTCCGGCCGCGCCGCTCAAGCTGGTCCCGGCGCTGGCCGCCGCGGTGAAGGCGGTCGCTGGTCCGGCCAGGAAGAAGGCCGCGGCCAAGGCACCGTCCCCTGCCAGGGCTCCAGCGGCCAAGGCCCCCGCCGCCAGGAAGCCCGCCGCCAGGCCGGCGGCGAAGAAGGGGGCCAGGCCCGCCGCCAGGAAGCCGGCCCCCAGGCCGGCCAGGAAAGCCGCTCCGAAGAAGCCCAAGGGGAAGAAGAAGTGATCAGGCTCGCCACCCTCACCCCGCTCGATCCGACCGACACCCTGGCGCTGGTGAAGACGCTGCGCGCCACCTTCGGCCTGGGCACCGAGCACGTCGGGGAGCTCCCGCTGCCCCAGGGGCGGCGCCAAGGACGGCTCCTGGGACGCCGAGGAGCTGCTCGCGGCCGCCGGGCCGGTCCGCGCCGTGGCCGACGACAAGGTGCTCTTCATCACCGGCGCGCCGTTGACGCTGGCCGCGGGCCCGCTGGGCGATCCGCCCTGCTGGGGATTCGCCCGCTACGGCGGTGACCGGGGCCTCATCTCGCTCGACCGGCTCCCGGCGCGCGGCGTGACCGAGGCGTCGATCGAGGCCTGGCGCCGCCGGCTGGCGCGCGAGGCGGTCCACGTCATCGGCCACCTCTGGGACCTCCACCACTGCTACGACGCCCGGTGCGCCATGCACCCGTCCTGGTCGCCGCACCTCGGGCCGACGCCCGACTCCGGCCTCTGCACCTTCTGCCGCGAGAAGAGCGAGCGGAAGATCCGGCTCGCCAAGACCTAGTGCCCTGACCCGTGGCGGCTCGCCTCCTCGCCCGCCTGATGGCCCACCTGCGCGACGACCTGATCGCGCAGCTGCGCGGCGCCAGGGCGAGCGGGCACGGCTGGCTGCGCCGGGCCTGGGCGCGGCGCCCGGCCAGTGGCCGGCTCACGGCCCAGCTGCTCGTCGTCACGCTGGTCGCCCTCGGCCTCGCCTCGCTCGACGCCCGGGCGCGGCTCACGGGGCGGCTCCCCTCCCCGCTCGACTGGCGCGCCCTGACGGCGCTGCTGGAGCGCGACGCCCGGCCTGGCGACCTGGTGGCCATCCTGCCGCCATGGCTGGATCGGGCTCGCCTGGCGGTGCCGGCGCGCCTGCCGGTGCTGGCCACCAGCGCCCTCGAGGCCGAGTGGCTGCCCGGCGTCCGCCGGGTCTGGCTGGTGGCGGCGAGCGGCGTCACCACCCTGGGCAAGGCGCCCCCGCTGGCGGGCCGGACGGCCTCGGCCGACACCCAGCAGCTGGGGCGGCTGCGGGTGACGCGGCTCGACCTGGCCGCGCCGGTGCTCCCGCTGGCCTCGCTGGCCGAGCGGAGCGGGTCGCCGGCCCGCTGGCGCACCATCCAGGGGGTGGCCCGCCGCTGCCTGGAGCTGCCCCCGCGGCCGGGCGCCCCGGCGCGCCTCACGGTGCCGGGCCTCACCCTGGGCGACGCGCTGGCCGGCCATGTGGCCTTGCTGCCGCCAGCCACGGCCGGCCCGGGCCGCCTGCTGGTCCAGGTCGACGATGGGCCGCCCGTCCCGGTCGTGGTGACGCCAGGCGCCGGCTGGCAGCCGTTCCGCATCGACACCATGAGCCTGGCCCATACTTCACGATCCGTGACGGTCGAGGCCGAGGTCCCGGCCGGCGGCGCCCTCTGCCTGGAGGCGCTGGTGCTGCCATGAGCTGGCGCGCCCGCATCGCCCTCGGCTGGGGGGCCGTGGCCTTCGTGGCGGCGCTGGCGCTGGCCGGCGCCCCGGGCCTGTCCAGCGCCGAGGCCGCCACCATGTCGGCCGGGATCCGCACCGCCGGGTGGGTGGTGAGTGCGCCGCGCCAGCCCGCCGCCAGCGCTGCCGGGCTGGCCGAGCTCTCGAACCAGCGTGGCCGGCCGCTGCTGGCCGAGACCTTCCACGGCTTCGCGGGCGCCGGCGGGGAGCGGCTCGGGCTCGGCCCCATCCGCGGGCTGCGGCTGGGGGCCGCGCTGGCAGCCGGCCTGCTGGCCGCCGCCCTGGCGCTGGCCGGCTTCGCGCTGGGCGGGGTCCCGGTGGCGCTGCTGGCCCCGGCGGCCTTCTGGTTCACGCCGCGGACCATCCCGTTCGCGTGGATGGTGACGCCGGACCTGCTCGGCGCCCTGCTCTGGTTCGCCGCGGTGCAGGCCTACTCGCAATCGCTGGCCAGCCCCACCCCGCTGGGCCGGGCCCATGCCGGGCTCTGGAGCGCCGGCCTCGGCGCAGCGGGCGCGGCGGTCCGGCCGGACCTCGCCTCGATCTGGCTGGTGCTGGCCCTTCACTGGGGCCTGGGGCGCTTTCACCTGGCCTGGCTGGCCCGCCACGATGGCCCCGCCCCCAGCCCGACCGTCGACTGGGGCGCGCGACTGCGGCGGATCCCCACCGCCGTCGGCGCGGCCCTGCTGCTCATCCCGGCGACGGTGCTGGCCTGCTGGCCTGGCGCCTGGAGCGCCCCGCTCCGCAGCCTTGGCCCACTGCTCGCCGCGGTCGGCTGGGGCCAGCCTGCGCCGGCCGTCAACCCGGTCGTGCTCCTGCTGGCGGCCACGCCGGCGCCAGCCGTCGCCTTGCTGGCGCTCGGCGCGGGCCTCGCCGCGCTGCGCCTGGTGCGGGCCCTGCGCCGCCACGACGGCGAGGTGTCGGCCCGGGAGACGCTCTGGCTCCTGGCCGGGCTGCTCCCGCTCCTGCTGGCGGCCGTGGGCCTGGCGCCGCGGCTCCCGGGGCTCTCGCCGCTGGTCCAGGGACTGGCGCCGCTGGCGCTGCTCGGCGCCCGGGCCCTGCCGGCGCTGGCCGAGCTGGCCTGGCCCTCCCGGAAGCTGGCGGTGAGCAGCCTCCTCGCGCTCTCCCTCGTCTACCCCGGGCTGCGGGCCGCGGCCGACACCTTCCCGCTCGGTGCCTCGACGTGGGGCGAGCCGCTCGGCGGCGCCCCCGGCGCGGCGTGGCGGGGGTGGCCGCGGCAGGACGGCGGGGAGGCGGTCCGCGGCGTGCTGGACGACCTCGGGCGGCACGCCGTACCGGGCGCTCGGGTCCTCTGGATCGGCGCCGCCCCGTGGGCCGTGCAGCGCTACCGGCAAGCCGGGCTGATCCGTGCCGATCTCGTCGACGCCGCCGGCGTGGATGAGGCCGACCTGGCCGTGGTGGCCCGCGACGGGACGGGCGAGGCGGAGCTGGAGACCTGGACGGCCTTCGGCACCGACCGGCCGGCCAGCGGCCTGTTCCTCGACGAGGTGGCGCTGGTGCTGGTCTATGCCCGGCCGGGGGCCTGGCGGTGAGCCCTTCCCCTCCTGTTCGCCGGTGGCGGCTGCTAGGATGCGGGGCGGCGGCGCCGCTCGTCGGGGAGAGGGTGCGATCGGCTCCGCCGCGAGGTGACACGTGATCCTGCTGCTCGCGCTCGGCAACGGCTCCCGCGGTGACGATGGCGTCGGCCTGGCGACCGGCCGCGCGCTGGTCGCCCGGCTGCCGCCCGGCTCCCACCAGGTGGTGGAGGCGGTCCAGCTCCTGCCCGAGCACGCCGAGCTGACGGCCCGCGCCGACGCGGTGGTCTTCCTCGACGCGGCGGTCTCCGGAGCGCCCGGCGAGGTCCACGCCAACCAGGTCACGTCGCGGGCGCCGCGGGCGGCGCTGCTCCACGCGCTGACGCCGGAGGAGATCCTCGGGCTGGCGCGCACCACCTACGGCCAGGCCCCGCAGGGGCTGCTGGTCACGGTGGGCGGCAAGGACTTCTCCTTCGTGGAGCGGCTCTCGCCGGAGGCCGAGGCGGCGCTGCCGGAGGCGGTGGAGATGGCGCTCTCCTGGCTGGCCCCCTACCTGGCCCAGTAGCAGGCGCCCATTTCGGCGCACGCGTTCCCGTTCGCCCATCGGTGGCAGGGGCGCGGCTTGACGATGTCATTCGCGGCCATATGTTGTTATGAGGTTCCGCAGTTCGTCATGGGGGCGAACTGGCTTCGACGGAGGATGGAAGACGTTTGGTGCGCGCCGAGGTTGGTCAGCAGGCCTCGTAAAAAGCAGACCAAGCAGAAACGCGAACGAGCCCATGGCTCTCGCGGCCTAAAAATAGGCCACGCGTCCCCCCGTGAGCGCCGGGTAACGGGTACGGACGACAGCTCCGGCTGGCCCTGAGCGGGAGGCGAACCGCCTTGCTCGGGGCGAGATCAAAGGGTGAGAACGTGAGCGGTGGCAGGCCCGGAGGCAGCCGTTCACGTAAATTCTCCGGGACACGCGCGTAGGACCAACAGTCGGAAATCTTTCGGACCCGGGTTCGATTCCCGGCGCCTCCACTTGAAAGCCCCCGATGTTCGGGGGCTTTTTCGTTCTGGTAGTAAGTTGGTGGAAAGGCCCTGCTACCAACCCTGTCCTCCCGGCCGCTTCCGCGAGTCTGACGAGCGCCCCAGGTGGGGCGGCTTTGGTTGAAATCGGGAGTGCTGTCGAAGGCGCCTCGATAGAGCACGTCATGGCCAAGCTGATCTACGTGATGAACACGACGCTCGATGGCTACATCTCCGACCGCGACGGGAACTTCGATTGGACCACTCCGACAGCGGAGGTCTTCGGGGCCATCACCGAGCTCATACGCCCGGTCGGCACCTACCTCTACGGCCGCCGCATGTACGAGACGATGGCCGTCTGGGACACTGCCCATGTCAACCCGGGTGGGCCCGCGTTCACGCCGGGCCTGCTCGAGCTCGAACGCGGATTCGCCGAGCTCTGGCGAGCCGCAGACAAGATCGTGTTCTCGAAGACGCTGCCCCGCGCGTCGACCCCACGCACGCGCATCGAACGCGCCTTCGATTCCGACCAGCTCCGCCGGCTCAAGGCGACGAGCGAACGCGACCTCACCGTCGGTGGCCCACACCTCGCGGCGCAGATGCTCGCCGCGAACCTCGTCGACGAGCTCCACACGTTCGTCAACCCGATCATCATCGGCGGGGGCAAGCCCTGGCTGCCGCCAGACCTCCGCATTCCGCTGGAGCTCGCGGGTGAGCGTCGCCTCGGAGGCGTCGTTCACCTGCACTATCGGCCAGCCCGCTGACGACGCCGAGACCCAGGCTCAGCCGACGGCAAGAGCGGTCGCCGTGCCGTGTGCAAGGTAGTCACCACTCCGGCTGACCCAGGAGCCAAGCGCTCTCAGCGCCAGTGAGGCGCACGATGCGCTTCAAGGCGTTACCTTCACGCGGGCCCTTGCGCCTCGCCGACCGGGTGGCTATATACTGAACCACATGGTTCAGCTTTCACGCAACCCCCTCGACGCCTCGTTCGCCGCGCTCTCCGACGCCACCCGGCGCGGCGTGCTCCTGCAGCTCGGCCGCGCCGACGCCTCGATCACGGACCTCGCCGAGAAGTTCCAGATGACGCTGACGGGCATGAAGAAGCACGTCGGCGTCCTGGAGCAGGCCGGGCTGGTGACCACCAAGAAGATCGGCCGCGTGCGCACCTGCAAGCTCGGGCCCCGCCAGCTGGAGGAGGAGACGGCCTGGCTCGAGGGCTACCGCCAGCGCTGGGCCGAGCGGTTCGATGCGCTGGAGGCGGTCGTCCAGGAGCTCACGCGGAAGGAGCGTGCCAAGTGAAGAACTCGACCACGGTGGAGCGAAAGTCCGAGCGGGAGCTCGTCGTCACGCGCACGATCGACGGCCCGCAGCGCCTCGTCTGGGAGGCGTGGACCCGGCCCGAGCTCTTCAGGAGGTGGTGGGTGCCGAAGTCGGCGCCCATCTCCCTCCTCTCCTGCGAGATGGACGTCCGCGTCGGGGGGAGCTACCGCCTCGAGTTCGGCTTCGGCGGGCAGACCATGGCGTTCTTCGGGAGGTACCTCGAGGTCACGCCCTGCTCGCGCCTCTCCTGGACCAACGACGAGGGCGGCGAGGCCGCCGCCGCCATCACCACGGTCACGCTCGAGGAGCGCGACGGCAAGACGCTGGTCACCATGAGCGATCTCCACCCGTCGAAGGAGGCGCTCGACGCCGCCCTCGCCTCCGGGTCGACCGACGGGACGCCCGAGACGATGGACCAGCTCGAGGCGCTGGTCGCCGTGCTACCGAGGTGAGGGAGGGCGTCGGAGGCCTCACGGCGCGGCGTCGGGCCGGCGCAGGGTCGCGGCGGACGCGGGCGTCCCGGGACTCAGCCCGGCAGCTCCGCCGTCTCCGGCTCCAGCGAGGAGGGTTCGACGGCGTGCGGCGCCTCCGCGGCCGGCTCCGGAGGCGGGTGCCTCCGCTCCCCCACCTGCTGGCGCCACATCGCCGAGTACAGGCCCTGGCCCTGGAGCAGCTGCTGGTGGGTCCCCGACTCGACGATCCGGCCCTTCTCGAGGACGTGGATGGTGCCGGCGTGCATGATGGTCGACAGCCGGTGGGCGATGAGGATGGTGATCTGCTCGCGCGCCGAGGACACCTCCCGGATGGTGCTGGTGATCTCCTCCTCGGTCAGCGAGTCCAGCGACGAGGTGGCCTCGTCGAACAGGAGCAGGCGAGGGCGCCTGAGCAGGGCGCGGGCGATCGAGATCCGCTGCTTCTCGCCGCCGGAGAGCTTCATCCCGCCCTCGCCGAGGCGGGTGTCGAGCCCGTGCGACGACCGGGCCAGCAGCCCGGAGCAGGCGGCGCGATCCAGGGCGTCGACGAGGTCGGCGTCGGTCGCCTCCGGGACCACGAAGAGAAGGTTCTCGCGGATGGTCCCGGCGAAGAGCTGCGTGTCCTGGGAGACGAAGCCCATCTGGCGGCGCAGCGGGTTGAAGCGGATGGAGTCCGCCGGCTGGCCGTTGAAGCGGATCACCCCGCTGGCCGGCCGGTAGAGCCCGACCAGCAGCTTGACCAGGGTCGACTTGCCCGAGCCCGAGGGCCCGACGAAGGCGATGGTCTCGCCGGCCTGGGCCTCGAACGAGATGCCGTCGATGGCGTTGTCGCGCCCGGTCCGGTGCCGGAAGACCACCTCCTCGAACTGCAGGCGCTCGAGGGGGCCGAGCTCGAGGGCGTCCTCCGGCCGCCGCTCGATGGGCTGGCGCATCAGCGCCGCGAACGCGGCGATGGAGGCCTCGACCTCCCGGTAGCCGAGGATCACGTTGCCCAGGTCCTGGAGCGGCCCGAACAGCGACGCCGAGACCAGCTGCATGGTGACCAGCTCGCCGGTGGTCAGCACCCCGTCCAGGATCAGCCACAGCAGGATGAAGAGGATGGCGTGCTTCAGGAGGGTGATGGTGGCGCCCTGCAGGGAGGAGAGGGTCCGGACCTGCCTGGTCTTGGCCATCTCGAGCTCGTAGATGCCCTCGGTGAAGCCCCGGAGCCGGGCGATCTCCTGGAACGTCAGCCCCAGGCTCCGCACCAGCTCGACGTTGCGCAGGGACTCGGTGATCGAGCCCGACAGCTGGTTGGCGCGCCGGTTGATGGTCCGCTGGATGGTCTTGATCCTCCGGCTCAGCAGCCCGGTGAGCGAGCCCAGGACCAGCACCCCGATGACGAAGACCGGGATGAGGAGCCAGCTGCGTGAGTAGGCGTACCAGGCGAGGAAGCCGGTGCCCACCAGCGAAGAGAACAGGATGTTGATGCTGGAGCTCACGAACTGCTGGGTGTCGGACCGGACCTTCATCAGGATCGACAGGGTCTCGCCGCTCCGCTGCTCCTCGAACTCCTCGAACTCGAGCCGCAAGGTGCGCTGCAGCCCCTGGTTGAAAACGTGAACTCCGAAGCGCTGGACGGCGAGCCGGGTGGCGTACTCCTGGAAGGCCTTGGCGACCAGCGCCAGCAGCGCGATCCCGACGGCGAGCAGCACCCAGGGCAGCACCCCGGCCAGGCGCTGGGACGCGCTCCCGCCGCCCGGCGCGGCGACGATCCGATCGATGATGGTGCCGAAGATGACCAGGCCACCCATGGTGAGGGCCTGGCAGGTGGCCGCCAGGAGCAGCGAGAGGGCGATGAGCCAGCCCTGCGGCTTGAGGTGCTCCCAGAAGACCGACATGGGCCGCGGGACCCCGGCGTCGGCGCTCCCCTCCCGGCTCCGGAGCGGCTCCCCCGGGGCCCGGCTGGCTCCGTCCCCGCCGTGGCCGTGCCGCCTGGTGTCGACCACCATCGCCTCCTGGCTTCAGGCTACCACCCGGGAGGTGCCGTCCGAAGCCGGCCGCCGCGGGCGGTCCCCGGCGGCGCTCAGGCAGGTGGGGACCTAGTCGTCGAACCCTCCCGCCAGGAGCCGCAGGGCGCTCTGGTCGGTCGAGACCTTGAAGTTCAGGCGCCAGATGTTGTTCGTCCACTCGAGCCCGGAGCCGCTGGGCTGGGTGAACTCGAGGTAGTACTGGAATTCCACCAGCAGCCTGGGGGTGGCGATGTAGCCGAGCGCGAACCGCACGCGGAGCGGATCGATCTGTCCCGTGTCGGATCTCCAGACGGGCTCGACCTCCGGGAACACGTACCAGGTCTTCGGCGTCCAGGCCCGCTCGGCCGTGGCGAGCGGGATCTCGAGCCGGAACTGGCTGCGAACCCGCGAGATGCTGTTCCAGGATCCGGTGTCCAGGGTGTCGATGAGCCGGAGCTCGTAGCGGGTCCAGTTGAAGTAGCGCCACTTCAAGCTCTCGGTCATGTCGATGAACTTGATGCCGACGAAGGGGCGCAGCTCCAGGCTGTTGCTGGCGACGGTGGAGTCGGTGTAGACGCCGATGAGGCCGGCCCAGAGCTGGAGCCACTTCTCCGGGGTGTAGAAGGCGCCCTTCCCCAGGTAGTAGGAGCTGTAGTGCCCCTCGGGCTTGGCGACGACGCCCACGTACCCGAACCCGATCCACTCCTCGGCGAGGCGGTAGCTCGGGTAGGCCGTCAGCCGGTACTCGTTGGTGACGTCCTGGGCTCGGGTCGCAACGGGCCAGGCGCACAGCTGGATGGCCACGGCGAGCCATGCCAGCCGAGCGTGGCCGGCTCCCCTGATCTGTCCCGGCATCCTGGCCTACTTCTTCACGCGCTGGATCGGCGGCGGGACCCAGCGGCCGTCGGCCACCTCGGGCCTCGGGGCATAGAGCCGGAGCGTGATGCCCAGCCTGGTCCTGGGCGCCGGCAGCCAGTTCGACTCCTTGTCGGCGCCGGGCGAGCCGCTCTGCATGTAGATGTCGAGCGAGCCGTCGGCGTTGTACTTGAGCGGGTCGCGGTCGCCGATGGCGAACCGGTTGAGGGGATTGGCGGCCTGGTAGCCCTCGGCGTCGTACATGGTGATGGACCAGAAGGCGTTCACCGGCGGCAGCTCGGCCTTCGAGAAGTGGATGACGTAGTCGTTGGTGCCGTCCACCGGCTGGCCGTCGGCGTCCGCCAGGTTCATCGGGTAGATGGCGTCCTCGACCTGGTTGGCGCCCAGGCCGATCTGCGCCAGGACGGCGCGCTTGAGGTAGAAGTTGCCGTAGACGCCGACCGTGTCGGTCAGCATCTGCCAGCCGTTGGCGACCCGGCTGATCCTGGGCGCGGCCTCCTGGATCACCTTCAGCGCCTCGGCCGGCGCCTCGAGGAGGGCCTGGCGGGCCACCGGGTCGGCCTTGGCGATGTCGAAGGGCTTGCCCGGCACCAGGCCGAGCCGCTTCATGCGGGCCAGGGTCGACCAGTCGGTGGGGTGCGGCTGGTGGAGCTTCATCAGGCCCATGGCGTAGGCGAAGTACTTGTCGCCGGTCATGGCCTCGATCTGGCTGGGCGGCGGCCTCTTCATGTCCACCGTGGGATCGAAGGCGAACGCCGGCGCCACGGCCTTCTTGCCCCACTGCGAGAGGGGCGTCATCTTGAAGCCGTCCTGCACCGCGTGAACCGCGGCGTAGTCCTTCGGCCCGTTGGTCTGGGTGCGGCCGATGATCCAGTTGTAGGCGGTGGGCGACTCGATCCGCTCCACGCCGGCCGGCAGCTTCCCGGTCCAGCCCTTGGGGACGATGGCGTAGTTGGCGGCGGCCGTGCCGCTGGTGCGCTTGCCTGGCGACGCGTACACCTCGCTCCACATGTCGTAGAGCGGGAGCAGGTAGTAGCGACCCGCCGTGTCCGGGACCGAGACGATCATCGGCTCCTTGGTCAGGTCGAGCCAGGCGGACGAGTACAGGGTGTCGAAGTTGGGCCGCACCACCTCCCGGAAGTCGGCGGGCGGGAACTCCCTGAAGTGGTGGAACACGTTGGCCGGGCCCATGCCGGCCTTCTTCCCGGCCGGCAGGTTGGTCATCAGCCGGCGGGTCACGTCCATCATGACCAGCGGGTAGGTGTAGATGTAGGCCTCGACGGCGATGGCCTTGGCCTCTGCGGGCGCCAGGTCGGCGGCACGGGCCGGCGGCCCCCACGCCGTGACCAGCGTGGCCAGGGCCATCGCAACCGACATCCGCTTCAGCATCGTCATGATCGTGTCTCGCTTTCCGGGGAATCCGCCGGCTCGTCTGGCTACCGGAGGTTGTAGCCGACCACGAAGGTGTACTGGCCGCGGTCGCGGGCCGGGTCATACTCGGTGCTGCGCTGGTACCAGAACCCGCCCAGCTCGATGAAGTACTCCTGGAGCACGTCGGTCCTCAGGAAGGCCCCGTAGGTCTTCCGGCCGCCGACGATGGTGCCGTCGGCCGAGAAGCCGGTGATGTCCTGGTTGAAGGTGAGCGCCGGGATCAGGGAGATGCCCGGGGCGGGGTTGAAGACGGTCGCCAGCCGGAGCTTGTAGCCCATCGCGAAGGGGGTCACGAACCCGTCGGTCGCGCACTTGTTGATGATCCCGTTGGAGAGCGGCCCGGGGTCGCACGTGTAGCCCTGCTGGTCCCAGGAGGCCAGGCCGAAGTTGCCGGCGCGCCCCAGCCGCTCGGCGTTCGGCCCGTTGACGGACGGCTGGTTGGTGTTCCACGCCATCAGGGCCTCGCCGGTGAGCGTCACGTCGGAGAGCCCGACCAGCCGCCCGAACTGCCAGGTGCCGCCTCCCTGCAGCTGCACCACGTCGAGGGGGTAGTAGCCCGGGGCCTCCCGGCCGGCGAACTGCGTCTGCATGTAGCTGTAGACTCCGATGCCCTGGGTCGAGCCCTCGATGAAGGCCGGGGCGTTCCTCTGCGTCGGGTAGTCGAGCGTCACCGTGACCTGGCCGCTCACCGCCAGGTTCCTGAAGCCGGTCGCGGCGCTCACGCCGATGCTCTTCACGTCCTCGACGAACATGGTGTTGGTGTTGAACCCCGCTGCGCTGCCGTCGGCGGCCACCACCGGGGCCTGGATGGGCGTGGGGCTGGTGTAGCTGGCGAAGAAGAGGCCGAACTCCGTCGCCAGGGGCTCGACGAACTTGTGCAGCGCCGCGCCGTAGCCGCTCCAGTTGGAGGGCGCGTGCGTGGCGTTGGCGTCGGGCCCGCCGTCCGGGAAGTAGCCGCCCGCGTAGAGCTTGCCGTTGTAGTAGTTCTTGGTCTTGACGTCGCGCGACACCGCGTCGGGCAGGCCGGCGGCGGTGACCAGGTTGCAGCCGGGGTGGAGCCCCATGTCGAGCATGCTGTAGTAGGTCCCGCAGCCGGGCACGACGGTGCTGCGGAACTCGAGGTTGACGAAGCCGTCGAGGCTCAGGCCGCCCGGGAGGTCGACGTTGGCGTAGACCCGGTTGACCGGGAGCTTCCCGCCGTTGGCGACCCGGGCCCCGGTCATCGTCGCCCAGGCGGCGTCGATCGGGTTGATGGCGCCGATGCCCTGGTAGAAGATCCCCTCCCCCCAGTCGATGGCCTGGCGACCGACGCGCAGGAGGAGGCGCGACCGGCCGAGCTCGAAGTGGCCGAAGTAGAAGATGTCGTAGATGTCGATGCCCTTGAACTTGGCCGCGCCGAGGAAGCCGTCGTCGGAGAGGCGGATGTTGCGGGAGATGCCATCGGCGCCGACGTTGGTCAGGTAGCCGCCGGGGCTGTTGCCGTGAAGCGTGTTCCCCGACTCGAGCGCCATGTCGTACCAGGCGCGAACGCGGACGAAGAGCCCCTGGCCGCTTCGGTGCCGAAGGCTCAGCTCGGACGACAGCGCCAGGGGGGCGCTGAAGACGTCGCCCGCCTTCGGGAAGTTCAGCTGGGCGTCGTCGTTCACGCCGACACCGCCCGAGGCGCCGGGGAACTCCATGGGGATGCCGCCGGGCGAACCCGGGAAGACGCCTGCCGGGTACGCCTGCCCGGCGCCGGCGCCGACCAGCTGCGCCTGGGGGGTCCCGGCGCGCACGCCCAGCCCTTGCGTGAGCGTGGTCTTCCAGACACCCACCCAGGACCCCTCGCTGAGCGCGAACTCGGTGGCCTGCACGGGGGCCGCCAGGACGGCGGCCAGGACGAAGGCGGCGGCGCGAGGGAGAATGTGCATGAACCTGCTTGGGTTGGTCATGGTCGATCCCCCTACCGCAGGCCCATTCCGCGGAGGCTGCTGGGCAGGTAATCCACCATCTGGCCCTTGAAGCCCCACCGGGTCGGGAACGGTTCCATGTTGCTCAGGCCCGAGACGAGGTAGGCGCCGGACGCGAGGTCGTAGTGGATGGTGGCCGCGTACCACGGCACCATCACGTCGTAGTACTGGAGCATCTGGTGATCGCCGAACCGCACCAGCTTCCCTGCGCGGTCGTAGATCTCCTCCTGGGCCACCTGCCAGGTGTCCTCGTCGACGTAGAAGATGCGGCGGTAGTACTTGTGGTGCTTGCGCTGCGTGGCCTCGACCACCCAGACCCGGTGGCGCTCGTAGCGCAGCAGGTCGGCGTCGACGTGGTGCTTCTTGATGATGTCGGCGTAGCTCAGGCGCCGGTCGGCGAGCCTGTAGGCGTTGTAGCCGATGAGCCGCTCGACCTTCCCGAGCAGCTTCCATTCGAAGAGGTCGGGCGCGCCGTTCCACCCGTCGTTCTGGTCGGCGGTCCGCAGCCCGCCGGTGTAGGGCTCCGTGGTGTCGTAGTCGTAGGAGGGGAGGCGCCGGGTGTCGAGCGTCTGGGGGATGAACACCCACCGCGCCCGCGGCTCCTCCACCGGGTCGATCGGCTCCCAGGTGGCGGAGCGCAGCCCGATCGCCGAGGGCGGCGCGAAGAAGACCGAGGTGGAGTCGAAGAGGCGCCCCTGGTGCGGCGGCTCGACGTATCCCTGCTGGTCGAACGCCACGTTCTGCCGCACCTTCACCACGTAGAAGTTCCCGCCGCCGGCCACCGGAGCCCAGACGTATTGCCGCTCGAACGATCCGCCACGCCAGCGGAAGACGTGGTTCCACATCACCTGCAGGCCGTTGGCCGGGATCGGGAACGGCACCGCGCTGCGACCGACGTCGCGCACGTGGTAGCCGTCGGTCTTCGCCACCCCCGCGTGCCTCTTCACCTCGGCCAGCACCTCCTCCGGCCACGCGGCGCTGCGGCGCGTCGGGTAGACGTGGATGCGGAAGGTGCGGGGATCGCGCTTGAGCATCGTCAGGTGGGCGGCGCTCAGCAGCTCCTTGTACTGCTCGGCGTTGGCAGCGGTGATGGTGTAGAGCGGCTTGTCGTCCGCGAACGGGTCGGTGTAGCCGGTCGCCCAGTCGATGGGCCCGGTCCTCGCCAGCCCGCCGGTCCAGGCCGGGATGGTGCCGTCGGCGTTGCCCGCCCGCTCGGCGCCCACCGGCGTGAGGTCGGCGCCGAGGCGGGCCGCCTGCTCCGCCGGCGATGGAGGCGTGTCGGCGCCGAGGCTCGCCGCGGCGGGAAGCGACGCCAGAATGGCCACGATCAGCTTGCGCATGCGACTCCCCCCGGTTCGTGCATCGGCAACTCCCACTACTTCGCCTCTTCGAGCTTCCGGTTGGTCTCCACCGCGGCCTTCTTGGCCTCGGCCTGCGTTCCGGCCCCGACCGGCTTCACGTCGATGGTGACCTGCTCGATCCGGCCGGTGAAGGCGTTGTCGCCCTTCTTGTAGTCCTCGGTCACCGGCATGGCCTCGTCCACGCCCACGTCGGCGGTCTCGTCGGCCGAGAAGAACATCGGCTGGGTGCGCTCGATCCGCCCCTCGGCGAACTTCTTGTCGTTCACGTAGATGGTGCCGAGGCCGCCCTTCGCGATGCCTCCCCCGTCGTAGGCGAACTCGAAGCGGAGCCTCGCCTTGCCGGCCGGCACGGCCTGCTTCGAGGCCACCGTGAAGCGCTGCATGCCGAGGAAGTTGTAGTGGTACATCGGCCTGCCGTCCTTGAAGTAGAGGCTCCAGCCGCCGACCCGTCCGCCCTGGGAGATGACCACGCCGTTGGCGCCGGCCTTGGGGATCACCAGGTCGGCGGTGATGGTGAGCGAGCGGTTCTTGATGTTGAGGAAGACGTTCTCCGACATCCCCTTCATCCCCTCGCCCAGCGTGAGCGAGGTGCGGTCACCCATGAGATCCGGCCGCCCCACCAGCTTGGCGTTGAGCCGCTCGATGACCCGGTCGTCGATGGGCAGCACGTTGTACTTGACCGCCTCCACCAGGAAGAGGTCCTGCAGCTCCTTGAGCTTGGCGGGATTCTGCGCCGCCAGGTCGTTGGCGAGGCTGAAGTCGGTGCGCGTGTCGAAGAGCTCCCACTTGTCCTCGAGCAGCGGCGCGCGCGGCTTCGGCTCCCACGGCGCCTTGTGGATGGTCCTGGCGAACCAGCCGTCGGCGTACATGGCCCGGTTGCCGAACATCTCGAAGTACTGGACCTTGTGCCGGCTCTCCGCCTTGGCGTCGCCGAAGGTGTAGGCCAGGCTCACGCCCTCGATGGGCTTCTGGACGGTCCCGTTGACGGTCTTGGGCTCCGGCAGGCCCGCCGCCTCGAGCACCGTGGGCGCCACGTCGATGACGTGGTGGAACTGCGACCGCACCTCGCCCTTGGCCGTGACCCGCTTCGGCCAGGAGACGATCATGCCGGTCCGGTTGCCACCGAAGTCGGAGCCGACCTGCTTGGTCCAGGAGAACGGCGCGTCGCCGGCCACCGCCCAGCCCGCGGCCATGTGGGCGTACGACATCGGACCGCCGAGGTCGTCGTAGTGCTTGAGGATCTCGCCGACCGACTCCTGCACGCCGTTGAAGTAGGTGTACTCGTTGTACATGCCGCTCATGCCACCCTCGGCGCTGGTGCCGTTGTCGCCGAGGATGTAGATGATCAGCGTGTTGTCGAGCTGGCCGGTCTTCCCGACGGCGTCGACGAGCCGGCCGATCTCGGTGTCGGTGTACTCGCCGAAGGCGGCGTAGATCTCCATCTGGCGGGTGAAGAGCTTCTTCTCGTCGGCCGAGAGCGTGGCCCAGTCCTTGATGGCCTCGGGCTTCGGCGCCAGCTTCGTTCCGGCCGGCACCACGCCCAGCTTGATCTGCCGGGCCAGCGTCTCCTCGCGCAGCGCGTCCCAGCCCTGGTCGAACTTCCCCTTGTACTTCTCGATCCAGGCCTTGGGGACGTGGTGCGGGGCGTGGGTGGCACCCGGGGCGAAGTACACGAAGAACGGCCGGTCGGGCGTCAGCGCCTTCTGGAACTTCACCCAGGCGATGGCCTTGTCGGTCATGTCGGTCATGAAGTGGTAGTTGGGGTCCTTCGGCACCTCCACCTGCGTCATGCCGTGGTAGAGGCTCGGCGCCCACTGGTTGGTCTCGCCGCCGATGAAGCCGTAGAACTCATCGAAGCCGGAGCGGGTCGGCCAGCGGTCGGTCGGCCCGGACGGGCTGGTCTCCCACGGCGCGGTCTCGTGGCTCTTGCCGTAGGCGGCAGTGCTGTAGCCGTTGAGGCGCAGCATCTCGGCGAGCGGTGCCACGCTGTTGGGGCGCTGCCCGGTGTTGCCGGGGAACGCCGTGGCCGTCTCGGTGATGCCGGCCATGTTGTTGGTGTGGTGGTTCCGCCCGCTCAGCAGGGCGGTCCGCGTCGGCGAGCAGACGGCGGTGTTGTGGAAGGCGTTGTAGCGCAGCCCGGCCTGCGCCAGGCGGTCGGCGGTCGGCATGTGGACCGGCCCGCCGAAGGCGCTGGGGATGCCGAAGCCCATGTCGTCGATCAGGATGACCAGCACGTTGGGCGCCCCCTCGGGCGGCTTCACCTCGAAGCGCGGCGGCGGCGTGGCCTTCCGGACGTCGAGCTCGGTGATGGGCGGGTAGCTCGGCTCCGGGATGGGGAGCACGGTCCGGTCCAGCTTCCACGCCGCAGCCGGTGCCGCCTGCGCCACGGGAGCGGCGGGCGCCGGCTTGCCCTGGCATCCCACCGCGCCGGCCAGTGCCACGGCCAGCAGACCCTGCGCCCAGCACGTCCTCAGGTTCGTCATGTTCAGGCCCCCGTCCATTCGATCCGCGTGGATCCCAGCGGTTCACCACCATCGCACGGGCACGCCTCGGTGGCTTGACATCTCCCGACACTTGCTGGACATTTCCCGACATGCGGACGTCCGGACGGGCCAGGAGCAGGCGTGCCGGCGGAGCGGAGCCGGAAGCGGGGGCGAACGGTCCCAGGCCAAGGACCGCCCGGATAGGCACGGTGGCGGCGGTCCCCGCGGTCCTCAGGGACCTTGGCGCGGATCCGGCCCGGGTGCTGGCCGAGGTGGGGCTCGACCTCACGCTGTTCGAGGATGCCGAGAACAGGATCTCCTATGCGACCAGGGGCCGCCTCCTGGCCAGGTGCGTGGCCAGCACCGGGTGCAGCCATTTCGGGCTCCTGATCGGCCAGCGGAGCGGCCTGGCGTCGCTGGGGCTGGTCGGGTACCTCGTGAAGCACTCGGCCGACGTGGAATCCGCCCTGCGCGGCCTGGTGCGGAACTTCCAGTTCCACGCCCGGGGCGCGGTACCGACCCTGACGACCCGGGGCGGCTCGGCGATGCTGGGCTTCGCCATCTACCAGCCGGAGGTGGAGGGGGCCGACCAGATCGTGGACGGCGCCATCGCCATCGAGTTCAACATCATGCGCGAGCTGTGCGGCCCCGGCTGGAAGCCCACCGAGGTCCAGTTCGCCCACCACAAGCCCGATGACGTCCGGCCGTTTCGCCAGTTCTTCCGCGCCCCATTGAGGTTCGACGCCAAGCACAGCGCGCTGGTGTTCCCCGCCCACTGGCTGGGCCGCCGGGTTCCGGATGGCGATCCCGGCATGCGCCGGCTCCTCCAGAAGCAGATCGACGAGGGCGGAGCCGGGCACGCGGACGACCTCCCCGAGGCGGTCCGGCGCGTGCTGAGCGAGGCGCTCCTGTCGGGCCAGTCCTCGACGGAACAGGTGGCCGCGCTCTTCGGCATGCACGGCCGCACGTTGAATCGCCGCCTGAAGGCGTCAGGCACCAGCTTGAGGGAGCTCGTGGAGGAGGGCCGCTACACGCTCGCCCGGCAGATGCTCGAGCACTCGAGGAAGGACATGAGCGAGATCGCGGCGGTGCTCGGCTACTCCGAGCCGAGCGCCTTCACGCGCGCGTTCCGGCGCTGGAGCGGCCGCACGCCGCACCTCTGGCGCAGGGATCGAGGTTCGGTGGCACTCGACGAACCTGGGAAGGCCTTCGTTCGGCAGTCTCGCTGACCGCTGGAGTCGCCGCTCGACCCTGCTCGCCCCGCACCGAAGGCATGCTCGCTGCCCCTTCTGGGGCAGTCGGCCAGGGGGACGGACCGGTGCGAGACGCGATAGCCTCGGTTTCGACGGGGCCCCATGTCGGTCGGCGATCAGTCCAGAATTCCAGAGTTCCCAGTCGGCGAGGCCGGCGGCGAACGCCCTGGACCGCCGCGCGAGCCGTCCTTTCCCCCGCTGCCGCCGTCCGAGGCCCGGCTCCGGCTGCTCATCGAGAACGCGCCGAGCGGGATCGCCCTGCACGAGCTGGTGGTGGATGCGGCCGGCCACCCCGTGGACTACGTGTTCCTCGAGGTCAACGGCGCGTTCGAGGCGCAGACCGGCCTCGCCCGGGAGGCGATCCTGGGCCGTCGCGTCACGGAGGTGCTCCCGGGCATCGCGCAGGACCCCGCCGACTGGATCGGCACCTACGGCCGCGTGGCGATGGCCGGAGAGCCGGTCCGGTTCGAGCAGTACTCGGCCGCGCTTCACCGTTGGTATGACGTGAAGGCCTACTCGCCCGCGCGCGGCTACTTCGCGGTCATCTTCAACGACATCACGGCGCAGGTGGAGGCGCGCGCCACCCTGGAGCGCTTCATGGCGATCCTGGGACACGACCTGCGACAGCCCACGGCGGTCGTCCGTGCCAGCGTCGAGATGCTGATGCGCGGCAACATTCCGGACCCGCACCGCGCCCTGGAGCGGTGCACCAGGGCCGTGAACGCCATGGAGTCGCTGGTCAGCACGCTGCTCGACGTCGCGCGCCTGCGGCTGGGCCAGGGCATCCCGACCGTGCCAGCGGCCGCCGACGCCGGTGAGCTCTGCCAGCGTGCGGCGGACGACGCGCTCGCGGCCATGCCGGGACGCCAGGTCCAGCTCGAGATCGAAGGCCCGCTCCCGGTGAGCTGGGATCGGGACCGCGTCGCCCAGGCGCTGGGCAACCTTCTCGCCAACGCGCTCGTGCACGGGGCCGCTGGCCATCCGGTGCGCGTCTCGGCGCGCCGGCGCGGAGAGGACGTCGAGATCGTCGTCTCGAACGCCGGCCGCCTCCCGCCCGAGGCGATCCCGGACCTCTTCGAGCCCTTCAAGCGGCCCCCGATGGACGGCGCTCCAGGGGCCGGGCTGGGGCTCGGCCTCTACATCGTGCGGGAGATCGCGAGGGCACACGGGGGGACGGTCGAGGCGTCCTCCCACGCCGCCGGCACCACCTTCACCTTCCGGCTCCCGAGGGTCGTGCGCCCGGCCGATGCACCCGCTAAGAGCCCTCCATGAGCTTCGCCGTCGCCGGTGAGTCCTACGACCGCTTCATGGGACGCTACTCGCGCCCCCTCGCCCCGCTCTTCCTCGACTTTGCCGGCGTCGCCGCCGGCCCGGTCATCGAGCTGGGCTGCGGCCCCGGGCCCCTCACCGAGGTGATGGCGAGCCGCTTCGGGCCGGCGGCCGTCGCCGCGGTGGATCCCTCCGAGCCGTTCGTGGCGGCGTGCCGCGCGCGTGTCCCGGGCGCGGACGTCCGGCAGGCGGGCGCAGAGGCGCTGCCGTTCCCGGACGCCTCGTTCACGGCGGCCCTCTCCCAGCTGGTGCTCTCGTTCGTGAGGGACGCGCCCCGGACGGTGGCGGAGGCGATCCGCGTGGTGAGGCCCGGCGGCACGGTGGCCGCCTGCACCTGGGACGCGGACGGCTTCGACCTGGCGCGCGCCTTCTGGCAGGCGGCCCTCCGCTTCGACCCCGCGGCACCCGACGACGCCCGCCTCCCCTACCGGCGGAGCGACGCGCTCCTCGGGCTCTGGCGCGGGGCCGGGCTCCGCGACGTCGAGGCCGGGGTCATCGACGTCGACGCGCGCTACGAAGGGTACGACGACTTCTGGGAGACGATCACCCTCGGGGTCGGGCCCCCGGGCGCCTACCTCGCGACCCGGCCGGAGGCGGACCAGGCCCGGATCCGCGAGGCCTGCCACGGGGCCCTTGGCCGGCCCTCGGGCGCCTTCACGCTGTCCGCTCGCGCGCTCGCCATCCGCGGCCGCACCTGACCGGCGCGGTGCAGCCGTACCGCACCCGGTCATGGGCCTCGAGGCCCTGGGCCAGGGCAAGCCCCGCGCCGCCGTCTGCCCACCGCGTCACCCGTCCCCACCGCGAGCCGTCTCGCCGCTCAGGCCACGGCCCGGTCCGGAGCCGCATTGACGACCACCGGGGACTTCCCCTTCCAGTCCGCCCACGTCTTCGG
This sequence comes from uncultured delta proteobacterium, assembly GCA_963786945.1. Lineage (GTDB taxonomy): Bacteria > Myxococcota > Myxococcia > Myxococcales > Anaeromyxobacteraceae > JADKCZ01. The sequence goes on along the minus strand of CAWBAO010000005.1, from coordinate 156,588 downwards.
GCTGGTCACCAGCTCACACATGAAGTGCGCCACGTTGGCCATGGTGGTCTGGCCGGGGGCGAAGAGGCCGTTCACGAGCCCCTCGTGCACCGTGTACCCGGAGACCTCGCCTTCCAGCAGCGTGTCGGGGCGGACCACGGTCCACTGCACGAACGGATTGGCCAGCCCGATGCGCTCCTCGAGGAAGTCGGCGGCCTGCTGGTTGTCCTTCGCCGGCGGGAGCACGCCGCGGAGCAGCCACACCAGCGCCCTCTCGAGCGCCCCGCGGCGGGTGTCGAGCCCGCCCGGACGCTGGACCGACACGCTGCTCATGAGGATGAACCTGATCGGCCTGCTGGGGCGCAGCGCCTCGATCGCCCGGCACAGCCTGGTGGTGGCCCGCGTGACGAGGTCGCGCGGCGGCCCCAGGACGCCCTTGATGCTGAGGACGTGACCGAGGCACGAGATGACGGCGTCGCACCCGCGGAGGTGGTCCTGCAGGTCCCGGTCGGAGAGGGAGAGCAGGTCGGCCTCGACCAGGGTCACGCCGGGGCTCCCCGCGATCCCCGGCGTGAGACCCCGGGTGGATCGAACGATGGCCCGGACGCCCACGCCGCGGGCGACGAGCTGCTCCAGGACGCGCCGGCCGGTTCGTCCCGTGCCGCCAACGAGGAGCACGGTCGGCTGTCCGGGCATGGCGTGGTCTCCTCCTGGATGCCTCGCGCTCGACGCACGCTGGCGACCAGTCCAGGACGACCTGGCAGCCGGCTGCGCGAGACGAGGACGGCCCGCCCGACGGCGTAGCACGCAGCGTACAGGCTGGCAGCGCGGCGATCCGCCGCAGAGGGGGTGAGCGCTGATCCTCCACCCCATCGGGCAAGCTCGATGGCCCAGGAGGCGGCTGGCGCGAGGTCGTCGGGCGGGATCGACGGCGACCGGGGCCGTCAGGAGGCCAGGATGAAGGCGATGGTCCACGACGCATACGGCCCACCCGAGGTCCTGGAGCTCCGGGAGATCGACAGGCCTTCCTTCACCGAGGACCAGGTGCTCGTGCGCGTTCGCGCGGCCGCCGTGAACCCACCGGACTGGGCCGCCGTCCATGGGGTGCCCTACATCGTCCGCGCGGCGTTCGGGCTTCGCAGGCCGAGGAACGGCGTACGGGGCACCGACCTGGCGGGCACGGTCGAGGCGGTCGGCAAGAACGTGACGCGGCTCCGGGTCGGGGACGAGGTCTTCGGCCGGGGCGCCTCGGGCACCTTCGCCGAGTTTGCGGCCGCGCCCGCGGAGCACCTGGTGCCGAAGCCGGCCAGCGTCACCTTCGAGCAGGCCGCGGCCGTCCCCATGTCCGGGCTCACCGCCCTGCACGGGCTCCGCGACACGGGCCGGCTGAAGCCCGGACAGAGGGTGCTGATCGTCGGCGCCGGCGGAGGCATCGGAACGTTCGCCGTGCAGATCGCCAGGTCGCTGGGCGCAGAAGTGACAGGGGTGTGCAGCCCGTCGAAGGTGGAGCTGGTCCGCTCCCTGGGCGCCCTCCACGTCATCGACTATACGCAGGTGGACTTCACCCAGGGCGAGGAGCGCTACGATTTGGTCTTCGACAACGTGCTGCAGCACTCGCTCCCGCGCCTCCTGCGCGCGCTGAGCCCGAAGGGGACGCTGGTGCCCAACGGCGGCCAGTTCCACAAGCGCTGGATCGCCAGCACCGGCGTCCTGCTCATCGAGGCGCCTCTCCTCTCGCTGGTGGTGTCCCAGCGGATTCACGCATGCGCGGAGTCGCCCTGCCAGGCCGACCTGCTGGTCTTGAAGGAGCTGATGGAATCCGGGGAGGTCACGCCGGTCGTCGGAGAGGTGTACCCGCTGAACCGGGTCCCCGAGGCGCTCCGCCATTTCGGAGAGGGGCACTCACGAGGGAAGGTCGTCATCACGGTGTGAAGGCGTCAGCCAGGCCCGATGCGTTCACGCCGGCGGGCGGCGGCCGGTCGGCGAGGTTCGGCTCGTGCGCCCCACTTGGGACATGGATCCGGGCGCACCGAGAATCCCGGTTGCATTGGCTGGCCGCCCGGGCCAGATTTTCGTCACACTCCTGGGGAGGTCACATCATGCAGAGCCGTGCCATGGCGCAGTGGGAGGGAGATCTGCTGTCGGGCAAGGGCAAGACCAGCGCAGCGAGCGGCATCTTCCGCGACGCTGGCTTGACCTGGAAGGCGCGCACCGAGGGCACCGGAGCGACCACTCCGGAGGAGCTGCTGGCGGCCTCGCACGCGAGCTGCTTCTCCATGGCGCTCTCCCACGGCCTGGCCACGGGCGGCCACCCGGCCCGGCGGCTGGAGACGAGCTGCGTGGTGGAGTTCGGCCCCAAGCAAGGCGGCGGGTTCGAGGTGAAGTCGAGCGCGCTCGAGGTGAAGGGCTGGGTCCCGGGGATCGACGAGGCGGCCTTCGCGAAGGCCGCCGAGGACGCGAAGAACGGCTGCCCGATCTCGTCGGCGCTGAAGATCCCCATGTCGGTGAAGGCGGCGCTCCAGCCGTAGCTCGTGGCGAGGGGCACCGTCTCTTCTCCTCCGTGGTGATGGCGTCCTGGGGCCGCAGGCGGGCACCGGCGCGCCGGGTAGGCCTGCGTCGCACCACCACGCATCCCGCAATCCTGTGACTGCCGGTCGACGGTGGAATCGCCTACCCTCGAAGCATGACGGTCGAGGAGCTACGGAGCCTGGCGCGCGCGGCAGAGCCGCTCTCGGCCGCCTCCGTGGCCCTCGACGGCCGCGAGCGGCTCGCCTACCGGGCCCTCCTCTTCCGCTTCCTCGAGCGCATCGTCAGCGCCCGCAACCGGCTGGTGCTGGGCCGTGCCGTCGAGCCCGAGCTGGAGCTGGAGCTGCGGTTCGTCGCCGAGGCGCTGCCGGACATGCTGCACCGGGCCGAGCCTGCCGCCCAGCCACGGCCGGGCGCTCCCGATCACGGCTCGGTGAGGTAGGCCAGCGCCTCGTCGACGGTCTTGAAGGGCATCATCGGCACGGGCGTCGCCACGACGTTGAAGAAGCCGAGCAGCAGCCCCTTGAGCCCCTCGGCGCCCACGATGGCGCGCTTCCGGGTCCGCGTGGAGTTCTGCGGCCCGAGGGCCTTGGCGGCATCCATGAACTGGCTGTCGAACTTGGCGCCCCTCGCGTCCACCAGGGTCAGCACGGGCTCCGGTGCTGCGGCGATCGCGGCGGCCTGGTCGCGGAGCGTGACGAGGCACTCGGTCGAGCCGAGGCCCCGGTAGTCGACGTACAGGATGCTCTTCCCGCGATGCTCGACCCATGAGACCGGCACGGCGCACCTCCCGGCGAGGATGCTGGCGCAACGCTCGTGGCGGGTCCAGTCCCGTGGCCGAGGTGGAGGGCGGCGGGAGCCGGTCCGACGGGCGGGCCACGGAGCGCGTGGCCCGCCCGGACCATCTTCCAGCTACGGATGCGGGCCGTTGTGGCAGGTGTAGCAGCCGACCACGGTGCCCGCCGTCAGCGTCCTCCCCGCCATCGTCCGGGTCGCGAACATCCTCGACAGGACGGTGCCCCGGTAGTCGACGCCGTGGCAGGCCTGGCAGGCCGCGAGGTTGCTGGTGAAGGTGTCCTCGTGGTGGGCCTCCACCCAGGCGGCGCCGACCGGGTGCATCCCGTGCGGGCCGCCGAGCCCGTTCGTGGGGGGGGCCTGGTGGCAGGTGCTGCACTCGCCGATCGTCCCGGCGTGGCCCTGCAGCTGCGTCGCGGCCACGTTGTCGTTCGGGTTGGCCGACCAGATGGCGTGCGTCGAGCCGTGGCAGGCCTCGCAGGCGAGGCCACCGTGCCCCTTGCTCTTGCGGAACATCTTGCCGTCCTCTTCCGCGAAGCGCCTGTTGGTCGCGACGATGGGGGACGCCGAGGCGTCGCCGTTCCTGAACGCGTTGTTGAAGCGCAGGCCGTCGGCGGCCAGCGGCGGCGCGCTCGCCAGCGACGTCTTCGTGATGGCGTCATTGGCGTGGCAGCTCTGGCAGCGCGGGACGTCGAGCCAGGGGCGGCGCGGGTGGCCGTCGTTCGTGCCGTCGATGCTGCCGCCGGCGAGCAGCGGGTACACCCCGCCCACCGCCGCCATGGTGCCGTGGCAGTTCTGGCAATCGACCGTGGTGGTCATGGCGCCACGGAGGCACTGCGTGGTGGCCCCCGGGTGGCACTGGTAGCACGACTGCTGCGTCGCCACCGGGACCGTCCCGCCGACCGGGACCGGGGCGTCGGAGAGCCCGGCCATCTTGTCGGCGTGGAAGGCGTGCATCACGCTCGACATCGTGCGGTGCGAGCCCTGGCCGGCCGAGGGGCCGGTCCCGGCGAGGTCGAGCGCGGGCGAGTAGTGGCAGGCCGCGCAGAGGACCGGGGCCTGGAGGCTGGTGCCGGTCCGCGCGTTGTGGAGGATGAGGATGTTGCGCCGGGCCTGGGACTCCAGGTCGGCGTCCGTGGACCAGGCCTGGGCTCCGGCCGGCGCGGCGACCTTGCCGGTGGCGTGGCAGTTCTGGCACGAGGTCTCCTCGGAGACGGGGAGCACCACGTCCGTGGACGCGAGCACCTTGCCGGCCTTGTCGTAGGCGGAGAACCGCATCAGCGGGTAGCGGTTCAGCTGCCCCGAGTCGTCCACCGGGAAGATCGGCACGCCGGGGGCCTTGAAGAGCCCCAGGGCCAGGTCCCACTCGAGCGTCGTCCCGGCCTGGGTGGGGGCGTCCCCGGGCATCCACATCCCCTGGAGGCCCTGGCCCGGCGCCAGCGCCGCGCCGTACAGGGGCAGGGCGTACTCCCAGAAGTTGCTCTTCCCGATGCTGGTGGAGTTGATCGAGCCGGTGGCGTCGGCGACCGCCGAGTAGCGGACGTCGACCCGCGACGGGTCGAGCACGACGGGCTTGCCGGAGCTCTGGAGCGCCACCACCTGGGCGTCCACGACGTTGTAGGGCGGCAGGATCGAGAACACGGCGAAGCTGCTGTCGACGCAGTGCATCCCGAGGTCGTTGTTCGCGAACACCCGGAAGGCGGTGGTGGTGGACGTCGGCGGGACGTAGGTGCAGGACTGCGTCAGGACCGGCGTCCCGCTGCACCCCTCCGGCGACGAGGACTGGAGCTGCCGGGTCTGCGAGCCGCTCGCGGAGCACGCGCTCCACGGACCGTAGGTGTACGTGCAGGCGGGCGAGAGCGACCAGTCGACGGTGACGGTCTTCTTCCGCTGCACCACCACGCTCTTCGTCGCGGTCGCGTAGCCGGCCTTCGACGCGGTCACCGTGTAGCTCCCGGCGGTCTCCGCCAGCCGGTAGGCGCCGTCCGGTGCGGTGGTGGTCGAGAGGCCACCCGCGGCCACCACGGCGCCGGCGATGCCGGCTCCCGAGGTCGCATCCCTCACGACCCCGGCGATGGCGCTCCCCGAGCTTGCGGCCGCGGCGGCCAGGCCAGCGGCCGTGGCGCTCGCGTCGGCCGAGTCGCTTCCGCCCGAGCCTCCACACCCTGCAATCAGGACTCCGATGGTGACTGCGGCGGCGATGGATCTTCTGTTCATGGGGCCTTCTCTCCTTCGCGATCGGTGATCTCCCGCCAGGGCCAGACCGTCTTCCCGCCCTGGGGTCCTGCGGCATCTCGACGCAGGCCACTCTGCCGATATCGGCCCGCAACGTGTCACTTATTTATGTGACAATATGGAAATTAAGCTAATCCAATCAGTTACTTGGAGTAGGTGAGTGTCGTCCCATGTGGGCAGCGACACGGGGGGCTCGCCAGCCGACGCCAGCCGGACGGCGCCCGACGGCGACGCCTGGGGCCGGCCAGGGCCTCCCGAGGTCGTGCCCTCGACCCGGGGACCCTCGGCGCAGGCCACCTGCAGTGGATGACCGCGGGCGCGGCATCATGCACGAGGAGATGCCTCACGCCGGGCCGAGGCGGCTCGACGGCTTCCAGATCCGCGTGAACCTGCCGCGGAGGCTCAAGATGACGGCCCCGCGCCACCAGGACATCCCCTCGGCGAAGATCCCGCAGATCGCACTTCCGGGCGGCGGCCGGGTGCGCGTCATCGCCGGTCAGGTGGTCGCCCGTCCCACAGCCACGCATCCCACGGCTCCACGACTTCCGGTCCGTTTCGCAGGCGCCTACCCTGCAGCGATGGACCTCGAGGAGCTCAAGGCGTTGGCGCGAGCGGCCGAGCCGCTCCTGGCAGCCGCCGTGGGCCCCGAGAGTCGAGAGCGGGCCGCCACCTACCACGACCTCCTCTCCCGCTTCCGGGAGCGCGTGACCAGGGCCCGCAACGGCCTCGTGGCTGGCCAGGCCATCGGACCCGAGCTGGAGCAGGAGCTGCGACTCCTGGCGGTGGAGTTGCCCGCCATGCGACGCCACGCCGAGGCGGCGGCACGTCGAGAACTGCTGGTCGCGGGCGGGTAGGCGGCATCGATGAAGCCGGGGAGACGGACAGCGCCATTCAGGGCCGCCCTGGCTCGCCCCTCGAGCGCCCTGGACGGCAACGGAAGAGCCCAGGGGCCAGTCACCCCCGGCCCTGCCCTTCCGTCTACTCCTTGAGCCGCGTCTCGATCCGCCGGTCGGGAACGAGCCAGAGCAGGGCCACGCCCGTGTACACCACGTCGGCCAGCCACTCGCGGACGAAGGCCAGCGGGATGGCGGCGGCGTAGAGCAGGATCGAGGCCTTCCCCTTCCAGTCCTTGCCGACGGCGCGCGCCAGGGTCGACTCCGGCCCCTCCGCGGCGATGATGGAGTTCTGCAGCAGCCAGTAGGCGATGGCGGCGGCGAGCAGGACCGCGCCGTACAGGGCCGTGGGGAGCGCGGCGAAGTGATTCTCGCCCATCCAGGCCGTCGCGAACGGGAGGAGCGACAGCCAGAACAGGAGGTGGAGGTTGGCCCAGAGGACCCGACCCGTCACCTTCCGCGCCGCGTGCAGCATGTGGTGGTGGTTGTTCCAGTAGATGCCGAGGTAGACGAAGGAGAGCACGTAGGCGACGAAGACCGGGGCCAGCGGGGCGAGCGCCGACCAGTCCGTGGCGTGGGGCGCCTTGAGCTCCAGCACCATGATGGTGATGAGGATGGCGATGACGCCGTCGCTGAACGCCTCCATGCGCGACTTGCTCATGGACCCTTCCTTACCCCGGGTCCCCGCGAGACGCGAGATGGACCCGGCCAGTCGCCGCTTTACGCGCGCCGCCGAACGCGCGAGAACATCCACGCATGCGCCGCGCCATCGCCACCCGCTACGTCACGCCGCTCCGCGAGGGGGGATCGCTCCCCGCCATCTTCGAGGCCGACGACTCCGGGCTCTACGTCGTGAAGTTCCGCTCCGCGGGTCAGGGCCCGAAGGCGCTGGTGGCCGAGGTGATCGCCGCGGAGCTGGCGCGAGCCGTGGGGCTGCGCGTCCCGGATCTGGTCGCCATCGAGGTCGACCCCGCGCTGGGGCGGAACGAGCCGGACGGCGAGATCCGGGATCTCCTCAAGGCGAGCGCGGGGCTCAACCTCGGGCTCGACTACCTGCCCGGCAGCATCACGTTCGATCCCGTCGCGGGGCCGGCACCATCCGCGGAGGAGGCCTCCGCGGTGGTATGGTTCGACGCGTTCGTGACCAACGTCGATCGCACGCCGCAGAACGCCAACCTGCTGATCTGGCACCGCCAGCTCTGGCTCATCGACCACGGCGCGGCCCTCTACTTCCAGCACGCCTGGGACGGGCGGGAGGACAGGGCCCGCATGCCTTTCCCGCGCGTGCGGGACCACGTCCTGCTGCCCTTCGCCTCGCGGCTCTCCGAGGCGAACGACCGGCTGGCGCCCAGGCTCGCCGGCGGCGCGATCGCGGCGGCCGTCGCGACGGTGCCGGACGAGTTCCTCGCCAGCGACGCGCGCTTCGCCTCGCCCGCCGAGGCCAGGGCGGCCTACGCGGGCCACCTGGAGCGGCGGCTGGCAGCGGCCTCCCACTTCGTCGAGGAGGCGGTGCGTGCCCGAGCGTAGCTCCTACGACTACGCCATCCTCCGCGTCGTCCCGCGCGTCGAGCGTGAGGAGTTCGTCAACGCGGGGGTCATCCTCTTCTGCCTCGAGCGCGACTTCCTCGGGGCGCGCGTGGCCCTCGATCGCGCGCGGGTCACGGCGCTCCACCCGGGGGCCGACCTCGCGCTGATCGAGGAGCACCTCTCGGTGATCCCGCGCATCTGCGCCGGCGGCCCCGGCTCCGGCCCCATCGGGCGGCTCTCGCGGCGGGAGCGCTTCCACTGGCTCGTGGCGCCGCGCAGCACCATGGTGCAGGTCTCCCCGGTTCACACCGGCCTCTGCAGCGATCCGCCGCGGGCGCTGGACGACGTCTTCCAGCGAATGGTGGCCCCGGAGCCAGCCGAGCCCGTCGGCCCGGTGGGGCCCTGAGCGGCGGAACCTGCACCTGCCTGGCCAGGCCGTGCGCACGACGGAGGATCCACCCGACGCCGCCACGCCGGTCAGGAGCGGGTGCCGGCCCTCGCAGCGGTCGTCGACGGCTCCGGCGTACATCGCGTCGATGGCGGCTCGGTACTTCTTCTCGACGAAGCGGCGCTTGACCTTGAGGGTGGGGGTCAGCTCCCCGCCGTCCTGCGTGAACTCGCCGGGCAGGAGCGTGAACCGCTTGATCTGCTCGTACCCGGAGAGGTGCTCGTTGATGGCCTGGATGCGCCTCTCGTAGAAGGCCCCGATCTCCGGTCGCCCGACGAGCTCCTCCCGCGACGCGAAGGGGATGCCGTTCTCCCTGGCGTGCTGCTCCAGCGCCGGGAAGGACGGGACGACGAGGGCACTCACGTAGTTGCGCTTGTCGCCCAGGACGGCGACCTGCTCGACGAATGGGTCGGTGCCGAACATGGCCTCGATGTGCTGGGGGGCGATGTTCTTCCCCTGCGAGGTGATGATGAGATCCTTGATGCGGTCGGTGATGTGGAGGAACCCGTCCTCGTCGATGACGCCGACGTCCCCGGTCTTGAACCAGCCGTCCTCGAAGGCCGCCGCCGTCTCGGTCGGCTTCTTGTAGTAGCCCTTCATGACGTTGCCGCCCCGGGCCAGGATCTCGCCGCTCTCCGCGATCCGGATCTCACAGCCCAGGATGGGGCGACCGACGGTGCCGAACTTGAACGCACCGGGCGCGTTGCAGGTCAGCATGGGGGAGGTCTCGGTGAGGCCATACCCCTGGCAGATGAGGAGCCCGGCGGCGAAGAAGAACTCCTCGACGTCCTGCGACAGCGGGGCGCCACCGGCCGAGAAGAAGTTCTTCTCGCCGCCCACGACGTCGCGGATCTTGGAGAGCACCAGCGCGTCGGCCACCCGGTGCCTCAGGGCGAGCAGGAGGCCAACCGGCCTCTTCTCCTTCTTGCGGTACTGGTACTCCCTGCCGACCCCCATCGACCACCGGAAGAGCGCCCGCCTCGCTGCCGACGCCTTGCCGATGCGGTCGAGCACGGCGGCGCAGATCTTCTCGTAGAGGCGCGGCACGCTCACCATCGCGGTCGGCTTGACGTCCGGCATGGACGTGATGACGTCCTTCGGATCAGCGATGTAGTTGTTCTCCGCGCCGCACCGGAACACGTAGTAGGACCAGAGCCGCTCGTAGGTATGGCTCAGGGGGAGGAAGCAGATGCTCCTGTCCTGGGTGCCCAGCTGGAAGCGGTCGTCGATGGCCCTGAACTGGTGGAAGAAGTTGGCGTGGGTCAGCACGGCACCTTTCGGCTCGCCGGTGGTCCCCGAGGTGTAGATGAGCGTGGCGACGTCCTGGCTCGTCGCCGACTCGAGGCGCTTCTCCACCTCGGCGCCGCGGGACGAGGCCGCGCCCATGCGGATGAAGTCGTCGAAGTGCAGGGAGCCGTCGCCCGAGAGCCTGGTCGCCCCGTCGAAGGCGATCACGCTCCGCAGCTGCGGGGTGCTGGCCTTGAATGACATGACCTTGTCGTACTGGGCCTGATCGCCGACGAAGGCGAGCTTCAGCCCGGCGTCGCTGGCGACGTACTCCGCCTGGGCGGCGGTGTTCGTGGCGTAGATGGGGACCGAGACGGCCTTCGCGGCCAGGATCCCGAAGTCCGCGATGGCCCACTCCGGCGCGTTCCGGGCGAAGATCCCGACCATGTCGCCTTCCTGGATGCCGAGCTCCAGCAGGGCCTTGGCCACCGCCTGCACCTTCTCGCCCAGCTCGGCGTAGGAGATCGCCTGCCACGAGCCGCCGACCTTGTGGCGCATGGCGGTCTTCGCGCCGTGGGCGCGAACGGATTCTCGGATCATGAACGCCAGGTGGTCCTTGCCCATGGCCTCCCTCCCGGTGCCGCACTGGCAGCGTCGGCCCCTCGGCCGTCGAGGTCAATCGGCCTGGCGGGTCGGTGCGCCGACCGCGCCCGGTCTCTCGCGCCGACCTGCGGCGCCAGACCGCCCGTGTCAAAGCCCAACGGGTGCGGCAATGGATACCGGGAGGCGCACCGACCGCGAACGGGCCACGGGAGGCGTGGGCTTCTGGAGTACGCTTTCCGGCATGCCCGAACCGATCCCCACCCCTTCCAGGGCCTCGGACTCCGCCGACGATCCAGCGGAGCTGGCCCAGTCCACCTCCCTCGACGAGCTGCAGCGCCTGAAGCTGGCGGAGGAGCTCGCCCAGCTCCGCGCGGTGCGCAAGAAGTCGCCGTCGCGGCTGGTCATCGCCAGCCAGGTGCTGGTCGGGTACATCGCGCTCGCCGGCTTCTTCGTGAACGCCTACCAGTCCTACTCCAACAAGCAGCGCCAGGACGAGCAGGCCCGGATTGACCAGGGGAAGTGGAACCAGGAGTTCGCGCGCGCCAGCCAAGCGGACAAGTACCGCGCCTTCTTCGAGACGGCCATGCTCGCCACCGACCCGACCAATGCCGACAAGCGGCTGGTCGGCTACGCGCTGCTCCAGGAGTTCGTGCAGGACCCCACCTACGAAGGGAAGGCGATGGTGATGCTCGAGGAATCGCTCTCCCAGGAGCTGCGCGGCGGACCTGCCGTCAAGCTGGACGACGCCCACCGCGCCACCGTGGTCGCCATCGTGACGGCGCTCGCCGAGACCGGCGACTGCAGGGCCCTGCAGCGCGCCGCCCGCAGCGTCGACCGCGTCGCCCGGCGTTACGCACGGACGAAGGACGAGAGCGAGACGCGAGACGTGATCGACATGTACGTGCGGCGACTGGTGGGGCGTGCGGCCCAGGTGTGCTCGACCCTCAAGGACTTCCAGGCCGTGCGCCAGCCCATCCGGGACACCATGCTGAAGAGTCCCGACCTGCTGGGCCTCAACGCCCCCAGCGTGGAGGATGCGAACCTCCTCGCCGCGGCGATCCTCTGCCAGCAGTGCCAGGAGGAGCTGGCCTACTCCGGGTCGAGCGACTGCCCGGAGGTGCTGCGCGGCTACCTGGCCCTGTGCGCCAGGGACGGGGGCCCGCCGCGGGAGGAGCGCTCGGCCTGCGAGACGGTCGGCGAGGCCGTCGCCTCGCTGCCGCCCGCACCGGCCCTGGCCCCCGGCGCAGCGTCGCCCGTCTCGCCGGCCCGCTGAGGCGCGGCCATTCGGCGTCGTCAACGCCCCGGCAGGCCGGCCGCCAGGGATCGGGTCACTTCGGCTGCCGGCACGGCGCGGCAGCCGGTGGCGTTCTGCCCCGACCAGAGTGGCGAGAAGTCGCCGCGGCCACGCCTCTCGGCGGCGGCCCGCAGCGGCGCGACCGCGCTCCCCGCCAGCGGGAAGGGAGGGGCTGCCGGGCTCAGGTACCCCTGCTCTCTCATGAGCCGGTTGACGATGCCGCGCGCCGGGCGCCCGCTGAAGACGTTGGTGAGCGCGGTGTGGCGTGCGGCCTCGCCCTGGAGCGCGGCCCGGTGCACCGCGCCCGTGGTGGCCTCCGGGCAGAGCAGGTAGGCGGTGCCGACCTGCACGCCCGCCGCGCCCAGCGCCATGGCGGCGGCCACGCCCTGCGCGTCGGCGATGCCCCCTGCGGCGATGACCGGCACGCGCACGCTCCGCACCACCTGCGGGAGGAGCGCCAGGAGGCCGACCTGGGTGGTGACGTCGTCGGTGAGGAACATGCCGCGGTGGCCCCCCGCCTCGAGCCCCTGGGCCACGATGGCATCCGCGCCGTGCGCCTCCAGCCAGCGGGCCTCCTCGACGGTGGTGGCGGAGGCGAGGACCGTGGTCCCCCAGCGCTTGACGCGAGCCAGCAGGTCCGGCGCGGGAAGCCCGAAGTGGAAGCTGACCACCGGCGGACGGAAGTGCTCGAGGACCTCGGCCGCCTCGGGACCGAAGGGCACGCGGGAGGGGCCGGGCGGCGCCGCGCCCGGGTCGATTCCCAGCTCGGCGTAGTAGGGGGCCAGCGCCCGGAGCCAGGCGGCCTCGCGCGCCTCGTCGCGCCGCGGCGCCACGTGGCAGAAGAAGTTGACGTTCCATGGGCGCGGGGTGCCGGCCTGCAGCGCGCCCAGCTCTGAGCGCAGGGCCTCGGCGGAGAGCATGGCGGCCGGCAGCGCCCCCAGGCCGCCGGCGTTGCTCACGGCGATGGCGAGCGCGCTCCCCTGGACGCCGGCCATCGGGGCCTGGAGGACGGCCCGCTCGACGTGGAGGAGATCCTGCAGCGACCTGGCCATCGGAGCACTCCCGGGCGTCTCCTTCACCCTAACGTCCCGCCACGGCCGCCGCCACCCCTGGCCGCCGCCTCGTCCCTGCGCTCGATGAAGCCCACCACCACGTCGTGCACCTGCGCGATGGCCCGTGGATCGATGGCGTCGGTGGTGTCGCGCGGCGTGTGGTAGACGAAGTGGCTCGGCAGGTCATACGAGACCTCGCAGGCGATGAGGCTCGCCGCCTCGATCCCGGCGCGGCTGAAGGAGGCGGCGTCGGTGGCGCCGGCGCCGAAGGGCATGCGGGCGACGTGGGAGCCCATGCCTCGCTCCTTCGCGATCCCGTCGAGCTCCCTCGCCAGGCTCGCCGACAGGGCCAGCAGGCCGTTGACGTCCCTCTCGATGACGTGGAGCTGGTCGGGCCAGTACAGGGTGTCCAGGCACAGGACGTAGGACTTGATCGCGAGGAGCTCCTGCCGGTGCGCCCGCACCCAGGCCCCGGAGCCGCGCAGGCCGCACTCCTCGGCGTCCGCCGAGAGGCAGATGAGCCTGGTGTGCTTGAGCCCCTGGCCGGCCTTCTTGCGGTCCGAGAAGCGCCGCGCGATCTCGCCGGCCAGGGCCGTGGCGATCAGGTTGTCGCCGGCGCCCGGCGAGATCTCGCCGGTGAAGAACCGGTAGATGGGGATTACGCCGATGGTCCCCACCGCCAGCGCCACGCACATCCACGGCGGGCGAGTCGCCGTGATGGCCATGTAGGCGGCCTCGGCGAGGGCGATGGCGAAGCAGCCGAACCCGATCCCGACGATCAGCGGGTACCACCTCGGCGCCTCGGCGAAGTAGCGGAACACCGGCGCCGCGTCGTGGTGGCCGGCCACGATGACCTGCTGCCTCACCTCCCCTTCCGGCTCGATCCTCCCGTGGACGTTGGTGCCGGTCGCCGCGCGGAACAGGACGTCGAAGACCCTGAGGTAGAGGAGGCCCTGGCAGGAGAAGATGGCCAGCGCGGCCGTCAGCACCAGCACCGCGAGGGGCGGCTGGCCCAGGAACACCAGGACGACCGCGGCGAGGTACAGGACCGCCAGGACGGGCAGGTAGCCGATGAACGCCTGGGGGTGGAAGCGGAAGGTCTCGGCCTGGACGCTCCCCTCGTCGCAGGCGGTCGCGTACCGCTCGCGGATCTGCGCGGCCGCCGCCTGGCAGGAGGCGCTCCCGGCAATGCGCCCGGGGAACCCGGTGACGACCTCGTCGGTGAACGCGAGGGCTCGCGCCACCGCATCGAGAGGGACGGAGACCTGGCGCGGCGGCCCTGGCACCACCCGCACCTCCTCTCAGGCGGACCGGGAGGTCACCTTCCGCGACGGCCAGCCCGCCACGAGCCCCACCACCAGCCACGAGATGACCCCCATGGTGACCTCCTTCCAGCCGTGGATCTTCCGCCCGTCCCGGCCGGCGGCTGATCGCATTGAGGGGCCCACCGGTGGGGTGAAGACGCTTCCGCGCACCCTCGAAAAGCCTCGCAGCTCCGGGCACCGTGGCCCTAGGCTGTTGCCCCATGCCAGCCCCGCTCCTCCGCGCCACCTTCGCCTCGCCCGACGAGTTCCTGGCCGCGTTCGACGGCGAGATCGCCCGGGGTGGCCTCCTGGTCCGGGGCGCGCAGGTCGGCGCCGCGCAGGCCATGAGCGAGTGCCGGGTCTCCGTCGAGGTCGCCGGGTCGCCGCCGGTCGAGGTGTCCGGCCGCATCGCCGCGGTGGCACCCGGCGTCGGGGTCGCGGTGGTCTTCCAGGGAGTGCCGGCGGAGCTCGCCGAGCTGGCGGCCGAGCTGCGCGCCCCGGCCGGGCCGGCGGCGGCCGACGAGGCCCCCCGCGGTGCCCTCGCCGATCGCATCAAGGCGATGTCGGTCCAGCAGAAGATGCAGGCCGCGCTCTCGGGCAGCCGGGAGGAGCGGCTGGCGTTGATCCGCGACCCCGCCAAGGTGGCGCACGTCTTCGTGCTCAAGAACCCGCGCATCGGCATCGACGAGGTGCTGTACGCGGCCAAGAGCCCCAACCTGGCGCCGGACGCGATCAAGCTCATCGCCGAGCACAAGGAGTGGTCCGTCAACGCCGCCATCTGCACGGCGCTGGCCAGGAACCCCAAGACGCCGGTCCCCATCGCGCTCCGGCTCCTGGATCGCGTCCCCACCGGCGAGCTCCGCGCCATCGCCAAGGGCGGGGCCCGCGACCAGATCGTGCACGCGGCCCGGAAGAGGGTGGCGGGCTAGCGGCCCGAGGCCGTCCCACCGTCACGGCCGAGTGGCCACATGCGCCGAGAGCTCAACGAGATCGAGTACTTCAACTGGTGCGTCGGCCAGCCGTACAACATGGCCGTGGCGGTTCGGATCCACGGCGACCTGGACCCCGACCGCCTGCGCGGGGCGCTGGACCGGGCCCAGCAGCGCCACCCGCTCCTCCGGGTCAACACCGAGATCGGCCCCACCGGCCTCCCCTGGTTCACCTCCGACGGCGTTGGGGCGATCCCGCTGGCGGTGCTCGACTCGTCGGAGCCCGAGGCCGCGCGAAGGCTGGCGGAGGCCGAGCTCACGGCCCCCTTCGCCATGGACCGCGCGGGCTCGCCCAGGCTGCCGCTGCTTCGCGTCTCGCTGCTCCTTCCCCGTGAGCCGGCCGAGGTCGTCGACCTGGTGCTCACGGCCCAGCACGTGATCGCCGACGGCCTGTCCATGGTCTTCCTGGTGCGGGACCTGCTGCACTTCATGGAGCGACCCGACGCGCCGCTGCCCGTCCTCGACGCGGCGGCCAGCCCGGCGGACCTGCTGCCGGCCGAGGTCCGCAGGCACATCCCCACCTCCGCGCTCCGCTTCCGGATCGTCCTGTGGCTGGCGAAGGCCTGGGTTCGGCTGCGGTTGGGCCGCCGACCCGCAGCGCCGGGGCCGCTCACGCGGCAGCACCGCTCCTGGGAGCTCACGCCGGACCAGACCAGCCGCCTGCGGGTGCGGTGCCGGATGGAGGGTGTCTCCGTGCAGGCGGCGATTTGCACGGCGTTCCTGGGCGCCTTCGTCGCCATCCACGTCCCGGTGAACGTGCGCCCGCTGCTGGCCCGCCCCGTCGGCGAGGCGGTCGGCCTCTTCGTCGGGGCGGCCGAGGTGAGGTTGCGGTACCGTGCGGCGCTCGGGTTCTGGGGCAACGCGCGCCGGTTCCAGCGGCGCCTGGGCCGCGCGCTGCGGAATCCGTTCGGGGTGTTCCAGCTCTTCTCCAAGGCCGTTCCCGCCGAGGCGATCCGGCAGCTCGGCGCGCTGCTCGTCGCCGTCACCGCCGGCCAGCGGCCCTTCGCGGTCACCAACCTGGGCGAGCTGGACCGGAGCGGGGTCCAGCGCCAGGGCCCGGGCCTGAGGATCGAGTCGTTCTTCGGCGCCGTCACCGGCATCGTCGACTCCAGCGTGCTGACGGTCTACACGCTGGGCGGGAGCATGCGGCTCCACCTCCTGGCGACCGAGGCGGGGCCCTCCGAGACCGGGGTCCGGGACGACGCCGAGCGGGCCATGCGGCTGCTGCTGGAGTCGATCGACCGGTGAGGGTGGCGGCCGTCGGCCCGATCCCTGCCAAGGCCGCTAGCCCCGGGGCAGGCCCGCCCCGGCGAGGCCGTCCGCCAGGAGGTCCATGACCTGCGGCGGGAAGGGCCACGCCCGCCGCACGGTGCCGACCGTCAAGCCCGGATCCCTGCGCAGCATCCCGCGAACCGTGCGGCGGGCCTCCTCCCGCGCCCCGGCGTGGAAGGCGGCCGCGGCGACGACACGCGCGCCCCAGAACGAGTCCGGGCTGGCCTCGACGCCTGCCTGCGCCCACCGGGCCGCCCGTGCGAAGCGACCGGCCACGAAGTGGGAGCAGCCGATCCCGATGAACGCCAGGTGGCGGACGGGCTCGAACGGCATGAGATGGAGGGTCGTCGTGAAGTGTCGGAGCGCCGTGGAGGCGTCGCCCGAGTAGGCCGATGCCCAGGCGCGGCGTATCCAGGCCCAGGGCGACCCCGGGTCGAGCGCCAGCGCTCGGTCGAGGACCCGATCGGCCTCGTCGAGGCGATGCGCCAGGGTCAAGGCCCCGCTGGCCAGGGTCAGGACCAGGCCGTCCGTCGGCGCGAGGCGGCAGGCCTCGGCCGCGAGCCGCACGGCCCGGGCTGAATCCGCCTGCGCCTCCGAGGCGAAGTGGTGCGCCGCTCGCTGGCCCCAGCACCAGGCGGCGATGGCCCTGGGCAGGCCGTACCCGGGCGCCAGCGCCTGCGCCCGTTCCATGTCCTCGAGCGCCTGGATGCACGGACCAGGAGCTACCGCGAACGCAGCCGGCAAGGCGCGCCAGGCCAGCCGGGTGGCCTCGTCGTCGACATCATCGAGGGCGTCGGGGGTGGCGCGCCGGATGCGCCTCAGCGTCTCCGAGGGCAGCTCCTCGAAGCGGTGGCAGTACTGGGCGGCGAACCGACCCAGCTGGCTGAAGCCGCAGGCCATCGCTACGTTCGAGACCGTCGCCCGGCCATCCGACGCGATCAGCTCGCGGCGGGCCTGGCTCAGCCTGGCTTCGCGCACCCAGGCCATCGGTGTCGTGCCGAGGAACTGCCTGAAGTGCGTCTCCAGCGTGCGCGCCGGCACGCCGGCGATCCCGGCGAGCGCCTGCAGTCGGACCGGCTCCCGCAGGTGGGCGCGCGCCCACGCCATGGCGCGCACGACGTCGCGCGGCAGCGCAGCAGCCACCCCGGGCGCTCCCTCCTTGCGGGTCGGTCGGTCCGGCATGACTGCCCCCATCTGGGTCGGTGACCTTGAGCCTCGCCGCCGCGCGGCAAGGAGTCCCTAACGCTCTTCGGCGCGATCTGCACGACCCGGCGGGAATGGCATGGCCGAGCCAGTGCCTGCCGCAGCACGTACCAGGCAGCCGGAGAATGGACGAGACACCTGACGGCAGGACGACACCCGACGAGGAGGCACCACATGCGCGTGGCCAAGGACAGCATCGAGGTGAAGCTGCAGATCCCGGGCGCCATCATCCGCCAAAGGACGGACCTGGGGGACGCGACCGGATTGGGCAAGATCAGCGGCGAGTTCTTCTCGCTGGCCGCCGGAGTGGACACCACGCCCCTGTTCCAGGGGCTGGACGGCGACCTCTGCCAGTGCCCGCACTGGGGCTACGTCCTGCGTGGGGAGCTGACCACGACGGACGGGGCCGGCCAGCGGGAGACGGTCAAGGCGGCCGACCTGTTCTACTGGCCCGCCGGGCACAACGTGAAGGTCACGGCCGACGCGGAGATCATCATGTTCAGCCCGCAGCGGGAGCACACCCACGTGATCGACCACATGCGTGAGAAGCTGAAGGCCATGTAGGGCCGTCGATGGGAGGCGCGCGCGGCACGTCCGCTCACGGCGGCGTCCGCCGGTGGCCTCCCGCTCACGGCGCGGCGAGGAACTCCAGCGCCTCCTCGATGGTCGCGAACGGCACCAGGGGCGTGGGGGCCGCCGCCAGGTTGAAGAACTCGAGCTGCCGCTCCCCGAACCCCTCGGCCCCGACCACGGCGCGCTTCAGGGTCCGCGGGGTGTTCCTGGGCCCGGCCTCCTTGGCCGCGTGCATGAACTCGCTGCCGAACCTGGTGCCCCTGGCGTCCACCAGGGTCAGGACGGGCCCGGGGGCGCCATCGACCGCGGCCGCCTGCTCCCGGAGCGTGGCGAGGCACTCGGCCGGGCCGAGGCCCCGGTAGTCGACGTAGAGGATGCTCTGGCCGCGGTGCTCGACCCAGGTCACGGGCATGGCGACCCTCCCAGGGGAGATGCTTGCCCGACGGTGAAGGCCCGTCCAGTCACCTGACCACCCGACGCGGGGGCCGCCGTCCCCGGGACTGCGCGCCCAGCGCCAGGGGCCAGGTGTCGTCGTCGCCGCAGGCCCGTCCAGCTACTTCTTCAGGCCGGTCTGCTTCAGCGCGTCCTTGCAGCCCGGGGCCAGGTCCTTCTCGTTCTTGTTGAGGCAGGCCAGGCCCCGCCCCTGGCCGGGCTTGACGCTGGCGCAGTACTTCTCCAGGTCCCCCTTGCACTCGCTGGCGGCGAACTTCAGGGCCGCGACCGCCTGCTCGAGCTGCAGGGCGGCGTCGTAGACCGCATACACGCACTTGTCCGAGACCTTGTCCTCGAAGGCATAGAGGCAGGCGAGGATGCGCCCCTGTCCCTGCGGCACGCCCTTGCAGAACGTGGTGAGCTCCTTGTGGCAGGCCTTCTTGAGGCTGTCGGCCAGCGTCTCCTCGGCCCGGGCCGGGCCTCCGGCCAGCAGCAGCGAGCCCACCACCATCGAACTCAAGAGCATCTTCAGCATGGCTTGGTTCCTCTCGTTGGTCATTGGCCACCCGGACCGGGTGGGAGCCGAGGATAGCCGGTCCTGCCACGGCCGTGCGCCCGGAAGGCGACCGGCCCGGCGGGGCCGGGGCTCGACGCGGCCGGCACGCGGCGTCCTGGCCTCGGCCCTCGTCCGGGTTCCCGCTTCAGGCCGACGAAGGAGGGGCGATCACGGCCCGCCGCCGAACCACTTCTCGTAGATCCGCTGGTAGGCGCCGTCCTCCTTCATGGCGACGATGGCGTTGTCGATCCGCTTGCGCAACGGGCTGTTCAAGGGGAGGACGAGGCCGAGGTCCCCCTTCCTGAACTCGTCCCCGGCCATCCTCACCTTCCCTCGCCCCTCGTGCGCCGCGAAGTACTTGAGGGCTGGCGCGCCGAAGACCACGGCGTCGACCTGCCGGCCCAGCAGCGCGGCGTACATCTCGTCGGGTCGCTTGAACTGGCGCGTGCGGGCCCCGAGGTCGCGGAGGTAGCCGACCGCCGGGGAGCCCTCGAGCGTGCCGACCTCCTTCCCGGGCAGGTCCTGCGGCCCGTTGATGGCGCCGCGGATCTGCTGGACCGTCAGGTCCGAGGTCAGCTGCGCGGTGAAGAAGGCCACGAAGACGACGCCGGTGAAGAGCCAGAGGATGCCGAAGAGGCGCGCCACCCGGTGCCCGGGCATCTCCTGCGCCTGCCCCACCATGGCCTCGGCCGTCCACACCATGGCGTGGAAGATGCCGGGGATGTACCCCTCGCCCTGGCCGATGCCGTCCGCGGTCCGGCGATCCAGGAACCAGATCAGGTGGGCGGGCACCAGCAGCAGGATCAGCGCGGCGGTGAGCCAGTAGATCATGGAGCCGGAGAACAGCACGCGCAGGAAGGCCTTCAGCGGGCGGTCCTCCGGTCCCTGCCCCTCGTCGGGCACCATCACCTGCAGGCCGGTGTTGAGGATCGAGTAGGAGAAGTCGAACTAGCGATCCCGCTCCAGCGTGTAGAAGGCCGCGGTGGCGGCGACGTCCGCCTCCTTGCGCAGCAGCGCGCTGGTCATGGCGTCCGTGTCGGGCACCACCCGGTAGCTGGTCTTCAGCTGCAACCTCGAGGCGATCTCGTTCCAGAGGTCGATGCTGAACCCGGTGAGCTGCCCGTCCCTCTCCATGACGAAGGGTGGGACGTGGACGGTGACGGCGCGCACCTCGACCGGCCTGTCCTCGGCGAGGGCCGGGGACGCCAGGGCCGCCAGCAGGGCCAGCAGCGCGGTGCTCCGGGCGATGGCTGGGGCGTGGCCTGGTCTCACGGGGTCCTCGTCCTCGGCGACGTCCGGCCCGTCACCAGTCGAAGTAGTAGGCGAGGCTGAGCCCGACCTCGTAGTCGAAGGTCGCGGCCGCGGCGGTGCTGGTGAGCGGCGTCTGGTACCAGGCGGTGATGGAGAGCGACTTCTGCCGGTCCATGAAGAGGCCGGCCACGCCCTTCAGGAGCGGCAGGAAGGTGTCGCTGACGAAGTCCCAGCCGAGCTTGGTGTCGACGGCCACGAAGGACCTGCCGGGCAGGGCGAACACCAGGATGGGCTCGACCTGCAGCAGGTTCTGCTCGGGATAGCCGGCGCTCGATTCGACCGAGCGGAGCCAGACCGCCTGCGTGGTGAGCGACACCCCGCGCGCCAGTCCCACCGCGACGGCGTAGGAGGGCGCCAGCGCCCAGGGGGCGCCCAGGGCGGGGCGCGACGCCGTCTGCCACTGCAGGCCCAGCCCGAGGTACTGCCGGATCCGCTGCTGGGCGGAGAAGTTCCAGGCGAAGGCGGTCATGACCGCTCCCAACCCGGACTGGGTCGGGGCCGCGGCCACGTCGGGGTAGAGCGTCACCACCGGGACCTTGAGCTGGAGGGAGAACTGGCGGCTCTCCCCGAACACGAACTGCGGGTTGAAGAGGAGGCGGGTGGCGTTGGCCTGCTTCTTGAGCGCCTCGAAGCTGTCGTACTGGAGGAGGATCTGGCTGCGGGAGAAGGCCACCGAGTCGAGCCCCTGCAGGATCTGGAGGGCCTCGCGGACCCGGTCCTGGCTGCTCATCTGCTCCATGACGTCGACCAGGGTCCCGGCCTCCATCGCCTCGCGGAGGTTGGCGGCGTTGCAGTCGCTCGAGAGCTTCGCCTCGTTGGCCTTGAGGCACTCCAGCAGGGGCCCGGCCTGTCGCGGCACGCCCTGGCAGAGGCTCTCGACGTCGGCCGAGCAGGCCTTCCGGACGGCGGCCACCCGCCCCCGGGCCTCGGAGATCCGGCTCACCTCGGACTCGCAGGAGGACGACAGCTCGACCTGGTGCTGGGCGAGACAGCCGAACACCCGGTCCCCGCCCGGCTCGACGCCCGCGCAGAACTGCTCCATGTCGGAGCGGCAGGCCTTCCCGAACTCCTGGATGAACTTCCTCGCCCGGAGGTTGTCCGCGTCGACCTTCTCCCGGCAGGTGGGGGAGAGCCTGGCCTGGTTCTCCCGGAGGCAGCCCGCGACGCGGGCGCTCCCCGGCTTCACGTCGGGACAGAGCAGCCTCACGTCGGCGGCGCAGGGATCCTCGGCGAGGGCCGTGGACCAGGCCAGCGCTCCAGCCAGGAGGGCCGCCACGGCTCGAAGCCGCACGCCCACCGTGGAGCCCCCCCCGGTGGTCACCTGGTCTCTTCGAGCTTCCTGGCGGCCTCGGCGCCGGCCTTCTGCGCCGCGGCCTTGTCGCCGGCCCCCATCGCCCCCACCTCGACCACGACCTTCCTGATGGTGCCGGTGAACTTCGAGTCCCTGGGCTGGTAGTCCTCGATCACCGGCGTGCCCTCGTCCTCACCGACGTCGGCGGCGTCGTCGACCGAGAAGATGCCCGGCTGGGTGCGCTCGACCCGACCCTGGCCCACCTTCTTGCCGTTCACGGAGATCGTCACCAGGCCGCCCTTGCCCACGCCGCCGCCGTCGTAGGCGAAGTCCATCCTCACGGTGGCCTTGCCGGCGGGGACCGCCTGCGAGGAGGTGATGGAGGTCCGCTTCAGGCCGAGGAAGTTGTACGAGTAGGCCGGCCGGCCGTTCTTGAGGTGGAGGCTCCAGCCGCCGAAGCGGCCGCCCTGGCAGAGGATGACGCCGTTGGCGCCGCCCTTCGGGACCTCCAGGTCGGCGGTGATGGTCACGGCACGGTTCTTCACGTTGATGAAGGCGTTCTCCGACATCCCGGTCATGCCGGCGTGCAGCGTCAGCGACGTGCGATCGCCCATCAGCTCCGGCCGCCCGACCGCCTTGGCGTCGAGCCGCTCCATGAGCCGGTCGTCGATGGGGAGGACGTTGTACTTGACCGCCTCCTTCATGAAGAGGTCCTGCAGCTCCTTCAGCTTGGCAGGGTTCTTGGCGGCCTGGTCGTCCACCAGGCTGAAGTCGGTGCGGGTGTCGTAGAGCTCCCAGCGGTCCTCGAGCAGCGGCGCGCGGGGCTTCATCTCCCAGGGGGCGCGGTGGACCGTGCCGGCGAGCCAGCCGTCGGCGTAGATGCCGCGGTTGCCGAAGATCTCGAAGTACTGGACCTTGTGGCGGCTCTCCGCCTTCGGATCGTCGAAGGTGTAGGCCAGGCTCACGCCTTCGATGGGCCGCTGCACGGTGCCGTTGACGCTCTTCGGCTCGGGGAGGCCGATCGCCTCGAGGACGGTCGGCGCCACGTCGATGACGTGGTGGAACTGCGAGCGGACCTCGCCCTTCGCCTTGATCCGCTTGGGCCAGTGCACGACCATGCCGTTGCGCGTGCCGCCGAAGCTGGAGGCCACCTGCTTGGTCCAGGCGAAGGGCGCGTCGCCCGCGACCGCCCAGCCGGCGGCCATGTGCGGGTAGGACATCGGCCCGCCCAGGTCGTCGTAGTGCTTCATGATGTCTTCGACCTTCTCCTGGACGCCGTTGAAGTAGGTCATCTCGCTGAACATCCCGTTCATGCCGCCCTCGGCGCTCGAGCCGTTGTCGCCGAGGATGTAGAAGACCAGCGTGTTGTCGAACTGGCCGGTCTCCTTGAGCGCGTCGATGAGCCGGCCGATCTCCGTGTCGGTGTACTCGGCGAAGGCGGCGTAGACCTCCATCTGGCGGGTGAAGAGCTTCTTCTCGGTGGCGGAGAGCGTGGCCCAGTCCCTGATGGCCTCGGGCTTTGTCGCCAGCTTCGTGCCGGCCGGCACCACGCCCAGCTTGATCTGCCGGGCCAGCGTCTCCTCCCGCAGGGCGTCCCAGCCCTTGTCGAACTTCCCCTTGTACCTGGCGATCCACTCCTTCGGCACGTGGTGCGGCGCGTGGGTGGCGCCGGGGGCGAAGTACATGAAGAAGGGCCGGTCCGGGGTCAGCGACTTCTGGTACTGCACCCAGGCGATGGCGTGGTTCGTCATGTCGTTCATGAAGTGGTACTTCGGGTCCCTGGGCAGCTCGACCATGGTCTGGTTGTGGTAGACGAGCGGCGCCCACTGGTTGGTCTCGCCGCCCATGAACCCGTAGAACTCGTCGAAGCCGGAGCGGTTGGGCCAGCGGGTGGTCGGGCCGGAGGGGCTGATCTCCCAGGTCGCGGTCTCGTGGTTCTTCCCATAGAAGCTGGTGCTGTAGCCGTTGAGCCGCAGCATCTCGGCGAGCGGGGCCACGTTGTCGGGGCGCTGGCCGGTGTTGCCGGGGAAGGCGGTGCCGGTCTCGGCGATGGAGCCCATGTTGTTGCTGTGGTGGTTCCGCCCGCTCAGCAGGGCGGTGCGCGTCGGCGAGCAGAGCGCGGTGGTGTGGAACTGGTTGTAGCGCAGCCCCTCGCTGGCCAGCCTGTCCGCGGTCGGCATGTGGGCCGGCCCGCCGAAGGCGCTGGGGACGCCGAAGCCCATGTCGTCGATGAGGATGATGACCACGTTGGGCGCCCCCTCCGGAGCCTTCACCTCGAAGCGCGGCGGCGGCGTGACCTTGCGCGCGTCGAGCTCGGTGATGGGCGGGTAGGTCGGCTCCGGGATGGGCAGGACGGTCCGGTCCAGCTTCCCGGCCGGGGCCGGGGCCGCGGTCGCCGGCGCCGCGGCGGGGGCGGCGGCCACCTTGGGAGCGGGCTTCCCCTGGCATCCCAACCCGCTCGCCAGGACCACGGCCAGGAGTCCCTGCAACCAGCTGCTGCTCGCTCGCGCCATGTTCGGCCCCCTTGGGGAAGCCTCGAGGCTCCCCACGCACCGTACCAGCGACCCATCAGGGTCGCTTTGACGGGGCGCACACTACCAGTAGGGGGCCATGCGCGTCCCAGCCAATTCTGGGTATGGACTCGGCGCCACGCTGCCCGGTCCCGCTCAGGCGCGCTGGCCACCCGGCCCCGATGGAGGCCCGTACAGGTCCCGCTGGACTGGCCGCACTCCTCTACGTAGCGTGAAGGAGCGAACGCCACCTGCCCTGGGACTTCCAGGGGTGCGCCTACCCTGAAGGATTCCACCATGCCCACGTCCACGACGAAGTCCCCGGCGGTCGCTCCCAGCCCGGGAGCCCCGGCCGCCTCCAGGCCTGGCTCGGCCCCGCGGCTCTCGCGCGCGGAGCAGTACGCCGCCGGCAAGGCGCTGCGGGTTGGCTGCCCCCGGACTTCCCATGCCACGTGGA
Organism: uncultured delta proteobacterium; assembly: GCA_963786945.1. Taxonomy (GTDB): domain Bacteria; phylum Myxococcota; class Myxococcia; order Myxococcales; family Anaeromyxobacteraceae; genus JADKCZ01. The sequence continues at coordinate 132,111 of CAWBAO010000005.1, read as the reverse complement.
AGGCCCCCGAGGTCCGGCGGGATCCGGTCGAGATCGTCCTGGCGGCGGAGAAGGGACGCCTGCCGGAGCTGCTCCCGCTCCGCCACGGGCGCATGGTCCGCTCCGCGTTCACGTTCTACCGAGGCGCGGCGCTCACCATGGCGGCCGACCTGGCCTCGACGCCCACCTCCGGGATCCGCGTCCAGTGCTGCGGCGACGCCCACCTGTGCAACTTCGGCGGCTTCGCCACCCCGGAGCGCAGGATCATCTTCTCCATCAACGACCTCGACGAGACGCTCCCGGCCCCCTGGGAATGGGACCTGAAGCGGCTCTGCGCCAGCTTCGTGGTGGCCAGCCGGGACAACGGCCTCAAGGACGCCGTGGCCTCGGAGGTGGCCACCACCTGCGCCCGCACCTACCGCGAGGCCATGGCCGAGTTCAGCGAGATGAGGACGCTGGAGCTCTGGTACCGGTCGCTCACGGCCGACGAGCTCATCTCCGGCATCAAGGATCCCGCCTTGCGCGCCAGGGGGCTCAAGCGCGTGCAGAAGGAGAGCGCCAAGAGCATCGCCGAGGACATCTTCCCCAAGCTCGCCGAGACCCGGGGCGGGACGCCGGTCATCAGGGACCAGCTCCCCACCATCTTCCACGCCAAGGGGCACCGGCCCGGCCAGATCCAGCAGGTCCTCCTCGACGCGCTGGCCGCCTACCGGGCGACGCTCCCCCACTCGACCCAGACGCTGTTCGATCGCTACCAGCTGCGCGACGCCGCCATCAAGGTGGTGGGCATCGGGAGCGTCGGCACCATGTGCTGGGTCTTCCTCTTCACGGCGAGCGAGGACGACCCCCTCTTCCTCCAGATCAAGGAGGCGCGCGCCTCGGTGCTGGAGCCGTACGCCGGCGCGAGCATCTTCCCCAACCACGGGCAGCGCGTCGTCAATGGCTACCGGCTCATGCAGCCGGCCAGCGACGCGTTCCTCGGCTGGACGCAGGGGCCGAAGCGCCACTTCTTCATCCGCCAGCTGCGGGACGTCAAGATCAGCGTCGCCGTGGAGACCTTCGGCCGCACCGAGATGGAGCTCTACGCGACCTGGTGCGGCCGGGCCCTGGCGCTCTCCCACGCCCGGGGCGGGTCCTCGTCCCTGCTCAGCGGCTACATGGGCAAGAGCGACGCGCTGGACCAGGCCATCGCGACCTTCTCGATGGCCTACGCCGACCAGAACGAGAGGGACCACGCCGCCCTGGCCTCCGCGGTCCGCAAGGGCAAGGTGAAGGCGGTCTTCGAGAAGGATCGCTGAGCGGTCGCGACGGGTCGGCGCCGCTCAGGGGAGCTTGCCCACGGTGTCCCGGCAGTCCGAGCTGAGCTCCTTCTCGTGGCGGCGCAGGCAGGCGAGGATCCGCCCGGAGCCCTCCGGGACGTCGCGGCAGAGGCGCCCCACGTCCCCGGCACAGCTCGCCTGGATCCTGGACCGCTCCAGCCGGACCCGGTTGAAGGCGCCCTGGCAGGACTGGGAGAGGAAGCTCTCCTGGTCCTTGAGGCATCGCAGCAGCCTCCCCTCGCCGGGCGGCGTCCCGGCGCAGAGGCGCCTGGCGTCGGCCTCGCAGTCCTTGCCGTACTCCTCGGCGATGGCGAGCAGCGCGGAGAGCTCCGCCCGGCAGGCGGGCGCCAGCTCCTTCTCATGGCCGCGCAGGCAGCCGAGCAGGGCGGTCTCGCCCCTGGCCTTGGAGCAGTGCCGAGCCGCCTCGGCGGCACAGGGATCCTCGGCGAGGGCGGGCAGCGACGTCGCGACGAGCAGGAGGGCCAGGAGCCGGGTTCGCATGCCACGACTCTAGACGAACGGGCACGGGTCGGCATCTCCCCGCGCGGTGCGACCCCGGGTGGCGCCAGGCCACGGCGCGAAACGGCCAGGCCCCGCCTCGAACCCGGGGGACCTGGCCGCACGCGGCCGAGCGAGGCGGCCCTACTTCTTCTTCGGCTTCTCCAGCTTGACGGCCACGGACTCGACGTAGGTGGCGAGCAGCCGGTCGCCGACCTTGAGCTTCTCGATCTGGACCTTGGGGCCGGCCTTCACCTGGTAGACGTTGCCGCCGGGTCCCTGGAAGGTGACCAGCCTCTTGGCGACGTCGATGGCGGTGATGTTCACCGTGGCCTGCACCCCTGCCGCGGCCGCCGCCCCCGGGGCCTGGTCCTTCCCGGCGCGCCCGCCGGCCGCCACGGCCGTCGGGGCCACCGTCTCCGAGCCGGCCGGCTGGAACTCGAGCGCCAGCCCCTGCTCGTAGTCGACCACGATGACGTCGCCGACGGCGATCTCCGCGAAGCGCTGCACCTGGGGCCCGACCTTGAAGGTCTCGGTCTCACCGGCCTGGTTCTGCAGGGTGAGGGAGCGAGCGGCGACGTCGATGGCCTTGACGGTGGCGGTGACCTGGGCGGACCGGGTGGCGACCGCCTTGCCCGGCGTGCCGGAGGTCTTCATCTCGACCGGGGCCTGGCCGGCGGGCGCCGGGGCCTTGGGCGCCGGGCCCTGGGCCTGGGCGCTGGAGACGAGCAGCAGGGCGGCGAACGGAACGACGAGCAGTCTCTTCATGCGGATTCTCCTGGTCTCGAGTGGTCAAGCGAGCGCGGCAGGGCGCGCGCGGCGCGCGAGACTAGCCGATCTGCCTGGAACCCGCACCCGCCGATCGCCTGGGCGCCGGCTCACGGGCCGGGCCTGGCCAGGAACCTGGCCACGTCGCTCCACAGGGACACGAAGTGGTCCCGGTCGAAGCCCGACCCGGAGCAGACCCAGTCGAAGTGGGGCGGCACGTGGGTCGGGCCGTGGAAGTGGCCCAGCACGTCGTGGTGGTCGGCCCAGGCGGCGTGGAGCAGCCGGCCGTGCACCTGGCTCAGGGTGGGGACGATGCCGTCGTTGGCGCCCGCCGCCGGGATCCGCCCGTAGGCCCGGCGCAGCCGGTCCACGTGCTCGGCGGTGAGGCGCGCCTGCCACCCCCTGGGCATGCCGGAGGTGGACCGGTAGAGCGCCACGAAGAGCGCGTGGGTGGCCTGCGCGTAGGGGTCGAGCCCGGCCGCGAGGAGCGACTTCAGGCCGGGCGGGCGCGACTGCGTGACCACGCAGCCGTAGGGCAGCCCCGGCCGATCCGCCGCCGAGGCGTTGAGGATCTCCATGTTGGCCGGCTTGAGCTGGCCGGCCAGCCCCTGGTCGCTGCGCACGTCGGAGAGGAAGGCCTCCACCGTGCGCCGGCGCTCGCCGGAGAAGTCGGCCAGCAGCTGCTTGGTGAGCTGGTCGAGGACGCCCGAGGGCGGCGCCTTGCCGAAGCGCAGCACGTGGGCCAGCCGCAGCACCGCCGAGAGCGGGATCCGGCCGGTGCGGAGCGCGTGGATGGTGGTGAGGGAGACGAGCCGCAGCAGCTGCTGCCCGAGCAGCCCGGAGAAGCCCTGGGCCAGCGGCGTGCCGTGGTGCGGGGTGGAGACGGTGACCAGCGCCCGCACCGCGCGCGCGCAGCGCTCGGGGTCGGCGCCGGTGGGCAAGGACACGCCGGGGGTGCAGAGCAGCCGGGCGTCCAGGCCGCCGCTGGAGTGGCCGATGAGGCTCACCCGGCCGGGCGCCCGGTCCAGCAGCCCGGAGATGGTCTCGCAGAGGAGCGCCGCGCGCCGGGTCAGCGAGGCGGTGGGCTCGGTGAAGACCACCGACACCTCGCCCTCCACGCCCAGCGGCGGACCCAGCTCGAGGAGCAGGTCGCGGACGTGGCCGAAGTAGGTGAAGTCGCCCAGGTTGGCGAAGCCGAAGAAGCCGGGGATGAGGACGACGTGGTGCGCGCGGGCCACGGGACCAGCCTATCCCGGTCCGGCGCGCCCGGGACCGGACCTGCGGGGAGGCCCCAACGGGCCAAGCCACCGCGGTGCCGGTGGCTGCGCCTCGATGACCAGGGGCGCGCCCTCCGCTACCCCGGCTTCCGGGCCCGCCAGGCGGCGAGCACCTCCGCCTCGCGCGCCGGCGTGAGGCCGGCCTTGGGAGCGCTCCGCCGTGCCTCCGGCAGCCCTCGCCACCAGGCCAGCGTGTCGCGCGCGGTGTCGGCCACCGGACGGCAGCGCAGGCCGGCCGCCACCGCCCGGGCGTTGGAGCACCGCGAGAGCGGATCGCCCTTCCCCATCCAGACCGGCAGGTCGGACCAGGGCGACACCCGGGCCGCCTCCAGGAAGTCGGCGTCGATCCAGGTGAGGAGTGGGGCAGCGCCCACCCCGGCCGCCACCCCGGCCAGCAGCCCGCGCATGTCGAGCCGCTCCAGGGGGCCGACCGCGTTCAGCACTCCGGTGCGCCGGTCCTCGGCGCAGCGGATGGCGAGGGCGGCGAGGTCGCGCACGTCGATCACCTGCACCGGGTCGGCGCCGTCGCCGGGCGCCAGCACCTCGCCGCCGCGGGCCAGGCGGACCGGCCAGTAGGTGAAGCGGTCGGTCGGGTCTCCCGGCCCGACGATCAGGCCGGGGCGGATGGAGAGCGCCCGGCCCGGCATGGCCGCCTCGGCGGCCCGCTCGCAGGCCGCCTTGAGCGCGCCGTAGTCCTTCCTGACGTCCTCGCTGGCCGGGTCGGCGAGCGCCGCCAGGGCGGCCTCCTCGCCGACCGGCGCCTGGACGCCCTCGGCGTAGGCCGAGATGGAGGAGATGAAGATGTACCGCTCCACCGCCGGCGCCAGCAGCTGCGCCGACATCCGGACGATGCGGGGGACGTAGCCGGAGGTGTCGAGGACCACGTCCCAGCGCCGTCCCTCGAGCGCGGCCAGCTTCCCGTCGCGGTCGCCGTGGAGCTTCTCGAGCCCGGGGAAGAGCCCCGGCCGCGTCTGGCCGCGGTTGAAGAGCGTCACCTCGTGCCCGCGGGCCAGCGCCGCCTCCACCAGCTCGGGACCGAGGAAGACGGTTCCCCCGAGGATGAGGAGCTTCATGGGCTTGCCGCCCGCGGCCGGCTTCGCCTCCGCCGTCGCCGCCCGGGCCGCCCCGGCCCAGGCCGAGAGGGCCCCGGCCGCCGTCGCTCCCAGGAACCTCCGCCTCGTCATCGCCATGCCATCCTCCTCGTCCTCGGGCACCTGACGCCCGGTTGGTGAGCGCCTCGACCCGGCTCAGCGTGAGGCCTCCAGCGTCGCGTGGCGCCCGCGGACCCAGCCCACCAGCGCGAGCCACCCCAGGCAGGCGGGCACCGCCGCCAGAGAGACCGCCCCCAGGCCGCCCGCCGTGAGCACCGCCGCCCCCTGCGCCGCCAGCGCGTCGCCGCCCCGGTAGACGATGGTGTCGATGAACCCCTTGGCCTGGTACTTCTCGCCGCGCGGCACCACCGTGAAGAGCACCTCGCGCGCCGGCTTCTCGATGGCGTAGTGGATGGCCCGGCGCAGGCCCTGCACGCCGGCCACCACCAGCAGGGTCGGCGAGGCGGCCACCAGGAGCAGGCCGCCCAGGGCCGTCAGGGGGTGGAGGGCCAGGGCCACGCCCAGGCCGCCCCTCGCCACCAGCCGGGCGAAGGCGGCCGACTGGAGCCCCAGCGCCACCAGGTTCACGGCGAGATCGATGGCGGCGAAGAGCCGCAGTCGGGTCGCCGAGTCGGGGACCAGGTCGCTCACCAGCCGCGCCTGCTGGAAGTAGAAGATGGTGGCGGTGATCGTGCCGAGCAGCGTCAGCCCCGCCAGCGCCAGCAGGTAGGGCGAGCGGAGCGTGAGCGTGAGGCCGCTCCAGGCATGGCCCCCGACCGGCGCCCCCGGGGCGTCGAGCCCCCGGGCGGCCGCGCCCCCGGCCGCGGCGGGCCGGGCCGAGGTGGCGGCCCGCTCCAGGGCCCGGGCGCAGCGAGTCGCCACCTCGAGCAGGACGGCGGCGAGCAGGAGGAGCCCCGGCACGCCCAGCAGCCCCGCCAGCGCCGCCGCGGCGGCCGGGCCGGCGATGGCCCCGGCGCTGCCGCCGGCCGCCACCAGGCCGAAGAGCCGCCTCCCCTGCTCGCTGGTGAAGAGGTCGGCGAGGTAGCTCCAGAAGATCGACACCACGAAGAGGTTGTACACGCTGGTCCAGACGAAGAAGCCCCGGGCCACCAGGGCCGGGGCCGCGCCGGAGGCCACCAGGGCCACGAAGCCGAGCAGCACCGCCAGGAAGATCCGGTAGACCACGGGGATGGCGCGGGCGCGCGGGACCCTGGCCACCAGCGCGGAGTAGAGGGGCACGGCGACCAGCATCACCAGGAAGGTGGCCAGGAAGGACTCGTGGAGCCGTCCCACCCCGCCCCGGATGCCCATCTCCTCGCGCACCGCGCGCAGCACGTAGTACCCGCCGAGCAGGGCCGCGAAGTAGGCGAAGGCGAGCGCCGCGGCCCGCCCCTCCCCCGGCCGCAGGTCGACCAGGGCCCGCGGAGCGGAGCCCGCCGGCAGGTCGACGGGCCCGCCGGCGGCGGGTGCGATCGGCGTCGAGGCCGGGATCGGCTCGGGTGAAGCCATGAGGCGGCTTCAGAAAGGAGACCCGGCCGGGGGCCACGTGACCCGAAGGCCCGGTCGCCTCAGAAGGGCTTCCACTTCAGCTTGGCGCCCAGCACCACGTGGAGCGTGCACGCCAGCCTGGCCCCGCCGGCGCCCTCCCCGGTCGCCAGGATGCCGAACTTGCCGGAGCCGTTGAAGGTGTTCTCCACGAAGGCGTTGAGCGCTTCCGTCGGCACCAGCGTCACGGTGTTGCCGATGACGATCGCCTCGTCGGTCCAGGTCCCGATGAAGACGGCGCCCGGATCGGTCTCCGCCGTCGCCCCTTCGGGCAGCAGCCAGACGGAGCCGCTGATCTGGGTCGCCACGTTGGCCGCCTCGATCCCGGCCACCGTGACCTCAGCGCTCTCGACCGTGACCGACGAGATCTTGTCGCGATGCTTCCAGGCCTGGCCGGCCTCGGCGGCCAGGTCGACCGTGACCAGGGTCGATCCCGAGTTCACCGTCGAATCGACGGGGATCATCTCGTCGACGCTGAAGTCGACGGTGCCTCCACAGGCGGCGAGCGCGAGCGAGGCGGCCAGCGCGGCGACGGCGCTGGGGACGGCGTTGAGTCTCGTCATGGTTCCTCCTCGGCCGGAGGTGGCCTTTCCTGACGATGATGCGCGCGAGAAGGCTCGAGGCGCCCTGGAAACTGGGGCTCCCCGATGGGGATGCGTCCGCCGCGCCCATCCACGACCGGGGCCGGCCCCGGCCCCCACCCCCACGGGGCTCAGTCCTCCCAGATGACGCCCTGGCCGCAGGCGTACCAGCGCTGGAGCCCCGGCGCGTACCTGGCCTCGATGACCGAGCGCTTCAGCTTCATCGACGGCGTCAGCGACCCGTCCTCGATGGACCAGCGATCCCTGGCCACCAGCAGGAAGGCCAGGCGCTCGTAGGCCGGCACCTCCCGGTTGACGGCCTCGAGCAGGCGCCCGAGGGAGCCGGTCACCTCGGCGCGCACCGCCGGGTCGTGGGCCCGCCCGTGCAGGTGCTCGGCGAGCTGGACCACCGCGTAGGAGGCGGGCTGGCCCGCCCCGGCGACGCAGCAGAGCTCCACGTCGCCCGAGCGGTTGAGCAGGTTCTCGATGGGCGCCGGCGCCACGTACTTGCCCTTGCTGGTCTTGAACAGCTCCTTGACCCGCCCGGTGATCATGAGCCGGCCGTCGCCATCGATGATCCCGAGGTCGCCGGTCCTGAGGAAGCCGTCGCTGGTGAACGACTCGCGCGTCAGCTCCGGCTCCTTGTGGTAGCCGGCCATGGTCCCGGGGCTCTTCACCAGGACCTCGCCGTCCTCGCCCAGCCTGCAGGCCACCCCCTCGTAGGGCTGGCCCACGAAGCCGGGCCGGCCGCCGCCCGGGCGGGTGGCGTGCGAGTAGCCGACGTTCTCCGTCATCCCGTAGCCCTCGAGCAGCTCGAGGCCGAGGTCGCGGTACCAGGTGATCAGCTCGGGCGGGATGGGGGCCGAGGCGCTGCCGGCGAAGCGCACCCGGTCGAGGCCGAGCCCTCGCAGGATCCCCTTCTTGACCAGCCCGGACAGGACCGGCACGCGGAGCAGGCGCGCCAGCCACCGCTCCGGCAGCCGCGCCAGGACGCCCCGCTGGAACTTCAGCCAGAGGCGCGGCACCGAGACGAAGAGCGTGGGCCTGGCGCGCTTCAGGTCGTCCAGGAAGGTGTCGATGCTCTCGGCGAAGTAGACCCGGTATCCGGTGACCATCGAGGTCCACTCGGAGACCCAGCGGTCCATGATGTGGGCCAGCGGCAGGTAGGAGAGGCCGCTGTCGCTGCCCCGGATGCCGAGCATCCGGACCATGCCGTGCACCGGGGCCGAGATTGACCCGAAGGTGTGGATCACGCCCTTGGGCCGTCCGGTGCTCCCCGAGGTGTAGACGATGAGCGCCCAGTCGTCCGCCCCGCGGCGCGGCTCGCCGGCCACCGGCTGGTGCCGGGTGACGATCTCCTCCCACCTCGGGAAGGGGCAGGCCGGCGCCAGCGGCCAGGCCACGCCGGGCAGCCCCTCGGGCACCCCCCGGGCGATCTCGTCCCAGGCGTCGACCTTGCCCACGAACAGCAGCCGGCTGTCGCTGTGCTCGAGGACGTAGCGCACCGTCTCGGACCGGTAGGTGGGGAAGAGCGCCACCGAGACGTGCCCCGCCATCCAGATGGCGAGATTGGCCAGGAAGAAGTGCGCGCAGTTCTTCGAGACGATGGCGATGCGGCTCCCGGGCGGGAAGCCGAGCGAGCCCAGGTAGGCCGCCATGCGCCTGGCCTCGTCGAGCACCCGGCCGAAGGTGAAGTGCTCGACGCGCCCGCCGCCCAGCGGCTGGGTGAGGTAGACGTCGTCGGGCCGCTCCGCCGCGACCCGGTAGAAGGCGTGCAGGACGGTCTCAGCTGGGCCGACGTCCATGCGGTGCCTCCAGCGGCCACGGCCCGGGCCATTGCGGCCCGCGGTGCCGCCCCCGCCCGCCGGGCGCGGGGGTGGCGGGCGGCGCGGCTGCCTACTTCAGCGCCCGGACCGCGGCCATGGCCTCCGGGAAGATGGCGTCGGCGGTCTCGGCGGCGTGGAGGGTCTTGACGCTCCCGGCCGGCATGCGGGCCAGCTCGGCGAGGTAGAGCGCCCGCTGCCTCTTGAGATCGTCGAGGGTGAAGAGCCCCTTCATCTTGTCGCCCAGCTCGCGGACCGCCGCCTCCGGCGAGAGGTCGACGAAGACGGTGAGGTCGGGGGCGAGCGGCGGGGCGCCCGACATGCCGCGGGCCCGCCCCTCCAGCACGTTCAGGTCCTCGCGGAACCAGTCGTGCCCCTTGAGCTCGGCGTAGACCACCGAGGAGAGCGTGTAGCTCTTGCACAGCACGGTCTTGCCCGCGGCCAGCTTCTCCCGCGCCACCGCCGAGACCCTGGCCCGGGAGGCCAGCTCGAAGAAGAAGTCGGCGTCGAACCGCCCGTAGCGCCAGCTGCCGTCGAGCCCGGTGGCCCCCATGAGCTGGGCCCGGCCGCTGTCGGGGCTGTCGAGCTCGTAGACCTCGACGCCATCGGCGGCCAGCCCGGCGCGGACCTTGTCGACCAGCGCCACCACCAGCCGCCCGGCCCCGTAGATGCCCTCGAAGACGATGAACTTGCCTTGCTTCATCCGTGTGCCCCCGCTCCGGTGGTTCGTTGCCGCAGAATCTACTCCAGGATGGCCTTGAGCGCCTCGGCGGTGGTCGACCGCCGCTGCTTCTCCCGCTCGCGAGGATCGACCTCGACGTGCTTCTCGTCCGGGGTGATCTTGAAGAGCGGCTGCCCCTTCTGCACGATGGAGCCCTCGCCGCCCTGGATGATGATCTTGTCCAGCGTGCCCGAGAAGGGCGCGCGGACGGTGTTGAACATCTTCATCACCTCGATGATGTAGAGCGGCTGCCCCTTCTCGAAGTGCATCCCCTCCTCGACGAAGCGCGGGCGGCCGGGCGCCTCCTGCCCGTAGTACATGCCGCCGCTCACCGCCACGATCTCGTCGGCCTTGGTCTGCGGCGGCGGGACCAGCACCTTCTTCATGCGGGCCTGCAGGTCGACGTCGTTGAGGTGGACCGGGATGGTGACGTCGAGGTTCTCCTCGACGCGGAAGCCGAAGAACCTCACCTTCTCGGCGATGGTGAAGAGCAGCCCGAGCAGCTCGTTGCCGGCCTCGAAGCCGAGGTGGGCGGCGCGGATCCGCTCCCAGGTGTCGGCGTCGTACCCGCCCTGGGGCGCCTCCCGGCCCAGCACCGCGTCGAGCTCCTTGAACTGGGCCTCGGAGAGCCCCAGCGCCTTGAAGATCTCGGCGTAGAAGCGGTTGGCGCGCGTCAGCAGCGCGTGGTCGTGCTCCCAGATCACCTCGGCGGCCGGGGCCCTGGGGTCCCACGCCATGTTCAGGTACTCGTAGGTCTCCTGCAGGATGGCGAGCGGGTTGCGCCGCCAGGCCAGCTTCCCGCCCTCGAAGGCGTAGTCGTGGCGGTGCAGGCTGAGCCAGCCGGAGAGCAGGTGCGGGTCGTCCAGCAGCCGGTCCATGGGGCGGGTCAGCAGCGTCCCCTTCCGGTCGAGCACCTCGGACATGGCCTTGGCCATGGCCGCGTCGCCGGGCGTGGCCGCGGCCACCCGCTTGGCGTAGTGCTTCTTCATCTCCAGGAAGGCGAAGACCGTGTCCACCTTGTTGGCCTCCTCCTTCAGCTGGCCCACCAGCGTCAGGTAGGGGACCACGAAGCGGGTGGTGGGCTTGGCCATCACGTTCTGGCCGATGAACCAGTTGACCAGGCCGTAGTGGAACTCGAGGTTGGTGGCGACGTCCTGGCCGCGCAGGCTGGTCCGGGCCAGCACCGTGGAGAGGTGCTGGTAGCTGGCCAGCCGGTCGTCACCCTTGGTCAGCAGCAGGGCGATGTTGGAGTCGTAGGCGCCGGCCACCCGGTAGCGCATGAACATGCCGGTGTCCGGGTTGGGCAGGCTGATGCCCTGGTCGTCGCGGATCTCGCCCTCGATGGGCTTCGACCAGAAGCGGATCACCCCGCCGGCGTGCGGCGAGAGCGAGGCGTCGGTGGCGTTGAGGCGCGCCTCGGCGGAGGCGCCGAAGCGGGGGATGCGCACCGGCTTGGGGAGCCGCTGCTTGTGGCGCGCCAGCAGCGCCATGGCCTCGACCAGGGACTCGACGACGAAGGCGTCGCCGGGGTCGTCGGGGTTGGTGAACTTGAGGCTGTAGCAGAGCTCGGAGACCCGGTGCTCCACCTGGATGCGGGTGTTGACCTCCATGAAGTAGTAGCGGTCGCGGTCGACGATGCACTCGAAGGTCGAGGCCGAGTCGAGCCCCACCGCCTGCCCGAAGCGCGCCGCGTCGGCCTCCATCCGCCTGAGGATCTCGAGGTCGGTGGCCAGCGACCTGGCCTCGGCGGCCCGGCCGGCCTTCTCGGCCCGCTCGATGGCCGCGGCCAGCCCCTCCTGGGTGACCGAGACCTCCAGCAGCTTCTGCTCGTGCATCTGCAGCGAGCAGTCGCGGCCGCCCAGCGTCACGCACCACTCGCCGTTGCCCAGCAGCTGGATCTCGTTGTGGCGGGTCTGCTCGATGTTGAGCTCGATGAGGACGTTCTTGTTGTCGCCCACGCCGGTGGCCTTGACCTCGCTGAGCACCTCGCGGACCAGCGCGGGCGCCTCGGACGAGGCCGCGGCGATGTCCTTGTCGGTGGCCTTCTCCAGCGTCAGCAGCGAGCCGCCGAGGATGCGCTGGCCCTTGCCGCCGCCGCCGCCGATGGCCTTGAGGCGCACCCGGCTGCGCGGGTGCTCCCTGAACATGGCGGCCACCTCCTTCTCCACCTGCGCGCCCAGCTCGTCGATGGTGTAGAGGTCCTGGCCGCTGGCGTAGCTGGCGGCGAGGATCTGGTCGGCGAGGTCCTCGAGCGGGAGCTTCTCGTTGGCCACCACCTTGGGATCGACGGCCAGCTTGCGGGCCTCGATGCAGGCCAGCAGCTGCTTGCGGGTGGGGTACTTGGACACCAGCGTCCGGGCCGTGACGTTGTTGATGCCCGGGGTGACGCTGACCTTCACCTCCAGCGCGGTGCGCTTGGCCTCGTCCTTCTTGCCGGCGCGGGCCTGCGTGGTCGAGTTGGGGCCGATGAACTTGAGGCCGGCCCGCTCGATGGTGGCCACGAACTCCTCGTCCTCGGCCATGAAGCCGTAGCCGGCGAAGACCGAGTCGTAGCCGTTGTCGTGCGCGATCTGCACGATCTGGTTCATGCGCTCGACCCGCTCCTCCTTGCTGGCGCCGCTGTAGTCGGGCACCCGGTGGACGCGGCTGGTGTCGTTGAACTGGCGCAGCTCGGGGGCCAGCGCGTTCGGGTAGACGATGGAGTCCTTCTCGGAGAGCAGGATCCCGTAGTGGGTGATCCCCATCTCCTCGAAGACGTCCATGGCCTCCTTGCGGATGGGGCCGCGGCAGACGATGAGCGGCTTCAGGTCGGTGCAGGCGAAGGAGCGGACCCACTCCGACTTCGACTCGCCGAGCCGGCGGTCGCGGTGGATGAGCGGGTTGTGGCGGTACAGGTCGGCGGGCTGGGCCATCGGGATCTCTCTCTCGACGAGTGGCGGGCGGGTGAGGACGGGCCTTCGCTCAGTGGAACTCGCGCTGCGGGCCGGCCATCGGGGAGGGCTGGTAGTGGCGCATCAGGAAGGCGATGTTCTCGGCCAGCGCCTGCCGCAGGTCGGTGGGCATGACGATGGAGGAGATGGAGCCGAGCGAGAGCCCCTCCTTGGGGTTCATCAGCTCCCGCTCGTAGCGCTGGTTGAGCAGGGTCTCCTGCGCCTTCACCCAGTCGGCGGCCTCCTTCTCGGCGTCCCGCTTGGCCTCGGCCCCGTCCATCCCGGCGGTGGTGCGGGTGGCGATCCCCTTCTTCACCAGGTCGGCGACCGCGCCGCGGATCTTGCGGAGCTCGTCCTTGTAGACGAACTCCTTGCCGGCCGGCCCCATCACCGCGAGGCGGGTGGTGGGGAGCGCCAGCACCAGGTCGGCGCCGGTGGGGTAGTTGTTGTAGGAGGCGTAGGCGCCGCCGAAGGCGTTGCGGAGGATGAGGAGGATGCGCGGGGTCCGCACGTCGACGATGGCGTCGAGCATGGAGCGGCCGGCCTGCACGATGCCGCGGGCCTCCTGCTCGCGACCGGGGAGGAAGCCGGTGGTGTCCTCCATGAAGATGATGGGGATGTTGTAGATGTTGCAGAAGCGGACGAACCTGGCGATCTTCAGCGCCGTGTCGCAGTCGATCTGGCCGGAGCCGAAGGCGCTGTTGTTGGCCACGAAGCCGACCACCTGGCCCCCGAGCCGGCCGAAGGCCGTGACCGCCTCGCGGGCGCGCTCCGGCTGGATCTCGAAGTAGTCGCCGTAGTCGCAGACCCCCTGGATGATGATCGACACGTCGAAGGGCGTGTTGAAGCCAGACGCCGAGTTGAAGGCCTTCTTCAGCAGCGTGTTGATCTCCCAGGTCTTGCGGTCGATGGGGTCGCTGGTGGGCTGGAACGGCGCCGCCACCCGGTTGTTGTCGGGGATGTAGGAGAGCAGCCGCACCGCCTGGCGCAGCGCCGCGAGCTCGTCCATGACGGTGAGGTCGGCGACGCCGGAGGCGCCGTGGACCTTGGGGCCGCCCAGCTCCTCGGGCGTGATGTCCTCGCCCAGCACCGACTTGACCACCCCGGGGCCGGTCAGGCCGAAGAAGGTGTCGCCCGGCTGGATCACGAAGCTGCCCTGGCGCGGCAGGTAGGAGCCGCCGCCGGCGTTGAAGCCGAACATGCACATGATCGAGGGGACCACGCCGCTGATCTTGCGGAGCGCCGTGAAGGCCTCGGCGTAGCCGTCGAGGCCGCCGACGCCGGCCGGGACGTAGGCGCCGGCGGAGTCGTTCATGCCGATGAGCGGCATCCCCTTCTCGCCGGCCATGCGGAAGAGCCGCGCCAGCTTGTTGCCGTTGGTGGCGTCCATCGAGCCGGCGCGGACGGTGAAGTCATGGCCGTAGACCGCCACGTCGCGGCCGCCGATGTCGAGGACGGCGGTGACCAGCGAGGCGCCGTCGAGGTTCTTGCCCCAGTTCTGGTAGAGGACGTTGGGCGGCCTGGCCGAGAGCACCTTGAGCCGCTCCCAGACCGTCATCCGCTTCTTGAGGTGCTGCTTCTCGATGGCGTCGACCGGCACCGAGCGGATGGGGCGCTGGATGAGGTCGTACCCCTCCTTCATCGCCTCTTCGTACGGGCCGGTGGCCCGGGAGATCTCGCCAGGGATGGTGAACTCGACCTTCTCGGGCGGATCGAGCGGGTTGATCAGGGACGGTCTGACGGCCTTCGTGGTCATGTGGCGCGTTCCTCGTCTTTCCACTGGGCGCGGGTATAGTCGAGCGGATAGGTCAATTAACCCGGGCAGTTGCGGCAGGGCGTCTTCCGAATTGGGACGCGCATCCTGACAAGGCACGGGCCGTGAGGCAAGCCATTCGAGGCCTGATTCCGCCAATGTTTTCTGGCACATCGCGTCATCCGGACGCGCCGAGCGGCATCGGCGCCTGCAACCCCACCGGACTTCTGCTATAAGTCCCGAGGCTGCGCGGCCGGGGGTTCCCGCCGCGGGCCGGTCCACCGCCAGCGCCTACGCCGACCACGCGAGCCTGGCCGCCGCCCGAAAGAGCGAGCGCCATCCCAGAGCAGTCATCCGGAGCACCGCCACTTGAACGAACCTCGCCATTCCAAGCCCCGCCATGATCGGTCCGTCCGCCGCCAGCGCCGCGGCGCGCGCGGCCACGGCCCCCAGTCGCAGGTCATCCCCGTCACCGACGAGGGATTCCCCGCGGCCGTGCCCGACGTGCCGCCACCGTCGCCCGCGGTCTTCACCACCGAGGCGGCCCGCGCCGCCTATCCGTGGCTTCCCGGACGGGTCATCGCCGGAAGCATCTGGCGGGGTCCGGCCCACGTGAAGGTCCGCGTCGACGCCTCGGGCGAGGCGGCGCCCTGGCCGCCGGTTCGACCCTGAGTCCTCGAGGTGGAGCCATTCTGGACGGCGGCAGTCCTCGCATTTCTTGCGAGTTGGCCGCTGGCCGCGCAGCAGCCGCGCCCGCCATGTGGGACACCCCAGGTCCGCCTTCTCGCAACCTCTCGGAGAGCGGCACTTTTTCCGGCCGGCCCAGTTGGTGCGCAACGTGCATCTCCCCGTAAGTCCAGAGGATTCAGACCGGTTGACTCCATTTTGGCGCTCCGGACGGACCTCGACCAACCCGAACGACGGAGAGACGAGATGGCGAACAAGATCACCGAGGACTGCACCAACTGTGGCGCCTGTGCTGCCGAGTGCCCGAGCGAGGCGATCGCCGAGGGCGACGACACCTACGTGATCGATGCCGCCAAGTGCGACGAGTGCGCCTCCCACGGCGGCAGCCCGTCCTGCATGGAAGTCTGCCCGACCGAGTGCATCGTCAAGCTGTAGCCTGAGCAGGCCGCGAGGCCCTCGCCTCGACGGCTCGAGAGACCCCGCCTCGGCGGGGTCTCTGCTTTTTCACCAGGGCCGCCGGCCGCTGGAAATCGGCCGGCTGGCACATTAGCGTGATGGACGGATGGCCCACGTCTCACCCATTCGGCTCGCCCTCGCGCTGCCCTCGCTGCTGGCGGCGTCGCTGGCGCTCTCCGCGACCCGCGCCGGCGCGGCCGACCAGGTCCGCGGCGCGCCGACCTGCGCCGACGCGTGGGCCATGATCGACTACGCGGTGGCGCACCACGTGATCCACGACCGGTTGACGCCCGAGCTGGCGGCGCGGGCCCGCGACCTGCTGGCCGACGCGCTGATCTCGGACTACCCGTGGTTGATGGCCGAGGACGTCGCCGCCATCAAGGCCCGGGCCGCCGCCACCACGGGCGCCGCCCTGCTGGCCGAGCGGTCCGCGCTGCGCTGCGACCACCTCGACGCGCAGCTGGGCCGGGTGAGGACGGCGCTGTCCCGGGCGGCCGAGCTCTTCCGCTCCCCCGAGATGCTCGCCGACACCCTGCCCGACGAGCCCCCGGAGGAGGAGCCGGTCGAGACCGGCACGCCCCCGCGAGACCTCCCGGCGCTGCGGTCGCTGCTCGCGGCCGATGCGCTCGTCGAGGCCTGGCGCGTCCGGAACGCCTCCACGTGGCCAGCGGCCCGGGCCTTTGGCGCGCGGCGCTCGCTCCGGTGGCTCTCGCTCTCGAGGCGACGGCTGGCCTCCCGCGGGACCGCCGACCTGGTCAACGCCTTCGCTCGCGCCCTCGATCCGCACAGCCGCTACGAGACCGAGGAGGAGGCCGACCACTCCGACCGCGAGCTCAACCCCCAGGCCGGCCTGCTCGGGCTGGAGCTGGGCGACCCGGTGCCGGGAGGCCTCCCGGTGACCGGGCTCCACCCGGGATCGCCGGCCGCCAGGCACCGCGGCCTGCGCGTCGGCGACGTCATCACCGCGGTCGGGGCCACCCCGATCGCCGATCTCGACGCCTTCGAGGTCTCCGACCTGCTCGACGACTACGAGGAGGCGGTGCCGCTCACGGTGGCGCGGCCTTCGGGGCTGAAGCTGGGGCCGCCGCGGCGCATCCAGCTGGCCCGCCAGGTGCTCCAGGATCGGAACATGTCGGTCAGCGCCACGGCCCGCGTCGAGCAGGGGCGGAGCATCCTGGTGGCGCGGGTGGACGAGGTGGACCAGGACACCGCCGATGGCGTGGAGCGGGCCCTCCACCTCGGGCGGCGCCCCCCGGATGCCGTGGTGCTCGACCTGCGGGGGTGCACCGGCGGGTACCTGTCGACCTCGGTGGCCATCGCCGGGCTCTTCCTCACCGGCGGACCCGTGGTGAGCATCCACAAGCGCGGGGCGCCGGACGAGGTGGTGAACGACCCCGACCCGAGGCGGGCCTACGCCGGCCCGGTGCTGGTCCTGGTGGACGAGGAGACCGCCTCCGGCTGCGAGATCGTGGCCGGCGCCCTGCGGGCGCGCGGGCGGGCGCTGGTGGTCGGCACGGCGCGCACGTTCGGCAAGGGCACCATGCAGGACATCTTCGACGGCGAGCTCCCGACCGGGGCCCTCTACGTCACCACCGGCGTCTTCTTCCTCCCCGACGGCACCTCGCCCCAGGGCGCCGGCGTCCCGGTCGACCTGGTGGTGGCGCCGCCGACGGAGGGCGTGGTCACCGAGCCTTCGCTTCCCTGGGCCCTGCCGTCGCTGGCGCCGGTGGCGCCGCTCGGGGGCGGCGAGGCCGATCGTGACCCGACCCTGGCCGGCGCCCTGGAGCGGCTCGGGATGGCCGCGCAGGAGCCGCGTCGATCCCAGCGAGCCGGGGCCGACGTGGCCCTGGTCCGTGCCACCGAGCTGGCGGCGCGGATGGCCGCGGAGCGGCGGAAGCGGTAGGGGCCGGCCCCGTCCCGAGGGCACCCTCCCCGCCCTCACCACGCCCGGCCGGGACCGCCCTGGTCAGCTCCACCCCAGCTTCCGGCCGAGCTTCCCTGCCAGCTCCCGCGCCTCGGGATGCCCCATGGCCGCAGCGGACACCCCGTAGACCGCCGCGCAGAGCGCCACCAGGGGCAGCAGGCGCAGGGCCAGGTCCGCACGGGTGAAGGCGTGGGGGGCGTCGAGGGAGAGGAGCCGCCCCCCGCCCCAGGCCAGCAGGCCCATGAGCGCGCTGGCGGCGAGGGCGCGGGCCACGGCTCCCAGCATCGGGCCAGCCCGCAGGCCCGGCAGGCGGGGGCGCAGGCGCAGCAGCACGCCCAGCAGGCCCGCCAGGCTGGCGAGGCCGTTGGCCAGGGCCAGGCCGCCGGTGCCCAGCGGCCCGAGCAGCGCGAGGCTGAGGGCCACGTTCAGGACCAGCGTCCCACCGGCCAGGGCGGCGGGGCCGCGGTAGTCCTTGAGGGCGTAGAGGGCCTGGTTGCCCAGGCGCTGGGACGCCACGAAGACCAGCCCCACGGACTGGAAGACCAGGGTGAGGGCCGTCCAGTCCGAGGCGGCCGAGGTGTAGGCCCCGGTGCGGAAGACCAGGGCGCAGATCGGCCGCGCCAGCACGGCGAGCCCCATGGAGGCCGGCAGCACCATCAAGGTCGACGCGGAGATGGTCTGGGTGAGGCTGCGGTTCAGGGCGGGCCAGTCCCGGGCCTCGGCCTGGCGCGACAGGGTGGGCAGGCCGGCGGTGGCGAGGCTCATGGCGAAGAGGCCCAGCACCATCTCCCCCATCATGCCGCTGTTGTAGAGCACCATCTGGGCGCCATCCGGGAGCCGGGAGGCCAGCGCGGTGCTGATGAGGGCGTTGATGGGGTAGATGCCCGCGGCCAGCAGCCCCGGGCCCATGCGCTTCAGGGCCTTGAGCACCCACGGATCGCGCAGGTGCAGCCCGAAGGCGAGGCCGAAGCCCTCCCTGCGGACGGCCGGGAGCACCACCGCCAGCTGCAGCACCCCGCCGGCCAGCACCGCGAAGCCGCACACGACCGCCACGGTCTCGAAGGGGACGGCGCCACCGCGCTCCATCACCCTCAAGGTGGTCCAGGCGAAGGCGATGAAGGCCAGGTTCCAGAACACCGAGACCGAGGCCGCCAGGGCGAAGCGGTGGCGCAGGTTGAGCAGGCCCGTGAAGCCCGCCGTGAGGCTCACCAGGGCCAGGTACGGGAACATGATGCGGCCCAGCCTGGCCGTGAGCGCGCCCTGGACCTCGGGGCGTCCCAGGGTGAGCAGGTCCGCCAGGGGTCCCATGAGGAGCAGGACCAGCGCCACCCCGAGCAGCAGGAGCGCCAGCAGGGTGCCCAGGAAGCGGGCGGCCACCGCCTTCACGGCCGCCTCGCCCTCGGCGGCCTCGGCCTCCGCCAGGGTCGGGAGGAAGGCCGCGGTCATGGTGCCCTCGGCCGTGAAGCGGCGCAGCAGGTTGGGCAGGCGGAAGGCCACGGCGAAGGCGTCCGCCGCCGCGCCGGCCCCCAGCACGTGGCTGAGGAAGAAGGTCTGGGCGAACCCCGTGAGCCGGCTCACCAGCGTCATGGAGGACACCACGGCCGCCGATCGCAGCAGGCTGGGCCGGGGCGTCGCGCTCATCGCCGGGTGGCCTCCTCGCGTCCGGTCCTCACTACTTCTTGTCCATGTTCGCCCGGGCCGCCTGCTCCTTCTTCATCAGGAAGGCCTTGGCCTGCGACTGGATGGTCTGGGGGACGTTGCGGTCCCGGGCCAGCTCCTTGATGTCCTTCTCCTGGAGCGTGAACATCATCTTGAGCGCGGTGGGGAGCGGGACCTTGGGGTTCTTGACCAGCGACGCCTTGACGACGTAGGTCCGGGTGAACTCCCGGTTGGAGTAGATGTAGCGCAGCACGTCGGAGTTGACGGTCCGTGAGTTGGCCAGGCCGAGGATCTCGCCGTCGGTGATGCGCGGGCTGGTGACGGCGGCCATGCAGACCAGCTTGTTCGAGTCGCGGAGCAGCAGGGTGCGCGCCTCCTGGTTGCCCAGCGTGGCCAGCTTGATCTTCTGCGAGACCGACATCTGCATGATCCGCTGCGTCATGTTGAGCTTGCGCGAGGCGTCCTCGGCGCTCTCGGCGGCGCGCTGGGCGCCCTCGGCCTTCTCGACCGCCAGCTCCTCGCGGTACTCGCTCATCAGCTGGTCGGCGGTCTCCCCCCCGCCGGCGGGTGCAGGGTCGGGTCGACGCCGTGCACGCGCTTGTGCGCCGCCACCAGCTGGGGCACGTCGAGGAGCAGCAGCCCGTTGCGGACGCAGAAGTCGCAGGCGCCGTCGATGGTGGAGGCCATGGCGACGGGGTTCTGGCAGAGCGCCCGGATGATCCCGTCGTGGCGCAGCAGCCGCAGCTCGTTCTGCCGGATGATCTCCACCAGCGGCTGGGAGACGACCGGCGCCAGCCGCGCCATGGTCTCGTCGAGCGTGGACGGGTTGAGCAGGATGAGCTCCATGGCCTGCTCGTTGCCCGCGAAGCGATCCGCCAGCCAGTCGAGCACCGGACCGCGCAGGCCCTCGGACCGCAGCGCCACGCCGTAGATCTTGTCGGGGAGGCTGCTGGCGGTGCGGGTGGCGGTCTCCCGCACGTCGCCCTCGGGATCGAAGGCGAGGACGTAGAGCAGCGTCACCAGGTCCGGCGCGGCCACCGCCGGCACCAGCCCCTTGGCGCCCATGAGCCGGAGCGGCAGCGGCGCCTTCTCGTCGGCGTGCTTGTGCAGCGGCTTGGGGAGGACGTCGAGGGGTAGCGGGCAGTCGGACATGGTTCAGCTCCGTGGCGGCGCGCCGGGGTCGACGGGCAGGCCGAGCGACTCCGGGGCCCGGTCATAGGCCGGCTGGTGCCGGGTGGTCCAGCGGTGGCGGAGCCGGCCGAGCAGCCGGTTGAGCGGGTTGGCGCGCGCCAGGAACGGGAGCACCGGGGGGCGCCGCGTCCCGAGCGCGTCGCGCGCCGCCAGCAGCGCGGGGTGGGCGGGCCAGGCCGCCAGGCCCCGGCTGATGGCGCGCGCCGCCCGCTGGCGCTGGTGGAGGGCCACGTGGACCCGGGCCGAGTTGAGCAGCAGCTCCGGATCGTCCGGCGCCACGCGCAGCGCCCCGTCGCAGAGCGAGACCCCCAGGGTGATGTTCCGCTCCACCAGCACCAGGGTCACGCCGTAGAAGGACATGGCGCGCGGCTCCCGCGGATCGAGGCGATGGGCCCGCTCGAAGGCGGCGTGGGCGCCCGGCAGGTCGCGGGCCGCGAAGGCCGCCAGCCCGTCGGCGAGGGGCCCGCCGGCGCCCGGCGCGGCCAGGCGACCCGCCTCGGCGCTGGCGGCCCCGTCGGTCACCGGTTCCGCTCGTGGATGATGCGGAGCCCGTCCAGGGTGAGCTGGTCGTCCACCTCGGTGATGGCGGTGGAGATGCCGGCGATCAGCGAGGCCAGGCCGCCGGTGGCCACCACCTTGGGCGAGGTCCCGAGCTCCTCCGCCATCCGGGCGCAGAGCCCGTCGACCAGCCCGACGTACCCGAAGACCAGGCCGCTCTGCATGGAGTGGACGGTGTTGCGGCCCACCACGTGCGGCGGCCGCTGGAACTCGACGCGCGGCAGCTTCGAGGCGGCGCGGAAGAGCGCCTCCATCGAGATGCTGACGCCGGGGCAGATGGCGCCGCCCAGGTACTCGCCCCGGGGCGTGACGGCGTCGAAGGTGGTGGCGGTGCCGAAGTCGACCACGATGAGCGCCGACTTCCACTTCTCGTAGGCCGCCACCGCGTTGACCACCCGGTCGGCGCCGACCTCGCGAGGGTTCTCGTAGAGGATGGGCATCCCGGTCTTGACGCCGGGCCCGACGAAGAGCGGCTCCACCTTGAAGTAGCGGGTGGCCATCTGCCGCAGCGTGAGCGCCATGGGCGGCACCACGCTGGAGACGGCCACGGCGTGGACCTTCTGGTGGTCGACCGCGGTCAGCGTGAAGAGCTGGCGGACCAGGATGCCGTACTCGTCCCCGGTGCGGGCGTGGTTGGTCTCGATGCGCCAGCTCTGCAGGAGGCGCGACCCCTCGAAGACCCCGAGGACGGTGTTGGTGTTGCCGACGTCGATGGCGAGGAGCACGGCGGGAGGTTAGCCGCGGCCCCCACGCCGGTCAACGCGCCGCCCCGGGCCCGGGCAACGGCCGTGGGCGGCTCAGCCGCGCGGCCGCAGCAGCGCCACGTCACCCGAGGTGATCCGCTCGAGGCCGGCCTCGGTCCGGACCAGCAGCGCCCCGGCGGCGTCGAGATCCTCGGCCCGCCCCACCACCTCCCGGCCGTCGAGCTGGACCCGGACCTCCCGGCCCAGCGTCACCGAGCGCTCCTTCCAGGCCTGGCGGATGGGCTCGAACCCCTCCTCGGCGTGCCGGTCGTACCACTCCTCGAGGAGGGTCAGGCAGGCGGCGAGGAAGAGCGCGCGCGGCGCCGGCTGGCCCCGCTCGAGCAGGATGCTGGTGGCCTGCCCCCGCAGCTCGGGGGGGAAGTCCTCCTCCCTGGCGTTGACGTTGACGCCCACCCCGACCACCACCCACTGGACCTGGTCGGGCTCGGCCGCCAGCTCGGTGAGGATGCCCGCGATCTTCCGCCCGCCGACGAGGAGGTCGTTGGGCCACTTGATGCCGGCGTCGACGCCGGCCTGGCGCAGGGCGTCGCAGACCGCCAGGGAGGCCACCAGCGTCAGCTCGGGGGCCCGGGCGGTCGGCAGGTCGGAGGGGCGCAGCACCACCGAGAAGGCGACGTTGCGGCCGGAGGCCATCACCCAGCTGCGCCCGCGGCGCCCCCGCCCCTCGCTCTGGCCCTCGGCCACCACCACCTCGCCGTGGGCGGCGCCGTCGTCGGCGAGCGCCTTGGCCTGGTCGCTGGTGGAGCCGATCGACTCGAAGCAGTGGAGCACCTGGCCGATGTCGTGGGTGTTGAGCAGCGGCCGCAGCTCCAGCGCCCGCAGCCGGTCGGGCACCTGGACCAGCCGGTAGCCGCGCGTGGCCACCGCGTCGATCCGGTAGCCCTGCCCCCGCAGCGCCTCGACGTGCTTCCAGACCGCGGCGCGGGTGAGCCCCAGCTTGTCGCTGATGGCCTCGCCGGAGACCACGTCGTCCCCGGCCTCGGCCAGGAAGGCCAGGACCTGCTCGACGCTCTCGCTGTGGGCTGGCTCCGGGGTCACGCCGGGTCGATCTTGGTGGCCCGGCCGGAGGGTGTCAATCGGCGCCGCTCAGGACAGCTCCAGCGAGATGTCCACGGCCCGGGCCGAGTGGGTGAGCGCCCCCATCGACACGAAGTCGACGCCGGTGGCCGCCACCCGGGGCAGTCGCTCCAGCGTCATGTTGCCGGAGGCCTCGAGCAGCACCCGCCCGCCGGCCCGCTCGACCGCGGCGGCCATGGCCTGGTCGTCCATGTTGTCGAGCAGGACGATGTCGGCCCCCGCCGCCACGGCGGCGTCGAGCCCGGGGAGGTCCACGACCTCGACCTCGATCTTGAGCATGGCGCCGGCCCGCGCCCGCGCCCGCCGCACCGCCTCGCCCACGCCGCCGCAGGCGGCCACGTGGTTGTCCTTGATGAGCACGCCGTCGCCCAGGCTGACGCGGTGGTTGGTCCCGCCGCCGGCGCGGACCGCCGCCTTCTCCAGCATCCGCCAGCCGGGCGTGGTCTTGCGGGTGTCGAGGAGGCGCGTCCGGCCCCCGCCCGCCGCCAGGGCGTCGACGCAGCGGCGGGTCGTGGTGGCCACCCCGGAGAGCCGCTGCAGGAAGTTGAGCGCGGTGCGCTCGGCGCCGAGCAGGCCCCGGACCGGCCCCTCCGCCTGGCCGAACCAGGTCCCCCGGCCCACCGGCGAACCGTCCTCCACGTCGAAGCGGCAGGCGCAGCCGAGCCGCTCGAAGACGTGGACGGCCACCGCGGTGCCGGCGAGGACCAGATCCTCCTTGGCGAGGAACCGGGCCACGCCGCGCGCCGCGGCGTCGATGGTGGCCTCGCTGGTGGCGTCGCCGAGGAGCAGGTCCTCCTCCAGCGCCAGCTCCACCAGCCGCTCGGCGTGGGCCGGGAGGCGGGCCATGCCTCCTACTTCTTGGCCTTCCTGGCGGCCGGCTTCCGCGCCACCTTCTTGACGGCCTTGCGCGGCGCCTTGCGGGCCGCCTTCCGGGGCGCCTTCTTGGCCAGCTTCTTGCGGGCGCTGGTGACCGCCTTCCGGGCCCCGGCCACGCCCTTCTTGACCGCCTTCCTGGCGTCGGCCACGCCCTTCCTGGCGCTCGCCACCGCCTTCTTCACGGCCCGCCGCGCCTTGCGGATCGTCGGCGCCGCCTTCTTCTCCAGCTCGTCGGCCTGCGTCTGCACCGCGTGCGCGGCCTCCTTGGCGGCCTCGACCACCGCGGCGGCGGCGTGCTCCACCTTCTCGACGACGGGCTGCGACGGGGGGTTCGGGTTGTTGGTCTCCACGGGTGTCTCCTCCAGCGGTTGGTCCGCGCCGGACATGACGGCGCGGTGGTTGATCAGCTTCTGCCTCGTCGTCCGCAGTTCGTCGGCGCGGGCGCGATCCTTCTCGACCACCTCCGCCGGCGCACGCGCCACGAAGTTGGGGTTCGACAGCTTCTTCTCGATCCCTTCCAGGTCGCCATCGACCTTGGCCAGCTCCTTGTCGATGCGCGCCGTCTCGGCGGCCACGTCGACCACGCCGGTGAGCGGGACCCGGACCTCGAAGCCGTTCCCGACACCGACGGCTGATTGTGGCACGCGCGGGGTCGCCGCGGCGAGGTGGAGTTGCAGGTGCTCGACGTTGGTGAGGCGGGCGACCCGGCGGGACTCGCCCGCCAGGAGCAGGGCGTGGGTGGCGGCGTCGGGCACGGCGACGTGGACCGGGGTGGCCTGTCCCAGCGCCGTCTTGAAGGCGATGTTCATCTCGCCGCGGATGTTGCGGATGGCGTCGATGATGCCCAGGATGGGGGTGAACGCCCTTTCAGCCCCCTCGTCGACCGGGCCGACCGCCGGGTACCGCCCGGCCATGATCGAGTCGGGCCAGCCGGTGGCGCCGACCCGGGCCCTCAGCACGCCCCAGAGCTCCTCGGTGATGAAGGGCATGAAGGGGTGGAGCAGCAGGTAGCTGGTCTTGAGGCAGTGGACCAGCACCCCCTGGGCCGCGGCCTTCTTCCCGGCGTCGTCGCCGTAGAGCGCCTCCTTGGCCAGCTCGATGTACCAGTCGCAGAGCTCGTGCCAGACGAAGTGGTAGACGGCGTTGGCCGCGTCGTTGAAGCGGAAGGCCTCGAGCGCCTCGACCGTCTCGTTGACCGACCGCTGCAGGCGGGCCAGGATCCAGCGGTCGGCCGGGGTGCGCGCCAGCGCCAGGGGATCGCCGCCGCGGTCGACGTGCCCCTCCAGGTTCATGAGGGCGAAGCGCGAGGCGTTCCAGAGCTTGTTGGCGAAGGCGCGGTAGCCCTCGATCCGCTCGTCGGCCAGCTTGATGTCGCGCCCCTGCGCGGTGAGCGCGGCCAGCGTGAAGCGGAGCGCGTCGGCGCCGTGCTTCTCGGTGACCACCAGGGGGTCGATGACGTTCCCCCGGGTCTTCGACATCTTCTGGCCCCTGGAGTCGCGGACCATGGGGTGCAGGTAGACGGTCTTGAACGGCACCTCGCCCATGAAGTGGATGCCCATCATCATCATCCGGGCCACCCAGAAGAAGATGATGTCGTGCCCGGTCTCCATGACCGAGGTCGGGTAGAAGGTCCGGAGCGTGTCGGTCTGCTCCGGCCAGCCCATGGTGGAGAAGGGCCACAGCCCGGAGGAGAACCAGGTGTCGAGCACGTCCTCGTCCTGGCGGAGGGTGGCGTGGCCGCAGGTCGAGCAGGCCGGCGGCGCCTCGCGCGCCACGGTGACGTGGCCGTCCGGGCAGTACCAGGCGGGGATCTGGTGCCCCCACCAGAGCTGCCGGCTGATGCACCAGTCGTGGATGTTGCGCATCCACGCCATGTAGGTGTTGGTCCAGGCCTCGGGGATGAACCTGGTCCTCCCCTGCTCCACCGCCTCGATGGCCGGCTGCGCCAGCGGCGCGATCCGCACGTACCACTGGTCGGAGAGGAGCGGCTCCAGCACGGTCTGCGAGCGCTGGCAGCGCCCCAGCGGCATGAGGTGGGGCCGGGCGCCGCGGTCGAGGCCCAGCTCCCCGATGCGGCGCTTCACCTCGGCGCGCGCCGCCACCCGGTCCAGGCCGCAGAGCGGCCCGGCCGCGGCGTTGAGCCGGCCGTCCAGCTCGAGGATGTTGATGAACTCGAGGCCGTGGCGCTTGCCCACCTCGAAGTCGTTGAAGTCATGGGCCGGCGTCACCTTGACCGCGCCGGTGCCGAAGGCCGGGTCGACGAGGATCCCGTCGGCCACGATGGGGATCTCGCGCCCGAGGATGGGGTGGCGGACCTTCCTGCCCACCAGGGCCCGGTACCGCGGGTCGTCGGGGTGGACCGCGACGGCGGTGTCGCCCAGCATGGTCTCGGGGCGCGTGGTGGCGACCACGATCTCGCCCGGGCCGTCGGCGAGCGGGTAGGCGAAGCTCCAGAGCTCGCCCTGGTGCGCCTCCTCGTGCTCGACCTCCAGGTCGGAGAGGGCGGTGCGGCAGTCGGTGCACCAGTTGATGAGCTTCTTCTCCCGGTAGATGAGCCCTTCCCCGTGGAGGCGCACGAAGACCTCGCGCACCGCCCGGGAGAGCCCCTCGTCCATGGTGAACCGCTCCCGCTCCCAGTCGAGGCAGGCCCCCAGCGCCTCGTGCTGCTGGCCGATCCGCGAGCCGTACTGCTCCTTCCAGGCCCAGACCCGCTCGAGGAAGGCGGCCCGGCCGAGGTCATGGCGGCTCTTCTTCTCGGTCCTCTTCAGCTCCTTCTCCACCACCATCTGCGTGGCGATGCCGGCGTGGTCGGTGCCGGGGAGCCACATGGTGTTGTAGCCGGAGAGCTTCTTCCAGCGGATCAGCACGTCCTGCAGCGTGGCGGTGAGCGCGTGGCCGAGGTGGAGCGAGCCGGTGACGTTGGGGGGCGGCAGCACGATGGAGAAGGCCGGCCGGGTCCGATCGTGCTCGTCGCCGTGGAAGTAGCCGCGCTCCTTCCAGCGCTGGTACCAGCGGGCCTCGACCTCGCGGTGCTCGTACCCCTTGGCCAGCTCGGCCGGGGGCTGCTGCGGTGAGTCGCTCTGCTGTTCCACGGCTGCTCCTGGCGCCGCTGGCGCCGGCGTCCGCGGCTGCGGCGGCCGGGCTGGCGCGGGTTGGTGCGGGTGGTCGCGACGGGGATCGGGACTAGCCCTGGCGCGCCTTCACGAGCCGGTCGAGGTTCTCGCGGATGATGGTCTCGGCGAGCTGGGGGACCACCTCCCAGACCACCCGCTCGATCACCTCGCGGGAGGCCCCGGAGAGGGCGTCGCGCAGCGCGGCCTCGCCGCCGTCCGCGGGCGTCGCCCGGCCGACGACCACCCCGGAGCCACCCTGCTCCACGGCGGGCGCGGGCTGGTGGCCGGTGGTCGCGGCGGGCGGGACGAACTCGTGCATCGGGGCCAGCAGCGGCGGCTCGGCCGACTCCTCGGCAGGCAGGTCGATGGGCTCGAAGCCGCTGGCCGCCAGGAGCTCGAGCGCCGGCTCGACCACGGGTGCGGGCGCCGGCGTGGAGACCGGCGTGGGCGCTGGCGGAGGGGGCGGTGGGATCAAGACCGCGGCGGGCACCGCGGCCAGCGCCGGTGCAGGCGCCGGTGCGGGCACCGGTGCGGGCATGGTTGCTGGCACCGGGGCCGGCATCGGGGCTGGCACCGCGGCCGGGGACCACGCAGGCGGCGCGGCGGCGAGCGGCGGGCGCGGCGCCGCCGGGGCCACCTCGACGTCACTCCAGTCGTCCTCCGCAGCAGGCGGCGGCGCCGGGGCGACGGGCCGCGGCGTGGTGACGTCGAAGCCGAAGGGGTCGAGCCGCGCCGGCGCGGGCACCGGTGCCGGTGCCGGCGCTGGCCGCGACGCCACGGGGGCGGGCGCCACGGGCGGAGCGAACGGCCTCGGCGCGGCCGCGCCGGGGCCGCAGCCGGGGCCGAGGCGAGCGGACGGGCGGCCGGCGCCATGGGCGCGGCGGGCGGCGGGCGGAAGGCGGGCGGCGGGAAGGCGCCCGGGGGCGGACGGGCTCCTGGCGGCGGCATCGCGCCGGGGGGTGGCCGAGCGCCAGGGGGCGGAACGGCTCCCGCCGGCGGGCGTGCGCCCGGCGGCGGCACGACGCCCGGAGGTGGCCTCGCGCCGAGCGGCGGCATCGCGACCGGGGGCGGCCGCGCACCCGGGGGCGGGACGGCGCCGGGAGGCGGGCGGGCCGCGGCGGGCGGTGGGGTCCAGGCGGGGCGGGGCGGGGTGGCCGGCGCCGCGGGCGGCGCCGCGAGCGGCGCAGGCGCGGCCGGCGGCGGGGCGACGGGCCGGGGAGCGGCGGCCGCGGCCCGGGGGGCCGCTGGCTGGGCCGGCTGCGGGGCCGGGCCGGAGGCGCCGAAGGCCAGCGGCGTCGCGCCCGGCGCGGCGACGGGGGCCCTCCCCTCGACCAGCTCGCGCACCTTGTTGATGAGGGCCTGGGTCTCGAAGGGCTTCTGGATGAAGGCGTCGGCGCGGACCGTCCTGGCGCGCGCCTCGTCGAACGCCTCGAACGTGCCGGCCAGCAGGATGACCGGGACACCCGACAGCGCCGGGTCGGCCTTGAGCACCTCGCAGGCCTCGTACCCGTTCTTCCTGGGCATCACCGCGTCCAGCAGGATCACGTCGGGCCTCGCGGCCCTGGCCTTCGCGACCGCATCCTCGCCGTTGGCGACGACGCTGACGGCGTAGTCCTCGTTGGCGAACGTGATGGCGACCATCTTCTGGATGGTGACCGAGTCGTCCGCGAGGAGCAGGTTCTTGGGCATGGAGGGTCCCGAAGGAGGTGAACGTGAAAGCATTGAAGTAACGCCGGGCTCTCCCGAGTGTCAAGATTCCCGGGGCTTTACAGGTGCCTAGACGGTGACGCCTCGACCGCCTTGATCCCGTCCCAGAGTCGTTGTCGGCCCGGCGGCCGTGCGGCGGACCGGGGTGCGAGGCGCGGCCTACCCGCCCCCGAACAGCGTGTCCCACGGTGGCCGGAGCACGCCGTCGCCCTCGCGTCCTCGATCCAGCCCGAGCACCTCGTCCGCCACCACGCCGATGGCCGCGCCACCCGCGTCGAGCAGCAGGACCTGCGCGGGGACCAGCGACGGCGCCAGGCCGAAGAAGACGCCCACGTCGATGACCGGGTGGATGGCCCGACCGTGGTAGAGCAGGCCGCGGTGCGAGGGCGGCGCCAGCGGCACCGGGGCCAGCGGCGGCGCGTCGCTCACCGCCACCACCAGCGACACCGGGACGCCGAAGGCCAGCGGTCCGCGGGTGAACCGGAGCTCGCGCTCCGGCCACGGCCCGAACGACCCCGGGGGGTCGAGGGGATCCTCGGCGGGCGCCAGCGGGGCGAACCCCAGCGCCGCGACCGCCAGCTCCAGCGCCACCTCACCCTTCACCACCAGCGCACCGGCGAAGGGCGACGGCGTCGGGACCACGGTGTGGGCGGGAAGCTGGAAGACCTCGGCGTCGCCCAGGTCGACGATGCCGTGGAGCGCCTCGACCCGCAGCGCCGACGGCGTGGTGCCCTCGGTGACCAGCGCGAAGCGGGACGGCCCGGCCGGCAGCCCCAGCACGGTGGAGACCCACGCCGTCGGCACCGGCTGCCCGCGGGCCACCACCTCGCCTTCCCCCGGCGCCAGCTCGCAGAATCTCGCGCAGCTGCGCCAGCCGCAGGGCCAGCCGCACGCCGCCGGCCGAGAAGAGCAGGGCCTTGCGCTCCGAGGGGAGTGAGCTCACCGCTCCATGATATCCTTCCTTCCGGTGGCCCACGCGGTCCTGCTGGTCGATGACGAGCGGTTCGCTCGAACCGTCTACTCGGACTACCTCCGGGCGGCCGGCTTCGACGTCGAGGTGGCCGCCGACGCCGAGGCCGCCCTGGTCATCCTCCAGGCCCGCCGCTTCGACGTGCTGGTGTCGGACGTGGTCCTCCCCGGCTCCTCCGGCATCGACCTGCTCAGCGCCGCCAAGCAGCTCGACCCCAACCTCGAGGTGGTGATGATCACCGCCCTCGACAAGGTCGACCCGGCGGTGCGCGCCATGAAGTCGGGCGCGTCCGACTACCTCGTCAAGCCGGTCACGCCCGAGGCCCTGCAGCACGCGGTCCACCGCAGCCTGGCCACCCGCGCCCTGCTGGCCGAGAACATGACGCTGCGGGGCCACCTCAAGCTCTTCGAGACCTGCCAGCGGCTCTCGGCCACGCTCGACCGCGATCGGCTGGTGCCCATGGGGCTGGCCGCCATGGCGGCCACCAGCGGCGCCCGCGCCACGGTGCTGGTCGAGGTGGCGCCGGACCGCAGCTGGGTCCTCTCCGGCGCCCACGGGCTCGAGTACCAGGCGGCGGCCGGGCTGCTCGAGGAGGCCCGCCCCCACCTCGACGGGCTCTCCGGCGCCGAGCCGCGCTTCCTCGGGCCGGGCGACGGCGGCCCGGGAGCGCAGCGGCCCTTCTGCCTGCCGCTGGTGGACGAGGTCGGCACGCTGGGGGCGGTGCTGGCCCTCCCCGACGAGGCCCCCAGCGCCGGGATGGGCGAGAACGCCGCCTTCCTGGCCCGCCACCTGGCGCTGGCGCTGCGCAACCTCGGCCGCCTCAAGCAGGTGGAGCACCTCGTCTACCTCGACGACCTCACCCACCTCTACAACACCCGCTACCTGGACGTGGTCCTCGAGCGCGAGCTGTCGAGCGGTCGCCCCTTCTCGCTGCTCTTCCTCGATCTCGATCACTTCAAGTCCGTCAACGACCAGCACGGCCACCTCTCCGGCTCCCGGCTGCTGGTGGAGGTGGCGCGGGTGCTCCGCTCCTGCGTCCGCGACGAGGACGTCCTGGCCCGCTACGGCGGCGACGAGTACGTGCTGGTGCTCATCGGCATCGACTCGGGGGGCGGGCTCAAGGTGGCGGAGCGGGTGCGCCGCGCCATCGAGAACCACCGCTTCCTCTCCCGGGAGTCCTCGCCGGTGCGGGTCACCGCCTCGATCGGGCTGGCCGCCTTCCCGGAGCACGCCGGCAGCAAGGCCGAGCTGATCGACCTGGCCGATCGGGCCATGTACCGCGGCAAGCGGACCACGCGGAACGTGGTCTACATCGCCTCCCACGACCTCCCACCGGCCCGGGAGCGGTAGCCCGCGGCCCGGCCCCCCGGCACCGCACCCGCCCGCCATGAGCCACCACCCCGACGCGCCGGATCCGCGCTTCGACGCCGTCGCCGCGGCGCTCCAGGACGGCGACGCCGAGCGGGCGCTGTCGCTGGCACGCCGGGGGGCGAAGCAGGCCCGGCGCGAGGGCGACGCCGCCCTGGCCGCCGACCTGCACTGGCTGGAGGGCGCCGCGCTGCTGGACCTGGCCGACGCGCCGGCGGCGCTGGCCGCCCTCGACGAGGCCCTCCGGCTGGTCCCCGACCACCTCGACGCCCTGCTCGAGCGGGCCGAGGCGCTCTTCGAGCTCTGCCGCTTCGACGAGGCGGGCGCCGTGGCCGGGGCGGTGCTGGACCTGGCCGACGACGAGGCCCGCGCCCACCACCTGCTCGGCCTGCTGGCGGAGCGGCGCGGCGACGACCGGGAGGCGGAGCGGCGGCTGGTGCGGGCCCGGAAGCTCGACCCGGAGGGCTTCCCGAAGCGGGTGCGGCTCTCCCGCCGCGACTTCGACGCCGCCGTGGAGCGGGCCTTCGAGGCGCTGCCCGACCAGGTGCGGCGCTACCTGGCCAACGTCCCGGTCACGGTCGAGGACCTGCCCGCCGACCACGACCTCCTCGAGTCCGACCCGCCGCTGCCGCCCACCATCCTCGGGCTCTTCCGCGGCGCCCCGTACGGGCAGAAGCTCTCCTCCGACCCGTGGAGCCACCTGCCCTCCTCCATCGTCCTCTACCAGCGCAACCTGGAGCGGGCCGCCGGGAGCCGCGCCGGGCTGGAGGAGGAGATCGCCACCACCCTGCTCCACGAGGTGGGCCACTTCCTCGGCCTCGACGAGGACGAGCTCGGGGCCCGCGGCCTGGACTGACCGCGTCCAGATCCCCGAGATCAGCCGAAAAATTGACCGGTTGTGACCGATATCGGAACCTCGCCGGAACATGCCGACGGTCATCGAATCGATGGAGCTGCTGCAGGTCCTCAGCGAGGCCGAGGACATCGCACAGAGCGTGAACCAGCCGCTCACCAGCGCCCACCAGCTCCTCGCCTTCTTCACCGTGCCCAACCGCGCCGAGATCCTGCTGCGCGAGAAGCGCATCGACGAGGACCGGATCCTGGCGGTGATGGCCGGGCGGCCGCGGGAGTCGGAGGCCGTCTCGCGGGCCATCCGCGACGGGGCCCGCACGCTGGCCGAGGGGGCCGGCGCCTCGGAGATCGACTGCCTCCACCTGCTCGCCGCCATGACCCGCGAGCGCTCGGGCTGCGCCCACCAGCTGCTGGCCGCCTGCGGCGTCGATCCCCGCCGGCTCCGCACCGAGACCATCTCGCTCTTCGCCAACGGCCTGCCGCGCAAGTACCAGCAGGTCCGCCCGGTGCCGGTGCCGGCCCGGTCCGTCCCGCGCCGCGCCGTCGAGCCGCGGCCCGCCTCGCCCCCCCCGCCGGACGACGCCGGGCCGGGGGACGACCTCGAGTCGGCCGCCGCGGCGCTGGCCCGCGATCTCGGCGTCGCGCCGTCGGCCGGGCCGGCGGCCTCCACCGCGCCGGCGCCCGAGCCCCTCGCCGAGCGGGCCCCTCGCTCCCGCCACGCCCTCGACCCGCGCGAGTTCCCCTGGCTCTCGCAGCTGGGGCGCAACCTCACCGAGCTGGCCGCCGCCGGTCGGCTGGATCCGCTGGTGGGGCGCGAGCGGGAGGTCGAGGAGGCCATCGACGTGCTCGGCAAGCGGCGCACCAACAACCCGCTGCTGGTCGGCGAGCCGGGCGTCGGAAAGACCGCCATCGTGGAGGGGATCGCCCAGCGGCTGCTGCACGGCGGGGGCGAGGGGGCCGACCGCACCCTGGTCGAGATCGACATGGCCAGCGTGCTGGCTGGCACCCAGCTGCGCGGGTCGTTCTCGGAGAAGCTGCTGGGCCTGAAGGACGAGGTGCGGCGCGCCGGCGGCAAGGTGGTGGTCTTCATCGACGAGGTCCACACCATCATGGGCGCCGGCTCCACCGGCGACGGGCCCCAGGACGCCGCCAACGAGCTCAAGGCGGCGCTGGCCCGTGGCGAGTTCCCCTGCATCGGCGCCACCACCCACGACGAGTACCGCGCCCACATCCAGAAGGACCCGGCGCTGGAGCGCCGCTTCTCCCCGGTGCTGGTGCGGGAGCCCTCGGTGGCCGACACCGTCACCATCCTCTCCGGGCTGGCGCCGCGCTACGAGAAGCACCACGCCGTCCGCTACGCCGCCGAGGCGCTGCAGGCGGCCGCCTCGCTCTCGGCCCGCTACATCACCGACCGCTTCCTGCCCGACAAGGCGGTGGCGGTGGTCGACCTGGCCGGCAGCCGCGCCCGCCGCCAGCACCACCGCACCGTGGACGCCACCGACATCGCGCGCGTGGTGGCCAAGATGGCCGGCCTGCCCGAGTCGCGGCTCATCGCCTCCGACCGCGAGCGCATCCTCGGCCTGCAGCAGGCGCTCGGCGAGCGGGTCATCGGCCACGAGGAGACCATCGGCCGGGTGGCCGGGGTCCTGAAGCGCAACTTCGCCGGCTTCGCCTCGCGCCGCCCCATGGGCTCCTTCCTCTTCCTCGGCCCCACCGGCGTCGGCAAGACCGAGCTGGCCAGGGCGCTGGCCGACGCGCTCTACGGCTCCCGCGACGCGCTGGTGCAGCTCGACATGAGCGAGTGCGCCGAGCCCACCGGCGTCGCCAGGCTGGTCGGGGCCGCCCCCGGCTACGTCGGCTACGGCGAGGGGGGCCAGCTCACCGACGCGGTCCGGCGCCGCCCCGCCTGCGTGGTGGTGCTCGACGAGATCGAGAAGGCCCACCGCGACGTGCAGATGCTCCTCCTGCAGGTGCTGGAGGAGGGGCGGCTCACCGACGGGCGGGGCCGGCAGATCGACTTCTCCAACGCCGTGGTGGTGCTCACCACCAACCTCGGCGCCGGCGAGGCGAGCCGCACCAGCCAGCCGGCCATGGGCTTCGGCGCCGCCGAGAAGGCCGCCCCGGTCCAGGCCCGGGTGCTGGAGGCGGCCCGGGGGGCGGTGCCGCCGGAGCTGTGGAACCGCCTCGACGAGCGGCTGGTCTTCCCGGCCCTCACCCGCGAGCAGGTGGCGCGGGTGGCGGCGCTGCTGCTGGCCGAGTCGGCGGCGCGGCTCCACGGCGAGCGGCGCATCCGCTACCTGGCGGCCCCCGAGGTGGCCGGCTTCCTGCTCGACCACGGCGGCTTCGACCCGGCGCTGGGCGCGCGCCCCATGCGCTCGGCGGTGCAGCGGCTGGTCGAGGCGCCGCTGGCCGAGCGCATCCTGGCCGGGGAGTTCGAGCCGGGGGACGAGGTCCGCGTCGAGGTGGACGGCGGCGCGCTGCGCTTCAGCCTCGCGGCCTGAGGCGGGGCGCCGTGGCGCTCACCCCGCCCGCTTGCCGAAGGCCGAGGCCGCGATCCCGGCCACGCCGGCCAGCACCGTCAGCCCGACCATGACCCGCCAGTCGTCGGTCTTCATGGCCAGCCAGCCGCACGCGAAGACGCCGAAGGCGGAGGCGTACATCCCGATTCGCGGGAGGAGCCGGGACGACGAGGTGGACTGGGGCTGATCCATGTGCGGCATTTCGCCGCAATCTGCATCGATTTACAAGCCCCGATCAGGTCGAGGTCCCGTACAGTCCGTGCGACCGGAGGTACTCGAGGACCCTGCTCGGCAGCAGCCCGTCCACCGGCTCGCCGCGCGCCAGCCGGTCGCGGATCTCCGTGGAGGAGATGGCGGGCAGTGCCGGGCTCACCCCTCCGGGGTATCCCTGGCGTCCCACCACCACCACCCGGGCCAGCTCCTTCACCCGGTCCCACCGGTACCAGCGCGGAGTCTCCGGCAGGATGTCGGCGCCCACCAGCAGCGCGAAGCGCCGGCCTGGGTGGCGCTCGACGAGATGCTCCAGGGTGCGGGCGGTCCGGCCGCAGAGCGGGTCGTCGCGCAGGGCCTCCTCGGCCCGGCAGACGTGGGCGCCGCGCACCTGGGCGATGGCCAGCTCGCACATCCGCACCCGGTCCTCCCACGGCGCCAGCGCCTTGCCGAAGGGGTGGCGCCAGGTGGGGACCAGCCAGGCCTCGCGGACGCCCTGCGTGGCCAGCGCCCACCAGGCGGCCATCACGTGCGCCGCGTGGGGCGGGTTGAAGGATCCGCCCAGCAGGGCGACCTCGGGTCGGGGGTCCACGTCAGCCATGATAGGCGAGGAACCGGGTGCGCCGCCGGGCGAAGGCCCGCTCCTCCGCCGCGTACCCCGCCACCAGGTCGCGCAGCGTGGCCCCGGCCTCGATCGCGGTGCGCTCCCGCGCCGAGCCGCAGAGCAGGTCGAAGGCCGGGATCCCCTCGACGAACTCGTAGGCCTCGGCCCGCCAGCGGAACCGCTCGGGCGCCTGGGCGCGGGCGTGGAGCACGCAGGCCAGGCCGGTGCGGAACGGGCGGAACGCCCCGGCGTCGTGGACGTGGAGCTCGACGCCGTGGCAGCGCGCGCCGGCGTGCTTGTCCCAGGTGGGCGTGAAGCTGGCCGGCCGGAACCGGACCCCCGGCAGCCGCTCCGCGGAGAGCGCCGCCGCCAGCCGGCCCGGATCGAGCCAGGGCGCGCCGAGGAGCTCGAACGGCCGGGTGGTCCCGCGCCCCTCGGAGAGGTTGGTCCCCTCCAGCAGGCAGGTCCCCGGATAGACCAGCGCCGTCTCCGGCGTGGGCATGTTGGGCGAGGGGGAGACCCACGGCAGCCCGGTGGCGCGGGCGCCCTCCCCGCGCCGCCAGCCCTCGCACGGCACCACGGCGAGGTCGAGGTCGAGGCGGCGCTCGGCCACGAACAGCCGGGCCAGCTCCCCCACCGTCAGGCCGTGGCGGGGCGCGAGGTCGTGCAGCCCGCAGAAGCTCTCGAAGCCGGGCCGCAGCGCCGGCCCCTCCACGAGCAGCCCGCCGATGGGGTTGGGGCGATCCAGCACCACGAAGGCCAGCCCGGCCCGGGCCGCCGCCTCCATCCCCAGCAGCATGGTGGCCTGGTAGGTGTAGTAGCGGGCCCCCACGTCCTGGATGTCGAAGCAGAGGGCGTCGAGCCCGGCCAGCGCCGCGGGAGCGGGTCGGAGCGACTCGGGCGTCGCGCCGTAGAGCGAGTGGACGGGCAGGCCGGTGGCCGGATCGCGCTCCCCCGCCACCGCCGCCATGTACTGGGCGTCACCGCGGACGCCGTGCTCCGGGCCGAAGAGCGCCGCGAGGGTCACCCCCGGCAGCGCGTGCAGCAGGTCGGCGGCGTGGCGCAGCCGGGCGTCCACCGCGGTGTGGTTGCAGATGAGCCCGACGCGCCGGCCCCGCAGCGGCCCGCCTCGCGCGCCGAGCAGGACCTCCAGCCCGGCGCGGACCGGCCGGGCGGCCCCCCGGCGGGAGCGTGCGGCGGGGCGAGGCGCGGCCCGGCTTCGGGGCGGGGGAGGCGGCATCTCTCGGGCTCCAGGAGGCGCAGGCTCCGCCGTCCTGGTCGCGGAGGCCGTCCACCGTCCTCCTTCTACCCCGGGCCGGGCACGGGCGCGACGTCGACTGCTGGTGAAAGCGGCCCCTTCCGACCGGCCGCGTGCCGGGGGGCGGCGCGCGGCCGGCGGCGCTGGCGCGGGGCCCGGCGCCCTGCTACGACCGGGACATGCCGCCGTCCGCCCCGCCGCGCCTGGCCCGGCTCGCGCTCGCCGCGACGCTGGTCCACCTCGCCTTCGACACGGTGGGGCGGGCCTTCACCGCCACCACGCCGCCCTACCTGCTGCTGCCCTACATGAGCGAGATCTTCCGCGACATGCTCGGCCTGCTGGGCGTCGACGTCATCTCGGTCCTGACCTGCGCCATCAACGGGCTGATCGCCGGGGTCTTCGCCACCGCGCTCTTCGAGGCCGGGCGTCGGCGGCGCGCGCTCGGGCTGCTGCTGGCCGGGATTCTGGCTCCTCACCTGCGGCGCCATGTTCACCCTCTACCTGTCGGCCCCCTGGCCCGTGGCCATCGGCAGCATGGCGTTCGGCCTGCCGCGCGCGGCCGCGCTGGCCTGGGTCCTCGAGCGGATGATGGCGCGCGCGTCGGAAGGCCCGCCGACGCCCGCCGCGCCGTAGGCCCCGGGCCGAAGGCCCGGCCCCTTCCCTTCCTGGCTCGAGCCGGTCGGTGCCCCACCTCCGGGGCGCAGCTTTTTCGTCGATGCAAAGTTTTCGCAAAGGGCATAAAGGAGTGCTTCATGATCGGTGCCTCCCCGGTGAACCATCCACGCCCCGGATCAGCGGCGGGAGCCGCGGCGTGAGCCCTCTCGCCGCGCATCCGACGCGCCCGTCCCCGGCGAGCTGGTCCTCGAGACCCGCGGGCTCACCAAGGACTTCCGCGGCTTCGTGGCGGTGGGCGGCGTCGACCTCAAGGTCCGGCGGGGCACCATCCACGCCCTCATCGGCCCCAACGGCGCCGGCAAGACCACCGTCTTCAACCTGCTCACCAAGTTCATCCAGCCCACCGCCGGCACCATCCTCTACCGCGGCCGGGACATCACCCGCGCCCGGCCGGCCGACGTGGCGCGGGAGGGCATGGTGCGCTCCTTCCAGGTCTCGGCGGTCTTCCCCAACCTGACCGTCCTGGAGAACGTGCGCGTCGCGCTGCAGCGGCCGCTCGGCACCTCCTTCCACTTCTGGAAGAGCGACGCCACGCTCCAGGCGCTGCACCGGCGCGGGCTGGAGCTGCTGGAGGCCGTGGACCTGGCCGACCACCGCGACGTGGTGGCGGTGGAGCTGCCCTACGGCCGCAAGCGCGCGCTGGAGCTGGCCACCACCCTGGCGCTCGACCCCGAGGTGCTGCTGCTCGACGAGCCGACCCAGGGGATGGGGCACGAGGACGTGGGGCGGGTGGTCGAGCTGATCCGGCGCGTCGCCGCCGACCGCACCGTGCTCATGGTCGAGCACAACCTCTCGGTGGTGGCCGACCTGTGCCACACCATCACCGTGCTGCAGCGGGGCACCATCCTGGCCGAGGGCACCTACCCCGAGGTCTCGACCAACCCCCGCGTGCTCGAGGCCTACATCGGGGTGCCGGAATGAGCCCGGCCGCCGCCCCCCCGCCGGTCGAGCTGCTGCGGGTCACCGACCTGCACGCCTTCTACGGCGAGTCGCACATCCTCCACGGCATGGACTTCCGGGTTCGCCGCGGCGAGCTGGTGACCCTGCTGGGCCGCAACGGCTCGGGGCGGACCACCACGCTCAAGGCCATCCTCGGCCTCACCAGCCGCCGCACCGGCTCGGTGATGCTCAACGGGCGGGAGACCATCCAGCTGCCGACCCACAAGATCGTCCAGCTCGGCATCGGCTACTGCCCCGAGGAGCGGGGCATCTTCTCCAGCCTCTCCGCCGAGGAGAACCTGACGCTGCTGCCGGCGGTGGGCAGCGGCGGGCTCTCGGTCGGGGAGCTCTACGCCATGTTCCCCAACCTCGAGGAGCGCCGGAAGAGCCCGGGCAGCCGGCTCTCGGGGGGCGAGCAGCAGATGCTGGCGATGGCCCGCATCCTGCGCGTCGGCGCCCAGCTGCTGCTCCTCGACGAGATCACCGAGGGGCTGGCCCCGGTCATCGTCCAGGCGCTGGGGCGGGCGGTCGCGACCCTGAAGGAGCGCGGCTTCACCGTGGTGCTGGTCGAACAGAACTTCCGTTTCGCGGCCCGGCTCGCCGATCGCCATTACGTGGTCGAGCACGGCCGCATCGTCGACATGATCGAGAAGGACCAGCTCGAAGCGAGCATGGAGAAGCTGCAGGGTTACCTCGGCGTCTAGCTGCATCCCCCCGAATGGAAGAGAGGTCCGTGATGAGAACACTCGCATCCCTCCTGATGGCCGTCGCGCTGCTCACCCTCCCCGCGCCCGGGCGCGCCGCCGACAAGGTCTCCGACGGCGTGGTCCGCATCGGCGTGCTCACCGACATGACCGGCTTCTACTCCGACCTGGCCGGGCCGGGCTCGGTGCTGGCCGTGCAGATGGCGGTGGCCGACTTCGGCGGCAAGGTGCTGGGCAAGCCCATCGACGTGGTCTCGGCCGACCACCAGAACAAGGCCGACATCGCCTCCAACACGGCCCGCAAGTGGTTCGACGAGAACCAGGTCGACGCGGTGGTCGACCTCGTCAACAGCGGCACGGCCCTGGCGGTCATGCCGGTGGCGGCGGAGAAGAAGCGGATCACCCTGCTCTCCGGCCCGGCCACCACCGCCATCACCGGCGAGAAGTGCAACGCCTACAACGTCCACTACACCTACAACAACTGGGCGCTCGCCAACGGCACCGGCCGCGAGGTGGTGAAGAACGGCGGCAAGACCTGGTTCTTCATCACCGCCGACTACGTCTTCGGCAAGTCGCTGGAGGCCGACACCGCCAAGGTGGTGGAGGCCTCGGGCGGCAAGGTGCTGGGCGCGGTCCGCCACCCCCAGAGCTCCAGCGACTTCTCCAGCTACCTGCTGCAGGCCCAGGCCTCGGGCGCCCAGGTGGTCGGCATGGCCAACGCCGGCGCCGACACCATCAACACCATCAAGCAGGCGGCCGAGTTCGGCCTGACCCCGAAGCAGACCCTGGCCGGCCTGCTGGTCTTCATCTCCGACGTCCACAGCCTCGGCCTCAACATCGCCAAGGGCATGTACCTGACCACCGCCTTCTACTGGGACCGCGACGAGGCCAGCCGCGCCTGGTCGAAGAAGTTCCAGTCCCACCCCGACAACAAGAAGAAGGCCATGCCGACCATGGTCCAGGCCGGCCTCTACTCCGCGGTCACGCACTACCTCCAGGCCATCAAGGCCGCCGGGACCGACGACGCCGACGCCGTCATGGCGAAGATGAAGGCCACCCCGGTGAACGACTTCTTCGCCAAGGGGACCATCGGCCCCGACGGCCTCTTCCGCCACGACATGTACCTGGTCCAGGTCAAGTCGCCCGACCAGTCGAAGTACCCCTGGGACTACTACAAGATCATCAAGACCATCCCGGCCGCCGAGGCCTTCCCCTCGGTGGAGGCGCAGGCCTGCCCGCTGGCGATGAAGAAGTAGCCGGCGAGGAGGAGGAGACCGCATGCAGGCGCTCTACGGCCAGCTGCTGGTGGGGCTCATCAACGGCTCGTTCTACGCCCTGCTCTCGCTGGGCCTGGCCGTCATCTTCGGCCTGGTCAACGTCGTGAACTTCGCCCACGGGGCCCTCTACATGACCGGGGCCTTCGTGGCGTGGTTCGGGCTGAGCCAGCTGGGGATCGGCTACTGGCCGGCCCTGCTGCTCTCGCCGCTGGTGGTGGGCGTGCTCGGCATGGTGGTGGAGCGCACCATGCTGCGCCGGCTCTACCAGCTCGACAACCTCTACGGTCTCCTCCTCACCTTCGGCCTCACCCTGATCGTGGAAGGGCTCTTCCACCACGCCTACGGCAACTCGGGGAACTCCTACCCGGTGCCGGAGGCGCTGCAGGGGGGGGCCAACCTCGGCTTCATGTTCCTGCCCAGGTACCGGGCCTGGGTGGTGCTGGTCTCGCTGGTGGTCTGCTTCGGCAGCTGGTTCGTCATCGAGCGGACCCGGCTGGGCGCCTACCTGCGCGCCGGCACCGAGAACCCGCGCCTGCTGCAGGCCTTCGGCGTCAACGTGCCGCTGATGATGACCCTCACCTTCGGCTTCGGGGTGGCCCTGGCCGGCTTCGCCGGCGTCATGGCCGCCCCCATCTACCAGGTGAGCCCGTCGATGGGCTCGTCCCTGATCATCGTGGTCTTCGCGGTGGTGGTGGTGGGCGGCATGGGCTCGATCCTCGGCTCCATCGTCACCGGCCTCGGGCTGGGGCTGGTGGAGGGGCTGACCAAGTACTTCTACCCGCCGGCCGCCTCGACCGTGGTCTTCGCCATCATGGCGGTGGTGCTGCTGCTGCGCCCGGCCGGGCTGTTCGGGAGGGAGGCGTGAGCGGCCCCCCGGGCATCCAGGAGGCCCGCGAGGCCCGGCGGGCCGGCATCATCACGCCCGGCCGCAAGCGGGCCTTCTTCGCGATCATGGTCCTGGTCGGGCTGGCGGCGCCGCTGGCGGTCTACCCGGTCTTCCTCATGAACGTGCTCTGCATGGCCCTCTTCGCCAGCGCGTTCAACCTGCTGCTCGGCTACACCGGCCTGCTCTCCTTCGGCCACGCCGCCTTCCTCGGCTCGGCCGGCTACGTGGCCGGCCACGTGCTCAAGGCCTGGGGCTGGCCGCCGGAGCTGGGGCTGCTGGCCGGGACCGTGGTGGCCACCCTGCTCGGGGTGGTGATCGGCGGGCTGGCCATCCGGCGCTCGGGCATCTACTTCGCCATGATCACGCTGGGCTTCGCCCAGATGCTCTACTTCCTGGCGGTCCAGCTGCCCTTCACCGGGGGCGAGGACGGCCTGCAGGGCATCCCGCGGGGCACGCTCTTCGGCCTGGTCCCGCTGGACCAGCCGCTGCCGCTCTACTACGTCGTCTTCGCCGTCTTCCTGATGGGCTTCTTCGTCGTCTACCGGACCATCCACTCCCCCTTCGGCCACGTGCTCCGCTCCATCCGCGAGAACGAGCCGCGCGCCCTCTCGCTCGGCTACGACGTCGATCGCTACAAGCTGGTGGCCTTCGTGATCTCGGCCGGCCTCTCCGGCCTGGCCGGCGCCACCAAGGCGCTGGTCCTGCAGTTCGCCACCCTCACCGATGCCCACTGGCACAAGTCGGGCGAGGTGGTGCTGATGACGCTGCTGGGCGGCATGGGGACGGTGATGGGCCCATCGGTGGGCGCGCTGGTGGTGGTGACCATGGACAACTACCTCTCCGGCGTCGGCGACTGGGTCACGGTCATCATCGGCAGCGTCTTCGTGGCGGGGGTGCTGGCCTTCCGGCGCGGCCTGGTCGGCGAGGCGCTCCGCCTGGCCCGCCACTTCCCCTTCTAGCGCCCGGACCACGCGGAGGATCGCCAGATGAAGCAGCCACTCGAGGAGCGCGTCGCCCTCATCACCGGCGCCGCCGGCGGCATCGGCCTGCAGGTGGCCCTCGACCTGGGACGGAGCGGCGCCCGGCTGGCGCTCTCCGACCGGCCCGGCCCGGCGCTGGACGCCGCGGTGGCCACGCTGGGAGCGGCGGGGCTGGAGGTGCTGGCCGTCCCCTGCGACGTCACCCGCGAGGCCGAGCTCAACGGCGCCGTCGACGCCGCGGCGGCGCGATGGGGCCGGCTCGACGTGCTCGTCAACAACGCCGGCCTGCAGCACGTCGCCCCCATCGAGGAGTTCCCCGCCGAGAAGTTCGAGCTGCTCCTCAAGGTGATGCTGGTGGCCCCCTTCCTCGCCATCAAGCGCGCCTTCCCCATCATGAGGCGGCAGCGCTGGGGGCGGGTCGTCAACGTGGCCTCGGTCAACGGCCTGGTCGGCTTCGCCGGCAAGGCCGGCTACAACTCGGCCAAGCACGGCCTGATCGGGCTGACCCGGGTGGCCGCGCTGGAGGGGGCGCCCCACGGCATCACCGTCAACGCCCTCTGCCCGGGCTACGTCGACACGCCGCTGGTGCGCAACCAGCTGGCGGACCTGGCCCGCACCCGCGGGGTGGCGCTGGAGCGGGTGCTGGAGGAGGTCATCTTCCCGCTGGTGCCCCAGCGGCGGCTGCTCTCGGTCGAGGAGGTCGGCGCCGCGGTCCTCTACCTCTGCGGCGAGCTGGCGGGCGGCGTGACCGGCGTGCCGCTCGTCGTGGACGGCGGCTACACCGCCCAGTAGCGGCTACCGGCCGGTCGGCTTGAGCGGCCGCAGCGCGCGCGCCGGGCGGGGCTCGGCCTCGCGGGCCCTGGCCTCGGCGGCGCGGGCCTTCTCGGCGAGGCCGTGGCGGGTGCAGAAGGTGGCCAGCCGGCGCCAGCCCTCGGGCCGTCCCGGGCTCGCCTCCGCCAGCGCCCGCAGCTCGGCCTCGGCCTCGGCCAGGCGGCCGGCCGCCTCGTAGCGCTCCGCCAGCCGGGCGCGCACCACGGCGTCGGCCGGGTCGGCGGCGCGCAGCCGCTCCAGCTCGGCGGTGGCCTCGGCGTCCCTCCCCAGCCGCTCCAGCACCAGCGCCCGGCGCAGCCGCACCTCGGGATCGTCCTGCAGCGCCAGCTGGCGCGCGTAGGCCGCCTCGGCCCCGGCCGCATCGCCGCGCAGCTCGGCGAGGCGGCCCAGCGTGCCGTCGCGGCGCGGGTGGCCGGCGGGGATGGCGAGCAGCATGGCCCCGGCCCGGTCGAGGTCGGCCTCGTCGGCCACCAGCAGGTCGGCCAGCTCGAAGCAGACCTCGACGTCGCCCGGCGCCAGCACCGCCGCCTGCTCCAGCAGGCGCTGCGCACCGGCATGATCTCCCGCCGATCGCAGCTGGCGGGCGCCGGCGACCAGCTCCTCGGGGCGCAGCCCGGCGGCGGGCGCCGGCCGGGCGAGGCCCGACCCCGTGGGCGGGACGGCGCAGGCGGGTCCGGCCGGCCTGGCCCGGTCCGGCGGCACCGGCGCCACCGCCGCGCTCGGCCTGGCCGGCTTTCCGGCGCAACCCGCCAGCGCCGCCAGCGCGGCCAGCGGGAGGAGCACGGCGAGGTGGGCGGGGCGCGTCACCGGCACATGATAGCCGCGACGGCGGCCGCCCGTCCCGCCCGCGCCCGGGTGGCGCGGCGAATCGGGACGAGGTAGGACCGGCCCGGACCTCATGAGCCACGATCGCACCCTGGCCCAGCTCGGCTGGCCCGAGATCCTCGCCGCCCTGGCCGGCCGCTGCCGGCTCCCGGCCGGCCACCGCCGCGCCCTCGCCCTGCCCTTCCTGCCGGACGCCGCCGCCGCCCGCGACGCGCTGGCCCGGGTCGACGAGGCGCGCCGGCTCTCCGAGACCGGCACCGCCCTCCCCTTCGGCGGCCTCGCCGACGTGGAGGGCGCGCTCGACCGGGCCTCCCGCGGCGGCGTCCTCGAGCCGCTGGCGCTGCGCGAGGTGGCGGCGCTGGCCCGCGCCGTCTCGAGGACCCGGGGGGTGCTCCAGGCCCGCGCCGCCGAGGCCCCCCGGCTGGCGGCGCTGGTCGAGCCGCTCGAGCCCGACGAGCGGCTGGCCGACCGGATCGAGCGCTCCATCGAGCCCTC
Organism: uncultured delta proteobacterium; assembly: GCA_963786945.1. Lineage (GTDB taxonomy): Bacteria > Myxococcota > Myxococcia > Myxococcales > Anaeromyxobacteraceae > JADKCZ01. The sequence goes on along the minus strand of CAWBAO010000005.1, from coordinate 88,421 downwards.
CGGGACCATCTCCGACCGGGCCAGCGTCGAGCTGGCGGCGGCCCGCGAGCGCAGCCGCGGCCTGCACCGGGCCCTGAAGGCCCGGGTGGAGGGCTACCTCTCCGACCCGGAGATGGAGCGCCACCTGCGCGATCGCTACTTCACCATCCGCAACGAGCGGTACGTGCTGCCGGTGCTGGCCAGCGCCCGCTCGGCGGTGCCGGGCATCGTCCACAACGCCTCGCAGTCGGGCCAGACGCTCTTCGTCGAGCCGGACGGGCTGGTCGAGCTGGGCAACGAGCTGGCCATCGCCAACGCCACCGCCGCCGAGGAGGAGGCCCGCATCCTCCGCGAGCTCTCCGGCGCGGTGACCGGGCGGGCCACCGCCCTCTCGCGCGGGCTGGCGGCGCTGGCGGAGCTGGACGTGCTGGAGGGGGCGGCGCGGCTGGCCTCCGACCTCGACGCCCACGCCCCGGGGCCGTGCGCCGAGCGCGACGGCTTCGAGCTGCTCTCGCTGCGCCACCCGCTGCTGGTCCTGCAGGGGAAGAAGGTGGTGGCCAGCCACGTCCGCCTGGGCGCCCCGGCCCGGGCGCTCATCGTCTCGGGCCCGAACGGCGGCGGCAAGACCGTGGCCATCACCGCGGTCGGGCTCTCGGCGCTGATGCTGCGGGCCGGCCTGCCGGTGCCGGCCGCCGAGGGCTCGCGCCTCCCCTTCTTCCTCGAGGTGAAGGCGGCGGTGGACGAGCGGGGCGACCTGCACCAGGACCTCTCCACCTTCACCGCCCACCTCACCGCCGTGAAGGAGATGCTGGCCGGCGCCATCCCCGGCTCGCTGGTGCTGGTGGACGAGATCGCCGCCGACACCGACCCGCGCGAGGGGGCGGCGCTGGCGGCGGCCATCCTCGAGGCCCTGGTGGCCCGCGGCGCCACCGTGCTGGTGACCACCCACCTCGACGAGCTCAAGGCGCTGGCCCTCACCGACCCCACCTACGCCAACGCCCGGGTCGGCTTCGACGCCGAGCGGCTGGCCCCCACCTACCAGCTCCACCTCGGCTCGCCGGGCAGCTCGTCGGCCATCGAGGTGGCGGCGCGGGTGGGGCTGCCGGCCTCGGTGGTGGAGCGGGCCCGGGCGGCCCGCAGCGGCCACGGCGGGGCCCTGGGCGAGGCGCTGGCCGCGCTCGACGCCGAGCGGGCCCGGCTCGCCGCGGCGCGGGAGGCGGCCGAGCGGGCGGCCGCGGCGGCGGGAGCGGCGGAGGCGGCGGCCCGGGCCCGCGAGGAGGAGGCGCGGCGGGCCGAGCGGGCGGCGGCGGCCCGGGTCGGCGAGGCCATCGCCGACGAGCTGGAGGCGGCCCGCGGCGAGGTGGCCGAGCTGCTGGCCTCCTTGCAGGCCCAGCCCTCGGTCAAGCGGGCCAGCGAGGCGGCGGCCCAGCTGGAGGCCTGGAAGGCCGAGGTGGCCGGCGCCTCGAGGCGGGCCGCGGCGCAGGCCGAGACCGCCGCCGAGGCGCTGCCGGGTGGCGAGCTCCGGCCCGGGGTGAGGGTGCGGATCGCCTCGCTCGGGCAGGAGGGCGAGGTCCTGTCGGTCGACGCCCGGCAGGCGCTGGTGCAGGCCGGCCCCCTGAAGGTGCGCCGGCCGCTGGCCGACCTGGTGGCGCTCACCGGCACGGCCCGGCAGGCCCGGATCGGCACCAGCGCCGCCGAGCGGCTGGCCCGCGCCGAGGAGGCCCGCCCCGAGGCCCTCCGGCTGGACGACCGGCGCCTCGACGTCCGCGGCCTCCGGGTCGAGGAGCTGCAGCGCGAGGTGGAGCGGTTCCTCGACCGGCTCTACGCGGCCGGCGAGCCGCAGTGCCTCATCCTCCACGGCCACGGGACCGGGGCGCTCAAGCAGGCGCTGCGGGAGGCGCTGGCGACGTCGCCCTACGTGGCCGGGCACCGCCGGGGCGACCAGCACGAGGGGGGCGACGCCGTCACCATCGTGACCTTCGCCCGCTCCTAGGCCGCAGGGAGCCCGGACGCGCGATGCCGCGCTGCGTCGTCGGAAAGCCGCAGTCGGTGTGGAGCCGTGTGCTACCGTCTCCCACCCCCGGGCCCCCTCTCTGCCTCACCCCGGGTCAACCTGTGTCCCGTTTCCGGAGGATGTGAATGACCGCACCGAGAAGGTTCCTGGCCGGCGTGCTCGCGCTGTCGCTGCCGCTTGCCGCCGTCGCCCAGACCGCCCCCGCTGCTCCCGCCCCCGCCGCTGCTCCCGCGCCGGCCGCCGAGGGCATGAAGCTCACGCCCTACGGCTTCATCCTGGCCAACGGGTTCTTCAACGGCAACTCGCTGCAGACCCGCGACTATGCCAGCCAGGCCATCGCAGCCCCGCAGGGTGGGTCGGTCCTCTTCAGCGCCCGTCAGTCGCGCATCGGCGTCAGGCTGGCCGCCAAGGAGGACTGGTCCGGCGCCGACCTCAGCGGCGTGCTCGAGTTCGACTTCGCCGGCGGCAACCTGTCCGGCCTGACGCCGAATGCCGCTGCGCCCTCGACCGCCTGGTACAACGGCCTGATGCGGCTCCGGCTGGCGGCCATGACCGCCACCTGGAGCACCGGCTTCGGCAAGCTCTCGGTGCTGGCCGGCCAGGAGTACGGCCTCGTCAACCCCCTCTTCGCCGAGAGCCTCGCCTGGGTGGCCCTGCCGCTCTTCTGGCAGTCCGGCAACCTGTGGCGCCGCTCGCCCCAGTTCCGGGTCGGCTGGGCCAACACCTTCGGTGACTTCGGCGTGAACGCCGCCGTCGCCGTCCTCTCCCCGGCCACGGCCGACGCCCCGGTCGACTTGGGCTCCGGCAACCAGTCGCGCATGCCCAACATCGAGGCCCGCCTCGCCGGCACCGGCAAGTTCGGCAGCGACATCACCGCCGCCGTCGGCGTCGCCTACCACATGAACACCCGCCGCCTCGCCTACGGCACCGCCAACCAGCAGGACGTGGACGGCAACGTCCTCGGCGTCGACGTCGACCTCGGCCTGACCAAGTACGCGCAGGTGAAGGGCGAGTACTACACGGGCAAGGGCGCCGACGACACCTACAACGCCATCGGCGCTCCCATCTACGGCGCCGCGGGCGCGGTCAACGCGCTCGACTCCTCCGGCTACTGGGCGCAGCTCATCGCCAAGCCGCTGCCGTGGGCCTGGGTCACCTTCGGCGTCGGCCACGCCGAGGCCGACAAGACCAACTCGGCGGCCGCGGCCCGCATCAACAACGACCAGCTGGCGGGCGGCCTGATCTTCAACGCCGGCAAGTACTGGCGGTTCGGCGTCGAGTACCTGCAGGTCACCAGCGAGTACCGTGGCGCCACCGCGACGGCCGCCACCACCAAGCAGGACGCCACGCAGATCGGCATCTCCTCGCAGCTGAAGTTCTAGTCCCAGGCTTCGAACGAGGGGCGCCCGTGGCCTTCGGGCGCGGGCGCCCTTCGCCGTTCCTTCTGCTATCGTCCCCGCTTCCACCGCCTCCAAGGAGTCCCGCATGCGCCTCTTCCCCAGCCTCATCTCCGCCGCGGCCGCCGCCGCGCTCGCCCTCCCCGGCGCGGCCGGCGCCGCGCCCGTCAAGATCGGCTTCATCAACACCATCACCGGCGCCGAGGCCCCCATCGGCGAGACCATGACCAACGGCCTCGAGCTGGCCCTCGAGGACCTCAAGAAGCAGGGGGTCGACGTCAAGGTGATCCGCCAGGACGACACCGGCAAGCCGGACAAGGCCATCAGCGCCATCGAGCAGCTGGCCACCGGCGACGAGGTGACGGCCGTCGTCGGCCCGTACACCTCGGCGTGCGCCAACGCGGTGGCCAAGCAGGCCGAGCAGTACGGCGTCTCCCAGGTCATCCCGGCCGCCTCCAAGGAGGACATCACGCGCCAGGGGTACAAGTGGGTCTTCCGGGTGAACGCCCCGGCCCACGTCTACGCCAGGTCGCTCATCGACGCGGCCCTGGCCTTCGGCAAGCCGAAGACCGTGGCCTTCATCTACGAGTCCACCGACTTCGGCTCCTCGCTCTCCAAGGTGGGCAAGGAGTACGCCGCCAGCAAGGGGCTCAAGGTGGTGGCCGACGAGGCCTACCAGAAGGGCTCGCCCGACTACCGCTCCACCCTCTCCAAGGTGAAGGGGCAGAACCCCGACCTGGTCTTCATGGTCTCCTACGTGGCCGACGCCATCCTGCTGATGCGCCAGTCGCGCGAGCTCGGCCTCAAGCCGCAGGCCTTCCTCGGCGGCGGCGCCGGCTTCGACACCGCGCAGTTCGAGGGCGAGAAGGACATCTCCACCAACGTCTTCTCGGTGACGCAGTGGACCCCCGACTCCAGCAAGGCCTCGGAGGAGTTCGCGGCCCGCTACCAGGCCAGGTTCGGCAAGCGCCCCACCTACCACGCCGCCTGCACCTACACCTCGATGATGGTGGTGGGCGCGGCGGTCAAGGTCGGCGGCGCCGACCGCGCCAAGGTCCGCGAGGCGCTGGCCACCGGCTCCTGGCAGACCATCATGGGCGAGGTGAAGTTCGCAGGCCTATGAGGGCTTCACCAACCAGAACCAGCATCGCCATGCCGGTCATCCAGTACCAGGGCGGCAAGTCGGTGACCGTCTTCCCGGCCAAGGCGGCCACCGCCAAGGCCGTCTACCCGTTCCCGGGCTGGAAGTAGCGCCAGCCTCGCACCTGGCTCCCCGGGGGCGGCCGCAGCGGCCGCCCCCTCCCTTCCCCGGACCGCGCCGCGCGGGAACGAGACCCCGATGACCGTCTTCCTGCAGTCCCTGCTGTCGGGCATCCTGGTGGGCGGCGTCTACGCGCTCATCGGCATCGGCCTGACCATCATCTTCGGCGTGATGCGGGTCATCAACTTCGCCCATGGCGACCTGCTGATGCTCGGCATGTACGTCACCTGGGGCCTCTTCACCCTCTTCGGCATCGACCCCTACCTGTCGCTGCTGGTCACGGCGCCGGTCCTCTTCCTGTGGGGCGCGCTGCTGCAGAAGGTCTTCATCAACCGCGTGCTCAACGCGCTGCCGCAGAACCAGATCCTGCTCACCATCGGCCTCGGGCTGGTGATGAGCAACGCGGTGATGCTGGGCTTCACCTCCGACTACCGCATCCTCACCACCACCTACTCGTCGTCATCCTTCCAGCTCTTCGGCCTCTCGGTCTCGCAGCCGCTGCTCTACTCGTTCCTGGTGACCGTGGCCATCACCGCCGCGCTCTTCTGGTTCCTGCAGACCACCGACACCGGGCAGGCCATCCGCGCCACCGCCCAGGACCGCGACGCCGCCCAGCTCATGGGCATCAACGTGAAGCGGATGTCGGTGCTGGCCTTCGGCCTCGGCACCGCGCTGGCCGGCACCGCCGGGGCGCTGCTGGCGCCCACCTACTACATCTTCCCGCAGGTGGGCGGCCCCTTCACCCTCAAGGCCTTCGTGGTGGTGGTGCTGGGCGGCATGGGGAGCATCGTCGGCGCCACCCTGGGCGGCATCCTCATCGGCGTCACCGAGTCGCTCTCGGCGGTCTACGTCGCCAGCGGCCTGAAGGAGCTGGTGGTCTACGTCCTCTTCCTGCTCATCCTCCTCTTCCGCCCCTCCGGCCTGCTCGGCAAGTCGAGGACCTGATGCGCGCCCTCCTCCCCTCGCTCCGCGCCCCGCGCGGCTTCTCGGCCCCGGCCTTCCTCGCCTACCTGGCGGTCATCGCCCTGGTGGCGCTGGTCCCGCAGCTCTCGCGCAAGCCGCTCATCCTCCACATGTGGATCATGGTCTTCCTGGCCATCGCCCAGGGCTCGGCCTGGAACGTGGTGGGGGGCTACGCCGGCCAGTACTCGGTGGGCCACGCCGCCTACTTCGGGATGGGCGCCTACATCACCATGCTCCTGCTGGAGCTGCACCAGGTCGCCCCCTGGTACGGCATCGCCGTGGCCGTGGCCGGCTCGGTGGTCCTCTCGGTGATCATCGGCACCATCACCTTCCGGCTGCGCGGCCCCTACTTCGTGCTGGCCTCCATCGCCATGGCCGAGATCATCCGGCTGGCGGCGCTCCACTTCAAGGACGTGACCCGCGGCGCCGAGGGGATCCTGCTCAGCAGCATCCCCCCGCTGGAGACCCCCTGGTTCACGGTGAAGTTCCTCGGCAAGGTGCCCTTCTTCTACGCCTCGCTCGGGCTGGCGGTGATCATCATCTCGGTCAACTGGCTCGTGCAGCACACCAAGCTCGGCTACACCTTCCAGGCCATCCGCGAGGACCAGGACGCCGCCCACAGCCTCGGCATCAACCCCACCCTCCACAAGAACCTGGCGCTGATGATCTCGGCGGCCTTCACCGCCAGCGCCGGCGGCCTCTTCGCCCTCTACGTCCGCTTCATCGACCCCAACATCGCCTTCGGCATCGACGTCTCGGTGCAGATGGTGCTGATCTGCATCATCGGCGGCATCGGCACCATCCTCGGGCCGGTGGTCGGCTCGGTGGTGCTGGTCCTGCTCTCCGAGATCGCTGCGCAACCCCAAGTGGCTGGTCCAGGCCGGGCTGCTGGCCGAGGAGTCGGCCACCGTGGCCTTCATCGAGGCCCGCCTCTCCAACGCCCACGTCCTCTTCTACGGCGTGCTGGTGGTGGTGGTGGTCCTCTTCGCCCCCGAGGGCTTCCTCGGGCTGCTCCGCGACGCCGTGGCCCGGGTGAAGAAGCGGCTGGCCGCCCGGCGCAGCGCCGCCCAGCCAACCCGCCGCGGCGGCCGAGTGACCGGGAGCGCACCCATGCCCGCCATCCTCGAGATCAAGCACGTCTCCAAGCACTTCGGCGGCCTGGCCGCCAACTCCGACGTCAGCTTCGACGTCGGGCTCGGCGAGATCGTCGGCCTGATCGGCCCCAACGGGGCCGGCAAGACCACCCTCTTCAACTGCATCACCGGCTACTACCCGCCCACCAAGGGCGACGTGCTCTTCAAGGGGTCCCGCATCAACGGGCTCCAGCCCGACGCGGTCTGCCGGCTCGGCATGGTCCGCACCTGGCAGAAGGTCCGGCCGCTCGCCAAGATGTCGGTGATCGACAACGTCATGGTGGGGGCGCTGGCCCGCACCCACTCGCTCCAGGTGGCGCGCCAGGTGGCGCACGAGAAGCTGGAGGTGGTCCGCCTCGACCACAAGGCCGCCTTCCTCGCCGGCGGCCTGCCCATCGGCGAGCGCAAGAAGCTGGAGGTGGCCCGGGCCCTGGCCACCCGGCCGGAGATGCTGCTGCTCGACGAGGTGATGGGCGGCCTCAACCAGGCCGAGTCGGAGGAGATCATCCTGCTCATCCTCGAGCTGAAGAAGCTCGGCCTCACCCAGGTGGTGATCGAGCACGACATGAAGGCCATCATGCGGCTCTCGGACCGGCTGGTGGTGCTCAACTCGGGCGAGAAGCTGGCCGAGGGGCCGCCCCGCGAGGTGGCCACCAACAAGGACGTGATCACGGCGTACCTCGGAGAGGCCGTCGATGCTTGAGATCAAGCAGCTCACCTACGCCTACGGCGACCTGCAGGTGCTCTGGGGCGTCGACCTCGAGGTCCGGCAGGGCGAGATCGTCACCGTGGTCGGCGCCAACGGCGCCGGCAAGTCGACCATCCTGCGCAACGTCTCCCGCCTGCTGAAGCCGACCGGCGGGTCGATCAGCTTCGAGGGGACCGACCTGGCCCGGCTGCAGCCGCACCAGGTGGTGGCCCAGGGCCTGGTCCAGGTGCCGGAGGCGCGCCGCATCTTCCCGGAGCTGACGGTGGTGGAGAACCTGCGCATGGGCTCCTACCTGCCGGCCACCCGCCCCGACCGGGCCCGCAACATGGACCGGGCCTTCTCGCTCTTCCCGCGGCTGGCCGAGCGGCGCAAGCAGCTGGGCGGCACCATGTCCGGCGGCGAGCAGCAGATGCTGGCCATCGCCCGCGGCCTGATGGCCAACCCCAAGCTGCTGCTCCTCGACGAGCCCAGCCTCGGCCTCTCCCCGCTCTTCGTGAAGAACATCTTCGACATCATCAAGGAGATCAACAGGCAGGGGACCACCATCCTGCTGGTGGAGCAGAACGTCTACCAGTCGCTCAAGATCTCCACCCGGGCCTACGTGCTGGAGACCGGGCGCGTGGTCCTCACCGGCACCGGCGCCGAGCTGCTCGGGAACGACCACGTCCGCAAGGCGTTCCTCGGCATCTGAGCCGGGGCACCCCGCCCCGGCGCGCGGTCACCAGATCATCCGCCCGGCGGCGTAGAGCCCCACCCCGATGGCCACCCAGCGCATGCCCGCCGGCGGCAGCCGCTGGGCGAGGTGCGCGCCGCCCCAGCCGCCCAGCCCGGCCGCCACCGCCATGAGGGCCGCCTCGGGCAGGCGGGCGGCGCCGGCGCCGAGGAAGATCAGCGCCGCCACGCCGTTGATGAGGAACGAGAAGAGCACCTTCAGCCCGTTGGCGTGCTGCAGGCTGGACTTGAGCAGGATCCCCATGGCCGCCAGCATGATGATGCCCATGCCGGCCCCGAAGTAGCCGCCGTAGATGGAGACCGCCAGCTGGATGAACCAGGCCGCCGCGGGGTGATCGCTCCCCGGGATGCGCGCCAGCAGCCGCTTGAGCGGCCCCTGCAGCGCCAGCAACGCGCAGGCGAAGACGATCAGCCAGGGGACCACGGCCGCGAAGACCTTCTCGGGCAGCCAGAGGACCAGCAGCGACCCCAGCACCCCGCCCACCACCGAGGGCACCGACAGGGCCAGCGCCAGCTTCTTCTCGTCGGCGAGGTGGCGGCGATAGGCCCAGGCGCCGGAGAGCTGGCCCGGCCACAGCGCCAGGGTGTTGGTGGCGTTGGCCGCCACCGGCCCGATGCCGACGGCCAGCAGCGCCGGGAAGGTGAGGAGCGTGCCGCCCCCGGCGATGGCGTTCACCACGCCGGCGCCGGTGGCGGCCGCGGCGATCAGGGCTCCGTCGGACAGGGTCATGGCCGCGCCCTAGCGCTGCTTGCGCCCGCCGCCGCCGCCCGGGCTTGCCGCCGCCGGGCCGCCCCGCCCCGCCGCCCCGGCCACCCTGGGCCGGCCTGGCCTGGCCCTTGGCGCCACCGGAGCGACCGCTCCCGGCCCGCCGGGCCGGCTCGCCGCGGCCCTTGCCGCCAGCCGGCGTGCCACCCCGTCCGCCGCGCGCGCCGCCGTCGAGCAGCCGCCGGCGCCCCGGCGGCCGGGCCGCCCCCTGCAGGGCGGCATCCGCCGCGGGCAGCGCGGAGACCAGCGCCAGGTCGATGCGCCGGCGCTCGATGCTCACGTCGGCCACCTGCACCTCGATCGGGTCGCCGACGCGGAAGGCCCGGCCGGTGCCGTGGTCCACCAGGGCGTGGTGGACCGGGTCGAGATCGAACAGGCCGGGCAGCGTCTCGGCCCGCACCAGCCCCTCGACGAAGAAGGGGGTCAGCTCCACGAAGAGCCCCGGCTCGGCCACCGCGGCCACGGTGCCCGGGAAGCGCTCCCCCACCTTGTCCTTCATGAAGAGGGCCGCGTAGTAGGCGGCGATCTCCCGCTCCGCCTCCATGGCCGCCCGCTCGCGCTCGCTGGACCGCGAGGCCAGCTCGGCCAGCTCCTCCTCGGTGGTCCGCCTGGCCGCCTGGCCGTCCCGGCGCGCCCACTCCTCGCGCAGCAGCCGGTGCACCACCAGGTCCGGGTATCGCCGGATGGGGGAGGTGAAGTGGAGGTAGTGGTCGGCGGCGAGGCCGAAGTGGCCCGAGTCCTCGGGCGAGTAGACCGCCTGCATCATGGCCCGCAGCAGCAGCTGGTTCAGCGCCCGCTGCTGCGCGTGGCCCTGCAGCCGGGTGAGCAGGTCGTCGAGCGCGCGCGGATCGAGCGAGCCGGCCGGCACCGCGAAGCCGTGGGCCTCGGCCAGCTCCACGAAGGCGCGCAGCTTCTCCTCGTCGGGGGTCCCGTGGATCCGGTAGATGGTGGGCAGGTCACGCGCCGAGAACCAGAGGGCCACCGCCTCGTTGGCGGCCAGCATGAACTCCTCGACGATCCGGTGGGCCCGGTTGCGCGGCCGCTTCTCGATGCCGCTGACGTGCCCCGCCTCGTCGACCAGGATCTTGGCCTCGGGGAGGTCGAAGTCGATGGCTCCGCGCCGGCGGCGCATGGCGGTGAGCTGCTCCTGCAGCTCGCCCATGAGCGTGAACTGGGAGCGGAACCGCTCGCGGTGCGGGACCACCTGGCCCTCGAGCACCTGCGCCACCTCGGTGTAGGTGCAGCGCGCCGCGCTCCGCATCACCGCCGGGTAGACCTCCACCCCCCTGGGCTCGCCGCGCGCGCCGATGAGCATGTCGGCCACCATGCACAGCCGCTCGACGTCGGGGTTGAGCGAGCAGATGCCGTTGCTGAGCCGCTCCGGCAGCATGGGCAGCACCTGCATGGGGAAGTAGACGCTGGTGCCGCGACGCAGCGCCTCGTCGTCGAGGGCCGAGCCGCGCCGGACGTAGGTGGAGACGTCGGCGATGGCCACCACCAGCCGCCAGGCCGCCCCGCCCTTCCCCTCCGGCAGCCGCTCCAGGAAGACGGCGTCGTCGAAGTCGCGGGCATCCTCGCCGTCGATGGTGACCAGCGGGAGCCCGGTGAGGTCGCGCCGCCCCACCTTCTCCTCGGGCCGGACGTGGTCGGGCACGCGCGCGGCCTCGGCCAGCACCGCCTCGGGGAAGACGTCGGCGAAGCCCTTGGCGTAGGCCACGCCCAGCACCTCGACGCGCGGCTCGCCGGGGCGGCCGATGACCTCGGCCACCTCGCCGGCCAGCGGGCCGGTGCCGGGCGCGAGCGCCACCTTCACCACGTCTCCGTCCCTGGCCAGCCCGGAGCCGGGGACCGGGACCTCGAGGCCGAGCGTCACGTCGTGGGGCACCACCGCGGCGCCGCGCCGGCCGGCGCGGTAGGTGCCGATGAAGAACCGGCGCCGCCGCTCCACCACCTCGATGAGGCGGCCGGCCGAGCGCCCGCCCCGCCCCGCCACCACCTCCACCCGCACCAGGTCGCCGTCCAGGGCGCGGGTCGCCTCGCCGGGCGGCAGGAAGACGTCCTCGCCCTTCCGATCGAGCCGGGCCACGAAGCCGAAGCCGTCGCGGTGGCGCGTCAACGTGCCGAGCACCCCGTCGCTCCGCCCGCCGGACCCCTTCCCGGCCCGGCTCGCCGGGGCGGGGCGGACGGCCTCCCCGGCCGCCGGGACCGCCAGGGCGTACCGCTTCCCGTCGCGCGTCGCCAGGCCGTCGCGGACCAGCTCGCGCAGGATCCGCTTGGCCTCGGTCTGGTCGCCGGGATGGAGCCCGGCCCGCTGCAGCAGCTCCTTCACGCCGGCGGGGCGCCCTGCGGTGCGGAGGGCCGAGAGGAGCGCGTCCTGGCGGCGCTCGCGCTTGATCTGGTCGTTCATTCGCTGCCGCGCAGTCTACACGCTCACCCGGCCGGGAGCGACGCCGCTCCCGCCGCGATGCTATGACTTCGCCCGTGTTCACCCCGGCCGAGGCCCTCGACCGCATCCTGGCGCAGGCCCGCCGGCTGGGCCCGCTCGAGCCCGAGCGGGTGCCGCTGGCGGAGGCCGCCGGGCGTGCCCTGGCCGCCGCGCTGCGCGTCGGGTCCCCCCTGCCCGCCTTCGACGCCGCCACCATGGACGGCTTCGCCTTCAGGGCCGACCAGGTCCCGCGCCGGGGCTCCCGGCTGCGGATCGCCGGGACGGTCGCGGCCGGCCACCCGTGGCCCGGCCGCCTCGCTCCCGGCACCTGCCTGCGGGTCTTCACCGGGGCGCCGCTGCCCCGCGGCGCCGACGGCGTGGAGATGCAGGAGCGGGTGACGGTGCGCGGCGCCGAGGCCGTCTTCGAGCGGGCCGGCGAGGCGGGGCGGTTCGTCCGGCCGGTCGGCAGCGACCTGGCCCGCGGCGCGGTGGCCCTCCCCGCCGGCGCGCTCCTCGATCCGGGGGCCATCGGCCTGGCGGCGGCGCTCGGCTTCACCCGGGTCTCGGTGCCGAGGAGGCCGGTGGTGGCCATCCTCGCCACCGGCGACGAGGTGGTGCCGCTGGGGCGCCGCCCGGGCCCCGGCCAGATCATCGAGTCGAACGCCCACGCCCTGGCCGCGGCGGTGCGGGAGGCCGGCGGCGAGCCACGCCTCCTCGGGATCGCGCCGGATCGCCCCTCGCCCCTGCGCCGGGCCATCGCGCGGGCGCACGCCGCCGACGTCCTGGTCACCATCGGTGGCGTCTCGGTGGGAGCGCGCGACCTGGTGCGCGGCGCGCTGGCCGAGGCCGGGGCCGCCATCGACTTCTGGCGCGTGGCCATGCGCCCCGGCAAGCCCCTCCTCTTCGGCCGCCTGGGACGGACGCTGGTCTTCGGCCTGCCGGGCAACCCGGCCAGCGCCCTGGTCGGCTTCGAGCTCTTTGGCAGGCCCGCCCTGCGCGCCCTGGGCGGACTGCCGGGATCCGGACGGGTGATCATCCGGGCCCGGCTCGACGACGTGCAGGTGAAGCCGCCCGAGCTGGCGGTCTACCTGCGGGCCCGGGTGGAGTCTCGCCACGGCGAGGCGTGGGTGGTGCCGCTCCCGACCCAGCGGAGCGGCGACCTCAGCTCCTCGGCCATGGTGGGGGCGCTGGCCCTGCTCCCGGCGGGGCGCACCCGGCTGGCGCGGGGCTCCCGCGTGGACGTCATCCTGCTCGGCCCCGTCACAGACGGGTGAGCGCGGATCGCGGACGCACCGCCCGTCCCGCGACCATCAGTCGCAGGTGAGTCAATTCGCCTCGCCCGGATCGGTTCACCACCAGTGTGATACTCCCTCGGGCCCACTCCATCTTGGGACGCCAATCCTCCGCGTGAAGTGGTATTCGAGGCTCACGGACGCGTTCTGGGCTCCAGGAAGTCGCCGGCCCGCGGATCTTCGTTCCAGGAGGAGTCGCACACCATGGCCAGTCTCGCCGACAAGTTCGCAGACAACCTCAAGGCGGAGCGGGTGCGCCGCAAGCTCTCCCAGGAGGCGCTCGCCCACAAGGCCAGCCTCTCGGTCTCCTACATCTCGATGCTGGAGCGCGGGCAGCGCACCCCACCGCTGGAGACGCTGGAGCAGCTGGCCAAGGCGCTCGCCGTCAACCCGCTCAACCTGCTGGGATAGCCGCGGCCGCCGTCCGGCGTGCATCGCCACCCCGGATCGACTATCTTTCCGCGTCAACTTTCAACGACGCGAGGCGGCGCATGGCGCGGATGGTGATGTGCAGGAAGCTCGGCCGGGAGCTCCCCGGGATGACCTTCAAGCCGTTCCCCAACGAGCTGGGGCAGCGGGTGTACGACCAGATCTCCCAGGAGGCCTGGAAGATGTGGCTCGAGCACTTCAAGATGATCATGAACGAGTACCGGCTCTCGCCGGCGGATCCGCGCACCGCCCAGATCCTCTACGGGCAGTGCGAGCAGTTCTTCTTCGGGCCCGGGGCCGACGCGCCGCCCGAGTTCAAGCCCGAGTAGCCCCGCCGGTCGACAGCCCTTCGAAACGAAGCGGGCGGCCAGGTGACTGGCCGCCCGCGTTCACTTCAACTGGTGGACCCGACCGGGATCGAACCGGTGACCTCCTGAATGCCATTCAGGCGCGCTCCCAGCTGCGCCACGAGCCCAAGGTCATTGCTCCCCGGAACTGCAGGGAGGGCGGTTATTAGCGCGCTCCCGCGGCCGCCGTCAAGCCCCGTCCACGGCCAGCTGGCGGGTGTCGATTCGCGGCGTCACCGAAGTGTCCCTCCCCGGCACGCCTCTCGACGGCCGCCGCCTCCCGGGCGCAAACTGCGAGGCAGGTCGGCCAGTTGGGCAACCCCGTGGCGGGGAGCCCGACTGGCACCGAGGTTGCTCCCGCAGGACCTGGAGGCTCCGCCATGCGCATCGCCGCCGTCTCGCTCGCCCTGCTCCTCGCCGCCCCGGTGCTCGCCGTGGCACAGGACCGGGCCCGCCCGCCGCCTCCTTCGACGCCTCCGCCCCCGCCGGTGGCTTCCGAACCGTCGGCACCGGCCCCGGCCACCTCCTCGCGCGCGGCCCGCCCGCCACCGCCCCCCAGCGCCACGCCGCCCGCCGGGACCGCGACGCCGCGCCCGCCGCCTCCACCCTCGGGCCATCCCCCACCGCCCGGCCCTGGCCCAGGGATCCCGCCGCCCGTCTACTACCCTCCGCCGCCGTTCTACTGGGGCTTCGACTGGGGCTTCGGCTACTACCCGCTCTACCCCTACTACGCGGAGCCATTGCCTGGGGGCTACGCCATCGCGCCCGTGCCCGCGGCCCCTCCCATGGTCGCCACCCTGCGGCTGACCGGCGCCATCGGCGAGAGCGACCACGGCGGCTGGGGGACGGCCTTCGCGGTGGACAGCCACGGCGCCGGCTTCGACATGTCGTTCGATGCCTTCGAGCCGACCTCGGGCGGCGTCATGGCAGGCGCCCCCTCCGGCATGTACGAGGCCTACGGCTTCGGCTCGGCGCACTTCGCCTACCCGATCCTGTCCGGGGCCTCCTACCGGGTCCGGCTCCTGGCCGGGGGCTCATGGCTCTCGGTCCCGACCTCCGCCTACGGCGGCCAGGCCGACGCCTTCGGCTTCGACCTCGGGGCTTCCGCCAACCTCGGCCTCATCGGACCGCTCGGCCTCGAGGGGCACGCCCACTACACGCCGTTCCCGGTCCAGGTCACCGACCTGCGGGCCGCGCTGGCGCTCCGCGCCGGCCCGCTGTCGCTGCTGGGAGGCTATCGCTGGTTCGACGTGGCCGCCGACTCGCGCACCGGCCCGGCGGCCCGCTTCGAGGGGCCAGAGTTCGGCCTGGGCTTCATCTTCTGAGGGTGCCCGCCGGCCGCCGCGACCCCCTGCGGCTACTTCTTGCTGGTCTTCTTCGCGGCCGCCTGGCGGGCCTTGCGCGCCTTCCACTGCTGGCGGCGGCGGGACTTCATGCGGACGTGCTTGCTCTTCGAGTTGGCCATGTCTTCTCCTGGGGCGGCTGCAGTCGGGGAATGCGGGGCGCCATACCTAGCACGCCGGCGGGGACGGGTGAAGGTCGGGCGGCTCACCGCCGGTGCGCGCCGCCTGGCCGGGAGGGGCCGGCGTGGCGGCCCCGAGCTGGGCCGGCGCGGGATCGCTCACCATCACCTTGCCGTCCACCACCTGGGTCTCGGCCAGCGCATCGCCGAAGCGGAGGCCGAGCGGCTCCTTCCACGACCGCCACGCCTCGACCGCGATGACCGGCAGGCCCACCAGCACGAAGACCGGCCAGAGCAGCGGCAGCGCCCAGCACAGCGCCACCACGGCGAAGGGCGCGTTGCGCTGCAGCGACTCGGAGACGCCGGCCGACACCCGCCGCGCCGGCACCACCACCCGCACGCCGAAGAGCCGCTTCCCGGGCGACTGGCCGTGCAGCAGGCCGTCGGCCACCGCCAGGTAGGCGGCCGCCAGCAGCGGCCCGATCACGAAGGGCGCGGCCAGCCCCAGGGCCAGGGCGATGGCGAAGTCGAAGCCGCGCGCCAGGCCGCGCAGCGTGAGGTCGGCCTTGGCGTAGGGTGGCTGGTCGCGGCGGGGCTCGGCGATGGTCACTTCCGCTTCCCCTTCCGCGCCGGCGCCCGGCGCACGAAGAACAGGTAGGCCAGGGCGGGGCGGTGGGACCCTTCGCGGGTCACGAAGTGGATCGACTCGAAGCTCCAGCCGGAGGCGGCGCGCTCGTTGAGCGCGCGCTCCAGCGTGTCCTCGGCGACGGGCGACACCTCCACCACCCGGTAGGTGCCGTCGCCGCCGCCGCTCACCGCCCCGCTCCCGTCAGCGTGGCGGCCACGTCCCTGGCGGCGTAGGTGAGGATGAAGTCGGCCCCGGCCCGCCGGCAGCAGAGCATGGTCTCCAGCATGACCCGCTCGCCGTCGATCCAGCCCCGCTCGGCGGCGGCCTTGATCATCGCGTACTCGCCGCTCACGTGGTAGGCGCTCACCGGCACCTCGAAGCGGTCGCGGATCTGCCGGACGATGTCGAGGTACGGGACGGCCGGCTTCACCATCACCATGTCGGCGCCCTCGGCGATGTCGAGCGCCACCTCGCGGATGGCCTCGCGCCAGTTGGCCGGGTCCATCTGGTAGCCCTTGCGGTCCTTGGGCACGCCCGGGGCGTCGACCGGCGCGCTCTCGGCGGCATCGCGGAACGGGCCGTAGAACGCGCCGGCGAACTTGGCGGCGTAGGAGAGGATGGGGACGTCGGCGAAGCCGGCGGCGTCCAGCCCCTGGCGGATGGCGGCGACCCGCCCGTCCATCATGTCGGAGGGGGCCACCACGTCGGCGCCGGCCCGGGCGTGGGCCACCGCCTCGCGCGCCAGCAGCGGCAGCGTCAGGTCGTTGTCGACCCCGAGCTCCTGCCCGGGACCGCCCGCCACCGGGGCCTTGAGGATCCCGCAGTGGCCGTGGTCGGTGTACTCGCACATGCAGACGTCGGTCATCACCACCAGCCCGGGGAGCGCCTGCTTCAGCGCCCGGACCGCGCGCGGGATGATGCCGTCCTCGGCGTAGGCGCCCGAGCCGGCGGCGTCCTTCCGCTCCGGGATGCCGAAGAGGATGACCGAGCGGACCCCGGCCTCCCAGCCGGACTGGGCCTCGGCCACCAGCTCGTCGACCGAGAGCTGGAAGACGCCGGGCATGCTCTTCACGGCGTTGCGGACCTGCCGGCCGGGGACGGCGAAGAGCGGCCAGACCAGGTCGTCGGGGGCCAGGGCGGTCTCGCGGACCAGGCGGCGCAATCCCTCGGTGCGGCGCATGCGGCGGGGGCGTTCCTGCGGAAATGGCATGGGCGATTTCTAGCCCAACCGCGGGCGGCGGGAAAGGCGCCATCGGGCCCGGGAAGCCCGGCCCGGGCCGGATCCCGGCCTCACGGGCGCTGGCGCGGATCGATGGCCCGCATCACCAGGCCGCTGGGCAGGCGCGGCGCGAAGAGCGTGCTCTTCTGCGGCATGGTCTCGCCGGCGTCGCCCACCGCCTCGACCTGCCACATGGGGGTCGGGTTCAGCAGGAACCCCAGCTGGTGCTCGCCGGAGAGCACCCGGTTGACCGCCTCCCCGGCGTCGCGGACGTAGGTGAGGTTCTCCTCGTTCTCCTGCGAGCGTGGCGAGAGGCCGAGCAGGTGCTGGAAGAGCACGGCGTGGAGCACGGTGACGTCGAGCGCCTGCAGGGTCCGGTTGGCCGGCAGCTCGGTGTCGGAGAGGTCGGCGTCGTCGCGCAGCGTGAGGATGCGGGCGCGCTGGTCCTCGGCGGACACCATCAGGAAGGCCGTGGTCTTGCCGGCGTGCTCGCCCAGCCGGGCCACCGCCCAGGCCCGCCCCACCGCCTTGCGGAGGCTCTCCTCGACCAGCTGGACCTTGAAGTAGCGCTCCAGCCGCGGCAGCAGCGCCGCCAGCGAGGCGTCCTTGAGCCCGAAGAGCAGGCGGTGGGTCGGGTAGATGACCAGCCCCGGGTCGCTCATGGGACAGAGGAACATGAGGATGTAGTGGTGGCCGCCGTCGGCGGGCAGCGAGGGGTCCTCGGCCTGCAGCAGGCGGCGGTAGAGGAGCGCCGTCTCGTAGCGGTGGTGGCCGTCGGCGATGATGATGCGCTGGTCGCGCACCAGGGCCTGCAGCCCCTCGATGAGCGCCGGATCCTCGGTGCGCCAGACGCGGTGGTGGACCCCGTCGTCGGAGTCGGTCTCGGCCGCCGGATCGCCCTGCGTGGCCCTGTCCAGCGCCGCCGCGGTGGCGCCCGAGTCGTCGGCGTAGAGCCCGAGCAGCGGCGAGACGTTGGCCTTCACCGTCTGCAGGTTGGCGAGCCGGTCGGCCTTGGGGCCCACCAGGGTCTTCTCGTGCGGGACGATGATCCCCTCCGAGAACTCGTGCAGCCGGACCGCCGCCATGAAGCCGCGGCGGGTGAGCTGGCGGCCGTCCGGGGCCCAGAAGCTCTGCTCCAGCGGGTAGATGGCCGGGCCGGGATCGGCGGCCAGCACGCCGCCGGCCAGCCACGCCTTCCAGGCCTCGGCGGCCCGCGTGTACTTGTTGAAGGCGGGCGTGTCGCCCGGCCGGTCGTCGCCCAGCGTGATGTGCACCACGTTGTGGGGGCTGCGGCGGAGCAGCTCGTCGCGCAGGGCGGGCGAGATCTGGTCGTAGGGCGGGGCCAGCAGCTGGCCGAGCGGCCGCCCGCGAGTGGCGCTGTAGCGGATGCCGCGAAACGGGACGATCTCGGCCATGGGGCGGGGGACGCTAGATCACGCCCGACCCCGGCGCAAGGCTTCCCGGGGGGTCGCGGCGGGCCACCAGCCCGCCGGCCGGCAGCTCAGTCGAAGTGGGCGTTGACCAGCGGGAGCACCCGGGCCAGCCCCTGGTTGTTGCCGGCGATGTTGACCAGCCCCACCTGCAGCCCGTGGAGCTCGCGGGCGTAGTTGACGATGCCGATGGCCACGCCGGACTGAACCCCGCGGATCCGGTTGAAGGCGCTGACCGAGAGCCCGGCGAAGCGCCCCTCCGGCTCGACGTTGAAGAGCCCGGGCGCCACCACCACCCCGGCCGCGTCCCGGCTGCCGACCGCGAAGGCCGCCGCCAGGCCCCGCAGCCTCGGCGCCCCGACGCCGAGCCCGGCCACCGCCAGGCCGCGCAGCCGGCCGCCCGCACCGGCCCCCAGCCCGGCGATGACGATCCCGTCGAGGTCCCCTCCCACGCCGGCCCCCAGCCCGGCCAGCAGGATCCCCCGCGAGTCGCCGCCGGCCCCGGCCCCCAGCCCGGCCAGCATCAGGCCGTCGAAGCCGGCTCCCGAGCCGGCGCCGAGCCCGCCCACCGCCAGGCCGCGCACCTTGCCGCCGCTCCCCACCCCGAGCCCGCCGAGGAGCAGGCCATCGACGCCGCCACCCGCCCCGGCCCCCAGCCCGCCGAGGAGCAGGCCGGTGACCTGGCCCCCGGCCCCTGCGCCGAGCCCCCCCAGGAAGATGCCCCGCATGTCGCCGCCGCCGCCGAGGCCGGCCAGCCCGACCCCGAGGCCGTCGAACCGGCCCCCCACCCCGACGCCGAGCCCCACCCCGAGGCCTCGCAGCCGCTCGGCGCCGGCCAGCGGCAGCCCGACCAGGAGGCCGGACACCTCGGGCCGGGCGCCCGGGTAGGGCGACCAGACCGTGACCGAGACGCCGTGGACCACCGAGTCGATCTCGTCGCGGTAGTTGAGCTTGAGGCCGTCGACGTGGCGGGTGTTGCCGATCCCGAGGCCGACGTCGTGGATGGTCAGGTCCAGGCTCCACGGGGCCCCGGCCGCCCCGGGCGCGGCCTCGGCTGGCCTCGCCTCGGTGGGCGCGTCGGGTTCCGCCGGGGCGGGCTGGGCCAGGGCGCCCGGCGCCACGCCGAGGAGCACCGCCGCTGCGCCGCCACGAAGCCAGGTCATGGTGTTCCTCCGCGGGGCTCCGGCCCCGTCCTACGGGCGGTCCGGCCCGCTATTTCAGCGCGCCCCCGGCCGCGGCCCGCACGGCCTCGACGGCCACCGCCCCCGGGCGCAGCAGGGTGAGCCGCCCCTCCTCGATGGCCACCACCGTGCTGGGCCTGCCCCCCGGCGTGGCCCCGCCGTCGAGCACCAGGTCGAGCCGCGCCCGCAGCGCCCCATCGAGGCCGGTGGCCGTGGTCGGGGGCGGCTGGCCGGAGGGGTTGGCGCTGGTCGACACCAGGGCGCCGCCGGCCGCGACCGCCAGCGCCGACGCCACGACGCCGCTGGTGACCCGCACCCCGACCGTGCCGGAGCCGCCGGTGATGGCGGGGTGGAGCCCGGGGCGGGCCGGCAGCACCAGCGTGAGCGGGCCGGGCCAGAAGGCGGCGGCCAGAAGGCGCGCCAGGGGGGAGAACTCGGCCACGGCCTCCAGCTGCGCCAGGTCGGCCCCGAGCAGCGGCAGCGGCTTGCCGTCGGGCCGGCCCTTGGCCCGCACCAGCCTGGCCACCGCCGCGCCGTCGGAGGCCAGCGCGCCCAGCCCGTAGAAGGTCTCGGTGGGATAGGCGATCACCCCACCCCGCCGCAGCACCGCGGCCGCCTCGGAGATCCGGCCGGCCAGCGCGGCGTCGATGCCGGCCTCCCGGCTCAAGCCACCCGCCGCACCGCCAGCGCCCCGGCGGCCACGAACACCAGGTTGGGGAGCCACGCCGCCAGCGGCGCCGGGAGCCGGCCGGAGATGCCGAGCCCGAGGCTGATCCCCTGCGCCCCCCACAGGGCCAGCGAGATCGCCACCGCCTCCAGCATCGCCGAGGAGAGGTGCCCGTGCCGGTTGCGGCGCAGCGCCAGCGCCACCGCCAGCAGCGCGCCGGACACGGCGGCGAACGGGTAGGCCACGCGGTTGGCCCGCTCGATGGCGAAGTCCACGGTGGGCTGGCCGAGCCGCTCGCGCACCGCGATCTGCTGGGCCAGCACCGCCAGCGTCATCTGCGACGGCCGGCCCGGCCGGAGGTCGAAGGACCCGGGGGGCTCGTCGAAGCGGTACTCGCGGGAGGTGGCCCGGGAGTAGCTGCCGCCCTCCGGCGCGAAGGTCCGCTCCTCCACGTCGGCCAGCCGCCAGGCGCCGCCCTCGGCCGGCTCCATCTTCCCGGCGTCGATGCGCCGGACCAGGCGGAAGTCGTCGCTCAGCTCGAGCACGGTCACCCGCTCGAAGCCGCCCCCCGGCAGCACGCCGCGCAGGTGGTAGACGTGGCGGCCGTCGGCGCCGCGGAACCAGCGCTTCGGCTGCTGGGTGGCCTGCCAGCGCCGGTAGGCGCCGCCGCGCGCGAAGCGGGTCACCTGGATCTCCTCGGCCCGCTGCGCCGCCTTCACCCCCCAGGCCTCGTGGAGCACCACCAGGGCCAGCGAGATCACCGCCACCGCCACCACCACCGGCAGCGCCACCCGCCAGGGCCCGAGGCCGACCGAGCGCATGGCGGTCCACTCGCGGGTCTGGCGCAGCCCGCTCACCGCGATGGCGGCGCCCAGCAGCAGGGCGGCCGGGGCGATCTGGTGGGTCACCACCGCGGCCTTGTTGGCGTAGAGCTCGAGCGCCACCAGCGCCCAGCCCGGCCCGGAGAAGACGCCGGCGTTGTCGACGATGTCGACGGCCAGGAAGATGGTGATGACGCCGGCGAAGGCGGCCAGCGACGCCATCCCGGTCTTCCCGGCGATGTAGCGTGGCAGGATCAACGCACCACCCCGGGGCCGCGCCGCTCCAGCAGCACGCACAGCGCCAGCCCCACCGTCACCAGCACCAGGTTGGGGAGCTGGAGCGCCAGCGCCGCCGGGAGCACCCCGCGCTGGGCCATGACCTCGCCGCCCCGCAGGAGCAGGTACTGGGCCAGCACCGCCCCGATGCTGGCGCCGATGGCCGCCGCCCGCCCGCCCCGCCGCATGGCGGCCAGCGGCACCGCCATGAGCGCGAAGGCCAGCACCGCCAGCGGGGCCGCCAGGCGACGGTGGTAGGCCGCCTCGTAGCTGCGGGCCTGCGCCGCCGTGCGCCCCTCGGCCGGCACCATCAGGGTGGCCAGCTCCGCCTGGGAGAGCTCCTTGGTGGAGCCGGACAGGGCGTTGCGATCGGTGAGCGCGGTGCCGACGCCGAGGGTCAGCCCCGCCTCCCGGAAGGTGGCGCGCACGTACTCCTCGCCGCCCGGATCCTCGCGGTGGACCTCCCCCTGCTCCAGCACCAGCCGCATCTCCTCCTCGGAGCCGACCGGCTCCAGCTTGCCGCGCTTGGCCAGCGCCAGCACCGGGGCGGTCGGATCGGAGCGGTCGCTGATGAGCACGTCGCCCCAGCCGTCCGCCCCGACCCGCGCCGCGAAGACGGTGTAGCCGGGGATCTCGTCGAAGAAGGTGCCGGGGCGGACCTTGGCGGTGATGTTGCGCTTGATGATCTCGTTGAAGCGGAGCCGGGCCTCGCGCAGGCCGGCCGGCTCCACCGAGATCGAGAACCAGAGCCCCACCGCGGCCACCACCACGCCGATGGCCAGCGGCACCCGCACCAGCCGCACCGGCGACAGGCCGGCGGCCCCGATGGCCATCACCTCGCGGTCCTCGGCCAGCCGCCCCACCCCGATGATGGCGCCGAGCAGGAAGGCGACGGGCATGACGTAGCCGAGCAGGTGCGGCAGCAGCGTGGCGGCCACGGCGGCGATGTCGACCGCGGTGACGCCGGCCCCCAGCAGGATGTCGGCCCGCGCCAGGATCTGCGTCATGAGCAGGAGCTGGGTCAGGAAGAGCAGCCCCGCCAGGAAGGGCAGCAGGATCTCCCTGGCGAGGTAGCGGTCCAGCAGCCCCACGGGTGGCTCAGGAGCCCTTCAGCTTCGCCTGCAGCGCGTCGTCCCTGGCCTCGACGTCGCGGGCCAGCCTGGCCCGGGCGGCGCGGACCTTCTCGGCCACCGCGCCGTCGGCGCGGGCGATGATGCGGGCCGCCAGCAACCCGGCGTTGCGGGCCCCGGCCTTGCCGATGGCCAGCGTCCCCACCGGGATCCCTCCCGGCATCTGCACCGTGGCCAGCAGGGCGTCGAGCCCCTGGAGGTCGCTCCCGGCCAGGGGCACCCCCAGCACCGGCAGCTCGCTCTCGGCGGCCACCACGCCGGCGAGGTGGGCCGCCGCGCCGGCGCCGCAGATGATCACCTGGATGCCGCGCCCGGCCGCCTCCCGGGCCAGCGCCCCGGTGCGCGCCGGCGTCCGGTGGGCGCTGGAGACGTGCACCTCGGTGGCGATGCCCAGCTCGTCCAGCGCCTTCCTGGCCTCCGACATCACCTCCCAGTCGGAGTCGGACCCCATGAGGATGAGCACCCTGGCGTTCATGCGCTGCTCCCGATGTCCTTGCGGTACTGCATGCCGCGGAACGAGACCTTGGCGATGGCGTCGTAGGCCCGGCGCCGCGCGTCGGCGTGGGTGGCCCCCAGGGCGCAGACGGTCAGCACCCGGCCCCCGGCGGTGACCACCTGGCCACCC
Source organism: uncultured delta proteobacterium (assembly GCA_963786945.1). Taxonomy (GTDB): domain Bacteria; phylum Myxococcota; class Myxococcia; order Myxococcales; family Anaeromyxobacteraceae; genus JADKCZ01. The sequence goes on along the minus strand of CAWBAO010000005.1, from coordinate 65,535 downwards.
GGGCCTGGGGCGGTGCCGGCCTGGAAGAGCTGCTGGTCGTCGTCGAGGACGGCGTCGAGGCCGGCGATGGCGTCGCCGGTGGTGACCTGGCCCGGGTAGCCCTCGGCCGCCAGCACCACCCCGATGGCGGCGCGCGGGTCGACGTCGAGGGTGACGCCGGCGAGGTCGCCGCGGGCCGCGGCCAGCAGCGCCGGGACCAGGTCGCCGCGCAGCCGCATCAGGATGGGCTGGGTCTCGGGATCGCCGAGGCGGGCGTTGAACTCGAGGACGCGCGGCCCGCCGGGAGTCAGCATCAGCCCCGCGTAGAGGGCGCCGCGGAAGGGGTGGCCCCGGCGCGCCAGCTCCCGCACCGCCGGGAGCAGCACGGTCCGCTCGATCTCGGCCAGCAGCGGCGCCGGCACCTTGGGCGTGGGGCAGAAGGCTCCCATGCCGCCGGTGTTGGGCCCGCGATCGCCGTCGAAGATCCGCTTGTGGTCCTGCGCCGCGGGCAGCATCCGGACCCGCTCGCCGTCGGTCAAGGCGATGCAGCTGGCCTCCGGGCCGGTCAGCTTCTCCTCGAGCAGCAGGGTGGCGCCGGCGGCGCCGTGGATCCGCTCCACCAGGATCTCGCGGATGGCCGCCTCGGCCTCGGGGAGCGAGGCGCAGACCACCACGCCCTTCCCGGCGGCGAGGCCGTCGGCCTTGACCACCACCTGCCCGTCCCGGGCCCGCGCCCAGTCGAGCGCCCCCTTCGGCTCGGTGAAGGTGGCGTAGGCCGCGGTGGGGATCCCGGCCGCGATCATGACCTCCTTGGCGAAGGCCTTGGAGCCCTCGATGCGGGCGGCGCCGGCGCCGGGGCCGAAGGCGAGGACGCCGGCCTGGCCGAGCCGGTCGACCAGCCCGGCCACCAGCGGCGCCTCCGGGCCGACCACCACCAGGTCGATCCTCTCGCGCAGCGCGAAGGCGGTCAGCCCCTCGACGTCGTCGGCCTTGAGCGGGACGAGGGAGGCGAGCCGGGCCAGGCCGGGGTTGCCGGGGGCCGCGAAGAGGGCGCGGACCAGCGGGGACTGGGCGATCTTCCAGGCCAGGGCGTGCTCACGGCCGCCGGAGCCCACGACGAGGACGCGCATGCGAGCCGCAACTTACCCCATTCCAGGGCGGCGCACCGCGCCCACCCCGCCGGGGCCCGCCTCCCGGCCGACCCGGAGCGCCGGCGGCGGCGCGCACTCGATCACCAGCCGGCGCCCGTCCCCCGGGTGCTCGAGCTCGAGCCGCCAGGCGTGGAGCAGGTACCCCGGATCGCCCGGCAGGGCCCGGGTCCCGGGGCGCGGCACGCCGCCGGGCCCGAAGAGCGGGTCGCCCACCAGCGGGTGGCCGGCGTGGGCCAGGTGGATCCGGATCTGGTGCGGCCGGCCGGTCTCGATCTCCACCTCCACCAGCGCGCTGGGGGGCGCCGCCACGTCCCCGCGCCGCTCCAGCACGCGGACGTGGCTGCGGGCCTGCCGGCCGCCGGCCGCGGCGGCGTGGACGGTGCCGAGCAGCGGGTGGTCCACCTCGCCGATGGGCGCGTCCACCTGGAAGGCGTCGAGCGCCGGGTGGCCGGCGCAGAGGGCGCGGTAGACCTTGGTCACCCGCCGGGCCCGGAAGGCGGACTGGACCGCGCCGGCCGCCGCCGCCGTCCGCGCGAAGAGCACCACGCCCGAGGTGTCGCGCCCCAGCCGGTGCATGGGGCTGGCCCCCGGGGCGCGGCGGCGGACCACGGCCAGCAGCGTGTGCTCGAGGTAGAGGCCGCCGGCGGGCATGGTCGGCAGCCCGCGCGGCTTGGCCACCGCGAGCAGCAGCGCGTCCTCGTGCAGCACGGCGGCGTCGAGCGGCACCGGCGGCTCGGTCCAGGGGGGCCGCTCCCAGGTGAGCCACTGACCGGCGCGCAGGCTGGCCTCGGCGGAGGTGGGGGCGTCGTCCAGCCTCACCTGCCCCGACGCGATCCGCTCGCGCCACGCCTCGGGCCCGGCGCGCCCGAAGCGCTCGCCGAGGTGCTCCAGCACGGCCCGGCCCGCGCCGTCGGCGCCGATCCGTTCCCGGTAGGTGTGCCCGCGGTTCTCCACCTCGCCGCCTCCGCCCCGCGCCGTACCACGCGCCGGCCACGGGGCGCCATCGGAAGGGGGCGGGGCGGATCACTTGCCGCCGGCTCGCCCGCGGCGGTAGGTGAGTGCCATGGCCCCCGTCGACCCCGCCCGCCGCAAGCCGGTCCTCTACCAGGTGCGCGCGCTCCCGGGCGGCCACTTCGATCGGCTGGCGGACCGGTTCGAGCTCCGCGGCGGCGAGCCGATCCCGGCGCCGCGCCCCGCCCTCCTCGCGGCGGCCAGCGAGGCCGAGGTGCTGGTGACCAGCTACATCGACCGGGTCGACGAGCCCCTGCTGGCCGGCCTGCCCCGGCTGCGCCACCTCGCCTCCTACGGCGTCGGGGTGGATCACCTCGACCTCGAGGCCTGCCGCCGGCGCCGCCTGCTGGTGACCAACACCCCCGGGGTGGTCACCGAGGCCACCGCCGAGCACGCCATCGCGCTGCTGCTGGCCGCGGCGCGGCGGGTGGCCGAGGGGGACCGGCTCATCCGGCGTGGCGGCTGGACGGCGGTGGACCCGGCGCTGCTGCTCGGCACCGGCCTCGACGGCAAGCTCCTCGGCCTGGTCGGCTTCGGCCGCATCGGCCAGGCGGTGGCCCGGCGCGCCGCCGGGCTCGGCCTGCGCCTCGCCTACGCCTCCCCCCGCGAGGTCCCCTTCCCCGGGGCTCGCCACCTGCCGCTCGAGGCCCTCCTCGCCGAGGCCGACGTGGTCTCGCTCCACGTGCCGCGGACCCCGGCCACCGAGGGGCTGCTCTCCCGGGAGCGGCTGGCGCTCCTCAAGCCGGGCGCCATCGTGATCAACACCGCCCGCGGGGCGGTGGTGGACGACGCCGCGCTGGCCGAGGCGCTGCGGAGCGGCCGCCTCGCCGCCGCCGGGCTCGACGTCTTCCGCGACGAGCCGCGGGTGCCGGCCGCCTACCTCGACCTCGAGAACGTGGTGCTGACGCCGCACCTCGGCTCGGGGACGCGCGAGACCCGGAGCGCCATGGCCCTCATGGTGGTCGAGGAGATCGAGCGGGTGGCCCGGGGGGAGCCGGCACGGCACCCGGTCGCGTGAGCGGCGCGCTCCCGGGCATCACTTCCCGGGTGGGGCGTTCGGCATCGGCACGATGTCCGTGTTCTGCGCCGCCTCGGCCAGCCAGCGCCCGTCCTGCCGGACCACCACGAAGCTGAGCACGCCGGTGCGCGGCGGCAGCGGCTTGCCCTCCAGCCCGGTGTCACCCCGGAGCTCCCAGGTGGCGTGCAGCAGCGCCACGTCGGGACGCAGGAACCGGACGGCGGACGCGCGGATGGCGAGGGTGCTGTCCTTCATCCGGGTCGCGTGGATCTCGGCATGGGCGCGCTCGATCTCCTCGCGCCCCCGCCAGTGCAGCCCGATGACGTTCACGAAATCGGCCCGCTCCGCGAAGAGGGCGGCCAGCGCCCTGGCGTCGTGCCGGTTCCACGCCGCCGCGAACCGCTGGCCGACGCCCTCGACCTCGCTGCGATCGGCGGCGGTGGGGCCCGCTGGGCCCGCCCCGGACGCCGCCGCGAGCGGCGCGGTGACGGTCAGCCAGGCAAGCAGGAGACCGCCGGCGACGCTTCTGGGGATGACGCGCATCAGACACCTCCGCTGGGATGTTCGCCTGATGGCAAGACGGTATGGTAACCTTACTTTCATGTCAAGGCGCGCCCGGCCCGTCCCCGCCCAGCCCCGCGCGCTCCGGCCCCGGCAGGCCAACGTGGGGACCCTGCTCCTCCTGGCCTACCGACGGTTCGAGACCGAGCTCTTCGCCGAGATCCACCGGGCCGGCCACCTCGATCTCCGGCCCAAGCACGGGGCCGTCCTCGCCAACGTCGGTCCCGCCGGGACCCGCCCCTCCGAGCTGGCAGAGCGCGCCGGCATGACCAGGGCGTCGATGGGCGAGCTCGTCGACGACCTCGAGGCCCTGGGCTACGTGCGTCGGACCAGCGATCCGGACGACGGCCGCGCCAGGCGCGTCGTGCTGACGGGCGCCGGGCTCGAGGTCGCGCGGCTCGCCCGGCAGGTGATCGCGGGCGTCGAACGACGGTGGGCCGCGCGGATCGGCGGGTCGGCCTTCCGTGACCTCTCGGCGCTGCTGGAGCGGCTGGTGATCGACACCCCGGCTTGACCAGGGCCGCCACGGCGGGCGACTGTGCTGGCCAGGCGGAGACCCCGAGGAGCGCATGGAACGCGTCCGCATCGAGACCTACCGGGGCAAGCGCCTCGTCATCGTGGATGGCACCGACGTCGAGGCCGACCAGTACCCCGAGGTGCTGCGCGCCGGGGCACGGATGGTCGCCCGGGAGCCCCTGGGCTCGGTGCTCCTGGCCACCGTGGTGACCAGGGCCCGCTACGGCCGCGGCGCCGCCGACAACATCAAGACCTACTCCGCCGCCATCAAGCCGTACCTCAAGGCCAGCGCCGTGGTCGGGCTCTCGCCGCTGCAGCAGGTCATCTTCTGGGCCATCAAGCCGTTCGCGCACCGCACCGTCACCTCCTTCGGCACGCTGGACGAGGCGCGGGAGTGGCTGGCCGGCTTCGGCGGGTAGCGCGCCCGAGCACCCGCGCGACCCACGCCGCGGTGCCGGTCAGTCCTGGTCCTCGACCACCTGCTCCGGGGGCACCTCGAGCAGCTCCGGCCGGCGCAGCAGGCCCCGCAGCGACTTGAAGGCGCTGGCGTAGTAGTGGCCGTCGCAGATCCGCTCGTCGTTCACCACCTTGATGGCGATGGACCTGCGCAGCTCCACCCGGCCGTCGGCGCCGAGGGCGTGCTCGCGCTCCTTGGCCCCGAAGGCGAAGAAGAAGGAGACGGTCCCGAACTCGTAGAGGTGGTGGTAGATGGGCTTGATCCCCAGCGAGCCGAGGTCGGTGACGAAGGCGGTGACGTGGAAGGGGCTGGCCCGGCGGATGGCGCCGGGCAGCAGGCCGTGGAAGTCGAGGGCCCGCAGCAGCCACATCAGCCCGCGCAGCACCGCGCCCGGCACCGCCGTGAAGAGGCGGGCGGTGCGATCGGTCTCGTTGCGGGTGTCCTCGCCCTGGTTGGCCGAGACCGCCTCCTCGATGATCCGGGCCACCTCGAAGACGGTGGCCCGCGGGTCGAAGCGGAGCTTCACCACCGTCTCCGGGCTGTCCTGGTGCAGCCGGCGCTTGAGCACCATGGCGAAGAGGATCTCGTGGCGGGCGTAGAGCCGCTGCCCGGCCACGAAGCGGTTGAGCCGGGGGTGCTGCGAGATGATGCGGACCAGCGCCGCCATGAAGAGCGCCAGGTAGCCCAGGTCGGTGCGGCCGGCGGCCCGCTGCCGCCGCAGCCAGGCCTCGGCCGGGCCCACGTCGATGCGATCCTCGAAGTAGTCCTGGGCGTCCACCCGGGTCCGCATGATGTACGGGATGATCTGGTAGATGGGGCTCAGGCTGCGCAGCAGCCGCCCGTCGGCGCGATCGCCGAGCCGCCTCTTCCGCCCCGTCGTCACGCGATCGCCCATGGCCCGGCCTCCGAGGCGGGAGTGTAGCCCGTCGGCCGTCCCGGTACGCCGCGGGCCGGGGCGGCGGGATCAGTGCCGGAAGTGGCGCATCCCGGTGGCCACCATGGCGATCCCGGCCGCGTCGGCGGCCGCCACCACCTCGGCGTCGCGCATCGAGCCGCCCGGCTGGATGATGGCGGTGGCGCCGGCCTTGATGATCTCCTCGACGCCGTCGGCGAACGGGAAGAAGGCGTCGGAGCCGACGCAGGAGCCGCGCACCGGCAGCTGCGCCTTCATCACCGCGGTCTTGACCGACTCGACGCGGCTGGTCTGGCCGCCGCCGATGGCCACGGTCCGGTCCTCGCTGGCGAAGACGATGGCGTTCGACTTGACGTGCTTCACCACCTTCCAGGCGAAGAGCAGGTTCTTCCACTCCGCCTCGGTGGGGGCGCGCCGGGTCATCACCCTGCAGTCCTCGCGCCTCACCGTGCCCAGGTCGCGGTCCATCACCAGCAGGCCGCCGGTGATGGAGCGCAGCTCGCGGGTCTCCTCGGGGCGGCGGCGCCAGGCGGCGCGCGGCTGCCCGAGGCGCGGCGACTCCAGCAGCCGCAGGTTCTTCTTGGCGGCCAGCAGGGCCCGCGCCGCCGGGTCGTAGGCGGGGGCGATGACGCACTCGAGGAAGAGGTCGGTCAGCTCCCGGGCCGCCGCCTCGTCGACCGGCCGGTTGAGCGCCACGATGCCGCCGAAGGCGCTGACCGGGTCGCAGGCCCGGGCGCGGGCGAAGGCGTCGGCCAGGGTTTGGCCCAGCGACACGCCGCAGGGGGTGTTGTGCTTGATGATGACGGCCGCGGTCTCGTCGAACTCCTTGAGGTTGGCCAGCGCCGCCTCGAGGTCGAGCAGGTTGTTGTAGCTGAGCTCCTTGCCCTGGAGGATCGAGGCGAAGGCCACGGTGGGCTCCTCCGGCTCGCGCCCGGCCCGGTAGAAGGCGCCGGCCTGGTGCGGGTTCTCGCCGTAGCGGAGGTCCTGCACCTTCTGGAAGACGGCGCCCAGCGTGCCCGGGAAGTGGAGCGGCGCGGCGTCGGCGGCGGGGCGCGCGCTCAGGTACTCGCTGATGGCGGCGTCGTAGGCGGCGGTGTGGGCGAAGGCCTTCTTCATCAGGTCGAAGCGGGTGGCGGCCGAGAGGGCCCGGCCGGCCTCGAGCTCGGCGGCGACGCGCTCGTAGTCGGCCGGGTCGACCACCACGCCGACGTGGGCCGAGTTCTTGGCGGCGCTGCGCACCATGGTCGGGCCGCCGATGTCGATCTCCTCGACGCAGGCGTCGAAGGCCTTGCCGGCCGCCACCGCCTCGCGGAACGGGTAGAGGTTCACCACCACCAGGTCGATGGGCGGGATGCCGCGCGCCGCCACGTCGGCCTCGTCGGAGGCCAGCCCGCGCCGGAAGAGGATGCCGCCGTGGACCCGCGGGTGGAGCGTCTTGACCCGCCCGCCGAGGATCTCCGGGGCCTGGGTGAAGTCGCCCACCGAGGTGACCGGCACGCCCGCCTCGGCCAGCGCCTTCTGGGTGCCGCCGGTGGAGAGCAGCTCGACGCCCAGGGCGGCGAGGCGCTTCGCGAAGGGGACGAGACCGGCCTTGTCGGAGACCGAGAGCAGCGCGCGACGGACCATGGAGACCTCCCGGGAGGGAGGCCCCGTTTACCAGCCGCGTGCAGGGGATTCAAGGACGGCGCGCGGCACGCCCGCCCCGGGAGGGCCCGGGGCGCCTTCAGCGTCCGTCGCGGCCGCCCAGGGCCGGATTGTTGGAGCGGGGCTCGTCCTCGCAGATGGCCCGGAGCTTGAGCAGCCCGCGGGTCTCGACCTGGCGGATCCGCTCGCGGGTCAGGTTCATGATGGCCCCGACCTCCTCCAGCGTGATGCCGCCGCGGTCGGCGACGTCCAGCGCGCAGGTCTCGCCCATCTCCCAGACCTCCTTGTCGGGGAAGTTGAGCTTGATCGACCCGGTCGCCGGGTTCACGTCCAGGTAGAGGTGGTGCTTGCAGGAGATGAACATGCACGGGCGGGGCCCGGTGGCGCACTGGGCCCTGGCGTGAGGCCGGTTGGCCTCGATCTCCTGCATCACCCCGTCCAGCTCCGGGTCCAGCACCCCCGACTGGCGCTGCCGACGCAGGTCGCGCGCGATCTCCTTGCGCGACATGGTCTTGGAGCGACGGCGCGCCCCCTCGGCGTCGCCCTGCTCCGGTCCGACCTCCGCCTCCAGCTCCTGGTTCCGCCTGGCCTCGCTCATCCCCGACCCCTCCGTCCACCACCGTTGCGCCGCGAGCGGCGCCCCCTGTCACCTGCCGACGAGCGCGGCCCCCGCGCCCGGGCCGCGTGATCCGGCGGCCTCCGCCGCCCCGATCGTCGCGACCGCACCCCCCACCCTCTCCAGCCTCCGGAACGCCGCGCGCGCCTCGCGCCCGGCCCGGCCCAGCTCCGCCTCGAACTGCCGCTTGCGCGGGTGCATCCGCGCCTTGACGGCGATGGACGCGACCAGGTCGGCCAGCCCCTGCTCGACGTCCTCGAGGCGGTTGCGCAGCGTCACGAAGCTGCCGCGGATGTCGTCGACCGTGTACCCCTCGGCCATCATCCGCTTGATGAGCGCGATGCGGCGCACCACGGCCACCGGGTAGATCCCGGTCGAGCCGGCGTGCTTGCCCTTGCGCCCCACCCGGCGGCTGCGCGGCAGGAGCCCGAGCTGGACGTACTTGCGGAACGTCGAGGCCGAGAGCCGCGCGCCGCGGGCCTCGAAGAGCCGGACCACCTCACCCGTCGTGATCCCACCGGAGCGCTCGCGCTCCAGCCGGCTGATCTCGTCGTCGCTCAGTAATTCCATTCGATCGATGGATCCAGAATCCGGGTTTGAAAACTTGATTTCAAAGGTAGTAGATCCAGTGGAGTTCGTCAACCGGCCCATGGCGGTCGCGATCTGGCCTGGGTGGGCGTGGGTGGCCGGGCGGGCCGCCGCCAGGGCCCGGCACCGGGGACGGCGAGGCGGGAGCCCGGCGCCCGGGCGTCAGGCGTCGGGCCGGTGGGGAGGAGCGGAGCCAGGCTGCCGGCCTTCGCGAGGCGAGCGAGGCCGGGCACCGGGTCGGGCACCCGGCCACCGAGCCGCGAAGGCGCGCTGGTGGCACGCCGGGCCGCGCCGGGAGGAGGCTGCCCCGCGAACGCCGGCCTCGTTCGCCGCAGCGGGCCGGGGTGGTGGGATGCGCTCTACGGCTTCAGCGCCGGGCGCCAGAGCTGGCGGCGCCCGGGCTCGACGGACAGCTCGATCTCGGCGCTGCCGAGCACGGGGTGCTCGGCGCGCAGCCGGTGTGACCCGGCGAGCAGCCGCAGGTCCTGGGGCGTCTCGCCCACGGAGATGCCGTCGACCTTGACCACGGCCCAGGGGACGACGTGGACGCGGACCACCCCTTCGCCCTGCCTGGCCGCCGCCTCGTCGATCCCGCCGAGCGGCCAGAGCCCATGGCCGGAGCCGGGCGGCTCGCCCGGCGCGCTCGCCGCCGGCGAGGCCATGCCCTCCCCTTCCGGGCGCACCGCCAGCCGGTGCCAGCCCCACCCCGCCGCCAGCGCCGCCACCACCAGCAGCGCGCCGATGGCGAGCCGCCGGCGCCGGCTGGCGGGCGCCAGCACGGTGGCCTCCTCGGGCGCCTCGAGCCGGGCGGGCGGCCCGGCCGGCGAGGGCGTCGGCCGCAGCCGGGTCGGCTCGCCGGCCATGGTGGGGAGGTCGCCGTCGGGCCAGAGCCTCTGCATCAGCCCGCGCAGGTCCTGCTCCTCCTGGTCCCGCGCCAGCTCCAGCCACTGGGCGGCCAGCGCCGCCCGCAGCGCCTCGGCCGAGCCGATGCGCCGCTCCGGGTCGCGGGCCAGCGCCGCCAGGATCACCTCGTCGAGGCCGGGCGGCACCGCCTCGTTCCACGCCGAGGGCGGGCCCACCGGCTCCGGGTCGAGCACCGCCGCCAGCGTGGCCGCCTCGGACTCGCGCGCGAAGAGCCGCCGTCCGGCGCACAGCTCCCAGAGGACCACGCCGAGCCCGAAGACGTCGGCGCGGCCGTCGAGCGGCTGGCCACGCGCCTGCTCCGGCGCCATGTAGGCCAGCTTCCCCTTCACGGTCCCGGGATCGGTCAGGTCGAGCCGGCCCGTGGCCCGGGCGATGCCGAAGTCGGCCAGCTTCACCTCGCCCTCGTAGGAGACGAGGATGTTGTGGGGCGAGACGTCCCGGTGCACCAGGCCGACCGGCTGGCCGTCGACGGTGAGCCGGTGGGCGTAGGCCAGGGCCTTGGCCACCTCCACGCCGACCTGGACGGCGCGCACCAGCCCGAGGCGGATCCCCAGCTCGCGGCAGCGCTCCAGGACCCGGCCCAGGTCACGGCCGCGCACCAGCTCCATCACCAGCCCGAAGCGACCCTCCGACTCGACCAGCTCGAAGACCTGCACCACGTTGGCGTGGTGGAGCCGCGTCACCAGCCGCGCCTCCTCCACCAGCATCCGGGCGAAGTCGCCGGTGGCGGCCGGCCCGCCCCGCACCAGCTTGAGGGCCACCTCGCGGCGCACCCCCTCCGGACCGTCGGCCTCGGCGCGCCAGATCTCGGCCATGCCGCCCGAGGCCAGGGGCGCGAGGAGCCGGTATCTGCCGAAGGTCTGCACGGCGCGTGGAGTGTACCGCTCCCCGGGCGCCGCGTGGGCCGGCGTGTTAACTAGGGGCCGTGACCGCCGCCCTGCTCGCCCTCGCGCTCGCCGCCGCCGCCGATCCCCGCCTGCCCGTCCTCGAGGCCATGGGGCTGGAGCTGGATCGCACCGCCGCCCGGCTGCGCCTCGACGGGTACGACCCGCCCTACTTCGTCGGCTTCCAGGTGCGCGAGCTGAGCACGGCCGAGATCGCCGGGCGGGCCGGCGCGGTGGTCACCGACCTGTCCAGGCGGGACCGCCGCCTGGGCATCGACCTGCGGGTCGGCAGCTACGAGTTCGACTCCTCGGGGAGCGACGAGGTGATGGTGCTGGGCGGCGACTCGCCCACCTGGAGCGCACCGCGCGAGGCCCCGCTCGACGACGACCCGGCCGCCCTCCGGCAGGCCCTCTGGCTGCTGGCCGACGAGCGGTACAAGGAGGCCCTCTCCAGCTTCTTCCGCAAGCGCTCCCGCGACGTCTACCGGCCGGACGACCCGCAGCGCGCCCCGTCGTTCAGCCGCGAGGCGCCGGTCCACCACGTCGGACCGGCCCGGCCGCTGCAGCTCGACGCCGAGCGCTGGCGGCGGGCGGTCCGCGAGACCTCGGCCGCCTTCCGCGACCAGCCCCACGTCTTCGACTCGGTGGTGCGGGTCACGGCCGAGCGGCAGGTCCGCTGGCTGGCCACCTCCGAGGGGACGCGGCTGGTCACCGAGCAGCGGCTCTATGCCGTCCACGTGCTGGCCTCGGCCCGCGCCCCGGACGGCCAGCTGCTGGAGGGCGGCCGTGACTTCTACGCCGCCGACGAGTCCGGGCTGCCGGGCGCCGAGGCGCTGCGCCGTGCCGCCGGCGCGGTGTCCGACGAGCTGAAGGCGCTGATGGCGGCGCCGGCCATCGACCCCTACAGCGGCCCGGCCATCCTCGAGTCGGAGGCGGCCGGCGTCCTCTTCCACGAGGCGGTCGGCCACCGCCTCGAGGGCGAGCGGCTCGACGACGACAGGGAGGGGCAGACCTTCCAGGGGCAGGTCGGCCAGCTGGTGCTGCCCCCGTTCCTCACCGTGCTCGACGACCCGACGCTGGCCACCGCGGCCGGGACCCCGCTCAACGGCGCCTACGCCTACGACGACCAGGGCGTCCCCGGGCAGCGCACCGTGCTGGTCGACCACGGGAGGCTGGTGGGGTTCCTGCTCTCGAGGCGGCCGGTCAAGCCCTTCACCCACTCCAACGGCCATGGCCGCTCGCAGGGATCGCGCCCCGCCATGGCGCGCATGGCCAACCTGGTGGTCGAGTCGTCGCGGCAGGTGAGCGCCGCCGAGCTGAAGCGGCAGCTGATGGCGGAGGCGCAGCGCCAGGGGAAGCCCTACGGCCTGGTCATCCGCGACATCACCGGCGGCAACACCAACACGCAGACCTGGGGCTACCAGGCCTTCAAGGGGACCCCCCGGCTGGTCTACCGGGTCGACGCCCGGACCGGCGCCGAGACGCTGGTGCGCGGCGTCGAGCTGGTGGGGACGCCCCTGGCCAGCATCAACCGGATCCTCGCCACCGGCGACACCTCGCGCGCCTTCAACGGCTACTGCGGCGCGGAGAGCGGCTTCGTGCCGACCGCCACCGTGGCCCCGTCGCTGCTGGTGGGCGAGATCGAGCTGCAGCGGGTGGCCCGGGCGCTGGAGCGCCCCCCGATCCTGCCCTCGCCCTGGCAGGCGCCGGCGCCGCAGGCGGTGCGGCCATGAGCGCGCTGCGCCTGCCGCCGCTGGCCGACCTGCTGCTGCGCCCCCGCCGCGAGGCGCTGGCGGCCTTCGCGACCCGCGGCTGGCGCGCCTGGTCCGATCCGGTCTGGCTGGACGCCGAGCGCCGCCGGCTGCTCAACGTCGACCTCTCCGAGCCGGACGTGGCCTTCACCGCCGGCGACGCGGTCCTGGCGGTGGCCCGCGTCGAGGCGGACCTGGCCGGGCTGGTGACCCTGGTCGAGCTGGTGGCCGCCGAGCCGGCCCGGCCCACGCAGGTGGCCGCCGAGCTGCTCGGGGCCGCGCCCGGCGAGCCCCGCACCGGCGGTGACGCCACGGCGCGCGAGTGGGTCTGGGGCCCCGAGTCGGGGTCGGGCGCCGCGGTCGGCGGCGAGCCCGTGCGGCTCTGGGTCTGCGCCGAGCAGGCCTACGGCGATCGGCTCTGGCTGACCGCCTCGGTGGTCCGCCGACCCAGCGACCCCGACGAGGAGTGAGCCTCAGGCCTGGCCGGTGGGGCGCGGTGCGCCGGCGGCGCCCGGCAGGCCCGCCAGCCCCAGCAGCAGCGGCGCCAGCCCGGTGAGATCCCGCACCGCCTCGACCCGCCCGGCGGCGCGGCCGAAGCCGAGCACCGGGACCCTGGCCAGCGTGTGGTTGCGCGTGGACAGGTCCTCGAGGTTGCCGTGGTCGCTGGTCACCACCAGCGAGTCCTCCGGCCCCAGCCCCGCCACCAGGGCGCGCAGGAACCGGTCGAGGCGATCGAGCGCGTCGAGGGCTCGCGACATGGAGCGGGCGTGGCCCGCCTCGTCGGTCTCGAAGAACTCGAAGGCGGCGAGGTCGGCCCCGCCGGCGAGGCCCTGGAAGATCCCGGCCGCCTCCTCGGGCGTCCGGATCGGCAGCCGCCTCCGCAGCCCCAGCCCCTCGGCCCTCCGGGCGGTGAGGTCGTGGGTCAGGCCACGCCCGGCCCGGGCGTCGTCGAAGGTGCGGAAGGCGCCGCCGCCGGCGGCGAAGGCCACGGTGGTGGCCGAGGCGCGGACCCGGCGCAGGACGTCGAACTCCGCCTCGCCGTCGGCCGGGTACCCGAGCGCTCGCAGGTAGTCGACCGGGTAGGCGTTGGCGAAGACGGCCCGCCGCCCCGCCTCGGCCAGCCGCCGGTAGACCGAGTGGACCTGCAGCAGCGTCCGCAGCCGCGGGTTGGGGAAGCCGAGCAGGTGCTTGCCCAGGAGCGCCGGTGCGTTCTCGCCGGTGAGGATGGTGGCCTGCCCGGTGGCCGACTGGGGCCGGCCCGGCACGCCCAGGCGGGCGTCGGCCAGCCCGGCCCGGCCGCCGGAGGGGAGGTCGGGGCCGCTCCCGTCCTCGAAGCGCGAGAGCAGGAACGGACGGTGCGCCAGCGGGTTGACGGCCGGGTCGGGCCGTCCCGCACCCACGCCGTCGACGAAGACGAAGAGGACCGACACCTGGGGATCATAACGGCACTGGCTTTCCGTCGCCGCCGGGGGGCCGAGGCGCTATTCTCCCGGCGCCGCTCCCCCCGGGGAGCCTCCGCCACCGCGATGCCCCGCCTCCCCGACTCCCGCTTCGACGCCGATTGCACCATCCTGGTCGACGGCCACCCGGTCCCGGCCCGCGCCGGAGAGCCCATCGCCACGGCCCTCCTGGCCGCCGGGCGCCCGCTGCTGGCCCGCAGCGCCAAGTACCACCGCCCGCGCGGCCCGTTCTGCCTGGCCGGAAGCTGCCACTCCTGCCTGGTGCGCGTCGACGGGCAGCCCGGCGTGCGCGCCTGCCGGACCCCCTGCGCCGACGGGCTCGCGGTGGAGACGCAGCACGCGCTGCCGACCGCGGCCCACGACCTGCTGGGCGTCATCGATCTCGCCACCCCGGACGGCCTCGACCACCACCACCTCGGCACCTCCAGCCTGCCCCTCAACCGGGCCGTGGTCGCCTTCTCGCGCCGGCTGGCCGGCATCGGCAGGCTCCCCGACGGCCCCCTCCTCCCGCCGGCCACGCCGCTCGAGGAGCGGTTCGACGCGCTGGTGGTGGGCGCCGGGCCGGCCGGCCTCTCGGCGGCCGGGGCGCTGGCGGAGGCCGGGCGCCGGGTGCTGCTGGCCGACGCCGAGCCCCGCCCGGGCGGACGGCTCCGCTGCCGCTACCTGCTGCCCGGCGAGCCGCCGCTGTCGGTGGCGGGCCGGGTGGAGGCCGCGGTGCGGGCGGCGGGCGGCGAGCTGGCGCTCGACGCCCCGGTGCTCGGCCTCTGGCTCGACGGCGGCTCGGTGCTGGCGCTCCTCCAGCAGGGCGGCGCCTCGCCCCGGCTGCGGCTGGTCCGCCCGGCCCGGGTGGTCCTCTGCGCCGGCGGCACCGCGGTGCCGGCCGGCATCGAGGACGGCGACCGCCCGGGCGTGCTCTGGGGGCGCGGGCTGGCCGTGGCCCTCGCCGAGCACGGCACCGTGCCGGGCCGAAGGGCGGCGGTGCTGGGGACCGGCGACGAGGCCGGCGCGCTCTCGGCCAGGCTCGAGGAGGCCGGCATGGCGGTGGTCCGGGTGGCGGGAGCGCGTCGCGTCCTGGGCCGGGGCCGGGTGCGCGCGCTGGCCGACGGCAGCGGCGGCGAGCTGGGCTGCGACACGGTGGCGGTGGTCCAGCCGCCCGCCCCGGCCACCGACCTGGCCCGGCAGCTCGGCGCGCCGGTGGCCTTCGAGGCCGCCGCCGCCGCCTTCGCCGTCACCGCCGACCCCGACGGCCACACCGCGGTGCCGGGGCTCTTCGCCGCCGGCGAGGTGACCGGCGCCATGGACGGCGCCCGCGCGGCCGAGGCGGGACGCCGCGCCGGGGAGGCCGCCCGTGGGTAAGACCCTGCTGTGCGCCTGCGAGGACGTCTCGCTCGAGGAGGTGCACCGCGCCTTCGCGGCCGGCCACCGCGACCTCGAGTCGGTGAAGCGCTACACCGGCTTCGGCACCGGGCCGTGCCAGGGGAAGAGCTGCCTCGCCCTGGTGGCGCGCGAGCTGCTCCGCCTCGGCGCCAGCCCCGGCGAGATCGCGCCCTTCACCGCCCGGCCGCCCGTCCAGCCGATCACGCTGGCCGCGCTGGCCGCGCTCGATCCGGCCACCCTCCCCATCGGCCACCTGGGCATCCCGCCCGAGGCGCCGCCGCGCCCGCCGGGCCCAGGCGCCCTGCCGCCGCTCCCGGCCCGGGCCGACGTGGTGATCGTCGGCGGCGGCATCCTCGGCCTCTCGCTGGCCTACGAGCTGGCCCGGCGCGGGACCCGCGACGTGCTGGTGCTGGACCAGGCCTACCTCAACGCCGGCGCCTCGGGGCGGAACGGGGGCGGGGTGCGCGCGCAGTGGTCCACCTCCGACATGGTGACGCTGGCGCTCCGCTCGCTGGCGATCTGCCGCCGCTTCGCCGTCGACCTCGGCATCAACGTCTGGTTCCGCCCCGGCGGCTACCTGTTCCTCGCGCCCGACGGCGGGCAGGTGGCCCGGCTGGAGCGCAACGCCGCGCTCCACGCCCGCCACGGCATGCGCACCCGGCTGCTCTCGCCCGAGGAGGCGGTCGAGGTGGTGCCCCACCTCGACCCGTCGCAGTTCGTGGCCGCCTCCTGGAACCCCGACGACGGCGTGGTCTTTCCCTGGCCGTTCCTCTGGGGCTACGCCACCCAGGCCGAGGCCATGGGCGTCCAGGTCCGCACCTTCGCCCGCGTCACCGGGCTGCGCCACACGGCCGACCGGCTCACCCACGTGGAGACCGAGCGCGGCGCGGTGGCCTGCGGCCTGGTGGTCAACGCGGCCGGGGCCTGGTCGAGGCAGGTGGCGGCGCTGGCCGGCGTGGCCACGCCCAACCGGCCCACCCGGCACGAGATCCTGGTGGGCGAGCCGCTCGAGCCCTTCCTCGACCCGCTGGTCTCGCTGCTGGGGACCGGGCTCTACTTCTCGCAGTCCCAGCGCGGGGAGCTGGTGGGCGGCATGGGCGATCCGGACGAGCCGCCCGGCGTGGAGATGGGCTCCACCCTCCGCTTCCTGGCCCGCTTCGCCCGGGCCTCGACCCGGCTCATGCCCCGCCTCGGCGGCGTCAAGGTGGTGCGCCAGTGGGCCGGCTGCTACGACGTCACCCCCGACAACAACCCCATCCTCGGGCCGGCCGGCTTCGCCAACTTCCACCAGCTCCACGGCTTCGTCGGCCACGGCTTCATGATGGCCCCGGCCATGGCCGAGCTCTACGCCGACTGGCTCACCGGCCGCGGCAAGCACGAGCTCTTCGACCGCTTCTCCCTGGCCCGCTTCGACCGCGCCGACGGCGCCGTGCGCGAGGACTTCATCATCGGGTAGAGTGGCCGGATGCCACTCGGAAAGAGCATCGCCTTCCTCGGCGCGGGCAACATGGCGGAGGCCCTCTTGAAGGGGCTGCTTCGCGCCCACGTCGCCGCCCCCGAGGAGATCATCTGCGCCGACCGCCGCGCCGAGCGCGGGCCGGAGCTGACCCACAAGTACGGCGTCCGCTTCACCAGGGACAACCTCGCCGCCGCCCGCGAGGCCTCCATCGTGGTCCTCTCGGTCAAGCCGCAGGCCATGAACAAGCTGCTGCAGGAGATCAAGCCGGCCCTCGACCAGTCGAAGCTGGTGATCTCCATCGCCGCCGGCGTGCCCATCGCGGCCATCGAGCGCCAGGTGGGCCACGGCGTCCGCATCATCCGCACCATGCCCAACACGCCGGCGCTGGTGGGGGCCGGGGCCACGGCGCTCTCGCCCGGCGAGCACGCCACCGAGGCGGACCTGGCCCAGGCCCGCGCCCTCTTCGAGGCGGTGGGCATGGCGGTGGTGGTGGACGAGCCGCTGCTGGACGCCGTCACCGGCCTCTCCGGCTCCGGGCCGGCCTACATCTTCCTCATCATCGAGGCCCTGTCCGACGGGGGCGTCAAGGCCGGGCTGGCCCGCGACCAGGCCCAGGAGCTGGCCGCGCAGACCGTGCTGGGATCGGCCAAGCTGCTCATCGAGACCGGCGAGCATCCCGGGCGGCTCAAGGACCAGGTGACCAGCCCGGGCGGCACCGCCATCGCCGGGCTCCACACCCTCGAGGCCGGCGGCCTGCGCACCACGCTGATGGACGCGGTCGAGGCCGCCACCCAGCGCTCGCGCGAGCTGGGCAAGAAGTTCCTGGAGCAGGAGTGACCGGGCGCGGCCTCCGGCTGGTGGCCGGGATCGCCCTCGCCGCCGCCGCGGCCGGCTGCGCGCCGCTGGTGGTGGTGCCGGATGCCGAGCGGGAGCGCACCCAGGCCGCGCTGGCGGGCCAGTCCCGCTACCTGCGCGTGGCGCTGGCGGCCTCTCCGCTCTTCGGCGACCGCTCGAAGCTGCTGCTGCTCGACGCCCCGCCCGGCGAGGTCGACCTGCTGCGCGGCACCGACAACAGCATCATCCCGCCGCCGGCCCCCGAGCGCATCCTCCTCCCGGGGACGCCGGTCCGGATCGAGCAGGTCGAGTTCCCGACCGGCCTGGTCATCGCCCGGCGGGCGGTGATGTCACCGCGCTACTGCCCGTGGGTCTACCTCAAGATCGCCGGCGAGGACCGCCCCTTCGTCATCGTGCTCTCCTCCGCCAGCGTCAGCGCCGATGACCTGGTCGCCGAGGTGGACCGGGTGCTCACCCCCGACGACCCGTCGCGCGCCCTGGCCGCGCTGCCGCAGGAGCAGCGCGACGCCATCGGCCGCCGGGAGCTGGTGGAGGGGATGGGGACCCGGGCGGTGGAGATGGCCTGGGGCGTCCCCGAGAAGATCAGGCTGGACCGCCCGGCCGCGACCGCGGAGTGGTCCTGGCCGGCCGGGAAGCGCCGGGCCTGGTTCCAGGACGAGAAGCTGCTGCGCTGGGAGCGCTGAGCTTCACCCCGAGGGCGGCCGCCCAGCAGGCGCCGGCCCTGAGCTGGGCCACCAGCCCGGCCTCGTCGGCCACCGGCTCGCGGAGGAGGGTGGCCGCCGTCCCCAGCTCGTCGAGCGAGCCGAGCGCCCCGGAGCCGCCCACGCAGGGCAGCGCCAGGTGGTCGGCCGCCTCGACCGCGAGGTCGTTGACGCGCCCCGGGCTGCGCCCGTGCAGCCCCTCGACGGCGCAGAGCCCGTCGAGGGTGAAGAGCGCGTCGGCGGAGGCCGGCGCCAGGGCGCGGTCGTAGGGGTGGGCCGCCACGGCGACCCCGCCCAGCGCGGCCACCCGGGCCAGCGCGGCGCGGACCGGCCGCGGCGAGGGGCCGAAGGACTCGGCCGGCGGAGCCAGCCGCTCCGGATCGGCGAAGAAGCACAGGTAGCGGCCGTGATCGGTGCCGAGGGTGAGGCCGACCAGCGCCAGCACCCCGGTCTCGGCGGCGGCGGCGCGCACCTCCGGCAGCGCCGCGAGCGTGTCGAGGTCGGTGAAGGCCACCCCGTCGAGGCCCAGGGCCCGGGCGCGGGCCAGCACGTCGAGCGGCCGGAGCGCGCCGCCCGGCGTGTGGCGGGTGTGGACGTGCAGATCGATGAGCATGGGAGCCTATTTTGACACACCCCCACCCGACGGGGATACTCGCGCCGTGACCTTCACCGGCGTCAAGGTCTTCTCCGCCACCAAGGCCAAGGAGCGCGAGGAGCTGGGCGAGACCATCACCCGGTGGCTGCGCGCCAACGCGGACCTCGAGGTGGTCGACAAGGTCGTCTCCCAGTCGTCCGACGACGAGTTCCACTGCCTGTCCGTCGTCCTCTTCTACCGGCAGAAGGCCTGAGCGCGATGCGCCCGGGCCCTCGCCCGGAGTGAACCATGCGGCTCAAGCAGCGCCCGGAAGACTTCGTCGTCACCGAGTCCTGGCGGTTCGACGACGACCCCCAGGGTGCCTGGCGCGTCTACCTGATGGACAAGCAGAAGCTCACCACCTTCGAGGCGGTGGAGCGGATCTGCTCGCGCTTCAAGGTGCCGCGCGCCGACGTCAGCTACTGCGGGCTGAAGGACAAGCAGGGCCGGACCACCCAGCTGGTGGCGGTGAAGGGGCGCGACCTCGAGCTGCAGGACGCCGACCTGCGCCTCAAGGCCATGGGGCGCTCCCGCCAGCCCCTCTCGGCGCGCAACACCACCTCCAACCGCTTCGCGGTCACGGTGCGGGACCTCTCGCAGGACGACGTGGGACGCCTGCCGGCCTCGGTGGCCGAGGTCCACCGGCTCGGGGTGGTGAACTACTTCGACTCGCAGCGGTTCGGGCCGCTCAAGCACGGCCAGGGCTTCATCGTGAAGGAGCTGATGCGCGGCGACTTCGAGACCGCGCTCAAGAACGTCATCGCCCACCCCAGCGAGCTCGACGCCACCTGCGACGCCCGGGTGAAGCAGTTCTGGAAGGAGCACTGGGGGGACTGGGCGGCCCGCAACCCGCACCCGGGCGCCGAGCGGTACGAGGCGGTCCTCAAGTGGCTGAAGAAGAGCCCCGCCGACTTCCGCGGGGCGCTGCTCCGGACCGAGCCCCGCTGGCGGGCGCTGCAGGTCTTCACCTACCAGTCCTGGCTCTGGAACGAGGGGGTGCGCCAGTTCCTCCGCGACGTGGTGGGCATCCAGCGCCTGGTGTCGATCCGCTACCAGGCCGGTTCGCTGGTCTTCCCGCGCGAGCTGGACGGCGAGACGGCGCGCCGGCTCAACCGCATGACCTTCCCGCTGCTCGGCCCCGCCTCCACCTTCTCCGACCCGCAGGTGGAGAAGGCGGCGCTGGCGCCGCTCCAGCGCGAGGACATGACGCTGGCCTCGCTGGCGGTCCCGAAGACGCCGGAGATCCACTTCGACCACGAGGAGCGCCCGCTGCTGGTCCACCCCGGCCGGCTCACCGTGGGTGACGCCCGCCCCGACGACCTCAACGACGGCCGCCTCAAGGTGAACGTGGCCTTCACGCTGCCGCCGGGGGCCTACGCCACGCTGGTGGTGAAGCGGCTCTTCTGGTGGACGCTGGAGCCGGGGGCCCGCAAGAAGGAGGAGGCGGCCGAGGCGGCCCGCGCCGCGGCGCCGCGCCCGAGGAAGACCCCGCAGCAGATGCACGCCGAGCGGAAGGAGACCGGCTTCCTGGCGCGGAAGAAGGCGGCCAAGGCGGCCAAGGCGGCGGCCAGGGAGGCCGCGGCGGCGGCCAGGACGAAGACGGGGGCCAGGCCGAAGCGGCCGGCGGGCAAGGGGGGCTGAGCCCCAGCCGCCGACCAGGCCCGCCACCAGGGAGGCCAGGGCGAAACCCTGTTCGGGACCGACGCGGGCCAGGACCCAGGCGACGCAGGCGACGGCCGGGCCGTAAGCATCACTGAGACCAGGAACCCGTCACCCCGGCCCCGCCCGGGCGTGAAGATCGCGCGCCTCGCCATCGTCCATGCCTCCAGGAAGCGGTACGCCGGCCCGCTCGCAGCCAGGAGCGGGCCATGGGAGGACGAGATGCGCACCCTGTTCGTCGCCGCGATGCTCCTGCTCGGCTGGGCAACCCCGTCGCAGGCCCAGGTCGGCATCCAGTTCACCAGCCCGGGCGTCTCCATCGGCATCAACGTGCCGGTGTACCCGAGCCTGCAGCAGGTGCCCGGCTACCCCGTCTACTACGATCCCCGGGCCAGCTCGAACTACTTCTTCTACGACGGCTACTACTGGGTCTTCGCGCGCGACACCTGGTACGCGAGCGGCTGGTACAACGGACCGTGGCACGCGGTGGCCCCAGACCACGTCCCGCTCTTCGTGCTGCGCATCCCGGTGCGCTACTACCGCCGCCCGCCCGCCTACTTCCACGGCTGGAGCAGGGAGGCGCCTCCGCGCTGGGGCGAGCACTGGGGGCGCGGATGGGAGGAGCAGCGCCGCGGCTGGGACCGCTGGGATCACCGCGCCGTACCGCCCCCGGCGCCGCTGCCTCGCTACCAGCGTCACTACGCGGGGGAACGCTATCCCCGGGAGCCGGAGCGGCGGCACGCCATCCGGAGCGAGAACTACCACCACGAGCCGCGGGAGCCGATCCAGCAGCCGCACCAGCAGGGCCAGAAGCACGGCCATGACGCTGGGAACGACGGCCACGACGACGGGCACCAGGAGCACGAAGGGCGGGGTGGCAAGGGGTAGGTCGGCCAGCGAGCCGGGGGCGATCGGGATCCTGGTCCGGCTCGCCAGCGCCACGGCCTGAGTCGCCACGGGACCAGGCCAGGCGGGTGACCTCTCAGGCCCGTCGGCCGACTCGATGGCGCTCCACGCACCGTGCCCCGAACTCGCGACGTGCCGCCAGCATGTTGTGCGCGCGGCAGACCAGGCGGAGGTTGGCGACCGTGGGCTCGCCTTCGCGGGCCCACGGACGGATGTGGTCGAGTTCCAGCAGGTGCGTCGAGCCGCAGAAACCGCCGCCGTCGAGCGGCCAGCTGCAGCGGCCGCCGTCCCTCTCCCAGACCGCGCGCCGGACCGCGGCCGGGATGGTCTCGCGCGGGCCGGTCCTGCGGTGGATCGGCACCGCGGTGTCCGGATCCGGCGCGGTCAAGGCCAGGCGCAGGTCTGGAGCCGGCGGCTCAGCCAACTCGCGACCTTGACCCTGGCCGTGTCGGTCATTGCCGCTGGTCGGCGACGGGGGCGCGGTCGGGGACGACGTCGCGGCAGCGCTCCGCGGTCGCTTCACCTGACCGCGCGCCCTGGCCTGCTTCTCGAGCAGCATGTCGAGCGCCGCCTCCAGCGCCTGCTCCATCGTGGCGTTCGGGATGGAGTGGCCGAGCCCCTGGCGCGCGGCCTCGAGCTTCCTCGTGAACTGGCTGCTCACCGTGATGTGGAGCCGGCGCAGGTCGGCGGTGAGCGGCTCGATCTGGTCGCGCCTCGCCACTGTCGCGGTGACTCCCTCGAAATCCACTTTGGGCGCCCAAAGTTGCGAACGAGGGGCTCCGGTTGGGGTAAGCGAACCCAGTTCACCCACGGTGAAGCCATCCCGTGCGGGAGGCGAAGCCGAGTCCTGCGCGATGGCTGCTGCCGCACCAGCAGGTCCACCAGTCGCCAAGCCGCCAGTGGCGCCAAGGGGGCCACCGGCGCCAGCCCACGAAGCGGGCGCCGCTCCCTGCACCCGCGTCACGACCGAGCGCGTGGCCGGAGCCTCGCGAGGCTGCAGCTCGGCGACGATATCCTTCGCCTCGCGGGAGGAGACGCCGAGGAAGCGCGGCAGGACCGCCTCCCTGTTCTCCGCCGTCAGGACCTTGGCAAGCTCGGCCATCGTCGTGAGGCAGAGCGCGCCGTGGCGCAGCGGTTCCTCCAGGTCCGGGAAACGCTGGAGGAGGCGAGCGGCCTCCTGGCGCCAGAAGGTCGGTGCCGGCGTCAGTCCGAGGTCGCCGAGGAGGAAGGCGAAGAGGCTGGCGTGGCCGAGCGCCTCCCAACCGCGGCGCTGGTCGAAGTCTGCCAGGGCGACGAGGAAGTCGGCCATGGCGGCCTGCTCCCGGCGGAGGAGCAGCTTGAGCGCGTCGCGGTGCTGCCGTGCTTCCAGGAGTCCGAGGGGACGGCTGGCCGGAGCGTGAGCGGAAGCCGCGGCCGAGATCGGGATGGCGGTCGTGATCATTCACGGATCGTCTCATGCCGGTCTGACATTTCAGGTGCGCCGGAAATGCAGGAAACCCAAGAGGGACAGCCTTTTCGCGGACTCGACCGTTCGCGGTCACGCCAGGCGAGGACCAGGCTTGCCGCAGCCGTCTCCGCGCGAAGCACTTCAGGCGCCTCGGCTGCGCCCATCCGCGCACCGCCTCGCAGCGCTTCTCGGCCGCAGCGCGGTGCCGCTCGCCATCCACGCCCATCCTCGAGCATCGACGGGCGGCGAGACCGG
This sequence comes from uncultured delta proteobacterium, assembly GCA_963786945.1. Lineage (GTDB taxonomy): Bacteria > Myxococcota > Myxococcia > Myxococcales > Anaeromyxobacteraceae > JADKCZ01. Next base: position 42,769 of record CAWBAO010000005.1, on the reverse strand, counting down.
AGCGCAGGAGGCCCTCCCGAGAACCCGTCGAATGCGGGCCTCGGGCTACCTGCCCAGCCTCTCCGCCAGCGCCTCGGCGAGATCCGCGGCGGTGTACCGCGCCGGCACCACGCCCGCCGTGAAGCCGGCGGCGCGCAGCGCCTCGGCCGTGGTCGGCCCGATGGCCCCCAGCAGCACCCCGGAGAGGCGCGCGGCCTCCGCACCCAGCCCGGCCACCACCCCCTGCACCGCCGACGGCGAGGCGAAGGTGACGGCATCCACCCGCCCCCCGGCCAGCAGCGCGCCGAGCCGGCGCCAGCGAGCCGGCCGGCGCGGTGACGGTGCGGTAGGCGACCGGCGCCACCACCTCGGCCCCGGCCGCGCGCAGCCCGTCGCAGAGCTCGGGCCGCCCCTCGGCGGCGCTCGGCACCAGCACCGCCCGGCCGCGCACGTGGCGAGCCAGCGCGGCGGCCAGCGCCACCCCGGTCGCCTCGGCCGGCATGAGATCCGGCGCCCGCACCAGCGCCTCCAGCCGCGCCCCGGTGGCCGGCCCGACGCAGGCCAGCCTCCGATCGGCGAGGGCGCCGCGCGGCAGCCCGAGGGCGTCGAGCCGGGCAACCGCCTGCTCCACCCCGTTGGCGCTGGCGAAGGCCACCCAGGCGAACCGCTCCAGCCCGCGGAGCGCGGCGTCGAGCGGCCCGAGGTCCTCGGCCGGCGCCAGGGCGATGGCCGGGAACTCCAGCACCTCGGCCCCCAGCTCCCGCAGCCGGGCCCCGAGCGCGTCGTCGCCCCCCGCGCCGCGGGTGACGACCACCGTCCGGCCGGCCAGCGGGCGCACCGGCCTACTTCCGGACCGGGGCACCGAGGCCGACGGTGTGTCCCTCGGCCTCCTTGAGGATCTCCCCGGCGCCGTGGCCGAGCAGCTCCACGGCCAGCGCGTCGCCCAGGGCGCGCGCCTCCTCCACCGGCCCGCGCCGCTCGCCGCGGATCACGCGGGTGCCGTCGACCGAGGCCACCAGGGCCCGCAGGTGGACCTGCCCGTTGGCGACGGTGGCGTGGCCGGCGATGGGCACCTGGCAGCCGCCCTCGATGCGGGCCAGGAAGCCGCGCTCCGCCTCGACCCGGTAGCGGGTCTCCGGGTCGTCGAGCCGGCGCCAGCCGGGCCAGCGTGGCCACGTCGTCGGCGCGGGCCTCCAGCGCCAGCGCCCCCTGGGCCACCGCCGGCAGCATCTCCTCCGGCGAGAAGAGCTGCGTGGCGTGCTGCGCCAGCCCGAGCCGGCGCAGGCCGGCGTAGGCCAGCACCACGGCGTCGAGCCCCTCCGAGGCCTTGTTGAGCCGGGTCTGGACGTTGCCCCGCACCACCTCCATCTTCAGGTCGGGCCGGACCGCCTTGAGCTGGGCCGAGCGCCGCAGCGAGGAGGTGCCGACGCGGGCCCCCTGGGGCAGCCGGTCCAGCGTCTTCCAGCGCGGCGAGCAGAGCGCGTCGCGCGGGTCCTCCCGCACCGGGACGGCGGCCACCACCAGCCCGGGGGCGACGATGGCCGGCAGGTCCTTCATCGAGTGGACGGCGATCTGCGCGCCTCCCCGTTGAGCAGGGCGTCCTCGATCTCCTTGACGAAGAGCCCCTTGCCGCCCACCTGGGCCAGCGGCACCTCGAGGATCTTGTCGCCGCGGGTCATGAGCTCGTGCAGCTCGACCTGGAGGCCGGGCTCCTGGGCCCGGAGCAGGTCGGCGACGTGGTTGGCCTGCCACTTGGCCAGCGGGCTCTTGCGGGTGGCGATGCGGATGGTCACGCGTCTTCCTCGGTGGGGGTGGGCGCGGCCGGGGCGGTCGCGCCGTTGAGCGGGGTGCCGCGGCGAGGCGGGGTGGCGGCCTGATCGAGGCCGAACAGCTCGGCGGCGGCCCCGGCCAGGGCGCTCTCCCCGGTGGCGGCGGAGGCCTTCAGCCTCATGGTGGGCTGGTGAAGGAGCTTGTTGACGATGGCCTGGGCCATGGCCTCGATCGAGGCCCGGGCCCGATCGTCGAGCGTGCCACCGGCCCGGGCCAGGGTCCGCTCGGCCTCGGCGCGGGCGATCTGCTCGGCCCGCTGGCGCAGCGTCACCAGCACCGGCAGCGCGGCGCGGGTCTCGCGCTCCCGGGTGAAGGCGATGACCTCGGCCTCGACGATGGCCTCGGCGCTCAGGGCCTCGCCCCGCCGCGCCTCGTGGCTGGCGCTCACCACCTTCTGCATGTCGTCGACGTCGTAGCCGAAGACGTCCTCGAGCGCGGCGCAGGCCGGGTCGACGTTGCGAGGGACGGCCAGGTCGATGAGGCAGAGGTTGCGGTGGCGCCGCTTGCGCATGGCGGCGCGGACCATGTCGGCGGTGAGCACGAAGGTGGGGGCGCCGGTGGAGACGATCACCACGTCGGCCTCGACCAGCAGCTGCTCCAGCTCGCCCCAGGGCCGGAACCGGCCCTCCACCTGGTCGGCCAGCTGCTGGCCCCGCTCCGGGGAGCGGTTGGTCACCAGCACGCGGTCGGCGCCCAGCACCTTGAGGGCCTTGGCCGAGAGCGCGCCCATCTTGCCGGCGCCCACCAGCAGGATGGACCGGCCCTTGAGATCCCCGAAGATCTTCTCGACCAGGTCGACCGCCACCTGCGACATCGAGGTGGCACCCCTGCCGATGCCGGTCTCGGTCCGGACCCGCTTGGCCGTGGCGAAGGCCCGGTTGCAGAGGCGGGACATGAAGCTCCCGGCGGCCTGGACGCCGCTGGCCAGGCCGTAGGCCTCCTTCACCTGGCCGAGGATCTGCTGCTCGCCCACCACCATCGAGTCGAGGCTGGCGGCGACGCGGAAGAGGTGGCGGACGGCCTCGGCCCCGGCCTTCACGTAGAGGTGGTCGCCGGCCTGCTGGGCGCGGCTGGTGAAGAAGCCCCGCGCCGCCTCCTCGGCCTCGGCCTGGATGAAGACCTCGACGCGGTTGCAGGTGGAGACCACGAAGGCCTCGTCCACGCCCTGGCTGGCGCGCAGCTGCCGGAGCGCCTCCTTGAGGTCCTCGCCGTCCAGGGCCATCCGCTCGCGCACCTCGAGGGGCGCGCTCTTGTGCGAGAGGCCGACCAGGAAGAGCTGGCGCTCGCTCACTTCACGACCTCCGTGCGAGGCCCCTTGTACTCCCCGGCGTGCATGGTCAGCCCAGGGACCGAGCGCAGGGTCACGATGGACACCATCAGCAGGGCGAAGCCAGCCAGCGTGAGCAGCGCATAGCGCCGCCCGTGCCAGCCGAGGTGGCGGAGCTGGACCATGCCGCCGTAGAGCAGCCAGATCATCAGCGTGGACACCTGCTGCGGGTCCCACGACCAGGCGCTCTTCCAGACCGATCGGGCGATCACCGCGCCCAGGATGCTGGCCACGGTGAAGGACGAGGAAGCCGAGGCGGACCAGCCGGTCGGTGAGCTTGTCGAGCGAGTTGAGCGGCGGCAGGCGCGAGAAGAGCGCGCCGAACCGCTTCCCCTTCACCTCGCGCTCCTGCAGCAGGTACATGACCGCCACGCCGAAGGCCAGGCCGAAGAGCGCCACGCCCAGCGAGGCGGTCATGATGTGCAGGGTGATGGCCGGGTGCTTGAGCGCCGCGGGGGCCTCGCCGGGCGCGCCCCCCTCCCCGAAGAGCGTGGGCAGCAGGATGATGAGCGTGAGGGGCGTGACGAAGGCCCCCACCGAGGGCAGGTGGTAGAAGCGCTGCACCAGCAGGTAGGTCCCGGCCAGCAGCACCGCCGTGAGCACGAAGCCGCCGCGCATGGTGAACCACTCCAGCCCGCCGAACTCCTTGCAGGCCAGCCCGATGGCGGCGAGGTGGACCACCACGGCCCCGGAGAGGAACCAGCTGCCGAAGCGGGCCGCCAGGGTGTGGCGCGGGCGCGCGAAGTAGAGCAGGTAGCCGGCGGCGGCGACCGCGTAGAGGCCGGCGGCGAAGCGGAGGAGTTCGAGGCTCATGGGTTCGGGTGTCCGGCGGTGCCCACGTCAGGGTGGGTGGCGCCGCTTCCTAGCATGGGATTCAGGAGAGTTTGTCGAGGAGGAAGCGGGCCAGCTCCTCGGCCTCCTTGCGGCGGGCCTCGAGGTTGGCCGGCAGGGGGCCGGAGGCAGGCCGGGCGACGGCCGGCGGGGACGGGGCGGGGACGGGGCGGGCGGGCGCGGCGCGGCGGGGGCGGCGGGGGCGGCGGACGGCGGGGGGCGGTCCGTGCCGCGGCGGCCGCCTGCAGCGCGCTGGTCTCGGCGAGGAACCCCGGCTCCACCTCGTAGGCCACGTCGCCCAGCACCACCGAGGCGTCGACCACCTCGGCGCCCAGCTCCCGGAGCTGGGCCAGCGACTTCACCTTCTTGAGCAGGCGGTGAGGATCGGCGTCGGCGCCGAGCAGGGCGAGGAAGCGGACCGCCGGTTCGAGCGCGTAGCTGCGGTCCCGCCCCTCGCCGGAGAGCAGCGTCATGACGTTGCCGACGAAGTCGATGCGACCCTGGTCGGCCCAGGAGTCGATCATGGCTTGCGAGACGAAGAGCAACCCGGCCATCCGGAGTCCTTCTGCTGCGGCGCGCAACTCCGCGTCAGGTGGGGGAAATTACCACGCCCGCGCTGCGGCTTGCCAGCGCCGCGGGGGCCGAATAGAAAGGGCCCTCCACCGCCGTCGTGAAGGAGCACACATGGCCTCGACCGACATCGTCACCCTGCAGGACGCCAGCTTCGACCAGGAGGTCCTGAAGAGCGACCTGCCGGTCCTGGTGGACTTCTGGGCGGTCTGGTGCGGACCCTGCAAGGCCATCGCCCCGGCGGTGGAGGACATCGCCCGCCGCTACAAGGGGAAGCTCAAGGTGGGCAAGATGGACGTCGACGAGCACCAGCAGGTGCCGCAGAACTTCGGCATCCGCTCCATCCCCACCCTGCTCATCTTCAAGGGGGGCAAGGTGGTCGGCACCGTGATCGGCGCCGACAAGGGGAAGCTCGAGGAGGCCGTCAAGAAGGTGACCGCCTCGGCGTGAGCCCGGGCTCGCCGCGCCCGGGCGCCCTCACCGGGCCCGCGGCGAGGACGAGACCCGTCCTGCCCCGCCCCCGAGCTCGTCGATGTCGCGGGTCTCGAGCACCGGCCGCGGCGAGCCGTCCCGGGCCACGGCCAGCATGGCCCGGCCGACCCGCCTCGTGGTGGTCACCGAGCCCGGGAAGAGGACCTTCAGCACCGGGAAGGCCGGCGAGGAGACGGCGTAGAGGGCGCGGTAGAGCCGGGTCCGCGACACGATCCCGTCCTGCGGCTGGATGAAGCCGGGCCGGAACATCACCGCCCGGAGTGGCAGCCGGAGCAGCTCGTTCTCGGTCTCCCCCTTGACCCGGGCCCACATCGCCCGGCCGCGGGCGTCGGTCCCCTGCCCCGAGACGTAGACGAAGGTCATCCCCGGGCGCGATCCGGGCCAGCACCCGCGCCACCGACACGGTGAGATCGTGGGTGAGGCGCCGGTACGCCGCCTCGCCCAGCCCGGCCGAGGAGACGCCGAGGCAGAAGAAGCAGGCGTCGAAGCCGCGCCAGCTCGCCCTCCAGCGACGACAGGTCGAAGAGGTCGGGAGCCGTGAGCTGGCGAAGCCGGTCGTGCCGCTGCGGCACCGGGCTGCGCCCGACGGCGAGCACCTGCTCCACCCCCGGGTCGCGCAGGCACTCCCGCAGCACGCCCTGCCCGACCATCCCGGTGGCACCGAAGAGGATCACCTTCACGTATCGTGACCTCCGATCAGCCTGGCAAGCCGGCGGAACGTGGATCAGAAGTGGTACATGGCGGCGACGCTGCCGCTGAAGATGGACCAGGGCTCGTTGCCGCGCTGGGTGGTGAAGCCCCAGGCCCGGGTCGACCGCTCGATGTTGCCGATGGTCGAGGCGACGCTGTCGAACTTCAGGTAGGCCCCGAGGCTGGCCTCGATGGCCAGCTGGGGGATGCCGATGAAGCCGAAGAAGATCTCGAAGCCGGCCCGGGCGCCGACCCGGGCCGACCAGCCGTCGTAGGTGGTGGTGGCAGCGCTGGTCGCCCCCGGGATGGTCTCCTTGGCCCAGATGACGTCCGCCTCCGGCACCAGCTCGAAGACGGCGTGCTTGTGGAGGGTGATGGCCAGCGGCAGGCCGCCGTGGAGCCCGAACCCCTTGGTGGAGGGGCCATCCGTGGTGGTGAGCGTCCCGGTCTGCGGCTGGGTGATGGTGCTGCTGGTGTAGTTCAGCCCCAGGCCCAGGTCGAAGCCCCAGTTGCGGAACGGGCCGAGCGGCTCGGTGGTCCAGCGGCGCAGCCCGATGGTGTAGATGGTGAGCGGGATGGGGGTGGCGCCGCCGGTGTTGGGGAACTCGAAGGGCTTGGTGTTGAAGACCACCAGCGCCCAGGTGCCCATGGCCCGGGCGCCGTCACCGTCGTCGCGCACGGCGGCGGCGCGAGCCGGAGCGGGTGCCGGTGCGGGTGGGGGCGGGAGCGGAGGCTCCACCGTGGCGACGGGGGCCGGCGCCGGGGCCTTCACGGGCTTCGACTGGGCCGCGGCGGTCGAGGTGGCGGCGAGCGCCAGCGCGACGGCGATCGATCGGACGGCGGACGACGAGTGCATGCCTTGCCTCCTGGGGTGTGAACACGGTTCTTAGTCGCCGCCACCGCGCCCCTGCAACGCCGTGTCGAGGTGGGTGCAGGTGCGTGGCTTCCCCCTGCACAAGGCAGGTCGCCCCATGGAGGTCCCCGGGTCGGCGTGGCGGCCACCCGGCCCGCCGCGTAGGTTCCATGGGTCTGGAACCCTCCCTGCCGAACGGCGCCTCGCGCCGCACCGCCCGCCCCGGGCGCGCCCTGGCGACGGCCGCGCTGCGATGGGCCCTGCTTCCCGTCCTGCTGGCGGCCTGTGGCGGCACCGGCCCCGATCCCGCGCCGGCGCCGCCGGAGACCTGCCCCATCACCGTCGCCGTCGCCGCGCCGACCTTCTCCGGTCACGTCCTGCCCATGCTCCGCAGCACCTGCGGGGCCAACAGCGCCACCTCCTGCCACGGGACGCCCTCGCCGGTGGGCCACGTCTCCTTCGCGCCATCGCTCGGCGCCACCGAGGTCTGGAACCAGCTGGTCGGCGTCGATCCGTCGAACGCCCCGGCCGGCGCGGGCTGGAAGCGGGTGGCCGCCGGCGACGTGGCCCACTCCTGGCTCATCGAGAAGGTCACCAAGGACGATCCGGGTGGCACCGGCCAGGCCTACGGCAACCGCATGCCCTACGGCCTCCCCAACCTCTGCGCCCCCACCGTCCAGACGCTGCGGAACTGGATCGCGGCGGGCGCCCTGCCCTGAACGGCGAGCGAGAACGACCAGCGAGGAGGCGAGCGTGGCCGACCTGACCCCCATCGATGCCTGGACCACCGACGACGTCCTCCACTTCGGCCGTCGCGCCGGCTTCGGCCTCTCGCCCGAGGCGGCCGCGGCGCTGGCCGGCCAGCCACCCGGCGCCGCCATCGACGCCTGGGTGGACGGGAGCGGCGTGGACACCGCCGCCTTCGAGGCGGCCCTGGCCCACGCCGACCCGGTGGACGAGCCGCAGCGGGGATCCTCGCCGAACCTGGCGCCGGCGGTGCCCGGGCCGCACCGCTACCTGGTGGACGGCGCCGAGGCCTGGCGCAACGACCTGGCGCGGGCGCAGGCCTACCTCGCCTTCCGCATGCAGTACTCGCCCTACCCCATGCAGGAGCGGCTGGCGCTCTTCTGGCACAACCTGTTCGCCACCGGGCAGTCCAAGGTGAACAGCGTGGCGCTCATGCTGCAGCAGCTGGAGACGCTGCGGACGCTGGGCCTGGCCCGCTTCGACGACCTGCACGTGGCGGTCTCCAAGGACCCGGCCATGGCCCTCTGGCTCGACTCGGTGCTCAACCGGGCCGACGGCAGCAACGTCCCCAACGAGAACTACGCGCGCGAGGCCATGGAGCTCTACTCGCTGGGGGCCGACAACGGCTACAACCAGCAGGACATCACCCAGCTGGCCCGCGCCCTCTCCGGCTGGAGCTTCACGGTGCGCGCCGCCGACGTGGTCACCGATCCCACCAGCCCCTCGAGCAGGGTGGCCGCCCGCGGCACCTTCCGCGTCTACGACGGCTCGCCGGTGAGCGGCGAGTACCGCTGGGACAACCTGGGCGCCACCACGCTGCCCACCACCCTGCCCAACCGGCACGGCACCGGCCCGGTCGCCTTCCTCGGCGTGGCCTTCGCCGACATCGGCGTGGCCGCCCCCGGGATGGCCAAGGGCGAGGACGTGCTCCGCTCCATCATCACCTCGCGGGGGACGCAGGCGGCCCAGTTCCTGGCCCGGCGGCTGGTGCTGCACTTCGTCACCGGCGCCCCGGCCCAGGCCGACCTCGACCAGGTGGCCACCATGCTCGGGATCGAGGCCGGCTTCGACCTGCGGGTGGCCCTCAAGGTGCTCCTCAAGAGCCGCTGGTTCTTCGACCCGGCCAACCGCTTCGCGCTGGTGGAGGGGCCGGTCTCCTGGACGGTGCGCGCCGCCCGCGCCCTCGGCCACGACCTCGCCTCGGCCGACGCCGCCAGCGCCGCCGCGAACCTGTTCCCGGCCTGGGCGCAGCTGGCCCCCAGCTTCGACTTCGCCGGGATGCGGCTGCTCGACCCGGCCGGCCCCAACGGCTGGCACGAGGACCTGGCCTGGCTCAACTCCAACACCATCCGCTACCGGGGCAAGCTGGCCTCGGCGCTGGCGCTGGGCGAGACCTTCACCCAGGGTGGCGTGGCACGCGCCCTGGTCCCCAGCGACGTGGACGCCTGGTTCCCCACGCCGCCCACCTCGCCGCAGCAGGTGCTCGACCGGGTGGTGGCGCTGCTGCAGCCCGCCCCCATCCCGGCCGCGGTGCAGGCCGACTGGCTGGCCCGCCTCTGGCCCGCCGGCTCCAGCTTCACCTGGGACGCCGCCGCCCAGGACGACGCCCGCGAGCTGGCCTACCTGGTGCTCTGCTCCCCTGCCGGCCAGCTCTACTAGGAGACCGCCATGGCCATCACCCGCCGCCGCTTCCTGCAGGGCATGACCGCCGCCAGCGCCGCCGCGCTGGGGCTCCCCGGCTGCGCCCCGAAGGATCGCGTCCTCGAGCCGGCCTCCCCGCTCCCGCAGAAGCCCATCCTGGTCATCGTGGACCTCGAGGGCGGCAACGACTTCCTCAACATGATGCCGCCGACCGCCGGGAAGAACCGCACCGCCTACGAGCAGCGGCGCCCCACCCTGGCGGTGCCGGCCGCGCAGCTGGTCGAGATCGGCCAGGGCACCGGCCTGCACGCCGACTTCACCGGCATGAGCCTGCTGTCCGACCGCGGGCGGGTGGCCTGGATCCCCGGCATCGGGATGAACAACCCCAACCTCTCCCACTTCGTCTCCACCGACCTGTGGGGCCAGGGCTCGGCCCAGCCGACCGGGACCGGCTGGCTGGGGCGCTTCGCCGACGCCGCCTTCGCACCGGCCGCCGACGTGCTGCGCGGCATCACCGTCACCAACGACCTGCCGGTGATGCTGCGAGGCCAGGGGCGCAGCTTCGTCTCCATCACCGGCTCGAGCGGCTTCGTCTACCCGGCCTCGCTGCGCAGCGGGCGCCTCGGCGCCCCATGGGACGCGGCGCGGCTCCAGTCCGGGTTCGACACCGCGGTGAGCGCCCCCAACCCCGGCGGCCCTCCCGGCTACGCGGCGGCGGCGCAGGTGGGCAAGGCCTTCCTCGAGGCCACCCGCAGCTTCGGGGTGGACGGCACCCTCCCCGGCCGCACCCCGTCGGTCCCCTACCCCGGCGACACCGCCTACCCGCTGCGCCGGCTCGACGGCGGCGCGCTCTCCAGCGGCCTGGCGCGCCAGCTCAAGCTGGTGGCGCAGATGATCGCCAGCGGCGTCGACGGCGAGGTCTTCTTCACGCGGGTGGGCGGCTTCGACACCCACGCCAACCAGGCCGTCGACCACGTCAACCTGATGCGAGCGGTGGGCGGCGCCATCTCCGCCTTCTACGACGACCTGGCCTCCATCAGCACCGCCAGCGGCAACGCCCAGGATCGGACCATGTTGCTGGCCTGGAGCGAGTTCGGCCGGCGCGTCCAGCAGAACAACAACGGCACCGACCACGGCACCGCCGGGCTGGCCTTCTGCGTGGGGCGCGGCCTGCGGGGCGGCTTCTACGGCCCCTACCCCGACCTCACCGACCTCGATGGCAACGGCAACCTCAGGTACACGGTGGACTTCCGCAGCCTGTACGCCACGGTGCTGGAGCGCTGGCTGGGGCTGGGCGCGACCCAGACCGACGCCCTGCTGGCGCAGGGGGCCTCGGTGCCGGCCTACCCGAGGCTGGGCTTCGTCTAGCTCCTCGGCCGCGCGTAGAGGCGCGTGACGCGACGGGTCGTCAGCGCAACCGTCCCTCAACGGGGCCGCGAGCCGCCCTCAAACCCCGCGTGGGTCCTCCCGTTCGGGCGATGACAGATCGTCTCGCTCCAAGGAGCATCCGTTTTTTACTTACACGACGGCGAGTCCGCCTTCGTGTCCTTGCGAGGGGGGCGCACACATGAGACGGCTCATTCCGATTCTAGCGGCGGCGGTGCTGGCGGCGTGCGGTGGCAGCTCGGGAGGCGGGGAGACGCCGACCGCGGCCACGCCGGTCTTCACGCCCGGCACCGGCACCTACTCCGTGGCGCAGGCGGTGGTGATCTCGACCACCACGCCCGGAGCGACCATCCACTACACCAGCGACGGCTCGACGCCGACCACGGGGTCGACGGTCTACAGCGCGGCGGTGCCGGTCTCCACCAGCGCCACGCTCAAGGCCATCGCCACGGCGCCCGGCTACGCCACCAGCGCGGTCGGGACGGCCAGCTACACCATCAACACGGCCGCGGTCCAGGCGGCCACGCCGGTCATCACCCCCGGCACCGGCAGCTACACCGCGGCGCAGACGGTGACCATGACCTGCAGTACGCCCGGGTCGACCATCCACTACACCCTCGACGGCACCACGCCGACCGCCACCTCCACCCCCTACACCGGCGCCTTCCAGGTCACGGCCACCACCACGGTGAAGGCCATCGCCACCGCCACCGGCTACACGGCCAGCCCGATGGCCACCGCCATCCTGACCATCAACATCAGCGCGGCCGACTTCGCCACCTTCTGCGCCGGGCTGCAAGCCGACGTCGTGGCGCAGCAGGTGAGCTGCTACAAGGCCAACCCGGACGCCGTCGCGGCCAGCGGGGGGATCTCGTGTGACGGCATGACCATGGACATCCAGGCCGGGCGCCTCGTCTACGACGCCGCCCACGCCGCCGACTGCCGGGCGGCGGTGATTGGAGCCGCCTGCAACGACATGGGCGGGGAGCCGGCCGCCTGCCGGCTGGCGCTGGTGGGCCAGGTGGCCAACGGGTCGATTTGCTACGACGGGACCGCCTGCCCGGACGGCTACTGCAGCGCCACGGCCGGGGCCTGCCCCGGACTCTGCGTCCCCTACGCCACGGCCGGACAGCCCTGCTCCGGGGGCGACGAGTGCGCGGCCGGGCTGGTCTGCGACTATTCGACCAGCACCTGCAAGACGCCCTCGGCAGCGGGCGGCGCCTGCCCCTGCCTGGCTGGCCTCTACTGCGATGCCACCTCCAAGTGCGCCGCACAGCAGACCTCGGGTACCTGCACGTCCTGGGACGCGTGCGCGACCGGCTACACCTGCACCGGCTCCCCGACCACGACCTGCCAGCCGCTGGTCGGCCTCGGCGGCGCCTGCTCCCAGACCAACTCCGTCTGCGGCTGGGGCTACAACTGCGGCACCTCCAACACCTGCGTGGCCGCCCCCGCCCTTGGTGAGTCCTGTACCCCCGGCGAGTACTGCATCGGCGGATACTGCGACTACGCGACCTCGAAGTGCGTGGCCGATCCCTACGGCGGGACGTGCAGCGCCGCGCCCTCCGTGTCCGGGCTGACGCTCTACGATGCCTTCATGGGCTCGGCGCTCGACGGGACGAAGTGGCAGAGCGGCTCCATCACCCGGGGCGTCTCGGGCGGCGCGGCCGTGCTCGGCGTCGACGTCACCAACATGAGGGCGCGCTCGGTCCGGAACGACCAGTACCTGAACCTCGTCAACGTGCCGGCCAGCGCCACCAACCGGGTCACCACGCTGCAGGCCGACCTCACCGTCCCCGCCGCCTCCGCGGCGCGGACGGGCGGCGCCACGATCAAGGCCTCGGTGCGCCTGCTCTACAGCCCGCCCAGCCAGCGACTGCTCTTCCCGGCCGCCAACAAGGACCTCCTGCTGACCGAGGTCGGCCTCACCGACGACGGCAGCGGGCTCAAGGCCTTCCGCCAGTTCAGCCACTGCGACGACGCCTCCTGCGCCACCTACACCGCCACCGGCATCGCCACCGTGGACCCATCGACCTTCGCCGACATCAACATCGGCTCGCGGGGAGCAGGGGCCGCCTACGACACGACCTACACCGTGACCATCTCGCTCGACGAGACCACCGGGATCTTCTCCTGGACCATCGCCGGAGGCGCGTTCGGCTCCGGGGTCACCGGCACCGCGGATCCCTCCGCCTACCTGGCGGCCACCCCCGACTGGACGAGCATCCCTCTCGGCGGTGCCGGCTTCCAGGCGGCCCAGATCGGCGTCCGGACGGCCGATCTCGGCACCGGTGGCGCCAGCGCCCGGATCGCCGGCCGCTTCGACAACGTCTGGGTCGGCCGGAACAACGCCGCCTCCATGGCCTATGACGACTTCAGCGGCGCGGGGATCAACAGCGGCCCGGACGACCTGTCTCCCGTCAGGTGGGGGACGCCCGGCACCACCACGGTCGGCCCGACCGGCGGAAGCCTGCTCATCCACCACCACCTGAGCGCCGCGGCCTCCGGGAACACCATCACCGGCGGCTCCGTCTCCGCGGGGCTGCCCATCGGCAATCCGACCACCACGAATGCGCTCCAGGCGGACATCGCCTTCGGGAACTTCGCCACCACCGGCAGCGTGGGTGGCAGCGGCTCGGGCGGGCTCTTCGGTCGCTTCTTCAACGACGGCTCCGGGTTCCGATCCGGCGACGCCACCGGCGACATCCAGGCCAGCGTCGGCATCGGCGTCCAGTCCGCTTCCGGTACGGCCAACTGGAGCATCTCCCGCTGCACGTCCGCCAGCGGGGCCGGGGCATGCGCCTCGTCGACGCAGGTCGGCATCGGCATGATTCCGGGCACGGGGTACAACGCCGGCGGGCATCGACTGCTGCTCAAGTGGGACCCGGCCAGCAGGAAGTTCACCTTCGGCGTCGACGGGAGCACGGTGACCATCGACCCGACGGTCGCAGGCGGCGGCATCACCGCGCCGGTCGCCTACGTCGGCCCCGCCTTCGCCCCGCTCAAGAACGTCAATGGTTCCGCGAGCCTCAACACCACCACCCCGGGGACGTACACCAACGTCGACATCCGGTTCAGCGACGTCCTCACCGGGCCCTGACCCGTCGCGAGCCCCGGCGTGGCGCCTCCGCGAACCCCACGGAGCCGCCACGCCGGCCCGCTCTCCGGAATCCCACGCGGTGGGGTCGTGGGCCGGCTATCCTCCCGGCCCATGCCCTCCCCCTTCCTCCTCGCCCGCCCGGGCTCGGCCCGCCCTCGCCCTGCTGGCCGCCGCTGGCCGGCGCCCTGGCCCCCGCCCCGGCGCGCCCCTGCACCAGCGCGCTGGTGACCCGCGGCGCCACCACCGACGGCTCCACCTTCCTCACCTACCTGGCCGACTCCCACACCCTCTACGGCGAGCTCTACTTCCGCGCCGCCGGGCAGCACCCGCCCGGCACCCTCCGCGAGATCGTCGAGTGGGACACGGGCAAGCGGCTGGGCGCCATCCCCGAGGCGCCGATCACCTTCGCCCGCGTGGGCCACATCAACGAGCACCAGGTGGCCATCGGCGAGACCACCTTCGGCGGCCGCAAGGAGCTCCACGCGCCCAACGGCATCCTCGACTACGGCTCGCTCATGTACATCGCCCTGGAGCGGGCCCGCACCGCCCGGGAGGCGGTGGCGGTGATCACCGGGCTGGTGGCGGAGCACGGCTACGCCTCCACCGGCGAGTCCTTCTCCATCTCGGATCCCACCGAGGCCTGGCTGCTCGAGCTGGTCGGCAAGGGCGAGGGGCGCAAGGGCGCCGTCTGGGTCGCCCGCCGGGTGCCGGATGGCCACCTCACCGCCCACGCCAACGCCGCCCGCATCCGGACCTTCCCGCGGAAGGACAAGGAGACGCTCTACGCCCCGGACGTCGTCTCCTTTGCCCGCGAGAAGGGCTGGTTCACGGGACGGGACGAGGACTTCAGCTTCGCCGACGCCTACGCCCCGGCCGACTTCGGCACCCGGCGCTTCTGCGACGCCCGGGTCTGGAGCGTCTTCCGGCGGGCCGCGCCCTCGGTCCCCCTGCCCGAGGCGGCCATCCTCGGCGACCCGGCCGCGCCGCCCCTGCCGCTGTGGGTCAAGGTGGACCGCAAGCTCGGCGCCCAGGACGTCATGGCGCTGATGCGGGACCACTTCGAGGGCACCTCGCTCGACATGACCCGGGACGTGGGGGCCGGCCCCTGGTCGCTCCCCTACCGCTGGCGCCCGCTCACCTGGAAGCTGGACGGCAAGGAGTACCTCAACGAGCGGGCCATCTCGACGCAGCAGACCGGCTTCTCGCTGGTGGCGCAGTCGCGCGCCTGGCTGCCGGGGCCCATCGGCGGCCTGCTCTGGTTCGGCGTCGACGACACCGCCAGCACCGTCTACGTGCCGCTCTACGCCGGGCTGCGCGAGCCGCCGCGGCCGTTCGCCGTCGGCAACGGGGACTTCGAGCACTTCACCTGGGACTCGGCCTTCTGGACCTTCAACGCCGTGGCCAACTTCGCCTACTCGCGCTACGCGGACATGAGCGTCGACGTGCGCCGGGCCCAGGCCGAGCTGGAGGACGCCTTCGCGGCGCGGCAGGCCGACGTCGAGCAGGCGGCGCTCCAGCTCTGGAAGAGCTCGCCCGAGCAGGCCCGCGCCTTCCTGACCGACTACTCGGCCCGGGCCTCGGAGCAGGTGCTCTCGCGGTGGCGGCGCCTCTTCGGCGAGCTGCTCATGAAGTACCTGGACGGCAACGTGCGCGATGCGCAGGGGAAGGTGACCCACCCGGCCGCCCCCGAGGCCTGGCGGCGCCGCGTCGTGCAGGACGCCGGGACGCGGCTGGAGATCCCGGCCCGGGAGCCCAGGCGACCGTAGGCCCGGCCGCCACCTCCCCAGCCGGCCAGCCCGGAAGTACCATGCCGGCACGAGGACCCCGTGGACCGACTGCGGCGCTTCCTGATCGAGCTGAGGCGGCGACGGATGTTCCGTGCGCTGGGCGGCTACGGCCTCGTCGTCTTCGCCGTGCTCCAGGTGGCGGAGACCGTCGTCCACGGCCTGCACCTGCCCGACTGGACCGTCTCCGCCGTGGTGATGGCCTCGGCCGCCGGGTTCCCGGTGGTGGTGCTGGTGGCCTGGTTCTACGACCTGACGGCGCGCGGCATGGAGCGGACGCCCGAGGCCTCGCCCCCGGCCGCGCCGGGCCCGGTCGACACCCCCGTGGCCCCGGTCGCGCCCGGGGCGATGACGGCGCTCCTGGAGGAGCTGGCCCGGGCCCCGGACAGCGTCCACATGCCGCTGTCCCTCCGGCCGGGCGGCCTGCTGGGGCGCTACGAGATCGTGCGTGAGATCGGGCGCGGTGGCTTCGGCGTGGTGTGCGAGGCGCGCGACCGGGAGCTGGGCCGGCTGGTGGCCGTGAAGACCATCCACCCGGGGCCGGGGGTCGACGCCGGGATGCTGCGGGTCGAGGCCGAGGCGGCCGCGCAGCTGCAGCACCCGAACATCGTCACCATCCACGACGTGGGGACCACCGGTGGCGAGGCCTGGCTGGTCTACGAGCTCCTGCGCGGCGAGACCCTGGAGCAGCGGCTCCGTCGAGGCTCGCTGCCTCTCCCGGAGGCGCTGCACATCGCCGAGGCGGTGGCCGCCGGGATGGCGCACGCCCACCGGGCCGGCGTGATCCACCGGGACCTGAAGCCGGCCAACGTCTTCCTGTGCCAGGACGGCGGCGTGAAGATCCTCGACTTCGGCCTCTCCAGGTTCCTCGGGTCGGGCGGCCGCGAAGGAGGCACCCCCGGCTACATGGCGCCGGAGCAGTGGCGGGGAGAGGCCCAGGATGCCCGGGCCGACGTCTTCGCCGCCGGCGTCATGCTCTTCGAGACCCTCTCGGGGGCGCGCCCCTACCCGGTCGAGGGCGGGCGCAGCGCGGTGCTCGATGCCCGCCACCCGCCACCGCTGCGCGCCCGGGGCGTCCCGGCCCGGCTGCGCAAGGTGGTGGCCAGGTCCATCGACCCTGACCGGGAGCGCCGGCCCCAGGACGGCGCGAGCTGGCTCGAGGCGCTGCGGCAGGCGCGGCGGCGAAGCGAGCGGTCCCGGGTGCTGCGCCTGGCGGTGGCGCCGGCGATGGCCCTGGGGCTGGGCGCCCTGCTGCTCCTCACCTGGCGGGCCCGGGCCCCGGACGATGGGCAGGCCGGCCCCCGCATCCCGGTGGCGGTGGCCGACGTCGCCAACGGGACCTCCGACCCGGAGCTGAGCGGACTCTCGGGGATGCTGGTCACCTCGCTGGAGCAGTCCCGGCGCCTCACCGTGCTCACCCGGTCCCGGCTGGTGGACGCCATCCGCCAGCTCGGCCACGAGCCCCCGGCGGTGCTCGACGAGCCCCTGGCCCGCGAGGTGGGGCGGACGCTGGGGGTGCGGGCGCTGCTGCTCGCCACCGTGCACCGCTTCGACGACCTCTACGCCATCGAGCTGCGAGCCCTCAATCCGGTGAAGAACGAGTACCTCTTCACGCTCGCCGAGCAGGGGCGTGGCAAGGCGAGCGTCCCGGGGCTGATCGACCGGCTCAGCCGCCGGACCCGCGACCGCCTGAGCGAGCGGGACCGGGACATCGAGGGGACGGGGCGGCCGGTGGCCGCGCTGACCACCCCCAGCCTGTCGGCCTACGAGCACTTCTTCAAGGCCCGGCAGGCCGTCGACCTGCGGCAGTTCGACAAGGCGCACGAGGAGCTGAAGGCGGCGCTGCAGGACGACCCCGGCTTCGCGCTGGCCCAGTACGAGGTCACCGTGCTCGACGCCTGGACCCACGTGCTCGGCCCCACCGGCTTCGACGCCCCGGAGTCGAGCGAGCAGAAGGCCAACCTCGAGGCCGCGCTGCGCCAGGCCGATCGGCTGCCCGACAAGGAGCGGCTCTCGCTGCTGGCCTGGAAGGCCACGGTGGACCAGCGCACCGAGGAGGCGACCCGGCTGCGGGACCAGGTGGCCGAGGCCTTCCCGCAGGACAAGGACGCGGTCTTCTGGTCGGCCGACGTCCGCTTCCACGCCGGCGACGCGGCCGGCGCCATCCCCGGCTTCGAGAAGGCGCTGGAGCTGGACCCGGACTACCACCTGGCCATGGAGCACCTGGTCATGGCGCTGGCCATGACCGGCCGGCCCGCCGACGAGCTGGCCTGGGCGCGGCGCTGGGCCGAGGCGGCGCGGACGGCCGAGAGCCGGCGCGCCCTGGCGCGGGCCCTGCTGGTCAACGGGCAGCCCAGGGAGGCGGAGCAGGCCTACCGGTCGGCCTGGTCCGGCCTGCCGTGGCCGCCGCCGGCGCTCGCCTCCTGGATGGCCCGGAGCGGCCGGGTCGCGGAGGCGGAGGCGTTGCTGCGGCAGGCCCTGGCGACGGCACCACCCGCGGCGCCGCCCCACCCGACCCAGGATCAGGCGTTCGCCCTGCAGCTGCGCCAGGGCCAGGGGGAGCTGCTGGTCAACGTGCTGGCGCTCCAGGGGCGCTGGCGCGAAGCCGAGCAGGCGCTCCGCGACGGCGAGCGGGGCCGCCCTGCCGAGGAGCAGGCCATGCGCCGCCTCGGCTTCTCGCTCGGCACCCGGTCCCTGGAGCAGGCCCGGCGGGCCATCGCCGACCTGGGGACTCCCTCCCTGGCCCGGAGCGCGTCGCTGGGCGCCCAGGCCGCCCTGGCGCTGGCCGTGTCGGGCGACCTCCCGGCCGCCGAGCCGCTGCTGGCCCGGGCCCGCCAGCTGCCGGGGTGGGCCCAGGTGCCGCTCCCGACCCGGGAGGTCATCGACGGCGTGATGGCCATGCGGGCGGGCCGGACGGAGGAGGCCTCGACCCACCTGCGCGCCGCCGCGGCCGGACCCTTGCCGGAGCAGCGCTACCAGGCCCTGGCCATCCGGGCCGAGCTGGACTGGTCGCAGCAGCGTGCCGCCGAGGCCCTGGCCGCGGCCGAGCAGGCGCTCGCCCTGCCCTGGGCGCCGGGCGGCTCCTGGTACTGGCTCCACCCGCGCGTGCTGCTGGTGTCGGCCGAGGCGGCCGAGCGGCTCGGCGACGGCGGCCGCGCCCGGCGAAGCCTGGACGCCTTCCTCGCGCTCTGGCGGAGGGCCGATCCCGACCTGCCACTCCTCGCCCAGGCCCGGGCGCTGGAGCGCCGGCTGGGCGCGGCGCGCCAGGCCGACCCGGCGCCCCAGCCGGGCACGGCACGCTAGGCCGGCGCAGCGCCCTGCCAGAGCTGCATCAGCCCCAGCGCCAGGAAGGCCAGCGCCGAGAGGCCGCCCAGGGCCCGGGCGGCACGCGGCCCGAGGCGGCCGACGGCCCCGAAGACCAGCACGGTGGCGGCATTGGTGGCGGTGAGCGCCAGGTAGAAGCCGCCCAGGAAGGCGAGCGGGTGCGACGCGGCCTGTCGCAGCGCGCCTGCCAGGATGGGACCTCCCACCAGGCTCCAGAAGATCCAGGCGTTGGGGTTGAGCAGGTTGACCACCACGGCTCGCCAGAAGCCGCCGGCCGGCTCGGCGGCCGGTCCGCCCGCCGCTCCCGCCCCCTCGGCCCACCCGGCGCCGGCCCGCCCCCGCCACAGGTCGCGAAGCGCGACGCCACCCAGGTAGACGAGGAAGGCGCCGCCCACCAGCGAGAGCAGGCGGAGCAGCCCGCCCGGGAGCCCCGCCAGGGCCAGCAGGCAGGCGGCGATGACCGGCGGATCGGAGACCAGCGGCACCAGGGCGAGGTGCAGGGCGCGGCGCGGGCCGAGCCGTGCGGAGCGCTCCAGCAGCAGCGCCTGGAAGGGGCCGGGGGAGGCCGAGGCGGAGAAGCCGAGGGCGAGCCCCTTGGCGAGGAGGACGGCCGGCACGGCGCCTAGCCCCGGGGCGGCTGAGGCGACGGGCCGTGCGGCGGCAGCAGGATGCTCCGGTCCACCTCGCGGATGTCGGTCCGGCCGCAGAACCCCATGGTCAGCTCCAGCTCGCGGTGGATGATCTCGAGGCACCGGGTGACACCGGCCTCGCCCAGCGCCCCCAGCCCGTAGAGGAATGGCCGCCCGATCATCGTTCCCCGCGCGCCCAGCGCCACCGCCTTGAGGACGTCCTGCCCGGAGCGGATCCCGCCGTCCATCCAGACCTCGAGCCGCGACCCGACCGCGTCGACGATGGCCGGCAACGCCGAGATCGAGGACGGGGCGCCGTCGAGCTGCCGCCCGCCGTGGTTGGAGACCACCAGGGCGTCGGCACCGTGGTCGGCGGCGAGGCGGGCGTCCTCGGCGTCCATCACGCCCTTCAGGACCAGCTTCCCGCCCCAGCGCTGCTTGATCCAGTCGACGTCCTTCCAGGTCAATGAGGGGTCGAACTGCTGCGAGGTCCAGGCGGAGAGCGAGGCGGTGTCGGTGATGCCCTTGACGTGGCCGAGGACGTTGCCGAAGCCGCGCCGCCTCGTCCCCAGCATGCCCAGGCCCCAGCGGACCCTGGTGGCCAGGTCGAGGAGGTTGCCCAGGGTGGGCCGGGGCGGCGCCGACAGCCCGTTCTTGATGTCCTTGTGGCGCTGGCCGAGGAGGGCCACGTCCAGCGTCACCATCAGCGCGCTGCAGCGCGCCGCCCGGGCCCGGTCGATGAGCCGCCCGATGAAGTCGCGGTCCCGCATCACGTAGAGCTGGAACCAGAAGGGCGCGGTGACGTGGGCCGCCACGTCCTCGATCGAGCAGATGCTCATGGTCGAGAGCGCGAAGGGGACGCCGAACCGCTCGGCGGCGCGCGCCGCCAGGATCTCGCCGTCGGCGTGGTACATGCCGGTCAGCCCGGTGGGCGCCAGCGCCACCGGCATGGCCACCTCGCCGCCCAGCAGGCTGGTCCGGGTGCTGCGCTTCGAGATGTCGACGGCCACCCGCTGGCGCAGCAGGATCCGCGAGAAGTCCTCCTGGTTGGCGCGGTAGGTGCTCTCGGTCCACGAGCCGCTGTCGGCGTAGTCGTAGAACATCCGCGGCAGGCGCTTCCGGGCCAGGCGGCGCAGGTCCTCGATGTCGGTGATCACGGGCATGGCGGCGTCCTCGGGGCCCGGGCGGCCAGACGCCCGGGGACGCCGATAGCATCACGAACGGCCGCGCCGGGCCACCGTTTCGAGGTGGGACGGCCTCAGGGCTCGATCACCTCGACGCCGTACGGCCCGGCGGGGAGGTAGGCCAGCCCGTCGCGCACCGTCGCCGCCTGGATCCACCCCTGGGTGCGGGTGAAGCGCGAGAAGGCCGGGTGGCCGGGATCGTCGAGGCGGTAGC
Source organism: uncultured delta proteobacterium (assembly GCA_963786945.1). GTDB lineage: Bacteria > Myxococcota > Myxococcia > Myxococcales > Anaeromyxobacteraceae > JADKCZ01. The sequence continues at coordinate 22,188 of CAWBAO010000005.1, read as the reverse complement.
TGAGCACCCCCTGCCCCTGCGCGCCGCCGGCGCCGAGCAGCAGCCAGCCCCCCTCCGCCGCCAGCGGCCAGGCCCAGGTGGCCTCGACCTCCTGGACCGAGGCCAGCCGCACCTCGGCGAGGTCCACCGCGGCCAGCCGCTGCCGCCAGCGCGTGGCGTCCCACGCCCAGGTGGCCACGTAGGCGAACCCCGGCGCCAGGGTGGCGCCGCCCGGCGCCCCCGGCAGCGCGACGCTGCCGGCCAGCCGGGCCGTGCCGGCGTCGGTCAGGTCGAGGGCGTGCAGCCAGGCGGTGGTGGCCTGGTCGGACCAGGTGGCCTCCAGCGTGTAGATCCGCGTGCCGCCGCTGGCGGCGGCCAGGAAGGTGCCGGGGACGTTGATCCCGGGGAGCAGCACCGGATGGGCAGGATCGCCGATCTCGATGCCGATCGAGGAGGTAGCGCCCGGCCCCGGCCGCGGCGTCCTCCCAGGCGAAGCGGGTGATCCAGAGGTGGTCGCCGGAGGCGGCCAGCCCCCACGACCAGCTCGAGGCGGGGAGCGCCACCCGCGAGGCGAGCCGCGGCGCGTCGGGATCGGCGAGATCGTAGAGGAGCACCTCGTCGGCACCCGGGTCGGCCGTCCCGGCCCCGGTGCTGCCGGGTGCGCCGACCGCGACCGGGAAGACGAGCCAGCGGGCCCGGTGCAGCGCCAGCACCCGGCCGGTGAAGACGGCCTGGTCGCCGTAGCCCCACCACCAGCCCGGCCCCACCGACCCGGCGTCGGCGCCCAGCTCGAGCCGGCCACGGACCCGAGGGTGGAGTGGATCCGAGAGGTCCCAGCCCTCCAGCCAGCCCGCGCCGCTGGCGTCGCGCGCCAGCAGCCAGATGAGGTCGCCGGCCGGGTAGAGGGTGGCCTGCGGCGCCGGCACCTTGACGCGAGCCAGCGGCACCGGCGCGTTGGGATCGCCGGGCTCGGTCACCACCAGCCAGGTGTCCCCCTGCCACCAGTCGCCCGACAGCTCCACCGCCTTGCCGCCGGCGAAGGCGAGCGCCCAGACCGGCCGGGCCAGGTCGAGGCCACCGCGCTCGCGGGGCGCGTCGCGGTCGGTGGCGTCCACCAGCTGCAGCCGCTGGTCGGAGAGGGCCGCCAGCTGGCCGGGCTGGCCAGGCAGCGGGAAGGCCCGCTGCACGCTGCCGGGGTGGGCCAGCAGGCCGCGCAGCACCAGCGCGTCGCCCGACCAGTCGACGAGCTGCACGCCGCCCAGGTACGACCAGGTGGCCTGGTCCCAGCCCTGGAACGGCACCAGCACCAGCCCCTCGGCGTCGAGCACCTGCACCGCCTTGCGAAGGTCGTCGGCGGGCACGCCCACCCAGCCGTAGCTGCCGCCGAAGGCGACCCGGGAGAGGAGCGCCGGCTTGAGCGGGTCGGCCACGTCGAAGAGCGACAGGGTGAGCTGCCACGGGCTGCCCGGGCTGGAGAGGTGGCCCAGCGCCACCAACCGGTCGCCGCGCGGCTCCACGAAGTCGAGCTGCCCGTCCATCACCACGTGGCCGAGCAGGCCGGGGTTGGCCGGGTCGGCCAGGTCCACCACCCAGAGCGGATCGATCTGCGCGGCGGTGACCACGTAGGCGCGGGGCCCGTCGAAGCGGGCGGCGGTCAGCCCCTCGGCCACGTCGATGGGGACGACGCCGAGCGGGGTGGCCTCCGCGGCCGTGGCCGCCTTCCAGACGCGCACGTCGGCGCCGGCGTTCCAGCCGCGCCCCAGCACGGCGCGGAAGGTGCCGCTGGCGGCGTCGGTGTCGAGGGCCCAGCGATCCGGCGCCAGCCCGGGGGCGGCGAAGGTGGCCCCGGCGACCAGGGCCCCGCCGGGCGCGGTGATGTCGAAGGCCCGGAAGCCGGTGGCCAGCGCCCCGCTGCCTGGGTCCCAGCCCGACTGCGACAGGACCATCCGGTCGCTGGTGACGTTGACGTGCGAGGTCCAGCCCGACGCCGGGAAGTCGAGCCGGTCGGCCAGGCGCGGCGGCTCGCCCGAGGCGAAGGTGGCTGAGAAGTCGTAGCTGGCGAGGTACACGGTGTCGCCGGTGGTGGCCGGCGCCACCGCCCCGACCACCCCGCCGCTCGCCGGCGGCAGCTGGTCGTACCAGGCCCAGCGCCGGGAGAAGACGTAGAGCACGTCGCCCACGAAGCGGGTCTGCTCGACGAAGCCGTCGACGTCGACCTTCGCCAGCACCCGGGGCCGGGCCGGATCGGCCACGTCGACCACCCAGAGCTGCGAGCCGCTCACCGGGCGGGCCACCGCGGCGTCGGCCACCCAGGCGTAGGCGAAGGTGTCGCTCACCGCGAACACGGCGGTGGTGCCGCGCAGGTAGAGGTCGACCGGCTGGCCCACCACCGGCACGCGGGCGCGCAGCACCGGGCGATCGAGGTCGGTGAGGTCGGCGATCTGCAGCCCCCGCAGGCCGTTGAGCACGTAGAGCGTGGAGCCGGCCAGCCGGTAGATGTCGGCCTCCTCGACGGCTCGCTGGGACGAGGCGGCCGGGGTGGCCGCGGTGCCGTCGGCGCCGGTGGTGGCCCCGGGGGAGGCCGCGCCGGGAGCGTCCCGGGCGCCACCGGAGCCCGGCGCCTGGGAGACGAAGGACTCCTGCCCGACCGGGCGAGGCTGCCCGCCGGCTGGTGGGCCCTGGGTGCAGGCGGCGATCGCGGCCAGGCCGGCGACGCTGGCGAGGCGCGCGAAGCGGGTGAGGAGTGCGTGGGGCATGGCAACCTCCCTGGGGGAGTGGAATGGTAGCACTCCGGGCTCTCCGCGAGGCGGCGGGCCGGTGCGCACCCAGCCGGGGGAGGACGGGCGTCAGTTCACGAACCGCCGCATGGCCACGTTGAGCAGCAGCCCCAGCCCGAGGAAGACCGAGAGCACCGACGAGCCGCCGTAGCTCATCAGCGGCAGGGTCACGCCCACCACCGGCAGCACGCCGGTGACCATGCCGATGTTGATGGTCATCTGCCAGAAGAGCATGGCCGTCACCCCCACCGCCAGGAAGTGGCCGAAGCGGTCGCGGGCGTTGCCGGCGATGTCCACCGACGCGGCGATGAGCCAGAAGTAGAGCGACAGCAGCAGCAGGCTGCCCGACGAAGCCGTGCTCCTCGGCCCAGACCGAGAAGATGAAGTCGGTGTGCTGCTCGGGCAGGAAGGAGAGCATGGTCTGCGTCCCCTGCCCCCACCCCTTGCCCAGCCCCTGCCCCGAGCCGACCGCGATCTTCGACTGCATGGCGTGGTAGCCGGCGCCGAGCGCGTCGCCCTCCGGGTTGAGGAAGGACTCCACCCGCTTCTTCTGGTACGGCTTGAGGTGCGGGTAGGCGAACATGGCGCCGGCGGCGGCGAAGGCGGCCAGCAGGCCCAGCGTCCGCCAGCGGATGCGCGAGAAGAGCAGCATGGTGCCGCCGATGGCCACCACCACCATGGCGGTGCCGAGATCGGGCTGGCGGAGGATGAGCACCGCCGGCAGCAGCGTGATGCCGAGCGGGACGGCCATGCCGACCAGGCCTCGGGGCGTCTTGCGCCGCTCCTCGTCGCGGTGGAACCAGCTGGCCAGGGCCATGATGACGGCGATCTTGGCGAGCTCGGACGGCTGCAGGTTGAGGGAGCCGAAGCCGATCCAGCGTCGCGCCCCCATCACCACCCGCCCCTTCACGAAGACCAGCAGCAGCAGGGCGATGACCACCCCGTAGAAGACCCACGCCAGCCGCTGGTAGCTGCGGTGGTCGAAGAGCGTGACCAGCAGGGCCAGCACCGCCCCGGCCGCCATGAACCAGGCCTGGGCGACCCACACCGGCGCGTGCGCCGAGCGCGAGGCCGAGGCCAGGTTCCAGACCCCGAGCAGGCAGATGAGGAGCACCGCCACGGCCACGTGCCAGGGGAACAGGTCGAGCCGGCGCCGCTCGGTGGCGGCGGTGAGCGAGACGTCAGCCACGGGAGGCCCCTCCCCGGGACGGCGCCGCCCCGAGCTGGGGGCGGTCGGCCCGCCCCGGCGGGGCGGGCGGGGGCGGTGGCGGCGGCGGGCGGGGGGCCTCGCCGCCCGGCGCGGCGCGCTCGGCCTCGTCCTGGGCCTTGAGCTTGAAGTAGCTCTTCACCAGCTCCACGGCGGTGGGTGCCGCGTTGACCGAGCCGAAGCCGGAGTGCTCGTTGAGCACCACCACCACGATCTGCGGGTCCTCGGCCGGGGCGAAGACCGCGAACCAGGCGTGGTCGCGCTCGAAGTAGTCCACCTGCGAGGCCTTGAGCCGCCGCGCCCCCAGCTTCACCACCTGGGCCGTGCCGGTCTTGCCGGCCAGCTTCACGTCGGGGAGGCGCTGCCAGTAGGCGGTGCCGAAGGGCTCGTTCACCGCCGCCAGCAGCCCCTTCAGCACCGTCTCGCGCGTCGACGGCTTCAGGTCCACCCGCCCCCGCTCCTGCGGCGCGAACTCCTGCAGCACGCGGCCGTCGGCGTCCTCGATGCGCAGCACCACCTGGGGCTTCCAGAGGATGCCGGTCGCCAGCGCCCCGTAGAGGACCAGCTGCTGCATGGGGGTGACGTTCACGTCCCCCTGGCCGATGGAGAGGTTGACGGCCATGCCCTTCTGGTAGCCACCCGGCACCCGGGCGTCGTGCCACGCCACGTCGGGGATGACGCCCGGCACCTCCCCGGCGATGTCGAAGCCGGTGGGGGCCCCGAGCCCGAGCTTGCGGGCCCACTTGGCGATCAGGTCGGCCCCCAGCATGCGCCCCGGCCTGGTAGTAGAAGACGTCGCAGCTGGCCCCCAGGGCGTGGGTGAAGTCGACCGGGCCGTGGCCGGCCTCGTTGTCGCAGCGCCAGCGCGCCGACCCCATGTTGAAGTGGCCCGGGCAGTTGACCACCGTGCCGGGCCGGTAGATCCCCTCCTCCAGCGCCGCGATGGAGGTGACCGCCTTGAAGGTGGAGCCGGGGTGGTAATGCTGCTGGATGGCGCGGAAGAGCTCGGGCTGGAGCGGGTCGTCGTGGATCCGGGCCAGCTCGGCGGCGGTGATGCGGCCCGACATCTTGTTCGGGTCGGGCGCCGGGCGGTCGACCAGCGCCAGCAGGAAGCCGGTCTTGGCGTCCATGGCCAGCACCACCCCGGCGGTGGCCGGGAAGGTCCTCTCGGCCAGCGCCTGGAGCCGCCAGTCGAGGGAGAGGACGAGGTTGCGCCCGGGCGTGGACCGCACCACCCGGTTCTCCTCGGCGATGAAGTCGCCGGCCTTCTCGCGTCCCTTGGCGTCCACGGCGATGCGCCGCTTGCCGTCGACGCCGCGCAGCTCGCGCTCGAAGCGCTTCTCCAGCCCGCGCCGCCCGGTGTAGTCGCCCAGCAGGTACGGCCCCTGCGGGCTGCCGGCGCGCGCCAGCTCGTCGTTGAGCCGGCGCAGCTCGTCCGGGCCGACCTCGTTCATGTAGCCGATGAGGTGCCCGCCCTGGCCGCCGAAGCGGTAGCTGCGGTGGGGCATGGGCTGGACGTCCACGCCCGGGAGGTCCATGGCGTTGGCCTCCAGCACGTCCAGCTCCTCCCGCTTCACGTCCACCTTGACGGTGAAGGGGCGGAAGCGCTCCAGCTTGCTGGCCGCCGCCAGCTGCGAGGTGGCCCGCTCCACCTCCTCGGGGGCCAGGGAGAGCACGGCGGCCAGCCGGGCGAGGATGTCACCGCACTGCTTGCCGCAGTAGAAGGGGGTCAGCGTGACGTTGAAGCTGGGGCGCGAGTCGACCAGCACCTTGTGGTTGCGGTCGAGGATCTGGCCGCGGTCGGCCGGGATGCGCAGCTCCTTGACGTAGTTCTCGTCGGCCTTCCCCTTGAGCTCGTCCCCGCGGACGATCTGCAGCTGGAAGAGCCGGGCCAGCAGCACCAGGAACGCCGCCACGATCACCACCGTGGCCCAGGCCAGCCTCGGCCGGAACTCGCGCTGCACGGTGCCGCCCGGCGTGGTGGGGAGGATCGACATGACGGGCTACGGCGCCAGCTCCGACGCCCGCTCGCCGAGGGCGGCGTCGAGCCGGCGCAGCCCACGGAGCAGGAGCGGCGAGAGCAGCGCGGTGAGGAGCGCCGCCAGCGCGGCGCGGGGCAGCAGCGCCCAGGCCGGCCGCAGCTCGGGCGGCGCGGCCGCCCGGGTGAGGGCCACCGCGGCGGCCGAGAGGCCGAAGCTGGCGAGGCCGCAGAGCGCGGCGAAGGCCGCCCACCCCCGCACCTCGACCCCGGCCCGGATGCCCCGCACCGCCAGGAAGGTGGCCACCGCCAGCGAGGTGAGCAGGCCCTTGGTCCCGCCGCTGGCCACGTCGAGGATGTAGCCGACCGCGGCCACGGCCACCGCGCCCTCGACCAGCTCGGCGGTGAGGGCGAGGTGGACCACCAGCACCACCGGCAGGAAGAGCGTGAAGGCGCCGCCGCCCAGGTGGCGCAGCAGGGCCGCCTGCAGGCCGACCAGGACCAGCGCCAGCGCCGCGTGGAGCACCGGCCTCACGGGCTCCGCTCTCCACCCAGCGCCGCCGGCGGCAGGTCGCGCTCGCGCGCCCCGGAGGTGATCACCAGCACCTCCTCGACCCGGGTCGGATCCACGCTGGGGATGACCGAGCCCTCCAGGAAGAGGCCGTGCGCCGCCCGCTGCAGCCGGGTGACGCGCCCCACCGGCAGCCCGGCCGGGAACACCGCGTCGGTCCCCGAGGTGACCAGCAGGTCGCCCTCGATGACGTCCTCGCTGCGGACGGCGTGGTCGAGCCGGGCCAGGCCCGGGTGGCCGAGGCCGCGGACGTTGGCGCGCGCCCGGGTCCGCTCCACCCGCACGGCGACGGAGGAGTTGCGGTCGATGGCCAGCAGCACGTCGGCGCTGCCCCCGCTGACGGAGTGGACGCGCCCCAGCACCCCCTCGGCGGTGATCACCGGCATCCCCCGCGAGAGGCCGTCGTCGCTCCCCTTGTCGAGGGTGACCAGCTGGAGCCCGGAGGGCTCGGCCCGCACCCCCACCACCCGCGCCCCGGTGTAGCTGCGGGCCGGCCCGGCCTCGGCCAGCGCCAGCAGGCGCCGCAGCCGGTCGTTCTCGCCGGCCTCCTGCTGGAGCTGCTGCACCTGCAGCTGGAGGGCCCGGTTCTCCTGCTGCAGCCCGGCGGCCCGCTGGTGGGCGCCGCGCAGGGCCACGTAGCCGTCCCACGCCTCGAGCGTGCCGACCACCACCGCGCCCACCACCTTCTCGAGGGGCGCGGTGAGCGAGAGCACGGCGCGATCGACGCGCGAGAGCTGGCTCGGCTTCTTGGCGTTCGCGAAGAAGACGGCCAGCGGGAAGAGGAGCAGCACCGCGACGAGGATCAGCTCGCGATACCGCCGAAGGAGGGACAGCACGAGGTCTCCGGCCGGGGCAAAATCCCTTGCATTTTAGCGACTGTCGACTACGTTCTTCAACCTTCCGGAACCCCCGGGCACCGATTTTCTTCCACGCCTCACGCGACAGGAGCCGAAGGGCCCATGCTGGACAACCTCAGAGCGAACAAGGGCGGCATCATCACCTACGTCTTCCTGTTCGCCATCATCATCGTCTTCGTCGTCAGCTTCGGCCCGGGGTCCTTCGACAAGGGGTGCTCCGGCGGCGAGGGGCCGGCCTGGGCCGCCCGGGTGGACGGCGAGACCGTCTCGGTGACCGACTACGAGCGGACCTACGCCAACCTGATGCGGAACTTCCAGCAGCAGGCCGGCCAGGCGTTCTCGCGCGAGCTGGCCGAGCAGCTGGGCCTCTCGCGGATCGCCCTCGACCAGGTGGTCGACCGGGCCCTGGTGGTGGCCGAGGCCCGCAAGCAGGGGCTGGCCATCTCCGACGAGGAGCTGGCCCGCACCATCCTGGAGATCCCGGGCTTCCAGGCCGACGGCAAGTTCGACCGCGAGGGGTACAAGCGCGCGGTGGCCAGCGCCTACGGGTCGGAGAGCCGCTTCGAGGCGGTGCTGCGCGAGGACCTGCTCTACCAGCGCATGATGGCCGGGCTGCGCGAGACCGTGAAGGTCTCCGACGCCGAGGTCAAGGCGGCCTGGTCGGCCGAGCACGACCGCGCCTCGCTCCTCTTCGTCCGCTTCCCGCTGGCCGGGGCCCGCCTCGAGGTGAAGAAGCCGGACGCGGCCGAGGTGGCGGCGTTCGCCGCCCGGCAGGGGCCGCGCATCGAGACCTTCTGGAAGGAGAACCCGGCCCGCTTCGACCAGCCGAAGAAGGTCAAGGCCCGCCACATCCTCGTCAAGGTGGCCCCGGGCGGCGACGAGGCCGCGGCCCGCGCCCGCATCGAGGCGCTGGCGGCCCGCCTGAAGAAGGGCGAGGACTTCGCCGCGGTGGCCGCCCAGGCCTCGGACGACCAGAACACCAAGGGGCGCGGCGGCGAGCTCGGCTTCGTCAGCGAGGGGCTGGTGGAGAAGCCCTTCGCCGACGCCGCCATGGCGCTGGCGGCCGGGCAGGTCTCGGCCCCGGTCCGCACCAGCTCGGGGTTCCACCTCATCAAGGCGGACGAGGTGGTCCCGGCGCGCCAGGTCTCCCTCGAGGCGGCCCGCCTGCAGATCGCCGCCGAGCTGCTGGTCGAGGACCGCGCCACGGCCCTGGTCGCCGAGCGGAGCCAGGCGGCCCTCAAGGCCGTGCAGGCCGGGCAGAAGCTCACCGCCCTCTTCCCGGCCGAGGCGCCGGGCAAGAAGGTGGCCAGGCTGGGCGGCCTCCCGGTGGTCGCCGAGTCGACCGGCCTCTTCGGCACCGAGGCCGCCTACCTGCCGAAGCTGGGCAACGTCCCGGGGCTGGCCGCGGCGGCCATGGCCGGCACGGTCGGCAAGCCGCTGCCCGGCGTCTTCGCCTCGGCGCAGGGGCCGGTGGTGGCGGTGGTGGAGAAGCGCGAGCAGCCGGATCCCTCGCAGTTCGAGGCCCAGCGGGCCGACGTGGCCACCCGGCTCCGCAACCGGCGCGAGTCGCAGGTCCAGTCCGCCTGGCTCAAGCAGCTCCGCGAGACCTCCAAGGTCGAGGTCAACCCGGCGCTGGCCCAGGCCGCGGTCCGGCCCGACGCCGGCTAGCCCGCCGCGGGCGTCGTCGCCGCCATGATCCTGACGCTTGCCTCCTCGAGCCCGCGACGCCGCGAGCTGCTGGGCGGGCTGGGCTTCACGCTCGAGGTCCGCCCCGCCCACGCCGACGAGTCGGTCCACCCCGGCGAGGCGCCGGCCGCCTACGTCCGGCGGGTGGCGCAGGCCAAGGCGCGGGCCGTGGACGGCGAGCTGGTGCTGGCCGCCGACACCACCGTGGCCGTGGACGGCCGCATCCTCGGCAAGCCGGCCGACGGCGCCGACGCCGCCCGCATGCTCCGGCTCCTCTCCGGCCGGACCCACGAGGTGATCTCGGCGGTCTGCGTGCGCCGCCCGGCGGCGCGGCTGGAGTTCTGCGAGGCGGTGACCACCGAGGTCGACGTGGCGCCGCTCGACGAGCGGGTCATCGCCTGGTACGTCGCCAGCGGCGAGCCGCTCGACAAGGCCGGCGCCTACGCGGTGCAGGGGATCTTCGGCGCCTTCGTCCGCGGGGTGCGCGGCAGCGTGACCGGCGTCATCGGGCTGCCGCTGGACGAGACCCTGGCGCTGCTGCGGCGCGCCGGCCACCCGCTCCCCTGGGAGCGGGCGTGACGTCGGCGCGGCCAGCCAGCGGCGCTTCTCTCCCGGCCTGAGGGTTCGGAGCGAGCGTCCTGGCCTGGGCGCTCTCGCGTCCCCGACGGGTGGTGAGGCCGACCCCGCCGAACGGGGCTGCCCTTCGCGCGGCGACGGGCCTAGGCTGCCCTGGTGCACTCACTCCACGTCGTCGCCTTCGGGCCCATGGTGGCCGGGGCGCCAGGTGACGCCCACGCCGGTCATGGCCGACCTGGCGTGTCGAGCGCTTCGGCAAGAGTGGGGCCCTGAGCGCTCATGGACCTCGGTCCTTCCTCGGCGCGGGCGCGAGCGGCTCCCTTGCTCGCCAGGCTGCTGACGATCACCGTGGTGGTGGTCATCCTCTCCCAGGCCCGGTCCGTCCTGATGCCGGTCGCCTTCGCGGCGTTCCTGGCCTTCATCCTCACCCCGCCGATGAAGTGGCTCCAGCACCGCATCTCCCGCATTCCGGCGCTGGTCGTGGTGATGCTGCTGGCCATCGGCGTCATGGGGGGCGCCGGCTACGTGCTGAGCTCGCAGCTCAACGACCTGACAGCGCAGGTCGGCACCTACGCCGAGGCGCTGCGCCGCAAGGTGTCGGCCCTGCAGGACACCGGATCCAAGCCGCTGGCCCGCGCCGACGCCCTGCTGGGACGCATCACCGGGGACCTGGAACGGCGCAGCGACCCCGATCTGGTGAAGGTCCACGTCGTCGAAGCGCAGGTGTCGCCGGTGACGCACCTCTGGAACCTGGTCAACCCGCTGGCCGAACCGCTCATCACGCTCTTCTTCGTGCTGGTGCTCTGCCTCTTCATCCTCGGCCAGCGCGACGACCTCCGGAACCGCCTCATTCGCCTGATGGGCACCGCCAACGTGACCTTGACGACCCGGGCCCTCGACGACGGCGTACGGCGGATCACGCGGCTGCTCCTGGCCCAGTCCCTCATCAACGTCGCGTTCGGGACCATCGTCGGCGGCGGCCTCTTCCTGCTGGGCATCCCCTACGCCGCGCTCTGGGGGGCGGTGGCCGCCCTGGCCCGGTTCATCCCCTACCTCGGCGCCATGGCCTCGATGCTGATGCCCGCGGCGCTCGCCTTCGCCATCTTCCCGGGCTGGACCCAGGCGCTCCTCACCGTCGGGCTCTTCATCGGGCTGGACGTGGTCGCGGGGTACGCGATCGAGCCCCTGCTCCTCGGACGTCGCACCGGCGTCTCCTCCATCGCCCTGCTCATCTCGGCCCTCTTCTGGACCTGGCTCTGGGGGCCGGCTGGCCTGGCCCTGGCCACCCCCATCACCGTGTCGCTGGCGGTCCTCGGCCGCCACGTGCCGGACCTCCAGTTCATGGCCGTGCTGCTCGGCGACGACCAGGTCATCGGCACGGAGATCAGCTTCTACCAGCGGCTCCTGGCCCGGGACGACGACGAGGCCGGCGAGATCGTCCGCGCGCAGCAGGCCACCCTGGGCGCCGTCGGCGTGATGGACACCATCCTCATCCCGACCCTGGTGCTGGCCGCCCACGACGAGGCGCGCAGGGAGATCACCAGCGAGGACGAGGCCTTCATCGTGGCTGGAACGCGGGACGTCTTCGGGCATCTCCGCCGGGAGGCGAGACAGGTGCCGCTCACCGCGAACCTGCGCGCCATCGGCATCGCGGCGCACCGGGCCCAGAGCGACCTGCTGCTCGAGATGCTGGCGGCCCAGTTGGCGCCGACGCACGGCACGCTGGAGATCCTGCCGCACTCGACGACCGTGCCGCAGGCGCTGGCGCGCGTTGCGCAGGTCGGTCCCGCGGTGGTCTGCGTGGCGGGGCTGCCGCCGGACGGTGGGCCCTTCGCCCGGGAGCTCTGTCACCAGCTCAAGGCCCGCTTTCCGAAGATCCCCGTGCTGGCGTTCCGCCCCGACGAACCGGGCGTGGCGTCGACGAGCGCCATGCAGCGGCTCAAGGAGTCCGGCGCCGACCTGGTGGTCTCGACCCTGGCCGGGGCCAGCGCGGAGATGTCGCGACTGATCGGCGTGCCGGGAGGCGAAGGCGTCCTCCGGTCTCCCGAGAAGTCGTCGCCGGGTGACACGGGCCACGTGTAGACTGGCCGCCGTGATGGCGACGAGGGCATGCGCGAGCGGGGCCTCCAGTCCGACGGTGCCTCGATGAGCGCCCGGGGACGGGTGGCTTCGGAGTCCCCGGCCAGGCAGGGACCCGCCGTGTCGGAGGCCGCGTGACCATCGCCGAGAGGCTCGCCGAGGTGCGCGCCCGGCTGCCGGCCAGCGTCACCCTGGTGGCGGTCTCCAAGCTGCAGCCGGCCCGGGCCATCCGCGAGGCCTACGCCGCCGGCCAGCGCCACTTCGGGGAGAACTACGCGCAGGAGTGGCGGGCCAAGGCCGACGAGCTGGCCGACCTCCCCGGCCTGGTCTGGCACTTCGTCGGCGGCCTCCAGACCAACAAGGCGAAGTACCTGGCCCCGCGCGCCGCCTGGATCCACACCCTCGACCGCGAGGAGCTGGCCCGCGAGCTCTCGAGGCGCTACGCCGCCGCCGGCGCCACGGCCCACGTGCTGGTCGAGGTGAACCTCGGCGGCGAGCGGCAGAAGTCGGGCTGCGCGCCGGAGCGGATCGAGCCGCTGGTGGCGCTGGCGCGGCAGCAGCCCGGGCTGGAGGTGGCGGGGCTGATGTGCATCCCCCCGCCCCAGGACGATCCGCGCCCGCACTTCGCCCGGCTGCGGGCGCTGCGGGACCGGCTCGGCCTGCGCGAGCTGTCGATGGGGATGAGCGCCGACTGGCCCATCGCGGTGGAGGAGGGCGCGACCCTGGTCCGGATCGGCACCGCCCTCTTCGGCGAGCGGCCGGCCCGCCAGGGGTGAGCGGCCCGGCGCGCCGGACGGGCCACGGCCCTACAGCAGCCGCAGCTTGAGGCGGCCGGAGTCGGTCACCATGGCCAGGAACTCGGCGCCGCAGTAGTAGCAGCGGATCTCGTCCCCGTTGCCGAACTTGTCGTCATAGGGGTTGTTGGCGGCGCACTCGGGGCAGTCGAAGTCGCCGAAGCGGCGGGCCGTGCCCTCGGCCGACTCGTCCTTCTCGTCGTCGTCCTCGTAGCCCTGGTCGACCGGCATGTGCCCTCCCCGGCCGGATGATCGCCCCCTTGCGGGCCGCCGTCCACTCGGGCCCCGCACCGGCGCTGGACGGTCGGCCCGGGCGGCGCGATGCTGCCGCCCGATGATCGCCCCCGTGCTCGCCCTGCTGCTGGCCACCCCGACCGCCTGCACCCTGCCGCCGCTGGCCGGACCGCGGCCATGGCCCCCGGGCGAGCGGCTGCGGCTGGAGCTCTCCCTGCTCGGCTCGGTCAAGGTGGGCGAGCTCCAGCTCTCGGTGGAGCGCCCCCTCTCCGCCGGTGCGGTCGTCCCGCTGGTGGCGCGGGCCCGCAACACCGCCCGCTTCGGGCCGCTGCAGAGGCTGGTGGCGGTGGGCCTGTCCTGGGTAGGCGCCAGCACCCTGCGCCCGGAGCGCTACCGCGAGGAGGCCGACGAGGACGGGCGCCGCCGCTCCACCGACGTGCGCTTCCTCCCCCCGCCCCCCAGGTGACGCTGGAGATGATGGACCGCGGGGTGCCCAGCCAGGCCACCTTCGAGCGGCAGGGGGAGGCGCTCGACGCCCTCTCGGCCCTCTACTACCTCCGCGCCACCCGGCTGGCGGGCGGCGACCGGCTCTGCTTCGACATGGTCGCCAACGGGAAGTACTGGCGGTTCGAGGGGGCGGTGGCCGCGAAGACCGAGCGGTTCGAGGTGCCGGCCGGCCGGTTCGAGGCGTTGCGGGTGGAGGGGGTGGCCCGCCGCGCCGACGGCGCGGGCAAGCCTCGCTCGATCTGGATCTGGTACTCGGCCGACGCCCGGCGCCTGCCCCTGGCGGTGGTCACCGAGGTGGACCTGGGCCTGGTCACGGCCAAGCTGGAGGAGGCGCCCTAGTTGCCGGCCCGGCCGGGGCCGGGCCGGCGGCCCCTCCCGCCGCCCCCGATCACATCCGGGCTGCCACCTGCCCGAGCCGGCGGCGGGTGGCGGCCAGCAGCTCGCCCAGGTACTCGAGCTGCTCGGCCGGGCCGCCGCCGAGCGCCAGCGAGAGGAGCTGCTGCGGCGTGAGGCGGGGGTCGGCCACCGCCCGCTCGATCCCCTGCACGTAGCGCTGGATGGTCACCAGCGCCTCGCGGGCCTCGCTCAGGTCGTCGGCGAGGAAGTCGAGGACCACGTGCTCCCGGGCCGACCGCCCGGCCAGCCGCTGGCGCAGCGCCGCCACCGGGTCGGATACCGGCGCCGGCGCCGGGCGCGGCGCCTCCACGGCCCTCTGCCTGCGCAACGCCAGCCTTCCGATCGCCATCGTCATGGTGCCTCCTCCTCGCCGCGCGCCGTGCGCCGCGCCACCGCGGCGATGGCCGCGGCGATCCGCTCGTCGCCCTGCCCCTCGTCCACCAGCTCCTGCACCTCGCGCAGCGCCGCCGCCTCGGCCGCCTCGCCGCGCAGCCCCCGGGCCTGGACCAGGGCGCGCGCCAGCTCCCGCTCGCGGGCGCTGCGCCGCGCCCCCCGCCTCGGCCGCGGCCCGGGACGGGGTGGCGCCGTGGCCAGCGCGTGGCCGTCGGGCGGCGCACCGCTGGCAGGCGCCGGGCTGGCCCGTCCCAGCAGCACCTCGTCGCCGGGCGGCTCGCCGAACGGCTGGCCCGGCCAGGCCACCTCCCAGAGCGTGCCGCGGTTGTCGCGGTGCAGCGGCGTGACGAAGCCGCCGGCCACCAGCGCATCGAGCACGCGCAGGAGCCGCCGCTCCGAGAGCCGGAGCCGGGCCATCAGCTCCCGCTTGCCGACCCGCGCCCAGTTCCGCCCCTCCCCCCAGGAGAGACGGATGAGGTGGAGCCAGGCGGCCTGCGCCTCGGCCTCGAGCCGCTCGCCGGCCCGGTCGAAGGCGACCAGCGGGATGGCGGCGAACGAGGCGCGGACGCGGGCGGCGCCCAGCAGCTGGCCGTGGAACGGGAGGCGGCGCAGCTCGCCGGGGGCCAGCGCCTCGGCGGCCACCTCCCCGGCCGCGAGCCGGGCGGTGGGGAGCGCGGCGCTGCCGCGGACTCCCCGGTAATAGGCCTCGCCCTTCGCCACCCGACCACCTCCGGCGTCGCCACGGTGCAGGCGGCCAGCGTAATCGAGCGATATCGGGGGTCAATTTCCTGGCGGCGCGAGGCGCGCCCCTGCCCTGAAACGCAGGACGGCGCCCGGAGGCGCCGTCGGCCGCGTCGGAGGCCTCGCAGGCCTAGATCAGGCCGCGGGAGCGCCGGAGCAGCTCCACCGTCTTCTGGTACTCGACGTCGAAGGCGGCCGTCCCCTCCTGCAGGTGCTTCAGCCGGGCGCGCGCCTCGCGGTCGATCTCGTCGTCGACGTCCAGGTGCTTGCGGAAGATGCCGAAGATCTTCTTCCTGAGGAGGTTGTCCTCGGTGAAGACCTCCTCGACGTTCCGGGAGATGAGCAGCTGGTCGATCATCTGGCCGATGACGTGCTCGATCCCCTCGTCGCCCATCCGGAAGCCGCGCACGTCGGCCATCTCGCGCTTCACCGCGGCGAAGCGCGACTGGTCGTACCCGCGCCGCTCCAGCGCCTCGCGGGTGGCCGCGTTCACGCGCTCCTCGAAGGAGAGGTACTCCTTCATCACCGACTCCATGTCCTTCTCGGCGTCGACGATCCGGAGGGTCTCGACCTCGACGTCCCCGTCCTGCATGAGGGTCTGCACGACCTCGCGGGCGATGGTGGGGATGACCTTGGGGTAGAGCCGCATGTCCTGTTTCCTCGCATCGACGGCCGCGGCCGACGCCGTGGCCTGTGAGCCGGAGCGGGGACCGCGAGTAAAAGGTGATGCGTTCTAAACCTCGTCGCCCGTAGGGGCAAGGCAAAACTACCCTTTCCGCGTCCTGGCATGGCGGGAAAATGCAGCCCGCCCCCGGAAAAGGCGGGAGCGGCGACCCGATGGGGACGCCGCTCCCGGGGAGCCCTGTGCGTGCCGGTGGTCGCCCCGCTAGGCCGCGCCGTGGATCTTCATGACCTCGGCCAGCAGCTGGAGCGCCTCGGCCCGGGGCCGCTGGAAGGCGTTGCGCCCCATGATGGAGCCGAAGCCGCCGCCCTCGGCGATGCCCCGGATCTCGGCCAGCACCTCCTCGGTCCCCTTGGCCTCGCCGCCCGAGAAGATGACGATGCGCTTGCCGTTGAAGGCGCTCTGCACCACGTGGCGCACCCGGTCCGCCAGGGTCTTGGTGGGGATCTGGTACTTCTCGAAGACCTTCTTGGCCTCCGCCTTCTCCACCAGGTCCTTGGGCGGCTTCACCTTGATGATGTGCGAGCCCAGCTGCGCGGCGATCTGGGCCGCGTAGGCGGCGATGTCGACCGCCGTCTCGCCCTCCTTGGACACGCCCGAGCCACGCGGGTAGCTCCAGGTCACCACCACCAGGCCGTGCGCCTTGGCCTCCTCGGCCAGCTCACGGAGCTCCTGGTACTGCGTGTTGCGGGCATCGGAGGCCGGGTAGATGGTGAAGCCGACCGCGGCGCAGCCGAGCCGCACCGCCTCCTTCACCGAGGCGGTCACCGCCGAGCAGGGGGCGCCGCCCAGCTTGGAGAGCGAGTCGGAGTTGTTCACCTTGAGGATGAGCGGGATCTGGCCGGCGTACCGGGCCGCCACCGCCTCGATGAAGCCCAGCGGCGCCGCGTAGGCGTTGCAGCCGGCGTCGATGGCGAGCTGGGCGTGGTACTCGGGGTCGTAGCCGGCCGGGTTGGGCGCGAACGAGCGGGCCGGGCCGTGCTCGAACCCCTGGTCGACGGGGAGGATCACCAGCTTGCCGGTGCCGGCCAGCCGTCCGGTGTTGAGCAGCCGGTAGAGGTTGGCGAGGGTCCCGGGGCTGTCGGAGCCGTACCAGGAAAGGATCTGCTTCACTCGCTCGGTCATCGCCATCGTGCGTGCTCCAGCGTGGAGGGTGGGCGGCGGGCGGGCCCGGAAGGGCCCGTGGAAGGCCGGGGCATCTTCCGGCCGGGCGCCGCAGGAATCAAGCGGGAACGGCGGGCGGGCCCAAGCGAGCACCATCGCCATCCGCGGGCGGTGGAGGCGGGGCGGGGCCCGGCGCGTGGCAGCGGTCGACGAAGCCGCAGCCCTCGGCCCGGCAGCGCGTCGCATCGCGCCCCAGCTCGGCCGGCGTCCGATCCCCCGCGCCGCCGGAGAGGTCCTGGACCAGGGCCGGCGCGTCACGGGCCAGGTCGGCCAGCGCCTCGGCCGTGGGCGTCACGTCGAGGACGCCGAAGTCGCCTCGCAGGAACTGGAGCCGGGCCTCGACCGGGACGCCGCCGTGGGCCCGCGAGGCGGCCAGCGCATAGGCCGCCAGCTGGAGCCGGTACCGGTCGGCCGCCTCGGCGCGCGGGTGGGCGTACTTGAAGTCGAGGACCAGCAGCCTCTCCCCGGGGCGCGGCGCCACCAGCGCGTCGATGGCCCCGTTGAGGTAGCAGGCCGGCGGCCCGTCCTGCCGCTCGCCGCCCAGCCGCATGAGGAACGGCAGCTCGCGCCGGAGCCGCCGGTCCGCGGCCGCCTCGATCAGCTCCAGCCCCGGCGGCGACGCCAGGAAGCGGGCCACCTCGTCGCGGATCCGCACCACCCCGGCGTCACCGGGGTCGTAGCCGCGCCGCGCCGCCACCGCCGCCAGCTGGGCGCGCTGCGCCAGCGGCGGGGCGCCGAGCTCGATCTCGGCGAGCATGGCGTGGGCCAGCGTGCCGCGCGAGGTGGCGCGGGCCGGATCGTCGTCGGTGGCGCCGCCGTGCAGCCCGGCCGGCTCCACCAGGCCCAGCACCCGGGCCAGGTGGTGGCGGCGCGGGCAGCGGGCGAACTCGGCCAGCTGGGTCACCGCCAGCCGGATCGGCGTCGGCGGCGCCGGAGGCGCCAGGCGCGGCGACGCCAGCGCGGCGGCCGGCGACGGGGCCGGCGGCGCTGGCGCCGCGATCGGCGGGCCGTGGGCCAGGGTCGTCGCCTCGGCCAGGGAGACCCTCCGGACCAGCGCGGGATCTCCCCCGACCGCCTCCTCGATCAGGCCGCGCCAGCCCGGGAAGGTGCGGGTCCCGTCCTGCCTCGGCCGGCCCTCGCCCGAGAGCACCAGCAGGTCGCGGGCCCGGGTGAGCGCCACGTAGAGGAGCCGGCGCGACTCGGCCGTCGCGGCCCGCCGGCCTTCCTCGCGCGCCGCCTCCATCGAGGGGGTCCGGACGAAGCTGCCCGACGCGGCGTCGAACCAGTCGGCGCAGAGCCGCCCGCTCGAGTCGATCCGGGCCCGGCCGGCGTCGCTCCGGGCCGGCGCGCCCAGGTCGGGGAGGAGGACGACCGGCCACTCCAGCCCCTTGGCGGCGTGGATGGAGAGCAGCGTCACCGCGTCGGCGTCGTCGAGGTCGGCCTCGGGCTCGCGTGGCGGCTGGGCCGCGAGCCACCGCAGCCGCGCCGCCAGCTCGGCGGCGGTGCCGCCGCGCTCGCCGAAGGTCCGGGCCAGCCCGAGCGCCTTCTCGAGGTTGCGCCGCCGCCGCTCGCCGTCGGGGCCGGCCGCCAGCGCCGCGTCGAGGTCCAGCGCGTCCACGGCGCGCCGCAGCAGGGCCTCGGGCGGCAGCCGGTCGCGCAGCGGGCGGAGCGCCCGCCAGGTGGCGAGGAACCGGCCCAGGCGGCGCCGCTCGTCGGCGCCCATCTCGAGCCCGTCCAGCTGGGCCTCGCTGGCCCCGTGGAGCGCGGCCAGGGGGACCCCGGCCAGGAGCACCAGGGTCGAGTCGGAGACGGCGCAGAGCGGCGAGCGGAGCAGCGCGGCCCAGGCCAGCTCGTCGCCGGGATCGGTGAGGCTGGCCAGCAGCTCGCCGAGGTCGCGCACCTCGGGGGCCTGGTGGAACGCGCCCCGCGCCAGCCGGACCGGGACGCCCGCGGCGCGCAGCGCCCGCTCGTAGGTCCCGAGCGCGGTGGTGCGGCGGAAGAGGATGGCCACGTCGCCCCAGCGGGGCCGGCGCGGCCGCTCCGACCCGTCGGCCCCCCGCTCCCAGACCGGCACCCCGGCCTGCCCGGACACCAGCGCCAGGACCCGGGCCGCCAGCGCCTCGGCCTCCCGCCCTCGCCGCTCGGCGCTGGTCCCGGCGCCCCCGTCGTCGAGGAGCTCGGCGGCCGGGGGAGGCCCCACCGGGCGCCGGGCCACCAGGCGGTCGGCCGGCTGGAAGGAGATCTCGAACGGCCGCGGCGCCTCCCCGGCCGGCGGCTGGAGCACGAGGTGCGAGACCCGGTTGACGAGGTCGACCACCGCCGGCGTGGAGCGGTGGTTGTCGGCCAGGTGCAGCACCCGCCCGGCGCCGGCGCCGAGCCGCCCCACCACGCCGGCGAAGACCCCGACGTCGGCGCCGCGGAAGCCGTAGATGGACTGCTTCAGGTCGCCGACCGCCACGGCGACGGGGCCGGCCGGGAGGTCGGCGGCCGGCGCGGTGAGCAGCTCGAAGATGGACTGCTGCACGCCGTTGACGTCCTGGTACTCGTCCACCAGCAGGGCCCGCAGCCGCCCGCGCAGCTCGCCGAGCACGGCCGGGTGGGTGCCCAGCAGGTCGCGCGTGGCGGTCAGCAACCCGTCGAAGTCGACCCCGCGCAGCTCCCGGCAGGCCTGGGCGTAGCGCTGCTCGGCCTCGCCCACCAGCCTGGCCAGCTCGTCGCGCTGGGGCAGCCCACGGGCCTCGGCCGCCAGCGCCGGCAGCGCCGTGCCCAGCGCCTTCAAGGCCTCGCCGCCGGCCTTGAGCCGCTCCATCCCCTGCCCGCGCGCCCCCGGGCTGGCCGCCGCGCCCAGCGCCACCAGCCGCGCCAGGGCCTCCCCGGTGAGCGGCCCCTGCCGGTCCACCGCCTCGATGGCCTCGAGCGCCCGGGCCACCCGCTCCACCAGCGCGGTCGCCGTGGCCGTCCGCGCCTCGCCGCGGGCCGCCACCACCTCGGCCGCCGCCGCCAGCAGCCCGGCCCGCGCGGCCTCGACCGCCTCCGGCGAGCCGGCGGTGACCGGCTGCGGACCGCGCAGCCCGCGGACCGATCGCTCGCCCACCAGCGAGGCGACCAGCGAGCCGAGCTCGCCGGCGCCGAACCCGGCGCAGAGGCCGAGGGCCTCGGGCCGCCCGGCGTCGAGCGCCGCCACCACGGCGCCCCGGGCCGCCTCCTCGAGGAGCGGCGGCGCGGCCGACTCGTCGAGCACGGCGAACTCGGGGTCGAGCCCGGCCTCGAGGGCCCGCTCGCGCAGCAGCCGGCCGCAGAAGTTGTGGATGGTCCCGATCGCCATCCGGTCGAGGCCGCGCAGCCGCTCGGTCCAGGCCGCCGCCTCCGGCCCGCCGGCCGCGGCTCGCGCCCGCCGGGCCACCGCCGCCCGCAGCCGCTCCACCAGCTCGGCCGCCGCCTTCTCGGTGAAGGTGATGGCCGCCACCTCGCCGGGATCGAGCGGCGTCCCGGTGGCCTCGCCGGAGAGCAACCGGACGCAGAGCTCCACGAGCGCGGTGGTCTTCCCCGAGCCGGCGCCGGCCGAGACGGCGGTGTCGCCCTGCAGCTCGAAGAGCGCCCGCGCCGCGTCGGACCAGGTCGGCACCCAGCTCACGGCGCCCCCTCCGCGTCGGCCTCGCCCACCAGGGCGGCCTCCCCCTCGAACCGGCAGACGGCGCCGAACTCGCAGCGCGCGCAGTCGCGGCTGGCGATGGGGAGCTGCCCGTCCCGGGCCCGCCGGACGGCGTCGACCACGGCCCGGGCCAGCGCCGGCTCGTCGGGCCTCCCGGCGACCGGCGCCAGCCGCTCGGCGCTCCCCAGCAGCAGGTAGGTCGCGGCCGGCGCCCGGCCCGGGAGCGCCCGCTCGGCCGCCAGCAGGTAGAGCGGCACCTGGAAGCTGGTGACGCCGAAGGCTGCGGGATCCAGGAGCTTCTTGTGGCGGCTGGCGTCTCGGCCGCTCTTGTAGTCGACGACCAGCAGGCGGCCGGGCGCGGCGTCGACCCGGTCGATCCGCCCCTGCACCCGGACCGTCTCCCCGTCGGCCACCAGCTCGAGCGGCGGGACCGGGGACTGGCCGCCGAACTGGTGCTCGAGCAGCGTCGGGGTGAGCCCGTCGGTGCGGCTGGCCTCGGCGTCGACCACCCGCGACAGCCGGGCCAGGACCGCCGCACGCCGCGCGCTCCACACCGCCGGGTCACCCACCTGGCCGTTGCGCTCGAACTCGCCGAAGACGGCCAGGGCCACCTCGTGCGCCTCGGCCCGGTCGGCTGGCCCGCCGGCCGGGGGCCAGGCGCCGCGCTCGGCGCGCCCCCGCACCCAGCGCTCCAGCACGGCGTGGAGCAGGCGCCCCTCGTCGCGGGCGTCGATGTCGAGCCCGGCCTCCTCGGCCTCGCGCAGCCGCATCCCGGTGGCGAGCAGGAGGCGGAAGGGACAGCGGGCCAGGTTCTCGAGCTGGTGCGCCGACCATTCCGGGGGGAGCTGCCCGGCCAGCCGCGCCAGCCCCGACCCCGAGACGGATCCGGCGAACCGGGACGCCCGGCCGGCCAGGACCGACTCGCGGCGCTCCCGCTCGATGGCGCCGATGGCCAGGGCCTCGGCGGCGCGCGCTCCCAGCCCGACCGGGGCCAGCGCCGCCACCGCGGCCGGCTCCCGCCCCCTGATCGGCCAGGCGGGCCGCCGCCAGCAGGGCTTCACGTTCCGTATGGGCCTGGGCCAGGGCCGGCGCCGACGGCGGCCCGGGCAGCGCCACGCCGGCCTCGGCCAGCGCCTGGGTGAGGAGCGGCGACGGCTCGCCGCCGCCGGGGCCAGGACCGGGCCAGAGCACCGCCAGCCGCTCGGTCCCGGCCGCCACCGCGCAGGCGAGCTGGTGGAAGGCCTCGGCCCGCCGGACCGCTCCGGTGGCCAGCGCGCCGCGGCGCAGCAGGGCGTTGAGCGCCTGGCGCTCCGGCTCGCGGAGCAGCGGCTCGGCCACCGCCGGGGCCGGCACCGCGCCGGCCGCACAGCCGACCAGGAGGGCCGCCCGGGCCGAGCGGCCCGGCGCCTCGGCGAGGGCCGTGAGCTCGACCGCCCCGGCGAACGGCTCGCGCCCGCCCGGCAGCGAGGCCCGGTCGACCGCCAGCGCCAGCAGCCGCTGCCAGTCGCCCGCGGCCAGCCGCTCGCCGCCTCGCCCCACCATGGTGAGGGCGCGCACCAGCCGATCGGCCGTGTCCTCGAGCGCCGCCAGCGCGGCCAGGTCGCCTCCGGCCACCGCGGCCTCGCCCTGGCCGGCCTGCCGGCGCAGGCCCGACGCCTCGATGAAGGCGGTGAGGCGGGAGGCGTGGGCCGACGGGGTGGCGTCGCTGGCGAGCGGGCGCAGCCGTGCCAGCAGCGAGGCCAGGCCGTCCGCGGCACGCTCCAGCGCCTCGCGCTCCCGGGTGGCCCCGGGGCCGCTGAGCGACGCCGCCCGCCGCCGCAAGGAGGCCTCGGGATTGCCACGGCCGTCGATGGCCCCGGCGGCGTCGAGCCAGCGCCCCAGCCGCGGCCCCAGCCCCGAGGTCGGGAGGTAGGTG
>CAWBAO010000004.1:0-857083 GCA_963786945.1 uncultured delta proteobacterium | reverse complement strand
CCTAGCCGATCTCCTGCCCGCGCGCGGTCATCGCCCGTGGCGCCTGCGGCGCAGCTGCGCTGCGGCGGTCGCCTTGGGCGGATGGTGAGGCGGAGGGGGCGCCAGGGCTCTGGCGCCGCCGCGGCCCGGGCGGAGGCGCCTCGCCGCGTACCGACTCAATCACACCAACTGATGGTGTTCACGAGGAGCAGCGCTTCAATCTCATCCATTGTTTCGGGGTGGGCTGCCTTGGCCAGGCTTGTCCACGCCCCACCATCGAGATCGACAACGCCGACCATCAGGTCTCCGCCAGGCCCTGCTGACAGGACGGCGAGCTTTCTCTCGTCAGGACCCCATGCCATCGCGACGAGAATCCCATCCACTCGCACGCGCCTGACCGGTTCTGCCAAGGACCCGGGTCGATCCGCCGGGATGTCGAATACGAGGACGGTGGTCGCCTCCTCCGGGCCGGCCCACGCGGCGATCGCCAGGCGAGATCTGCTCGGGGAGAGCTTGAGAAGAGGCGCAGAATTCGGAGATGCAAAGCTGACTGCTCCCCAACCAGCGAGTGTCGAACCGGCGAGCACGGTCGCCGCCCCCTTCCGGCCGATCTCCTTGAGAAGAAGGTCTCCACCCCGCTGCCAAAGCTCGAAGAAATACACACCTTCGCTTCGGGGCAGCCATTCAGCGATCACCCGCCTGTCCGCGATCGTCTCCCAGGTGCTTCTCTCAAGGGTGAGCGCGGCGCTCCCCAACAGGATCTTGCGACCATCGGGGGACCACTTGACGTAGACGTAGAGCGGATCAATGTGGCCTGCTTCGACGTCTGGCTGGACTGACCGCGGGAGCTTGAAGGTCCTCACCTTCTTCGTGGCGACCTCGACAACGCCGAGGGTGAAGGTCTCGCCGTCGGTGAGAAGCAACGCGATCATGCTCCCATCTGGAGACCATATTGACTGCCCAGGAGCGAGGACCACCCCTCGAACTCCTTTCGTCTCGTAGATCGTCTCTGGTCGCCCTCCCAGGCCCATGACATTGACGACAGGGGGCTGCGCCGTCTCATTCGTCACGAGATAGGCGAATCGATCTCCTTGACGGGACCACCCTCCCAACTCACCCCTGGCCAGCGTCCCCAGAGACCGTCCATCCGGATGGATGGCCCTGATGACCATCTTGCGGTTCGGCCGCTCTCCTTCCACCGCGCAGTAGAGGATGGGCCTGGGCGCTGGCTGGGCGTTCGCCGCTTCAGCGCCCTGCGGCAACATGGAGGGCCGGCTCATGAGCGACGTCGAGCAGCCCAGCAGCGCAGGCCCTGCGAACAGCATGCTCACGACCGTCAGTGCGCGCGTAGCGAACATGCTCACGTCCCCTCGCGAATCGGTACTCGCTCCAAGGCACCTTTCAACTAGGCCGCCATCGTGCTGGCGAACTTCACCGACTCCAGCACGTGCCGAGCGGCAGCCATCGCCCCGTCGGCCCCTATCTGAGGCCAGTTCGCTTCGGTGCCCACGTTCGCGACGATCAGCTCCGCGAGTCAATCTGCCGTCATGTCGCGACGCAAGAGTCGAATGCCCGCGCGGTGACGAGCGACACGGCCGGCGACGGCGACCTCCTGCTCGCATTGCCCTTCCACGGGGATGTACACGAACGGGCGTCCCAAGGCCGTGAGCTCGAGGGTCGTCGTGCCTCCGCCCTGGAGCGATGGCCAGGTCGCACGCAGCAAAGTGCCTGTACAGGGCTGGGACATAGCCCAGGACCCGCACTCCCTGCGGCGCGGCGACGGAGTCTGGAGCGATACGTGGACCGCAGACGAGCACCATCTCCAGGGTCGGTATCCGAGCCTGGGCGATCGTGAAGGCCTTGCCGCACGCTTCCAGCAGGTCGCGGCCGGCCGCCGTTCCCCCGATGGACACGACCACCAGCGGAGCGTCGCCGTAGCCGAGGCTGGCGCGAACGGCGCGGCGGTCCGCAACCTCCTGGATGTCGAAGGGCAGAACGTACCCGATGAAGTGGTAGTGCTTCCGGGCGTGCTCCCGGCGATTCGGGAGGCCGAGGCCCATGGGTCTATCCGGGATGTCCTCGGGTTCTCCGATGAAGAGGGCGCGATTCCTCCCGCCTGCGAAGACCTCGCGATCCCGCGACCACACGCGATTCCACATGTGGATGCCGAAGCGCTCCAGTGGGCTGCTGGTGGTCGCGTCGAGCCCGACGAAGTCGTAGATCATCACGAAGGGTGCCGGGCAGACGAACTTCTTTCGCAGGAGAGCGACCACGACCTCATAGGTCTCGTCGCCCACGACCGCATCGAATTGGTCTCTGCCTATCACCTCTCCGACAAGACGAGCATTGGCCGCCCATTGCCTTCGGGCACGCATCAGGTACCGGAACAGGTTCAGGCCTCCGGCCGTCGCAGTGCGATCAGCAGGGTCGCTGTCGCTCTGGTAGCGACCAATCTCCGGGTGGAGAACCTCGCCCGACTCGCGAAGAACGGATCGCGCGGGTTCTCCTGCGAGCCAGATGATCTCGGCTCCGGGAGAGAGCGCACGGAGGGCGCGGGCGATGGCGAGGTCCCGGGTCACGTGCCCGAGCCCGAAGGAGCCGCTCACGTAGAGGACGCGCACGCTCCTCCTCCTTTCTGCGTTCGCTGGCGGCCGGCGCAGCGCAAGCGGTGGGCATGCCTGCTGTCCGGCTGCGCCGAGATTGTGCGCCTCGCAGGGCAGGCCGGAAACGACCCGCACGAGACGTGGATGCCGGGTGCCGGTCAGGGGCCAGGAGAGAAGCGGCTCGCAAAGGAGCCGGCTTCTCCGGGCCTTACTCACAGGTCGCCTGCAGGCGCAGGACCTGCACCGCCAGCCCCTGTTGGGCCAGAAGGCCCGATACCCATCACAAGTGCGGGGAGGTGGCTGGACGAATCGGTTCGAGCTTCGCTGAGTCCCCGCAGGCATTGCGAGACCAGAGCGCCCCTCTCGTTGCACCGAGCGTTCCTGATCGCCCACCCCACCCAGGTCGCGGCGCCCTGTCGCTCGACAATCCGATTCGGATCCACTACGAGACGAGGCGCTTGCCAACCTCCTCCTGAGAGACCGCCTGGGTGCTTCGGAGGAGAGCAAGTTCAGAAGCCGCGCGTGCAGCTCCATCGAAGGGAGTCCTCGCCATGGATGAGATCGTGGCGTTGCGCCGCTTCAAGCGCATGGGCACGGGCCTGTGCTTCATCGTCTTTCCACTGGTCTGGGTCGTCGCGTTCGCCGCTCATCCCAACCTGCTGGAGCCTCGGTTGGCGCTGGGTCCCGCGGAGCTCATCCAGAGGGCCCACCGAAACGGCCTCCTCCAGTTCGTCCACGCCCTGGTCACGGTGAACACCGCGCTCCTCGTGGTCGTGGCGCTGGAGTTCATGAGGCTGCTCGACGGCACGTCGGCCGCGCGGGCCGGCCTCATAGGTGCGGGGCTGGCCATCCTCGGCGCCTGCATGCTCGCCGCTGACAAGGGCGCGCTGTGCCTCACCATGAGCGCGCTCGACACGCTCCCCGAGCGGGAGTTCGCCCCGATGATGCCTGGCCTGCTGGCCATCTTCTCCTTCAAGGGCTGGATGGCCCTGGTCTGGGGGCTCGTCCTCTTGCCGGTCGGCGTGATGGTCCAGACGGCGGGCATGCTCAGGGCGAAGGTCCTCCCTCGGTGGCAGCTCAGCGCCCTGCTGGTCAGCCTGCTGTTCATCGGCTTCCCCGATGGTGCCGAGATCATCAACCTGACCGCGGCCCTGCTCATGACGACCGCGATGCTCCCCTACGGCGTCAAGCTCCTTCGGAGTGGGACCGGGACCACCATCGCCGGACCACAGGTCACGGCCCGGCGACCGACGGCTTGATCCGCTGCCCAATCGTTGGGCGAGCGCCACATGGTGAAGCTGGTCGAGGACGGGAGGAGCCCGTTCCGAATGGTGGGCACCTGCCGGCGGGTCCAGTTCGAAGATTCCCTCGCTTCACGCGCCATGCGACATCCGCGCCGAGCTCGCAGGAAGGAGCCGCGAGCACGAAGCCCTGGTTGCGGGACCTCGTCGCTCCCGTCATCTCCGGTCACGGGTTCATCTGCGTCAGGTTCGGGCTGGGTGGGCTTCCCGATGTGCTCAAGGACTGGAGAGGCACATCCTGGCTCCTGAATGGCGCCATCACCGGGGACAGGCTCAAGGCGCTCGCCTTCGGGTTCTCACTCGTGGCCGGGAGCGCGACGCTCGCGTGTGGAGTCGTGCTCGCCTTGGCCGGCTCGTCCCCTGGGCCATGGCGTCTGCTCGCCATGATCGGGGCGGCGTTCGGTATCGTGGTCTTCGCGGTCTTCTGGGATGGGCAGACCGAGCGGCTGGGAACCAGGGCGTGATCGGCGCGGCCAGAAGCGCACTCTTGTTCCCGCGAGCGTTCGGCTGAGACCACCGACGTGGGCACTTACAGTCGAGAACTCAATCCACCGTACTTGCTCGGCGAGGCTGTTCGGGCGACCTGCGTCAATAGCAGACGCAGCGTTCGAGAATGGATCCGCGTGCGCCTTTAGGGCCCTGCGCCAGCTTCGGTGGTGTTGAGCCACGGCGGTGTGCGGGACCTTGCGGAAGTACACCCCTACGCGACTGACGAAATCTCCAAAGATTCCGATGCTTAGGCTCCACGGGGTGTACGTTACTCGAATGACGCTGAGTGAACATGCGCAACCACGCGACGGGACTCGGCTCTCCACCGGAAACCGCTGCGGCGCAAGTGAATCCGGCGATCGTGCCTGTGCCCGCTACACCCCGCCAGTGCCACGGAATCCCCGCTGGATTTGGCAGGATAGCAAGTGAGACGGCAATTAACGGCACCGTGACGGTGCGATCGCCGGCTGAAGAACTTCGGTCAACAGATTCCTGAGTGCAACGTCACCGTCATACATCCCGATGCATGTGGAACCACACGCGCTGAAGCAATTCTCTGATGGGGTGCCCTGACGTGCTTGCCGCCACTGCAACTGCCTTCCCCTGGGAGTTGACGCGAGCCCCTACGCCGCCACCAACGTCGCGAACTGCTGATAGAGCGCGGCCGGCATGGCGTGCTGGAGCCGCCACGTGATGCTCATGGGCCGGCCTCCCTCGTGCGAGACGTACTGAACCGGTCCGAGGAAGTGGAACTCTCTCCCTGGTGCTTGCGGACGAAGAGCAGGAAGCGGTTGCCGTTGGTCGCCTGCTCCACGTACCGGCGCCCCGGCCATCGACTCCGGCCCGGTGGCCGACTGGGATTGCCAGTGGAAGAGCCGCGGGCTGATTGCGTAGTCGCGATACCGCGTGAAGGGGAGAAGTGCTTCTCCTCCTTCACCAGCGTGACGAAGAGCAGCTCCGTATCTAGCCCGACGCGCCGCACGCCCTCGCGAGAGCTCGGCTTGGCGGTCTCCGACCAGTCGCCGACCGCGGTCTGGGCCTCGCGCCGTGAGTAGGTGCGATGCGAGCTCCAGCGCCCAGCCGGCCGGCAGGTCACTGGTCGGTGCCAGCAGAGACGCGGTCCTCGAGAAGTTCGAACAGCTGCCGAAGCTCCTCCCTTAGCGCCGGGTGGGCATCGAACAGCGACGCAGCAAGCTCGGGGGTCAGAAGCTTCGCTGGTTCACGGAAGAGCTGGTAGCCGAGCATGAGAAGCCGGCGTCGGTCCGAAACAGCAAGCTGGCCGGGGGACTGCAGCGAGCCGCGGGCCAGGCGGCCGTAGAGCTGAAGTCGGGACGGATCGTCGATGTGGGTCAGCAGCGCGAGCCGGCGTCCCAGGTCGGCTTCGTCGGGGCCCGGCGGAGGAGTCGGCAGCTCCGCCAAGCGGCGAAGAGAGGTGAAGCCGCCAGCGCCATACATGTCCTCGAGCGGCCGAGCCGAGTCCTCGAGGAACTGCGCCAACGTGATGTCGCCGCCGCGCGCCGCGGCGCAGTCACGGAGTTCTCGAGTCAACCGCTGCACGCCACCGCCCAGTACCGCCTTCAGGTTGTCGAGGATGATCTGCCCGAGACACCTTGTCGAGCTTCAGGTGGCAGCCGGAGGGCAGCGTCGGGAAGCCCAGCTCGACGGCGGCCCTGCAGCTGCCCACGCTGGATCCCAGTGAGCGCGGTCAGCGCCCGGTCGAAGCGGAACTTCTCGTGCGATTGCCCGATGAAGTCGAGCACCAGGCAGGTCGACTTGCCGGCGATAGAGTCGCAGGCCTCGGCCGAGCTGCTGCAAGAAGACGGTCGGGCTCGACGTCGGCCGCAGCAGGAGCAGGGTGTCGACGAAGGGGAAGTCGACGCCCTCGTTGTACAGGTCGCAGGTGAAGAGGACGTTCACCTTCCGCCGCGCCAACATGCTGCGGGGCGTCGCGCCGGAGGGCGTCGTGTGAGCCACCGTGGATGGCGACCGCCGGGATGCCGGCCTCCGTGAACTTCCGGGCCATGTACTCGGCGTGGCCGACGCTCACGCAGAAGCCGAGCGCCCTGGCTTCGTCGGTCCTGGCCGCGCCAGCGCTTGAACTGATCGAGGACCAGCTCGGCCCGTGCGGTCATTGCCGGTGTAGAGGCGTTCCAGGTCGCCGGCGTCGTAGGTACCACGCGCCCAGCGCATGCCGCTCAGGTCGGTGCCGTCGGCGAGGCCGTAGTACTCGAAGGGCGCGAGGAGCTGCTTCTCCAGCGCATCCCAGAGCCGCATCTCGGCGGCCGGGCGATCCCCGAAGTACGGCAGGATGCTCGACGCCGTCGGCGCGCTCCGGAGTGGCCGTGAGCCCGAGCAGGATCGCTGGGCTCCAGCCTCTCGACCAGGTCCGAGTAGGTATCTGCGGTCGAGTGGTGGCACTCGTCCACGACCACCACCTCCCAGTGACCCTTCCCGAGCCGCTCGAGGAGTCGCTTGGAGCGGAAGCTCTGAACCGTCGTGAACAGGTGGTCGAAGGAGCTCGGGCTCCGCGCCTGCCGCCGAGCAGGTCACCAAAGGAGTGGTCGCGCAGGACGAGCCGATAGGTCTGAAGGGCCTGTTGAAGCAACTCCTCGCGATGAGCGACGAAGAGCAGGCGCGGACGGACGCCCGACGGCGGCACGAGGCGGTGGTAGTCGAAGGCCGCCAGCATGGTCTTGCCCGTACCGGTGGCCGCCACCACCAGGTTGCGCCAACGATTGTGCAGCGCACGCTCCGCCTCGAGCTGGTCGAGCAGCGCCTGCTGGAACGGGTAGGGGGTGACGAGTGACGAAGAGCATCTGGGGCGCATCGGCGCTCCGTCTCCGCCCGCTCTCGCGGTCGAGCGCCTCGCGGAGTCGCCTTCGGTCGGTCTCCGATTCGGGATCGAACGGCTCAAACTCGCCGCATTCCCAGAGCGATTCGAAGGTGCCACTGAACTTCTCCAGCACGTGCGGGAGGTCGGCCTGGCCAGCCTTCACCGTCCACTCGATGCCGCCGGAGAGCGCAGCGCTGCGAGAGGTTGGCTGAACCGACGTAGGCGGTGCTGAACCCCGAGAGCCGATGGAACAGCCAGGCCTTGGCGTGGAGCCGCGTCCGGCGGCCGTCGAAGGAGATTCGGACCTGGGCCCCCGGGAGCCGCGCCAGGGCCTCCACGGCCTCGGCCTCGGTCGCACCCGTGTAGGTGGTCGTCATGAGGCGCAGCGGTCGCTTGTCGGCCGAGAAGCGCTGGAACGCGTCGCTCATCCGGCGCCAGCCTTCCCAGGTGACGAAGCTGACCAGGGCGTCGATGCGATCCGCCGTGGCGATCTCCGCCTCCAGCTCGGCGCCAAGCCTGGGCTCGCCCTCTGCGCCAGTGAGCAGGCCGCTGAGCGAGAGGGGAGTCTGCGGGCGGGGCGGCGGGGACGCGTCGCGATACACGGCAAGCAGGGCCTGCCGGGCCTCGCCGGCAGCGAGTTGCGACTCGGGCCCGGCGGCTCCGATGGAAGTGAGCACCTGGTTGCACAAGACGAGTCGGTCCTCCTCTGGGAGTTCCCCCAGCCGCCTGCCAAGTTCCGTGGCCAGGTGGCGGACCAGAAGCGCTGTTCCCTCGACCGCCTTCAAGTCGTCGAGCTGAACCGACCGCCCCACCTGCTGAACCTCGTCGATGGCGCTCTGGAGCGCCTGCGTCACGAGGGACTCGTAGACGCCATCGGGGAGCAGGGTGGGCATGTGCTCGAATACTAGCCCGGGCGAGGGACAGACGGCGCCTCGGGCTCACAGTACGAGGAAGGCCCCAAGGCCGATGGGACCCGACGACCACCAGTCCGTCGCCCGGTGTAGGCTGTCTGAACGTGCGCGGATACCTCTTCCCCACCGACTTCAACTGGTTCACCTTCCTTCGCGAGCGGCAGCCGCTCGACGAGGTGAACTTCTGGCGCCCTTCGGGTCGCGGGTTCGCAGCGCTCTCGCCCGGGGAGCCGCTCCTCTTCAAGCTGAAGAGCCCCCACAACGCCATCGGTGGATTCGGTCTCTTCGCCCGCTACGAGCAGGCCACCGCTCGACTCGCCTGGGACGCATTCGGCGAGCGGAACGGCGCGACGACGTTCGACGAAATGTGCCGGCGCATCGAGCACTACCGGGCTGGCCAGCCGAACGACCCGCTTCGCCGCTACCAGGTCGGCTGCATCATGCTCTCGCAGCCCGTCTTCTTCGCGGACGGCGACTGGGTGCCGCAGCCGACCGACTGGGCACCCAGGCCGTGTCCGGCGCCGGCTACGACCTGGCTCGGGGGAGGGGCTCCGCGTCTGGCAGCAGTGCCTGGAACGCGCGCCGGGTACGGCCTCTCCAGTCGGTGGTCCTCGCGGCCGAGCCGATGAAGGCCCTGACGCGCCGGCCGGGCCGCGCTACGGCGCCCCCCAGATCGTGCTGCCGCGGCTCGGGCCAGGGAACGTTCCGCGTCGCCGTCACCAGCGCCTACGGCCGGGCCTGCGCCGTCACGGGCGAGCACTCCCTGCCGGTCCTCGAGGCCGCCCACATCCGCCCCTTCGCCGAGGACGGGCCGCACACGGTGTCGAACGGCCTCCTGCTCCGCGCCGACGTCCACCGGCTCTTCGACGGCGGCTACGTCACCGTGACGCCCGACCTCAGCTTCGTGGTGAGCCGGCGGCTTGAAGGAGGAGTTCGAGAACGGCAAGGTCTACTACGAGCGCCACGGCAAGCAGATTCACCTCCCATCGCAGAAGG
The DNA here is from genome assembly GCA_963786945.1 of uncultured delta proteobacterium. Taxonomy (GTDB): domain Bacteria; phylum Myxococcota; class Myxococcia; order Myxococcales; family Anaeromyxobacteraceae; genus JADKCZ01. Next base: position 847,971 of record CAWBAO010000004.1, on the reverse strand, counting down.
CCGACCAGCCCGACATCGAGTTGCTTCGCTGGCACAACGAGAACGTCTTCGAGCGAGGCAGGGCCGCCTGACGATGCGGGTCGAGACCGTCACCGCCGTTGGGTTCGGCCTCCTCGAGGCCGTTCGCGCCACGCTGGCTTCATCGGATGACTCCTTGCTCTGCGTCGCCTTCGCACACGAGCGCGGCGTGCGGCTGCTCGGCAAGGAGTTGGAGGCCGCCCACCGGCGCGGCTCGACGGCCAGGCTCTCGTCACAACCGCATTCGATTCCGGGGGGCACGACCGCCGACGCGCTCGCCGCCGCGCGCAGCTTTGGCGTGGAGGTTCGAGTCCACAACCACGCCGGCGGTACCTACCACCCCAAGCTCTACCTGGGCGCGTCCGGCGCCGAGGCGAGCGCGGTCATCGGGTCCGCCAACCTCACGGCGGGCCTGGCGTGCAACGTCGAAGTGGGCGTGGCGATGTCGGGATACCGGAGGGACCGTGCCCTCGCCCGGGCCTGGGAAATCGGAGAGACGCTCTGGGAAGACGCCCGCAGCGAGCCATGGGAGGCGCGGGCCGCCGATGCGGCTGTCGAGGAAATCGCTCCAGAACTCCTGGCTGCGCTCTCGATGGCGCGCCGGCTCAATCCCGTCTTCATGACGCTTGGTCCAAACCCGCGGCCGAACAGGCTGGTCGAGGTGACGCCGTCGGAGGTGTGGGTGGAGACGGAGCGAACTTCTCGCGAGCGAACAGGACCTCAGCCAGTGCCAGCCTGGATGCTCAACCTGGCTTGGGAATACCTGCGAACCCGCCGCGAGCTGACGAACACGACATTGCTCAAGCAGCTCCGCGTGCACCGCTCGAGCGCCGTGTGCGCGATGCTGGCTCGGGTCCCGGGTGTCCGAGTCTCCACAACCCGCGGGATAGAACTGACTTGGGAGCCTGAGGGGAGACGGTCATGACCTTCGACCGATTCCTCGACGCCGTTCGCCACCTAAGAGTCGACAAGTCGGGCGGCGAGCCGAAGCCCTACAAGCCGCTCCTCTTGGCCGCAGTTGCCATCCTCATTCACAAGGGGGAGATCAGGACGCGCGAGGTCTATCTCGATGGCGGCCTGAGGAGCGTCTTCTACCAGTTGCTCCGTTCGCTCTATCCGGGCCGTTTCGAGAGCGCCAAGATCGCCATGCCGTTTCGATATCTGGAGAGCGACGGGATCTGGCGGCTCGTCGCGAAGGACGGGGCCGCAGAGGGTCTTTGCGCGGCGCGCGGAGATGGTGGCGCGGAGTGGCAGGTGCTTCGGCATGTCCGCTGCGCCGAGCTTGATCCGGAAGTCTTCGAGGCGCTCGCGTCAAACTTCCAGAACAGGTTTCGCCTGCTCCAGGTCCTGATCCAGGCCTACTCGTTGCCGCTTGAGCGGACGGGCTTCGTCTGGGACCTCCTCAGCATGGACGAACCGGCCGCGCCCGTGCCGGTAGCAGCGGAGTCCACGATCATCACCGAGCGCGCGCTCGAAGAGCATCTGGAGCAGACCTGGGCCTCCACGGAGTTCGCGAGCCTCGGCATCGAGTTGGCAACCGTCGAGCGCCACGGATTGCCGGGCCGGCAGGTTCTCACGCGGCGGAATACCATTGACCTGCTCGGCTACAGGGAGGCCGCTCGCGAGTGGTGGGTCTTCGAGTTGAAGAAGGGGCGCACGAGTGACGCCGTCGTTGGGCAGGTGGGTCGGTACATGGGCTGGATCAGCCAGAACCATGCGAAGCGCGACCAGACTGTGAAGGGCGCCATCATCGTCGGGCGGACCGACGACAACCTGAAGTCGGCGGTGCTCTCGAATGACCGACTGTCGCTCTGGCAATACGACAACCGGCTGCAGGTCCACCGAGTCCCGCTGAACTGACTTCGCGGTCTTCACTTCCAGTACGCCGCCCGCTCCGGCACCACCCACCTCACGCCGCCCCGCGGGTCCTCCACGTCCCCCGCGTACCTGGGGATGAGATGCACGTGCACGTGCCCCACCGTCTGCCCCGCCGCTTCCCCGACGTTGACGCCGACGTTGTACCCGGCCGGTGAGTGGCGGGCGTCGAGCCGCTGCTTCACCTCGGGCAGGAGCCGCCAGAGCGCCGCCTGCTCCTCGGCCGTGAGCTCGAAGAGGTCAGCGACGTGCCGCCTCGGGACGATCAGCGCGTGCCCCGGGTTGACCGGGAAGCCGTCCTTGAACGCCACGGCCAGTTCGTTCTCGGCCAGGAGATCCGGCAGGGCGAGGCGCTGGCAGAGCGGGCAGGGGGCCGTCACGGGGGCAGTCTACCCGCAGCCGCCGCCCCAAAGTGAAAAGCCCCGCAAGCTCGGAAGCTTGCGGGGCCATGGGACTGCTACGAGCTTCGCTGGGGCGACTACGAGCCGGAGTTCGAGCCGCTGGGTCGGATCTCCTCGTCGCGGTCCTGGAACTCGATGAAGAAGGTGGTCAAGTCCACCAAGACCGGCGTCGACCACCTGGTGCCGGTCCACCCGGTGCTGGCGAAGATCCTGGCCGAGTGGAAGCTGCGCGGCTGGCGGCTCGGCACGGACGGAAGCCCAACGGCGACGACCTGATCGTTCCGACCATCAACGGCACGCAGCCGGGACGTCCGGAAGACCCTGGAGGACTTCCTCGAGGACCTGGAGCGAGCTCGGTCTCCGCCAGCGCCGGCAGTACGACGCCCGGCGGACCTTCATGTCCCTCGCCATCAACGGCGGCGCCCCGAAGGACGTGGTCAAGCAGATCACCCACCCCCGGCCGGCCGACGTGTTCGACCTCTACGTCACGCCCGTCCTGGGAGGCGCTGTGCGACGCCGTGAGCTGCATCCAGGTGGAGGCTGAAGGCCGGCGAGGTGGTCTGTCCTGCGGCCGGTGGCACGATCGGCGAATGGCACGACCGATGGCACGGGACGCAGGCTCGCAGCGAGCCTGAAAAGAAAAACCCCCGCAACCTCGGTAGGTTACGGGGCTTCAGAGTGGCGGGGTGTAGGGGACTCGAACCCCTGGCCTCCAGCGTGACAGGCTGGCGTTATAACCGACTTAACTAACACCCCAGAAAGTTGAGTGGGCGGAGCAGGCTTCGAACCTGCGACCCTCGCCTTGTAAGGGCGACGCTCTACCCCTGAGCTATCCGCCCAAGAGGCGAAAGCGGGCCGGTATCTAGCCCGCCGGGGTACCCCCTGTCAACGTCCGCCCCCCTCGGGAACCTCCCGGGGTTGCGCGCCTTCTTGGCGCCCTCGCTCGGCTCCGTAAAGTGGTACCACCCCACCCGAATGGCCTTCAAGCAGGGGCAGAAGATCATCCACCGCGCCCAGCGCGCCTGGGGCGTCGGCGTGGTCATCCAGGTCGACGACGACGGCCGCCGCGTGGCCGTCCGCTTCGCCGGCCGCGACGGCATCACCATGGTCTCCGGCCGCGACCCGGCCCTGCTGGCCGTCCCCGACGACACCCCCATCGACGCCCACGCCGGCGGCCCGCTCGACGCCCTCGCCGCCGGCCAGCCCGGCCCGGCCGCCGCCTGGGCGCTCCGCTCCCGCGCCCTCCGCCTCGAGGCCCTGCGCCGCGCCGACGGCCTCGGCGCGCTCCTCTCCTCCCGCGTCCACGTCCTCCCCCACCAGGTCGGCGCCGCCGGCCGCATCCTCGCCGACCGCCTCCCGCGCTTCGTCCTCGCCGACGAGGTCGGCCTCGGCAAGACCGTCGAGGCCGGCCTGGTCTTCGCCGGCATGCGCCAGCTCGGCCTCGCCGAGCGCGTCCTGGTGGTGGTCCCCGAGCACCTCGCCTTCCAGTGGCTGGCCGAGCTCTTCCACAAGTTCAACGCCCTCTTCACCCTCCTCACCCTGCCGCGCGTCGAGGAGCTGGGCGGCCCCGAGGCCGCGCTCACCCGCTCGCCGCTCGCCATCGTCTCCTTCGAGGCCCTGCTCGCCTCCCCGGAGCTGGCCGTGGCCGCCGTGGCCCAGCCGCTCGACCTCGTCATCGTCGACGAGGCCCACCACCTCGCCGACGACGCCCTCCACGGCGTGGTGGCCCCGCTCTGCCGCCGCTCCTTCGGCGCCCTCCTGCTCACCGCCACGCCGGTCCGGCTCGACCCGCGCGAGTACTACCGCCTCCTCTCCCTGGTCGAGCCCATCCCCAGCACCACCCAGCAGGGCTTCCTCGCCCGCCTCGAGCGCCACGAGGACTACGCCACCATCGCCCGCGAGCTGCTGGGCGGCGGCAGCGTGGCCGCGGCGCTCAAGCGCCTGCGCAAGCTCGCCCCCGACGACCTCATCTTCGAGGACGGCGAGCAGTCGGCCGACGACCTGCTCGCCCACCTCGCCGACCACTACTCGCTCTCCGCCCGGCTCATCCGCAACCGGCGCGTCAAGGTGGGCGCCTTCACCGCCCGCCAGCTGCAGCGCTTCGACGTCCCCGAGGGCGGCCGCATGAAGGCGCTGGTGGACCTCTGCGCCGGCCTGGCCCGGGCCGGCGAGAAGGTGCTGGTCTTCGGCTCCGACCCCGGCCAGCTGGCCGAGCTGCAGGTCGGCATCGCCGGCGCCGGCTACGAGGCCCTCAGCTACGACGGCGCCCGCTCGCTGGAGGCCCGCGACCGGCTGGTGGCCCGCTTCCGCGACCCGGAAGGCCCGCGCCTGCTCCTCTCCGGCGAGGCCGGCGGCGAGGGGCGCAACTTCCAGTTCGCCGCGCACCTGGTCTGCGCCGACCTCCCCGAGTCGCCGCTCGTGCTGGAGCAGCGCATCGGCCGGCTCGACCGGCTCGGCCAGGCCCGCCCCGTCCAGATCCACCTCGTGGTCGAGCCCGGCGAGGACCAGTTCCTCGCCGACCTCTACCAGCACGAGATCGGCATCTTCGAGGAGCCGGTGGGCGGCCTCGACGCCGTGCTGGCCTCGCTCCCCGAGGAGCTGGCCGCCCTGCGCCGGAAGAAGGGCGCCAAGGCCCGCGCCGCCTTCCGGGCCGACCTCGCCGCCCGCGTCGCCGTGGCCCGCCGCGCCCAGCACGAGGGCGACCCGCTCCTCGACATCCGCTCCGCCTCGCTCCCCGAGCTGGCCGCGCTGGTGGGCAACGCCTTCGCCCGGCTCGGCGAGGACCCGCCCGACGGCATCTCCTCGCTCGGCGGCGTCCCCACCGAGGCCGGCATGGAGGCGCTGCGCGAGGCGCTGGTCACCCTCTCGCGCTGGCTGGAGGAGGAGCTGGAGGACCTCACCGCCGACATCGGCCGCCGCGTCGGCGTCGACGTCGACACCGACCAGAACGTCTCGCCCTTCGAGGTGGCCTTCACCATCGGCTCCGGCCTCAAGATCGACGCCCTGCCCGGCATGGTCATCCCCGACGAGCCCGAGACCCTGCTCGGCTCCTTCTGGCGCGAGACCGCCGTGCAGCGCGACGAGCTGGAGTGGTTCGCCACCGGCCACCGGCTGGTCGAGGCCCTCATCGGCCTGGCCCGCGACGGCGACGCCGGCCGGGTGGCCATGGTGCGCCGCCCCTGGGCCCCGCGCCGCGGCGCGCTGGCGCTGCGCTACACGCTGCAGTGGGCCACCGAGGCCGACACCACCCCGGGGGCCCGGGTCGGCTCGCGCCAGGCCTCCCGCTACCTCGCCGGCGCCCCCATCTCCGTGCTCGTCGACCTCGAGTCCCACCGGGTCTTCGACGGCGGCGGCGACCGGGTCGAGGCCGAGGCCGACGAGGCCGAGGACGTCCGCGTCGGCGCGGTGCCCCCGGCCCTGCTGGAGCGGGCCCGCGAGGCCGCCGAGACCGACGCCGCCTCCCGCCTGCGCAAGCGCAAGGAGCAGGCCCTGGCCCGGCTCGACGCCCACGCCTCCGGCGAGGAGCAGCGGCTCATCGAGGCCGCCTTCGCCGGCGGGGCCGCGAAGAAGTCCGTCGAGGCGGCGCTGGCCGCCATCCGCCAGCACCGCAAGGTGACCGCCGCCGCGCTGGAGCGCGTCTCCCTCGCCCTCGATGCCGCCGCCCTGGTGGTGCCATGAAGGATCTCGTCCCGCTCCTGCAGGCCCTCATCCGCATCGACTCCACCTCGAGCCGCCCCAACGGGCCGGTCCTCGACCTGCTGGAGGTGGAGCTGAGGCCGCTCGGCTTCACCACCCGCCGCCACCGCTGGACCGACGCCGACGGCGTGGAGAAGCAGAACCTGGTCTGCCGGCGCGGCCCGGACCTGCCCGGGGGGCTGGCCCTCATCGGCCACACCGACTGCGTCCCCTTCGACCCGGCCTGGGGCGAGGCCCTCACCGCCACCGTGCGCGACGGCCACGTCTTCGGCCGCGGCGCCGCCGACACCAAGGGCTTCCTGGCCGCCGCCGTCACCGCCGCGCGCCGCACCCGCGCCGGCGAGCTCCCGCTCACGCTCCTCTTCACCGCCGACGAGGAGGTGGGCTGCCTCGGCGCCAAGCAGGCCCGCGCCGAGGGGCGCCTCCGCCCCCGCCACGCCATCATCGGCGAGCCCACCTCGCTGGTGCCGGTGCGCGCCCACAAGGGCTACTGCGCCGTCGAGGTGGAGGTGCGCGGCGTGGAGGGCCACAGCGCCTACCCCGAGGTCGGCGCCTCGGCCATCCACGCCATGGGGAGGCTCCTCGCCGATCTCGAGAAGATCGGCGGCGAGCTGAAGGAGGTCACCGACACCGCCTTCGACCCCCCCTTCACCACCTGGAACGTCGGCGTGGTGTCCGGCGGCAAGGCCCGCAACATCATCGCCGGCCTCTGCCACTTCAGCTACGAGTGGCGGCCGCTCCCCGGGCAGGAGCCGCGCCAGGCCCTCTGGCTGCTGGAGGCGGCCTGCGCCCGGCTCGAGCAGGAGGGCGGCGGGCGCTTCAAGGTCGCCATCTCGCCGCTCCACGTCGATCCCGCCGCCGTCACCTCGCCCGACGCCGAGGTGGTCCGCTACCTCGAGGCCGCCAGCGGCCACCCCAGCGTCACCGTCCCCTTCGGCACCGAGCTGCCCGAGGTGATCGGCATGGGGGCCGAGGGGGTGGTCTTCGGGGCCGGCGACATCCGCGTGGCCCACCGGACCGGCGAGCACGTGGCGCTGGCCGACCTCGCGCGCTGCGCCGACGTCCTCACCGGCGCCGTCGAGCGTTTCTGCGGAACGGCGCGGTAACGGCTACAATGCCGCCGTGCCACCGCTCCGGTTCACCAAGTACCACGGGCTGGGCAACGACTTCCTGGTCGTCGACGGCCCGCTCATGTCCGCCTCCCGGGCCGTCCGGCTCTGCGATCGCCACCGCGGCATCGGCGCCGACGGCGTCCTGACCGTCCTGCCGCCGCGCTCCCCCGGCGCGGTGGCCACCATGCACATCTTCAACGCCGACGGCTCGGTGGCCACCATGTGCGGCAACGGCATCCGCTGCGTGGCCCGCCACATCTCCGACCTCTACCGGATCTCCGGCGACCTCACCATCGACACCGCCGCCGGGCCGCGCGCCTGCACCGTCCACCGCGGCGTCGGCGGCGTGGTCGACGCGGTCTCGGTGGAGATGGGGCCGGCCCGCATCGAGGGCGAGCAGGTCTTCACCGTGGGCGACGAGAAGCTCAGGGCGGTGCGCGTCGACCTCGGCAACCCGCACGCCGTGCTCTTCGACGAGCCCAGCCGGGAGCGGGCCGGCCAGGTCGGCCCGGCCATCGAGCGGCAGGTGCCGGGCGGCGTCAACGTCGGCTTCGCCCGGGCCGGGCCGGGCGGCGTGGACCTGGTGGTCTGGGAGCGCGGCTGCGGCCTCACCGACGCCTGCGGCACCGGGGCCTGCGCCGCCGCGGTGGCCTCGGTCCGCGCCGGCGCCAGCCCGGCCGGCCTGCCGGTGGAGGTGGTGCTGCCCGGCGGCCCGCTCACCGTCACCGTCTCGGCCGACCTCGCCCGCGTCACCATGCGCGGCCCGGCCGAGCGGGTCTTCAGCGGCGAGACCGAGCTCTAGGCATGGAAGGCGCGCGGACCCCGGCCCTCGAGGACGAGCGCTTCTTCCGCGAGGCGCTCCTGCTGCTCGGGACGCTGGACCTCGAGCTGCTGCAGGAGCTGGCGCTGCAGTCGCTGGCCCGCGTCACCGACGCCCAGGGGGCGGCCCTCTGGGTGGCCGACGAGCGCGGGGCGCTCACGCTGCGCGGCTACCGCGGGGTGGTCGACCGCGGCGCCCTGCCGGCCCGCATCGACCCGCGCGCCGAGCCCTGGGCCGAGGCGGTGGCCCACCCCCGGGCCATCCCGGCCCCGGGGGTCCGCCCCGACGAGGCCTTCTACGTGCCGCTGGTGGCCAACGAGGAGCTGCTGGGGCTGGCCCTGCTGGCCGACCGGGCCCGCGGCCGCTTCGGGGCCGCCGAGCGGGCCGCCGCCCTGGCGGTGGCCGGCTTCACCGCCATCGCCGTCCGCAACGCCCGCCGCTTCCAGGCGCTGGAGCGGGTCGGGCTGCGCGACCGCGAGACCGGCGCCTACAACCTCGCCTACTTCGTCGACTACGCCGGCAAGGAGTTCTACAAGGCGCGCCGCTACGCCCGGGCCTTCTCGCTGGTGGTCCTCTCCATCGACAACGTCGAGCAGCTGCGCCGCGCCGGCGGCCGCGAGCGCTACCGGCTGGCCATGCGCGACCTGGTGAGCGCCGTCTCCCGCGTCATCCGCGACGCCGACATCCTCGCCAAGGTCTCGGAGAGCGAGTACTACCTGCTGCTCCCCGAGACCGACGCCTTCGGCGCCCTCATCTTCCTGCGGCGCGCCACCGAGGAGATCCGCGGCGAGGCCTCGATCCGGGCGCTGGAGGAGCACGCCCCGGTGCTGGTGAGCATCGGGGCGGCCGCCTTCCCCCGCGACGGCGAGGACTTCGACGAGCTGCTCCACTGGGCCCGCCAGCGCGTCGAGTCCCAGCGCGGCTCGCTGGTGCGCCGCCTCCACCTCGCCGAGCTGGAGCGCACCGCCTTCTGGGAGCTCTGCGACCTGCTCATCAGCGGCGCCCCCCACCTCCCCGAGAGCAGCCCCTCGGCGCGGCTGCCGGCCGACCCCGAGGCCTTCGCGGTGCTGCAGCGCGAGGTGGCCCGCGAGCTGGCCCGCGACCCCAGGGCCCGCGGCCTGCTCTACCTGGGCGGCCCCGGCCTGGCCCGCGCCGCGGTGCGCGCCGCGCTCCCCGGCCCCGAGGCCAGCGCCCGCGCCGGCGACGCCTCGGCCCGCGTCTTCCTGCTCGGCCCCCGCGGCGCCGACCACCCGGCCGCGCCGCACCCGCAGGTCACCGAGGTCTGGCTCGACGGCGACAAGCGGCTCTCCACCCACCAGGTCCTCCTCCACCTCTCCGAGCAGGGGGGCTACGCCTGGCTGGCCGACGAGGACGGCCGCGCCTTCCACACCTCCGACGTGCCCCTGGTCGACGCCCTGGTCCAGCGCCTCCAGGCCCTCTACGACCTGCAGCCCCTCTAGGCCGAGCCGCCATGCCCCCGGTCCGCAAGATCCTCATCGCCGACCCCGACCCGGAGACGGTGCGCCTGCTGGCGCCGGCGCTGCGGCAGCGCGGCTACCAGGTCCACGCCGCCCGCGACGGCTCGCGGGCGCTGCAGGTGGCCATCCTGCGCTTCCCGGACCTCGTCCTCTTCGACGAGCGCTGCCCGCTGCTCGACGCCCGCACCTTCGTCCGCATCCTGCGCACCAACCCGCGCACCGAGCGGATCCCGGTGCTGCTCACCGGCGAGGGGGAGGACGCCGACCAGGCCCGGCTCGGCACCTGGCTGCGCAAGCCGCTGCGGCTCGACGAGGTGCTGCTGCGGGTGGAGCAGCTCTTCCGCCGCGCCGAGGCCTCCCGCGCCGCCGGCGCCGCCGCCGACCTGGAGGGGAACCTCGCCCAGATCCCGCTCACCGACCTGCTCCAGATCCTCTCCGTCAACCGGCGCTCCGGGGTGCTGGCCATCGAGCGCGGGGCGGTGCAGGCCGACGTCTCGCTGCGCGAGGGGCGGGTGGTGGACGCCCGCTTCGGCCTGGCCGGGGCCGAGAAGGCGCTCTGGCGCCTGCTCACCCAGCACGAGGGGCAGTTCGCCTTCGCCCCCGGCGAGCCGCCCGGCACCGACCGGATCGACCGCCGGCTCGACGACCTGCTCCTCGAGGGGCTGCGCCAGGCCGACGAGCTGGCCCGGCTGCTGCCGGCCCTGCCGGCGCCCGACGAGGCGGTGGAGCTGGCGGTGGGGGCCGAGGAGATCCCCGAGGGGCTCCACCCGGTCACCGCCGAGGTGGTCGGCAACCTGGCGGCGCCCTGCCGGGTCGGCGACCTCATCGACCGCTGCGCCGCCTCCGACCTGGAGGCGGCCCGCGCCCTGCTGGCGCTCATGGACCACGGCTACGCCCGCCGCGCCGCCGTGCCGCCGGCCCTGCCCGAGCCCTCCGCCCTGCTGGCGCCCCACGAGCTGCACGCCCTGCGCACCCGCCTGGCGCGGGGGCGGGCCTCCGGGGCCCGCACCATCGGCAAGGTGGTGGTGGCCGGCGGCGGGCCGCTCTCCCACCGGACGGCGCTGGCCCGCTTCGCCACGCTGCCCGGCTACGCCCCCTCGCCCGGGCTGCCCGGCCGCTTCGGCACGCTGGGGCGGCTGGCGCTCGGCGACGGCGTCCGGGTGGACCTGGTGGAGCTGCCGGCCGACCCCGAGCAGCGGGCGCTCTGGCGCCCCTTCGGCGCCGGGGCGGTCGGGGCGCTGGTGCTGCTCCCCATCGAGGGGGACGGGCTGCTCGAGGAGCTGACCCGGGTGCTGCAGGTGCCGGTGGTGGTCTGCGGGCCGGCCGGCGCCGAGCTGCCGGGGCCGCTGCGCGGCGTCTCCGGGGGCGTGGTGGCGGCCGGGAGCGACGCCGCCGAGGCGCTGCGGGCCCTGCTGGCCGGCGCCGGGGCGCGGGGCGTGGCCTACTGAGCCTGGCGGCCGTCGCCTCTCGACGCGAGGTAGTCGGCCAGGCGCCGGTCGGTCCGGCAGATGTGCTCGACCAGCCAGGCCGTCACCCGGTTCCCGAACTTGATCACGAAGACCGGCCCGGCCCCGTTGGCCCGGTAGTCCTGGAACATCCGGGCGTACTCCTCGACGAAGCGCTGGTGCTCCTCGCGGTGGGCCAGCGTCCCGGGGTACTCGGACGCCACCATGATCCGCTCCTCGGCGCTGAAGTGGCTCACCACGTAGTCGCCCAGGTAGGTGAGCAGCCGCCCCACCTCGGCGCGCGCCCGCCGGTCCTGGGTGGCGACCATGAGCTGGTCGATGCGCCGGAACAGCTCCCGGTGCTGGCTGTCGATCTCCGGGTCGCCGGTCTCCAGGCTCCTGTCCCAGCTGACTTGGATCCGGACTTCCATCCCGCCGCGCCTCCTGCCCCCCTCTGCTTTGGGGGCAGGGAGCCTATCACGCCGGGCGGGCCTTGGTCGCCAGGGCGGTGCAGACGAACTGGCCCAGCGCCACGTCGGCCACGTAGACGTGGTCGCGCAGCCAGGCCACCACCTCGCGCTCCAGCCGCAGCACCAGCTCGGCGGTCGGGCCGCCGTCGCGGAAGGCGGCGTCGAGCGCCATCATCTTGCAGGCGAAGGCGTGGTGCTCGGCGGTGTGGTTGGCGGCCTCGGGGTAGCCGAGGTCGAGCATCATCTGCTCCTCGGCGGCGAAGTGCAGCACCACGTGCTCGCGCAGGAAGCGGGCGACCTTGGGGACCTCCTCGCGGTGGCCGCGCAGCATCGCGTCCATCAGCCCGTCGACGCGATCGAAGAGCTCGCGCTGCTGGGCGTCGAGGTCGGGGACCCCGAGCGACAGCGTGCTGGACCATTGGAGCGCCAACCGGATCCCCCGCGTACGGTGCGTCCTGCCTCGCCGGCGAGTGTAAGCGGAAACTCAGGCGAAGACACGAGACTGTCTCGGGGTGCGTGAAATGACTCTGGGGTGGGCGAAATGACGCTGCCGCCGGCCCGGCCTCAGCCCGGGAGCGGGCCGCGCTCGGCCAGCCGCTCGACGGCGCGGCGCTCGCGCCGGCCGGCGTGCCCAACCACCACCCCGGCCAGCGAATTCCGGCGGAATGTGGCGGCCGCCACCCGCTGCAGCGAGGCCGGCGTGACCGCCTCGACCCGGCGGCAGCGGGCCTCGAAGCCCTCCGGGGCGGAGAGGATCTCGCCGGCCCCGTACCAGCCCACCAGCTCGGCCGGGCTGTCGAGCGAGAAGGCCAGCATCATCCGGTGGCGGCGCTGCACCCGCAGCAGCTCGGCCTCGCCGACCGGCCGCTCGGCCAGCTCGGCCAGCACCAGCAGGATCCGCTCCACCACCCGCGCCAGCTTGCGCGGCGAGCAGGCCCCGTCGATCACCAGCATGCCGGCGTCCACGAAGGTGTCGAGCCCGCAGTGGAGCGAGTAGGCCAGCCCCCGCTTCTCCACCACCTCGAAGGGCAGGCGCGAGGAGAGGCCGTCGTCGAGCACCCGCCGCAGCAGCAGGAAGGCCGGGTAGTCGGGGTGCAGCTCGGGCGGGCAGGGGAAGGCCAGCGTGAACTCGGCCTGGGCGTCGTCGTGGTCCCTGATCTCGAGGCGCGGCCCGTCCGGCCAGGGCGGCGGCGGGCGATCGACCGAGCGGACCCCGCGCGGCAGCTCGCCGAGGTGGCGGTGGGCCAGCTCCAGCACCTCGGCGTGGCGCACCGGCCCGGCCACCGCCAGCACCAGGTTCTCGCCGGTGTAGAAGCGCTCCAGGTGGGCCCGGGCGTGGCGGCGGGAGAGGGCCCGCACCGAGGCCGGGGTGCCGCCGATCTTGCGGGCCAGCGGGTGGTCGCCGAAGACCAGCCGCTTCACCAGGTTGTCCGGGTCGATGTCGCGGCCGTCGGCGTCCACCTCGTCGAGGATCTCCTCGAGGATCACCTCGCGCTCGACCTCGACCTCCTTGAGCAGGGGGCGGCGCACCAGGTCGCCCAGCACCGAGAGGCCGGTGTGGAGCTCGGTGGGGTGGAGCGGGGTGTAGTAGGCGCCGTGGTCGCGGGCGGTGACGCCGTTGAGGTTGCCGCCGGCGCTCTCGATGGCGGCGTTCATGGCCACCGAGTCGGGCCAGCCCTCCGAGCCGCGGAAGAGCAGGTGCTCGAGGAAGTGCGAGACGCCGTTGACCGAGCGGGCCTCGTGGCGCGAGCCGGCCCGGACGTAGAGGGCCACCATGGCCGAGTGCAGCCCGGGGGCGCTGGCGGTGAGCACCCGCAGGCCGTTGGGGAGCACGGCCCGCTCCAGGCGGCCCCAGCCGTCGCCGTCGAGCCGGGCCAGCGCGGCGCTCCGGCCGCGGGTGCCGGCGCGGGCCTTGGGGGAGGAGGTGCGGGTGGTGCGGCGCGTGGTCATGGGGTCACCGGGGCGGCGTGGGCGGCGGGCGCGGCCCGCTCCTCGGCGGCGGCCGGCAGCCGGAGGGTGAAGGTGGCGCCGCGCCCCGGGGCGCCGTCGCAGCGGACCGTGCCGCCGTGCTCCTGCACCACCTCCTGCACGAAGGCCAGCCCCAGCCCGGTGCCGCGCTCCTTGGTGGAGTAGAAGGGGTCGAAGAGCCGCGGCAGCGCCTCCGGGGCGATGCCGGCGCCGGTGTCGCGCACCTCCAGCTCCACCCCGCCCTCGGCGCGGCGGGCCACCACCGTGAGCGTGCCGCCGCCGGCCATGGCCTCGCGGGCGTTGCGGACCAGGTTGAGCAGGACGGCCCGCAGCCGGGCCTCGTCGCCCAGGATGGCCGGCAGGCCGTGCGGCAGCTCGCGCCGCACCTCGATGCGGGCCGCGGCCAGCTCGGGGGCCAGGAAGTCGAGCAGGTTGCCGAGCAGCTCGGCCGGGTCGTGCCGGCCGCCCGGGGTGCGCGGGGCCCGGGCGAAGCGCAGGTACTCCTCGGTGAGGGCGTTGAGCCGGTCCACCTCGCGCGAGATGGCGGCGCACAGGGCGCGGGCCTCCGGCGCGGCGCCGGGCAGCGCCTCCAGCTCCTCGGCCAGCATCTCGGCGTTGAGGCCGATGGCGTTGAGCGGGTTGCGGACCTCGTGGGTGATCTGGGCGGAGATGCGCCCCACCGCCGCCAGCCGCTCGGCGCGCCGCAGCTCCCGCTGCTGGGCCAGCAGCGAGGCCGACATGGCGTTGAACTCGCGGGCCAGCACGGTGATCTCGTCGTTGCCGGCCGCCTCCACCTGGCGCGAGAGGTCGCCGGCGGCCACCGCCTTGACCCCCTCGGTGAGCCGCTCGATGGGGGCGAGCAGGCGCCGGGCGAAGAGCGCCGCGGCCACGCCCACCATCAGCGCGATGGCCGAGTAGAGGACGATGAGCACCACGGTGCGCGACTCGGCGGCCCCGGCGGCGCGCACCTGGTCGGAGATGCGGCTCTCCAGCTGGGCCTGCAGCAGCTTGACGTCGAGCGAGAGCGCCTTCTCCAGCTGGCGGGTCTCCTGGGCGCCCTGCTCCAGCACCTCGGGCGCCACCCCGCGCTCCAGCTGGTCGAGCAGCCGGTTGGCGGCGGTGTCGTACTGCAGCCAGCGGGCCCCCAGCGCGTCGAGCCGCGCCGAGACCTCCCCCAGCACGCGGCGGTCCTCCTCGCCGCCCAGCGCCATGGCGGCGCGGGCCACCCGCCGCCCCTCCTCGAGCTTCTCGCGGACCAGGGCCGGGAAGTGGGCCCGCACCACCGGCAGGTAGGCCTTGCGGGCGGCCGGGTCGAGGTCGCGCAGCTCGAGGGCGCGCGAGGCGATCCAGTCCTTCACCTCCAGCTGGGTGGCGATGCGGCCGAGCGGGAAGTAGCCGGTGGTGAGCAGCCTCAGGTCACGGCCGAGGTCCTGCAGGCGCGCCACCGCCAGCGCCGCCACCAGCCCGAAGGCGGCCAGGGCGACGGCGAAGGTGAGGAAGATCTTGGTGGCGACTCGGCGCATTCGAAAGGGGGCATCCTACCGCTTCCCTTGGCGGTGGATCTTGGGTACCTAATGGAGCCGCGCCGTCATCACCAACCCGAACACCGTCCACCGGAGTCCGCCATGATCGGCTTCGCCATCCTCCTCGCGCTCGGCGGCGTCCTCGCCGCCGTCGCCTTCTTCATGCAGTCGCGGAACGCCCGCGCCCAGGCGGCGGAGCTGGCCTCCCGGATCGACGGGGCCCGGGCCGAGGCGGCCGCGGCGCAGCAGGCGCTGGCCGCCCAGAAGGGGGAGCTGAAGGAGAAGCGCGAGGAGAGCCTCTCGCTCCGCCAGAAGCTGGAGGAGCTGCGCAAGAAGTCCTTCGAGCAGGTCGAGGCGCAGAAGAAGGCGGGCGGCGCCGTGGCGCTGCGCGAGGAGCTCGACAAGGTGGCGGCCCGGCTGGCCGAGGCCCGCGCCGAGGCGGCCCACCAGGTCGAGCTGGCGAAGGGGGCCGAGGCGGCCCGCGCCCGGGCCGTGCAGGAGGCCGAGCGGCTCAAGGCGGCGCTCGACCGCAAGCAGGCCGAGCCGGCGCCGGTGGCCCCGCCGCCCCCGCCGCCGCCGCCGGAGGGGAGCGTGCAGGCCGAGCTGGAGCGGAAGCTGGCCGCCGAGACCGAGCGGGCCGACAAGGCCGAGGCCCGCACCACCGAGCTCAAGAAGAAGCTGGCCGACGTCGAGAAGGAGCTGAAGACCTCGCGCGGCAAGCTGGAGACCGACCGGCGCGTCTTCATCGTCCAGAAGGGCGAGCTCGACCTCGCCCACGACCGCTACGCCGAGCTGAAGCGCCGCCACGACCAGCTCCGGCGCGAGCACGACGAGCTCATCGACGCGGTCCGCCAGGCGGCCCGCGAGGAGCGGCAGCTCACCGAGGTGAAGGGCGCCCCGGCGGCCGCCGAGGCCGCGCCCGAGGCGGCGCCCGAGGCCAAGCCGGCCGAGCCGACGCCGGCGGGGTAGGGGCCGGGCGCGACGCCCGGGGCCCCTAGAGGAACCGCTTCGAGAAGGCCCGCGGCAGCAGCGCGCCCAGGGTGGTCTCCACCAGCGCGCCGCGCCCGCCCACGAGGATGACCGGGAGCCCGGCCGCGCCGAACTCGGCCAGCACCTGGAGGCAGGCGCCGCAGGGCGGGGTCGGCGGCGAGGTGCCGCTCACCACCACCACGGCGTCGAGCGCGCTGGCCCCGGCCGCCACCGCCGCGGCCACCGCGTTCCGCTCGGCGCAGGTGGTCAGGCCGTAGCTGGCGTTCTCGACGTTGCAGCCGACGTGGATGGCGCCGTCGGCCAGCACCGCGGCGCCGACCTTGAACCGGCTGTAGGGGGCGTGGGCCCGGGCCCGGGCGCGCCGCGCCGCGGCCGCCAGCGGGGTGAGCGGCAGGCGGCGCCGGGACGGCCTCACGGGCGGGCGGCCAGCTGGAGGTAGCGCGCCACCGCCAGCTCCGACTCGACCGGGATCGAGGTGAAGCGCAGGTGGGCGCCGAACCGGTCGCGCTCCTGGGAGACGCGCACCACCTCGCCGAGGGCCATGATCTCCTCGTTGTGGCCGGGGATGAGGAAGCGCACCTCGACCACCGCGCCCACCGGCGGGTGGAGCCCGGCGTAGTAGATGCCGCCCAGGGCGAGGTTGCCCTCGCGCTCCTCGAAGGAGCCGCGCACCGCCGCCTCCCGGATCTGGAAGCGGAAGGGCACTCGCTGGCTGTCGCGTCGATCCTCGACCGGCTGCGGCATCGATTCCTCCGACGCCCACGCTACCAGCCGGGCGGCGGCGGTTCAACGCAATGTGCGCGGGAGGAAGGCCGCCAGCACGGCCTCCAGCGAGGCCGCCGCCCGGGCGGCCACCGCCTGCACGTCCTCGTGCGTCAGCGCGCCCCGCGCCAGCCCGGCCGCCGGGTTGGTGACCACCGAGAGCCCGGCCACCGGCACGCCGTGGTGGCGCGCCGCCGTGACCTCGTGCACCGTCGACATCCCGACCAGGTCGGCCCCCAGCGTGCGCAGCATGCGGATCTCGGCCGGCGTCTCGTAGGAGGGGCCGGCCACCCCGGCGTACACGCCCCGGCGCAGCGGCACCCCCACCTCGGCCGCGGCCGCCTCCAGCTGCGCGCCCAGCGCCGGGTCGTAGGCGGCGCCCATGTCGGGGAAGCGCGGCCCGAGGGCGTCGTCGTTCTCGCCGGTGAGGGCGTTCTGCCCGGTCAGGTTGAGGTGGTCGGTGATGCGCACCAGCGTCCCCGGCCCGAAGTCGGGGTGGATGCCGCCGGCGGCGTTGGTGACCACCAGCGCCCGGGCGCCCAGCGTGCAGAGCACGCGGGCCCCGAAGGCCACCTCGGCGGCGCTCCAGCCCTCGTAGCCGTGGACCCGCCCCTGCATCAGCGCCACCCGGACCGGGCCGCCGGCCGCCGGGAGATCGCCCACCACCAGCCGCCCGGCGTGGCCGGCCACGGCCGAGGCCGGGAAGCCGGGGAGCTCGGCGTAGGGGAGGGCCACCGCCCCGGTGAGCCGCGCCGCGAAGCCGCCCAGGCCGGAGCCGAGGATGGCCGCCACCTGCGGCGGCGCGCCGGTGCGGGCGCGGACCAGCCGGGCCACCTCGGCGAGCCGGGCGGAGAGGGGGCGGGGCGGGGTCATGGCTCGGCCATCCTCTCCAGGACGAGCGGCGGGGGCGCGGCCGGCCCCGGGCCGATGGTGAAGGCGGCCAGCACCCGCGCCGCCACCTGCGGCTGCGGCTCGCCGCCCGGGTTGCGGTGGACCACGAGCAGCGGCTCGCCCCGGGCGACCGGATCGCCCACCTTCTTGCGGAGCACCAGCCCGACCGCCGGGTCGACGCGGTCCTCGACCCGGGCCCGCCCGGCGCCCAGCGCCATGGCCGCCAGCCCCAGCGCCTCGGCGTCGATGGCCTCGACCACGCCGGCGGCGGGGGAGGCCACCTCCACCCGGGTGGCGGCCTGCGGCAGCCGCCCGGGGTCGTCGACCACCCGCGCGTCGCCCCCCTGCGCCGCCACGATGCGGCGCCAGGCGGCCAGCCCGCGCCCGTCGGCGATGGCGGCCTCGACGGCGCCCCGCGCCGCGGCGAGATCGGCGGCGCGCCCCGCCAGCAGCACCATCTCGGCGGTGAGCGCCACCGTCACCTCGCGCAGGTCGGCCGGGCCCTCGCCGCGCAGGAGCGCCGTGCCCTCCGCCACCTCCAGCGCGTTGCCGATGGCCAGCCCGAGCGGCTGGTCCATGGCGGTGAGCAGGGCGGTGACCCGCTTGCCGGCGCCGCGCCCGATGCCGACCAGGGTCTCGGCCAGCCGGCGCGCCTCGGCCGGGGTCTTCATGAAGGCGCCGCGCCCCACCTTGACGTCGAGCACCAGCCCGTCGATCCCCTCGGCCAGCTTCTTCGACATGATCGAGGCGGCGATGAGCGGGATCGACTCGACCGTGGCGGTGACGTCGCGCAGGGCGTAGAGCCGGCGGTCGGCCGGGGCCAGCCGGTCGGTCTGGCCGATCAGCCCGGCCCCCACGTCGCGCACCAGCTCGACGAAGCGCGCCACCGGCAGGTCGACGCGGAAGCCGGGGATGGCCTCCAGCTTGTCGAGGGTGCCGCCGGTGTGGCCGAGGCCGCGCCCCGACACCATGGGCACCCGCACCCCGCAGGCCACCGCCAGCGCCGCCAGCGGCAGCGAGACCTTGTCGCCCACCCCGCCGGTGGAGTGCTTGTCCACCTTGGCGCCGGGGATGGCCGACAGGTCGAGCACGTCGCCGGAGCGGAGCATGGCCTCGGTGAGGGCCAGCACCTCGGCCGGGGTCATGCCGCGGAAGAAGACCGCCATGCAGAAGGCGGCCAGCTGGGCGTCGGGGATCTCGCCGGCGGTGAAGCCGCGGACCAGCCACCCGAGCTCGGCGCCGGTGAGCGCCCCGCCCTCGCGCTTCCGGTGGATCAGCTCGTAGGCGCGCACGCCCCCTCCTCCCCGGGGCCGCCGCCCCTCACCAGATGATCGAGTCCACCAGCTCGTCCACCATGTCGCCCAGCTTCTCGATGCCGTGCGACTTGGAGAGGTAGCCGTCGGCGCCCGCCTGCTCGGCGATCTCGGCCAGCTCCTCGTCGGCCTTGGAGCTGAAGAGCACGATGGGGATCCGCTCGGTGTGGAAGTCCTGCTTGAGGACGCGGACGATGTCCTTGCCGGAGATGTCCGGCATCATCAGGTCGGTGAGGATGATCTCGGGCTGGAAGCGGTCCAGCTCGGCCTGGAAGTCGAGCAGGTTGGCGGCCACCGCCACCTCGTAGCCGCGGTCCTCGAGCACGGCCTTCTCCATCTCCAGCGTGATGGTGGAGTCGTCGAGGAGCAGGATCTTCTTCTTTCCGGCCATGTGGTCTCGCGGGTCCTAGAGCGCGGCCAGCGCGTACTCGGCGGCGCGGGCGAAGGTGGCGCCGTCCTCGGGGATGTCGGGATAGTACCCCAGGAAGGCCTGCCGCTTGCCGCGCGGGAGCCGCCGGTGGGCCTCGATGGCGTTGCGGTAGGCGAGCCGGGCCCGCTGCGGGTCGCGCTGGGCCTCGCGGCAGCGCCCCAGGTAGTAGTGGGCCAGCGCCAGGTCGGGGTCGAGGAAGAGGGCGCGCGACAGCTCCAGCGAGGCGCCGTCGGGCTCGGCCTGCGAGAGCAGGTGGATCCCGTAGAAGAGGTGGGCCTCGGCGCTGAGCGGCTCGACCGCCAGGGCCGCCTCGTAGCTCTGCCGGGCCCGGTCGAACTGGCGCAGCACGCCGTAGAGGTTGGCCAGGGTGAGCCGCGCCGCCAGCCCCTCGCCGTGGTGCTCGAGGTGGTGCTCCAGCAGCTCGCGGGCGGCGCCGAAGCGCCCCTCCGAGAAGAGGGCCACCGCGCCGTCGAGGAACTCCTGCGGGGCCAGCCGCGCCTCGGCCTCGGCCTCGGGCGGGAGCGGCGGGGCGGGCGCGGCCACGGCGGGGAGGGCGGCGGTGGGCCGCGGCGGGTGCGGGAACACCACGTGGCGCACCGGCGGCGGCGAGGTGGGGACCGCCCGGGCCCCCTGCGGCGGCGGGCGGAGGCTGCCCTCCTCGGGCTTCCGGTAGAGGAAGGCGCCGTTCACCTCGGTCAGGTCGAAGCCGTCGAAGAGCCGGAACAGCGACTCGGAGTAGCCGAGGAAGAGCCAGCCGCCCGGCGCCAGCGCCTGGTGGAACTGCTCCAGCACGCGCTGCGTGGTGGGGGTGTCGAAGTAGATGATGACGTTGCGGCAGAAGATGACGTCCCAGCCGCCGGCCGCCGGGGCCGGGAAGCCCAGCGAGACCAGGTTGTGCGGGCGGATGGCGGTGATGTAGCGGCGCAGCGTGGTGCGCACCCGCCAGGCGTCCCCGTCCCGGTCGAAGTGCTGCCCCAGCAGGGAGGAGGGGATGTCGCGGACCCGGCGCGCCTCGTAGAGCCCGCGCGCCGCGGCCCCCACCGCCTCGGGGTTGACGTCGGTGGCCAGCAGCTCCACCTGCTCGGGCTTCAGCCCCCGCTCGGCGCAGCACATGGCGATGGAGTAGGGCTCCTCGCCGGTGGCGCAGCCGGCCGACCAGACCCGCAGCGGCTGGCCGGCGCTGCCGGCCCGCGCCAGGAACCCGGGCAGCAGGGCGTCGAGGGCCTGGAACTGCCGCTCGTCGCGGAAGAAGCTGGTCTTGCCCACCGTCACCAGCGGGAGCAGCTGGCGCAGCTCCTCGTCGCCGGCCGGCCCGCCCAGCAGCGACAGGTAGGCCTCGGCCCCGGCGACGGAATCGTGGAGCAGGTCGAGCCGGGCCGTCACCGCCAGCTTCAGCGCCGAGAAGCTGTCGGGGCGGATGTGGAGCCCGACCCGCTCCTTGAGCATGGCCGCCAGCGCGGCCAGGTGGCTGGTCTCGACCGGGATCATTGGGTGAGCGCCACCAGGGTGCGGGGCAGGTCGTCGAGCGGCAGCACCCGGTCCACCGCCCCGAGCTCGATGGCGGCCTTGGGCATGCCGAAGACCGCGCTGCTCTGCTCGTCCTGCGCCAGGGTGAGGCCGCCGGCGTCGTGCAGCGCCTTCAGGCCGGCCGCGCCGTCGTGCCCCATGCCGGTGAGGATGACGCCGCAGGCCCGGGCCCCGTAGGCCTGGGCCGCGGAGAGGAAGAGCGGCGTCACCGACGGCTTGAAGGTGTCCACCGGCGGCCCGTCGAAGAGCCGCACCCGCCCCTCGCCCACCAGCAGGTGGTGGCCGCTGGGCGCCAGCAGCACCTGGCCCGGCTGCAGCAGGTCGCCGTCGACGGCCTGGCGCACCCGCAGCGGGCACTCCTGGGCCAGCCAGCTGGCCAGCCCCTCGGTGAAGCCGTCGGCGATGTGCTGCACCACGGCGATGCCGACCGGGAAGTCGGCCGGCAGCCCGCGCAGCAGCGTGGCCAGGGCCCGCGGCCCGCCCAGCGAGGCGCCGATCACCACCACGTCGGCGCGCCGCCCGGGCCGGGAGGGCAGCGGCAGCCGGCGCTCGCGCAGGCCGCGCAGGTGGCGGATGACCTTGACCCCGGAGAGCAGCCGCAGCCGGGAGCGGATCTCGGCGCCGTAGGCCTCCAGGTCGGCGCTGGCCTCCGGCTTCTCGAGGATGTCGAGGGCGCCCAGCGAGAGCGCCTTGAAGCCGACCACCTCGGCCTTGTTGGCGGTCAGCACCATGATGGGCGTCGGGGTCTCGGCCATGATCCGCGCGATGCCCGAGAAGCCGTCGGCGTCGGGCATGTTGAGGTCCATGGTGATGACGTCGGGCCGGAGCTCGCGGGTGAGGCGGGCCGCGTCGTTGCCGTCGGCCGCCACCGCCACCACCTCGAAGCCCGGGTCGGCGCCGATCACCCGCGACAGCACCTCGCGGAAGATCTCGGAGTCGTCGGCGACCAGGACGCGGACGCGCGTCTCGCTGCGGGTCACGGCGCCCTCACCCCGGGACCCCGCAGAGCCGCTCCAGCGCGCCGGCCAGGGTCTCGGCGTCGAGCTCGCCCTTGACCATGTAGGCGTCGGCGCCGGCGTCCACGCCGCGCCGGCGCTCCTCCGGGGCCGAGAGCGAGGAGAGGATGAGGATGGGCATCTTGAGGAAGCGCGGCGTGGCCTTGACCCGGCGGGTCAGGTCGATGCCGTCGAGGACCGGCATCTGCACGTCGGTGATGAGGATCTGGTAGGAGCCGCCCTGCAGCCGCTGCCAGCCGTCCTCGCCGTCCACCGCCTCGTCCACCTCGTGCCCCAGCGAGCGGAGCAGCGCCGCCTCGGCCTCGCGGGCGATGGCCGAGTCGTCCACCAGCAGGATGCGCAGCCGGCGCCGGTCGCGGCCGCGCGACAGGGCCGGCGAGGCCAGCCGGCGGGCCGCGCTGATCAGGTCGGGGGTGGAGAGCAGCAGCGCCACCCGCCCGTCCTCCAGCGCCGCCGCGCCGGTGACGAAGCGCATCCCCTTGAGGAAGGCGCCCGGGGCCTTGACCGCCACCTCGCGCTCGCCGAAGAGGCCGTCCACCACCACCGCCGCCCCCTCGCCGCCGTGGAGCACGTAGGCCACGGTGGGGCGCGGGTGGCGGGGGCCGCCGTTGAGCGACAGCAGCGGGCCCAGCGCCACCAGCGGCAGCAGCTTGTTGCGGTAGCGGACGGCGCGGATGCCGGCCACCTCGGCCACGTCCTTGGCGTCGAGCCGGTCCACGCTGTCGACGTCGACCGCCGGCAGGCCGTAGACGTCGTCGTCGATGCGCACCAGCAGCACCTTCATCAGCGACAGCGACTGCGGCAGGCGCAGCGTGAAGCGGGTCCACTGGCCCGGCTCCGACTCCACCGTCACCGACCCGCCCAGCGCCGTGACCTTGCGCCGCACCACGTCCAGCCCCACCCCGCGGCCGCTGGTCTCGCCGGCCTGCTCGCGGGTCGAGAAGCCGGCCATGAAGATCAGGTCGAGGGCGGCGCGCGACGAGAGGCCGGCCGCCTGCTGCTCGCCGATGATGCCCCGCGCCAGCGCGGCGGCGCGGATCTTCTGCGGGCTGATGCCGCGCCCGTCGTCCTCCACCACCAGCGCCAGCAGGTCGCCGTCGGAGCGGGCGGTGATGCTGAGCCGCGCCACCGGCGGCTTGCCGGCCGCGCTCCGCTCGGCCGGGCTCTCCACCCCGTGGTCGATGGAGTTGCGGACCAGGTGGACCAGCGGGTCGTTGAGCGAGAGCAGGATGGCCTTGTCGACGCCGTTCTCGCCGCCGGAGACCTGGCAGTCGAGCTCCTTGCCCTGCTCGCGGGCCATGTCGCGGGCGGCGCGCGGGAAGCCGGCCAGCACCCCGGAGAGCGGGATGAGCCGGGCCGAGCCGACCCGCTCGGCCAGCAGCGTGAACTGGGCGCGCGCCCCCTGCACCGCCTCGGAGTGGAGGCGCGAGAAGCGGAAGGTGTCGGAGCGGAGCAGGTGGACGTCCCCCTCCAGCTGCTCCACCGTCCTGTCGCCGAAGCCCTCGTGGCGCAGCCGCTCGGCCAGCGCCACCACCCGGTCGGAGACCCGGTTCCAGCGCTGGAACAGGCCGTCGAGGTCGCGGGCCCGCCGGTTGGCGCGCGCCCCCTCCACCAGCACGTCGCCGGCGATGGCGGCGATCTCGTCGAGCCGGTCGACGTCGACGCGGATCGAGGCCTGGACCTTGTCGCCGCGCAGCTCCAGCCGGGCCGGGGCGCGGCCGAGGTCCTCGGCGCGGCGCATGGGCGGCGCCTCCTCGGCGGGGGGCCGGGGCAGCGGAGGCGCGGCCGGGGCGGCCGCGGGTGCCGGCGGCGGCGGCGGGCGGTGGGCGGCGCGGGGGCGGCCGGTGCGCCGGACAGCCCGCGCAGCCGGGCCACCAGCGCCGTGGAGGCCGGCCCCGGCTCGGCCGGCTGGTCGAGCATGGCCAGCACCGCGTCGCAGGTCTCCAGCAGCGCCTGGGCCTGCTCGCGCGAGGGGGTGGCCCCGCAGCCCTTCAGCAGGTCCTCGGTGGCGTGGACCACCGAGGAGATGGCGCCGAAGCCCATCATGCGGGCCTCGCCCTTCAGGGTGTGGAGCTCGCGCGCCAGCTCCTCCCGCTGCTCGCCGCTGGCCGTCCCGCGCTCCAGCTGCAGCAGCACGGAGGAGATCTTCTCCACCCGGTCGGCGGTCGTCTCCCGGAATCGCGGGAGCAGCTTCTGGCGGATCTCCTCGGCGCCCATGCGGACTCGTCGGCTGCGGCCGGGCCCCCGGCTAGTCGATCTTGAAGCGCTTCACCAGCTCGGCCAGCCGCTCGGCCAGCTTGGTCAGCTCGGAGGCGGCGCCGGTGGCCTGGCGCGAGCCCGACTGGGCCGAGCGCGTGACCTCCTCGATCTCCGACATGGAGAGCACCACCTGCTCGGTGGCGGTCCGCTGCTGCTGGGTGGCGAGGTGGATGACCCGGGCCGCGTCGCTGGTCTCCTGGATGCCGGAGAGGATGCCGGTGACCGAGGTCATGGCGGCGCCGCCCAGCTTCTCGCCCTCCGAGGCCTCGCGCTTGTTGCCGTCGGAGGCCTCCTTGGCGGCGTGGGTCGACTCGCGGATCTCGGTGATGAGGTTCTTGATCTCCTTGGTGCTCTCCATCACGTTCTCGGCCAGCCGGCGCATCTCGGCGGCCACGATGGAGAAGCCGCGCCCGGCCTCGCCGGCCTTGGCCCCCTCCAGCGCGGCGTTGAGCGCCAGCAGGTCGGAGCGGTCGGCGATCTCGTCGATGACCTCGACCACCGTGCCGATGCGCTCGACGCGCTTGGAGAGCTTGCCGATGGCGTCGTCCACCTCGACGGCGTTGTGGCGGACCTTCTCCATCGACTGCATGAAGAGCTTGATCGAGCCCTCGCCCTGGCGGGCGCCGGTGAGGGTCTGCTCGGCGATGGCGGCCACCATCTGGGCGTTCTCGGCGATCTGGTGCGAGGCCCCCTTGAGCTCCTCCATGGTGGCGGTGGTCTCGTGGATGGCGCTGGCCTGGGCCGCGGTGGAGGACTCGTTCTGGGTGGCCGCCGCCAGCACCTCGGCCGAGGAGGTGGAGAGCTGCAGCGCCGCCTCGCGGATCTCGGTGACGAAGCGCTTGAGCGTCTCCATCACCTGGCCGATGCCGGCGATGAGCGGCGTCAGCGCCGCGTCGGTCACGCCCAGCCGCAGCTCGCCGGAGAGGTCGCCCTGCACCACCAGCCGGATGAGCGCCTCGATGGCCTCGTCGACCCCGTGGGAGACGTTCTGGACGCGCTCGTTGAACTCGCGCAGCTGCGCGCCGATGTCGCCGCTGGCGCCGTCCAGGGCCTCGGCCACCAGGCGCAGCCCGGGGTCGGCGTAGTCCTCGGGGCGGAACCTCACGTCGTGCTTCCCCCGGGCGAACTCGCCGATGGCGGCCGCCAGGGTGGCGGCGTCGCCGCCGGCGCGGCGCGCCGGGCCGGTGCGGGCGGCGGGCTTCTTCACGGGCTTCTTCGGCTTCGGGGCGGTGGTGGCGGCCATGGTGTGCCTCTCAGGCGGTGGCGGCGGGCGGTGACGGACGGGTCGGGGGGCGGCGCGCCGCTCCCGGACCAGGGTGGGGAGATCGACGATGAGGGTGGGGGCCTCGTCCAGCAGCACCAGCCCGGAGATGGCCCCGGAGCGGAGCACCGCGGCGGCGAAGGCGGGGAGCGGCTGGACCTCCGACGCCGGCACGCTGCGGACCCCCAGCACCTGGTCCACCACCAGCGTGGCCTCGGCGCCGGCCTCCGGGCCGGCCACCACGATGCCGCGCTCGCGGGCGAAGGTGGCGCCCAGGCTGGTCCCCTCGACCAGCGCGGCGGGCGCCGTCGCGGCCACGTTGCCGATGCGGACCACGTCGGCCACGGTCGCGGCGAAGACCCTGGCGCCGACCTGGAACATCAGGAGCTCGCTGACCGGCTCGCTCACGTGCCGGCGCTCCCCGCGGGGACGGCGCGGCTGCGCGCCGCCTCCACCAGCCGGGGCAGGTCCAGCACCGCGATGGTGCCGTGCTTGTCCCGGGCCACGCCGGAGAGGAACTCGGCCATCCCGCTGCTCTCGGCCGGCGGCGGCTCCAGCTGGTGGCGCGGGATCACCACCAGCCCCTCGAGGCCGTCGGAGATCACCGCCACCTTCCACGGGCCGCAGTGGACCACCGCGGCGCGCGTCGAGGCGCGGATGGCGATGGTCCCCTGGCCCACCAGCTGGCCGATGTCGAGCACCGGCAGCACCTCGCCGCGGTGCGTGAAGACGCCGGGCAGGAAGGCGGGGGCCGCCGGGAGGCGCGTCAGCGGCCCGAGCCGGACCACCTCGGTCACCAGCGGCGCCTCGAAGGCGTAGCGGCCGCCCAGGATCCGCAGGCAGAAGAACCAGGCGTCCTGGCCGGCGCGGCTGGGGCCGGAGGTCCGTGCCTCGGTGCGGGGACTGCCCTGGGACATGAGGCCTCGATTATCGAGTGGCGGGGACGCAGCAGCAAGGAAGGTGCTATATGGGACCCGCCTTTCGCCTCGATATCGTGTCGTGAAGATCCTCCTCTGCGCCGACAGCGACCTCCTCCTCCAGGCCGCCACCATGTCCCTGGAACCGGCGGGCCACCAGGTGGCCTCCGGCCGGGACCCGTTCGCGCTGGTGCCGGAGGTGGCCGGGGCGGCGGTGCTGCTGACCGACCAGGCCCGCGGGCGGCAGGCGGCGGCCCTGCTGCGCGATCGCGGCTTCGGCGGCCGGTCCCTGCTGCTCGGCGACGGCACGGCCGAGGAGCTGGCGGCGCAGGCCAGGGACCTCCAGCTCGACGGCTGGGTCGAGCTCTCGCCGCCCGAGGGGCTGCCGGCCCGGCTCCAGGCCGCGCTCGACCGGAAGCGCAAGGTGCTGATCGTCGACGACTCGGAGATCGTGGCCCGCCTGCTGGCGCAGGACCTCGAGGCCAAGGGGTTCGAGATCCAGTACGCGCCGGACGCCGAGAAGGCCACCTCGATCATCCTGAAGCGCGCCACCCGGCCGGACCTGATCCTGCTGGACATCAACATGCCCAGGGTGGACGGCGCCCAGTTCTGCAAGTTCGTCAAGAAGAACGCCATGTTCAAGGGCATCAAGGTGCTCTTCTGCTCGGGCGAGGACCGCGAGAAGGTGGCGCGGCTGGTCGCCGAGTGCGGCGCCGACGGCTACATCCTCAAGGGCGAGGTCCTGGGGAAGTGGGTCGTCGAGAACGCCGGCTGACCGCCCGCCGCCCTACGGGCACCGCCCCGGCGGCGTCACCGAGTTGCACCAGCCGGGCGTCCCCTCCTCCTCGGCGCAGGCCAGGTTGTCCGCCTGGTCCGGGGCCAGCGGGTCGATCCGCTCCACCGCGGCCGGGCAGGGCGGCGCCGCGTCCCCCTGGCCGAAGGTGGCCAGCAGCGCCCCGGCCGGATCGAGCAGCCGGACCTCGGGCGGCCGCTCGTCGGAGAGGCCGCCCGCCAGCGTGGACGACCCGCAGGTGAAGCGGACGGTGCCGGCCGGCACCGGGTAGCGGCGGTCCCAGGCCTCGCTGGTCAGCAGGCCGAAGGCGCCCGGCGCCAGCATCTCGGCGGCGGCCGCCACCGTGCAGCCGGCCAGCGAGCCCGTGCTGGTCCGCTTCTCCAGCCGCCAGCCGGAGAGGTCGAGCGGCTCCTCGCCGAGGTTGAGCAGCTCGACGTACTCGCCGCCCGCCTGCGGGCTCTCCGCCACCGCCCGCACCTCGGTGAGGACCGGTCGCGGCGGCGGGCCGGCCACGGTGGTGAAGGTGCCCACGAAGGTGCGGCGGTGGCCCTCGGGGTCGAGCACCGCCCGCCCCTCGAGGTCGCGCAGCGTCGGGGCCACCACCACCGCGTAGCTGGTCCCGCCGGAGAGCCGCGCCAGCGGGCGCAGCTCGATGCGGCGCCCGTCCCCGGCGAGCGCCAGGCTGGCGGCGACCGCCGTCGAACCGGGCGGCTGGCCCGCCTCCAGCGCGCGGGCCACGGCCCGGGCGTCGGTGGCGCGGCAGAGCGCCACCAGGCGCCCCTCGGCCAGCCCGTCGGCGGCGATGGGGGCGGTGAAGTCGACGGTGATGAGCGGCGCGCGGTCCGCCCCGGGGCCGCTCGGGCTCCAGCCGGCGATGCGGGTGTGCGGCTCCGGGGCCGGCGGGCCGCAGCCGGGCAGCGCCAAGAGGCCGGCGCCGAGCGCGGCGGCGAGCCGGAGCCCGAGCCCGAGCCACGGCGGCGCCCCGCCCCGGCTCACGGCCGCCGCTCCGCCAGGAGGCCGCCGGTCAGCGCCTCCAGCTCGGCCGTCACCCGCGCCAGCTCCAGCTCCGCCTCGAGCCGCGCCCGGGCGTCGGGGGGCGGGTCGGCGAGCAGCGCCGCCAGCCGGCGCCGCCGATCGAAGAAGAGGGTGGTGGCCTGGTGCACCGCCTCGTCGCGCCGCCTGGCCCGGGCCAGCGCCGCCGCGGCCGCCGCCGCCTCGCCGGTGGCCGCCACCAGGTCGCCCAGCTCCCAGGTGGCCAGCAGCGAGTAGGACGTTCCCGGCGACGAGCGCAGGTAGTCCACCTCGCTCGTCCCCTGCAGGCCGGTCACCCGGTAGGCGTTCTCCTCGTGGCGGATCTGGGCGGTGATCCGCGGCAGCAGCGCGGCCATCCGCCGGCGGCGCGCCAGCCCGGCCGGGTCGGGGGTGGCGGCCTCGGCGTGGCGGGCCGCGGCCGCCTGCACCTCGGCGATGGAGGGCTCGCCGGCGGTGAGGCGGGCCAGCAGCCGGGCCGGGTCGGGGGGCGGCGCCGCCGGCGCGGCGGGCGGGGCGGCGAGCAGCAGCGCCAGCAGGGACGGGGCCATGCTCCGGCCCGGAGCAGGAGCCGGGCCCCGCCAACCCCGCGTGGCCACGCCGGTCGCGGCCGGGGCGCGCGGCCGCGCCACGGCCCACCCGCCCGCACCGCGGCCCGCTCCGAGGTCCCGGCGCCATGGCCCAGGCGCGGTCCGTTGACGGCAACTATGAGAGTTCATAGAGTTGTCACACCATGACCACTCCGCCCGACGGGACCGTCATCACCCCCATGGACCTGCGCGCCCACGCCGGCGAGTTCCTCGACCGCGTCCGCCTCCAGCACGACACCTTCATCATCGAGCGGCGCGGGACCCCCATGGCGGCGCTCGTGCCGATCGAGCGGCTCAGGCAGATGCGCCAGACGGCGGCGGCCTACTCGCGGCTGATGTCCCGGATCCAGGGGGAGTTCCTCGAGCAGCAGGGCGTGTCGCCCGAGGAGTGGGACCGGGAGTCGATAGAGGCGGTCAAGCGCTACCGGGCCCGGCACGGGAGGAAGTAGGCGGTGGCCCTGCGGGTCGTGCTCGACTCGATGGTCTGGGCCCAGGCGGCGGGCGCTGGCAGGACCGGCCGACCTGGACCGGCGGCCGAGATCCTCGGCCTGGCGCTCGATCGGCGAATCGTGGTGGTGGCCTCCGGCTACATCCGCGACGAGGTGCTCGGCGTCCTCACCGGGGAGCCCTGGTTCCGGCGGAGGCTGGCCCCGGGCTTCGATCCGGAGGCCTGGCTCGACGAGTCCCTCGCCGCCTGCGCCGAGCTGGTCGACGTGACCGGCCCGCCCGTCCTGCAGGAGCACGCCAAGGACGATCCCATCCTCTGGCTGGCGGCGGCCGGCGGCGCCTCCCACCTCGTCACCTGGGAGGAGCGGCTCCTCGGCCTGAAGCACTACCGGTTCACGCAGGTCGTCACGCCGCCGGCCTTCCTGCGGGCCTGGCGCGACCCCGCCGCGCACGAGCCGCTGCAGGAGTGGAAGGTGCTGCGCGGGCCGGGGAGGCTGCCCCGGCGCCGTGCCCGGGCGACGCGGCCGGCCGCGGCCGGGACCTAGTCCTCCGCCTCGTCGAGCCGGGTGGTGCGCGCCTCCCCGGCGAACTCCTCGACGCGGTGCCCGGCCATGGCCGATCTGCACGTGCTTGTCCATGCGCCGCTCGGCGAAGGGCCGGGTGGCCGCGTCGACCGACTCGATCCAGGCCTTGATGGCCAGGTAGTCGTCGCCGGCCATGGCGCCCCGCAGCCCGTCGATCCGCTCCTCGATGGCGCCCCGCTCCGCCGCCGTGAGCAGCTCGCCGTCCGCGGCGAGGGCCGACGCCAGCGCGGCGAGGTTCCGCTCGGCCTCGACCCGCCACTCGCGCACGAAGCGCTCGGTGACGTCGGCCTCGGCGTGCTCGATCGACTCGATGAGCATGGCCTCGACCTCCTCCTCGCCGAGGCCGTAGGTGGGCTTGACCTGGATGGCCTGCTCCAGGCCGGTGGCCAGCTCGCGGGCCGCCACCTGGAGGATGCCGTCGGCGTCCACCGCGTAGGTGATCTCGACCCGGGCCAGGCCGGCCGGCATGGGCGGGATGCCCTTCAGCGTGAAGCGGGCCAGCGAGCGGCAGTCGTGGGCCAGCTCGCGCTCGCCCTGCACCACGTGGATGACCATGCCGGTCTGGCCGTCGGCGTAGGTGGTGAACTGCTGCGAGGCCGAGGCCGGGATGGTGGAGTTGCGCAGGATGAGCTTCTCCACCACGCCGCCCATCATCTCCACCCCCAGCGAGAGCGGGATGACGTCGAGCAGCAGCACGTCCTCGCGCCCGCCGCGGTCGAGGGCGTCGGCCTGCACCGCCGCGCCCAGCGCCACCACGGTGTCGGGGTCGAGGTCGGTGAGCGGCTCGCGGCCGAAGAGCGCCCGGACGTGGCGCCGCACCGCCGGGGTGCGGGTGGTGCCGCCCACCAGCACCACCCCGTCCACCGCGGCCACGCCGGCGTCGCGCAGGGCGCGGCGGCAGGGGGCGGTGGTCCGCTCGATGATCGGCGCCATCAGCGCCTCCAGCTCGTCCCGGGTGACCCGGGCGGCGAGCCGGTGCCCCCCCGGCAGCTCGACGTCGGCCTCCACGGCCGGCTCGGTGCTGAGCGCCTCGCGGAGCGCCTGGGCCGCCGCCATGGCCCCGCGCAGCAGGGCCGGGGAGGGGTCCGCCGCCCCGTCGCCGGGGCCGCCCGCCAGCAGCCGGCGCGCCAGCGCCCGGTCGAAGTCGTCGCCGCCGAGGTGGGTGTCGCCGCCGGTGGCCAGCACCTCGAAGACCCCGTGGTCGAGCCGCAGGATGGAGACGTCGAAGGTGCCGCCGCCCAGGTCGTAGACCGCGAAGGTCCCCTGCACCTGCTTGTCGAGGCCGTAGGCCAGCGCCGCCGCGGTCGGCTCGTTGAGCAGCCGCAGCACGTCGAGCCCGGCCAGCCGGCCGGCGTCCCGGGTGGCCTGGCGCTGGGCGTCGTCGAAGTAGGCGGGGACGGTGATGACGCAGCCGGCGGGCGGGCCGCCCAGCGCCTCGGCGGCGCGCCGCCTCAGCACCCGCAGGATCTCGGCCGAGACCTCGATGGGCGTCACCGCGCGGGCCCCGCCGGCCACCACCAGGCGCACCACCGCGCCCGACTCGTCGAAGCGGGAGATGCCGCGGTCCTCGGGGCGGATGTCGCCGGGGCCGCGCCCCATGAAGCGCTTCACCGAGAGGATGGTGTCGACCGGCCGCTCCGGCGCCCGGCGGCGGGCCGCCGCCCCCACCTCGACGGTGCCGTCGGCGCCGTAGTGGACCGCCGAGGGGAGCAGCGGGCGCCCCGTCGTCGGCGCCGATGACCCGGGGGCGGTTGCGGGCGTCGACGTGCGCCACCAGCGAGTTGGTGGTCCCGAGGTCGATGCCGATGGCGCGGCCCATCACGTCTCCAGGGGTGCGGGGGGCAGGCTACGGCCCGCCGGCGCCGCGCTCGGCGTCGGCGACGAGGTTGTCATGGTAGCGCGCCCGGGCGACGCGGCGGGCGATCTCCCCGGCCGCCTCGCCGGGCCAGCCCGGCGAGGCGAAGAGCCGGCCGCACTCCGCCTCCAGGGCGGCCAGCCGCTCGCGGCTGCGGGCCGCGATCCGGGCCAGCGCGGCGGCGTCGCCGTCGGCGCGGGCCAGCGCCAGCGCCTCGCGCCACTCCAGCTGCTCCTCGAGGAACTCCGGATCGTGGAAGGTGCGCCCGTCGCCGAGGGCGTCCGGCCCGGCCAGCCGCAGCAGGTAGGCGGCCCGGCGCCGCCAGTCCTTGAGGGCGCGGTAGGCGTCGTTGAGCCGGGTGGCCCGCTCCAGCGCGATGCGCCGCTCGCGCGGCTCGGCGCGGGCGAAGCGGTCGGGGTGGAGCTGGCGGGAGAGGTCGCGGAAGCGCTGCTCCAGCCGGCGCGGGTCCAGGGCGAACTCGCGGGGCAGGCCGAGGACCGCCCAGGCGTCCTCGCCCCGGCCCGGCGGCTGGAGCTTCCCGCAGGCGCCGCAGAACGGCGAGTCCGGGGCCGTCGCGCCGTGGCAGCTCCAGCAGGTCACGCGGGCTCCGCGCCGGGGCCGGGCCGCCGCGGCGGCCCGGGGAGGCCCGGTCAGATGGTGAACGACTCGCCGCAGCTGCAGGAGGACTTGACGTTGGGGTTGCGGAAGACGAACCCCGACTGCAGCAGCGTCTGCTGCCAGTCCACCAGGGTGCCGCCCAGGAACAGGGCGCTCTTCGGGTCCACGAAGACCCGCGCCCCGTCGCGCTCCACCACCTGGTCGAGCTGGTCCGGCCCGGCCGCCCAGTCGACGTGGTAGTTGAGGCCGGAGCAGCCGCCCCCCTTGACGCCCAGCCGCAGCCCGCCGGCCGGCGTCCCCTTCTCGCCGGCCAGGGTGCGGATCCGCGCCGCCGCCTTCTCGCTGATCTCGATGGTCGCCATGCGCCGCTCCCGCCTACCGCCCCGGACCTGGGGACGCCGGGGGCGGGTGGGGCCGCCGCCCGGGCCTGCTGCTTGCGCTGCCAGTCGGCGATCGCCGCCTTGATGGCGTCCTCGGCCAGCACCGAGCAGTGGATCTTCACCGGCGGCAGCGTCGAGCTCCTGCGGCCACGTCGGTGTTCTTGATCTGCATGGCCTCGTCGACCGTCTTCCCCTTGACCCACTCGGTCACCAGCGACGAGGAGGCGATGGCCGAGCCGCAGCCGAAGGTCTTGAACCTGGCGTCCTCGATGACGCCGTCCTCGCTCACCCGGATCTGCAGCTTCATCACGTCGCCGCAGGCCGGGGCGCCCACCAGCCCGGTGCCGACGTCGGCGGCCTCCTTGTCGAGCGAGCCCACGTTGCGGGGGTTCTCGTAGTGGTCGATGACCTTGTCGGAGTACGCCATGGTGGCTGCTCCTCCCTCAGTGCGGGTCGGCCCACTCGATGCGCGACAGGTCGACGCCGTCCCTGGCCATCTCGTAGAGCGGGCTCATGTCGCGCAGCTTCTTCACCTTGGCGATGACCAGGCCGATGACGTAGTCGACCTCCTCGGCGGTGGTGAAGCGCCCCAGCCCGAAGCGGATCGAGCTGTGGGCCAGCTCGTCGGCGACCCCCATGGCCCGCAGCACGTAGGAGGGCTCCAGCGAGGCCGAGGTGCAGGCCGAGCCGGAGGAGACCGCCACGTCCTTGATGGCCATCATCAGGGCCTCGCCCTCCACGTAGGCGAAGCTGACGTTGAGGTTGCCGGGGAGCCGGTGCTCCAGCGAGCCGTTCACGGTGACGAGGTCGAGCCCGGCCTCGATGCCGCGCCGGAGCCGCTCGCGCAGCGCCAGCACCCGGGCCGCCTCGGCCTCGCGCTCGGCGCCGGCCAGCTGGCAGGCCGCGCCGAAGCCGACGATCCCCGGGACGTTGAGGGTGCCGGAGCGCAGGCCGCGCTCGTGGCCGCCGCCGTCCATCTGGGCGGTGAGCCGGACCCGCGGCTTGCGCCGGACGTAGAGGGCCCCCACGCCCTTGGGGCCGTAGAGCTTGTGGGCCGAGAGCGAGGCCAGGTCGACCTCGGCCGCCTCCACGTCGAAGGGGATCTTGCCGGCGCTCTGCACCGCGTCGCAGTGGAAGAGCACCCCGGCGGCGCGGGTGATGGCGCCGATCTCCTCGATGGGCTGGATCACGCCGGTCTCGTTGTTGGCGTGCATCACCGAGACCAGGATGGTGTCGGGCCGCAGCGCCGCCTTCACCGCGGCCGGGTCGACGCGGCCGTCGGCGGCCACCGGCAGGACGGTGACGGTCCAGCCGTCCCGCTCCAGCGCGTGCATCGAGTCGAGCACCGCCTTGTGCTCGGTGGCCACGGTGACGAGGTGGCGCCCCTTCTGCTGGTAGAACGGGCCGCCCCCTTGATGGCCAGGTTGTTCGACTCGGTGGCGCCGGAGGTCCAGACCATCTCCCTGGGGGTGGCCCCGATCAGGGCCGCCACCTGGGCCCGGGCCGCCTCGACCGCCTCCTCGGCCCGCCAGCCGAAGGAGTGGCTCTTTGAGGAGGCGTTGCCGAACTCCTCCTTGAAGTATGGGAGCATGGCGTCGAGCACCCGGGGATCGACCGGGGTGGTCGCGTGGTAGTCCATGTAGATGGGAATCTTCATCGCGGGTCCGGACCTCTCACCGGGGAGAGCCCACCGGTCAGGGAATACTGGACGGTGTTGGTCGTTTATCCGGAAAGGTCCCACCCGGTCAAGGGGGGACGCGGCGCACAAATCCCGGGCGTAACATGGGATTTTGGACTAGAAGCCTGCCGAAAATGCCATGAGCAAACTGAGCCGAATCGCCCTCGCCCTGGCCGCCTTCGCGGCCGTCCTCTGGCTGCCCGACCTGCTCGGCGCCGGCCCGACCGGCCCGTCCGGCGACCTGGCCCTCGGCGCCCTGCTCGGGCGCGGCTCGTGGCTGGCCTACGGCGTCGCCTTCGCCGGCGGCGTGCTCACCAGCCTCACCCCCTGCGTCTACCCGCTCATCCCCATCACCGTCTCGATCTTCGGGGCCCGCAAGGCCGGCTCGCGCGGCGAGGCGGCGCTGCTCTCCGGCCTCTACGTGCTCGGCATCGCCGTCACCTACTCGGCGCTGGGCGTCGGGGCGGCGCTGACCGGCCAGGCCTTCGGCTCGGTGATGCAGAACGGCTGGGTGATGGGGGGCGTGGCGCTGGTGCTGGTGGTGATGGCCGCCTCCATGTTCGGCGCCTTCGAGCTCTCCCTCCCGGCCTCGCTGCAGCAGCGGCTCAACGGGGTGGGCGGCGCCGGGCGCGCCGGCGCCTTCGGCATGGGGCTGGTGGCGGGCGTCATCGCCGCGCCCTGCACCGGGCCGGTGCTGGCGGCGGCGCTCACCTTCATCGCCGCCAAGGGGTCGGTGGGGCTGGGGCTCGCCATCATGTTCCCCTACGCGCTGGGCATGGGGCTGCTCTTCTTCCTCATCGGCGCCTTCTCCTTCTCGCTGCCGCGAGAGCGGCGCCTGGATGGAGACCGTCAAGTCGGTCTTCGGCGCGGCGCTGCTGGCCATGGCCGGCATCTACCTGAAGGACCTGGTCCCGGCCCTCCGGCCCTACTTCTCGGCGGCCCCGGCGGCGGCCCTGCTGGCGGCCGCGGCGGCCGGCGGCGGCGTGCTGCTGGGCGCGCTCCACCTCGGCTTCCACGGCCCGGTGCGGGAGCGGGTGGTGAAGTCCATCGGCGTGGCCATGCTGGTGGGCGGCGTCGTCTACGGCGCGGGCGCGGCCGGGGCGCGCGGGCGGGCCCAGGCCGCGGCCAGCTTCACCTGGCTCCACTCCGAGCCGGAGGCGGTGGCCCTGGCGCGGGCCGAGGGGCGGCCGGTGATCGTCGACTTCTGGGCCGAGTGGTGCACCGCCTGCAAGGAGCTGGACCGGACCGCCTGGGCCGACCCGCGGGTGCGCGAGGAGGCGTCCCGCTTCGTCACCGTCAAGGTGGACGGCACCGAGACCACCGACGAGGTGGCGGCCATCCACGAGCGCTACCAGGTGCCGGGGATGCCGACCGTGGTCTTCATCGACTCGAAGGGGCGCGAGGTGCCGGACCGGGTCATCGGCGCCATCGACGCCGACGAGATGCTGCAGCGGCTCCGCGCCGTCCGCTGACGGCGCGGCGCGGCGGGCGCCCCGCCTAGAAGAGCTTCCAGGTGGCGGTCACCAGCAGCTCGGGCAGCACCTGCCCGGAGCGCATGGGGGCGCCGCCGGTCCCGCCCCGCCAGGCCAGCGAGCCGACCACCCCCAGCGCCAGCTGGTCGTAGAGCGCCGCCTCGTAGCTCACCGCCAGGCGCGGCGCGATCCAGACGCCGCCGCCGCGCCAGGTGGTGACGGTGACGGGCATGTCGAGGGCCACCGCCAGCAGCCCCACCCCGCGCGTCGAGAGGGCCAGGCCGGGGGTGAGCTGCACGCCCCGGTCGGAGAGGTTGTCGTCGTGGACCAGCGTGGAGCCGGCGTCGAGGTACCAGCCCAGCGCCAGCCGGCTGGCCAGGTCCCAGCTCCCCAGCCGGCCCAGCTGCCGGTGCCAGAGCGCCCCCAGCACCAGCTCGGTGGTGCTCCAGTCGAACTGGGCCGACGCGCCCAGGTCGTCGCGCTCCGTCAGCCCCTGGGCATAGGCCACCCCCAGGGTGGCGTACCCGGCCGTGCCCACCGCCACGGTGCTGCCGCGGAGCGACTCGCCCCCCAGCAGGGAGGGGAAGGCGTCGGCCGGCGCCGGGGCGGGGGCGGGGCCGGCCAGCGCCGGGGCGGCGAGCAGGAGCAGCGTCAGCGAGGCGGCGAGGCGGAGCATGGGTTCCCTTCCTGTCTGTCGGGGATTCTACTCGCGTCGGGGGGGCGGTCTAACGAATGGCCGGGGCCGGCGCGATCCGGTTGACAGGGCGGTGGCCCTGCTGCTACGTCGTGGCCCCCATCGCCCAGGTGGCGGAACTGGTAGACGCACCAGATTCAGGGTCTGGCGGCCTCAAAACCGTGGAGGTTCGAATCCTCTCCTGGGCACTCGGAAGCCGGCGCGGCGTGATCGCCCCGCCGGCTTCGTCGTCTCGGGCCGGGCCCGGCCCGCCGGCCACTTGATCTCCCCGGTCGCTTGCATGATTATGCACCGTCATGCAACCCGTCACCGCCGCCGTCATCGGCGCCTCCGGCTACTCCGGGCTCGAGCTCACCCGCCTGCTGGCGCGCCACCCGCGGGTGCGGGTCACCGCGCTCACCTCCGACCGCTGGGCCGGCGAGGCCGCCGGGGCCCGCCTGCCGCTCCCGCCCGGGGTGGCCGCGCTCACCTACGGCCCGCTCTCCGGGAGCGAGGCGGTCGACGCCGAGGTGGCCTTCCTGGCCACGCCCGCCGAGGTCTCGCACGACCTGGCGCCCCGGCTGCTGGCCCGCGGCCTCAGGGTGGTGGACCTCTCCGGCGCCTTCCGCCTCGCCGACCCCGCCGCCTACCCGGGCTGGTACGGCTTCGAGCACCGGCACCCGGCGCTGCTCGGCGAGGCCCGCTACGGCCTGCCCGAGCTGGCCCGCGACGCGCTGGCCGGGGCCCGCCTGGTCACCAACCCCGGCTGCTACGCCACCGCCATCGCCCTG
Organism: uncultured delta proteobacterium; assembly: GCA_963786945.1. Classification (GTDB taxonomy): domain Bacteria; phylum Myxococcota; class Myxococcia; order Myxococcales; family Anaeromyxobacteraceae; genus JADKCZ01. The sequence goes on along the minus strand of CAWBAO010000004.1, from coordinate 810,889 downwards.
GCGGTGGCCCCGCTGGTGAAGAGCGGCCTCTGCTCGGCCGAGGGGGTGACCGTCACCGGCCTCTCCGGCGTCAGCGGCGCCGGCCGCAAGGCCAGCGAGGACTACAGCTTCTGCGAGGTGGACGAGGACCTGCGCGCCTACCGCATCGGCCGGCACCAGCACGTCCCCGAGATTGAGCAGACCGTGGCCCGCTACGCCGGCGCCTGCGGCGGCCTCTCCTTCACGCCGGTGCTGGTCCCCCTCCGCCGCGGCATCCTGGCCTCGTGCGTGCTGCGGCTCACCGGCCCCGCCAGCGCCGAGGCGCTCGGGCAGGCCCTGGCCGCGGCCTACGCCGGCGAGCCCTTCGTCGCGGTCATGCCCGCCGACCGGGTCATGGTGAAGGACGTGGCCCGCACCAACCGCTGCCACGTCGGCGTGGCGCTCGACGCCCGGGCCGGCGTGGCGGTGGCGGTGTCGGCCATCGACAACCTGGTCAAGGGGGCGGCCGGGCAGGCGGTGCAGGCGCTCAACGCGGCCATGGGCTGGCCCGAGGCCACCGGCCTCGACCTGGTGGGGGGCTGACCGGTGAGGACCCCGAGGGGCTTCCGCTACGGCGGCGTGGCCTGCGGCCTGAAGCCGGCGCGGCGCGACCTGGCGCTGGTGGTCTCCGACGTCCCGGCCGCCGCCGCCGGCGTCTTCACGGTCAACAAGGCGGCCGCCGCCCCGGTCCTCGACGCGCGCGGGCGGGTGCCGGCCGAGGGCATGCGGGCGGTGGTGGCCAACTCCGGCAACGCCAACGCCCTCACCGGGCCGGGCGGGCTCGACGACGTGGCGGTGATCCGCGGCGCGGTGGCCGACCTGCTGGGCGTGCAGAAGCGGGCGGTGCTGACCGCCTCCACCGGCGTCATCGGGGTGCGGCTGCCGGCCATGAAGGTGGTGACGGCCCTCCCCGGGCTGGTGGAGCTGCTCGGCGACCACGCCGACCTGGCCGCCGAGGCCATCATGACCACCGACACCCGGCGCAAGCTGGCCTCGCGCGAGCTGGTGCTGGGCGGGCAAGACCGCCACCATCGCCTGCCTCGCCAAGGGGTCGGGGATGCTGGCGCCGCAGCTGGCCACCACCCTGGCCATCGTCACCACCGACGTGGCGGTGGCGCCGAGGACGCTGCAGGAGGTGCTCACCCGCGCCGTCCACCAGACCTTCAACATGCTGACGGTGGACGGCGAGATGTCCACCAACGACACGGTGCTGGTGCTGGCCAACGGCCTGGCCGGCAACCCGCGCCTCGGCGAGCCGTCGCCGGAGCTGGACCTCTTCGAGGCCGCCCTCACCGACCTGCTCGGCGAGATGGCCCGGGCCATGGCCGCCGACGGCGAGGGGGCCACCAAGCTCTGCGAGGTGGTGGTGGCCGGGGCGCCCGGCGAGGAGGCGGCCCGCGACGTGGCCCGCGCCATCGCCCAGTCCCCGCTGGTGAAGGCCTCGCTCTTCGGCGCCGACCCCAACTGGGGGCGGGTGCTGGCCACGGTGGGCAGCCGGGCCGGCTCGCGGGGCTGGGCCATCGACCCCTACAAGGCCCGGGTCTCGCTGCAGGGGGTGGTGGTCTTCACCAACGGGGCGCCGACCGCCTTCGACGTCGAGTCGCTGCGGCTGCGGCTGCGCGAGCCGCGGGTGGACGTGCGGGTGGAGCTGGCCGACGGCGAGGCCACCGCCACCGCCTGGGGCTGCGACCTCTCCTACGACTACGTGAAGATCAACGCCGACTACACCTCGATGATCGTCCAGACGCCGGACGGCATGATGGCCAAGGACGAGAAGGTGGCCAGCTACACCCCGGCCTTCAAGCGCACCCTGCTGGTGGAGGCGCTCAAGTACATCGGCCACTTCGCCGGGCAGGTGGCGGTGATCAAGTACGGCGGCGCCGCCATGGTGAAGGACAGCCTCAAGGTGGCCTTCGCCGAGGACATCGCCCTGCTCAAGAAGGTGGGGCTCAAGCCGGTGGTGATCCACGGCGGCGCGCTGGAGGTCACCCGCACGCTGGAGAAGCTGGGGGAGCGCTCCGAGTTCATCGACGGCATGCGGGTCACCGACGCCGCCAGCCTGCCGGTGGTGGAGATGGTGCTGACCGGCAAGGTCAACCAGGAGCTGGTCTCGCTGCTCAACGCCCGGAACGCCAACGCCGTCGGCCTCTCCGGCAAGGACGGCAACCTGCTCAGGGCCGAGAAGCGCGGGCTGGAGAGCGGCGTCGACCTCGGCTTCGTGGGGCGCATCGTCGAGGTCAACCGCCAGTTCCTGCAGATGTTCCTCGACGGCGGCTACGTGCCGGTCATCTCGCCCATCGGCATCGCCGCCGACGGCACCGGCCTCTCCATCAACGCCGACGAGGTGGCCGCCGCGGTGGCCGCCACCCTGGGGGCGAGGAAGCTCATCTACCTGACCGACGTGCCCGGGGTGCTCGAGTCGGCGCCGGACGGGGCGCTCATCCGCCAGATCACCGGCGCCGAGCTGCGCCGGCGGGTGGCGGCCGGGGCCATCACCGGCGGCATGAAGTGGAAGGTGGAGGCCATCGAGGCGGCGCTCGCCGGCGGGGTGGAGCGGGTCCACGTCCTCGACGGGCGCCAGCCGCACACCGTCATCGCCGAGCTCTTCACCGACCGTGGCGTGGGCACGCTGGTGACCGCGTCGTGAACAGCGAGGCGCGCCGGCAGGCCATGGCCCGCATCCTCGCCGGGCGGCGCATCGGCACCCAGGCGGCGCTGCTGGCGGCGCTGCGGCGCGAGGGGTTCCACGCCACCCAGGCCACCCTCTCGCGGGACCTCACCCGGCTCGGCGCCCGCCGGGTCTCCCGGCCCGACGGCACCTGGTACGAGGTGGACGGCGGGGCGGCGACGCAGCGCGCGGAGGCGCTGCGCGGGCTGGTGCTGGGGATCGACGCCAACGCCTCGCTGGCGGTGATCCGGACCGCGGTGGGGGCGGCCTCGGCGGTGGCCCGGGCCATCGACGACGCCCGGCTGGCCGAGGTGCTGGGGACCATCGCCGGCGACGACACCATCTTCGTGGCCCCGGCCGCCGGGGTGACGCCGCGCCGGCTGGTGGCGCGGCTCGGCGAGGCGCTGGGGGTCGGCGGGCGCTAGAATCCTGCCGGAACCACCCCTCGACGACGGAGCCGAGCCCCCGCATGGCCCCCACCACCATCCGCACCTGGGACCTCCCCACCCGGCTGTTCCACTGGACGCTGGCCGGCCTCTTCGCCGGCGCCTTCTCCATCGGCGAATGGGCCGACGAGCGCAGCCCCACCTTCGCCATCCACATGCTGCTCGGCCTCATCCTGGTGGCCGCCATCGCCTTCCGGCTGGTGTGGGGCCTCATCGGCTCGCGCCACGCCCGCTTCGCCGACTTCCTCTACTCGCCGGCGGCGCTGCTCGGCTACCTGAAGGAGGCCTTCGCCCGCCGCGACCGCCCCTACGCCGGCCACAACCCGGGCTCGAGCTGGGCCATCTACGGCCTGGTGCTGCTGCCGCTGGCCCTGGTCGCCACCGGCATCCTCTCGCAGCCGAAGAACGAGCTCTTCGAGGACGTCCACGGCGTGCTCGGCAAGGTGATGCTGGCGGCGGTCATCGCCCACCTGGCCGGCCTGGCCTTCCACACCTGGCGCCACCGCGAGAACATCGCCCTCTCCATGATCACCGGTCGGCGGCCCGGCCAGCCCGGCGACGCCATCGGCTCCAACCACCCGGTGGCCGCCCTGGTCTTCGTGGCGCTCATGGCCGGCTGGGCGGGGGTGGTGCTGCGCGGCCACGATCCGGTCGCCCGGGTGGTGCGCCTGCCGGGCGTCGGCGTCACCATCCCGGTGGCCGAGAAGCCCCCCAGGGTGGAGAAGCACCGGGCGCCCGGGCGCCCCCTGCACGACGACGACTGAGCCGCCCGGGCCGGCCGGCTACGTCCCGGCCGCGGCGACCCGCTTCCACTCCGCGAACGAGCGGGCCACGCAGTCCTCGATGGCCAGCCCCTCGAAGTAGTTCCCGGTGAGCATGAGCCGGCCGCCGGCCAGGTGGTGGTCGAGGTCGGCCACGATGGCCCCGTGCCCCAGGGCCGGCGACGGCAGCGTGGCGCGCCGCTCGGCGACGTGGAGCAGGTCGGCCTCGGTCACCCGCAGCACCTCGAGCGCCCGCGCCAGCCGCTCGGCCCGGGTCCGGCCGGGCCGGAAGTGGAAGGCGAAGCCCCGGTAGCGCGGGTCCGGGAAGGGGTCGCGGGTCACGCAGGAGAAGAACAGGTCGTCGACCGGGACCAGGAAGGCGCACTCGGGCATCCAGGCCTTCTGGCGCGGCAGCACCACGCCGAGGCTGTCGACCGTGGCGGTGCCGATGCTGGAGAGGTGCGAGGCCAGCTCGCCGAACTGGGGCCGGAGCAGCGCCGCCGCGGCGTCCGGGGCGATGGCCAGCGCCAGCGCCGGCGCCTCGAGGGTGCGGCCGTCGCCGGTGGTGACCGCGAAGCCGGTCGGCGTCCGGGCCACCGCCTCGACGCCCACCCCGGTCTCCACCGTCACGCCGGCGGCCCGGGCCGCCGCGTCGCAGACCACCTGCAGCCCGCCCTCGAACCCGAACGACTTGACGAAGTCCTGCCGCCGCGGCCGCTTCTTGAAGAGCGAGCCCGGCCCCGAGAGCGGGAAGCCGTCGGCCCGCTGCGAGGGGACCGCCGAGAGGAACGGCCCCAGCACCCGGTCGTAGTTGCCGCGCCCCAGCAGCCGGGAGAAGCGGGAGTAGATGGTCTGCCCCTCCTTGGAGGAGAGCAGCCCGATGGGCAGGTGGACGGCCGCCTCCAGCCAGTTGAGCTGGAGCAGCACCTTGGGCGGCGTCATCCAGCGGTACTCGCCGTGGGAGAGCAGTCCCATGCGGGCGCGGGCCGGCCCCCGCTCGCGGACCAGCCCGGCCACGCCGGCGCCCACCGCCACGTCGAGGAAGGCCCCGTAGGAGTTGTAGGTGGTGTGGGCGCCCAGCTCGAACCAGAAGCCGTCGGCGGTCCGCTCGGAGTGGAGGCAGCCGCCCAGGCGCGGCGACCGCTCCAGCACCAGGGCGCGCCGGCCGTCCTGGGCGGCCTTCCAGGCCAGCGCCAGCCCGCTGATGCCGCCGCCCACCACCAGCACGTCGTGTGAAGCCATGGTCCGGGTTCCATCCCCTCGGGGCGCCGGGGGAGCCGGCGCGGAAGGCGGATCGTGGCACCGATCCCGGCGGTGATCCAGCCCGGCGAGGGGCCGCGCCGGGCCGGGGGCAGGGCCCGGCGAGGCGCACCCTGCGGCAATCCGTCACGGGCGGTTGACTTTCTCCTTGCCGCCCACCTCCACCTTTGCCAAGGATCGCGCATGCGACTCCGCCTCGGCTTCATCGGGCTCGGCACCATGGGTGAGCCCGTCGCCAACAACCTCCGCAAGGCTGGTCACGAGTTGGCGGTCTGGGCGAGGACGCCGACCTCCGCCGACCGGCTGGTGAAGAAGGGGGCGCTCCGGGCCGCCACGCCCCGCGCCTGCGCCGAGGGGCGGGACGCCGTCTTCCTCTGCCTCGCCGACGACCAGGCCAACGAGGCGGTGCTGGGCGGCCCCGACGGCGTGCTGGCCGGCCTCGCCAAGGGGTCGGTGCTGGTCGACCTGGGCACCTCCGGGACGCGCTCCACCCGGGCCGTGGGGGAGCAGGTGGCCAGGCAGGGGGCCTCCTTCGTGGCCGCGCCCATGCTCGGCTCGCGCAGCGCCGCCGAGCAGGCCCAGCTGGTGCTGGTGGCCGGGGGACCGGCCGAGGCGCTCGCCAAGGTCCGCCCCGCGCTCCACGCCGTCAGCGCCCGGCTCTTCGAGCTCGACTCGGCGGTCCACGCCTCGCTGGCCAAGCTCTGCATCAACGTGGTGGGGGCGGCCATGGCCACCGGGCTGGCCGAGGCGCTGGCGCTGGGCGCCTCCGGCGGCGTCGACCCGGCCAAGGTGCTGGAGGTGCTGCAGGCCTCCTCCTTCCACTCCCCCTTCCACCTGATGAAGGGGGAGCAGATGCTGGCCGGCGACTACGAGCCGCGGGTGGCCCTCCGGCTCGTCGAGAAGGACCAGCGGCTGGCCCAGGAGGCGGCCGCCGAGCAGGGGGCGCGGCTCCCGGTCAACGCCGCGGCCCGCCAGCTGCTCACCGAGGCGGTGGCCTCCGGCCGTGGCGGCCGCGACCTGGCCGTGGTCGCCGACCTGCTCTTCGAGTGGGCGCAGGTGAAGCGCTAGCTGTACCTGGCGAGCGCCTTCCGGACCGCCTCCGCGAACGCCCTGGCCGCGCTGGCCGGCCCGATCACCTCGGCGCCGCCGCCGAAGGAGAGGGCGAAGCGGGTGGCCCACTCCTCCGAGACCCCCTTCAGCTCCACCACCGCGCCGCCGTCGTCGGTCCGCTTCACCAGCTCCACGGCCCCGGGCCGGGCCAGGGCCCACTCGGCCGCCAGCGGGCCGAGCCGCACCCGGATGGCCTCGCCGGTCGGCTCGGAGAAGAGCCGGGCCCGGGCCAGCTCGGCGTCGGAGGGGGCCTCGAAGCGCTGGTCGGTGAGGGCGCAGTCGCGGATCCGGTCGATGCGGAAGGCCAGCGGCCGGTCGCGCGAGGCGTCGTGGCCGTAGAGGTACCAGTGGCCCAGCCGCTGGGCCAGCGTGAAGGGGTGCACCAGCCGCTCCGCCTCGGTGGCCGAGGAGGCCGACAGGTAGGTGAGCCGGACCGCGCGCCGCTCGGCGATGGAGCGCTGCAGCCGGCCCAGCACCGAGTCGCGGGCCGGCGGGGCCCCGGCGTAGATCCGGTCCACCAGCTCGTCGAACGAGGCGCGCCGGTCGCGCGGCACCGAGTCGCGCAGCGCCTTGACGGCCCGCTCCCGCCCCTCGCCGCCCAGGGCGCGGACCGCCGCCGCCAGCGCCGCCGCCTCGCTCTCGGTGAAGCGGGGAGGGCGGGTGAAGCTCTGGTGGAGCGCCACGTGGACCCGGTCGCCCTCCACGTAGAGGTCGAGGAAGTCGTCCGGCGCGAAGGGCGGCGAGCCGACCTCCATGAGGAAGTCGAGGTCCTCGAGCAGCTCCGACTCGGTCACGCCGCAGCGGCGCGCCAGCTCGCGGACGTGGATGCCGGGGTGCTGCACCGCGTAGGGGACGAGGAAGAGCACGCGCCGCAGCCGCTCGCGGGGGTCGTTCCGGGCCGCGTCGGCCTCGCGGCGGGGGGCGGCCGGGGCCCGCGACGGGGCCCGCGGTGGGGCCCGAGGTGCGGCTCGCGGTGGGGCGGCCGGCCCGGCCGGGCGGCGAGCCGGGGCCCGCCCCTTCCGCGCGGCCACCGCGCGCCGCCGGGGCGCCGCGCTCACGCCACCCTCCGCGCCAGGTCGGCGAGGATGGCGCGGGCCCGCTCGCGCAGCGGCCGGGGCGAGAGCAGCTCGGCCCGGTCGCCCAGCGAGAGCACGTGGCGCACCAGCCCCTCGCCGTTGGTGGCGTCGAGCTCCACCACGGTGGCGGCGCCGTCCTCCGCGAGCCGGGCCCGCGGGCCGAAGCTGGCCAGCACCTCGGGCGAGACCGGCGGCTCCAGCCGGACCCGGCAGCGCTGCGGCGCGTGGACGGTGAACTCCCAGGTCTCCCGGGTGGCCACCTCGGCCAGCGGCAGGTCCTTGCGCGGGGTGAAGTCGGGGGTGCGCGGCGCCTTGGCGTTGACGGTGAGCTGCTCGATGCGGGCCAGGTGGAAGGTCCGCTGCGCCTTGCGCAGGTGGCACCAGCCGGTGACGAACCAGGCCCCACCCTTCTGGAAGAGGCCGTAGGGGTCGAGGTCGCGCTCGGTGCGGGCGCGCCGCTCGGCCCCGGCGTAGACCAGCCGGACCCGCTTCTTGGCGGCCACCGCCCGGGAGAGCTCCTCCAGCAGGGAGGCGGCGGTGCCCGCGGTCTCGGGGCGGGACAGGTGGTGGGTGGCCAGCGCCGCCGCCTCGGAGGCGCCGGGGGCCCGGGCCGCGAAGCTGAGCTTGTTCATGGCGTGGGCCAGGTCGCGGGAGTACGGGAACGAGCCCGAGGCCAGCGCCGCCGAGCCGGCCAGGTAGAGCATGGCCAGGTCCTCGGGGGGCAGCTTGAGGTCGGGGAGGTAGAACTCGTCCCGGTCGATGAGGTAGCCGGCCGCCAGGTCCTCGTCGCCGGGCTCGTAGCGGATGGGGATGGCCAGCTCCAGCAGGTCGGCCTTGTCGCGCTCGAACTTCCGGATGGCCGCCTCGCCCGAGCCGCCGTAGTCGTCGGCGAACTGCTCCTGGATCTCGCGCCACGAGACCGGCTCCGCGGCCCGCAGGAGAAACGCCGCGAGATCGAGCAAGCGCTGGGCCTTCTGCACGGGCGGAAACCTCGCACCGCCGCGGGGGGGAGTCAACGTGTGGTAGCATCGGGGCTCCTCTTCGGTGGCGGTGCGCATGGCGGGTCTCGGCCTCGGACCAGCGGACTTCGAGCTCTTCGAGATCGACGACCCGGGGCAGCGGGCCGCCGCCCTGGAGACCACCCTCCGCCCCAAGCTCCAGGCCATCGGCGAGCAGTGCCTGGGCGGCCTCTCCCGGCTCAGCGGCCGGCCCCTCCACCTCCACGCCGCCCGCACCGCGCCCCGCCGAGGCCAGCCGCCCGGTGAGCTGCTGATGGCCTTCTCGGGCACGCCGCGCGCCTGGCGGGGCCTCCCCTTCCTCGGCGTGGCGGTGACCCGGGCCCACCTGCACGCCCGCATCGGCGTGCGCGGCGAGTCGTCGGGCCGGGCGGCCATGCTGGAGGCGCTGCGGCGCGAGGCGGCCAACCTGGCCAGGAAGGGCAAGCCCTTCCGCAAGCTGCGGCAGTACGCCGGCTGGGACTACGAGGAGCTGCCCGAGCTGGCGGCGGCCCACTCGGCCGCCTTCTGGATGGAGCTGGCCGAGGGGCTGGCGGCCGGCGGGCCCGGGCTCGACGTCGGCGTGGCCTTCGGCGTCGAGGAGGCGCGCTGCCTGGCCCTGGGCGACCTGCTGGGCGTCTTCCGGGACCTGGCGCCGCTCTTCAAGGTGCTGTCCGCCGCGGCCGAGCGGCCGGCCGGCCCCGTGGCGTGATCCGGTCGCGCACCGCTGTCAGAGCGGTGGGCTAGCCTCCCGTTGCTGCCGTCCCGGCATCGGGGGCGGTCGCTCCTTTCGCCCGGAGGTCCAGGATGGCCGTCAAGGTCATGGTCGCGCCCGCCATCGCCCGGGGCGCCGAGTCGAAGCCCCTCGCCGCCCGGAGGTCCCGCCCGCCGGGCGAGGCCCCCCGCCCCAAGCGGCGCCGTTCGTCCATCTACGACGCCGAGGGGCACGAGGTCTTCATCACGCTGATGTGCCTGAAGTGCCACCAGATGCGGCCGCTGTCGCAGTTCGGCCTGCGCAAGATGGCCGACGGCGCGATCCGGAACCAGCCCTGGTGCCGCCCCTGCCGCTCGGCGGCCGGCACCGGCAAGGGGAAGGCGATGGAGGCTGTCGAAACCGTGGAGTCCACGGAAACTGTAGACCCCGCGACCTCGCCGCCGGAGGCGCCGCCACCGGCCGCCGAGCCCGGGGCGCCCTCGCCCCGCGACGGCCGGCTCGCCGACCAGGTCGCGGCCGCCCTGGCGGCCGGCCTCGGCCGCTGATCCGGAGCCCCCGGCCTCTCACTCGTGGTCCGGCCCGGGTGCGGCGACGCCGGCCGGCTCGCCGACGCGCTCGATCCGGCCCTGCGGCGCAAGCCCGGGACGAGGTCGCACTCTGCGGCTTAGCGTCGCACTTCGCTGTGAGCGCGAGGCCCGAATGCAGGAAATCGCTGGGCCATCGCCTAAATAGACCCGCTGGCTCCACGACGAGCGCCATTCATCGCGATTGCAGTTCGCGAGAAGGCGCAAGTAGGATGCGCCCCTCGGTACATCCGCGACGATTCTCCAAGCAGCACCTACCCGTCCCCGCCCGGAGACCACACCATGGCTGACTCCAATCTGAAGATGAAGCTCAAGGAGAAGATCGAGGCTCACCGGCCTCGCATCACCAAGCTGAACAAGGAGTTCGGCGAGGTGGTGATCGACAAGGTCAACATCGGCCAGTGCATCGGCGGCGCCCGCGACATCCGCTCGCTGGTGACCGACATCTCCTACCTCGACCCCCAGGAAGGCATCCGCTTCCGCGGCAAGACCATCCCCGAGACCTTCGCGGCGCTGCCCAAGGTGCCGGGCTCCGAGCAGCCGTACGTCGAGGGCTTCTTCTGGTTCCTGCTGACCGGCGAGATCCCCACCGCCGCCCAGGCGCTCGAGGTCATGGCGGACTGGCAGTCCCGCGCGGCCATCCCCGAGTACGTGATCGACGTGATGCGCGCCATGCCGCGCGACTCGCACCCGATGACGCTCTTCTCGACCGCCATCCTCTCCATGCAGCGTGAGTCGATCTTCGCCAAGCGCTACGGCGAGGGCGGCCTCAAGAAGAACGACATGTGGGATCCCATGTACGAGGATTCCATGAACCTGCTGGCCAAGCTGCCGGCCATCGCCGCGTACATCTACCGGATGAAGTACAAGGGCGACACCTTCATCGCCCCGGATCCGAAGCTCGACTGGGGCGGCAACTTCGCCCACATGATCGGGCAGAAGAAGCCGTACGACGACGTGGCCCGCATGTACTTCGCCCTCCACTCCGACCACGAGTCGGGCAACGTCTCGGCCCACACCACCCACCTGGTGGCCTCGGCGCTCAGCGACGCCTACTACTCCCTGTCGGCCGGCATCAACGGCCTGGCCGGCCCGCTCCACGGCCTCGCCAACCAGGAGGTGCTGGGCTGGATCCAGAACGTCATGAAGAAGCTGAACAACAAGGTGCCCACCAAGGAGGAGCTGAAGCAGTTCCTCTGGGACACCCTCAACTCGGGCCAGGTGATCCCGGGCTACGGCCACGCCGTGCTGCGCAAGACCGACCCCCGCTACGTGGCGCAGAACGAGTTCTCCAAGAAGCACCTGCCCAACGACCCGCTCTTCCAGCTCGTCAACATGATCTACGAGGTGGCGCCGGGCGTCCTCACCGAGCACGGCAAGACCAAGAACCCGTGGCCGAACGTGGACGCGCACTCGGGCGTGATCCAGTGGTACTACGGCGTCCGCGAGTGGGACTTCTACACGGTCCTCTTCGGCGTCGGGCGCGCCCTCGGCGTGCTGGCCAACATCACCTGGGACCGCGGCCTCGGCTACGCCATCGAGCGCCCGAAGTCGGTCACCACGGACATGCTGGAGAAGTGGGCGGCCGAGGGCGGCCGGAAGCTCTCCTAGTCCCCGCACCCAGCAACCAGGCTTCACCGGGAGCCGCCTCGAGAGGGGCGGCTCCCGCCATGTCGGCCCTCGGTGCGGCCCAGGCCGCGCGCCCGCGGCCACCGGCGCCGGGACGCGGTCTACCGGCGCGCGCCACGCGCCTTCGGCGCGCCCTCTCGCCAGCGGCGTGGCCGCCGGGCGAGCGGATGGGGCTGCGAGAGTCGCGCTCCGGTCGACCGCGCCCCGGCGCCTCGGGGCCGCGCGTCGGGCGGGCGGATCGGGGCTGCGAGAGTCGCGCTTCGGTCGACCGCGCCCCGGCGCCTCGGTACCGCCTCCCGGTTTCGAGGTCCCCGCGGTAGGCTGCGCGCCACATGAGCACCCCGAACCCGTGGAGCCTGGTCTCCGCCGCGGAGTACGAGCGGTACATGGGGCCCGCCGGCGTCGACCAGGCGGCCACGCTCTCCGCCCTGTTCCAGGAGGCCTGGCTGGCGGCCCAGCCGGACCGCGTGCTGGTGGTGGGCTGCGCCACCGGCAACGGGCTGGAGCACGTCGACCCGGCCGTCACCCGCCGGGTGGTCGGGCTCGACGTCAACCTGCCGTTCCTCGGCATCTGCCGGCAGCGCTTCTTCCGGCTCGGGCCCCGGCTCGAGCTCTACTGCGCCTCGGCGACCACCTGGAAGGCGCCGCCCGGCAGCTTCGACCTCGTCCACGCGGCGCTGGTCCTCGAGTACCTGCCGCCCGCGGCGCTGGTGGAGCAGGTGGCCGGCTGGCTGGCGCCGGGCGGCACCTGCCAGGTGGTGCTGCAGCTGCCGGGCGGGGAGGCGCCCGCGGCGTCGCTGCCGGTGCTGGAGCTCATCCGCCGCGCCGCCAGGCTGGTCCCGCCCGGGGAGCTGACGGCCCTGATGGCGCGCCGCGGCCTCGCCCTGCGCCGCTCGCGGACCGTCCCGCTCCCCCACGGCGCCTCCCTCTGGTCGGGGGCCTTCTCGCGCCGGGCGGGGCCGTGAAATAGTCGGCCGTCCAGCCCGTAGGATCCTTCGGGAGGCCACATGCTCTGCCCCTACTGCCGCAGCGACATCCCCAACGGCGCGCTCCGCTGCGCCGCCTGCACCAGCTGGATCCCCGACCGGGCCCCGGCCCGGGAGTGGCGGAGGGCCCGCCAGGGGAAGATGGTGGCCGGCGTGGCCCAGGGGCTGGCCAACCACTACGGCGTCCCGGTGGCGGCGGTCCGCCTGGTGGCCATCCTCACCACCCTCTTCGGCTTCTGGGGGCTGCCGGTCTACGTCCTGCTCTGGATCCTGATGCCGCTGGAGCCCGAGCTGCCGCGCGGGCAGCCGGCCCAGCCGAACCCTGCCGTTCCTTGACGATCCGGGGTGCCGCGGGTAGCGTCGAACCCTCCGGATTCTCGAAAGGGGTTCACTCCCGTGCGGCTCCTCCTCGCCCTCCTCGGGCTCACCCTGGTCGCGGGCTGTGGGCCCATCCAGTCGACCTCGGCGCTCATCGACGCCGACGTCGAGATCGAGGGAGCCCGCGCCGCCGGCGCGCAGGCCTCGGCCACCTACGAGCTGACCTCCGCCGAGGCCTACCTGAAGAAGGCCCGCGAGCTGGCCGGGTACTCCCAGTTCGAGAACTCGGCGATCTTCGCCGCCAAGGCCACGGAGATGGCCAAGGAGGCGCGCGTCAAGGCGCTGGCCGCCAGCAACCGCCCCGACAAGGAGGCGGCGCCGTGAGCCGGGCCCGGATCGCCACCGCCCTCGCCCTGCTGGCCCTGGCCGGCTGCGCCACCGGCGGCAAGCTGAAGCGCAGCGCCGAGGTGCTCACCCAGGACGCCATCAAGGCGCGCAACAGCGGCGCCATGCGCTGCGCCCCGCGGGAGCTGGCGCTGGCCGAGGCCAACCTGGAGTTCGGCAAGGCCGAGATCGAGTGGGGCAACGCCAGCCGCGCCGCCGATCACCTCAAGCTGTCCGAGCAGAACATGAAGCGGGCGCTGGACCTCTCCAAGAACTGCGGGCCCGCCCAGGTCACCATCCTCGACAAGAAGGCGGCCCCTCCCCCGGTGGCGGTGGCCGCGCCCGTCCCCATCGTCATCGAGAAGGTCGACGCCGCCAGGGACTCCGACGGCGACGGCATCACCGACGACATCGACCGCTGCCCGCTCGACCCGGAGGACCTCGACGGCTTCCAGGACGAGGACGGCTGCCCCGATCCGGACAACGACGGGGACGGCATCGTCGACAAGGTGGACGCCTGCCCCGGCACGCCGGGCCCCATCTCCAACCGCGGCTGCCCGGTCCTGGACCGCGACGGCGACGGCGTCCCCGACGACCAGGACCGGTGCCCGGACCAGGCCGGGACCCCGGAGAACGGCGGCTGCCCCGACGCCGACCGGGACGGCGACGGCCTCATCGACCGGCTCGACAAGTGCCCCGACCAGGCCGGCCCCGCGCCGGACGGCTGCCCCAAGAAGTACACGCTGGTCGAGGTCAAGAAGGACCGGATCGTCATCAAGCAGCAGGTCCACTTCCAGACCGCCAAGTGGGCCATCTTGCCCGACTCCTACGCGCTGCTCGACCAGGTGGTGCAGGTGCTGCGCGACTACCCGAAGATGCGCGTCTCGGTCGAGGGGCACACCGACAGCGTGGGCGGCGAGCTGTCCAACATGAAGCTGAGCCAGGCCCGCGCCGCGTCGGTGCGCAGCTGGATCATCGGCAAGGGGATCGCCTCGGACCGGCTCGAGGCGGTGGGCTACGGGAGCACCAAGCCCATCGCCTCCAACAAGACCGAGAAGGGCCGGGGCCAGAACCGCCGCACCGAGTTCCGCATCATCTCCACCGAGTAGGCGGGCCGGGCCCCGGGGGCCCGGCCCACGCGGCTCACCCCTCGTCCTCGGGGAGGTCGGCGTCGGCCTTCATCAGCTCGCGCATGACCACCGTGGCGTAGCTGCCGCGCGGCAGCGCGAAGCGGGCCAGGTAGCCGTCGGGGAGCGGCGAGAGCGCCACCTCGACGGGCAGCCGGGCGGCGCGCCAGGTCCCGGCGGCCTCGTCGCCGCCGCGCGCGAAGTCGGCCAGCGCCAGCCCCGCCGCGGCCAGCACCCTGGCCTCGCGCTCGGCCGGGACGCCGGCGGAGCGCGGCCGCAGCTGGTGGCCGAACATCGGGCCGGCCGGGCTCAGCTCGAAGGCCGCCACCCGCGGGCCGTCCAGCTCGGGGACCTCGCAGACGAAGACGCCGCCGCTCTCCAGCTTCTTCAGCACGTCGCCGGCCAGCGCCACGGCGAGCAGGCCGTCGGCCATCCGCTCCGCCAGCCAGCGGTTGAAGAGCTCCGACTGGAGGGCGGAGAGGGCGAAGCGGCGCAGGAAGCGATCGCGGGCGGCGCGCCTGGCCTCGGGGGGCGGGTCGGCCGAGAGCAGGGCGCGTCCCAGCGCCGCGTTGGCGCCGTCCTGGCCGAAGCGCTGTGGCCCGAAGAAGTTGGGCAGCCCGGCCCGGGCCAGCGCGCCGGCGCAGCCCTGCGCGGCGCCGAGGTCGCCGCCTCGCACCACCACCTGGAAGGCGTTGCCGCGGGCGTGCCCGGGGCGGAGCTTGTTCTGGTGGCGCGAGGCCGCCAGCACCCGGAACCCGTCGCCCTGGAGCGACGCCGCGTCCGGGTCGCGCGCCACCGGGAAGCTGAGCCACTGGGTGGTGACCGCGGCCCGGTCCTTGAGGCCGGCGTAGCCGGCGTCGCGCTCGCCGACGCCGAGGATCCTCGCCAGGGCCCGGATCACGTCGCGGGTGGTCCGCCCCCGCTTCTCGACGTGGAGGTAGAGGTGCGGCCCGGCGCCGGCCGGGAGGTAGGCGGGCAGCTCGTCGACGCGGAAGTCCTCCGGCGCCACCTTGAGCCGTCCGCCCGAGCCCGGACAGCCCGCGGTCGCGTAGGGGAGCGGGGCGGTCACCCGGCCGCCAGCCCCTCGAGCGCCGTCAGCCGGCGCCGCACCACGGTGCCCAGGGCCTCGTCGGCGGGGCCCGGGAGCCGCTCGCCGGCCAGGAACAGGTAGTGGAAGAGCAGCTCGCGCAGCGCCTCGGCCAGCAGGCGCGGGGTCTCCGCGGCCGGCGGCGGCGGCTGGAGCCCGCCGACGTTGGCCACCAGGGCGGAGGGGGCGATGGCGCCGTCCTCGGCCGGGGCCAGGCCGTGGAAGATGGGGGCGAAGGGGGCGCCGGGGTCGCGCAGCTGGGCGGCGACGTCGGCGAGGAAGCCGGGCCGGGCGGGGGTGGGGACCGCGGCCGTCACCAGCCGGAGCAGGTCGGCGTAGCCCTCGGCCAGGGCGGCCAGCCTCGGCCCCTGCGCGTTGACCACCACCACCGCGGCCTCCTCGGCGGCCTCCAGGTAGCCGGCCTCGGCGAGGTGGTAGAGCACCTTGGTGGCGTCGAACTCGCCGAGGTGGGCGGCGGCGGCCACCTGGGCCACCGTCCGCTGGCCGTCGACCAGGCCGAGGAGCTGCTGCTCCACCGGCTGCAGCGTCACCGGCCGGGCCGGCTGGCGGCGGCGCAGGAAGGCGGCGGGGCCGGGGATGCGGGCCCTGAAGAGGCTCAGCTCGTCGATGCGGCGGATCCCGTCCATCAGCAGCGCCTGGGTGCTCACCGACCGCGGCGCGCTGCTCAGGTCCGGCCGGTCGTCGTCGAGCAGCCAGAAGGACCCCGAGCGCAGCAGCAGGATGGCGTGGAACACCCCGGTGATCTGCTCGTGGAAGCACTTCCACAGGTCGTCGGGGGTGAGGAAGCCGTGCTCCACCAGCGCCTTGCCCATGAGCCGCTGCTCGCCCATGGCCTGGGTGAGCTGCGCCTGGGTGATGAACCCGAGCCGCAGCGCCACCTCGCCAATCCGCTCGCCGGTCACGCTGGAGCGCGAGCTGCGCACCTCGCCGTCCTTGAAGGCGATGGCCCGCTCGGAGCCGGTGCTGACCACGTGGAGGACGCCGGTGAGGCGGGACTGGTGGGCGAAGCCGATGAAGTCGGCGATGGGGAAGCCCGCCAGGTCGCCGCACAGGAGGATGCGCGGGCGCGGCGAGGCGCCGCCGGCGGCCGGGACGCGGCGGGCCACCAGCAGGTCGGGCGCCGAGGGGAGCCACTCGAACCGGCCGGCCTGGTCGCCCAGCGCGGTGCGGACCTCGTTCGAGCCAGGCGCCACCCGCCCGTGCGGGTCGATGTCGAGCCAGCGGGTCATGGCTCGTCGCGGCTCCAGCGCTGGTGCTCCTGCCACTCCTCCTCGTCCTGCAGGGTGAACTCCAGCATCCACTCGGAGTAGTCGGGGACGACGTGGAGGCGGCCGCCGAAGAAGAGGGTGGGGGTGCCGCGCAGCCCGGCGGCGCGGGCCTCGGCCTGGGAGCCCTCCACCTTGTAGCGGTACCGGCCCGACTCGAGGGCCGCCGCCAGGTCGTCGCCGTCCTTGCCGGCCTCGCGCGCGTAGGCCACCAGGTCGTCGGGGGCGAGGGCGTGGGGGCGCCCGAACATCAGGTCGTGGAAGGTCCAGAAGATCCCCTGGTCGCGGGCCCACTCGCCGGCCTGGGCGGCCTCGACGGCGTGGGGGTGCGACTCGATGGGGAAGGGCTTGTAGTAGAGCTTCAGGCGGCCGGGCCGGTCGCTCACGAACTTCTCCAGGACGGGCCGCAGCATCTGGCAGAAGGGGCAGGTGAAGTCGGAGAACTCGACCAGCGTGACCGGGGCGGCCGGGTCGCCCAGCGGCGGGCCGAACCCGTCGAGCTCCAGCCGGGCGCGCCGCGGGCGGTCGAAGGAGGCGTAGTACCTGGCCAGGGTCTGCTGCACCTCGGCCTTGGGCAGGCCGGCCATGGCCAGGCGCACGGCCAGCCGGGCCATGCGCTTGGCGTGGTGGCACCCGGCGTGCTGGCGCAGGCACTGCGACACGGTGTGCGGGCAGCCGCAGTAGCAGAACTCCTCCTGCGCGACCTGGGCCACCAGCTGCTGCTGCGCGGCGCTGAGCCCGTCGAGGGGGATGCCCGGCAGCAGCCCCTCCGGCGTGGTCGGCTCCGGGCCGGCCACCTGGGCCGGCGGGGGCGCCGGCGGGGGCGTGGCGGTGGTCCGGCCGGCGCACCCGGCCAGCAGCAGGAGGGTGAGCGCGGCGGGGAGGAAGGGGGAACGCATCGGTCCGGTCTCCGGGAAGGAGGGCGATGTTATCACGCGACCTGCCGCCGCCCACGGCGCCCGGCGCCCGCGGAGGGTGGCGCCGGGGGCCCCGGCGGGCTAGAGGAGGACGCGGATGCAGCCCACCCCCATGCCCCGCGGCGCGATCCGCAAGGAGCCCGGCGGCCGCCTCGGCGTGGCGCTCGTCTACCCGAACGTCGAGCGGCTGGCCATGGCCAACCTCGGCTACCACGCCGTCTACCGGCTCTTCAACGACGACCCGGGCACGCGCTGCGAGCGGGTCTTCCTGCCGGAGGACGGCGGGCCGCCGCGCTCGGTCGAGTCCGGCACCCCGCTCGCCCAGTTCGACGTGGTGGCCTTCTCGCTCTCCTTCGAGGACGACTTCGTCCACCTGCTGGAGCTGCTGGATCGGGCCGGCCTGCCGCTGCGCGCCGCCGACCGCGACCAGCGCCACCCGCTGGTGGTGGCCGGCGGCATCGCCATGCAGATCAACCCCGAGCCGGTGGCGCCCTTCCTCGACGCCGTGCTCATCGGCGAGGGCGAGGAGCTGGTGCCGCCCTTCCTGGCCTGGCTCGGCGGCCACGCCGGGCGGCCGCGCGCCGGGCTGCTGCGGGAGCTGGCCGGGCTCCCGGGGGCCTACGTGCCGGGCTGCTACGAGGTCGAGTACGCCGACACCCGGGCCGCGGCCGGCTGGGTCACCCGCTTCACGCCGCTCGACGGGGCGCCCGAGCGGGTGGCGCGCCGCTACGTGGCCGACCTCTCCAGGGTGGCCACCTCGCGGGTCATCGAGTCGCCCCAGGCCCAGTTCGGCGACCTCTTCCTCACCGAGGTGGCGCGCGGCTGCCTGTGGGGCTGCCGCTTCTGCGCCGCCGGCTTCGTGCAGCGCCCCTACCGCGAGGTGGACCTGGAGACCCTGCGCGGCGAGGTGAGGAAGGGGATCGCCGCCGGGCAGCGGATCGGGCTGGTGGGGCCGGACACCAGCGATTACTCCGGGCTGGACCCGCTCACCTGCTTCATCGGCGAGCAGGGGGGCAGCTTCAGCCCCTCGTCGCTGCGGGTCGACGCCATCACGCCGCTGCTGGCGGGCCGGATGGCGGCCGGCGGCGAGCGCTCCATCACCCTGGCCCCCGAGGCCGGCACCCCGCGGATGCGCGAGGTGATCAACAAGGACTTCAGCGACGACCGGATCGTGCAGGCGGCGGCCGACGCGCTGGCCTCGGGGATGCAGCACGTCAAGCTCTACTTCATGTGCGGCCTGCCCACCGAGACCGACGAGGACGTGCTGGGGATGGCGCGGCTGGCGGTGCGCATCCGCGAGGAGGTGATGGCGCCGCGCGCCAGGGTGACCAAGCGGATGGGGCGCATCACGCTCTCGGTCAACCCCTTCGTCCCCAAGCCCTGGACGCCGTTCCAGTGGCAGCCCATGCACGACCGGAAGTGCCTGGAGGGGAAGCGCAAGCTGCTCGAGCGCGAGCTGCGGCCGCTGGGCATCGACGTCGACTTCATGAGCCCCCGCGAGGCGGCGCTGCAGGCGCTCTTCTCGCGCGGCGACCGGCGCTGCGCCGACCTGCTGGAGCTGGCCCACCGCGAGTTCGAGGGGGACGTGGGGCGGGCGCTGCGCCGCTGGCCGCACGACCCGGACTTCTTCGTGCTGCGCGAGGCGGCGGTCGAGGAGCGGCTGCCCTGGGACTTCATCGACCACGGGCTCACCAAGGCCTTCCTGGCCCGCGAGCAGCGGCGCGGCCTGGGCGCGCGGATCACGCCCAAGTGCGAGGTGGAGAGCTGCCGGGCCTGCGGGCTCGCCTGCGCCGACCACCCGGAGCTGAGGACCGGGCCGGCGATGGGCAGCTGACGCGGGCGGAGGCGAGCCGGGTCCTCAGGGCGCCTGCAGGAAGCGGACCTGCCCCTGGGCCAGGGCCAGGCTCTCGTCGCTGGCGCTCACCAGGGCCAGCCCGGCGCAGGTGGCGTCGGCTCGCGAGTCGCAGGTCACGAGCATGGTCGAGAAGGGGGCCTTGTTGAAGGAGACGACGGGACCGACCCCCTCGAAGCTGCCCCGGTTCGAGCGGATGGTCACGCTGCCGATGGACGTCCCGTCCACCTCGACCAGGGCGAAGGTGACGCCGTCGGCAGTGACCGCCGGAGGCGAGATGGTCATGGTCAGGGCCCCCTTCGGCTCCGAGGCCGGGCCGCAGCCAGCGAGCAGGAGCGAGACGGCGAGGAGGATCCTCGGCGTGGCCATCGGGTCTGCCATCGGATTCATCGTAACATCGTTCCGGCGTCCTCGCCCCACGGGGGCCGACGCCCTGGAGGCGGTCGAGGTGGATGACCTGGAAGCCATGGAGGAGGCGCTGGCGCTGGCCCGCGAGGCGGCCGCCGCCGGCGAGGTGCCGGTCGGCGCCGTGGCCGTCTTCGAGGGGCGGGTGGTGGGGCGCGGCCGGAACGCCCGCGAGCAGGCCGCCGACCCGACCGCCCACGCCGAGCTGCTGGCCGTGCAGGCGGCGGCGCGCACGCTGGGGCGCTGGCGGCTCACCGGCGTCACCCTCTACGTGACCCTGGAGCCCTGCGCCATGTGCGCCGGCGCCATGGTGCTGGCGCGCATCGACCGGCTGGTCTTCGGGGCCGCCGATCCCAAGGCCGGCGCCGTCGGCTCGCTGCAGGACCTCTCCGCCGATCCGCGGCTCAACCACCGCTTCCCGGTCGAGCGCGGCCTGCTGGGCGATCGCTGCGCCGAGCTGCTGCGCGACTTCTTCCGGGCCCGCCGGGAGGCGCGGTGATGGCGTGGGCAGCCCCTTGGCAAGACCCCGCCTGATCGGGTACACCCGCCCGCGGAGAGCTGGCCGAGTTCGGTCGAAGGCGCCTGACTCGAAATCAGGTGTACGGGCAACCGTACCGGGGGTTCGAATCCCTCGCTCTCCGCTTTCATTTCCTGGAGAGGTGACCGAGCGGCCGAAGGTGCACGACTGGAAATCGTGTGTATCGGGAACGGTACCGTGGGTTCAAATCCCACCCTCTCCGCCAGCTGCCGGCCCTGCGAGGCCGGGTGAGCCGGCCCAGAATCCTCGGGCGACGTGGGTTCCTCCGAACCCCGCCAGGCCCGGAAGGGAGCAACGGTAGGAGGACCTCCGTGCGCCCGGGGATTGTGGGCCGGCTCGTTCTTTTCTGGTAAAGCCACCACTCCCGCCCCGGATCGCCGATGGCCTACCTCGTCCTCGCACGCAAGTACCGACCGCAGCGCTTCGGCGAGATGTCGGGCCAGGCGCACGTGGTCCAGACGCTGGCCAACGCCCTGAAGCGCGGGCAGCTGGCCCACGCCTTCCTCTTCACCGGCCCGCGCGGGGTGGGGAAGACCACCGCGGCGCGCCTGGTGGCCAAGGCGGTCAACTGCGTGCACGGGCCGACGCCGGAGCCCTGCGGGACCTGCGTGCCGTGCCAGGAGATCGCCGACGGGCGGAGCGTCGACGTCGTCGAGATCGACGCCGCCTCCAACAACGGCGTCGACAACGTCCGCGACATCGTCGAGGCGGTGAAGTACCGGCCGGCCCGCGACCGCTTCAAGGTCTTCGTCATCGACGAGGTCCACATGCTCTCGCAGGGGGCCTTCAACGCCCTGCTGAAGACGCTGGAGGAGCCGCCCGAGCACGTGAAGTTCGTGCTGGCCACCACCGACGTCCACAAGGTGCCGGAGACCATCGTCTCCCGCTGCCAGCGCTTCGACTTCCGCCGCCTCACCCAGCAGCAGATCGCCGCCCAGCTCGCCCACGTCGCCGCCGAGGAGGGCATGAAGGTCTCCCCGGTGGCGCTGGCGATGGTGGCCCGGGCCGCCGAGGGCGGCATGCGCGACGCCCTCTCGCTGCTGGACCGGGTGCGGGCCGCCTGCGGCGACTCGCCGGCCGACGCCGAGGTGGCCGAGGCGCTCGGCACCGTGGACGTGGCGGCGGTGGGCCGGATGGCCGGGGCGCTGCTGCAGCGCGACGGGGCGGCGCTGCTCGCCGAGATCGCCACGCTCCACGAGCGCGGGCTGGAGATGAAGCGGGTGGCCGAGGAGCTGGCGCGCCACCTGCGCAACGTGGTGGTGGCGCGGCTGGCGCCCGCCGCCCCGCTCGACCTGCCCGACGCCGAGCTCGAGGAGGTGCGGGCCCAGGCCCAGGCCGCCGAGCCGGCCCAGCTCACCCGGCTCTTCGACCTGGCCCAGCGCGCCGTGGTGGACGCCAAGCTGGCCGACCAGCCGCGCCACGCCCTCGAGGTGGCGCTGCTCAAGGCCATCTTCCTGGCCCCCGGGGCCGACGTCTCCACCCTCATCGCCCGGGTCGAGGCGCTGGCCGGGGGGGCGCTGCCGCCGGCCCCGGCGCCGGGCGGCGGAGGCTCCAGCGGTGGCCGCCCCGCCGTCGCCGCGCGGCCGGCCGCCCCGCCCTCGCGGTCGCCGCCGGGCGCCGGCACCTCCCCCGCCGCGCCGGGCCCGGAGGCGCCGGTGGCTTCACCCCCCGCACCCCCGCCCGACGGGCCGCTCGTCGATCCCGCCGCCCCCCTCGCGGAGCGCTGGCGCGCCGTGGTCGACGAGGTGGAGAAGGTGAGCCCCGCGGCCGCCCCGGCGCTCAAGCAGGCCACGCTCCGCTGGATCCGCGACGGCGAGGTGGGGGTGCAGCTGCCCGCCGGCCTGATGGCCACCACCGCGGAGCGGCGCCGCGCCGAGATCGAGGCGGTCTTCAGCCGCTGCTTCGGCCGGCCCACCACCCTGGCGCTCACCCTCGGCGAGCCGCCGGCCACGCCCCCGGGCGAGTCGGCGCCGGTCTCGCTGGCCGCCGCCGACCAGGCCGAGCGCCTGGCCCGCTCGCGCCGGGTGCGGGAGTCGGCGCGCGCCCATCCCAACATCCAGCAGGCCGCCCGCCTCCTCGAGGGCGGCGTGGACCAGGTCGAGGAGCTCTAGGCGCCCATGGACATCCAGTACCTGATGAAGCAGGCCAAGAAGCTCGAGAAGGCGATGGCGGAGGCGCGCGAGAAGCTCGGCGAGCTGACCGTCGACGGGGAGAGCGGCGGCGGGCTGGTCAAGGTGACCATGAACGGCCGCTGCGACGTGGTGAAGCTCGCCATCGACCCCAAGGCCATCGACCCCGCCGACCCGTCGCTGCTCGAGGACCTGCTCACGGCCGCGCTCAACGCCACCGCCGAGAAGGCCCGCGCCGCCGCCGACGAGCACCTCGGCAAGGCGACCGGCGGCGTCAAGATCCCCGGCATCATGGGTTGACGGTCCGTGTCCGTCGCCGATCCCATCGCCCGGCTGGTCCGCGAGCTGGCCCGCCTGCCCGGCATCGGGGAGAAGACGGCGCAGCGGCTCGCCTTCCACGTCCTCGAGGCCGGCCCGGAGCAGGCGCGGGCGCTGGCGGAGGCGGTGGTGGGCGTGGTGCGCGACGTGCGCTGCTGCTCCACCTGCCAGACGCTCACCGAGCGGGACCCCTGCCCCATCTGCCTCGACCCCTCCCGCGACGGCCGGATCATCTGCGTGGTGGAGGGGGTGCCGGACCTGCTGGCGGTGGAGCGGACCCGCGAGTTCCGCGGCCGCTACCACGTCCTGCACGGCGCCCTCTCGCCGCTCGACGGGGTCGGGCCGGGCGACCTGAAGATCCGGGAGCTGCTGCTGCGGCTGGAGCGCGAGCCCGCCGAGGAGGTGCTGGTGGCCACCAACCCCAACGTCGAGGGGGAGGCCACCGCGCTCTACCTGCAGAAGCTGCTCAAGCCGCTGGGGCTGCGGGTGACCCGCATCGCCCAGGGCGTCCCCATGGGCGGCGATCTCGAGTACGCCGACCAGGCCACCCTGGCCCGGGCGCTGGCCGGGCGGAGGGAGCTCTGAGACCACCTCGGGGGACAGGAAGTTTGAATGCCGAGCGATTCCTTGGTATTCGGCGTGGTACTCGGTAGCGACGTGGAGAGCGAAGGATCATGACTTCCGGCCTGGTGATGTACGAGGAGGAGTTCCGGCTGATCGCCGGGATCTGCGACCGGCTCACGCGCGACGCGAACGCCAAGGTCGTCTTCCTCGTCGACAAGAACGGTCAGCTCATCGCCTCCAGCGGCCAGGCGCAGAACCTGGACACCACCTCGCTGGCCTCGCTGACGGCCGGCAACGTGGCCGCCATGGGGGGCCTCGCCAAGCTGATCGGGGAGAAGGAGTTCCCCAACCAGTTCCACGAGGGCGAGAAGGAATCGCTCCACATGAGCATCGTGGGCGGCCGGGTGGTGCTGGTCGTCATCTTCGACGCCAAGAGCTCGCTGGGGCTGGTGCGCCTGCGGGTGAAGAAGGCGGGCGAGGAGCTGGCCCGGGTCTTCGACGGCCTGGCGAAGAAGCAGGCGGCGCCCGGCGCGGCGAGCCCCTTCGCCGAGATCACCGACGACGACATCGACAACCTCTTCAGCGAGTAGACATGAGCTTCATCAACTACAGCTCGCGCGAGATCAACTGCAAGATCGTCTACTACGGGCCCGGCCTGTGCGGGAAGACGACCAACCTCCAGTACATCTACGCCAAGACCAACCCGGAGGCGAAGGGGAAGATGATCTCCCTCGCCACCGAGACCGAGCGCACGCTCTTCTTCGACTTCCTGCCGCTGTCGCTCGGCGAGATCCGCGGCTTCAAGACCCGCTTCCACCTCTACACGGTGCCGGGGCAGGTGTTCTACGACGCCTCCCGCAAGCTGATCCTCAAGGGCGTGGACGGCGTGGTCTTCGTGGCCGACTCGCAGATCGAGCGCATGGAGGCCAACCTCGAGTCGGTGGAGAACCTCCGCGTCAACCTCGCCGAGCAGGGCTACGACCTCGACAAGGTCCCCTACGTCGTCCAGTACAACAAGCGCGACCTCCCCAACATCGCCACGGTCGAGGAGCTGCGCCGGCTGCTCAACCCGCGCAGCGTGCCGGAGTACCAGGCGGTGGCGCCCACCGGCGTCGGGGTCTTCGACACGCTCAAGGCCGTCGCCAAGCTGGTGCTGACCGAGCTGAAGAGGTCGGGGTAGGCGCCCCTCGCAGCTTTCCCCACGCGGCGCCGCGTGCCCGCTGGCGTTCCCGGATAGTATGAGGGAGTGAACGTGCCGCGTCGTCACTGCCCCGTCGCCCTGCTCGGCGTCCTGCTCCCGGGACTGCTGCTCGCCGCGCCGGCGCACGGCCAGGCGACCGGCAGCCCGCCCGCCCGGCAGCAGGCCACCGCCGCGCCGGCCCGCGTGCCGGACGCCCCCCCGGGCCCGGGGCGCCCCGCGACCGCCGAGGCGCAGGGCGACCCGGCGGCCCGCAGCCTCGAGGAGCGGGTCTCGGACCTCAAGGACAAGGTCTTCCGGACCCAGGGGCGCCTGCTGAACCTGCAGGAGGTGGTCATCGGGTCCGACACCGGCACCGGCGCCAGGGCGGTGGTCGTCCACCGCAACGAGATGGGCTCCTCCTTCTACCTGGAGTCGGCCACCTACGCGCTCGACGGCGCGCCCATCTACACCAAGACCGACGTCGACGGCGACCTGGACCGGCGCGAGGAGTTCGAGGTCTTCAACGGCCGGCTGGCGCCGGGCCGGCACCAGCTCTCGGTGCAGCTGGTCTTCCGCGGCTCCGGCTTCGGGATCTTCAGCTACCTGAAGGACTACCGGTTCAAGCAGTCCTCCGCCCACTCCATCGACGCCGAGCCGGGGAAGGTGATCACCCTGAAGGTGGTGGCGCTGGAGAAGGGCGGGCTCACCTCCGAGCTCAAGGATCGCCTTGACGTCAGGTACGAGCAGGAGCTCCGGGAGGAGGAGCCCCCGGCCCGGGCCCCGGCGCCGGGCCCGGCGGGTCCCGGGAGGTGATCCCGGGGTGCCCCAGGCGGGCCCCGGACCCCGTCGTCCCGGTGCGAGATCCGGTTCCCTGCCGCTCGCAACTGTGAGAAGAACGCCGCGTGAGCCGCTTGCCATCAAGCCGTGAACCGGCGCGAACCGCACCCGAGGGAACACCCATGACACGAGTCCTCGTCCGCAGCACCCTCCTCCTGGCGCTCCTCGCCGGCTGCGCCACCACCCCAGGCGGGCCCGGCGTCGCCACCCGCTTCAAGCAGGCCGACCAGAAGTTCCCGCCGTCCAGCGGCGAGTTCAGCGACGACGTCGAGCGAGGCTTCGTCCAGAACGTCATCACCCACCACCAGGCCGCCGCCCAGGCCGCCAACTCGGGCGCCATGGACCAGGCCAGGGCCGAGTGGAGCACCGAGGCGCAGGGGCTGGCCGACTTCGCCGACAAGTTCCCCTCCAGCGACTGGAGCGTCTCCTTCCGCTACAACGCCGGCAAGTACTTCTTCTACGCCGGCCAGCCGGCCCGGGCGGCCGAGCAGGCGGACAAGCTGCTCTTCAGCCCGGACGCCAGCGACGGGTCCAAGGCCATGGCCGCCAAGCTGGCCCACGCCGCCGAGACCGCGGTGGCGAGGGAGAAGTCCGGGGCCGGCCAGCTCGAGCCGGTGCGGCTGCTGGAGTGGGAGGCGCGCAAGGCCACGCCGCTGGCGCCGCGCTCCCCGGCCGGCGAGTGGCGGCAAGATCGTCGAGTACGCCGACACCTACGTGAAGCTGGCCGACCTGGATCCCGACAACAAGAAGGCGCCCAAGGACCGGTTCCTCCCCGGCACCCCGGCGCAGGTGGCGCTCAGCGCCGCCCAGATCAAGTACGCCTTCGACAACATGGAGGACGCCCGCGCCCGCTTCGCGCGCATCTTCGAGGCCTGGCCCGCCGAGATCGACCCCGGCGCCGTGAGGCTCTACCTGTCGACCTTCCTCGCCCTCGGGGACCAGGCCGGCCACGACGCGGCGCTGCCCAGGCTGAGGGCGCAGGTGGCCGACGCGGCCGCCAAGGCGACCGACCCCAAGGCCAAGGAGAGCCTCGCCAAGGCGGGGGAGATGCTGGCGCTGCTCGAGGTGGAGGCCGGGTTCAACCAGGCCAAGCGGATGTACGACGGGGGCCAGAACGCGCAGGCCGGCGCCGCCTTCGAGGGGTTCGCGACCGCCAACCCGGGCAACCCCAACGTCTCGCTGGCCCTCTACTACGCGGGCATCGCCTACGAGCGCGCCAACCAGCTCGACAAGTCCGCGGCGCTGCGCGAGCAGCTGATCGCCAGGTTCCCCGACAGCAAGGAGACCGAGGCCGCCATCCCCATGCTGGCCGCGCTCCGCGCCAAGCAGGGGAAGAGGGACGAGGCCGTCAAGCTCTACCGGGAGTTCAACGAGAAGTACCCCGACAGCACCCTCCACTGCAGCGCCATCTACAACCTCGGCGCCACCCTCGACGAGGCCCGCAAGCCGCTCGACGCCGCCCGGGCCTACGTGCTCTTCGGCACCGAGCCGCGCTGCGCCAAGAGCGAGGCGAACGCCGCGGCCAAGCTGCTCTACCGGGCGGGCGAGCTGTACGAGAAGGGCGGCAAGATGGCGGAGGCCAAGAAGGCCTACCAGGCCTGCGCGGAGGTGGCTGGCGTCACCGACGTGGTGAGCAAGAGCCAGCAGGCCGAGGCCAGGAAGCGGGCCAAGCGGTAGGCGTCGATCGGACCGTGGCGAAGGGACGGGAGGCGCGGCGGGCCCCGCTCGTCCGTCGCCCCTTCGCCGCGATGGGTGCTGGCACCCCAGCCGGGCTGACTCCTTGGGTCAGGAAGTGATGGCTACGGTTCGTTGACGCTCTGGGGGGAGGCACGTATTATCCCGAACTCCGAGTCTGTTTTGCCGACAGGATGGGTGCTCCCGTGAACCGATCGATGAGCCTGGCCGCAGTCATTGGCCTGGCACTGGCTACACCCGCTTGGGCCCAGAAGTCGGCTCCGGCGGCGCAGGCCGTGCCGGGCCAGGCCGACGCGCTCTCCGACGCCGAGAAGCTGAAGCGGGCCTCGGAGGCCATCGCCTCGATGCGCGCCACCGCCGGCGCGGTGAGCGCCCGGGTCGAGGTCGCCCGCGGCGAGCAGGACGTGGTGAAGCTCAACTGCGTCAACGAGAAGCTGGCGCAGATCAAGGGCTTGCTGAAGGTGGCGGAGCAGTCCGACGCCGCGCTCCAGGGCGCCATCGCCAGGGGCGATCCGGCCGCCAGCACCGAGTTCGCCAGGATCGGCATCGCCAAGGGCAAGGCCGACGGGCTCGGGAACGAGGCCCAGCAGTGCATCGGCCAGCTGGCCTACATCGTCGACGAGAAGACCACGGTCGAGGTCCAGCAGCCGGTCGGCCAGCCCGAGCGGGACACCTCCGGGCGGTACAAGTCGCCGACGGTGACCTCGCCGCCGCCGTCGGCGCCGGTGGTGCTGCGGCCGCCGCCAGCCAGCAGCCTGCAGTGACGGGCGCGGACCGCCGCGTCGAGCACCGTCGATGGACCTGAGAGGGCACCTGGGAATGGACCTTGCCGTGCGACGACTGATGATGGCGGTGCTGCTGGTGACGGCGGTGCCGGCGCAGGCGGCCTTCGGGAACGGCATCCGCGTCGGCGGCGCCGAGGGGCGGCTGCACCCGTTCGTCGAGCTGGAGCTGCGCTACGACTCCAACGTGGCCACCTACCTGGATCCGTCCTACTCGGTCGGCAGCGACCTGATCCTCCACGTCCGGCCCGGCCTCGAGCTCAAGGTCCCGGGCGACTCCGTGGCCGTCGACCTGCGCGCCCTGCTCGACTGGGCCCAGTACTTCGGCGTGCAGGACAGCATCACCACCGACCTGTCGAACCTCTACGCCAACGTCGATCTCGGCGTGGGCTTCAACCGCAAGGGCCAGCTGGGGCTGGAGCTCGACGAGAAGTTCGTCCGCAGCAACCAGCCCACCGTCTACTCGGTCGCCGCGGGGACCATCTCCAACTACAACGACATCGCGCTGCGCCTGCCGTGGCGCCCCGGTGGCGGGGCCCTGACCGTGACCGCGGGCGGCGACTGGTCGGTCGAGTCGTTCGACGCCTTCAAGAAGGCCGAGGTCTGCGGCCCGTCGAGCGGCAACCCGTTCTGCGACAGCGCCTACCTCTCCGACCTCGGCTACAACAACGTGGGCGCGGCGCTGAACGCGAGCTGGAAGTTCCTGCCCAAGACCGCCGCCATCCTCGACCTCGGCTGGTTCGACCGCATCCCCAACAGCACGCTCTACTCGATCGCGGGGACCGGGCTGCGGGCCCAGGCCGGGGCCACCGGCCTCGTCACCGCCCACCTGGCCGCCACCGTCAAGGCCGGCTACGGCACCACCCTCGGCCTCTCGCTCGACCCCGCGGCGGTCCCGCAGGGCGACCTCTCCACGTTCGGCACCTGGCTGGCGCTGGTCTCGGCCGAGTGGATCCCCTCGACCTTCTCGAGCCTGAAGCTGACCTTCCAGCGCGACCTCGGGTTCGACCCCGGCATCACCTGGGCGCTCTACACCAACACCCACGTGACGCTGGAGGGGAAGAGCAAGTTCAACAGCCTGCTCACCGGCGCCATCTCCGCCGACTGGGGGCAGCTCGGCTACCGCGACGCCGCCAGCAGCACCTCGGACATCATCACCGTGAAGCCCTCGCTGCAGGCCGAGATGAACCGCTGGCTGATGCTGGAGCTGGCGTACCAGTACACCGACCGCTCGACCGACGCGCCCGCCCCACCCCCCGGGTGGAGCTACACCAAGCACGAGGTCTGGCTGCGGGGCGTGGTCACGTACTAGGATCGGCGGCGGGAAGAAGGCCTCATGACAGCGCTACGCCACGTCGCCGCCGGGCTCGCCCTGGTCCTGGTCGCCGGCTGCGCCACGGGCGGCGGGCGGGCCCCGTCCCCTTCCGAGCCCACGGTCACCACCGGCCTGGCGGCCTCGACGCTCGGGCCCAACGACGTCTTCGAGGTGCGCGTCTACCAGGAGCCGGAGCTCTCCGGCCTCTACCAGGTCGGTCCCCAGGGCGAGATCATGTTCCCGCTCTGCAAGAAGGTGTCGGTGAACGGGCTCACCGCCAACGGCGTGGCCGAGAGGCTGCGCGCCTGCCTCTCCCAGGGGTTCCTGCGCGACCCGCAGGTCACGGTGCTGGTGAAGGAGTTCAACTCCCGCAAGGTCTTCGTCTTCGGCGAGGTCCAGAAGCCCGGCACCTTCGCCTTCGAGGACGGGATGTCGGTGGTGCAGGCGCTGACCCTGGCCGGGGGCTTCACCAAGCAGGCGGCCCAGAACTCCACCTCGGTGACCCGGATCGTGAACGGGCAGGAGGTGAAGATGAAGATCAACGTGCAGGACATCGCGCTCGGCAAGGCGGCCAACTTCACGCTCGAGCCCGGCGACATCGTCTACGTGCCGGAGTCGATGTTCTGACGCCCCGGCGCCTCCCGCCGGCTCGCCCGCCTCCCGCCACCCCGCCTCACCCGGTCCGCCTCACCCGGTCCGCCCTGCGGCCCGGGGGGCCGTCCCGCGGCCCGGCGGCCGGGCCGGGCCCGTCGATTCGGGCCGGAACCCCGT
Source organism: uncultured delta proteobacterium (assembly GCA_963786945.1). Classification (GTDB taxonomy): domain Bacteria; phylum Myxococcota; class Myxococcia; order Myxococcales; family Anaeromyxobacteraceae; genus JADKCZ01. The sequence continues at coordinate 781,136 of CAWBAO010000004.1, read as the reverse complement.
GGCACGCCCGCTGCTCTGCGCTGGCCCATGCTGGCGTGCGTCCGCTCCGCGGTGGTCCTCGGCATCGAGGCCCTCCCGGTCGAGGTCGAGGTGGAGACCTCGCAGGGGATGCCCTTCTTCCACCTGGTGGGGCTCGCCAGCGGGGCCGTCTCCGAGGCCAAGGTCCGGGTGCAGGCGGCGGTCCGCAACTGCGGCGTCCAGCTCCCCTCCAAGCGCGTGGTGGTCAACCTCGCCCCCGCCGACCTGCGCAAGGACGGGGCGGGGCTCGACGTCCCCATCGCCGTCGCCCTGCTGGCCGCCAGCAACGAGCTGCCCCCGGCGGCGCTCGAGGGCATCCAGTTCCTCGGCGAGCTCTCGCTCTCCGGCGAGGTCAAGCCGGTGCGGGGCGTGCTCCCGGTGGCCATGGCGGCGCGGCGCGCCGGGGCCCGGGCCCTGGTGGTCCCCGTGGGCAACGGCCACGAGGCGGCGGTGGTGGAGGGGCTGGCGGTCCACGCCGTCGCGCACGTCGCCCAGATCGTGGCCTGGGCGCGCGGCCAGGCCCCCCTGCCGCCCCTCGACGAGGCGCCGCCCCCGCCCCCCTCGCCGCCGCCGCCCGATCTCTGCGAGGTGGCCGGGCAGGAGGTGGCCAAGCGGGCGCTGGAGGTGGCGGCCGCGGGCGGCCACAACCTGCTCCTCTTCGGCCCCCCCGGCAGCGGCAAGACCATGCTGGCCCGCCGCCTGCCCGGGCTCCTGCCGCCGCTCGACTTCGACGAGGCCCTCGAGGCCACCGTGGTGCACAGCGTGGCCGGGCTGACGCGCGGCCGCGGCCTGCTCACCGCCCGCCCGTTCCGCGCGCCCCACCACTCCATCTCCGACGCCGGGCTGGTGGGGGGCTCGTCGCCGCCACGCCCCGGCGAGGTGTCGCTGGCCCATCGCGGCGTCCTCTTCCTCGACGAGCTGCCGGAGTTCCGCCGCCACGTGCTCGAGTCGCTGCGCCAGCCGGCCGAGGACGGCGAGGTGACGCTGGCGCGGGCCGCCCGGAGCATCACCTACCCGGCGCGCTTCGCGCTGGTGGCGGCCATGAACCCGTGCCCCTGCGGCCACCACGGCGACCTCGTCCGGCGCTGCCGCTGCACCGCCACCGAGCTGCTGCGGTATCGCCGCCGCATCAGCGGGCCGCTGCTCGACCGCATCGACCTGCAGGTGGACGTGCCGGCGGTGCCGCCGGCCGCCCTGGGCACGGCCGGGCAGGGCCCCACCAGCGCCGAGGTGCGCCGGCGGGTGGCGCGGGTGCGGGCGCTCTCGGCGCTGCGCGGCGGCGCCGCCCGGGTCAACGCCCAGCTGCGCGGCGCCATCCTGCGCCGCCACTGCACGCCGGACGCGGCCGGGCGGCGGCTGCTGCTCGCCTGCATGGAGCGGCTCGGCCTCTCGGCCCGGGCCCACGACAAGGTGCTGCGGGTGGCCCGCACCATCGCCGACCTGGCCGGGGCCGAGGCGGTCGGCGAGCCGCACGTCGCCGAGGCCGTGCAGTACCGCGGGCTCGACCGGCCCATCGCCTGATCCACGGGCCGGACCGGCCCACCAGACCGCCCGCGCGGCGGAGAAAGAGCAGCGGCCATGAGCAGGATCACGGAGCGGATGAAGGCGCTGGCCCAGGCGCTCGGCGCCATCGAGAAGCAGTTCGGCAAGGGCTCGATCATGCGGCTGGGGGACGACACCGAGGTGCCGCCGGTGGCGGTGGTCCCGAGCGGCTCGCTGGGGCTCGACCTGGCCCTGGGCGTGGGCGGGCTGCCGCGCGGCCGGGTGGTGGAGATCTTCGGCCCGGAGTCCTCGGGCAAGACCACCCTGGCCCTCCACGCCATCGCCGAGGTGCAGAAGCAGGGTGGGGTGGCGGCCTTCATCGACGCCGAGCACGCCCTGGACGTCACCTACGCCCGGCGGCTGGGCGTCAACCTCTCCGACCTGCTGGTGTCGCAGCCCGACACCGGCGAGCAGGCGCTGGAGATCGCCGAGCAGCTGGTCCGCTCCGGCGGCGTCGACCTGGTGGTGGTCGACTCGGTGGCGGCGCTGGTGCCCAAGGCCGAGATCGAGGGGGAGATGGGCGACGCGCACATGGGGCTGCAGGCGCGCCTGATGAGCCAGGCGCTGCGCAAGCTCACCGCGGTGGTGGCGCGCAACCAGGCCCTGGTCATCTTCATCAACCAGATCCGGATGAAGATCGGCGTGGTCTTCGGCAACCCCGAGACCACCACCGGCGGCCACGCCCTCAAGTTCTACGCCTCGGTGCGGCTCGACATCCGGCGCATCGGGCAGGTGAAGGAGGGGGAGCAGGTGGTGGGGAGCCGGACCCGCGTCAAGGTGGTGAAGAACAAGGTGGCGCCGCCCTTCCGCCAGGCCGAGTTCGACATCCGCTACGGCGTGGGCGTGGACCGGTTCGCCGAGGCGGTCGACCTGGCCAGCGAGCGGGGCATCCTGGAGAAGTCCGGGGCCCACTACGCGCTCGACGGCGAGCGCATCGCCCAGGGACGGGAGCGGGCCGCCGAGTGGCTGCGCGCCAACCCGGAGGCCTTCGGGCGGGTCGCCGAGCGGCTCCGGGCGGCCCAGGCCGCGGAGGGCCCGGAGACGCCGCGGCCGCCGGTGCCTCCGCAGGAGGAGGCGGCCTGACGGGATCCCGGGGCGCGGCCGGCCCGGCGCCGGTCAGGCCAGCGCCCGCCGCAGCAGGTCGAGCGCCTCGAAGGCGGCGGCGCGGCGCACCCGCTCGCGGTCGCCGCGGAAGAGGCGGGCCACGGCGCTGGTGCCCTGGGGCCCGGCCAGCGCCAGGTGGACCGTCCCCACCGGCTTCTCCGGCGTGCCGCCGGTGGGACCGGCGATGCCGGTGATGCCCAGGCCCCAGCTGGCGTTCCCGGCACGGCGGGCCCCCTCGGCCATGGCCCGGGCCACCGGCTCGGAGACGGCGCCGTGGGCGGCCAGCAGCGGCTCGGTGACGCCGAGGACGGCGGTCTTGACGAAGTTGGCGTAGGCCACCACGCCCAGCTCGAGCACGGCGGAGGCGCCCGGGACGCCGGTGAGCAGCGAGGCCACCAGCCCGCCGGTGCAGCTCTCCGCCAGCGCCACCCGCTCGCCACGGGCGCGCAGGCGCGCCACCACCAGCTCGGCCAGCTCCTCCTTGCCGCTCCCCCAGATCGACTGGCCGAAGATGGCGCGCACCGCCGCCTCGATGGCGGCGGCGCGAGGCTCGGCGTCCGGCGGATCCACCGTCCACTTCAGGTGGACCTCGGGGAAGTGGGCCCGGTACCCGAAGCGGACCCCGCGCCAGGCCGGGTCGTCCATGACCGGGCGCATGGCCTGGTCGGCCGCCGACTCCCCGATGCCGAGCAGCTTGAGCACCCGGGTGGCCGGCACGGCGCCCAGCCGCCCGGCGATCCAGGGCAGCACCACCTCCTCGGCCAGGCCCCGGTACTCGGCCGGCACCCCCGGCAGGCAGGTGAGGGTGGCGCGGCCGAGCTGGACCGAGAAGCCGGGGGCCGTGCCCCAGCGGTTGGGGTGGACGGTGGCGCCGCGCGGGAAGCGGGCCTGCTTGGCGTTGTTGGCGGTCATGGGGCGCCCCATCCGCCGGAACCGCTCCTCGATGGCGAGGAGCGACGGGGCGTGCGGCTCGAGCGGGAGCCCCGCCACCCGGGCCACGCACTCGGCGGTGAGATCGTCCTCGGTCGGTCCCAGCCCGCCGCTCATCACCACCAGGTCGGCCCGGCCGGTGGTCTCGCGCAGCGCCGCCTCCAGCACGGCCCGGTCGTCGCCCACCAGGGTCTTGCGCGCCACCATGACGCCGGCGTCCCAGAGCCGGTCCATCAGCCACGGCGAGTTGGTGTCGACCACCTGGCCGGTGAGCAGCTCGTCGCCGGTGGAGAGGAGCTCGACGGCGAGGCTCATGAGAGGACCTCCGGGAACCAGGCCAGCAGCAGCCGCAGCCAGGCCCAGGCGTAGAGGCCGGCGGCCACGTCGTCCAGCACCACGCCCAGGCCGGTCTTCCAGCGGTCGAGCGCCGAGGCCGGCCAGGGCTTGAGGATGTCGAAGAGCCGGAACAGGACGAAGGCGGCCAGCGCGGTCCGCCAGGTGAAGGGGAGGAAGGCGACCGCGGTGAGGTAGCCCATCACCTCGTCGATGACGATGGGCTGGGCGTCGACCACCTGCCAGTGCCGGCCGGCGCGGGTGGCGGCGTGGACGGAGAGGGCCAGGAAGGCCAGCAGGAAGGCCCAGGCGGCCAGCGGCTCGAGGCGGGAGACCGCCCAGGCCAGCGGGACGGCGCCCAGGGTGCCGACGGTGCCGGGCGCGATGGGCGAGTAGCCGCAGGGGCCCCAGGCGGCCAGCAGGGTCCAGCCGTCGGGTCGGCCGGCCGGGGCGGGGGGTGGAGTCGCCACGCCCTAGATGTACTCGTCCCCCTCGGTCTTGTCGTCCTTCTCGTCGTCCACGTCGTCGATCTCGAGGGCCTCGTCGGCCTCCAGCTCGGCGCGGACGGCCGGCGGCAGCTCCGCCGGGGTGGGCAGGTGCGGCCGGATGAAGAGGGTCTCGGCCAGCCCCACGGCGATGTAGGCCAGCATGAAGACCACCAGCACGAAGGAGGGGCGGGTCTTGATGGCGATGGCCAGGCCGGTGAGCACCAGCAGGCCGAGGACGGCGAAGCTCCGCTTCGAGAGGTGGGCGTCCTTGAAGGTCCGGTAGCGGACCGTCGAGACCATCAGGAAGGAGAGCAGGGCCACCACCACCGCCACCGGCACCTGGATGGTGGGGCCGACGTTCTGCTGGTACTCGGCGTAGTGGGCGATCACCAGCGCCACCACGGCGCCCGCCGCGAGCGGGATGGGGAGGCCCACGAAGAAGCGGGAGGAGCCCTTGTCCCCGCGCATCGCCAGCACGTTGAAGCGGGCCAGCCGGAGGGCGCCGCAGGCGGCGAAGGCGAAGGAGAGGAAGAGGCCGAGGGCGCCCATGGGCGCCAGCGCCCACTTGTAGACCAGCAGCGCCGGGGCGGCGCCGAAGCTGATGACGTCGGCGAGGCTGTCGAGCTGGACCCCGAAGTCGCTCTGGGTCTTGGTCATCCGCGCCACGCGCCCGTCGAAGGCGTCGAAGAACATGGCGAAGAAGATGGCCAGGGCCGCCTGGTAGAGCTGGAGGGGGGAGGCCTCGCCCGAGCAGAGCACGAGGGCGTAGAACCCGAGGAAGATCGAGCTGACCGTGAAGAGGTTGGGAAGGACGAACATCGCCTTCCGCAGGTTGATCTGCATCTCGGGCCTGGCTCCCTGGCGGCGGCGCGCCGTGCCCTGCGGGGGCAGGCGCACCTCACGAACCTGTCATGCCGGGCGCTGGAAGTCGAGCCGGCTCCGCCTCCTTGGGGGGAGGGGCTACCGGCCGTTCGGCGCGGCCGGCGGGGCCGCCGGCGTGCACGGCTGGCGCTCCCCGCGGGCGTCGAGCTGCTCGACGCGGGCTCCCGACCCGCAGTCGATCCAGAGGGCCGGGTCGGTCCAGGTGCGGGCCTGCCAGGTGCGCACCTGCGCCCCCTGCATGGCCACCAGCCCGGGGCCCCGGCCGGTGACCAGCGTGGCGCCCAGCTCGGCCCGGGTCCGGTCGGTGAAGACGAAGCCGCCCGCCGCGCCACCGGCGGCGTCCACCCCCTCGAGGCGCAGCTCGGCGCGAGCCGCCTCGACCGCGGCGCCGCCGCAGCCCACCAGCTCGCTGGAAGCCAGGTCCACGCTTGCCGCGCAGGACCAGCAGGCAGTCGCCCCCGAAGCCGCCCGACTCCCGGGGGCCGGAGATGGTGAGGTCCCGGGCCACCACCCGGCCCCCGGAGACCGAGAGCCCCGACGGCCCGCCGGTGCGCACCACCAGCCCGGCCAGCCGGGCGGTCCCGCCCCCGACCGTGACCGCCGCCTCGCGGGAGGGGCCGGTGACGGCGCCCCGGGAGAGGTCGAGGTCGCCGCCCAGCAGCGCCACGCCGGCCGAGGTGCCGCTGGCGGTGACGCCGACCAGCGTGACCGCCCCGGTCCGCTGCAGGAGGCCGTACTCGCCCGCGAGCCAGAGCTCGCGCCCCGTCACCCGGGCGCCGTCGACGAAGAGCCCGGTGGAGCCGCCCACCAGCGCCACGCCGTCGAGGGTGACCGCGCCGGCCAGGGCCTTCAGGCCGGTGCGCGCCGGCCCGGCCACGAGCGACAGGTCGCGGAGGGTCGAGTCGCCGTCGACCACGGCGCCATCCTCGCCCGGCGGGGCCAGCACCACGGTGAGGCCGGCGCCGGCGCCGATCACGGTGACGCCGGTGAGGCGGCCCAGCGTGCCGCGGTGCTCCCCCGGGCCGAGCCGGATGGTGTCCCCGGGCCGGGCGCGGGCCAGCGAATCGGACAGCAGGGCGCCGGCGGGGACGAGCAGCTCGGCGCCGGCGAGCAGGGCCAGCAGCGTCGCGGCGCCGATCACCGCGGGCCCCCCGCCGACACGCCGGCGGCGAAGGGCGTGGCCAGGCCGGTGCCCCCGCCGATGAAGGAGAGGGGATCGCGGGGCCGCCCACCCTCCCAGACCTCGAAGTGGAGGTGCGGGCCGGTGGCCAGGCCGGTCTGGCCGATGAGGCCCACCGGGGCGCCGGACTCCAGCGCGTCGCCCGGGGCGCAGAGGAGCGCCGAGAGGTGGCCGTAGCGGGTGGTCAGCTCGCCGGCGTGGCGGATCTCGACCATCAGGCCGTAGCCCCCGGCCCAGCCGGCGCTGACCACGTAGCCCCGGGTGGCGGCGCCGACCACCCGGCCGAGCTCGGCGGCGAGGTCGATGCCGGCGTGGAGCTGCCGCGCCCCGTTGAGCGGGTGGTGGCGCGGCCCGAACCCCGAGGAGAGGCCGGCGTTCTCGATGGGCCAGCGGAGCCGCCCCGGGGGCCGGGAGGCGAACATGGAGTTCCCGATGGCCCGCGAGGTGGCGATGCGCAGGGCGAGGCGGTCGGCCCGTGCCGTGACCTGGCGGGCCAGCCCGGCGGAGGGTGGGCCGTAGCGCCTGCGGTCGAACTCCCACTCGGCCTCGAGCGTCACGCTGGAGCGGACCAGCTCGAGCAGCGGTGTCTGCGGCAGCGACCGGGCCAGGTAGTCGTCGAGCTGCGCCACCAGCGCGCGCCAGGCGGCCTCGGCCTCGGCCGGGAAGCCGCGGCCGGCGGCGGAGCGGAGCCGGCGCGCCCTGGCCTCGGCGGCGAAGCGGAGCAGGACCGGGTCGATGGGCGGCCCGTCGGGTGGCTCGCTGGGGTAGGCCTCGGGGGCCGCGTCGCGGACCGGGGGGACGAGCGGCAGGTCGTCCGCGTCGCGGAGCGGTCCGATGGCGGGCGGGCGTGAGGCGGGCGGCTGCGGCGCGGACGGACGCACCGTGGCCGGTCGTGCCACGGGCGGGCGCCCGGCGTCCGGCTGGGAGGCGTCCGGCCGCAGCTCGTACGCTTCGCTCTCGGGCGCCTGATCGAGCAGCCCGGCCTCGCGAAAGCTGGTCTTCCTGGGCTCCGCGGTGGCGCAGCCCATGGAGCCGAGCAGGCCCGGAGGACGATCGCGGCGATCCGGCGGAGCGAAGCGAGGTGACCACGAGTGGATGCTCGCACGGCCGGTGCCGGGCGGGAAAATACCGACACGCCCTCACCCTGGCCACGCTCACCGGGATCCCACCGGCCCGGCGAGCCTGGCGCCTCAGCCTGCCATGGCGCCGGCCAGCCGGCGCCCCGCCTCCTCGATGTCGGCGCGCGAGACGTCGAGGTGGGTGATGAAGCGGACCAGGTCCGGCCGCGAGCCCTCGGGCAGCCCGAGCACGCCGGCCGCGGCGAAGCGCCGGGTGAGGTCGGCGGCGACCTGCCCCTCGAAGATGGCGAAGACCAGGTTGGTGTCGACCGGGTGGAGCAGGCGCGCGCCCGGGAGGGCCGAGACCAGCCGGCCGAGCCGCCGGGCGTTCTCGTGGTCCTCGCCGAGCCGGGCCCGGTGGTGCTCGAGCGCGTGCAGCCCGGCCGCGGCCAGGATCCCGGCCTGCCGCATCCCGCCGCCCAGCCGCTTGCGCAGGCGGCGCGCCGCCGCCACGTGGTCGCGCGAGCCGCACAGGACCGAGCCGACCGGCGCCCCCAGCCCCTTGGAGAGGCAGACCGAGACCAGCGTGGCCGGCGCGGCGTAGTCGGCGGGCGGGACGCCGGTGGCGGCGCAGGCGTTCCAGAGCCGGGCGCCGTCCATGTAGAGGTCGAGGCCGTGCTTCCTGGCCAGCGCGCCCAGCGCCTGCACCCGCTCCAGCGGGTAGACGGCGCCGCCGCCGCGGTTGTGGGTGTTCTCCACCTCGATGACGCGGGTGCGGGGGTAGTGGTCGGCCACCGGCCGCAGCGCCGCCTCGACGTCGGCCGGCGCGAGGATCCCGCGCGGCGCCGCGATGGCGCGCGGCTGGACGCCCCAGAGCGCCGCCAGCCCGCCCCCCTCGAAGGAGATGCAGTGGGCGGCGGCGTCGCAGACCACCTCGTCGCCGGGCCGGGTCAGGGTGCCGAGGGCGACCTGGTTGGCCATGGTCCCGGAGGGCACGAAGAGGCCGGCCTCCTTGCCGAGCAGCTCGGCCACGGTGGCCTGCAGGCGGTTGACGGTGGGGTCCTCGCCGAAGACGTCATCGCCCACCTCGGCTGTGGCCATGGCGGCGCGCATGGCCGCGGTGGGCCTGGTGACGGTGTCGGAGCGCAGGTCGATGGGGGTCACGCGGTCCTCCTCCTCGGGCGGGCGGCGATGCTAGCATCCGCCCCCTCATGGCGGCACGGAGAGCGGCGAGGACCGGTTCGGGAGGGCGCCCGAAGGCGAGGCGCCGCCCCCGCACGCCATCCGACGCCGAGCGAGGCCGGGCCCTCGAGGTGGTCCGGAGGCTCGACGCCGCCATGCCCGGCGCGCGCATCGAGCTCGACTTCGAGAGCGACCTGCAGCTCCTGGTGTCGGTGATCCTCTCGGCCCAGTCGACCGACAAGGGGGTGAACCGGGTCACGCCCGGCCTCTTCGCCGCCTTCCCCGACGCGGCGGCGCTCGCCCGCGCCGAGCCGGAGCGGCTCTGGCCGCACATCCGGACGCTGGGGCTGTTCCGCAACAAGGCCCGGGCCATCGTGGCGGCGGCGAGGCGCATCGTCGAGGTGCATGAGGGGCAGGTGCCGCGCAGCCGGGAGGCGCTCGAGGCGCTGCCGGGGGTGGGGCAGAAGTCGGCGGGCGTCATCCTGCTGCAGCAGGGGGTGGAGGCGGCCTTCCCGGTCGACACCCACGTGGGGCGGCTCTCTCGCCGGCTCGGCTTCACCCGCCAGCTGGCCCCGGGCAAGGTCGAGGCCGAGCTGCGGGAGCTCTTCCCGCGCGAGCTCTGGGCCCACGGCCACCAGCTGCTGGTCTGGCACGGCCGCCGCTGCTGCACGGCGCGGGCGCCCGCCTGCGAGCGCTGCCCCGTCGCGGAGCTCTGCCCGAAGCGGGGCGTGAAGCACACCGCGGGGCGCGCCGCGGGGTAAGGCACTCGGCGCGTGCGTGATGGCGATCCCCGACCGCCGACCGGTTGCATCGGCGCTTCCGTTCCGTTATACGTTGGTTAGAACGGAGACCGCCATGCGCAAGAAGCTCTCGGCCATCGGAAACAGCCTCGGCATCGTCATCGAGAAGCCCATCCTGGAGCTGCTCGACATCACCCGTGAGACCGAGCTCGACATGACCACCGACGGGGGGCGGCTCATCATCGCGCCGGTGCGGAAGGGTCGGAAGCAGCGAGTGAAGGCGGCCATGGATGAGATCATGGCTGACCACGCTCCGACCTTCAGGAAGCTCGCCAGGTGAGCGAGCCTGAGTTTCTCGACGTCGAAGACGTGCTGGAGCAGCTGGCGCGCCCGGTCGCCGACGAGGGTGCGCCGGGATAGGGCGTTCGGTGCCCGCGTTGCCGCGTGCCGGTGCGCGTGCTAGACCCCCTGTCGCTGGAGCCGTCCGGACGAACGCGTCGGAACTCGTGTCCGCCGAGGAAAGTCCGGGCACCAGAGGGCAAGGTGCCGGCTAACGGCCGGTCGGGGCGACCCGCAGGACAGTGCCACAGAGAACAGACCGCCGAACGGCGCCGCGAGGCGTGCGTGGCAAGGGTGAAACGGTGCGGTAAGAGCGCACCGCGCTCCCGGTAACGGGGGCGGCACGGCAAACCCCACCTGGTGCAAGGGCACATAGGGAGGCTGCTCCGCCGAAAGGCGGGGCAAAGGGCGGCCCGCCCGACGCCTCCGGGTAGCCCGCTCGAGGCGCGCGGCAACGCGTGGCCCAGATGAATGTTCGTCGCCGCGGGGAACATTCCGCGGAACAGAACCCGGCTTACAGGGCGGCTCCGGCATTTTCTCTCCTCCCGGCGGGATGCCCGCGCGGGCTGCAAGTGGGCGCTGGCGTTGCGGCCGGCCCCCGGGCGGGTCACCACCTGGGGCTTGTCCGACCGGCTCGCCGCCTCTAGATAGCCGCTCAACTCTCGAGGAGGCCCCATGCAGCTGGTCCACGTCTACCTGAACTTCCCCGGCACCACCGACGAGGCGTTCAAGCTCTACGAGTCGGTCTTCGGCACCAAGACCATCATGCGGCAGACCTTCGGCGAGACGCCCTTCATGAAGGGGGTGCCCGAGGCCGGGAAGGACAAGGTGGTGCACGCACAGCTCCCCATCACCGAGACCGTCCACCTCATGGCGAGCGACGTCGTCCCGGGCTTCGGGCCCCCGCTCAAGGTCGGGAACAACTTCCACGTCTCCATCGTGGCCAGGGACAAGGCCGAGGCGGATCGCGCCTTCGCCGCGCTCAGCGCCGGCGGCAAGGTCAACATGCCGCTCGCCAACGCCCCGTGGGGACCGTACTTCGGCATGTGCGAGGACCGCTTCGGCGTCCAGTGGATGGTGAGCCTGCCCAACCCGGCCTGACACCGGCCCGCACCCTACTCGAACGACGCCGCGTGGTCGGGGAGGACCGGGCCGACCTCCTCGCGGATCGCCTTCCCCCGGCCGTCGAGCTCGGCGTTCCAGGCGTGGACGTCGCCGTCGGCGACCAGCTGGACGTAGCCCCGCAGGAGCACCGTCCCCTGCGCGGTCGGCTGGGCGGTGACCACCTGCGGGATCCTGTGCCGGTCCTTGCCGCGCCCGAGCCACTGCCAGCGGACGTTGCCCGCCTCGTCGAGCCTGATGACGCGCGCCGTCGGCTTCCAGCCCGGATCGGGGTATCCCGGTGACAGGACGATGGCGCCGCCCGGGACCACGGCCACGCTGGCGATCTCGTGCGTGACGAAGCCCCGCTCTGGCAGCGCCTTCAGCCACCGCTTCGAGCCGCTGGCGTCGGCACGCACCACGGCCGGGACGGTCACGCCGCCATGCTGCGTGGTCCCGGCGATCAGCGCGCCCCCGTCGGCGGTGAGCGCGATCGCGGCGGTCCGGCCGTACCGGTTGCCGACCCGCTTCAGGTTCTCCTCGTCCACCGTGACGTCCAGGTCGCGCGCCCACGACGCGCCCCAGGCGACGAGGCGGGGGAGCGGGAGGGCGGCCGGCCGGATGCCGGCGTGCGCCTGCACGCGCAGCCTCACCAGCCCGCGCACCAGCTCGTACCAGCCGGCCGGTGGCTCCCGCAGGAACGGCTCGACCGAGGCCGCGTACTCGGCGGCCGAGACCGGGGCGCCCTTCGAGCAGGAGCCCTGCGGGCGCTGCGTGCCGGCGCTGCAGGTCGCACGCACCGTGCCCGGTGCGTCGGTCTCCGCCGCGACGACCCGCTCGTAGTCCATGGCGACGTCGAGCGCGGCGGGCGGCGGCCGCGGGGCGGTGCTGGCGGCGCCGAAGGATTGGTAGTCCGGGCGCCTCGCCCTGCCGATGGGCGCGCCCGCGTCGGCGAAGATCGTCGCGCGCCCGCGCGTGGGCGACAGCACGTGGACGACCAGGCTCGACGGCTCCCGCGAGTCGCTGCACCGCTCGTCCACGACGAAGACCCGCTGGTTGCGGTAGACGCACGACAGGCGCCGGAACAGGCCCGGCCAGGCGCCGACCCCCACGATCTCGAGCGGACCCGAGAGCGCGTCGGCCGTGGCCTGGTCCGGAGCGTAGGGCGGCGCACCGGCGCTGGGGCCGGGGCTCCAGGCGGGGACCGCGGCGCAGGGGGCGCGCCGGCCGGGCCCTTCGAGGCGACCTCGCTGCCCGCCGCCCCACGGGTCGACGGGGCGATCGGGGCGGGCGGCACCCCCACCACGCAGCCGGCCGCGGCGGCGCAGAGGGCGAGCGGCAGTCCCAGGCGGAGATGCATGAGGTCAGGATACCACCGACGATCCGCGCCACTGCCGGTCGCCGCGCGCCAGGTGCCCGCTCGGGCCAGTCGACCGACAATGGGTCAACCGGGTGGCGTTGGCGGTGGCGCCGGGCGTGTGCTGAGCCCCGTCCTGCTGGAGGCGTCCGGACGAACGCGTCGGAACTCGTGTCCGCCGAGGAAAGTCCGGGCACCAGAGGGCAAGGTACCGGCCAACGCCGGTCGGGGCGAAGGGCGGCCCGCCCCACGCCTCCGGGTACAGCCCGCTCGAGGCGCGCGGCAACGCGCGTCCCAGATGAATGTTCGTCGCCGCACCCGTGCCGCGAGGCCCGGGGGCGGAACAGAACCCGGCTTACGTGACGGCTCCGGCATTTCTTCTCATGGCGTCACCTCCTGGCCTCACCGGTTCCCCCGGGGCTGGCCATCGGCTGCCCCTGTCGCGCCGGGTCTTGGAGAAACGCCGAAGTCCCTGGTCGGGGTCTCGTCGGCCAGCCGCCGAGTCGGGGCCCGTACTTGGTGGGCCCTGCGGCAACATGGCAGGGATGGACGCCGTTCAAGGGCCCACTCTTGGCGGCGGTGGCGCGGGTCGCGACCCGCTTCGTAGGCCAATCCGGGAGCGAGGTGCCGAGGTCCGCGCCGTCATGCGACGGAGGGAGCCGGCCATGATGACGCGGAGCGGACGTGCCGTGCTGGTTGGGGTCCTGCTGCTGGCAGGAGGCATGTTGAGCTGTGATGGCGGCAACAAGGACGCCACAAGGTATGTGATCGGCGGGACCGTCACCGGGCTCAGCGGGAGCGGGCTGGTCCTGGCCACGGAGGGCCAGCCGGATCTGTCGGTCACCGCCGGAGCCACCAGCTTCGCCTTCGCGACGCCAGTGGCCAGCGGCGCCGCCTACGCGGTCTCGGTGAAGCAGCAACCGACCGGTCCAGCCCAGGACTGCCGCGTCATCGACGCCTCCGGGGTCGTCCAGGCAGCGGATGTCAACGACATCGCCGTGGACTGCGCGGCGCCGGAGCACTCGTTCACGAGGTACGCCGACGGGCCGAGGGCGGTGGTCCTCGTGGGCGGCAGCTGCTCGGGTACCGCCTTCGTCGGCCGGCGCCAGCCCTCCGCCCCCGTGTACGTCCTCACCGCCGGGCACTGCTACTCCATCACGAACGGCGACGACGTGTTCGTTGACCTCCCGTACGACTCCGAAGCCCAGTTCAATCGCTTCGCGGACGCGCCGGCCGCGGCGCTGTTCTCGGTGCCCCTGAGCCGTGTCGTGTACTCCACGATGTGGGGCCACGACCTGACCGTGCTGAAGCTCGACGCCACCCAGCAGGAGTTGGCGACCCTTGGTGTAGACCTTCCTGCGCTGGCAGCGGCGGTCCCGGCCTCGGGTTCCGCCTTCACGTATGGGTATCGGTACGACGAGCCGCTGATGCGCCGCACGGATTGCGCGCTCGGGCCGCGCACGTGGCTCCTGGAGTGGACGTGGAGCTGGATGTCTTCAGGAAGGCTCGAGTGCCCGGTCCCGGACTACATACGGGATGGCTCGAGCGGTTCTCCCGTGTTTGCAGGCGACACCGACGAGTTCTTCGGTGTCCTCAACACAGGGAGCGAGAACCCAGCCGGCCCCCCTTGCGTGCTGGACCAGCCCTGTGAGCTCCTGGGGACCGGCCCGGAGAACGTGGTGGACGCGAGTTACTTCCAGGACGCCACCCGCCTCTACCGCTGCTTCACAGACGCGGGAGTTCTCGACCTTTCCCTTCCGTCCTGTGGCCTGCCGGGCTCCAGGTTCTGGCTCCAGGCCTCGCCCGGGGTGGCCCACGGGTTGACCGTCAACGCGAACCGGCCAGGTGTCCCTGCGGGTACGTACCGCTACAAGGTGTCGGCGGTCGAGGGCTTCGACCCGAGTGCGGTCGCCGGCTACGGCGCCCCGACCGACTCCGTCGCGTTCACGTTCTCGCCGGTGGCGGCGCCCTATGTGGTCACCGCGGTGAGCGAGCTCGACTTCAACGCGGCAGGGATCGAGCCCCTCGCCCTGCACACCTACCCGGTCACAGTCGAACCGCCGTGAGGTGCACCGAGTCGCCTGCCGCCGCGTCGCGTTCGTGATCGGGCGCGGGCGCGACGGCACGGCGGGTCCTCGCCATTGCCGGAGAGCACCGCTGGGGGGCAAGAAGATCAACCCGCCCTGGCACCTCGGGCACCGGAAGCCATCCGGACACCTGTGGCTCTGACCGCGTTCGAGTTGTGGGGCTTCCGAACCACCACGATGGAGGTGGTGGCCAGCCGCATCATCACATCTGCCCGAGCATTGCCCGACGTGCGACCTCGGGGAGCCTCGCGCTGCGGTGATTCCGGGACCCGGCTGGAACCCGAGCCGGGAGCGCCGCTGGTGGATGCCGTGTACCCGGTCGGGACCTCGTCGGCCAGCCGCCGAGCCGGGGCCCGTACTTGGTGGGCCCTGCGGCAACATGGCAGGGACGGACCCCGTTCAAGGGCCCACGCTGATAGCAGCGGCGCAGGTCACAACCGACCTCGCAGGCCAAGCAGGGAGCGAGGTGCCGAGGTCCGCGCCGTCATGCGACGGAGGGAGCCGGCCATGATGACGCGGAGAGGACGCGCTGCGCTGGTTGCGGTCTTCTTGCTGGTCAGCGGCAACCCGGGATGCGACGGCGAAAAGAACGCGAAGCCAGGCATCGTCAATCCGGATCGGTCCACCCTCGCAGCGTCACCCGGCGCCGGGGTCGCCAACGGGCTGTTCATCGTCACGCTCACCGCCACGGCGCGAGACGCCGCAGGGTCGCCGCTGTCCGGCAGGCACGCCGTCTTCCTCGTGTCCGGCATTGGGAACGTCCTCTCGCCGCAAGATGCCGTCACCGACGCGAACGGGAACGCGTCCGTCGAGCTGACGTCCAGCTCGGCCGAGTCCAAGGAGGTCCAGGTCACGCTGGACGGCGTCGCCGTGGTGGGGAGCGCGTTCGTGCCCTTCCTGGACAGGTTCCCTTCAATCTCGCGCGTGGCAGTGGGTGCGGGTGCGTCCCTCGTCGTTCGAGAGGACGGATCACTCTGGGCGTGGGGTTCCAACTCCTACGGCCAGCTGGGAGATGGCACCACCGTGGACCGACTCTCGCCGGTCCGGGTGGGCAGCGGGTACGTATCGGTGGCCGCCGGCGGGCACCACACCCTTGCCTTGAAGGTCGACGGAACGCTCTGGGCGTGGGGCTCGAACGGCGCTGGTCAGCTCGGCGATGGGACGACCGAAGCCCGGCTCTCGCCCGTGCAGGTCGGGAGCGGATTCGGGTCGGTGACCGCCGGGTACTTCCACTCGGCCGCCCTCAAGACCGACGGGACGCTGTGGGCCTGGGGCACCTCCTGCCATCCCTGGTACCCCTGCCTCCCCGAGCTCACCGCGCCGGAGCCTGTGGAGGTCGGCAGCGGGTTTTCGTCGGCGGCCTCCGGCTACTTCCACACGCTGGCCGTGAAGGCCAACGGGACGCTGTGGGCCTGGGGCTCGAACTGGCATGGCCAGCTCGGTGACGGCACCGCGGCGCGCCGGTCCAGCTCGTGCAGGTCGGCAGCGGCTTCGTCGCCGTGGCCGCCGGGAACTCGCATTCGCTTGCCGTGAAGGCGGACGGGAGCCTGTGGGCGTGGGGCTCGAACTGGTCCGGCGAGCTGGGCGACGGCACGACCGAGGACCGGCATTCGCCCGTCCTGGTCGGTGAAGGGTATGGACTGGTCGTCGGTGGGGACGGCTACTCGCTCGCCGTGAAGGTCGACGGGACGCTCTGGACGTGGGGGGGGAGTGCGTGGGGCATGCTCGGCGACGGTGCGATCAGGCCGGCACGCCCCCGCCCAGGTGGACACCGGCTTCGTCGAGGTCGCGGCCCGCTCCATTCTCGGCTTCCGCGACATGGGCTGCGGGGGGCCCTGCAAGGCCCTGCTTTGGGCCTGAAGGCCGTCGACATCTCGACCTGGGGCCACAATGCCCTCCGTCAGGGCGACGGAACGACACCACAACCGCGATCCCCGGTGTCGATCGGCACCGGGTTCGCGTCGATCTCGGCCGGAGGTCGCCATGCGCTTGCCGTGAAGGCCGATGGGACCCTCTGGGCCTGGGGTTCGAACTGGGGTGGGCAACTCGGCGATGGGACGTTCCAGCACCGGTTCGAGCCGGTACAGGTGGGCACCGGCTTCGCCTCGGTGGCGGCGGGAGAGGGTCACTCGCTCGGTGTGAAGACCGACGGGACACTCTGGGCCTGGGGCGGTGGACTCGACGGACACGGGCCCTCCCCGGTCCAGGTGGGCGGCTGCTTCGTGCCTCGATGGCGGAGGAGCGTCTCGCTCCTTACGCACGCCATGATCTGGTCGGGCGGATCGGCGTGGCCACCGTGGTCGTCGCCGGCCAGGTCGAGCGGCTTTACCTCGGCTGCAACGCTCTCAACTCATACAGTCTTAGTGAGACCGACGGAACGCTCTGGAATCTTCGGACCTGGGACCGTGGGCCTTTGCTGTCGCAGGTTGGGAGCGGGTTTGTCTCGGCCTGCGGTGAACGTCGGCTGTTCCCTCGGTGTCAAGGAGGATGGGTCGCTCTGGTCCTGGGGATGGAACAAGGATGGCCAGCTCGGCGACGGGACGCTCGACGGTCAGCGCGAACCTCGAGCAGGTCGGGAGCGCTTCGCCTCGGTCACGGCGGGCTACGGGTTCACCTGGGCGTCAAGATCGACGGGGCGCTGTGGGCCTGGGGCAACAACGGCGACGGCCAACTGGGTGATGGCACGACGGAGCCCAGGCTCACCCCGGTGCAGGTCGGTGACGGGTTCGAGTCCGTCTCGGCCGGCTCCGGCTACACGCTGGCCCTGAGGCTCGACGGTACCGTCCTGGGCTGGGGCAATGGCAGTCAGGGTCAGCTCGCGATTCCACCGTTCGTGACGTCCCCCATGCAGGTGCCGCTGCCGTAGCCGACGGGGTGGCCGCCAGCGTCGTCCGGCGACCATGCGGAGCGTCGTCGTCCTGGGCCCCTGTGGCCCGCGCCGGAACGCCGACCTGCCACCTGCCCAAGCACTGCCCAATGGGCGACCGAGGCTGCCCTCCCGGCGGCGCCAGCAGTTGTCGCGCCACGCGGCCAGGTGCCCGAGATGACTACACCTGACCACCGAGAGCGGTCAGGCGTGTTCACTCCTGGGCGACCCCGGCTTACAGGGCGGCTCCGGCATTTCTTCTCATGGCTTCACCTCTGGCCTCACCGGTCCCTCCGAGCTGGCCATCGGCAACAGCCTCGGCATCGTCATCGAGAAGCCCATCCTGGAGCTGCTCGACATCACGCGCGACACGGAGCTCGACATGACCGAGGGCGAGTGAAATCGCGCTACAAGCGCAAATAAGCGCATGACGCGTAGACCAAGGCAAACAAACAAAAAAAAACGCCATCGCCGAGGCCCCGGGAGCCGCGCCTCAGGTCCGGTGGCCGCGCACCAGGTCCGCCATCGCCAGCCGTCCCTCGCTGCGCAGCCCCTCCTCCACGCCGCGCCGGTCGGCCTCGTTCCGGTTCTGGCTGGCCTTCCACTTCCCCTCGAGGCGGGTGATGGCCAGCTCCACGCCGACGATCCCCTTCAGCATGGCGTCCAGGTAGTCGGGCGGGGCGTCGCTCACCTTCCAGGGGTGCGCGCGCGCCTCCTCATGCCGGTCGGTGAGGCGGGTGACGACGTCCAGCAGCCGCTCCCGCTCGTGGAAGAAGCGGACGGTGCCGTGGGCGTGGATGGCCAGGTAGTTCCAGGTCGGGACCACGCGGCCGGTCTCGCGCTTGGTGGCGTACCAGGACGGCGTCACGTAGGCGTCCGGCCCGAGGAGGATGACCAGCGCCGGAGAACCGTCGGCCGTGGCACTCCACTGCGGGTTGGCGCGCGCCACGTGCCCCACCAGCCGGCCGAGCGGACCGGGCTCGGGCTCGAGGAGGAACGGGAGGTGGCTGGCGTCGAGCCCGTCCGTGCCCAGGGTCACCAGGGTGGCGAGGCCGGCGCCCCGGATGGCCTCGTGGAGGACCTCGACGCGCGGCTCGGCGAAGTGGGTGGGGAGGTACATGGGCTCCTTCTAGCATCGCCGGGCGACGCCGGCAGGCGACACGGCAAGCCCCACCCGGTGCCAGGGCAAGCAGGGAGGCTGCTCCGCCGCGAGGCCCGGGTCAGGACAGGGTCCGGCCCACCAGGCGGTTCCGGCGTACTCTGGCCTCGTCGCCAGGCCCCAGGGGAGGTGCACCGTGATCCAGACCACCGGCGGTGACGTCGAGCGGGTGCTCGCCTGGTCGCTGGCCGCGTCGGCGGTCTCGGCGGTGGCCGGCCTGGCCTGGGGCATCAGCAGCGGCTCCGGGGCCATCCTCTTCGACGGCCTCTTCTCCGCCTTGAGCCTGCTGACCCTCTGGCTGGCCCTGCGGGCCACCCGGCTGCTGGGGCGGCCGGAGGACGACCGCTTCCAGTTCGGCTTCCGCCACCTCGAGCCGCTGGTGGTGGCGCTGCGGGCGCTGGCGCTGGTGCTGGTCGGCTGCTCGGCCGTGGCGGCCTCGGTGGCCTCCATCCTGCGGGGCGGCCAGTCGCTCGACCAGCCCTCGGTGCTGGCCTTCGCCCTCTTCACGCTGGTGCTGGCGGGCACCCTGCTGGCCTGGGAGCGGCGGGTGCTGCGGCGGTCGCCGTCGGTCACCCTGCAGCTCGACGCCCAGGAGTGGCTCCTGAGCGCGCTGCTCTCGGCCGGCATCCTGGCCGGCTGGGTGGCCGCCCACGCGCTCGAGGAGGCCGGCCTGGAGCGGCTGGCACGGCTCATCGACCCGCTGCTGGTGCTGGGGGTGGTGGCGGCGGTGGTGCGGGTGCCGCTCCGGGTGCTCCCAGGCGCCATGCGCGACGTGCTGCTCATCGCCCCCGAGCCCGAGGTGCAGGAGCGCTTCCGCGCGGTGGTGGAGGCCGAGGCGGCCGCCGCCGGGCTGCCGCGCTGGAAGCTCCACCTGGCCCGCCTCGGGGAGGGCTTCGACGTGGAGCTCAACTTCCTGGTGGCGCCCGAGCTCGCCATGTCCGCCGCCGCGCTGGACCGGTTCCGCGCCCGGCTCGAGGCCGGCCTCGGCCTGCCGCCGCACCGGCTCTGGCTCACCGTCACCTTCACGCCGAGCCGCGCTGGACCTAGCGGACGGGGCAGGGGCGGGGTGGCAGCCGCTTCACGCCACGTGGTCCGCCAGCCAGTTCACCACCGGCGCGGCGGCCCGGGCCTGCTCGACCAGCCAGCCGGCCAGGTCGGGGCGGGTGACGAGCCGCCTCGGGACGTCGCCGGGATCCACCACCAGCCCCTTCATGCGCAGCAGCGCGGCCCGCGGGTGGGCCGGGTCCACGCCGGCCGGGACCCGGGCCAGGCTCTCGGCGCAGGAGACCGAGAAGCCGCGGGCGGTGAGCGCCGCCAGCCGGCGCGCCAGCACGGCGCCGCGCCGGGGGTCGAGGAGGGCCGCCCGGAACCGCTTCAGGGCGTCGGGCTCCAGCGTCCAGCAGCCGCTCCCCGTGAAGCGCTCGTCCACGCCGACGTGGAGGTAGATGGCCGCCGGGGTCGCGCCGGGGCTGGCCTTGCTCCCGGTGGCGAGCGGGATCCAGCCGGCCACGTGCGTCTTGTAGGGGGTCTTGTCCTTGCTGAAGCGGATGTCGCGGTTGAGCCGGAAGACCTTGGGCTCGCCCAGGCCATGCCGCCCGTAGGCGCCGCGCAGCCTCCCGTGCACCTCGTGGAGGAGGGCTGCCATGGGCGCGGCCCAGCCCTGCTCGTACTCGGCCCGGTGCGCCTGGAACCAGTCGCGGTCGTTGTGGAGGGCGAGGGCGAGGAAGAAGTCGCCCCGTGAATCCGGGAAGCCGCGGAAGGCGGTCGGCGCGGCAGGCACCTTGGGCATGCGGCCGACGGTCGCACGCTCGTCACTGGAGGGCAACCTCGGGGCCTGCTGGAGCCCGAGATCGCGAGGTAAGCACCCTCCTGCAGCAGCACGAAGGCGGACCGGCCTCGACAGTGCCAAATAATGTCCTTTCCACTGACCAAAAAAAAAAAAAAAAAAAAAAAAAAAAAAAAAAAAAAAAAAAAAAAAAAAAAAAAAAAAAAAAAAAAAAAAAAAAAAAAAAAAAAAAAAAAAAAAAAAAAAAAAAAAAAAAAAAAAAAAAAAAAAAAAAAAAAAAAAAAAAAAAAAAAAAAAAAAAAAAAAAAAAAAAAAAAAAAAAAAAAAAAAAAAAAAAAAAAAAAAAAAAAAAAAAAAAAAAAAAAAAAAAAAAAAAAAAAAAAAAAAAAAAAAAAAAAAAAAAAAAAAAAAAAAAAAAAAAAAAAAAAAAAAAAAAAAAAAAAAAAAAAAAAAAAAAAAAAAAAAAAAAAAAAAAAAAAAAAAAAAAAAAAAAAAAAAAAAAAAAAAAAGCGAAAGTGCACAAAAAACCCCAGCACTAACGCGTCCGTCCAGTCGCCATCGCTGTTCTCGCGCTTTAAAAAAAAAAAAAAAAAAAAAAAAAAAAAAAAAAAAAAAAAAAAAAAAAAAAAAAAAAAAAAAAAAAAAAAAAAAAAAAAAAAAAAAAAAAAAAAAAAAAAAAAAAAAAAAAAAAAAAAAAAAAAAAAAAAAAAAAAAAAAAAAAAAAAAAAAAAAAAAAAAAAAAAAAAAAAAAAAAAAAAAAAAAAAAAAAAAAAAAAAAAAAAAAAAAAAAAAAAAAAAAAAAAAAAAAAAAAAAAAAAAAAAAAAAAAAAAAAAAAAAAAAAAAAAAAAAAAAAAAAAAAAAAAAAAAAAAAAAAAAAAAAAAAAAAAAAAAAAAAAAAAAAAAAAAAAAAAAAAAAAAAAAAAAAAAAAAAAAAAAAAAAAAAAAAAAAAAAAAAAAAAAAAAAAAAAAAAAAAAAAAAAAAAAAAAAAAAAAAAAAAAAAAAAAAAAAAAAAAAAAAAAAAAAAAAAAAAAAAAAAAAAAAAAAAAAAAAAAAAAAAAAAAAAAAAAAAAAAAAAAAAAAAAAAAAAAAAAAAAAAAAAAAAAAAAAAAAAAAAAAAAAAAAAAAAAAAAAAAAAAAAAAAAAAAAAAAAAAAAAAAAAAAAAAAAAAAAAAAAAAAAAAAAAAAAAAAAAAAAAAAAAAAAAAAAAAAAAAAAAAAAAAAAAAAAAAAAAAAAAAAAAAAAAAAGGCGGGCTTCGGTGCGCCGGAAAAAAAAAAAAAAAAAAAAAAAAAAAAAAAAAAAAAAAAAAAAAAAAAAAAAAAAAAAAAAAAAAAAAAAAAAAAAAAAAAAAAAAAAAAAAAAAAAAAAAAAAAAAAAAAAAAAAAAAAAAAAAAAAAAAAAAAAAAAAAAAAAAAAAAAAAAAAAAAAAAAAAAAAAAAAAAAAAAAAAAAAAAAAAAAAAAAAAAAAAAAAAAAAAAAAAAAAAAAAAAAAAAAAAAAAAAAAAAAAAAAAAAAAAAAAAAAAAAAAAAAAAAAAAAAAAAAAAAAAAAAAAAAAAAAAAAAAAAAAAAAAAAAAAAAAAAAAAAAAAAAAAAAAAAAAAAAAAAAAAAAAAAAAAAAAAAAAAAAAAAAAAAAAAAAAAAAAAAAAAAAAAAAAAAAAAAAAAAAAAAAAAAAAAAAAAAAAAAAAAAAAAAAAAAAAAAAAAAAAAAAAAAAAAAAAAAAAAAAAAAAAAAAAAAAAAAAAAAAAAAAAAAAAAAAAAAAAAAAAAAAAAAAAAAAAAAAAAAAAAAAAAAAAAAAAAAAAAAAAAAAAAAAAAAAAAAAAAAAAAAAAAAAAAAAAAAAAAAAAAAAAAAAAAAAAAAAAAAAAAAAAAAAAAAAAAAAAAAAAAAAAAAAAAAAAAAAAAAAAAAAAAAAAAAAAAGCGGGTACAGGAGCTGAGCCGCGAGGTGCAGCCTTCCCGAAGCACGGAGGCGGACCGGCCCCCCCCCCCCCCCCAAAAAAAAAAAAAAAAAAAAAAAAAAAAAAAAAAAAAAAAAAAAAAAAAAAAAAACGCCGCAGCACCGCCATCGGCCGGGAGACGTAGATCCGGTACCGGAGAAGACGAAGAACGCCACCACCGAGAGCGTGTAGACCACGACGTATCCAACCAGCAGCCGGACCTCCCGGCGGGCCCGGAAGAAGCCCATCGCGCCGACGCCCGCCAGGGGAGCAGCCAGCCCATCGTGAGGAACGAGAACGATAGGCCCGGGGAGAACCGTCGCAGGAAGTCGACGCTCCAGCCGTCCGGGATCTCGATGTCGCTCCAGAAGAGAACGAGCTTCCGCAGGAACACCATCACGCCGAGGCCGGATGCTCGCTCGATGTGCTCCATGGTCTTTCCGGAACCAGAACAAGGACACCTCGCCCGTCGTCCATGCTTCGCCCCGACATCCGCTCCGCCATCGCGCGGAAGTCCTGCTCCTCGTGGCCGGGTAGCGGGTTGACGAACGGGACGACCGTGTAGGCGCCGGTCCGGTTGGTCGGATTGTTGCCCGTGTTGAAGTTCTGGCCGCTCTGCGACGTGGTCAGGATCCACTCGCCTGACACGACCTCGGTTCCGCCAGTAGCACGGGTGTGAGGACGAGCGTCGAGGCCCATCGGCGAAGGCCAGCGCGTCCTTGCCGGGGGGCCCCAGGAGCCTCCGCCGCCACCGTTCGGCGAGCGGAGCCCCCGATGCGCCGCCCGGTGGGAGCCAGCCAGCCGGATGGGCGACGCCGAAGGGTGCGAGGAGCACCAGGTTGCCACGCGTGAGGGCCGCGAGCGCGAGGCAGGCCCCCGCCCCCGCTCGCGAGGCCAGCGACCGGCCCGTGGCCATCGACCAGGGCCGCGCTCGTCGGGACGACCCCCAGCGCCGGTCTTCTCGATCTCTAGCTCCTCGAACACGAGCGGCTGGTAGAGCGCGATGACGAGTCCTGCCCGCGATCCCCACCGCCTTGCCTCCGATGCGACGGCCGAGAAGCGCGACCAGCGCGCAGGTCAGCGACTCCGAGTCCCGCCTGCACCAGCCTGACGACCATCAGGTCGTGGCCGAATACCCCGGTAGACGAATCGCGAGCGCGTAGGGATAGAGCGGGTCCATGTAGAACGCCCGGTCTCTTCCCAGCCAGTCTCCCGCTGCGATGCGCTGGCCCCAGAGATCGTAGGAGCGCGAATCGATGATCAGCGCATCGAAGAGCGGAAGCTTGCGCAGCGCCAGCACGTGCCAGAGCCGACCCCTACCGCCAGCGCCAGGACCCCGGTGAGCGCGAGGCCGAATCTCATCGAACGTTCGCCGTCCCTTGCTTCGGCGGGCTTCGGTGCGCCCCCCCCCCCCCCCCCCCCCCCCCCCCCCCCCCCCCCCCCCCCCCCCCCCCCCCCCCCCCCCCCCCCCCCCCCCCCCCCCCCCCCCCCCCCCCCCCCCCCCCCCCCCCCCCCCCCCCCGCGGGCTGCTAGTGCGACGGACGGGTGGTCGGCGCTCCGACATCCCGTCCAGCCGCTTCCCCTGTTCGCGGCCCGCCGCACCGGATACCGTGGTGGGGTCGGATCCTGGGAGGGGCCCGCCCGTGCTGTCGAGTCTCCGCATCCGGCTGCTGGTGCCAGCCCTGGTCGCCCTGATCCCGGCGCTGGGGGTGCTCGGCTACGCCACCCTGGCCCAGCGTCGCCTCCTGGTGAACGACGCGCAATCCGAGGCCAACCAGCTGGCCCGGCTGGTGGCCGAGCTGCACCAGCGCCCCGTCGACGGGGCCCGGGGCCTGCTCCTCGCCCTCTCGCACATGTCCTGGGTCGTCGATCGCAATCGACCTGCAGCGCGAAGGTGGCGCCGATGCTGGCCGAGGATCCCGTCTACCTCAACATGGGCGCCGTGGACCCGGTGGGGAAGGTGTTCTGCAGCGCCCGGACGCTCCCCGGCCCGGTCTACCTCGCCGATCGCCGTTTCATCCAGGGCGCGGTCGCCACCCGCGGGTTCGGCGTGGGGGAGTACGTGGTCTCGCGCATCGCCGGCCAGGCCTCGCTCGGCTTCGGCCAGGCCGTGCTCGACGAGCGCGGCGTCCTGCAGGCCGTGGCCTTCGCCTCGCTCGACATCGCCTACCTGCAGCGGCGGCTCGACGCCGTCTGGGTGCCGGCGGGGGCCGACGTGGAGGTGCTCGACCAGGCCGGCGTGGTCATCACCGCCCGCGGCCACCCGGAGCGGGCCGGGCAGCCCTTCGACCCGGCCCTGCTCTCGGCGCTGGCCGTCTCGAAGGAGCCGGTCGAGGCGCCCGGGCCCGACCGGGTCCCGCGGGTCCACGCGCTCCACCGGGTGCTCGGCCGGGGCGGCGAGCCGGTCATCCAGGTGGTCGCCGGGCTCCCCACCTCGGCCGTGCATCGCGCCGGTGAACCGGATCACGGTGCTGAGCCTGGTCGCCTTCGTGCTGGTGGCCGCCCTGACGCTGGCCATCGCCGGCTGGGTCGGCGAGGTGCTGGTGGCGCGCAAGCTCAGGGTGGTCATCGGGGCGGCCCGGCGCCTCTCGGCGGGCGACATCTGGTTGCGCACCCACCTCGAGCCGGGCGGCGGGGAGCTCGGCGACCTGGTCCACGCCTTCGACGAGATGGCGGCGTCGCTGGAGCGGCAGGTGGCCGAGCGCAGCCGCCTGGAGGAGCAGCTCCGCCAGTCGCAGAAGATGGAGGCGGTGGGCCGGCTCGCCGGCGGCGTGGCCCACGACTTCAACAACCTGCTCACCGCCATCCTCTCAGCGCCGGATGCTCGAGAACGACCTGCCGGCCGGCCACCCGGCGCGCCAGGACGTCGCCGAGATCATCAACGCCGGCGAGCGGGCCGCGGCCCTGACCAGCCAGCTGCTGGCCTTCAGCCGGCGGCAGCGCCTCGCCCCACGGGTCGTCGACGCTGGCCGACGTGGTGGCGGCCTGGAGAAGATGCTCCGCCGCATCCTCGGCGAGACCGTCGAGGCTCGAGGTCGTGACCCACGCCCGCGGCGAGGTCCTGGCCGACCCGGGCCAGCTCGAGCAGGTGATCATGAACCTGGCGGTGAACGCCCGCGACGCCATGCCCGACGGGCGGCCAGCTCACCATCACCGTCGAGCGAGCAGGAGGCCGCCGACCCGGCGCGCGAGCCTCGACCCGTCGCTGCCGGCGGGCCGCTCGCCGTCCTCTCGGTGGCCGACACCGGCACGGGCATGGACGCGGAGACCCAGGCCCACATCTTCGAGCCCTTCTTCACCACCAAGGAGCCGGGCAAGGGCACCGGCCTCGGCCTCGCGACGGTCTACGGCATCGTCGCGCAGAGCGGCGGGGTCATCGGGTGCGCTCGACGCCGGGCGCCGGCACCGACTTCCGGGTCTGCCTGCCGCGCGCACGCCGGCCCGCGCCTGGCCGCGCCGGTGACGACGCCCCCGCGGGTGCGGGCCCCGGCGGCACGGAGACCATCCTGCTGGTCGAGGACGACGACGCGGTGCGCGCCATCGCCCGGCGCGTCCTGCAGCTGGCCGGCTACACCGTCCTGGACGCACCGAGGCCGGGCGCCGCCCTGGCGCTGGCCGAGCGCCACGCCGGGCCCATCGACCTGCTCCTCACCGACGTGATGCTCCCCGACGAGAGCGGCGTCGCGCTGTGGCGACGGCTGGCGGGGCTGCGCGGCCCGGCCTGCGCGTCACCTTCATGTCCGGGTACACCGGCGAGCCGCTCGAAGCCGAGCTCGCCGACGTCGCCCACTTCCTGGCCAAGCCCTTCAAGCCCGAGGCGCTGCTCTCGACGGTGCGCGAGGCGCTGACGCCTGAGGAGGCGCGGCCCGCTCAGGCCGCGGCGGGGTAGTCGGTGTAGCCCTTGGGCCCGGGCGTGTAGAAGGTCTTGAAGTCGGGCGGGTTGAGCGGCAGCCCGCGCTCGAGCCGCGCCACCAGGTCGGGGTTGGCGAGGAACGGCCGGCCGAAGGCCACCAGGTCGCCGCGCCCTTCGCGCAGCGCCGCCTCGGCGCCGGCGCGGTCGAAGCCGCCGGCGAGGATGAAGGTGCGCGGCCAGGCCTGGCGCAGCGCCAGCTTGAGCTCCGCCGGCACCGGGGGCGCCCCCATGGCCGAGTGGTCGACGAGGTGGACGTACTGCGAGGCCCGTGGCCACCAGCGCCGGCACCAGCTTCCGGTAGGTCTCGTCGATCTCCGGGTAGGCCACCATGCCGGCGTTGACGCCGTAGGGGGAGAGCCGGATGCCGACCCGCTCGCCGCCGATGGCCGCGGCCACCTGCCTCGCCACCTCCAGCACGAAGCCCAGCCGCTTCTCGACCGAGCCGCCCCAGGCGTCGGTGCGCCGGTTGGTGTCCGGGCTGAGGAACTGCTCCAGCAGGTAGCCGTTGGCGCCGTGCAGCTCGACGCCGTCGAAGCCGGCGGCGACGGCGTTGCGGGCCGCGGTCACGTACTCGCCGATGGCGTGGCGCACCTCGGCGTCGGTCATCGCGCGCGGCACCGGGTGGGGCTGCATCCCCTTGGCGTCGGTGTACATCTCGCCCGGCGCGGCCACCGCGCTGGGCGCCAGCAGCTCGGCGCCCGCCGGCAGGTTGAGCGGGTGGCCGACCCGGCCGGTGTGCATGAGCTGGACGAAGATGCGGCCGCCCCGCGCGTGCACCGCGTCGGTCACCTGCTTCCAGCCGGCCACCTGGCCGGCGGACCAGAGGCCGGGGATGCGCGGGTAGCCGGTGCCGTTCGGCGAGGGGGAGGTCCCCTCGGTGACGATGAGCCCGGCGGCGGCGCGCTGGCCGTAGTACTCGGCCATCAGGGCGTTGGGGGTGGCGGCCTCGATGGCGCGGCTGCGGGTCATGGGGGCCATGACCAGGTGGTTCTTGAGGGTGAGCGGACCGAGCGTGGCGGGGGCGAACAGGGAGATGGTTGACATGGGCGGAGGAGGTAACGGCGGCGGCGCCACCGTTCAACGCGAACGGCGGGAAAACCTGCCGGCAGCCAGGACGGGCCGACCCTTTCCTCCCCGGCTCGCCCGCGCTAGGAAGGTCGCATGGAAACCATCGAAGGCAGGGTGGCGCTGGTCACGGGTGGTGGGCGCGGCATCGGGCGGGCCATCGCGCTGGAGCTGGCCAGGGCCGGCGCCCACGTGGCGGTGGCGGCCCGCTCGGTGCCGGAGATCGAGGCGGTGGCGGGCGAGGTGAAGCAGCTCGGCCGGCGCGCCTTCTTCTTCCCGCTCGACGTCTCCGACCGCGCCCAGCTGGCCGAGGCGCCCGCCCAGGTGGCCGAGGCGCTGGGGCCCATCGACATCCTCGTCAACAACGCCGGCGTGCACGCCTCGACGCCGCTGCTCAAGCAGGACGACGCCACCTGGGACGCCCTCATGGCGGTCAACCTCACCGCCCCCATGCTGCTCAGCCGGGCCTGCCTGCCGCACCTCTACCAGCAGGGCTGGGGGCGCATCATCAACGTCGCCTCGGTGGCCGGCCGGATCGGCCTCAAGTACGGCGCCGCCTACGCCGCGTCCAAGCACGGCCTGCTCGGGCTGACCCGCTCGCTGGCGCTGGAGGGGGCGAAGAAGGGGGTCACCGTCAACGCCATCTGCCCCAGCTGGACCGAGACCCGCATGCTCGACGAGGCGGTGGAGGCCGTCGCCGCCGCCACCGGCCGCACCGAGGCCGAGGCCCGCGCCGTCATCCTCGCCTCCAACCCCATCGGCCGCGCCGCGCTGCCGGAGGAGGTGGCCGACCTGGCGGTGCTGCTGGCCTGCTCGCCGGCCATCACCGGCCAGTCGGTCCACGTCGACGGCGGCGAGGTGATGGCGTGAGCCGCGCCGGCTCCGCCGCGAGGAGCGGGTGACGGGCTCCGCCGCGCTGGGGCTGCTGGCGGCGCTGGCCCTGGCCACCGAGCCGGCCATCGGGCCGCGCCCCGATCCGCTGGCCGAGCTGCAGGCCGCGCTGGCCAGGCTGGAGGCGAAGACCCCGGTGACCGCCCGGTTCACCGTCCGGTACGAGAACGTCACCGGCGGGGGCAAGGAGGCGGTCCGCGTCGCCGGCGAGGTGAGCGGCGAGGCGGCGGAGGGGGCCGACGGCCTGCAGATCCGCTGGGGCCGGGCGGTGCTGGAGCAGGCCCACGAGGAGGAGCGCCGCCACGGGGCCAACCCCGACGCTCCCATGCCCACCCGCGACGGGCTGGCCCAGGTGCAGGCCATCGATCTCGCCAACCGGCTCGACGCGGCCGGGACCCTGCGCGACGAGCTGTCGCGGGCCACGCTGCTCGAGGACCGCGAGGACCGCTCGACGGCGCGCCGGCCCGGCTGCTGGTGCTGAAGCTCTCGCCGGCGCTGCAGCCCCGGGAGCGGCGCTACCTGAAGGACCTGGACGCCGTCGGCCGGATCTGGCTCGGCCCCGACGGGCTTCCGCTGGCCGCGGAGGCCCGCCTCCTCGGCAAGGGGCGCATCTTCCTCGTCATCACCTTCGAGACCGAGGTGAGGCAGGCCTGGCGCTACGCCCGCGTCGGCGACCGGCTGGTGGCGCTGCGCCACGACGACGAGCGGCGCTGGGAGGGGGCCGGCGACCGGGGCGAGCGGAGGAGCAGCGCGGTGCTGGAGCTGGTCCCCGAGGTGGTCCGCTAGGCGCCGGCTCCGGCCGGAGCCGGGTCGCTACCTCGCGCTCAGCTGGGCCCCTGCGCTGGTGCAGGTCGGGAGCGTCGGTCCGTCGTTTTTTTTTTTTTTTTTTTTTTTTTTTTTTTTTTTTTTTTTTTTTTTTTTTTTTTTTTTTTTTTTTTTTTTTTTTTTTTTTTTTTTTTTTTTTTTTTTTTTTTTCCCCCCCCCCCCCCCCCCCCCCCCCCCCCCAAAAAAAAAAAAAAAAAAAAAAAAAAAAAAAAAAAAAAAAAAAAAAAAAAAAAAAAAAAAAAAAAAAAAAAAAAAAAAAAAAAAAAAAAAAAAAAAAAAAAAAAAAAAAAAAAAAAAAAAAAAAAAAAAAAAAAAAAAAAAAAAAAAAAAAAAAAAAAAAAAAAAAAAAAAAAAAAAAAAAAAAAAAAAAAAAAAAAAAAAAAAAAAAAAAAAAAAAAAAAAAAAAAAAAAAAAAAAAAAAAAAAAAAAAAAAAAAAAAAAAAAAAAAAAAAAAAAAAAAAAAAAAAAAAAAAAAAAAAAAAACCCCCCCCCCCCCGGTGCCGACCGGCACGCCGCTCGCAGTCGCCATCCACAAGTTTTTTTTTTTTTTTTTTTTTTTTTTCTTCGGCTGCCGTGGCAGGCTTGGCGACCACCTTCCTTGCCCTCGCGGTGTGCGCGTCTTTTTGGAATTGGATGGGAAGACGCGCTGTACCTCGTGACGCCGCTCGCCTTCGTTGGCGTTGCGCACCTCGCGTTGGGGGACGACTTGGACGTGAGAAGGGCCGAGGTCGTGCTCGCAACCGGGCTCGCCGGAGGCGCAATCCTTCTCGGTGCGACGGTCGGCGCGTGGGGGGAGCGCGGCCGCACTGCACTCCGGATCCATTCGTGGGGTCACAGCCTTCCACGTGGCACTGGTAGCGATCGGATCGGTATTCCCGGCCGTCTTGTCGGGCCTGGGCCGGATGGCGCCACAACCAGCAACGTTGTCCCGGCGTGCAGTCAGAGGTGGTGGCCGTTTGCACCATTCCGCTTGCTGCGCTTGCCTGGCTGGCGCTGACGAGGTCCGGGCTTGGGGAGGGGTTGGAGCACCTGGCCGCCGGGGGTGCATGGCTCGAGGGCGTGTTGCGAGTTCTTCCACCTGCTCTTTTCCTGCAGGATGCCGCTTGAAGCCGACTTCCTCATCGCGTTGATGCTCTACGGGCTGACCATCCCCGCGTCGTTCCTCGCGGTGCCGGCGCTCATCCGGCGATGGAGAACGGAGCCGGGCCAGCGCCCGGTGGTCGTCTTCCTCGCCGTCTGGGGCGCCATCTACCTGGTGCTGGCGTTCTGGCAGCGCCGGTTCGCCAGCTACAGCGTCGTGCCACTGGCGCTCCTCTCCTGGGAGGGGCTATCGCATGCAGCACGATCCCTGGTCCAACGCCTTGCCCCCGGACAAGGTCGACGGGCTGGTCTGGTGGCAGCCATCTGCGCGCTGATCGTGGTGGTCCCGAGTGCCAAGGATATCTCGGAGATTTACACGCACTCCTCTCTCGATACCATCGAGGCGTTCCGATGGCTCGGCTCGCAGACCCCCGCGAGAGACGGTGACGACGGCGTCCTGACGAGTTGGAACGACGGGCACCTGGTCCGCTACTCTCCGGCAAGCCAGCGGTCGTGGGCCCATTCGGGACGGATGGCGGTGCCGACGGCAGCGCATCGACGCCGCGAGATTCTCGACACCACCATCCAGCCCTTCGATGGCCGAAGATCTGCTGCACGATTGGCGGGTCGGTTTCCGTGGTGGCAAAGTCTACCCGCTCGTCGATGCCTACATGCAGCAGAGCTTGGCCAAGTCCGGAGGCGATTCCGTACGTCAGAGCTGCTCCTACGGACAGGGTGTCCGCTTTGACTATGCGGACAGCTACCGTGATCAGATGGCGCCCCGCCTGTACTTCTTCGACGGGCTCTCCGATCTGCGCCGGCCCGCAGCTCCCCTGGAGGGCCTCCGCTCTGATGTACGAGAGCGCCGGAGCCGGGAATGCCATCGTCAGGATTTTCCGGGTCGTCCCCGGCGCTCGAGTCCACCTCCACGGAGCCAGGGCGAGCACGCCGCTCTTCGTGGAGGCAAGGATATCGACCGGTCGTGGGCGCCAGTTCACCTGGCGGGAGGTCGTTTCATTGACGCCAGAGTGCACCGTGGACCTCCGTCTACCCTACGCCACGGGTGCCAACGGCACGACGGTCGCGTCGTTTTTCACCATCGGTGGACCGACATGGTCAGTGGGCCTCGCGATTACCGAGGAGGACGTCGTGCAGGGCAGGCCCATCGACATCGATTCGGCGCGGATTCGATGAAGAATGCGCAGGCAATTCCAGACGGCGCCGCCGGTCATCGAGGGCTCGGCAGGTAGGCGGTGCCGGCTAACGGCCAACCAAGACCAGTGCCTCACCGCACCCGCTGAAGAACGAACATGTACAAGGAGGGATCGCTGACAGGAGCGTAGTGCGCGCTGATCCACTCGGCCACAGTCACGCCGTAGTCAAAGCCAAACCCCTTGTAGCCGAAGTTGCCTTCATCACGGCTCCACCAGACGATGAGGTCTGGTGGACGCTCCCGCCAGTCTGAAAGAAGGCGCTCCTCCGCGACCTCATCGGGCAGTTCCATGGGCAGGTAGGACGACATTCCGTCCGCACTCTGCAGCCCGCTCGCGAACACCAATCCAATGCCCTCTGGAATAGCAGCAACCCTGGTGGTCGACGGATACCGACTCAGAATCGGGACGACAGTGAGTTCCGGCGAGCCCGTTGGCAGAAGAAGGCTCGTGGTCGGCGTAGCCAGACGAACGACGTTGAAGTTGGCGAAGTAGGTAGCCGATGTGGAGATGGGCGTGAAGGTGCTGCCGAGAAGGACGCCCGCACCCACTGCGGCGAACGCTTGCCTGAAGGCGGTTCCTGGACCGGCCCTGCGAGGTGCGTAGTCGTACAGGAGGATGGCCAGACACACCAGACTGGGGGGCAGCAAGAAGAAGCCATAGTGCATGGGGCTGGCGCGAAGCGGGATCCGGCACAGAAGTCCGAGCGCGAACGACCAGAGCACGACGTGCGCTCGCCAATCAGGCGTCGGGCCGTCGCCAAACAAAGGACGCGCAAGCGCAAGCGCTCCGAGAGCACCGATCTCAAGCAGCGGCAGCGCCGCGAAGACAACTGGCACGGGAAGCCAGGCGAAGACCATGAAGGTCGCTAGCCCCAGCGCGACAGTAGCGACTGCTAGCCGCCTCGGATGCATGCTGGTACGCAGAGCCAGCCGACCAAGCGCCCAGGCCAGGCCTGAGACGAAGGCCAGCGCCGCCAACGAGGCTGCGACGTTGGCGAGCGACTCCCGGACGGACGCGAGTCCCATTGTTTCGCGAACGTATAGGCGCGAACTCGCATTGAAGAGGGCGCCCAAATTGTCGAGCCAGAGGGCGTTCCCGATGCTGAGGTAGAAGCCGCCGTAGATGGCCGCGACGGACGCCGCCACGCAGCCGTACCCGATGATGTGAAGGGGTTGGACTCGTTGCCTGTAGAGGAGGAGGAAGACAACGTGTGCCACCCCTATCGCAAACAGCACTTCCATCTTGGTGAGCGCGGCAAGGGCCAACGTGACGAGTGACCCGACGAAGGCCCAGCGGCCCAGCGAGCCAGCATGAACAATGAGCAAGGTGACGCTCACGGTGGCGAGCGTGACGCCATAGGTGGCTGAGCAGTTGAAGGGAAGAGAGAAGTTGAAAATCGCGTCCGGGATCATCTGGACGAAGGCGCACAGGAACACGAAGGTCAAGGCGACCGATGCGGACCTCCAAGGTCCGACAAAGCGGCGCGCCAACCTGAACAGCGTCCAGCACATGACGCCGGCAGTGGCGATACCGGCCCCAGCGAGCACCTGGCTGGAAGTACCGAAGCACCAGTAGAGTGCTGCATTGACGTACGGGCCGAGCGGTCCCCAGTAGTAGCGGAGGCTCGAATACAGAACCTCCCCCTGCAATATGCGCCGAGGGATTCGAGCTCGCGCCCGGAGTCGATGAGGAGGCTGCCGAGGGGACCCCACGTCACGACGGCGGCAAACGCGAATGCGATGGCCACCACCGTGGCCGGAGCAGCTTTGATGAATGAGCGTACCGATGGCATCGCGCCTTGAATCGCCGGCAGTTGGGCACGGGAATCTAACACGCGCCGAGGACCCTCAGTGTGGACGGAGTCTCGCGGCAAACCCAGTACCAGACCAGGCCAGCGACATCGCCGAGCGTGGCGGAGTCGAGGGCAGCCAGGTCTCCCTGATGGGTCCCAGGAAGTCATGCGCTGGTGGCGGCGCATGGGATGCGCGGCCCGATCGCGAAGCCCGGCCACCGGCATGCTACATCTGGTGACGGTGATCACATCTACGGTGATTCAGTTGGCGAGTCTCACCACGAGGGATTCGCCTCGCTCGACCGCCGCGGCCGGAACGTTGGCGATCGCTTGCAGGCGGCCGCTCTGGATGGAGTAGCTGCCGGCCACGACGCTTCCATTCACTCCGGTCGAGAAGGGGACCCGGAGGTGAACTCTTCCCGTAGCGTCGGCGACTCCCGAGGCCCACCAGGCCATCGTGCGACCGCCGTTGGTACGAAGCGCCGTGGTCGCCCGGACAGACTGACCAGCGGGCACCCCCACGGCCACAAGATTGGCACCAGGAACGAACTCGAAGAGGCGCACCTGTCGTGCCCCCAGCGGTGCGCCTTCGTAGATCAGCCGATAGCGGCCCAGCGACGGCAGCCCCCGGGGCGAGAGGCCGTTGTCGTAATAAATCCTGGCGGCCACCAGGTCGTCGGCGTCCGGGGCGATGTCCAGCGACGCGCCGCGGAGCCAATCCGACCGGCGGATCACGGGCGGGGGCGCACCTGGAGGCGCCAAGGGGACCAGCTCTGCCGCCTCGGTGAGGGGGTCAGTCAGCAGCAGGTACCGCGCCCTCCGCGAGGCGAGGATCGCCTCTGCCTCCTCGGGCGACCTCGTTGTGAAGAACGCGGCCGTGTCTTCCATCGCCCCGGGACCACCGTCGACGCCGAACGGCGTGGCCACCGCGGCGCGCTTGCCGAAATATGGACGAGGTGGCCCCAGGTCCACTCGCCGAACACGGAGCCATCCTTGCCAGGGGCATCGCCCTGCTCGCCCAGCCAGGCCAGGGCGCGGCTCACCTCCAGCTGCACCGGGTCGCGCTGGAGCCCCCCGTGGGCGAAGTAGAAGAGCGCCGGAGCGAGCAGCAGGGCGAGCGCCAGCGGCGAGACGACGCCCGCCATCCGCGTGCCTCCGAGGCGGGCCCGGAGCGCCTGGCTGCCTTCGCGCAGGGCCACGCCGCACCACAGGGCCGCCGGAACGGCCAGATAGAGCGTGAACCGCTGCCTGGCCAGGCTGGCCACAAAGAACAGGCCGCCCCAGATGGCCAGCATCACTACCGAAGGTGCGAGATTACTTCGGCGCCGAGCCAGCCTGAGGAGGAGGAAGGCCGCCGGGGGCATGACGAGAGAGGAGCCAAACGCGGGACCCAGGCCGCGAACTCATGGCGATCCCCGCGCCGCTGAACAGGAGCGGCTGGAACTCGCGAATGCTCGCGTACCATGCGTTCCCCGCGGTGAGCGCCAGGAGCCCCTGGCCGGTCCCCTCCCGGAGACCCGGCACCAGGGCCCAGGCCGCGGCGGCGGGCGCGACCGCCGAGGCGGTGACCTCGAGGACCCGGCGCGCCAGGCCTCTCGACGGCCCTGGCATCTCCGAGGCCACGCGCAGCCCGA
Organism: uncultured delta proteobacterium; assembly: GCA_963786945.1. GTDB lineage: Bacteria > Myxococcota > Myxococcia > Myxococcales > Anaeromyxobacteraceae > JADKCZ01. Next base: position 746,632 of record CAWBAO010000004.1, on the reverse strand, counting down.
GGGCGAAGGCCGCGGCCATCGCGGTGAACAGGGGCTGGATGCCGTTGATGCCCGAGAGGCTCATGACCTGCAGCGCCCCCGGTCGGCCCCAGAGCCAGATCGACAGCACCAGCAGGAACGCACCGATGCCGCCCCAATGGCCAGCGCCTCTTCGATTCGACGGGCTGTGACACCGTCGCGCTCGACCAGGTGCCAGGCCCCGGCGCAGGCGCAGAGGACGGCCACGTAGAGCACGCTTCCCTGCCAGTTCCAGAACGACAGTGCCAGCAGGACGCCGAGGGCAGCGGCGGGAAGCAGACGTCGCGCCAGGCCCACGGCCGGTCGCCACGAGGCCACGAAGGCGAGCATCACCAGCGTCATCAGGAGGGCCTCGCCAGCGTGCTGGTCGGCGCAGCCCACCGCCGTGAACTCGGCGTGCACGGGCAGCAGGGCGAGGATCAGGGCCGCCGCGAGCCACGGGCCGCCGCCGAGCAGGACGCCGCCGAGCAGGGCCAGCGCCGCGACGGTGGCCACGCCCAGATCGGCGGTAGCAGAGCGGCGACGCGCTCGACCGTGCCCAGCGGCGGGCTCCGGCCCTCGACGGCCACGGCGAGGGAGGCCACCGTGAGGTCGAGCAACGGTGGCCAGAGCAGGTCCGCGCCGGTCGGGTAGTTCATCTGCTCGTCGCGCCACGGGATCCTCGGGTAGTCCGAGGCGATCCGCCAGGCGCGGAGCGCGTGGTAGTGCGGGTCGGTGTCGCCGAGGAAGACGGCGCCCGGCCGGCCCGGCTCAAACACCTCTCTCCACGGCTGGAGCCTGACGGCGGTGGCGACGGCGAGCACGAGGAAGAGGCCCATGAGGGCCCGGCCGACGCGCGATCCGCCGGCCCGGATGTGGGCGCGTCTTCGATCCTGCCTCGACGGGGAGGGCGCGCTCGCCTTCACGGCGTCACCTGTCGATCCCCACGGCCTCGGACATCCGCCCTCCGCCCCGACATGCTAGCACCAGCACGCGGAACGGACCGCCGTCAGCGGCGCGGCCACGGGCTTCGTTCCTCCTTGCCTGACCGTGGTGGGGGTGGCGCAACTCGCCTCCACACGATGGAACTCCAGGAGTGAGGTCGACACTGCCGCGCCGACGGATCGCTCGCCGCGCCGCCTCGCCGCGATGGGGGCGGTCCTCCCCTGGCTCACCTTCGCCCTGCTCTCGGCGCGGTTGGTGTTCCGAGTCCGCGAGTGGCCGTGGAGCTCCCGTTCTGGGACCAGTGGGACCTCTGGCGTCCGCTGTTCGATCACCCCGGGCCGTGGACCTTCTTCCGGTGGCAGCATGGCCCCATCCGCCAGGGCCTCGGCGGCCTCGTCATCTAAGCCTAGGGAAACCTCAGTGGCCTGTCGGTGCGCAGCGAGACGCTGGCGTCCACCGCGATCTTCATCGCCGGGACCGCGCTCGCCATGCTGCTGGTGCGCCGCCTGCGCGGGCGCCTCGACGCGCTCGACGCGGCGGTCCCCCTGCTCCTGCTGAGCGGCTTGCACGCCCACGCCATCACCTCGACGCCCAACCCGGCGCATGGCCCGGTCCCCTTCCTTCTCCTCGTCTCTGCTCCGCTCATCCTCGGTATCCACCGCCAGGCGATACGTCTCCCCCTCGTGGTGGCACTCACCGGGGCCGTGGCCCACACAGGGTTCGCCCTGCTGGCCGTCCCCTTCCTGCTCACCATCCAAGCGGTGGAGGCCTGGAGGGCGGCGTCTCGCCTGGCGCCTGTCATCGCCCTCGGCGCGTCCACGGCCGCGGCCGCCGCGTTCCTGGTGGGGGTCTGCGGGCGTTCCTCCGGGACCGCTCCGCTGCCGGAGCGGCGCTGCCCAGGGCTGCCTTCCTGCTCTGCGGCGCCGCCGTGGCTTTCGCCCTGGCGACGGCGATCGGCCGGATTCTGCCTGGGGGCCCAGCAGGCGCTGGAGGCGCGCTACGCGCTGTACGTCCTCCCCGGGCTCGCGGTTGCCTGGGCCGCGCTCCGGAATCGGTGGCCAGGTCGGGGCCTGGCAGTGGTGCCGATCGTGGCGGTGGTGCTGCTCCTGGCCGCGAACGAGCTGTGGCTCGAGGTCGATTCGCGTACGAGGCGCCAGCAGTTCATGCAGGGGGGGCTCGAGACCGTGACCTGCCTGCAGGCCGGGTCGAGCACCGTCGACTGCTCGCGGGTGCCAGACGGGAAGCGCAGGTTCCTGGCCTGCCTCCGGGCCGGCTGGCGGGCGCCGACCTGCACGCTGGCGACTGACTTCGAGCTCCATCCAGCCCTTCGGACGTCGGGCTGGACGAGAAGCTGGAGTTCATGCGGAGGGAGCGCCTTGGGCCATTCGCAGAAGACCGCTAGGGCGTGCTAGGGTTCCCGACCCTTTCAAAGGCCAAACCCATGAACCGAGTGTCCATCGCCGCCGCCGCCCTGTCGCTCCTCGTCAACCTCCCGGCCCGCGCGGCCGATGCCCCGACCCCGGCGCCTGCCGCGGCCAAGCCCGCCGCACCCGCGCCCGTCGCGGTGAGCCCGAAGGCGACCGAGCTGGCGCGCGTCATGGTGCCGAGGGAGGACTGGTCGCGCTTCATGGAGGGGATGACCAAGGAGACCCAGCGGCAGATGCAGAGCCACCCGGGCAGCAAGCTCACCTTCCCGGCCGACTTCGAGGGCAAGGTGCGGGCCGAGATCGAGAAGGTCCTCCCCTATGATGACCTGATTGCCATGCACGCCACGGAGCTCTCGGCCGCCTACACCGAGCAGGAGCTGACCGACCTCATCGCCTTCCAGAAGTCGCCCCTCGGGCAGAAGTACCGCACCGTGTCGCCGCAGGAAGGGGACAAGGTGGTGGCGCAGTCGCAGCAGCGCTTCGCCGAGAGGATGCCGGGCGTCATGCAGCGGCTGGCGGCGGGCCTGAAGCAACCGGAACCGAAGAAGGCCGGGACGAAGCCCGCAGAGGCCAAGCCATCCAAGTAGTGGCTGCTGGCCGAGCCGGCGCCGGGCCCCCTCGATCCGGCCACTTGCGCGGGTGCGTCTCCCGAGCCTGATTGGTATGGTACCCTGCCTGGCCATGCGTCAGGCCTCCGCTCTTCTCATCCTCTCCGGCGCGCTGCTCGGCCTGGCGGGCTGCAGCAGCAGCAGCCAGAAAGGGCCACCACAGCCGGCCCCCGTGGGCGCTCCCGTCGGCGGGCCCCAGCACGTCCTCGTCGACGCGACCGCGGGGGAGAGCTCGTGGCCACCAGCGGCTCCGGGACGGCGACCGTCAGGGTCACGGTGCTGCCCGGGGCGCTGGCCGCCTCCACCGACATCACGGTCACCGAGATCAGCAACACCGCCCCGGGCGGCGTTGGCAGCGCCTGGCGCATCGGGCCAGAGGGTCTGGCGTTCGCCACCCCGGTCACGCTCACCTTCAAGCCGGGCGTCCCGGTCGACACGCTGGGGGTCTCGTCCCAGGCCAGCGGCGGCTACTGGCTCCGCCGGCGTGACGTGACGCGCGACGCGCTGGCCGGCACCGTCTCGGTGACCACCGACCACTTCAGCGACTGGGCGGTGACCACGGGCAGCAGCTCCCGCGACCTGCAGGGGACGGTCTCCATCACCAGCACCGTCGACATCCCGGCCACGGTGTCTGGCAGCATGACGCTCGACTACGCGGGCGACGGAGACGGCAACAGCTACTACATCCTCGGCGGCACGCTGCGCGCGCCCGCCTCCCTCATCGACGGTACCAGCACCTGCACGCCGAACCCGGTCGACTTCGCTGTGCGGGCCAACTTGGCGGAGCTGCACCCGACGGTATTCCTCTGGGGCACCAGCGGCGTCTGGCCGATGAGCTGCACCGGGCCGGGCGGCGGGTCCAGCCAGACGCTGACGGTGGCCTTCGACAACGGTGGGTACAGCTACCCGGGCTGCGCCCGCGACGACCTGATCGTCCCGGTGGTGACCGCCTCACAGGTCCAGGGGCAGTACCGCATCGACTGTGGGAGCCGGGGAACGGTCACGGCGACCTGGAACTTCGTGACCTGCGCGTCGGGTACGGCCTGTGAGCCCACCTCCTGCACGACCGGGACCATTTCCTGCGCGACGGCCATGCCCTCTTGCGTCCAGACCGGGAACCAGCCGGATGGCACGGCCTGCGGCCCGCAGGCGGCGGACATCTGCAGCGGCGGCAACTGCTCGACCTGCACGCCTGGCGCCGCGTGCGGCGCGCCGACGGTGTGCCAGACCTCGGCCACCGACTGCAGCACCAATCCGGCCACCTGCGCGATCCTGAACATGCCGGACGGCACCTCGTGCGGCCCGCAGGCGGCGGACATCTGCAGCGGCGGCAACTGCTCGACCTGCACGGCTGGCGCCGTGTGCGGCGCGCCGACGGGGTGCCAGACCTCGGCCACCGACTGCAGCACCAGTCCGGCCACCTGGACGATCCCGAACATGCCGGACGGCACCTCGTGCGGCCCGCAGGCGGCGGACATCTGCAGCGGCGGCAACTGCTCGACCTGCACGGCGGGCGCCGCGTGCGGCGCGCGAATGGTGTGCCAGACCTCGGCCACCGACTGCTCCACCAACCCGGCGAGCTGGACGATCCAGAACAAGCCGGACGGCACCTCATGCGGCCCGGAGGCGGCGGACATCTGCAGCGGCGGCAACTGCTCGACCTGTACGGCGGGCGCCGCGTGCGGCGCGCCGACGGTGTGCCAGACCTCGGCCACCGACTGCTCCACCAGCCCGGCCAAGCTGCACGATCCAGAACAAGCCAGACGGCACCTCATGCGGCCCGCAGGCGGCGGACATCTGCAGCGGCGGCAACTGCCTCGACCTGCACGGCTGGCGCCGCGTGCGGTGCGCCGACGGAGTGCCAGACCTCGGCCACCGACTGCTCCACCAACCCGTCAACCTGCACGATCCAGAACGTGCTGGACGGGACGCCCTGTCGATTGGCGTCTGCACCGCGGGCGTCTGCGGCTGACCCGCGGTCGGCCCGCGGAGGCGGTGATGCAGCGGGCCGCGCGCGGCGGCCCTACCGCCTCTTCACGGCGGCCCTGGCCTCCTCGAGCCCCTTCTGGATGGTGGGGTCGCCCTGGGGCCAGCGCCGCGGCCCGCTCCAGCTCCTCGACGGCCTTGGCCGGCTGGCCCTGCTGCAGGAGGAGGCGCCCCAGGTTGAAGTGGGCTGCGGCGCTCCTGGGATTGAGCCGGGCCGCCGCCTCGAGGTGCTGCGTGGCGAGCTCCGGGACGCCCGGTCTGCGCGTAGGCGATGGCGACGTTGTTGTGCCCGGCCAGCCAGCGCGGATTGTAGGCGAGGACGGCCTCGTACTGGGGTATGGCCTCCTCCGGCCGGTTGCCCTTCATGAAGGCCATGGCGAGGGCCATGCGCGCCTCCCAGAAAGCTGGGCAGCGCGGCGATGGCTAGCTGGAACTGTTCCCGGGCCAGGTCGGTGGCGCCGAGCTTTCTGTACAGGAGCCCGAGGAAGCAGTGTCTCTGATGTGACCGGGAGGAGAGCAGAGGCCGGCCTGGTACTCCGCCACGGCGGCCTGGAGTTGCCCTTGCTTCTCGAGGACATGCGCGAGCTGGAAGTGGGCCTTGGGAGACTCCGGCTTGTTCTGGACCGCGTCCTGCCAGAGCAGAGTTGTCCCGCCACACCGGGACCCTGAGGGCCCGCCAGGGTGGCCCAGGTGACGACGAGCATGTGAGTGCGGCCGCCGCATTCGAGCTCCCGCGCCCCGCCCGGTGAAGGCGTCACCCGGGTGGGGAGCTGGACCGCGCCGACGATGAAGGCCGAGGGCCCCCAGCATGGGCAGGTAGAGGTACCGATTGTTCATCAGGGTCACGATTGGGATGATTCCGGAGACCGGGAGCAGGCCGATGGCGAAGACGAGGAGCCAGACGAGCTGCTTGCCGCGGCGCCGGTAGAGGTGCACCCCGAAAGGCGACGACCAGGGCGAGCAGCGCCGCCGCCAGGAGCACCTCGAGATTCATTGCCGTCTTGATGGAGGGGGCATACACGGCGCTGAGGCGAGCCGGCCAGGCGACCATCCCCAGGTAGCGGACCAGCACCGGCAGCATGGTCAGGAGCGTGGCGAAGGGGGAGCCGCCGTGGTAGTCGCTCGTCCCCCCCCCATCTCCGGGGACTGGGCGCGGACCGTGGCCACGGCGACGGCGGCCGCGGCGCCGAGGAACGGCAGCTTGTCGAGGAGCCAGGTCGAGCGGCTCCGCTCCCGCTCGAAGTGCCGGTCGAAGAGCACGGCGATCAGCGGGAAGACCACGGTGGTCGCCTTGGTGAGCAGCGCGAGCCCGAAGGCGAGCAGCGAGCCGGCGTAGAGGACCCAGCGCCGCCGGCCGTCGGTGCGGCGGTAGCGGACGAAGGCGAGCAGCGCCAGCAGGAAGAAGAAGAGCGACAGCACCGCCTTGCGCTGGGAGATCCACGCCACGGACTCGACCTGCACGGGGTGGACGAGGAAAATCAGCGCAGCCGCCCAGGCCGCCAGCCGCCTCCAGCCGAGCTTGACCAGGAGGAGGTAGAACAGGACGCCGTTGGCCGCGTGGAGCACGACGTTGGTGAGGGCGAACGCAGAAGGGCGAAGGCCCCAGAGTGCGTCGTCGACCATGTACGAGAGGAGGTGGATGGGGGCGTAGTTGTAGAAGTAGGAGCGGCCGAACACGGTCCGGATGCCCCTCCAGCTGAGGTCGTGGATGACCGGGTTGTTCGTCACGTACCCGGCGTCGTCCCAGTTGGCGAGGAACTGGTGGCCGAGGACGTGCCAGTAGACGGCGAGCGCCGCGGCGGCCAGCGAGGCGACGGCCAGGGCGTGGCGCCGGAGGCGCCGGAAGGGGGCGTGGTCCACGGCGGTCTTCACGTCCTCCGGCACGGGCACCTCACCTGGCGTCGGCGGCCGAGCTCGCCGAGGCGCAAACCGGCAGCGTCTCGGGGGAGACCTGTGCATCCCGCCGCGCCACCACGCTGTAGCAGTGACGTTCCCGCGCTGCCAGCCCGAACACCTTGAGCCTCGTGAGCGGCGTCTTGCCGAGGACCCTGGACTTGGCCTGCTGCGTCGCGGCCACCTTGCGCCCGCCGTCCCACAGGACCTCGTAGACGACGCCCTTGGTGGGCGATGCCTCCCACCGGAGCTCGAGCTCGTCGGCGCCCGTGCGCACGGCGACCAGGCTCGACGGGGGGAGGGGCAGTGAAGGATCCGCGGTCTGCGTGCAGGCGGGGGCCGATGCCGCCGAGCGGTTCCCGGCCGCGTCCAGCGCCACCACCGAGTAGCAGTAGCGGCCCGGCTCCTTCAGGGAGCTCTCCTCGGCAGGCGGAGCCTTGACGCTGGCGACCAGCGCCCCGTCACGCGTCACCTCGTACCGACGACGCCGAAGCCGTCGGTCGAACGCTCCCAGGACAGCAGGATCCGAGTCGGGGAGGCGGCCGTGGCCACGACCCGGGATGGCACGGTGGGGGGCGTCACGTCGGGCGTGCGCACGCACGCGGGTGGGGAGGGAGGGGAGAGGTTGCCCGCCGCGTCGAGCGCGCGCACCGCGAAGCAAGTCTCGCCGAGGTCCGCTGCGCGGCGTCGCGGTAGCTGTTGGCCGTGCCGAGCCGGGTCACCATTCGGCTGTCGCGCCACACCTCGTAGCTGGTCACGCCCACGTTGTCGATGGCGGCGGGCCATTGGAGGTCGATGCTCTGGTCCCCGTTCAAGGTGGCCGTGACCGACGCGGGCGGCCGGGGCGGCGTCTGGTCGAGGGTGGTTGTGCAGGCGGGCTGCGAGGGCTGGGATCGGTTGCCGGCCGCGTCGAGCGCGACCACCGAATAGCAGACGTGGGCGGCGGCGGTGAGTCCGGCCTCCCGGGCGGGCGGGACGGGGACGCTGGCCACCGGCTTTCCGTCGCGAAGGACCTCGTAGCCGGTCACGCCCACGTCGTCGGTGGAGGGCTTCCAGGCGACCTCGACCTCGCTCTCGCTCCGTGGCGTGGCGGCGACCCCCGACGGTGCCGACGGTGGCGTGGTGTCGGGGGGCGTGGCGCAGGCGGGCGGGGAGGGTGGAGAGCGGTTGCCGGCGGCATCGAGGGCGCGCACCGTGAAGCAGTGCTCTCGGGCTGGGAGCCCCGCCTCCCGCCCTTCGGTGAGCGGCCCGGAGGCGACGACCTTGCCATCCCTCACGATCTCGTAGCCGGCCACGCCGACGTCGTCGGTCGCCGGCGACCACTTCAGTCCGACGCCACCGCGCTCGGCCCGGGCCGTGACCCCGGCCGGGGCCGTGGGCGGGGTGGTGTCGGGCGGCATGCTGAGGCAGAAGGGCTCGGTCTGGCCGGAGCGCAGGCCGCCGGGGCCGAGCGCGGTCACGGTGAAGCAGGACTGTCGGAGCGGGGCGAGCCGGTTGACGCGCGCCCGCGTCGCCTCGGTGCGGATGACGTCCTCCCCGCCCCGCAGCTCGTATCCGGTGGCCCGGGTCGTCCCGGCCGAGGGCTGCCACTCCACTTCAGCCTCGGTGGCGGAGACCGCCGTCGCGCGCAGGCCGCCAGGCGTCGTGGGCGGGACCGGGCCGGGCGGTGGAGGGGGAGGGGTCGGCAGAGGAGGCGGCACCACGATCGGCGGCGCCGCGGGAGGAGTGGGAGGTGGCTGACCCGACGTTGCCGCGGCTTCCCCTGTGGGCCCGGGCGGCGCGGCCTGCGGTGCGGCCGTCGGCGCCGCCTGCGGCGCGGCTGGCTCGGCCGGGGCACCTGGCGCCACGGGCGCAACGGTCGGGGGCGGAGAGGCCGCTGGCGGGACGGCCGGCGAGGCGGCCGGCTCAGGCGCCGGCGGGGCCGGCTCGGCGGGTCCGGGCGCCTCGGTCGCAGCTGGTGGCGCCGCGGCCGACGGCGCCGGAGCGGGCGCCCCGGGCGGCGTCGGGCCGCGCCCCCGGTCGCACGAGGACGGGCAGGCGGCCAGCAGGAAGGAGAGGGCCAGGACGCCCGAGCTCACGAGGTGGCGCGCGTGAGTGGTCATGGCGTCATGGGGTCCAGGTCACCGGGGTCCTTCGCGTCGTCGTGGGCGAGCCTGGCGCGAGGGTGGTGAAGATTACCACCTTCACCGAGGCGGCCCCCGTCCCTGTTTCCGGCGACCCGTGACCGAGGTATGGATGCTCCCGATCATGGAAGATGCCCGGGTAACCGAGGAGGGCTCCGGCGACTGGCCGGGCCAGGCCGTGGCCTGGCTCCTGCTCGCGGCCGCGTACCTGGGCGTCGCCCTCATCCGGTGGCGGCTCCTCGAGGTGCCGCTGGAGCGGGACGAGGGGGAGTACGCCTACTTCGGCCAGCTGCTCCTGAGGGGCTTCCCGCCCTACCAGCTCGCCTACACCATGAAGCTCCCTGGCACGCAGCTCGCCTATGCCGCGGCCATGGCGGTCTTCGGCCAGACGGCGGCTGGGCTGCGCATCGGCCTGCTGGTGGTCAACGCGGCCACCACGGCCCTGCTCTTCCTGCTCGGCCGGAGGCTGCTCGGCACGGCGGCGGCCCTGGCCGCGGCCGCGGCGTTCGCCTGGCTGTCCATCTCGACCGCGCTCCTCGGCCTCTTCGGCCACGCGACGCACTTCGTCCTGCTGCCGGCGGTGGCGGGCCTGCTGGTGCTCCACCGGGCCATCGGGGGCGGCCGGCTCCCGGCCTTCTTCGGGAGCGGCCTCCTCCTCGGGGCAGCGCTCCTCATGAAGCAGCCGGGGGGCGTCTTCCTGCTCTTCGGGGCCGGCTGGCTCGCCTGGAGCCGGAGCGGGCCGGGCGGGGCGGGCCGAGGGCGGCTGGTTGCCGAGGAGGGCGCGCTCCTGGCCGGCGCGGCGGTGCCCCTCTTCCTCGTGGTGGCCTGGGCCTGGCTCGGCGGGACGCTCGACCAGCTCTGGCTCTGGACGGTCCGCTACGCCCAGGCCTATTCAACGGCACGCTCGCTCGGCGCCGGCTTGGAGGACCTCGCCAGAAACGGTTCCGGCGCCATCGGGCAGGCGTGGCTGCTCGCCGCCGTCGCCGGCGCGGGCCTGATAGCAGTGGCCTGGCCGGGTCGGCCTGTCCGCGAGCGGGCCTTCCTGGTGGCCCTGCCGGCCTGCTCCTTCGTCGGGGTCTCGGCCGGCCTGTACTTTCGCGGTCACTACTTCATCCTCCTCCTGCCCGCGCTGGGGCTGCTCGTCGGCGCGGCAGTCCGGCTCGCGGCCGAGCGGGCGGGGCGGGCGGGCGCCGTGGCCGGGCTGCTCGTCGTGGCCGCCGGCTGCGGCCAGACGGCCTGGACGCAGCGGGACCTCCTCTTCAGGCTGACGCCGGCCCAGGTCTCGCGGGCCCTCTACCTCGACAACCCCTTCCCCGAGTCGCCCATGGTGGCCGAGTACATCGCGGCCCGCACCGGCCCCGAGGACCGGATCGCCATCCTCGGATCGGAGCCGCAGATCCTCTTCTACGCGCGGCGCCTCTCGGCGACCGGCTTCGTCTACGCCTACGGGCTCATGGAGCCGCAGCCGTTCGCGCGGGCCATGCAGGAGCAGCTGGCGAGCGAGGTCGAGCAGGCCCGGCCCGCCTACCTGGTCTGGGCCTTCGTCCCCACCTCCTGGCTGGTGCGGCGCACCTCGGACCCCTGGATCTTCCAGTGGGCGGACCAGTTCGTGGCCCGGGACTACGACCTCGTCGGCCAGGTGCAAATCCTCGCCCCGGACCGGACCGACGCCTACTGGGACGAGGCGGCGGCCCGCGCGCCCGAGACCCGGGCCAACCGGGTGCTGGTGTTCCGGCGGCGAGACTTCACGCCGGGAGGCTCACGATGAAGCGCCACCTCCCCATCGCGGTGGTGATGCTGTGCGCGGCGGTGCTGCTGACGTGGAGGCTGGGCGCCGTCTACCTGTGGCAGGACGAGGCTGCCACCGCGGTGATGGCGGAGCGGATGCTGAAGTACGGCAAGCCGCTCGCCTATGACGGGCGCAACCTCATCACCATGGACAGCTTCGTCGACGAGGATCGGTCGACCATCCGGGAGCGCACCGGGAGCGCCGAGGCGGCCCTGCGCTACCTGGTGGAGCGGCGCGACTTCAGGGCCGACACCACCTGGGTGGGGCAGCCCTGGGGCCAGTTCGTGGCGGCAGGGGCCTCACTCGGGCTGCTTGGCCATGGCACCTGGCAGGCGAGGCTTCCCTTCGCGCTGGCGGCGCTGGCCACGGTGCTGCTGGTCTACCTGGTGGCCATGCGGGTCCTCGAGGACCGCGCCACGGCCGTCCTGGCGGCCGCGCTCCTCACGGGCAACGCATTCTGGATCCTCCACTCGCGGCAGAGCCGCTACTACGCGCTCTCGTCGCTGATGATGCTGGTGTCGGTGGCCGCCTTCCTTCGCTGGCAGCGGGGCGGACGCTGGGGTGCGCCACTCTTCGTGCTGGCGGGCTGGACCTACTTCCAGTGCGACTACGGCTCGTTCTTCCCGGCCATGGGGGTCCTGGCACTGGCGGCGGCCGCATCGGCCTGGCCTCGCCTCGGCCGCCCGGCCGGCGTCTTCGCCGCGCTGGGTGCCACGGTGGCGCCCTTCGCCTGGTACTACGGGATCTTCTCGCGGATCAGGAATCCGACTGGTCCATTCGAGATCCGGCTCGCCGGGTCGGTCTACAACGTCAACCAGTACGTCATCGCCCTGCCCGTGCTGGCGGTGGCCGGCTGGCTCCTCTGGCGGAAGCGTCAGGCGCTGCGCCGGGAACAGGGGCTGCTCCTGGCCGTGGCGATGGGGACCATCCTCGCCCTGGTGCCGTGGGTGGCTTTCGTGGCGCCCGTCCCGTTTCACCGGTACTTCGTCGAGCTGACGCCCCTGGCGGCGCTGGTCACCGCCTGGACCGTGGCCGAGCTGGCCGCGCTGGCGGTGTCCTGGACAAGACGCCCGGGGTCAGGGTCCCGGTCATGGCGGGGGGCGGGCTCGTGCTGATCGCCACCTGCCTGGTCGCGGCCCCGTCTCTGCCTCGATCCCTGGACTGAAGACGGCACCACGACCTGGTCGAGCGTCGCGAGCTCTCGAGCATGGCCCGGGAGATCTTCGACGAGCGCCCCGACCCCAACCGCCTGGTCATCGAGGCGCTCCGCCCGCTGCTCCGGGCCGGCGACGAGATCCTGGTGAACTACGAGGACATCCCCTTCATGTTCTACACCGACGCCCGGATCCGCGGCGGCGTCGCGGCCTTCCGCGCCGAGGACCAGCCCCCGCCGAGGTTCCTGGTCATCCGGCGGAGCGTGCCCTTCGTCCACCACCCGGTCTTCCAGGACGTGGCAAGGAGGCACCAGTGGCGGTTCATCTCGACCGGCGCGCCTGACCTCCCGTTCGGCAACTTTCCGGATCCGATCTCTTCCCGCTCCCCGCGGCCCGCGACGAGGTCATCGTCGGCGAGCGGGTGGAGCCCTGACGAGACCAGCCGGCCGGCGGGCTACGGCGGGGTCACGCCGGCTGGTCCACTCCACCCGGTACAGATCGAATGCGTCCAGCAAGCCGGTGCCCCAGGTCCAGGGCAGGTAGCCCGAGTTGTTCGAGAAGAACCCTGCACCCTCGGTGATGAGACGGCCACCAGGCGTCCAGTCTTCCAGGGTCGCCAGGCGAGTGAACCCGAAGTCCCTTCGCAGCATGGGATCGACCATCACGCCAGAATGGGTGACTCGGCTGCCGACGAGGAGGTCTCCGGGGGCCGGATAGGGCGGGGTGGTCGTCACGATCCTGGCGCCGGCGTTCTCGGCGTACCACTGGAACCCCCAGTGGCCGACGAACCAGACGCGGTGTCCGGCGGCCACCTGCGGCACGATCAGCTCGGCCACGGCCCGTCGAGCGAGCCCGGCGAAGGCCGTGTCGGCGCGCAGGATCGCGACGCCGAGCGCGAGGCCCGCCGCCATCGTCGCGCCCAGGACGAGCCTGGCGTGAAGGCGCCCGCGGCTCGCCATCTCGCGCACGACGAGAATCGCCGCGGCGGGCGCGGCGGCGAGGTGCAGCTTGGGCGGCAGCTGAGGATACGGAATCGGCGCCAGGGGGAGGAGCAGCCAGAGGCCCAGGCCCACCTGGATGGGGTCACGGCGCTTCCAGCCATCGGCCAGGATGTCCCAGAGGACCGCCAGGCCAAGGCCGGCGGCCAGGGCGTTGGGAGACCGACTGGCGGTTGCACTGGACCAGAGCAGGTACATCGCGCCGATCCCGAGGAGCAGCAGCCACCACCGGCGAAGGATGGCCATGGGCCTCAGCAGCAGCCAGGGGAGGGCGAGCGGGAGCGCCAGGGCCCAGTTGGTGGCGAACGCCACGGTGTTCGGGGCCAGGTTGTCGAGCGCGCTGATTCCCCTGGTGGCGCCGACGAGCCCCTTGGAGCCCGGGTCGTGATCCCAGGTCAGCCACAGGACCGAAGCGGTCACGAGCAGCGCCGCGCCGACGGGAACGAAGGCGGTCCACCTCGTGCTTCGCCAGCCCGACGGCTTCAGGAAGTCGTCCACCAGGAGGAGAGCGCCCACCCCGAGAAGGAGGATCAGGTGCGACCGCGTCAAGGGAGCGAGCCCCAGGAGGACGGCCGCCAGGACCGCCTGGTGCACGCGGCGCTCCTGCTTCCAGGCGAGGAGCCTCTCGACGCCCAGGACCCCGAGCGCCATGGCCGGCACGTCCGGCATGGCCGTGCCGGCCATCGCCAGGGCGGTCGGGGTCGCGGCCAGCAGGAGGCCGGCCGCCGCCGCCCACGCCGGCGCCACGCCAAGGCGCAGGCTGAGGGCCACGGTTCCCAGCACCGCCAGGGCGAGCATCAAGAAGCTGGGTGAGGTGGGCCACCGTCTCGGGAGCCACGGACAGCACGGCGGGCACCAGCAGCCAGGCCATGACGGGGCCGCTGGAGGGCGAGGCTCGCTCCGGGACGTCGCCCCACACGATTCGAAGGCGGTCGGGTGCAGGGGCTCGACGGCCGCATGTTCCGCCTCGCGGAGGAAGATGGTGTCGTCGATGGTGAAGGCCTTGCCGAGGAACGGCAGGAGCACGGCCGCGGCGAGCAGGACCGCAGGTGCGGCAAGGCGAAGCGTGGAGCGGTTCATCCGGTCATTCCTCGACAGGCGTCTAGGGCGCTCCGCCAAGTCTCGCCAGCCTTCTTGCCAGCTCCTCCGCCATCCGCGGGTCGAGCCGCCGGAGCCGCTCCTGCACCTCCGCGACCCGCTCCCAGCGCCCCTGCAGCGCTGCCGCCAGGCCGAGGTTGTACCAGATGACCGGGTCGCCCGGCCGGCGGCGGACCGCCTGCTCGAAGCAGGCCTCGGCCTCCTCGAACTGGCGGGCCCGGGAATGGGCGATGGCCAGGTTCATCCAGGCGTCGGCATCCTGCGGCATGAGCCGGACCGACTCGCGCAGCGCGACGATGGCCTCGGGCTGGCGCCCCGCGTCCGTGTAGGCGGTCCCGAGGTTCCGCCAGGCCTGGTAGTTGTCCCGGGTCACCGCCAGCGCGTGGTCGAAGAGCGTGAGGCTGTCGCGCCAGGTGGCCACCTGCCGGCTGGCCACGGCCGCCAGCGGCACCAGGACCAGGCCGGCGGCCAGCGCCAGGGCCAGGCGCCAGCCGCGCGCGTCCGGCGCCGGCGCCGGGATCGCCCACGCCAGCGCGATGAAGATGCCGATGAGCGGCACGTAGGTGTACCGATCGGCTCGCCCCTGGACCCCGACCTGGACGAGGCCGATCACGGGGACCAGGGTCACCAGGAACCAGGCCCAGCCCACCAGCAGCCAGGGCCGCCGCCTCCGCTGCCACCAGGCCAGGGCGCTGAGCCCGACCAGCACCGCGCCGCCGGCGGCGACCTCCAGGCCATCGATGCCGCCGGCGAGCAGCCCGGGGTGCGGGTAGAGGGCAGCCAGCCCGGTGGGCCACGCGGTCTGCCGGAGATAGGCGACGCAGGACAGGATCGCGTTGGCGGCCCGGACGCGGGAGGGGGAGGACGCACCAGGTCCGAGATCGCGCTGCCCCGGGCCTGCGCCAGCCAGGTGATGACGCTCGAGATCGCCGAGAGGGCGAGGAGCGGGAGCTTCTCGCGCACCAGCGGGGCCAGGGTCCGGAGCGAGACCGCGCCGGGCCCCAACCGCCCGAGCGGCCAGGCGTCGAGCAGGAGCAGCACCAGCGGCAGCGTCACCAGCATGGGCTTGCTCATGAGCCCGAGCGCGAACAGGACGGCCGCCGTGGCGTACCGGGCCGGGCTCGGCCGGCGCACCCAGGCGAGCCACGCCAGGGTGGTGAGCAGCCAGAAGACCGTGCTCAGGACGTCCTTGCGCTCCGAGATCCAGGCCACCGACTCCACGTGCAGCGGGTGCAGCCCGAACAGGGCGGCGGCGAAGGCGCTGCGCCAGGTGGCCCCGGTCGCCCGCTGGAGGAGGAGGAAGAGCAGGGCCGTGTTGATGAGGTGCAGGCCCACGTTGACGAGGTGGTGCCAGCCCGGATCGAGCCCGAACAGCTGCACGTCCAGCATGTGCGAGAGCCAGGTGACGGGATGCCAGTTGGCCGCGTGGAAGCCGAAGGCCCAGCGCGACGCCGTCCCAGGTGAGACCCGCCCGGACCTGGGCGTTCTGGTAGACGTAGGTGCCGTCGTCGAGGTTGACGAAGCCGAACGCGCCGACCTGGCGGTAGACGGCCGCCACGGCGAGGACCAGCGCCAGCACCAGCAGCGAGGTGCGGATCGAGCCGGTCGGCGCGGGTCCCGGCACCGTGTCGGGGATCTGCTCGGCCACGCTGCAGCCCATACCACGCGAGAGCGACCGGCCACCACGGAGCGCTCCTCGCGACGTCACCTCGGAGGCCATGTTTGACTTGCCGTCTGGTCCGCCGCTAGAAGGTCTGCGATGACGGACCCGGTCCGCGCGCCGCCGATGCCGAGAGCGTCCGCCTGGGCCCTGGCGGTGGCGGTCGTCTCCGCCGCCCCGCTCCTCCTCCTCCTCGCCACCGGCCATACGCTGGCCTGGCGGGACACCTCCAGGCTGTTCGGCCCGGTGCGGACCCTGGTGGTGGAGGCGCTGCGCGACCTCCGGCTGCCGCTCTGGAACCCCTATGAGGGGCTGGGCATGCCGCTCTTCGCCCAGTCCATGCACGCGGTGCTCCACCCGGTGTCGCTGCTGGCGGCGCTGGTGGCGCCCGGTGGCGGCATGGACCCGCTCATCGTCGCCAACGTCGTCCTCGCGGCCGTGGGGACCTTCCTCCTGGCGCGCGAGCTGGGCGCCTCGCCCGCCGCCGCCGCGCTGGGCGGCATCGCCTTCGGCCTCTCCGGCTACGTCGTCTCGATGAGCTCCATCATCCAGTACCAGACGGCGGCCGGCGTCGCGCCCTGGGCGGTGGCGGCGCTCCACGCCGCGGGGCGGGGCCGGCGCTTCGGCGTCGGCGGCGCGGGCGCGGCGGTGGCCATCCTGGCCTTCTCGGGTGACCCGCAGTGGCTGCTCATCGCGTCGGTGCTGGGCCTGGGCCTGGCCTGGAGCGCGGGAGGAGGGCGCGGGCTCGGCCGGGCCGCGCTCGGCATCGCCCTCGGCGCCACCCTGGCCGCCGTCCAGCTCGTCCCCTCCTGGGCCTACTTCCGGGAGGCGGATCGGTCGGCCGGGTTCAGCGGCCTCGACGCCACGCAGTGGTCGCTGGCGCCGGTCGCGCCTGCTGGAGCTGGCGCTGCCGGGGTTCTTCTACGGGAAGCCCGGCGAGGCGGCTGCGCCCGTCTTCCAGTGGCTCGGCGGGCCCAGCGACTACTTCATGCCCTTCGTCCCCAGCGTGTTCCTCGGGGTCGGCGTGCCCTGGCTCGCCGCCCAGGGGGCGCGGGGGACGCCGGCCGGTCGCTTCCTGGGCGCGGCGAGCGTGGCGCTGCTCTGGCTCGCGCTCGGCCCGTTCCTTGGCGCCACCCAGCTCCTCCGGGGCGTGCCGGTGTGGGGCGCCTTCCGCTACGCCGAGAAGATGGTGGGACCCCTCTCGCTCTGCCTGGCGGTGCTGGCCGCGATCGGCTCGGATCGGGTCGAGCCGCGTCGCCGGCCGGCCCTGGTGGCTGGCCTCCTGGCCGGCCTCCCTGGCGGTGGTCGCCGCGACCCTGGCGGCGTGGAGCGGCAGCGAGGCCCTGCTGCGGGCCCTGGGCGCGAGCGACGGCGCGGCCAGCGAGGCGCGCTGGCGGCTGGCGATCGGGGCGGCCCACGCCGCGGGGGCGGCGGCGCTGCTCGGCGGAGGCCTGGCGGTCGCGTCGCGGCCGGCGCGGAGGGGCTGGTTCCCGGCGCTGGCGGCCGCCGCCGTGGCCGTCGCCTCCATCGGCGCCGTGCCCTTCTCCGTCCACGCGGGTGCGCGGCTCGAGCGGGACGACAGCCTCATGGCGGCGGTGCGGTCCTCGGAGCCGTTCCCTCGGCTCTCGACGCCGACGCCGGCCTCCTGGGGACCGGCGGAGCTGGACCACTGGGATCGGCTGGAGTGGATCGAGGGGCGCATGGGCCTGCCCTCCCGCGCCGTCGAGGCGCGGGTGGCCAACCTCGACGCCTACTCCGGCGTCCTGCCAATCCGCTACCTCCTGGTCGCCGGCATCTTCACCGAGCGCTTCGGGCCCGGCGCCATGGTGGCGCACCGCCGCTTCGGGCTGTCGCACGTGGTGGTCGGGCCGACCACCGACGCGGAGCCCGCCGCGCGGGCCCGGGCCGGAATCCAGGGTGGGCGCCTCCTGCTGGAGGACCCGACCTGGCGGATCGCCGTCTGGCAGGTCCCGCATCGGCCGTGGGCCTGGTTCGCGCCGGCGGCGGTCCCCGCCCGCGATCGCCTCGAGGCCCACCTGGCGCTGGCCGATCTCGTCGCCGCCGGGCGGCCCGAGGTCGTCCTGGAGGGGCACGCCGCGGCCACCTTCGCACCAGGTCGGGTCCTCTCCGCCGCGCGCGGCGCCGAGTGGGTTCGGCTGGAGGCCGAGTCGAGCGGGCCCGGCCTCCTCGTCGTGAACGACCTCTGGTCCCCGGGGTGGCGGGCCACGCTCGACGGTGCGCCGGTGACCATCCATCCCGCCGACGCGGCGGTGAGGGCCGTCGACTGGCCAGCCGGCCGGCACGTGCTGGAGATGCGGTACGACCCACCCGAGCTCCGGGTCGGCCTCTGGATCAGCGCCTTCGGTGCGCTGGTCCTCGCCGGCCTGCTGGCAGCCGGGAGGAAGGGGGCGGCATGAGCAGGTCGAGAGGAACGCCTCCGCCAGCGCCCCGCCCGGGCGCGCCGTCGGCCTCGCCCCTGGCCAGTGCCGCGGCGGCCCCGTTCCTGGAGCGCTGGGGACCGCCGCTGCTCCTCGCCGTGGCCGTGGTCGCCAGCTACGCCAACAGCCTCACCAATGGCTTCGTCTGGGACGATCACGCCATCATCGTCGAGAATCCGGCCACCCGTGACCTGGCCGGTCTCTGGCGGCTCCTCCTCGAGCCCGACATGGTCGTGCCCTACTACCGCCCGCTCAACCGCATCTCCTACCTGCTCGACTTCCAGCTGTTCGGGATGCGCGCCTGGGGGTTCCACGCCGTCAACGTGGCCCTGCACCTCCTCAACGTGCTCGTGCTTCGCCGCCTCGGCCTCGTCCTGTTCGACCGGCGGGAGGCGCCCGCCCTGCTCACGGCCCTCCTCTTCGCCGTGCACCCCATCAACACCGAGGCCGTCGACTTCATCGTCTGCCGCAACAACCTCTTCGCCCTGCTCTTCGTGCTGCTGGCGCTCCTCCCGCTCCTGGAAGGGGAGCCGGCCCGCCTCGGCGCCAGGGCCTGGCGCTCCGGCGCCATGTGGTTCCTGGCCCTCCTCAGCAAGGAAAGCGCCGCCACGGCCGTGCTGCTCTTCGCCGCGGTGCTGGCCTGGGGCCCGTGGACCGCGGGCACCACGCGCCGGCAGCGGCTCCTGGCCCTGCTGCCGCACGCGCTGTTCGCCGGGCTGTACCTCGTCATGCGCCGGCTGGCGCTGGGCGACGTGGTGGGGAAGGGGCTCTCGGTGGGCCACCTGGCGCAGGCCTTCTGGACCAACGTCCAGGTGGTCCCGCGGTACCTGGAGCTCCTGGTCTTCCCGGCGCGCCTCAACCACCTCCACCGGCTCCCCGAGGCGGGAGGCGGCGTGGAGCCCTGGCTCCTCCTGGCCTGGCTGCTGCTGGCGGGCGCGCTCGCGTTCCTCCTGGTGCGCCGCACGGTCCCCTCGACGGTGGGGCTCCTCTGGATCGCCGCAAGCTACATTCCCATCTCCAACCTGGTGCCGATCCCGAGCTACCCGATGGCCGAGCGGTACCTGTACCTGCCGGCGGTCGGCGTCTGGATCATCGCCGGCGACAGGCTGTGGGCGGCGTGGAACGGCGGGCGACGCCGGTGGCTCGCCGCGGGGACCGCGGTCGCCCTGCTCCTGCTCGCTTCTGCGACGGTACGGCGGAACCTGGTCTGGAGGGACGACCTGACCCTCTTCGAGAGCATCGTCCGTGCCGACCCCGGCTCGGCGACGGGCCACTACAACCTCGGCTGCGTGCTCCGGGAGCGGGGCGACCTGGCGCGAGCGCGCCGCGAGTGGGAACGGACGCTCGAGGTCGATCCCCGCCACGCCGGCGCCCTGACCCAACTCGGCACCGCGGCGGCCATCGAGGGCGACCTGCAGCGCGCCGAGCGGCTCTATCGCGCGGCCATCGCCGTGGACGAGGGGCAGGCCACCGCGCTCTTCAACCTCGCCAGGATCCTCGACAAGACGGGCCGTCGGCGGGAGGCGATGGAGGCCTATGACCGCTTCCTGCGGAGCGCCGGGGCGGAGGAAGCAGTAAACGTTCCCTTCGCCAGGGCGCGGCGGGCCGAGCTGGCGGGTGGCCTGCTCCCCGCTGATCGGCCCTGACGTCGATGTAGGGGGAACGAAGCCCCATGTAGGTGGGCCACCTGACGCAGATCTGGGGGAAGTGCCCCACATCCGGCTTCGGCGACTGTCATGCAATGAACTGATTTGCTGAGATTCTTCAGGCCGCGGCGGGGCACGTGGGTTGCACACCCCCGCGTCACGCATGAACCGCGGACTCTTCACAGCCCTGGCGATGACCCTCCCGGCCGCAGTCCTGGCGGCAGTCCAGGCCACGGGCTTCGCGGCCTCGTATGCCTACACGCTCTCCAGCCTCACCGGGCGGATCGCCTCGGGCTGGCTGGAGCTCTCCTACGACCCGCAGGCCCACGAGATCTACACGGTCTCCGGGGGCATGGTGCGCGTCTTCAACCGCGCCGGCCTCGAGATCTACGCCTTCGGCCAGAACGAGGCGCTGGGGGGCATCGAGGGCGTGGCCGTCCTCGACGACGGCGACCTGGTGGTCCTGAGCGACATGGCCGAGGGCTGGGTCCTGTCCCGCTGCGATTCGCGCGGCGAGTTCCTCGGGCGCATCGTCCCGTCGAGCACGCCCGCCGGCTTCCGGCCCGACACCATGGTCCACGCCAACGGCCTCATCTACCTGGCCTCCCGAGGGGCCATGCAGGTCCTGGTGATCGAGCCGAGCGGCGCCGTGGTGGCCTTCCACGATCTCGCCGAGCGGCTCGGCTTCGACGAGAAGAAGAGGAACGACACCGGGATCTCCGGCTTCAACGTGGACCGGCACGGCAACCTGCTCCTCACCATCGCGTCGCTCTTCAAGGCCTACGTGGTGCCGCCGGAGGGCGAGGTGCGGTCCTTCGGCAAGGCCGGGCGGGGCCCCGGGCCGCTTCAACATCGCCAACGGCATCGCCGCCGACGAGCGCGGCAACCTCTACGTGGCCGACTCGCTCAAGGGCGCGGTGATCGCGTTCGACAAGGACTTCAACTTCCTCGGCGAGTTCCGCGCCACCGGGTCGCAGTCCGCTGGCCTGCGGAAGCCGAAGTCCATCGTCGCCGGCGATGGCTGGGTGGCCGTCGCCCAGTCGGTCGGCGGGGTGGTCGTCTACCGGGTCGTGGTTCCGTCGTCAGGCTCAGAAGCTCAGGCATCACTGAAGCAGTGAAGACGAAGAAGCAGTCCCCAGCGTCACGCGGCAGTCCAACCAAGCAGCAAAGAGTGAGGAAATTCACCATGCAGAAGAGGCTCAGCAGCATCCTGCGTCTGGTCGCCGCCGCCGCGCTGGCGTTCGGCTTCAGCCAGGCCTACGCGTTCCACTCGGGCGGCGTCGCCGAGTGCTCCGGCTGTCACTCGATGCACTCCCCGGCGGCGGGCGGGAGCTTCCTGCTCGTCGGCTCCGACCAGAGCTCGACCTGCCTGTCCTGCCACGGGGCCGGCTCGGGCCAGAGCAGCTACCACGTCGCCACCAACCCGCTCCCGGCGTCCGGCATCCCGGCGCAGATGACCCCGGGCGGCGACTTCTCCTGGGTCAGCATGACCTTCACCTACCTCGGTCGCGCGGCACCGCGGTGGTTACGCGAGGGCGGCGAGACGCACGGCCACAACATCGTCGCCGCCGACTTCGCGCCCGGCTTCACCGCCGACCCCGTCAACACCACGGCGCCCGGCGGGACCTTCTCGGCGTCCCAGCCTCGGCTGCCAGAGCTGCCATGACCCGCACGGCAAGGTCCGCCGCCTCGGTGGCGACACCGGCTACACGTGGGCCAGGACGGGCGCGCCCATCGTCGGCTCCGGCTCCTACTGCAACAGCGCCGTCCCCACCGCCACCGCAGGCCGTCGGCCACTACCGCATCCTCCGCGGCGGCGGCGACACCACCCAGGGCGTGAACTTCGCCGGCTACGTCCTCGCCAGCGCCCCGAGCACCTACAACCAGACCGAGGCCACCAACCAGGTCCGCGTCGCCTACGGCCAACGACGCCGGCACCAGCACGATCGGCCAGTGGTGCGCCACCTGCCACCCGGACATGCACTCCGCCGGCAACTACGTCCACCCGATCGACCAGGGGCTCGGCTCGACCATCGCCGCCGAACTACGGCACGTACGTCTCCTCGGGCATCATGACCGGCGCCGCGGCCTCCTCCTACAGCTCGCTGACCCCGTTCGCCGAGAACACCAGCAGCTTCACCGCCCTCAAGGCCACGCCCGCAACAACAACTCGCAGCTGGGCGGCCCGGCCTCGGTCGACACGGTGATGTGCCTCTCCTGCCACCGCGCCCACGCCTCGGCCTTCCCCGAGGCGCTCCGCTGGTACGAAGGGAACGAGTTCATCACCCGCGCCGACACCTCCACCGGCCTGGCGGCGTACCCGGGCAACGACGTGCCGGGCTTCATGACCAACAGCCAGTCGATCTACACGGCGGGCCGCTCCGTCGCCATGTGGACGGCCGGCTACTACGGTCGTCCGGCCGCCGCCTTCGGCGCCGGCGGCTTCCAGCGCCAGCTCTGCAACAAGTGCCACGCGAAGGACTAGCCGTTCGTTGATGCAGGCGCTTTCGCAGCCGTGCTAGGAGAGGGGGGGCGCCAGAAGGGGCCCCCCTTTTCCTTTCCAGGTCATCGACGTTCCTTTCCAGGTCATCGCCTTTCCTTTCCGGGTCATCGACAGTCCACGGGCAAACCGATCCGGAGTGCGCATGAGGTTCCTGCTCGCGCCAGCCATCCTCGCCATGGCCATGGCAGGGTGCCTGACCCACCGCCCCGCGGCGGCGATGACCGATCCCGTGCAGGGCGAGGCGGAGGTCTACCTCTACCTGCAGCCCCTCAAGTCCAGCGCCCGGCCGCTCGCCTTCACCTTCGCGGCGGTCGCCGCCGTCGCTTCGGACGGTTCGGCCGTTCCCCTCACGCTGGCCAGCGCCGAGATCTCGGGGACCGAAGCCCCGTCCCAGCGCCTCGATCGCCTGGGGCCGGCTGGCGCCCGGGACCTACACGGGAATCCGGGTGACGCTTCAGGAGCGCCTCGGTGGCACCGGACCGCGCCCCGTCGGCACTGCTGGTGCCGGGCCAGCCCACGCTGCTGGCCGGCGCGTTCACCGCTGCCGCTGGAGGCGCCACGGTGCTGCACGCCTCCGCTGGAGGACGGCCTCGGCGGTCCGCGCCGAGCACGCCTTCGAGCCGACGTTTCGCCTTGTCGGTGGCCCGGGCCGCCGTCCCGCAGCTCCTGGGCTACGCCAGCGACACCGCGACCCACGGCGTGGCCCTGTTCGATCGCCGGGCCCGCCAGGTCGTGGCCGTGCTCCCCACCGGACGGGCGCCCGAGGGGCTGGCCCTCGACGCCCAGGGGACCCGGCTCTACGTGGCCCTCTCCGGCGAGGACGCGGTGCAGGTCATGGACGTCTCCTCCGGCCGCGAGCTGCGCCGCCTCAACCTGCGCCCTGGCGATGAGCCCCGGGAGCTGGCGCCTCTCCCCGGACGGCCGGACCCTGGTGGTGGTCAACCGGGGCTCGGCCAGCGCCAGCTTCTTCGAGCCGTCGTCGGACATGGAGGTCGCCCGGGTCCAGGTCGGGGACGAGCCCGGCCCCCTGCTCCTCGATCGCACCGGGCAGCGCGCCTTCGTGGTCAACCAGGGCTCGGCCACCATCACCCTGCTCGACCTGGGCCAGCGGGCGCGTGGCGGCCACCATCCCGACCGATCCCCGGCCCATCCGCGTGGCGCAGAACCGGGCCGGCAACCAGGCTCTACGTGGTCCACGCCTCATCGACCTACCTGCTGGTGCTCTCCCTCCCGGACCTCCGGGTCGTCAATCGGATGCTGGTCGGGCTGGGGGCTGGGCGGCCTCAAGGTCGATCCGCGGACGGACCTGGTCTACGTGTCGAGCCGGGACTCGGGGTCGGCTCCAAATCTTCGATCCCGTTCTCGCTGCTGCCGGTGAGCCGGCTCGACGTCCCCGGGCCCGTCGGCCAGATGGCCATCGACGACGTGGAGAACGTGCTCTTCGGAGTGATGCCAGACCGGGGCGCGGTGGTGGCCCTGGACCTGGCCACCGCGAAGGCGCTCGCCGTGCTTCGAGGTTCCGGGCCGCCCCTACCAGGTCGTCCTGTCCGGCGAGCGTCGCTGAGTCCCTCATGGCGACCGTCCGCCCGGCGCGCTGGTACCGCCCTGCTGGTGCTCCTGGTCGCCGGGGGCCTCCCCGGCCCCGCGGTCCGGGCCGGACGACCTGAACCTCAGGGCTCGACGTCAACTACTTCAGTCAACGAGCAGACCTCGACGGACCAGTCGGGGCACCGAGTCCCGGCTCGATGGCAACGGGACCGAGACCCGGCTCTACCTGACCCTGCGCAAGGACCTGCTCCCGCTCCTGCGCTTCTACGCCGACGGGTCGTTCGCCCGGCTGCAGGCGTCCGCCCTGTCCGATGGCGTCGAGAGCAACCTCCGCGACGACCGGTGGCGGGTCTACGGCCGCCTGACCGGCGGTGATCGGGTCCTCAACGGCAACCTGAGCTACGAGCGAGCCCAGGACGAGCTGGACGCCCGCTCGCCGGCACGACCAGCCCCGGCCTCACGCTGGTCCGCCAGACCTTCGGCGCCGCCGCGTCGTGGCGTCCGGACGACCTGCCGAGGCTCGATCTTCGGCGTGTCCCACGTCCGATCGCTTCGACCCGGATCGTTCAGCCGCCGACACCTCCTCGGATTCGGGGTACCTCAACCTCTGCTACGACCTGCGCCGGCTTCACCTTCGCTACAACCTGGGCTACAACGACGACCCTGGACCGGCTGGGCGGCAGCGAGTCGAAGATCCTCGGGCCAGCACGGCCCTGGCTTCGTGGACCGACCAGTTCCTCGAGGGCCGCCTCGGCGCCAGCGCGGACTACCGGGTGGGCCAGTCACGTCGAGGAGGCGCACCTGCTCAAGCCCGGCGCCACCGTCGAGGACCGGGTAACCCCGTACCGGGGGCTGAGCGCGACCGAGACCTTCCCGGCGCTGCCGAGCCGGATCACGCTCAGCGTCAACGGCGCGGTCATCGACGGCGACACCGCCGCCAGCGCGGGGCTCAACATCGGCTATGGGCCCACGCTCGCCGGCGACACCGACGCCCGCGACGTCGGCCTCGAGCTGGTGGACTCGGTGACCCCGGTCAACGCGCTCTTCCTCTTCGTCGACCGGACGCTCCCCGCGGGCGTGGCCGGCGCCCTCACCTTCACCGCCTGGCAGAGCGCCGACAACCTGAACTGGACCCAGCTGGCGGTGACGGGGCTGGCGACGTTCGACCCTTACCTGAATCGCTTCGCCATCCCGGTGGCGCAGGTCGAGGCCAGGTACCTCAAGGTGGTAGTCCAGCCGCTGGCCGCCGGGCGTCACCACCAACACCCAGTTCCAGTCCATCTTCGTCACCGAGCTCCAGGCCGCCCTGGTCACCACGGCCACCTCGGCGCGGACCACCGCGGCCTCGACCGTCCAGGGGACGCTGAGCGCGTCGGTCAAGGCGGAGCTGATCCGCTCCCGGCTGGCATACGACTTCCAGGGGTTCCTGAGCCACCGGAGCCAGGGGTCGGTCCCGGTGACCTACGCCATCACCAACGGGCTCTCCCTGACCCAGCCCCTGGGGCGGGTGTTCAACCTCAACGCCCGGCTCGACCGGACCGACGGCGACAGCGGCAAGGGCCACGAAGCCACCTTGCGCTACTCCGCCGAGGTCGCCGCGCAGCCGATCCCCGAGGCCAGCGCCACGCTGGGCTACTACGGGCAGAGCCAGCAGTTCGCGGAGGCTCCTCGCTGGAACAACGCCCTCATCTTCTTCGGCCGGGTCGACCCGTATCGCGGCGTCAACCTCAACGCCAACCTCTCCTACGCGCTGGGGACGCTGGCGAACGGGGGGACAACCGGCAGGCCACCGGGACGGTGGGCTTCTCGCTGGTGCCGAACCCGAGGCTGACCCTCAACGGATCGGCCTCCTACTCCGAGCAGCGCGTCAGCCATGCCGGGCCTCGACCAGGTCACGGGCTTGCCCCTGCCCGACGCGGTCATCCTCCAGAAGTCGCTCAACGCAGGCGTGAGCTGGGCTCCCCTCCAGATCCTCTTCGCTCTCGGCCACCGCGTCGCGGGTGTTTAACCTGGGGCGCTGGTACACGCTGCTGGCCTTCAACGGCAGCCTCTCGCCGCTCTCGCAGGGAGAGCTGGTCTTCTCGGCCGCCTTCACCGAGACGCTGGACACCAGCAACGATATCCAGACCCGCCAGGGAGGACCCTACCTGCGGTGGAACTTCCGCAGGGGCAGCTACCTGGAGGCGACCTACAACTGGCTCGACTCCACCACCGGGGCCACCAACACCAGCCTCGCTCCCGCGCCTTCAACGTCCGCCTCAGCGTGCCCCTGTAGCCAGCCGGCACCAGCTCGAGGAGAGACCGCCATGACATGACTCGTCCCGCCGAGTTCTCCGCCCCGTGTGGCCGCCCTGGCCCTCCTGGCCGCCTGTGCCGCGCCGGCGCCTCGCTACCAGGACAAGGAGATGGACTTCGGCTCGATGAGTTCCGTGGCGGTCCTGCCGTTCGTCAACCTCTCCCGCGAGACCGCGGCCGCCGAGCGGGTCCGCGACGTCTTCGTCACCATGCTCCTGGCGACCGGCGCCGTCTACGTGGTCCCGCACGGCGAGGTGGTGCGCACCCTGGGCACGGCCGGCGTGGCGCACCCTCCTCGCCGAGCATCGACGAGGTCGTGAAGCTCGGGAAGGTGCTCAAGGTCGACGCCATCGTCACCGGGACGGTCAGGGAGTATGGCGAGGTCCGCTCGGGCACCGCCTCCGGGAACATCGTCTCGCTGAGCATCCAGATCATGGAGACGGCCACCGGGAAGGTGGTCTGGGCGGCCTCCAGCACGCAGGGCGGTGTCAGCACGGCCGACCGGCTCCTGGGCAGCGGCGGCACCCCCATGAACCAGGTGACCGAGGCGGCGGTCAATGACCTCCTCAACAAGCTCTTCAAGTAGGCGCGCGGCACGCCTCGCCGCCGCCCTGCTCCTGGCGGCTGCGGCCGGCTGCGCGCACCCGGGTCCGCCGCCCCAGCCGCGGCGCCGTCACCGGCCCGGCGCATGGCCCTCTTCCCGCTGGCGAACCTGAGCGGGAGGCCGGAGGCGATGCCGCAGGTGCAGGCGGCCCTCGAGCAGGCGCTGCTCGGCCGGGGGCTGGACGTCGTCTCGGGCGACCTGGTCGCCCAGTTCCTGGCCCGGCACCGGGTCCGGTACACCGGCGGCGTGGACCGGCCGACGGCCAGGGCGGCCCGCGAGGAGCTGGGCGTGGACTCGATCCTGCTGGCCTCGCTCGACCTCCGCAGCGCGATGGACCCACCGCTCTTCGCCGCCACCATGCGGCTCGTCTCCACGGCGGACGAGCCGGAGATCCTCTGGATGGACGGCGTCGCGCATGGCCGGCGACGAGCACCCCGGCTTCCTGAACTTCGGGATGGTGCGCGACCCGAAGAAGCTCGAGCGGATCGGCCGTGTCGCGGCTGGTCGGCTCCCTGGAGGGCTTCCTGGCGGGACGCAGCCGCCGGCCGACACCTGCCCGGACGGTCACAGTCCCGCCCGCGCTCGGCCTATGCGCGCCCGGTCCGTTTCGGGCCCGAGCGCGTGCGCGTGGCGGTGGTCCCCTTCGTCAACGAGACCGGGAGGCGCGACGCCGGGGAGGTGGCGCTGCTGGCCCTGGTCCGGCAGCTGGTGGTGGAGCCAGGCCTCAAGGTCATCGAGCCCGGCGTGGTGCGCGCCACGCTGCTCGACCACCACGTGATCCTGGAGGGCGGGGTGACCCACGAGGCGGCCCGGATCGCCCTGGGGGTGCTGGAGGCCGACGTGGTGGTGGCGGGCAACGTGCACGTCTACGACGAGTCGGCCGTTCCCGTCCTGGAGTTCTCCGCGACCGCGCTCTCCACCAGGGACAACCGCCCGGTCTGGCAGTCGACCTCGTTCGAGCGGGGCGACACGGGCGTCTTCTTCTTCGAGCGTCGGCAGGGTCTCCACGGCCAACTCGCTCCTCTGCGGCGTCACCCGCAGCGTCGCCCAGGGGCTGGCGAACGCGCTGCGGGGTGCTCCGGGCCGAGCCGCACCTCGTCGCCGGCGACGCCAGGGTGAGGAGGGAGCGGGCCCCTAGCCGAGCGGAACTTTCGCTTCCCGGCCTGTTGGCGCGGCCGTTCCGGGCGACGCAAGTCTTGCGTGAGGGCGAAGGCCCGCGAGCGTTTTCAAGCCAGTAACCACGGCGACTTTCGTGCTATCTGTTGCAGCCCAGACCCTATGAATACCTCGATTGCCAAGGCGTTCAAGCGCCTCCTCGCAGTGATGGCCCTCTCGCTCCTGGCCGGCCCCGGCGCCTGGGCGTGCCGGCGCCGGCAAGAAGGGTGCCGGCCCCGGGCAGGAGTACGTCTACCTGAAGGATGGGCGGAAGGTCCCCATGTTCGCGGCCTCCTCGGCCGACACGGTCATCGCCAGGGTCGGCGACGAGGTCGTGGTCCTGCGAGATCTCCTCCAGGCGCTCGCCGAGATGCACGGCGCCATGGCCACCGAGGCCAAGGCCGGCGTGCGGGACTTCCGCCCCGCGCTCGACCGGCTGGTGGACGCGCGGCTGATCCAGCTCGAGGCGCGCAACATGGGGCTCCAGGAGCTGCCCGAGTACACCTCGGCCGTCGCGAAGTACAAGGAGACGGCGCTGACCGCGGCGCTCCGGCGGCGGGTGACGGACGGGGTGAAGGTCTCGGAGAAGGACGTCGAGCGCCGCTATCGCGACCTGGTCCGCGAGTGGCAGGTCTCTGCGCTCCTCTTCCCCAAGGAGGAGGACGCCAGGAAGCTGGTCGACCTCGCGAAGAAGGGCAGCTTCGACAAGCTGGCCGCCCAGGCGATCGCCGACGGGAAGGCCACCGGCACGGGGAAGCCCGAGTTCCTCCCGGAGCAGAAGATGCTGCCGGAGGTCGTCAAGGCGCTGAAGCAGACCAGGCGCGGCGGCCTCGCCGGCCCCGTCGCCGTTCCCGGCGGCTTCACGGTCATGCGCCTCGACGGGGAGCGCTACCCCGAGGACCCGGAGCTGCGAGCCAAGGTCGCCACCGACCTGAGGACGCCGGCCGAGGAGGCCGCCCTGCAGAAGTACTTCGAGGGGCTCCTCAAGAAGTACGCGACGCCGGACGAGAAGCTGCATCGCCGCGCTCGACTTCGAGGCCGAGACCCCGGGGCTGGAGGCGATGGCCAAGGACCAGCGGGTGGTCGTGCGCATCAAGGGCGACAAGCCGGTGACCGTGGCCGACATGGTGGCAGGAGATGCAGCGGAAGCTGTACCACGGGGTCGCAGGAGACGGCGGAGAAGAGGAAGCTCAACTCCAGGAAGGGGCGGACCCTGGAGAGCATCCTGAGCCGCCGGCTGCCGCTGCTCGACGCGCGCAACCTGAAGCTCCAGGAGACGCCCGCCTACCGGAAGCAGGTCGAGGACTTCGCCGATCGGGCGCTCTTCGGCCTCTACGTCCAGAAGACGCTCGAGCCCTCGGTGACCGTGTCCGAGACGGAGGCGCGCGCCTACTACGAGTCCCACAAGGCCGAGTACACCAGGCCGGAGTTCCTCAAGCTCGAGAGCCTGGGCTTCACCGCGGCGGCGCCCGCCCAGCAGGCCTGCGAGAAGCTGCGCGCCGGGACCGACTACCGCTGGCTCGCCGCCAACGCCGACGACCAGCTCACCGGCGACGGGCTGGAGCTCCACTTCGACGGCAAGACCTACGGGGCCGGCGACTTTCCGCCCGGGCTGACGCAGGCCCTGGCCGGGGCGGCGGCGGGCGACTGCCGCACCTACAGCGACGCCAAGGGCGGCCACTACGCCATCCGCGTCCTCGAGCGCCAGCCGGCGCAGGTCCAGCCGTTCGAGGAGACGAGGGACGAGATCGAGGGAATCCTCGCCGCGCAGAAGCTCAGGGAGGCGGTCAAGGACGTGGCCGCCAAGCTTCGCCAGAGCTACCCGGTGGAGGTGCTGATCGAGAGGATTGGCCAGTGACGCTCCGGCCGCCCGGAGCCACGACATGCCCAACACCAGCTTGACGCGATGGCTGCACGGCCTGGGGCTGGCGGCGGTGACCGCCGCCCTGGCCCTTGGCCCGGGCGCCCAGGCCCAGGAGCGGCAGTTCAAGAGCAAGGACTGCATGGAGTGCCACGGCAAGTTCGCCGAGAAGATGGCACCGCTCAAGTACCAGCACACCGCCGTGAAGCAGAAGAAGTGCGAGGAGTGCCACCTGCGGCACGGCCTGGTCCCGCGCCTGGTGATGAAGCAGCCGGGGAACGCCCTCTGCACCACCTGCCACAAGCGCGACGCCCTCGGCCTCGACAAGCCCTTCCGGCACACCGCCCTGATCAGCGGGTCCTGCCTGACCTGCCACGACCCCCACGGCTCCAACGAGCCGCACCTCCTCAAGGCCAAGGGGGCCGAGACCTGCTACGCCTGCCACAAGCGGGAGCCGGCTTCGAGCGCAAGTACGTCCACGCCCCGGTCACCAAGGAGGGGTGCTGCAGCTGCCACGCCGCCCACGGCTCGGTCAGCAAGGGGCTGCTCACGGCCGGCCGAGGGCGTGCTCTGCGGCCAGGTGCCACGAGGCCAAGGCGCCGGCCTTCAAGAAGGCCCACGGCGACTACCCGGTGGCCGACCTGCACGGCCTGCCACGATCCGCACTCGTCGGACCGGGTCAAGCTGCTCCGGTCCTCGGTCCACGATCCGGCGACCGGCGGAGGCTGCGGCAACTGCCACGTCGACGCGAAGTCGACCAAGCCCTTCGCGCTCTCGCGAGGAGGGCAACAAGCTCTGCGCCGGCTGCCACGAGGCCTCCTCGATCGCGGGCGGCAAGGTGGTCCACCTGCCCGTCAAGAAGGGCGAGTGCCTCTCCTGCCACGACCCGCACGCCTCGGACGCCAAGGCGCTGGCCCGGGCGCCCGGCAACGCCCTCTGCGCCGGCTGCCACAAGGCCCAGGCCGAGGCCGTCGCGGTGCCCCACAAGGTGATCACCGCCGGAGCCGGCTGCGTCGGCCTGCCACGCCGCCGCACGCCGCCAAGAACGCGGCGCTCCTCAAGGAGGAGGAGGCCAAGCTCTGCCTGAGCGTGCCACGCCAAGACCAAGGACGCGGCGGCCCGCAAGAAGGTGGTCCACCAGCCCTTCGCCAGGAACGACTGCTCCTCCTGCCACGACCCGCACGGCTCCAACATCGCCGGGCATGCTGAAGGGGCGCGGGGACCGGGTCTGCTTCGCCTGCCACGCGGACGCCGAGAGCCGCTTCCTCAAGGCCTACACGCACAAGCCGGTGCTGGACGGCAACTGCGGCGCCTGCCACCCGGCCCACGCCTCGGACGAGCCCAAGCTGCTGCGGGCGACCGGGGCCAAGCTCTGCCAGGGCTGCCACGGCGAGCCTCATGAAGCCGGTGCGGGCAGGGCGGCACGCAGCCACAAGCCCTTCGTGGACGGCGACTGCCTGAAGTGCCACGACCCGCACGGCTCGAACGTCAAGGGGCATGCTCCTGGTGGACCAGAAGGCGACCTGCCTGAAGTGCCACGCCAAGCAGGGCCAGGAGGCGGCCAAGGCCAAGAGCGTCCACGCCGCCTTCGACCGCGGGAACTGCACCGGGTGCCACAGCCCGCACAAGGCGGCGCTCAAGGAGCTGCTCCTGGCCCAGGCGCCGGACGCCTGCTTCTCCTGCCACGCCGACCTCAAGAAGCGGAGCAAGAGCGAGAAGGCCCACCCGCCCGTCGAGGGCTGCCTCGACTGCCACGCGCCGCACGCCGCGGCCGCTCCCCGCCTCCTGCGTCCAGCCGCAGCTCGACCTGTGCGGGCAGTGCCACGACTTCAAGGCCCCCGGCTTCGGCACGGCCCACCTCGGCATCGCGCCCAAGGACATGGACTGCGTGAGCTGCCACGACCCGCACTACTCGAAGGACCCCAAGTTCTTCAAGGCGAGGCAGCATGCGCCCTTCGCGGGCCGGCAGTGCGACGCCTGCCACGCCGTGCCGAAGAAGAAGTAGGGGATGCCACCATGAGAACCGAATCCGCCCTCATCGCGCTGGCGCTGGCCGCGGCCCTGGTCCCGGCGCTCGCCCTCGGCCAGGCCTCGAAGTTCAAGCTGAAGCCGGGCGCCGCGGGCGAGGCCTGCCTGGGCTGCCACGTCGCCTTCAAGGACGTCCTGAAGCGGGCCTCGGTGCACACGCCCGGTCAAGGCGCGGGAGTGCACCGGCTGCCACAACCCGCACGCGGCCGACCACGGCAAGCTGCTGGCCACCGAGCCGGACAAGACCTGCGCGGCCTGCCACCAGGACATGGCGCCGCAAGGAGGCCAAGAGCCTGCACAAGCCCGTGTCGGACGGGCAAGTGCACCGGCTGCCACGACCCCCACGCGACCGCCAACAAGTTCAACCTGGTCAAGGGCGGGGCCGAGCTCTGCGCCGGCTGCCACAAGGAGATCGCCGCGACGGTCGCCAAGGCCACGCCAAGCACCGGCCGGTCGAGCAGGGCGGCTGCGCGGGCTGCCACCTCGTGCACGGCTCGGCCGCGGCGCCCGACCTGCTCAAGAAGGGCGTCCCCGCGCTCTGCCTCGACTGCCACAAGACCGACAAGCCCATCTTCGTGAAGCAGCACCTCGGCTACACGGTCGCCAAGGCCGACTGCACCAGCTGCCACGACCCGCACGGCTCCACCCGGCGCGGCATGCTCTTCGAGCGGGTGCACTCCCCCGTGGCCAAGGGCATGTGCGCCCAGTGCCACGAGCCGGCCGGCTCGGCCAACCAGTTCACGACCAAGCTGCAGGGGAGCGCCCTCTGCAAGGGGTGCCACGTCCAGAAGGTCCTGGACATGCATGGGCAAGAACCGCGTCCACGAGCCCGTGGTGGGAGGCGACGCCTGCCTGAACTGCCACGCCCCGCACGCCGCCAAGGCCAAGGGGCTGCTGCGCGGGAGCATGGCCGTGGTCTGCGGCGGCTGCCACCCGTCAGTCCATCCGGCGCGGCCTGCAGTCGGAGACCAAGCACCCGCCCGTGGTGGAGGGGGACTGCACGTCCTGCCACGACCCGCACTCCGCGGATCGGCCGCTGCTCCTCGCCAACCCGAGCGTGGTCGACATGTGCGGCGCCTGCCACGACTGGCTCAAGCACAGCTCCCACAAGATGGGCGACAACGTCAGGGACCCGCGGAACCCGAACCTGAGGGTCGACTGCCTGAGCTGCCACCGGGGCCACGGCACCGAGTTCAAGAAGATGCTCCTCCAGGCGACGCAGCCGGAGCTCTGCACCAAGTGCCACACGCAGTACAGGAGGTGAAACCGTGCCGCGACCGCTCAGCTCCCGTCGCATCCTGGCGCTGGCGCTGCTGGCCTGCGCCCTGCCGGCCCGCGCCGCCGTCGTCGTTCGTGCACGCCGCGATCCGTCTACGAGGACGACAAGAAGCAGCCCCTCAAGGACGTCGAGGGCGTGGCCTGCGCCGGGGACGGACGCTTCCTGGTGGCCGACACCGGCAACGGCCGCATCGTCGAGTACCAGCTGGCCGGCAAGGAGGTCTCGGGCGGCGTCGAGTACCGCATCCCGGAGCTGCCCTACCCGATCCAGCTCCAGCTCGACGCCAAGGGGGTCGCCTACGTGCTCGATCGCAAGGTCCAGCGCATCGGCCGGCTGGACGCCAAGGGGGCCTTCCTCGGCTACGTGCAGCTGAAGGGGGACAAGGCCCCCGAGGGCATCATCCCGGGCGGCCTCAAGCTGGACTCCTCGGAGCAACTGGTGGTGCTGGACCTGGCCTCGGTGAAGGTGCTGGTGGCCGATCCGACCGGCAACGTCCTCCGAGTCGTCGAGCCTCCCCAGGACCGGGACGCTCTTCACCGACGTGGCCGTGGACGGGGCTGGCAGGCTCTACGCGCTGGATGCCAAGGGCCCCTCGGTCTGGGTGGCGGAGAAGGGGGCGGCGGAGTTCAAGCCGCTGGTGAAGGACCTGCACGACTCGACCACCTTCCCGACCTACCGGACTGGTGCTCGGGGGGAGGTTGCTCCTGGTCGACCAGCATGGCCAGGGGCTGGTCGTCCTCGGGCTCGACGGCGCCTTCCAGGGGCGCTTCCTCGCCATGGGCTGGTCGGAGGGCGCGGTCTACTATCCGTCACAGCTGTGCGTCAGCGACGCCGGCACCGCCTTCGTGGCGGATCGGGGCAATCACCGGGTCCAGCTGTTCACCATGACGCAGTAGGCTTCACCGCGACGCGGCAGGGGGGCAGTGCGTCGGCGCGAGCGGCCCATGACCAGGTTCGACGGCACTTCGCTCCTGTTCGCGGCGCTGCTCGCCCTGGCCGCCGGGTGCGTCTCCGACATCGACACCTTCCGGGACCAGCCCGGAGGGCCGGTGGTGACCTACCGGGCGGCCGGCGCCGACTTCTCGACCTTCCGGACCTTCGCCATCGTGGGGAAGCTCGCGCCCGTGACCGGCGAGGGCACCGCCCCGGGCGGCTTCCTCGACGCTCCCGCGACCCTGGGGGCCCTGGTCTCGGGCCCTGGAGGCGCGCGGCTACCAGCTGGTCGCGACGATCGATCCGGCGAACCCGCCCGCCGCGCCGGTCGCGGCGGACCTGAGCGTCAACGTCTCGGCGCTGGAGCCCGCCGATCCGGCAGGCCGCGGACTTCTGGGTGGGGAGCCCCGAGCACCTGGGCCCGGCCACCTGGGGCGTCGCTGACGCCACCTGGAGCTACCCCTGGTCCTGGGTGCCCCTGCGCGTCGAGGCCGGCACCCTGCTCGTCGAGCTCGCCGACCTGCGCAGCAGCCCGACGCCCGGGACGCTGGCCGTGGTCTGGACCTTCCAGGCCCACGAGGTCAAGGACGCTGGTGGGAGCTACGACACCGCGGCCGCCGCGGCCGCCATCGATCAGGCCTTCGCCCAGTCGCCCTACCTGGCAGCCGGAACGGTGGCGCCATGAGGCGGCTCCAGGCGCACGCCGCCCTCCTGCCCGTCCTCCTGCTCACGGCGTGGCCCAGTGCCGCCAGGGCCGACGGCTACGCGGATACCAGCTACCACCTGACGCGCCTCCTGTCGGTCGGCTGGGAGGCCGCGCGCCCCGCGGCGGGGCTTTCCGACTTCGTGGGCAACGACTCGCCGCGAGGGCTGCAGGTCGAGGTCCGCTACTCGGTGGTGCGGCAGCTCTCGCTGGGGGTGGCGGCCTCGTACAACTGGTTCGCCGAGAACCTGCCGTACGGCGAGATCGCCTACCCGGACGCCCTGGTGACCGGCCCGGCCTACCACCGGGCCCAGTTCATTGGCCTGCGAGCCACCGGCCACCTCCTGCTCACCCGGGGTCCGGTCCAGCCGTACCTCGGCGTGGGCGTGGGCGGGGTCCGCTATGACGTGCGGGAGGAGATCGGGGGGCTCGCCGTCAAGTCCACGGGGTACGGGCTCGCCGCCGGCCCCGAGGTCGGCCTGCTCGTCACGGTGAGGCGCGGCCTGGCCATCCACCTCCAGCTTCGGTACCAGGTGAACCGGGTCGAGTTCGCGGGAGTGAAGAATCCCGCCTGGTACGCCGTCGACTGGGGCTGGCCTTCTACTGATGAGCCATGATTCGTCCAGGAGGATCGCCGTGCGCAGAACCACCTTCCAGCTCCTCGTCGTCGCCGTCCTTGCCGGGCTCGCGCTGGTCTCGTCGGGGTGCCAGCAGGCGCAGGCCTACGAGAGCTTCACCCTCGGCCAGCATGACCACCTCATCGCCGAGGCCCCCGGCTGCAACGCCGAGTGCCGCGTCCAGGGGGGGCAGCGGGTCTGCTCCTTCCACGACCCGGACTGCCGCGCGGTCTGCAAGACCCTCCCTGAGTGCAAGGTGGACGGCAGCCTCATGAAGGTCTGCGCGGTGGTGCGGTCCCGACCGTAGGGGAACGGCCTGGTGGGCCAGGCTAACCGCCAGGCCGCGCCCTGACGCGGTAGACCCGGTACTCCTCCGCCGGGACCTCGCCGAACGCGAAGGGCAGGGGACCCCACAGGTCCGAGTAGAACCCCGCTCCCAGGGGCCCTGACATGGTGGTGAGCCAGGGGAGCGGAGCCCAGCGGAACGCCGAGACCGGCTCGACCGCCCGTGGATTCAGCTCCTGGACGTTGGTGTTGCCGACCGGGGAGATGATCAGGTCACCCGGCTGGATGCTCGAGCTGCCGAAGTCGAGGGGCCGGAGGCCCGCCTGCTCGGCGTAGTACTGGAATCCCCAGTGTCCCTGGAACCAGACCGTGGGCGCCGCTCCGGCCAGCGAGGCGCTCAGGCCCCGGGCGGCGTCACGCGAGGTCTCCGCCAGCCGCTGGTCAGCCTGGGCGACCAGGAGCGCCAGCCCCATCGCCGGTGCGACCGGCCACCAGCGGCGCCACGGGGACGCGGTGACCGGGTCGTCCTCCACCCAATCCATCCTCCGGGCCACCAGGATCCCGAGCGCGGGGGCGAGCGGGAGCAAGGACCGGGCGTTGATCGACCAGTTCAGGGCGAACGCGAAGAGCAGGGTCCCGCCGCTCCAGAGGAGCAGCAGGGCGGCCGGCGCGTCGCGGTGGCCGAGGGCGTCGGCGGCCGCCAGGGCGACCACGCCCATCCCCACCACCAGGAGGACCGCGCACTGGGCCAGGGCCAGCCAGCGCACGCCCTCGGGGCCGGCGAGCTGGAGGATGCCGATGCGTCCCAGGGTCGCGAGCGCGACGGCCGCAACGACCGCCAGGGCCGCGGCGACCGCCAGCGTGCGCGCCGACCAGAGCCTCCGGCCGAAGAAGGCCACCGGGGCACAGCAGCCGCCGGTGAAGATGAGCGCGGTGAGTCCCTTGGTCCCCAGGGCCCAGGAGCGCGTGGCGCGGAACTCCGTCGCATACGAGGCCGCATCGAGCAGGAGGCCACGGCCGTAGAGTGCCTGGGTCAGCGCCTGGTAGCCGGCCAGGATGGCGACGGGCAGCGCCAGCCAGGCGAGCCAGGAGCCGACCCGCCGCTCGCGGAGCAGCGAGTAGGCGAGCAGCAGCGGGATCAGGCTCATCCCGAAGTACTTGCTCAGGGCGGCCACCGCGGCCAGCAGGGCGCCGGCACCCAGCAGCGCGTGGCGTCGCGTCCTCAGCCCCACGGTCCAGCACCAGAGCGACCAGACCCAGGCGCAGAGCATGAGCACGTCGCACATGACCGTGGTGCTGGAGACGAGGAACACCGGCGTGAGCGCCATGATCAGGGCGGCCACCCCCGGCCGCGACGTGAGCTCGCGCGCCAGGAAGAACGTCCCCACCAGCGCACCCACCGCCGGGAGGAGGAAGGCGAGGTGCAGCGCCACCTCGCTCCAGCCCGCCACGAGCGTGGCGCCGGCGATGAGGTAGGACGCGAGCGGCGGGTTCTTCATGACCTCCGCCATGGGTGCCTTGAAGACGTACCAGTGGACCGGGAAGCCGTAGAAATCCAGCGGCTTCTCCAGGATCTGGCGGGCCGCCCAGAGATAGAGGGGATCGTCGATGTGGAACGGCTTGCCGAGGAAGGGGAGGTAGCAGGCGACGAACAGGCCGACGACCACGCCGAGTGGCAGGTCCTTCTGGGTCAGGCGCGTGGCGAAGGTCATGGGTGACGTGGCGCGTCTCGGGGCAGCGGACATTAGAGGGCCGGAGCCCGGGGCTGGCAAGCGCCCGGATCGCGCCCTGGCACCGACGGCGAGGCCGCCGCGGTTATGAGGAAACGCGGTTGAGGCGTGGCAGCGGGGGTGGTAACACCTGCGCTCCACGGTCGAGCCGCCTTCCATCCGCTGGCGGGTCGCGCTCCGGGAGGACCGATGATCGGCGGGAAGCGCATCTGTGTCGTCATGCCGGCCTACAACGCGGCCCGGACGCTCGAGGCCACCTCCGCCGAGGTCGACCGGACCCTCGTGGACGACGTCATCCTGGTCGACGACGCCAGCAGGGATGGGACCGTCCCGCTGGCCAGGGACCTCGGCCTCCACCACATCGTCCACCCGAGCAACCGCGGCTACGGCGGGAACCAGAAGACCTGCTACCGCGAGGCGCTGGCCCGGGGCGCCGACATCGTGGTCATGCTGCACCCGGATTACCAGTACTCGCCGAAGCTGGTCCCGGCGCTGGCCACCCTGGTGGCGAGCGGCCACTACGACTGCGCCATGGGCTCCCGCATCCTCGGCGTGGGGGCCCTGAAGGGCGGGATGCCGCCCTGGAAGTACGTGGCCAACCGCGTCCTCACCCTGGTCGAGAACCTGCTGCTCGGCTACAAGCTCAGCGAATACCACTCGGGCTACCGGGCCTTCTCCAGGAAGCTCCTGGAGACGCTGCCGCTCGAGGAGAACTCCGACGACTTCGTCTTCGACAACCAGATGCTCGCCCAGACCATCTGGTTCGGCTTCGACATCGGCGAGGTGTCCTGCCCGACCCGGTACTTCGCCGAGGCCTCCTCCATCAACTTCAGGCGGAGCGTGAAGTACGGCTTCGGCGTCCTCGGGACGGCGCTGCTCTTCCGGCTGGCCCGCTGGGGCCTGGCCCGGTCGAGGCGCCTCTCCGCCCAGGGCCGGCGGCTGGACGCGGGCGCCCCGAAGACGGCGTGACCACCCCCGGCTCGTCGGCCGGCGCCGACGTGCGCCCCTGGGCGATCGCGGC
This sequence comes from uncultured delta proteobacterium, assembly GCA_963786945.1. Classification (GTDB taxonomy): domain Bacteria; phylum Myxococcota; class Myxococcia; order Myxococcales; family Anaeromyxobacteraceae; genus JADKCZ01. The sequence goes on along the minus strand of CAWBAO010000004.1, from coordinate 708,308 downwards.
GGCGCTGACCGCGCTCGTCGCCCTGGTGTACTGGCAGGTCGGCGACTTCGCCTTCGTCAACTTCGACGACGACCTCTACGTCTACGCCAACCCCCAGGTGGCCGCGGGGCTCACCTGGCCGGGCGTGGCCTGGGCCTTCACCTCGGTGCACGCGTCCAACTGGCACCCGCTCACCTGGCTCTCCCACATGGCCGACGTCACGCTCTTCGGCCTCGACGCCGGCTGGCACCACCGGATGAACGTGCTGTTCCACTGGGCCAACGCGGTCGGGCTCTTCCTCCTCCTGCGCACGATGACGGGCTCGCTCTGGCGGAGCGGGCTGGTGGCCGCGCTCTTCGCCATCCACCCGCTCCACGTGGAGTCGGTGGCCTGGGTGTCGGAGCGCAAGGACGTGCTCAGCACCGCCTTCTGGCTGCTGAGCACCGCGGCCTACGTCCGCTGGACCAGGACCAGGCGGGTGGGCTGGTACCTCGCCACCGCGGGGCTCTTCGCGCTGGGGCTGCTCTGCAAGCCCATGCTGGTCACGCTCCCGCTCACGCTCCTGCTCCTCGACGCCTGGCCGCTCGGCCGGCTCCCGGCCGCCGGCCCAATCGGTCCCGCGGCCGGGAGGCTCCTCCTCGAGAAGGTGCCCCTGCTGGCGCTCTCGGCCCTCTCCTCGGCGGTGACCCTGGCCGCGCAGGCCCGCGGCGGGTCGGTGGTCCCGGGGCCAGGCCCTCTCCCTGGGCGAGCGCCTCGGCCACGCCGCGGTGTCGGTCGTGACCTACCTGGAGAAGGCGGCCTGGCCCGCGGGGCTCGCCATGTACTACCCGTATGACCGCCTGAGCCTCGCCGCCGAGCCGGTGGCGCTCTCGGTGGCGATCCTGGCCGCGGTGACCGGGCTGGCCCTCTGGCAGGCCCGGGCGCGCCCCTGGCTCGCCGTGGGGTGGCTCTGGTTCCTGGTCACGCTCCTGCCGGTGCTCGGCATCATCCAGGTCGGGAACCAGGCCATGGCCGACCGGTACACCTACGTGCCGCTCATCGGTCCGTTCGTGGCCCTGGCCTGGGGGGCGGGGGAGGTCGCGGCACGCTGGCCCGCCTGGCGATGGCCCCTGGCGGTGGCCGCGGGGGTCACGGTGCTGTCCGCGGCCTGGGCGGCGCGAGCCCAGGCCGCCACCTGGCGCGACGACTTCACGCTCTACGGTCACGCCATCGAGGTCACCGAGCGGAACTGGACCGCCTGGAACAACCTGGCCTACGCCTACCATCAGCGGGGCGCGGCGACGATGCGGCGCGGTGCTTCCGGGAGGCGCTCCGGGCCCGGCCCGGCGAGGCCACCACCTGGCGCGACCTGGGGCTCACCCTGGTGGGCCTGGGAGACCACGCCGGGGCCATCCAGGCCTTTCGCGAGTCGGTCCGGCTCCGGCCCGGCGACGCCACCACCTGGACCAACCTGGGCGCCAGCCAGGGGGCGCTGGGCCGGCACGCCGAGGCGGTCGGGTCCTTCGAGGAGGCCCTGCGCTGGCGGCCCGAGGACCCGGAGGCCCTCTTCGACCTGGGGATCGCCCTGCCCACGCCTGGGCCAGGCAGAGCGCGCCCTGGAGGCGCAGCAGCGCCTGGCCCGCCTCGACCCGGCCCTGGCGGAGCGGCTGCGCCGTGCCATCGAGGCCGGCGGCGCGGCGCGCCGGGGTCGCTGACCGGGGCGGCTGGCCGCGGACCGGCGGCTACCAGTTCACCGTGCTGTGTTCACGAGGGAGTGTGGCAACCGCCCGAGCAGCTCCAGGAAGCGCCACTCTTGGTGAAGGTCATCGACAGGGCCGGATTGGGCAGGACGTCGCGGGTGCCGTTCACGTGGAGCGTCTTGTCGGTGATGGTGGTGCTCGAGGAGAGGTTGCTCATCGTGCCGTAGTGGCACTGGCCGCAGGCCGTGAGGTGCGGCGTGATCCGGTGGGCGCCGGCCGCCGGCGAGGCATGGCAGGTGCCGCACCCGGTCAGCGTGGCGGTCCAGGACGGGGTCCGGTTGGAGCCGACGAAGGCCCCCGCGCCCAGCGTGGCGCCGTGGCAGTAGTTGGTGCAGGTGGGGGTCGCCTCCCAGCCCGGGGTGATGGCCGCCGGGGTCGGCACCACCGTGCCGCCGCCCGTGGCCACCGAGCCCCAGCTCACCAGCACCGTGCCGTCGACGTGGCCCAGGTCGGTCGGCGCTGCGTCCCCGTGGCACTGCGAGCAGAGGATGGGGCTGGAGATGCCATTGCTGGCGGCGTCGAAGTGGGCCTCGTGGGCTCCGACCTTCACGCCGGTGGTGACCCGGTTCGGCCCGACCGGGGGGCCGGCCAGGTTCTCGCGCACCTGCGGAGCCCCGCCCACCAGCGGGAAGGCGGTGTCGGCGGCGCGCAGGGCGCTGCCATGGCAGAAGGTGCAGTCGTCCTTCCAGTGGGTGCTGCCGGCATAGCCGGTGAGGCCGTGGCCGGCCGGGTCAGCATGGCAGGCGTTGCAGTTCTTGGAGGCGGTGCCGTTGCCGTCGTAGTTGACGCCGTGGCAGGTCTGGCACGAGGTGATGCTGGCGAGTGCGTCCGGGCCGTGGGTGGACGGGTCGGAGTAGCCGGTGGCGTGGCCCCCACCGTCGACCTGGCCGTTGACGTGCTTGCCGAGGACCAGGTTGATGCTGCCGTCGGGCTGGACCGTCTCCTGGTGGCACTGGCCGCACTGGGTGGCGGAGGTGATGGCCGTCCCCACGGTGTCCAGCGCCGGGTGCGGCGCTGGCGGGTTGGCGATGAAGTGGCAGGTGCCGCAGGCAGCTGCCGGGGTGCCGGCTGTCCAGTTCGCGGCCTTGCTGGCCGAGCCGCCGGGCAGCGTGGCGCCGTGGCAGTAGTTGGTGCAGGTGGGCGCCGCCTCCCAGCCGGCGGGGACGGGCCCGGTGGCCGGGGAGGGCGTGCCGCCGGCCGAGGCCAGCGCGCTCCAGGCCAGGTCGACCGTGCCGGAGGCGTGGTGGAGGTCGGAGACGGCCGGGTGACAGGCGTCGCAGCCGATGATGCCAGCCGAGATGAGCCGGGTCGGGGCCAGGTGAGGCTGGTGGGCGCCGACCTTGACGCCAGACGTGCTGCCATCGGTGGTTCTCGGCGGCGCCGCGTTGACGCCAGCGGTGCCGTGGCAGCTGGTGCAGGAGAGGGCGGCGATCAGCTCGACCTGGCCATTCACGTGGACGGCCGGGTCATAGGAGGCACCGCCGCTGGTCGGGTGGCACTGGCCGCAGCTGGAGTTGGCCGGGTGCCACGAGCCGGGGGGCAGGGCGTGGCAGCTGCCGCAGGTCGCCTGGCCGGTCCCGGTCCAGGAGGGGTTGGTCCGGGTGCCGCCGGTCAGGCTGGCGCCGTGGCAGTAGGTGGTGCAGGTGGGCGAGGCCTCCCAGGCGGCATCGAAGCCGGCCGGTGCTGGCGTGACGCCGCCGGCGCTGGCGACCGGGCCCCAGCCCAGGGCCACCGTGGCGTCGGCGTGGGTCTCGTCGGAAGGCAGCGTGGCCCCGTGGCATTCCTGGCAACCGATCGACCGGCTCAGGCCGGCGGGATCGAGGTGCGCCAGGTGCGCGCCCACCGCGACCTGGGAGCTGGTCGACTCGCCCTGCGTGCCGGAGGGGGGGGCGGCCTGATCCTGCGCGTACGGCGGCTGGCCGATCTGGGCGAAGCCACCGAAGGAGGCGCGGTTGGGGTTGCCGTGGCAGAAGGTGCACTCGGTCTTCCAGGTCGGATGGCCCGCCGTGGTGTGGCAGGCGGTGCAGGACGGGCCGAGCGCCCCGTCGAGCGTGGCGCCGTGGCAGGCGCGGCAGGCGTTCAGGTCGGCCAGGGCGACCGGGCCGTGCACGGCCGGGTCGCCGAAGCCCGTGGCGTGGCCCCCGCCGTCCACCTGTCCGTTGACGTGCAGCCCCTGCGACACGAGGATGGCGCCGCTGATGGCGTCCACCGTACCCGGGTGGCAAGAGGCGCACTCCGTGCTGCTGGTGAAGGCTCCGGCCGCGCCCTGTTGCGGGTGCGGGGCCGGAGGCGGGAAGCCGTGGCAGACGCCGCACCGTGCGGTCACGGTCGCGCCGCCGATGCCGACGGCGGCCGGCCCGCCGTTCCAGGCGGGCGAGGGGCTGGAGCCGCCACCGATGGTGGCGCCGTGGCAGTAGACGCCGCTGCAGGTGAGCGTGGCGGACGTCCAGCCGGGAGCGGCGCCGTCGTTCCTGGCGATGGTGCCTGCGGCGGTGGCGAAGGTCACCTTCTGCTGGCCACCTGCGGCGTGGGCCATGTCGCTCGGGACGACGTGGCACTCGGCGCAGGCGAAGGCCCTGGCGAGCGGGCCGTCATGCAGGTGGGCCTGGTGGGCGCCCACCGCCTCGGAGTCCGAGCGACCGCCGAGGTCGGTCGGGGGTGCGGCCTTGTTGAGCGCAACCGACTCCAGGCGGGCCGCGTCGCCGTGGCAGGACGTGCAAGCGCCTGCGAAGTCGACGTCGACGTCGCCGTTGAGGTGGGCTCCGCCGGGGAGCAGCGTCCCGTCGGCCGCGACCGTCTTCGGGTGGCAGGAGACGCAGGTGGTGAAGGCGATGCTGCCATGGCTCGGTGGCGGCGACGCATGGCAGGCGCTGCAGGCCGGCCCCGGCAGCGGGCCGGCGTTCCAGGTGGGCGTGGTGGCGGCGCCGCCGGCGCCGAGGGTGGCGCCGTGGCAGTAGACGCTGGCGCAGGTCGCGGTCGAGCGATCGGCGGTCGGGAGCCAGGCGGGCGTCGCCCCGTGCAGCGAGCCACGCCCCTGGGTGAAGTCGACCTCGGCGTGCGGGTCGGGATCGGGACGGCCATCCCGGGCCACGATGTGGCCGGGATCACCGATGCGCGTCGGCACCCGGTGGCACTCCTCGCAGCGGACGGCGGCGGCCAGGTGGGCCGAGTGGGCGCCCACGGTGATCAGCGCCGGGCTGGCGTTGGCGGCGAGGTCGAGCGGAGGCGCGCCGGTGGTGTTGTCGGTGCCGCCGTGGCAGCCGGTGCACCCGGCCGCCTCCGCCCCCGCCGGCACCGGGCGGGCCTTGTTGCACCCCGCGGCCAGGAGGGCGAGGGCCAGTGCCGTGGCGAGGGAGGTGTGGTTCGCGGCGCGATGCATGGGCAGCCTCAAGATGGTGTCTCCCCTTGGAGGGAGACGCCGGATCGGAGCAAGGGCAGAAAGGCCTGGCCCACGACAACGCCGCGACAGTGATTCGAGGCAGGCTCGTCTGGCCAGAGGGTCACATGTGGGCGCAGTCTGCACGAAGGCTCGCACCCGGGGGCTGCGTCATCATGCCGCAGTCGCCACGGAACCAGCTGGCCCCGGTCGGCAGTGGTACGGCGCGTCCTGCAGACCCTCCGTCGAGAGCCAGGGCATCCAGGGAATCCCGGTCGCCTGTCGCCCGCCGGGGCTGCTCCACGCTGTGTTCCGCGCGGCGTCAGTACCAGTCGAATCCCAGCCAGAGGGCCCAGTAGTTGGAGCTGTCGGGCGCCCCCACCTTGTTCGAGCCGTAGCTCTGCACCGCGTAGTCGAGGTTGAGGGTCAGGTTGAAGGACTTCCCCAGCCAGAAGGCGTAGCCGGCGCCGACGTCGAGGTTCCAGCCGCTGACGTCATCCGAGCCGTAGCCGGACACGTCCAGCGAGAGGTTGCTGAGCCCGAACCCGCCTCGCAGGAAGAGGCCGCGCTCCATCGGGAACCAGGTGACCATCGCGTTGTAGGTGGAGATCTGGTACGTGGCGTCGACGGAGGTGCCCGTGACGGTTCCCGAGGTCTGGAAGCCGTTGATGTCGAGGCCGAGCAGCAGCTTGGGCGTGAGCGTCAAGCCCACCTTGAAGTTGATGGAGAGGCTGAGCGTGTCGCCCAGGCCCTCGCTGAGGCTGTAGCTGCCGGTCTCGTCCTTGGCCTTGCCACCCCCGGAGCCGATGCCGAAGCCGATGTACCAGCTGCCGCGCTGCGGCCCGGTCGATGGCGCGGCCACGGGAGAGGCCGCGGGTGGGCGGCGGCGGCGCCGGCTGGGCGGTGACCGGGGCCGATGGCGGCGGTGCCGGCTGGGCCGCGGGAACGCTCTCCGGGGCGGGAGGGGTGGCCTGGGCGGCGGCGGCGAGCGGCAGGGCGACCAGCAGGGCGGCGAGGATTCGCATGGGCCTGACCTCCGTGAGAGGGATGCCAGTAGAGCACGTCACGGCGAGTATGGCCTCGATTCCACACGGCCTCTCTGGGGTCGGGCCCATACGGGGCGAGGCACGCTGCCCACGGCCGGGGCCGGCGCACGCCCCGGTCGCCTCCCGCCCACGGCTCCGGTACCATCTGCAGCCATGTGGGCCCTCCAGCCGCGCGACGACGCCGAGCGGACCCTGGCCCGCCTGGCGCTGCTGGCCGCGGTGGCCGGCGCGGTGCGGCTCGAGGAGCTGGGCGAGTACCTGCGGCGCGAGGAGCACCGGGCCTGGTGGGCCGGCCACGGGCGCGACGTCATCAACGGCGCCGCGGTGCTGGTGCTCTCGGCCGGGCTGGTGCTGCTGGGGTTCCCGGCTCCGGCCGCGTTCCTGGGGGGCGGGCTGATGACGCTGACCCTCACCGGGGTCTCGGCGCTGGAGGCGCGGCTTCCGGAGCGCCTCCACCCGCGGGCGCATGGCCATCGCCATGGGGATGGTGATCGTCGCTGCCGCTGCTGCTCTGGCCCGCCGAAGTGGTGGACCAGCTCGACGACCTGGCCACGGCGCTCTTCGGCGACTGACCGGGGCGCGGCCCGGAAATGAAACGGGGCCGCCGGTGGACCCGGCGACCCCGCGAGACGTCCGCTCGGCTGGAGCGGAGGCGGACTACATCATGCCGCCCATGCCGCCCATGCCACCGCCCATGCCGCCGCCCATGCCGCCGCCGGCGTCCTTCTCGTCCTTGGGCTTCTCGGCGATCATCGCCATGGTGGTGAGCATCAGCGAGGCCACCGACGCGGCGTTCTGCAGCGCCGAGCGGCTCACCTTGGTCGGGTCGATGACGCCGGCCTCGACCAGGTCCTCGTACTCGCCCGTGGCGGCGTTGAAGCCGAAGGCGCCTGCTTGGCCTCCTTGACCCGGTTGACCACGATCGACGGCCTCGTAGCCGCCGTTGGCGGCGATCTGGCGGAGCGGCTCCTCGAGCGCGCGGCGGACGATGTCGAGGCCGAACTTCTCCTCCTCGCTCACCTTCATGGTTGTCGAAGGCCTTGAGGCAGCGCAGGTAGGCGACGCCGCCGCCGGGGACGATGCCCTCCTCGACCGCCGCGCGGGTGGCGTGGAGCGCGTCCTCGACGCGGGCCTTCTTCTCCTTCATCTCGGCCTCGGTGGCCGCGCCGACGTTGATGACGGCGACGCCGCCGACCAGCTTGGCCAGCCGCTCCTGCAGCTTCTCCTTGTCGTAGTCGGAGGTGGTCTCCTCGATCTGGGCGCGGATGGTCTTCACCCGGGCCTCGATGTCCTCCTTCTTGCCGGCGCCGTCGACGATGGTGGTGTTGTCCTTGTCCACCGTGATGCGCTTGGCGCGGCCCAGGTGCTTCAGGGTCACCTGCTCGAGCTTGACGCCGAGCTCCTCGGCGATGAGCTGGCCGCCGGTGAGGATGGCGATGTCCTCCAGCATGGCCTTGCGGCGGTCGCCGAAGCCCGGGGCCTTGACGGCGCAGACGTGCAGCGTGCCGCGCAGCTTGTTGACCACCAGGGTGGCCAGCGCCTCGCCCTCGATCTCCTCGGAGATGATGAGCAGGGGCTTGCCGGCGCGGGCGATCTGCTCCAGCAGCGGGAGCAGGTCCTTCATGTTGGTGATCTTCTTCTCGTTGATGAGGATGTAGGCGTCCTCGAGGACGGCCTCCATGCGCTCGGCGTCGGTGACGAAGTACGGCGAGAGGTAGCCGCGGTCGAACTGCATGCCCTCGACGATGTCGAGCGTGGTCTCGAGGCCCTTGGCCTCCTCGACCGTGATGACGCCCTCCTTGCCCACCTTCTCCATCGCCTCGGCGATGATGTTGCCGATGGTGGTGTCGCCGTTGGCGGAGATGATGCCGACCTGGGCGATCTCCTTGTGGTCCTTGGTCGGCTTGGAGAGCTTCTTCAGCTCGGCGGTGACCGACCTCGACGGCCTTCTCGATGCCGCGCTTGATCTCCATCGGGTTGTGGCCCGCGGCGACCAGCTTGGAGCCCTCGCGGTAGATGGCCTGGGCCAGCACGGTGGCGGTGGTGGTGCCGTCGCCGGCCACGTCGGAGGTCTTGGAGGCGACCTCCTTCACCATCTGCGCGCCCATGTTCTCGAACTTGTTCTCGAGCTCGATCTCCTTGGCGACGGTGACGCCGTCCTTGGTGATGGTCGGGCGAGCCGAAGCTCTTCTCGATGACGACGTTGCGGCCCTTGGGGCCGAGGGTGGCCTTGACCGCGTCGGCCAGGGTGTTGACGCCCTTGAGGATCGCCTCGCGAGCGCGCTGATCGAACAGGATTTCCTTGGCAGCCATGCTGGTGTCTCCGGTGGTTCGAAAGGGTTGGGGGGACGGGCTAGCTCTCGACGATGCCGAGGATGTCTTCCTCGCGCATCATGAGCAGCTCCTCGCCGTCGACCTTGATCTCGGTGCCCGGCGTACTTGGAGAAGAGGATCCTGTCGCCCTTCTTCACGTCGAGGGGGCGGACCTTGCCGTCCTCGAGGATCTTGCCGTTGCCGACCGCGATGACCTTGCCCTCGATGGGCTTCTCCTTGGCCGTCTCGGGGATGATGATGCCGCCCTTGGTCTTCTGCTCCTCTTCCTGCCGCTTGACGATGACGCGGTCCTGCAGCGGACGGATCTTCATGGACTTCCTCCTGGTGCGTTGGGCGGCAGGCCCGGGAGGGGCGCGGCCGCACGTTGGACTCGAAAGGGCCATTGGCAGTCGAATGAGACGAGTGCCAAGGACGGCGGCATCGTAATCACCGGCGGGCGGGTGTCAAGCGCCGCTGGCGACTCTCCAGCCGCACGGAATCACGGAACTTTTCCGGGCGATTCAGCAGTCGGCGGCCGGGACTGCCGATCTCGGGGGAGGTGCGGGAACGACGAAGGGCGCCCGGAGGCGCCCCTCACGTGACCGCGGCCGCGTCCGGAGGCTACCGGAGCGTGCGGGTCTGGCTCGACGAGATGGTGACCTTCTCGTTGTCGTACTTGCCCGAGAGGGCGTCGCGGACCGGGCGGTCGAAGCGGACCTTGCCGGTGGCGATCTCGCGCAGCGACAGCACCGGGGCCTTGTTCTTGGTGTTGGGCTGCAGCGGCCGGGCGCCGGCCATGAGCTGGCGGGTGCGCTTGGTGGCGAGGAGCACGAGCGCGAACCGGTTATCGACGAGCGGGAGGCAATCTTCGACTGTGACGCGGGCCATGGTGGAGTCCTTTTCCTTGCAGCCGGGGAGATCTAGCCGGGATGGGGGCGCGGGTCAACCCGCTGGCCCCGGTGGGCGGCCTGGCCCCGACCGGCTGGCCCGCGCTCTTCGCCCCGCGCTGGACGGCCCGGCGGACCGGTGGCACCGTCCCCCGGGGAGGGTGACCGGATGGCGGTGGTGGTCCAGAAGTACGGCGGCTCCTCGGTGGCCGACGTCGACAAGCTGAAGCGGGTGGCGGCCAAGGTGGCGGCGCGCCGCCGGGCCGGCGACGCGGTCTGCGTGGTGGTCTCGGCCATGGGCGACGCCACCGACGACCTGCTCAAGCTGGCCAAGCAGGTCTCCCCCGACCCGCCGCGGCGCGAGCTCGACATGCTGCTCACCGCCGGCGAGCGCATCTCCATGGCGCTCCTCTCCATCGCGCTGCAGGAGCCGGGCGTCGAGGCCATCAGCTTCACCGGCAGCCAGGCCGGCATCATCACCACCGACGCCCACGCCACCGCCCGCATCCTCGAGGTGCGGCCCGTCCGCGTCCGCGAGGAGCTGGAGCGCGGCAAGGTGGTGATCGTGGCCGGCTTCCAGGGGGTCTCGGCGCGCAAGGAGATCACCACCCTGGGGCGGGGCGGCTCGGACACCACCGCGGTGGCGCTGGCCGCGGCGCTGGCCGCCGACTGCGAGATCTACAGCGACGTGGCCGGGGTCTTCACCGCCGACCCGCGCGTGGTCCCCGGGGCGCGGCGCCAGGACGAGCTCTCCTACGAGGAGATGCAGGCCCTGGCCCGGGCCGGCGCCAAGGTGCTCAACGCCCAGGCGGTGGAGTTCGCCCGGCGCACCGGCATCGCCATCCGGGCGCGCAGCACCTTCGGCGGCCCCGAGGAGACGGTGGTGCGGGCCGGCCGGGGCGGGGCGCGCATCGCCGGCGTGGCGGTCGAGAAGGAGCTGGCGCTGGTGGACGTGCCGGCGGCGGCGGCGGAGCGGGCCCTGGCGCTGCTGGCGGCGGCCCACGCCCCGGCGGCGCGCGTCGAGGGCGAGGCCGGGCGGCTGGTGCTGGCGGTGGGGCTGGAGAACGTCCACGGCCTCGAGCCCCTGGCGGCGGCGCTGCGGCGCGAGATCGAGGGGGCGCGGGTGGCGGCCGAGGGGATCGGCGCGGTCACCGTGGTCGGCACCGGGGTGGCGGACACGCCGCGGGTCCGCGAGGCGCTGGTGGCGGCGCTGGCCGGGCTGGGCGCGGCGCCGCTGGCCATCGGGTCCGGGCCGCTGGCGGTCACCGTCTACGCCGAGGGCCGGCTGCTGGCCGACACCGCGCGTGAAGTTCACCGTCAGTTGATCGGCTAGGCGTCCCCTGATCCCGGGACCGGGCTGGGTCCCGGCCACGGGTCGGCGGCGACTCCCCGGGTGGCGGCCCCCGTCGCCGCCCCGCGGGACGGGCGGCGCCCATCCCCGCGGAATCTCGGGGGGTCACGTCCGGGACCGGGCGGGAACGCGGCTTGCTTCGACTGGACCCCTCGGGCGGGAGGGGACCATGGCGCGGCGCGCGACGACCGGCACGACGGACGGATGGCTGCTGGGCCCGGAGCCCGGGCCCGGGCTCGAGGCGCCGCGGCCGCACGGCGGGCGCTCCGCCGCGCTGGTGGTCGCCGTGCTGGCGATCCTGGTGGTGGTGGCGCTGTAGGGGCCGGCCCCGCCTCAGCGGCGCCAGAAGCCGCCGGCGCCGGCGCCGTGCACGTCCTTGCGCACGTCCATGCCCGGGTCGAGCTTGGCGAAGGTGCACATCTCGCTGAGCCGGGAGTAGATCCGGTCGCCGACGCGCTGGGCCAGCGTCATGGACTCGGCCTCCTGCCGGAACTCCTGGGAGCGCGGATCGGCGCGGCGGCCGGGCTCCTGGGGCGCCCCGCGGGGCTCGATGAAGTAGTTGGTGGCGAAGAGCGTGGCCAGGCCGCTGTTGAAGCGGCGGCTGATCAGCTCGTCGAGCATCGACTGCTCCCAGGGCGTGCCGCGCTCCTTGCCCAGCTCGTCGATGGCCAGCACCGGCACCGAGAGCAGCGGGCGCAGGATCTCCATGTGGCTGCGCCCGGCGCTGAAGCCGTCCTTCATGTCCGAGAGCAGCAGCATGAACTCGACGTAGCGGCTGCCCACCCCCTTCTCCAGCGCCAGCCAGCGCAGCGTCGAGGCCAGCAGGTGGGTCTTGCCGCCGCCGGGGCGGCCGTAGAAGAGGAAGCCCTTGGTGGCCTCGTCGCGCCGGAACTTGCGGGCGAAGTCCTCGGCGATCCCCTTGGCGGCGGCGTGCTCGGGCGACCAGACCTTGAAGGCCTCGAAGCTGGCCCTGGCCACCGCGGCCGGGATGCCGATCTGGTTGAAGAGGGAGAGCCGCTCGTCGAGGTGGCGGCAGGCGCAGGCCTGCGCCACCGGGCCGGACGGGGAGGGGACCAGCGCGAAGCCGCTGCCGTTGCAGCGGGTGCAGCGGGCCTGGCACTCGCAGCGGCGCGCCCGGGCGGTCTTGCCGAGCACCTGCTCGACCAGGTAGCCGGCGCCGCCACAGGCTGCGCACGGCGCGCTCTCGACCGGGGTGGACATCGGGCGCGGACTCTACACCGATCCCCGCAGGCAGGTCAGCCCGGCGTCCCGGGCGGCGTCGAGCAGGTGGTGGCGCAGCGCCTCGCGGTGGGCGCGCCGGCTGGCCCCCCGGTGGCGGGGGCCGGCGCGGAGCGCCAGCCGGGGGCCGAGCGCGGCGCGGCGCGGGCGGTCGAGCGAGGCGACCCAGGCGGCCAGCAGGCTGGCGTCGGCGGCGGCGATGGCGGCCTCGACCCGCTCCAGCGCCGAGCCGGGGTAGGCGGCGTCCAGCGCGGCGAGGGCGGCCCGGTAGCCGTCCCCCCAGGCCTCCGGCGCGCCCTCGGCCGCCTCGGCGAGCCGCGCCCGCGCCGCGGCCAGCCGGGCCTCGGCGGCGCGGCCCTCGGTGGAGGGCGGGGGCGGGGCGTCGCCCACCGCGCGCGAGGTGAAGGCGCGCCACTCGTCCTCGACGGCGAAGCGCAGCGCCCGCAGCGAGCGCGGCGCGCTGGCGCCCGGGGCCCGGCGCAGGAGGAAGTCCTCCCAGCCGTACTGCAGGCCGCGCAGGACCACCGCCACCGGCAGGCCGCGCCGCTCCCAGTCGGCCACCAGCTCCTGGTCGAGCGGCGAGAGCATCAGCCCCCGCCCGGTGAGGCCGAGGAAGTACTCGGCCACCACCAGCTGGTAGGTGAGGTCGCCCGGGGGCAGGTCCGACATGCGGCCAGTGTAGCGGAGCGGGGTGACGGGGCGGCGCGGCGGCGCTACCGGCCGGCCGGACCGGCCACGTCCCAGGCCACCGACCTGACCGTGAAGTCACCGTAGGTGAAGTCGCCCTCGGGGTAGGCGTAGACGGCGGCGGCATGCGAGGCGACCCACCGGCCGCCGATCTCGCGGTACCCGTCGGCCGGCGTCGACCAGCGGTGGCGGCGCAGCGTCCCGTCGGGGAGCAGCGCCGCCCGGTCGTCGGAGGTGAAGTCCACCAGCTCGTCCCGCCCGTTGAAGTGGAGGGTGGCGGCGACGCGGCGCCGGCCGTTCACGAAGGTCACCGCGGCGGTCCGGTCGTCGAGCGGCGTCCAGGTCAGCCGCGGGTCGACCAGCGCGCCGGGGGCGAAGAAGCAGGTGTCGTTGAGCACGGTGACGGTCTCGCCGGTGCTCAGCTCGTCGCCGGAGAGGTCGACCATGTCGAACAGCGAGGCCACCCGGACCCGCATGGTGGCCTGCTCGCCCGCGTAGGCGTGGAACACCTGCACCGGGAGCCCGAACATCCTCGCCCGCATGTGGAAGAGGCGGGTGGGGTCGGCCAGGAAGTTGTGCTGCACCGAGGTGGCCGCCATCGGCGCGGCACCGGGCTTGCTCCACATCCGGGCGGCGAACTCGATCCGCACGTTCTGGGGCCGCGGCCGCCCCACCGCCCCGGCGCGGCGGAGGTAGCGCTGCACCGGCGCCGGCAGGTGGGCGAGCTCGGGCTCGGCGAGCGGCGCCGCGGGCCGCAGGGGCTGCGCCGCGAAGGCGGCGCGGAGCGCCTCCTCGTAGCCGGCCTGGAGCGAAGGGCGTCGGAGCTGGAGGCGGGAGCGGAGCGACATGCGGACTTCTCGCCCGGCGGCCGCGGACCGGTCAACGGGCGGGTTGTCGCGGTCGGAGGGGGGAGCGCGGGGCTAGGAGAGCGCCCGCACCAGCAGGCCCGCCGCCACGGCCAGCTGGAAGACCGAGAAGCCGCGGATCAGCGCCGGGCCCTTCACCCGCCGCGCCGCCCGGGCGCCGAACGCGCCGCCCAGCAGGAAGCCGCCGGCCACGCAGGCGACCACCAGCCAGGGCAGGCCGCCCCGGGCCGCGGAGTAGACCAGCACGCCGGGCAGGCCGACCGGCGGCAGCATGACCGCCAGGCTGGTCCCCTGGGCCTCGTGCTGCCTGAGGCCCAGCACCGCCACCAGCAGCGGGATCATCAGCACGGCGCCGCCCACCCCGAGCAGCCCCGAGGCCGCGCCGCCGACGGCCCCGATCCAGAGGGCGTGGGCGGCGGCCGCCCGCGCCGCCGGCGGCTCGGCGGCGGCGACGGCCCCGCCCCGCGATCCCGCCGCCCGCCAGTTCCGGACCGCCAGCACCACCAGGAAGGCCACGAAGACGAGGCGCAGCGGCCGCTCGGGGACCGCGGTGGCCGCCTCCGACCCGAGCCAGACCCCGAGGAGGAAGCCGGCCACCAGCGGCAGCACCAGCCGCCACCGGACGTAGCCGGCCCGGTGGTACTCGACCACCGCCGCCAGGCCGACCGGCAGGAGCAGGATGGCCAGCGTCATCCCCTGGGCGTCGTGCTGCCCGAGCCCCAGCACCAGCCCGAGCATGGGCACCAGCACCACGCCGCCGCCGATCCCGAAGACGCCGGAGAGCAGGCCGGCCGCCAGCCCGGACAGCGTGGAGAGCAGCCACGCCATCAGGCGTGTCCCAGCACGGCCAGGATCTCGGCGGCGCTCCTGAAGCGGGCCGCCGGCTCCTTGGCCAGGCACTTCTCCGCCACCGCCGCCAGGGTCGGGTCGACGCCCGGGTTGAGCGTGGCCAGCGGGGCCGGCTCGTCGTGCAGGATCTGCTGCCAGAGCACGGCCGGGTCGGCGGCGGTGAAGGGGGGCGCCGCGCTCAGCAGCTCGTAGAGGATGACGCCGAGGCTGTAGAGGTCGCTGCGCTCGTCGACCAGGTGCCCCTGGGCCTGCTCCGGCGACATGTAGCGGTAGGTGCCGACCACGCGCCCGGAGCCGGTGAGCGGCTCGGCGCCCTCGTCGTCGTTCTTGACCAGGCCGAAGTCCATGAGGCGCGCCACCCGGTGGTCGTCCACCATGATGTTGGAGGGCTTGAGGTCGCGGTGGACCAGCTCGTGGTGGTGGATGTAGTCGAGGCCGGAGAGCACCTGCCGGAGCGCGGTGGAGAGCCGCTGCATCCGGCGCGGCCGGTTGAGCGCGGCGGCCAGCTCCAGCGAGAGCGGGTGGCGCGGCGGCGGGCGCTCGCCGAGGTGCGGCGCGGCGTGGAGCAGCGGGTGGAAGCCGTCGGGGGCGGTCTCCGGCTCCTCCATCATGGTGGCCAGGGTGCGGATGGCGTCGGCGCCCAGCTCGCTCCCGTCGCCGGCCTCCTCCTCGGCGAGGGCCTCCCCCTCGGCGGCGAAGCTGCCGGAGGCGGAGAGCAGGGAGGCGTCGGTGCTGGGCGTGGCCAGGGCGCGGGTCTCGTCCAGCACCGGCGAGAGGAAGGCGCGCAGGTCGAGCCCCTCCACCAGCTCCATGGCCAGGTAGGAGTAGCCCTCGTGGACGCCGGCCTCGTAGACGCGCACCACGTTGGGGTGGTCGAGCCGCTCCAGCACCTCGAACTCGCGCGCCAGCCGCCGCGCCGCCCGCGGGTCGACCACCGGGGCCGGCCCCAGCAGCTTGAGCGCGGCCAGCCGCCGCGTGGTCCGGTGGATGGTCTTGTAGACCACGCCGACGCCGCCCCGGCCGATGACCGAGACGATCTCCCACGGGCCGATGTAGTGAGGCACCACCCCGAGAGCATAGAAACGGGCCGCTCCGCGGGTCAAACTGCCCGACGCCCCGCCGGCGCGCCCGTGCTATACGGGGCCGGTGCCGGGACCTTCCGACACCGCCGAGTTGGAGGAGCGCGTCCGGGCCCGGCCGCTGCCCCGCCACGTCGCCATCATCATGGACGGCAACGGGCGCTGGGCCCAGGGGCGCGGCCTGCCGCGCGTGGCCGGGCACCGCCAGGGCGCCGCGGCGGTCCGCACCGTGACCCGCGCCGCCCGCCGGCTGGGGCTCGAGGCCCTCACCCTCTACGCCTTCTCCATGCAGAACTGGTCCCGCCCGGCCGACGAGGTCGAGGCGCTCATGCTGCTGCTGGTCGAGTTCCTGGAGAAGGAGCAGCAGGAGCTGCTCGACAACGGCATCCGCCTCAACGCCATCGGCGACCTGGGCCGGCTCCCCGCCAGCGTGGGGACGCGGCTCGAGGCGGTGCGCCGGGCCACCGCCGGCGGGGCGGGGATGACGCTGACGCTGGCCCTCTCCTACGGCGGCCGCGAGGAGCTGGTCCACGCGGCGCGGGTGGCGGCGGCGCGCGGCGGCCCCATCGACGAGGCGGCCATCGAGGCCGGCCTCTGGACGCACGGCCTCCCCGAGCTCGACCTGCTGGTCCGGACCAGCGGCGAGCGGCGCATCTCCAACTTCCTGCTCTGGCAGGCCGCCTACGCCGAGCTCTACTTCACCGACACCCACTGGCCCGACTTCGACGAGCGCGAGCTGTTCTCCGCGGTGGCCGACTTCCAGGCCCGGCAGCGCCGCTTCGGCCTCACCGGCGAGCAGGTCGCCGCCCTGGGAGGGCGCGAGTGAAGCCCCTCGACCCCGCCAACCGGCGCAACCTCTTCGAGCGGGCCATCTCCGCGGTGGTGCTGCTGCCGGTCGCCATCTGGCTCACCTCGCTGGGCGGCTGGCCCTTCGCCGGGCTGGTGGCGGTGGCCGCCGGGATCGGCGCCTACGAGCTGCTGCTCATGTTCGGCCGGCCCCGGCCGGCCGAGTGGTACGGCGTCGTCGTGGCCGCCGGGATCCCGCTGGCGGCGGCGCTCCACCGCGGCGACACGCTGCTCCCCGACTGGGCGCCGCTGGCGCTGGCCTTCGCCACCATGGGGCTGCTCGGCCTGCTGCTCTTCACCTCCGACGAGCAGGCCGAGGTGCCGGCCCGCGCCGGGCGGGTGGCGCTGGCGTGGCTCTACTGCGGCCTGATGGCCTCCACGCTGGTGGGCCTGCGCCTGCACGGCGGCACGCCCTGGGTGGTGCTGGCCTTCGTGGTGACCTGGGCCAACGACACCTTCGCCTACTTCGCCGGCATGCTCTTCGGGAAGCACAAGCTCTACGCGCGGGTCAGCCCGAAGAAGACCTGGGAGGGGTTCGCCGGCGGCGCGCTGGGGAGCGTGCTGGGCGCGCTGGTGGTCCGCGCCACCCTGCTGCCGGAGCTCCCGGCCGGGATGGCGGCCCTGCTCGGGGCCGGCGCCGCGGTGCTGGGGCCGCTGGGCGACTTCACCGAGTCGCTCCTCAAGCGGGCGGCCGGCGTCAAGGACTCCGGCAAGCTCATCCCCGGCCACGGCGGGCTGCTCGACCGGATCGACGCCCTCCTCTTCGTGGTCCCCTGGGTCTACCTGTTCGTGCGCTGGCTCGGGTGAGCCGGCCGGCGGCTGCGTGGTAGGGTCCGGCTCGATGCGGCGCCTCGCCATCCTCGGCTCCACCGGCTCCATCGGCGTGCAGGCGCTCGACGTGGTGGCCCGCTTCCCGGACCGCTTCGAGGTGGTGGCCCTGGCGGCCGGCCGCAACGTCGAGCGGCTGGCCGAGCAGGTGCGGCGCTTCCGGCCGCGGCTGGTGGCCGCCGCCGATCCCGCCGCGGCCGCCGCGCCTGGCCGGGCTGGTCCCGGCCGGCACCGAGGTGGTGGTCGGGGACGACGGCGTGGTGGCCGCCGCCACCCGCCCGGACGTCGACTTCGTGCTGGCCGCCATCTCGGGCGGCGCCGGCCTGCGCTCCACCGCCGCCGCGGTCGAGGCCGGCAAGGACGTGGGGCTGGCCAACAAGGAGTCGCTGGTGCTGGCCGGCGAGCTGATGATGCGGCTGGCCGCCGAGCGGGGCGGCGCCATCCTGCCGGTCGACAGCGAGCACTCCGCCATCCACCAGTCGCTGCTGGGGCACAACCACACCGAGGTGCGCCGGCTCATCCTCACCGCCTCGGGCGGCCCGCTGCGCGGCGTGGCGGCCGAGGCGCTGGCCGGCGTGACGCCGGAGCAGGCCCTGAAGCACCCCAACTGGTCGATGGGCGACAAGATCACCATCGACTCGGCCACGCTCATGAACAAGGGGCTCGAGGTGATCGAGGCCCGCTGGCTCTTCGACGTCGAGCCCGGGCGCATCGACATCGTCGTCCACCCGGAGTCGATCGTGCACTCGATGGTGGAGTACATCGACGGCTCGGTGGTGGCCCAGCTGGGCATCTCCGACATGCGCGGCCCCATCAGCTACGCCATGGGCCACCCGGAGCGGCTCCCGCTCGACCTGCCGGCGCTGGATCTCCCCCGGCTGGGGCAGCTCTCCTTCGAGGCGCCCGATCCGGGCCGCTTCCCCGCCTACCGGCTGGCCTACCGGGCCCTGGAGCTGGGCGGGACCGCGCCGGCCGTCCTCTCCGGCGCCGACGAGGCGGCGGTGGAGGCCTTCCTGGCCGGGCGCTGCCGCTTCACCGACATCGCCCGGATCTGCGCCGAGGTGCTGGAGGCGCACGCCGTCGAGCGGCTCGATTCGGTGGCGCAGGCGCTGGCCGCCTCCGACTGGGGACGGCGCGAGGCCGGGCGCCGGGTTAAGAACTCCTGACGATGGGAGCGGACGCGATGGATCTCCTCTTCAAGGCCGGCTCGGTGGTGGCGCTGCTCGCCGGGCTCATCTTCGTCCACGAGCTGGGCCACTTCGTGGTCGCCAAGCTCCTGCACGTCAAGGTGCTGCGCTTCTCCATCGGCTTCGGGGCCCGGCTGGCGGGCTTCACCTGGGGCGAGACCGAGTACCGGCTCTCGGTGCTGCCGCTCGGCGGCTACGTCAAGATGGCGGGCGAGGATCCCACCCAGCCCATCGCCCCCGAGGACGCGGGGCGCACCTTCCTCGAGCAGCCGCCGTGGAAGCGGCTGGCCATCGCCTTCGCCGGGCCGGCCGCCAACCTGGTCTTCCCCTTCGTGGTCTACCTCGCGCTCGGCCTGGCCCAGAACGGCTCGCCGGTCCCGGGGCCGGTCATCGGGACCGTGGCGCCGGGCTCGCCGGCGGCGGTGGCCGGGCTGCTGGCCGGCGACCGGGTCGAGGCGGTGGAGGGGCCCGGCGAGGCGCCGCGGCCGGTCCGCTACTTCTCCGACCTGCGCGAGCTGGTGTCGCCGCGCCCCGGCGTCCCGCTGGCCTTCTCGGTGCGGCGCGGCGAGCAGCGGCTCCGGCTGGAGATCACGCCGGCCCGGGAGGAGGACGTGAACCCGGTGGAGACCCGCCCCATCGGCGTCATCGGCGTGACCCCGGTCTTCGCCTCGGCGCTGGTGGCCCCCGCGCCCGGCGTGGCCTCGCCGCTGCAGCCGCTCGATCTGGTCACCCGGGTGGACGGGCGCGAGGTGCACCACGCCGGCGAGCTGGAGGCGGCCCTGGCCGCGGCCGGCTGCGCCCCGGTCCGCCTCGAGGTGCGGCGTGGCATCGGCAAGGCCCGCGCGCCGGTGGCGCTGGACGGCGTCCCCACCTGCGACGCGGCCGGCCAGCGGGCCATCCTCCCGGCCGACCCCAGCGTCTCGGCCTACGTGAGCCGCGTCGACGACGGCTCGCCCGCCCAGGCGGCCGGCCTGGCCCGCGGCGCGCGGCTGGTGTCGGTCAACGGCAAGCCCATCCGCGCCGCGCGCGACCTCAACGCCGTGGCCCGCGAGTTCGAGCCGGGCCGGCCGGTGGCCATCGGGCTGGCCGACGGCCGCACCGTGTCGCTGGTGCCGGTCGAGGAGAAGTTCAAGGACGAGGTGACCCGCGAGGCGCGCAGCCGGCCGGTCATCGGCTTCCACCTCGAGGACCGCTCCGGCATCGACACCCGGGCGCTGATGGCCGAGGAGGTGCCGCTGCAGCGCGGCCTCGGCGAGCAGGCCCGGCTGGCGGCCCAGCAGCTCACCGAGGTGGTCCGGCTCACCGTGCTCGGCATCTACAAGATCGCCACGCTGCAGCTCAGCTTCAAGAACGTCGGCGGCACGCTCATGCTCTTCCAGATCGCCAGCGAGGCGGCCGAGGCCGGGCTCAAGGTCTTCCTCTTCCAGATGGCGCTCATCAGCGTCAACCTCGGGCTGATGAACCTGCTGCCCATCCCGGTGCTCGACGGCGGCCACATCGTCACCGCCCTCATCGAGGGGGCGACGCGCCGCCGGCTCTCGCTGCGGGCGCGGGAGGCGGCCAACTGGGTC
Source organism: uncultured delta proteobacterium (assembly GCA_963786945.1). Lineage (GTDB taxonomy): Bacteria > Myxococcota > Myxococcia > Myxococcales > Anaeromyxobacteraceae > JADKCZ01. Next base: position 688,465 of record CAWBAO010000004.1, on the reverse strand, counting down.
GGGCTGGCGCTGCTGCTCACCCTCATGGTGCTGGCCTTCGCCAACGACGTGATCCGGATCTGGGGCTAGGCGACTCTCCGTGCTGGTCGCCGCGCTCGACACCGCCACGCTGACGCTCTCGGCCGCGCTGCTCGAGCTCGGCGAGGCCGGCGCCACGGTGGTGGCCGAGCGGACCGAGCACCAGCCGGCGCGCCCGGTGGCCGGGGCGCCGGTCGGCCACAGCGCCCGGCTCCCGGCGGTGATCGGCGACCTCTTGCTGGCCGCCCAGCGGAAGCTGCCCGAGGTGGAGGGCTACGCCATCGGGCTCGGCCCGGGCTCCTTCACCGGCCTCCGCATCGGGCTGGCCACCTTCAAGGGCTTCTCCTACGCGAACCGCCGCCCCATCACCGGGGCCTCCAGCCTGGCCTCGATGGCGCTGGCGGCCGCGCCCGGGGCGCCGGCCGGCACGCTGCTGGTCCCGCTGCTCGACGCCCGCAAGGGCGAGGTCTACGCGGGGTTCTACCGGGCCGAGGGGGACGGGGTGGTGGCGGTGCAGCCCGACGCCGCGCTGCCGGCCCCGGCGCTGCTGGCGGCGACCCGGGCGCTCGCCGGCGGGCTGGCCCCGGCCGGCTTCGGCGAGGGCTACGAGGCCTACCAGGCCGAGCTCGGGGCGGGCCTCCCTCGGCTGGCCACCGCGGTGCGGGCCCCCAGCGCCGCCGCCGTCGGCCGGCTCTGCGCGGCGGCGCTGCGCGTCGCCGCCTTCGACCAGGCCGCGCTGGCGGCCCTGGAGCCGCACTACGTGCGCAAGAGCGAGGCCGAGGTGAAGTTCCCCGAGGGATTGCCGCCGCGGCGCTGAGGCCGCGCCAGGAGGGCAGGGCGCATGCACGTCTTCGTCACCGGCGCCACCGGGCTCATCGGCCGCTCGCTCTGCGAGGCGCTGCGCCGGCGCGGCGACGAGGTCACGGCGCTGACCCGCCAGCCGGGGGCGGCGCTCCCGGCCGGGGTGAAGCCGGTCCAGGGCGATCCCGCCCGGGACGGGCCCTGGGTCGAGGCGCTGGGCCGGGCCGACGCCGTGGTCCACCTGGCCGGGGAGCCGGTGGCCGGCGGGCGCTGGACCCCGGAGCGCAAGGCGCGCCTGGCCTCCTCCCGCCTCGACTCGACGCGGCGGGTGGCCGAGGCCGTCGCCGCGGGCGGGCCCACCGTGCTGGTGCAGGGGAGCGCGGTGGGCTTCTACGGCGACCGCGGCGACGAGCTCCTCGACGAGCGGGCGGCGCCGGGGCAAGGCTTCCTGGCCGACCTCTCGGTGCGCTGGGAGGCGGCCGCGGCCCCGGCGGCGGCGCGGGCCCGGGTGGTGGTGGTGCGGACCGGCCTGGTGCTGGCGCGGGACGGGGGGGCGCTGCCGGCGCTGGCCCGCCCGTTCCGGCTCTTCGCCGGCGGCCCGCTCGGCGACGGCCGGGCCTGGCAGCCGTGGATCCACCTCGCCGACGAGCTCGGCCTGCTGCTGCTGGCGCTCGACGACGCCCGGGCCCGCGGGCCGCTCAATGCCGTGGCGCCGGTGCCGGTGCGCCAGGCCGAGCTGGCGCGGACGCTGGCCACGGTGCTCCACCGCCCCGCCCTCTTCCCGGTCCCGGGGGTGGCGCTGCGGCTGGCCGTCGGCGAGATGGCCGAGGTGCTGCTGGCCAGCCAGCGGGTGGTGCCGTCGCAGGCGATCGCGCTCGGCTACCGGTACCAGTTCCCGACGCTCGAGCCGGCGCTGCGGGACCTGCTCGGGTAGCGGCGCCGGGACGCGCCCCGGAGCCATCGCACGTCGCGGCCCCACGGGCGCCGGAACGCGGTCCACCAGCGCGCTCCACGCGCCTGCGGCGCGCCTTCTCGCCAGAGAGGTGTCCGCGAGGACGAGCCGGCCTGGGGCTGCGAAAGTCGCGCGCCGGTCGACCGCGCCCCGGCGCCCCGGGGCCGCGCACCCGGTGAAGATCGGGGCAGCCGAGCGACGGGGCACCGCCGGTCCGGGCGCGACTCTCGCAGCCCCAGGATCGCTCGCTGGCTCGGCCCCGCTGCAGGCGAGAGGGCGCGCCGCAGGCGCGTGGAGCGCCCCGGCCGGCGGAGTCCCGTCGCGAGGCGGAGGGGCGGGGCTGGAGGGGCCCAGGCCGGCGCCGCGCTTCAGGGCAGGTGCGGTATCGTCCGCCCCCATGGAACCACGCCCCATCGCCATCACCCTGCTCGGCGCCACCGGCGCCGTCGGCCGCGCCGTCCTCGAGGTGCTCGAGGACCTCGAGGTCCCGGTCGGCCGGGTCCGGCTGCTGGCCAGCGCCCGCTCGGCGGGGCAGGAGCTGGAGTTCCGCGACGGGAGGCTCAAGGTGGAGCTCCCGACCGCCGAGGCCTTCACCAACTGTGACGTGGCCATCCTCGCCGCCGGGCCCGAGGCCAGCCGCGAGTGGGCGCCCCGGGCGCGCGCCGCCGGCTGCCTGGTGGTGGACGGCTCCTCCGCCTTCCGGCTGGACCCGGAGGTGCCGCTGGTGGTGCCGGAGGTGAACCTGGCCGCGCTCGACGGCGGCGCCACCCTGGCCGCCAGCCCCGACGCCGTCCCCATCGCGCTGGCGCTCGCGCTCAAGCCGCTCCACGAGGCGGCCGGGCTGGCGCGGGTGGTGGTCTCGACCTACCAGGCGGTCTCGGGGGCCGGCCACCGCGGCGTCGAGCAGCTGCAGCGCGAGGCCGCCGACCTGATGAACGCGCGCGAGCCGGCCGAGCCGGGGCGGATCCGCCACCGCATCGCCTTCAACCTGGTCCCCCAGGTGGGAGCGCTCGGCGCCGACGGCGTCGCCGGGGCGGAGGCCGCCATCGCCGCCGAGACGCGCCGCCTGCTGGGCCTGCCCGGGCTGGCCATCTCGGCGACGGCGGTCCAGGTGCCGGTCTTCTACGGCTCCGCCGCGGCGGTCCACGTCGGCCTCTCGCGGCCGCTCGACGCGGAGGCGGCGCGCCAGGCGCTGCGCCGGGCCCCGGCGGTGAAGCTCATCGACCGCCCGGGCGAGGGCGTCTACCCCATGCCCATGCTGGCGGTGAACGACGACGCCGTGCTGGTGGGCCGGGTGCGGAGCGACGCGGCCCTGGAGCACGGCCTGGCGCTCTTCCTGGCCGTCGACGACCTGCGCAAGGGCGGGCCGACCAACCTGGTGCAGGTGGCGCTGGCCATGGTGGAGCGGCGCCGGAAGGGCTGACAGTTTGGCAGGCGGTCGCGGGCGCCCCGCCCCGGCTTTGCCAGATTGGCACCGGCGCGGCCCGGCAGGGCGGGGAGGAACGGAAAACCCCCGTGGGGCCGGGCGCTTCGAACCTTGCGTCGCTGGCGCCGGCCTTGCACAATCCACCGCCATGCTCCGCCGCCTCGCCCTGCTCACCGCCCTGCTGGTTCCCACCGCCGGGCTCGCCCAGATCGCCGGCCAGGTGCTGGTGGTGCCCGCCGCCCTCGGTATCGCCGACTGCACCTCCTCGACGACCTACGTCACCATCGCCTGGACGTCGACGATCACCCCCGTGACCGGGGACGTGTACAACCTCTACGTGTCCAGCGTCTCGAGCGGGGCCTGCCCCACCACCGGCACCCCGCCTGGCACGCAGCTGGGCGGCGACATCCCGGCCCTCGGCATCTCCGGGACCTATCCCGTCACCGGCACGCTCACGCGGCACGACTTCATCTCGGCTGCGGGGATCGCCGACACCGCCTGCGTCGCCGGCGGGACCAGCACCACCATCAACGTCTGCGTGCAGCAGCTCTCCGGGACGGTCCTGAGGACCAGCATGTCCGGCAGCGTCCCCCTGGAGCTGAAGCTGCCGCCGCAGCCGGTGAACGTCTCGGTGGCCTCCGGGGACTCGGCGCTCTACGTCAGCTGGTCCAACGGCACCGACAACGGCGTGGCGCCGACCTCGTACCGGGTGACCGCCGAGGCGGTCGGCAACCCCGGCGACACCCACACCGAGAGCTTCACCGGCACGAGCAACCAGCGGATCTCCGGCCTGACCAACGGCGTGACCTACTCGGTGTGGGTCGTGGCGGTGTCGGCCGGCGGCAACCAGTCCACTGCCTCGGTGGCGGTCAACGGGACGCCACAGCACGTGGCGGACTTCTGGGAGCAGTACCAGGACGCCGGGGGCCACGAGCAGGGCGGCTGCGGCGGTGGCCCGGCCGGCCTGGTGTCGCTGCTCGGGGTGGCGCTGGCGCTGCGCGGGCTCCGGAGGCGCTCGTGAGCCGCGCCCTGGTCGCGGCGGCGGCGGTGGCCCTGCTGGCCGCGGCGGCGCCGGCGCGCGCCGAGGAGCGCAAGGCGGTGCTCGGCTCCTTCGAGTTCCAGGCCGGGCAGTACCGCCCCAACATCGACTCCGAGTTCCCGGGGACGGTCGGCCCCTGGGAGACCAGCTTCGGCACCACCCGCCCGTGGATGTTCAAGCTCCGCGGTGGCAAGGCGCTGTTCCACGGCAAGGGCACGCTCGAGGTGGGGGGCGGCATCGGCTACCTGAACGCCAAGGGCCACGGCATCTTCGACGACGGCACGGCGAGCCAGGAGGAGACCGCCTTCAAGATGCTGCCGCTCAGCCTCGACGTCACCTACCGGCTCGACCTGGTCTGGGAGGAGTGGGGCGTCCCGCTCGTCCCCTACGGCCGCATCGCCCTGCTGCGCGACCACTGGTGGGTGACGGGCGCGGGCGGCAAGCAGGTCGAGAAGGGCGTCACCAACGGGTGGGGCTGGGGCGGCGGGCTGGCGCTGGTGCTCGACTTCATCGACACCACGCTGTCGCGGGAGCTGGAGCGGGACTCCGGCATCAAGCACACCATGCTGGTGGTCGAGGTGCAGCAGAACCACGTCAGCGACTTCGGCTCGTCGAAGAGCTGGGACATCTCGAACGACGGGCTGCTGGTCACCTACGGGCTCATGTTCGCCTTCTAGGCGCCGGCCCGGGGCGCCTACAGCTTGCGGTGCTTCAGCGCCGGCAGCTCCTGGCGCACCCGCTCCAGCCGGGCCCGGCTGAACGGCGCCACGCAGACCCCCTCGCCGTCGGGGCAGCGGGCCAGCACCACGCCCCACGGGTCGATCACCATGGCGTTGCCGAAGGTCTGGCGCTTGGCCGAGTGGGTCCCCACCTGCGCCGGCGCCACCACGTAGGCCAGGTTCTCGATGGCGCGAGCCCGCAGCAGCACCTCCCAGTGGTCCTTGCCGGTGAAGAGGGTGAAGGCCGCCGGGATGGAGAGGATGGCGGCGCCGAAGCCCGCCAGCTTGCGGTAGAGCTCGGGGAAGCGCAGGTCGTAGCAGATGGTGAGGCCGATCCGGCCCAGCGGGGTGGGGGCGATGATGGCCTGGTCGCCGGCCGCCACCACCTCGGACTCGGCGTAGCGCGCGCCGTCCGGGATGTTCACGTCGAAGAGGTGGATCTTCCGGTAGGCGGCCACCAGCGAGCCGTCGTCGGCGATGAGCGCGCTGGTGTTGGCGGTCTTCCTCGGGTCGGCCACCTTCTCGGCGATGGAGCCGGCGATGACGTAGACGGCGCGCCGCCGGGCCACCTCGCGGATGGCGCCCAGGGTGGGCCCGTCCAGCGACTCCGCCCCCTCGAGCAGCCCCTCCTGCGGCCCCATGTAGGAGAAGTTCTCGGGGAGGCCGATCAGGCGGGCGCCGAGATCGGCCGCCTCCTCGATGAGCCGGACCGCGGTCTCCAGGTTGCGGGCCCGGTCGGTCGAGGAGGTCATCTGCACCGCGGCGACGAGGAAGGTGGGCGGAGCCATGCCCGCCGATGTAGCACGAACCGGGGTTCCCCCGGTGGCGCCAACCCCGGCGAGCGCGAGGGCCCGGGGCGGGTTTGGCCGGGGGCGGGGCCGGTGATTATGCTCCCCACCGTGCACCTCGCCGGCTCGCCACGGCTCGTCGCCAGCCTCGCCCTGGCCGCCCTCGCCACCGCGGCCGGCGCCGCCCCCCCGGGCGAGGTCCCGGCCTGCCCCGCCGCCGCGGACGGGGCGGACGGCTTCCCATCGCCCGGCGCGGTCGTCCACTACGTCGAGGCGCGCCTGGCCGGGCTGCGCGGCGACGCCCCGCTCGAGGTCGAGGAGCTGAGGCTGGCGCTGGCCTTCGACGAGGGCAGCGCCGAGCTGCGCGTGGCCCTGGCCGAGGCGCTGGCGTCCATGGGGCAGGCCGCCGCGGCCGAGGCCGAGGCGCGGCGGGCCCTGGCGTGCGACGGCGCCGGGCGGGCGGCGGCGCAGGCCCACCTGCTGCTCGGGCGCGGCCTGCTGGCGCGCCGCCAGCTCCCGCCGGCCCAGGCCGAGCTGCGCGCCGCCATGGCCATCGAGGCCTCGCGCGCGGCCGCCGGCGAGCCTGGCGATCCCGAGGCCTGGCGGCTGGCGGCGGGCCTGCGGGTGGAGGAGGGCGACCCGGCCGGCGCCGCGACCACGCTGGAGGAGGCGGTGGCGGCGGTCGGCACGGACGGCGGCGGCTTCCGCGACATGGGGCGCACCCTGCTGGACCGGGGCCAGGTGGCCCGGGCCGGGCCGGCGCTGCGGCGGGCGGTCGAGCTGGATCGCGGCGATCTCGACGCCTGGCGCCTGCTGGCGCTGGCGGAGGAGGCGCTGCACCGGCGGGCCCCGGCCCGCGAGGCCTGGGCGGCGCTGCTGCGGCTCGACCCGGAGAACGGCGACGCCCTGCTCGGGCTGGGCCGGCTGGCGCTGCTGGAGGAGGACGACGCCATCGGGGCGGAGTGGTTCCGGCGCTACCTGCGCGCCTCGGGCGAGGGGCCGGAGCCGCGGCTTCGCGTCGCCCTCGAGTGGCTCGAGGCGCGGCGGCCCGAGGAGGCCCTGCAGCAGGCGCGGGAGGGGCTGGCGGCGGCGCCCGGGGAGCCCCGGCTGCTGCTGGTGTCCGGGCTGGCGCTCCAGGAGCAGCGGCGCTGGCCGGAGTCGGCCGCGGTGCTCGGCGAGGTGCCGCCGGACGCCGGGGAGATCTGGTTCTCGGCGCGGGCCGCCCTGGCCGACGCCCTCTCGCGCGCCGGCCGGCACGAGGAGGCGCTCTCGGCGCTGGCGCCGGCGCTGGCGGCGCGCCCCGGCGATCCCCGGCTGGTCGCGCAGCGGTCCGGCGTGCTGCTCCGGAGCGGGCGGGCCGGGGAGGCGGTGGAGCTGCTGGCCGGCCTGCGCGCCGATCGGGCCCGGCTCGGCGACCAGGCGGCGCTGCTGGAGATCGAGCCGGCGCTGGCCGAGGCGCTGGTCCGGGCGGGCCGCGCCGACGACGCGGTGGCCGGGCTGCGGCGCGCCGTCGAGGCCCAGCCCGCCTCCCCGGCGCTCCGCTACGCGCTCGGGGCCACGCTGGAGGAGGCCGGACGGAGCGGCGAGGCGGTGGAGCAGATGCGCGCGGTGCTCCAGCTCGATCCGGAGAACGTCGAGGCGCTCAACTTCATCGGCTACCAGTACGCCGAGCAGGGCGTGCGGCTCGACGAGGCCGAGGCGCTGCTGCGCCGGGCCCTGCAGGCGTCTCCCCGCAGCGGCCACATCGTCGACTCGCTCGGCTGGCTGATGCTTCGCAAGGGCGACGTCCCGCGCGCCGTCGACCTGCTGGAGCAGGCCGCGCGGCTCATGGGGCCGGACCCGACGGTGCTCGAGCACCTCGGGGACGCCTACCGCGCCGCGGGCCGCAGCGCCGACGCCGCGACGGCCTGGCGAGGGGCGCTCCGGACCGTGGGCGACGAGCCGCCCGCCGAGCAGCTCCGGCTCCGCGCCTCGCTGGAGCGGAAGCTCTCCGGCCTGGCCGCGCCGCCGCCCGGTCCCGTGGCCCGGTGACGGCGCGCCCGGGGGCAGGCCCGGCCCGACCCAGGCGCCCGTGCACCCGCGGTTGACGGCTCGCCGGTTGGCCCCTAGGTTCGCAGCAGCATGAGCGTCCCGCCGTTTCCCGCCGCGCCCGAGGCCGCCCACGACGAGGGCTTCCTCCACTCCGGCGATCACACCCGGCTCTACTGGCAGCGCTACCGCCCGGCCACCCCGCGCGCCACGGTGGCGGTCTTCCACGGCTGCGGCGACCACTCGGGGCGCTACCCGGAGCTGGCCGGGGCCCTGGTCCGCGCCGGCTTCACCGTGGCGCTGGTCGACTTCCGCGGCCACGGCCAGTCGGACGGCCGCCGCTGGTCGATCGACGCCTTCTCCGACTACCTGGCCGACGCCGAGGCCTTCCTGCAGGCGCAGCGGGCCGGCGCGGCCCACCGGCTCTTCGTGGTGGGCCACGGCGAGGGGTCGCTGATCGCCGCCCGCTGGGCGCTCGACCACGCCGGCCAGGTCGACGGCTTCGTCCTGGCCTCGCCGCTCCTCGGCTTCGGCCCCGACGCGCCGCCGCGGAGCCGGTGGAAGGCGAGGCTGCTGGGCGGCCCGGTCCCTCGCTTCGCGCTGCGCGCCCGGGTGCAGGCCAGCGCCCTCACCGCCGACCCGGAGGCGCAGGCCTGGATCGACCGCGACCCGCTGCGCGGCACGGCCACCACCGCCCGCTGGTTCACCGCCTCGGTGGCGGCCCAGCACGAGGTGCTGGACGGCGCGGCCCGCTTCACGGCCCCGCTGCTGGTGCTGGCCGGCGCGGCCGACCGGATCAGCGACGTGGCCGCGAGCCGCCGCTTCTTCGAGGCCGCCGGCGCCAGCGACAAGAAGCTGGTGATCTACGAGGGGTTCCGCCACGAGCTCTTCAGCGAGCGCGGGCGCGAGCGGCCGCTCGGCGAGGCGGTGGGGTGGATCTCGGCGCGCGCCGGGTGATTGGCGTTGACGCCGCGCCGAAAGGCCCCGTATTCTCAGCCTTTCTCCCCGGTCCGGCGATGTCCCGGCGCGCGTCGCGCCGTCGCCACCGGGCCCAAGCAGTCCTGGAGGAGTCCACGGCCATGGCAGGCATCGAAAAGGCGAGCGCGCCCCGCAGCGGCGCGCACACCGTCATCGGGAGCTCGATCGTCATCGACGGCGAGATCTCGGGTGACGAGGACCTGGTCATCCAGGGCACCGTCAAGGGGCGCATCTCGCTGAAGGAGAGCCTCTACGTCGAGTCCTCGGGCGTGATCGAGGCCGACATCGAGACCGCCAACGTGGAGGTGTCCGGGCAGGTGACCGGGAACATCGCCGCCAGCGACAAGGTCGAGCTCAAGACCGACTGCAAGGTGGTGGGCGACATCCGCTCGCCGCGCATCCTCATCGCCGACGGCGCGGTCTTCAAGGGCAACGTGGACATGGACGTCAAGGAAGGCAAGGGGAAGTGAGCCATGGCCACCACTGACGGCACCACCATCATCGGCGAGTCGATCCTCATCAGCGGCAGCCTCGCCGGTGACGAGGACCTGACGGTCCGCGGCCGCGTCGAGGGGACCCTGACCCTCACCCGCACCCTCGTGGTCGAGCCCACCGGCATGGTCAAGGCGGAGGTGCAGGTCAAGAACTGCATCATCGCCGGCATCGTGGTCGGCAACGTGACCGCCACCGAGTCGGTGGAGATCACCAAGGAAGGGCGGATGGTGGGCGACATCGCCGCCCCGCGCGTCATCATCGTGGACGGCGCCAGCTTCCGCGGGCGCATCGACATGGGCGAGGTGGACGTCGGCGGCGAGCGGCGCGTGCAGGCGGCCCCGGCCCGCAGCGCGGCCCCGGCCCGCCCCAGCCTCCGGCCCGCCGCCCCGGCGCGCGCCCCGCAGCGGACCGAGGCCAAGAAGGCCGAGGCGGTGCCCGCCGTCCAGCCGGCCCGCCCCTCGACCCCGCCCGCCCCGGTGGCCATGGGCGCGGTCAAGCGCAAGGTCATCGTCAAGACCAAGAAGTAGGACGGGCGCGCCGTGGAGCTCGTCCCGCGCACCACGGCACCGGCCCACGCCACGGGCGTCGTCGAGTTCGTCCCGCTGGCGGCCATCTCCGCCGACGCCACCTTCCGGCTCCGGCCGGAGGGCGACGTGGCGGCGCTGGCCGGCTCGATCGCCCGCCTCGGCCAGCTGGTCCCCGTCGAGGTGCGCCCCCTCCCCGGCGCCGGCGCCGCCGACGGCCCGAGCTACCAGCTGGTGGCCGGCTTCCGCCGCCTGGCGGCGGTCCGGCTGCTGGCCCGCGGGCGGGTGCTGGCCCGGGTCCACGCCGCGCTCGACGACGAGGACGCCTGGTCGATGGCGCTGGCCGCCGCGCTGCTGGGGGAGCCGCTCGGCCCGGCCGAGCTCGCGGCGCTGCGCGACCGCCTGGCCGGCCTGGGCGCGGCCCGCTGGGCCGAGGAGCTGGTCGACGAGGCCCTGGTCCGGGCCCCGGTGGCGCCGGAGCTCCGCGAGCGCTTCCTCGCCTTCCTGCAGGGCGCGCCGCCCGGCCCGCCGCCGGAGCAGGCGCCCGACCCCGCCGCGCAGGACGCCGCCAGCGCCGCCGCCGCCGAGGACGGGCCCGAGGAGGTCACCCCGGAGCAGCTGGCCGAGTCGGTGGCCACCGGCCTCTGGTCGGTCGGGCAGGACCTCGACCTGGCGGTGGACGCCTGGGCCGACCTGCCCGAGCATGGGCGCCGACAGATCCTCGAGCAGCTCCGCTACCTGGCCGAGCTGCACGCCTACCTCGCTGGAGCCCGCCGATGAGCCTCGCCGCCGACCGCGCCCGCCTGCTGGAGCTGCTCCGCCAGCTCTCCTTCGAGCGGCGCAAGGTGACCCTCGCCTCCGGCAAGGAGAGCGACTTCTACATCGACTGCAAGCGGACGGCGCTCACCGCCGAGGGGCACGTCCTCATCGGCCGCTGCCTGCTGGCCGAGGTGCTCCTCGTGCAGCCGCTGGTGCGCGGGGTGGGCGGGCTGACGCTGGGCGCCGACCCCATCGCCAGCGCCATCGCCCTGACCAGCTTCCTCGAGGGGCACCCGGTCGACGCCTTCATCGTCCGCAAGGAGCCCAAGGGGCACGGCACCGGGCAGTGGATCGAGGGGCGCCGGACCATCCCCGACGGCAGCCGGGTCATCGTCCTCGAGGACGTGGTGACCACCGGCGGCTCGGCGCTCAAGGCCATCGAGCGGTGCCGCGCCGAGCAGCTCGAGGTGGTGGCCTGCCTCGCCCTGGTCGACCGGCTGGAGGGCGGGCGCGAGGCCATCGAGGCCACCGGCGTGCCGCTCCGCCCGCTCTTCACGCGCAAGGACTTCCTGCCATGAGCCGCCTCGTCGCCGCCGCCGCGCTGGCCCTGCTGGCGGCCGGGTGCGGCGCGGGCGTGCCCTTCCACCGCGCCCCGCAGCCCGGGACCGACACCGGCGACTGGGGCGAGCTGCGCGACCAGGCCTCCCGGCGGGCCTCGCTCTACGACGGCTTCGTCCACCGGGCCGACGCCACGGCCACCTGGTTCTCGCCCGCGGTGCGGGAGGCGGGGATCCGCCGCCAGGCCGAGTGGCAGGCCAGGAACCAGGCCGAGCTCGAGCAGGCGCTCGCCACGGGGAGGGCCGAGGCCGCCAAGGGCGAGGAGTTCGTGGTCGCCGTCTACACCGCCGACCGGCGCGCCAACGACCTCGACTCGAGGACCAGCGTCTGGCACCTCGAGCTCGACGACGGCGAGGTCCGCGTGCCGGCGTCGGAGGTCTCCGCCCTCACCACCGACGCCACCATCCGCCAGCTCTTCCCCTACGTCGGTCCGTTCGACGTGGTCTACCGGGTGCGCTTCCGGTGGACCGGCGCGCCGCTCGTGGGGCGCCCCTTCAAGCTCCACATCGCCGGCGGGCTGGGCGCGATGGTGCTCGACTTCGGCCCCGGCGGCGAGCGGCCCCAGGCGCCGCGGCTGGCCCCGTAGCCGGCGCGGCGGCCGGGGGCGCCCCGCGCCTCAGCGGGCCGGCTCGAGGTCCCCCAGCGTCATCACCGTGTCGCGGCGCTGCCGCTCGTCGGTGCCGGGGTAGTCGAGGACGTAGTGGAGGCCGCGCGACTCCTTGCGGTGGCGCGCGCACTCCACCACCAGCATGGCCACGTCGGCGAGGTTGCGCAGCTCCACCAGGTCGGGCGTCACCTGGTACTGCCAGTAGTACTCGCGGATCTCGGTGCGCAGGTTGGCGATGCGGCTGCGGGCCCGCTCCAGCCGCTTCTGGGTGCGGACGATGCCCACGTAGTTCCACATGGTGCGGCGCACCTCGTCCCAGTTGTGGGCCACCACCACGCCCTCGTCGGGGGCCAGCGCGTCGCCGGGGTTCCAGTCGGGGATGGGCGGCGTCGGGCCGGCGCCCTCGGCCAGCGCGTCGGTGGCGCGGAGGGCGGCCCGGCGGCCGAAGACCAGCCCCTCCAGCAGCGAGTTGGAGGCCAGCCGGTTGGCGCCGTGCAGGCCGGTGCAGGCCACCTCGCCGATGGCGAAGAGCCCGGGGAGCGAGGTGCGCCCCATCAGGTCGGTGACCACGCCGCCGCACATGTAGTGGGCCACCGGCACCACCGGGATGGGCTGCACCGTCATGTCCACGCCGAACTCCTTGATGGTGGCGTGGATGTAGGGGAAGTGCTCGAGCAGGAACGCCTTGGGCAGGTGCGTCATGTCGAGGAAGGCGCAGTCGTCGCCGCGCCGCTTGATCTCGGCGTCGATGGAGCGGGCCACGATGTCGCGCGGGGCCAGCTCCTTGCGCGGGTCGTAGCGGGCCATGAAGGCCTCGCCGGCGGCGTTGCGCAGGATGCCGCCCTCGCCGCGCAGGGCCTCGGAGATGAGGAAGCTCTTGGCCTGCGGGTGGTACAGGCCGGTGGGGTGGAACTGGTAGAACTCCATGTTGGCGATGGCCGCCCCGGCCCGCCACGCCATGGCCACCCCGTCGCCGGTCCCGACGTCCGGGCTGGTGGTGTAGAGGTAGACCTTGCCGGCGCCGCCGGTGGCCAGCACCGTGACCCCCGCCGAGACGGTGGAGATGGCGCCGGTCTCCCGCGACAGCACGTAGGCCCCCAGCACCCGGTTCGGCCCGCCCAGGCCGATCTTCCCGCTGGTGACGAGGTCCACCGCCACGGCGTCCTCGACGATGCGGATGCCCTTGGCGTCGCAGGCCCTCAGCAGGGCCCGCTCCACCTCGCGGCCGGTGGCGTCCTTGGCGTGGGCGATGCGGCGGCGGGAGTGGCCGCCCTCGCGGGTGAGGTGGAGGCCCGCCCCCTCGCGGTCGAACTCGACGCCCAGCGAGAGGAGCCAGCGGATCCGCTCCGGCCCCTCGCGCACCGTCACCTCGACGGCCTCGCGGTTGCAGAGCCCGGCGCCCGCCACCAGCGTGTCCTCGACGTGCAGCTCGAACTGGTCGTCGGCGCCGAGGACGCTGGCGATGCCCCCCTGGGCGTACTGCGTGGAGCCCTCCGACCGCTGGCGCTTGGTGAGCACCAGCACCGACCCGTGTCCGGCGACCTCGAGGGCGAAGGAGAGGCCGGCGATGCCGCCTCCCAGGACGAGGAAGTCGACCTGCTCACGGGGCGGGAGCGCGCTCATGCCGGAGATCTAGCACGGGAGGGGGAGGGAAAGTTGTCCGGGCCGGGGCCACCCTGCTACGTTCGGGCATCATGGGGTGGACCGCTCCCACGGCCCTGGGCCTGGCCTTGTCCCTCCTCGCCGCGCCGCTCTCGGCGGGGGCGGGGGAGGTCTACTCGTTCATCGACGCCGACGGCGTCATCCACCTCACCAACACGCCCACCGACGCCCGGTACCGGCAGGTCCGGCGGACCAAGGACGTGGCCGGCCTCTACGGGGCCCCGCGCGGCGCCCCGGAGAGCCGCCCGCTCCCGCCGGCCGGCCGCCCCGACCCCTACCTCGACCACGTGCGCGCCGCGGCGGGCAAGTACCGGCTGCCCGAGGCCCTCATCCTCGCGGTGATGGCGGTGGAGTCCAACTTCGACCCGCGCGCCCTCTCCGACAAGGGGGCCATGGGGCTGATGCAGCTGATGCCGGCCACGGCCAAGGACCTCTACGTCTCCGACGCCTGGGACCCGGCGCAGAACATCGAGGGGGGCTCGCGCTACCTGCGCCTGCTGGCCAACCAGTACGCCGGCGACATGATCCGGACCCTGGCGGCCTACAACGCCGGGCCGGACGCGGTGCGCCGCGCCGGCGACTCGGTGCCGAACATCCCGGAGACCCGGGAGTACGTCCGCAAGGTGGTGGCCCTCTACCAGGCCTACAAGGCAGGGCGGTAGGGCCATGGCCGCCGACCCGGGTGGCGCCGCGCTCGAGCAGGAGTTCCAGCGGCTGCTGGCGTCGGGCGGCGAGGCCGCGGCGCGCGGCGAGCTCGAGCAGGCGCGCGACGCGCTGGAGGACGCGCTGGCCATCCGCTCGCGCGATCCGCAGGTGCTCGGGCTGCTCGGGCAGGTCTTCTACCGGCTGGCCCGCTACGACGACGCCGCCATCGCCTGGCAGCGGCTGGTGGACGACAACCCGGTCGAGCCGGGGGCGCGGGTCAACCTCGGGCTGGCCTGGCTCAAGGCGCGGCAGTACGAGGAGGCCATCAAGCAGCTCCGCATCGCGCTCGACCTGAACCCCGAGCACCGCAAGGCGGCCGGGTACCTCGGCCTGGCCTGGCTGGAGGTGGGCCGGCCGGACCAGGCCCGCGAGTGGTTCGTGCGGGCCGGCAGCGACCAGATGGTGGCCCGCTGTGACGAGCTGCTGGCCGCCCCGGCGGAGCCGGCGGCGCCCGAGCTGGACGCCTTCCCGGAGCCCGCGCCCCTCGTCGAGCCGGAGTGGCAGGAGACCCCGCTCACCGAGACGCCGCCGGCCCCCGAGGCCGCCCCGGAGGAGCTCCCGGCCGACGCCGGGCCGGTGGCCCTCGAGGCGCCACGGGCCGCCGCGCCGCCGGGCCCGTCGCCGCAGCCGCCGGCGCCGCGTCCCGGGGCGCCCGCCGGGCTGCCCACCCTGGCCGGCTTCGCCGCCGCGCGCGTGGTCGAGGCGCCGGCCGACCAGGCCTTCGTCGCCGACGGGGCGACCCTGACGGTCAACGTCCACGGCGAGCTGCTCTGCCGCCTGGCCGGGCTGGCCGCCTGGCGCGGCGAGCTGGCCTTCGCCGGCGAGGTGAAGCGGTTCCGCGGCCGGGCCACCGACAAGCCGTTCGGCGAGCCGCCCGAGCAGGTGCACCGGGTGGCGGGCGAGGGGCTGGTGGTGCTGCGGGCCGCCGGTCGCCGCTTCACCGTGCTCGAGCTGGGGGGCGAGGCCGCCTACTTCCGCGAGGCGGTGGTCTTCGGCTTCCAGGAGCAGGTGGCGTTCGAGAACGGGCGGGTGCCCTCGCCGTCGGGCGGGCTGGACCTCGTCCACCTGCGCGGCCGGGGGCGGCTGGTGCTGGTGACGCGCGGCGAGCCGGTGGCGGTCGAGGTGACGCAGGCCGCGCCGGTCCATGTGCCCGTGGCCGCGCTGGTCGGCTGGACCGGGACGCTCACGCCGCGCATCGCGCCGCTCTTCGCCGGCGGCGCCGACGGCGACGCCGTGGAGATCAGCGGCGAGGGGCGGGTGCTGGTCGATCCCGGCCCCACCTCCCGGCCGGAGGAGGGGACGTGAGCGCCCGCTCGCTGCGGCAGGAGGCCCTCAACCTGCCCAACGCCATCACCCTGATCCGCATGGCGATGATCCCGGTGATCCTCTGGTTCACCTACTACGAGTCGCGCCGGTCCAGCTTCATCGCCGCCATGCTCTTCGCCGTCATCGGGGCCACCGACTTCCTCGACGGCTGGGTGGCGCGGCAGCGCGGGCTGGTGACGGTGATCGGCAAGTTCCTCGACCCGCTGGCCGACAAGCTGGTGGTGATGGCGGCGCTGGTGATGCTGGTCCACCTCGGGCGGGTGGCCGCCTGGGTGGTGATCGTCATCATGGGGCGCGAGTTCATCGTCAGCGGGCTGCGGACCATCGCCATGAGCGAGGGGATCGTCATCTCCGCCGGGCAGGAGGGGAAGGTGAAGACCATCTTCCAGCTGATCGGCATCACCTTCCTGCTGCTCCACTACGCCTACCCCATCGACTTCGGCTTCGCGTCGTACGAGTACGACGCCAACAAGGTCGGCACCGTGCTGCTCTACCTCTCGATGGTGTTCTCGGTCTGGTCGGCCTGGGTCTACTTCCGCGACTTCCTGAAGGCGGTCTACCAGCCGGCCGAGAGGCCTTGACACCCCCGCCGGCCCCCCTCTATAAAACGCCTCCTCGCGCCCATCCGTTCGCGACGTTCTTTGCGGGAATAGCTCAGCGGTAGAGCATCGCCTTGCCAAGGCGAGGGTCGACGGTTCAAATCCGTTTTCCCGCTCCAGTTCGCCCCCGGTCGCCGCAAGGTGGCCGGGGGTTTCTTCTTGGCGTCCGCCCACGGGGTGACCGCCTCCGACGGCGAACGTCCACTGGGTGCCGGCGCCCTGCCCCGGTCCGGGATGGGCCGCTACGGGGCCGGCGGCTCACACACCATGTCTGGATGGGTGGAAGTCTGGCAGACGTTGTCGACCCAGGTGTTGGGGAAGCTGGGGTCGTCGCGCAGGAGATCGACCCCGTTGCCCAGGACCGTGTTCGACGTGATCTTGTTGCCCGTCGATTCACTGGTCAGCTCTATCCCGCCGTACACGTTGTCCGAGAGGGTGTTGCCAGCAATCCAGGAGCCGGTGAGGAACCCGAGCGAGAGCCCGCGATTGCTATTCGTGACCGTGTTGTCCACGATCTTCAGGTTCGTTCGCGTTCCGGCAGCTCCAGTGGCACCGATCCCCGCGCCCCAGCCATTCGACCAGCCGGCGTGGATGATGCGGTTACCGGCCACCATGACGTCCGTGACGTCCCCGACCTGCACGCCCATGTAGACGCCCTCGAAGAAGCTGTCCTTCACGCTCGAGGCGGTGCTGTACGTGAGGAGTACCCCGCTCCCGACGTCCTTCGCGTCGACGTTCCGAACGTCGGCATGGCCGACCTGATCCAGGGCGACGCCAGCGTAAGCAGACTCGCTGCCGAGGCCCTCCACGTGAACGTTCCTGATGGCGACATCCGTGCTGGCGAGCACGTAGACGCCCAGGATTGCGGCCTTGATGGTGGCGTTGTTGATGGCCACGTCCCTGCTGCTCACCACGGAGATGCCCGGGGCCGCGCGGTCGATGGTGACGTTGTCGATGGCGTAGCCCGTGCCGTCCCCCAGGTGGATGCCGAGGTCTACGCCCGTGATCGTGACTTCCTGGATGCGGATGTTCGAGCTGAGAAGGGCCATGATTCCCGCGAGCGCAGGATCCCTGATGACCACGTTCTGGATGGTCACGCCGCTGGCTGACGCTGCGTTGATCCCGAAGCTGAAGCCCACGATGGTCCCGTTCTTCACCCGGACGTTGCTGAAGCTGGTGTCACGGCGCGTCTTGATTCCGGACCATCGCGGGTCGCCCGGCGGCTGCCCGGTGGACGTGATGGTGTGACCGGCGAGGTCGATGGTCACGTCGTCGGCGTTGATGACGAGTGCGGACGAGTTGCAGGTCAGGTCCTGCTCCAGCTTCATGCTCGAGGTGATTCTGCTGGCCGCAGACCACGTCCGCGGCGTAGGCGACGTTCACTCCCGCTGCCAGTGTGACGAACCAGGCCGCAAGCGTTGCGACGAGAGACACCGCGATCCTCGCTGTCTTCATGGTCCCCTCCCCTCGGGCGGAGCGCCCGTAGTGATGCGGCACGGCCGGTAGCAGGCGTGGAGGGCGCGCCGACGATGCCGGCGCTTCTGGCCTTCGCGGTCAGCGGCTCTCGCCGGACCAGCAGCCATGGAGGCTCCTCTGCGACTCAGGGTTCGCCTCCGAGCAGGGTTTGCCAAGGACCGCGATGTCTCAGCCCGGCCGGGCCGACTCCACCGAGTGAACCGGCGGGTCCGTTTCGGTGCGCCAGGAGGCGGCCAAAGCTGAAGGGAGCGCGCGGAACATCTAGGACGCCCGGGACGGGCGGGACCCGGGGAGACGTGGGACGCGCGACCCCTTGGCCGACCTGATCTGCACCTGTTCATCATCAACAAGATCCTGATCTTCTATGAGATGAGGGTGCTGTCTTGGCGCCGTACTTCACCTACCGGCCGCCACCTCCCTGTCCCAGCCGTCCTACTCGTCCCGCGTGGAAGGACCAGTCATGCCCGAGACCCAGAAGCCCACCCCGTTCCACTGCCTCCGTACCGACCTCGCCTCCCGCTTCCCGGAGCGCAAGGACGTCATCGACGGCTCTCTTGCAGCCGGGAGCGAGATTCGCGACGCCTGCAAGTTCGAGGGGATCATCGCTTCAGACCGGCGCTGCAAGAAGGCGCTCAAGATCGTCCAGGCCGTCGCCTTCATGGCCTGGGAGAAGAAGACCTCCCCTGAGGACCTGGCCATCCTGGTCGACTCGCTCTGGCGGGAGCCCAAGGACCGGCCCAAGGTCGCCCGGCTCGTCGGCGAGCTCGCCAATCCGGTGGGCGCGCAGGCGGCCGAGATCCTCGACGCGGCCCGGGAAACCGCCCACAAGGTGGGCGCGCTCAAGGCGGGGGACCGCAAGGCCTAGATCGCCCAGGCCGCACTGGCGCTGGAGCAGCTCCTCTAGGCCCAGCAGAAAGAGCGGCGATGCTCACCACGTCGGCTGGCCGACGACCCCCGGTCGCCGAAAGGTGGCCGGGGGTTTCTTCTTGGGGACCGGGCGGAGGTTCGCCGCCGGCGCCCCACGCGGGGTGGGCCGGGAGAAGTCCAGACGTCTGGACTGGTCCTCCAGCTCAACCGGGCGACCGAGCCCCGCGACCTGGCCGATCCGCCGGGGAACCGGCTCGAGGCGTTGAAGGGAGCCTACGCGGGCTTCTTCAACATCCGGGTGAACGACCAGTACCGGATCGTCTTCCGCTTCGAGAACGGTGACGCCCGCCAGGTCCAGATCGTCGACTACCACTGAGGAGAGCCGCCATGCTGCCAAAGAATCGCCCCCCGACCCCGCCCGGCGAGATGCTGCTCGAGGAGTACCTCAAGCCGCGCGGCCTCACCCAGGTCGAGCTGGCGGCGCGCATGGGCGTCCCCATCCAGCGGGTCAACACCATCGTCAACGGGAAGCGCGGCATCACCGCCGAGACGGCCATCTTGCTGTCCGAGGCGCTCGACACGTCGCCCGAGATTCTGGATGGGGCTCCAGTCGGACCACGACCTCTGGCACGCGCTCCGGAAGCGCGCCGAGGTGCGCGCGAAGCCGCAGCGGTCGAAGGGTCACGGGAGACATAGCGCGGCGTGAGCCACGGTGCCTCGACTCCATGCGGACGGACCTTCGGCCTGGGCCCCACCTGTGTTCCGACCCTGCATCGGGGGCCGGATCGGGCCGGGACGAGGCGGTGAGCGCCGGACCGGGAAACGGAGAGGCTGACGGTGGATCGAAGGGCAACAGCGCGTCCTGCCCGGTGTTGTTCACCCGCCGTAACTTCACTTCCAGTCCCTCTTCCCGCTCCAGTTCGCTCCCTGGTTGCCGACAGGTGATCGGGGGTCTCTTCTTTGTAGGCCGGGCCGAGCCCTCGCCGCCCGAGGCCCGGCCGGGGTGGGTCAATTCGAGTTCGTGCGCACGAACCAGGCTCGCGCCAATCACGCTGAGTGGCAACACCTGGGGCCCGTTCATGACCCGCAATCAGGTCCCTCAGCGCCTTGCCGGCGCGCGAGGAGAGCTCGCCGGTCTCTTCCACTTCTTCCGCGTCCAGCGCCGGATCGAGGAGAATCCTCGGCGCCAGGGTCGACCTGGTCATGCGCGACGCCGTGGAGCGGCAGCTGCGCGACCGGATCTTCGCTGGGGCGGTCCGCGCGAGCTGACCGCGGATCGTCTTTCGCCTCGAGGACGGCGACGCCCGCCAGGTCCAGGTCGTCGACGACCACCGGGGAGAGCCGCCATGCTGCCCAACGACCGACGCCGACACAGCGCGGCGAGATGCCGCAGGAAGAGCGGGTCAGCGGGTGACCGGCGTTTCAGGAACGGCTCCGGAGTCCCGGCACCCGCCGCGTGGCGCCGCGGCGTGGTCCGCGGCCGGGGACGACGCAGGGACGTCGCCGGCACCGCCTGGGAGCGTCGACGTGCGGTGGAGCGCACGTCCTTCACCTTCGGTTGGTTGGCTTCTGCTAGCGTGCAGCATGGGAACTCGTCCAGCGGGACCCCGCCGAGGGGCTCGCCGTGGGGGATGGGCATGCGAAGGTCAGCGGTTGCCTGGGATCTGCTGTGTGTGGCGATGCTCTCCTCCGCCTGCGGCGGTTCGAAGTCCCCCGGCGACGGGGGGACGCCGGGAAGCCAGCCCACCAGCGTGACCCTGCAGAGCGACGTCGGCGATTACATCGGCGGCGGCCGCAGCTACTCCTACGATCAGTCGACCGCCCAGATCACCTTGAACGTCACGGGCGGCCACGTGGTGGTGAGCGTCGTCGGCGACGAGAGCTGGTCCGGGAACTTCGTCCTGCCGGGGCCACCGACCTCCGTCACGACCGGGACGTTCGCCCAGGTGACGCGCTACCCCTTCCACCAGCCCCAGACCGGAGGCATGGACTGGTCCGGCGAGGGGCGCGGCTGCAACGTCCTGAATGGCTGGTTCGCCGTCGACGCCGTCACCTCCGCGTCCGGAGTGGTCACTTCGATCGACCTTCGCTTCGAGCAGCACTGCGAGGGCGCGGCCCCGGCACTCCACGGGAAGATCCACTGGGACGCACGCGACACCACCGCGCCGCCCGGCCCGGAGTACCCCCCACCCGCCGGGCTGTGGACGCCGGTGGGCTTCACGCCGCCGGCCGGCAACTACGTGCACCTGGAGAGCGGCGCGGGCGACTACATCGGTGGCGGCGTGACCTACGACTACACGCAGGCGAACGCCCTGCTCAGCGTGAGCGCCACCGGCGGCCACCTCACGGTGGGCGTGGCCGGCGACCAGGGGTGGAACGGGGACTTCCAGGCCATGTCGACGCTGGCGAGCCTGGAGCCCGGCTACTACGGGGACCTGCGTCGCTACCCGTTCCAGAACCCCATCCGTGGCGGGCTCTCCTGGTCTGGCGATGGGCGAGGGTGCAACACGCTCACGGGGTGGTTCGTGGTGGACGCGGTCACCTACTCGGGGAGCACGCTCACCTCGATTGACCTTCGCTTCGAGCAGCACTGCGAGGGCGGCGCACCGGCGCTGCACGGGCAGATCCACTGGGCCCCCGGCGACACCACCGCGCCGCCCGGCCCGGAGTACCCCCCACCCGCCGGGCTGTGGACGCCGGTGGGCTTCACGCCGCCGGTCGGCAACTACGTGCACCTGGAGAGCGACGCGGGCGACTACATCGGGGGCGGCGCGACCTACGACTACTCGGCCGCCAGCGCGACCATCGGCGCGACGGCGAGCGGAGGCCACCTCTCGCTGAACGTGACCAGCAACTCCGACTGGTGGTTCGGCGACTTCCAGGCCATGTCGACGCTGGCGAGCCTGGAGGCCGGCTACTACGGGAACCTGCAGCGCTACCCGTTCCACAACCCCATCCGTGGCGGGCTCTCCTGGTCGGGCAACGGACGCGGCTGCAACACGCTGACGGGCTGGTTCGTGGTGGACGCGGTCACCTATTCGGGGAGCACGCTCACCTCGATCGACTTGCGCTTCGAGCAGCACTGCGAGGGCGGTGCGCCCGCGCTGCACGGGCAGCTCCACTGGGCGGCACCCTGAATCACCGTTCGTGAAGCGCCGTCCGCGTCGCTCCTACCTGGCCGGGATGGTGATGTCGCCGGGCCGGTCCTGCATGAGCCAGGCCTTGATCTCGGGAGCGTCGGGCGGGTTGTCGGTCTCGGAGAGGTACCTGGCGTAGTACTTCACCGCCTGGTCGCGGTTGCCGCGGCGCCGCCACACGTCGCCCAGGACCCGGCTGGCGAGCGGCGTGTTCCCGGTGCGCAGCGACTGCTCGGCGTAGTCGGCGGCGTCGTCGATGCGCCCGGCCTTCCAGAGGGCCGAGGCCGCCAGGGCCATGCTGGCGGAGACCTGGGTGTCCACCTTCTGCTGGAAGCCGGACGGGCGGAGCGCCAGGAAGTACTGGCGGCCGGCGACCCGCCCCGCCTCCACCACCGCCTCCTCGGTCTCGAACCCCTCGGCCGAGACCCGGAGCCGGTAGGTCCGCTTCGGGTCCGACAGGTCGAGCTTCACGAAGCCGCGCCCCCGCGCCTGCCCGTCCACCTCGACGAGGGCCGACTGCGGCAGGAAGTCGGCCCTCACCTCGGGCTTCTGGACGGAGTCCCAGGACTGCTTCTCGGGGGGGCCGGCCAGGACGGCCAGTGCGGCGAGGATGGCGGCGGCGCTCGGGGCGGGCATGGGCGCGAGCCTACACAGGCGGCGAGCGGGCCGGAAGTCCCTGGCGGCGCGCTCCGCCGTCGATCCGCCCTCGGCGGGCCAGCAGGCTGGACAATCGAGCGCAGCCCGCGGGGGGACGGGCAGTGGCCCGATGGGTTCGCCAGCCGGGGCCAACCTCGCTGAGCCCTCCGATCCGCGTGTTCCCCGGCCGCGCGGTGTGCGAGCATCGCGCACGCTCAGTCCACACCGAACGGCCCCGTACCAGGGCCACCTGGAGGTCGCATGCGTCACATCATGGTCGTGGTGCTCGCCGTCGCCGTCGCAGGCTGCGGCGTCAGCAAGGAGAAGTACACCGCCAAGGAGTCCGAGGCGCTCAAGTACCAGAAGGCCTTCGCCGACGAGTCGGGCAAGACCGCGGCGCTCGAGGCCAAGGTCACCGACCTCGAGGGGAAGCTGAAGGTCAGCCAGGAGGAGACCGCGGCGGCGCGGGGCGAGGCACAGAAGGCGAGCGCGGCGAAGGCGCAGGCCGAGGCCAAGAGCCAGCAGTACGAGCAGCTGGCGCAGTCGCTCAAGGGGCAGATCAAGGCCGGCCAGGTCGAGATCTCCGAGCTGCGCGGGAAGATGACCGTGAAGCTGAAGGACCAGATCCTGTTCGCGTCGGGGTCGGCCAGCCTCGGCAAGGACGGCAAGGTGGCGCTCGACGCCGTGGCCGACGCCTTCAAGGACCTGCAGGGCAAGAACGTGATCGTGGCCGGCTACACCGACGACGTCCCGGTGGGGAAGCAGAGCGCCTTCAAGGACAACTGGGATCTCTCGGCGGCGCGGTCGGCGGCGGTGGTCCGGTACCTCCAGGGCAAGGGGCTCGACCCGAAGATGCTCGGGGTGGCCGGCTTCTCGCAGTACCGGCCGGTGGCGCCCAACGACTCGCCGGCCAACCGGAGCCTGAACCGGCGCATCGAGATCGCCCTGACGGCCTCGGACTACGAGCCGATGACCGTCGACGTGAAGAAGAACTGACCCCCGGCGTCGCTCCAGGGACCGGCGAGGGTGGGGGTGGCGCGGCCGCCCTCACCCTCGTCCTGCGTCCGGCCGCCGACGGCCTGGAGGTGCCCTGGCGCCGGGCCGCCCGGGCGATCCCGGCTCCGGCGCAATTCGCCTCGACGTTTCCGCGGCGCTGGGCTTTGATGGCGCGACGCGGAGCCCCCCCCACCGCGCTCCCCTTCCGACGGAGGCCTCAGATGCGACACGTTCGTGCGGCAGTCCTGATGACGATGGCGGTCCTCGCCACCGCCTGCGAGAAGAAGGCCGTCGAGGCCCCCAAGGCCGCCTCCCCCGCGGCCGCCGCCCCGGCCGGCGACACCATCCTCATCGGCCACGTCGGCTCGCTGACCGGCTCCGAGGCCTCCTTCGGCACCTCGACCGAGAACGGCATCCGGCTGGCCATCGAGGACATCAACGCCAAGGGCGGCATCAAGGGGAAGCGGGTCGCGGCCAAGACCTACGACGACCAGGGCAAGCCGGAGGAGGCGGCGGTGGCCGCCACCCGGCTCATCACCCAGGACAAGGTGACGGTGCTGATCGGCGAGGTGGCCTCGAGCCGCTCGCTGGCCATGGCCCCCATCGCCGACGCCAACCAGGTGCCGCAGATCTCGCCCACCTCGACCAACCCGCGCGTCACCAAGGACGGCGACAAGACCCGCCCCTACGTCTTCCGCGTCTGCTTCATCGACCCCTTCCAGGGGACGGTGATGGCCAAGTTCGCCCGGGAGAACCTGAAGCTGAAGAAGGTGGCCATCCTGCGCGACGTGGGGAGCGACTACTCGGTCGGGCTGGCCGACTACTTCAAGAAGAAGTTCGAGGAGCTGGGCGGCACCGTCGTCAACGACCAGAGCTTCAAGTCCGGCGACCAGGACTTCAAGGCCCAGCTCACCACCATCAAGGGCAAGGCCCCGGAGATGATCTACGTCCCCGGCTACTACACCGACGTGGCGCTGGTGGCGCGGCAGGCCCGCGAGCTGGGCATCAAGGTGCCGCTCGGCGGCGGCGACGGCTGGGACTCGGCCAAGCTCTACGAGATCGCCCAGGGGGCGCTCGACGGCTCCTACTTCTCCAACCACTACACCGACGAGAACCCCGATCCGCTCATCCAGACCTTCGTGAAGCGCTACCGCGAGAAGTTCGGCGCCACCCCGGACTCGATGGCGGCGCTGGGCTACGACGCCGCCCACGTGGCCTTCGACGCCATGGCGCGCGCCCCCGACCTCTCCGGCCCGGCGGTGGCCGCCGCCATCGCCGCCACCAAGGGCTTCCCCGGGGTGGGCGGGACCATCACCATCGACGCCGACCACAACGCCGTGAAGTCGGCGGTGGTGCTGCGCATCGAGAAGAACAAGGCCAGGTACCTGGCCACCGTCGAGCCCTAGGGCCGGGTGACCGAGTTCCTCCAGCACCTGGTCAACGGCCTCTCGGTCGGGACCATCTACGCGCTGGTGGCGCTCGGCTACACCATGGTCTACGGGGTGCTGAAGCTCATCAACTTCGCGCACGGCGACGTCTACATGGTGGGGGCCTTCGCCGGCTACTACCTCTCGGACCTGGTCGGGGTCCGGCCGCCCTGGGCCGACCCGCCCCCGGGCGCCGGCGAGACCTTCATCAAGGCCACCGTCGTCACCATGGGGTCGATGATCATCTGCGGCCTGCTCGGCTACCTCATCGAGCGCTTCGCCTACCGGCCGCTGCGCCACCGGGCCCGGCTCACCGCGCTGATCACCGCCATCGGCGTCTCCTTCCTGCTGGAGTTCGGCTTCCAGCTCAGCCCGCTGGTGCGCAGCCCCATCGAGTTCCCCCCCGGCCCCAGCCCGCGCGTCTTCCCGGCGCTGCTGGCCCGCACCGGGTACGAGTGGATGGGGGTGAACCTCTCCAACTACGACGTCATCGGGCTGCTGGTGGCGCTGGGGCTGATGCTGGGGCTGCAGTTCATCGTCTACCGGACCCGCTTCGGCACCGCCATGCGCGCCGTCTCCTTCGACTCCCAGGTGGCCGGGCTGATGGGCATCCCGGTCAACCGCATCATCTCCTGGACCTTCGTGCTGGGGAGCGCGCTGGCGGCCGCGGCCGGCATCATCAACGCCGTCTCCCGCCCGCGCATCGAGCCGCTCTTCGGCCTGATGGCGGGCCTGAAGGCCTTCGTGGCGGCGGTGCTGGGCGGCATCGGCAGCGTGCCCGGCGCCATGGTGGGCGGGCTGGTGCTGGGGCTGGCCGAGGAGTACGTGGCCGGCTACACCGACTCCTCCTACCGCGACGCCATCGCCTTCACCGTGCTCATCCTGGTGCTGCTGGTCCGCCCCGCCGGGCTCTTCGGCCGCTTCACCGTGGAGAAGGTGTAGTGCCCCGGCAGCTGCTCCGCTCCTTCCTGCCGTTCCTGGTCGGCCTCCCGGTGCTGGCCGCGCTGCAGTGGGGCATGGAGGCGAGCGGCTCGCAGGCCTACGCGCTGATCCTCACCACCGTCGGCGTCAACGTCATCCTGGCCGTGTCGCTCAACGTGGTGAACGGCGCCACCGGCCAGTTCTCGCTCGGCCACGCCGGCTTCATGGCGGTGGGCGCCTACACCGCGGCCAAGATCACGCTGGGGCTGTCGGGCGTGCAGCTGGCCTTCCTCCCGGCCGCGCTCTCCGACCAGCTCTTCTTCGCGCTGGCCCTGCTGGCGGCCATGGCGGCGGCCGGGCTGGCCGGGGTGGTGGTGGGCCTGCCCTCGCTGCGGCTGCAGGGCGACTACCTGGCCATCGTCACGCTCGGCTTCGGCGAGATCATCCGCTCGGTGATCGAGAACATGCCGGCCCTGGGCCAGGCCACCGGCCTCTCCGGCCTGCCGCTCCGCACCAACCTGGTCTGGGTGGGGATCTCGGCGGTGGCCACCGTGGTGATGGCGCGGCGGCTGGCGGTCTCCACCCAGGGGCGGGCCCTCTTCGCCATCCGGGAGGACGAGGTGGCGGCCGAGGCCATGGGGGTCGACACCACCGGCTACAAGGTGCGGGCCTTCGTCATCTCGGCGGCCTACGCCGGGCTGGCCGGCGCGCTCATCGCCCACGCCATCCTGCTGGCCACGCCGCGGATGTTCACCTTCGTCCGCTCCATCGAGGTGGTGGTGATGATCGTGCTGGGCGGCCTCGGCTCCATCACCGGCTCGGTGCTGTCGGCGGTGGTGCTCACCATCGGCCTGGAGGCGCTGCGCGAGTTCCAGGCCTACCGGATGGTGGTCTACGCGGCGCTGCTCATCGCCCTCATGCTGCTCCGCCCCCAGGGGATCTTCGGCACCCACGAGCTCTGGGACCTCCCGCTCTTCAAGCGGCGCGGCGGCCGGCGCGGGGCCGCCGGGACGGCGGGGACGGCCGGCCCCGGGGGGGCGCCGTGACCCCGGCCACGCTCGAGGTGAGCGGCGTCACCATGCGCTTCGGTGGGCTCAAGGCGCTGGCCGACTTCAGCCTGGTGCTGCAGCCCGGCGAGCTGGTCGGGCTGATCGGCCCCAACGGCGCCGGCAAGACCACCGCCTTCAACGCCATCACCGGCGTCTACCAGCCCACCGAGGGCGAGGTCCGGGTCGGCGGGGAGCGGGTCAACGGCCAGCGGCCGCACCAGATCTGCGCGCGCGGGGTGGCCCGCACCTTCCAGAACATCCGGCTCTTCCGCGAGCTGAGCGCGCTCGACAACGTCCGCGTCGCCTGCCACGCCCGGGCCGAGAGCGGCTTCTTCGACGCCCTGTTCCTGACCGGGCGCCACCTGCGCGAGGAGGCCAGGATCCTGGCCCGCGCCGAGGAGTACCTCGCGGTCATGGGGCTGGCGCACCGGCGCGACGAGGTGTCGCGCAACCTGCCCTACGGCGAGCAGCGGCGGCTGGAGATCGCCCGGGCGCTGGCCACCGGGCCCAGGCTGCTCTGCCTCGACGAGCCGGCCGCCGGCATGAACGCCGCCGAGAAGGTGGAGCTGATGGCGCTGATCCGCTCCATCCGCGATCGCTTCGGCATCGCCATCCTGGTCATCGAGCACGACATGCGGCTGGTGATGGGGGTGTCGGAGCGGCTGCTGGTGCTCGACCACGGCGTCACCATCGCCGCCGGCCCGCCGGCCGAGGTGCGGCGCAACCCCAGGGTCATCGAGGCCTACCTCGGCGACGCCTACCTCGAGGAGCGGCACATCGCCGTCCCCGGGGCGGGAGGGGCGCCGTGAGCGACCCCATCCTCGAGGTGCGCGACCTGCGGGTCGACTACGGCGGCATCAAGGCCCTGCGCGGCCTCTCGCTGGAGGTGCCCGAGGGGCAGGTGGTGGCGCTCATCGGCGCCAACGGCGCCGGCAAGACCACCACGCTGCGCGCCATCTCCAGGATGCTGCGGCCGGCCGCCGGCACCATCCGCTTCCGCGGCGAGGACGTCACCCGGCTGGCCTCCCACCAGCTGGTGGCGCGCGGCATGGCCCACGCGCCGGAGGGGCGCGGCATCTTCCTCAACCTGACGGTGCGCGAGAACCTGGAGCTGGGGGCCTACCTGCGGCGCGACCGGGCCGGGATCGAGGCCGACGCCGAGAAGGCCTTCGCGCTCTTCCCCATCCTCGCCGAGCGGCGCCACCAGGTCTCGGGCACCCTCTCCGGCGGCGAGCAGCAGATGCTGGCGGTGGCGCGGGCGCTGATGAGCCGGCCCAGGCTGCTGCTCCTCGACGAGCCGTCGCTGGGGCTGGCGCCGCAGGTGGTGGAGCGGATCTTCGCGGTGCTGCGCGACGTGAGCGCCACCGGGGTCTCGCTGCTGCTGGTGGAGCAGAACGCCCACAAGGCGCTGCAGCTGGCCCACCGGGCCTACGTGCTGGAGACCGGGAACGTGGTCATGACCGGCACCGGCCGGGAGCTGCTGGCCTCGCCCGAGGTCCGCAAGGCCTACCTGGGCGAGTAGCCGCTCGCCTCCACCGCTCCGCCCGTGACCTCCACCGCCCAGCGCCAGCAGTCGATCGGCGTGGCCGCCGCGGCCGCGGCCTACCTGGTCTGGGGGCTGTTCCCCCTCTACTTCCACGCCCTGCAGGGGGTGCCGGCCGGCGAGGTGCTGGCCCACCGGGTGGCGTGGAGCGCCCTCTTCATGGCGGCGCTGGTCACCGCGCTGCGCCGCTGGCCGACGGTGCTCCTGCAGCTCAGGCGCCCCGGGGTGATGCGGACGCTCACCGCCAGCGCCCTGCTCATCTCCACCAACTGGCTGGTCTACATCTGGGCGGTGCAGTCCGGGCGGGTGCTGGAGGCCAGCCTCGGCTACTTCATCACCCCGCTGGTCTCGGTGCTGCTGGGCGTGGTCTTCCTGCACGAGCCGCTCAGCCGCCGCCAGCTGGCGGCGGTGGCCCTGGCCGCGGCCGGGGTGCTGTGGATGGTGCTCCGGGTGGGGAAGGTGCCCTGGGTGGCGCTGGTGCTGGCCGCCTCCTTCGGGCTCTACGGGCTGCTCCGCAAGCAGGTGCCGGTCGACGCCGTGGCCGGGCTGCTGGCGGAGGTGGTGGTGCTGGCCCCGCTGGCGGTGGGCTGGCTGCTCTGGCTCACCTGGCGCGGGGCCGGCCACCTGGGGAGCTCGCCGGGCGTCACCGCGCTGCTCACCCTGACCGGGGTGGTGACGGCGGTGCCGCTGCTGCTGTTCGCCATGGGCGTGCGCCGGCTCTCGCTGGCCACCGCCGGGCTGCTCCTCTACCTCAACCCCACCACCCAGTTCGCGCTGGCGGTGTGGCGCTTCGGCGAGGCCTTCACGATCTCGCACGCCGTCGCCTTCGGCTGCATCTGGGCGTCACTGGCCCTCTACAGCAGCGAGGCCATCCTCCGCCGCACCGGCGAGTGACGCCCGCATCCCCAGGGCGGCCTGCGCCAGCGCCTCGGCGCCGCGCTCCAGCCGGAACGGCCCGGGCCGGGGCAGGCCGTGGAGCGCCACCGCCACCAGGCCGGGGCGGCTGGGGATGCGGAGCGCCGGGCTGCCCCGGCGCCGCCAGGGCGAGCGCGAGGTGATGTGGTGGTAGAGGATGCGCGCCGGCGGCTGGCCGGGGCCGCCGGCCGGCGGGGCGCCGGCCAGCCCGTGGCGGTCGGCCACGCCGCCGTCGAGGAGCCAGCGCCCGCCGAGGCGGACCGGCTGGAAGAGGAAGGGGACCGAGCCGGAGGCCTGGATGGCGGCGGCCAGCGGCCCGCTCCGCAGCACCACCGTCTGGCGGGCCAGGGGGTCCCAGGCGGAGACGGCCACCGGCCTCGGGCAGGCCTCGAAGGTCGTGACCGGCAGCAGGGCCTCCACCCGGGCCCGGAAGCGGGCTCCGCGCAGCAGCCCGAGCCCGGGCCGGGGATCCCAGAAGTCCTGCCGCCGCAGCGCCAGCAGCTCGTCGCGGATGCGGTGGGCCGGCAGCCCGGCGGCGAAGAGGCCGCCCACCAGGGCGCCGGCCGAGGAGCCGCAGAGCCGGGCGGGGAGGAGCCCTTCCTCCTCCAGCACCGAGAGGATCCCGGCGTGGGCGAAGAAGCCGAAGAAGCCCGACGAGAGGGCCAGCGTGTAGGGGCCCTGCCCGAGCCAGTCACGCAGGGTGATCGTGGCCATCGGCCCCCTCCGGCGCCAGGTGGCGCAGCCGGCGCAGGGCCGGGGCCCGCCACGCCACCCACCCCACCGTCACCAGCGTCATGGCCCCGCCGAAGAGCACCGAGGGCACCACCCCCAGCAGGCGGGCCGCCAGGCCGCTCTCGAAGGCCCCCAGCTCGTTGGAGGAGCCGATGAAGAAGCTGTTGACCGCGGCCACGCGCCCCATCATGGCCTGCGGCGTCCAGAGCTGCACCAGGGTGCCGCGCAGCACCACCGAGACGCCGTCGAGCGCCCCGCCCACCACCAGCAGCGCCAGCGAGAGCGCGTAGGAGCGGGAGACGGCGAAGAGCATCCAGGTGACCCCGAAGCCGGCCACGCACCAGAGCAGCAGGCGGCCGGCCCGCCCGAAGGAGCCGAAGCGCGCCAGCGCCAGCGCCATGAGGATCGAGCCGACGGCCGGGGCGGCGCGCAGGAAGCCGAAGCCCACCTCGCCGACGCCCAGCAGGTCGCGGGCGAAGACCGGGAGCATCGCCGTGGCGCCGCCGAAGAGGACGGCGAAGAGGTCGAGGCTGAGCGCGCCCAGCAGGATGGGCTGGGAGAAGACGAAGCGGATCCCCTCGGAGAGGCCGGCGCCGATGGGCCCGGCGGCGCCGGCCGGGCGCGGGCGCGGCGCGACGGTGGCCATGAGGGCCAGGCCGGTGGCCGAGAGGCCCACCACCACGCCGTAGGCCAGCCGCGGGCCGCCCAGCGCGATGAGCCCGCCGCCCACGGCCGGGCCCAGCACCATGGCGGCGTGGAAGAGCGAGGAGCGCCAGGAGGCGGCGTTCTGGTACTGCGCCCGCGGCACCAGCTCGCTCCCCAGCGCGGCCGAGGCGGGGCGGAAGAAGGCGCGCCCGATGCCGGCCAGCACCTGCGCACCGTAGAGCGGCAGGACCGGGCCGGGCCGGCCCAGCGAGACGAGGAGCAGGGCCAGGCCGGAGAGGCCGACGGCGCCGAAGCTGAGGAGCGAGACGCGGCGCCGGTCGGCCCGGTCGGCGGCCCAGCCCCCCACCAGGGTCAGCGCCAGGAAGGGGACCGCCTCGGCCAGGCCGACCAGGCCGAGGGCGAAGGGGTCGCTGGTGAGGAGGTAGACCTGCCAGCCCAGCACCGCGCTCTGGATCTGCGTGGCCAGGTAGATGGCGCTCATGGCCGCGAGGAAGGCGCGGTACTCCCCGAAGCGGAGGGACGCGTATGGGTCGGCGGTGGACAGGGGAGGGATGGTGAGGGGGGCCCTGGGCCCGGTCAAGGGCCAGCCGCGGTCGCCGGTGGCCCGGGGGCCAGGGTCGGCGCTCGGCGGGAGCCCGGACGGAAGGGGGGGGGCGGCCGCGTCGCTCGCTCAAGGGACTTGCGAGGGCGGGGCGGCCTCGACATCGGGAGCAGGGGCGGAGGAGCGCAGCGACGGAGCAGCGATGCCGAACAGGCGACGCGCGCTGGAAGCGGGCAAGAGGCTCTGCTTCGACATCGGGAAGCACCTGGTCCGTCTCGCGCTCTGCGCGGAAGGCTGGTCGGCCTCGGTCGACGGGTTGGCCCTGGAAGGCCGCTACTCGGATCAGGCCCAGGCGTGGGAGGTCGGTGTCCGCGTGGCGCTCCAGCTCGAGGGCCCATTCTCCGCTCCGGCCAGTCCGACCATGCCGTCCGCTCCGTCTGCACCGTCCAATCCGTCCGATCCGGACTCTCCGGGTGGCCCCGGGCAGGACGTGGACGACGACGATCGCCTGGAGCCCGACGCTCCGCACCGGCGACGGCTGACCCGGGATCGCCGGGCCTGACCCCGCGCTGATCCCGCACCTCGTGCGGCGAGCCGTGGGCGTTCGCGACCGCTCCGAGCGGTCGAACCATTCCGTGAGATGGCCTCGGCGTCACGCCGTGCACGAGACAGGCTCTCGTTAGACCGGCCCTTCTTGAACCTTCCTTTTCGCCCCAACAGGGATCCTGGCGTCTCCTTCGGGGCGTTCCTGCCGAATGGAACGCAATGAAAACGGCCTGGAAAGATTCGGTTGTGTCCCAGATCCCGGTGACAAAATTTTGGGCCCGCCCAGGGGGGGGCCTCGGCCGGGGCCTTCAGAGCGACGAGAGTCAATCTCATCATCCCCCGGGTCGTTGGAGCTCGATTGACTTGGAGTCACAGGGCGGTGGGCCAGCTCCGAGTCGATCGCCAACCGGGAGTGAACATGAGCACGCAGCCACGGCGTTCCCTCAGGCTTCTCTGGACCGTGATTCCCGCGGCGCTGCTGGCGCTCGTGCCGCCGCCCGCGCAGGCCGTCCAGTCCGGCCACCGCGTCCGCCCTGCCGGCCAGCACCAGCGGATGAAGCGCAACGGTCACACCACCAACGCGCGGCGCGCCCCGTCGGTTCGCGCCGCGCCCGCAGCGTCCAGGTAGTCGGTCACGAGAGGAGGCACTCCAGCCATGCGCGTCGTCAATCGCTTCACGGTCCTTGCGCTCTCCGCCGGTCTCGCTGCCCTGCCGGCAGCCGCCCAGTCGTTCCGGGTGCAGTGTCCGGACAGCACGCCCCTGCACCCGAACGGCAGCGCCGTCGACCCGGCGCACCCTGGCGAGGTCAAGTGCCAGCACATCGGCGGCGGCGACGGCTTCGCCACCATGGCGGACGGGACGCAGATCTACCTGTTCGCCTTCAGCCCGCTGTCCGGCCTGAAGGACATCGAGGCCGGCCTGCCCGGGACCCAGACCGCCGCCGACTTCAACGTCCCCTACAAGGGCCCCAACTACTCCACGGTGGGAGGGCCGGTGTGCAGCGGCGGGACGAGCGGCGCGAACGCCCTCCAGGCCTGCGCCACCATCGCCGACTGCCCGGATCCCACCGGCACCTGCGGCGTCGTCCCCACCAACCTGGACACCACGCCCAACAACGGCGCCATCACCGAGCCCGCCGGGATCATGGACATGGGCGTCCTGGCCGGCAACGCGCCGGCGCCCATGATGGCCATCGACGAGGACGACGAGTTCTTCCTCACCCTCAGCAACCCCGGCATGATCATGCGGCCGGACCTGTTCGAGCAGCACACGGTCCACTTCCACGGCTACCCGAACGCCTCGTCGTACTTCGACGGCGTCCCGGACGCGTCGATCGCCATCAACATCGCCGGCAGCTTCACCTACTACTACACGGCCCCGGACGCCGGGACCTACTTCTTCCACTGCCACATCACGCCGCCCGAGCACCTGGAGATGGGCATGGTCGGGCAGCTCTACGTGCGTCCCCGGCAGAACCGCCTGGCCGCCGGAGACGACCTGCGGACGGCGCTGATCGCGGCCAACCTCAAGGCCGCCCGCCCCGATCCCAGCATCAACCCGGACGGCTTCAACGGGGCGGTGGGCTGCTCCGACATCCTCTGCACCGGGCAGACGCCGGCGCCGGCCACCTCGGCGCTCCAGGCGCGCGGGCGCCAAGTACGCCTACAACGACGGTGACGGCTCGACCCGCTACGACGTCGAGTACCCGATCCAGATGATGGGGTTCGACCCCAACTTCCACTACGTCGGCATGACCTTCAACCCGGAGGCCTTCGCCGACATGAAGGACAAGTACTTCCTCCTGAGCGGCCGCGGCTACCCGGACACCGTCACCCAGGGCCCCATCTCGACCGTCTCCGCCGACGGGATCTCCCGCCCGGCCCAGCCGCTGCCCAGCCTCATCGTCATCAACAAGACGGCTGGCCAGACGCGGGCGCTGCTGCGCCTCTCCGACCTGAGCGTCACCGAGCACGTGACGCTGGGGACCATCGGGGTCCCGATGCGGGTCATCGCCCAGAACGCCCGCCTGCTGCGCGACATGGCCGGCGGCGACACCACCTACCTCGCCAACTCGATCACCCTGGGCGGCGGCGAGTCGGCCGACGTGATCCTCGACGTCAGCGACCCGCAGTACGCGCCAGGCCAGACCTTCTACCTCTACAGCACCAACCTCGACCACCTCTCGAACGACGCCGAGAACTTCGGCGGAATGATGACCGAGATCCGGATCAACTAGGGAGCCGCCCATGACGCCCATGACGACGAAGACCCGCGGCACGGTGCTTGGCCTCCTGACGGCCGTCGGCGGGCTGGTGGGCCTGCTGCCGGCCCCGGCGGCGCAGGCTGCCGTCCCGGGCATCACCGGACCCTCCTTCAGCCTGGTGGCGAGCGCCGACTTCACCAGCCAGCCCGACGGCGCCTCAATCTACTCCTGGGGCTACGGGTGCGACGGGGCCCCGTCCGGCTTCCTGCCGGCCCGGCCTTCCGGCGCGTCCGGCCCGGCTCCCACCTGCCCGGCCATGCAGCTGCCGGGGCCCACGCTGATCGTGAGGGAAGGGGACACGGTCACGGTCACCCTCCGGAACAACCTGCCGCCGGCGGCCGGCGCCACCTCGATCATCTTCCCCGGGTTCCAGGTGGCCTCCAGCGGCGGGGCGCCCGGCCTGCTGACGCAGGAGGCGGCCAGCGGAGGCACGGTGACCTACACGTTCGTGGCCAGCACCCCGGGGACCCACGCCTACTACAGCGGCACGCAGGCCGACCTGCAGATCGAGATGGGGCTCTTC
Source organism: uncultured delta proteobacterium (assembly GCA_963786945.1). Taxonomy (GTDB): domain Bacteria; phylum Myxococcota; class Myxococcia; order Myxococcales; family Anaeromyxobacteraceae; genus JADKCZ01. Next base: position 654,182 of record CAWBAO010000004.1, on the reverse strand, counting down.
GGCGCCCTCGTGGTGCTGCCGTCGGCCCCGCCGGCGGGCTGCGCCCAGGGCGCCTTCTCCCTGGCGCCCTCGGCCTACGACCACCCGGCCACCTGCTACGACCGTGAGTACATGTTCCAGATCAGCGAGATGGACTCGCGGATCCACGACCAGGCGCTGGCGCAGGTGCAGGCCTGCCCCACCGGGCCCTGCCCCCAGGTCGTCGTCGCCACCGAGCCCTACCACCCCAACTACTTCCTCCTGAACGGGCGCTCCATGCCCGACGACATGGACACCGCCTACGCGCCCGGCTACGCGCACCAGCCCTACAACGCCAACCCGCACATGCACCCCGGCGAGAAGGTCCTGATGCGGATGATCGGCCAGGGGCGCTGGCAGCACCCCTTCCACTTCCACGGCAACCACGCCCGCGTCCTGGCGCGCGACGGCAACCTGCTGCTGAGCGCCGTCGACGGGACGTCGCTGGCGGGCCCGCTGCTCTTCACCATCCCCACCGTCTCCGGCCAGACGCAGGACCAGATCTTCACCTGGACCGGCAAGGGGCTCAACTGGGACGTCTACAACCACCACCCGGGCGACGGCAGCACCTGCGTCCCGGACGCCAACGGCTACAACGGCGTGATCGGCTCCCCGAACTACGGCGAGTGGTGCGCCGACCACCTGAAGCCGATCCCGGTGACCCCGCCCGACCCGACCATCGTCGCCATCGGCCAGTGGTACGGCGGCACGCCCTACCTGGGGATCCAGACCAGCGGCTTCACCAACACCAACGAGCCGCCGGGCACGCTCAACCAGAACCCGCAGGCCGGCTACGCCTACATGTGGCACTCGCACAACGAGCGGGAGATCACCACGAACGACGTCTTCCCGGGCGGCATGATGTCGATGCTGCTGATCGATCCGCCCGTCTGGTTCATCGACGAGTCGCAGTAACGCGCGCAGGCAGACTCAGGAGCAACCCATGCGAAACCAACTCTCCAAGAGCATTCGCCTCTCGACCGTGGCCGGCGTCGCCGTGCTGGCCCTGTTCAGCGCCTCCTGCAGCTCCCGGGCTCCCGCCGTGGCGGTGCGCGCGGCGTCGCCTCGCCGGCGCCCGGTGGCGCGCCTCACCAACACGGTCGGCACCCCGGTCAACCTGACGGCGCAGCGCATGACCATCACCCTGCGCGACGGCACCACCGCGCCCATGTGGGGCTACTGCCCCACCGGGACCACCTGCACCAGCTGGGCGCCGGGGCCGACCATCGTCGCGACCGCCGGCAGCAGCCTGCAGATCAACCTGACCAACGACCTGCCGGTGCCGACCTCGCTGGTCGTGCCCGGTCAGCTCGGCGGCGGCCTGGGAACGCCGACGACGATGGCCAGCCCGACGCACACGGGCCAGAACAACACCACCTTCCCGACCAACGGCCCGGCCCCGGCCCCGTTCGTGCCGCCGGCCCAGGGACCGCGCGTCCGCTCCTTCGGCGTCGAGGTCTCGGCGGCCAGCCCGACCGGCCCACCGGCCACCGTGACCCTGAGCTGGAACAACCTCAAGCCGGGCACCTACCTCTACGAGACCGGCACGCTCCCCTCCCTCCAGGTGCCCATGGGCCTGTACGGCGTGCTGGTGGTGACCACCGCCCCCGCCAGCGCGGTGACGGGGACCTGCTCGGTGACGACGACGACGGCCTGCACCGCCTCGACCCAGTGCCCGTCCGGGGAGACCTGCAACACCACCACCACCTTCACCCCGGGCACCGCCTATCCGGGCATCAGCTACGACGACGACGTGGCGCTGCTCTTCAGCGAGCTCGACCCCGTGCAGAACGCGGCGGTCGACGCCGCGGCGCAGTTCCAGGCCGCCCATCCCGCCATCGACATCACCAACCTGCGCTTCAACGACCCGGCCTGCGGCACCACCTGCTACCCGGCGGCGGTCAACTACGCCCCGACCTACTTCCTCATCAACGGCCAGTACTTCGACCTGGCCGCGCCGGAGAACTCGGCGTTCACGGTGGCCGACGCGACCCCCTACAGCAGCGGCAACATCCTGGTCCGGCTGCTCAACGCCGGCTCGCGGACCCACTACCCCTCGATGGTCGGCCTGCCCATGTCGCTGGTCGCCGAGGACGGCAACCTGGCGCCGGGGAAGCCCAAGCTGCAGAACGTGGTGCTGCTGACCGCCGGCAAGACCCATGACGTGCTGGTGAGGCCGGCGGCGAGCGGCACCGCCTACGCCCCGGCCACCTACCCGGTGTTCGATCGCGGCCTGGACCTGAGCACCGACAACCACCCGGACGGCGGCATGCAGGGCTTCCTGCTGGTCAGCCACGCCTCGGCCGCCAGCACGCTGGCCTGCTCGGGGACGGCCACCGCCTGCACCACCAGCGCCGACTGCGCCACCGGCCAGACCTGCTCCCCGGTCTACACCGCGGGCGCGCCGGGCAACCTGCCGGCCACGGTGGTCCCCGCGGCCGTCAACGACCTGTTCAAGGTCCCCTTCAACACCGCCACCAGCAACAACGTCACCACCAACGACGTCGCCATCGCCCAGGTCGCGCTCGGGACGGGGCCGGCCCACGGCAACGTCATCCTCAACGCCAACGGCAGCTTCACCTACACGCCGAACACGGGCTACTCGGGCACCGACACCTTCACCTACGTCGGCAACGGCAACCCCAGCCTGACCGCGACCGTGACCCTGGACGTGGCCGCGCAGCTCGCCGGCGCCGCCAACATGCCCGTCGCCACCGCCGACAGCCTACACCAGCCCGTTCACCACCAGGTTCAGCGCGGCCCGGCCTGGCGTGCTGGCCAACGACACCGATCCCAACGGCTTCCCGCTCACCGCCGGCACGGTGTCCGGCAGCACCTGCGCGACCGTGGCGCTGAACCCGGACGGCTCCTTCAGCGTGACCGGGAGCGGGGCCTCCTGCCTGTTCAGCTACGTCGCGACCAACTCCCAGGGGAACGCCAGCAGCCCGGCCACCGTGACCGTGAGCTTCGGCCCGGCCGGCGGCGTCTCGGGCCTCCAGGTCGCGGTGGTCGATGCCGGCGCCGGCACGCCCATCACCGACTACCGCTGGACGCTGCAGGAGGACCTGACCTTCAAGCACGACGTGAACGGCACGCCGGCGCTCAGCACGCGCACCGTCGGCACCAGCTTCCACCGCAGCCACATGCCCGTCGTGGCGACCGGCTGCGTCGGCCCGGTGAGCTGCGGCAGCGGCCAGTCGGTCAGCGACAACTCGGGAGCGCGCACCATCGTGTCGGACGCCGCCGCGCTGGCTCGCCAGGTCACGCCTGACCAGGTGGTGCTCGACCAGACCAGGAACTACTACATCTCCATCCTGCCCGGCGACGGGAGCCCGCCCGCCCACGCCATGGGAGGTGCCGAGATCCATGCCGGCGCCGTCAACGGCAGCGTGACGGTCAAGCTGCAGGCCACCCCGCTCCCGACGGCGCAGCTGAGCGTCTACATCTACGAGGACAACGCCCCGACCAACGGCCAGGACGAGCCGGGCGAGGTCGGCCTGGGCGGCTTCAACATCATCCTCATGGATCCGGCCGGCAAGATCGGCGACGTGGCCGGCCAGCAGAGCTACGACGCCTTCAACATGCCGCTCTCCAACTCCCTGCTGGGCCGGCCGGGCTGCCCCGACGAGCTCAACGCCGCGCACCAACGGGACCGCGACCTCGCCGAGCGGCAACCTGGTGGGCGCGGTCTACACCTGCCCGAGCCCGCCCCCGGGCTACACCGGCGATCCCGCCGTCTACGCCCTGGCCGGGCACGCGCTCATCAAGAACCTGACGCCGGCCCGCTATGACGTGATCGCCCACCCCGGCGCGGCCCGCGAGGGCGCCGGCGAGATCTGGTGGCAGACCGAGACCCTGGAGGGCACGCCGGCCCAGGACGCCTTCGTCGGCGTCAACGAGCCGGTCTACTTCCAGGAGTTCGGCCCCCCGGGCCCCCACACCACCATCGGCTTCGTCAACCCCAACCACCTCGCCAGCAACCTCCTGACGGGGAGCACCACCATCACCGGCAGGGTCACCAACCAGCACATGTCCCGCCCCTCCGACGTGACCCTCTGGGACTCCGGCTCCTATGACCTGCTCTCCTCCACCACCTGCCGGGTGGTGCTCAACTCCCAGGGTGGGAACGGGCAGGCCGTGGCCGGCGCCGAGTGCGACGCGGATGGGAACTTCACCCTGACCGGCGTCCCGCCCGGCACCTACGACCTGGCGGTCTTCGACCAGTGGCTCGACCAGATCATCCAGAGCAATGCCGTGACCGTCCCGCCCGCCACCGCCACCGTCGCCATGGGCGACATCCCGGTGCTGAGCTGGTTCACGCAGTACGACCAGAACATCTTCGTCGACACCAACGGGAACGGCGTCTACGACGCCGGCGAGCCCGGCATCTCCAACGTGCCGCTCACCGTGCGCTACCGGAACGGGACGCCGGCCATGTCCACCCTCACCGACAGCAACGGCAACGGCCTGCTGGTGGAGCTCTTCCCGCTCTTCAACTGGTACGTGGCCGAGGCCGACACCACCCGCTTCAAGCAGTCCGGCGTCCACGTCACCGTGGACGGCGGCGGCAAGCCGGACACGTCCGGCCCCGGCGCCGGGCTCTGGACCTCCACCTACGCGACCGGCGAGTCCAGCGTCCGCACCGAGACCCCGGGCGCCCTCAGCTACGGCCTGCAGGGCTTCATCAGCCAGCGGAACCGCGTGGACTGGGGCCGCACGCCCTACGTGAAGGGCGAGAACGGCGGCATCACCGGGTACGTGGTGTACTCGTCGACGCGCCCGTTCGACGACATGCGCTTCAACGTCCAGACCATCTGGGAGCCGCTGGTCCCACGGGTCACGGTGAACCTCTACCGCAAGGTGACGCTCGCCGACGGCACCCCGTCGCTGACGCTGGTCGACACCACCAAGACCACCAGCTTCGACGACTTCGTCAACCTGGTGCACGGCTCGGACGGCAACACCTGGCTGCTCGGCTCCGACAACAGGCTGCGTGACCCGACCACCGGGGCGCTGGCGCCCGCGGGCGTCACCGCAGGGACGCAGGTGAACCTGCAGTGCCCGGGCCAGCTGGCCACCGACCCCTTCACCAACTACACCCTGGGGGCCGCCGACCGGCAGCGCTGCTACGACGGCTGGCACGACTGGAACCAGGTGCAGGCCGCGCCGTACGACGGCCGCTACAACTTCCCGAGCGACGCCTACAAGGCGGCCCACCCGCTGACCGCCGCGCAGAAGGCGGCCGGCCAGACCATGGTCAGCCTGGACCCGGGCACCTACGTGGTCGAGACGGTCACGCCGCCCGGGTACGAGGTGGTCAAGGAGGAGGACAAGAACATCCTCATCGGCGACGCCTTCGTGGCGCCGGTGACGCAGCAGTTCGGCCCCCTGGCCAGCATCTTCATCCTCCCCGACCAGGCGACGATCAACAACGCCAACACCAACAACCCCGGCACCGGCGACCCCGGCTTCCAGAGCGATCCGACCACCAACCTGGGCGTCTACAACCTGTCCACCGGGACCATCTTCCCGGAGTGCGTCGGCAACCTCCACCGCGTGCCCGACTTCCTCAGCCTCTACCCGCAGGCGCAGCAGGTCGCGCCCTTCGCCGGCATGGATCGGCCGCTGTGCGATCGCAAGCAGGTGGTCCTCAACGACCAGATGCAGACCAGCGCCACCTTCTTCGTCTTCACCGAGGTCCCCGCGGCCTCCAACAACACCGGCATCATCCTCGACGACGCCACCTCCGAGTTCAACGCCGCCGCGCCGGACTTCGGCGAGAAGGCCTCGGTGCCCTTCGTCCCGGTGTCGATCAAGGACTGGACCGGCCTCGAGGTCAGCCGCACCTACAGCGACCAGTGGGGCGCCTACAACATGATGACGCCCTCGAGCTGGCTGGTGAACCCGCCCACGCCGTCGGGGTACGGGCCCAACATGATGATCACCTGCATCAACGACCCGGGCCCGATCCCGGACCCGGTCACCGGGCAGCTGATCACCGACCCGCACTACAACCCGTCCTACAGCAACTTCTGCTACACCAACCCCTTCATGCCGGGGCTGTCGACCTACCTCGACACGCCGGTGCTGCCCATCGCGGCCTTCGCCGCCGGCTACAACCCGGCCGACTGCGCCCTGCCTGACGCCACGCCGGCCATCGCGCGGGTCGACAACGCCGTCTCCGGGTCCTTCGGGCCCTGGCTGCCGGCCAGCGGCGGGAGCCTGACCATCACGGCCATGGGCGACCAGCAGGTGCCGAACCCGGCCTACGCCGGGCCGTTCGCCACCTCCGGCCTCACCAGCCAGCCCACCATCACCCGCCACTACGGCTTCGGCGCCACCCGGGGCACGCTCCGGATCGGCAACGTCGACCTCACCAGCAGGATCACGAGCTGGAACGACGGGGCCATCACCGTCAACGTCCCGGGCAACACCACGACCGTGATCCAGGGCGGCGAGCTGTCCATCACCACCGCCGCCGGGCAGACGTCCGTCGACACCGTCACCGTCACCGTCGGTGGCCCGACGCCCACCTACGTGCGGGCCAGCGCCGGGCAGAAGATCCAGGACGCCATCGACCTCGCCAGCCCCGGCGACCTGATCCTCGTCGACGCCGGCACGTACAACGAGCTGGTGATCATGTACAAGCCGGTCCGCCTGCAGGGCGTCGGCGCCGGGTCGGTCATCATCAACGCCGCCAAGTACCCGAACTCCAAGCTCGAGGCCTGGCGGCCGCGCATCAACCAGCTGTTCAACGTCGACGCGACCACCGGCAACCTGCTCGGGCCGGCCCAGGTCGATCCGCTGCCCACCCAGGAGATCACCGGCGGCGTGGTGCTGCTCGAGCCGACGGTGCTCGGCTCCGAGGAGGGCGCCGGCATCACCGTGCTGGCGAAGAACCTGCCGGCCAGCGCCTGCGGCTCGGTCCAGATCGGCGCCGACAGCAACTTCCTCTGCGCCAACGCCCGCATCGACGGCCTCAGCGTCACCGGTGGTGACGCCGGCGGCGGCATCTACGTCAACGGCTGGGCGCACAACCTGGAGATCTCGAACAACCGCGTCTACGGCAACGCCGGCGCCTACAACGGCGGCGTCCGGGTGGGCGTGCCCTACCTGGAGCTGGAGGCCCTGCCGGCGGCCGGGAACGGCCGGCTCGCCGGGTTCGGCTACGACACCAACGTGAGGATCCACAACAACGCCATCACCAAGAACGGCACGGTCGAGGCGCCGGCCGGCAACGGCGGCGCGGGCGGCGGCGTGTCGATCTGCACGGGCACCGACCACTACAGCGTCGACCACAACTACATCTGCGGCAACTACAGCTCCTCCGACGGCGGCGGCATCGGCCACCTCGGCTTCAGCCAGGGCGGCACCATCGCCAGCAACCAGATCCTCTTCAACCAGAGCTTCCAGCAGACCAGCGCGACCCACGGCGGCGGCATCTTCGTCGGCGGCGAGCCGCCGGTGGCCGGGACGGTGTCCCTCGGCACCGGCGACGTCACCATCGACGCCAACCTGATCCGCGGCAACTTCGCCGAGGGCGGGCAGGGCGGTGGCATCCGCCTGCAGCAGGTCAACGGCGCCGACATCGCGGCCACCCTCAACCCGGCCGGGAACGCCGTGCCGGGCCAGTGGCACCGGGTCACGCTCACCAACAACATGATCGTCAACAACGTGGCCGGGTGGGCAGGCGGCGGCGTCTCGCTCGCCGACACGCTGCGGGCCTTCATCGACAACAACACCGTGGCCTCCAACGACAACACCGGCATCGCCGGCGTGGTGCTGGCGGCGGCCGTCCCGCCCCAGACCTCGGGCCGCGGGCGTCCCAGCCCCTCCGGCATCGTCTCGGAGCCCACCAGCGCGGCCCTGCTGGCCCAGCTCACCAGCGCGGCCCAGCGGACGAACAACGCCATCTCGCAACCCGTCGAGCTGGTCAACAACATCGTCTGGCAGAACCGGTCGTTCTTCTACTCGGGCGACGGCCGGCTCTGCGTCGGGAACAGCCTGGCGGCCGTGGGCGCCGGATGCTCCACGCTGCCCGACCAGGCCACCACCGGCCAGTGCGTGAGCGGTGCCAGCTACTGGGATCTCGGCGTCCTCGGCGACACCAGCACCACGCCGGGCGCCACCCGCCTCTCGCCGACGTCCTCGGTCCTGACGAGCACCGCCGGCTACGCGGGCAGCGGGAACCGCAGCGCCAACCCGCAGCTGGCCAACCAGTACTGCAACGGCTCGCGCGTGGTCCCGGAGCTCCCGGGGGTCATCAACCCGCCCAGCGTGAAGAACCTGCAGGTGGCGGCCACCGTCGACGAGGGCAACAACTACGTCAACCTCAGGTACGGGCCGCTCTACGTGGAGAACCCGGTGAACTCGACGACCTTCGGCGATTACCACATCACCGGGACCTCGTCGTCCGCCTACAACGCCGGCACGGCGGCCAGTGCCGTTCCGAACCACGACTTCGACGCCCAGCCGCGGCCGCTGGCCCTCCTGTACGACATCGGAGCCGACGAGTTCGGGGCGGGAGCGGGCACGGGGGCGCAGGGGACCGTCTCGTTCACCTCGGCCACGCTCGGCACGCTCACCACGGTGCTGGGGGTGCGGCTCCTGGCCTTCGGCAACCAGGCCGGCCTGGTGACCAGCACGGTGACGCTCACCGTCGGAGGCAACGGCCCGGTGACCTTCGGTACGGCCGCGGTGGGCAACTCGACAGGGACGAGCTTCAGCAAGGGGACGGACACCTGCTCCGGCAACACCGTGGCGGTCGGTGGCACCTGCGCCATCCAGGTCGTCTTCAACGCACCGTCGAGCAACCTCGTCCCCAGGACTGGGAGCCTGTCGGTGCCCGACAACGGCCTCGGCAGCCCGCAGACCCTCAGCCTCACCGGGCGATGAGGGCGCGCGGCACGTGCAAGGAGGCCGACGCGGCCCGGGGAAGCGCTCCCCGGGCCGCCTCGGGCGCGAGCCCGCCCCAGGAAGCGAACGACGAGCGGAAGTGCGGAGGTCGAGGATGATCGGCAGGTCCACGCCTTTCCACGCCACCATGCTGCTGGCCGCCCTCCTGGCCGGCGGCCTCGCCGCCTCCGAGGCCCGGGCCGAGGCGCAGCCGGCCAGCACCCCCGCGGACGCGGCGAGGGCTCGAAGGCCCCCGCCGGCGGCCACCGCGAAGCGGGAGACCACGGCGAGCTGGAGCGCCCGGCACGGCAAGTACTTCCAGCGCAACTGGGGGGTCGACATCGTCGGGGTCCGGCGGGTGGCCTCGGGCTACATGCTGCGGTTCGACTACCGGGTGGTCGACCCGGACCGGGCCTCGGCCCTGACCGACACAAGGCGAGGCCGTACCTGATCGACGAGGCGACGCACACCGCGCTGGCCGTCCCCGCCATGGAGAACATCGGCGAGCTGCGCCAGGTCGCGCCGCTCGAGGCCAACCGCACCTACTACGTCATCTTCGGGAACCCGGGGGGGCTGGTGAAGCGCGGCGGGCGCGTCACGCTGGTGGTGGGAAATTTCCGTGCGGAGGGGCTGGTGGTGGACTAGGGCAGTACCAGGAGTCAACTCATGGACCGACACCTCTCGACACTCCGTTCACTGCCGTGGTCCCTGCTGGTCGCCGTGGCCGTGGCCTCCGCCGGCTGCCACGGCTCGGCCGAGCGCTCGGCCGAGCCCATCGCCGAGAAGAACGCCGCGGCGCGCGGCGGCCTCAAGGCCTGGCGAGCCGTCCAGTCCATGACCATGACGGGCAGCCTGGAGGCGGGCAGGCCGAGGGACCCGGTCAAGCTGGCCATGTCCTACCTGCGCCCCAGGAAGGACGCCAAGGCGGAGGCCCGGAAGGCGCTGGTGCACCCCCGCGAGGCCGACGCCGACAAGCCCGTGCAGCTGCCGTTCGTCATGGAGCTGAAGCGGCCTCGCAAGACGCGCCTGGAGATCCGCTTCAAGGGCCAGACGGCCGTGCAGGTCTACGACGGGCGCCAGGGCTGGAAGCTGCGGCCGTTCCTGGGGCGCCGCGAGGTCGAGCCGTTCACCGCCGAGGAGCTGCGGGTGGCCTCGGCGCAGACCGACCTGGACGGCCCGCTCATCGACTACGCCAGGAAGGGCAACAAGGTCGAGCTGGAGGGGACCGAGCCGGTGGAGGGCCACGACGCCTTCCGGCTCAAGGTCACCTCGGAGGATGGCCAGGTCCGGCACGTCTGGGTGGACACGCAGACCTACCTGGACGTGAAGGTCGACGGCTCCCGCCGGCTCGACGGGAAGCCCCGGCCGGTGTGGACCACCTTCCGCGACTACCGGCCCGTCAACGGCCTGATGATCCCCCACGTCCTGGAGACCACCGTGGAGGGCGTCCCGGGCTCGGAGAAGATCCTGGTCGAGCGGGTGGCCCTGAATCCGCAGCTGGACGACGCCCAGTTCTCCAAGCCTGACTGAATCCACCACCGCGAGAGGTCACCATGAGTCTCCTTCCCAGGTCCTCGTTCCCCGCGCTGGCGCTGGTCGCCGCCGGCCTGCTGGCCCCCCCTGCCACCCGGGCGGAGGACGCCCCCGACCCGCACGCCCACTGCCACGAGATGGCCAGGACCATGAAGCGGGCGACGCGCTCGACCGCGACCTACACGCTGCCCCGGGTCGACCTGGTGCGGGACGACGGGAAGGCCGTCTCCCTCGCCAGCGTGCTCGACGACGGGCGGCCGGTGGTGCTCGACTTCATCTTCACCACCTGCACCACCATCTGCCCGGTGCTGAGCGAGAACTTCGCCCTGCTGCAGAAGAAGCTGGGGGCCCAGGCCGACCAGGTGCACCTGGTCTCCATCTCCATCGATCCCGAGCAGGACACGCCCGAGCGGCTCTCGGAGTACGCCAGGCGGTTCCACGCCGGGCCGGCGTGGCGCTTCTACACCGGGACCACCCAGGCCAGCATCGCCGTGCAGCGCGCCTTCGAGGCCTATCGCGGCGACAAGATGGACCACACCCCCGCCACCTTCCTGCGCGCGGCCCCGGGGCGTCCCTGGGTCCGCATCGACGGCTTCGCGAGCTCGGACGAGCTGGCCAGGGAGTTCCACGAGCTGGTCGCCGCTCGCTGATGCCGGGTGAGCTCGCCGGCCGGGGCGCGAGGGCGGCCCGCCCTGGGCCACCGCCGCTGGGCCGGGTGGCGGCCGGCCTGGCCCTGCTCGCGCTCCTCCTCCCCGGCACCGGCGCCGCGGCGCCGACCACGTCGACGAGCGCCGGTGAGCGGCTCTACCGCCAGGGCGTGCTGCCCTCCGGGCAGCCCCTGCGAGGCCAGCGCGAGGGCGGCGCGGGCGTCGAGGGGACCGGTGCGGCCTGCGCCACCTGCCACCGGCGCAGCGGCCTCGGCAGCTGGGAGGGCCAGACCGTCATCCCGCCCATCATCGGCCGGTACCTGTTCCGCCCCGGGGCCAGGAACGTCGAGGACCCCGACCTCCCTCACGTGCAGGGCTACGTCCCCCACCGTGACCCGTACACCGACGCCACCCTGGCGAGGGCCATCCGGGAGGGCCGGGACCAGCAGGGCCGTCCGCTCAACTACCTGATGCCGCGCTACCGGCTCGACGACGCCACCATGGCGTCGCTGATCGCCTACCTCAAGGGGTTGACCAGCGGCCCGGTCCCCGGCGTGACCCGCGACACGCTGCACTTCGCCACCATCGTCACCCCCGACGCCGATCCGGTCGCGCGCCAGGGCATGCTCGCCGTGCTCCAGCAGTTCTTCGCCGACAAGAACGCCGGCTACCGCGGTGACAGCCCGCCCATGCAGTCGACCCGGGGGGTGATGTACCGGGTCAACCGCAAGTGGCAGCTCCACGTGTGGGAGCTCACCGGGCCGGCCGACACCTGGGAACGGCAGCTGCAGGAGCAGCTGGCGGCGACGCCCGTCTTCGCCGTGATCTCCGGGCTGGGTGGCCGGACCTGGGCCCCGGTGCACCGCTTCTGCGAGCGCGCCGCCATCCCCTGCCTGCTGCCGAACGTCGACCTGCCGGTGGTGGCGGAGCAGGACTTCTACCCCGTCTACTACTCCAGGGGCGTGCTGCTGGAGGCCCAGCTGATCTCACGGCGCCTCGAGGAGCAGCGGAAGGGCCTGGGGCTGCGCCGGGTCGTGCAGGTGCTCCGGCAAGGGGACGTCGGCGAGGACGCGGCCCGGGCGCTCCAGGCGGCGAGCGCGGCGGCGGGGCTGGAGACCGTGACCGTGGCGCTGAAGGCCGGGGCGGGGCGGCCGGAGCTGGCCGCGGCCCTCCAGGACACGGGCGCCGGCGACGCGCTCGTCCTCTGGCTGCGGCCCGGCGACCTGGCGGCGCTGCCCACCTCGCCGGCCCGGGCCTCGGCCGTGTACCTGTCCGGGCTCATGGGCAAGCTGGAGGAGGCCCCCCTGCCCGCGGCGTGGCGCGGCGTGGCCCGCCTCACCTACCCGTTCGACCTGCCCGACCTGCGCCGGGTGCGGATGGACTTCCCGCTCGGCTGGTTCAAGGTGCGCCACATCCCGGTGGTGGCCGAGCGCGTCCAGACCGACACCTACCTGGCCTGCGTCATCCTCTCCGAGACCCTGGGCCACATGCTGGACAGCTTCGTGCGCGACTACCTGGTGGAGCGGGTCGAGGTCATGCTCAGCCACCGGCTGGTCAACGGCTACTACCCCAGGCTCGGCCTCGCCCCCGGCCAGCGCTTCGCCTCCAAGGGCGGCTACATCGTCCACTTCGCGCAGCCCGGCGGCACGCGACTGGTGGCCGACGGCGGCTGGATCGTCCCCTGACCGCGGCGCCGCCGGCGGACGCGACGGCCCGGCCGGGCCGCCGGGTATCGCCTCCCCGCCGCCCTCTGCTACAAGGGCCCGGTGAGCGCCCCCGCCGCCGCCTCGTTCGCCACGCTGGCCGCACATCCCGCCCTGCAGCGCGCGCTGGCCGCACACGGCTACGCCGAGCCCACGCCGGTGCAGGCCGCCGTGCTCGACCCCGCCCTCCGGGGCAAGGACCTGCTGGTCTCCTCGCGCACCGGCTCGGGCAAGACCGTGGCCTTCGGCCTGGTGCTGGCGGAGACGCTGCTCGGCGAGGCGCCGGCCTTCGATCGCGCCGGCGCGCCGCTGGCGCTGGTGATCGCCCCGACCCGCGAGCTGGCGGTGCAGGTGCAGCGCGAGCTGGCCTGGCTGCTCGGCCCGGCCGGCGCCATGGTCACCGCCTGCGTGGGCGGGCTGGACCCGCGCCGCGAGGCCAAGGCCCTGGCCGCCGGCGTCCACGTGGTGGTGGGCACCCCCGGCCGCCTCGTCGACCACCTCTCCCGCAAGGTCCTCGACCTCTCCGCGCTGGGCGTGCTGGTGCTCGACGAGGCCGACGAGATGCTCGACATGGGCTTCCGCGAGGAGCTGGAGACCATCCTCGAGGCGGCCCCGCCGGCGCGGCGCACCATCCTCTTCTCGGCCACGCTGCCGAAGCCCATCGTGGAGCTGGCCCGGGCCTACACGCGCGAGCCGGTGCGGGTCACGGCCACGCCGCCCCGGCAGGCCCACGAGGACATCACCTACCGGGCCCACGTGGTGGCGCAGCGCGAGCGCGACCACGCCATCGTCAACGTGCTGCGGGCCCTCGAGCCGGCCAGCGCCCTGGTCTTCCGGGCCCGGCGCGAGGCGGTCACGCACACCGCCGCCTCGCTGGGGGAGCGCGGCTTCGAGACCGTGGCCATCTCCGGCGAGCTGACCCAGGCGGAGCGCCTGCGGGCCCTGAAGTCGCTCCGCGACGGGAGGGCCCGGGTGCTGGTGGCCACCGACGTGGCGGCCCGCGGCCTCGACCTGCCGGGGATCGAGCTGGTGCTCCACGCCGACCTGCCCCAGGACGCCTCGGCGCTGCAGCACCGCAGCGGCCGCACCGGGCGGGCCGGCAGGAAGGGGCTGGCGGTGCTGCTGGCCTCGCCGTCGGAGCGCTACAAGCTGGAGCGGATGCTGCGCGAGGCGGGGGTGGCCCCGGAGTGGGCCCCGGTGCCGACCGCCGACCAGATCCGGCTGCAGGACGAGGCCCGGCTGGCGGCCGAGGTCGCCGGCGCGACCGCCGAGGCGGCCGAGGACGAGCTGGCGGCGGCGCGCGCGCTGCTGGCCGGCCGCGATCCGGTGGCCGTGGCGCTGGCGCTGCTGCGCCGGGCCCGGGCGGCGCTGCCGGCCCCCGAGGAGCTCCCGGAGACGGCGCGGGCCGCCAGCGAGGCGCCCCGCGGGCCGCGCCCGGCGCGCCCCGGGCCCCCGGCCCAGGCCACCTGGTTCCGCATCTCCATCGGCCGCGAGAAGAAGGCCGACCCGAAGTGGATCCTGCCGCTGCTCTGCCGGCGCGGCGGGGTCACGCGCGACGAGATCGGCAAGATCGTGATCCTGGCCTCCGAGACCCGCTTCGAGGTGGCCACGGGGGCGGCCGCCCGCTTCGCCGCCGCGTCGAGGGTCCCGGATCCTCGCGCCCCCGGCGTCCGCATCGAGCCGACCCGGCCGCCCGGCGAGGTGCTGGCGGGGCGCCCATCGGCCGTGACTCGTCCGTCCGTGGACCGGCCGACCGTGGAGCGGCCGACCGTGGAGCGGCCGACCGTGGAGCGGCCGACCGTGGAGCGGCCGACCGTGGAGCGGCCGACCGCGCCACGGCCCGCGACGCACCGGCCCGGCGGGCAGAAGCCGCGCCCGGTGAGCGGCCACGGCCACTCGGTCCGCCGCGGTCCGCGCCACGGCTGACGCCGCGGCGCGCGCCCTCAGGCCCGCCGCCTCGCCCCCGCCGCCTCGGCCGCGGCCGCCAGCACCTCGTAGGGCTGGCAGCCGACGACGCGCCGCCCCCCCACCACCACGGTGGGGATGCCGGTGACGCCGTTGCGGCGGGCCTCGGCCCCGCTGGTCATGACCCGCGCCAGGTACTCCGGCTCGTCGAAGGCCTCCACCGCCGCCACCGGATCGAGCCCGGCGGCCCGGGCGCAGTGGGCCAGCACCTCGGGATCGGCGACGTCCTGCCCGTGCCGCCAGGCCGCCTCCATGGCGGCGGCGCGGAAGGGGCGCAGCTTCCCCTGCTCGCGGGCGTACTCGGCCACCGCCAGGGCGCGGCGGGTGCTCGGCATCACGTCGCGGAAGGTCATGCCGGTGACGCCGAACTCGGCGGCGAAGCGGGTGAGGTACTCGCGCATGGCGAGCGTCCGCTCCTCGCCGAAGACGTCGGCCAGGCGACGCCCGCCCGGCGGCGTGTCGGGGTGGAGCTCGAAGCCCCGCCACTCCAGCTCGATGTCGTACTCGTCCTGCAGCCTGACCAGGCTGCTTGCCTCTGCGATGAAGCAGAAGGGTCAGACGAAGTCGGTGTAGAGGGTCGCCTTCACGGTCATGCGCCGGGATGTAACGGTCCCTCGACCCGGCCGCCATCAGGTCGTGAGGCCGAGGCGCGAGGCCTCCTCCGGCGTGTTGGCGTTCAGGAAGGCCCGCCCGGCCGGGATCGACGGCGCGCCAGGCCTCGGCCTCCACCACCACCGCCCCCACCAGCCCGGCCAGCCGCTGCAGCGACAGGTCTCCCTCGCCCAGCGCCCGCTCCAGCGCCGGGAGCGCCGACCGCGACCAGAGCGCGTGGAGCGGCTCGAGGCGGCCGTCCCAGCGCGGCACCACCGCCAGGGCCCCGGCGCGGCGCGAGGCCAGCAGCGCGATCCCGGCGGCGGAGAGGAAGGGCATGTCGCACCCGGCGGCGAAGACCCACGGCGTCGCCGAAGCCGCCAGCGCCGCGTGGAGTCCGCCCGGGGCGCCGCGGCCGGGGAGGAGGTCGGCGACCCGCGGCACGTCGAAGGCGGCGTAGGGATCCGGGTCGTTGACCACCAGCAGCGAGGCCCCGAAGAGCCGGCCGAAGAGCTCGAGCGAGCGGCCCAGCACCGGCTGGCCGCCGAGCCGGAGCAGCCCCTTGGCCGCGCCGCCCATCCGCGTGGCCCGTCCCCCGGAGAGCAGCGCGCCGGTGATGTCGGGGTAGGGGGCCGCCACGGGCGGAGCGTAGCACCCCGGGTCGTGGACCGAAGCGCCCGATTCGTGTATGGGAACCGGCTCGATGAGCGAAGAGCAGCGGCTCGAGGCCTTCCGCAAGTTCGTGCAGGCCAGGCCCGACGATCCCTTCACCCGGTACGCGCTGGCCATGCACCTCAGGTCCATGGGCCGGCTCGCGGAGGCCGTGGAGGCCTTCACCGAGCTCACCACCCGCGCTCCCGACTACATCCCGACCTGGCTGATGCTCGGGCAGGCGCTCGAGGCGGCGGGGAAGGACGGCGAGGCGGCCCGGGCCTACCAGGACGGCATGGCGGCCGCGACCCGCCGGCAGGACCTCCACGCACGCGGCGAGCTGGAGGCGGCCCTCGAGGCCCTCCGCTCGCGCCAACCGTAGCCCGAAGGACGAGCACACCATGAGCGACGCCTACACCCCGGTCTACCCGCACCAGCCGCTCGGCGGCCTCCTGAAGGGCAAGCGCGCCCTCGTCACCGGCGTGGCCAACGACCGCTCCATCGCCTGGGCCATCGCCGAGGCCTTCGCCGCCGAGGGGGCCGAGCTGGCCTTCACCTATCCCGGCGAGGCCATGGGCAAGCGGGTCATCCCGCTGGTGGAGCAGCTCAAGCCGGCGGTCATCCTCGACTGCGACGTGGCCAGCGACGCCTCGATCGCGGAGTCCTTCGCCCAGCTCAGGAAGAAGTGGGAGACCTTCGACATCCTCATCCACTCGATCGCCTACACGCCGCGCGAGGCGATCGCCGGGCGCTTCACCGAGGTGACCAGCCGCGAGGCCTTCCGCATCAGCCTCGACGTCTCGGCCTACTCGCTCATCGCGCTCACCCGCGCCGCCCGCCCCTTCATGCCGAGCGGCGGCAGCATCGCCTGCCTGAGCTACATCGGCGGAGAGAAGGTGGTCCCCAACTACAACGTGGCCGGGGTCGCCAAGGCGGCGCTGGAGTCCTCGATGCGGTACCTGGCCGAGGACCTCGGGCCGGACAACATCCGGGTCAACGCCATCAGCGCCGGGCCGCTCAAGACGCTGGCCGCCGCCGGCATCAGGGGGATGCGGACCATGCTCGGCGAGAACGCCGAGAAGACGCCGCTGCGCCGCAACATCGGCCACGAGGACGTGGCCCGGGCCGCCCTCTACCTCTGCTCCGACCTCGCCAAGAACGTCACCGGCGAGGTGCTCCACGTCGACTCCGGCCAGAACATCATGGGCGTGGTGTCGATGCGGTAGGGGCGGCGCGCCCTAGACGTACCGCCCCACCCGGGCGGCCTTCCCCACGAACGGGTTGTGGAGCCGCTCCTCGCCGAGGGTCCCCCCCGGCCCGTGGCCGGGGAGGAAGCGGACGTCGTCGCCGAGCGGGAACAGCCGCCGGGTGATCGACTCGGCCAGCTGGTCGAAGTCGCCGCCCGGGAGGTCGGTCCGCCCCACCGAGCCCTGGAAGAGCGTGTCGCCGGTGAAGACCAGCCCGGCCTCCTCGAACCAGAGGCTCACCGATCCCTGGCAGTGGCCGGGGGTGTGGATCACGGTGGCGGCCTGGTTCCCCACCCGCACCGTCTCCCCGTCGGCCAGCGAGGCGTCGGGGACCAGCGGCCGGGCGCCCTCGAGGCCGAACATGGCCGCCTGCTTCGGCAGCGCCGCCAGCCAGGGCAGGTCGGCCGGGTGGATGGCGACCGGCGCGCCGGTGGCCTCGCGGGCCTCGGCCGCCCCGGCGGCGTGGTCGACGTGGCCGTGGGTGAGCAGGATCCGCTTCACCGCGAACCCCTCCGGCTGGAGGAGCCGCAGCACCCGCGGGATCTCGGCCCCCGGGTCGATGAGCACCGCCTCGCCGGTCTCCGAGCAGGCGGCCACGTAGGCGTTCATGGCGAACGGCCCGACCTCGGCGCTGCGGACGATCAGCATGGCCACCTGCCCCCCGGCAACGGCAAGGGCCGGAGGGGGTGCACCCCGCCGGCCCCGTCGTCGCCGCCCGAAATGTTCCTAGGCCTGGAACGAGGACCCGCAGCCGCAGGTGCTCTTGGCGTTCGGGTTGTTGAACTTGAACCCCGCCCCCTGCAGCCCGACCACGTAGTCGACGGTCACGCCCTGCAGGTACATCGAGCTCATGGCGTCCACGAAGAGCCGGATGCCGCCCTGCTCCAGCGTCACGTCGCCGTCCTTGGGCTCGTTCTCGAAGTCCATCGAGTACTGGAACCCGGAGCAGCCGCCGCCCATCACGCCGATGCGGATGCCGTAGCCGGCCAGCCCCTCGCGCTGCATCGCGTCCTTCACCATCTCCACGGCCTTGTCCGTGAGGGTGAGGAAGTTGTCCATGCCGAGATCGGCCGCCTGGGGAACTGCCACCGTCGTCGCTTCCATGTCTTCTTCCATTTCCTCCCGGGGAGAGGCCCCGGAATTGACTGAACTCAAGGACTCTAACAGGGGAGGTCGGGCGCTTCAACGGAACCGGCAGCCCCTCCCTGGGCGGGGATCACGGGGTCCCCGGCCCCTCCCCGGGCGGGGCAGCCGGGGGGGTCAGCCACCGGCCCTGCCGGCCAGCCGCCGCCCGCCGTCGACCGGCAGCACCGCGCCGGTGACGAAGGGGGCCTCGGCCAGGTAGCGCACCGCCTCGGCCACGTCGAGGGGGGTTCCGGCCCGGCCCAGCGGGATCCGTCTGGCCAGCTCCCGCCGCCGGGCGGCGCCGTAGGACCCCGGCCAGAGGACCGTGCCCGGCGCCACGGCGTTGACCCGGACCCGCGGCGCCAGCTCCAGCGCCAGGCACTCGGTCAGCCGCACCAGCGCCGCCTTGGAGGCGGCGTAGGCGGCGTAGCCGCTCCAGGCCACCAGCCCCCCGCCCACGTCGGCGACGTTGACCACGCTGCCCCGGGCCCGGCGGAGCGGTCCCAGCAGCGCCCGGGTGAGCAGGAGCGGCGCCCGGGCGTTGAGGTCGAGCTGGGCGTCGAAGGCGGCGGCGTCGGTGGCCTCCAGCGTCCGCGCCTCGAAGCCGGCCGCCGAGTTGACGAGGAGGTCGAGGCGCTGGAAGCGGGCCCGGAAGGCCCCGGCCAGCGCGTCGGGGCCACCCGGGGCGGCCAGGTCGGCCTGGAACGCGGCCGCGAAGCCGCGCGGCCGGTGCGTGTGGTAGTGGGCCGCCACGGCGTACCCGTGGCGGGCCAGGTGGCGGGCGATGGCCCCGCCGACGCGCACGCCGGCGCCGGTCACCAGGGCGACGGGGCGGGTCAACGCCCCCCCGTGGGCACCCAGGCGGCCTCGGGGCGGCCGGCGCGGTGGTTGGCGATCCGGGCGGCCACGAAGAGGAAGTCGGAGAGCCGGTTCAGGTAGACCAGCGCGGTGGGGTCGACCTCGGCCTGCGCGGCCAGCGACACCACCCGCCGCTCGGCGCGCCGGCAGACGCCGCGGGCCAGGTGGAGCGCGGCGGCCCCCGCCGTGCCGCCCGGCAGCACGAAGCTGCGCAGCTCGGGGAGCTCGGCGTCCCACCGGTCCATGGCCTGCTCCAGCCGCGTCGCCCAGGCCGGGTCGATGGGCGGCACCGCCCTCCGCGCCGCGGCCCCGTGCGGGCTGGCCAGCTCGGCGCCGATGGCGAAGAGCTCGGACTGGATGCGCCCCAGCTCGGCGTCCAGCTCGGGATCGGAGAGCGCGGCGCGCGCGGCCCCGAGGGCGGCGTTGGCCTCGTCCACCTCGCCGTAGGCCTCGACGCGGGCGTCGCTCTTGCGCACCCGCCCCCCGCCGAACAGGCCGGTCTCTCCGCCGTCCCCGGTCTTCGTGTAGATCTTCATCCACGACGTGCCTATCACCGGGCATCGCCCTCCGCAAACGCGGGGCGGTGGCGCGGCCGGTCCGGGAGCGAGATGGAGCCGATCTTCGAGGGCGAGGCGCTGGTCGAGGTGGGACGGGCCGCCGCCAGGCTGGCCTGGGCCGGCGGGATGACCGTCCGCAAGCCCGACGGCACCATCGTCCCCATCCCGCTGCTGGCCGAGCCGGAGGTCTTCAGCCGCGCCGAGCTGGCGGCGGCCGCCGCCGAGGCCGAGCTGATCCTCTCCGGCGCCGTCAAGCTGGCCCGGGCGCTGCTCCAGGGCGGCGACCAGCGGGACCGGGCGGCGCTGGTGGAGCCGTTCTCCGGCCTGGAGGCCGAGGCCATGGCGCGGCTCTTCGACGAGGCGCCCCTGCCGGTGCTGGTGGCGCGGGTCGACTACCTGATCCCCGAGGGCGGCGGCGCGCCGCGGGCGCTCGAGCTGAACGCCACCATCCCGGCCATGCCGGCCTACGCCGACCTGGCCGCCCACGCCTGGCTGCGGGCGGCGGCGCGGGCCCGCGGGCGGACCGAGCGCGAGGCCGGGGCGCTGGTGGCCGACTGCGGGAGCCACATGGAGCGGCTCCGCGAGGCCCTGGTGGCGGCCTATCGGCTGCGCGGCGGCGGCCGGGCCCGCCCCTCCATCGCCATCGTGGCCCGCCCCGGCGACTCGCAGATCGGCGAGCTGCGGCGGCTGGCGGCCCACTTCGGCGCCCAGGGGCACCGGGTCGAGAACCTGCTCCCCGGCGAGTGCGAGCCGGAGGCCTGGGACCTGCTCTACCGCCACGTCTGGGCCCACAACGTGCCGCCCGAGGCCCCCTTCGCGCGGGCCCTGCGCGCCCCCGGCCGCTACCCGCTCTACAACCCGGTCAACGGGCTGCTGGAGGCCAAGGCGCTCTTCGCGCGACTCTCCGAGTGCGCCGAGGACGGCGGGCTGGCGGACCGGGCCGGGCTCGACGCGGCCGAGCGCGGCGCGGCGGCGCGGCTGCCCTGGACGCGCCGGCTCGACGCGGCGCTGGCGCCGCGGGTCAAGGCGGAGCGGCGCCGCTTCGTGCTGAAGCGGAGCTGGGACTACGGCGGCAAGTCGGTCCAGCTCGGCGCCGAGCTGGACCAGCCGGCGTGGGAGCGGGTGGTGGACGAGGCGCTGGCCGACCGGCGCGGCGGCGGCTTCGTGGCCCAGGAGCGGATCTTCGCGGTCCGCACGCCGGCCACCCGCATCGCCGGCGACGAGCTGACCCGCGGCCACCTCTACCGCGACCTCTCCACCTACTGCGGGCTGGGGCCGTCGCGGCCGGGCGGCTCGGTGGTGCGCGCCGCGGCCTCGCCCATCGTCAACATCCTCGGCGGCGGCGGGCTGGCCCCGGTCATCCCCGCCGACGTCCTCGACCGGCTCCGCTGATCGGGACGCACCCGGCTTGGCGCCCGGGGCCCCTTCCGGGGATACTCCCCCCGTGACCCGCTCCCCCTCCCGGATCCTGGTGGTCGACGACAGCCGGACCCAGCTCGAGTGGCTGGTCCAGGTGCTGCTGCGCGAGGGGTACGACGTGGTCTCGGCGGCCACCGGGCGGGAGGCCGTCGTCAAGGCGCGCACCCTGGCGCCGGACCTGGTGCTGCTCGACATGATCCTCCCGGACATGGACGGGCTCGAGGTGCTGCGGCTGGTGAAGGCCTCCCCCGACGAGCGCTTCCTGCCGGTCATCATCCTCTCGGTGAAGAGCGACGTGGACTCCAAGGTGGAGGGGCTGCGGATCGGCGCCGACGACTTCATCGCCAAGCCCTTCGCCGAGGCGGAGATCCTGGCCCGCTGCGACGCCATGCTGCGCATCAAGTCCCTGCAGGACGAGCTCCGGGCCACGCGCCGCAGCCTCGAGGAGCAGTCGGTCACCGACAGCCTCACCGGCCTCAAGAACCGGCGCTTCTTCGACGAGCGGCTGCCCGAGGAGTTCCGGCGCGCCCAGCGCTACAGCGACCCGGTGTCGCTGATGATGATCGACCTCGACCACTTCAAGGAGGTCAACGATCGCTACGGCCACCAGATGGGCGACGTGGTGCTGCGCGACGCCGCCGCGGTGATCAAGAGCTCGGTCCGCGAGCCCGACATCTGCGCGCGGTACGGCGGCGAGGAGTTCGCCGTCATCCTCCCCAAGACCCACCTGGGCGGCACGCTGACGGTGGCGGAGCGGGTCTGGCGGGGGCTGAAGGACAAGGTCTACCGGCAGGAGGTCCCGGCGGTGGGGCAGGGGGCGGTGGCCGAGGTCCGGGTGACCGCGTCGCTGGGGCTGGCCTTCTTCCCGTCCAAGGACATCGTCTCCGCGGAACTCCTGGTGAAATTCGCGGACGAGGCGCTCTACCAGGCCAAGCGGCAGGGGCGGAACAACATCGGCCTCTACCAGGCGCAGAACTACCGGTACGAGGTGGGCCAGCCGTGACCGGGACTCCCGGGGTGTATCATGACCCCGGGGGCCGCTGACCCCGGGTCGCCGAGGCATCAACCCCCTGGATCGCAGGGCCACAGACGCGCCCGGTCGCTGGAGCGGCCCGGGCACGACGGGAGCCATCGGTGCACCAGGCGAGCACGACGCCGGAGGGGAGGCCCGGGCCGGAGGCGGCCAGCCCGTCGACGGTCCTCATCGTCGACGACGACGAGCACGTGCGCCGGGCGCTGCGCCGGGTCCTGCGCCGGGCCCGCTGCCAGGTGGTCGACGCGCCGGACGCCCTCACCGGGCTGCAGCTGCTCGAGCAGGAGCCGATCCAGGTGGTGGTCTCCGACTACCGGATGCCGAGCATGAGCGGCGTGGAGTTCCTCTCCGCGGTCAAGGAGCGGTGGCCGCGCATCCAGCGCGTGCTGCTCACCGGGCAGGCCGACTCGCAGGCCATCGAGGAGGCCGTCAACCAGTCGGAGATCTTCCGCTTCATCTGGAAGCCCTGGGACGACGCCCACCTGCTCATCACCATCCAGAGCGCCATCGACCAGTACTGGATGGTCGAGCAGAACGCCCGGCTGGAGGCGCTGCTCTCGCTGCGCAACGACGAGCTGGAGCGGCTCAACCGCGATCTCGACGGCAAGCTGGCGCAGCGCTCGGCGGCGCTGGTGCGGGCCGCCCAGGAGTGGCGGGCCAGCTTCGACGCCATCGGCGACCCCATGGCCATCGTCCGCGCCGGCGGCTGCGAGGTGGTGCGGGCCAACTCGGCCTTCGCCCGGGCCGCCGGCGTCCCGGTGGCCCACCTGGCCGGGCTGCCCTGCGCCGAGCACGCCTGGGGGCAGCTGCCCTGTCCCAACCGCGCCCCGCCGCCCCCCGGCGGCGCGGCCGAGCGCGAGATCGCCTTCGGCGAGCGGACCTGGGTGGTGCGCTCCTTCCCCTTCGAGGAGGGCGCCTCGCAGGTGCTGGTCTTCAAGGACGTCACCGCCGAGCGCGAGGTGTCGCGGCGCCTCTTCCACGCCGAGAAGATGGCGGCGGTGGGCCAGCTGGCCGGCGGCGTGGCGCACGAGATCAACAACCCCCTGGGCGGCATCCTCGCCTTCGCGCAGCTCATGAGCCGGGACGCCGATCGGTCGCCCGACGACCAGGAGAACCTGCGGCTCATCACCGACGCCGCGGTCCGCGCCAAGCGGATCGTCGAGTCCCTGCTCACCTTCTCCCGCCGCCCCAGCGAGGAGAAGGGGCCGGTGGACCTGGCCCGGGTGGCCGACGACGCGCTCTTCCTGCTCCAGTCCCAGCTCAAGTCGGGGCGCATCGTGCTGGTCCGCGAGTACCGGCCGGCGCTGGCCGTCGCCAACGCCAACCAGGTCCAGCAGGTGGTGGTGAACCTGGTGGTCAACGCCATCCAGGCCATGGGCGGCGCGGGGCGGATCGTGGTGGGCACCGGCGCCGCCGGCCCCGGGCGGGTGAGCCTGCAGGTGGCCGACAGCGGCCCGGGCATGAGGCCCGAGGTGGCCCGCCGGGCCTTCGAGCCCTTCTTCACCACCAAGCCGGAGGGGCAGGGGACCGGGCTGGGCCTGGCCATCTGCTACCAGATCGCCGAGGAGCACGGTGGCAGCATCCGCCTCGAGAGCGCTCCGGGGCAGGGGGCCACGTTCGTGCTGGAGCTGCCGGCCGCACCGCCGGCGACGTAGGGGGGAGACGCCATGCCAGACGCCGAGACCAGGCCGACCCGCGTGCTGATCGTCGACGACGAGCCGACGCTGCTGAGGGCGCTGGAGTCGCTGCTGCGGAAGAAGGGCTACGACGTGGTGGGGCTCGACTCGCCCGTCGCGGCCACCCAGCGGCTGGCCAGCGAGGACTTCGACGTCGCCCTCCTCGACATCAAGATGCCGCAGCTCTCCGGGCTGGAGCTGCTCAGCGCGGTCAAGCACCGCCGGCCGGAGATCGAGGTCATCATGATGACCGGCCACGCCACCGTGGAGACGGCGCTCCAGGCGGTCCGCGGCGGCGCCTACGACTACCTCACCAAGCCCTTCGACGACGTCGAGGTGGTGGCCCGATCGGTGGCCAAGGCGGCCGAGCGCAAGGCCCTCTGGGACCGGAACCGGCAGCTGGAGACCCGGCTGCGCGAGCGCGACGGGCTGGCGCCGGACGGCCTGGTGGGCGCCTCGCCGCCCATCCGCGAGGTGCAGCGGATGATCGACGCGGTGGCCTACTCCTCCACCACCGTGCTGATCACCGGCGAGAGCGGCACCGGCAAGGAGCTGGTGGCGCGCGCCCTCCACGCCCGCAGCCCCCGGCGGGCGCACCCGTTCGTGGCGCTCAACTGCGGCGCGCTCACCGAGACGCTGCTGGAGAGCGAGCTGTTCGGCCACGTGAAGGGGGCCTTCACCGGCGCGCAGCGCGACCAGAAGGGGCTCTTCGACGCCGCCGACGGCGGCACCATCTTCCTCGACGAGATCGGCGACATCCCGCTCTCCACCCAGGTCCGCCTGCTGCGCGTGCTGCAGGAGGGCGAGATCAAGCGGGTCGGCAGCGCCGACCCGGTCAAGGTGGACGTGCGGGTCATCGCCGCCACGCACCGCGACCTGCCCAGGCTGGTGAAGTCGGGGCGCTTCCGCGAGGACCTCTTCTACCGGCTCAACGTCATCAACATCCCGCTGCCGCCGCTGCGCGAGCGGGTCGAGGACGTCCCGCTGCTGGCATACCACTTCCTGCGGCGCTACTCCGAGCGGCTGGGGAAGCGGGTGAGGACCCTGGCGCCGGAGGCGCTGGAGCTGCTCTGCGGCTACCGGTGGCCGGGCAACGTCCGCGAGCTGGAGAACGCGGTGGAGCGGGCCGTGGTGCTCTGCCGTGGCGAGGCCGTGGCCGCGTCCGACCTGCCGCCGGCGGTGACCGGCCACACCGCGCCCCTGGTCCGCGAGGCCCCGGCCGCCGGCGAGGAGGCCCAGTGGCTGGCGCTCTCCTACGCGGCGGCCAAGGACCAGGCGCTGCGCCGCTTCGAGAAGGGCTACGTCGACGCGCTCATGAAGGCCTGCGACAGCAACATCTCGGCGGCGGCGCGCCGCGCCGGGATGGATCGCTCCAACTTCAAGCGGGTGCTCCGCAAGTACCGGGCCGACGTGGAGCCGGACGGGCCGGGCGACGACCCGGGGCAGGCCGAGCCCGGATAGCCGCCCGGGCGGGCCGGCGGCGCCCCGCCCCCGTGGACCCTCACCTCCCGTGGAGCGGGCGGAGGAAGTCGAGGGCCTGGCGCGCGATCAGGTCCAGCGAGCCGGCCAGCTCGTGGCCGTCGTCGACCACCACCAGCCGGGCCGTCGGCGTCCGCGCCACCCAGGCCTCGATGTCGGCCAGCGGGATCGACTCGTCGCGCGACCCCGCGATCACCAGGGCCGGGATCCGCACCTCCGGGAAGGCGGGCAGGCCGGCGGCCTCCTGGTGGAAGGCCCAGCCGAGGCGCCGCCTGCTGGCGGTGACGTAGTGGTCGACCTCGAGGCCGCGCTCGCGCCAGTCGGCGAGCTGCGCCGCGGTGAGGCGGGCCTCCCAGCGCTCGAAGAGCCGGAAGGCGGGGGCCAGCAGCACGAGGCGCGCGATGCGCGGGTCGCGCGAGGCCTGCAGGGCGGAGAGGTAGCCGCCCAGCGAGGAGCCGATCAGGGCGTGCGGGCCGGGGTCGGCGCCGAGGAGCCGCTGCGCCACGCCGAGCATGGAGCGCGGCGTGGAGCGCTCGAAGCCGTCCGGGCCGGGGGTGAGGTCGGGGACCTCGAGGCGCACGCCCTGCGCGGTGAAGGCGTCGAGGAGGGCGCGGGCCTTGCGCGACGAGGGGCCGGAGGCGAAGCCGTGGAGATAGACGATCACTCGGCCTTCCTCCCCAGCGCCTCCCGCCACCGCTCGCCCAGCGCCTTCTCCAGGCCGCTCTCCGAGAGCTTGACGATCCGCTCGTCGCGCAGCGCGTCCGGCAGGTACCGCTCGGCCACGTAGTGCCCCTCGAAGTCGTGCGGGTACCTGTAGCCGCCGCCGTACCCCATCGACTCCATCAGCCTGGTCGGCGCGTTGCGCAGCTTCAAGGGCACCGGCTGCGGGCCGTGCTCCTGCACCAGCCGGCGCGCCGCCGCGTAGGCGGTGAGCGCGGTGTTCGACTTGGGCGCCAGGGCCAGGTAGATGGCCGCCTGGGTCATGGGGAGCACCCCCTCGGGCAGCCCCACCAGCTCGACCGCCTGGAGCGCGGCCACCGCCAGCTGCAGCGCCTGCGGGTCGGCGTTGCCGACGTCCTCGGAGGCGAAGATCACCATCCGCCGCAGCACGAAGCGCGGCTCCTCGCCGGCCTCCAGCATGCGGGTCAGGTAGTAGACGGCGGCGTCGGGATCGCTGCCGCGCAGCGACTTGATGAAGGCGGAGACGACGTTGTAGTGCTCCTCGCCGGCCTGGTCGTAGAGCAGCGTCTTCTGCTGCAGCGCCTCCTCGGCGTCGGCCCGGTCGATGACCGCCCGCCCCGCCAGCCGCACCGCCGCCGCCGCCACCTCCAGCGCGTTGAGGGCCCGCCGCGCGTCCCCGTAGGCGTAGCGGGAGAGGGCCTCGCGCGCCTCGGGGGCCAGCCCCGGCGTGCCGCCCAGCCCCTCCGGCGCCGCCACCGCCCGATCCAGCAGCGATCCCACCTCCTCCTCGGTGAGGGCCCGCAGCGTCACCACCCGGCAGCGCGAGAGCAGCGCGGCGTTCACCTCGAAGCTGGGGTTCTCGGTGGTGGCGCCGATGAGCACGATGGTGCCGTCCTCGACGTGGGGGAGGAAGGCGTCCTGCTGGGCGCGGGAGAAGCGGTGGATCTCGTCGACGAAGAGGATGGTCCGCTTCCGCTCCATCCGCCGGCGGTCGCGGGCCGCGGTGACGATCTCGCGGATCTCCTTCACGCCCCCCTGCAGGGCGCTGAAGGGGACGAAGAAGGCGCCGGTCCTGCCGGCCACCAGGCGCGCCAGCGTGGTCTTGCCGGTGCCGGGCGGCCCCCACAGCACCAGCGACGGCACCTGGTCGGCCTCGATGGCCCGCCGCAGGGCCCGCCCCGGCCCCAGCACGTGCTCCTGGCCGACGAAGTCCTCCAGCCGGCGGGGGCGCAGCCGCTCCGCCAGGGGCTTGCTGGCGGTATCGCTTTCGGCGGCGTGCTCGAAGAGGTCCATCGGGTTCGGATATCATAGGCCGATGGCAGGACACCCGTGTCCCATCCCCCGGCGCGTCGGCATCGTCCCCAAGGTCTCCTCGGCCGAGGCGGCGGAGACGGCCCAGGCCGTGGCGCACTTCCTCCGCGGCAAGGGGGTGGAGGTGCTCACCGACGAGGCGGCCATCGGACGGGACGCCGACCTGGTGGTGGTGCTGGGCGGTGACGGCACGCTGATCCACGCCGCCGCGCTGCTGGACGGCCGGGCCGCGCCCATCCTCGGCGTCAACATGGGCAGCCTCGGCTTCATGACCGAGACGCCGCTGGCCGAGACCTACCCGATGCTGGAGACGGTGCTGGCCGGGGAGGCCACGGTCTCGCCGCGCATGAAGCTGCGCGTGCACCTGCACCGGGGCGGCTCGGCGGAGCGGGCGCTCGACACCGAGGTGCTGAACGACGTGGTGATCTCCAAGAGCCCGTTCAGCCGCATGGTCGAGCTCGACGTGCGCTGCTCGCGCCAGTACGTCTCCACGCTCAAGGCCGACGGCGTCATCGTGGCCACCCCCACCGGGTCCACCGCCTACGCCCTGGCCGCCATGGGGCCCATCCTCTTCCCCACCATGCGCGGCGTGGTGCTGGCCCCCATCTGCCCGCACACGCTCACCCAGCGGCCGCTGGTGGTCCCGGACGACGAGACCCTCGACATCGTGATCATGAACGACGCCGAGGTCTTCCTCACCCTGGACGGCAAGAAGGGGCCGGCCCTGGTGCGCGGCGACCGGGTGCAGGTGAAGCAGTCGTACAACCGGGTGCTGCTGGTCCACAACGCGCGGCTCGACTTCTTCGGGATCCTGCGGGCCAAGCTGCGGTGGGGGGAGCGGTAGGGCGTCGCCGCTGCCTGGCTCGCGGCTGCTGCCGCCCACCGAT
This sequence comes from uncultured delta proteobacterium, assembly GCA_963786945.1. Lineage (GTDB taxonomy): Bacteria > Myxococcota > Myxococcia > Myxococcales > Anaeromyxobacteraceae > JADKCZ01. Next base: position 625,906 of record CAWBAO010000004.1, on the reverse strand, counting down.
CGAGAGGCGCGGCCAGATCTCACGAAATCCCCGTCCCTCTTGGGTTCCAGGTGCGTCCGCGACCCTGGGGATGTCAGACCCGCATGAGACGCTGCGTGAATGCTCAACCACGCGCAACCGACCCCGTCCTCGGCCGCGGCCTCGACCCACGGAGCGGCCTCCCCCTCCCTCGAACTCCTGGAAGCACGCCAGCTCCGCGACGCCCTCAAGCTCCTCCTCCGCAAGGAGCAGGCCGCCATGGCCGACTTCCTCGTCGCCCTGGCCGACTTCGACCAGCGCCGCGGATGGGAACCGCTCGGGCACGCCAGCCTCTTCGCCTTCCTCCACGTCGAGCTGGGCCTCTCGAAGGGCGCGGCGTACTGTCCGGTTCGCGGCGGCCCGGCTCATCCAGTCGTTCCCAGGCGCGCTGGTCCCTCTGCGGGACGGGCGGCTCTGCCTCTCGAGCGTCGCGGAGCTGGCCCGGTGGCCACGGCCGACAACTTCGACGCCGTGCTTCCCCGCTTCTTCGGTTGCTCCGCGCGTGAGGCCCGGGAGGTCTCCGCGGCCATCGCTCCGCGCGAGAACTTGCCGGTACGCGACCAGGTGACTCGGCTCGCCTCGCTGGCTGAGCGCCGCCCGGAGACCGTGAACGTCTCACCTGACGGCGAGCCGGTGCACATCTCCGAGGCCAGGACCGCGGCGATGGTGGTCACGCTCGCGGCAACGGCTGACGCTGAGGCGGTTCGTGCGCACGAACTCGCATTGACCCACCCCGCCCGGGTCGCGGCGCCGCGCGATGACGTCGAGCCGCTCACCGTCAGACCTCCGCCGGCTCCACGTCACGGTCTCCAGCCACTTCCTGAAGAAGCTGGACACGGCCCGCGATGGCCTCTCCCACGCCATCCCCGGCGCCAGCACCGAGCAGGTGCTGGAGGCGGCGCTGGACCACCTTCTCGAGAAGCAGGCCAGGGCTCGGGGGCAGGTGAAGAAGCCCCGAGCCGTCGCGCTGCCCCCGAGCCCCGATCGTGACCACGAGCTCGCCGGACGACCCGATGGCGCCCGTCCACCGCCGCACCGGCCCCCGCGAAGCCATCCCCGCCGCCGTCCGCCGCGCCGTCTGGGAGCGCGATGGTGGCCGCTGCACCTGGCCGCTCGACGGGGCAGGCGCTGCGGCTCGACCCACCGGCTGGAGCTCGACCACGTCGTGCCCTGGGCACGTGGAGGCGACAGCACGCCAGCCAACCTCCGCCTGGTCTGCGCTCGCCACAACCGGGTCGCGGCCCGGCAGGCCTTCGGTGGGCGGCACATGGAGCGGTATGAACGCCGTGGAAGCAGTGGCACGGCACCGGGCGGCGACCGCGGCGGGCCTGAACGCCCCCACCACTGAAAGCTTGCGCAGTGTCAGGGGTCGGTGCCATGCTCCGCCCATGCTCACCACCCTGCGAATCTCCGGCTTCGCGATCGTCGACGCGGTGGAGGTCCGGTTCGGCCACGGGCTGAACGTCCTCACCGGCGAGACCGGCGCCGGCAAGTCGATCCTGGTGAACGCCCTCCACCTGGTGCTGGGCGGCCGCATGAGCGCCGAGGTGCTGCGCGACGGCGCCGACGAGGCGGTGGTGGAGGCGCTCTTCGAGCTCCCCTACGACCACCCGGTCTTCTCCCGGCTGGGTGGCGTGGGCGTGGCGGCCCCGCCGCCGGGCGAGCCGGCCGAGCTGCTGGTCCGGCGGGTGGCGCAGCGGGGCGGGCGCGGCCGGGCCTACGTCAACGGCGTGCTGGTCACCGCCTCGGTGCTGGCCGAGGCGCTGCGCGGGGTGGTGGACGTCTCCGGCCAGCACGAGCACGTCTCGCTGCTGGACGAGGCGACCCACCTCTCGCTCCTCGACGCCTTCGCCGGGCTCGACGCGGCGACCGGCGGTGCGCCGCCGCTGCTCACCCGGTACCGCGAGGCCTTCGGCCGGCTCTCGGCCCTGTGCCGGGAGCGGGACGGCCTGCAGCGCGACGCGGCGGAGCGGGAGCGCCGGGCCGACTACCTCGCCTTCCAGCTGAAGGAGCTGGACGCGGTGGACCCGAAGCCCGGCGAGGACGCCGCGCTCGACGCCGAGCGGCGGGTGCTGGCCAGCGCCGAGAAGCTGCGCGAGGCGGCCGGCTCGGCCGAGGGGCTGGTCTACGGCGAGGACGGCAGCGCCAGCGAGCAGGTGGGGCAGGCGGTCCGGGCGCTCGCCGACGCCGCGGCCCTCGACCCGCGGCTCGCGGCGCCGCTGCAGCTGCTCCGCTCCGCCGCCATCGAGCTCGACCGAGGCGGGGCGCGAGCTGGGCCGGTACGCCGAGGCGGTGGGCGGCGACGGGGAGCGGCTGCAGGTCGTCGAGGACCGGCTCGAGGCCTTGAAGGCGCTCTGCCGGAAGCACGGCGGCACGCTCGAGGCGGCGGTGGCGCGCCGCGCGGAGATGGCGGCCGAGCTGGCGGCGCTGGCCGGCGGCGGCGAGCGGCTGGCGGCGCTGGCGCCGGAGATCGACGCGGCCGGGGCCGAGGCCGCCACCCTGGCCGGCCTGGTCACGCGGGCCCGGCTGAAGGCGGCCAGGGCCTTCTGCGCCGGGGTCGAGGCCGAGCTCTCCGGCCTGGCCATGGCGCGGTGCCGGCTCGAGGTGGCCTTCTCGCCGCCGGAGGGCGGCGTGCCGGCCGGCGGGGCGGTGCTCGGGCCCGACGGCGCGGAGCAGGCGCTCTACCTGCTCGCCCCCAACCCCGGCGAGGCGCCGCGGCCGCTGGCCCGCATCGCCTCGGGCGGCGAGCTGTCCCGGCTCCTGCTGGCCGTGAAGCGGACCCTGGCGCGGCGCGACCCGGTCCTCACCTACGTCTTCGACGAGGTCGACTCGGGCGTGGGCGGCGCCGTGGCCGAGGCCATGGGGCGGGTCCTGTCCGAGGTGGCGGGGGGCCGCCAGGTCATCTGCATCACCCACCTGCCGCAGATCGCCGCCTTCGCCGATCGCCACCACCGGGTCACCAAGCGGGTGGCGGGAGGGCGCACCACCTCGGAGGTGACCCCGCTCGAGGGGCTGGACGAGCGGCGCCAGGAGGTGGCGCGGATGATGGCCGGGGCCACGGTGACGGCGGCGGCGCTGGAGCACGCCGGGGCGCTGATCGCGGCCGCGAGGGCTGGCGCCGGGGGCGGGGCGAGTCCGGAGCGGGGCCGGCGAGCGGCGCCGGGGCGGGCCGCGGCGCGCTCGCTCGGCATGTCACCCTGAGCAAAGGCGGCCCGGGCGCGGCGCGGATCGCGCGTTGACCCTCGCGCGATCGCAGGGGTACGCTGCACGCGAATGGCCTTACCGCCCCTCCGGATCGCCGCGCGCGGCCTCACCGATGTCGGCCAGCGGCGCGAGCAGAACCAGGACTCGCTGCTCATCGACGAGCCGCTCGGCCTCTTCGTGGTGGCCGACGGGATGGGCGGCCACGCCGGGGGCGGGACGGCCTCGCGGCTGGCGGTCGACACCATCCGCAAGGCCATCCTCGCGGCTCGCGAGGAGGAGCCGGAGCTGTTCGGCTCGGGCGCCGAGGGCGAGGACAACCCGCTCCCGGACGTCCTGGGCTACGCGGTGGAGCAGGCCTGCGCCGCCATCTTCGAGGCCGCCCAGCTCGATCCCGAGCTGGCGGGGATGGGGACCACGGTCACCGCGGTGCTGGTCGACGGGAGCTCGGCCTTCGTGGCCCACGTCGGGGACAGCCGTGCCTACCTGCTGCGCTCGGGCCACATCTACCAGGTGACCCAGGACCACTCGCTGGTCGCCGAGCAGCTCCGCATCGGCGCCATCACCGAGGAGGACGCGCGCACCAGCCGCTACAAGAACATCATCACCCGCTCGGTCGGCTTCGAGCGCGACGTGGTCGTGGACCTGCTGGGGCTCGAGCTGGAGGCGGGAGACGCCATCGTCGCCTGCAGCGACGGGCTCTCCAACCTGGTGGGCGACCAGGAGATCCTGGCGCTGGTGGAGGAGCACGGCGACGGGGCCGTCGAGCGGCTGGTCGACCTCGCCAACCGGCGCGGCGGCGACGACAACATCACCGTGGCGATGATCCGGCTGGTCCATCCGGGTGGTCCCGACGCAGCCGACGCCGCCGGCTGATCCCCGGCGCCGGAGGCGACGCCGGCGGCTGATCCCCGGCGCAGCGGTCGCGGGTGATATCGGCCAGGGCCGCCCGGGGCGCGGCGCAGGGCCCCCCGGGCAGGGGCTCCCGGCCCTCCACTTCCTTGACACCCCGAAGCGGGGTCTGCTACCCGTTGCCTCCTGACCTGCCCCTCGGAGGGCTGGAGCTCCGCTCCGGCCCGATCCACGTCCGCACCAGGAGCCCACCGCAGCATGGCCGAAGCGCCCAAGTCCCAGATCTTCACGGTCATCGTGGTCTCCGACCACAGCCAGGCCGTGCGCAAGTTCCGGGTCCCCCGGCCCTGGCTGCAGAAGCTCGGCTGGGGGGGGCTGGGGCTGGCCATCCTGGCCCTGGTCACCGGCATCCACTACCTCACGCTGCTGTCCGCCTCCTCGGAGAACTCGACGCTGCGCGAGGAGAACGCCCAGCTCCGCAGCCAGGTGCTCCTGGTCCAGGAGAAGGTGGCCCATATCAGCGCCACCCTGGACCGGGTGGAGCGGTTCGACGCCAAGCTCCGGACGGCCGTCACCACGCTGCAGGATCCCGAGCGCAACCTGGCCATCGGCCCGGTCGGCACGCCCGAGCCGCAGGCCCTCCCGGCCGGGCCGGTCCCGGCCGCCGAGCAGAACCTGAAGGCGCTCCCCGGGCGGCTCGGGTCGCTCGAGGTCGACGCGGCCCGCTCGGAGCAGAGCCTGCGGCAGCTCCAGGAGTACTTCGACGACCAGCGCTCCCTGCTGGCCTCGACCCCGTCCATCTGGCCGACCCACGGCTGGGTCACCTCCGACTTCGGCACCCGGATCGACCCGTACTCGGACGACCGGAAGATGCACGAGGGGCTCGACGTCGCCACGCCGCACGGCCAGCCGGTCGACGCGCCCTCGGACGGCGTGGTGGTCTTCAACGGCGTCGAGGGCGGCTACGGCAAGGTGCTGGTCATCGACCACGGCTACGGCGTGAAGACCCGCTACGGCCACCTCTCCGAGACCTTCGTGCGGGTGGGCGACCACGTGAAGCGGGGCGACAAGATCGGCGCCGTCGGCAACACCGGGAAGTCGACCGGGCCGCACCTGCACTACGAGGTCCGGGTCAACGGCATCCCCGAGAACCCCCGCAAGTTCATCCTCGAGTAGGCCTCACCGGCGCGCCGCGCGCGCCGGGTCGATGCGCCCGAACCCCACGAACAGCTCGCCCGCCAGCGCCGGGGCCCGGTCGTCCCGGGCCACGCGGACCCGCAGCGGCGCGTTCAGCTCGCCCCCGTCGACGGCGCGCGTGGCGGTGGGGCGATCGAGGGTGAGGTGGCCGCGGACCACGCCGGCCCCGGCCCGGTGCAGGAAGGTCACGGTGCCCTGCTCGCCGACCCACTCGACCAGCCCGAGGTGCGTGAACGGGTCGTCGAGGGCGCCGTTGCGGTTCCGGTCCCAGGTGTCGTCGAAGAAGACCAGGTCCCCGGGGGCCGGCCAGTCGCCGCCACGCCACCGCGTGCCGTAGCGCCCCGCCGCGGCCCAGAGCGCGGCCACGCCCGAGGTCTCCCCGGGCGCCGCCTGCTGCGCCAGCCGGCGCAGCGGGATCCCCTCGGCGGCGTAGACCGCCTCGACGAAGCCGGAGCAGTCGGGGTTGAAGCGCTCCCGGCCGACCACGAAGGGCGCCTGGCCCTGGCCCAGCCACCCGTGCCCCCGGGCCGCCAGCCGCGCCTGGAGGTCGCTCTGGTCCAGCGCCTCGCGGACCGATCGCGAGGTCCCGACGCAGCCGGAGGCGACGGCGACGACGAGGAGGAGGGCGGGCCGGCCAGGCACGGGCCGCAGTCTACGGGAGCCGCAGGCAGGAATCGAAATCCCGAGCGTTGACGAGGGGGAAGGGGTGGTTATTGAGGAGACTTCGCGGTAGTGAATGGTCGTCAACTCCCGCCCCCCTCGCGAGGCCGGTACGCCCACATGCTGAACTACGTCCTGAAGAAGGTGCTCGGCACCAAGAACGAGCGCGAGCTCAAGAAGATCCGCCCCCTGGTGGCCCGGATCAACGAGCTCGAGCCGCGCATGAAGGCGCTCGCCGACGCCGACTTCCCCCGCCTCACCGCGAAGTGGAAGGAGGAGGTCCGCAACGGCCGCACCCTGGAGGACCTGCTGCCCGAGACCTTCGCGCTGGTGCGCGAGGCCGGCGTCCGGGCCCTGGGCATGCGCCACTTCGACGTCCAGCTCATCGGCGGCACGGTGCTGCACGCCGGCAAGATCGCCGAGATGAAGACCGGCGAGGGCAAGACCCTGGTGGCCACGCTCCCCTGCGTGCTCAACGCGCTGGGCGGTCGGGGCGTCCACGTGGTGACCGTCAACGACTACCTGGCGCGACGCGACGCCGAGTGGATGGGCCGGCTCTACAAGTTCTGCGGCCTCAGCACCGGCGTGGTGGTGCACGGGCTCACCGACCAGGAGCGGCAGGCCGCCTACGGCGCCGACATCACCTACGGCCAGAACAACGAGTTCGGGTTCGACTACCTCCGCGACAACATGAAGTTCCGGCTCCAGGACTACGTCCAGCGGGAGCTCAACTTCGCCATCGTGGACGAGGTGGACTCGATCCTGATCGACGAGGCCCGCACGCCGCTCATCATCTCGGGCCCCTCCGACGAGTCCTCCGAGCTCTACTACCAGGTCAACACCGTCATCCCCTCGATGATCCGCGACGCCGACTTCACGGTCGACGAGAAGAACCGCTCGGTGGTGATGACCGACGCCGGCGTGGAGAAGATCGAGCGCAAGCTGGGGGTGAAGAACCTCTACGACCCCGAGGCCATCGAGAAGCTCCACCACGTCGAGCAGGCGCTGCGCGCCCACCACCTCTACCGCAACGAGGTGGACTACGTGGTGAAGGAAGGCGAGGTGCTCATCGTCGACGAGTTCACCGGCCGGCTCATGCCGGGACGGCGCTGGTCCGACGGGCTCCACCAGGCGGTGGAGGCCAAGGAGGGCGTCAAGATCGAGAACGAGAACCAGACCCTGGCCACCATCTCGTTCCAGAACTACTTCCGCATGTACTCGAAGCTGGCGGGCATGACCGGCACCGCCGACACCGAGGCCGAGGAGTTCGCCCAGACCTACAAGATCGACGTCATGGTCATCCCGACCAACCGGACCAACATCCGCAAGGACGCCGAGGACGTCGTCTACAAGACCGAGGGGGAGAAGTTCCAGGCCCTCTGCGACGAGATCGAGCGGCGCCACAAGACCGGCCAGCCGGTGCTGGTGGGCACGGTCTCGGTGGCCAAGAGCGAGGTGGTGTCGTCGCTGCTCAAGCGGCGCGGCGTGCCGCACGCCGTCCTCAACGCCAAGCACCATGGGCGCGAGGCCGAGATCGTGGCCCAGGCCGGCCGCAAGGGCTCGGTCACCATCTCCACCAACATGGCCGGCCGCGGCACCGACATCGTGCTGGGCGGCAACCCGGAGATGATGGCCAAGCACGAGCTGGGCCCGGAGCCGGACGCCCCCATGGAGGGCGAGGAGCCGGCCGCCTTCGAGGAACGCCGCGCCGACTGGGCCACCCGGCTGGCCCGGCGCACCGACGAGCTCAAGGTCCAGTGCGCCCGGGAGCACGACGAGGTGGTGGCCCTGGGCGGCCTCCACATCGTCGGCACCGAGCGCCACGAGTCGCGCCGCATCGACAACCAGCTGCGCGGCCGCGCCGGGCGACAGGGCGACCCGGGCTCCTCGATCTTCTACCTCTCGCTGGAGGACGAGCTGATGCGCATCTTCGGCTCGGATCGGATCTCCGGGCTGATGGAGAAGATGGGGATGAAGCCGGGCGAGCAGATCGAGCACCCCTGGCTCACCAAGTCCATCGAGGGCGCCCAGAAGAAGGTCGAGGCCCACAACTTCGACATCCGCAAGAACCTGCTGGAGTACGACGACGTGATGAACCAGCAGCGGCGCTCCATCTACGCGCTGCGCCGCATGGTGCTGGGCTTCGGCGCCGGCATCCCGGTGGTCGAGTTCGACGAGGATCCCAAGACCCGGCTCAAGACCCGGCGCGAGAAGGTCTGGTCCCTGGAGGACCAGCGCGAGCACATGATGGACCTGGTCGAGGACCTGGTCATCGACATGGTCGGCGGCGCCTGCCCGCCCAACATGGGCGACTGGGACCTGCCCGGGCTCTCCAGCCTGGTCAAGGAGCAGTTCGGCGTGGACATGCGGTTCGGCGCGCCGGAGGGCAAGGCGGTCGAGGCGCGCCGGGCCATCGAGGAGCAGGTCTTCGCGGTGGTCTCCAGGGCCTACGCGGCCAAGGAGGCCGAGCTGGGGACCGCCGAGGACGGCGTCCCGGTGCTGCGCCGCTACGAGCAGTGGCTCTACCTCCAGTCGATCGACCAGATGTGGAAGGACCACCTGCTCTCGATGGACCACCTGCGCCAGGGCATCGGGCTGCGCGGCTACGGCCAGAAGGACCCCAAGCAGGAGTACAAGAAGGAAGGCTACGACATGTTCGTGGCCATGACCTGGCGCGTGAAGGCCGCGGTGGTCGGCAACGTGCTGCGGCTGCAGCCGGCCCGCCAGGAGAGCGCCGAGGAGATCGAGCAGAAGCGGCTGGCCGCCCAGCGCAAGGCCCTGCAGCGGCTCACCGAGGTCCACGCCGAGGCGGGCGCGGAGGGCGAGGCGCCCAAGGCCAGGTCGGAGACGGTGGTGCGCCAGACGCCGAGGGTGGGGCGCAACGATCCTTGCCCCTGCGGGTCGGGCAAGAAGTACAAGAAGTGCCACGGGGTCAACGAGGCGTCGACCTAGCGGACGCCGGACCGGCCGCGTGCCCGCGGCGCGCCGGCCGAGGCCGACGCGCTGGAGGCGCGGGCCGGGCGGCCGGTCCCGGGCCCCGTGCCGGGGCGCCGATCAGCCGCCGTCGGTGCTGCGCGGGATGGCCAGCTCGGGCTGCGAGGGGAGGTTGAGGATCTCCTCGGGGCAGAGCTCGACGATGAAGTCGACGATGTCGCGGATGGAGATCATCCCCACCAGCGCGCCGCCGGCGTCGAGGAGCGGGACGTGGCGGAAGCGCCCGACGCTCATCTTGTTGAGCGCGTAGGCCACCGGATCGGCCAGCTTCAGCGTCTCGGGCTTGGGCGACATGAACTTCTTCACCGGGGCGCTGGCCCAGCGCGCCGTGGCCATGGCCCGCACCACCAGGTCTCGCTCGGTGAAGACGCCCACCAGCTCCCGCCCCTTCTTCACCAGCACCGCCCCCACCTTCTTCTTGCGCATCAGCTCGGCGGCGCGTGCCACGGTGGCGGTCGGGGCCACCGTCACCGGCGGCGACCGCTTCAGCTCGCCGATGGCCGTCTCCAGCATCTCGCGCCCGACGTCGCGGTGACGCCCGACCTCCGGCGTGCCCTCGTCGCCCTCCAGCACCTCGAGCCCATCACCATCGCGTTCGTCGGTCATGCCGATCTCCTCGTTCGAGCCTCGGGGGAAGCATGGTGCCAGCCGAGGCCATCACCGCACCCTTGGTGCACGAGGGCAATCCCCCGCCGGGGTACACGCGTCGCGAGCCGGGCCCCGGGATGCGCGCCTCGCGCCCCCTCGACCTTGCGCTGGTTTGCCGCAGCCACGGCTGGCGCCGCCGGCGTGGTAGGACACGGGGCGGCGCCGCGGCGGTCGGGCGAGGCCCGGGAGGAGCTCCAGATGAAGGCAGCCTTCGTGCTGGTGAGGTGCGAGCCGGGCCGGCTCGGCGAGGTGGCCAACGCCATCGTCGAGCTGGACGGCGTCTCGGAGGTCCACTCCATCACCGGCGAGTTCGACCTGCTGGTGAAGCTCTACGCCACCGACTACGAGGCCTTCGGGGAGCTGATCCCGGCCCGGCTGCAGCGCATCCCCGGGATCCGCCACACCGACACCATGCTGGCGTTCCAGGCCTTCACCGCCGGGAACTGACGCCGGCGGGCGCCGCGCGCGGTCAGGGCCCGGCGGGCGGGCGGCCTCCGGCCGCGACCTCGTCGTCGCGGTCCTCGACGTCACGCCGCCAGATGCGCAGCGCGGCGATGAGGAAGGTGACCACCAGCGGCCCGAGCAGCACGCCCACCACGCCGAAGGCGGCCACGCCGCCGAGCAGGGCGAGGAAGACGATGCCGATGGGCAGCGCCATGCCGCCGCGCAGCAGGTAGGGGCGCGCCAGGGTGTCGACCATCGAGACCACGGCGAGGGCCCAGACGAGGAGGAAGCCGGCCGCCACCTCGTGGCCGGTGGCGTACTGCAGCAGCGCCACCGCCAGCACCACCACCGTGCCTCCCACCGCCGGCACCAGGGCCACGAGGAAGGTGACCGTGGCCAGGAAGAGGGGGCCGGGGGCGCCGGCCAGCAGGAAGCCGATCAGCGCCGCGCCGGCCTGGATGCCGGCGGTGGCCACCGTGGCCACCAGCACCGACACCGCGGTGCGGCGGAACTCGCCCACCAGCTCGCGGAACTGGCCGGGGGCGAGCGGGGCGTTGGCCTCGAGCCAGGCCACCAGCCTGTGGCCGTCGACCAGGAAGAAGTAGAGCGCCACCAGGGAGACCACCAGCTTGACGATGGCGCCGCCGGTGGCCACCAGGATGCCGCTCAGGGCGGTCACCGCCCGCCCGCCCCGGGCGCCCACCCGCTCCTCCAGGTCGCCGAGCAGCTCCGGCAGCGAGGTGAGGACGCTGCGCGCCAGCCGCTCGAGCCAGCGCGGGAGGTGGTCCACCAGGGCGGCGATCCCCTGCGACGTCAGCGCCTCCTGGAGCCAGCGGAACCCCTCCACCGCCTGGGCGGCGATGACGGTGAGGAGCGCCGCCACCGGGAGCACCAGCGTCACGATGAGCGTCACCACCAGCAGGCCGGCGGCCCACTCGCGCCGGCCGCCGAGGCGCGCCACCAGCCAGGCCATGGGGGCCCGCATCGTGGCGGCCGCCACCGCCGCCAGCAGCAGCGCGGTCCAGAAGGGGGAGACCAGCACCACCGTGAGGGCGACCGAGAAGACCACCAGGCCGAGCAGCACGTACCGCTGGAGCGAGGTCTTGTTGATCATCGTCAGAAGTTCACGTGGACGTCCTCGGGGGAGGCGCCCGCCTGCGCCAGCGCCGCCCGGACGTCCTTGACCATGGGTGACATGCCGCACACGAAGGCGCTGGCCTGCATGGGCCGGGCGCCTCCCCAGTCGAGGGCGCGGGCCGCCTCCTGGACCCGGCCACGGACCCCGGGCCAGGTGTCGTCCTCGTCGGACGGGCAGAGCACCACCCGCACGCCGCGCCGCTCCCAGCCCAGGTGCTCGGCCCGGTAGGCGAACTCGCCGCCGCGGCGCTGGCCGTAGAAGAGCACCACCCGGCCCACCTCGTCGCGGCGGGAGATGAGCGCCAGCACCAGCGAGCGGATGGGGGCGATGCCGGAGCCGGCGGCGAAGAGCAGCACGTCGCGGCCCAGCGCCGCCTCGAGCGGGTAGCCATGGCCGAAGGGGGCCGTGACCTGCAGCGCGGCGCCGGGCCGGGCCGACGCCACCACCGCGTCGGCCACCGGGCCGCCGCGCTTGACCAGCAGCTCGGCCCGGCCGTCGCCCATGGGCGGCGTGGCCAGCGCGAAGTAGGCCTCGCCCGCGGCGACCTTCACCTTGACCACCTGCCCGGGGCGCTGGTGCGCCGCCGCCACCGCCGGCGGAAGCTGGAGCCGCAGCGCCCGCAGCGCGGGCGTCTCGTCCCAGGCGTCGAGGACGGGCAGGGCGTGGTGCTCGGTGGGGCCGGCCATGCCCGGCACCGTACCACCACCCCCCGGCGCCGTCGCATCGCGCCGGCGCGGGCCCGGCCTGGCCCCGGGGTGGGCGCTAGGAGGGTCCGGACGCCGCGGCGCGGCGGCCGCGGGCCAGCGCCTCCTGGTTGAGGTCGAGCAGGTGCGGCTTCGAGCCGAGCGCCTGGCGGACCGCCGCCACCAGCGTCTGGGGCGGGAAGAGCCGGGTGGCCTCCACCAGCGCGCCGAGCGCCACCACGTTCTTCACCATCTTCTGCCCCAGCTCGTGGGCGATGGCGGTGCAGGGGACCGGGACGGCGCGCACCCCGTCGGGCAGCGGCGGCGGGGCGGAGATCACGGTCGAGTCGTAGATCACCACGCCGCCGGGGACCACCTCCGGGCCGAAGCGGGCCAGGCTGGGGGCGTTGAAGGCCACCAGCGCGTGCGGGTGGGGGGCCGCCGGCGAGAGCACCTCGCTCTCGGCGATGCGGACGTCGGCGTAGGAGGTGCCGCCGCGCGACTCCGGGCCGTAGCTGGGGATGTGGGTGGCGTCGAACCCCTCGTTGATGGCCGCCTTGGTGAGGAGCAGCGCGGCGGTCTGGGCGCCGTCGCCGCCGGCCCCGGCCAGCTTGAGGGCGATGTCGTCGCCGAAGCCGGTGCGCGGGGAAGCCGCTGCAGAAGCGCGCCACCGGCTCGGCGGTGGCGCCGATGACGGCGAGCAGCTCGGCCGGGTCGTAGGAGGGGGCCTGCCAGGGCGGGTACGGCTCGCCGGACGGCTCCTTCTTCACCCCCAGCGGGAAGACCGGGACCATCTTCTCGAGCACCCACTTCTCGGCCTCGGGCGGCGCCAGGCCGAGGTGGGTGGGGCACTCGGCCAGCACCTCGACGAAGGCGAAGCCGATCCCGTCGGCCTGCACCTGCAGCGCCTTCTTGATGGCCTTGGCGGCGCGGACCCGCTGCCTGGCGTCGAAGAGCGCCACCCGCTCCACGTAGGCGGTGCCGTCGACCTGGGCCATCATCTCGGCCATCCGCAGCGGCGACCCCATGTGGCGGTCGCGGCCGGTGGGGCTGGTGGCGGTCCGCTGCCCCATCAGCGTGGTCGGCGCCAGCTGGCCGCCGGTCATGCCGTAGATGGCGTTGTTGACGAAGATCACCGTGAACGGCAGCCCCAGCTGGGCGGCGTGGATGATCTCGGCCAGGCCGATGGAGGCGAGATCGCCGTCGCCCTGGTAGCTGATGACGATGGCGTCGGGGTTGGCCAGCTTGTGGCCGATCCCCACCGCCGGGGCGCGGCCGTGGGCGGCCTGGGTGTTGCCGACGTCGAGGTAGTAGTGGAGGAAGACGCTGCAGCCGACCGGCGAGATCGCCACGGTCCGGTCCTGCAGCCCGAGCTGGCTCGATGGCCTCGCCGATCATCTTGTGGACCAGCCCGTGGCCGCAGCCGGGGCAGTAGTGGGTGGTCCTGGCCTTCAGGCCGCGGGCGTGGTCGTGCCGCTCGAAGCGCTCGTAGAAGGTGCTCACGCGCGTCGCCCTCCGCTTCACCACGGCGCGCACGCCGGCCACGATCTCGCGCTGCGAGGGGAGGACGCCGCCCATGCGGCGCACGTGGCGGATCTCGATGCCCCCGCCGGCGCCGGCGTGGGACAGCGCCAGCCGCAGCTCGTCCTCGAGCTGGCCGTCGCTGGCCTCCACCACCACGATCTGCCGCACCCCGTCGAGCAGGGGCCTGAGCAGCTTGATGGGGAAGGGCCAGAGGGTCTGGGGCCGGAAGAGGCCGGCGGCGATCCCCTCGTCGCGCAGCGCCCGCACCGCCCCCTTGGCCATGCGCGCCGGCGTGTTGCAGGCCACCAGCAGCACGTCGGCGTCCTGGCAGCGGTAGAGGTCGGCGCGCTGCTCGGCCTTGGTCATCTTGAGGTACTTGGCCTGCAGGTGGCGGTTGTGGGCCTCGAGGTCGGCCTCGGCGAGGTGGATGGAGTTGATGAGGTTGCCGCGGTGGGCCGCGTCGCCGTGGACCGCCCAGGCCGGGCAGCCCGGGCTTCACCGCGGCCGCCGGCAGGGTCACCTTGCCGGTCATCTGGCCGAGGTAGCCGTCGGCGGCGATCATCACCGGGTTGCGGTACTCGAAGGCCAGCTCGAAGGCCAGCTGCGTGAAGTCGAGCATCTCCTGCGGCGTGGCCGGCGCCAGCACGATGGCGTGGGTGCCGCCGTGGCCGAGGCCGCGGCAGAGCAGCTTGATGTCCGACTGCTCGGGCCCGATGTTGCCCAGCCCCGGGCCGCCGCGCATCACGTCGACGATCACCCCCGGCACCTCGGCGCCGATCATGTAGCTCACCCCCTCCAGCATCAGGCTGAAGCCCGGCGAGGAGGTGAAGGTCATGCAGGGCAGGCCGGCGCCGCCGCAGCCGTACATCATGTTGACCGTCGCCACCTCGCTCACCGCCTGGACGAAGTGGCCGCGCAGCGCCGGCAGCAGCCGCGCCATCAGCTCCGCGCCCTCGGTGGAGGGGGTGATGGGGTAGCCGAAGAAGTGGCGGCAGCCCGCCAGCAGCGCGCCGATGGCCGAGGCGTGGGCGCCCTTGAGGATGAGCGGCCTCCCGTCCGGGAGCGGCCGCCGCTCGGCGGGCACGTCGACCGGCGGTGGCCGGGGCCGGGCCCCGATCCCGTCGGGCACCCGCAGGCCCCAGGGCTCGGGGCAGGCGTCGACGCAGAGGCCGCAGCCGTTGCACTCGTCGAGGTGGAGCGAGACCGGCACCAGCCCGGTCTGCGAGTTGATCTCCTGCCCCGGCACGATGCAGCCGTGCGCGCAGGCCTCGACGCAGCGGTTGCACCCCTTGCAGTACTCCGGCTCCAGCCCCGGCCTGGGCCGCTTCACCGCGGTTGCCATCGACGCCCTCCTCGACCACCTCGAACGACGCGGCGATCTTGGCACCGGTCCCCACCGATGGCGAGCGTCCTGTTGGCGCCCGGCGGGCCGGCCTCCGCTCCGGCGGAGGCCCGGTCGCGGCGCGCCGCCCGGGCGGATGGGGGGCGCCGCAGCGGACGGCGGCGGGGAGCTCAGGCGCGCGGCTCCGGCCACCCGACCGCCGCCTCGGAGGGCCAGTCGCCGATGCGGACGCAGCCCCGGCGCAGCGCGGGGAGCGGGTAGCGGGTGCCCCGCCAGACCACGCCGCCCCGCCACAGCGCCGCCGCCGTGCTGCCGAGCAGCACGCCGGCCAGCAGGGCCGCGGCCAGCGGCAGCGCCAGCCCCTCCAGCCCGCTGCCGCCGGCCAGCCGCCGCGCCGCGCCCCCGTGGATGGCCACGCCGACCGCCAGCGCGCCCGCCGCCATCGCCGCCGCCGGCCCCTGGCGGCTCGCCAGCGCCAGCCCCGCCAGCAGCACCGGCCCCAGGCCGGCCAGGGCCAGGGCCAGCGACGCCGCCACCGCCAGCCAGGGCCGGTACTCGGTCCCGGCGAAGGCGTTCTTCACCAGGCCGAGCACCGAGGGCCAGAGCCCGTGCTGCCAGCGCACCGCGACCAGGCCGCCGCCGGAGACGGCCCCCTGCGCCACGCCGCTGCGGCGCAGGACCAGGCCGAGCTTCACGTCGTCCACCACCTCCAGGCGCAGCCGGCCGTGGCCGCCGACCCGCTCCCAGTCGGCGCGGCGCACCAGGTTGAAGGCGCCGATGCCCACGAAGGCCCGGCTGCGGGCCGCCGGGAGCCGGTGGACCCGGAAGGCGAGCGAGGCGAAGGCGCCGAAGCCGGTGACGAAGGCCCGCTCCAGGAAGCCGGGGGCGATGAAGCGCGGCGCGGCCGCGAGGTGGCCGAGCCCGTGGGCCCGGGCGTAGCCGAGGGCGTGGCGCAGCGCCCCGGGCTGGAAGAGCACGTCACCATCGGTGAAGAGGAGCCAGTCCCCGGAGGCCCGGCGCCCCCCGACCTCGAGCGCGTGGTTCTTGCCGAGCCAGCCGGCGGGGAGGGCGGAGACGTGGACCACCGTGAGGCGCGGCTCCCCGGCCGCCAGCCCGTCGAGGATGGCCCCGGTGGCGTCGCCGGAGCGGTCGTCGACCGCCACCACCTGCAGGTCCGGGAGGTCCTGGGCCAGCAGGGAGCGGATCGCCGCCTCGACGTGCCGGGCCTCGTCGCGGCACGGCACCACCACCGAGACGGAGGGCGGCGCCGGATCCGGTGGCTGGTCGCCGAGGTCGGGCAGGGCGCGGTCGGCACGCCACGCCAGCCAGGCGACGCCGAGCCAGCCGGCCAGGGCCGCCGCCGAGAGGGAGGAAAGCAGGAAGGCCATCAACGGCTTGTACCCTGG
Source organism: uncultured delta proteobacterium (assembly GCA_963786945.1). Lineage (GTDB taxonomy): Bacteria > Myxococcota > Myxococcia > Myxococcales > Anaeromyxobacteraceae > JADKCZ01. The sequence goes on along the minus strand of CAWBAO010000004.1, from coordinate 609,799 downwards.
CCGGGACCGCGACGGTCGGTGCGCGGGTCAGCGCTCTTTGTAGACCTGATCGGGCGATGAACCGCGGAAAAAAAGCCGCCCGGAACTGCGCTGGATCACCACATCCGGCGAGAGATCCCGTAGCATGCCCACCCGCTCCAACCGGGATCTCCCCGACGTTCACATCGCTTGGAAGCCGGCCCGATGCGCCGGTCCCCCAGCCAGGAAGAAGGGAAACTGCTCATGCGACTGCTCTCGGACTCGATCGGAAGAAAGGTCGTGATGGCGATCACGGGCCTGCTCATGGTCCTGTTCGTCGTCGGCCACCTGCTCGGAAACCTGAGCATCTTTGCCGGGGCCAATGGCATCAACACCTACGCCGAGAAGCTCCACTCGATGCCGGCCGTGGTCTGGGCCACGCGCCTCGTCATGCTGGTGGCGGTGCTCTTCCACCTGGTCCTCTCGATCCAGCTGACCCTGGAGAACCGGGCCGCCAACCCCAACGCCTACGCGGTCGACCGCCGGCTGCGCACCACCTTCGCCGGGAAGAACATGATCTGGACCGGGCTGTGGCTCGGCGCCTTCATCATCCTCCACCTGTTCCACTTCACCATCCGGTCCTTCCCGGGGATGGTGCTGGTGCAGGACGCCCTGGGCCGCTTCGACGTCTTCGCCATGGTCGCCGACGCCTTCGGGCACCTCTTCACGGTGGTGGCCTACGTCATCTCGATGGTGATGCTCTACCTCCACCTGTCCCACGGCATCCAGAGCACCTTCCAGTCGCTGGGCCTCAACAACCCCAAGACCATGCCCGGCTTCGTCAAGTTCGGGGGCGCGCTCTCCGTGATCTTCCTCCTCGGCTACGGGGCCATCCCCGTCGCCATTCTCATTGGCCTGATCGCCAAGTAAGGGGAACTACCGTGATCCTCGATGGTAAGGCACCGACCGGCAAGATCCAGGACTCCTGGGACAAGCACCGCTTCGACTCGCTGAAGCTGGTCAACCCGGCCAACAAGCGGAAGTACAAGATCCTCGTCGTCGGCACCGGCCTGGCCGGCGCCTCGGCGGCCGCCTCGCTGGCCGAGCTGGGCTACCAGGTGGAGGCGTTCTGCTACCAGGACAGCCCCCGCCGCGCCCACTCGATCGCCGCGCAGGGCGGCATCAACGCCGCCAAGGCGTACCCGAACGACGGCGACAGCATCTACCGGCTCTTCTACGACACCATCAAGGGCGGCGACTTCCGCGCCCGCGAGGCCGACGTCTGGCGGCTGGCCCAGGTCAGCAACAACATCATCGACCAGTGCGTGGCCCAGGGCGTGCCCTTCGCGCGCGACTACGCCGGCTACCTGGACAACCGCTCCTTCGGCGGCGCCCAGGTCTCCCGCACCTTCTACGCCCGCGGCCAGACCGGGCAGCAGCTGCTGCTGGGCGCCTACTCGGCCCTCTCCCGCCAGATCGGCCTCGGCACGGTGAAGATGTTCGCCCGCACCGAGATGCTCGACCTGGTGGTGGTGGACGGCGAGGCCAAGGGGATCACGGTCCGCGACCTGGTCACCGGCGAGCTGCGCAGCCACGTCGGCGACGCGGTGGTGCTGGCCACCGGCGGGTACGTGAACGTCTTCTACCTGTCGACCAACGCCATGGGCTGCAGCGTCACCGCCATCTGGAAGGCCCACAAGAAGGGGGCCTACCTCGCCAACCCCTGCTACACGCAGATCCACCCGACCTGCATCCCGCAGGCGGGCGACTACCAGTCGAAGCTGACGCTGATGTCGGAGTCGCTCCGCAACGACGGGCGCATCTGGGTCCCCAAGAAGAAGGAGGACTGCAACAAGCCGCCCAACGAGATCCCCGAGGAGGACCGCGACTACTACCTCGAGCGCAAGTACCCCTCCTACGGCAACCTGGCCCCGCGCGACATCGCCTCGCGGGCGGCCAAGGAGCAGTGTGACGAGGGGCGCGGCGTGGGCCCGGGCGGCCGCGGCGTCTACCTCGACTTCTCGGCGTCGATCGCGCGGCTCGGCGAGAACACCATCCGCGAGCGCTACGGCAACCTCTTCGAGATGTACGAGCGGATCACCGACGAGAACGCCTACCAGCGCCCCATGCGCATCTACCCGGCGCCCCACTACGCCATGGGCGGCCTCTGGGTGGACTACAACCTCCAGAGCAACATCCCCGGCCTCTTCGTCCTCGGCGAGGCCAACTTCTCGGTGCACGGGGCCAACCGGCTGGGCGCCAGCGCCCTGATGCAGGGGCTGGCCGACGGCTACTTCGTCATCCCCTACACCATCGCCAACTACCTGGCGCAGACCAAGCCGGGCAAGGTGAAGGCCGACCACGCCGAGTTCAAGAAGTCGCTGGCCGACGTCAAGGCCGAGCGCGACCAGCTCCTCGGCATCAACGGCAAGAAGACCGTCACCGAGTTCATGCGCGAGGTCGGCGTGCTGATGTGGAACAACGTCGGCATGGCCCGCAGCAAGGAGTCGCTCACCGAGACCCTGCAGAAGCTCCCCGCCATCCGCGAGGAGTTCTGGAAGAACGTCAAGGTGAGCGGCTCGGGCGAGGAGTTCAACCAGCAGCTCGAGAACGCCGGCCGCACCGCCGACTTCCTCGAGTTCGCCGAGCTGCTCAGCCGCGACGCCCTGCACCGCGAGGAGTCCTGCGGTGGCCACTTCCGGGTGGAGCACCAGTACCCCGACGGCGAGGCCAAGCGCGACGACGCCAACTTCTCCTACGCCGCCGCGTGGGAGTGGAAGGGGAGGGGCCAGGCGCCGGAGCTGCACAAGGAGCCGCTGAAGTTCGAGAACATCCACCTCGCCGTCCGGAGCTACAAGTAATGAGCGCCACCGAACACGGGACCATGAACCTCAAGCTCATCGTCTGGCGGCAGCCGGCTCCCGACCAGCCCGGCCGCTTCGAGACCTACGACGCCAAGAACATCACCCCCCACCACTCCTTCCTGGAGATGCTGGACGTGGTGAACGAGGACCTGATCAAGGCGGGCAAGGATCCCATCGCCTTCGACCACGACTGCCGCGAGGGCATCTGCGGGATGTGCTCGGCGGTGGTCAACGGCGTCCCCCACGGCGGGCAGGAGCGCACCACGCTCTGCCAGCTCCACATGCGGAAGTTCAAGGACGGCGACGCCATCTACCTGGAGCCGTGGCGGGCCCGGGCCTTCCCCATCCTGCGCGACCTGGTGGTCGACCGCGGGGCGCTCGACAAGCTGATCCAGGCGGCCGGCTTCGTCTCCTGCCACACCGGCGGCGTGCCCGACGGCAACGCCGTGCTGGTCGGCAAGCCCGAGGCGGACTACGCCATGGACGCGGCCGAGTGCATCGGCTGCGGCGCCTGCGTGGCGGCCTGCCCCAACGGCGCGGCCATGCTCTTCGCCGGCGCCAAGGTGTCCCAGCTGGCCGAGCTGCCGCAGGGCCAGGTGGAGGCGCCCCAGCGCGTCGCCGCCATGGTCAAGGCCATGGCCGACCATGGCTTCGGCAACTGCACCAACCACTACGAGTGCGAGGGGGCCTGCCCCAAGGGCATCAAGGTGAAGTTCATCGCCCGCATGAACCGGGAGTTCACCAGGGCCCTGTTCCTGGAGAAGATCGGCGCCATCTCCACCACCCGGGCGGCGTCGGGCGACTAGCGGACGCCGGCCGGTCCGGAGCCCCATCGCCGGGGCAGGGGCCGTCCGGTCCCTGCCCCGGCTTCGTTTCCAGGGCCGGGCGGCCCGCCGCGGAGGGAGCATGAGCCTCGACCCCGAGTTGACCGAGCGGCTGAAGCGGGTGCTGGCGGCGCTGGAGCCGCTGCTGCCGAGGCCGGCCCCGCCCATCGACTGGAGCACCTGCCACGCCGCCAACTGGCACCGCGGCCCGTTCTCCGGGAGGCTGGAGCCGGTGCCGGAGATCGAGGGCACCCGGCTCGACGACCTGCTCGGCATCGAGCCGCAGAAGCGGGCCCTCGAGGCCAACACCCGCCAGTTCCTGGCCGGCCTGCCGGCCAACAACGCCCTGCTCTGGGGGACGCGCGGCACCGGCAAGTCGTCGCTGGTCCGGGCGCTGCTCCACGCCTACGCCCCCGAAGGGCTGCGCATCATCCAGGTCGACAAGGACGACCTGGTCAGCCTGCCGGCCATCGTCGAGGAGCTGAAGGCCCAGCCCTGGCGCTTCCTGGTCTTCTCCGACGACCTCTCCTTCGAGACCAGCGATCCCAGCTACAAGGTGCTGAAGAGCGCGCTCGACGGCTCGGTCTACGCGCTGCCCGCCAACGTCATCATCTACGTCACCTCCAACCGGCGCCACCTGGTGGCCGAGTTCGAGAGCGACAACCGCGGGGCCATGATGGTGGAGGGGGAGGTGCACCACGGCGAGGCCGTCGAGGAGAAGATCTCGCTCTCCGGGCGCTTCGGCCTGTGGGTGGCCTTCCACCCCTTCAGCCAGGACCGCTACGTGGAGGTGGCGCGGCAGTGGGTGGCGCGGCTGGCCGAGCGGGCCGGGGTGGCCACCCCGTGGAGCGCCGACGCCGAGGCCGAGGCCATCCTCTGGTCGCAGCGGAAGGGGGACCGGAGCGGCCGCATCGCGTGGCAGTTCGCCTGCGACTGGGTGGGGCGAAAGGCCCTGGAGCGGGCGGCGACCTGACGTAGAGTGGAGCGATGACCAGCGTCCCCGCCTCCGACCTGCGGCGCTTCGCCTTCCTCTCCATCGCCGCGGCGGTGGTGACCATCGGCATGAAGGCGGTGGCGTGGCGGCTGACCGGCTCGGTCGGCCTGCTCTCCGACGCCCTCGAGTCGCTGGTCAACCTGGTGGCGGCGGTCATCACGCTGTTCATGCTCATCGTGGCCGCGCGGCCGCCCGACGAGGACCACGCCTACGGCCACGAGAAGGCCGAGTACTTCGCCAGCGGGGCCGAGGGGGCGCTCATCCTGCTGGCCGCCGTGGGCATCGGCTGGACGGCCGTGGGCCGCCTGCTGGCGCCCCGCCCGCTGGAGCAGGTGGGCTGGGGCGTGCTGGTCTCGGCGGCGGCCTCGGCGGTCAACTTCGGGGTGGCCCGGGTGCTCCTGCGCGCCGGCAAGCGCCACCACTCCATCGCCCTGGAGGCCGACGCCCACCACCTCATGACGGACGTCTGGACCACGGCCGGGGTGCTGGGTGCCGTCGGGCTGGTGGCCGCCACCGGCTGGATCATCCTCGACCCCATCATCGCGCTGGCGGTCGCGGCCCAGATCGTCTGGACCGGCGTCAACCTGCTGCGCCGCTCGGCGGCCGGGCTGCTCGACACCGCGCTCTCGCCCGAGGAGCAGGCGCTGGTGCGCGAGGTGCTGGCCCGCCACGAGGGGCCGGAGCTCCAGTTCCACGCGGTGCGCACGCGGCAGGCGGCCTCGCGCCGCTTCGTCTCCATGCACGTCCTCGTCCCCGGGGGCTGGACGGTGCGGCGCGGCCACGAGCTGGTCGAGCAGATCGAGGCGGAGGTGCGGGCGGTCATCCCCAACGCCGCGGTCTTCACGCACCTCGAGGCCATCGACGACCCGGCCTCGTTCAAGGACCTGGAGTTCAACCGGTCCCCGTCACCGTAGGGCGTCAGCGCAGGCCGAGCCGGCCGGCGCCGAGGCGCGGTCCACCGGCGGGCTCGTCGCGCCTGCGGTGCGCCGGCTTCCCACCCCCTGACCCCGCTGGTACATTCCTCGCCGGTGCGGGTGCTCCTCTCCAACGACGACGGCGTCCACGCGGCCGGGCTGCGCGCGCTGGCGGCCGCCTTCGAGGGCCACGAGGTCTGGGTCTGCGCGCCGGACCGCGAGCAGTCGGCCTCGTCGCACGCCATCTCGCTCCACCGGCCGCTCCGGCTCCACGAGGTGGCCCCGCGCTGGTACTCGGTCGACGGCACCCCCACCGACGCCGTCTACGTCGGCATGAACCTGGTGCTCAAGGAGCGGTGGCCGGACGTGCTGGTCTCCGGCATCAACCACGGCCCCAACCTCGGCAACGACGTCCACTACTCCGGGACCGTGGCGGCGGCCATGGAGGGGGCCTTGCTGGGCGTCCCGGCCATCGCCGTCTCGCTGGCGGCGGCGCCGCCGCACGACTTCACGGCGGCCGCGCGGCTGGCCGTCGAGCTGGCCCTGGCGCTGGTGGCCGCCCGGCCGGGCCGGCCGGCCCTGCTCAACGTCAACGTGCCCCCGGGGGTGATCCGCGGCTGGCGGCCGGCGCGGCTCGGGAAGCGGACCTACGGCAACGAGGTGGTGACCAAGATCGACCCGCGCGGCCGGCGCTACTACTGGATCGGCGGCGAGGGCGGGGCCATCAACCACGACATCCCCGGATCCGACTGCAACGCCGTCACGGAGGAAGGGCTGGCCTCGGTGACGCCGCTGCACCTGGACGCCACCGACGACGCCGGGCTCGGCGTGCTGGCGGGCCTCCAGCTCCCGGGCCTGCCGCGGGAGCCCGGGCCGTGAGCCGCAGGGCGGCGCTCGCCGCCGCCATGCTCTGGACCGCGGCCTGCGCCTCGCCCAAGGCGGCGCAGCGCCCGGCGAGCGCCCCGGGCGCGCCGGCGCGGCCGCTCCCCATCCCGCTGGCCGCCAGCGAGTACCACGAGGAGCCCGAGGTGGTGGGCGTGGTCCACGTGGTGAGGAAGGGCGAGACCGTCTACCGGATCGCCCGCGCCTACGGGGTGGCGCCGGCCGACCTGCTGGAGGAGAACGGCATCGCCGACCCGCGGCAGGTGGCGGTCGGCACCGAGCTCTTCGTGCCCGGGGCGAGCCGGGTGGTCGACCTGGAGGAGACCACCGGGCCGGCGCCCGCCGGCCGCCCGGGGAAGAACGGGGAGCCCGAGCCCGCCGCCCCGGCCGCCAGGGCCAGGCTGGCCTGGCCGCTGCACGGGGTGCTCTACGGCCGCTACGGCGTTCGCGGCGGCCGGCGCCACGACGGCATCGACGTCTCGGCCCCGGAGGGGACGGCCATCCACGCCGCCTCGTCCGGCACGGTCATCTACGCCGGCGAGCAGCCCGGCTACGGCGCCATCGTCATCCTGCGCCACGAGGGCGGGCTGGTGACCCTCTACGCGCACTGCAGCGCCCTGCTGGTGGCGGAGGGGGCGACCGTCAAGGCGGGCCAGCCCATCGCGCGGGTCGGGCAGTCCGGCCGCACCACCGGGCCCCACGTCCACTTCGAGGTGCGGGAGGGGACCCGGCCGCGCAACCCGCTGCTCTTCCTCCCTTGAGCCCGTGCTAAAGGAGAGGACCATGCTCGACGCCGTCCGCCTGGCCATCCGCGACGTCCCCGACTTCCCCAAGCCCGGGGTGGTCTTCAAGGACATCACGCCCATCCTCGCCGACCCGCGCCTCTTCCGGCAGGTGATCGACGCCCTGGCCGAGCGCTGGCGCGCCGAGCGGGTGCAGAAGATCATCGGGATCGAGTCGCGCGGCTTCGTCTTCGCCGCGCCGCTGGCCTACGCGCTGGGGGCGGGGCTCACCATCGTCCGCAAGCCGGGCAAGCTCCCCTGGAAGACCATCAGCGAGGCCTACGCCCTCGAGTACGGCGAGGCGGTGCTGGAGATCCACGAGGACGCCTTCCTCCCGGGGGAGCGGGTGCTGGTGGTCGACGACGTGCTGGCCACCGGCGGCACCGCCGAGGCGGTGGGCCGCCTCGTCGAGCGGCAGGAGGCCGTGCTGGTCGGCTACTCCTTCGTCGTCAACCTGGCCTTCCTGGGCGGCGCCGCCCGGCTGGGCGAGGACCGGGTCCACGCGCTGCTCGGCTTCTAGGGGAGGGCCGGCGGGTGTTCCGGTCGATCCGCTTCAAGCTCATCGTCCCGCTGGTGGTGGGCCTGGGGATCATCGCCCTGGCCATCGCGGTGCTGATGCGGTTCGTGCACCAGCGCGGCGTCGACCAGGCCGCCCTGCACGAGGTGCAGCAGGTGGCCACCGCCCTGGACAGCATCGAGGCGGCCGAGGAGGACCGGCTCTCGGCCCTCCTCGACGTCATCGAGCAGGACGAGTCGCTGGAGGCGGCCTTCGCCCGCGGCGACCGGGAGGCGCTGCTGGCCGAGGCCGGCCCGCTGCTGCAGCGGCTCCGGGCCGCCCACGGCGTGACCCACTGGTACTTCCACCCGGCCGACCCCGGCGCCGGCGTGCTGCTGCGGGTCCACCGGCCCGACCTCCACGGAGACGTGGTGCCGCGCCAGACCCTGGCCCGGGCGGTGGCCACCGGGGCCGAGGCCCGGGGCATCGAGCTGGGGCAGACCGCCTACGCGGTCCGCGTGGTGCGGCCCTGGACGGCGCAGGGCCGGCTGCTCGGCTACGTCGAGCTGGGGACCGACATCCACACCTTCCTGGCCCGCCTGGCGAGGCTGACCGGCGACGAGTACGCCATGCTGCTCGACAAGCGGCAGCTCGACCGGGACGCCTGGCTGCCGGTCACCGGATCCTCCGAGCGCTGGGACGAGCGGGCCGAGCTGGTCGAGGTGGCCAGCACCAGCGGCGAGGCGTCGCTCACGGCCGGCCTGGCGCGGATGGCGCAGGTGCCGACCCAGGCGGCGCTGCTGGGGCGTGGGACCCGCGACGGCCGGACCTGGGCGCGCGGGCTCTTCCCGCTCCACGACGGGCACGGGAAGATCATCGGCGCCGTCGTGGAGCGCCACGAGATCTCGGAGCTCCTCGCCGGCGTGGAGGAGCTCCGCCTCCAGGTGGTGGTGCTGGTGGTCCTGCTGGCGGCGGCGCTGGCGGCGCTGGTGATCTTCCTGATGGAGACGCTGGTCTTCGAGCCGGTGGCACGGATGACCAGGAAGCTCGAGGAGCTGCCGGAGCGGATGGCGCGGGGAGACTGGAAGGTGCTGGAAGGGCCGCCGCCCTCGGACGACGAGCTGGGGCGCTTCGAGGCCTTCCTCGACCGGGCCATCGACGCCGTCGGCTCGTTCGTGACCGACGCCCGCCGGGCCTCGGCGCGGCCCCGGGGCTCCGACCGCCGCGGCGAGGGGAGGGACCGGTAGCCGGGGTCCCCCGGCGCGCCCGGCCGCGTGGCGCACGGGCCGGTCCCGCGCGCCCCGGTCGCCCCCGGCCGGCGGCCCCACTCGGGGGTGCGTCGGATTCCCCCGGACCGGCGTAGGATTGCACCGCCAGCGAACCCCATCTCCCGGGAGGAGATCATGCCGAGCGCCGACTGGAAGCGGATCCTCTGCCCCATCGACTTCTCCGACGCCTCGCGCGCAGCGCTCGAGACCGCCGCCGACCTGGCCAGGCGGTACGGGGCCAGGGTGGCGCTCTTCCACGCCTACCCGGTGCCCGGCTACACCTTCCCGGACGGGTCCTTCGTCGCCTCCAGCAAGATGCTCGACGAGCTCTCCGCCCAGGCCAACCGGCACATGGCCGAGTGGAAGGCCCTGGCCGAGGGGATGGGGGTCGGCCACGTGGAGGTGGCCACCGCGGTGGGAGAGCCGGCCCACGAGATCCTGGCCTTCGCCAAGGCGCAGCAGGCCGACCTGGTGGTCATCGGGACCCACGGCCGGACCGGGCTGCAGCACGCGCTGATGGGCTCGGTGGCGGAGCGGGTGGTCCGCAAGGCGACCTGCCCGGTGCTGACGGTGCGGCCACCGGCGTGAGGCCGGTGGGGCCGGCGGGCGATACCGCGGCGATCCGGCTGGCGGGCCGCGCCCGCCTCGGCTACACCCGTCGAGGAGAACCCGCGCGCCCCGCCTTCCGGTAGGCTGTGCCGCTGACCGCCCGCTTCCAACCCCGAGGAGAGACCACATGGCCGACCTGACCACCGAGTACCTGGGGCTGAAGCTGCCGAGCCCGCTGGTCCTCGCCTCTTCCGCGCTCTCCAACCGGATCGAGAACCTGGAGGCCGCCGAGGGGCACGGGGCCGGCGCGGTGGTGCTGCGCTCGCTCTTCGAGGAGCAGATCGAGGCGGCCAACACCGAGCTGGAGGAGTCGAGCCAGCGGTTCTCGGAGTCCAACCCGGAGGCCCGGACCTACTTCCCGCCCCAGCGGGTGGGGCCGCACGAGTACCTCTCGCTCCTGCAGCGGGCCAAGAAGGCGGTCCGCATCCCGGTCATCGCCAGCCTCAACTGCTGCGCCCCGGGGAGCTGGACCGGCTATGCCCGCCAGATCGCCGACGCCGGCGCCGACGCGCTGGAGGTGAACGTCTACGCGGTGGAGGCCGACCCCTCCCTGCCCGGGTCGGAGGTGGAGCGGCGCTACGTCGAGGCGGTGGCCGGCATCAAGGCCGCGGTGAAGATCCCGGTGGCGGTGAAGCTCTCGCCGTACTTCACGTCGCTGGCCAACGTGGTGGCCCAGCTGGAGCAGACCGGGGTGGCCGGGGTGGTGCTCTTCAACCGGTTCCTGCAGCCCGACATCTCGCTGGAGCGGATGGCCCCGGCCAGCGTGATGAGCCTCTCCACGCCGTCGGAGGCGCTGCTGCCGCTCCGCTGGATCGGCCTGCTCTACGGGCGCGTCCGGCTCGACCTGGCGGCGTCGACCGGCGTCCACGACTCGGCCGGCGCGCTGAAGCAGCTCCTGGCGGGCGCCACGGTGGTGCAGCTGGCCTCGACGCTGTCGCGAAACGGCGTGCCCCACCTGGGCAAGGTGCTGAACGGGATCGAGGAGTGGATGGAGCGCCGCGGCCACTCCAGCATCGAGGAGTTCCGCGGCACGCTCTCGCAGAAGCAGATCAGCGACCCGGGAGCCTTCGAGCGGGCCCAGTACGTCCACCTGATCCTGTCGCAGAACACCTAGGGGGAGGCCGGCAGGCCCCAAACGGGACGTGCGCCGACTTCACTGAGACCGAATATCAGCCGGACACCGGGACGCATCCATCCAAGGAAGGGAACCACATGGCCAGCTTGAAGGGCAGCAAGACGCACCAGAACCTGAAGGACGCCTTCGCCGGCGAGTCGCAGGCCAACCGGCGCTACCTCTACTTCGCCAAGGTCGCGGACGTGGAGGGGTACCCGGAGGTCGCCTCCAACTTCCGGGAGACCGCGGAGGGGGAGACCGGGCACGCCCACGGGCACCTCGACTTCCTCAAGGAGGTCGGGGATCCGGCCACCGGCCTGCCGCTGGGGGACACGGCCACCAACCTGAAGGCCTCGATCGCCGGGGAGACCCACGAGTACACGGACATGTACCCGGGCATGGCCAAGACGGCGCGCGACGAGAACTTCAAGGAGATCGCCGACTGGTTCGAGACGCTGGCCAAGGCGGAGAAGTCGCACGCCGGCCGCTTCGACAAGATGCTGAAGACCATCAGCTAGCCGCCGGCCGTCACGGCGCGGTGGCGCGAGCCCGGCGCACCCCTCGAGGGCGCCGGGCTCTGCTGTCCGGGGCGCCGGCGGGGCGCCTCGCGGTCCCGGCCCGGGCGCAGGTGGCGCACAGGCCGCGGACCTCGACCTGCATGGCCAGGACGCTGCCGAGGTCCCTGGCCGCGCCGGGGACGCGGAGGCCGTCGAGCGCCGGGCTGGCGAAGTCCCGGGTCAGGCCGCAGCGCACGCAGACGTAGTGGTGGTGCCGGGCGAGGTTGGCGTCGAAGCGCACGCTCTGCCGGCGCGGGCCGAGCGGGATGACCAGGCCGAGGTCGCCGAGCAGCGCCAGCGTCCGGTAGACGGTGTCCAGCGAGACCGTCGGCAGCCTGGCCCGGAGGGCCCGGGACACCGCCTCCGCGTCGGGGTGCTCGAGGCTGCCCGCCACCTCCCGGAAGATCTCCAGCCGCTGCTGCGTGACCTTCAGGCCCGCCCGACGGCAGGCGGCCTTGAAGGCGTCGACGCGGCGGGCCAGCTCGGCGTGGGTCACGTCCTTGACCATCGGTTGAAATGTCGCCTGACTCCCAACTAGGAATCAAGTGACACTTGGGTCCACGCCTCGGGGGCGCGCGCCGGGGCGCAGCCCCAAGCGAGCCATTGCAGCCGAGGCTGGCGGCGGTAGACAAGCGCCAGAGAGACCCCACCCCCACGCAACGAGAGGACCAGGCCATGGCCAGCTTGAAGGGCAGCAAGACGCACCAGAACCTGAAGGACGCCTTCGCCGGCGAGTCGCAGGCCAACCGGCGCTACCTCTACTTCGCCAAGGTCGCGGACGTGGAGGGGTACCCGGAGGTCGCCTCCAACTTCCGGGAGACCGCGGAGGGGGAGACCGGGCACGCCCACGGGCACCTCGACTTCCTCAAGGAGGTCGGGGATCCGGCCACCGGCCTGCCGCTGGGGGACACGGCCACCAACCTGAAGGCCTCGATCGCCGGGGAGACCCACGAGTACACGGACATGTACCCGGGCATGGCCAAGACGGCGCGCGACGAGAACTTCAAGGAGATCGCCGACTGGTTCGAGACGCTGGCCAAGGCGGAGAAGTCGCACGCCGGCCGCTTCGACAAGATGCTGAAGACCATCAGCTAGCCGCCGGGCCGGCCCCGGAGGCATGACCCGGCAGGGAGCCCGGCGCACCCGGAAGGGAGCCTGCGCCGGGCCCTTCGACGCTGGCCATGGCACCGGGCTCGCGGGAGACTGCGCGCATGAGCGACCCATCGAGCCGCATCTCGTACCAGCCCACCGCCGGCCTCTCCTACGACCCGGCCGACGCGGTCTACTGGCAGCCCGAGGCCCTGGCCGGCGAGGTCCACCGCGCCTTCGAGATCTGTCACGGCTGCCGCATGTGCTTCAAGTACTGCGACAGCTTCCCGCTGCTGTTCAAGGCCATCGACGAGCGCCACGACGGCGACGTCCACAAGATCACCGCCGCGGAGGAGCAGGCGGTGATGGACGCCTGCTTCCAGTGCAAGCTCTGCGAGGTCCAGTGCCCGTACACGCCGCGTGACAAGCACGAGTTCCAGCTCGACTTCCCCAAGCTGGTCCACCGCTGGCGCGGCGTGAAGCGGCGCGGGCAGGGGAAGACGCTGCGCATGCGGGTGCTCAACGATCCCGACGGCGCCGCCCGGCTGGCGCGGGCCAGCCTCGGCATGGCCAACGTCATGAACCGGGTGCGGCCGTTCCGGATCCTGATGGAGAAGGCCGCGGGGATCCACCGCGACAAGCTGCTGCCCGAGTTCGCCGCCCAGACCTTCGACGCCTGGGCGCGAGGGGCAGGGGCTGGTCCAGGCCGAGCCCGGCGGCGAGGCGGTGCTGTTCCAGACCTGCTTCGTGCAGCACAACGAGCCGCAGCTGGGGCGCGACGCCGTCGAGGTGCTGAAGCGGAACGGGGTCGACGTCCGGGTGGTGCGCGGGCTGCGCTGCTGCGGGATGCCGGCCTGGGAGCAGGGGGACCTGGAGTCGCTGCGGGCGTGGGCGCACCACGACCTCGACCTGCTGATCCCCTTCGTGGAGCGCGGGGCCAAGGTGCTGGTGATCAACCCGACCTGCTCGATGATGATGCGGCGCGAGTGGCCCCACCTGCTGGAGGGGGAGGACCGGGGCCGGGCCGAGCGGCTGGCGCCGGCGGTGATGGACGTCTCCGAGTTCCTCTGGTCGATCCGCGAGGAGCCCCGCTTCAGCACCGACTTCAAGAGCACCCCGCCGGGCGGGCGCATCGCCTACCACGCCCCCTGCCACCTGCAGGGCCCAGGGCATCGGCTTCAAGGGGCGGGACCTGCTGAGGAAGATCCCCGGGGTCACGGTGTCGGGCACGGTGATGGAGTGCTGCGGCCACGACGGCACGTTCGCCATGACGGTGGAGGGCTTCGAGCCGTCGGCGCGGCTCGGCAAGAAGGCCTTCGACGGCATGGCCGCGGCCGCGGCCGAGACCTGGGCCAGCGACTGCCCGCTGGCGGCCATCCAGTTCCAGCAGCACGCCGGCAAGAAGCCGCTCCACCCGGTCACGGTGCTGGCCCGCGCCTACCGGGGCGAGGGGTTCGAGCCGGGCCAGGGAGGGGCACGATGAGGCCGGTCCGACGCGAGGAGATCATGCCGCTGGAGGCCTACGAGCGGTCGCGGGCCCAGATCCGGCCGGCCATCATCGAGGCCAAGGAGAGGCGGCGGGTCACCGTCGGCGGGGTGCTGACCTTCCTCATCGAGAACACCGCCACCATCCGCTACCAGGTGCAGGAGATGGTCCGCGCCGAGAAGATGACGGGCGAGCCGGAGATCCTGCACGAGCTGGAGACCTACAACGAGGTGCTGGGCGGGCCGGGCCAGCTCGGGGCGGTGCTGCTCATCGAGCTCACCGATCCGGCCGAGCGGGACCGGAAGCTGCGCGAGTGGCTGGGGCTGATGCCGTGCCTCTACGCCCGGCTCGAGGACGGGACGCGGGTCCGGCCGAGCTACGACCCGCGGCAGGTGGGGGACGATCGCCTCTCCTCGGTGCAGTACCTCAAGTTCGACGTGCGCGGCGCCGTGCCGGTCGCCTTCGGGTCGGACCTGCCGGCCTTCACCGCCGAGACCGTCCTGACCGAGGCGCAGCGCAGCGCCCTCCGCGAGGACCTGGCCCTGCCCGGCTGAGGCCCAGGGCCCCGGAAGGGGCCGGCGGCCGGGGCGGAAATAGGCGCGCCCGATGTCCGTAGTGCCGGACATCAGGAGGTCGTCATGAAGCCCCTCATCCTCGCCGCCGCCGTCGCCGCCTTCGAGTTCGCCTTCCTCGCCAGCATCGCCACCCCGCCCTCGCCGGCGCCGGAGCAGGTCGCCTCGGTCCGGCCGCAGCAGGCCGGCCCGCAGGCGCTGGCTCAGCAGCAGGGGCCGTCGGCCACGGTCTCGCCCCGCGGGTAGCCTCACCCCGCCCCGCCGCGGTCGAATAGACTGCGGCGGTGACGGTCTTCCGGCTCCCGCGCGAGGTGGCCTTCCCGGACCCGCGCCGGGCCGAGCCGGACGGGCTGCTGGCGGTGGGCGGGGACCTGGCCCCCGAGCGGCTGCTCGCCGCCTACGCCGCCGGCATCTTCCCCTGGTACGGGCCCGGCTCCCCCATCCTCTGGTGGTCCCCGGATCCACGCCTGGTGCTCGATCCCGCCAGGCTCCACGTCCCGCGATCCCTGGCCCGAACCCGGAGGCGACGCCCCTACCGGATCAGCGCCGACACCGCCTTCGACCGGGTCATCCGCGCCTGCGCCGAGGTCGACCGGCCGGACCAGGAAGGCACGTGGATCACGCCGGAGATGGTCGCCGCCTACGGCCAGCTCCACGCCATCGGCTTCGCCCACTCGTTCGAGGCCTGGGAGGGCGAGGCGCTGGTGGGCGGGCTCTACGGCGTGTCGCTGGGCGCCGCCTTCTTCGGCGAGTCGATGTTCGCGGTGCGGCCCGACGCGTCCAAGCTCGCCTTCGTGGAGAGCGTGGCGTGGCTGGCGGCGGCCGGGGTGCGGCTCATCGATTGCCAGGTCCGCACCGAGCACCTGGCGCGCTTCGGGGCCGAGGACTGGTCGCGGGAGCGGTTCCTGGCCGCGCTGGAGGCGGCCCTCGAGGCCCCGACGCGGCGGGGGCGGTGGTCGATGGAACGCACCCCCGGGTAGCGCTCGGGCGGGAATATCTTGCGCCTGTACCCTTTCGGGACCTTTCGCTATGATTTGACCTAGATCAATTTACAGCCCGAAGCGGGCCCCGAGACGCGCGCCGAGGCGGCGGGATGTCGACGGCCGGCGACGCCACATGAGCGCACTCTTCTCCCCGAGATCCGACGCCCTCCTCAAGCTGGTCCTGGGACTGCTGGCCGGGGGCGCGGTCGCGACCATCGGTGGCTTCCTGCTCTACGTGCGAACGCCCTACGGCGTCAGCCAGCACGAGCAGATCGTGCAGCCGGTGATGTTCGATCACCGCCACCACGTCCAGGACGACCTCATCGACTGCCGCTACTGCCACACCACGGTCGAGAAGGCGCCCAGCGCCGGCATCCCCCCCACCGAGACCTGCCTGGCCTGCCACTCGCAGGTCTGGAACAAGAGCCCGCTGCTCGACGCGGTCCGGGCCAGCTGGTTCACCGGCACCGCCATCCCCTGGACCCGGGTCCACAAGCTCCCCGACTTCGTCTACTTCAACCACGCCATCCACGTGAACAAGGGGATCGGCTGCGCCGACTGCCACGGGCGCGTCGACCAGATGGCGGTCGTCGAGCAGGCCCAGCCGCTCAACATGGGCTGGTGCCTGGAGTGCCACCGCAACCCGGTGCCGCGCCTGCGACCGCTGGACCAGGTCACCAACATGGCCTGGCAGCCGCCGCCGGACCAGGCCGAGGTCGGGGCCAGGCTGGCGAAGCAGTACGACGTCCACGCGAGAGTGAGCTGCACGACATGCCATCGCTAGGCCTCCCCATCTTCGGACAGACCCCCGCCGGCGGGAAGCCGGCCACGCGCTGGCGCAGCCTGGCCGAGCGGGACGGCACCGTGGATCCGGGGGCCGGCGTCTACCCCGACGGCGAGCAGCCGGCGCCCGAGGGCTTCTCGCGCCGCTCCTTCCTGCAGATCCTGGGCGCCTCGACGGCGCTGGCCGGCCTCTCGGCCTGCAAGCCGCCGCGCGAGAAGGTGGTCTCCTACGTCAAGCGCCCGGCCGGCGTGACCCCGAGCGTCGCCGCCCACTACGCCTCGGCCGTCTCCCGCGGCGGGTATGGCGTGGGCGTGGTGGTCGAGAGCCACGAGGGGCGCCCCACCAAGATGGAGGGCAACCCGGATCACCCGGCCAGCCTCGGCGGCGCCGGCCTCCACGAGCTGGCCACCATCCTCGATCTCTACGACCCGCACCGGCTGGCCGGCGTGGTCCGCCACGGCCAGCCGGTGGCGTGGAGCGCCTGGCTCGCCGAGCTCTCGACGCTGGCCGGCGTGCTCGCCAGGGACGGCGGCGCCCGGCTCCGGGTGCTGGCCGAGCCCACCAGCTCGCCGACCCAGGCCGACCTGCGCGCCCGGCTGCTGGCCCGCTTCCCCCGGGCCCGCATCGACAGCTGGGGCCCGGTGGCCGACGACGCCGCGCGCCAGGGGACGGCGCTGGCCTTCGGCCGCCCCCTCGATCCCGAGCACCGCCTGGCCGGCGCCGACGTCATCCTCTCGCTCGACGCCGACTTCCTCGCCACCGAAGGGGACCACCTGCGCCAGGCGCGGGACTTCGCCAGCCGCCGTGGCCAGCCCTCCGGCATGAACCGGCTCTACGTGGCCGAGGCCAGCTTCACCGTGACCGGGGGTGCCGCCGACCACCGCCTCCGCATGCGCGCCTCCGAGGTGCTCGGCTTCGGCCGCGCCGTGGCCGCCGCGCTGGCGACCCACCACGGCCTCTCCCAGCTGGCGTCGCTGGGCGCGCCGCTCCCCGGCGACCGGAACCGGCAGGCGGCGGCGGTGGCGGCCGACCTCGCCAGGTCGCGCGGCCGCGGCGCCGTGCTGGCCGGACGGCGCCAGCCGGCGGCGGTCCACGCCCTGGCCGCGGCCCTCAACGAGGCGCTCGGCAACGCCGGCGCCACCGTGGCCTACCGCGAGCCGGTCCTGCTCGACCCGGCCAGCGGGCCCGACCGGCTGGAGGTGCTGGCCGGCGAGCTCCGGGCCGGCCAGGTCGACACCCTGGTGGTCACCGCCTGGAACCCGGTCTACACCGCGCCCGCCGACGTCGACCTGGCCGCGCTGCTGCGCAAGGTCCCCAACGTCATCTACCTGGCCATGCGCGACGACGAGACGGCGCGGGCCGCCGGGACGGTGGTGGCCGCGGCCCACCCGCTGGAGCGCTGGGGGGACCTGCGCGGCCGCGACGGCACCGCCTCGATCGTCCAGCCCCTGCTCTCGCCGCTGGTGGAGTGCGTCACCGAGCTCGACCTGCTGGCCGCCTTCCTCGACCAGGGCCACCTCGGCGCCCACCGGCTGGTGCGCGAGGCCTGGAGGGCGCGCGCCGGCGGGGCCGGCGCCGGCTGTCCGGCGTCTCCGACGCCGGCTTCGACCGCGCCTGGAGCGAGTGGCTGGCGACCGGCCTGGTGACCGGCCCGGCCGCGGCGCCCGCCCCGCCGGTCCGGGCCGCGGTGAGCACCGCCCGCGTGGCCGAGGCGCTCCAGGCGGCCCCGCCGCCGCGCCCCGGGCTGGAGGCCGTCTTCGCTCCCGACGACAAGGTGCTCGACGGCCGCTACGCCGAGAACGCCTGGCTCCAGGAGCTGCCCCACCCGGTCACCAAGCTCACCTGGGACAACGCCGCCAGCCTCTCGCCGGCCACCGCCGCCCGGCTGGGGCTGAAGACCGGGAGCGTGGTGACGCTCACCCTGCGTGGCCGCAGCCTGGCCGCGCCGGTGCTGGTCCAGCCGGGCCACGCCGACGACGCGGTCACGCTGCCGCTCGGCTACGGGCGCAGCGTGGTCGGCCCGGCCGGCGCCGGCGTCGGCTTCAACGCCTACGCCGCTGCGGGCCGCCGCCGCGCCCTGGATCGACGTGGGCCTCGAGCTCAAGGCCACCGGCACGCAGCACGCGCTGGCCCAGACCCAGGAGCACTTCTCCATGGAGGGGCGCGCCATCGCGCTCTCCTACGACCTGGCCGAGCTCCCGGCCGCGGTCCACGAGCTGGAGGAGCAGCGCGGCCCGCAGCCGTCGCTGCTGCCCCTCGTCGACTACGGCAAGGAGGAGTACCGCTGGGGCATGGCCATCGACCTCAGCAAGTGCATCGGCTGCGGCGCCTGCACGCTGGCCTGCCAGGCCGAGAACAACATCCCGGTGGTGGGCAAGGAGCAGGTGCTCGTCAGCCGCGAGATGCACTGGCTGCGGGTCGATCGCTACTACCAGGGCTCCGCGGCCGACCCCCAGACCGTCTCCCAGCCGCTGGCCTGCGTCCACTGCGAGCAGGCGCCCTGCGAGTACGTCTGCCCGGTCAACGCCACCGTCCACTCCGACGAGGGGCTGAACGAGATGGTCTACAACCGGTGCGTCGGCACCCGCTACTGCTCCAACAACTGCGCCTACAAGGTGCGGCGCTTCAACTACCTCGACTACCACAAGGCGGTCGCGCCGCAGCTCAAGATGCTGCAGAACCCCGACGTCACGGTCCGGGCCACCGGGGTGATGGAGAAGTGCAGCTACTGCGTCCACCGCATCGAGCACGCCCGGATCGACGCCCGCGTCGCCGGCGTGAAGATCGGCGGCGACGCCGTGGTGTCGGCCTGCCAGCAGGCCTGCCCGGCCCAGGCCATCGTCTTCGGCAACCTGGCCGACCCGGCCTCCCGGGTGGCGCGGCTCCAGCAGGGCGAGCGGCGCTACGACCTGCTCCACGAGCTGGGCACCCGCCCGCGCACCGCCTACCTGGCCCGGCTCAAGAACCCCAACCCGGAGCTCGAATGAGCTCGAAGCCCGCGACCGCGACCGCCAGCGCCCCTGCCGTCGACCCGCTCGAGCCCGTCGCGGTCCTGGTCGGCCGCCCCGACGATCGCGCCCTCACCGAGGGGCTGGTCGGGCCGCTCTACGCCCCCACCACCCGGGGCTGGAAGATGCTGTTCACCGCGCTGGGGCTGGGGATGGCCTTCTGGCTGCTCTCGCTCGCCACCACCCTGGTGGTGGGCATCGGCGCCTGGGGCAACAACATCCCGGTGGCCTGGGCCTTCGACATCACCACCTTCGTCTGGTGGATCGGCATCGGCCACGCCGGCACCCTGATCAGCGCCATCCTGCTCCTCTTCCAGCAGAAGTGGCGCACCTCCATCAACCGCTTCGCCGAGGCCATGACGCTCTTCGCGGTGGCCATGGCCGGCGTCTACCCCATCATCCACCTCGGCCGTCCCTGGTTCTTCTGGTGGCTGATGCCGTACCCGGCCACCACCGGGCTCTGGCCCAACTTCAAGAGCGCGCTGCCGTGGGACGTCTTCGCCATCTCCACCTACGCCACCGTCTCCTTCCTCTTCTGGTTCATGGGGCTGATCCCGGATCTCGCCACCCTGCGCGACACCGCGCCCACCCGGCTGAAGCGGATCCTCTACGGCCTCTTCGCCTTCGGCTGGCGGGGCTCGGCCCGCCACTGGCAGCACTACCGGATCGGCTACCTGCTCATGGCCGGCCTGGGCACGCCGCTGGTGGTCTCGGTCCACACCATCGTCAGCTTCGACTTCGCCATCTCGCAGCTGCCCGGCTGGCACACCACCATCTTCCCGCCCTACTTCGTGGCCGGCGCCATCTTCTCCGGCTTCGCCATGGTGGTGACGCTGATGATCCCGGCCCGGAAGATCCTGGGGATCGAGCACGTCATCACCATGAAGCACCTCGACAACATGGCCAAGGTGATCCTGGCCACGGGGCTGATGGTCACCTACGGCTACGCCATGGAGCACTTCATGGCCTGGTACGGCGGCAACAAGTACGAGGCCTTCGCCTTCCTCAACCGCTGGACCGGCCCCTACGCCCCCATCTGGTACGTGCAGCTCTTCTGCAACGTGCTGGCGCCCCAGATCTTCTGGTTCCCCTCGATGCGCCGCAACCTGGCGGTGCTCTTCGTGGTCTCCGTCCTGGTGAACATCGGCATGTGGGCGGAGCGCTTCGTCATCATCGCGCTCTCGCTGCACCGCGACTTCATCCCCTCCAGCTGGGCCATGTACACGCCCACCTGGGTCGACTGGGGCCTGCTCTTCGGCTCGATGTGCACCTTCGGCGTGCTCTTCCTGCTCTTCCTCCGCTTCCTGCCGGTGGTCCCCATCGCCGAGGTCAAGGAGCTGCGCCGCGAGCTCGACCACCTCGACGGGCACGCCGCCGGCCGCGCCGCCCACGGGGAGGGGACGCCGTGAGGCGCTACGTGGTCGCCGAGTTCGCCGCCGAGGCGCCCCTGCTCGACGCGGCCCGGGCGCTGCGGGCCGAGGGGCAGTCCGACCTCGACCTCCACTCGCCGGTGCCGCTCCACGGGGCCGAGGAGGCGCTGGGGCTGAAGAAGTCCATCGTCCCCCGCATCGCCCTGGCGGCCGGCCTGATCGGCGCCGCCACCGGCTACCTGATGCAGTGGTTCATGGTGGGGGTGGACTGGCCCATCAACGTGGGCGGCCGCCCGCCCCACAGCCCGCCGGCCTTCATCCCCGTCACCTTCGAGCTGGGCGTGCTCTTCTCGGCCCTCTCCATCTTCTTCGGCCTCTTCGTGCTCTGGGGGATGCCACGGCTGCACCACCCGGTCTTCGAGGTGGAGGCCTTCCGCAGCGCCTCGGTCGACGGCCTCTGGCTCTCGGCCGCGGTCGGCGCCGAGGTGGCCGAGGGCACCGCGGCCAGGCTGCGGGAGCTGGGTGCCCGGCAGGTCGAGATCGTGGAGGACGCCCCGTGAACCGCCGCCACGCCGCGCTGCTGATCGCCGCCGGGGTCCTGACCGGCTGCCCTGGCCTCGACCCCATGCAGCGGCAGGCCAAGTACAAGGCCTACCAGTCGAGCGAATACCACCCGGACGGCCTGGCCATGCGCGCGCCGCCGGAGGGGACCGTCCCCTACGGCTCGGTGGGCGATCCGGCGCTGCAGCTCGGCGTCGGCGCCGACGGCAAGCCGCTGCCGCAGGCGCCGGTGGCCTTCACGCCCAAGCTGCTGGCCACCGGCCGCAAGAAGTTCGAGATCCACTGCGCCGTCTGCCACGGCCTGGTCGGCGACGGGCAGAGCCAGGTGGCGCTCAACATGTCGCTGCGCCGCCCGCCCAGCCTCCACCTCTACCGCGACGTGCCGGACGGCTACCTCTTCCAGGTCATCTCGAAGGGCTTCGGCCTCATGCCCAGCTACGCCGCCGACCTCACCCCCGAGGAGCGCTGGGGCGTGGTCGGCTACGTCCGCGCGCTGCAGCTCAGCCAGCACGCCAGCGCCGCGCAGGTGCCGCCCGAGACCATGCGGAAGCTCCAGGGAGACGCCCGATGACCGCCACCACCTTCCAGGGCGGCCGCCGCCTGGTCACCGCCGCCGGCCTGGTCGGCGCGGCCGGGCTCGGCCTGACCGCGCTCGGCGGGCTGGCCGATCCCCGCCAGGCGCTGGCCTCGTACCTGGTGGCCTTCGTCTACTGGGTCGGCATCGCGCTGGGTGCGCTCATCCTGCTGGGCGCGTTCCACGCCTCCAAGGCCCGATGGCCGGTGGTGCTGCGGCGCTTCCTCGAGACCATCCCCCAGACCCTGCCGCTCTTCGCGCTGCTCTTCCTCCCCATCGCGCTGGGGATGCGCCACCTCTTCAGCTGGGTCGACCCGTCCGGCGCCACCGGCGAGCTGCTCCACGCCATCGAGCACAAGCGCCCCTACCTGAACGTGCCCTTCTTCCTGGCCCGGGCGGCCGGCTACTTCGTGGTCTGGATCGCGGTGGCCACCCTGCTGCGGCGCTGGAGCGTGCGGCAGGACACCGAGGGCGGCCACCGGCTCACCGCCTGGCAGCGGCGGCTCGGCACCGGGGCGCTGCCGCTGCTGGCGCTGACGCTCTCCTTCGCCTCCTTCGACTGGATGATGTCGCTCGACCCGCGCTTCTTCTCCACCATCTTCGGCGTCTACTGGTTCGCCGGCAGCTTCCTGGCCTGCTTCGCGGTGCTGGTCGTCGCCGCGGCGGCCACCCGCGCCCACCCGGGCCAGTTCGGCCACCAGCTCAACGCCGACCACGTGCACTCGCTGGGGAAGTTCCTCCTCGCCTTCACCGCCTTCTGGGCCTACATCGCCTTCTCCCAGTTCATGCTCATCTGGATCGCCAACATCCCCGAGGAGATCCCCTGGTACGTGGTGCGGACCGACTCCCCCTGGGGGCGGGTGGGGATCTTCCTGGCCGTCGCCCACTTCGCCATCCCCTTCTTCCTGCTGCTCTCGCGCCAGCTGAAGCGCGATCCGCGCCGGCTGGCGGCGGTGGCGATCTGGCTGCTGCTGGTCCACCTCGTCGACCTCCACTGGGTGATCATGCCGCGCGTCCACGAGGCCGGGCCGCACCTCTCCTGGCTCGACGTGACCGCCTTCCTGGGCGTGGGCGGCCTGGCCCTGGCCTTCCTGGTGCTCCGCATGCGCGGCGCCGCCACCGTCCCGGTCCGCGACCCGTATCTCGAGGAGTCGCTGAGGTACCAGCCGCAATGAGCCACCCAGACCACAGCGGCGCCCATCCGCGCGCCGAGGACGATCGGGTCGACTCCCGAGCCGTGCTGCTGGTCGGCTTCGGGGCCCTGGCCATCTTCCTGGCCGCGGCCGGCGCCACCATCACCTGGGTCCGCCACAGCAACGCCGTCACGCCCCAGGCCGCGCTGCCCCCCGAGATCGGGCAGAGCAAGATCGGCCTGGTCGAGCAGCAGCTCTTCGACACCCACCTGCGCGGCGCCCGGGATCGGGCCGCCCAGCAGGCGCGCCTGGACGGCTCCGGCTGGGTCGACCGGCAGGCCGGCGTGCTCCACATCCCCATCGCCACCGCCATGGAGCTGGTGGCGCGCGGCGTCCGCGTCCCGGCCGGCCAGGCGCCGCCACCCCCGCCCATCGGCGCCGCCAACGGGGGCGTCGACGCACCCGGGGCCGCGCCCGCCGCCGCGCCTGGCCAGGGCGCCGGCCCCGCCCCCACCACCCCGAAGCTCCAGGGAGGGAGGCGCCAGTGATCCGCTCCCTCCGCCTGGCCGCCGCCGTGGGGGCCGGGCTCCTCGCCCTGGCCGCCCCCGCCCGCGCCGACTTCTGGAAGTCGAAGGGGCTGGGCTCGACCACCCCCGTCGACGTCACCCCGGCGGTGCTCGAGGAGGTCCGCGTCGACGAGCAGCTGGGCGCCCAGCTCCCCCTCGACGCCACCTTCACCGACGCCGCCGGCCAGCCGGTCCAGCTCGGCGCGGCCTTCGCCCAGGGGCGGCCGGTGGTGCTGGCGCTGGTCTACTACGACTGCCCCATGCTCTGCGGCCTGGTCATGTCCGGCATGGCCCGCGCCATGCGGGAGAACGGCCTCCAGGCCGGCCGCGACTTCACCGCGCTCTCCATCTCCTTCGATCCGGAGGAGCAGCCGCCGCTGGCCCGGGAGCGGCAGCGCGGGTACCTGCAGTCGATCGGCCTGGCCGAGGACTCCGGGGCCTGGCGCTTCTGGGTCGACCGCGGCGGGGCCGCCCGGCGGGTCGCCGACGCCGTCGGCTTCCACTACGCCAAGGACGCCGCCACCGGCGAGTGGGCCCACCTGGCCGCGATCTTCGTCCTCACCCCGGACGGCAAGGTCTCCCGCTACCTCTACGGCATCGAGTTCCCGCCCAAGGACTTCCGCCTCTCGCTGGTCGAGGCCGCCGGCGGCCGCGTCGGCACCAGCTTCGACAAGCTCCTCCTCACCTGCTACCGCTACGACCCCGCCTCGCGGAAGTACCAGCCCTTCGCCCTCGGCTTCCTCCGCCTGGGCGGCGTCCTCGCCATGGTGGGGCTGGGCGGGCTGATCGCCGGGCTGGTCTGGCGCGAGCGCCGGAAGGCGAGGACGACGGCATGAACGAGCTCCTCCGCAGCCTGCTCTTCCTCCCCACCCAGCTGTCGCAGCACGCCCGCGACGTCGACGGGCTCCACTTCTTCGTGGTGATCACCACCATGGTGGCGGGGCTGCTCATCTTCGCCACCGCGCTGGCCTTCATGATCCGCTACCGGCGGCGCCAGGAGGGGGAGGCCACCCCCGAGGTGCAGCCCAGGCACTGGCACGAGGCGCTCTTCGTCGGCGTGCCGCTGGCCTTCTTCCTGCTCTGGTTCGCCATCGGCTACCCGCAGTACGTGGAGACCACCCAGCCGCCCCCCGGCGCCATGGACGTCTTCGTGCAGGGCAAGAAGTGGATGTGGAAGTTCGCCTACCAGGACGGCCCCTCCTCGCTCGACGTGCTGCGGGTCCCGGCCGGCCGGCCGATCCGGCTCCTCATCACCTCGCGCGACGTCATCCACTCCTTCTACGTCCCGGAGCTGCGCCTCAAGCAGGACGCGCTCCCCGGCCGCTACACCCAGACCTGGTTCCAGGCCGAGCAGCCCGGCCGCTACCAGGTCTTCTGCGCCGAGTACTGCGGCCTCTCCCACTCCGGCATGCTGGCCGAGCTGGTGGTGCTGCCGGCCGCCGAGTTCGACCAGTGGATCGCCGACCAGCGGCGCGGCGAGGCCCGGGCCCAGGACGCCGCGCTCAGCGCGGGCGAGCCGTCCATGCGAGGGTCCTCGATCCTCGAGCAGGGGCGCCGGGTGGCCGCCGACCAGGGGTGCCTGAAGTGCCACTCGGTGGACGGCTCGCGCCACATCGGGCCGACCTTCATCGACCTCTACGGCCGGCGGGAGAAGCTCAGCACCGGCGAGGTGATCTCGGCGGACGAGGCCTACATCACGCGGTCGATGATGGATCCGGCGGCCCAGCTGGTGGCCGGCTACCAGAACGTCATGCCCAGCTTCCAGGGGAAGATGACGCCCCCCGAGGTCGCCGCCGTCGTCGAGTACATCAAGTCGCTCAAGACCCCGGCCGTCTCCGCCGGGCCGTCGGAGGGCCCGGTCTATGAGCCAACACCTCGAAAGTAGCCCGCCCGTGTACGCCGAGCGCAACTACCTCAACACCCCGGCCACCGGGCTCAGGTCCTGGCTCACCACCCTCGATCACAAGCGGATCGGGGTGATGTTCCTGGTCGCCACGCTGGTCTTCTTCGCGGTGGGCGGCGTCTTCGCCCTGCTCATCCGCATCGAGCTGCTCACGCCCGGTCCCACGGTCATGGACGCCATGACCTACAACCGGCTGTTCACGCTGCACGGCGTGGTCATGATCTTCCTCTTCATGATCCCGGCCATCCCCAGCGGCTTCGGGAACTTCCTCCTCCCCATCATGGTGGGGGCCAAGGACGTGGCCTTCCCGCGCCTCAACCTGATGAGCTTCTACGTCTACCTGCTGGGCGCGGTGATCGCGCTCTTCGGGATGATCTACGGCGGCGCCGACACCGGCTGGACCTTCTACACGCCCTACTCGACCACCACCGCCACCAAGGTGGTCCCCATCCTGCTGGGGGCCTTCATCCTCGGCTTCTCCTCGATCCTCACCGGCCTCAACTTCATCGTCACCACCCACACCCTGCGGGCGCCGGGGATCACCTGGAACAAGCTGCCGCTCTTCGTCTGGTCGATCTACGCCACCAGCATCATCCAGATCCTGGCCACCCCGGTGCTGGGCATGACCCTGCTGCTGGTGGCCATCGAGCACGCCTTCGGCTGGGGCATCTTCGATCCGGGCCGCGGCGGCGACCCGGTGCTGTTCCAGCACTTCTTCTGGTTCTACTCGCACCCGGCCGTCTACATCATGATCCTGCCGGCCATGGCGGTGATCAGCGAGGTGGTCTGCGCCTTCTCGCGCAAGAACATCTTCGGCTACAAGGCGGTGGCCTACAGCTCGCTGGGCATCGCCTTCGTGGGCTTCTTCACCTGGGGCCACCACCTCTTCACCTCGGGGCAGTCGGCCTTCAACGCCGGCGTCTTCGGCGTGCTCACCATGTTCGTGGGCATCTTCACCGCCATCAAGGTCTTCAACTGGGTGGCGACCATGTACAAGGGCTCGATCAGCTTCAAGACGCCCTTCCTCTACTTCGTCGGCTTCCTCTTCTTCCTCTTCTTCGGCGGCATGACCGGGGTGGCGCTGGGCACGGTGTCGCTCGACATCCACTGGCAGGACACCTACTTCGTGGTGGCCCACTTCCACTTCATCATGGTGGGCTCGACCATCATGGCCTTCCTGGCCGCGCTCCACTACTGGTGGCCCAAGATCACCGGCCGCCTCTACAACGAGCGCTGGGGGCTGGTCGGCGCCACCCTGGTGGTGAGCGGCTTCGTCTTCACCTTCCTGCCCCAGTTCCTGCTCGGCAACGAGGGCATGCCGCGCCGCTACTTCAACTACCCGGAGCGGTTCCAGGCCCTCAACGTCGCCTCCACGGCCGGGGCCTCGGTGCTGGCCATCGGCTTCCTGGTCATCCTGGTCTACATCCTGGTCTCGCTGCGGCACGGCCCCATCGCCGGGCCCAACCCGTGGGGCTCGCGGGGCTACGAGTGGCTGACGCCGTCGCCGCCGCCGCTGGAGAACTTCGACGTGCTGCCGGCCTTCGAGCGCGGGCCGCACGAGTACCACGACCTGCCCGGGGCCGGGGCGCCGGGCGCGGGGGCTGGCCATGCATAGCGCCGTCGCCCACCACTTCGAGAGCCTGGAGAAGCAGGGCCAGGCGCAGCGGCTCGGCATGTGGCTCTTCCTCGCCACCGAGGTCCTGCTCTTCACCGCCCTCTTCGCCGCCTACGGCGTCTACCGCTACCTGTACACCGACGCCTTCTCCCAGGCCTCCCGTGGCCTGGAGACCTGGATGGGCGGCGTCAACACCTTCGTGCTGGTGACCAGCTCCTTCACCGTGGCCATGGGGCTGGACGCCATCACCCGGGGGAACAACCGGCGCACCGGCCTGCTCTTCGGCGTCTCCATCCTGCTCGGCTGCGTCTTCATGGTGCTCAAGGGCTTCGAGTACCGGCACCACTTCCTGCACGCCGAGCTCCCGGGCCCGTTCTACGGCGGCCACATCGCCGGCTCCGGCGGCTCGATGTTCTTCGCCCTCTACTTCCTCATCACCGGGCTGCACGCCTTCCACGTGGTGGTGGGCATGACCGTGCTGGGGGTGATCGGGGCGCGCGCCTGGCTCGGCAAGTACGACGCCGAGCACCACGTGCCGGTGGAGCTGGCGGGGCTCTACTGGCACCTGGTCGACCTGATCTGGATCTTCGTCTTCCCGCTCATCTACCTGATCTGACCCGGAGCGACCCGATGTCCGACCACGCCCGCGCCGCCGCCCACGCCCACTCCCACGCCGGGCGCTACCTCGTGGTCTGGGCCGCGCTCATGGCGCTGACCGCGCTCACCTGGGGGCTGTCCACCATCCACATCCCGGGCGCCGCCGGCGTGGCCGTGGCGCTCGCCATCGCCGCGGTGAAGGGGACGCTGGTGGCCCTCTTCTTCATGCACCTCTGGGATCAGCCGGGGCCCAACCGGCTGGTGCTGATCACGTCGCTGGTGTTCGTGGCGCTGCTGGTGACGCTGCCGCTGCTCGACAACGCCACCCGCTTCCCGCTGGCCAACCCGCCGGACGCCGAGACCGCACCGCAGCGGATCCGCGACGCCATCCTCAACCCGGCGCCGTCCTCGGCCCACGCGGCGCCGGCGCACCCCTAGGGATCGCCGGGCCGATATCGGCCGGAATCCCCGTGGGTTGCAGCTGGACCGGGCGTCGCGGGACGAGGCCGCCCGCACCGGTCCTGGCGCGGGTGCACGGCCGCATTCCCCGCAGCCCTTCTACCCTTTACGCCCCAATGGGGGCGCCAGCCTTGCGCCCAAATTGCGTGTTCCGCAAATGGTGCGCGCAAGTCACCCGGAATGGGCCTAATCTGCGCGGTACGCAGCTTGCTGCACCATGTGCGGCAGAGTGTCCTTGCACCCCATGGAATCCACGCGCGTCCTCGTCGTCGCAGGCGACCCACGGGCCGGAGCCTCGCTCCGGGCCCAGCTTCGGGAGCTCGGCTTCGACGCCAGCGAGAGCGCCGCGGCCGACGGCGCCCTCTCGCTGGCCGCCCGCCTCTCGCCGGCGGTGGCGCTGATCGACGTGGCGGCGCCGGGCTGCGCCGAGGCCGGGTTCGTCCAGGCGCTGCGGTCCCGCGGAGGCCAGCCCACCGTGCTGGTGCTCGGCGACGAGGGGGAGGGCGCGGCGGCGCAGGCGGTGTCGCGCTCCGGCGCCGACGGCTACCTGCTGCGGCCGGTCGAGCCAGGCCTGCTGCGGGTGGCGGTGGCGCGGGCCGACGAGCGGCGCGCGCTGCGGGCCGAGATCGCGGGGCTGCGCGAGCGGATCCGCGGCCGGCTGGCCCTGATCGCCTCGTCGCCCGAGCTGGTCTCGGTCTTCGAGCTGATGCGGCGCGTGGCGCCCACCAAGGCGACCATCCTCATCCACGGGGAGTCCGGCTCCGGCAAGCACCACCTGGCGCAGGTGATCCACGAGCTCTCGCCCCGGCGCGAGCGCCCCTTCGTCGCGGTCAACTGCGCGGCGCTCTCCGAGACCGCGATCTCGAGCGAGCTCTTCGGCCACGAGCAGGGCGCCTTCGAGGAGGCGGATCGCCGGCGCCACGGCCGGATCGAGGAGGCGCGAGGCGGCACCCTCTACCTCCACGAGGTGGGGCGGCTGGCGCCCGCCGTCCAGGTGAGGCTGCTGCGCGTGCTGCAGGAAGGGGTGTTCGAGCGGCTGGGCGCCCGTGAGGCGGAGGCCGCCGACGTCCGGGTGGTGGCCGGCTCCAGCCGCGACCTGGCCGAGGAGGTGCGGCACGGCCGGTTCCGGGACGATCTCTACTACCGGCTCAACGTGGTGTCGGCGGCGCTGCCGCCGCTGCGCGATCGGAAGGCCGACATCCCGGCGCTGGTCGCCCTCCTGCTCGCCGAGCGGCCACGCCCCGCCGGGACGCCGCCGCTCCTGGCCGCGCCGGGCGTCCTCTCCGCCTTCTTCGCCTATCCCTGGCCCGGCAACCTGCGCGAGCTGGCGGCGGTCGTCGAGGAGCTGGCGGCGCGCGCCACCGGGCCCGAGCTGCGCGCCGAGGACCTCCCGCCGGTCCTCACCGGCGGGCCGGCCGAGGAGGGGATGGGGAGCGGCCTCATCCCCGGCGCCACGCTCTTCGAGATCGAGCGGGAGGCCATCCTGCGCACCCTCGAGCAGGCGGAGGGCTCCACGGCGCGCGCCGCCGAGGTGCTGGGCATCTCGGTCCGCAAGATCCAGTACCGGCTCAAGGAGTACCGGGCCGGCCAGCCCGGCCGCCATCACCCGGCGGCCGTGCTCGCCTTCGGCGACCCGTCGCCGGCGCGCTGAGGCCCCGGCCGGTCAGGTCTGGGTGTAGACGTGGGCGCTCTCCTCGGCGGTGGGGAGCATGCTGATGCCGAGGTAGGTGAACATCACCACCGCGAAGCCGACGATGGCGAGCCAGGCGGCCTTGTTGCCGCGCCAGCCGCGCACCTTGCGGAGGTGCAGGTAGGCCCCGTAGATGAGCCAGGTCACCAGCGACCAGTTCTCCTTGGGGTCCCACACCCAGAAGTCGCCCCAGGCGCTCTTGGCCCACACCGAGCCGACCAGCAGGCCGATGGTGAGCAGCACGAAGCCGAAGCGGATGGCGTCGTAGGAGATCTGGTCGAGGTCGAGCGGCTCCCCGGAGAGCACCGAGCCGGCCTTCATGGTGGTGAGCCGCTGCACGAACGGGATCCGGCTGGCCAGCAGCTGCACCACCGCCACG
Organism: uncultured delta proteobacterium; assembly: GCA_963786945.1. Lineage (GTDB taxonomy): Bacteria > Myxococcota > Myxococcia > Myxococcales > Anaeromyxobacteraceae > JADKCZ01. The sequence goes on along the minus strand of CAWBAO010000004.1, from coordinate 579,768 downwards.
CCGGTGGCGATGGCCACCGCCGCGTAGCCGATGAAGTAGACCATCACGTGCGGCACGAACCAGCCCGACTGCAGCGCGGGCGGGAGCTTGACGATCTCGGCGTCCCACTTGGCCAGGGCGTACGCCATCGAGCCGAAGGCCATCAGGCCGGCCGCCACGCCGAAGAGGCGGGTCTTGTAGAGCCGCTCGAAGACCACGTAGAGCAGCGCGATGCAGAAGGCGAAGAAGACCAGCGACTCGAAGAGCGACTTGAAGGGCGCCCGGCCGGCCTCGATCCAGCGGCCGGCGATGACGGCGGTGTTGACCACCACGCCGGCGGCCATGAGGGCGGTCCCGGCCCGGCCCGGCAGCCGGCTGCTGGAGACCCAGGCCGCCGCGTAGGCCAGCGTCGAGGCCAGGTAGAGCAGGCTGGTGAGGGCGAAGAAGGGGTGCTCGGCGAGGACGTACTGGAGCATGCGGGTCTCCCTCAGGGCGTGGCGGCCGGCGCGGCGGCCGGCGCCCGGCGATCGATCCCGCCGCCGCGCAGGCGGGGCTCGACGTAGAGCATGTAGAAGACGCCGACGCAGATGAGCCCGAAGCCGACGAAGACCCAGAGCACGCCGGGATCCCGCACCGCCTCGAGCCCGGAGTAGGTCGGGTCCTCCGGGTTGTAGTTGACCTGGTAGAGCGTCCAGCCGCCGAAGTCGAACGGCTCGTTCACCGAGATCACCGCCCGCTCCATCTCGTCGCCCCGGCGCGCCGTGACGTGGGAGAGGAAGGCCTTGACCTCCTTGTCCCGCTTCTCGAAGACCAGGGCCGCCTTCCCGTCGCGCAGGAAGACGCCGCGCGGCTGGGCGGCGGTGGCCAGGGTCTCGGACGGGCGGCCGTTCACCTCGGTCTCGAAGACCACCGCCGGGTTGCGCCACTCGCGGCTGCGCGTCTGGTAGGTGGCGGCGCGGGCCGAGTGGGCCAGCAGCCGGTCGAAGCGGACGGCGCCGCCCAGCAGCGAGAGCCCCTCGGCGAGGGGCTGGGTGGCGTCGCCGTCGGCGCGGTGGATCACCACCTGCCGATCGAGGGCCGACACCAGCACGGCCGTGGGGTAGCCCGGGGGGGCTCCGGCCGCCGGTCACCGAAGGCCACCGCCAGCGAGCCGTCCGGGGTGGCGGCCACCTCGCCGGGCTGGAGCCACTGGACGCGGCCCGCCAGCGCCACCTGCAGCGCCGGCGGCCCGTCGGCGGCCGGCGTCAGCTGCGGCACCAGCTCGAAGTCGGGGTAGATGGCCTTGAGGCGGAAGCGATCGCCCTGCGGCAGCCGGTGCCAGCCGAGGTCGGGGTCGAAGCTGGTCTTGAGCCGGAAGTCGTCCATGGCCACGCCGTCCCGGACGATCCGGGCCTTCTCGTAGAAGCCGACCCGGTACTCGGTCTCGTAGTTGACGAGGTCGAACTGGTCGAGCTTCAGCTCGAACGGCAGGGGCTCGACGGCGCCGGTGGGCACGCCGTTCCTGGTGACGCGGACCTGGTGGGCCACGTCGCCGCCGGCGAAGAGGTCGATCCGGCCGCGCACCGAGAGCATGCTGGAGGCGGCCGCGCCGGCGCCGGAGACCAGCAGGCCGACGTGGGCGATGAAGAAGCCCGCCCGCCGCGCCGAGATCGGCCAGCGCAGGGAGGCCGAGGCCAGGATGGCGGCCCCGAAGAGGGCCATCAGGCCGGCGTAGGGCAGCCCGTGGAAGATGTCGTCGAAGCGGAGCGCCAGGATGAGGGGGGCCACCGCGGGGTACTTCGCCTGGTAGAGCGCGGCCGGCTTCCCCTGCAGGATGAGCGTCCCGAGGATGGCGAAGATCGCCAGGGCGATGAGCAGCGCGGAGACGAAGCGGAACCCCGCCAGCGTGGTCCGCAGCCGCCCCGGCACCACGAAGGAGAGCCCCAGCACCACCAGGCTGGCGACGGCGGTGGCCGCCACCAGCGTCGTCGGCCCGGGCGGGATCCGAATCTGCGCCACCGCGCCGAGCGCCAGGGCGCCGAAGACCAGCAGCGTGGTCAGCCGGGCCTCGCGGGCGCCGGCGCTCACCGCAGCCTCCGGCGACGGGCCGGCGGAACTCGAAGTGTTGCTCACCATGAACCTCCGTGAAGCGCTCGGAGCCAGCAAGCCACGTGCCCGTGGCCGAGGCCCCGAAACCCTCGGACTTCGAGGGGAATCCGCCCGGTCCGGCCAACCGGACACCGCAGGAAAAGCGACGGCATCGGCCACCGGCGCAAACGCTGCACCCGCCGGCCTCTCCCGGACCGGGACGCCAGCGGGGAGGGGGACCATGGCACAACGGCGCCCGCATCGGAAGCGGAACCGGCGGGCCCGCCGACCGTGTCCGGAGGGCCGGCGAGGGCCCCCCTTCAACTCCGGGTAAAGCGCAGGCGAGCCGGGCCGGCCGCCCGCAGGGGCGACCGGCCCTCGATCCCGCGCGGCGGACGGCGAGCTACATCATCGGGTTCATGCCCGGCATCCCGGCCGGAGGCGCGCCGGTGTCGTCGGGGCCGCCCGGCGGCTGGGGCGGCAGCTGCATGCCGGAGCCGTCCATGCCCGGCTCGTCGCTGTCGTGCTCCGGCTGCTCGCCGGCGTCGCCCGGATCGCCGAGCTCGGGGGGCTCGACGGCGAGCCGGCAATTGTCGGCCCAGGACCCGCTGCCGGTGACCACCGTCGAGCTGCCACCCTGGCGGGCCGCGCAGGCGACCGGCCCCTCGGTCCGCTCGCACAGGTACCACTCCTTGAACCTCAGGGTGAGCGGCGCGCCCGGGCTGGCCGGCGCGTAGCAGGCGCGGCCGAAGTAGTAGCCCGCGTCCCAGGTGGCGCCCGGCACGTCGCCGTGGGCGGTGCCGCCCAGGACCGGCGGCCAGACCGTGCGATCGAGCTGCTTCCAGTTGGTGACGATCGAGTAGGTGCGACCGGCCACGCCCGGCAGCCAGGCGGCGCGCGCCAGCAGCAGCTCGGCGCCGTTGGGGCCGGCGAGCAGGTCCTGCGGCGTGGCCACCCGGACGCGGCGGACGCCGGCGGCGTTCTTCATGCCCACGAAGGCGGCGGTGCGGGGGGCGGTGCCGTCGGGGGTGAACTCGACGAGGCGGTAGTGGAGCGACTTGGCGACCTGGCCGTTGGCGAAGCCGGCCAGCAGGAAGCCGTCGCCCGGGGAGAGCGGCTGGACCGCCTTCAGGTTGCGCAGGTTGATGGCCAGCCGGCCGACGCCGCGGTGCGGGTGGGCGCCGCGCGCCAGCCAGCCGGCGGCCACCGGCCTGAAGTCGGCCTGGTCGGTCGAGCCCACCGGGCGCGCCTCGAGGAGCCAGCTGAAGACGTGGTCCCGCTCCCGCTTCACGCCCAGCACGAAGTTGGCCGAGGCGGTGCACGCGCCGCCGGCGTCCTGCACCACGCAGCGATCGGCCGGCCCGTAGACCATCCGGTCGCCGACGGCCGGGGTGCCCTGGGCCTGGACCGCCTCCTGCACCCGCTCCATCACCCGGCGCAGCTCGCCGTTGAGCGCCTTCACCTCGGCGCGGATGGTGGCCAGGTCGTCGCCGTCGCCCGGCGTGGCGGCCAGCGCGGCGGGCGGCGCCGCGGCCGACGGCGTGGCCGGCGGCAGCCCCTCGGCCGGGCCGCCCTCGACCTCCAGCGCCAGCCCGGCGACGTCGGGCGTGGCCCCGGAGAAGTCGCTGGCCTGGCCGCAGGCGGCCAGCGCCAGCGCGGCGGCCAACAGCAGGGTGGTCTTCATGGTGGGTCTCCTCGAGGAGCGGGGCGGGGTCGTTCCCGCGGTGCGCTCCACCACCTCAACACCGGCTCCGGCGCGGGGTTGCGGCGCGAAGGAGCGGCCGGATCCGGGCTGCCCGGAGATCGGGCAGCTGCCCGAAATCCGGCAGTCCTTCCGGCCTTGACGGTCGTTCCCGCCATGGGTCACACTCGCCGGTCCGATTCAGGGCGGCGGCAGGTCGATTCCCGGCGTGGGTGGCGGTGCGGAGGTCGCCGCCACCGGCGCCGGACGGCGGGGATCATTCCCCTCGAGGGCCAGGGACGAGATGAGCGAGACCGGTTACCCAGCGAAGCAGGGGCTCTACGATCCGCAGCACGAGAAGGACGCCTGCGGCTTCGGCTTCGTGGTCGACCTGAAGGGGCGGGCCTCCCACGACATCGTCGAGAAGGCGCTCCAGGTGCTGGTCAACCTCGAGCACCGCGGCGCGGTGGGGGCCGAGAAGGACACCGGCGACGGGGCCGGGATCCTGCTGCAGGTCCCGCACGCCTTCCTGCGCGAGCGCTGCGGCAAGCTCGGCTTCGCCCTCCCGGCCGCCGGCCAGTACGGCGTCGGCATGGTCTTCCTGCCCCCGGGCGCCGAGGGCCGGGCGGCCTGCGAGCGCATCGTCGAGGAGACCATCCGCCTCGAGGGGCAGCGGGTGCTGGGCTGGCGCGACGTGCCGACCGACGCCTCGTCGCTGGGGCCGTCGGCCCGGGGCTCGCAGCCGGTGATCCGGCAGGTCTTCGTGGGGCGCGTCGAGGGGCTGGCCGACGACCCGTCCTTCGAGCGCAAGCTCTACGTGATCCGCCGGCAGGTGGAGAAGAAGGTGTCGCGCTCGGCCATCCCGGGCCGCTCCCACTTCTACCTGCCCAGCCTCAGCCACAAGACCATCGTCTACAAGGGCATGCTCAACGCGCCGCAGCTGCGCCAGTTCTACCCGGACCTGCAAGGACCCCGGCGTGATCTCGGCGCTGGCCATGGTGCACTCGCGCTTCTCCACCAACACCTTCCCGTCCTGGTCGCGCGCCCACCCCTACCGCTACATCTCGCACAACGGGGAGATCAACACGCTGCGCGGCAACATCAACTGGATGCACGCCCGCCAGTCGATGATGAAGTCGGCGCTCTTCGGCGACGACCTGCAGAAGATCCTCACCGTGGTCGACACCGACGGCTCCGACTCCGGCATGTTCGACAACGTGCTGGAGCTGCTGACCCTGGCCGGGCGCGAGCTGCCGCACGCCATCATGATGATGGTGCCCGAGGCCTGGAGCCGCCACGAGGCCATGAGCGCGGAGAAGCGGGCCTTCTACGAGTACCACTCCTGCCTGATGGAGCCGTGGGACGGCCCGGCCTCGATCGCCTTCACCGACGGCATCCGCATCGGCGCGGTGCTGGACCGGAACGGCCTGCGGCCGAGCCGCTACTACGTCACCCGCGACGACCTGGTGGTGATGGCCTCCGAGGTCGGCGTCCTCGACATCCCGGCCGACCAGATCGTCAGCAAGGGCCGGCTGCAGCCGGGCCGGCTCTTCTACGTCGACACGCTGGAGAAGCGCATCGTCCCCGACGACGAGCTGAAGCAGCGGATCGCCGGGGCCCAGCCCTACGCCGCCTGGCTGGAGGACCACCTGGTCCGGCTCGACCAGCTGCCCAGGCCGGGCCGGGTCATCGAGCCCGACCACGAGACCGTGCTGCGCCGGCAGGAGGTCTTCGGCTACACCTCCGAGGACGTCAGCCGGCTCATCACGCCCATGGCCATCGAGGGCACCGAGCCCATCGGCTCGATGGGCACCGACACGCCGCTGGCGGTCCTCTCCGAGAAGCCCCAGCTCCTCTTCGCCTACTTCAAGCAGCTCTTCGCCCAGGTGACCAACCCGCCGGTGGACGCCATCCGCGAGGAGATCATCATGGCGGTGGAGACCTCGGTGGGTCCGGAGGGCAACCTGCTGGAGGCCCGGCCGGAGTCGGCCCGCCAGCTGGCGCTCCCCTCGCCGGTGATCCGCAACGAGGAGCTGGAGAAGATCCGCGGGCTCGACGGCGGGGCGGGCGCCAAGGGGATCAAGGCCATCACGCTCCCCACCCTCTTCACGGCGTCGGCCGGCGGCGCCGGCCTGCGCAAGGCGCTGGAGGACCTGCGCTGGCGGGTCTCGGAGTGCCTCTCCGAGGGGTACAACCTCATCATCCTCTCCGACCGGGGCCACGACGCCGTGGAGGCTCCCATCCCGTCGCTGCTGGCGGTGTCGGCCGTGCAGCACCACCTCATCCGCGAGGGGACCCGGACCCGCTGCGGCATCGTGCTGGAGTCCGGCGAGCCTCGCGAGGTGCACCACTTCGCGCTGCTGATCGGCTACGGCGCCTCGGCCGTCAACCCCTACCTGGCCTTCGAGACCATCCACGACCAGGTGAAGCTGGGGATGATCCCGGGCACCGCCGCCGAGGCCGAGAAGAAGTACGCCAAGGCGGTGGCCAAGGGCATCGTCAAGGTCATCTCCAAGATGGGGATCTCGACCATCCAGAGCTACCACGGCGCCCAGGTGTTCGAGGCGGTGGGGCTCAACCAGGACTTCATCGACGAGTACTTCACCTGGACCGCCACCCGCATCGGCGGCGTGGGCATCGACGTGGTGGCCACCGAGGCGCGCCTGCGCCACGAGCGGGGCTTCCCGCCGCGCCGCCCCATCGTCCACCGCAGCCTGCCGGCCGGCGGCCAGTACCAGTTCCGCCAGGGCGGCGAGCACCACCTCTTCAACCCCGAGACCGTCCACCGGCTGCAGGTGGCCACCCGCACCGGCGACTACAAGGCCTTCAAGGACTACACGGCGCTGGTCGACAACCAGGCCCGCCACCTCTGCACGCTGCGCGGCCTCATGGACCTCCTGCCGGCCCCCAGGCCGGTGCCCATCGAGGAGGTCGAGCCGGTCGAGGCCATCATGCGCCGCTTCAAGACCGGGGCCATGAGCTACGGCTCCATCTCCAAGGAGGCCCACGAGGCGCTGGCCGTCGCCATGAACCGGATCGGCGCCCGGTCGAACACCGGCGAGGGCGGCGAGGACCCGGCCCGCTACGTGCCGGAGCCGAACGGCGACTCCAAGAACTCGGCCATCAAGCAGGTGGCCAGCGGCCGCTTCGGCGTGACCAGCCTCTACCTGGTCAACGCCCGCGAGCTGCAGATCAAGATGGCGCAGGGGGCCAAGCCCGGCGAGGGCGGGCAGCTGCCCGGCTCCAAGGTCTACCCGTGGATCGCCAAGGTCCGGCACGCCACGCCGGGGGTGGGGCTGATCTCGCCGCCGCCGCACCACGACATCTACTCCATCGAGGACCTGGCGCAGCTCATCCACGACCTCAAGAACGCCAACCACCGGGCCCGCATCTCGGTGAAGCTGGTCGCCGAGGTGGGCGTCGGCACCATCGCCGCCGGCGTCGCCAAGGCCCACGCCGACGTGGTGCTCATCGCCGGCCACGACGGCGGCACCGGCGCCTCGCCGCTCACCTCCATCAAGCACGCCGGCATCCCCTGGGAGCTCGGCCTCGCCGAGACCCACCAGGTGCTGGTGCTCAACGACCTGCGCAGCCGCATCGCCGTCGAGGTGGACGGCCAGCTCAAGACCGGCCGCGACGTGGTGGTGGGGGCCCTGCTGGGGGCCGAGGAGTTCGGCTTCGCCACCGGCCCGCTGGTGTCGCTGGGCTGCATCATGATGCGCGCCTGCCACCTCAACACCTGCCCGGTCGGGGTGGCCACCCAGGACCCGCAGCTGCGGGCCCGCTTCACCGGCGACCCCGCCCACGTCGTCAACTTCATGCGCTTCATCGCCCAGGAGGTCCGCGAGTACATGGCCGAGCTGGGCTTCCGCACCATCGAGGAGATGGTGGGCCGCTCGGAGCGGATCGAGATGCGCCGCGCCGTCGATCACTGGAAGGCGCGCAACCTGGACTTCTCGCGGATCCTCCACAAGCCCACGGTGCCGCGCTCCTTCGGCCGCACCTGCTCCATCCCCCAGGACCACGGCGTGGAGCGCAGCCTCGACGCCACCACGCTGCTGCCGCTGGCCAGGCCGGCCATCGAGGGTGGGGAGAAGGTGGAGGCCAGCCTGCCCATCCGCAACACCAACCGGGTGGTGGGCACCATGACCGGCTCGGAGGTGACGCGCCGCCATGGCGCCGCCGGCCTGCCGCCCGGCACCATCACCTTCCGCTTCACCGGCTCGGCCGGCCAGTCCTTCGGCGCCTTCATCCCGCGGGGCATGACCCTGCTGCTCGAGGGCGACGCCAACGACTACCTGGGCAAGGGGCTCTCGGGCGGCACCCTGGCGGTCTTCCCGCCCCGGGACGCCGCCTTCGTCCCCGAGGAGAACGTGGTCATCGGCAACGTGGCCCTCTACGGCGCCACCGGCGGCGAGGCCTTCATCCGCGGGGTGGCCGGCGAGCGCTTCGCGGTGCGCAACTCGGGCGCCTCGGCGGTGGTCGAGGGGGTGGGGGACCACGGCTGCGAGTACATGACCGGCGGCACGGTGGCGGTGCTGGGGCGCACCGGGCGCAACTTCGCCGCCGGCATGTCGGGCGGGGTGGCCTACGTCTACGACCCGGACCGGACCTTCGCGGTCTCCTGCAACAAGGAGATGGTGGGCCTCACCGCGGTCGACGAGCCGGAGGAGGTGGGGGCGCTCAAGGCCCTCATCGAGCGCCACGTCGCCGTCACCGGCAGCGAGCTGGGGCGGCGCCTGCTGGGCGACTGGAAGGCCACCCTGCCACGCTTCGTCAAGGTGCTGCCCCACGACTACCGGCGGATGGTGGAGTCGCAGCGCCAGCTGCGGGCCAAGGGGATGTCGCCGGCGGAGGCGGAGCTGGCGGCCTTCGAGCTGAACGCGCACGACCAGGCGCGGGTGGGTGGGAACTAGGCATGGGAAAGCCGACCGGATTCCTGGAGTACCAGCGCGCGCCGAGGCACGAGCGCCCGCCGCTGGAGCGCGTCAAGGACTGGAGCGAGACCCACCCGGCCTGGGCCGAGGAGACGCTCCGCCAGCAGGGGGCCCGCTGCATGGACTGCGGCATCCCCTTCTGCCACACCGGCACGCTGATCGCCGGCATGGCCTCGGGCTGCCCCATCAACAACCTCATCCCGGAGTGGAACGACCTGGTCTACCGCGGCCAGTGGCGCGAGGCGTTCATCCGGCTGGCCAAGACCAACAACTTCCCCGAGTTCACCGGGCGGGTCTGCCCGGCGCCGTGCGAGGGGAGCTGCACCTGCGGCCTCAACGGCGACCCGGTCACCATCAAGACCCTCGAGGCCGAGATCATCGACCGGGCCTTCGCCGAGGGCTGGGTGGTGGCCGAGCCGCCGCCGGTGCGGACCGGCAAGCGGGTGGCGGTGGTCGGCTCCGGCCCCGCCGGCCTGGCCTGCGCCGCGCAGCTCAACAAGGCGGGGCACGTGGTCACGGTCTTCGAGCGCGCCGACCGGATCGGCGGCCTGCTCATGTACGGCATCCCCAACATGAAGCTGGACAAGGCGGTGGTGCAGCGCCGGGTCAAGCTGCTGGCCGACGAGGGGATCCGCTTCGTCACCTCCACCGAGATCGGCAGGCACATCAGCGCCGACCGGCTGGTCAAGGACTACGAGGCGGTGGTCCTGTGCGGTGGCGCCACGGCGGCGCGCGACCTGCCCGTCGAGGGGCGCCAGCTGCAGGGCATCCACCTGGCCATGGAGTTCCTCCACCAGAACACCAAGAGCCTGCTCGACTCCGGGCTGGCCGACGGCCAGTACCTCTCGGCCCGGGGGAAGCACGTGGTGGTCATCGGCGGCGGCGACACCGGCACCGACTGCGTCGGCACCTCCCTGCGCCACGGGGCCAGCAGCGTCACCCAGCTCGAGATCCTGCCGCGCCCGCCCGACCAGCGCGCCGCCGACAACCCGTGGCCCCAGTGGCCCAAGGTCTACAAGCTGGACTACGGGCAGGAGGAGGCCAGGGCGCTGCAGGGGGCCGATCCGCGCCAGTACCAGGTGCTCACCACGCGGTTCGTCGGCGACGCCGACGGCCGGGTCAAGGAGCTCCACCTGGTCTCGGTGGAGTGGCGCAAGGGGGCCGACGGCCGCTTCGGGCCACACCAGGTGCCCGGCACGGAGCGGGTCATCCCCGCCGACCTGGTGCTGCTGGCGCTCGGCTTCACCGGGCCGGAGAAGACGCTCCCCGGCCAGCTGCAGTGCAAGCTGGACGACCGGGGCAACGTCTGGACCGACGCCGACAAGATGACCAGCGTCCCGGGCATCTTCGCCGCCGGCGACATGGCGCGGGGCCAGTCGCTGGTGGTCTGGGCCATCCGCGAGGGGCGGCTGGCGGCGCAGTCGGTGGACCGCTACCTCTCGCACGGCGAGACGGTGCTGACCGCCTGACCGGGGGGGGGACGACGCCGGCCGGGAGGCCGGCGGGCCGTCACAGGGCGATGTCCAGCTGCAGCCCGAAGTAGTTGTCCTTCAGGTCCGGCTGGTCGGGGTGGCGGATGGGGTAGAAGACCAGCGAGGAGCGCGCGCTCAGCCCGCGCCCCGGGGGCGCGTCGAGCGAGGGGGGGCCGAAGAGCAGCCAGTCGATCCCGTTGATGAGGCTGCCGGCCGGGTTGAGGAGGACCAGCGCCGTCCCGCCCAGGAGGCTCGAGCCGAGGAGGGTGCCCCCGCCGCGGACCACGGCCTGCCCGGCCTGGTACATGGCCTCCCCGAGCAGGGCGCCGCCCAGCGGGGTCACGATCAGGTCCTGGGTCGAGGGGACCTCGGCGAAGGCCTCGATCCCGTACTCCCAGAAGAAGCCCGACATCATCGCCGCGTAGACCGTCGACCCGAGCACGCCGAAGCCGTCGTTGCGGGCCACCTGGTAGTAGAACGACCCGGAGATGGGGTGGCCGATGTAGTTGATGGCCCACTTGTCCTGGTCGACCACCGGCCCCTTGCTCACGTGCTTGTACCACTGGCTCGGCATGGCGCCGACGAAGGCCGCCCGGTCGGTGGTGTTCCACTTCGAGACCGAGGGGGGCATCACGATCATCGTCCCCATCACCACGATCCCGAGGCTGGCCAGGTAGACCGAGTCCTTGGCCAGCTTCTGGTACCGGGCGTCGAGGCGGAGGCCGTCGGCCTGGGAGAGCTTCATCTCGCTCGGGTCCGGGACGCCCCCGGGCCGGGCGTCGGCGATGGAGGGCAGCAGGGAGATGACCGGGGCGCTGGCCTCGAACTCCTTGAGCGATGGGCTGGAGGGGATGGGGCGGGGGACCGGGCGGTCCTCGTCGCCGGCCCGCTCCAGCCGCAGGCAGCCGGACCCGCCGGGCGGCAGGGCCAGCTCCTTCCGGATCCGGGCGCAGGTCGCCACGGCGAAGGACTCCGGGGCCGGTCCCGGGGAGGGGAGGACGGTGGGCGGGAGCCGGAGCCCGTCGATCGCGAGGCCGATCGGCGGCGGGGAGGGCGACTCCGAGGCCGGCGCCGCCAGGGGGATCCCCTGCGCCAGGACGGAAACCACCAGTGCTCCCCACGGAATGCTCGTCACGCGCCGCCGCCGTTCGCTGGCCGGCCCCTGCTCACCTCGCCCATCCCGGCCATCAAGGCCCGCTCCATAGCAGATTTTCACGCTCCCGGGAGCCCCCGGGCGACCCGACGGCCCAGGCCCGGCCCCCGCGCCGGGGGCGGGCGTCCCGGAGTTCACGCTGGCGCGGCCGAGGCGGTACCATCCTCGCGCACCCACCCAAGGAGCCGCCATGCGCCGCACCCTCCTGCTCGCCACCCTCGCCGCCATGCCGTTCATGGAGGGCTGCCGCTGCCCGGTGGTCCAGTCCGGCCACCGCGGCATCGTCTTCAAGTCGTTGAGCGGCGGCACGTCCAAGGAGGTGCTGGGCGAGGGGCTGCACGTCATGCCGGTCTGGAACTCGGTCATCCCCTACGACACCCGCGTCCACGAGATGAAGGAGCAGCTGACGGTCATCTCCTCCAACGGCCTGACCATGGTGGTGGACGCGTCCATCCGCTACCGCCCCAAGGAGGACGAGCTCTTCGAGCTGCAGACCAGGATCGGGCAGGACTACGACCAGAAGCTCATCGGGCCGGTGGTCCGCTCCGAGGCGCGCAAGGTGTTCGGCCGCTACCAGCCCGAGGAGATCTACTCGACCCGGCGCGAGGAGATCGAGCGGCAGATCTACGAGGAGGTGCTCAAGGCGCTGGCCGGCAAGCACGTGGTGGTGGAGGCGGTGCTGGTGCGCGACGTGTCCCTGCCGGAGACCATCAAGACCGCCATCGCCGACAAGCTGGCCGAGGAGCAGCGCTCGCAGAAGATGAAGTTCACCCTCGACAAGGAGCGGCAGGAGGCCCAGCGCAAGCAGGTGGAGGCGGAGGGCATCGCCAAGTACCAGTCGATCGTCCGCCAGGGGCTGACCTCCGAGTACCTGCAGTGGAAGGGGATCGAGGCCACCCAGGCGCTGGCGCTGAGCCCCAACACCAAGATCGTGGTGGTGGGCGGCGGCAAGAGCGGGCTGCCGGTCATCCTGCAGACCGACAAGTAGCGGCCCGGCGCCGGCGCGCTGCCTTTGGGGGAGATTTCGCAGGTCGGGCCGAAAGCATCCTTTTCCGGCCGGTGCCCTTTCGGGTATCGTCCACGGTTCCCCGTTTCCCGGAGCCGGCGTGGGCGTCGAGCAGCTCTCGATCTTCCTGGAGAACAAGTCCGGCGGCCTGGCCGACGTGGTCGACGTGCTGGCGCGCCGGGGCGTCAACCTGCGCGCCCTCTCCCTGGCCGACGAGGCCGACTTCGGCATCCTCCGGCTCATCGTCGACGACACCGAGGCCGCGCTGGCCGCGCTCAAGGAGGCCGGCGCCGTGGCCCGCCGGACCGGCGTGGTGGCGGTCGAGGTGCCCGATCGCCCGGGCGGGCTGGCCGGCGTGCTGGCCGCGCTGCGCACCGCCGCCATCAACGTCGAGTACATGTACGCCTTCCCGGTGAAGGCCGGCGAGGGGGCCGTGGTCGTCTTCCGCTTCGACGACGACGCGGCCGCGCTCACCGCCCTCCGCGCCGCCGGGGCCCGGGTCCTCGAGGCCCGCGACGTGCACCGGACCTGACCACCTCCCCGGCCCCACCCGACGAAAGGAACGCCCCCTCATGACGCTCCGCCGCCTCGCCCCCCTCCTCCTCGGCATCCTGCTGCTCAGCCCCGCCGCCGGCCGCGCCGAGCCGCCGCTGGTGGTCGGGGCGCTGCTGGCCGTGACCGGCCCGGCCTCCTTCCTCGGCGCCCCCGAGGCCCGCTCGCTCGAGCTCCTGGTCGCCGACCTGAACGCCCGGGGGGGCATCGCCGGCCGCCCCGTGAAGCTGGTGGTGAAGGACACCGGGGCCAGCCCGGAGAAGGCCGTGTCGATGGCCCGCCAGCTCATCGACGAGGAGCAGGTCTTCGCCATCATCGGCCCCTCCACCTCGGGCGAGTCGATGGCGGTGAAGCCCATCGCCCAGGAGGCCAAGGTGCTGCTGCTCTCCTGCGCCGCCGCCGAGGCCATCGTCAACCCGGTGGCCCCGTGGGTGTTCAAGACCGCCCAGAAGGACAGCGACGCCATGGCCCAGGTCTTCGCGACCATGAAGCGGATGAAGGTGACGCGGATCGGGCTGCTCTCCTCCAACACCGGCTTCGGCAAGGCCGGCAAGGACCAGCTCGAGAAGCTGGCGCCCGGCGCCGGGATCACCGTGGTGGCCAGCGAGGTCTACGACAAGGCGGCCACCGACCTGACCGCCGAGGTCACCAAGCTCAAGGCCGCCGGCGTCGAGGCCATCCTCAACTGGTCGATCGAGCCGGCCCAGGCCATCGTCATCAAGAACGCCCGGCAGATCGGCTTCACCGGCCCCATCTTCCAGAGCCACGGCTTCGGCAACATCCAGTACGCCAGGGCCGCCGGCGCCGCCGCCGAGGGGGTGATCTTCCCGGCCAGCCGGATCCTGGTCGCCGAGGCGCTGCCCGCCGGCCACCCGCAGAAGGCCGTGCTGATCGCCTACAAGAAGGCCTACGAGGACCGGTACCAGGAGCCGGCCAGCGCCTTCGGCGGCTATGCCTGGGACGCGCTCCTGCTCCTCGCCCAGGCCGGCAAGGCCGGCGGCCTCGACCCGGCCAGGACCCGCGCCGCCCTCGAGGCCACCCGCGGCTTCGTCGGCGTCTCCGGCGTCTTCAACTTCTCGCCAGCCGACCACAACGGGCTCGGCCTCGACGCCTTCGAGCTGCTCACCGTCAAGGACGGCGCCTTCGTCCTGCTCGGCAGCCGCTGAACCGGAGGAGAATCCACATGCGCCCGACCCCCCTCGCAGTCCTCGCCGCAGTCGGCCTCGCCGTCGCCGCCCCGGCGGCGGCCGCCGAGCCCGTCGTCATCGGTGCCCTCATGGCCGTGACCGGGCCGGCCTCCTTCCTCGGCGCCCCCGAGGCCCGCACCCTCGAGCTGGTGGCCGCGGACCTGAACGCCCGGGGGGGCATCGACGGCCGCCCGGTGAAGCTGGTGATCAAGGACACCGGCGGCAGCCCGGAGAAGGCGGTGGCCATGGCCCGCCAGCTCATCGACGAGGAGCAGGTCTTCGCCATCATCGGCCCGGCCACCACCGGCGAGACCATGGCGGTGAAGGGGATCGCCGAGGAGTCCAAGGTGCTCCTGCTCTCCTGCGCCGCCGCCGAGGTGATCGTGAACCCGGTGCTGCCCCACGTCTTCAAGGTCGCCCCCAAGGACCGCGACGCCGCCACCACGCTCTTCGAGCAGATGAAGCGGATGAAGGTGACGCGGATCGGGCTGCTCTCCTCCAACACCGGCTTCGGCAAGGCCGGCAAGGAGCAGGTGGAGAAGCTGGCGCCGGCGGCCGGGATCACCGTGGTGGCCAGCGAGGTCTACGACAAGGCGGCCACCGACCTGACCGCCGAGGTCACCAAGCTCAAGGCCGCCGGCGTCGAGGCCATCCTCAACTGGTCGATCGAGCCGGCCCAGGCCATCGTCATCAAGAACGCCCGGCAGATCGGCTTCAAGGGGCCCGTCTTCCAGAGCCACGGCTTCGGCAACATCCAGTACGCCAGGGCCGCCGGCGCCGCCGCCGAGGGGGTGATCTTCCCGGCCAGCCGGATCCTGGTCGCCGAGGCGCTGCCCGCCAGCCACCCGCAGAAGGCGGTCCTGGTCGCCTACAAGTCGGGCTACGAGGCCAGGTTCAAGGAGGACATCTCCACCTTCGGCGGCCACGCCTGGGATGCCCTCCACCTGCTGGCCAAGGCCATCAAGGAGGGCGGCGGCGACCGGGAGCGGACGCGCGCCGCCATCGAGGGCACCCGCGGCTTCGTGGGCACCGCCGGGATCTTCAACTTCTCGCCGACCGACCACAACGGGCTCGGCGCCGACGCCTTCGAGCTGCTCACCGTGAAGGACGGCAAGTTTGCCGTGCTCCCCCGCTGACCGCCCCGGCGCCCCCGGCGCCCACGGGAGCCCATGACGCTCGCGCTCGTCCTCCAGTACGTGGTGGCCGGGTTGACCTACGGGACCATCTACGCGGTGGTCGGGGTCGGGTTCAACATCGTCTACAGCGCCACCGGCATCATCAACTTCGCCCAGGGCGAGTTCGTGATGCTGGGCGGGATGACGGCGGTGACGCTCTCGGCGTTCCTGCCGCTCCCGGTGGCCATCGCCCTGGCGGTGCTGGTGACCATGGCCGTGGGCGGGCTGGTCGAGGTGGCCTTCATCCGCTGGCTGCACCGGCCCTCGGTCCTGCGGATGATCGTCATCACCATCGGCGTCTCGCTGGTCATCCGCGAGGTGGCGCTCCACCTCTGGGGCCAGCAGGTCCGGGCGCTGCCGTACTTCACCGGCGACGAGGTCAGCGCCCTCGACGTCGGCGGCGCCCGGGTCTCGCCCCAGGTGCTGTGGAGCCTCGGCACCTGCCTGCTCATCGTGGTGGCGCTCTGGTTCTTCTTCCAGCGCACCGCGCTGGGGCGCCAGATGCGGGCCTGCGCGCAGGGGCGGGAGGCGGCGGCGCTGTGCGGGGTCCCCACCCGCAACCTGGTGACGCTGTCCTTCGCCCTCTCGGCCGGCATCGGCGCCCTGGCCGGCTGCGTGGTCTCGCCCATCACCTACACCAGCTACGGCATCGGCTCCGGCCTGGCCATCAAGGGCTTCACCGTGGCGGTGCTGGGCGGCCTGGGCAACAGCTTCGCCGCGGTGGGGGCCGGGTTCGTGGTCGGCCTGCTCGAGGCCCTCTCGGTCTCGCTCTTCCCGGCCGCCTACAAGGACGTGGTCTCGGTCGGGCTGCTGCTCGCCATCCTCTTCCTCCGGCCGGCCGGGCTCTTCGGCAGCCGGGAGCGCGCCCGGCTCGAGGGGGCCTAGGCCGATGCGCCGCCGCTGGCTCCGACTCGCCGGGCTGGCCGCCGCCGTGGTCGCCGTCCACCTGGCCGCCGGCTGGGCCGGGAAGCCCTTCTACCTCACCCAGCTCACCATGGCCGGCTACTACACGCTGGTGGCCGTCGGCCTGTCGCTGCTGATGGGCTTCGCCGGCCAGATCTCCATGGCCCACGCCGCCTTCTTCGCCATCGGCGGCTACGTGACGGCGGTGCTCACCACGCTCGACCTGTCGGCGGGGCGGGGCCGCGGCCTGGCGGGCCTGCTGGAGCGCGCCGGGCTGCTGGTGGCCTTCCGCGACGCGGCCGGCGCCGGGCAGCTCGCCCTCCACCCCTGGCCGGCCGCGGTGGTGGCCGTCGCCCTGGCCGCGGCCGTGGCGGTGGCCATCGGGGTGCCGGTGCTCCGGCTCAAGGGCCACTACCTCGCCATGGCCACGCTCGGCTTCGGCACCATCGTCATCGCGGCGCTGGTCGGCACCGAGCGGCTGGGGGCGGCCGACGGCCTCACCGGCGTGCCGCCGTTTCCCCTCGCCGGCGGCCTGGTCATCGGCGGCGGGCGCGACGGCCGGGTCGCCAACTACTACGTGGCCTGGGGGCTGGTGGCCGTGGCCATGTGGCTGCTCGGCAACCTGGTCGAGTCGCGGGTGGGCCGTGCCCTGCGGGCCATCCACGGCGCCGAGGACGCGGCCGCGTCGATGGGGGTGGACGTGGGGCGCTACAAGCTCGCCACCTTCGTGATCTCGGCGGCCCTGGCCGCGCTCGGCGGCGTGGGCCTCACCCACCTCACCGGCGGCATCGGCCCCGGCGAGGCCTCGGTGATGAAGTCGGTCCGCTACGTGGCGGTGGTGGCGGTGGGCGGCATGGGCAGCCTGTGGGGCACGCTGGCCACCAGCGCGCTGCTCACCTTCCTCTCGCTCCGCGGCACCTTCGGCACCTACGACGACGCCGTCTTCGCGGCCATCCTGCTGGTGGTCATGCTCTTCTCGCCCGACGGGGTCCTCAGGGCCGATCTGCGCGGCGCGGCCCGGGCGCTCTGGGCACGGGGCCGGCCCCGGCCCGACGCGGAGGCGCCGTGAGCCTGCTCGAGGTCCGTGGCGTCTCCAAGCGCTTCGGCGGGGTCCAGGCCGTCCGGGAGGTGAGCCTCGACGTCCGGGCCGGCAGCATCAAGGCGGTCATCGGCCCCAACGGCGCCGGCAAGTCCACCCTCTTCAACCTGCTCACCGGCGTGGCCGTCCCCGACTCGGGCGAGGTGCGGCTCGAGGGGGTGGCGCTCCACGGCCGGCCGCCGCACCAGGTGGCCGCCCGCGGCGTGGCCCGCACCTTCCAGCACCTCCGGCTCTTCGCCGGCATGACCGCGCTGGAGAACGTGATGGTCGGCGCCCACGTGCGGAGCCGCGCCGGGTTCGTGGCCGGCCTCCTCGACCTGCCCTCGACCTGGGGCGAGGAGCGGGGCATCGCCCGCCGGGCCCGCGAGGCGCTGGAGGTGGTGGGCGCCGCCGGCCTGGCCGGCCAGGACGCCCGGAGCCTCTCCTACGGGCAGCAGCGGGCCGTGGAGCTGGCCCGCGCCCTGGCGGCCGACCCGCGGCTCCTGCTCCTCGACGAGCCGGCCGCCGGCCTCAACATGCGCGAGACCGCCGAGCTGGCGAGGCTGCTGGTCCGCATCCGCGAGCGGGGCGTCACCATCCTGGTCGTCGAGCACGACATGGGGCTGGTCATGTCGGTCTCCGACGAGGTGGCGGTGCTGGCCGCGGGAGAGAAGATCGCCGACGGCACCCCGCGCCAGGTGCAGCAGGATCCCCGCGTGGTCAGCGTCTACCTGGGGGACGAGGGGTGCTGAGGCTCCGCAACGTCGAGGCCGGCTACGGCCCCATCGCCGTGCTCCGCCGGGTGACCCTCCACGTCGGCGAGGGCGAGGTGGTGGCCATCCTCGGGGCCAACGGCGCCGGCAAGACCACGCTGCTCCGGACCGTGGTCGGGCTGGTGCGGGCCCAGGGGGGCGAGCTGCGCTTCCGCGGCCAGCCCATCGGCGGGCTCCGCACCGAGCGCATCGCCGCCGCCGGCTGCGCCCTGGTGCCGGAGGGGCGGCAGGTCTTCGCCGCCATGCCGGTCTGGGAGAACCTGCTGCTGGGCGCCACCATCCCGCTGCGCCGCGGCCTGCAGCGCCAGGTCGAGGAGGATCTCCAGCGGGTGACGGGGCTCTTCCCGGTCCTGGCGGAGCGGCGCGACCAGCTGGCCGGGACGCTCTCCGGCGGCGAGCAGCAGATGCTGGCCATCGCCCGGGCCCTCATGTCGCGGCCGGCGCTGCTCATGCTCGACGAGCCGTCCATGGGGCTGGCGCCGCTGGTGGTGAGGGAGATCTTCGAGACCCTCGGGCGCGTCGCCGGGGGGGGCACCACCGTGCTCCTGGTGGAGCAGAACGCCCGCGCCGCCCTCCGCCTGGCCGGCCGCGGGTACGTCCTCGAGGGCGGCCGCATCACGCTGTCGGGGACCGCCGAGGAGCTCCTCACCAACCGCGACGTGCAGCGCGCCTACCTGGGCACCGACGTCGACCAGGAGAACCCGCCATGGCCATGACCACCCCCGCCGCCGCCTGGCAGCCGGAGCAGGAGCGGATCGAGCGCGAGGAGCTGGAGCAGCTGCAGCTGGAGCGGCTCGAGGCCACGCTGACCCGGGCCTACCGCCACGTCCCCTACTACCGGAAGCGGTTCGACGAGGTCGGCTTCGACCCCGACGGCTTCCGCTCGCTGGCCGACCTGGCCCGGCTCCCCTTCACCGGGAAGGAGGACCTGCGCACCCACCAGCCCTACGGGCTCTTCGCCGTGCCGCTCCGCGACGTGGTCCGGGTCCACGCCTCCTCGGGGACCACCGGCCAGGCCACCGCGGTCGGCTACACCCGCAACGACCTGCGGACCTGGGCCGAGCTCACCGCCCGGACCCTGGTGGCCGGCGGCGTCACCCGCGACGACGTGGTGCAGATCGCCTTCGACTACGGGCTCTTCACCGGCGCCTTCGGCCTCCATGCCGGGGCCGAGCGGATCGGCGCCTCGGTGATCCCGGTCTCCTCGGCCGACGCCGCCCGCCAGGTGGCCATCCTCAAGGACTACCGGTCGACGGCGCTCTGCTGCGCGCCGAGCCGGGCGGTGGCCATCGCCGACGCGGTGGCGGCGGCGGGCCTCCCGCGCGGCGCCCTGCACCTGAAGTGGGGGCTCTTCGGCGCCGAGCCGTGGCCGGAGGTGGTGCGGCGCGAGCTCGAGGACAAGCTCGGCGTGGTGGCCACCGACAACTACGGCCTCTCCGAGGTGATGGGCCCGGGGGTGGCCGGCGAGTGCCTGGCGCGGACCGGCCTCCACGTCGCCGAGGACCACTTCCTGGTCGAGGTGGTCGACCCGACCACCCTGCTCCCGGTGGCGCCCGGCCAGCCCGGGGAGCTGGTGGTCACCACCCTCTCGCGCGAGGCCACGCCGCTGGTGCGCTACCGGACGCGCGACCTGACCGCGCTGATCCCCGGCGACTGCCCGTGCGGCCGGACGCTGCGCCGCATCGAGCGGGTCCGGGGGCGGACCGACGACCTGCTCTTCGTGAAGGGGGTGAAGGTCTTCCCGTCGGAGATCGAGGCGGCCCTCTTCGCCGTCGAGGGCGCGCGGCCGCACTTCCAGGTGGTGCTGGAGCGGCGCGGCGGGGAGGACCAGGCCACCGTGCTGGTCGAGGTGGACGAGGAGACCTTCTTCGACGAGATGAAGCGGCAGGCCGAGCTCCGGGCGGCCATCCAGCGCCGGCTGGCCGCCGACCTCGGGGTCGCGGTGGAGGTGAGGCTGGTGGGCCCACGCGGGATCGAGCGGGTCGGGGGGAAGGCCCGGCGGGTGGTGGACCGGCGCGGCGAGGGCGGCTGACGCGTCGGTGCCCGGTCAGCGCGCCCCGGCCGCCTTGTCCGGGCGCGGGTAGTCGGTCCCGTACTCGGGCCGGTAGGGCCCGAAGGGAACCCCGGTGCCGGCCGGTCCCAGGGCCTGGGCGTTGGCCTGGCGGGCCAGCCCCATGTAGTTGGGCGAGGCCTTGGTCACCGCGGCGGAGACGATGGCGGCGATCAGGCCGGCCGCGCCGCCCTGCCCACCGCCCGAGTCGGACTGGTAGGTGGTGAGCCGCTTCTCGGTCCAGAGGGTGTCGCCGGTCCTGCCGTCCTTGATGACGTAGGTGAAGGCCACCGTGACCTGCGTCGAGATGAGCAGGTACTTGGCCTCCCACTTCTCGATGGTGACGTAGAGGGCGGCGTCGGCGCCGAAGAGGGCGCAGAGGCGCACCGGGTCGGCGGCGTGGACCAGCGCGGCGTCGGAGAGGCCGTCGTCCTCCAGCACCCGCTTCACCAGGTTGACCGGGAAGACGTAGTAGCCGCGCTCCGCCACCGGGACCGGGATGGTGGAGAGGAAGTAGGAGGCCGCGTCGACGTCGACGGTGTTGTTCACCACCGGCACCACCAGGATGGAGCGCGGGGCGGCGGCGAGGAGCTTGTCGTAGTCGGGCCTGGGGGGGGCGGCCACGCACCCGCCCAGCAGGGCGGCCACGGCCAGGGTGGCGAGCCGGCGCCGCGGGCCGGTCATGACCTCTCCAGGGCGCCGGCGGGGCCGACGGCGGGGGGCTGGGGCTGGCGCCCGCGCTGCTCGGCGTTGCGGATCATCTTCTCCATGAGGAAGCGCGACTCGGGCCAGAGGGCCTGCTCCTTCTTGAAGTAGGCGATGGCGTTCTGGGTGTCCCCCTCCTCGAAGAGGGCGTACCCATACTCGGCGTAGATGCCAGGCGGCATCCTGGCATCCCGCTGCTCGGCCTCGAGGATGGTGGCCTTGAGCCCCGCGATCCAGGCCTCGCGCTCCTGCGGCGCATGGTAGTGCGCGTAGAGGGTCTCGTTGTAGCTGCCCCAGTAGTAGTAGGACGAGGGCCCGGAGCAGGCGGCCGTCGCGACCGCCAGCAGCAGGGGAGCCAGGAGGGAGCGCGCCATGCTCAGTGCACCTGGATGGTCTTGAGCTCGCTCTCCACGAAGACCCGCTGGCGGAAGACCACGGCGCCGGCGCCGTCGCGCAGCTCCACGTCGTGGGTCCCGGGCTCGACCCGCAGGATGTTGGGGTTCCCGTCGTAGCTGCGCGGGTCGCCGACCGGGGCCCCGTCCACGAAGAGCGTCAGGCCGCCGGCCGCACCGGAGATGGCCAGGGCGGGGCGGGTGTCCACCGTCTTGAGGGTGGTGGTCGGCCCGGCGCACGCCGCCAGGGCGAGGGCCGCGGCGAGGGTGAGCTTCCTCATGGCTGGCCTGCCTTTCGCTCGGCCACGAAGAGCCTGGGGATCGCGGCGCGGTCGATGGAGCCCGAGGTCAGCTCGCAGGCCGAGCCCTCGTTGGTCTCGGTGTCGCCGAAGGTCGAGAGCACGCGCAGCGAGGCCACCGGCCTCGGGGGCAGCGTCACGTCGAAGCCGGACTGCGCGCTCTTCACGACCTCGCCGAACTCCAGCACGGACAGCTCGTCGCCGGCCTTCAGCCCCTGGCCCTTCCCGCCGCTGATGAAGACCTGCGCCCCCTTCACCTCGAGGATGTCGGTGCGCCAGGGCCGGTCGGAGAGCTTGGAGACCAGCCGGTCGATGACGTCGGAGATGGCGGCGGCGATGGCCCGATCGTTGAGCGTGGCGTCGTACTCGGAGCGGCTGCCGAAGCCGGCCACCTCGCCGGTCTCGGTGCTGGCCTCGCCGGCGCCGGTGGCGGAGAAGTAGGCGTGGCCGGTCTTCACCTCCACCAGCCGGACGTCCACCTTGGCCTTGGCGATCTGCTCCTTGGTGCTGGAGAGGAAGCCGGTCTTCCCGCCCACCGAGCGGCCGAACTCGGTGACCGAGCCCATGATCAGGGTGTCGGCGCCGACCAGCCCGGCGCTGCCCCCGAGGGCCTGCTCGCGCTGGATCTTGGTGAGGTCGGGGCGCTCCAGGACGATGAACTGGCCGGACATGACCAGGCGCGAGGCCAGCATGTCCGAGGCCTGCTTGCCGATGCGATCGAGCTCGGCGTCGTTGAGCAGCGAGCGGCCGTAGTTGGTCTCGTTGGTGAAGCGGCCGATGGCGACCTTGCGCTTGTAGCGCGGGGCCGCCGGCGCCTGGCGCGCCTGCTGGGCCGCCACCTGCGCCGACTGCGGCACCGGCGACTCCACCATGGTGGGGCGCTGCGACGGCGTCGCGCAGGCCGTGAGCAGGAGGGCGATGCCTCCCGCGGCGATCGTGGTCCTCATTCGGATCCTCCTCTACAGCCGGTAGCCGAGCTTCACCGAGACGATGACCCCGTCGATCCTGGTGTCGATCCCGCCGAACGTGGCCTCGGCGAAGGTCCACAGGGCGTCCAGGCCGACCAGCATGGTGGGCGAGAGGTTGAAGGCCGCCGAGCCGCCCACCTGGAAGCCGAAGGCGGTGGCGGTGTCCCAGGCGCTGGCGCCGCCGCTGGAGTGGAGCGAGGCGAAGTGGATCCCGGGCCCGGCCCGGGCCGAGAGCTCCATGCTCTTGAAGGGGGCCACCAGCCGGAGGTTCACCAGCACCGGCATGACGTTGAGCGCGACGTCGGTGGCCAGCGGGGCCGCTCCCAGGGTGGCGGTCGCACGGTAGTAGCCGAGGCTGGCCTCGGCGCCGACGTACCTCGAGAACATCGCCCCGAAGGTGCCGGAGAGGGCCACGCCCGGATCGAAGCGATCGAGGTCCTTGGCCTGGGGCAGGAACGCGCCCAGGTCGAGCTCGAGGTAGGTGTCGGGGCCGGAGCGGGCAGAGACCGGCTGCGCCCGGGCGGCGGGAGCCGCGAGGAGCGCGAGGGCGATGGCGAGGACGGCGGCGGGCGTCTTCATGGGTGTCCCTCCGGAAGCCACCCATCCTAGGCCAGATCCCCCGGGTCCGGCTCAAGGCCAATTGGTCACACCCCCGGTGAGGGACCGCCGGCGGGACCAGGCGGCGGGCGCTCACCCGGCCTGCGGCTGCAGCACCTCGGCGAAGAAGGACTTCATCGCCTCCCAGGAGCGGCGGTCGGCGGCGGCGTTGTAGGCGGCCCCCTTCGAGTTGTCGCTGCCGGCGTCCGGGATGGTGAAGCTGTGGACGGCCCCGGAGTAGAGCACCAGCTGCCAGTCGACCCCGCCCCCGCGCATCTCGTCCTCGAAGGCCTGCACCTGGGCCGGCGGGACGAACGGGTCGTCGGCGCCGTGCAGGACCAGGATCTTGGCCTTGATGGCCCGGGCGTCGGCCGGGGTGGGCGAGTCGAGCCCGCCGTGGAAGGTCACCACGCCCGCCACGTCGGCGCCGGACCGGGCCAGCTCCAGCGCCGCCGTGCCGCCGAAGCAGTAGCCGATGGCGGCGACCCTCGAGACCAGCACGTTGGGCTGCCGGCGCAGCTCGGCCAGGGCCGCGGCCACGCGCGCCCGGAGCAGCGCCCGGTCGGACTTGTACTTCCCGGCCAGCACGGCCGCCTCCTTGGCGCTGGCGGGGCGGACCCCCTTGCCGTAGACGTCGGCGCCGAAGGCGACGTAGCCGAGCGCGGCCAGCTGCTCGGCGCGCCGGCGGACGTTGGGGCCGACCCCCATCCAGTCGTGGATCACCAGCACGCCCGGCTTCCGGGCCGGGCCGGCGGTGTCGTAGGAGAGCAGCCCTTCCAGCACGGTGTCGCCGGCCCGGTACTCCACGGTGCGGGTGACGATCTCGGCGCGGGCGATGGAGGGCAGGAGGGCCATGGCGATGAGCAGGCGGGCGAGGGTGGTCATGCGGGGCTCCAGGGGGGGAGGAGCAGGCCACATAACCGGGCCCGGCGCGTGGTGCACGGGCCCGGGGCCCTCCGTCCGGCCCCCGGGTGCCGGGGGCGCGCCGGCTCAGGCGGGGCGCCGCCGGGGCGGCCGGGCCACCGCCGGCAGCGCCACCGCCAGCGCCAGCAGCGCCGCCATCACCGGCAGCGCGCCGAGGTACGAGCCGGTCAGGTCCTTCACCGCCGCCACGAAGGTCGGGCCGGCCACCCCGGCCACGCCCCAGGCCGAGAGCAGCCACCCGTAGTTGACGCCGAGGTGGCGGGTGCCGAACCAGTCCGCGCAGAGCGAGGGCATGGTGCCGAAGCCGCCGCCGTAGCAGAGCAGCACCAGCGCGAACAGGGCGGCCACCGCCGGCAGGGCGTGGACGCCGCCCACCGTGGCGAAGACCGCCGCCTGGAGCCCGTAGATGAGCGCGAAGGCGAGCCGGCGGCCGAGCCGGTCCGAGACCGCGCCCCAGAGGAAGCGGCCCAGCCCGTTGGCCACCGCGATGGCCCCGTAGACCGCCACCGCCCGGTCGGCCGGGATGCCGGTCAGCTCCCGCAGCAGCGGCACGGCGCTGGAGATGAAGAGGATGCCGGCGGCGACGTTGAGGAAGAGCATGGCCCAGAGGGCCCAGAACTGCGGGGTGCGCAAGGCCAGCGAGGGGGGCCAGCCCTCCGCGGTGGCGGCGGCGGCCGCGCCGGAGCCGGTCCCCGCCGGCGGATCGCGCAGCAGCGCCGCGGCCAGGAGCCCCACCGCGCCGAAGACCAGGCCGGAGCCGGTGAAGCGGGCCCCGATCTCCGCGGCCCCCACCATGGGACCGAGCGCCCGCATGGCCAGGTTGTAGAGGAAGGCGCCGAGCCCGAAGCCCATCACCACCAGCCCGGTCCCCAGCCCCCGCCTCGCCCCGAACCACTTGGCCACCGCCGCCACCGGCGTCACGTAGCCGAGACCGAGGCCGAGCCCGCCCACCACGCCGTAGGTGGCGTAGAGCCAGGGCGCGCCGAGCCGGCCCAGGCCGAGCCCGGCGGCCACGTTCCCGGTCGCCCAGAGGGCGGCCCCGGCCAGCGCCACCGGCCGGGGGCCGAGCCGGTCCTGGAGGCGGCCGCCGGCGATGGCCCCCACGCCGAGGAAGAAGATGGCGGTCGAGAAGGCGCCGGTGGTGACGCCCGCCGACCAGCCGAAGGCATGACCCAGCGGCTGGGCGTAGAGGCTCCAGCTGTAGACGGCGCCCAGGACCGCCATCAGGGCGGTGCCGGCGGTCGCGACCATCCAGCGCATCCCCGGGTTCCTCGCACGCCCGCGACGCCCCGTCGAGGGCCAAGGCATCCCGTGCACCGCCGGGGGCGCCGGCTTACACTTGGCGACCTTGCGCCCGTCCACCCCGACCGCCGCGGACCCCGGCCCCGGCGCCCTCACGCCGGCCGAGCGGAAGCTCGTGGCCGAGGAGGAGGCGCTGCTGGCGACCGTCCTGGCCGCGCTCTCCGGCCAGCGGGCCGGCCGCGACGACGGCGTCGAGCTGGAGGGCCGGCTGCGCGAGCTGCGCGAGGAGGCGCTGGAGCTCACCGCCAAGGACCTCCCCACCGTCTTCCAGGAGATGGGGCTGGTCCGCGCCGTGATGGAGCGGAGCCGGGGCGGGGAGGGCCCGGACCCGGCCGCGCCGTACTTCGCCCACCTGCGCCTCCGCGAGGGGAAGGAGGTGCGCGACTACTGCCTCGGCCGCGCCACCTTCTTCCATCGCGAGTCGGGCGTGCGGGTGGTGGACTGGCGCGCCGCGCCGGTGGCCGGGCTCTTCTACCGCTACCGCGACGGCGAGGAGTACGAGGAGCCGTTCCCGGGGCGGGTGGCGCGCGGCGTCGTGGAGGCCCGCCGCGTGGTGGTGATCGACCGCGGCCGGCTGGTCCGGATCACGGCCGGCGCCACCGCGCTGGTGCGCACCCCGTCCGGCTGGACGCGGGCCACGGTCTCGGGGGCGCGGCTGGGCGGCGGCGCCGGGAGCGCGGCGCGCGCCGGCGTGCTGGGGGTCGGCGTGGGGGCCCGCGACCGGGCCGCGGCGGCCGAGGTGACCGCGCTCCTCGACCGGGAGCAGTGGGAGGCGGTGAGCGCCCCCGCCTCCGAGCCGCTGCTGGTGCTGGGCAGCGCCGGCAGCGGCAAGACCACGGTGGCGCTCCACCGCCTGGCGCGCATCGCCGCGGCCGACCCGCGCCGCTACCCGGCCTCGCGCATCCAGGTGGTGGTGCCCGAGCCGGGGCTGGCGCGGCTGGCCACCCGGCTGCTGGCACCGCTGGGGCTCGAGAAGGTGGCGGTCCGCACGCTCGACGACTGGGCCCGCGGCGCCTTCCAGTCGGCCTTCGGCGTGCCGCCCCCGCGCCTCTGCGCCGAGCCGCCGGCGCTGGTCTCGCGCCTGAAGCGCCACCCCGCGCTCCACGCCGCCCTGAGCGCGCGGCCGGTGCCGGTCGGCCCGGTGACGCTGCGCGGGCTGCGCCGCGACCTGGGCGACCTGCTGGTCGACCCGAGGTTCGTGGCCGGGGTGGTGGCGCGGGCCGCCGGCGACCTGCCGACCACCGCCGTCGAGGAGGTGGTCCGCCACACCCGCCTGCAGCTGGCCGAGCCGGCGGCGCTGGCGCTGGCCGGCATCGATCCCGAGCGGCTGGCCACCATCGACGGGCTGGCGGTGGACGAGGACACGCCCGAGTCGCTGGGCGGGACGCTCGACGCCGAGGACCTGCCACTGCTGGTCTTCATGGCGGCGCGGCACGGCGGGCCGGGGGCGCGACGGCTCTCGCACCTGGTGGTGGACGAGGCCGAGGACGTGTCGCTGGTGGAGCTGGCGGTGCTGGGCAGCCACCTCGAGGGGGAGCGGAGCGTCACGGTGGCCGGGGACGAGGCCCAGCAGACCTTCACCTCCTACGCCGGGTGGTCGCAGGCGATGGAGGCGGTGGGCGCCCCCGGGGCGGCCACGGTGCGGCTGGCCACCACCTACCGCTGCCCCGCCCCGGTGGCCGAGCTGGCCCACCGGATCCTCGGCCCGCTGGCGCCGCCGGAGCCGCCGCGCGCCGGCAAGGCCGGCTCGCCGGTGGTCCGCTTCGACTTCCCCAGCGAGGCCCACGCCCAGCTCTTCCTCACCGGCGCCATCCGCGAGCTGCTGGAGCGGGAGCCGGAGGCGTCGGTGGCGGTGGTGGCCTCCTCGCCGGAGACGGCCCGCGGCTTCCACCGGCTGCTGGCCGACCTGCCCGAGGCCCGGCTGGCGCTCGACGGCGGCTTCACCTTCCGCCCCGGCGTCGACGTCACCGACGTGGCCAGCGTGAAGGGGCTGGAGTTCGACTACGTGCTGATCCCGGACGCCTCGGCGCGCGCCTACCCGGACGAGCCCGAGGCCCGCCGCAGGCTCCACGTGGCCGTGACCCGGGCGGCCCACCAGCTCTGGATCGCCGCCATCGGCACGCCCTCGCCGCTGCTCGCCTCGCTCCGCCCCGGCTGAGCCGTCGTCAACGGGGCGTGAAGCCGGGGCCCGCACTGGGGGTGGCGCGCCGCGCCCTTCGTCGGTATGTACCCGCGAGGGAACTCGATCCCGGCCCCATTCGGACGCAGATTCAGGCCGCACACCACCACCACCACCAGGAGAGACGGCACATGGCCAACATCACGATCGGCGGCAACCCCATCCACACCATCGGCGACCTGCCGGCGGTCGGGTCCAAGGCGCCCGACTTCAAGCTGACCACGGGCGACCTGAAGGACGTCACCCTGGCGGACTTCAAGGGCAAGAAGAAGGTGCTCAACATCACGCCCTCCCTCGACACCGGCATCTGCGCGGCCTCGGCGCGCCGGTTCAACAAGGAGGCCGTCGTCGCTGGCGAACGTGGTGGTCCTGAACGTCTCGGCCGACCTCCCCTTCGCCTCGAAGCGCTTCTGCACCGCCGAGGGGCTGACCGGCGTGACCCCGCTCTCCACCTTCCGCTCCACCTTCGGCAAGGACTGGGGGGTGACCATCGTCGACGGGGCGGTGGCGGGCCTGACGGCGCGCTCCGTGGTGATCCTCGACGAGGACGACAAGGTCATCTACACCGAGCTGGTCCCGGAGCACCGGCAGGAGCCCAACTACGAGAAGGCGCTGGCCGCGCTGAAGTAGGCGGGGCCCGCCTCCCGTCGCACCCGGCGCCGCCGACCCGTGTCCAGCGGGCGGCGGCGCGCTCACGTCCCGGCCGCCGCCTCCAGCTCGCCGGCCAGCCGCTCCCACTCGCCGTAGCGCTCGCCCAGCTCGCGCTCCGCCGCCGCCTTGCGCAGGAGGTGGGGCCGGGCCCGGTCGAAGTCCTGGTAGAGGGCCGGGTCGGCCAGCGCCGCCCCGGCCTCCCGGGCCTCCGCCTCCAGCGCGGCGATGCGCGCCTCCACGGCGGCCAGGGCGTCGCGCAGCGGCTTCTCGCGCCGGTAGCGCTCGTTGCGGGCCTCGGCCTCGGCCCGCTTCCGTTCCCGCGCGCCGCCCGGCTCGACCGCTGGCCCGCCCGGGCCGCGCCCGCCGGCCTCCTCGCCCCCGCCGGCCGCCTCCTCCAGCTGCCGCTGGTGGTAGAGCCAGTCGTCGAGGTTGCCGGGGCAGGGGAGGATGGCGCCGTCCTTCACCTCCCAGATCACGGTGGCCAGGGCGTTCACGAAGGTCCGGTTGTGGGAGACGAAGAGCAGCGTCCCGGGGAAGCCGCGCAGCGCCTCGATGAGCGCCTCGGAGCTGTCGAGGTCGAGGTGGTTGGTCGGCTCGTCGAGCAGCAGCAGGTTGGCGGGGACCAGCAGCAGCCGGGCCAGGGCCACCCGGGCCCGCTCGCCCCCGGAGAGGACGCCGATGGGCTTCTCCACGTCGTCGCCCGAGAAGAGGAAGCCGCCGGCGATGGAGCGGACCCAGGCCTCGCCGCGATCCGGGGCCAGCGCCCAGAGCGTCTCCAGGATGGTGGCCCGGGGGTCGAGCGAGCCGGCGGCGGCGCCGCCCGGCTCCAGCAGGTGCTGGGCGTAGTAGCCCATCACCACCCCGTGGCCCAGCTTGACGGTGCCGCGGTCCGGGGCCAGCGCGCCGGCGGCCAGCTTGAGCAGCGTCGACTTCCCGGCGCCGTTGGGGCCGATCACGCCGATCCGGTCTCCCCGGGTCACGGTGGCGGAGAGGTCGCGGTAGACGGTGCGCGGCCCGAAGGCCTTGCCGACCCCGTCGAGCCGCAGCACCTCGCGGCCGGAGCGCGGCGCCTCGGCGAAGCGGAAGCGGACGGTGGCCCGCTCCTCCAGGGTCTCCACCACCTCCATCCGATCCAGCAGCTTCTGCTTCGACCGGGCCTGGGCCGCCTTGGTGGCCTTGGCGCCGAACCGCTCGATGAAGGTGGTGAGCTGCTCGCGCTTGTCCTGCTGCTTGCGGGCCGCCGCGGCCAGCCGGGCCTCCTCCTCGACGCGCCACTGCCGGTAGGCGGTCACGCCGCCGGTGAAGGCGCGGACCCCCTCCAGCTCCAGCGCCAGCACCTTGCCCACCTGCCGGTCGAGGAACTCGCGATCGTGGCTCACCAGCAGCAGCGCCCGGCGCGAGGCGCGCAGGAACTGGTCGAACCAGGTCAGGGTGGGGATGTCGAGGTGGTTGGTGGGCTCGTCGAGCAGCAGCAGGTCGGGGTCCTGCAGCAGCAGGCCCGCCAGCGCCGCCCGCATCTTCCAGCCCCCGGAGAGGCTCGAGCAGGGCCGGTCGAGCTCGGGCAGCGAGAAGCCCAGGCCGGCCAGCAGCCGCTCGGCGCGGTGGCGGCCGAAGCGCTCCTCGAAGTGGTCGAGCTGCTGGTGCAGGTCGGCCAGCGCCGCCGAGAGCTCCAGCTGCGCCTCCGCCTCGGTGGCGGCGTGGAGCCCGTCCTCGGCCGCGGCCAGCCGCGCCTCCAGCGAGGCCCGCCCCGGCACCGCCGCCAGCACCGACTCGATGACCGAGCCGGCCGGCAGCGCCGCCACGTCCTGCGGCAGGTAGCCGACGCGGGTGCCGCGCCGCCAGGTGAGGGCGCCGGCGTCGGGGGTCACCTCGCCGGCCAGGATGCGCAGCAGGGTCGACTTGCCGGTGCCGTTGGCGCCGAGCAGGCCGATGCGGTCGTGCGGGCCGATGGTGAAGCCGGCGCCGTCGAAGAGGACCTTGGGCCCGTGGGCGAGGGAGAGGCCGCTGACGACGACGAGGCTCATCGCCCGCGGTGAGTAGCGCGTCCCGGGGCGGCCGGCAAGGCGCGCCCCGGGCGCGGGCCGGCGCTACAGGTAGAAGCGGAGGTAGACGTGGCCGCTGGTGGCGAAGACGGTGGCGCCGTCCCGCAGGACCACGCCGGCGTCGGTCAGGTCGCTGAGCGACGACGAGGCTGAGCCGGGCCTCGGCGCCGATGGAGAAGTGGGGGTCGGCGAACCACTCGGCCCCGAGGACCCCGGCCACCGTGAAGTCGACGCCGGAGTCGGAGAAGCCGGCCCCGTTCGAGGCCGAGGCGAAGCCGAGGAAGAGGCGGGGGCCCGTGTAGATCGACACCGACTTCCCGGCCTTCAGGGGGATGAGCAGGCCGCAGCCGAGGTTCAGGTCCGAGCCCTCCTGGCCGCCGTCGATTCGAGTAGCGGCTGAAGCCCAGGGACGGCTCGAGCCGGAACTGCCCGACGTCGAAGTTGACCGAGACGTCGGCGGTGGTGGGGACCGGCGAGGCGACCTGCAGCCCCACCCAGTCGAAGGCGGTCATCGAGATGCCGAACCCGACCCTGGGCTTCTCGGCGCCGGCGCCGCCCTTCTCCTGGGCGAGGGCGGGGGTGGTGGCCGCCAGGGCGGCGAGCAAGAAGGTGACGCGGGCGAGCGAGCGGACCATGTGGACTCCGATGTCGGGGGTGGTTGGCGGACCGGGGCCCACCGGACCGGAAACTACCGCCCCGGGCCGCTCCCGTCCACGCTTCGCGTGGGGCGCGATCAGTCTTTTCGCTGATGTGGGTACGGCACCGACCTCGGCGGATCGAAGTTCTCCTTGATGGAGCGGATCGACGTCCAGCGCATCAGGTTGGCGAGGCTGCCGGCCTTGTCGTTGGTGCCGGAGGCGCGGGCGCCGCCGAAGGGCTGCTGGCCCACCACCGCGCCGGTCGGCTTGTCGTTCAGGTAGAAGTTGCCGGCCGCGTCGGCCAGCTGCCCGGTGAGCCGGGCCAGCGCCCGGCGGTCGCGGGCGAAGACCGCGCCGGTCAGCGCGTAGGGCGAGGTGCCGTCGCAGAGCGCCACGGCCTCGTCGAGCCGGGCGTCCTCGTAGACGAAGAGGGTCAGCACCGGCCCGAAGATCTCCTCCTGCATGAGGCGGGAGCGCGGGTCCTCGGTCTCGACCACGGTGGGCGCGACGAACCAGCCGGTGGTGTCGTCGGTGGTGCCGCCGCAGAGGATGCGGTGGCCCGGCGTGGCGCGGGCGAGGTCGAGGTAGCCCCTGATGCGGGTGAAGGCGGCCTTGTCGATGACCGCGGAGAAGAAGGTGGAGAGGTCCTCGGTGGGTCCCACCGCCAGCGCGGCCACCTCGGCCAGCAGCCGCTCCTTCAGCGCCGGCCAGAGCGAGCGCGGCACGTAGGCGCGGGAGGCGGCCGAGCACTTCTGCCCCTGGTACTCGAAGGCGCCGCGGCAGAGGGCCACCGCCGCGGCCTCGACGTCGGCGGAGGGGTGGAGGAAGACGAAGTCCTTGCCGCCGGTCTCGCCGACGATGCGCGGGTAGCCGCGGTAGGTCTCCAGGTTGGCGGCGATGGTCCGCCACATCCCGTTGAACACGGCCGTCGAGCCCGTGAAGTGGAGGCCGCCCAGCGTCGGCTGGGCCAGCACGGCGTCGCCCACCGTGGCGCCGGGGCCGGGGACGAAGTTGATGACGCCCGGCGGGAGCCCCGCCTCCTCCAGCACCTTGAGCAGGTACCAGTTGGAGAGGACGGCGGTGGAGGCCGGCTTCCAGACCACCCCGTTCCCCATCAGCGCCGGGGCGGTGGGGAGGTTGGCGGCGATGGCGGTGAAGTTGAAGGGGGTGAGCGCGAAGACGAACCCCTCCAGGGCCCGGTACTCGGTCCGGTTCCAGATCCCGGGCGAGGAGACCGGCTGGTCCGCCAGCAGCTGGGACATGAAGTGCGGGTTCCAGCGCCAGAAGTCGATCACCTCGCAGGCCGAGTCGATCTCGGCCTGCTGGACCGACTTGGCCTGGCCGAGCATGGTGGCGGCGTTGAGGGTGGCGCGCCACGGCCCGCTGGCGAGATCGGCCGCCTTGAGCAGCACCGCCGCCCGGTCGTGCGGGCCCAGCGCCGCCCAGTCGCGCCGCGCCTCGACCGCCGCCGCGGCGGCCTGCGCCACCTCGGCGGGGCCGGCCTGGTGGAAGCGGGCCAGCACCTGCGAGTGCCGGTGCGGGGCGCGCACCTCGGCGAGGCGCCCGGTCCGGACCTCCTGGCCGCCGATGACCAGCGGGATCTCGATGGGCGTCGCCGCCAGCTCCTTCAGCCGGGCCTGCAGCGCGGCGCGCTCGGGGGTCCCCGGGGCGTGGGTGAGGGTGGGCTCGTTGCGGGGGGCGGGGATGCGGAAGCTGCCGTTGGACATGCGGGCCTCGTCGGGTCGAGTGGCGGCGGGAAGATACCCCCGACGCCGCGCGGGGCAAACCCCGGACGGCCGGCCGTGAAACTGGCGCAGGCCGCTCCTCCCCGGTAGCTTCCTCTCCATCCACCACCGCGGGGGGTTCACGTGCCGAGACGGATCGCCGCCATCTTCCTCGTCGCCGCACTGGCCGGGTGCGGGAGCACGCTCCAGGACCTGCTCCCCCACGCCTCCTGCAGCAGCACCGCCCTCGGCACCTGCCAGGACTACAGCGGCCCGGGGGGCACGGCCCTCGCCACCTTCCAGGAGGCCTGCACGTCCGCGGCGGGGACCAACGCCGCGGCCGAGTGCACGCCCACCGACCGGGTCGGCAGCTGCTCCATCCCCACCGGCGTGCCCGGGGTGACCACCGTGACGCGCTACTACGCCTCGCTCTGGACCGCGACCACGGCCCAGGCCCAGTGCACCGGGGCCGGTGGCGCCTACACGGCGGGGTAGCCGGCCTCGCCGCCCGTCCTCCATCCCATGCCCACGCCGACGCCCGCCCAGCGCCCCCGCCGTCGCGCCGCGGGGCAGGCAGAGCCTCCCGTTCCCACGCCGGCCTTCCTGCGCCGCTTCTTCCGCGGCGACCGCTTCGCGGCCGGCGCCGGCATCCGCCTCGTCGACTGCGGCCCGGGACGCGCCGTGGCCCGCCTGGCGCTGCGGCCCGGCCACCTCAACGGCGTGGGCGTGGCCCAGGGCGGCGCGGTCTTCACGCTGGCCGACTTCGCCTTCGCGGTGGCCTGCAACGGCCGGGGCCAGGTGGCGCTGGCCATCGAGGTCACCATCTCGTTCCTGGCCGCCACCACCCGCGGCACGCTGACGGCCACGGCGATCGAGGTGGCCCGCTCGGCGCGCCTCTCCCGCGTCGAGGTGGAGGTGCGCGACGCCGCCGGGACCCGGGTGGCCCTCTTCCACGGCACGGCCTACGTCACCCGCGACGCCATCCACGAGGTGGCGGCCCGCGCCGGGATGCGCGCCCGCCGCGGCTCCCGCCGCCGGGCGCCGCGCCGAGGTTGACCGGCCGGCGCCGCGGGGCGGCCGGGCGCGCCTACTCCTCGTCGGCGCCCAGCCCGTACTTCTTCAGCTTGTCGTGGAGGGTGACGCGGCTGATGCCGAGCCGCCGCGCGGCCTCGCTCCGGTTGCCGAGCGCCTCGCGGAGGGCCTCGTAGACCAGCCCCCGCTCGTAGGCCTCCACCCGCTGCTTCAGCGACAGCGGCCCGTCGCCGGCCGGCGCCGCCTCGCTGCGCCCGAACGGCAGCAGGGAGAGATCGAGCCCCTCCGGCGGCGAGAGGGCCACCAGGCTCTCCAGGGCGTTCTCCAGCTCCCGGACGTTGCCTGGCCAGGGGTGGGCGCGAAGGCGATCGAAGAGGGCCTCCGGCACCCGCAGCCCGTCGACGCCGAAGCGGGTCGCGAAGCGGTCGAGGAAGTGCCGGGCCAGCAGCACCACGTCGTCGGGCCGCTCGCGCAGCGGCGGGACGTGGAGCCGGACCACGTTGAGCCGGTAGAAGAGGTCCTCGCGGAAGCGCCCGGCCTTCACCTCCGCCTCGAGGTCCCGGTGGGTGGCGGCCAGCACCCGCACGTCGACGGTGCGCGACCGCTCCTCGCCGACCGGGCGCACCTCCCCCTCCTGCAGGACGCGCAGCAGCTTGGCCTGCGCCGAGGCCGCCAGCTCGCCCACCTCGTCGAGGAGGATGGTGCCGCCGTCGGCCTCGCCGAAGAGCCCGGGGCGGGAGCGGACCGCGCCGGTGAAGGCGCCGCGGGCATGGCCGAAGAGCTCGGCCTCGGCCAGCTCGGGCGAGAGGGCGGCGCAGTTGAAGCGGACGAAGGGCTTCTCGGCGCGCGGCGAGGCGCGCACCAGCGCCTCGGCCACCCGCTCCTTGCCGGTGCCGCTCTCGCCGGTGATGAGCACGGTGATGTCCTTGGGCGCCACCCGGGCCACCAGCCGGGCCAGCGAGCGCATCGACTCCGACCCGAAGACCATGGTGCGCGAGAGCGCCAGCTCCCCGGCCAGCCGCTCGTTCTCGTCGCGCAGCCGGACCGCCTCGACGGCCCGCCGCACCACCGCCAGCAGCTCCTCGGTCTCGAAGGGCTTCTTGAAGTAGTCGTAGGCGCCGGCCTTGATGGCCTCGACGGCGTCGCGCTCCGACCCGTGCGCCGTGATCAGCACCACCCGCGTGCCCGGGGCCCGGGTGGCCAGCTCGGCCAGCAGCCCGCGCCCGTCGAGGCGGGGCATGCGCAGGTCGGTGATGACCAGCGGCGCGGGGCGCTCGGCGAGGCGCTCCAGCGCCTCCACGCCGTCGCCGGCCTCGGCCACCTCCAGGCCCTCCGACTCGAGGATCTCGCGGAGCGTGTAGCGGACCCCGGGGTCGTCGTCGACCACCAGCACCCGGGCGGTCACGCCACCCCCCGCTCGGCGGCCCGCGCCCGGGTCGAGGCGCCGCCCGGCAGGGTCAGCACCGCCTCCGTGCCGCCCCCCTCCCGGGTGACGAGCGAGAGGTCCCCGCCGTGCTGGCGGGCCAGCGCCCGGGCGATGGTGAGGCCGAGGCCGCTCCCCTGCGCCTTGGTGGTGACGCCGGGGTCGAAGACCTGGCGCCCCAGCGACGGGTCGAGCCCGCGCCCCCGGTCGGCCACCACCACCCGCGCGCCGCCGCCGGGCTCGGCGCGGGCGTAGAGCAGCACCGAGGACTCCGGAGGCGAGGCGTCGAGCGCGTTCTGCAGCAGGTTGATGAGCACCTGCTTCACCTTGCGGGGGTCGCAGCGGGCCGGGGCCGGCCCCTCGGCGTCCACCTCGATCTCCACGCCGCGCTCGTGGGCCAGCCCCTCGTGGAGCGCCGCCACCTCCCGGCACAGCTCGCCGGCGTCGTGGTCGCCGAGCGCCAGCGGGACCAGCGGGCGGGAGAAGTTGAGGAACTCGTCGAGGATGGCCTGCATCCGGTCCACCTCGTGGCGCAGCACCGCCAGCCGCTCCGCGCCCTTGCCGCTGGACACCGCCGGCGCCAGCAGCCCGGCCAGCCCCTTCACCGAGGCCAGCGGGTTCTTCAGCTCGTGGGCGATCTCGGCGGAGAGGGCGGTCAGCTCCTCGGCCCGCTCGGCGTGGGCGCGCAGCGACTCGGTCTGGGCGCGCACGGTGCGGAGCAGCATGGCGTCGAAGGCGCGGCGGACGAAGCGGCCGAGGTGGCGGCTGGCCGCCAGCAGCACCGTGAAGGTGACGGCCACGGTGAGGGTCCGCGCGGTGGGGATGCGCCCCTCGCCGGAGAGCAGCGGCAGCCTCAACCAGGCGTCGCCGCGGGTCAGCTGCAGGACGGTGAAGGTGAGCACGGTGATCATCTGGAAGCCCATCAGCCAGGTGGCCACCGCGGGCGAGCCGAACAGGCCGATGGCCACGGTCACCACCACCATCACCGGCAGGAAGGGGCTCTCCAGGCCACCGCTCACCACGCTGAAGGTGACGACGCCGAGGATGCCCACCACCAGGTTCCGGTCGATGGCGTGCCGGGAGAGGCCGCGCCGCTGCCAGCGCCGGAACTCGACCACGAAGATGGCGGCCAGCAGCGGCACCGCCACGGCGAGGATGACGATGCGCCAGCCGGTGGGATCGACCCACCAGGTCCAGGCGAAGAGGACCACCAGCGCCGGGATCAGGGCCAGCCGGGCGCGGGTGAAGAGCCCGAAGAGGCGGGACATCTCCTGACGCTGGATCTCCTCGAAGCCGTCCCGCGGGGTCACGCGCACCTCGTGCGGCGCCGGCCGCCCGGCAAGGATACGCCGGGCCGCTCCACCGCGCACGGGGGCGCCTGCGCCGGGCCGGTCCACGGGACCCCGTGGAGCAAGCCGGGTGCCGGAGCCGGGCGGGCCGGATCCGGCCACCCGGCGGGGGATGGGGCGCGAGCGCGACCCCGCCGCCGTTCGCCGCCCCGAACGACCTGTCGGGATCCCGACGCCCGGCGCCCGCCCCCGGGGCCGGGAGGCCGTGCCGGAGCGGGCCCGGCCGGGGGCGGCGCCCCGGCACGCCACTTGCCCTCCGCACGGGAAGCGGGGTCCTATGAGCGACCCTCCGGAGACCCAGCCCTATGCGTCGCGTCGTCATCGCCCTCGCCGGATTCACGCTCCTGCTCACCGCGCTCATCTCGCTCAAGGTCTGGATGCAGGCCCGGGCGCTGGCCGCGCCGTCGGGCGGCTCGGGCCAGATCGAGGCGGTGGTGGTGGACCTCTCCTCCCGGGTCGGGGCGCGGGTGGTCGAGGTGAAGGTGCGCGAGGGGCAGGCGGTGAAGGCCGGCGACCTGCTGGTCCGGCTCGACTGCGCCGACCAGGACGCCGCCCTGGCCGAGGCCGAGGCGCGGCTGGCCTCGGCGCAGGCGCAGGCCGTGGCGGCCGAGGCGCAGCGGAAGTCGGCGGTCGGCGCCAGGACGGCGGCCAGCGCCGGCCAGCAGGCGGCCGGGGCCCAGGCCGCCTCGCTGGAGGCCCAGCGCGACGTCGCCGAGCGGCAGGCCCGGCGCGTGGCCTCGACGCCCGACAGCGTCTCCGAGGCGGCCATCGACCAGAGCCAGGCCACGGCCCAGGGGCTGCAGCACCAGGCCGACGCGGCGCGGGCGCAGGCGGCGGCCAGCCAGGCCCAGGCGCGCGCGGCCGAGGCCGTGGTGGGGGCGGCCGAGGCCCAGGCGCGGGCCGCGGCCGCCCAGGTGAGGGCCGCCGAGGCCGCGGTGGCCAGGGTCCGGCTGCTCACCGCGGAGTGCGAGCTGAAGGCCCCCCGGGACGCCGAGGTCGGCAAGCTCCCGCACGAGGCGGGCGAGCTGGTGAGCCCGGGCTCGGTGCTGGTGCGCCTCGTCGACCTCTCCGAGCCCAAGGCCACCTTCTACCTGCCCAACGCCGAGGTGGGCGTGGTCAAGCCGGGCGCTCCGGCCGTGGTGGTGGCCGACGCCTGGCCGGGGACCAGCTTCGAGGGGACGGTGCGGACCGTCTCGCTCGAGGCCGAGTTCACGCCTCGCAACATCCAGACCCGGACCGACCGCGACCGGCTGGTCTACCCG
This sequence comes from uncultured delta proteobacterium, assembly GCA_963786945.1. GTDB lineage: Bacteria > Myxococcota > Myxococcia > Myxococcales > Anaeromyxobacteraceae > JADKCZ01. The sequence goes on along the minus strand of CAWBAO010000004.1, from coordinate 542,268 downwards.
GTCGAGGTCACGGTGCGGGATCCCGGGCACCGGCTGCGCGCCGGCATGCCGGTGCAGGTCACCATCCCGGGCACGGGGCGGTAGCGGTGGCCGCGCGGGACGCCGCCGCCGCGGCGGGAGGGCCGGCCGTGGAGGCCCGCGGGCTCCGGCGCCGCTTCGGCGCCGTCACCGCGCTCGACGGGCTCGGCCTCGAGGTGGCCCGCGGCGAGCTCTACGGCCTGGTCGGCCCCGACGGCGCCGGGAAGACCACCGCCATCCGCGCCCTGGCCGGCCTCATCGACCTGGACGGCGGCGAGGCGCGCATCCTCGGCCTCGATCCCGCCCGCGACGGCTCGGTGCGCGAGCGGCTCGGGCTCATGCCGCAGCAGTACAGCCTCTACCGCGATCTCACCGTGGGCGAGAACCTGCGCTTCTTCGGCCGGCTGGCCACGCTCCCCCGCGCCGTCTTCCGCGAGCGCTCGGCCCGGCTGCTGGCGCTGACGCGGCTGGCCCCCTTCGTCGACCGGCGCGCCGACCAGCTCTCCGGCGGCATGTACAAGAAGCTGGCGCTCTCCTGCGCGCTCATCACCGAGCCGGAGGTGCTGCTGCTCGACGAGCCGACCAACGGCGTCGACCCGGTCTCGCGCCGCGAGCTCTGGGCGCTGCTCCACGAGTTCGTGGAGCACGGCATGGCGGTGCTGATCTCCACGCCCTACATGGACGAGGCCGAGCGCTGCCACCGGGTCGGGCTGGTGCACCGCGGCCGGCTCCTGCTGGAGGGCGAGCCGACCAGGCTGCTGGCCGACTTCGAGCGGGCCGGCCACCCCCGGGCGGGCTTCGAGGAGCTCTTCATCCACGAGATCGGGAGGACGGCGTGACCCCGGCCATCGTGGTCCGCGACCTGACCCGCCGCTTCGGCGACTTCACCGCCGTCGACCGGGTCTCCTTCGAGGTGGGGCAGGGGGAGATCTTCGGCTACCTGGGCGCCAACGGCGCCGGGAAGAGCACCACCATCCGCATGCTCATCGGGCTGCTGGCGCCGAGCGCGGGCCAGGCCTCGGTGGCCGGGCACGACGTGGCCAGCGCCCCCGACCGCGTCAAGGAGTCGATCGGCTACATGTCGCAGCGGTTCTCGCTCTACCTCGACCTGCCGGTGGAGGAGAACCTGCTCTTCTTCGGCGCCGCCTACGGCCTGGCCGGGGGGGCCCTGCGGCGCCGCGCCGGCGAGCTGCTGGAGCGGGTCGGGCTGGACGCGCAGCACGACGCCACCACCGGCGACCTGCCCGGGGGGCAGCGGCAGCGGCTGGCGCTGGCCTGCGCGCTGCTCCACCAGCCCGGCATCGTCTTCCTCGACGAGCCGACCGCCGGCGTCGACCCGGTGGCGCGGCGGGCCTTCTGGGACCTGATCCGCGAGCTGGCGCGCGGGGGCACCACCGTCTTCGTCACCACCCACTACCTCGACGAGGCCGAGTACTGCCGGCGCATCGGGCTGATGGTGGACGGCAGGCTGGTGGCGCTCGACACGCCGGCCGGGCTGAAGCGGACCTGGGTGCCGGACCGGGTGCTGGTGGCCCGCGGGCGGGGCCTGGCGGCGGCCGGGCCCCGGCTGGTCGGCTCGGACGGGGTGCGGGCGGTGGCGCCCTTCGGCGCGGGGCTCCACCTGCGCGTCGACCCGGAGCGGCTCGACGCCGCCCGGGTGGCGGCGGCGCTGCGCCAGGCCGGGGCCGACGCCGTCGAGGTGGAGGAGTCCGCGCCCACGCTGGAGGACGTCTTCCTCGCCGTGGTCGACCGCGGCGCCCGGGGTGGGCCGTGACCGGCAGGCCGCTGGTCCGCTCGCTGCGGCGCATCGGCGCCATGGCCGCCAAGGAGACCCTCCACGTCCAGCGGGATCCGCGCACCCTGGGGCTGGCGCTGGTGATGCCGGTGGTGATGCTCTTCCTCTTCGGCTACGGCGTCTCCACCGACATCGACCACATCCCGCTGGCCTTCGCCGACCAGGACCAGAGCGAGGCCTCCCGGGCGCTGGCGCGGGCCTTCGACGGCTCGGGCGAGTTCCAGGTGGTGGGCCGGCCGACGCCCGAGCGGGCCGAGGCGCTCCTGCGCGGCACCGCCGTGGTGGGCGCGCTGGTGGTGCCGCGCGGCTACCAGCGGGACCTGCTGCTGGGCCGCAAGGCCCAGGTGCAGCTGGTGGTGGATGGCACCGACCCGGTCATCGGCAACCAGGTCCTGGCCAAGGCCGACGCCATCGCCCGCGCCGAGAGCCAGCGGCTGGCCGGGGCCACCTTCGCCGGCCTGGAGCCGCCGCTGCAGGTGAAGGTCTGGACCCGCTACAACCCCGAGGGGCGCTCCGCCTTCTACATGGTGCCGGGGCTGTCGGCCTTCCTGCTGGCCGTCACCGCGGTGATGCTCACCGCCCTGGCCATCGCCGGCGAGTGGGAGCGCGGCTCGATGGAGCAGCTCTTCGCCTCGCCGGTGGGCCGGCTCGAGATCGTGCTCGGCAAGCTGCTCCCCTACCTGGCCCTCGGCCTGGTCGAGCTGCTGCTGGTGGTGGCCTTCGGGGCGCTGGTCTTCGAGGTCCCCATCCGCGGCAGCCTGGCCCTGCTGGTGCTGATCGGGCTGGTCTTCCTGGTCGGCATGCTCGGGCAGGGGCTCTTCATCTCGGTGGTGGCCAGGAACCAGCTGGTGGCGACCCAGGCCGGGGCGCTCTCGGCCCTGCTCCCCTCGGTCATCCTCTCCGGGATGATCTTCCCCATCGAGAACATGCCGTGGCCGCTGCAGGCCATCTCCCGCGTCATCCCGGCGCGCTACCTGGTCCACGCGCTGCGCGGCATCCTGCTCAAGGGGAACGGGCTCGACGTGCTCTGGCCCGACCTGCTGGCCATGGCGGTCTTCGCGCTCTGCATCCTCGGCCTGGCCACCGCCCGCTTCAAGCGGAGGCTGGCGTGAGCGCGCACCCGGCCAGGCGGGGGGCGCCGTGAGCCTCGAGACGGCGCGGCGGCAGCTGGCGGCGGTCTTCCGCAAGGAGGTGCGGCAGACCATCCGCGACCGGCGGGTGATGTTCCTGCTCGTCATGGCGCCCTTCATCCAGACCGTGATCTTCGGCTTCGCCGTCGACTTCGACGTCGACCGCGTGCCCACCGTCCTGGTGGACCAGGACCGGAGCGACCAGAGCCGGCTCCACGCCCGGCGGGTGCTGGCCGACCAGACGCTGCGCCTGGTCGGCGAGGAGGCCGGGGTGCCCGAGGCCGAGCGGGCCCTCGACGACGGCCGGGCGGCGGCGGCGCTGGTCTTCACGCCGGGGCTGGCCGACGACCTGGCCAGCCAGCGGCCCGCCGAGGCGCAGCTGCTGCTCGACGGCGGCGATCCCAACCGCGCCCTGGTGGCCAGCGGGGCCGTCTCCCGCTACTTCGGCGAGGCCGGGGAGCGGCTCATCCGCGACCGGCTGGAGGCGGCCGGGCGCCCGGCGCCGGCGCAGGTGGTGCTGGCGCCGCGCGTCCTCTACAACCCGCGGCTCAAGTCGGCGCCGTACATCGTGCCGGGCATCGCCGGCACCCTGCTGGTCATCGTCACCACCATGGTGACCGCCATGGGGCTCTCGCGCGAGCGGGAGATGGGGACCATGGAGCAGGTGCTGGTGACGCCCATCCGGCCCGTCTGGCTGCTCCTCGGCAAGCTGCTCCCCTTCCTGGTCATCGGCATCTTCGACCTGCTGCTGCTGGTCGCGGTGGGGAGCTGGGTGTTCGAGGTGCCGCTGCACGGCAGCCCGCTGGTGGGGGCGACCGGGGTGATGCTCTACGTCTTCTCCACGCTCGGCGTCGGGCTGTTCATCTCCACCATCTCGCAGAACCAGCAGCAGGCCTTCCTCGGCAGCATCATCTTCATGATGCCGGCCATCCTGCTCTCCGGGGTGATGACGCCCATCCGCGGCATGCCGGGCTGGCTGCAGGTGGTGACCTGGATCAACCCGCTTCGCCACTTCGCCGAGGTGATGCGCGGCGTGCTGCTGCGCGGCGCCGGCTTCACCGACCTGTGGTTCCAGCTGGCCTCCCTGGCCGTGCTGGGGGTGGGGGTGATGGCGCTGGCGGTGTCGCGCTTCCGCACCCAGGTGGGCTGATGGGGCGGCTCACTCGGCCGGCAGGTGGAGCCGGTCGAGCAGGTCGGCGAAGCGAGGGTCGGGGGCCAGCCCGCGCACCAGCGGATCGAGCCGCAGGTCCATGAGCCCGCCGTCGCGGGCCGCCAGCGCCCGCTCCAGCCACCAGAAGGCCTGGTCGGTCTGGCCGCGCCAGGCGAAGACCGTGGCGATCTGGAAGGGGCCGTCGTCGGCGTGGCCGGCGACGAGCTGGTCGAGCGCCGCCTGGGCCTCGGGGCGCCGCCCCATCGAGTGGAGCGCCGCCGCGGTCAGCTGCAGCCGGAACAGGTCCTCGGCGCAGCGCCGGGCCGCCTCCAGCGCCGCCTCGGGCCGCCCCTCCACCAGCTCGACCAGCGCCAGGTAGGTGGTGGCGAAGTCCTGCCGCGGCCGCAGCTCCAGCGAGCGGGTGGCGGCGCGGCGGGCCCGGTCCAGCTCCCCCGCGGCGAGGTGGACCGCCGCCAGCGACGACCAGGCGCTGGCCGAGAGCGGATCGAGCCGCGTCGCCAGCAGCGCCGATCGGCGGGCCTCGGCCAGCAGGCCGATGGGGGCGAGGACGTCGCGGGCGTAGCGCTGCCGGACCTCGGCGTTGCCGGGCTCGAGGGCCACGGCCCGCTCGAAGTCGGAGCGGGCGCCGATCCAGTCCCAGTCGACGCTGGCGCGCAGGAAGCCGCGGGCGGCGTAGCCCTCGGCCAGCTCGGGCTCCAGCGTGACGGCCTGCTCGGCGGCGGCCATGGCCTCGGCCCGCGCCTGCCTCAGCTCGGCGGCGGTGCCGTCGACGTTGGCGTAGCCCCAGAAGACCGACTGGGAGAGGCCCGCCCAGGCCGGCGCGTAGGTCGGGTCGAGGGCCAGGGCGCGGCGATAGGCGGCCACCGCCTGCCGCGCCGCCGGGACCCGGTCCTCGCGCTCCAGCTGCCGGCCCAGCAGGAACTGGGCGTAGACCTCCGGGTTGGCGGTCCGGTGGAGCTGGGAGCTGGGGGCGGAGCCGGCCAGCAGCCTGACCCGGAGGGCCTGGACCACCGCGCCGGCGATCTCGTCCTCGACGGCGAAGAGGTCGCCCACGGCGCGGTCGAAGGTGCGCGACCAGAGGGAGGAGCCGTCCGCCACCCTGACCAGCTGGGCCGTGACCCGGATCCGGTCACCGTCCCGGCGCACGCTCCCCTCCAGCACCGCCTCGACGTCGAGGTCGCGGCCGACCCGGCGCAGGTCGGGGAGGGGATCGCGGAAGGCCGCCGCCGAGGCCCGGCCCGTCACCCGGAGCCCTTCCAGGCGCGTCAGGGCCGCCATGATCTCCTCGGCCAGGCCGTCGGAGAGGTAGCGCTGGTCGCGCGCCTGGCTCAGGTCGACGAAGGGGAGGACCGCCACCGACGGGGCCTGGCTGGCCGCGGCCCGCCGCTGCCACTCGAGCCACCCGGCCGTGAGGAGGGCGACGGCGGCGGCCGCCGCGGTCACCGCCGCGACCCGGCCGACCCAGCGCCGCCAGCGGGGCAGGATGCGGACCGACCCGGCGGCCGGTCCCCCGGCGCCGGGCGGGGCCAGCTCCGCCTGGATCACCAGCAGCTCGGCCAGCACGGCGGCGCCGTCGCGCGGCCGCCGGATCGGATCCTTCTCCAGCATCCGGGCCACCAGCCTGGCCAGCCCGGGCTGGCCCGGCACGGCCAGGCGCGGCGCCGGCTCCGGGCCGAGCACCGAGCGCCCCTCGTCGTCGGGGAAGGGCAGGGTGGCGGTGAGCATCCGGAACAGGACCACCCCGAGCGCGAAGACGTCGGTCCGCTCGTCCTCGGGGGCCTCGCGCCACTGCTCGGGGGCCATGCCGTTGGGCGTGCCGCCGCCCAGCCGCCGCCGGCCGAAGGCCTGCGCCAGCCCGAAGTCGAGCACCTTGGCGCCGCCCCCCTCGACCAGGAAGATGTTGGACGGCTTGAGGTCGCGGTGGACCACGCCGTGGGCGTGGGCCCAGGCCAGGCCGCGGGCCACCTCGACGGCGATGACCACCGCCTCGGCGGGGGGCAGGGGACCCCGGGCCAGCCGCGCCGAGAGGGTCTGGCCGCGCAGCAGCTCGAGCACCAGGTAGGGGCCGTGGGCGCAGCGGCCGAAGTCGTAGAGCGTCACCAGGTTGGGATGGGCCAGCCGGGCGATGGCCTCGGCCTCGCGACGCAGCTGCTCCTCGGCCACCTCGCTGCGGCCGGCGCGGACCACCTTGAAGGCCACCAGCCGCCCCAGGGAGGTGTCGCGGGCCTCGAAGACCACGCCGAAGGCGCCGCGCCCCAGCTCCCGCAGGAGCTCGAAGCGATCGACGCGGGCGCCGGGCCGGAGCTCGGGCGACCAGTCCACGCCCCCGTCGACCGCCGGGGTGCGGGCCAGGTCGGCGAGGAGCGCGGAGATCGATCCCGGCGCCGGGCTCTCCGAGTCGGGGGCTCCAGGCGGCATGGCGCGGGAGTCTGGGACGGCGGCGGCGGCGTGGCAAGGGGGATGGCAACGGGGAGCCTCCCAGGGGCGCCTCCCGGGACAGGGGGCGCCTCCCGGGGTTAGATTGCCGGGCCGTGACCGAACCCGTCGTCCAGATCCGCGGCCTGGTGAAGCGCTACGGCGGCCTGGTGGCCCTCGACGGCGTCGACCTGGAGATCCGCGCCGGCGAGATCTTCGGGCTGCTCGGGCCCAACGGGGCCGGCAAGACCACCCTCATCTCGGTGGTGACCGGGCTGGCCCGGGCCACCGCCGGCGAGGCCCGGGTGCTGGGGCGCGACGTGGTGCGCGACTACCGGTTCACGCGCCGCCACGTCGGGCTGGTGCCGCAGGAGATCAACTTCGACCCGTTCTTCACGGTCGAGGAGGCGCTCCGCTTCCAGGCCGGCTACTTCGGCGTGCGGCTCACCGAGCCCCGCCTCCTGGAGCTGCTCACCGCCCTCGACCTGACCGCCAAGCGCACCACCAGCGCCCGGGCCCTCTCCGGCGGCATGCGGCGCCGGCTCCTCATCGCCAAGGCCCTGGTCCACGAGCCCAAGGTGCTCTTCCTCGACGAGCCGACCGCCGGCGTCGACGTCGAGCTGCGCCGCGCCCTCTGGGCCTACGTGCGGACCCTGCGCGACCGGGGCACCACGGTGGTGCTCACCACCCACTACCTCGAGGAGGCGGAGGCGCTGGCCGATCGGATCGGCATCATCGACCGGGGTCGCCTGCTCCTCGTCGAGGAGAAGTCGGCGCTGCTGGCCCGCTCCGGCGGGCGCTCGCTGGAGGAGATCTACGTGGAGCTGGTGGGCCGGAAGGTGGCGGTGGCGCCGTGAGCTCGCTGGGCTTCCAGACCCTGCTCTCCAAGGAGATCCGCCGCTTCCTGCGCGTCCCCGGGCAGACCCTGGCGACGCCGCTGGTCACCACCACGCTCTACTTCGTGGTCTTCGGCGTCTCCATCGGCCACCAGCTCCGCGAGGTGGGGGGGGTGCCGTACGCCCGCTTCATCGTGCCCGGGCTGGTGCTGATGGGGGTGGTGCAGAACGCCTACCTCAACAGCGCCTCCTCGCTCTTCGTCATGAAGCTGCAGGGGACCATCGTCGACGTGCTGGTCTCCCCGCTCTCCTACGCCGAGATCCTCGGCGCCTTCGTGGTGGCGGCGGTGGTGCGCGGGCTGCTGGTGGGCGGGATCACCTGGGGGGTGGCGGGCCTCTTCACCGGGTTCGAGGTGGCCCATCCGCTGCTGGCGCTGGCGGTGGTGACGCTGGCGGCGATCGCCTTCGCGGCCGGCGGCGTGGCCAGCGCCATCTGGGCCCAGACCTTCGAGCAGGTGAACTTCTTCCCCACCTTCTTCATCCTGCCGCTCACCTTCCTGGGCGGCGTCTTCTTCTCGGTGCGGATGCTGCCGCCCGGGCTGGCGGCGGTGGCCCGGGCCAACCCCGTCTTCTACATGGTCGATGGCCTGCGCTACGCGGTGCTGGGGGCCAGCGACGCCTCCCCGTGGGCGGGGGCCGGGCTGGTGCTGCTGCTGGCGGCCGGGGCGCTGGCCGCCTCCTACCTGCTGCTGCGGTCTGGCTGGCGGCTGCGCGGCTGAGCGTGGTAGAGGGGGGCACCGGACATCCCTTTCATGGAGGTTTCACCGATGCGTCGTCTTAGCGCCGTCCTGCTCGTCGCCGTGGCCGTGGCGGGCTGCAAGAAGAGCGAGCCGCCCGTGGTCGCGCCGCCGCCCACCGCACCCAACGCGATGGAGGCCCCGGCCGCGCCGCCCTCGGCCAGCATCAAGGGCAAGGTGCTGGAGCGGCTCGACGCGCCGCCCTACAGCTACCTGAAGATCCAGTCGGGCCAGGGGGAGCAGTGGGCCGCGGTGCCCAAGGCGGACGTGGCCAAGGGCGCCGAGGTCACCGTCCTCAACGCCATGCCCATGGCCAACTTCGAGTCCAAGACGCTGAAGCGGAAGTTCGAGGTGGTCTACTTCGGCACGCTGGAGGGCGCCGCGCCCGCCGCCGCCGCCCCGGCGCCCCGGCCGGCATGCCCGGCGCCCCGGCCGGCATGCCCGGCGCGGAGGGCGGCCCCGCCGCCATGGCGCAGCAGCACGCCAAGGCCGCCCAGGGCCCGAGCAACGTCGGCGACGTCAAGGTCCCGAAGGCCAGCGGCCCGGACGCCCGCACCGTCGCCGAGGTCTACGCCCAGAAGTCCTCGCTCAAGGAGAAGACGGTCACCATCCGCGGCAAGGTGGTCAAGTTCAACCCCGGCATCATGGGCAAGAACTGGGTCCACCTGCAGGACGGCAGCGGCAAGGCCGACAAGCAGGACAACGACATCACCGTCACCACCCAGGACATGACCGCGGTGGGCGACACGGTGGTGGCCAAGGGCACGGTCCGCACCGACAAGGACTTCGGCGCCGGCTACGCCTACCCGGTCATCATCGAGGACGCCAAGCTGACCAAGTAGCTCCCCGCCGTCGGGGTCCCACGGGCGCTGGCCTCCGGGCCGGCGCCCGTGCCGTCTCGGGCCGGGCCGGCCCACCCCGGGCGGAGCCCGCGGTATAAGGTGCGCCGGATGAAGGGCGGCGGAGCGAGGGCGGCGGTGATCGAGGACGAGGTGGCGGCCATCGCCCGCGCCCTCGAGGCGCCGGGCGGATCCGGCCGGGGCGAGGCGGCGGCCCGGCTCACCGAGCTGCGCGCCCGCTACCGCGCCCGCCCCGCCGACTTCAGCCCCGGCCTCGTCGACCGGCTCAAGGCGCTGGCCGACTCGGTGCGCCGCCCGCCGCCGCGGTCGGCCCCCACCCTGGACGCGGCGCGCGCCGTGCTGCGGGAGCTCTTCGGCCACCACGACTTCCGGCCCGGCCAGGCGGCCATCGTCGAGGCGGTGCTGGGGGGCCGGGACTGCGTCGGCGTCATGCCGACCGGGGCCGGCAAGTCGCTCACCTACCAGCTCCCGGCCCGGCTGCTGGGCGGCACCACGCTGGTGATCTCGCCGCTCATCGCGCTGATGAAGGACCAGGTCGACGCCATGTCCCGGGCCGGGCTGCGCGCCACCTTCCTCAACTCGACGCTGGGGCCGGAGGAGCGGCGGGCCCGGGTGGCGGCGCTGCGGCGCGGCGAGGTGGAGCTGCTCTACGCCGCGCCGGAGGGGCTGGAGGCCTCGGTGGGGAGCGCGCTCTCCGGGCTGGGGCTGTCGCTGCTGGCCGTGGACGAGGCCCACTGCATCAGCCACTGGGGCCACGACTTCCGCCCCGCCTACCGGCAGCTGGCGGGCCTGAAGGACCGCTTCGGCGCGCCGGTGCTGGCGCTCACCGCCACCGCCACCCGCGAGGTGACGCGCGACATCGCCGACCAGCTGGGCATGGCCGAGCCGCTGCTGGTGACCGGCTCCTTCCTGCGGACCAACCTGAAGCTCCACGCCGTCAAGAAGGGCGGGGACGGCCCCTCCTCGCGCGACGCCATCCTGCGGCTGGTCAAGGCGCGCCGGCGCCAGAGCGGCATCGTCTACGCGCTGGGCCGCAAGACGGTGGAGTCGGTGGCCGGGTTCCTCGCCGACCACGGCGTGCGCGCCGCCGCCTACCACGCCGGGCTGGAGGCGGCGGAGCGCGAGCGGGTGCAGGACGCCTTCGCCGCGGGGGCCGTGGAGGTGGTGGTGGCCACCATCGCCTTCGGCATGGGGATCGACAAGCCGGACATCCGCTACGTCATCCACCGCGACATGCCGCGCTCGCTGGAGGCCTACTACCAGGAGATCGGCCGCGCCGGCCGCGACGGCCTGGACTCCGACTGCGTGCTCTTCTACTCCTGGGCCGACGTGGCGGCGCTCGATCGGATGGCCGGCGAGGACGAGCAGTTCGCGGCCTGGCAGCGCCGCCAGGCGCGGGCCATGTTCCGGTTCGCCGACGAGCCGGGCTGCCGCCACGAGCGGCTGGTGGGCCACTTCGGCGAGGTGGCCGGGCCCTGCGGCGACGCCTGCGACGCCTGCGGCCTGGCGGCGCCGGTCACGGCCGCTTCGCCAGCTGGTCCCCGTACTCGACGCGCGCCTTCAGGTAGAACTCCCCGCCGACGTCGGCCTTCCAGTCGGGGATGGCCGCCCCGGTGAGGGACACGGCCGTCAGCTTCATGGTCATGGTGTTGCCGGCCACGTAGGGCGCCAGGTCGAGGTTGGAGTAGCCGGCCACCGAGATGGTGGTGGGGAACTGGTCGGCCGGCGGCGCCGCCTTGGCGTAGGCGGCGATGGTGGCCTCCTCCGGCAGGGTCTGGCCGGGCGGGGGCAGCACCGTGAGCGTCACCGACCCGATGTCGCCGAAGTCGCCCATGACCGAGCCGCTCACGATGGTCACCTGCAGCCGGGTGAGCCGCAGCTCGTAGCTGACGTCGGGCTGGTCGGCGAAGGGCAGGTTGGCCCCCACGTCGAAGGAGACCTCCTTCACCAGCGGCGCGCCCGCGGGGGCGCCGGTGAAGTCCTGCTGCGGGAGGGTGACGGTGACGCTGGGGATCTCCACCTCGGCGTAGAGCAGGCCGCAGCCGGCCAGGAGCGCGAGGAGGGGCAGGGCGAAGTGGCGTCGGCGCATGGCGGCCTCGCTAGAAGGGGAAGAGCATGCCGAGCCGGAAGGACGGGATCACGGCGCGCAGGGACGGGTTGGCGACGGTCACGGTGGCCTGGTCCGGCGTGCCGGGGTTCTGGACCGTGGTGGCGGTGCCGCGGAGGTCGCTCCAGACGTAGGAGAGCCCGAGCCCGATCGAGAAGGTGAAGCGGCGCGGGGCGCCGAGCTCGAGGCCGACCTGGCCGCTGAGGTAGTCGTAGCCGACGTCGGAGGCCAGCGACTGCAGCTCGGCGGGGATGTCCTTGATGACCTTGTTCAGGTCGGCGCCGAAGAAGTGGCCGTAGGTGGCCTCCAGGACCGGCGAGACGGCCCAGCGGAAGGGGGTGACCGCGACGCCACCCTGCACGCCCCACCCGAGGTAGTTCCACGCCGGCCCGGCGTGGAAGCGCAGGGAGGGCAGGGGACGCACCACCAGGCTGGCGGTGGCGCCGTCGGGGCCGCCCAGGCCGAGCCGCAGGCCGAGCCTCGGCAGCGGGGCCTCGGCCGGCGACGACGGGTCCGGGCTGGCGGCGGCCGGACCGGGCGCCGGGTCCTCGGCGAGGGCCGGCGCGGCGGCCAGCAGGAGCAGCAGGACGAGCCGGCGCGGGCGCATCGGACCTCCGGGGCGAAGGGCTCACCCTGAACGTGGAGCCCGGATCCTAGGGCCCTGGCCAGGCGGCCGCCAGGTCCGACAGGTAGGGAAGGGTGGAGAAAACCGGCGGCTTCTGCGATAGACCGGGCCCCATGGCGCTCCCTTCCACGCTGCATCACTTCGACGTCGCCCTCTCGCACGTCGACCGCGGGCTCGACCTGAAGCTGGCCGTCAAGGCGGCGCGCCATCCCTCCGAGACCATCGAGCGCCTCTGGCTGCGGCTGCTGGCCTTCTGCTGGCAGTGGGAGGAGACCCTGGCCTTCGGCCCGGGGATCTGCGAGCCGGACGAGCCCGAGCTGGTGGCGCTCGGGCCGGACGGCTCCACCCGGACGCTGCTGGTGCGGGTCGGCCGCCCCGAGGTCTCGCGGATCGAGAAGGACCTGGCCCGGGGCGGCGGGGCCAGGGTGGCCGTGCTCTTCGAGGGGGAGCGCCGGCTGGAGGCCTTCCTCGCCGAGGCCCGGGCCGGTCGCCCCGAGCGGCTGGCGAGGGCGGAGCTGGCCGCGGTGCCGGACCCGCTGCTCCGGGCGCTGGCCCCGCGAGACGAGCGCCGCCAGAAGCTCGGCGTGACCATCGTGGCCGACCACCTCTACCTCGACCTCGGCGGGGAATCGGTCGACGGTCCGCTGGTGAGGGCCACCGTCTAGCCCGTTCGGGGGTCGGGATCGACGACGCTTTTTGATGACAGCGGGCTCCGACCCATTAGATTTGGTGGTATCTGGACCGTTTCGGTCCATGATGCTTCCTCGAGCGTGGGCCACCGCCCACCTCCCCGGGGACCGAGGTCGCCGACATGATCCGGATGAGCAAGCTGACCGACTACGCCATCGTCATCCTCGCCCACCTGGCGCGCGGGGAGCCGACGCTCACGGCGCAGGCGCTGTCGGCCCGTTCCCGCGTCCCGCTGCCCACCGTCTCCAAGCTCTGCAAGGAGCTCTCCCGCGCCGGGCTGCTCCAGTCGCACCGCGGCCGCCACGGCGGCTACTCGCTGACCCGCGCCCCCGAGCTGATCTCGGTGGCCGAGGTGGTCGAGGCGCTGGAGGGGCCCATCGCGCTCACCGAGTGCGGCTCCCAGGGCGCCGAGGCCTGCGGCATCGAGCCCTCCTGCATCGCCAAGGGAACCTGGGATCCCGTCTCGCGGGCCGTGCAGACGGCGCTCCGGGCCCTGCCGCTCTCCGAGATCGGACCGTTCCGCCTCGGCCGGGGGGCCCCGGCCGCCGCCCTCCCGGCCATCCTCCCCGTGGTGACCACGCCATGACCACCGCCGAGCAGCTCAAGGACCTGACCGAGCAGAAGTACCGCTACGGCTTCGTCACCGACATCGAGGCCGACGCCATCCCCAAGGGGCTCTCCGAGGAGATCATCCGCATCATCTCCCGCAAGAAGGGGGAGCCGCAGTTCATGCTCGACTGGCGGCTCAAGGCCTACCGGCACTGGCTCACCATGCAGGAGCCCGACTGGGCCAACGTCACCTACAAGCGGCCCGACTACCAGCAGATCGTCTACTACTCGGCGCCCAGGCAGAAGAAGGGGCCCAGCTCGATGGAGGAGGTCGACCCCGAGCTGAAGCGGGCCTTCTCCAAGCTGGGCATCCCGCTCGAGGAGCAGATGCGGCTGGCCGGCATCGCCGTCGACGCCGTCTTCGACTCGGTCTCGGTGGCCACCACCTACAAGGCCAGGCTGGCCGAGAAGGGGATCATCTTCTGCTCCTTCTCCGAGGCGGTGCGGGAGCACCCGGCGCTGGTCGAGGAGCACCTCGGGAGCGTGGTCCCCACCACCGACAACTTCTTCGCGGCGCTCAACAGCGCGGTCTTCTCCGACGGCAGCTTCGTCTACGTGCCCAAGGGCGTGCGCTGCCCCATGGAGCTGTCCACCTACTTCCGCATCAACGCCAAGGACACCGGCCAGTTCGAGCGGACGCTGATCGTGGCCGACGAGGGGTCCTACGTCAGCTACCTGGAGGGCTGCACCGCGCCCATGCGCGACGAGAACCAGCTCCACGCCGCGGTGGTCGAGCTGGTGGCCCGCGACGGCGCCCAGATCAAGTACTCGACGGTGCAGAACTGGTACCCCGGCGACGCCGAGGGCCGGGGCGGCATCTACAACTTCGTCACCAAGCGCGGCGTGGCCCACCGCGGCTCGCGCATCAGCTGGACCCAGGTGGAGACCGGCAGCGCGGTGACCTGGAAGTACCCCTCGGTGATCCTGCTCGGCGACGACGCGGTGGGGGAGTTCTACTCGGTGGCCCTGGCCAACCACCGGCAGCAGGCCGACACCGGGACCAAGATGATCCACGTCGGCCGCAACACCCGCTCCACCATCGTGTCGAAGGGGATCAGCGCCGGCCGCGGCCAGAACACCTACCGGGGCCTGGTCAAGGTGCAGAAGGGGGCGGAGGGGGCGCGCAACCACTCGCAGTGCGACTCGCTGCTCATCGGCGACCGCTGCGGCGCCCACACCTTCCCGTACATCGAGGTGAAGAACCCGTCGGCCACGGTGGAGCACGAGGCCACCACCTCCAAGATCTCCGAGGACCAGCTCTTCTACTGCCGGCAGCGCGGCCTGTCGGACGAGGACGCGGTCTCGATGATCGTCAACGGGTTCGCCAAGCAGGTCCTCAAGGAGCTGCCCATGGAGTTCGCGGTGGAGGCGCAGAAGCTGCTGGGTCTGTCGCTGGAAGGGAGCGTGGGATGAGCGGGGCGGTGCTGCTGGAGATCCGGGGCCTGCGGGCCCGGGTCGGCGAGAAGGAGATCCTCAAGGGGCTGGACCTGGTGGTCCGCGAGGGGGAGGTCCACGCCATCATGGGGCCGAACGGCTCCGGCAAGTCGACGCTGGCCGGGGTGCTGGCCGGGCGGGACTCCTACGAGGTGACGGCCGGCTCGGTCCGCTTCGCCGGCAAGGACCTGCTGGCGCTGGCCCCGGAGGCGCGGGCCGCGGCCGGCGTCTTCCTCGGCTTCCAGTACCCGGTCGAGATCCCCGGGGTGGGCAACCTCTACTTCCTCCGCACCGCGCTCAACGCCATCCGCAAGGCGCGCGGCGAGGAGGAGCTGGACGCCATGGACTTCCTGGCCTTCGCCAAGGAGAAGATGAAGCTGGTCGAGCTCGACCCGGCCTTCGGCTCCCGCTCGGTCAACGAGGGGTTCAGCGGCGGCGAGAAGAAGCGCAACGAGGTCTTCCAGATGGCGGTGCTGGAGCCGCGGCTGGCCATCCTCGACGAGATTGACTCCGGCCTCGACATCGACGCGCTGCGGGTGGTCTCCGGCGGGGTCAACGCGCTGCGCAGCCCGGAGCGGGCCATCGTCATGGTCACCCACTACCAGCGGCTCCTCGACCACGTCACCCCCGACGTGGTGCACGTCATGGCCGGCGGCCGCATCGTCAAGACCGGCGGGCGCGAGCTGGCGCTGGAGCTGGAGAAGACCGGCTACGCCTGGGCCGGCGACAAGGCGCCGGTGCCGCTCACCGAGGCCCGCCCATGACCCTGGGCGCCACCGTCACGCCGGCGGCCGAGAGCCTGCTGGCGACCTTCGCCGTCGGCCCCGACGATCCGCGCTGGCTGGGCGAGCTGCGCGAGGCGGCGTTCTCCAGCCTGCGGTCGCTGGGGCTGCCCACCACCCGCCTCGAGGACTGGCGCTACACCAGCCTGGCCTCGCTCGGCGCGCTGCGCCTCGACCGGGCCCGGCCCGACGAGGGCGACGCGGCGGCGGCGCTGCTGGAGCGCGCCGGCACCTGGAGCGGCCCCCAGCTGGTCTTCGCCAACGGCCGCTACCGCTCCGATCTCTCCCGGGTGCAGGGGCTGCCGCCCGGCGCCGTGCTCATCTCGCTGGGCGAGGCGCTGCGCGAGGTGCCGGACCTGGTCCACCCGCACCTCGGCCGCCTGGCCGGCGTCGGCCGCCACGCGCTGGTGGCGGCCAACACCGCGCTCTTCGAGGACGGCGTGCTGCTGCACCTGCCGGTCGGCGGGGCGGTGGCGCCGCCCATCCGCATCGTCCACCTCACCTCCCTGCCGGGACGGGTGGTGGCCACCTTCCCGCGCCTGCTGCTGGTGGCCGGCGAGGGCTCGCTGGTCACCGTGGTGGAGCACTCCATCTCGGCGGAGGGGGTGCGGGCGCTGGTGGCGCCGGTGGCCGAGATCGTGATGGCCCCGGGCGCCGAGGTGAACCACTACCGCTTCCAGGAGGAGGGGCTGGAGACCTTCGAGCTGGCCTCGCTCCACGTGGAGCAGGCGGCCGAGAGCCGCTTCACCTCGCACGGCCTGGCCCTGGGCGGGCAGGTGGCGCGCGCCGAGCTGCACGCCCGGCTCCTCGGCGAGAAGGCCGAGCTGACCGCCTCGGGCCTGGGCATGGCCAGCGCCTCGCGCATCACCGACGCCTTCGTGCACGTCGAGCACGTGGCGCCGCACTGCACCAGCACCCAGACCTTCAAGACCGTCCTCGACGGGCGGGCCCGTGGCGTCTTCACCGGCCGCGTCCGCGTGTCGCCGGGCGCGCAGAAGACCTCGGCGCAGCAGTCCAGCTCCAACCTGCTCCTCTCCGACGACGCCACCGTCGACACCCGGCCGCAGCTCGAGATCCTGGCCGACGACGTGAAGTGCAGCCACGGCGGCACGGTGGGGCAGCTCGACCCGACCTCGCTCTTCTACCTGCGCTCGCGCGGCCTCTCCGAGCCGGCGGCGCGGAGCCTGCTCATCTACGCCTTCGCGGCCGGCATGGTGGAGCTGCTGCGGCCGGCGCCGCTGCGGACCCGGGCCCGGGCGCTGGTGGCCTCGCGCCTGCCCGACGGGGCCCGGCTGGTGGAGGCGGCGTGACCACCGCCGCGCCCACCGCGCCGGCCCGCCCGGCCCCCTTCGACGCCGCCGCCCGGCGCGCCGACTTCCCGGCGCTCGACCAGCAGGTCTACGGCAAGCCGCTGGTCTACCTCGACAGCGCCGCCACCACCCAGAAGCCGCGGGCCGTCATCGACGCCATCTCCCGCTTCTACGAGCGGGACAACGCCAACGTCCACCGCGGCGTCCACGCCCTCTCCGAGCGGGCCACCCGGGCCTTCGAGGGGGCCCGGGCCACGGTGGCCAGGTTCCTCAACGCCGACCGGCGCGAGGTGATCTTCGTGCGCGGCGCCACCGAGGCCGATCAACCTGGTGGCCCAGAGCTTCGGCCGGCAGCGGGTCGGGGCCGGCGACGAGATCGTGGTCACCACGCTGGAGCACCACTCCAACATCGTGCCCTGGCAGCTGCTGGCGGCGGCGGTGGGGGCCCGGGTGGTGCCGGTCCCCGTCGACGACGGCGGCGACCTCGACCTGGCCGCGCTGGAGCGGCTGCTCGGGCCCCGGGCCAGGCTGCTGGCGGTGACCCAGGTCTCCAACGCGCTCGGCACCGTGACCCCGCTCCCCGCCATCATCGCGCTGGCCAGGGCGCGCGGCATCCCGGTGCTGGTGGACGGCGCGCAGGGCGCCCCGCACCTCGGGGTCGACGTGCGGGCCCTGGGGGCCGACTTCTACGCCTTCAGCGGCCACAAGCTCTACGGGCCGACCGGGATCGGCGTGCTCTGGGGCAAGCGGGAGCACCTCGAGGCCATGCCGCCCTGGCAGGGCGGCGGCGACATGATCCGCTCGGTCACCTTCGAGAAGTCCACCTGGAACGACCTGCCCTACAAGTTCGAGGCCGGCACGCCGGACATCGCCGGCGCGGTGGGGCTGGCGGCGGCCCTCGACTACGTCAACGCCATCGGCCTCCCCGCCATCGCCGCCTCCGAGGCGGCGCTGCTGCGAGAGGCCGAGGCGGCGCTGCGCTCGGTCCCCGGGGTGCGGCTCATCGGCACGCCGCGCCACCGCGCCGGCGTGCTCTCCTTCATGGTGGGCGACATCCACCCCCACGACCTCGCCACCATCGTCGATCGGCAGGGCGTGGCCATCCGGGCCGGCCACCACTGCGCCCAGCCGCTCATGCAGCGGTTCGGGCTGCCGGCCACGGCCCGGGCCTCCTTCGCCCTCTACTCCACCCCCGCCGACGTCGAGGCGCTGGTCCGCGCCCTCCACGCCGCCATCAAGGTCTTCTCCTGACATGAGCGAGCTCACCGATCTCTACCAGGAGGTGATCCTCGACCACGGCAAGCGGCCCCGGAACTTCGGGCCGCTGGAGGGGGCCACCGCCACCGCCGAGGGGCTCAACCCGCTCTGCGGCGACCACCTGGTGCTCCAGGTGAAGGTGGCCGACGGCCGGGTGCAGGAGGCCCGCTTCACCGGCACCGGCTGCGCCATCTCCCGGGCCTCGGCCTCGGTCATGACCGGCCTGGTGAAGGGGAAGACGGCGGCCGAGGTGGAGCAGATGTTCCAGGTCTTCCACGCGCTGGTGACCGAGGGGCCGGGGGCCCACCCCGACCTCGAGGCGCTGGGCAAGCTGGCGGTCTTCGGCGGGGTCCACGAGTTCCCCACCCGCGTCAAGTGCGCCAGCCTGGCGTGGCACACGCTCCGGTCGGCGCTGCAGGGCGGCGCCACCGCCAGCACCGAGTAGGAGGAGCCATGGCGCGCGACTCGATCGTCCTGCTCCGCGACGTGGAGGCCACCTTCATCCCGCAAGGCGGGGTGGCGGTGGTTCCGGAAGGCACCTGGCTCATCATGCAGCAGGCGCTGGGAGGCAGCTTCACGCTCATGACCGAGCGGGGGCAGCTGGTGCGGGTGGACGGGCAGGACGCCGACGCGCTGGGGGCGCAGTACGTGGCCGAGGCGCAGGCCGCGGCCGCGGCGCGGGCCGCCACCCTGGAGGGGCCGTTCGACGACCAGAAGATCTGGACCGCCCTGAAGGACGTCTTCGACCCGGAGATCCCCGCCTCGATCGTGGAGCTGGGGCTGGTCTACTCGGTGGCCAGCGAGCCGGTCGAGGGTGGCCACCGGGTGGTGGTCCACATGACCCTGACCGCGCCCGGCTGCGGGGTGGGGCCGGTGCTGGTGGACGACGTGAGGCGCAAGTGCCTCTCGGTGCCGGGCGTGAAGCAGGCCGACGTCGAGCTGGTCTTCGATCCGCCCTGGGACCCGTCGCGGATGAGCGAGGCGGCGCGGCTGCAGCTGGGGATGCTCTAGTTGCACGCCCCTCGCGCCTTCCTGGCGTCGGTGGGCCATGCCCTGCGCGGCCTCCGCGACGCGGCCCGCCACCGCAACCTGCGGCTCCAGCTGGTGGCCGGGATGCTGGCCAGCGGCTTCGCCGCCGTCGCGCCGCTGTCGCCGGGAGAGCGGGCCCTGCTCCTGCTCTGCACCTTCGCCGTGATCGCCGCCGAGGCGGCCAACACGGCGCTGGAGGCGGCGGTCGACCTGCACGGCGGCGCGCCCTCGGAGGGGGCCCGGCTCGCCAAGGATGCCGCGGCCGGCGCCGTGCTGGCGCTGGCGCTGGGCTCGGTGGTGGTCCTCGGCGTCGTCGTCGAGCGGCGCTGGGACGGGCTGCTGGCGGCGCGCCACGCCCTCGCGCTCCCCGCCGGGGCGGCCCTGGGCGTGGCGGTGGCCGGCGCGCTGCTGCTCGGACCGCTCGATCGGCCCGGCGCGTGGCGATGGCTGGTCCTGCTCCTCGGGGCAGGCGCCTGGTGCGCGCTCCTGGTCCGGGCCGCCAGCCCGTCCAGCGCGCTGGTCCCCGGCCTGCTGCTGGCGCTCGGCGGGGCGGCCCGTCCCCCTCGAGCAGCGCCTAGCCTAGCGGGCCTCCGGCCGGGGCCGCAGCAGGCAGGTCAGGCGCGCCGTGCAGAGCCGCTCGCCGCGCTCGTCGCGGACCACGATCTCGTAGACCGCCAGCGTCTTGCCGAGCGTCACCGGGGTGGCCACGCCGGTCACCAGGCCGCCTCGCGCCGACTTGTGGTGGGAGCCGTTGATCTCGATGCCGACCGCGCCCCGGCCCTCCCCGGCGTGCAGGTGGGCCCCGATGGAGCCGAGGGTCTCGGCCAGGGCCAGCGAGGCGCCGCCGTTGAGGAGGCCGTAGGGCTGGGTGTTTCCCTCGACCGGCATGGTCCCGACCACCCGCTGGGGCGAGGCCTCGACGATCTCGATGCCGAGCCTCCGGGCCATGGGGCCGCCGTCGATGGAGCCGGAAGGGTTCATGGCCGGAGCCTACCTGACGGGCAGCGTCAGCTGCAGGTCCCCGGTCGCCTCGGGAGGGGAGGGGGCCCCGGCGCCGAGGAAGGCCTCGGCCCGCAGCGCCGCCATCACCGCCGCCTCGTCCGGCCCGCCACCGTCGCCGCGCGCCGCCGCCTGGGCCAGCTGGTCGACCACCTCGTTGACGGCGTGGCCGTCGTGGCCACGGACCCAGGCGTAGCGGACCTGCAGCTCGCGCCCCCGGGTGTCGATGGCCTCGATGAGGTCCCGGTTCAGCACCGGCTCGCCGGCGGCGGTGCGCCAGCCCTTGCGCCGCCAGCCGTGGATCCACCTGGAGAGGGCGTCGACCACGTAGCGCGAGTCGCTGATCACCTCGACCTGCTCGCCTCCCGGCAGCCCGTCCAGGGCCTCGAGCACGGCCCGCAGCTCCATGCGGTTGTTGGTGACGGCGTAGGGGCCGTCCGCCACCCAGCGGGTGCCGCCGAAGCGGAGCGCCGGGCGGGTGCGATCGAGCACCACCCAGCCGGTGCCGCCCGGTCCCCCGGGGTTGGTGAGGGCGGAGCCGTCGCAGAAGGCCACGAAGCGAGCCGGGGAGGTCATGGGGGGCGGGATGTTACCAGAGCCCCACCTCCAGCCCCGCGCCGACGAAGTGGAACAGGGCGAAGTTGTAGACCGAGCTGGTGTCGGCGCCCCCTTCCAGCAGGCGGTAGCCGAGGCGCACCGCCAGGTCGGGGCGGAGCTGGCAGCGCAGCGCCAGCAGCACGTCCTCGGCGCGGCCCGGGCCGCCGGCCAGGGCGTCGCCGTCGAGGAGCAGGCTCCAGGGCCCGGCGAAGCGCCAGCGCACGCTGAAGGAGAGGAGCGGCACCAGGCCGACGTTGAGCTTCTCGGCGAACTGCCCGCCGCCCTGCAGGCTGATGCCGGCGTCGCGGACCAGGGCGGTGGCCCCCACCGTCGCCTCCAGGTCCTCGGACCTCCACCAGGTGTAGCGGTAGGTGAGGCGCCAGGTGTCGAAGCGGTACTGGCCGGTGACGAAGCTCCCCGCCGGGAAGGTCGAGCCGGCGAAGTCGACGTCGCCGGGCAGCGTGCCGCGGGCCTGGAGCCGCAGCGGCGCCGCGGCGACGAAGACCGTGTGCCGCTCCGCCAGGGTGGCGCCGAGGCGGAGCCGGAAGTAGGGGGCCGAGGCGGTGGTGATGGGGCCGGAGTTGAGGGAGAAGAGCGTGCCGGTGTCGCCAGGGATGCGGACGTCGTTGTAGCCGGGGATGGCCCAGCCGCTCTCCACGTCGGCGAAGGGGCGCACCTCGGCGGAGGCCCCACCGGGCGCCAGCAGCCACAGCCCGAGCGCCAGGGTGCCGGCCAGGTGGAGTCGCATGTCGAGTCCTTTCGTGCTGCGGTCCGAGGTCGCAGGGGGCAGCCACCCAGCCTACTACGCCCGGGCGAGGGTCCGGATCCGCGATGCCGCGCGATCGCCGCGCCGCCGCGGCGGCCCCGGCCCGCGGCCGGCACGCCCCTGGAAACAGGTTGTCGAACCCGCGGGGGCGAGGGCTATCATGCCGGGTCGCCCGGCGCCCAGGCCGGTGCATCCTCCGGAGGCAGCACATGACCGCGCCCATCCCCCCCGAGCTCAATCCCCCCCAGCGCCTGCTGCTCGGCCCCGGCCCGAGCATGGTGAGCCCGCGGGTCCTGCGTGCCATGGCCACCCCGCTGGTCGGCCACCTCGACCCGGCCTTCCTCGTCATCATGAACGAGGTCCAGGCCATGCTCCGGACCGCGTTCCAGACCCAGAACCAGTTCACCATCGCCATCTCCGGCACCGGCTCGGCCGGGATGGAGGCGGCGCTGGTCAACGTCATCGAGCCGGGCGACACCGTCATCGTCGGGGTGAACGGCGTCTTCGGCACCCGCATGGCGGACATCGTGGGGCGCTGCGGCGGCAAGCTGGTCAAGCTGGAGGTCCCCTGGGGACAGACCTTCTCCCGGGCCGCCATCGAGGAGGCCCTCAAGAAGGCGGGCCAGGTGAAGGCGGTGGCGCTGGTCCACGCCGAGACCTCCACCGGCGCCCAGCAGCCGCTCGACGGAATCGGCCAGCTCTGCCACGACCACGGCGCGCTGCTGGTGGTGGACACCGTCACCTCGCTGGGCGGCGTCCCGGTCACCGTCGACGCCTGGGGCGCCGACGTGGTCTACAGCGGCACGCAGAAGTGCCTGTCCTGCCCGCCGGGACTGGCGCCGCTGACCCTCTCCCCGCGCGCCCTCGAGGTGGTCAAGGCGCGCAAGGGCAAGTGCCCGAGCTGGTACCTCGACCTCGGCATGATCGCGGACTACTGGGCCGACGGGAAGCGCGCCTACCACCACACCGCGCCCATCACCATGGTCTACGCGCTGCGCGAGTCGCTCCGCATCGTGCTCGAGGAGGGGCTGGAGCCCCGCTTCGCCCGCCACCGGCTCCACAGCAAGGCGCTCATGGCCGGCCTGGCGGCGCTGGGGTGCGCCCCCAACGCGAGCGAGGGGCACCGCCTCCCCTCGCTCAACTGCATCGGGGTGCCGGCCGGCGTCGACGAGGCGGCCCTCCGCAAGGCCCTGCTCCTCGAGTTCAACATCGAGATCGGCGGGGGGCTCGGGCCGCTGGCCGGCAAGGTCTGGCGCATCGGCCTGATGGGCGAGTCGTCCCGGCAGGACAACGTGGTGGCCGTGCTCGCCGCCCTCGAGGTGCTGCTGAAGCGGGCCGGCAAGGTGCAGCGGCCGGGCGCCGCCGTGGCCGCCGCCCTGGACGTCTACGCCGCCTAGACGCCGCAGCACGCGGGCGCCGCGGCCCGCCTGGAGCCGTGCATGTCCGAGCGGCACGTGGACGAGGAGACCAGGGAGCTCGCCCGGCGGATGGCCGCCGTGGTCGGCGAGCCCCACTGCATCTCGGACCCCGCCGGGCTCTCGGTCTACGAGTGCGACGGGCTCTCCCACGACCGCGTCCGCCCGCGGCTGGTGGTGCTGCCGGCCACCACCGCCGAGGTGGTGGAGGTGGTCAAGCTGGCGCAGGCCGCCGGCGTGCCGCTCGTCCCCCGCGGCTCCGGCACCGGCCTCTCCGGCGGGGCCCGTCCCACGCCGGGCGGGGTGGTGGTGGCGCTCTCCCGCATGCGCCGGGTCCTCGAGGTGAACCTGGAGGACGGCTGGGTGCGGCTGGAGCCGGGGGTCATCAACCTCGACGTCACCCGCGCCGTGCAGGGGCGCGGCTGGTACTACGCGCCGGACCCGTCGTCGCAGTCGATCTGCTCCATCGGCGGCAACGTGGCCGAGAACTCCGGCGGCGCCCACTGCCTCAAGTACGGCTTCACCGTGAACCACGTGCTCGGCGCCCGGGTGGTCATCGACGGCGGCGAGGTGGTGGACCTGGGCGGGCCCTCGCCCGACACCCCCGGCTACGACCTGCTGGCCGCGCTGGTGGGCAGCGAGGGGATGCTGGGGATCGTCACCGAGGTCACCCTGCGCCTGCTGCGCAAGCCCGAGGCCACCCGCACCTTCCTCGCCACCTTCCCCTCCTCCGACGAGGCCGGGAACGCCGTCTCCGGGATCATCGGCGCCGGCATCCTCCCGGCCGCCATCGAGATGATGGACACGCTGGCCATCCAGGCCGCCAAGGCGGCCACCGGCCTCGCCTGGCCGGAGGTGGGGGCCATCCTGCTCATGGACGTGGACGGCCCGGTGGCCGAGGCGGAGCACACCTCGGCCGCGGCCATCGAGATCGCCCACCGTTCCGGGGCGCTCGAGGTCCGCGTGCCCAAGGACGAGGACGAGCGGCAGCTGATGTGGAAGGGGCGCAAGAGCGCCTTCGCCGCGGTGGGGCGCATCAGCCCCAACTACATGGTCGAGGACGGCGTCATCCCGCGCTCCGAGATCGCCCGGGTGCTGCGCGAGATCGGGCGGATGGCCAGCGAGGCGGGGCTGCGGGTGGCCAACGTCTTCCACGCCGGCGACGGCAACCTCCACCCGCTGGTGCTCTACGACGCGCGCCACCCTGGCGAGGAGGAGAAGGCGGCCAGGCTGGGCGGCGACATCCTCAGGCTCTGCGTGCGGCTGGGCGGCTCCATCACCGGCGAGCACGGGGTGGGGGCCGAGAAGGCGGCCTACATGGCGGACATGTTCGCCCCGGAGGATCTCGAGACCATGGCGCTGGTCCGCTGCGCCTTCGACCCCGACGCCCGCTTCAACCCCGACAAGGTCTTCCCCACGCCGCGCCTCTGCGGCGAGCGGCCCGGCCCCTACCGTCCCCACCCCGCCGAGGTGGCCGGGCTCGCGGAGCGCTGGTGACCACCCTGCGTCCAGCCCAGGCCGCGGACGCCATCCTGGGCGTGGCCCCCCGCTCGGTGGCCGAGCCGGCCACCGTGGAGGAGGCGGCCGAGGTGATGCGGGCCTGCGCCCGCGATCGGCTCCGCGTCGTCTTCGTGGGCGGTGGCACCGACCTGGGCGTGGGGGCGCCTCCGGCCGGGGTCGACGTGGTGCTCCGCACCGGCGGGCTGGCCCGCGTGGTGGAGCACTCGCCGTCGGACCAGATCGTGGTGGCCGAGGCCGGCCTGCCGCTGGCGGCGCTGCAGCGGACCCTGGCCGCCCACGGCCAGCGGCTGGCGCTCGATCCCCCCTTCGCCGAGCGGGCCACGGTGGGCGGGGTGGTGGCGGCCAACGCCTTCGGCCCGCGCCGCACCCGCTTCGGGACCGCCCGAGACCTGATCATCGGCCTCTCCCTGGTGCGGGCCGACGGCGTGGCGGCCCGCGGCGGCGGCAAGGTGGTGAAGAACGTGGCCGGCTTCGACCTGCCGCGCCTGCTGGTGGGGTCGCTCGGCACGCTCGGCCTCATCACCACCGCCACCTTCAGGCTCCACCCGCTCCCCGAGGCGAGCGCCACCGTGGCGGTGGACCGGCCCACCGGGGCGCAGGTGCGGGCCCTGGTGACCGCCACCCGCGAGGCCCAGCTCGAGCCCACCAGCGTGACGCTGCTCGACGGCCCCGAGGGGAGGCGCCTCGGCGTCCGCTTCGAGGGGTTCGGGCCGGGGGTGCGGCAGCAGGCGGAGCGGCTCGGCACGGTGGCGACGGGGCTCGGGCTCCGCGCCACCCTGCTCGACGGCTGCCGCCGCCGAGGCCTTCTGGGCGCGCCACGAGGCGGCCCGGACCTCGGGTGCGGTGCGGGTCCGGCTGGCGGCGCCGCCGTCGGCGCTGGAGAAGGTGCTGGAGGGGGCGGTGGCCCCGCTCGTGGCCGGGCTGGGGCCGGGCTGGGCGGTGCTCGACCCGTGGGTGGGGTGCGGCTTCGCGGGCGGCTCGCCGGGCGACACGGCCACGGCGGCGGCGGCGCTGCGGGGCGCCCGGGGCGCCCTGGTGGCGCTGGGCGGCTCGCTGACGCTGGCGGCGGCGCCTCCGGAGGTCCGGGCCGGCTTCGAGCCCTGGGGCGCGCCTCCGGCGGCGGTCGAGGTCATGCGCCGGCTCAAGGCCCGGCTCGATCCCGAGGGACGGCTCGCCCCCGGACGCTTCGTGGGGGGGATCTAGATGACGACCCGCGGCCACCTCGACGACTGCGTCCACTGCGGCTTCTGCCTGCCGGTCTGCCCCACCTGGATCAACTGGGGCGAGGAGATGGACTCGCCGCGCGGCCGCATCGACCTCCTGCGCGGCGTCCGCGACGGCAAGCTGGAGCTGGACGGCACGGTGGCCCTCCACCTCGACCGCTGCCTGGGCTGCATGGCCTGCCTGACCGCCTGCCCCTCCGGCGTCCGCTACGACCTGGTCATCGAGGAGGCCCGCGCCCAGCGCGAGCAGGCGGTGCCGCGCGGCCTGCTCGACCGGCTCCACCGCACCCTGATCTTCGCGCTCTTCCCCCACCCGGCGAGGCTGCGGGTGGCGGCGGCGCTGCTCCTCGTCTACTCGCGGAGCGGGCTGCAGTGGCTGCTGCGCGCCACCGGCCTGCTGCGGCTGGTCTCGAGGCGCCTCGCCACGCTCGACGCGCTGGCGCCGAGGATCGGCGCCGCCAGCCTGGCGCCGGGCCTGCCGGCCCGCTGGCCCGCCGCCGGGGAGCGCCGGGCCCGGGTCGGGCTGGTCACCGGCTGCGTGCAGGGGGTCTTCTTCCCCAACGTCAACGCCGCCACCGCCCGGGTGCTGGTGGCCGAGGGGTGCGAGGTGGTGGTGCCGCCGGGGCAGGGCTGCTGCGGCGCCCTCTCCACCCACGCCGGCCGCCTCGACGAGGCGCGCCGGCTGGTCCGCGCCCTCATCGAGCGCTTCGAGCAGGTCGAGGTGGACCTGGTGGTCATCAACTCGGCCGGCTGCGGCTCGCACCTCAAGGACTGCGAGCGGCTCTTCGAGGGGGACGCCTTCCGGCCGCGCGCCGCGGCCTTCTCGAGGAAGGTGCGCGACGTGAACGAGCTGGTGGCCTCGCTGCCGCCGCGGGCGGTGCGCCACCCCATCCCGGCGCGGGTGGCCTACCACTCGCCCTGCCACCTCGGGCACGCCCAGCGGCTCACCGCGCCGCCCCGGGCCCTGCTGCGCGCCATCCCCGGGCTGGAGCTGGTGGAGGTCCCGGACGGCGACCAGTGCTGCGGCAGCGCCGGCATCTACAACCTGGTCCAGTCCGCCAGCGCCGAGCAGATCGGCGCCAGGAAGGCCGAGGCGGTGCAGTCGACCGGCGCCCGCTGGCTGGCCAGCGCCAACCCCGGCTGCACGCTCCACATCCAGCGCCAGCTCCGCGAGCGCGGCGCCACCATCCGGGCGGCCCAGCCCATCGAGATCCTCGACGCCTCGATCCGGGGCGCGTCCGGTCCCGACGGCGCCTGAGGGCGAGCCGGGTCGCCACGGCGTCCCGGTCACGGCCAGGCGTCCCCCGGGGCCCGGCCAGCGCCCGGGGAGCCAGGCGTGCCGGGCCCGCCGGAGGGGTTCGCCGAACGCCCATGAACGTTCGGCTGCGGGCGCGAGCCGACCCGAGCACCCGAAACCCGGCACCTTGGACCCGTGGCCATCGGGCTCGGGCGGTGCACTCCAGGTACGGGCAGGCCCCAGGCCTGCGTCCCCATCGGAGGAGAGACAATGCGCTACCGCCTCATGGTCATGTTGCTGTTGCTGTCCCCGCTGGCTCCTGCCGTGGCGCAGGTGAGCGTGCAGATCGGCCTTCCCAGCGTGCAGATCGGCTTCAACCTGCCGTCCTTCCCACAGCTGGTCGTCGTGCCCGGATATCCCGTCTATTACGACCCGGGCTCGACCTCGAACTACTTCTTCTATGACGGCATGTACTGGGTCTACGAGGGCGACCGCTGGTACGCGAGCGCCTGGTACAACGGCCCCTGGTCGATGGTGGCGCCGTACGCCGTGCCGGCGTTCATCCTCCGCGTGCCCGTTCACTACTACCGCCACCCGCCCGCCTCCTTCCGCGGCTGGCACCAGGACGCACCTCCGCGCTGGGGCGAGCACTGGGGGAACGACTGGGAGCGGCAGCGGAGCGGATGGGACCAGTGGGATCGCCATGGCGTGCCGGGCCCCGCCCCGCTGCCCACCTACCAGAGGCAGTACTCGGGGAGCCGTTACCCGGCGGCGGAGAGACAGTACGAGATCCACAGCCAGAGCTACCGGTACGCGCCGCATGACGATGCCGTGAAGCGAACCTACCAGGCGCAATACCAGCGAGGCGGGCCGCCGCCGTCCCAGCACGCCGAGCCCCACGGCTCCCCGGCCCACGCGCAGCAGCCGGCCCACACGCAGCAGCCGGCCCACACGCAGCAGCCGGCCCACACGCAGCAGCCGGCCCACACGCAGCAGCCGGCCCACGCGCAGCAGCCGGCGCCCGTCCCGGAGAAGGGCAAGGGAAACGAGGGCAAGGGAGGCGAGCCGAAGTCCAAGCAGGACCCAGGGCACGGCAAGGACCAGGGTCAGCCCCAGGGGGAAGGCCAGCGCAAGGAACACGACAAGTAGTCGCTACCGCCGGGAGCCAGCCCCCGACTTCCTGGGGGCTGGTCGGGCCCGGATCCGACCGGTGCGAGCCAGGGGCTAGTCGTGGCCGCCATCGTGGCCACCGTCATGGTGGCCACCTTCACCGTGGCGCTCCGGCCCCTGACGTTCTCCGCGGTACGACCCCTCGTCACGGCCGTGTCCGCCTTCCTGGATTGGCCACCAGCACCCAGCGCTGCCGAGGGCGACCAGGGGCCTGCGAGCGCGATCAGGGCTCTCGTGTCACGTGCCATCCTTCAGCTCCTTCGCCCGGGGACGAAGAGGAGGAGCCCGCCCGCCACCAGCGCCGCGATCCCAAGCCAGGCCGGGATGTTGACCGTCTCGCTGTCCTTGACGGTCAGCTCGAGGCCGCCGACCCGGGTCGAGTGGGTATCCTTGGTGTAGCTGAACTTCCCGTAGAGCAGTCCCAACGCCCCAGCCGCCATCAGCACGATGGCGGCGATAGTCCTGGATTTCATATCGCGACTCCCTGGATGTCCCGGCAGCGGCATCACCGACTCCAGCTGCAAGAGACGAGCCCGGACCCATCACCTGAAACCATGCCCGTCCGCACACGGTCCGTGGCCCGGCACGATGAGTGCAATGCTCTGAGGGCGAAAGGATGTGCTTCATGAGAAAGCTCTCGTGCCTGCTGGTCGCCGTTGCGCTCAGCGGCTGCTTCGCGACGGTTGGACCGGATGGGCGGGCCGTGGGAGGGGAGGTCTCCTTCTCGCTCGGCCTCCCCGTGATCCTGCCTCCGCTGGTGGTCATCCAGCCCGGCGTCAGCGTCGTCAGCGACCTGGACCAGGAGGTCTTCTTTGCAGACGGCTACTACTGGGCGCGCCAGGATCAGTCCTGGTACCGATCCCACGACCACCGCAGCAACTGGGCTCGGGTCGAGGACCGCCACGTCCCTCCCGCCATCGCGCACTCCCCGCCAGGCCAGTACCGGCGCTACCAGGGGAACCCGCACCATCAGGGCGAACGGGGGCCTGAGAAGCACCAGCACGGTGGCGGTGACGACCACGGGTAGGGCGCCGGTCCGGGCCCGACAGCGCCATCGTCGGGCCAGGCGCGGCAGCTCCTGGTCGTTCGAGAACGTCCGCACGTGAAGCGCGAGGTCCTGAGCCGGCCGAGGGGGTCAACCGCATGCCCGCACCGCCACGACAGGTCGAGGATTCCAGCGGGCTCGAGCTCCTCCGGAGCGCCGCCGGCCGCCGGGGTCGGCGCCGAGGCTCGGCGACCACCTTCCCGGTGGTCGGGGTGGGGGCGTCGGCCGGAGGTCTCGATGCCTTTCGCCAGCTGCTGGCCCACGTCCCGGCGGACTCCGGGCTCGGAGTCGTCCTGGTCCAGCACCTCGAGGCGACGCGCACCAGCCAGCTCAGCGAAGCGCTCGCCCAGGCAACCACCATGAAGGTGACCGAGGCGGAGCACGGCGCCCGGATCGAGCCGAACCGGGTCTACGTCATCCCTCCCGGGGTCCAGATGGCGATCGAGCAGGGCGCGCTGAGGCTCCTTCCACTCCTGGGCCATGAGCAGCGCCCCCATCTCCCCATCGACTTCTTCCTCCGGTCGCTGGCGGGAGAGCGCGGCCAGCAGGCGATCGGCGTGCTCCTGTCGGGTACGGCCTCCGATGGCACCGCGGGCCTGGCCGCCATCCGGGCGCAGGGCGGGATCACCTTCGCCCAGGACCCGCGCTCGGCGCGCTTCGGGGAGATGCCCCAGAGCGCGGTCGACGCCGGCGTCGTGGACTTCTGCCTGCCCTTGCCCGCGCTCGGCGCCGAGCTGGCCCGGCTGGCCCGCACCGCCTACATGGCCGGCGGCGAGCCGGTGCCGCCCACGCCGGCGGGCGCCGCCTCCCTGGCCGACGTCGTGGAGCTGCTGCGAGCCGCACCGGCGTCGACTTCGGCGAGTACAAGCCGGCGACCTTGCTGCGTCGCCTCGCCCGGCGCATGGCCTTGCGCAGGTCGCGCGAGATCGCCGCCTACCTGGAGCTGCTGCGGCTGCGATCCCGCCGAGGTCCGGTCCCTCTCCGAGGACCTGCTCATCAAGGTGACGTCATTCTTCCGGGACGAGGGGAGCTTCGACGAGCTCAAGGCGATCGCCTTGCCGGAGATCCTGAAGCACAAGGCCCCCGACGCGGCCATCCGGGCCTGGGTGGTGGGGTGCGCCACCGGGGAGGAGGTCTACTCGCTGGCCATCTCGATCATCGAGCACCTCGGCGAGGGCCATCCGGGCCACCCGGTCCTGGTCTTCGGCTCCGACCTCAGCGAGCAGGCCATCGAGGTGGCGCGCGTCGGGCTCTACACGGAGGCCGCGGTCCACGGGCTCGGGGAGGAGCGGCTGAAGCGCTTCTTCGTCCGGACCGAGCAGGGCTGGCGCGTCAGGCGGGCGGTGCGGGAGCTCTGCGTCTTCGCCCGGCACGACGTCGCCCGCGATGCGCCCTTCTCCCGGATCGACCTGCTGAGCTGCCAGAACGTCCTCATCTACTTCGGCCAGCCCCTGCAGCGACGCGTCCTCGCGGCCGCCCACTACAGCCTCAACCAGCCAGGCTACCTCCTCCTCGGTCGCTCGGAGAGCGCGGCGGGCGTGCCCCGGTGGTTCGCCCCGGTCAGCCAGGGGAGCCGGCTCTTCCAGCGACGTCCGGGCCCAAGCACCTACCGCTTCACCCCGCGTGCCGGCGCGTTCCGCTCGACCAGCCCACCGCCCGGCCCGGTCGATCCATCGCCTCACCGGCCAGACGGCGCCCTGGCCCGCATCGCCGACACCCTGGTCCTGGCCCGGTACGGCCCCCCTGGCGTCGTCGTCAACGAACGGCTCGAGGTGGTCCAGTTTCGTGGACGAACCGGTCCCTACCTCGAGCCGCCACAGGGTGAGCCCCAGAGCCAGCTCCTCAAGATGGCGCGCGCCGGGCTCACCTCCCCGCTCCGGCTCGCCCTGGCGAAGGCGCGCCAGACGTCCGCCCCGGTCCGCAAGGAGCGGGTCGCCGTCGACGGGGGCGAGCCCGGTCGTCTCTGTGACCTGGCGGTGTTCCCGCTGGACCTGGCCGACGGTGGAGCGGGGGGGTTCGCGGTGCTCTTCGAGGAGCGCCCCGTGGTGCCGCCGGGCCCGCGGGGCCCGCGGCGAAAGGGACGGCCCGTCCGGCCGGAGACCTCGGCGCTGCTGGAGCTCGAGGAGGAGCTCGCCTCCACCCGGGAGCAGGTGACGGCGCTGCTCGAGGAGCACTCGCGCGGCAACGAGGCGCTCGCCTCCGCCAACGACGACCTGGTGTCGGCCAACGAGGAGCTCCAGAGCCTCAACGAGGAGCTGGAGACCGCCAAGGAGGAGGTCCAGGCCACCAACGAGGAGCAGGTCACGCTGAACGACGAGCTCCATGAACGGAACCAGGAGCTGCAGCGCGCCAGCGGCGACGTCCTGAACCTCCTCGACGCCGTCGAGATCCCCATCCTCATGCTCGACGAGGAGCGGCGGCTCCGCCGCTTCACCAGGTGCGCGGCGACGTTCCTGGAGCTCACGGCGGCCGACGTGGGAATGCACCTCGGCGACCTGGCGCTTCCCATCGTGGCTCCCGACCTGGAGCTGTGGATCACCCGCTCGATGGAGCTGTCCATCCTGGTGGAGGCCGAGGTCCACGACCGCTCCGATCGCTGGCACCGGCTGCAGATCAGGCCCCGCCGCGCTCACGGGGGCCAGGTGGATGGCGCCATCCTCTCGCTGGTGGACATCGACGAGCTGCGGAGCGAGGTCCTCCTGGCCGAGGGGGCACGCGACTCGGCGAGGAGCATCGTGGACGCGGTGCAGGTCCCGCTCCTGGTCCTGGATGCCGGGCTGCGCGTGTTCTCGGCGAACGCCGCCTACTACCGGCACTTCCAGGAGCGTCCGGCCGAGACCGAGGGGCGTGGCCTCTTCGAGCTGGGCGCCGGCGCGTGGGACACGCCCGAGCTGCGACAGGCCGTGGCCGGATCGCTCGGCGAGGCCGGGCGCTTCCAGGCGCTGCAGCTGACGCGCGACCTTCCGGGCCGTGGCCCCAGGACCATCTCGGTGTCGGGCGGGGCCATCACCGCTCCGTCCCGCGAGCCGATGCTCCTGCTCGGCCTCGAGGACATCACCGGGGCACCGCGTCCTTCGCACCCCGGCGACCCCGGATGATGGGATCGGCGGGGCGGGGCGGCTCCTTCGGGTCACGGGTTTCCTGGAGGCCGCGTGCCGGCCTCGAACGTTCGGCCTTACGCCCCAAACGTTCTGGGTGACGACGTCGAAAGAGCGCACCCTGAACGATAGATCAGGTCGACGGCGCAGCACGGTGTGACCTTCCAGCATCACAGCCGCCGAGGAGACCTCATGACCGCCTTGGCGCACCCCACGTCCACGCCTCCGCCCGGCGGGCCACCCCGGGCGCTGCTGCTTCCCTTCCCGCACTCGGGCCACGGCTCGACCCAGTGCCGCGCCATCCCGCCTGCCGGGATGCTGCTCGGGCGGGGCGAGCTGGTCTTCGACCAGCCGTTCGACGATCCCGCCATGTCGCCCCGCCACGCCGAGGTCAGCCTCCACGGGGCACAGGCCGTGGTGCACGATCTCGGCAGCGCCGCAGGCACCCGGCTCAATGGCTTCGCCGTGCACGAGACCCGGCCGCTCCAGGAAGGGGACGTGCTCCGGCTCGGCGACACCGTCTTCGTCTACACGCGCCGGGCGCGGGTCCCCGAGGCCGGCGACGCCCGCCTGGGCGCCGTGCCGGGATTGACCGGCGCCACCCCGTCGATCGAGGCGGTCCGGCGCAGCATCGAGGCGGTGGCCCCGCACCCGCGCACCGTGGTGGTCACGGGAGAGACCGGCACCGGCAAGGAGATCGTGGCCCGCCTGCTCCACCGGCGCAGCGGCCGGGCGGGGCCGTTCGTGGCCGTCAACTGCGGCGGGTTCACCGAGGGGCTGCTGGCCAGCGAGCTCTTCGGCCACGTGCGGGGGGCCTTCACCGGCGCCGTCTCCGAGCAGCAGGGGCTCTTCCGGGCCGCGCGCGGCGGCACGCTGCTCCTCGACGAGGTGGGGGAGATCCCGCTGGCCCTGCAGCCGACGCTGCTGCGCGTGCTCGAGACCTGGCAGGTGCGCCCGGTGGGGAGCGCCCACGACGTCGCCGTCGACGTGCGGGTCATCGCCGCCAGCAACCGCGAGCTGGTCGACCTGGTCCAGAAGGGCCTGTTCCGGGCCGATCTCTACGCCCGGCTGGCGCAGTGGTTCATCCGCATCCCGCCGCTGCGCGAGCGCCGCGGCGACATCCCGGCGCTGGCGCGGGCCCTGCTCGAGCAGCTCGACCCCACCGGGCGGGCCATGACGCCGGACCTGGAGGAGGCGCTGCTGGTCCACCCCTGGCCGCTCAACGTGCGGGGGCTCTCCAACGTGCTCTCCATCGCTGCCATCGCCACCCCGGCGGGCGAGCGGCTCGGCCTGGGTCCGGAGGTGGTGGCGGCGCTGCGGGACAACCGCCTCGATGCCGCGCCGCAGGAGACGGCCGAGCGCCCGGCCCGGCTCGACCGCTCCGGCCTCGAGAACCTCCTGCAACGCTTCGGCGGGCGGGTGGCGGAGATGGCCCGCCACGTCGGGATCTCGCGCCCCAAGCTGTACCGGCTGCTCTGGGCGGAAGGGCTCGACCCCGCGCCGTTCCGCGGCGCGCGGTCGACCGGCCCGATTCCGTGAGGCGCGGGCCGACGTTCGCAAACGTCCTCGAACGGGCCGCGCCCCCGGTCGCGGCGCCCCGATGGCTGCCGTGGCGGGGACATGCGCGGAGGGGGCTCAGGCACGGCGGATGCTCTGGTGATCCTGCAACCAAGGGAGTCACCACATGACGAAGCTTTCCAGGTCCGTGTTCACAGCCGCAGGCCTCGCGCTGGTGGGGACCGTCGTCCTCGGCTGCACCACCGCCCAGGGCGCCAAGAAGGACGAGACCGCCGGGGAGTACGTGGACGACTCGGTCGTCACCACCAAGGTGAAGACCGCCCTCCTCAACGAGCCGACGCTGAAGTCCTTCCAGATCAGCGTCACGACCTATCAGGGCACCGTGCAGCTGAGCGGCTTCGTGGACAACGCGCAGAGCGTGCAGCTGGCCGGGCGGGTGGCCAAGGGGGTCAGCGGCGTGACCACCGTGAAGAACGACCTGATCGTGAAGTAGGGGGTTCCGGGCTCCGTGCTCACCGCACCCGGACCAGGGCCACGAAGCGCCGCATGGTCCCGCTGGCCCGGTGCGTGCTGGGGTCGATCTCGAACCCGGCCTCCACCACCGCCTGCTCGGTCGCGCGGTTGTTCCTGCAACCGCCGGCCGCCCAGGTCCAGGCCGGCTGGATGAGGTCCTGCCACCAGGCCTCCAGCGCCGAGCTGGACCGGACGTGCTCGATCATCCGGAGCGTGCCGCCGGAAGAGAGCACGCGCTGCACCTCGGCGAAGCCGGCGACGGGCTCGTCGACCGAGCAGAAGACCAGCCCCGAGACCACCGTCTCGAAGGCGCCGTCCCGGAACGGCAGCGCCTCGGCGCGGGCGCGCACCAGCATGGCGCCCGGTGCCCGGACGCGGGCGGCGCGCAGGTTGTGGGGACTCGGGTCGATCGCCACCACCGGGCCGGCGGCGGTGAACCAGGCCAGGTTGCGCCCGGTGCCGGTGCCCAGGTCGAGCGTCCTCCCCGTGGCCCCTTCCGCCAGCCACCGGCGCCAACGGATGAAGCCGAGCCGCTCGGAGACGGCCAGGCCGAGGTCATAGAGCCAGGGGATCTGCTCGACGCCGCGCAAGGGACCCTCCGAGAGCCGCCGCGCGGCTCAGCCGACCACGTACTTCAAGACCGTCGAGGCGACCCGGATCACGTCGCCGTGGACCAGGCGCCGCTCCTTCACGGAGCTGGAGTTGACGAAGGTGCCGTTGGTGGAGCCGAGGTCGGAGAGCTGGTGGCCGCCGGCGTCGGGCCGGACGGAGGCGTGGCGGCGCGAGGCCTGGTCGGAGGTGATCACCAGCGTGTTCTCCTCGCCGCGTCCGATGGTCACCTCGCCGTCCAGCGGGCAGGACCTGCCCTGCAGCGCCGCGTCGGCGGCATGGATCACCAGCAGGGAGGCCTTGACGGGGGTCGAGCTCATGCGGATCTGCACGTCAGGGTATCACCGAGCACCGGCCAGGGGCACCGGCCCGCACCACCGCCGCACCTGGGCCAGCCCCCCGAGGCCCGCCGACAGGGATGGTCCTGGCCCTGGTGCTCAGAAGCGGGCGCTCAGCGCGATGCCGCGCTGGCCCGTCGCCGCCACCACCGGGAGGATGGTGACCGGTGAGCCATGCAGGGACGCCACCAGCATCCCAACCGACGCGCCGACGATGGCCCCGCCCAGGGAGTCGGTGATGAAGTGCTGGCCTCCCATGACCCGCGCCGAGGCGACGAAGACCGCCAGCGCCCCCCCGGCGCCCAGCACCACCCAGGCCGCCTTGGAGCCGGGGTGGAGCCGCCGCATGGCCACGAAGGTGGAGGTCACGATGGCAAAGCTGGCCACGGCGTGGTTGCTCAAGAAGGACAGCCCGGCGTTGCCGCTGTTGCGCTCGGAGAGCGGTGCCTTCTCGCCGTAGACGAAGGGGCGCGGGCGGCCCGCCGCCAGCGTCATCATGGAGGTGATGGCGATGCCGGAGAGCGCCGACTCGGCGATCACGACGCTGTCGTTGAGTCCCGGCCAGAGCCCCTCGTCGATGACCAGCAGGGCCCCGGCCCCGAGCCCAAGGGCCAGGAGGGCGTAGTTCGAGGCCTGCTGCCACGCGGGGCTCCAGTAGCCCGCGGTGGTTCGATCGAGCGCGTTGAGCCCGCTGGGGTCGCAGAGCGGTGCGCAGTAGACCGGCTGGCTCTTGACCAGGCGGGCGCTGGCGAAGGCCAGCCCGATGCCCATGATCGGCAGGTCGATCTCGGCGTAGAGCTGGAAGGCCGGCCGCAGCGGATTCGTCGGGCTGGGGAGGATGGGCGTGAGCTCGGCGGCCGCGGCGGTGGACTTCGCCTCCTCGACCTTCTGCGGCGAGGCGTCGGGCGACGGCGTGGCGATGGGCGGACTGGCGTCGCGGATGGGCGGGGCGCTGGTCACCGGGCCCTCGCCGGGGCCGGCGCGGGCGAGGCCGGCCCACCCGGCGCACCCCACCAGCAGCGCGGCCAGCACCAGGGTGGGCGCTGCCATCACCAGCGGCCCCGGGCGGCGTCGTGGCACCCCGCCGGTGCGGAGCCGGCCAGCGTCGCGGAGGCCGGCCACGGCCGGTCAGCCATTCAAGATCCCGAGGCCGATGTTGAAGCGGTACTGCGGGTAGCTCAGGGGCACGCCGGTGAGCTGGGGGACCGGCACGGCGATCCCCAGCGGGTTGATGATGAGCAGGAAGGTCCGGGAGAGCTTCCACTCCAGCCCCAGCGGATAGATCGCGGCGTAGATGCCGGTGCTCCCCTTGGGGGCCCCGTAGAGGTCGAGCAGCAGGTAGGAGACGCCGAGGTTCGCGGTGGTCCGCAGGTTGAAGTTCTCGTAGGCCAGCGGGAAGCGGAGGATGGCCGTGGCGTAGACGTTGGCGGAGCCGGCCCGGACGTTGGTCGGCCCGTACATCGAGATCCACGAGTTCCACTCCCCGTCCAGGCCCACGGTCCAGTGGGTGCTGAGGCGGCGCCGGAGGCCGAGCTGGATGGCGAAGGCCGGTTCGTTGACCGAGCCGGAGACGCCGAGGTAGGCCCCCCAGGCCCCCTCCGAGGGATCTCGTGGGCCGGGCTGGGGCACCGGGACGGTGACCGGGGGCGGCGGCTCGTGCGTGGCGGCCTCCTTCGCGGCCGCGGTCGGGGCCGGCGCCGGCGTGTCGGCGCGCACGCGGCCGGGCGGGAGGGTGAGCGCTCCCACCACCAGCAGCGCGGCCATGACGGAGGCGGTCGCCCGCCTGCGGCGCGGGAAGAAGGCCAGGGCCAGCAGCGCCCAGACCCCAGCCATGGGACCGACCCCGCGGGAGGACGCGCAGCCGCCGCAGCCCGTCGTGGAGGCGTTCCCGTACTGCCTCTCGGGTGCGTCGCACCAGCCGTTGTCGAAGGTGCAGCCAGGCGAGTAGCTCAGGTACTGGTCGAGGATCGCGTCGGTCGCGGCCATCTTTTCGTCCTTGGTCTTCGTGGGGTCGAGCGTGGCGCGGAGCAGCGCGACCGAGGCCTCGATCGCCAGCTGTCGCCTCGTCGTCCGCAGCGGGTCGGGATCATCGCAGACGTCCATCTCGGAGGCGTGGCGTGGGCCGTCTCGTGACTCCACCAGCGTCCGGCTGGCGTCGTCGATCCAGTTCATGGCCACCGTGATCTCATGCTGTCCGCGGTTCGATAGGTGTGCGTGAAGCTGTCCTCCACCGCGTGGATGGCCTGGCCCATGCGCACGTAGTAGGTGGGGAGGAGGGCGTCGACTCGTCCCCGGAGCGCCAGGTGCAGGGGGAGCGAGGTCCGGCTGGCGACGTCGGGGAAGCCCGCGGCGTCGAGCCCGTCGAGCGCCTCGGACACCCTCCCGCGGATGAAGGCCCGGCAGGCGTCGACCGCGGCGGCGGTGCCACCCGGCTCGTCCTGCCCCGCGCTGCGCAGGCAGTGCTCGTCCTGGTTCTCGGGGTCCCCGTGCACCGTCCCCAGGTGGGTGACGTCGGCCGAAGACCGGCCCTTCAGGTCGTTGTCCCTGACACCGATGAGCAGCGTCGCGCCGCCCAGGTCGATCATGTCCTGGTCGGGCGTGAACTGCAGGTCGTTGATGAGCGCCTGCTCGTCGGAG
Source organism: uncultured delta proteobacterium (assembly GCA_963786945.1). Classification (GTDB taxonomy): domain Bacteria; phylum Myxococcota; class Myxococcia; order Myxococcales; family Anaeromyxobacteraceae; genus JADKCZ01. Next base: position 504,717 of record CAWBAO010000004.1, on the reverse strand, counting down.
GTGCGGGGGAGGGGGGCGGCCGCAGCGACGTCCAGGCGCACGGTGCGGAGCGCCTCGGACGTCAACCGCTCGTGACAGGCCGGGGTGACGAGCGACGACACGGTGTAGGCGCTCGTCGAGCCGGGGAGGGCGAGGAGCCCCACCAGGATGGCCCCCGTGGCGGCGGCCAGCGTGATGACGGGTGGTCTTCTCATGGTCGACTCGGCCCCACCTAGAGGACCTTGCGCCCCTGGATGACGCGGACCAGCACCACGATCACGGCGACCACGAGCAGGAGGTGGATGAGCCCACCCATGGTGTAGGAGGTGACGAGCCCAAGCGCCCACAGCACCAGCAGGATGACGACGACGGTCCAGAGCATGGCGTTCCCTTTCGAGTCGTCCTCTTCCAGAGCACGTCGCGTGCCGGCGGGCCGTGGGGCGGAAACACCGTCAATCCGGCCGCTGGGCGGGCCCGCAGTCCGAGGCGGCCGGCTCGGCGACGTTCGCGAACGTTCAGCGCCCGGGGTGGCACCCGCGGCGCCCTGCCAGCGACCTCCGGCCGGGCGTGCCGGTCAGAAGATCAGGGCGAGGCCGCCTGGAGCGGGAGCCAGCGTGATCGACGGCCTGCGCTCGCCGGCCGGCTGGTAGGCCAGCAGCGGGATCACCAGCCCCGTGGTGGTGCCCGCCACCGCGCTGGCGATGACGTCGGTGGTCCAGTGGCGGTCGGCGGCGACGCGCAGGTAGCCGGTGAGCGCCGCGGCCCCGAAGGTCGCAAGCCCCAGCCACTTCCAGCCCGTGCGGCCCCGGAGCCGCGCGATCTGCGTGGCCGCCGCCGCGGTGGTGAAGGCGAAGCTGGTGTGGCCCGACCAGAAGGAGAGGTAGTCGTCCGGCGAGAGGATGGTGCCGCGAGCCCAGGCGTCGGGCCGGAGGCGCGCCACGGCGTACTTCACCCCCTGCGTCAGCAGGATGCCGGTGGTCGCCGACTCGGCCAGCACCACCAGGTCCTCGGCCACCTCCCGCTGCCCGTGCGGGGCCGCCTGGATCCAGAGGGTGGCGACGGCCCCGGCCGGGATCAGGAGCTGCATGGCGTCGGCGGCGGTGGAGGCGGGCTTGGTGTTGCCCCAGTGGAGCTCCTCGCGGACCCACCGATCGAACTGCGGCGGCTCGCACCAGCGGCAGGTGGGGGCCACCAGCTGGTCCTTGAAGGCGAGCGAGAGGCCGATCAGCCCCAGCTCGGTGCCGGTGACCGCCGCGGCGACGCCGAGGTCCACGGTGAGCCTCGGGGGGGCCAGCGCCGCGGCGGGGGGCGGGCCGGGGGTGGCCTCGGCCGGCGGCGTCCCCGCCGCCGGATCCCCGGCGCGGGCTCCGGCCGGGGAGGGCGAGCGAGGCGAGGAGCGGGAGCAGGAGGACGGCACGCCGGACGGACATGCCGGCAGCCTGCCACGGCCGGTTGGCGGGGTGAAGCGTGCGTGGTATCGGGGGCCGGTGGTGGATCCCCCCTTCCAGCTGCCGCTCCTCGTCGACCTCGGCGCCGTGGTGCTCTTCTCGGCCACCGGCGCCATCGAGGGGGTGCGGAAGCGCTACGACCTGATTGGCGTGGCGGTGCTGGCCCTGGTGACCGGCCTCGGTGGCGGCCTGCTGCGCGACGGGATCTTCCTGCAGAGCGGGCCGCCCGCCTCGCTGCAGGACGGCCGCTTCCTGGCGGCGGTGCTGGGGGGGACCTCGCTGGGCGTGGTCTTCGCCAGGGGCTTCCACCGGCTCAGGCTGGCGGTGGCCGTCGTCGACGCGCTCGGCCTCGGGCTCTACGCCGTCTACGGCGCCCAGAAGGCCATGCTGGCCGGGCTGCCGCTGCTGGCCGCCACGCTGGTGGGGACCGTCAACGCGGTGGGCGGCGGCCTGCTGCGCGACGTGCTGGCGCGCGAGGAGCCGATGCTGTTCCGCCCGGGCGGGTTCTACGCCCTGGCCGCGGTGGCCGGCGCCGCCGCCTTCGTGCTGCTCGACGGGCTGGCCGGCCAGTCCACCCGCCTGGCCGCCGCCGCCGGCGTGGGGGTGACGCTGCTGCTCCGCTTCGGGTCGATCCGGCTGGGCTGGAAGACCGGGGCGCTCTCCGACCAGCCGGATTAGGCTCTCCCCCCATGGAACACCGCAAGCTGGGCCAGAGCGGCCTCGAGGTCTCCGTCCTCTCCCTCGGCGCCATGACCTTCGGCGAGGGGGCGGGCGGCTTCATGAAGGGGGTCACCTCCGACGACGCCGAGGGGCGGCGGGTCCTCGACGCCGCGCTCGACGCCGGCATCGACACCGTCGACACCGCCAACCTCTACTCGGAGGGGCGCTCCGAGGAGCTGCTGGGCCAGTGGCTGAAGGGCAAGCGCGACCGGGTGGTGCTGGCCACCAAGTGCCGCTTCCCGACACGCGGGACGCTCGACACCTGCGGTCCCAACCTGGCCGGCCTGTCGCGCATGTCGATCCTGCGAAACTGCGAGGACTCGCTGCGCCGGCTCCAGACCGACCACGTCGACCTCTACCAGGTCCACATGCAGGACGGCCGGGTCCCCATCGAGGAGACGCTCTCGGCCCTCGATCACCTGGTCCGCCAGGGGAAGGTCCGCTACACCGGCTGCTCCAACTACACCGGCTACCGGCTCACCGAGTCGCTCTGGAAGGCCGAGGCCCGAGGGCTGGAGCGGTTCGCCTCGCTCCAGCTGCAGTGGTCGCTGGCGGTTCGCGACGCCGAGCGCGAGCTGGTGCCGGCGGCGCGCGCCTTCGGCCTCGGCCTGATGGCCTGGAGCCCGCTGGCGCGCGGCTTCCTCTCCGGCAAGTACCGGCGCGGCCAGCCGCCGCCGGCCGGAGCCCGGCTGGCGGAGTGGAAGGACACCTGGACGCGGATGGACACGCCGCAGAGCTGGGCGGTGCTGGAGGCGGTGGAGGCGGTGGCCTCGGCCCGGGGGGCGACGCCGTCGGCGGTGGCGCTGGCCTGGCTGCTGGACCGCCCCGGGCTCTCCACCGTCATCGTCGGGGCCCGCACCATCGGCCAGCTGGAGCAGAACCTGGCCGCACTGCAGGTGAGGCTGACCCCGGCCGAGCTGGCGACGCTCGACGCCGCCAGCGCGCCGGCCTGGGGCTACCCCTACGACTTCATCGGGATGCGGGAGCCCTGGTAGCGCCCGGGTGGCGGAGGCGCGGCGCCTCGTCCTTGACGGGCCAGTCCCACCCCGATACACGTGCCGGCTCGCCATGATCGACCGCCTCCGCACCACCCGGCCCCGCCCGTCGCCTGGCTCCTGCCCCTCGCCGCAACCGCCCTGCTGTCGGCCTGCCGGGGCCAGGGGGGCGGTCCCGCGCCCGCCGGGCCGGTGGAGGTGGGGGTGGTCACCATCACGCCCCGGTCCGTGACCCTCACCCGCGAGCTCCCCGGCCGCACCTCCGCCTACCGGGTGGCCGAGGTCCGCGCCCGGGTCAACGGCATCGTCCTCAAGCGGCTCTTCACCGAGGGGAGCGACGTGAAGGAGGGGCAGCGGCTCTTCCTCATCGACCCGGCCCCCTACGAGGCGGCGCTCGACGGCGCGCGAGCCGCCCTGGCCCGCGCCGAGGCCAACCAGGCCAACGCCCGGCTCCAGGCCGAGCGCTACGCCGACCTGGTCCGGGACAGCTCGGTGAGCCGGCAGGAGTACGAGAACGCCATGGCGGCGCTGAAGTCGGGCGAGGCCGACGTGGCGGCGGCGCGCGCGGCCGAGCAGGCCGCCCGCATCAACCTCGGCTACACGGTGGTCACCGCGCCGGTGTCGGGCCGCATCGGCCGTGCCGCGGTGACCGAGGGGGCCTACGTCCAGGCCGCCCAGGCGACCCTGCTGGCCACGGTGCAGCAGCTCGACCCCATCTACGTGGACGTCACCCAGTCCAGTGCCGAGGTGCTGAAGCTCCGCCGCGACCTCGAGGGCGGCCGGCTCCAGGTCGCAGGCCAGGGCCAGGCCCTGGTGAGGCTGCTCACCGAGGACGGCCGCGAGTACGGCCAGGTCGGGTCGCTGCAGTTCACCGACGTCACGGTGGACGCGGGAACGGGCTCGATCGGGCTGCGCGCCCTCTTCCCCAACCCCAAGGGGGAGCTCCTGCCGGGCATGTTCGTGCAGGCCCGGCTGGAGGAGGGGGTGAACCCGCAGGCGCTGCTGGTGCCCCAGGTGGGCGTCACCCGCGACCAGAAGGGGCTTCCCACGGCGCTGGTGGTCAACGCCGAGAAGAAGGTGGAGCGCCGCACGCTGGTCACGGACCGGGTGGTCGGCGACGCCTGGCTGGTCTCCGACGGGATCAAGGCCGGCGAGCAGGTGATCGTCGAGGGGCTGCAGAAGGTCCGGCCGGGGGTCCAGGTCAACCCGGTGGCCGCCGGCGCCGCCAGGTAGGCCGCGCCCCGGGGCGGTTCCACACCCGAAGTCCCGAGTCCAGGAGCACCGTGGCCCAGTTCTTCATCGACCGACCGATCTTCGCGTGGGTGATCGGCATCCTGGTGATGCTGGGCGGCGCGATCTCCGTCCTCAGCCTGCCGGTCTCGCAGTACCCGGCCATCGCGCCCCCCACCATCAGCGTCTATGCCAGCTATCCGGGCGCCTCGGCCAAGACGCTGGAGGACACGGTCACCCAGGTGATCGAGCAGCGCATGAACGGCCTGGACCACCTGCGCTACATGGGCTCCTCGTCCGACTCGTCGGGCAGCGCCCAGGTGACGCTCACCTTCGACGCCGGGACCGATCCGGACATCGCCCAGGTGCAGGTCCAGAACAAGCTGCAGCTGGCCGTGCCGCAGCTGCCGCAGGAGGTCCAGCGCCAGGGCGTGCGGGTGGCCAAGTCGGTCTCCAACTTCCTGCTCATCGTCGGCCTGCACTCCGAGGACGGCTCGATGAGCCGCAACGACATCACCGACTACGCCTACGCCTCGCTGACCGACCAGATCAGCCGGGTCTCCGGCGTCGGCGAAGTGACCACCTTCGGGGCGCCCTATGCCATGCGGATCTGGCTGGATCCCTCGCGCCTGGCCAAGTTCAAGCTCACCCCGCTCGACGTCTCCGCGGCGGTGCTGGCGCAGAACGCCCAGGTCTCGGCGGGCCAGCTCGGCGGCCTGCCCGCGGTCCCGGGGCAGCGGCTCACCGCCACCATCACCGCGCAGACCCGCCTGCAGACGCCAGAGCAGTTCCGCGCCATCCTCCTGCGCGTCGGCGCCGACGGAGCGCGGGTGACGCTCGGCGACGTGGCCCGGGTGGAGCTGGCCGGCGAGACCTTCGAGATCGAGACCTTCATCAACGGGCGCCCCTCGGGCGGCATCGGGGTCCGGCTGGCCGCCGGCGCGAACGCGCTGCAGACCGCCAGCGCGGTGAAGGCCCGCGTCGAGGAGCTGGCCAGGTACTTCCCCCCCGGGCTCAAGGCCACCTACCCGGTGGACACCACGCCGTTCATCCGGCTCTCCATCGAGGAGGTGGTGAAGACCCTCCTCGAGGCCGTGGTGCTGGTGTTCCTGGTGATGTACCTCTTCCTGCAGAACTTCCGGGCCACGCTCATCCCCACCATCGCCGTGCCGGTGGTGCTGCTGGGCACCTTCGGCGTCCTCTCGGCCTTCGGCTTCGGCATCAACACGCTCACCATGTTCGGCCTGGTGCTGGCCATCGGGCTGCTGGTGGACGACGCCATCGTGGTGGTGGAGAACGTCGAGCGGGTCATGAGCGAGGAGGGGCTGCCGCCCAGGTCGGCGACCCGCAAGTCGATGGTCCAGATCACCGGCGCCCTGGTCGGCATCGCCCTGGTCCTCTCGGCGGTCTTCGTCCCCATGGCCTTCTTCGGCGGGTCGGTGGGCGTCATCTACCGCCAGTTCTCCATCACCATCGTGTCGTCGATGGTGCTCTCGGTGCTGGTGGCGCTCACCCTGACCCCGGCGCTCTGCGCCACCATCCTCAAGCCGGTCGAGAAGGGGCACGGGCTGGCCAGGAAGGGCTTCTTCGGCCGGTTCAACCGGACCTACGACCGCGCCGCCGGCCAGTACCAGGGGGTGGTGGGCTTCCTGCTGAAGCGGCGGGTGCGCGGCCTGGTCGGCTACGCCGTCCTGGTGGTGGCGCTGGCGGGCCTCTTCAGCCGGCTGCCCACCGGCTTCCTGCCCCAGGAGGACCAGGGGCTGATGTACGTCCAGGCCATCCTCCCGCCGGGGAGCACCATGGAGCAGACCCGGGGGGTGCTGGCGGGCATCTCCAGCCACCTGCTCACCGAGGAGAAGGAGGCCATCGAGTCGGTCCTCTCGATCGGGGGCTTCAACTTCGGCTCCCGCGGCCAGAACGCCGCCGTGGCCTGGGTGCGCTTCAAGCCGTGGGACGAGCGCAACGACCCTCGCCTGCGCGCCGACGCCGTGGCCGCCCGGGTCCAGAAGGCCCTCGCCGGCATCAAGGAGGCCAACGTCTTCGCCTTCACCCCACCGGCCGTCACCGAGCTCGGCAACGCCAACGGCTTCGAGCTGCAGCTGCAGGATCGCGCCAACCTGGGGCACGAGGCGCTCATGGCGGCGCGCAACCAGCTCCTCGACCTGGCCCGCAAGGACCCGCGCCTGGCCAAGGTGCGCCCCGGCGGCCTGGAGGACACGCCCCAGTACAACGTGGACGTGGACCAGCCGAAGGCCGCCGCGCTGGGCGTCCCGCTGGCCGAGATCAACCAGGTCCTGGCCTCGACCTGGGGCGCCGCCTACCTCAACGACTTCATGGACAAGGGGCGCACCAAGCGCGTCTACATGCAGGCCGACGCCCCCTTCCGCATGAACCCGGAGGACCTCGGCCGCTGGTACGCACGCAACCGGGCCGGCGAGATGGTCCCCTTCTCGGCCTTCGCCACCGGCCGGTGGTCCTTCGGCCCGCCCAAGCTGGAGCGCTTCAACGGCATCTCGTCGGTGGCCATCCAGGGGGAGCCGGCGCCCGGCCGCAGCTCCGGCGAGGCCATGGCTGCCATGGAAGGGATCGTGGCGCAGCTCCCGACCGGGCTCGGGTTCGAGTGGTCCGGCCTCTCCTACGAGGAGCGGCTCTCCGGGGCCGGGGCCCCGCTCCTCTACGCCATCTCGCTGCTGGTGGTCTTCCTGGCCCTGGCGGCGCTCTACGAGAGCTGGTCGATCCCGGTCTCGGTCATGCTGGTGGTGCCGCTGGGGGTGCTCGGCTCGGTGCTGGCCATGCTGCTGCGCGGCCTCACCAACGACGTCTTCTTCCAGGTGGGCCTGCTCACCACCGTGGGGCTCTCGGCCAAGAACGCCATCCTCATCGTGGAGTTCGCCAAGGAGCTGCACGAGCGCGGCAAGGGCGTCGTGGAGGCGGCGCTGGAGGCGGCGCGGATGCGGCTGCGCCCCATCATCATGACCTCGCTGGCCTTCGTCCTGGGCGTGCTGCCGCTCGCCATCGCCCATGGCGCCGGCGCCGGCGGCCAGGTCGCCATCGGCACCGCGGTGATCGGCGGGATGCTCTCGGCCACCGCCCTGGCCATCCTCTTCGTGCCGCTCTTCTTCGTGCTCATCGCCCGCCGGGTCCGGCCGCCGGAGGGGCGGCGGGAGCCACACGATCCGGATGCCGACGCCCGCGCCGAGGAGGAGGAGGAGCGGGCCCGCCAGGCAGAGGCCGCGGCCCGGGGGGTGCCCATGCGTAGGTCGCCGGTCCCGCTGCTGGTGCTCGGCCTGGCGGCGGCGGGCTGCTCCATGGCGCCCCGCTACCAGCGCCCCGCGGCCCCGGTGGCCGCCGGCTTCCCCGCCAGCCCGCCGGCGCCGGCCACCGCCCCGGTCGCCGCCGACCTGGGCTGGCGCGACGTGTTCGGCGATCCCCGGCTCCAGGCGCTGGTGGCGCTGGCGCTGGAGCAGAACCGCGACCTGCGCGTGGCGGCGCTCAACGTCGAGCTGGTGCAGGCGCAGTACCGCATCCAGCGGGCGCAGCGGCTGCCGCAGGTGGGTGCCAGCGGCGTGGCCACCATCATGCGAACGCCGGGTGACCTGACCACCTCCGGGACGGCCAGCACCTCGGAGGCCTGGGCGGTGGGGGTGGGCCTGGCCGGCTTCGAGCTCGACTTCTTCGGCCGGGTGAAGAGCCTGTCCGACGCGGCCCTGGAGCAGTTCCTCTCCACCGAGGAGGCGCGGCGCAGCGCGCAGCTGTCGCTGGTGGCCAGCGTGGCCAACCAGTACCTGACGGGCCGGGCCCTCGAGGAGCTGGTGGCCCTGACCCGGGAGACCCTGGACTCCGTGGAGGCGGCGCTCAAGCTCATGCGGCGCGCCTTCGAGGCGGGCCGGGTCTCCGAGCTGGATCTCCGCAGCGCCGAGGCCCAGGTCGCGACGGCGCGGTTCAACCTGGCCGCGGCCGAGCTGCAGCGGGTCCGGGCCGAGAACGCCCTGGCCCTGCTCCTCGGCGGCCCCGTGCCCTCCGATCTCCCGCCGCCGCTGCCGCTGGACGGGTCGCAGGTGGTGGCCAGCCTGCAGGCCGGCATCCCCTCGGAGGTGCTGGTGCGGCGGCCGGACGTCCTCGCCGCCGAGCACGCGCTGCGGTCGGCCAACGCCACCATCGGGGCGGCCCGGGCCGCCTTCTTCCCCAGCATCTCGCTGACCGCCTTCGACGGGACCGCCAGCGCCAGCCTCACCGGGCTCTTCCAGGCCGGCTCGCTGAACTGGAGCTTCGTGCCGCGCATCAACATCCCCATCTTCCAGGGGGGCGCGCTCCACGCCAGCCTCGACGCCGCCGAGGTCCGCAAGTCGATGGAGGTGGCACGCTACGAGCGGGCCATCCAGGGCGCCTTCCGGGAGGTCGCCGACGCGCTCGCGGCCCAGGGCTGGATCGACGCGCAGCTGGAGGCGCAGGCGGCGAGGGTGGCGGCCGAGTCGCGGAGGTACCAGCTCTCCGAGCGCCGCTACCGCGGCGGGGTCGACAGCTACCTGAACGTGCTCACCGCCCAGCGGGATCTCTTCACCGCCAGCCTGCAGCTCATCCAGACCCGCCTGGCCCGGCTCACCAACCTGGTCGACCTGTACAAGGCGCTGGGCGGCGGCTGGCGGGAGCGGAGCGCCGAGGCGCCCGCCGGCGCGGGGCCGCCCGCGAGCCCGGCCGGCGGGCCCACCGGGAGCTGACCCCGCTCGAGCCGACGGAAGCACGTGACCTCCCCGGCGCCTCCGGGTAGGAAGGAGGCCCCGCTCACGCAGGAGGCCACATGGTCCGTGCTCTCGCCCTCGTCCTCGCGCTCGGTGCCGTCCCGGCCGCCGCCGCCCAGGCCCCCGCGCCGTCCCGCGGCTACTCGGGCCACGGCGCGGCCTCGGTGGCGCCCGAGCTGCTGGCGAGGTTCGCGCCGCGCCCGCTCGACGCCGCGCTCTCCCGCACCATCCAGGCCATGCTCGACGTCCGGTCCCCGGGCGCGGGCGTGCTCTCCGACGACGGGCGCCGGCTCTTCTTCTCCTGGCGCGTCACCGGCACCACCCAGCTCTGGCGGCTCGACGGGCCCGATCGCTTCCCGGTCCAGCTCACCGGGGGCGAGGACGCGACCACGCTGGCCGCCGTCACGCCGGACGGCCGGACGCTGGTGGTGCAGCGTGACCGCAAGGGCGAGGAGAACCCGGGCCTCTACCTGATGCCGGCCGACGGCGGCCCGCTGCGGGAGATCCAGCACCGGCCGGGGATCCAGACCGTCGCGCAGCTCCTCTCGCGCGACGGCACGTCCCTCTACTACCGCGCCAACGACCGGAGGCCGGACGCCTACGCGGTCTACCGCTACGAGCTCGCCACCGGCGCCCGCCAGCTGGTGCTCGACCAGCCCGGCCTCTGGTCGGTCCACGACGAGCGAGGCGGCAAGCTCCTGCTCTCCAGGGACACCGGCGCGCTCACCTCGGAGTGGTTCGAGTGGGACCTGGCGAGCCGGGCGCTGACGCCGCTGCTCGGGCAGGGCGAGGCCGAGGAGTACCGGGCGCGCTACGCCGCCCAGGAGGGCGAGCTGCTGGTCCTGACCAACAAGCCGGGCGACCTCACCCGGCTCTACCGCTGGAAGGCCGGCGCGCTGACGCCGGTGACCCCGGACCTCAGGTGGGACGTGTCGGGCTTCACCATCGACCAGGCCCGCACCCGCATCCTCTACCAGGTCAACGAGGGGGGCTCGACCCGCCTCTTCGCGCTCGACGCCCGCACCTACCGGCCGGTGGCGCTGCCCCGGCTGCCACCCGCCGACCACGTCCTGGCCGGCGCCACCACCCGCGACGGGCGCTTCACGGTCCTCTCGGTGGATCCGGGGGACGCCCCCAGCGCCAGCTGGGTGCACGACTGGAAGACCGGCGCGCTCACCCGCTGGGTGGTGCCGAGCGCCCCCGAGGTGGACACCCGGCGCTTCGCCCGGGCCACGCTGGTGTCCTACCCGGCCCGCGACGGCACGCCCATCCCCGCCCTGGTGCGCCGCCCGGCCCGCTGCGCGCCCGCCCCCTGCCCGGTGCTGGTCCAGTTCCACGGCGGGCCGGAGGGGCAGGTGAAGCCGGGCTTCAGCCCGGTCGCCCAGCTCTTCGTCGACGCCGGCTTCGTGCTGGTGCAGCCCAACGTGCGCGGCTCGATGGGCTACGGCAAGGCATGGGTCCGCGCCGACGACGGGCCGAGGCGGCTCGAGGTCATCACCGACATCGAGGACGCCGCCCGCTGGGCCCGCACCGCCTTCGCCGTCGACGGCGTCGCGCCGAAGGTGGGCATCCTGGGCGGCAGCTACGGCGGCTACGCCACCCTGGTCGGCATGACCATGTTCGCCGGGGCCTACGACGCCGGCGCCTCCAACGTCGGCATCTCCAACCTGGTCACCTTCCTGGAGAACACCGCCCCGTACCGGCGCCTCCTGCGCGCCAGCGAGTACGGCGACCTCGTCAAGGACCGCGAGGCGCTGGTGAAGCTCTCGCCGTCCAGCTACGTGGACCGCGTCCAGGGGCCGCTGCTCCTCATCCAGGGGCTGAGCGATCCGCGGGTGCCGGCCGGCGAGGCCGTCCAGATCCACGACGCGCTGGCCGCGCGCGGCGTCCCGGTGGAGCTGCTCATCTTCCCCGACGAGGGGCACGGCGCGCAGAAGCGCGAGAACGTGGTCCAGACCCTGGGCCGCGAGCTCGAGTTCTTCTCGAGGCAGCTGATGCCAGCCGCGCCGCCTCCGCCGTCCACGCCCCGCTGAGCCTGGCGCCGAGCGCCAGCCCCTCGCCCCAGCCCGGGCCGTCGGGGATGGCCCGGGCCGCCTCGCCGAGCAGCCGCGCCTCCAGCGCCAGCCCCTCGGCCAGGCGGCGGGCCTCGCCGTCGTCGAGGGCACAGGCGGCCAGGAACCGCTCCCGCTGGCGGCCCGGGACGCCCAGCGCCGCCAGCCAGCGCCGCTCGGCGTCGGCCACCTCGTCCCCGGTCGCCGCCAGGCCCAGGGCGCGGGCCTGCGCCGCCAGCAGCAGCCGCGCCAGGCCGTCGGCGGCCAGCCGCCCGGCGTCGGGGCGGGCGGCCAGCGCCGCCAGGACCTCGCGGCCGGCCACCTCGGCATCGCCCAGGCGGGCCCGCGTGGCGTCGAGGGCCAGGCGGCGGGCCTGGGTGGGCGGGGGCGGGCGGTCCGGGGGCGGCGCCGCGGGCGAGCCGGCCCGGCGGGCCCGGGCATGGGCCAGCGCGGCCTCCAGCGTGGCCCGGGCGTCCTCGGCCTTCTGCGACGGCGCCGCGGGGAGGAAGCGGCGCAGCGCGGTCGCCGTCCTGGCCGGCAGCCGCGAGGCCTCCAGCACGCGCCGCCAGCTCCGGTCCTGGTAGAAGATCGCGGCCGCGGCCCGCACCACCCGCGCCGCCTGGCGCGCGCCGACCAGCCCGGCGGCCCGGGCCTCCTCGACGGCCCGGCGGACGTCGACCAGCGGCACGGTGAGCGGCCGGAACCCGTGCGCCGCCGAGGCGTGGAGCAGCGCCACCTCGTCGTCGCCGAGGAGCGCACCGTCGCGGTACCCCGCGAAGATGCGGCCGACGCCCACCACCCCGTGCCGGGCCAGCTCGGCCGCCCGCAGCGCCCCCATCGACGCGCCGCCGAAGACCTGCACGCCGGCCGCCTGCGCCGCCAGCAGCTCGTGGTGCCAGACCGAGGGGGCGGCGTCGAAGAGCCCGTCGATGAGCGCGATGGCGAGGGGGCGGGCCGCCAGCACGCCGTGGACGTCGCCGGCGCGGGCCGGCGGGCGGAGCGTGAGCGGCCCGAGGGCGCGGGCCTGGCCGGCGTCGAGCGAGGGACCGAGGAAGGCGATCACGTCGCCGGGGCGGAGGGCGGGGCTCACCCCAGCAGCTCCGAGCGCCGCAGCCCGGGGGCGAGCACCTTCACCACGGCCAGGCCGGGCGGGCCGTCGAGGTCGGCGGCCAGCGGGGGGTGGCCGGCGGCCACCAGCCGGCCGACCAGCCGGGCCACCTGCGCCGCGGCGGGGCGGGGAGGGTGGTCGGGCAGGTCGGCGGCCCGGCGCCTGGGCCGGGCCGAGCCGCACCAGCGCAGCAGCGGCGCCGCGGCGTCCCGCTCGCCGTGGAGCACGTCCTCCCGCGCCCCGTGGATCTCGGTGAGGCGCGACTGGGCCGCCTCCAGCAGCGCCGCCAGCAGCGCCTCGTCGCGGGAGGGGCGGCAGGCATAGCCGGCGGCCAGCGGCACCGGGCCGCCGTCGCGGTCGGCCAGCAGCGCGGCGGCGGCGGGGAGGCCGAGCCGGCCCGTGACGTCCAGGAGGTGCACCGTGAAGCCGCGCGACTCGATCGCCTCGCGCCACGCGGCCGTCCGCGGCGCCACCCGGGCCAGGGAGGCCGGGTCGATCAGCCGCTCCCGGACGGCGCCGGGCGTGAAGCCGCGCGGCAGCGACCGCGCCAGCTGATCGCGCTCGCAGACCTCGAGCAGGGCGTGGAGCAGCGCGGCGTCGCGGTCGGGGTGGGCGGCCAGGCCGGAGGAGGTCCAGGGCACCACCGCCAGCCCGAGGGGCTCGCTCCCGGGCGGCGGACAGTGCACGGCGTGGGTGGGGACCAGCCGGGTGGCGCCGCGGGCGAGGTCGACCGCCTCCCGCCAGGCCAGGCGGAGGTCGCGCCAGCCGGGGGCCGACCCGGCCGGCGCCAGCGCGGCGGGATCCACCACGGCGTCGCCGAACCGGGCGGCCAGCGCGGCGAAGGAGCCCCGGGCGTCGACGCGGGGCCGCTCGGCGGCGCCGAGCTCGGCGGCCTCGGAGAGGGCGCCGCGGGCCGCCGCCGCCCAGGTCTCCCCCTTCCCGGCGGAGACCTGCAGGACGTGGCCGGCCGGGCGCACCGCCGCGGCCACCTCGACGCCGGCCCGGTCGAGCCCGGTGATGCGCGCCAGGCGGGTGACGCCCACCGCCGCGCAGCGCCGCAGCAGGTGACGCTCCGGAAGGGTCCGTGAGTCCGGCATCCACCGCCTTATATCCTGAACCCATGAGCGAGCACCCCACCGACCTGGCCCTGGCCCACTACGAGCGCAACGCCGCCATCTACCTCGACGAGCTGAAGCGGCTGGTCCGCATCCCCTCGGTCTCCTTCCCCGGCTTCCCCGAGATCGAGGTGAACCGCAGCGCCGAGGCGGTGGCCGAGCTGCTGCGCCGCCGCAGCTTCAAGCTGGTGGAGGTGCTCAAGGTGGAGGGTGCCCACCCCTACGTCTACGCCGAGCGCATCGAGGATCCGGCCCTGCCCACGGTGCTCCTCTACGCCCACCACGACGTGCAGCCCGCCGGCGACGCCGCGGCCTGGAAGAGCCCGCCCTTCGAGCCCACCGAGCGGGAGGGCCGGCTCTACGGGCGCGGGGCCGCCGACGACAAGGCCGGGATCCTCACCCACGTGGCCGCGGTGGACGCCTGGGCGCGCGGCGCCCGGAAGCTGCCGGTCAACGTCAAGCTGGTGGTGGAGGGGGAGGAGGAGATTGGCTCGGATCACCTCGGCGCCTTCCTGGCCAGGTACCGCCCCCGGCTCGACGCCGACGCCATGATCCTGACCGACACCGGGAACGTCGAGACCGGCGTGCCCTCGGTGACGGTGGCGCTGCGCGGGCTGGTCTGCGTCGAGGTCGAGGTGCGGGCCCTCGACCAGTCGGTGCACTCGGGGATGTGGGGCGGGCCGGTGCCCGATCCCGCCCTGGCGCTGGCGAAGATGCTGGCCGGGCTGGTGGACGCCGCGGGGCGGGTGGCCATCCCCGGCGTGCTGGAGAGGGTCCGGCCGCTCACCCCGGCGCAGCGCGAGGCCATCGAGGCCCTCCCCATCACGGCGGAGGACTTCCGCAGGCAGGCCAGGATGCGGCCCGGGGTGCAGCTGCTCGGCGACCGCCACCCGCTCGAGACCACCTGGTGGCAGCCCTCGCTCTCGGTGAATGCCATCCAGGCCTCCAACCGGAAGGACGCCCGCAACGTCATCAACGACACGGCCTGGGCCCGGCTCGGCGTGCGGCTGGTGCCCGACCTCGAGCCGGAGGTGGTGGCCCGGCAGCTGGAGGAGGCGCTGCGCGCCGCGGCCCCCTGGGGCGTCGAGGTGACCATCACGCGGCTGGCCGCCGGCGCCCCCTGGATCACCGACCTCGGCCACCCGGCCTTCGCCGCGGCCTTCCGGGCGCTGGAGAAGGGGTTCGGGCGGAAGGCGCTGGCCATCGGCTGCGGCGGCTCCATCGGCTTCGTCGAGCCCTTCGCGCAGGCGCTGGGCGGCGCGCCGGCCCTCCTCATCGGCGTCGAGGATCCCTACTCCAACGCCCACTCGGAGAACGAGAGCCTCGACCTGGGGGACTTCCAGAAGGCCATCCGCAGCGCCATCCACCTCTACGCCGAGCTGGCCGGGGCCCTGGGGACGTCCTGAGCCCTACCGGGCCAGGTGCTCCGCGAGGAACCCCAGGGCGCGCTCCCAGATCCGCGCCGCGTAGGCCGGGTCGCCCGTGGCCATGGCCAGGTGGGTGAGGCCGGGGAGCACCAGCAGCTCGCAGGGCTTGCCGGCGCGCAGCAGGACGTCGGCCAGCTTGAGCGAGTTGAAGAAGTAGACGTTGTCGTCGGCGGTGCCGTGGATGAGCAGGAGCGGCCGCTCCAGCCGGGGGGCCCAGGTGAGCAGCGAGGAGCGCTGGTAGGCCTGGGGCGCCTCGGCGGGCAGCCCCAGGTAGCGCTCGGTGTAGGCGGTGTCGTAGTCGGCCCAGTCGGCCACCGGCGCCCCGGCCACCGCGGCCTTGAAGACCTCCGGGTAGCGCATCACCGCCAGCGCCGCGAAGTAGCCGCCGAAGGACCAGCCCTCCACGCCGACGCGGCCCAGGTCGAGCTCGGGGACGACGGCGGCCAGCGCCTTCAGGGCGGCCACCTGGTCGTCGAGCGCCGGGCCGGCGAAGTCGCCGCGGATGGCCCGCTCCCAGTCGCGCCCGCGCCGCGGCGTGCCGCGGCCGTCGATGGCGACGTGGATGAAGCCCTGGTCGGCGATCCACTGCGCCAGGTGGTCGGGGCGGACGCCGACCACCTGGGCGTGCGGGCCGCCGTAGACCGAGAGGTAGACCGGCAGCTTCTCCCCGGGCCGGGCGTTCCGCGGCCGGATCACCGAGGCGTGGAAGCCGGGGGCCGGCCCGACCAGGAAGAGCTCGGCCCCGGGCTCGAAGGGCGGCCGCTCCGCCACCGAGGGGAGCTCGGCCAGGCGGCGGCCGTCGACCCGGTGGACGGTGGGGAGGCCGGTGGCGCCCAGGGTGGAGCGCGTCACCAGCAGCACCTCGCCGTTCCTGGAGAGCTGCGCGCTGGTGGACACCGGCACCACCGGCGCCAGCCACTCCTCCGGCGCCGCGCCGTCCTTCACCACGTAGAGCCGCGTCTGGGTCGGGTCCGGGCCGCCGGTGAACCAGAGCCAGCGCCGCTTCTCGTCGTAGCCGACCAGCTTGTCGAGCCCCGCGCCCCCCTTCACCCAGGTGGCGGCCGGCGCCCCGTCGGGGCGGCGCAGCTCGATCTCGGGCCAGCCGCTCCGCTCCGTCCACCAGAAGAAGCCGCTGCCGTCCTCCTTCCAGCGCGGGAAGCCCTGCACCAGGTTGACCCAGGCGGCGTCCTTCTCGGACAGCAGCAGGCGGGTGGCGCCGGTGACCGGGTCGGCGGCCAGCAACGCCAGCTCGTCCTGGGCGCGGGTCAGCACCACCAGGCAGAGCGGGCCGCCCTCGTCCCAGCGCACCGCGCCGAGGTAGGGGTACCTCTCGCGGTCCCAGGCCAGCCAGACCGGCGGGCCCCCGGCGGCCGGCGACACCGCCACCCTGACCGAGGCGTTGGCGCGGCCGGCCCGCGGGTAACGGAAGGTGTCGGCCGGGCGCTCCGGGTGGAGCGGGTCGTGGATGGTGAACCGCTCCACGGCCCGCTGGTCGGTCTCCTGCCAGGCCACCCACCTCGAGTCGGGCGACCACCAGGTCCCGGAGAAGCGCCCCAGCTCCTCCTGGGCGACGAACTCGGCGAGGCCGTGGGGCACGTCCTCGGTGCCGCCGCTGGTGAGGGCGCGCTCCGTCCCGGTGGCCAGGTCGAGCAGCCGCACGTCGTTGTCCACCACGTAGGAGAGGGTGGCGCCGTCGGGCGAGAAGCGGGGGTCGAGGGGCCGGCCGCCGGGCTGGAGCCGGGTGATGGCGCCGCTGGCCCGCTCCAGCAGGAAGAGCTGGCCGCCCACCGCGACCGCCAGCCGCCTGCCGTCCCGGGAGAGCTCGAACCCGGTGATGCCGCGGGTGGTGATGCGGCGCCGCTCCAGCTCGGCCTGCTCGGCGGCGGTGGGCGTGGCCTGGGCGCCGGCCAGCAGCCTCTCGGCGGTGGCCAGCTCGCGGGTCTCGCCGCTCCTCAGGTCGGTGGTGTAGAGCGCCGCCACCGGCGATCGGGGCGGGGAGCGCAGGAAGATGGCGGCGTCGCCGTCGGGCGTGAGCGCGATCCGCGCCGGCCGGCCGGCCGTGAAGCGGCGGGTCTCGAGGTAGCGCTTCAGGAAGGGCTCGGCGTCGGCGGCCGCCGGGGGCCCGGAGACGGCGGCGGCCAGGAGCAGGGGGGCGAGCAGGGCGATCATGGCCGGGCAGTCTGGCATGGGCCGGGCCGGCTCCGCGCGATCCAGCGCGAGGCCAGGCGCGAGAAGGCCCGCTCGCGCCGGGCCACCGGGCGGAGGCCGTCGCAGCGCGGGCCGGGAGGTCCCTGGGGACAGCCGGCGCAGGCGGCCCGGTCCGGGCCGCGGCGCCGCCAGGCCAGCGCTCCCAGCGCCACCAGGGCGGCGCTGACGGCGGCGGTGGCGGCGCCGGACCAGTCTCCCGGCCCGGCCCCGGCGGCGGCGACCAGGCCGGCGACCACCAGGAAGGCGGCCAGCGCCACCGGGCCGGCGCGGGTGAGCAGCTTGGCGCGGGCGCGGCCGGCGCGGGGGGCGAGCGCCAGCGCCGCCCAGCCGGTGAGGAGCGCCGGCCCGAGCAGCAGCAGCTCGGGCCCCAGGGGCGGTGCGGCCCACCCCGCCACGGCGCCGCCCACCGCCCCCGCCGCCGCCAGCGTGCAGCCACGGCAGAGCCGGGTGCGCCGGCCCAGCCGGAGCACCTCGCCGGCGTAGGCGCCGCAGAGCGGGTGGTGGGCGTGGCGGTGGAAGCGGTGGGCGTGTCGCGCCAGCCGGTCGAGGCGGCGGGCCAGCTCGGGCTGGAGCCTGCTCACGTGAGCCAGCGTGCCGGCGCCGCGGCGGCGGTCAGGCCCCCGGCCGGATCACCACCGCCGTGCCGTAGGCCACGATCTCGTTGGTGTTCTGCATGAGCTCGGAGCTGTCGAAGCGGAAGCCCAGGACGCAGTTGGCCCCCATCTCGCGGGCGTGCTGCTCGAGCCGGTTCATGGCCTCGTTGCGGGTGTCGTTGGCCAGCTCGGTGAACATGGTGATCTCGCCGCCGAAGATGGTCTGCAGGCCGGCGCAGGTGGTGCCGACCACGCTGCGGCTGCGCACGGTGATCCCCCAGCACGGGCCGATGATCCGGTCGACGACGTTGCCGGGCGGCGGGTCGAAGGTGGTCTGGATGGGGATGGCGTGGCGGAGGACGGTGCTCATGGGGGCTCCTGGTCCCGGCGATGCTACTCCATCTCGAAGCCGAGGTAGGTGAGCTTTCCCTGGCGCTCCAGCGTCAGCACCACCGGCCCGCCCACCGGGATGGCGTCGATGGCGGCGCGCAGCCCGGCCAGGGTCCGCACCGAGACCTGGTTGACGAAGTAGATGACGTCGCCGGACTGGAGGCCGCTCTCCACCGTGGCCGGATCGGCCATCCGGGCCGCCACGATCACGCCGTCGGGGCGCCGCAGCGTCGAGGCCAGCTTGGAGAGCTCGGGGCCCAGCTCCACGCCGAGGATGCCGAGGCGGGCCACCAGGTTCCGCTCCGGGGTCGCCATGGCCTGCAGCTGGTCATCGGGCCGGCTGGGGACCACCCCGGCCACCTGCAGGGTCTGCAGCTCGGCGCCGCGGCGCACGGTGAGCCTCACCGGCGCGCCCTCGGCGTGCTGGTACATGGCGATGGCCATCGAGGGCAGCGAGTCGATGGGGCGGCCATCCACCGCGTCGATGAGATTGCCGGGGCGCACCCCGGCCACGGCGGCCGGCCCGCCCGGTGTGGCGTCGGACACCACCACGCCGAAGTCGCGCGCCAGGCCCAGCCCGGACGCCAGCAGCGGGGTGACCTCCTGCGCGCTGAGGCCCATCTCGACACGGCGGACCTGGCCGGTGCGGCGCAGGCTGTCCACCACGAAGCGGACCACGCCGGCGGGGATGGCGAAGCCGAGCCCCTGGCTGCCGCCGCTCTGGCTGAGGATGAAGGTGTTGATGCCGACCACCGTCCCCTCGCTGTCGACCAGGGGGCCGCCGCTGTTGCCCGGGTTGATGGGGGCGTCGGTCTGGACGAAGAGCATGGGGCCGGAGACCGGCGTCTGGCGCGCCACCGAGCTGATCACCCCCATGGTGACGGTGCTGGCCAGCCCCTGGGGGCTGCCGACCGCCCAGACCAGCTGGCCCGGGCGGAGCGGCCGGCTCGAGCCGAGCGGCAGGGCCGGCAGTCCCCTGGCGTCGATCTTGAGGAGGGCCAGGTCGGACTCGGCGTGCAGCCCGACCACCCGCGCCTCGAAGAGCCGGCCCCGCCCGGCCGGCTCGCCGCCCCGGGACCCGTCCCCCGGCGCGGTGGGCAGCACCACCCGGATCCGCTGGGCGCCCCGGACCACGTGGTGGTTGGTGACCACGAAGCCGTCGCCGTCGACGATCACGCCCGAGCCGATGGTGCGCTGGCGGGCCAGCGTCGAGCCGTCCGGCCCGTCCAGCGTCGCGTAGCCCACCACCTGGATCTGGACCACCGCCGGGGAGACGCGGGCCACCACGCCCTGCAGGGCCGCATCCATGCGTCGCAGGACGTCGTCGGCGCCCGGGGCGGGGCGGGGGGCCGCCAGCAGCGCGAGGGCCAGCAGCAGGGGAGGCGAGGAGGGGGAGAGGCGCATGGGGGGCATCCTAGACCGGGACTGGCCCGCGCGCGCTCCGGCCCGTTCGCGCTAGGATGCGCGCCCCCGGGCCACCTCGAGAGGCGGGCCGCCGGGATCACCTGCCGCAGGAGGCCGTGGATGTCACCGCTGAGGACGCCGGTCATTCGCAACGAGGAGACGCGGGCGCTGGAGCGCTCGCGCGAGCTGCCCAACAACCGGACCGGCGGCGACGTGGACTCGCTGAAGCGGGGCTTCGCCGAGCACCTGCAGTACTCGCAGGTCAAGGACGAGCACACCGCCACCTCGCTGGACCGGTACTACGCGGCCGCCTTCACGGCCCGTGACCGGCTGGTGCGCCGCTGGATCCAGACGCAGCAGGCCTACCACCGGCAGGACCCCAAGCGCGTCTACTACCTCTCGCTCGAGTTCCTCATGGGCCGGATGATGGAGAACAACCTCATCAACCTCGGCCTCCACGACAACCTGAAGATCGCGCTCTCCGACCTCGGGCTCGACCTCGCCGACCTGCTGGCGAACGAGAAGGACGCCGGGCTCGGCAATGGCGGCCTGGGCCGCCTGGCGGCCTGCTTCCTCGACTCGATGGCCACCCTGTCGCTGCCGGCCTACGGCTACGGCATCCGCTACGAGTTCGGCATCTTCGACCAGGAGATCCGGAACGGCTACCAGGTGGAGCGGCCCGAGGAGTGGCTGCGCTACGGCTGCGCCTGGGAGGTGCCGCGCCCCGAGTACATCGTGCCGGTGCAGCTCTACGGGCACACCGAGCACGTCCGCGACGAGCACGGCAAGGTCAAGGCGCGCTGGGTGGACGGCCGCCGGGTCATGGGGATGCCCTACGACGTCCCCATCGCCGGCTTCGGCCCGCAGGGCGCCGTCAACACCCTGCGGCTCTGGCGGGCGCGGGCCGCGCAGGAGCTCGATCTCGCCGACTTCAACGCCGGCGACTACCTGCGCGCCGTCGAGGAGCGCGACGTCTCCGAGAACATCTCCAAGGTCCTCTACCCCAACGACGTCACGGTGATGGGCAAGGAGCTGCGGCTGCAGCAGCAGTACTTCTTCGTGGCCTGCTCCATCGACGACATCCTGAAGCGCCACCTCAGGGCCCACCCCGACTTCAGCAACCTGCCCGACAAGGCGGCCATCCAGCTCAACGACACCCACCCGGCCATCGCCATCGCCGAGCTGATGCGGGTGCTGGTGGACCAGCACGACCTGGACTGGGACCGGGCCTGGGCCATCTGCCGCGCCACCTTCGGCTACACCAACCACACCCTGCTGCCCGAGGCGCTGGAGCGCTGGTCGGTGGACCTCTTCGGCCGCGTCCTGCCGCGGCACCTCGAGATCATCTACGAGCTGAACGCCCGCTTCCTGGAGGAGTGCCGCGCCTCCCACCGCGTCGACGAGGCGGCCATCTCCCGCATGAGCCTGATCGAGGAGGGGCCGGTCAAGCAGGTCCGCATGGCCAACCTGGCGGTGGTGGGCTCGCACTCGGTCAACGGGGTGGCGGCGCTCCACACCGACCTGCTCAAGGCCCACCTCTTCGCCGACTACGATCGCCTCTGGCCGGACAAGTTCAACAACAAGACCAACGGGGTGACGCCGCGCCGCTGGCTGCTGGCCTCCAACCCCGAGCTGGCGCGGGTCATCACCGAGGCGGTCGGGCCGGGCTGGATCACCGACGCCACGCTGCTGAGGAAGCTGGAGCCGCTGGCCGAGGACGCCGGCTTCCGCCGCGTCTTCCGCGCCATCAAGCGGGACAACAAGGAGCGGCTGGCCAGGATCGTCAAGGCCGAGAACGGCGTCACCCTCGACCTCGACTCGATCTTCGACGTGCAGGTGAAGCGCATCCACGAGTACAAGCGGCAGCTGCTCGACATCCTCCGGGTGGCGGCCGAGTACCAGCGCCTCAAGGCCGACTCCAGCTACGACCCGGTGCCGCGCGCCTACCTGTTCGGCGGCAAGGCGGCCCCCG
This sequence comes from uncultured delta proteobacterium, assembly GCA_963786945.1. GTDB lineage: Bacteria > Myxococcota > Myxococcia > Myxococcales > Anaeromyxobacteraceae > JADKCZ01. Next base: position 483,338 of record CAWBAO010000004.1, on the reverse strand, counting down.
GGTACGTGATGGCCAAGCAGATCATCAAGCTCTGCAACTCGGTGGCCGACGTGGTCAACCGGGACCCGGCGGCGAAGGGGCGGATCCAGGTGGCCTTCCTGAGGAACTTCCGCGTCAGCCTGGCCGAGCGCATCTACCCGGCCGCGGACCTCTCCGAGCAGATCTCCACCGCCGGCAAGGAGGCCTCCGGCACCGGCAACATGAAGTTCGCCCTGAACGGCGCGCTCACCATCGGCACCCTCGACGGCGCCAACGTGGAGATCCGCGAGGAGGTGGGGGCGGAGAACTTCTTCCTCTTCGGCCTCACCGTCGGGCAGGTGGAGGCGCTCAAGGCCGCCGGCTACCAGCCGCGCGACTGGTACCGCGACGATCCGGTGATCCGCGGGGTGCTGGACGCCCTGCTGGGCGACACCTTCTCGCCGGGGGAGCCCGGGCTGTTCAAGCCCATCGTCGACTCGCTGCTGGGCGGCGACCCGTACCTGGTGCTGGCCGACTTCGCCGCCTACGACGCCTGCCAGGCCGAGGTCTCCAGGGCCTGGAAGGACCCGGAGCGCTGGACCCGCATGGCGGTGCTCAACACCGCCAGGAGCGGCAAGTTCTCCTCCGACCGGACCATCCGCCAGTACGCCGAGGAGATTCTGGAAGGTGAAGCCGGTGGCGGTCGACCCGAGGTAGGGGCGGGCCTCCAGCTCGGCGGTGGTCCGGTTCCCGCCGGCGCGTCGAGCCGCACCTGCCTCCGTGCCCGAGCCTGCTCCTCGAGGAGCAGGTCGAGGTGATCGGAGTCCAGACGTTTGGACTGGCTCCCCAGCCGGGGTCTCCGTTGCAGGCGAGCTGGCCATGTCAGCCTCTCACGCCGAGGTCCTGCCTCCGCAGACTCCTCGCCTGGTCCGGCAGCGGCCGGACCAGCTCCCGGTCACGGCCCCGCCGCACCCCGCCTCCACCCGAACCGCCGCAGATCGACCCGCCCCCGGGCGTCGAGCACCACCCCCTCGCGCTCCAGCAGCGCCCGCTGCGCCGCCGCGCCGACCGGATCGCGCAGCGAGATGCCGGCCCGTCCGGCGCCCCGCGCGCCGAGCACCCGCTGCCAGGGCACGTCGTGGACGGTGGCGCGCAGCGCCGAGAGGGCGTAGCCGCAGAGCCTGGCGCCGCGGGGCCGCCCGGCCAGCGCCGCCACCTGGCCGTAGGTGGCCACCCGGCCGCGCGGGATGCGGCGAGCCACGCGGTAGAAAGGCTCGAACCTCACCACCACCCCGCCTGCATCGCGCCCGCTCCGCGGCGCCGATCCGGCTGCCCTTCCGCGGCCTTTCGTCGCGCCACGCCCAGGCTGCTGCGCCCCGACTTTCGCCATGCCATCCTCTCCCGACCCGACGGGGGCGCCACTCGCTCCCGCTTCGTGGTTAGGTTACCCGCCATGACCACCACCCGCACCGCCTTCGCGCTCGCCGCCGCCCTCCTCCTCGGGGGCTGTGGCTACCAGGCCATCCCCCGCGCCGACAACGCCGTCACCGCCGCCTGGGCCGAGGTGGAGAACCAGTACCAGCGCCGCGCCGATCTCGTCCCCAACCTGGTCGAGACCGTGAAGGGCTACGCGGCGCACGAGAAGGAGACGCTCGAGGCGGTGGTGGAGGCCCGGGCCCGGGCCACCTCGATCCAGCTCAAGGCGGACGACCTGACCCCGGAGAGGCTGAAGCAGTTCGAGGCGGCGCAGGCGCAGCTGCAGGGCGCGCTGGGCCGGTTGCTGGCAGTGGCCGAGAACTACCCGCAGCTGAAGGCCAGCGAGAACTTCCGCGACCTGCAGGCCCAGCTGGAGGGGACCGAGAACCGGATCGCCATCGCCCGGCGCCGCTACATCGAGGCGGTGCAGGGCTTCAACGACCTGGTCACGGTCCCGCCCACCTCCTGGACCAACTCCATGTTCTACAAGAAGCAGCCCAAGCCGCAGTTCCAGGCCACCACCCCCGACGCGGCCACCGCGCCCAAGGTGAAGTTCTAGGCGCCCATGCGCGCCCTCGCGGTCGCGGCGCTGCTGGCCGTGCTGCCGGCCACCGGGTCGGCGCGCGACGTCCCCCGGCTCGCCGGCCCGGTGGTGGACGAGGCCGGCGTCCTCTCCAGGGCCGACATCGGCCGGCTCGACGCGCTGGCGCGGGCGGCCCGCGACCTGGACGGCCGGCGGGGGGTGCAGCTCCAGTACCTGCTGGTGCGGGGACTGGAGGGCGAGCCCATCGAGGACTTCTCCATCCGCGTCGCCGAGGCCTGGAAGCTGGGCGACGCCACCCGCGACGACGGCGTGCTGCTGGTGGTGGCCGTCGACGACCGCAAGGTCCGCATCGAGGTGGGGAACGGCGTCGAGGGGCAGCTCACCGACGCGCAGGCCTCGCGCATCATCCGCAACGTGGTGGTCCCGGCCTTCCGCGCCGGACGTTACGGCGACGGGCTCTACGAGGCGGGTGTCCAGGTGCTGGCGGCGCTCGGCTCGCTGCCGAGCGGCGTGACGCCGCGGGCGGCCAGCCGGCCGGCGAGGGAGGAGGGGCGCTTCGGCGGGCTCTTCATGGCCGGCCTGATCGTCCTCTTCATCGTGTCGCGCATCGCCTTCGGGGCCAGCCCGTTCCGCCGGACGCGCGGTGGAGGCGGGTGGGGCGGCTGGGGTGGCGGGGGCTTCGGCGGCGGCGGCTTCGGCGGGGGTGGGGGTGGGGGCGGGGGCTGGAGCGGCGGCGGGGGCGGCTTCTCGGGCGGCGGCGCGTCGGGCAGCTGGTAGGAGGCGACATGGTGCTGGACCGGAACTTCGACGAGGCGGCACGCGCCCGGGTGGCCGAGGCGGTCCGGGCGGCCGAGGCCGGGTCGCGCGGGCAGGTGGTGCCGGTGGTGGTGGCGCGCAGCGCCGCCTACCCCGAGGCCCGGTTGCGCGCGGCGCTGCTGGGCGCGGCGGCGGTCACCGCGGCCCTGCTGCTCTCGCCGATCCCGGTGACGCTGGGCGAGCTGCCCCTGGCCCAGGTGGCGGGGGCCGCCCTGGGCTGGGCGCTCTCCTGGCTGGCCCCGCTGGAGCGGCTCCTGGTGGGACGCCAGCACATGGACCAGGAGGTGCGGAGCCGGGCCGAGCGGGCCTTCCTCGATCACGGCCTGCACCGGACGGCCGAGGGGACCGGCGTGCTCATCTTCGCCTCGCTGCTGGAGCGCGAGGCGGTGGTGCTCGGCGACCACGGCATCCACGCCCGCGTCGGCGACGCGGAGTGGCAGGCCACGGTGGCCGCGCTGGTGGCCGGGATGAGGCGGGGTGCGCCGGCCGACGGCTTCGTGGAGGCCATCGGCCGCTGCGGGGCGAGGCTGGCCGAGCACTTCCCGCGCGGTGGCGCCCCGGTGGCCAACGAGCTCCCCGACGCCCTCACGCTCGACCGCCGCTGAGGGCGGCCGGGCGTCAGGGATCGAGGCGGAGCCGCCCCTCGTCGAGCCGCCCCCGGCGGGCGCAGAGCCCCGCGAGCTCGTCCTCGTGGTGGCTCACCAGCACCAGCGTGGTCCCGCGGCGCCGCAGCGAGGCCAGCACCCCGGCCAGCGCCCGCCGTGCCTGCGGCGAGAGGCCGGCGAAGGGCTCGTCGAGCAGCAGGGCCTCCGGGCGGGCCACCAGGGCGCGGGCCACCAGGAGCAGCCGCTGCTCGCCGTAGGAGCAGGAGAGGAAGCTCCGCTCGCGGAGGTGGGCCAGGCCCAGCCGGGCCAGGGCCCGGGCGGCCGCCCTCCGCTGGGCCGGCGTGGGGCGCTCGGCCAGGCCGACGCTGCCGAGGAAGCCGGAGAGGACCACCGCCTCCCCGCTGGCCTCGAGCCGGTGGCGGGCCTGCAGCTCGGGGGAGACCTGGCCGACCCGGCGGCGCACCTGGTCGGCGTCGGCGCGAGCGCCCAGGTCGAGCCGCCGGATGGCGCCGTCGGCCGCCTGCTCCTCGCCGGCGAGCAGCCGCAGCAGCGTCGACTTGCCGGCGCCGTTGGGGCCGGTGATGCCCCAGGCCTCGCCGGCGCGGATCCTCCAGGTGAGGCGCTGGAGCACCGGCCGGCCTTCCACCCGGACGGTCACGTCGCGGAGGTCGAAGTGGAGGGGGCCTGCGGCAGGGCGGGCGGCCGGGATCCGTCCGCCCGCGGCGCGACCATTCGCCAGGCGTCCACCCGCGGCGCGACCGCTCGCCGGGCGTCCGCCCGCGGCGCGACCACCGCTGGCGCGGCCGACCGAAGGGCGACCGTCGTCCGAAAGGCGGCCGCCATCGAGCCGCAGCACCCGATCCACGCCCGCGAAGATCTCCTCCTCCCGGTGCGTGGCGGTCACCACGGTGACCTCGCGGGGAAGGGCGGCCAGCCGGGCCAGCAGGGCCTCCCGCGCCCCGGCATCGAGGCCGTCGCAGACCTCGTCGAGCAGCAGCACGGCGGGCTCCGGGGCCAGCGCCCGGGCCACCAGCACGCGGCGCGCCTCGCCGCGCGACAGCGAGAGGAACCGGCGCCCCAGCAGCGGCGCCACGCCCAGCGTCTCGGCGGCCCGCGCCACCCGGGCCGTCCGCGCCGGGGTGGCCGGGAAGACCGGGTAGCGCTCGCCGTCGAGCCCGGAGCGGATCACCGCCTCCACCGCCAGGTCCAGCTCGGCGCGGGCATACTCGTCCTGCCCCTCCGGGCCCACCAGCGCCATCCGCTCCCGCGCGCCGATGGGGCTGGCCGATCGCTCGCCCTCCGCCGACCAGAAGTCCCGTCGCCCCGGGTGCGAGGGGTCGAGCCACTGGTCGCCGCGCAGCACCCGCAGCAGCGTCGACTTGCCCGAGCCGTTGGCGCCCACCACCGCCCATCGATCACCGGCCCGCAGGGTCAGCGTCACGTCGCGCAGCACCGCCGCGCCGCCCAGCGTCACCGCGGCGCGCTGCAGCCACACCAGGGGCCGGCGCTCGCGCCGCGCCACGGTCAGGGCTCCCGAGGGGCGCGGCCCCGCTCCCGGCGGCCCCGGGGCGGCCCCGCCATCGCGGGCCAGCGGCGCCCCCAGCGCCCGGTCCACCAGGCCCTCGATCCGGTCGAGGTCGTCGCGGCGGGAGGTCCGCCCGGCCGCGCCGCTCGGCGGGCCGCCGTCCACCCGCCGCTCCAGCAGCGCCCGCAGCGTCGAGAGGCGGCGGAAGACGAGCAGGCGGGCCAGCGCCACCGCCACCGCGGCGGCCAGGAGCGCCAGGGCCAGCAGGATCGTGAAGGTCCTCACCTGCACCAGGTGCATGGCCTCCGCCTGGGCCGTCAGGTCGTGGACCACGTAGAGCGCCGCCACCCGGCGTCCCCCGGCGTCGTCGACGGGGAAGACCCCGCGGGTGAAGGTCCGTCCCGCGCGCTCCGAGGCCCCGAGGAACCGGCCCGCCGCGGGCAGCTGCTCGACGTCGCCGTCGAAGGCGGCGACGCCGTCGGCGAAGTCGGAGGTGTCCACCACCAGCACGTCCGGCCGGGCGTTCCACGAGTTGATGCGCGGCCCGAGCACGTCGGCCCAGGCCCGCTCGTTGATGAGGCGCTTGGGCACCAGCAGGCCGTACTCGTCCCCGGTCCGGTCCTTGAGGACGGCGAGGAAGCGGTCCACCTCCTCGGCCAGCTCCATGTAGCCGAGGAGCGTCCCGTCCACGACCCAGGGGCGCACCACGCGGAGCGCGAAGGCGGTCCGGCCCAGCTCCAGCCCGGACCCCTCCTCGCCGGTGTCGGTGGCGTGCCGCAGCGTGACGCGGTTGGCGGGCTCGCCGAAGAGCCCCGGCCGGTGGACCCGCAGGAAGACCCGGCCCTCCGGCCCGGGGAGGTGGAAGTACCAGTGGGTGACCTGGTGGCGCTCGCGCAGCCCGTCCAGCACCGGCGCCGCCAGCCGTTGCAGCCCTTCGCGGTCGCGCCTCACGAAGGCGGACTGCAGCTCGCGCGAGGCCAGCAGGGCGTCCAGCGCCGCCCCCATCTTCCCCACCTCGGCCGCCTGCTGGGCCCGGAAGGCCGCGGTGGCCCCCGTCAGCAGCGTCTCTCCCACCGCCTCGACCCGCTCCTCGAAGCTGCGGCTCACCAGCCAGGCTCCCGCGGCGCCGGCCAGGGCCGCGAGCGCGACGAGGGCGAGCGCCAGCTTCGACTCCGCGGAGAGGCGACCGGGACCCATGCGTGACCCCAAAGGTATCACGACGCTGTCACACCGGCCCGGCCCGCGACTCCCGAATGGGACGTGAAGAGCGGGTCGCGCGACCCGCGCCCCGGCCCTAGACTCCCCGGGCCGTCACACCCCAAGGAGCATCCGATGACCGTCCGTCCCGCGCTGGCCCTCGCCCTCGTCCTCACCGCCACGGCGGCCAGCGCCCAGCAGGTCCCCGAGATCCCCGCCACCCGCTACGTCCTCAAGAACGGGCTGACGCTGGTGGTCCACGAGGACCACAAGGCCCCCATCGTCGCCGTCAACGTCTGGTACCACGTCGGCTCCAAGAACGAGAAGCCGGGCCGGACCGGGTTCGCCCACCTCTTCGAGCACCTGATGTTCCAGCCCTCCGAGCACATGAAGGGCGACGTCATCAAGACGCTCGAGGCGCTCGGGGCCACCGACCTCAACGGCACCACCGACCAGGACCGGACCAACTACTTCGAGAACGTCCCGGTCTCGGCGCTCGACACCGCGCTCTTCATCGAGTCCGACCGCATGGGCCACCTGGTGGGCGCCATCGACCAGCAGAAGCTCGACCTGCAGCGGGGCGTGGTCCAGAACGAGAAGCGGCAGGGAGAGAACGAGCCCTACGGCCTGGTGGACGAGGTGCTGCAGCCGGTCCTCTACCCCAAGGGGCACCCGTACTCCTGGACGGTCATCGGCTCGATGGCCGACCTCAACGCCGCCTCGCTCGACGACGTCAAGGAGTGGTTCAAGACCTGGTACGGCCCGACCAACGCCACCCTGGTGGTGGCCGGCGACGTCAAGCCGGAGGACGTGAAGGCGCGCGTCGAGAAGTACTTCGGCCACATCCCGCCCGGCCCGCCGGTGGAGCGGCCGGTGGCCTGGGTGGCCAAGCGGAGCGGCGAGCAGCGGCTGGAGCTGCAGGACCGCGTGCCGCAGTCGCGCCTCTACCTGGTCTGGAACACGCCGCCGTGGGGCACGCAGGACGACACGCTGCTCAACCTGGCGGCCCAGGTGCTGGCCTCGGGCAAGAGCTCGCGCCTCTTCAAGCGGCTGGTCTACGACGAGCAGCTGGCCACCGACGTGATGGCCTACCAGGGGACCGCCGAGCTGGGCTCCAACTTCGCCGTGGTGGCCACGGTCCGGCCCGGCGGCGATCCCGCCGCCGTCGAGAAGGCCATCAAGGAGGAGCTGGCCCGCTTCCTCGCCAAGGGGCCGACCGCCGACGAGCTGGGGCGGGCCCGCACCGCCCGGCTGGCTGCCTTCATCCGCGGCGTCGAGCGGATCGGCGGCTTCGGCGGCAAGTCGGACGTGCTGGCGCAGGGGCAGGTCTACGGCGGCGACCCGGCCAGCTACAAGAGGACCACCGGCTGGACGCGCTCCGCCACGCCGGCCCAGGTGCGGGAGGCCGGCCAGCGCTGGCTCTCCGACGGGGTCGCGGTGCTGACGGTCCGCCCCTTCGGCGAGAAGCTGGAGGCCTTCGCCCCCGACGTCGACCGGAGCTCGCTGCCGGTCCCGGGGACGCCCCCCGACGCCAGGTTCCCCGCCCTGCAGCGCGCCACGCTGTCCAACGGCCTGAAGCTGGTGGTGGTGGAGCGCCACGCCGTGCCGGTCGTCAACTTCGACCTGCTGGTCGACGCCGGCTACGCCTCCGACGCCGGCGGCGCGCCGGGCACCGCCAAGCTGGCCTCGGCGATGATCGACGAGGGCACCGCCACGCGCAGCTCGCATCCAGATCAGCGACGAGCTGCAGCGGCTCGGCGCCACCCTGACCACCGGCTCCAACCTCGACCAGAGCCAGGTCTCGCTCAACGCCCTCAAGGCCAACCTCGACGCCTCGCTGGCCATCTACGCCGACGTGGTGCTCCACCCCAGCTTCCCCAAGGCCGACTTCGAGCGGCTGCAGCGGCAGCAGCTGGCGGCCATCGAGCAGGAGCAGGCCGAGCCGCAGGGGGTGGCCCTGCGGCTGGTGCCCGGCCTGATCTTCGGCGCCGGCCACCCCTACGGGAACCCGCTGACCGGCTCCGGCACCGCGGCGGCGGTGAAGAAGCTGACCCGCGACGACGTGGCCCGCTGGTGGAGCACCTGGTTCAAGCCCAACGACGCCACGCTGCTGGTGGTGGGCGACACCACGCTCGACGAGGTGAGGCCCAAGCTGGAGAAGGCCTTCGCCGGCTGGAAGCAGGGCGAGGTGCCGAAGAAGGTCATCGGCGCCGGCACCCCGGCCGCGCCCGGCATCTACCTGGTCGACCGTCCCGGGGCCCAGCAGTCGCTCATCCTCATGGGCACGGTGGCCCCGCCGCGCAACAACCCCAAGGCCATCGAGCAGGAGGTGATGAACAACATCTTCGGCGGCCAGTTCTCGGCGCGGGTCAACATGAACCTGCGCGAGGACAAGCACTGGTCCTACGGCGCCTGGACCTTCATGGTGGCCGCCCGCGGGCCGCGCCCCTACCTCGGCATCGCCCCGGTGCAGACCGACAAGACCGCCGAGGCGCTCGGGGAGTTCATCAAGGAGGCGAAGGGGATCCACGGCGAGAAGCCGGCCACGGCGGCCGAGCTGGCGGCGGCGGAGGCGTCCATGACCCTGGCGCTTCCCGGCGGCTGGGAGACGGCGCGCGCGGTGGGGCGCTCCACGGCGGAGATCATCCGCTTCGGCCTCGACGACCGGTACTGGGACGGCTACGCGGCCCGGGTGCGGGCCGTCGACCTGAAGGCGGTGGCCGACGCGGCGCAGATCGTCGACCCCGCGAAGATCGTCTGGGTGGTGGTGGGCGACCGGGCCAAGGTGGAGCCGGGGCTCAAGGCGCTGGGGCTGGGCGAGCCGAGGCTGATCGACGGCGACGGCAAGCCGGTGGCGGCGAAGTAGCCCGGGATCCGGGCGGGCCAGCGCCCGAGCGGGGGAATGGCCTGCGGCGCAACGTCGCAGTACCATTCCGACATGGTCGAGATCGTCGAGGTCTCATCCCCCGCCGAGATGGGCGCGGTCCGCCTGCTGTTCGACGAGTACAAGAAGGCGGTCGGGGTGGATCTCTGGTTCGGCGCCGCGTTCCAGAAGGAGCTCGACGAGCTGCCGAGCCCGTACCTGGCCCCGGCCGGACGGCTGGTGGTGGCGCGCGACGGCGGCGAGATCGCCGGGTGCGGCGGGCTGCGACCGCTCCGGCCCGGGGTGGTCGAGCTGCGGCGCCTCTGGGTCCGCCGCCCGTACCGGAAGCAGGGCGTCGGCAAGATGATCACCGAGTCGCTCGTCGCGTGGGCGCGCGCGGCCGGGTACCGCTCGGTTCGCCTGGAGACGCTCTCCGTCATGCCCCAGGCGGAGGCGCTCTTCCGCGGCCTCGGCTTCGCCTCGATCCCCGACGACCGCACCAGCCCGTTCCCCGGCTCCAGGCTCCTCGAGCTCAGGCTCACCTGACGGCGTCGTCCGGCTCGTCGGGTCGTCCGGTGGCCGCGTCGGGAATCCCCGACACCGCCCTCGCCAAACCCCTGAAATTCCTTGCCTGGGCGGCTGGCAAGGCGGGTGCATTCTCCAGGATCGGGTGCCGATGAACGGGCCCAGAGCAGCGGAGGATGCCATGACCACCAGGACGACCACCCGGAAGAGCACCAGCAAGACCTTCACCCTCGTCGGCGCCGGCATCGGCCTCGTCGCCTTCCTGGCCTTTGGCCTGCTCCCCTCCGTCCTCTACGGCGGCTACGCCGGCGTGATGCTGGCCGGCGGCATCTTCGGGACGCCGGTGGACGCCTCCTTCGTGGTCCGCGCCTTCATCGTCGGCGGCATGGTGATCGGGGTGGCCGCGGCCGGCTCCCTCTTCGCGGTCGTCGGCGCCGCGGCCGGCGCGGCCGTCGCCGCCCTGACCCGCTCCCGCAAGGTCGAGGCCGAGGCCGGCACCCCGGTCGCGCCCAAGCGCTAGCCGCCCGACCGCACCAGCGGCACCTTCGCGGCGCCCCGGGGATCGACCCCGGGGCGCTTCGCTTTTCAGGGGGCCGTGGTAGAGCCGGGCCGTGCCCGAGGAACCGATCATCGTCCCGTTCTCCGACGCCGGCGCCCGGCTCGATCGCTGGCTGGCCTCGCGTCTCGGGCTCCAGCTCGAGCGCTCGCGCTGGCTCATCGACCAGGGGCGGGTGCGCATCCGCGGGAAGGCCTGCTCGCCGGTCCGCAAGCTCTTCGGGGGCGAGGAGGTGGAGGTGGCGCTGCCGCCGCCGCGCACCATCCGCCCGGGCGACGCCGCCGGCCCCGACCTCGCCATCCTCCACGACGACGCCGCCTGCCTGGTGGTCGACAAGCTGCCCGGGCTGCCGGTGGAGCCGGTCAAGCCCGGGGGGGTGTCGGTGGTCTCGGCGGTGAGCCGGCTGGGCGGGTTCGACGTGGCGGGCCGGAACCTCCCCGGCCTGCCCCACCGGCTCGACGCCCAGACCAGCGGCTGCCTGATGCTGGCCCGCAGCGACCTGGCGCTGCAGGCGCTGCGCCGGGCCTTCGAGGCCGGGCAGGTCGAGAAGGAGTACCTGGCGCTGGTGGCCGGGGCGCCGCCCGACGAGCTGGCGCTCGACACCCCCTACGGCCGCGACCCCCGCGACGAGCGGCGCTTCACCACCCGGGTCGGCTCGGCGCGGCGGGCCAGGCTCTCCTGGCGGGTGGAGCGGCGGCTGCGCGAGGCCGCCCTGCTGCGGGTCACCCTCGACACCGGGCGGACCCACCAGATCCGCGTGCAGCTGGCCGAGGCCGGCTTCCCGGTGCTGGGCGACGTGACCTACGGCGTCCCCTCGCCGGCGCTGGCGCGGCAGGCGCTCCACGCCGCGCGGCTGGCCTTCCCGTCGCCGGCGGGCGGGCGGGTCGACGTGACGGCGCCGCTCCCCGCCGATCTCCGGGCGGCGCTGGCGGCCCTGGCCTGACCATGCTGGACCTCTCCACGCTCAACCCGCCGCAGCTCGAGGCGGTGAAGACCACCGAGGGCCCGCTGCTGGTGCTGGCCGGCGCCGGCTCGGGCAAGACCCGCGTCATCGCCCACCGCGTCGCCTGGCTGCTCCAGCGCGGCCACGATCCGGGGGCCATCCTCGCCGTCACCTTCACCAACAAGGCGGCCGCCGAGATGCGCGAGCGGGTGGCCCAGCTGGCCGGCCACGCCGGGACCGAGGTGCGGGTGGCCACCTTCCACGCCTTCGGCCTCTGGCTGCTCTCCGAGGAGCACGCCGCCGCCGGGCTGCCGAAGCGCTTCGCCATCGCCGACGCCGGCGACCAGCAGGCGCTGGTGAAGCGCTGCATGCGCGAGGTGAAGGTGGACGACCGGGCCTTCGACCCCCGCCGCGTCCTCTGGCTCATCTCCCGGGCCAAGAACGCCCTCAAGAAGCGCATCGTCCCCAGGCCGGAGGGGCAGGGGGACGACTACGACCTGATCGCCGCCGAGGTCTTCCCGCGCTACCAGCAGGCGCTCCGCGCCCAGCGCGCCGTCGACTTCGACGACCTCATCGCCCGCCCCGTCGAGCTGCTCAAGAAGGAGGCCGGCCTGCGCCGAGATTACCAGGCCCGCTTCAGCCACCTGCTGGTGGACGAGTACCAGGACACCAACCTCTGCCAGCTGGAGCTGCTCAAGCTGCTGGCCGGCGAGCGCCGGAACGTCTGCGCGGTGGGCGACGACGACCAGGCCATCTACGGCTGGCGGGGCGCCGAGGTGAAGAACATCCTGCGCTTCCAGCGCCACTTCCCCGGCGCCCGGGAGGTGCGGCTGGAGCAGAACTACCGCTCCACCGGCCACATCCTCGCCTGCGCCAACGGCGTCATCTCCGGGGCCGCCGCGCGCAAGCCCAAGAAGCTCTGGACCGAGGCCGGCGACGGCGAGCCGGTGCGGGTGGTGGCCTGCGAGAGCGAGGAGGAGGAGGCCCGCTTCGTGGCCTCGGAGATCTCGCGGCTGCGGGGCGAGGGGCGGCCGTGGAGCGACTTCGCGGTGCTCTACCGGCTCAACGCCCAGTCGCGCCCGGTGGAGGAGGCGCTGCGCGAGACCCAGATGCCGCACCAGGTCCACGGCGGCTCGGCCTTCTTCGACCGCTCCGAGGTGCGCGACCTGCTCGCCTACCTGAAGGTGGTGGCCACCCCCGACGACGAGACCTCGCTGGCCCGCATCGTCAACGTGCCGCCGCGCGGGATCGGGGACGCCACCGTGGAGAGGGTCCACGCCCACGCCGTGGCCCATGGCCTGCCGCTGCTGGAGGCGCTCCGTCAGGCCGACCGCGTCGAGGGCCTGGCCCGCGGCGCGGCCGACAAGATCGCCGACTTCGTGGCCCTCGTCGACCGGACCCGGGCCGCCTTCCGCGGGGGCGACCTGCTGGCCGCGGCCCGCCGGCTGGTCGAGGAGCTCGACCTCTACGCCTGGGCGCGCGGCTCGGTGGCCTCGCTGGCGGCCGGGCAGCGCAAGGTCGACGGCATCGACGGCATCCTCCGCTCGCTGGAGTGGTACCAGGGCCGGGGCGCCCGCGGCTCGCTGGCCGCCTGGCTGCAGCGGCTGGCGCTCGACAGCCGCGAGGAGGAGGACCCGGCCGCCGAGGTGGGCATCTCGCTGATGACGCTGCACGCCTCCAAGGGGCTGGAGTACCCGGTGGTCTTCCTGGTGGGCGCCGAGGAGGACCTGCTCCCGTGCGCCGGCATCCAGGGCGAGGCGCGCGACCTCGACGAGGAGCGGCGCCTGGCCTACGTCGGCATCACCCGCGCCCGCGAGCTGCTCTACCTGACCCGGGCCGCGCAGCGCCTCAAGCGGGGCCAGCTGCAGCCGCGGACCCCGTCGCGCTTCCTCGAGGCGCTCCCCCCCGGCGCCCACCAGAAGGTCGACCCCAACGCCCTGGCGGCCACGCCGGAGGAGCTGGCCGCCCACACCTCGAGCGGGATGGCGGAGCTGCGGGCCCGGCTGGCGGCGGCCGGCGGCGCCGGCTAGGGCGACGCGTCGCCGGCCGTGGCCGGGACGACCAGGTGCAGCGCCGGGCCGATGGCGCGGGCCCGGCACAGGGGCGCGCACAGGCCGCAGCCGGTGCAGCGGGCCGGGTCGATGGCCAGCCCCTCGCCGCCGGCGTCCTCGATGGCCGGGCAGCCCAGCCTGAGGCAGGCGCCGCAGCGGTTGCAGCGGGCCTCGGCGACGGCCAGCGGGGGCCGCCGCGGCCCCGGCCCGGCCCAGGGCGCACCGGCTGCCCCGGGGAGGCGGGTCGTGCCCGGCTGCTCGCGCCGGCGGGGGAGGATCATGCGGCCCTTCATAGCGAGCCGGACGGGATGCCGCCAAGGGGAGGGCCCGGGAATGGGGTCTCGGCGCTGGCAATCGGCGGCCCACCCGTATAGATTGCGCCTCCCTCGATGGCGACGGCGCCGGGCGCCGTGCCGGGGGCGTCGACCCTTGACAAGGGCTCGTCGTTCCTCTAGAACGCGCCTTCCAATTTTTCCGGGAAAAGTCAGGTCTTTCCATGTCCAGAACCACGCACAGCGCCACCCGCGACGAGGCCCTCAAGGGCCGCGCCTGGTGGGTCGTCGACGGCGCCGACCAGACGGTCGGCCGCCTCGCCACCCGCATCGCCACCATCCTCAAGGGCAAGCACAAGCCCCTCTACACGCCGTCGCTCGACACCGGCGACTTCGTGGTGGTGGTGAACGCCGACAAGGTCCGCTTCACCGGCAAGAAGGAGACGGACAAGCTCTACTTCACCCACACCATGCACCCGGGTGGCGAGAAGCTGACCCCGCCCGCCAAGCTCCGGCAGAAGCACCCCGAGGCCGTGCTGGTCAACGCCGTCAAGCGCATGCTGCCGAGGAGCGCGCTGGGCCGGCAGATGATGACGAAGCTGAAGGTCTACGCCGGCGACACCCACCCGCACGCCGCGCAGAAGCCGCAGGCGCTCGCCGCCTCGAAGGGCAGGAACTGATGGCCACCCAGGTCCAGATCAACGTCGGCCGCCGCAAGGAGTCCGTGGCGCGCGTCCGGCTCGTCCCCGGCACCGGCAACGTCACCATCAACGGCCGGCCCATGGACGAGTACTTCGGCCGCGAGACCTCCAAGATGATCCTGATCGAGCCGCTCAAGCTCGTGGACCAGCTCGGCAAGGTCGACGTCCTCGTCACCGCCAACGGCGGCGGGCTCTCCGGCCAGGCCGGCGCCATCCGCCACGGCATCAGCCGCGCCCTGGTCGAGCTCAACGCCGAGTTCCGACCGGTCCTGAAGAAGGCCGGCTTCCTCACCCGCGACGCCCGCGCCGTCGAGCGCAAGAAGTACGGCCGCCCCGGCGCCCGCAAGCGGTTCCAGTTCTCCAAGCGCTAGCCGCCCGGCGGCGCCCTCCTGGCCCGTCCCGACGGCCGGCACCCCCCGGGGTGGCCGGCCGTTCGTCGTCGTGGGCCGCGCGCTACGGCCTGGCGTCGGGGAGCCAGGCCTCGAAGGCCACCGGCCAGCCGGGCGTCTCGGCCAGCACCATCCGGCCCCCGTGGGCCTCGGCCACCAGCCGGCACAGGTAGAGCCCGAGCCCGGCGTTGTGCCACTGCCGGTTGGCGCCCGGGCCGTTCTTCTCGAAGAGCCGCTCGCGCACCGGCTCCGGCACCGGCGGCCCGGAGTTCCGCACCGCGACCCGCAGCTCGGTCCCGACCAGGCTGGCCTCCAGCTCGATCCGGTCCCCGGGCCGGACGTAGCGCAGGGCGTTCACCAGCAGGTTCTCCAGCAGGCGCCGCATCAGGTCGAGGTCGCAGCGCGCCATCAGCTCCGGGTCGCCCCGCACCGACAGGGACACCCGGCGGTCCGCGGCCCGCGGCCCGACGGCGCGCGCCGCGGTCTCCAGCAGCACCCGCACCGGCACCGCCTGCGGCTTGACCTGCATGGCCCCGTTCTCCAGGTGGGCCAGCAGCAGCAGGTCGCCCACCATGCCGGCCAGCCGCTGCCCCTCCTCGCCGGCCAGGCGCAGGTCCTCCTCGAGCTCCTCCTGCCCGCCCCGCTGCCGGGCCCGGCTGGCGGCCAGCGAGATGAACTGCAGGATGGACGAGAGCGGGTTGCGCAGGTCGTGGACGACGAGCTGGGTGAGCGTCATCGACTGCTGCCGGGCCGCCACCAGCTGGTCGCGCTGGGCCGCGATCTCGGCGTTGGCCCGGGCCAGCGCGTCGCCGTGGGCCCGTGCCAGCCGTGCCGTGTGCTCCTCGAGGGCGCGGCGGGAGGCCAGCTCGATCATCCGGGCCCCCGCCAGGGCGGCCGCCACCGAGAAGGCGCCCAGGGTGAGGACGGTGGCCAGCAGGTAGGGGAGGTCGATGCCGGTGCGGACGCCCAGGTAGGCCTGGAAGGCGGTCGCCGAGATCGCCAGGGTGATCACCTGGCCGCGCGGCAGGGTCAGGGCCGCCAGCAGCAGGATCAGCTCGAACACGCCCATCAGGTAGCCGACCGAGGCCCCGTCGAGCATGTCGGTCCGCATGCCGGCGATGGCCACCACCAGCAGGTCGACGGTGGCCCCCGCCAGCAGCACCCGGTGGACCTGGAGGCGGCGCCGCAGCATGACCAGCACCACGGCGCCCACCGCCAGGTGGACGGTGTTGACCGCGGCGGCCTCCCAGTAGGCGTCGCCGGCGCCCCGGGCGGCCGAGGTCACCCAGAGGGCCAGGGTGAGCAGGCGCAGGCCGATGCGGAGCCAGGCCACCGTCAGGCCGTTGCGGTAGCGCACCTCCTCGACGCCGGCCCGGACGGCCTCGCCGAGATCGGCGGCGGCGGCGTGGCCGGCGATATCGTCTCCCCTCGGGGTGCCCACCGCCGGAGTTCAGCACGAAACCGGTGCGGGCGTCGATGCGCCGACCGTCGCTCCGCCCGCCGCGGCCCCGGAACATGGACCGAGCCGGATCCGGGTGTTACCCTCGCCGCTGCGATGGAACTGAACGAGATCCTGCAGATCGCCCTGCGCGCCGGCGCCAGCGACATCCACCTGAAGGCCGGCCTGCCCCCCATGTTCCGGGTGGACGGCGGGCTGGTGCCGCTCAAGGACGCCCGGCGGCTGCCGCCGGAGGAGATCCAGCGGATGGCGCTCGGGATCATGAACGAGTACCAGCGCGAGAAGTACAAGCAGACCAACGAGGTGGACCTGGCCTACGGCGTCCCCGGCCTGGGGCGCTTCCGCGTCAACATCTTCCAGCAGCGCGGCACCATCGGGGTGGTGCTGCGGGTCATCCCCTTCAAGATCCAGTCGATCGAGCAGCTCATGCTGCCGAAGGTGCTGGAGAAGGTGGCGGGCGAGCAGCGCGGCCTGGTGCTGGTCACCGGCACCACCGGCTCGGGCAAGTCGACCACGCTGGCGGCGATGATCGACCACGTCAACGCCACCGAGACCTGCCACATCATGACCATCGAGGATCCCATCGAGTTCCTCATCCGCGACAAGCGCTCGATCGTGAACCAGCGCGAGGTCGGGGTCGACACCATGAGCTTCGGGCAGGCGCTCAAGAGCGCCCTGCGCCAGGACCCGGACGTCATCCTGGTCGGCGAGATGCGCGACCTCGAGACCATCGAGACCGCGCTCACCGCCGCCGAGACCGGCCACCTGGTGATGTCGACGCTCCACACCCTGGACGCCACCGAGACCATCAACCGGATCATCTCCGCCTTCCCCCCGTACCAGCAGAAGCAGGTCCGGCTGCAGCTCGGCTCGGTCCTGCGCGGCGTCATCTCGCAGCGGCTGGTGCCGCGCGCCGACGGCAAGGGCCGGGTGCCGGCCATCGAGGTGCTGCTCTGCACCAGCCGCGTCCGCGAGATGATCGAGGACAAGGACCGGACCAAGGAGATCCCGGACGCCATCTCCCAGGGGCACGTCAGCTACGGGATGCAGACCTTCGACCAGTCGCTGATGTTCCTGCTCAAGTCGAACCTCATCACCTACGAGGAGGCGCTGCGGCAGGCCACCAACCCCGACGACTTCGCGCTGCGCGTCTCCGGCGTCAGCGGCACCAGCGACTCGAAGTGGGACGGGTTCGAGACCAAGGCCGAGCCCCTCGCCGCCGCGGCCGGCCCCCGCCCCGCCCCGCCGCGCCCGGCCCCCGGTCCACCGGCCCAGCCCGGCATCGCGCTGGGCCGGGTGCAGCCGGCCAAGGCGCCGTCCCCGGGAGGCCCCGCCGCCGGGCCCGCCCCTGGCGACGACGACTTCCAGATCGAGCGGTTCTAGCCCACCGGACGCATGAAGGCCGACGAGCCGCCGCTGCAGCGGGCCCGGGCCCTGGCGCTCAGGTCCCTGGCCGCCGCCGCGCGCACCGAGGCCCAGCTCCGGGCCCGGCTGGAGAAGGCCGGGCTGGCCGCCCACGCCGACGCGGTGATCGCCTGGCTGCGCGAGCTGCGCTACCTCGACGACCGGGCCTGGGCGCGCGCCCGGGCCCGGTCGCTCATGGCCTCCGGGCGGGTCGGGCCGCGGGTCGCCGAGCAGCGGCTCCGCCGGGCCGGGATCGGCCAGGCCGCGGCCCGGGCGGCGGTGGCCGGGGCGCTGGCCGAGGAGGCGCCGGGCGGGGAGGCGGCCCTGTGCCGGGCCCTGGCGGAGCGGCGGGCCAGGGGCGAGCCGCTCGACCGGCTCGACGCCCGGGCCCGCGCCCGGCTGGCCCGCTTCCTCCTGGGCCGGGGCTTCTCCGGGGCGGTGGTGGCGAGGGTGCTGGGGGGCCTCGACGATCGCGAGCTGGAGGAGGGCTGACCGCCTGCCCGGTTCGGGGCAGCCGCCGCCCCACATGCGCGACCACCGCATCTACGCTATGTTTCGCCCCCTCATGCGCACCCGGATTCTCCTCGTCGCCATGCTCCCGCTGCTGGCCTGCGCCAGCGGCCGGGTCTCGTTCACCGGCGAGATCCGCTACGCCAAGACCGCCGAGGAGAACTACGAGGCCGGCCTCGACGAGATGAAGCACGAGAACTGGGTCGAGGCCGGCAAGTTCTACGAGCACGTCCGGACCAAGTACCCCTTCTCCAAGTACGCCGCGCTGGCCGAGCTGCGCCAGGCCGACTCCAAGTACCTGCAGAGCCGCTACCCGGAGGCGGCCGATGCCTACAACGCCTTCGTGACGGCCCACCCGACCCACGAGGAGGCCGACTACGCCGCCTTCCGGGCCGCGCTCTCCCGCTACAACGACGCCCCGTCCGACTTCATCCTCTTCCCGCCCGCCTACGAGAAGGACCAGAAGGCGCTGCGCGCCGCGGCCGACCTGCTGGTGACGTTCCTCAAGGATCGCCCCGGGGCCAAGCAGGTCCCCGAGGCCAGGAAGCTGCTGGCCGAGGTGCAGACCAAGCTGGCAGCCCACGAGGCCTACGTCGGCGACTTCTACTTCAAGCGCGAGCGCTGGGCGGGGGCGGCCATGCGCTACGAGGCGCTGTCGCGCGAGTACCCGGGCACGCCCCAGGAGCCCGACGCGCTGCTGCGGATGGCCATCGCCTACGCCCACCTCGACGAGCGGTTCAAGGCCCAGCAGGCGCTGCAGAAGCTGCTGACCCGCTACCCGGACGACAAGCGGCGGTACGAGGCGGAGAAGCTGCTTGGGCAGCTCCGGTAGCAGGCGAGCCGTCGGCCGGCTGCTCCAGGCCCGCCAGGGCGCCCCGTACGTCTTCCCGGTCCTGCTGGTGGCGCTGGTGCTCGGCGCCGGGTGGTGGCTCCGCGCCGCCACGCCGCGGCTGGCCGGCGCGGTGGCCGACCCCGACACGCAGGTCCGCGCCGCGCTGGCGCGGCAGCGGAGCCTCCACCTCTCCGACGTCTACGGCTTCGACGCCGGCGGCACGCTGGAGCTGACGCCGGTCCGCTTCGGCGACCTGGCCATCAGCGTCGAGGGCGAGCGGGCCCAGGTGGTGGCCATGGTCGAGGGGGAGGGGGTCCTCGACTGGCGCCGCGGGCGGATCCGCGTCGCCTACATCGGCCGCGAGCGGTTCTCCATGGTCCCGTGCGACCTGGGCGGCTGGTGCGCCGACGGCCGGCAGCTGGCCGAGCTGAAGCGGGTGCTGCCGCTCCTCTTCCGGCGCATCGACGCCTTCAACGCCCGCGACGCGGCCGCCTACGGGCGGCTGGTGGGCCAGGGCTACCGCGGCCCCGGGGGCCGGGCGGCGGTGCTGGCCCAGCTGGCCCGCGACCTGGGCGCGGGCCCGCCGGCCACGCTGACCGTCACCGCCTGGCAGCTGCGGGTGGAGCCCGGCCGGGTGGTGGTGGGCGAGGACGAGCGGGTGCGGGTCGGCGACGGGCCGGAGGCGGCGCTGCGGGCCCGGCTGGAGCTGGCCGAGGAGGACGGCCGCTGGGTCATCGTCGACGGCCTGAGGTAGAGTCGGCCATCCCGGGAGGAACGGCCGACATGGACGACACCCTGAAGCAGGCCCTGACGTTGGGACGGGGCTACTACCTGAAGCGGGAGTACGCGCTCGCCGAGCAGTACCTCACCGAGGTGGTCGAGAAGAACCAGTCCTTCGCCGACGTCTACAACATGCTCGGCGTCATCTATCACGACCAGGGCCAGTACCAGAAGGCGGCCGCGCGCCTTCGAGGCGGCGCTCCGGCTCAACCCCGGCTACACCGACGCCGCCCTCAACCTGGCCGTCACCTACAACGACACCGGCCGCTACAAGGACGCGCAGGAGACCTACCAGCACGCCTTGACCCGCTCCGGCGCCAGCGAGACCAGGCTGGACCGGTTCGTGGCCGGCAAGCTGGCCAACATGTACGCCGACATCGCCGACGTCTTCCTCTCGGCCGGCCACTACCGGGAGGCGGTGGCCGAGTACCGGCGGGCGCTGGTGCTGGGGCCGGCCTTCGCCGACATCCGGGCCAAGCTGGCGGGCGCGCTGCGCGACGCCGGCGAGCGCGACGCCGCCATGGCCGAGTACGAGCAGGTCATCGCGGCCAGCCCGACCTACGTGCCGGCCCGGCTCAACCTGGGGCTGAGCCTGCTGGCGGCCGGCCGGCGCGACGAGGCCATGGCGCAGTGGCAGGCGGTGCTGGCCATCAGCCCCGGCAACCGCAACGCCTCCCTCTACCTGGAGCTGGCCGAGGGCAAGCCCTCGCTGCCGTGATGAGCGAGCAGGAGAAGACGGTCCGGCTCACCACGCTGAGCCACGGCGCCGGTTGAGCCTGCAAGCTCCGCCCCGCGGACCTGGCGCACGTGCTGCGCCACCTCGAGCCCGTCGTTGACCCGAACGTCCTGGTCGGCCACTCCACCCGCGACGACGCGGCGGTCTACCGCCTCTCGCCCGATCAGGCGGTGGTGGAGACGGTCGACTTCTTCACGCCGGTGGTCGACGATCCCTACTGGTTCGGGCGCATCGCCGCGGCCAACGCCTTCTCCGACATCTGGGCCATGGGGGCCAGGCCGCTCTTCGCCCTCAACCTGGTGGCCTGGCCGGTGAAGACGCTCCCGCTGGACATGCTCGGCGAGGTCCTCCGCGGCGGCGCCGAGGCGGCGGCGCTGGCCGGCGCGCCGGTGCTGGGCGGCCACTCCATCGACGACCCCGAGCCCAAGTACGGCATGGCGGTCACCGGGCTGGTCCACCCCGACCGGATCCTGCGCAACGTGGGGGCGCGGCCCGGTGATCGGCTGCTGCTCACCAAGCCGCTCGGCTCGGGCATCGTCACCACCGCCATCAAGCGGGGCGTGGCGCTGGGGAGCCTGCTGGAGGCCGTCACCCGGCTCATGGCCGAGCTGAACCGGGCCGCCGGCGAGGCGCTGGCGCAGTCGGGCGCCGTCCACGCGCTCACCGACGTCACCGGCTTCGGCCTGCTCGGCCACGCCTGGGAGATGGCCGAGGGCTCGGGCGTGGGCCTGCGCATCCGCTCGCAGGCCGTGCCGGTGCTCGACGGCGTGGTGGACCTGGCCGCCGCCGACGTGGTGCCGGGCGGATCGCGCGCCAACCTGGCCTGGGTGCAGCCCCACCTGCGCGCCGACCCGGACGCGGCGCTGCCGCTCATCGTGCTGGCCGACGCCCAGACCAACGGCGGGCTGCTGGCGGCGGTGGCGCCGGAGCGCTCGGCCGGCGTGCTGGCGGCGCTGGCGGCGGCCGGGGTGAAGGCGGCCGACATCGGCGAGGTGCTGCCCGGCTCGCCGGCGCGCCTCGAGGTCGTGTAGGAACTCCCGCATGCTGGTCCCGCTGCTCACCGCCCTGCTCCTGGCCGCCCCGGCGCCGCCCCGCCCGGCGGCCGGGCCGCCGGCCTTCGTGGTGGTGGTCGACCCCGGCCACGGCGGCGACCAGGACGGGGCCCAGTCGCCCACCGGCGTGAAGGAGAAGGACGTGGTGCTGCAGATCGCCCGCCGCCTGCGGCCCCGGCTGGAGCAGCTCGGGGCCAAGGTGGTGCTGACCCGCACCGGCGACGTCGGCGTCCCGCTCACCACCCGGGCGGCGGTGGCCAACGGGCTCAAGGCCGACCTCTTCGTCTCCATCCACCTCAACTCGATGGCCACCGCCGAGGCCCGGCGGACCTCGTCGGGGGTGGAGACCTACTTCCTCTCCGCCGACGCCAGCGACGCCAACGCCGCGGCCGCGGCGGCCCGCGAGAACGCCGACCGCCTGGCCGGTGAGCCGCTGCCGGATCCGGGCGACCCGGTGGCCGGGATCCTCCAGGACCTGGAGCAGACCGCGGCGCTGGCGGGCTCCTCCCGGCTCGCCTACGCGCTCCACGAGCGGCTGGTGGCCGCGCTCGGCGCCGAGGATCGCGGCGTGAAGCAGGCGCCGTTCTACGTGCTGGCGGGGGCCCGCATGCCGGCGGTGCTGCTGGAGGTGGGCTTCATCTCCAACGGCGCCGAGTCGAAGCGGCTCACCACCGCGGCGCAGCAGGACAAGATCGCCGGGGCCATCGCGGCCGGGGTGAAGGCCTGGCGCGAGGCGGAGCGGCGCCGGTAGCCTGGCGCGGAGGGTGGCGCGCCCCGGCCGGCCCGACTAGGATGCCCGCCCCTATGCGCACCAACGGCCGCGGCGAGCTGGAGCTCCGGAAGATCGTCCTCGAGGCAGGCGCCTCCAAGCACGCGGAGGGCTCCTGCCTGGCCCGCTTCGGCGACACCCACGTGCTCTGCACCGCCTCGATCGAGGACCGGGTCCCGCCCCACGTCTTCGGCACCGGCGCCGGCTGGGTCACCGCCGAGTACGGGATGCTGCCGCGCTCCACCCACGAGCGGATGCGGCGCGAGGCGGCCACCGGCAAGCAGGGCGGCCGGACGCTGGAGATCCAGCGGCTCATCGGCCGCGCCCTGCGCGCCTCGATCGACCTGAAGGCGCTCGGGCCGCGCACCATCACCCTCGACTGCGACGTGCTGCAGGCCGACGGCGGCACCCGCACCGCGGCGGTCACCGGCGCCTGGGTGGCGCTCTCGCTGGCGGTCCGGGCCCTGCAGAAGGGCGGCAAGCTCAAGGCCAACCCGGTGGTCCGCAGCGTGGCCGCGGTCAGCGTGGGCATGAAGGGCGGGGTGGCGCTGCTCGACCTCGACTACGGCGAGGACTCGACCGCCGACGTGGACATGAACGTGGTGGCCACCGGCGACGGCAAGCTGGTCGAGGTGCAGGGGACGGCCGAGGGGCAGGCCTTCGGCAGGGCCGAGCTGGACGGCATGCTCGACCTCGCCCTGGTGGGGATCCGCCACCTCGGCCTCCTGCAGCAGGCGGCCCTCACCTAGCGGGCCCCGGGAGCCCCTCGGATGGAGCTCTTCTTCGGCACCGGCAACGAGGGGAAGCTGCGCGAGCTGCGGCGGCTGGTGGCGGGGCTGCCCATCGAGGTGGTGACGCCGGCGGCCCTGGGCGGGCCGCTCCCCGAGGTGGTGGAGGACGGCGCCAGCTTCGCCGAGAACGCCGGGAAGAAGGCCCGGGCCTTCGCGCTCGCCTCCGGCCGGCTGGCGCTGGCCGACGACTCCGGCCTCTGCGTCGACGCCCTCGACGGGGCGCCCGGGATCTTCTCGGCACGCTGGTCGGAGCCGGAGGCCCCCGGCGCGCTGCCGCGGGAGGAGCGCGACCGGCACAACAACCAGAAGCTGCTGGCGGCGCTGGCCGGCCGGCCCAAGGACCAGCGAGGGGCCGCCTACGTGGCGGTGCTGGCGCTGGCGGGGCCCGACGGCCGGCTGCTGGCCAGCGTCGAGGGGCGCTGCCGGGGCCGCATCGGGCGGGCGCCGCGCGGCACCGGCGGCTTCGGCTACGACCCGCTCTTCGTGCCCGAGGGGCGGGCGCTCACCATGGCCGAGCTGCCGCCCGGGGAGAAGGACGCGCTGTCGCACCGGGGGGCGGCGTTCCGGGCCCTCCGGCCCGTCCTCGCCCGCCTCGCCGCCCTTGACGAAGCGAGGGAGAACCGCTAGTTACCAGCCCCTCGGAGTGACCGGCTCGGCCGGTCAGCCACTGTTTCCGGGGCGTAGCGCAGCCTGGTAGCGCGCCTGCCTTGGGCGCAGGAGGTCGCCGGTCCGAATCCGGCCGCCCCGACTCTTTGACAGCATGGTGATGGCCGGGCCGCCGCTTCCAGGCGGCGCCGGGGCAGCCACGAAGGCGCCTCATTTTACGGTGAGTATAGCTCAATCGGTAGAGCACTGGACTGTGGATCCGGGGGTCAAGGGTTCGAACCCCTTTACTCACCCCAACTCTTCAATGCGAAGCGCCCGTAGCTCAGATGGACAGAGCAGCGGCCTTCTAAGCCGCTGGTCGGGGGTTCGACTCCCTCCGGGCGCGCCACATGGCGCTGGCCCGCCAGCGCGGCGGCACGTTGACAGCCCGGGCGGGCGCTGGTAGATCCGCGCCCCTTCGGCCATCCCGAAGTCGTTCGTCGGGCGCGTAGCTCAACTGGCAGAGCAATGGACTCTTAATCCATAGGTTGAAGGTTCGATTCCTTCCGCGCTCACTCCGCACGCATCCCGCTGTTCCGATGACTCGAAGGCCTCCCTGGTTCCGCCGGGGAGGCCTTTCGCGTCGGCGCTCGGCCACCCGGATGGGGCGCCCGGCAACAACGCCACCCCCTCGCGGGTTCAGCGGTGGTGAGGGCGCGATGACCGAGCCACCGGAGCGGGACGAGTCGCGGGCGGACGACGGCGCGGAGACCCGCCAGCGGGTCGGCGTCCATCCCGGCGCACCTGGCCTCCCGGGTCGATGGTGAGCGGGGGCTGGCTGCCGAGCGGAAGGGGGCGGGCCGGGCTCTACCTCGGCGCCGCCGCGGTGCTCGGGCTGGTGACCTGGCTCGACTACGCCACCGGCTACGAGTTCGGCTTCTTCATCTTCTACTTCGTGCCGGTGGCGCTGGCGGCCTGGTACGGGAGCCGGAGGGCGGGCCTGGCCATCGCCGTCGCCGCGGGCGTCTGCTGGTACCTCTCGGACCGGCTGTCCCACACGCCGTACTCCCGGGCCTACCTGGCCTACTGGGAGACCTTCATGCGCATGGCCTCCTTCGTGACCACCGCGCTGACCCTCTCCCAGATCCGCAGCGACCTGCGCAAGCGCGAGGAGCTGCTGGACGTGGTCTCGCACGACCTGCGGGCCCCGCTGGGCGCCCTGGTCGGGCAGGCGCAGGTGCTCGGCCGGAGGGCGGGCGGCGACAGCTTCCTCGCGGCGCGCGTCGAGTCCATCCTGCGCTGCGCCTCGCGCATGGACACCATGATCGAGGACCTGCTGGACTCGGCGCGGCAGGAGTCGAACCAGCTCCGCCTGCAGGTCGAGCCGCTCGACGTGGGGGCCTACCTGGCCGAGCTCCTCGAGCGCTTCGCCCCGGTGCTGGAGGCCGACCGCGTCCGGCTGGAGCGGGGCGCCACCGGGAGCCTGGTGGCGCACGTCGATCCCGCCCGCCTGGATCGCATCGTCCTCAACCTGCTCACCAATGCCCTGAAGTTCTCGCCCCCGGACGGCCCGGTGGAGCTCGGCGCGGAGGCGGCCGACGGGTGGGTCACGATCAGCGTGGCGGACCACGGCCCGGGAATCCCCAGCGCCGACCTCGCCCACGTCTTCGACCGGTTCTACCGGGGCAAGGCCACGGCGGCGCGAGGTGGCCTGGGGATCGGCCTCTACAGCGTCCGGCTCCTGGTCGAGGCCCACGGCGGCACGGTCCGGGTGGAGAGCGGGCGGCAGGGGGGGACGACGATCCGGGTCGCCCTGCCTGCCGCGCCGGAGCTCGGCGCGGTCCAGTCGATTGCCGGACCCGAGGGGCAGGGGGCCTGAGGCCGGGGCCGGCCCGGCCCTCCGGGACGGCGGGGCGTCCCAGGCGGCTCCTGACGCGGCGTCATGGTCAGGGCGCGGGCGGCGCGGCCGACCCCGCCAGCCCGGGCTCCCCGCCGGACTGCGCGGCAATCCCCCGCAGCAGGTCGGCCCGATCGACGACGCCCACCAGCCGGCCCGCGCCGTCGATCACCGCGAGGATCTTGCGATCCGCCTCGAGCATGGTGGCGATGGCCTGGGCCAGGGGCGTCTCCGGCGTCACCGACGGGACGTCGGTGGTCATCAGCTCCGAGGCCCGCCGCGCCTGGGCATGCCGCGCCGCCGCCGGATCGGCCGGGTCGCCGCCGCCGGCCTCCTGCGGCTGCATGAGCGAGCGCAGCAGCCCGGGGCGCAGCGACGGGCTGAGCCGGTCCATGAGCTCGGCGTCGGTGACCAGCCCGAGCACGCGCCGGTCGCCGTCCAGCACCAGCGCCTTGTTGAGGCGGGTGGAGACGATGGCCTTGAGGACCTCGGCCAGCGGCGCCTCGGGCGCCACCGCCGGGACGTCGGTCCGCATGATGCTGGCCACCCGGGCGCCGCCCGGCACGGCCGCCAGCGCCGGCGGCTCCTCGCCGGCCCGCGCCAGGCCCGCCGTGGCCCGCAAGAGGTCGATGCGGCTGACCATGCCGACCAGCGCCCCGCCGTGATCGACCACCGGCAGCCGCTTCAGCCGGCGCTGCGCCATGCGCCGGGCCACCCGCCGCAGCGGCGTCGACTCCTGCACGGTCACCGGGTGGGCGGTCATGACGTCCGCGGCCGTCTTGGCGGCCCCGGCCAGCCCCTCGAGGTGGGCGTGGACGTCGGACCAGGCCAGCCCCCGCAGCAGCTCCAGCCGGACGCCGAGGCCGCCGCGCTGCACCAGGTCGCCGTTGGAGATCATGCCGACCACCTTCCCGCCCTCCACCACCGGGACCGCCCGGCGCCCCTTCACCAGCATGGTCTCCACCACCTCGCGCAGCGAGGCGGTGGGCGCGACGAAGGCCACCTCCCGGCTCATCACGTCGGCGACGGTGAGGCGCGAGGAGATGGTGGCCAGGCCGCCGGCCTCCTCGGCCACGATCTCGCCCGCCAGGCGCAGGGTGTCGGCCCAGTCCTCGGAGGACAGCACGCCCGGTTGGGCCAGCAGCCCGGATCGGTCCACCACCTGGCGCGGCTGCGGCCGCAGCCCGTGGAGGATGGCGGTGATGCCCGTGGCCCGGAGCCGCTCGACGGCGCTCTCCAGCGCCACCATGCCGGTGGCGTCGATGACCGGGACCTCGTCGAGCCGGAAGATCATCACCCGGCAGCGATCGGCGATGGCGCCCAGGGCCCCCATGGCCTTCTGGGCGGCGCCGAAGAAGAGCGGCCCGGAGACGCGGTAGACGACCACGCCGGAGGGGACCGGCCCGGGCAGCGCCGCCCGCTCCTCCACCTCCAGGCTGGCCTCGGTGACCGCGGCCATGCGGCGCATGAAGAGCATGGCGGCCAGCACCATGCCCACGCCCACGCCGATGACCATGTCGGTGAAGACGGTGAGGCCGAAGCAGGTGAGGAGCACGGCCACGTCGCTGCGCGGCGCCACCTTGATGGTGTGGATGAAGTGCTTGGCCTCGGACATGTTCCAGGCCACCAGCAGCAGCAGGGCCGCCAGCGCGGACATGGGCAGGTAGCCCAGGGCCGGGGCCAGGACCACCACGGCGGCCAGCACCACCACCGCGTGGATCACGGCGGCCACCGGCGTGCGGCCGCCCGAGCGGATGTTGGTGGCGGTGCGGGCGATGGCCCCGGTGGCCGGGATGCCGCCGAAGAAGGGGGCCACCACGTTGCCCACCCCGGCGGCCAGCAGCTCGGCGTCGGGATCGTGGCGGGTGCGCGCCATGCCGTCGGCCACCACGGCGGAGAGCAGCGACTCGATGGCGCCGAGCATGGCGATGGCGAAGGCGCTGGGCAGCAGGGCCTGGAGGGTGCGGAAGGTGAGCTGGAAGGGCGCCCCGTCCGGGCCCGGCATGAGCCACGGCAGCAGGGGGAGCGGCGGCAGCTGGGGGATGCCGTCCACCAGCCGTCCACCGACCACGGTGTGGAACCGGCTGGCGATGGTGGCGATCTCGGCGCCGGCGAGGCGCGAGAGGACGGCGGCCAGCACGGCGGCGGCCGACAGCGCCACCAGCGGCGCCGGCACCCGCCGGGTCAGGCGCGGGACGAGGAGGAGGAGCGCGAGGGTGAAGAGGCCGATGGCCAGCTCCCAGA
This sequence comes from uncultured delta proteobacterium, assembly GCA_963786945.1. Classification (GTDB taxonomy): domain Bacteria; phylum Myxococcota; class Myxococcia; order Myxococcales; family Anaeromyxobacteraceae; genus JADKCZ01. The sequence goes on along the minus strand of CAWBAO010000004.1, from coordinate 455,858 downwards.
GGGAGGCCGTCCCGCCGGCGGCGACCATGGCCTCGACCCGCTCGGCGAAGTGCTCCGGGGAGTGTTCCAGGCGCAGCCCGAGCAGGTCCTTCACCTGCAGCACGGCGATGACCACGGCGATGCCGGCGGTGAAGCCGGTGGTCACCGGGTGGGGGATGAACTGGATGAGCTTCCCCAGGCGGAGGAGCCCCATCCCGATGAGGATGAGGCCGGCCAGCAGCCCGGCCATGAGCAGCCCGGCCAGCCCGAAGCGGGTGTAGACCGGCGCCAGGATGACGACGAAGGCGGCGGTCGGGCCGGAGACCTGGGTGCGGGAGCCGCCCAGCAGCGCCACCACCGCGCCGGCCATGATGGCCGTGTAGAGGCCGTGCTGCGGCGGCACGCCCACGGCGATGGCCAGCGCCATGGCCAGCGGCAGCGCCACCACGCCCACCACCAGGCCGGCCATGAGGTCGGCGCGGAAGTCGGAGGCCTTGTAGCCCTCCCTGAGCACGGCACGCATGGCCGCGGCGGGGAGGTCGCGCAGGCGGGACTCCTGCGTGGGGTTGGCGTACCGGGTCCGTGCCATGGGGCTTCGCGTCCTTTCGGCTGGCCCGGGGGCCGCCAGGAGAGGAAAGGGAGCGCACTCTAGACCCCCGCGCCGGCGACCGCCACGGCCGATTGATCATGGCGGCCGTGCCGGAAGAGGGCTACCGTTCCCGGACGTGAGCCTGAGCCTGATCATCGCGGCCGCGTTCCTGGCAGGCAGCAGCGGTGGCTGGGCCCTGGCGCTGCACCGCCGCCCGGCGCTGGGGCAGCGCCTGGCCACCGGCGCGCTGGTCCTGGGCGCCTCGCTCGGGATCGCCGGCGCCCTGCTGGCCCTGGCGGGCCAGGACGCCGCCTGGTCGGCCCCCTGGCCCACGCCGCTGGCCTCGCTCTCGATGCGGGTCGACGCCCTCTCCGCCCTGTTCCTGCTGCCGGTGCTGGGCCTGCCGGCGCTGGCCTCCGTCTACGGGCTCGGCTACTGGACGCAGGCGGAGCGCGGCGCCCAGTCGATCCGGCTCCAGCTCTACTTCGGCCTGGTGACCGGGGCCATGACGCTGGTCTGCGTCGCCGCCAACGCCGTGCTGTTCCTGGCGGCCTGGGAGGTGATGGCGCTGGCCGGCTTCCTGCTGGTCCTCACCGAGCACGAGAAGCGCGAGGTCCAGCGCGCCGCCTTCGTCTACCTGGCCTCGGCCCACGCCGGCAACCTGGCGCTCTTCGCGCTCTTCGCCCTGCTCGGCCGCATGGCGGGCTCCTACGAGTTCGCCGCCATGGCGCGGCTGGATGGCGGCGCGCCGCTGGCCGGGTGGGTCTTCGGGCTGGCGCTCTTCGGCTTCGGCCTGAAGGCCGGCCTGGTGCCGCTCCACTTCTGGCTGCCGGGCGCCCACGCCGCGGCGCCCAGCCACGTCTCGGCGCTCCTGTCGGGGGTGCTGCTCAAGACCGGCATCTACGGGATCCTGCGGGTCACGGGGATGTTCCAGGGGCCGCCGGCGGCCTGGGGCGGCTGGCTGGTCGCCGCCGGGGCGGCGTCGGCCATCCTCGGCGTGGCCTTCGCGCTGGCCCAGCACGACCTGAAGCGGCTGCTGGCCTACCACTCGGTGGAGAACATCGGCATCATCGCCATGGGCGCAGGCCTGGCCCTGCTGGGCCGCGCCACCGGGAACCCGGCCCTGGTGGTGCTGGGCTTCTCCGGGGCCGTCCTCCACGTGGTGAACCACGCGGCCTTCAAGGGGCTGCTGTTCCTCGGCGCCGGCGCCGTCCACCACGCCACCGGCACCCGGGAGCTCGACCTGCTCGGCGGCCTGGCCCGCGCCATGCCGGTCACGGCCGGGCTCTTCCTGGTCGGGTCGGCCGCCATCTCGGGGCTGCCGCCGCTCAACGGCTTCGCCTCGGAGTGGCTGGTCTTCCTGGCGGCGTTCCAGTCCATCCTCGGCACGGGCCCGATGGCCATGCCGCTGGCCGCCCTCGCGGCCCCGGCGCTGGCCCTGGTCGGCGGGCTGGCCGCCGCCTGCTTCGCCAAGGTGTTCGGGACCGTCTTCCTGGGCCAGGGGCGCTCGCCCCACGCCGGGCGCGGCCACGAGGCGACCCGCACCATGCTGGCGCCGATGGCGGTCCTGGCGCTGGCCTGCGCCGCCATCGGCCTCCTCCCCGCGGCCTGGCTGCCCGGGCTGGCCCGCGCGGCGGCCCAGTGGTCCGGCCTGTCGCCCGAGGCGCTGGCCGCCCCGGTCGAGGAGGCGGCCCGGGGCGCCTGGCGGATCAGCCTGGTGGCGCTGGTCCTGCTGGCCGCCATCGCCCTGGTGGCCGCCTGGCGCCGCCGGCGGCTGGGGAGCGCCCAGCCCCTGGCGCCGACCTGGGGCTGCGGCTTCGCGCGCCCGACGCCGCGGATGCAGTACACCGGCTCCTCCTTCGCCGCACTGCTGGTCCTCCGCTTCGGCTGGGTCTTCTTCCCGCGCACCCGGGTCGAGCCTCCCCGGGGCCTCTTCCCGCGCCACGCCGCCTTCGACTCCCACGTGCCGGACACCATCCTCGACCTCGCCATCGTCCCGACCCTGGGCTCGGGCGTGCGGGTCGCCGACCGGCTGCGCGCCCAGTTCGGCGGTCGGGTCCAGTCGCAGGTGGTGCTGCTGCTGCTCGGCGTCCTCGGCCTGCTGGCCTGGCTGGCGCTGGGGTGATCGCGATGATCCTCGCCGCGCTCCAGCTCCTCGCCTTCCTCCTCGCGCCCCCGCTGCTCCTCGGCGTGATCGGCCGGGTCAAGGCGCGGGTGGCCGGCAGGGTGGGGCCGCCCCTGCTGCAGCCCTGGCGCGACCTCGCCAGGCTGGTCCGCAAGGGGGCGGTCTACAGCCGGACCACCACCTGGGTCTTCCGCGCCGGGCCGGTCGTCGGCCTGGCGGCGGTCCTGGCGGCGGGGCTGCTCCTGCCGATGGGGGCGCCGGTCGCGACCGTCTCCTTCGTGGGGGACTTCGCCCTGCTGGCCGCCCTGCTCGGCCTGGCGCGCTTCGTCACCGTCCTGGCGGCGCTCGACACCGGCTCCTCCTTCGAGGGCATGGGGGCGGCCCGGGAGGTGAGCTTCTCGGCGCTGGCCGAGCCGGCGCTCTTCCTGGGGTTCGTCTCGCTGGTGCGCTCCACCGGCGGGCTCGACCTGACGCACCTCCTCGGCGACGGCCTGGCGGCCGCCTGGCAGAGCGACGGCCCGGCCCTCCTGCTGGTGGCCCTCTCGGTCTTCGTGGTGGCGCTGGCCGAGAACGCCCGCATCCCGGTGGACGATCCCGCCACCCACCTCGAGCTCACCATGATCCACGAGGTCATGGTGCTCGATCACTCCGGGCCCGACCTCGCCCTCATCCAGTACGGCGCCGCGCTCAAGCTCTACCTGTTCGGCGCGGTGGCGGTGAAGCTGGCGCTGGGCGCCCGCCTGGCCGATCCGGTGGCCGCCTTCGCCGCCTTCGCGCTCGGCCAGCTGGCCTTCGCGGTGGCCATCGGCCTGGTCGAGTCCACCATGGCCAGGCTCCGGCTGGTGCGCGTCCCGCAGCTCCTCATCGGGGCCTCGGTCCTCTCCGGCTTCGCGCTGGTCCTGATCCTGAGGTGATGGAGCGCGCCATGACCGGCTGGACCGACCTCCTCTTCATCCTGGTGCTGGTGCTGGACCTGTTCGTGCTGGCCTCCTCGCGCCTGCGCGCCGGCATCCGCGCGGTGGCGGCGCAGGGCGGCCTGCTGGCGCTGCTGCCGGTGGTGCTGGCCGGCGACGCCACCGAGACCCGCCACGTGGTGGTGCTGGCGCTGGGCGCCCTGGCGGTGAAGGGCGTGGGGGTCCCCTGGCTGCTGGCCCGGGCCACGCGGGAGTCGAAGGTGACCCGGGAGGTGGCGCCGCTGCTCGGCTTCGCCCCCACCATGGTGCTCGGCGCCCTCGGCATCGTCGCCGCGGTCTGGTTCAGCGCCGGGCTGGCGCTGCCGGTCCCCGGCAAGCACCTGCTGCTGGTGCCGACCTCGATCGGGACCGTCTGGTGCGGCCTGCTGCTCATCGTCACCCGGCGCAAGGCGGTCGGCCAGGTGCTCGGCTTCCTGGTCCTGGAGAACGGGGTCTTCGTCCTCGGCCTGCTGCTCTCCGACTTCATGCCGGCCATGGTCGAGGTGGGGGTGCTGCTCGACCTCTTCGCCGCGGTCTTCGTCATGGGCCTGGTGATGTTCGACATCCAGCGGGCCTTCAGCTCGCTCGACACCGAGAAGCTGGCGGCCCTGAAGGACTGACCGCGTGCTCCTCCTCGTCACCGCCCCGCTGCTGCTGGCCGCCCTGGCCTTCGCCATGCCGTGGCAGCGCCGGCGGCCGCGGGTGCTGCTGGCCGGCGCCCTGGCCCACGCCGCCACGGTGGCCTGGGCCTGGGGCTCGCCCCCGGCGGCGGCGCCGGGGGCGTGGCTGGCCATCGACGCGGCCGGCCTGCTGGTGCTGAGCCTGGTCAGCGCCCTCTTCCTGGTCTGCGCCGTCTACGCCCAGGGCTACCTGGCACGCCGCCAGGATCGCGACAACCGCACCTTCGTGGGCGGGCTGCTGGTGCTGCTCTCGGCCATCTCGGCGGTGGCCCTGGCGCAGCACCTCGGCCTGCTCTGGGTGGCCATCGAGATCACCACCCTCTCCACGGCGCCGCTCATCTACTTCAACCACAACGAGCGCGCCCTGGAGGCGGCCTGGAAGTACCTGGTGGTCTGCTCGGTCGGCATCGCCCTGGCGCTCCTCGGCACCTTCCTGCTGGCGCTGTCGTCGGCGGGGCCGGGCGGCCCGCGCTCGCTGCTGCTGGCCGACCTGCTGCAGGCCGGCCCGGGGCTGTCGGGCCCCTGGATCCGCTTCGCCTTCGTCTTCCTGCTGGCCGGCTACGGGACCAAGCTGGGGCTGGCCCCGTTCCACTCCTGGAAGCCGGACGCCTACGGCGAGGCGCCCGGCCTGCTCGGGGCGCTGCTCTCCGGCGGCGTCACCAGCGTGGCCTTCCTGGCGCTGATGCGGGTGCTGCAGGTCTGCATCGCCGCCGGGCAGGGGGCCTTCGCGCGCCAGGCGCTGGTGGCCATCGGCCTGCTCTCCATCGGCCTGGCCGCCGTCTTCCTGGTCCGCCAGCGAGACTTCAAGCGGATGCTGGCCTACTCCAGCGTGGAGCACATGGGCATCCTGGTGCTGGGGGTCGGGCTCGGCGGCACGGCCACCACGGGCGCCTTCCTGCACCTGGTCTACAACGGGCTCACCAAGGGCGCGCTCTTCCTCTCGGCCGGGAACATCCACCGGGCCTTCGGCTCCAAGCAGGTGGAGCGGGTGCGGGGCGCGGCGCGGCTCCTGCCGGTGTCCGGGCCGGTCTTCCTGGGCTCCTTCCTGGCCATCACCGGCTCGCCGCCCTTCGCCCCGTTCTTCAGCGAGTTCGCCATCCTCGACGGGGCCATCCGGGCCGGGGCCTGGGGCCCGGCGGCCGGCTACCTCACCGGCCTGGCGGTCATCTTCTTCGGCATGGGCGCGACCGTGCTCCGCGTCGTGCAGGGCGCGCCGCCCGAGGGGCTGCAGGCCCCGCGCCTGGGCGACTCCTGGCTCACCGCCGGGCCGCCGCTGGCGCTGCTGGTGCTGGTGCTGGCGCTCGGGCTGGTGGTGCCCGCCCCGCTGCGCGCCCTGGTGGCGTCGGCGGCGGCGCTGGTGGGAGGCGGATGATGCCGTCCCGGATCGCGCTCCTCGCCAATGGACAGGCGGTCGACGCCCGGGCCGTCCCGCACCTGCCGGCGGAGGAGTTCCAGCAGATCCTCTCGGACGCCCTCACCGCCGGGGCCAGGGTCTCGGCCTACTACGGCCAGGCGCTGCCCGGGACCGCGGGGGCGGTGCTGGTGATCGCGGTGCTGGCCAACGACGCCGAGGGGCGCCTCGGCGTGCTCGCCACCGTGGCCGGCGACGCCCTCCCGTCCCTGGCCGAGGAGTGCCCGGCGCTGCAGCTCTTCGAGCGGGAGCTGGCCGAGCAGTTCGGGGTGGTGCCGCGGGGCCACCCCTGGCTCAAGCCGGTGCGCTTCGAGCACCCGCTGGGCGGGCCCAGGCCGGCCCGGGACCGGTCCGCCGCGGCCCCCACGCTCCCCGGCGACACCCCGTTCTTCGCCGTGGCCGGCGAGGAGGTGCACGAGGTGGCCGTCGGCCCGGTGCACGCCGGCATCATCGAGCCCGGCCACTTCCGCTTCCAGTGCCACGGCGAGCACGTCTTCCACCTCGAGATCTCGCTCGGCTACCAGCACCGCGCCATCGAGCGGATGCTGCTGGGCGGCCCCACGCGCCGGACCGCGGCCCTGGTCGAGTCGATCGCCGGCGACACGGCGGTGGGCCACGCCCTGGCCGCGGCGCGGGCCATGGAGGGGCTGGCCGGCCAGGAGGCGCCGCCCCGCGCCGCCGTCCTGCGGGCCGTGGCGCTGGAGCTGGAGCGGCTCGCCAACCACGTCGGGGACCTGGGCGCGCTGGCCGGCGACGTCGGCTACCTGCCGACCGCCAGCTACTGCGGGGCGCTGCGGGCCGACTACCTCAACGCCCTGGCCGAGATCTGCGGCAACCGGTTCGGCCGGGGCCTGGTGGTGCCGGGGGGCGTGCGCTTCGACCTCCCGGCCGAGGCCGCCGGGCGGCTCGCCGATCGGCTGGCCGCCACCTGGGAGAAGGTCGAGGAGGCGGCCGGGCTCTTCTTCGAGTCGGCGTCGGTCCGGAACCGGACCGACGGGACCGGGATCCTCGAGCGGGCCTCGGCGGCGCAGCTGGGGATGGTCGGCCCGGCGGCGCGGGCCTCCGGCCTGCCGGTCGACGTCCGGCGCAGCCACCCGTTCGCCCCCTACGCCGACGGCCGGCCGCCGGTCGTCACCGCCGAGGGCGGCGACGTCCACGCCCGCGCCTGGGTCCGGCTCGAGGAGGCCCGCCATTCGGCGCGCCTGGTCGGCTCGTGGCTGCGCGACCTGCCGCCCGGCGTGGTGCACCAGGCGCTGCCGGCGCTCGAGCCCCACCGGCTGGTGGTCTCGCTGGTGGAGGGCTGGCGCGGCGAGCTCTGCCACGCGGTGAGCACCGACGGCGCCGGCCGCTTCGCCCGCTACAAGGTGGTGGACGCCTCCTTCCACGACTGGGCCGGGCTGGCGCTGGCGCTGCGCGCCGAGCAGATCTCCGACTTCCCGCTCTGCAACAAGAGCTTCAACCTCTCCTACTGCGGACACGACCTGTGAAGGGACTCCTGCGCACCCGGCTCCACGTGGGCCACCAGACCATCGCCTGGCCGGACGGGCCGGCCCGCTTCCCGGAGCGCTTCCGGGGCCGGCCGGCGCTCGCCCCGGAGCGGTGCGCCGACGGCTGCCGCCGCTGCGAGGAGGTCTGCCCCACCGAGGCCATCACCGGCGCCGGCAGCACGGCGCTCACCCTGGACACCGGCGCCTGCACCTTCTGCGGCCGCTGCGAGGAGGCCTGCCCGGAGCGGGCCATCACCTTCACCCGCGACTACCGGCTCGCCGTGCGGAGTCGCGAGGCCCTGGAGATCCGCGGCGACGCGCCCCAGCTGGCCGCCGCGCTCGACGAGCGGATGCAGCGGCTCTTCGGCCGCTCCCTCAAGCTGCGCCAGGTGTCGGCCGGCGGGTGCAACGGGTGCGAGGCGGAGCTCAACGCCGCCGGCAACGTCCAGTTCGACCTCTCGCGCTTCGGGATCCAGTTCGTGGCCTCGCCCCGCCACGCCGACGGCCTGGTGGTGACCGGGCCGGTCACCGAGAACATGCGGGAGGCGCTGCTGGCCACCTGGGAGGCGACCCCGGCCCCGAAGCTGCTCATCGCGGTGGGGGCCTGCGCCTGCTCCGGGGGGCCGCTCAAAGGCAGCCCGACCTGTGCCGACGGGCTGGCCGGCGTCATCCCCGGCGTGCCGGTGGACCTCTGGATCCCCGGCTGCCCGCCCCACCCGGTCACCGTGCTCGACGGCCTGCTCCGCCTTCTGGGGCGGCTGGAGGGCGATGCGCTGCGGCTGGAGGGGACGGGCGTGCTCGAGCCGCGGACCCCTCACCAGTAGTAGCGCAGGCCGACCATGGCCATCACGGTGCTCCAGCTCACCTCGACCTCGGGGACCACCTTGAAGCGCCGGACGAAGAGCTGCAGGCCGAGCGAGAGGTCCTTGCGACCGGTGTAGAAGAGGCCGCCGCCCACGTCGGTGTAGCGGGAGTTGTCGTCACCCGACACGGGGATCTGCGAGGCCCAGGTGAGCTGCAGCCCCACCGGGACCCTGGAGACCGCCAGGAAGTCGAAGTCCGCCGCCGCCCCCATGGAGACGCCGCTGGAGCTGAACGTGCCACTGCCCGAGGTCTCGATGCTGGAGTACGAGTAGGAGAGGTTGCCGGTCAGGCCCAGCGCCTTGAAGGGTGCCCAGCTGGCGGCCACGCCCGGCTGCACCTCGATGACGTTCTCCTGCTTGAAGAGCTTGTCGAAGTCGAAGGTGCAGTCGGCGAGCCCCGACTGGCAGCTGTCGGCGAACGACTTGAGGGCCGGGCCCAGCAGCAGCCCCAGCCTCGGCGCCGAGGTGGCGTCGATCACCGCCGCGACCCGGATCGAGTCGCCGATGGGCAGGCTGGCGGTGAGCCCCGCCCCGAGCCCGAGGCGCACGTTGGTCCCCACCGCCGCCATCGCCGCGCCGGTGGTGCCGGAGTAGAGCGACTCGGACAGGCCGATTCGCGCCGACACCCCGCGCAGGAACTCGTACTCGTAGTTGAGGACGCCCCCGATGGCGACGTACTCCACGCTGCCGCTGAAGGTCTGGGTCGAGCCGTCGGGCAGGTTCAGGTTCACGGTGCCCACCGAGGAGCCCTCGCCCACCGTCAGGAAGGTGCCGAAGCTGGTGACGGCGAACGGTCCCTTGATGCCCAGCGTCGGCATGAAGACGTGGCCCGCCAGCTCCCGGCCTTCGGGGCGAGGCGCGGGCGCCGCGGTGGCCGTGGCGGGTGCTGCAGTGGCCGTTGCCGGCGAGGGGGCCACGGCGGCTGGCGCCGCGGCGGCCGGAGCCGGTGGCGCGGTGGCCGGCGCAGGCCCGGCAGGTGGCTCCTCGGCGGCGGTTCGGGCCAGCCCGGGGAGGGTGAGCAGGCTGGCGGCCACGAGCAGCGCGGCGGGGCGTGGGCGGGTCATGTGCACCTCGGTTGGTCCTCGGGCTGGCGCCGCTCGGGCGCCGTGCGCACAGTGTAGTACATGCGCCTCGGGCCGGCGCCTGCAAACGACCTCCCCGGGGCGGCCGCTCAGGTGAAGTCGTGGTACCGCGGCGTCCACATGGCCGCCTTCACCAGCCCCAGCACGTCGTCGGGCCGGGCCACCTGGGCCAGGCCGGCCTTGAAGGCCACCTCGGCCACCGCCGCGCCGATGTGGGCCGAGACCTCGCGGATGCGCGTCAGCGAGGGGTAGATGCGCCCCATCTCCAGGTCGGCCGGCAGCACCAGCGACGCCAGGGTGCGGGCTGCCGCCGCGAACATCTGGTCCGTGACGTGGCGGGCCTGGCTGGCCACCACCCCCAGCCCGACGCCGGGGAAGATGTACGAGTTGTTCCCCTGGCCGGAGACGAAGGTCCGGCCCTCCACCACGCAGGGCGGGAAGGGGCTGCCGCTGGCGAAGATGGCCTGGCCCTTCGACCAGCCGTAGGCCTCCTCGGCGGTGCACTCCGACCGGGAGGTGGGGTTGGAGAGGGCGAAGACGATGGGGCGGGCGTTGAGGCGGCTCATGGCCTCGATGACCGGCCTGCCGAAGGCCCGGGCGATGGTGGAGACGCCGACGAGGGCCGTGGGCTCGAGCGCCTGCAGCGCCGAGAGCAGGTCCGGCGCCCCCGGCGCGTCGTGGGCGAAGCGGAGCTTGTGCTCGGCCAGCCCGGCCCGGCTCCGCACCACCAGCCCCTGGGTGTCGACGAACCAGCAGCGCCGGCGCGCCTCCGCCAGCGTGGCCCCCTCGTCCACCATGGCCGAGACGATCAGGTCGCCGATGCCGACCCCGGCCTCGCCGGCCCCGAGGAAGAGGATGGTCTGCTCGCGCAGCGCCTTCCCGGTGAGCCGCAGCGCCGAGTAGAGCCCGGCCAGGGTGACCGCCGCGGTCCCCTGGATGTCGTCGTTGAAGGTGCAGACCCGGTCCCGCCACTGCGAGAGCAGCCGGAAGGCGTTGAGGTTGGCGAAGTCCTCGAACTGGATGAGCGCCCGCGGGAACACCTCGCCCACCGCGCCGATGAACTCGGCGACCAGGGCGTCGTACTCGGGGCCGCGGATGCGGCGCTGGCGCAGCCCCATGTAGAGCGGGTCGCGCAGGTAGCCCTCGTTCTCGGTGCCGACGTCGAGCATCACCGGCAGGCACTGGGCCGGGTCGATCCCGGCGCAGGCGGTGTAGAGGGAGAGCTTGCCGACGGGGATCCCCATGCCGCCCACGCCCTGGTCGCCGAGCCCGAGGATCCGCTCGCCGTCGGTCACCACGATCACCCGGACCTCCGAGGCCGGCCAGTTGCGCAGCAGGGCCGCCACCGAGCCCCGGTCCTTCCAGGAGACGTAGAGGCCGCGCGGGCGCCGGAAGAGGTGGCCCCACTGCTGGCACGCCTGCCCCACCGTGGGCGTGTAGATGATGGGCATCATCTCCTCGATGTGGTCGCCCACCACCTTGTAGAAGAGGGTCTCGTTCCGGTCCTGCAGGCTGACCAGGTGGATGTAGCGCTCCAGGTCGGTCTGCTTGTTGCGGTAGTTGTCCATCACCCGCGCTTCCTGCTCCTCGAGCGTGTGGACGTGCGGCGGCAGGAGCCCGCGCAGGCCGAGGGCGGCCCGCTCCGCCTCGGTGAAGGCGGTCCCCTTGTTGAGCAGGGGGTCGTGGAGCAGGGCCGCGCCGTGGGGGAGCTTCGCCGCGGCGCGCGGCGGGTGAGTCGAAGGCTGGGCCATCGTGGTTCTCCCTGGCTTCGTGGGGGTCATGAGCGTCGCCAGTATCCCCCCGGCGCCCGGGCGGGCCTGGCCGAATGGGGGGCGGCGTCACTCTGCCGCAGGCGCGAGCGCTGGCGCATGCGTCGCCCGGCCCTGGCCGGCGCCACGCTCCCCGACGGGGTGGTGGAAGCGCACCGCCGGGCGCGTTAGCTCCCACCGAGCATGAGGCGCACCCAGCCCATCCGCCCCGACCGCCGCGCCCTCGCCGACCTCGAGGGGATCGGCCCGGCCATGCTCGCCGACCTCGAGCTGCTCGGCGTTCCCGACGTGGCCGCGCTGGCCCGGCAGGACCCGCAGTCCCTCTACGATTGGCTCTGCCGGCTGCAGGGCGCCCGCCAGGACCCGTGCGTGCTCGACACCTTCCACTGCGCGGTGGCGCAGGCCCGCGATCCCGGCCTGCCGGCGGCGCAGCGCAAGTGGTGGTGGTGGTCCCGGCTGCGCAAGGGCGAGCGCAGGACCCGGTGAGCGGCCCGCTCCGCGCGGTGCGGTCAGCGCTTCCCGAAGGCCGCCCTGATCCACCTCCAGAGGCGGCGCGGGGTCGGCGAGAGCCGGAAGGCCAGCCGCCGGGCCCGCCGCAGCGTGAGGCCGCCGACCCGCGCGTCGAGCTCGTCGAGCAGCGGCAGGGCCTCGGCCCTGCGGCCGCCCCGGGCCAGCACGCGGGCCAGCAGGAGCGTCACCTCGACGTGCCCGGGCTCGAGCTCGAGCGCGAGCCGCAGCACCTGGGCGCCGACCGCCAGGTGCGGCGACCGGAGCAGGCCCAGGCCGCCGACCCGCAGCGCGGCGACGGCGTCGGCGCGGCGCTCGCGGCGCAGGTAGAGGCGGGTGAGCTCCTGCCAGAGCGGGAGCTCCTCGGGGAAGGTCTCGGCGGCCTGGCGCCGGAGCGAGACGGCGCGGTCGACGAACCCGGCCTTGAGCTGGCCGTCGGCGGCCAGCGCGAAGCTCTCCAGCGCCTCCCGCTTCAGCCCCCGCCGGGCCAGGAGCGGCGCCAGCCTGGCGTGGATGGCGGGATCGCCCGGGGCCAGCTCCAGCGCCTGGCGGTAGCCGGCGATGGCCTTCTTGATGCGGCCTCGCGCGCGGGCCCGGTCGGCCACCGCCAGCAGCTCGGTCCGGGTCTTGGGAGGGCGGCGCCAGAACACGGGCCCCAGCTTACCCGTGGCCTGGGGTGTGCCCTAGTCCCGGCGCCCGCCCTCGATGACCGCGAAGCGAGGCCGGGGGCGGGCCGGGGCGGCCAGGATGCCCGCCCATCACCGCCTCCCACGGGAAGGCGCAGTCGCGGCGGCGCCCTCGGAAGGTGAGGGCGGCTCGCACCCCCCATTCGTCGAGGAGCACCTCGGGGCAGTCCCGCCCCACCACCAGGTTGAGCCGGACCAGCGGCTCCTCGGCCAGGTACTCGGGCAGCTCGGCGCCGGGGGTCTCGGGCGCCACGATGAGGCACTCGACGTGGGCGGCGGCGCGGCAGGCGGCCAGCATGTCCTCGTACCGGTGCTGCACCGCGAAGAGCTCGATGGCCCCCTCGGCCCAGCCCGGGCAGGCGGGTGCGCAGGCTCCCTCGGCCGGGTGATCGTGAGCGCTCATGCCGACTCCCATCTACCACCCCGTTCACGAGTCGTCAGGTCCGGCCGTGTGGTACACCCTCGTCGCCCCCGAGGGGCGGGTGGCGGAACTGGCAGACGCGCGGGACTTAGGATCCCGTGCCGAAAGGCGTGAGGGTTCGAGTCCCTCCCCGCCCATTTGGCCTTGACCCGGCCGCTCTCGCCGCGTACCTCTACCCCCCTTCAACGAATCCGAAGGAACATCATGAAGATCAACGTCGAGAACGTCTCGCCCGTCGAGCGCAAGCTCACCATCGAGGTCCCGCCCGAGCGCGTCGCCAAGGAGCTCGACAAGGCCTACGTCGGCGTGGGGCGCCGCGCCAAGCTGCCCGGCTTCCGCCCGGGCCACATCCCGCGGGCCGTGCTGGAGCGCAACTTCAAGCTCGAGGTGGAGCGCGACGTGGCCGAGCGGCTCGTCAACCTCACCTTCGCGGAGGCGGCGACCGAGAAGGGGATCGAGCCGGTGGCCACGCCCAACGTGTCGCTGGACGGCCCGCTCGTCCCCGGCGCCACCTTCAGGTACTCGGCCAAGGTGGAGGTCCGGCCCGCCATCACGCCCAGGGACTACCGTGGCCTCGCCGTGACGCGGACCGCCCCGGTGGTGACCGACCAGCAGGTGGACGCCGAGCTGGAGAAGCTGCGCGAGCGCTTCGGCTCGCTGCAGCCGCTGGAGGGGCGCGACGTGGCCGCCGAGGGCGACTGGGCGGTGATCGATCACGTCGGGACCGTCGACGGGAAGCCCTTCGAGGGCGGCGAGGCGCAGGGCGTGAGCGTCCGGGCCGCGCAGGGGAAGATCGAGGAGGGGAACATCCCGCAGCTGGTGGGCCTGAAGGTGGGCGACGCCGTCGAGTTCGACGAGCCGTTCGCCGCCGACCACCGCAACGAGCAGCTGCGCGGCAAGACCACCCACATGAAGGTGACGCTGCGCGGCCTGCGGGTCCGCCAGCTGCCGGCGCTCGACGACGACTTCGCCCGGCAGGTGGGGGTGGAGGGGCTGGAGACGCTGGAGGCCCTCAAGGGGCGCATCCGCGCCGACCTCGAGAAGCGCGAGAAGCGCAAGTCGGAGGGCGAGTTCAAGGACGCCCTCATCAAGGCGGCGCTGGCCAGGAACGACTTCGAGGTGCCGCCCTCGATGGTGGAGCGGACCATCGACAACATGCTGGAGTCCACCGTCGAGCGGTTCTCCCGCATGGGGCTCGACGTGGCCCAGCTGGACCTCGACGTGGCCCGGCTGCGGGGCGACCTGCGCGAGCAGGCCCTCCTGCAGGTGCGCGGCAGCCTGCTGCTGGACGCCGTGGCCGAGGCGGAGAAGGTGGTGGTCGAGGCCGACGACGTCCAGGCCGAGCTGGCCCGGCTGGCCGACGAGGCCGGGGTCCCGCTCGCCAAGGTGCAGCAGCAGATGCGCAGCGCGGAGGCCCGGGCTGCGCTACATAGCAGGGTGCGGGAGGAGAAGGCCCTCTCGCTGCTCGCCGAGGCGGCGAGCATCACGGCCGGGTAGGCCAGGGAGCCAGCCTCAGATGCCCTACATCCCCATGCCGTTCGTGGTCGAGCAGACCCACCGCGGCGAGCGCAGCTACGACATCTACAGCCGGCTGCTGAAGGACCGCATCGTCTTCCTCGGCACCCCGGTGGACGACGACGTGGCCAACGTCATCATCGCCCAGCTGCTCTTCCTCGAGTCCGAGGACCCGGACAAGGACATCAGCCTCTACATCAACAGCCCGGGCGGCTCGGTCACCTCCGGCCTGGCCATCTACGACACCATGCAGTACGTGAAGCCGCAGGTGTCGACCATCTGCCTCGGGCTGGCCGCCTCCATGGGCGCCTTCCTGCTGGCCGGCGGCGCCAAGGGCAAGCGCTTCGCCCTCCCCAACGCCCGGATCATGATCCACCAGCCCTCGGGCGGGGCCGGCGGGCAGGCCAGCGACATCGAGATCCAGGCCAAGGAGATCCTCAAGACCAAGAAGCGGCTCAACGAGCTCCTGGCCGCCAACACCGGCCAGTCCTTCGAGCGGATCGAGAACGACGCCGAGCGCGACTACTGGATGAGCGGCACCGAGGCCAAGGCCTACGGCCTCATCGACGAGGTCATCGCCTCGAAAAAGGCGCTGGAGAAGAAGTCGTCGTAGAGTCACCCGGCGGTCGGCGGACCCCCTGGAGGCAGCGTGGTGGAGAAGCGGGAGAGCCTGGCGTGCAGCTTCTGCGGCAAGTCGCAGAAGGAAGTGAAGAAGCTCGTGGCCGGGCCGACCGTCTACATCTGCGACGAGTGCATCGGGCTGTGCAACGACATCATCGCCGAGGAGATCGCCGGCGAGGAGAAGAAGGACCTGAAGCTCCGGGTGCCGCGCCCCTCGGAGATCAAGGCCATCCTCGACGAGTACGTGGTGGGGCAGGAGCGGGCCAAGAAGACGCTGGCCGTGGCGGTCCACAACCACTACAAGCGGATCGAGAGCCGCGTCGCCATCGACGACGTCGAGCTGCAGAAGTCCAACATCCTGCTGCTCGGGCCCACCGGCTCCGGCAAGACCCTGCTGGCCCAGACCCTGGCCAAGATCCTCAACGTCCCCTTCACCATCGCCGACGCCACCACGCTCACCGAGGCCGGCTACGTCGGCGAGGACGTCGAGAACATCATCGTCAACCTGCTGCAGGCCGCCGACCACGACATCGAGCGGGCGCAGAAGGGGATCGTCTACATCGACGAGATCGACAAGATCGCCCGCAAGAGCGAGAACCCGTCCATCACCCGCGACGTCTCGGGCGAGGGGGTGCAGCAGGCCCTGCTCAAGATCATCGAGGGGACGGTGGCCAACGTGCCGCCCAAGGGCGGGCGCAAGCACCCCCAGCAGGAGTTCCTCCAGGTCGACACCACCAACATCCTCTTCATCTGCGGCGGCGCCTTCTGCGGCCTGGAGCAGATCGTGGAGCGGCGGGTGGGCGGGCGCAGCCTCGGCTTCGGCAGCGACGTGCAGAGCCGCACCGAGAAGAACATCGGCGAGCTGCTGGCCATGGTGGAGCCCGACGACCTGCTCCAGTTCGGCCTCATCCCCGAGTTCGTCGGCCGCCTGCCGGTGGTGACCAGCCTGGAGGAGCTCGACCAGGCGGCGCTGGTGGACATCCTCACCAAGCCGCGCAACGCGCTGGTCAAGCAGTACCGCCGGCTGCTGGAGATGGACGGGGTCAACCTCAAGTTCACCGACGGCAGCCTGGTGGCCATCGCCCGCGCCGCCCAGAAGAACAAGGCCGGCGCCCGCGGCCTGCGCGCCATCCTCGAGCAGGCCATGCTCGACATCATGTACGACGTGCCCGGCCGCCGGAACGTCGGCGAGATCGTGATCTCGGAAGAGGTCATCGACGCCGGCGAGGCGCCGCTGGTGGTGCTGAAGAAGGAGGCCGAGAGCGCGTAGGGTGGGCGGGGCGCGGAGCGGAGCTGCGGTCGCCCGGTGAAAGCCAATTGGGGCTTTCGGTCCGATCCAGGTCGAGGTCGAGGTCCCGTTGGCGGAGGTGAGCTCAACCGGCGCGGCCCCCGCTGCCGGGGCGGCCCGGGCCTCGGATCCGCCTCCGGCGCTCCAGGCGGCATCCCTTCGGTGCGTCCGGAGAGCGTGCGAACGCCCGTGAGGCGAAGAAGCGGGGCTTGAGCCAGTCGGCTCGAGTCACCGGAAGTCTCAACATCGGACTCAAACCGCGGGTTGGAGTTCCCATCCCACGCCAGCCGTTGGCCATGGGCGACCCAATGGGGTTCGTCCAGGGAGAACCCCAGCCGAACGGTCGCGACCGCCCAGTTGCACTCCGGTTCGCCCCTCGGGACGGTCGAACCCTTGACGCTGGTGACACCAGATCGAACCAACGCCCTCGTCGACGGGTCCCGGGCGATGCCGGCTCGATTCTCGAGACGTCGTTGCTCCCGCCGGGCCGTGATCCACACGGCCTCCACCCCGGCCGCGACCCGGAGCGGCCGCTGCCCGAGGTGCGCAGTCTAGCCGAACGGTCCTGACCGCCTGCCAGGGGAGGCACGACCCGCAGTTGGCGTGGCGAACGGTCACAGCCACCACGCCGGCGCCGCGCGCCAGTTGGGGCGCGGCACCCTGGCAGACAATCCAGCTGCCCCTCCGCAGTAACCTGACAAGGGCAGGGTACGTTGGAGGGGTTCATGCGCACAGCGTTCCTTCGGTCGCACCGCGCGATCGTCCTCGCGGCGGTCGTCATGGTGGCGCCGGGCGTTCGTGCGCAGGAGGTCGCGCCCGGCGCCCCTGCGGTGACGGGCGCAGTGCCCTCGGAAGGGTCCGTCCCGGCAGCGCCCCCTTCGACCGTGGTCGCCGCGCCGCTCCCGCCCGTGAGATTCTTCGCCTCGGCGGGGTGGGACTACGGCTTCAATGAGCTCCTCGAGGTCCAGTTCGAGGACGGGAGCACGAAGTCCCTTCGCCTGAACGGCGGGTTCCGGCTCGCGATCGGCGCTGCGTTCCTGCCGCTCCAGGCCGGGCGATTCGAGACCCGCGCGACGGTCGGCATCAAGTACGACTGGCTCTCGGCGGAGAACGGCAAGGTGACCTACCTGGCCTTCCCCATCGAGCTCCTCGAGTCGCTCAACGTGAGCCCCCTGCGGCTCTCGGCCGGGCTGTCGCTCCTCATCGCTCCGAGGGTCAAGGGCGAGGACTTCCTCGCCCCCCTGGACCTCGACCTCAGGAACTCGCTGGGGCTCGTGGGCCAGGTGGAGTGGGTGTTCCCGTTCCAGGCGGGGCGAGGCTCGCTCTCGGTCGGCGTCCGGTTCACCTGGCAGAAGCTCGAGCTCGAGTCCGGCGGGACCGCCGAGGACGCGAGCGCGTTCGGCGGCGTCCTCGGGGTCACGTTCTGACGGGAGGCGAGATGGCGAGTTCGAGAGCAGGGCGCGCGTGCGCGATGCTGGCGGCGGTCCTTCTCGCGGAGGGCTGCGATCTGACGTTCCCGTGGAGCAGCGGGACCGTTCCGGACGGGCCGCGGAACCTCGTGGCCACCGAGGACCCGCTCGACATCGACAACGTCCAGCTGAGCTGGAGCGCGACGGTGGCCCAGGACCACTACGAGCTGCAGGGGCGCGCGTCGGGGGACTGGCAGACCGTGAACCCGTGGATCCCCGGGGAAGCGACGACGTCCCTGGTGCGGCTCGATGACTCGTTCCCGGAGCGGACGCAGGTCGCGTTCCGGCTCCGCGCCGTGGTCGGCGGGTCCCCCTCGGAGTGGAGCAACGAGGCCACGCTCGTGAGGGGGATCCGCGCGCCGTCGTCCTTCGCGGCCGAGATGGGGATGACCTACGCGACGCGCAGCGGGCCCGTCACCCTCACATGGACCAACGCCTCCCAAGTCGCGACGGTGATCGAGCTCGAGCGCTCGAGGCTCGACGGGGCTGGGAGCCCGACGACCTGGACTCCGGTCGTGGAGGCCTCGCTCGCCGCGGGCCGCCACCTCGACCACCTCCTCGAGGACGGCGCCGCCTACGCCTACCGCGTGCGCGTCGGCGCGGAAGGTGCCTGGAGCAGCCGCCGCGAGGCGCAGACGCCGGCGGTCGATCTCGCCGCGCCGTGGGGCTTGCGAGCCTTCGTGGATGGCAGCGTCGTGCGGCTCACGTGGACGAACCAGAGCGCGACGGCTGAGTCCCTGACGGTGGGCCGCTACACGCGCGGCTGGCCGAACTGGGATTCCCTGGTGGAGCTCCCCGCGACCCAGGCGACGTGGACCGAGCCGATGCCCGTGTGGCCGGTCATGAGCTACGACCTCACCGCATCCCGCCAGAGCGCCTACCTCTACGCGAAGACCGAAGTCGTCCGGATCGAGCCGTTCACGGTCTCCGGCCCGCCCGCGCTCGCTGGGTCCGCCCAGCTCCTCCCGGAGCACCAGTGGGCCGCGCGCGACGTCGCCGGGCGATTCCACCTCGCCCAGCAGATTTACGCTGAGCCGCGCATCCACCGCGCGACGGCGGCGGGTCACGAGACGCACGTCCTCCCGGGCGCGTATCGGCTCGCGGAACCTGGCGTGATTGTAGATGGCCAAGGCGCGCCTCACACCGTGTACCTCCGCGCAGTGACCAGCGGGACCGAGCTGGTCCATGCGTGGTGGGGCGGGAGCGCCTGGCAGGAGGAGATTGTCGCGACGGACGACGTCGCACCATGGGTCTCCAATACCTCGCAGGCATGGTTCGGCGTCGACGACTCCGGGAGCCCGCAGGTGGTCTATCGCCGCACGGAGCCCTATCCCCGCGCCGGAGGCGCTCGTTCACGTCGCGCGCTCCGGCGGGGTGTGGACCGCCACGCAGGTGGCGACGCCGTTGATCCCCGACTTCTCGCGCTGGTCGAGCGCCTTCGCCGTGGCGCCCGACGGCTCGGCCCAGGTCGCCATGATTGGGCAGTCGATCCCACAGGGCGCGAACCTGACGAACCTGATCGTCCTTTGCTCGCGCACGGCCGCGGGCGCGTGGTCCGACCAGATTGTGCCGACGGCCGGGGGGTTCTCCTTCGACGGCCCGTGGGTCTTGGCAGGAACCGGGGGTGACGCCGCCGTCGCCTACTTCGCGACCGCCGGCGGGGACGTGGAGGTGGTTCGGGAGCAGGCGGGGACCTGGAGCGCACCCGAGACCGCGGTGTCGCGACTCCCGGACGGATACCAGCCGAGCTTGCGCCTCGCGGGGACCCCTGACCTCGGTCGGCTCGCGATTGTCGCGGTAACGAGCCTCCAGCTCGGTGTCCACACCCGCGACGCCACCGGGTGGCAGGGCGTCGCGGTCGGGCCGGGGTCGCAGGTCCAGGGGTCGCTCGGATTGTCTCCGACGGGTGGCGTGTGGGCGCTCTTCCCGCACGACTCAGCGGGAGGAGGCGGCCCGCTTCCGTACAGCCTCTTCGACGAGGTGCCGTGAGGCTGCGCGGCCTCGGGAGGAGAGCCGCGACAGGCCACAGTCCTCGGTCTGGGCGCCCCCGCCGTGTCCTCCTGGCAAGGATGGCCTGGCAAGGTGCCGCCAATGGCCTGGCGGGCGCCACATGGGAATTGGCGATCACACCACGGGCTGCCTCAGGAGCGTCAGCTGGACGGTTGCGGGTGCTCCGCTTGAGCCCGTAGGAGCCATTCATCTCCGCCGATGGAGAGAACCCGCCGGGGCTGAGCGTTCGTGCTTCTCTCCTCCGACCCGCACGGCTTCGGCCCGTGGATTTACTCCGACGACGTCTCCCTGGACGGACGCGAGATTGTCCTGGAGCAGGTCCAGGCGCGTGCCGACATCGTCCTCATCGATTGGTCCTGACGGTGATGCGTCCTGGCCGAAGCCCTGATCCCCGAATCGCCAGTGGGCGACGCGAAGCTGCGCCCGGGGTGCCTCACCACCCCGGGCCGCTCCGCCAGCAGGTTGTTGGCGAGGTGGACTGCGATGGCGGTGCGACGCGCGCGAGGCCACGCCAGATGGGTTCACTGGAGTCGCAGCAGGTTCCGAGACGGCGCCGGGCGCGACACGTGCCCAGGATCACTCTGCGCGTGCGAACTCGTTCGCTTGTCGACGGAAGGCCCGGAACCGCGGCTGGCCTTCCGGGCTACCCCGCCCGCACGTACCTGAACCAGACCATCCCGTCCACGAAGGCGTCCCCGGTGGGCGGGTTCCAGGCGGGCGGCTCGGCGCGCCAGCGGGCCTCGAGCCCGGCGGCCAGCTGCCCGGCCTCGGACAGATACCGCCGCCGCTCCGCGGCGGCGGTGGCCTCGTCGAGCGGCTCCTCGCTGGCCGGCCAGGGGGAGCGCCCCGCGGCCGCCTCCAGGAGCGACCCGGGATCGAAGGTGAGCGGCACGGGGTCGGCCGGCTCGCCGTCGACGTGGTGCCAGATCCCGTCGCGCCAGCCCAGCCGGTAGAGCGGCACGAAGGCCTCGCCGTGGTCGGCGAGGAACTCCACCGCCGAGAGCAGGAACTCGACCTCCTCCGGGGTGGCGTGCCAGGGGAGCGAGATCCGCACCCAGCCGGGCTTGAGCGCCAGGGTGCCGGTGGCGATGGCCTGGCGGTGGAGCGCGCTCCGGGCCGCGCCCACGCCCAGCAGCCTGTGGCCGTAGGGGCCGGCGCAGCCGCAGCCGGCCCGGTTCTGGATGCCGAAGAGGTGATCGAGCAGCACCGAGGCGAGATCGTGGTGGAGCCCCTCGACGTTGAAGGAGAGGATGGGCAGCCGCGGCCCGGCCGGGCCGTAGAGGCGCAGCCGCGGGTGGCGCGACAGCCGCTCCACCGCCCGCGCCCCCAGCGCCAGGTCGTGGGCCAGGATCCGCTCCGGGCCGGCCGCCTGCTTCACCTGGAACGCCAGGCCGGCGCGCAGGTCGCCGAGGATGTCGGGCGTGCCCCCCTCCTCGCGCTCGGCGAGGTGGCTGGTGTAGTCGACCGAGAGCCGCTCGAAGGCCGCCACGTAGTCGACGGTGCCGCCGCCCGGCCGCTCGGGCACGCGGGAGCGGAAGAGGTCGCGGTGGGCCACCAGCACCCCCGAGCCCTCGCTGCCGCCGAGGAACTTGTGGGTGGAGACGAAGAGGGCGTCGAGCCGCTCGGCCGGCTCGGCCGGGTGCATGTCGATGGGGACGTAGGGGCCGGCGGCGGCGTAGTCGGCGCAGGCCAGGAAGCCGTGGGCGTGGAGCACGCGGGCCACGGCCCCCACCTCGGTGAGGGCGCCGGTGACGTTGGAGGCGGCCGAGAAGGCGCCCACCTTGAGCGGCCGTCCCGAGAAGGCGCGCGCCTTCCGCTCCAGGTCCCCGAGGATCGAGGCGGCCACCGGGCGAGAGCGCCACCTCCACCACCTCGGCCACGCTCTCCAGCCAGGGCAGCTGGTTGGAGTGGTGCTCGTAGGGAGAGACCAGCACCACCGGCCGCTCGCCGGCGGGGATGTGCGTCGAGAGGTGGTAGCGCCGCTCCAGCGGCTCGTCGATGCGCAGGCCGAGCAGCCCGACCAGCTTGTTGACGGCGGCGGTGGCGCCGCTGCCGGTGAAGAGGACCACGTCGTCCGGGCCGGCGTGGACCGCGGCGGCGATGGCGGCGCGGGAGGCCTCGCGCAGGCGGGTCATGACCCGGCCGGTGGTGGAGATGGCGGTGTGGGTGTTGGCGTACAGCGGCCGCACCCCGGCCAGCGCCGCCTCGACGAAGGCCAGGGAACGGCCGGTGGCGGTCTGGTCGGCGTAGGTGACCAGGCGCCGGCCAAATGGGGTGGCCACGAAGGTGCAGCGCCCGGCCTCGGCCCGCCGCAACCGGCCGGCCACCTCGTCGAAGGGGAGCATGGCGGGCTTGTACCGGAAGACCGCCGACGATGGTAGATCTCCGCCCAGCGGCGCCTCCCGCCGCGGCCAGGAGACAACGTGTCGCTCTTCACGCGTGACGATGGCAGGCCCGGTCCGGCGCAGCGCAGCCTGCCGCTGCTGCCGCTCCGCGACATCATCGTCTTCCCGCACATGGTGGTGCCGCTCTTCGTGGGACGGCAGAAGTCGATCGCCGCCCTCGAGGAGGCCATGAACGGGGACAAGGCCATCCTGCTGTGCGCCCAGAAGAAGGCCAAGACCAACGACCCGGGCGAGGAGGACATCTTCGCGGTGGGGACCGTGGGGACCATCATCCAGCTGCTGCGGCTCCCCGACGGCACCGTCAAGGTGCTGGTGGAGGGGAAGGTCCGCGCGCGGGTGAAGGCCTTCCAGGCCAACGAGAAGTACCTGCAGGTGGAGGCCGAGGAGCTGCCCGACGACGCCTCGCCCACCGTCGAGCTGCAGGCGCTGATGCGCTCGGTCCAGTCCACCTTCGAGGCCTACGTCAAGCTCAACAAGCGCATCCCGCCCGGAGATGCTGCAGTCGGTGGCCGCCATCGACGACCCGGGCCGGCTGGCCGACACCATCGTGGCCCACCTCTCGCTCAAGCTCGACGACAAGCAGTCGATCCTGGAGATCGAGTCGGCCTCGGCGCGGCTGGAGCGGCTCTACGAGCTGATGCAGGCCGAGATCGAGATCCTGCAGGTGGAGAAGAAGATCCGCTCGCGCGTCAAGAAGCAGATGGAGAAGACGCAGAAGGAGTACTACCTCACCGAGCAGATGCAGGCGATCCAGAAGGAGCTGGGCGAGCGGGACGAGTTCAAGAACGAGATCCAGGAGCTGGAAGAGAAGATCAAGGCCAAGAAGATGTCGAAGGAGGCCTCGCTCAAGGCGCGCAAGGAGCTGAAGAAGCTCAAGATGATGAGCCCGATGAGCGCCGAGGCCACGGTGGTCCGCAACTACATCGACTGGATCATCTCGCTCCCCTGGTACGAGTACACCGAGGACAAGCTGGAGATCGCCGGGGCCGAGAAGATCCTGGACGAGGACCACTACGGCCTGCGGAAGGCCAAGGAGCGCATCCTCGAGTACCTGGCGGTGCAGAAGCTGGTCGACCAGCTCAAGGGGCCCATCCTCTGCTTCGTCGGGCCGCCCGGCGTCGGCAAGACCTCGCTGGCCCGCTCCATCGCCCGGGCCATGGACCGTCGCTTCGTCCGCATCAGCCTGGGCGGGGTGCGCGACGAGGCCGAGATCCGCGGGCACCGGCGCACCTACATCGGCGCCATGCCCGGCAAGCTGGTCCAGTCGCTCAAGAAGGCCGGCAGCGGCAACCCGGTCATCCTGCTCGACGAGGTGGACAAGATGTCCACCGACTTCCGCGGCGACCCGTCGGCGGCCCTGCTGGAGGTGCTCGACCCCGAGCAGAACCACACCTTCGTCGACCACTACCTCGACCTCGACTACGACCTCTCCAAGGTCATGTTCATCTGCACCGCCAACACCATGGGCGGCATCCCCCTCCCGCTGCAGGATCGCATGGAGGTGATCCGGCTGGCCGGGTACACCGACCTGGAGAAGCTCTCCATCGCCCGGCGCTACCTGGTCCCGAAGCAGGAGGAGGCCAACGGCCTGGCCAACACCACCGTCACCTTCCGCGACTCGGCGCTGCGCTTCCTCATCGACCGGTACACCAAGGAGTCGGGCGTCCGCTCGCTGGAGCGCGAGCTGGCCAGCATCTGCCGCAAGCTGGCCAAGGAGCTGCTCAAGAAGGGCCCGCCGGGCGAGAAGGGCTACGTGGTCACCGAGCGGCGGGTGCAGAAGCTGCTGGGGCCGCCCCGGTTCCGGCACGGCGTCGCCGAGGCCGAGGACCAGGTCGGGCTCACCACCGGGCTGGCCTGGACCGAGCTGGGCGGGGAGCTGCTCACCGTCGAGGCCACCGTCATGCCGGGCAAGGGGAAGCTCACCATCACCGGCAAGCTCGGCGACGTGATGCAGGAGTCGGCGCAGGCGGCCATGAGCTACGTGCGCAGCCGCGCCGAGGTGCTGGGCCTGGAGAAGCGCTTCCTCGAGTCCATCGACATCCACGTCCACGTGCCCGAGGGGGCCATCCCCAAGGACGGCCCGAGCGCCGGCGTCACCATGGCCACCACCCTGGTCTCGGCGCTCTGCAAGATCCCGGTGCGGCGCGACGTGGCCATGACCGGAGAGATCACGCTGCGCGGCCGGGTGCTGCCCATCGGCGGCCTGAAGGAGAAGGTGCTGGCGGCCCACCGCGGCGGCATCACCAAGGTGCTGCTGCCGCGCGAGAACGAGAAGGACATCCGCGAGATCCCGCGGCGGGTGCGCGAGAAGATGGAGCTGGTCCTGGTCGACTCGGCCGACGACGTGCTCCGCCACGCGCTGCGGCTGGAGCACCCGGAGGAGCTGCTGCGGCCGAAGCCGGTCCGCCTGCCCGATCCGCCGATCGAGGGGGCCGGCGCCAGCCCGCACGCCTGACCCGCGCCGACGGTGCCGCGGGCCGGTCCATTCCCGCACCGGTCGGGCCGTCAGGAGCCGCTGGGGACGACGCCGGCGCCGGGTCGTGTGGGGAGTCAGCGCCCGCTCACCCGCTCTGAGGCTTGCGCCCACCGGGCCGTGCCGGCATGGCCACGCTGCCTCCGCCGCAGTCCCTCAGCGCGGAGCGCAAGGAGTGACCATGGCGACCGTAGACAAGAGCAAGCTGCACGACGTGACCCGCATCCGCGAGGAGATCAAGCAGGCCTTCGGCAAGGTCCCGGGCTGGGTCGAGGAGGTGCCCAGCGCGGCGCTGGAGGGCTTCTGGACCACCATGCGGGACTTCCAGCTCGGCGAGACCGCCCTCCCCAACAAGTACAAGGAGCTCATCGGGCTGGCGGTCTCCGGCGCCACGCGGTGCCGCTACTGCGCGCTCTTCCACACCGAGGCGGCCCGGCTCTTCGGCGCCAGCGACGAGGAGATCGCCGAGGCCGCCATGATGGCGGCGCACACCATGTCGGCCAGCACCTTCGTCAACGCCATGCAGATCGACTACGACGCCTTCCGGCGCGAGACGCTGGACGCGGTCGCCTGGGTCCGGTCCCACACCCCCATGGCCCAGGGTGCCAAGCCGTCGTCGCGGGCCCATGCCTGAGCCCGACGCCATCGGGCGGCTGCTGGCGGACGGGCTGCTGCGGCGCGACGGGCCCCGCCTTCGCACCACCCGGCGCTGGCAGGCCGGGCTGGCGCGCGCCGCCGCGGCGCTGCGCGAGGCCGACGCGCCCTGGCGCGATCTCCGGCTCCCCCTGGCCGCCGCCCTGGCGGCATGGTACCCGGCCGCCGGTGACGAGGAGCTGGCCGGGCTGATCGAGGCGGCCCTGCCGATCGAGGAGGCCGAGCTGGCGCCCGCCGCGACGCCACCCTCCGGCCCCTGAGCCGGCCGGGCCGCTCCGGCGCTCAGCCGGGCGCGACCCGGGCGTAGTAGCGATGGGCGCCGCGCGCGCTGGGCAGCGGGGTGAGGCCGAGCCGGGCCAGGTCCCAGCCGGGCGCGCCGTCCTTCACCACCACCCAGCGGCGCGCCACCCGCCGGGCCTCGGCCACCGCCTCGGCCTGGAGCGGCCGGGGATCGGCGAGGGCCCGCACCAGCTCGAAGCCGCCGGGCTGGGACCGGGCGTGGCGGAACATGGGGTCGAAGGCCACCACGTCGAAGCTGCGAGGGGGGAGGGCGCCGAGGGCCGCCAGGTGGTCCTCGGCCCGCACCTCGATGCGCCGGGCCGGCCCGGCCTCCAGCCGGCGGAGCCCCTCGGCCACCCAGGCCGCCAGCGGGCGCGAGCCCTCCAGCGCCACCACCCGGCCGTCCGGGCCGCAGGCGGCCGCGGCCACCAGCGCGTCGGCGCCGAGGCCGAGCGTCGCGTCCAGCACCTCGTCGCCGGGGCGGATCCCGGCCGCCTCCAGGAACGGATCGCGGTCGGTGGGGGAGACCGGCCGGCCGCCCAGGCGCGCCAGCGTCCGGCGCATGCGGAGGAGCCCCATGCCGGCCGACCAGCGCTGGCTGGCGGCGGCGGTGGCGAGGAGGGCGGCCCGGGAGGAGAGCACCAGCGCGGCGCCGGCGCCCGTGGCGGCCAGGACCGTCTCCAGCGCGCCCCGGCCGCGCGGCGCGTACGGCAGGCCGTGGCGAGCGGCCGCCTCGCGCGCCTCCCGCTCCTCCTCGGGCGACGGCCGGAGCGGGGTGGTGACGACGACGAGCACCCCGGCACGGTGCCTTCAAGGCGGGCCGGGGTGCAAGGGGCCGGGCGGCTGGCCCGCGCCCCGCAGGCCCCGGGGCCGTCGCCGCAGGACGGCCTCGCCGGGATGTGGCTCGGCGGGGCGAAGGCCGCTAGCCTCCGCTCGTGATCGAGTCCAGCGAGGCCGCCCGGTGAAGCCCGGCGACGCGGTCGGGGAGGCCGTCGACCTCCCGGCCTCGGCCGCCGCGCCTGCGCCGCGGCCACCATCCCGGCTCGCCGTCCTGCTGGCCCTGGCCTGGCCCATCGTGGTGTCCCGGTCGGCCCAGGTGGTGGTGGGCGTCTCGGACGCCGTCATGGTGGCCCACCTCGGGGCGTCCGCGCTGGCCGCCACCACCACCGGCTCGATGAACGTCTTCTCGCTCCTCATCCTTCCCATGGGCGTGGTCTTCATCGTCTCCTCGTTCACCTCGCAGCTCTTCGGCATGGGGGACGCGGCCGGTGCCCGGCGCTACGGCTGGTACGGCCTCGGCGTGGCGGCGGTCACCCAGGTGGCCGGGGTGGCCGCCCTGCCGGCGGTGGCAGGCCTGCTCGGCCTGCTCGACCTGGCCCCCGACGTGCGCGCCCTCATGACCGACTACCTCCTCATCCGGCTCTGGTCGGGCGGCGCCGCCATCGGCCTCGAGGCGCTGGGCAACTACTACGGCGGCCTGGGGAACACGCGCCGCCCCATGCTGGCGCAGGTGGCGGCCATGGCGCTCAACGTGGCCGGCAACTGGCTCCTCATCGACGGACGGCTCGGCCTGCCGGCCATGGGCGTGGCCGGTGCGGCCATGGCCTCCTCGGTCGCGACCTGGCTCGCCTTCCTCGGCCTGCTGGCCGCCTTCTGGCGTGAGGGTCGGGGCCTGCGCTCCCAGCCTCCCCTGCGGCTCGCGGAGCTCGGGAGGATGCTCCGCTTCGGCCTCCCCTCCGGCCTCAACTGGTTCTTCGAGTTCTTCGCCTTCAACTTCTTCGTCACCGTCATCGTGGCCGGGCTCGGCACCACCACGCTGGCGGCGCTCATGGCGGTCTTCCAGGTCAACTCGGTCGCCTTCATGCCCTCCTTCGGCATCGCCAGCGCCGGCGCCATCCTGGTGGGGCAGGCCATCGGAGCGGGGAGGAAGGACGAGGTCCCGGCCCTGGCCTGGCTGACCTTCCGGGTCTGCGCCGCATGGCAGGTGCTGGTCGGGCTCGTCTACGTCGTCGATCCGGCGCTGGTCTTCGCCCCCTTCGCCGTCGACCCGGCCACCGGTCCGGCGCTGCTGGCCACCGGCCAGCGCATGCTGGTGCTCTCCACCGCCTGGCTGCTCTTCGATGCGGCCGCCGCGGTGCTGGCCGAGTCGCTGCGCGCCGCCGGCGACACCGCCTTCACGCTCTGGGCGCGCCTGGCGATCGCCTGGGGGCTCTTCGTCCCCGGCGCCTGGGTCTCGGTGCGCGTGCTCGGATACGGCGACCTGGTGGCCGTCGGCTGGCTGGTCGTCTACCTGGCGGCGCTGGCCCTGGTGCTCTGGTTCCGCTTCCGGGGCGGCGCCTGGCGCCGGCTCACGCTGGTGGAGCCGGTGCCGGCTCCGGAGCGGCCCGCGGCGCCGGCGCCAGGCGGGGGATGAGCAGCCCGGTGGCGGTGCGGTAGGCGTCCCAGCCGGGGTAGCGCGACAGGGAGGCGTCCTTGAGCAGCATGTTGGGGACGAAGACCGCCCCCCAGACCCAGGCCAGCACCAGCCAGGGGAGCCAGTGGCGGACCAGCAGCGCGTAGGCGCCGTAGACCATCATCTCGCCCAGGTAGTTGGGGTTGCGGGTGCGGGCGAACATCCCGCCGGTGAGCAGCCGCGGCCCCGCCTCCAGCTGGAAGCGCTTCTGGGCGTCGGCGCCCAGCATGGCGGCCAGCCCCAGGGTGTGGAGGGCGATGGCGGCGCCCAGCAGCGGCGCCCCCGCCTCGGGCCGCGGCCCGAGCACGCCGGAGACGAGCAGCCAGGGGGCCAGCCAGTAGGGGCCGAGCACCAGCGCCACGGTCATCACCGCGCCGCCCACCGTCACCGGCGCGTCGAAGCGCCGGTCGCGGAAGGCGAGGTGCTTCATGAGCCAGGCCAGCCCGTAGCTGCCGTGGAGCGCCAGGTAGACCCAGGCCTCGGTGGAGCCGTTGCGGTAGGCCAGCATCAGGGCGCCCACGAACAGCGCGGTGCCGCCCTTCTGCAGGTTGATCACCGTGGAGAGGCGCAGCGGGCGCGGCCCCCCCAGGAAGTCCTGGCTCATGGTCTGGGCGAACCGGCCCAGCCAGCGGGCCGGAACCGGGGCCGCCTGGCGTTCGGTCTTGGGCATGGCCTCCCTGATAGCGCGCCGCGACCGGGAGCGCACGCCGCGGCGGGACGCGGTAAACTTGAAAGCCATGGACACCGCCGACCTGGAGCGCCGCGTCGAGTCGGTCCGCGCCCGCAAGGAGGAGTGGGCGCGGCTCCCGGTGGCCGAGCAGATCGGCCTGCTGCGCCGGCTGCGCCCCCGGGTGGACGCCGTGGCGGAGCGCTGGGTGGACACCGCCTCGGCCGCCAAGGGGCTCCCGCCCGGCTCGCCCTGGTCCGGCGAGGAGTGGATCTCCGGCCCCTACGCGGTGCTCCACGGCATCAACGCCCTGGAGCGGACGCTGGTGGCGCTGGCGGCCGGCCGCTCGCCGCTGCCTCGCGGCGCCATCCGGACCCGCGACGGCGGCCAGGTGGTGGTGGACGTCTTCCCGGTGACCGGCTGGGATCGGCTGCTCCTCAACGGCATGCGCGCCGAGGTCTGGATGCAGCCCGGGGTGACGCCGGCCGAGGTGGAGCGCGACCTGGCCCGGCGCTTCAAGCAGCCGGCGGCAGGCGGGGCGGTGGCGCTGGTGCTGGGGGCCGGCAACGTGGCGTCGATCGCGCCGCTCGACGTGCTCTACAAGCTCTACGCCGAGGGGCAGGTCTGCGTCCTCAAGCCCAACCCGATCAACGACTACCTGGCGCCGCTCATCGAGGAGGCCTTCGAGGAGTTCATCGAGCGCGGCTTCCTGGCGGTGGCTCGCGGCGGCGCCGAGGTGGGCGCCTGGCTGGCCAGCCACCCGGGCGTCGACGAGATCCACGTCACCGGCAGCGCGCGGACCTACGACGCGCTGCGGTTCGGCCCCGGGCCGGAGGGGGCGGCGCGCAAGCAGCGCGGGGAGCCGCTCAGCCGCAAGCGCATCACCGCCGAGCTGGGTGGGGTGGGGCCGGTGGTGGTGCTGCCCGGGCGCTGGAGCCAGGCCGACCTGCGCTTCCAGGCCGAGCACGTGGCCACCCAGAAGCTCCACAACGGCGGCTTCAACTGCGTGGCCTCGCAGGTGCTGGTGCTCCCCGCCGCCTGGCCGCAGCGCGAGGCCTTCCTGGACGCCCTGCGCGAGGTCTTCCGCGCCGTGCCGACCCGCCCCGCCTACTACCCGGGCGCCGCCGAGCGCCAGGCCGCCGCGCTGCGGGCCCACCCCGGCGCCGAGCTGCTCGACGCGCCGGCCGAGGGGGTGGTGCCGCGCACGCTGATCGCCGGCCTCGACCCGGGCCAGGCCGGCCAGTACGCCTTCACCGAGGAGGCCTTCGGGGCGGTGCTGGCCGAGACCTCGCTGCCGGGGCGGACCCCCGCCGAGTTCCTCGAGGAGGCGGTGGCCTTCGCCAACGGCCAGCTCAAGGGGACGCTGGGGGCCAGCCTCATCGCCCACCCCCGCACCCTGGCCGAGCTGGGGCCGGCGCTGGAGCAGGGGATCTCCCGGCTGCGCTACGGCGCCGTGGGCGTGAACAGCTGGGTGGCCCTGGCCTTCGCCCTGGCCGAGGGGACCTGGGGCGCCTTCCCCGGCCACGAGGACCGCGACATCCAGAGCGGCCAGGGGGTGGTGCACAACGCCTTCATGCTCCACGGGGTGGAGCGGACGGTGACCTACGCGCCCTTCGAGCCCTTCCCCCGCGCCTGGCTGGGGGGCCGGCTCCACCTCTCGCCCAAGCCTCCCTGGTTCCTCACCCACGCCGCCGCCGACGACCTGGGGCGCCGCCTCACCCGCTTCGAGGCCCGCCCCGGCCTGGCCAAGGTGCCCGGGCTCTTCCTGGCGGCGCTGCGGGGCTGACGGGGCCCATGGAGCCGGGCCCGGCCAGCCCCACCCCAGCCACGCCGCGCCCGCTCGCCGCGCGGCTCGCCGAGGCGATGCTCGCCATCGCCCTGGTCGCGGCCCTGTTCGCCTCGGCCGGGACGCTGCGCTGGCCGGCCGGCTGGATCTACCTGGCGGTGGTCGCCGGCGGCCTGCTGGCGCACCGGGCCTGGGTGGCGGCCCGGAACCCGCAGGTGCTGGTGAGGCGCGATCGGGTCGGCGAGGGGACCAAGGCATGGGACACGGCGTGGGTGGCGGTCTTCTGGCCGCTCATGCTGCTGGCCCCCGTGGTCGCGGGGATCGACACGGTGAGGCTCGGGCACCGGCCGCTGGCGGCCTGGACGGTGCCGCTCGGAGCCGCGATCCACGCCACGGGGATGGCCCTCTCGGCCCTGGCGATGGCGGCCAACCCGTTCTTCGAGGGGACCGCCCGCATCCAGCCGGGCCAGGTGGTCGTCGACGGCGGGCCCTACCGGGCGGTCCGCCACCCTGGCTACGTCGGCCTCGCGCTCTGGGCGCTCGGGAGCCCGCTCCTGCTCCGCTCGGCGCTGGCCTTCGTTCCGGCCCTGCTGACCGCGGCCTGGGTGGTGCTCCGCACCGCGCTGGAGGACCGCATGCTGCGGCGCGAGCTGGCCGGCTACGAGGGGTACGCCCGCCGCGTCCGCTGGAGGCTGCTGCCGGGCGTCTGGTGAGCCGCGCCCCGCCCCCGCCGCCCTTGCGCCCCGCGCACCGTGGGACGGA
This sequence comes from uncultured delta proteobacterium, assembly GCA_963786945.1. GTDB lineage: Bacteria > Myxococcota > Myxococcia > Myxococcales > Anaeromyxobacteraceae > JADKCZ01. Next base: position 424,925 of record CAWBAO010000004.1, on the reverse strand, counting down.
TACTCGCCTCCCCCAAGGAGCCGCGCATGAGCCTCCCCATCAGCCCCATCCACGACCCGGTCGCGAATCCGGAGGCCGGCAGCGACCTCCCGCCCGCGGCGGTGGCCGAGCTGGAGGCCGAGATCCGCGAGCTGGCCCGGGCCCAGGACGCCGTCATCCTGGCCCACAACTACCAGCTGCCCGAGGTGCAGCGGGTCGCCGACCACGTGGGCGACTCGCTCCAGCTCGCCATCACCGGCCAGCAGGTCAGGCAGACCACCATCGTCTTCTGCGGCGTCCACTTCATGGCCGAGTCGGCCAAGGTGCTGGCGCCCGCCAAGCGGGTGCTGCTCCCCAACCTCTCGGCCGGCTGCTCGCTGGCCGACTCGATCACCGCCGAGTCCCTGGAGGACTGGAAGGCGCGCTACCCGGGCCACGCGGTGGTCACCTACGTCAACTCCAGCGCCGAGGTGAAGGCCCTCTCCGACATCTGCTGCACCAGCGCCAACGCCGCCAGCGTGGTGCGGTCGCTGCCGCAGCGGAAGATCCTCTTCACCCCCGACCGGAACCTCGGGGCCTGGGTGAAGTCCAAGGTGCCGGAGAAGGAGATCGTGGTCTACGACGGCTGCTGCCCGGTCCACGACGTGCTGCGCAGCGCCAGCGTCAACAAGGTGAAGGCCGCCAGCCCGAGGGCGGTGGTCATCGCCCACCCCGAGTGCCGCGCCGACGTGCTGGAGATCGCCGACGAGATCTGCTCGACCACGGCCATGATCGGCGCGGTGGGCCGGCACCCGGAGGCCAGCACCTTCATCGTCGCCACCGAGCACGGCATCGTGCACCAGATGAAGCAGAGGTGGCCGGGCAAGGAGTTCATCATCGCCGACGGCTGCATCGGCTGCCGCATGCACTGCCCGTACATGAAGATGGTGGACCTGATGATGGTCCGCGATGCCCTGCAGCGCGGCAAGCACGAGATCACCGTGCCGGCCGACGTGGCCGAAGGGGCCCGGCGCGCGCTGGAGCGGATGATCGCGGTGCCGCGCGACGCCTGACGCCCGCGGCCGGGAGCGAGGGGGCAGGAGCGAGAAGGGCCCGGCCTCCTCGCGGAGACCGGGCCCTCGCGCCTCGGAGCGCCGGAGCGGCTACTTCCTGCCCGGCTTCAGCTCGTCGACGAGGCGCTGGGCCCCGTAGATCTTGGCGAGCGCCTCGACGAGCGCCGAGGAGGTGACCGCCACGGTGCGGTTCACCGCCGGGTCGAACCCGTATTCGCCGCCCAGCGACTGGATGTTGCCGTCGAAGACCAGGCCGACGATCTCACCCCTGGCGTTCACCACCGGCGAGCCGGAGTTGCCGCCGATGATGTCGTTGCTGGTGGCCATGTTGAATGGCGTGGCGGGGTCGATCTTCCCCTTGGCGTCGAGCCACGACCTGGGCAGCGCGAAGGGCTCGCGGCCGGTGGCGCGCTCGAAGGCGCCGCCCATGGTGGTGAACGGGGCCACGTGCTTGCCGTTCTCCTCGTACCCCTGCACCGAGCCGTAGGAGAGGCGCGGCGTGAAGGTGGCGTCCGGGTAGGCGCTGGTCCCCTCGATCGCGAAGTGGGCCTGGGCGATCAGCTCCTGGTTCTTCACCAGCACCGGCTGGATGGCGTCCTCGAACTGCTTGCGGACGGCGCGGCCGTCGGCGTCGATCGAGATGGCGAAGGCCAGCATGGCGTCGGTCCTGGCGGCCTCGTCGAGCGCGGCCTGCCCGCCTTCCCAGATCTTCTTGCGGACCGCCACGTCGGCCAGCCGGGTGCCCTTGACCAGCTCCTCGGCCAGCTCGGTCGGAGACTTCTGGCCCAGCACCTTCTTCACGAACGGGTCGTCGGGGCCCAGCTTCTCGCGCGCCCGGGTGAAGAGGTGGGCGAGCTCGAAGACCTCGAACTCGGGGTAGACCGGCGCGGGAGAGAAGAGCGCCTGGGTCAGCTGTGGCAGCGCCGCGTCGGAGTACTCGCGGAGCCGCTCCGCGTTCGGCTTGGTCCGCTCGGCCGCGCCGCGCACCAGCTTGCGGGCCACGCCGAGCAGCTCGCCCCCGCTGAGCCGCTCCTTGAACTCCAGCTGCCGCCGGATCTTCTTCTGGTCGGCGACCGCCTGGGCCACCGCGTCGAAGGCCGGCAGGTACTTCCTGGCCTTCTCCGGGTCCTTGGCCAGCGCCGCCTTGAAGTCGGCCTCGGCCTTCACCTTGGACTCGAAGAAGGCCTTGTCCTGGAGCGCCTCGAGCCGGCCGGTCAGCGCCTTCAGGCCGTTCTCGACGTAGAAGAGCGTGGCGTTGGAGTGGCGCGCCTGCTCGGCGCCGCGGTGGGCGTACTCCGAGAGCTTGCCGCGGAGCTCGGCCAGGGCCACCATCCGCTCCGGCAAGGCGGTGTCGCGCTGGTACTCGAGCTGGGCCACGGTGAGCTTGCGGTCCGTGCCGCCGGGGTTGCCGGAGACGAAGGTCAGCTCGCCCTCCTTGGCGCCCGCGGCGGACCAGCGGAACCAGTCCTTCATGACGGCCGGCTTGCCGCCCTGGTAGACGCGGACGAAGGCGACGTCCAGGTCGTAGCGCGGGAACATGAAGTTGTCGGGGTCGCCGCCGAAGAAGGCGATGGCGAACTCCGGGGCGAAGACCAGGCGCACGTCCTGGAAGCGCTGGTACTTGTAGAGGTTGTAGACGCCGCCCCGGTACAGGCTCACCACCTCGCAGCGGAGCGTGTCGGCGGTCTGGCACTCCTTCTCGATGGCCGCCTGCGCGCCGCGCTGGGCCACGAAGAAGTCGCGGCCGCTCTTCCCCTCGGTGGCCTTCTGCATCCGCGCGGTGACGTCGGAGATGGCCACCAGCTGGTTGACCTCCAGCTCCGGGCACTTCGCCTCGTCGGCCGCCGAGGCGGCGAGGAAGCCGCTCTTCACGAAGTCCTTCGCCTGGGTGGAGAGCTGCTCGATGCAGGAGTGGGCGCAGTGGTGGTTGGTCATCACCAGGCCGGAATCCGAGACGAAGCTGGCCGAGCAGCCCTGGGCCAGGCGGGCCGAGGAGAGCCGGACGTGGTCGAGCCAGGGGTCGGTGACCTTGAAGCCGTAGGCCTTCTCGACCGCGGCCTTGGGGAAGTTGTTGAAGGTCCACATCCCCTCGTCGGCGCCGGCGAGCGCCGGGGCGACGAGGAGGGTGGCGAGGAGCAATCGCTTCATGGGGTGTTCTCCGGGGAAGTGGCCTGGCGGGCTGGACCGCGCCGCGTCCTGGGGCCGATTGGAGAGAGAGGCGGCCCGCGGCGATTCGTGACACCCGGGCGAGGCCCTCCGGGCGCTTCACTCGCCCCTCGTCGCCCCGTGGGCTAGACTGCCCCCGACATGAACCGCAACCGGCTCAAGCTCTGGCTTTACATGCTGCTTTTCGCCGTGGCGGGCGCGGCCAACCTCTTCGGGCTCACCAGCGACCTGGCGGCCCGGGCCCTGCGGGAGGCCGACCAGGGGCTCCAGGTCGGGGCCGCCCACGTGCAGTTCGCCGAGCGGCTCATGGCCAGCGAGGCGGCCGCCGTCACCGGGCTGGCGGTCAAGAACGCCGGGCTCCTGGAGACGCTCCTGGCCGCGCCGCCCCGCTCCGACGCGGCCGCCAGGAAGAAGGGCAAGGCGGCGGCACCCAGGGACGAGGCGGCCGAGAGCGAGGCCCGCTGGGCCGCCAGCGAGGCGGCGGCGCGGGCCGCGGTCGAGGAGGCCGCCAGCCGGCTCGGCATCACCCTGCCGGCCAACGCCTTCTGGGCGGTGGCCAACCAGGAGTGGGTCGCCAGGAAGCTGCCCGGGGAGCTGCAGGATCCGCAGCGCAAGGAGGCGGCCGCCTTCCTGCGCGACGTCGCCAGCGGGACCCCCCGGCGCGGGTACGTGCGGGTCAACGACGGGCTCTGGTACGGGGTCGGCTATCCGGCCGGGGAGGGCGCGGCGCTGGCGCTCTTCATCCCGCTCGACCTCGCCTGGGCCAGGAGCATGGCCCAGGCCGGCGGCGTCGAGGTCACGCTCGACGTCGGCACCCCGCAGCTGGTGACCACCGCCCAGCCCGACCTGGCCAGGAGGCTGGTCAAGGGCGCCGTCGCCACGCCCAAGGTGCCGGTGAGCGAGGGGACCGTGCCGTCGGTGCTGCTGGAGCAGCCGTTCAAGATGCGCGTGCCGGTCCTCTTCGTGAAGGCCCCCGCGGCGCGGGCCATGGCGGTGCCGCTCTCCGGCATGTCCAGGGGCTTCCTGGTCCTCTCGGTGCCGACCGTCGGCTACTTCAGCGACCTGGCCCGTTACCAGTGGGGGCTGCTCATCATCCTCGGGGCCCTGCTGCTGGTCGGCCTGCTGCTCGGCGTCCTGGTCAAGACCGAGGTGCTGCCGCAGGTGCCGGCGTCGCTGGTGGCCGCGGCCACCAAGATCGAGCGAGGCGACTTCTCGGCCCGGGCCCCGGAGTTCCTCGGCGCCCTGGGCACGGTCGCGGGCGCCCTCAACAAGGCCGCGGCCGCCGCCGAGGGGAGCGCCGTCCGGCTCGCCACCGGCGATCCCTTCGCCGCCGATCCGGGCGCGCCCCGCTTCAACCTGCCGTCCGAGCCGAGCTTCACCTTCCCCCCGGCCCCATCGCCGGGCGCGTCGCCGGCCGGGCCCCCCGCCGCCGAGCCGGCCCCCGCACCCGGCGAGGCGCGCGACGGCGCCTCCCGCCCCGGCGGCGGGACGGGGTTCTCGGGCGCGGCCTTCGAGGCCGTGCCGCAGCCCCGACCGGTCCCGCCGGCGCCCGGCCCCCCGGCGCCGCCGCCGCGCCCCACCTCCACCGCCCTCTTCCAGGCCGTCACCCCGCCGGCGCCCGTCGAGGAGAGCGACGAGGAGCACTGGCGCAGCGTCCACGCCGAGTTCCTGCGCGTCCGCGAGCAGTGCGGCGAGCCGGTGGAGGGGCTGGGCTATGACCGCTTCCGCCCCAAGCTGGAGAAGAACAAGCTGCAGCTCATCGAGAGGCACGGCTGCCGGACCGTCCGGTTCAGCGTCTACGTGAAGGACGGCAAGGCGGCGCTGCGGGCCACGCCGGTGAAGTAGGCGAGGGGCTGGTCAGCGGTCGTCGAGGAAGAAGTTCTGGGGCGGGCTGACCGGCCGGGCGCTGACCGCCTCGGTCGGGGCCGTCCCGGCCAGGAAGGCCATGGGCTCCTCCTCGGCCTGCCCCGGCTTCGGCTCGGCCGCCAGCAGGCCGGTGGCCGGGTCGATGCGCGCGAACTGGACCCCCGCCGGCGCCAGGAACTCGGTCGTCGGCCGGTGGTCCAGCGCCCCCTGCATGAAGGCCAGCCACGCCGGGAGCGCCGCCCCGGCGCCGGTCTCCCTCGGGCCGAGCGGGGCGTGGTCGTCGAACCCGACCCAGACGCCTGCGACCAGCTCGGGCGTGTAGCCGACGAACCAGGCGTCACGGTGCTCCTGGGCCGTCCCGGTCTTGGCCGCCGCGGGCCGCTCCAGCGCCTGGGCGCCGGTGCCGGTGCCGTGCGCCACCACGTCTCGCAGCATGTCGGTGAGCACGAAGGCCACCTCCGGCCGGGTCCCCGTGGACGGGAGGGTGAAGTCGGGGGGCGCGGGCGCGGCCTCGTTCCCGGCGGCGGGTGGCGGCGGCAGGCCGGTGGCCCCGCCGGCGTCCGCCGGGGCCGTCCCGGCGGGGCCCAGCGGCGCCGCGGGGATGGGAAGCGGCGCCGGGGCCTCGGTCGGCGGCTGCCAGGTCTCCAGCACGTTGCCGTCCCGGTCGGCCACCTCCAGCACGATGGCCGGCGGGAGCTGGCGCCCCAGCGCGGCGATGCTGGCGTAGGCGTTGGTCAGCTCCAGCGGCGTCACCTCGCCGGTGCCGAGCGCCAGCGTCAGGTTGCGCGGCAGGTCGCTCTCGATCCCCATGCGCCGGGCGAAGTCGATGACCGCGTCGGGGCCCAGGGCGTCGACCAGCTTCACCGAGACCGTGTTCTTGGAGTGGGCCAGCGCGCTCCTCAGCAGCATGGGCCCGTCGAACTGGTCGCGCTCGAAGTTGCGCGGCTTCCACTCCTTGCCGGTCCAGGGGTCCCGGTAGAGCTCGGGCGTGTCGTAGACCAGCGTGGCCGGGGTGAAGCGGCGCGACTCGATGGCCGCGCCCCAGACGAAGGCCTTGAAGGCGCTGCCCGGCTGGCGCCGGGCCTGGGTGGCCCGGTTGAACTGCGACCGGGTGGCCCCGGTGCCGCCCACCAGCGCCCGGACCTGGCGCGAGGCCGGGTCGATGGCCACCAGCGCCCCCTGCACCCGGGGGCGCTGCTCCAGCGAGAGCGCCAGCGGCCTGCCGGCCCGGGCCAGCGCCTCCGGGGGGGTGGCGCCCGGCAGCACCCGCACCAGCACCACGTCGCCCGCCGCCAGCACCTGCCTCACGCTGCGCGGCGCGGCGGTGCCGCTCTGCGGGTTCCACTTGCGCGCCCAGCCGAGGTCCGAGAGCGGGATGGTGCCGGTGGCGCCGCCGAGATCGAGGCTGGCCTTCCGGTCGTCGACCGCGGTGACCAGCGCGGCGTACCGCCCGTCGGCGGCGAGGGGCCGGACCCGGATCATGCGGCGCAGGTCGTCGGCGCCGTGCTCGGCCTCCGGGTCCAGGTCGTCGGCGTCGACCGCGGAGAGATCCCAGACCAGCACCGGCCCGCCGCGGGCCGCGGCGGCCGCCAGCCGCTCGCGCCAGGCGGGCAGGGCGGCGGCCAGCTGCTCGGGCGTGAGCGTGAGCAGCGGCCCGCGCCAGCCCTGGCGCCGGTCCACCTGGCGCAGGTCGGCCTCCAGCGCCGCCTCGGCGTGGCGCTGCATGGCCGGATCCATGGCCACCTTGACCACCAGCCCGTCGGTCTCGACCCGGTCGGGGCCATAGCGGTCGTCGAGGTAGCGGCGGACCACGTCGGCATAGGAGGCGCCGGGAGGCTCCGGCTCCGGTGGCGCCACCGCGATGGGGCGGGCGATCTCGGCGTCGGCCTGGGCGGCGGTGATGTACCCGTCCTCGGCCATGCGCCTCAGCACGTAGGCCTGGCGGGCCTTGGCGGCCTCGGGGTGCGCCACCGGCGAGAGGCGGGCCGGTGACTGGATGGTGCCGGCCAGCGACGCCGCCTCGCCCAGCGTCAGCTCGGCGACCGGCTTGCCGAAGTAGTACCGGCTCGCCTCCTCGACGCCGTAGCGCCGGTGGCCGAGGTAGATCTGGTTCAGGTAGAGCCAGAGGATCTCGTCCTTCTTCAGGTTCTGCTCGAGCCGCGGGGCCAGCACCAGCTCCTTCACCTTGCGCTTGTACCTCCACTCGTTCGACAGCAGGAAGGTCTTCACCACCTGCTGCGTGATGGTCGACCCGCCGCAGCGCACCCGGCCGCTCAGCACGCCACGGGCCACGCAGCGGAGCATGGCCAGGTAGTTGATCCCCTCGTGCTGGTAGAAGCGGGCGTCCTCCGCGGAGATGACGGCCTGCTTCAGCACGTCGGGGATCTGGTCGATGGGCACCACGGTCCGCCGCTCCCGCGCGAAGGAGAAGACCTGGCTCCCGTCGCTCCCCAGCACCCGGCTGGCCTCCAGGGGCCGGTAATCCTTGAGGGTGTCGAAGGCGGGCAGCTCACGCGTCCAGAGCCAGAAGACCAGGCCGGCCACGGCGCCGCCCAGCGCGGCGAGCGCGGCGAGCGCGGCGAGGAGGCGGCGGCGGTCGTTCCGGGTCACGATGGGGCGGCACCATAGCGCCGGGGCGGAGGGTGCTCAATGCCACCCGGCCCTGTCCAACAAGGATCGAGCGGCGGCAGGAATTCCTTTGACACGCGTACTTGTGCAGGAGAATACCAGGGGCTCCCACCCACCCCGCCCACCACCCACCGGGAGGTCCATTCATGCGCCGCGCCTCAACCTTCGCTGCCCTCGCCTTCGTCGCCGTCCTCACCGCCTGCCCCTCGCCGCCCAAGAACGGCGAGTGCAAGACCTCCAAGGACTGCGAGGGCCAGGCCGGCTTCGGGAAGATCTGCGTCTCCGGCCAGTGCGCCGAGTGCGCCACCGACACCGACTGCAAGGACGGCTTCGCCTGCAAGACCGGCAAGTGCGAGCCCAGGCCCGCCCCGGTGGCGGCGTCCACCCCCAGGCCCGAGTGCGTGGCCGACGCCGAGTGCGGCAGCGGCAAGGGCTGCCAGGAGGGCAAGTGCGTGAGCACCATCGAGCCGGCCTGCGCCGATGCCTCGGCCTTCACCGTCCACTTCGGCTTCGATCAGGCGACCATCTCCGGCGACTCGACCGCGGTGCTGCAGAAGCTGGCGGCCTGCCTCGCCAAGGCCCCGGCCCGCCGCCTGCAGGTCGACGGCCACTGCGATGACCGTGGCACCACCCAGTACAACCTCGCGCTCGGGAAGAAGCGGGCCGAGGCGGTCAAGAAGTACCTGGTCGACCTGGGCGTGGCCGGCCCCATCGACACCAACACCTTCGGCAAGGAGCAGCCGCTCTGCCACGAGGCCAACGAGGCCTGCTGGGCCCGGAACCGCCGGGCCGAGTCGAAGGCCGAGCGGTAGGCGTCGATGCGCCGACTCGCTGCACCCGCGCTGCTGCTGGCCGTCACCGGCTGCTGGGTCCCCATGGAGCGGGGCCGGCAGCTGGAGGCCCGGGTGCAGCGGCTCGAGGTCGAGAGCCGGGAGCAGGCCCAGGAGCTGGACGTCCAGATCCGGGAGAAGATCGCGCAGGTCGACAAGAAGCTGCGCGAGGTCCAGGCCAAGCTCGACGAGCTCAACACGGTGTCGAGGGCCAAGGGGGCCGACCTCGGCGTGGCCGTGGGCAAGCTCGGCGAGGACCTGACCCGGGTGAAGGGCGAGCTGGAGGCCCAGGCCCACAACCTCGCCCAGCTCCAGCAGCAGGTCGCCGAGTCCGGCAAGGAGACCGAGACCCGGCTGGCCTCGCTCAAGGGGACCGGGGCGCTCGACGAGGCCATGGCCCGGCAGAAGATCGGCGAGCTGCCGAAGCCGGACGACCGCGCCGCCGTCTTCGCGCTGGCCCAGCAGGTCGAGGGCGGCGGCGACCGGGGCGTGGCCCGCGAGATCTACCTCCACTACGTGAAGCGCTGGCCGCGCGACGAGAAGTCCCCCGAGGCCACCTTCCGGGCCGGGCACCTGCTGGCCCTGCAGGGCAAGTGGCGCGAGGCGGTGGTGGTCTTCGGGAAGGTCGCCGAGGACTACCCGAAGTCGGACCGGGTGCCGGAGGCGCTGCTGCAGGTGGGCGAGGGCCTGGTCCAGCTCGATCGCAAGGAGGACGCCAAGGTGGTGCTGGAGCAGCTCATCGCCGACCACCCCAGGTCCGACCAGGCCAAGAAGGCCAAGGCGCGGCTGGCCGAGCTCTTCCCGGCCAAGAAGGCGCCGCCCCGGAAGAAGTAGCGACCGCTCAGCGCGGCTCGGCGTCGTCGTCGGCGGGCTGGCCGGGGACGCGCCCCTCCTGCTGCAGCGACCACTGGCCGATCCGCTTCAGCACCGTGCTCTTGGCGATCTTGAGCTCCCGGACCACCGCCGAGCGCTGGCCGCGGTGGCGGCGGAGGGAGAGGCGGATGACCTCGCGCTCCACCTCCTCCATGGTGAGGCCGCGGACGTAGAGGGTGTCGTCGTCGCCGGTGTCGCCGCTCCCGGCGCGGGTGTCCTCGAAGACCACCGCCGAGGCTCCCACCACCTGGCCCTCGCCGCGGAAGAGCAGCGCCCGCTGCACCACGTTGCGCAGCTGGCGGACGTTGCCCGGCCAGTCGTAGCCCTCCAGCCGGGCCAGCGCCTCCTCGGACCAGCGCAGCGCCAGCCCGCGCGGGGCCGAGGCGGCCAGGAAGGTCTCGGCCAGCAGCCGGACGTCGCCGCGCCGCTGGCGGAGCGGCGGCACGGTGATGGGGATCACGCAGAGCCGGTAGAAGAGGTCCTCGCGGAACCTGCTGGCCCGGACCTGGGCTCGCAGGTCGCGATGGGTGGCCGCCACCACCCGGACGTCGACGTGGATGGGGCGGGAGGCGCCCACCCGCTTCACCTCGCCCTGCTCCAGCGTGCGCAGCAGCTTGGCCTGCAGGTCGAAGGGGAGCTCGCCGATCTCGTCGAGGAAGATGGTGCCGCCGTGGGCCTCCTCGAAGGCGCCCTTGCGCATCCGCTCGGCGCCGGAGAAGGCCCCCTTCTCGTGGCCGAAGAGCTCCGACTCGATGAGGGTCTCGGCGATGGCCGAGCAGTTGACCGGGATGAACGGGGCGGCGGCCCGCGGGGAGCGGGCGTGGAGGGCCCTGGCCACCAGCTCCTTGCCGGTGCCGGTGTCGCCGAGGATGGCGACGGCCGTGGTGGACGGGGCCACCCGCTCCACCAGCTCGAAGACGCGGCGCATGCCCGGGTCCCGGCTCACCATCTGCTCGAAGACCGAGGGGCGGGCGGCGTCCGGGAGCTGCGGCGGCTCCAGGGTCAGCTCGGTGTCCCCCAGCTGCAGCGGCACGCCGAAGGGGAGCTCGGCGCGCTCGACGCGCGCGCCGCCCAGCAGCGTGCCGTTGGTGGAGCCGAGGTCGGCGAGGTGCCAGCGACCGGCCCGCGGCTCGATGCGCAGGTGGCGCGCGGAGACGAACGGGTCGGCGAGCACGACGTCGCCGTCGGGTGCCTTCCCGACCGTGAGGCCGGCGCGCGGCACCACCTGCCAGCGCTCGCGGCCGCGCTCCCTGATCCGGAGGCGGGCCGGCGGCGCCGGCTCGACCGGGGGGACCGCCTGGCGCAGCTGGGTGTGCCCGGCGTGGGTCGGCTCCGCGCCGGCGGGAGGCGCGGCACGGAAGAGGGCCCGCCAGGCGCCCAGCGCCACCTCGGCCCCGTCGGTGAGCGGGGCCTCGGTGACCTCGGCGGCGCCGAGGCGGGTGCCGCGGCCGGACCGATCGACGAGGTGGAAGCCGTCCTCGCGTCGCTCCACCACGGCCTGGACGCGGGAGAGGGCCGGGTCGGGGAGCGAGACGTCGCAGTCCGGGGCGCGGCCGATGGCGGTGCGTTCGCCGAGGGTGACGCGGAGGAGCTCCTCCCCGTGTCGGAAGAAGGCCAGTTCGGGCATGATTGACTCCTGGTCCAATCCTAGCGGCGGGAACCGGGACGGGAAGTGGATTCTGGCGACGGCGCCACCCGCCGGGCCGCGGCAGGGGCCGTCGAGGACTGGCCGTTGCACGGACGGGGCCGCGGCGCGGACGACCCTCAAGTGGCCGGATGGACTGGGGCGGTCGCAGGGCGACCGGACACCTGGCGGCCGGCCGGCGGCCGGCCGGACGAACCACGGACCGACGGGACCGCGCGGCAGGCGGCCGGATCGCGTCCGGCCGATCGGCACGATGCCCCCTTGGGGGGAGGCTAGCCTCGCGTCAGCGACTCGAACTCGGGATTGCCGGACAGGGGCTCGAACATCTCGTCCGCTTCCAGCCAGGACCGGACCTTGACCGGATCGACCGAGAGGGCCCGCCGCAGGGCGACCAGCGCTGCGTCCGGCTTGCCCGCCTGGGCGTGGAGCCCGCCCAGGTTGTAGTTGAGGAGCAGGTCGTCGGGCCGGAGCCGCGCGGCCCCCGCGTAGGCCCGCTCCGCCTCCTCGTAGAATCCCTGCTGTGCGTAGGCGATGCCGAGGTCGAGCCAGGCGTCGAAGAGGTCGGGCGCCAGCCGCGTCGCCTCCTTGAGCTGGCCGATGGCGGCGCGGAACTCCCCCTCGTCCATGAGCAGCGAGGCCAGCTCCTGGTGGGGCAGCGGGTCCTCGGGCGCCTGCTCCACCGCCGTCCGCAGCGCCACCAGCGCCTCCTCCACCTGGCCCTCGTCCGCCAGGGTCATGCCGAGCTGGAGCTGCGCGTCCGGGAACGACGGATCGAGCGCCAGCGCCGCCCGGTAGGACTCGAGCGCCAGGTCGGTGGCGTGTGCGGAGAGGAAGGAGGCCAGGTTGAAGTGGACGGTGGCGCTCTCCGGGTCGAGCCGGAGGGCGGTGAGGTGCTCGGTGAGCGCCTCGCGCAGCTTCTTCTGCTCGGCGTAGACCGTCGCCAGGTTGTCGTGGGGGTGGGCGGCCTCCGGGTCGAGCTCGATGGCCCGGCGGAACTCCTTGGCGGCCTCGTCGAGCCAGCCCCGATCGGCCAGCTCGATGCCGCGGGCGTTGTGCTGGTCGGCGCGTCCGGTCGGATCCTTGTCGCGGCTCACGGCCTGGAGTCTACTCCCTCACGCCCCGCCCGGGGCGCCATGACCGGCCGAACCGTCCTCGTCGCCGCACTCGTCCTGGCCACGGCCGGCGCCGCCTGGCGCCTCAGCCGCCCGCCACCCCCCTCCGACGAGGAGCTGGTCCGGGCCCTCCTCGAGGAGGCCGTCCGCGCCGCCGAGGAGCGGCGGGTGTCCGACGCCGTCGCCGGCCTGTCGGAGCGGTTCCAGGGGCAGGGGCTCGACAAGCGCGGGCTGAGGCAGCTGGTGGCCGGGAACGCCCTGCGAGGCCACTGGCTGGTGGTCCGCATCGCCGGGCTGCGGGTCGACGTGGCGGGCGACGGCGCCCGGGCCCGCCTCGACCTGGTGGCCACCCGCGGCGGGACGGGACGGGCGCTGGCCGACCTGTTGCCGTCGGAGGCCAGCGCCTGGCGGGTCGACGCCCGGCTGGAGCGGGAGGCGGAGGGCTGGCGGGTCGTCGCGGCGACCTGGGTGGAGCAGTCGCTGGTCGAGGCGCTGGCCGGGCCGTCCACCCCGTCCGAGGCGGCCGCCGGCCGCAGCGCCTCCGGCGCCCCCGCTCCCGCGCGTTGACGGGCCCGGTGCTTTCCGGGCACGCTCGAATCATGGCGCTCCACACCGTCCTCACCCCCGGCCAGCTGGCCGAGGCCGCCCGCCGGTTCGGCCTCCCGTCGCCCGACCGCGTCCAGCCCGAGCCACGGGGGCGGACCAACACCAGCTACCACCTGCAGGTGGGCGCCGACCGGTGGTTCCTCCGCCTGGCCGAGGGGCGGTCCGAGGCCGAGGTGGCCTTCGAGGCGGCGGTGATGGGCTTCCTCTTCGACGCCCGCTTCCCGGTGCCCCGGCTGGTGCCGGCCCTCGACGGCCGCCCCTACACCGAGGTGGCGGGGCGGCCGGCCATGCTGTTCGCCTTCGTCCCCGGCGAGGCCATCGACCGGGCCGCCGCGGGGCCGGAGCGGTGCCAGCGGGTGGGCGAGCAGCTGGGGCGGCTCCATGAGCTCTCGACCGGCTTCAGCGGCCAGCGGGAGAACCCGTTCGGCCCGGCGCGGGTGGGCGGCTGGCTGGCGGCGGTGGAGGCCTCGCCCGGGCTCGACGCCGAGGCCAGGGCGGCGCTGCCGATGCTGCGCGAGGAGCTGGCCGCGGCCGACCGGCTGCCGGGCGCGCCCCGGGGCCTGTGCCACGGCGACCTCTTCATCGACAACGTGCTCTGGGTCGGCGACCGCATCAGCTACGTCCTCGACTGGGAGATGGCCTGCACCGCCCCGTTCGCCTACGACCTGGCCGTCACCATCGACGCCTGGTGCTTCACGGAGCGCCACGAGCCGGCGCGGGTGCGCGCGCTGCTCGACGGGTACCGCTCCAAGCGGCGCCTGGAGGCGGAGACCCTGGAGGCGCTGCCGGCCTGGGCCCGCTGGGCGGCGCTCCGCTTCACGGCCAGCCGCCTCCACGGCGGGCTCGGCCCGGCCCTCGGGCCGGAGCGGGTGGTGCGCAAGGACTGGCGGCGCTACCGCGATCGGCTCGTGGCGCTGCGCGGGCTGGGCGCGGACGGGTACCGCGACCTGCTGGGCCCGGCCCCGGGCCGGCCTACAGGCCCGAGATGATCTTCCAGGCGCCGTTCAGCTTCCTGAACCGCATCTGGTAGATGTCGGAGGGGCGCTTGGCCACGGGCCCGGCCGGGGTCACGATCCGGTAGGCCGCGTCGTAGAAGACCTCGGCGCGCGCCTCGTCGGCGTTGACCTCGATCCGCTTCACGCCCATCTCGAGCCCGACCGACTCGATCTTGGAGAGGTCGGTGGCGAGGTGCTTCTCCAGCGTGTCGCGGGTCACGTCGTCGCCCGGATCGGGGGTGCCCGAGTTGTCGTAGTAGTCGGGCGAGACCAGCATGAGGATGGCGGCGGTGTCCTTCTTGCGCAGCGCCTCGGCGTACTGCCGGATGACCTCGTAGACGGCCCGGTTCTCCTTGGAGTCCGGGACGTCGGTGTTGGGGATGCGGCTCGGGGCGCAGGCGGCGAGCAGGGCGAGCAGCGGCAGGAGGCGGAGGCGCATGCCGCAGCGTTAGCGCGGGTCCGGCGGAGCGTCAACCGTCCGCACCGGGAGGCGCCGGCCGGCCCTTCCCCCGCCGCCCGCTTGCCCGGGCGGCGCCGCCGCCGCTACCGTCGCCGCATGACCCCGGACCAGGGAAGCCTGGGTGCGCTCGCCGAGCTCTTCAGCCGGGCTCCGTCGGCGTCGCGCGCGGTGCGGCGGCTCTCCCCATCGGCGCGGGTCGGCCTGGAGCTGGACGAGGGGCCGGCCGGCTTCGCCGTGTCGGACGGGGTGGCGGTGCTGACCGCCGGCGCCCCCGGCGACCCCGACTTCACCCTCCGGCTGCCTGCCGCGGCCGTGGCCAGGCTCTGCGCCCACGCCGGCGCCGGCGTCGGCGAGCTGGGGCTGGCCTTCTTCACGCTGCTGCTGGAGCGCGACCCGTCGCTGCGGGTCGGCGTGCGGGTCCACGCCTCCACCCCGCGGCTCCTGGCGCACGGCTACCTGGCGGTCCTCGCCCTGGGCGGACCGCGGGTGCTGGCCTGGCTGCTGCGGCGGGGGCTGGCCGACCCGCGCGCCGTCATCGAGCGGCTCCGCCGGCGATGAGCGGCGCCCTGGCCCGTCAGATCTTCTGGTACTTGGAGGCCGGCGCCCCGCAGATGGGGCACTTCTCGGGCGGCTCGCCGAACTCGATGTCGCCACAGACCGGGCAGAGGTAGACGTCCATGGTGGAGAGGTCCTTGCCGGCCTTCATGGCGGCCAGCGCCTCCTTGAAGAGCCTGGCGTGGACCTGCTCGGCGGCCAGGGCGTAGGCCAGCAGGTGGCGTCCCCGGTGGCCCTCCTCCTGCGCCGTCTTCACCATGGGGGGGTACATCTCGGTGAACTCGTAGGTCTCGCCGGCCACCGCCGCCTCGAGGTTCTGCAGCGTGGTGCCGACGCCGCCCATGTTGGAGAAGTGGGCCAGCGCGTGGATGGTCTCGGCGTCGGCGGCGGCCCGGAAGAGGCGGGCGATCTGCGGGAGCCCCTCCTTCTCGGCGGCCCGGGCGAAGGCGAGGTACTTGCGGTTGGCCTGGCTCTCGCCGGCGAAGGCGACGGCCAGGTTCTCGTTGGTGGTCGGCATCGGGGTCCCCCTGCGACGTGGAGGGCCGACTGTAGCGCGCGGTCAGCCGGCGCGGGCGCGGTGTTTTGTCAGGACCGTGGCCAGGTAGTGCCCGGTGGCGCTGGACTCGACCCGGGCCACCTCCTCCGGGGTCCCCTCGGCGATGATCAGCCCGCCCCGGTCCCCGCCCTCCGGGCCGAGGTCGATGATCCAGTCGGCGCACTTGATGACGTCGAGGTTGTGCTCGATGACCACCACGGTGTTGCCCGCCTCCACCAGCCGGTCCAGCACGGTGAGCAGCCGGCGGACGTCCTCGAAGTGCAGGCCGGTGGTCGGCTCGTCGAGGATGTAGAGGGTGCGCCCGGTCCCGACCCGCGCCAGCTCGCGCGAGAGCTTGATGCGCTGGGCCTCGCCGCCGGAGAGGGTGGGGGAGGGCTGGCCCAGCTTCAGGTAGCCGAGCCCGACGTCCTCCAGCGTGCGCAGGATCCGGACCACCTCCCGGTGCGCGCCGAAGTGCTGGCCCGCCTCGGTGATGGAGAGGTCGAGCACCTCGGCGATGTTCTTCCCCTTGAACTGGACGCGCAGGGTGGCGTCGTTGAAGCGCTTGCCGCCGCAGACCTCGCAGGGCACCAGCACGTCGGCGAGGAAGTGCATCTCCACCAGCTTCATGCCGTCGCCCTGGCAGGCCTCGCAGCGCCCCCCCTTGACGTTGAAGCTGAAGCGGCCGGGCTGGTAGCCGAAGGCCCGCGCCTCCGGGGTCTGGGCGAAGACCTCGCGGATGAAGTCGAAGAGCTTGGTGTAGGTGGCCGGGTTGGAGCGGGGCGTCCGGCCGATGGGCTGCTGGTTGATGTCGATGAGCTTGTCGATGCGCTCGGCGCCGCTGAGCCGGTCGTGGGCGCCGGGCACCTCGCGGGTGCCGTGGAGCAGCCGCGACAGGGCGGGGCGGAGCACGGCGTTGACCAGGGTCGACTTGCCGGCGCCGGAGACGCCGGTGACGGCGACCAGCCGGCCCAGCGGGAAGTCGACGGTGAGGTCCTTGAGGTTGTTCTCCCGCGCGCCGTGGACGGTGATGGCCCCGTGGTCGGCGCGGCGGCGGGAGGCGGGGACCGAGATCTCGCGCCGGCCGGAGAGGTAGGCGCCGGTGAGCGAGGCCGGGTCGGCCCGCACCTGCGCCGGGGTCCCCTGGGAGACGATCTGGCCGCCGTGGGCGCCGGCGCCCGGGCCGAAGTCGACCAGCCAGTCGGCCTCGGCCATGGTCTCCTCGTCGTGCTCGACGACGATCACCGAGTTGCCGATGTCGCGCAGCCGCTTCAGGGTCGCCAGCAGCTTGCCGTTGTCGCGCTGGTGCAGGCCGATGGAGGGCTCGTCGAGGATGTAGATCACGCCGGTCAGCTCCGAGCCCATCTGCGAGGCCAGCCGGATGCGCTGGCTCTCGCCGCCGGAGAGCGAGGGCCCGGGGCGATCCAGGGTCAGGTAGCCGAGCCCGACGTCGAGCAGGAACTTGAGGCGGCTGCGGATCTCCTTGAGCAGCTCCTCGGCGATGGCGGCCTCGTTGCCCTTGAGCCCCAGCTCGCCCAGCCAGCCGTGGGCCTCCACGATGGTGAGGCGGGAGAGCTCGACGATGCCGCGGCCGCGCACCCGGACGGCCCGGCTCTCGGCCTTGAGCCGCTCGCCGTGGCAGGCGCTGCAGGGCTTGTCCGAGAAGAAGCGCATGTAGTGGCGCCGCATGGCCTCCGAGGTGGTGGCGCGGAAGCGGCGGTAGAGCTGGGCCAGCACGCCCTCCCACTCCAGGCGCGGCCTGGGGCCGGCCAGCGAGGCGGTGCCGTGCAGGACCAGGTCGCGGTCGCGCTTCCCGAGCCGGGCCCAGGGCGTGTCCAGGTCGAGCTTGAGCGAGCGGGCCAGGTGCTCGACGAACTCGAAGGTCCAGCCCTCGCCGCGCTCCATCCCCGAGGCCCAGGGCTCCACCGCGCCCTCGCGGATGGTGAGCGACGGGTCGGGGATGATCAGGTCCGGATCCATCTCGGCCCGGGTGCCCAGCCCCTGGCACTCCGGGCAGAAGCCCAGCGGGCTGTTGAAGGAGAAGCTCTGCGGCGCCAGCTCGCCGAAGGAGAGGCCGCAGGCGTGGCAGGCGTTCTGCTCGGAGAAGAACCGGTCGTGCTTCTTGTAGCCCTCGGGATCGAGGCCGGGGCCCACCTTCTGCTCGTGGGCGGCGTCGGCGACGATGAGCGTCCCCTGGCCCTCGCGCAGCGCCGTCTCCACCGAGTCGGTGAGCCGGGCGGTGATCCCGTCCTTCACCACCAGCCGGTCGATCACCAGCTCGATGTCGTGCTTGAGCTTCTTGTCGAGCGCCAGCCGCTCGGAGAGCTGGTGGATCATCCCGTCCACCCGGACCCGGGCGAAGCCGCGCTGCTGGGCGTCGCCCAGCAGCTCCCGGTACTCGCCCTTGCGGTTCTGCACCAGCGGGGCGAGCAGGAGGATGCGCGACCCCTCCGGCTGCTCGAGGATGGCCTCGACGATCTGCTGGGCGGTCTGCTTCCCCACCGGGCGGCCGCAGCCCGGGCAGTGCTGCACGCCGATGGAGGCGTAGAGCACGCGCAGGTAGTCGTGGACCTCGGTGATGGTCCCGACCGTGGAGCGCGGGTTGTTGGAGGCGGCCTTCTGCTCGATGGAGATGGTGGGGGAGAGGCCGCGGATGGTGTCGTAGCGCGGCTTCTCCATCTGCCCGAGGAACTGCCGGGCGTAGGAGGAGAGCGACTCGACGTAGCGCCGCTGCCCCTCGGCGTAGAGGGTGTCGAAGGCCAGCGAGCTCTTGCCCGAGCCGGAGACGCCGGTGAAGACCACCAGCTTCTTCTTGGGGATCTCCAGCGAGACCGACTTCAGGTTGTGCTCGCGGGCCCCCTTGACGACGATGGTGTCGGGCTCGCTCATGGAGGCAGGTATCTAACGCGGCGCGGCTCCCGAGGCCACCCGCCCCGAACCCTTCCGTGACCCCCGACGAGGTGGTACGACCGCCCTCCATGGCCAGCCCCGCCCAGCCACTGCCGGTGCCGACCCGGGGGCGGGCGCGCGCCCTGCTCTTCGGCGCCGCGGTGCTCTTCGGCCTCTCGGCCATGCTGGCCCGGCTGGCCGCCACCGGCGGCCTCATGAGCGGCGGGCGGGTGACGCTGGTCCGGTTCGCGGTGGGGATCCTGGCGGTGGTGGCGGTCTTCGTGGCCCGCCCCGGGACCTTCCGGCCGGTCCGCTACTCGCTGCTCATCTCGCGTGGCCTCTTCGGGGGACTGGCGGCGCTGCTCTACTTCATCGCCCTCTCGCTCATCCCGGCCGGCGAGGCCACGCTGCTCAACAACACCTTCCCGATCTGGGCGGTGATCATCTCCTTCTTCCTGATGGGCGAGCGCCCCACCGTCCACCTCGCGGTGGCCCTGGTCATCGCCTCGGCGGGCGTCTTCCTGGTGCTGGGCGGCGGCCGGCTCTCCTTCTCGCTCGGGCGCGGCGAGGTGCTGGGCATCCTCTCGGCGGTCCTCGGCGGCTTCGCCGTCACCAGCATCCGGGCGCTGCGGGCCACCGACAACGCCCCCACCATCTTCTTCGCCATGGCGGTCGGCGGCGTCCTGGTCTCGCTCCCCGTCGCCTTCGGCCCCTGGGCCTCGGGCGCCTGGCCCGACGAGCCGTGGCCCTGGGTGGCGGCCGGGGCGTGCGGCCTGGTGGCCTTCCTGGCCCAGCTGCTCATGACCGAGGCCTACGGCGCCCTCTCGGTGCCGGAGGCGGCGCTCTGGCAGCAGCTCACCCCCCTCGCCACCTTCGCCTGGGCGCTGGGCCTGGGCGAGACCCTCACCGGCGTCGCCCTGCTCGGGGTGCTGCTCGGCATCGCTGGCGTGGTCTACGGCGCGGTGCTGGGCCACGCTCCGCGCACCGACGACCCGCTGCTCCGCGAGGCGGCGGCCGGCCTGCCGGCCGAGGAGCCATGACCGGGGCCGGGTCCCGGGGCCGGGCGCGGCTGCTGCTGCTCGGCTCGGCGCTCTGCTTCGGGCTCATGGCGGTGCTGGCCCGGCGCCTCTCGCACGGCCTCGCGGCCTTCACCGCGGGGCAGCTGTCGGTGATCCGCTTCGCGCTGGGGGCGGCCTTCTCCCTGCTGGCCTTCCGGATCCGCCCCGGGCTGTACGCGCCCCGGCGCCGCCCCCTGCTCTGGGCCCGCGGCCTCTCGGGCGGCGTGGTGGTGGTGCTCTACTTCCTGGCGCTGGCCCGCATCCCGGCGGGCGAGGCCGGGATGCTCTACAACCTCTTCCCGGTCATCGCCACGCTCATGGCGGTGCCGGCCTTCGGCGAGCGCCCCACCATCCACCTGGGGCTGGCCCTGGCGCTGGCCTCGGTGGGGGTGGGGCTGGTGCTGGGGGGCGGGAGCCTGCAGCTCGGGCTGGGCGCCGGCGAGCTGCTGGCGGTGGGGGCGGCCGGCTTCGCCGCCCTCTCGGCCGTCACCATCCGCGCCATGCGGCCGACCGAGAACGCCGCCACCATCTTCTTCTACTTCTGCCTCGGTGGGCTGCCGGTGGCGCTGCCGTTCGCGCTCGACCCGTGGCCGCTCGATGCCGCGGCCTGGGGGCTGGCGGCGCTGATGGCGCTGGCCGCCTACGGGGCGCAGGTGATGATGGCCGAGGCCTACGGCGCGCTCACCGTGGGGGAGGCGGCCATCTGGCTGCAGCTCACCCCCATCGCGCAGGTGGCGCTGGGGGCGGCGCTGCTCGGGGAGCGGCTGCCGGCGGTGGCGCTGCTGGGCGTGCTGGTGGGGGTGACCGGCGTCGCCTACGGCTCGGTGATGGGCGCGCGCCGCCTCGCGGTGGCGCCGCTGCTGCGCGACCGATCGTGAAGAGGTAGAGTCCCGGAGCGGCCATCCCGCGTCCACCACCGTCACGGAGACCCCCATGCGCCACCTCCTCGCCGTCCTCGCCCTCAGCCTGGCCCTCCCCGCCCTCGCCAAGGACGTGGCGGGGGTCGCCGTCCCCGAGTCGGCCACCGTGGGGGACAAGGCGCTGGTGCTCAACGGCGCCGGCCTGCGCTCCAGGTTCTTCGTGAAGGTCTACGTCGGGCGCGCTCTACCTGGAGCGGCGCTCGGCGGACCCGGCCGCCATCATCGCCGCCGACCAGGCCTGGAAGGTGACGATGACCTTCAAGCGCGAGGTGGAGAAGAAGCAGATCCTCGGCGCCTTCAAGGAGGGCTTCGAGAACAACTCCCGCGCCGACCTCGACAAGCTGCTGCCCGGGCTCGCCCAGCTCGACGCCGTCATGAAGGACCTCAAGGCCGGCGACGTGCTGGAGATCGCCTACCTCCCCGGCGCCGGCTCCACCGTCACCGGGCCGGGCGGCGTCAGCGCCACCGTCGAGGGCAAGGTCTTCGCCGACGGCGCTGCTGCGCAACTGGCTGGGGGAGAAGCCGGCGGAAGGCGACCTCAAGAGCGGGATGCTCGGGAAGTAGGGCCGGGCGTGACCGAGGCCCTGGTGGTGCTCTGCACCGCCCCGACCGTCGAGGTCGCGGCGGCGCTGGCGCGCGCGCTGGTGGAGGCGCGGCTGGCCGCCTGCGGCAACGTGGTGCCGGGGCTGCGCTCCATCTACCGGTGGCAGGGGCAGGTCGAGGACCAGCCGGAGGTGCTGCTGGTCCTCAAGACCACGCGGGAGCGGTTCCCGGCGCTGCGCGACGAGCTGCTGAGGCGCCACCCCTACGAGGTGCCCGAGGTGCTGGCGCTCCCCGTCGAGGCGGGGAGCGCGACCTACCTGGAGTGGCTGGCGGCGCAGGTGGGGTAGGCGCGCCCCGCTCCCTCGCCGGGGACCGGCCGTGCCGTGGCGTCCCCACCTCAACGGCCGCGGGGCGCATCCTCCCGGCGGTGGTGACGGAGCCAGGCGGCCAGGTAGGCCACCACGGCGAGGTTCACTGCGAGCAACAGGGCTCGCCACGGGCTGGGCTGGCGCACCAGCTCCCAGGCCTCGAAGGGGACCGGCAGCGCCGAGGCCACCGCCACCAGCCAGGGGCCCCACCGGTGGCCGCGCCAGAGCGCCCACGCCTCCAGGACCGAGGTCAGGCCGTCGATTCCCAGCCCGAGCTCGACGAGGCGGAGCCCGCCCGCGCTCAGGGCCGAGGCCAGCGCCTGGCCGAGGAGCAGGCTCCAGCGGCTGGCGACGTGGGCCTGCAGCTCGCCGGCCACCGCGCGGAAGGCCTCGAGCCGGCCGCTGGTGGCCAGGAGGCCGAGGACCGAGGCCAGCACCAGCCAGAGCGCCGCCTTCCCCAGCTTGTAGGCGAGGATCAGCCGGAGGCCGAGCTCGCGGCGGGTGGTGGCCATCCCGGCATTGTGGCCCAACCGGCGCTCCCGCCCTGCCGCGGATCGGCCGGCCAGCGTCCCACAAGGGGCTGGTGCTTCGGGTCAGGTTCGCTTTACAAGGGTTGCCAATGCAAGGACCTGCCGAGCCGCTCGGGCTGCTGGTGGCCGCCATCCGCCGGGCCGTCAAGGCCATGGTCACCCGGCGCGTCGGGCCGCTGGGGCTGACCCCGCTCCAGTTCTGGGTCCTGGTGGGCGCCCTCGAGGCGCCGGGGACCTCGCAGGCCGAGCTGGCCCGGCGGCTCCGCTGCGACGAGCCGTCGGTGAGCCGGGTGGTGGCCGCCCTGTCCAGGCGCGGCTGGTTGCGCGCCAGCCGCCACCAGGGCGATCGGCGCCGGGTCATGCTGGCCCTTGAGCCTGCCGGCCGGACCCTGGCCCGCCGGCTCGCCCCCATCGCGGCCGAGGTCCGGGCCGAGGTGGAGGCGCCGCTCGACCCCGCCGAGCGCGAGCAGGTCCGCAAGGCCCTGGCGCGCATCGCCGGCCACCTGCAGCACGTCGGCGGGGGGGCCACCGGCTCCCGCCCAGAGACCCAGTCGCGCGCCGCCCGCCGGCGCGCCGGAGGAGACCGATGACCAGGCCCCGCACCATGGCCGTGACCCTCGTCGCCGCCGCGGCCCTGGCCGCCTGCCAGCGTGGGGCTCCCGGGGCGGGAGGCGGCCGCCCTCCGCCGGCCGTGACCGTGGCGCCGGTGACCGTGCGCGACGTGCCGGTCGAGATCCGGGCGCCCATCGACCTGCGCCCGCTGGCCCAGGCCGATGCCAGCGCCAAGACCGTCGGCTACCTCGACGCGGTGCTGGTGGAGCGCGGCGACAAGGTGCGCCGCGGCCAGACCCTGGCGGTGGTCCGTCCCTCCGACCTGCCGGACCAGCTGGCGGCGGCCCGCAGCGCCCTGGCCCAGGCCCAGGCGACCGCCGGGCTGGCCCGGGCCAACCGGGAGCGGGCCGAGCGGCTGGCGCCGAGCGGCGTGGTCTCGCAGCAGGAGCTGCAGCAGAGCCAGACCACCCTGGCCACCGCCGAGGCCATGCTGGCCTCCGCCCAGTCCAACGTGGACGCCCTCGCCACCCGCCTCGGGGAGCTGCGCATCGAGTCGCCCCTGGACGGCGTGGTCTCGGCCCGGCGGCTCGATCCCGGGGCCCTGGTGGGGCCCACCTCGGGCAACAGCGCCGTCGTCACCGTGCAGCGCATCGACGTGATGCGGGCCTTCGTCCCGGTCAACGAGCGGGACGTCCAGCGCCTCCAGGTGGGGCTGGACGCCCGGCTCGAGCTGGACGCCCTGCCCGGCCGGGCGGTGATGGGCAAGGTGGTGCGGCTGGCCCCGGGCTTCGACCCGGTGACGCGCACCGTCGACGCCGAGGTGCAGGTCCACAACGCCGACGGCCTGCTCCGCCCCGGCATGTACGGGCGGGCGGCCATCATCACCGCCGTGCACCACGACGCGGTGGTGATCCCGGCCACCGCCGCGCAGGTCAGCAACGGCCAGGCCTTCGCCTTCGTGGTCAAGGGCGACCGGGTGGCCCGGGTGGCGCTCACGCTGGGCGTCGACGGGGGGGACTGGCTGGAGGTGGTGGGCGGGCTGGCCCGGGGGGAGGAGATCGTGACCGCCGGCTCCGACGTGCTGGCCGACGGCGCCGCCATCCGCGCGGTCCGCGGGGTGGACCCGTTCGCCGGGAAGCCGGACGCCCGGGGCGCGGCGGCGCCCCGGCCCTGAGCCGCAGGACCCGAACCAGGAGCCCACGACATGTGGCTGACCCGTCTCGCCCTGCGCAACCCCATCTTCATCCTGATGATGTCGCTGATGGTGATCGCCCTGGGCTGGGTGTCGCTCACCCGCCTCTCGGTCGACCTCTTCCCGCAGATCGACATCCCCATCGTCCGGGTGGCGACCTTCTACACCGGGGCCGGCCCCATCGACATCGAGAAGTCCATCACCATGCCCATCGAGCGCGCCGTCTCGGCCTCGCCGGGGGTGGACCGCGTGGAGAGCATCTCCAAGCAGGGCTTCTCGGCGGTCTCGGTCTGGTTCCAGTACGGCACCAACCTCGACAACGCCCAGTTCGAGGTCTCCCAGCGGGTGGCCCAGATCCTCAACACCCTGCCGCCGGGCATCCAGCAGCCCTTCGTCATCAAGTTCGACGTCACCAACATCCCGGTGGTCCAGGTGGCCATGAGCGGGGAGGGGCTCGACGAGCGGCAGCTCTACGACCTGGCCTACAACGTCATCGAGCCCCAGCTGGAGCGCGTGCCCGGCGTGGCCAGCGCCAGCGTGGGTGGCGGCAAGGTGCGCGAGATCGAGGTCATGGTGCGGGGCGACGCGCTGCGGGCCCGCGGGCTGGGCGTGCTCGACGTGGTCAACGCCGTGCGCAGCTCCAACCTCTTCCTGCCCTCGGGCAACCTGCGCTCCGGCACGGTGGACTACAACGTCTTCTCCAACACCTCCTTCGGGGAGGCCCGCCCCATCCGCGACGTGGTGGTCAAGCCGGGGACGGGCGACCAGGCGCCGGTGCGGGTGCGCGACCTGGCCCGGGTCGAGGACGCCAGCGCCGACCAGTCCGAGATCGTCCGCATCAACGGCGAGCGCGGCGTGTACTTCCGGGTCCTCAAGCAGCCGGGCGCCAACACCGTCAAGGTGGTGGACGCGGTGCGCGCGGCCATCCAGCGCCTGCGCGGCGTGCCCCCCAACGTCAAGCTGGCCATCTCCTTCGACCAGTCGGCCTACATCCGCGCCGCCATCGGCTCGCTGGAGCACGAGGCCCTCTTCGGCGGCCTGCTGGCGGTCGGCGTCATCCTGCTCTTCCTGGTCTCGATGGCCGCCACCGGCATCATCGCGGTGGCCATCCCGCTCTCCATCGTGGCCACCTTCGTGCTGCTCTACTTCACCGGGCAGACCCTCAACGTCTTCACCCTGGGCGGGCTGGCGCTCGGGGTGGGGCGGCTGGTGGACGACTCGATCGTGGAGCTGGAGAACATCCACCGCCACCTGGCCAAGGGGCAGGACCGGCGCACCGCGGTCCTGGAGGCGGCGCAGGAGGTGGCCATGCCCATCTTCGTCTCCACCATCACCACCATCGTGGTCTTCTTCCCGGTGGTCTTCCTGGCCGGGGTGGCCCGCAACCTCTTCCTGCCGCTGGCGCTCACCATCGCCTTCTCCCTGGCGATGAGCTTCCTGGTCTCGCGCACCGTGACCCCGCTGCTCTGCCTCAAGTACCTGAAGGCCGAGGCGGAGGGGCACGGGCACCCGGTGGGGGCCTGGATCACGCGGCGCTTCAACGACCTGGACGAGGCCTACGCCCGCTCCCTGCGCTGGGTGCTGGGCCGGCGGGCCAAGGTCATCGCCGGGATCCTGGTCTTCTTCGTGGCCTCGCTCTTCCTGAAGCGCTTCATCGGGACCGAGTTCTTCCCGGAGACCGACGAGAGCCAGTTCTCCATCAACTACAAGGCGCCCATCGGCACCCGCGTGGAGGAGACCGAGCTGGTCACCGCGCGCATGGAGCGGGCCGTGCTGGCGGCGCTGGGGAGCGACAAGGCCAGCGGGGGCGGGCCGGTGGTGACCACCCTGATCTCCGACACCGGCCTGCCGGGCGGCCGCACCGCGCTCTTCACCAGCAACACCGGGCCGCACTCGGCCAACCTGGGCGTCAACCTGGTGCCCTACACCGACCGCGCCATCACCGACCAGCAGGCCGCCGACAAGGTGCGCCGGGCCGTCCGCGACGAGTTCCCCGGCACGCAGATCTTCTTCTTCGTCGGCGGCATCGTGAAGCGCATCCTCAACTTCGGCTCGGCCGCCCCCATCGACGTGGAGGTGGTCGGCTACGACCTGGACGCGGGGGGGAGCTACGCCAAGCAGCTGCTCGGCCGCCTCCGGGGCCTGGCCGACGCCTCGGGGCGGCCCTACCTCACCGATCTCCAGGTCTCCCGCGAGGAGAACTACCCGGAGCTCGACGTGGTGGTGGACCGCGAGAAGGCGGGGGTCCTCGGCCTCACCGAGCAGCAGGTGGCGCAGACGGTGCTGACCAGCCTGTCCGGCTCCGGCCAGTTCGCCCCCATCCCCTACATCGACGCCAAGACCGGCAACCAGTACAACATCAACGTCCGGCTCGACGACGCCTGGCGGCGGCACGTGCAGGACCTCTCCGACATCTTCGTCAAGGCGCCGGGCGGCCAGCTCGTCAACCTGGCCAACCTCGCCACCGTGCACCGCGACGCCGGGCCGGTGCTGGTCAACCGCAAGTACCTGCAGCGCATCATCGACGTGACCGCCAACGTGGCGCCCGGCCAGGACCTGGGCACCGCCAGCGCCGCGGTGCAGAAGGCGGTCGACGAGATGCCGGCCCCCGACGGCTTCACGGTCCAGCTGGGCGGCCAGACCCAGGCGCAACGGGAGGCCTTCTCCGGCCTGATCTTCGCCGCCGTGATGGCCATCGCGCTGGTCTACATGATCCTGGCCTCGCAGTTCCGGTCCCTGGTGGACCCGCTGGTCATCATGTTCTCGGTGCCGCTCGGCATCAGCGGCGTCTTCGCGGCGCTCTTCCTGACCGGCACCACGCTCTCGGTCAACAGCTTCATGGGCATCATCATGATGGTGGGCATCGTGGTCTCCAACGGCGTGCTGCTGGTGGACTTCGCCCGGGTCCTGCAGGCGCGCGGGAAGCCGCTCCTCGAGGCCACCGTGGAGGCCGGCAAGACCCGCCTGCGACCCATCCTCATGACCACCATCGCCACCATCGTCGGGCTGGTCCCCATGGCGCTGGGGATCGGGGAGGGCAGCGAGACCAACCTGCCGCTGGCCCGGGCGGTCATCGGCGGCCTGACCGTCTCCACCATCTTCACGCTCTTCCTCATCCCCGCGCTCTACACGCTGCTGGAGCGCTTCTCGCCGCGGCCCCACGACGACGAGGACGAGGCGACGCCGGAGGCCCTGCCCCAATGACCCGACTGCTCCCGCTCCTGGCGCTGGCCCTGGCGGTCCGCGCCGCCGGGGCCGAGGCGCCCCCGGCCACGGCCCCCCAGGCCATCTCCTTCGACGAGGCGGTGGCGCGGGCGCGCGCCCATGCCCTCGGCTCGGTGGTGGCCGCCGAGGAGATCCGGCGCGCCGACGGCCTGCTCACGCAGGCCCGCAGCGGCTCGCTGCCGGCGCTCGGGCTCACCGGCAACTACACCCGGCTCGACCAGGAGCGCAGCTCCGGAGGGGCGCTGCTGGCGCCCCGGGAGCAGACCTCGGCCAACGTCCAGGCGGCGCTGGCGCTGTCGCCCTCCCGCTGGTACCAGTGGTCGCACGCCGGGGACCAGGTCGACGTGGCCCGCGCCGGCGCGGCCGACGCGCAGCGCAGCGCCGCGCTCACCGCGGCCCGGGCCTACCTGACCGTGGTCGGGCAGAAGCGGGTGGTCGAGGTGACGCGGAGCGCGGTGGAGGTCGCCCAGGCCCACTACGACTATGCCCACGCGCGGCGCGAGGCGGGCGTCGGCAACGCCCTCGACGAGCTGCGCGCCGAGCAGCAGCTGGCCACCAGCGTGGCCCAGCTGGAGGCGGTGCGGACCGGGCTGGCCCGCTCGCAGGAGGCCCTGGGCCAGGCGACCGGAGGCGACGCGCCGCTCGACGCCCGGGCGGAGCCGCCCCTGACGCAGCCTCCGGCGGAGGAGCCGCCGGAGCGGGCGGCGGAGCGGCGGGCCGACGTGCGGGCCGCCGGGGCCCGCGCGCAGGCCGCCACCCGGGTGGCCCGCGACAGCTGGGCCGACTGGCTCCCCTCGCTGCTGGGCACCTTCACCGCCTACCGGCAGGACTGGAGCACCCTGAGCACGCCCGACCACGGCTGGCAGGCCCAGGCCATCCTCTCCTTCCCGCTCCTCGAGGGCGGGCTCCGGGTCGGCCAGGCCCGGGAGCGCGGAGCCCTGGAGGCCGAGGGGGCCGCCCAGCTCGACGCCCTGCTGCGCCAGGCCCGCTCCGAGGTCCGCGCCGCCTGGGCCTCGCTGCAGCACGCCGAGGTCAGCCTGGTGGAGATCCGGCGGGCGGCCGACCGGGCCGACCAGGTGCTCAAGCTGGTCACCGAGTCCTACCAGGCCGGCTCCACCACCAGCCTGGACGTGGCCGACGCGCAGCAGCGGGCGCGCGACGCCGAGATCGCGGCGGCGGTGGTGGAGGACGCCGTGCGCCAGGCCCGGCTCGACCTGCTGGCCGCCACCGGCCACTTCCCCTGAAGGCGCCCCCTCAGGCGAAGCGCCGCACCAGCGCCTCCAGGTAGCGGGAGCGGACCTGCTGGGAGGCGAGCAGCCGCTTGGCCGGCGGCAGCTTGAGGATCGCGCCCAGCAGGGTGGCCAGCGCGCGGTGGCTCCAGAGCAGGCGGTTGTCGAAGATGAGGTCCTGCAGCGTGCCGCGCTCGACGGCCATGAGGACGGCCCGGTGGGCCCCGTTGAGGGGGGTCAGCGTCCGCCGGGGCCGGGGCTCGAGCCGGAGCGCGGCCGGGCGGCAGGCCCGGAGGCAGACGCCGCAGCCGAGGCAGCGGTCGGCGTCGAGCCGCGCCACCGTCCGCTTCGGCTGCCTGGGGTCGTTGGCCGAGACGGCGGCGAGGGCCTCGACCGGGCAGGCCCGCACGCAGCGCTCGCAGCCGGTGCAGGAGGCCTCCTCCACCACCGCCAGGAACGGCGTGGTGTGGATGGGGTGGGCGGCGGCGAAGCGCCGGGCGGCGATCATGGCCTCGCAGCAGCAGCCGCAGCAGTTGCAGATGAAGTTGACCGACTCGCGCACGTTCTCGCCGAACTGGACGAGGCCGTGGGCCTGCGCCTGCTGCAGCAGGTCCAGCCCCTCGGCCACCTCCACCGGGCGCGCGTGGCCGTGCTTGATGAGCGATCGGGCCGCGCCGTTGAAGGTCATGCAGATGTCCTGCGGCGCGTCGCAGGCGCGGCCCACGTGCTCCATCTTGTGGCGGCAGTAGCAGCGGCCGATCCCGAGGTGCGTGGCCGTCCTGATGACCTCGGAGGCCCGCTCGAAGTCGAGGACGTGGAGGGCGTTCTCCGGCGAGAGGGCCGGCTCGGCGACGAAGGCGCGGCCGAGCTGGGTCTGGCCGCCGGCGAAGAGGGCGCGGACGAAGTCCTCCTCGACGTTGAGGTACTGGTAGAAGAGCTCGGCCAGCGCCTTCTGGTCGATGTCGGTGCGCGTCCGCATCATGGAGAACTCGAAGAAGCCGGCCATGGGTGGCGGCAGGACGAACCGGCGACCCTCCGGCGTCTCCAGGTCCACCAGCAGCGCCCGCGAGGCGAGGGCGTCGAGCACGCCGGCGGCCTCGGCCTCGCCGACCTTCCAGGCGGCCGCCGCCCTGGCCACGGAGAAGGGCTTGATGGGCAGCTCCGCCACCAGCGCCGCCTCCCGCTCGCTGAAGAGGATGGAGAGGATGCGGAAGAGCTGCTCGGAGGGGGGCGCCCCCTGCGGGAAGCGGTTGAGCCGCTCGGTGAGCCGATCGTAGACGGAGCGCGAATGGTGGTGAGCCATGGCGATGACCTCGTCGGGCCGCGCCGCCATGGTAGCGTGTCGGGGCCGGCTGGAGGGAGCCGTCAGAATCCGTTGACTGCCCCCGGGACCCTGTTAGACCCTTGGTGGCCTCCCACCCGAAGCACCCGGGGCGGGACGCCGGAACGCCATCGAAAGGACGGCCATGACGCAGAAGATCGACTTCGCCACGCTCGACCTGCAGGACGCGCTGGACCTCGCCATCCTCATCGAGGAGGAGGCCCGGGAGCGCTACCAGGAGTTCCAGAAGCTGGTGGGCGGCCGCTACACCGGGGATGCCTCGGACGTCTTCAAGAACATGGCCGACAGCGAGGCCAAGCACCACGGCCAGCTGCTGGCGCGGCGGACCCAGCTCTTCAAGGATGCCGCCCGGCGGGTCGATCGCTCCTGGTTCGAGGACGTCGAGGCCCCCGACCGCGGCAAGCCGCGGGTGTTCATGGGGCCCCGGCAGGCCCTCGAGGTGGCGCTCGAGTCCGAGGTGAAGGCCCACGACTTCTTCGCCGCGGCCCTGCCCCACGTCAAGGATCCCAAGGTCAAGGCGCTCTTCGAGGAGCTCAAGGACGAGGAGGTCCAGCACCAGAAGTACATCAAGAAGGCGCTGGCCAAGGTGCCGCCCGGCCCCGACCTCGAGGAGGGCGAGGCCGACGAGCCGGGCTCGGACGGCGGGTAGGGCGGAGGCCGCGCCCCGGCCGGTTCAGGGCCGATCGAGCAGGCCGCGCACCCGCGCCAGCAGGGCCGCGGCCGTGAAGGGCTTGGGGAGGAACTCGATCCCGGAGTCCAGCACCCCGTGGTGGCTGATGACGTCGCCGGTGTACCCGGAGACGAAGAGCACCCGGACCCCGGGCAGCCGCCGGACCAGCTCGTCGGCCAGGGTCTTGCCGTCCAGCCCGGGCATCACCACGTCGGTGACCACCAGGCGCAGGGCCCCGCCCTCGCGCGCCGCCACCTGCAGGGCGTCGGCGCCGCCGTCGGCCAGCAGGACCCGGTAGCCGCCGGAGCGCAGCGCCCGCGCGGTCACCTCGCGCACCAGCGGGTCGTCCTCCACCACCAGCACGCCCTCGGTGCCCCCCACCGCCGGCGCCGGCCCGGTCGGCGGCCCGGCCACCGGCGCCACCGACACCGCCTGCAGGCCGCGCGGCAGCGAGAATCTCGAAGGTGGTGCCCCGCCCCGGCTCGCTCTCCACCCGCACCCGCCCGCCGGCCTGGGCCACGATGCCGTGGGCGGTGGCCAGCCCCAGCCCGGTGCCGCGCCCCGGCGGCTTGGTCG
Source organism: uncultured delta proteobacterium (assembly GCA_963786945.1). Lineage (GTDB taxonomy): Bacteria > Myxococcota > Myxococcia > Myxococcales > Anaeromyxobacteraceae > JADKCZ01. The sequence goes on along the minus strand of CAWBAO010000004.1, from coordinate 394,529 downwards.
TGAAGAAGGGCTCGAAGAGGTGCGACTTCACGGTGGGCGACATGCCGACGCCGGTGTCCCGCACCAGCAGCTGCACCCACCCGGGGCCGGCCTCCGGCCCCGCCGGCGAGGGGCCGGCGTTGCGGGTCTCCAGCGTCAGGGTGCCGCCGTGGGGCATGGCGTCGCGCGCGTTCAGCGCCAGGTTGACGATCACCTGCTCCAGCTGGCCGGCGTCGCCCCGCACCGGCCAGAGGCCCGGGGCCAGGTCGGTGCGGATCTCCACGTCCTCGCCGAGGACCCTGCGGAGCAGCCGCTCGCTGCCACGCACCACCGCGTTCAGGTCGAGGGGCACCAGGGTGGTGACCTGGCGGCGGGCGAAGGCCAGCAGCTGGCGGGTCAGGTCGCGGGCCCGCTCGCCGGCGGCATGGATCTGCTCCACCTCGTCCGGGCTGGCGGGGCGCCCGGCGGCGAGCGCCTCGCGCAGCGCCTCGCTGCCACCCAGGATGACGGTCAGCAGGTTGTTGAAGTCGTGGGCCACCCCGCCGGCCAGCCGGCCCACGCTCTCCAGCCGCTGGGCCTGCTGCAGCCGCTGCTCGGAGGCCAGCAGCTCGCGCTCCGCCTGCTTGCGGTCGGTGATGTCCTTGGCGGTGCAGATCAGGCCGACCACCCGGCCGTCGGCGTCGCGGAAGGGGGCCTTGGAGGCGAGGAAGGTGCGGACGCCTCGCGGGGTCGGGAGCTCCTCCTCGACCACCTCGGCGACGCCCGACGCCATGATCCGCCGGTCGGTCTCCATGAGGGCCGCCGCGATCCCGGGGGCCTCATGGATCTCCAGGCTGGTCCGGCCGATGACCTGGCCGGCGGGCTTGCCGATGACCTCCAGGGTGGCCGGGTTGCAGAAGACCATCCGCCCGTCCGGGCCCATCAGGAAGACCGGGTCGGGGAGGGTGTCGGTGACCGCGCGCAGCAGCGCCTCGCTGTCCCGGAGCCGGGCGGTGGCCGCCCGCTGGCGCCGCAGCGCCCAGCGGAGGCCGAGGTGGAGCAGCGTTCCGGTGACCACCACGAAGCCGAAGCCCTTGTAGGTGGAGATGACCCGCTGCTGCTCGACGGAGCCGGCCACGGCCGCCACCAGGGCATCGGAGCCGTAGATCCAGGCTCCCGCCATGGCCAGGTAAATCCCGGGGATCCACCACTCGAGCCGCTCCCGCCGCGGTCCGCCCGCCTCCATGGCTGCCCTCCCGGCCCGCAGGATACACCGGGCGCCCGGGCGGCACGGTGGCCGGGCCGCCGGCCCGCCGGGCGGGGCGATGAGGCGAAAGGGGCGCCGCCGGGGAGCCCCAGCGGCGCCCCCGAGGCGCGGCGGCGAAGGCCCCGGCTCAGTCCCGGCGGCGACCGCCCAGCAGCTGCAGCACGGCGAGGAACAGGTTGATGAAGTCGAGGTAGAGCATCAGCGCGCCCGACACCGGGGCGGCGGCCACCGAGGTGCCGCCGGCGCGGGCGTAGGCGCGGATCTTCTGGGTGTCGTAGGCGGTCAGGCCGGTGAAGACCACCACCGCCGCGCAGGAGATGACGAACTGCATGGCCGTGCTGTGCAGGAAGAGGTTGACGACGCTGGCGATGACCACGCCGAAGAGCCCCATCATCAGGAAGGAGCTCCAGCTGGTCAGGTCGCGCCGGGTGACCGTGCCGTAGACGCTCATGGCGGCGAAGGTGCTGGCCGTGATCCCGAAGGCCAGGGCCACCGAGTTGCCGGTGTAGACCAGCAGGATCACCGAGAGCGTGGCGCCGTTGAGCGCCGAGTAGAGCAGGAAGAGGCCGCCGGCGGCGGGGGCGGAGAGGCGGGGCAGCATGGCCGACAGGGCGATGACCAGGCCGAACTCCGCGATCATGAGGCCGTAGAAGACCCAGCGGTTGAGGACCACCGCCTCGAGCAGGGCGGGGGTGGTGGCGACGGCGAAGGCGACGCCGGCGGTGACCAGCAGGCCGAGCGCCATCCAGCGGTACACGGAGCCGATGAAGGCGCGCTCCGCATCCGCGGCGCCGGCGGCGTAGGCCGGGGCGCGGGCGGTCACGGTGACGGGGTAGGGCGGGCGGGGCTGGCGATTGGTGTCGAATGGCATGGGCCATTCATTAACACGGGGGCGCCCTCATTTCTTCCGGAACAGCGCGTCGAGCGCGTCGCGAGGGTCCTCGTCGCCACCGCTCGGGGCCTCCCCGAAGAGGGCCCGGAGCGCGTCCCTGGCCTGGCGCGAGGACTTCCGCCGGCGCGGGGCGCCGTCACCCAGCTGGAACAGGTCGCAGGGGTTGGAGGCGAGCTTGTCCACGATCCGGTCGGCGTGGGGCTCCCGGCACTCGTTGCCGGCCGTCTCGTCGTAGTGGCGGCAGTTGATGCAGCGGTGGAGGTCGGCGTCGCACTCGGGGCAGGTGGTGCGGCGCCCGATGGGGCCGTCGAACGAGAGGGTGGCGCCGCAGCCATAGCAGGTGGTGGCCATGGCGGTATCATGAATCGGCCGGGGCGCCGGCGGCAATGCGAGAAGCCATCCCGTTCGGCAAGTACCTGCTGTTGGAGCGGATCGCCGTCGGCGGCATGGCGGAGATCTGGCTGGCGGTGCGCCCGGAGGCCCCGCGGCGGAGGCTGGTGGTGAAGCGGCTCCTCCCCACCCTCGCCGACGACCCGGCCTTCGTCACCATGTTCCTGGACGAGGCCCGCATCGGGGCCCAGCTCGACCACCCCGGCATCGTCCCGGTCCACGACCTGGGTCGGGAGCCGGGCGGCTACTTCCTGGCCATGGACTACGTCGCCGGGGTCGACCTGCGCGCGCTGCTGGCCCGGCGGCGCCAGCACCGGCGGCTGCTGCCGGTGCCGGTCACCTGCCGGATCGGCGTGCAGGTGGCCGAGGCGCTCGACCACGCCCACCGCGGCCATGGCCACGACGGCAAGCCGCTCCACGTGGTCCACCGCGACCTCTCGCCGGCCAACGTGCTGGTCGGCTTCGACGGCCGCGTCCACCTCATCGACTTCGGCGTCGCCAGCGCCGCCTTCCGCGTCCACCGCGAGGGGACGGCCCTGCGCGGCAAGTTCGGCTACCTGTCGCCGGAGCAGGTGCGCGGGCTGCCGGTCGATCGCCGGGCCGATCTCTTCTCGCTCGGCGCCGTGCTGCACGAGGCGCTGACCGGCGAGCGGCTCTTCCGCGGGCCGTCGGACCTGGCGGTGCTGGAGCGGGTGCGGACCGCCGCGGTGCGGCCGCCGTCGGAGCGCAACCCCGAGGTGCCGCCGGCGCTCGACGCGGTGGTGCTGCGGGCCCTGGCGCGCGACCCGGGCCAGCGCCACCCCTGGGCCGTGAACCTGGCCGAGGCGCTGCGAACCTTCACGGGCGGGGACGGGCCGGGGGCGCTGCCGGCGCTGCTGGCCGAGGACTTCCCGGCCGAGGCGGCCCGGGAGCGGGCCTGGCAGGCGGAGCGCTAGTTCGGCAGCACCCTGCTAGTTCCGCAGCGCCTTGCGGAGCGGATCGAGCAGCACGTCGCCGGACGGCCGCGGCGCGTTCTCCAGGTCGGCGGCCAGCACCGCCACCGTCTCGACGTCGAGCCGGATCCGCTCCCACTCGTCGGCGTTCACCTTGAGGAACCCGGCGGCCACCCGGGGATCGAACTGGGTGCCGGAGCACCGCTCGATCTCGGCACGCGCCTCGCTGAACGGCCGCGCCTTGCGGTAGGGGCGATCGCTGGTCATGGCGTCGAGGGTGTCGACCACGTGGAAGATGCGCGCGCCGATGACGATCTGCTCGCCGCGGATCCCGCTCGGGTACCCGGTGCCGTCCCACTTCTCCTGGTGCTGCAGCACGATCTGCGACGCCGGCCTCAGGTAGTCGACCCGCTGCAGCAGGGCCCAGCCCAGCTCCGGGTGGCGCTTCATCTCGGCCCACTCGGCGGCGTCGAGCGGCCCCTCCTTGAGCAGCACCCGGTCGCGGACGCCGATCTTGCCGATGTCGTGGAGCAGGGCGCCGTGCTCGATGACGGTCAGGTCCGGCTCGCCGAGCCCGAGGGCCACCGCCAGGCGCCGGGCGTACAGCGAGACCCGGCGCGAGTGCCACTGGGTCTCGGCGTCGCGGTAGTCGAGCGCGGCGATGAGCCCCTCCAGCAGCGCCTGGGTGCGGTGCCGGACCATCTCCTCGAGGCCCTGGTTCATCTCGCGCAGCTGGCCGTTCTGGCGCTGCACCTCGTTGGTCAGCCACTCGTTCTCGCTGCGGAGCCGGGCGGCCTCGGCGGCCTGGTTGACGGTGGCCACCAGCTCCTGCTGGTGCCACGGCTTGGAGATGATCCGGAAGACCTCGCCGGCGTTGACCGCCTGCAGCGCCACCCGGAAGTCCTCCGCGGCGGTGCAGAGGATGCGCGCCGCGCCCGGGGCCCGGTCGCGCGTCTGCTTGAGGAAGGAGATGCCGTCCAGCCCGGGCATCATGAAGTCGCTGATCACCACCACCGGCCGATCCTTCTCGATGTTGGCGAGCGCCTCCACCGGGTTCAGGTAGCAGCGGGGGTCGTACCCGACGCTCTCGAGGATGCGGGCCAGCGCCTTGAGGATCAGCTCGTCGTCGTCGACGATGAGGACGCGTTCTGCGATCACGGTGGCCGAGCAGACCACGGGTGCGTGCGCCCCGCAAGGGAACGGCCGGGCGCCACGCCGGGACCGCTGGTCCGGGGGCGCCCCGGAGGACGGGGCGCGGGGCCGGGGGGAGGCCCGCTCGGTGGTGCTGCCGGGGGCGGGCGGGCCGCCCGGGCCGGGGCTGCCTAGAAGCTGCCCAGGAACTCGTCGTTGGTCTCGAACTCGTTCAGCTTCTTGATGAGCCGCTCCATGGCCTCGACCGGCTTGAGCGACGCCAGCGCGCCGCGCAGGCGCCGCACCTTCTCGATGTCCTTGGGCGAGAAGAGCTTCTCCTCCTTGCGGGTCCCGGAGGCGCCGATGTCGATGGCCGGGAAGATGCGCCGCTCGGAGAGCTGCCGCGAGAGCACCACCTCCATGTTGCCGGTGCCCTTGAACTCCTCGAAGATCACCTCGTCCATGCGCGAGCCGGTGTCGATGAGGGCGGTGGCGATGATGGTCAGCGACCCGCCCTCCTCGGCCTTGCGGGCGGCGCCGAAGAGCCGCTTGGGGCGCTCCAGGGCCCGCGAGTCGACGCCGCCGGTCAGGGTGCGCCCGGAGGACTCGACCTCCTTGTTGTAGGCGCGGGCCAGGCGGGTGATCGAGTCGAGCAGGATGACCACGTCCTTGCCCCCCTCGACGAGGCGCCGGGCGCGCTCCATGGCCATCTCGGCGGCGTGGATGTGCTCCTCGGCCGGCCGGTCGTTGGAGGAGCCGATCACCTCGCCCTTGATGTTGCGGCGCATGTCGGTGAGCTCCTCCGGCCGCTCGTCGACCAGCAGCACCGTCAGGTGCACGTCGGGCCGGTTGGCGGTGATGGCCTGGGCGATCCGCTGCAGCATGATGGTCTTGCCGGCCTTGGGCGGCGAGGTGATCAGGCCGCGGGCCCCGAGGCCGATGGGCGCGATGAGGTCGAGCACGCGCCCGACCAGCTCGTCACCGCGGGTCTCCATCACCAGCCGCTCGGTGGGGTCGGTGGCGGTCAGGTTGGGGAAGTGGGTGCGGCGCAGCACCGCCATGGGGTCGGCGCCCTCGAGCGCGTCGACCTTGGTGAGCACCCGCTTCATGTTGCGGGTGGCCGCCTGCCCCTTCACCAGCAGGCCGGGCAGCAGGTGCATGCGGTCGATGAGCCAGCGGGGGACCTCGACGTCGAAGGGCTGCGGGTTGTAGCTCCGCTTCGGGTCGCGCAGCGCGCCGTTCCCCTTGCCCTCGAACTCGAGGACGCCCTCGACCTCCTCCGTGACCTCGGGCTGGCCGGAGGGTGGGCCGCCCTGCGGCCCCGGCAGGCCCTGCGGCGGGCCGCCTTGCGGGGCCCCCGGCGTCGCCTGGCCGCCCGGCTGGCCGCCCGGGCCATTGCCGTTGGGAGCGCCCGGAGGGCCACCCCGGCCGCGCCGGCCTCGGCGGCGGCGGCGGCGGCGCCCCTGTCCCGGCTGGCCTGGCTGGCCGCCCGGACCGGGCTGGCCGCCGCTCTCGGTGGGACCGCTCTCGCCTCCGCCGCCGGGCCCGGCCTCGGCCGCGGATGGAGTGGTGGCGGGCTGCCCCTGGGGGCCGTTCTCGTGGTTCTCGCTCATGTGGTGTCTGCTGCGCGGCCCCCGGCGAGTCGCCTGGGGCGCGTCCTACAACGCTTCTGGAGTGGCGGCCGGCTCGAGACGCGCCGCGCGAGGCGGCGTCCGGTGGTGCGCTGCTCGCTGCAAGCCGACCGGGCCGTCACCCCTCCGCCTCAACCCGAAGTCGCTGGCCGGGGGTGACGGGAGGATCCATAGCAAAAAGCCCATCCCCGCGCAAAGCCAAAGCGTTCGTCCCCGGCCGGGCCGGGGGCGGGTCGGGTCCCGGGCGACTCAGGGCCCGGGGGGATCGACCCACTCCACCGGCAGCGCCAGCACCGGGCCGAGCTCGAGGAGCAGCGCCGCGGTGCGCAGCTCGGGGAGGAGCGTCGCCGCCCGGCGCAGGAGCGGCTCGTCGCCGCCCACGGCGGCCACCGCCGCCGACACCTTGAAGTCGCTCCAGCCACCGCCGATGTGGCGCACCTCGACCACCTCCTCCTCGGCGAGGCCGGCGCGCCGGCGCGCCACCGCCACTGCGTCGTCGAGCCCGCCCAGCTGGTCCACCAGCCTGCGGTCGAGCGCCTGGCGGCCGGACCAGACCCGCCCGCCCGCCACCTTCTCCACCTCGGAGCGGGGCAGCCCGCGCCCCTCGGCCACCCGGTCGAGGAAGTTGCCGTAGACGACGTCGACCTGCCGCTCGACCAGCGCGCGCTGCTCGGCGGTCCAGGGGTGGGCCATCGAGGCGATGTCGGCGTGCCGGCCGCGCACCTGGACGTCGCGCTGGATGGAGAGCTTCTCCAGCAGCCCGGAGAGCTCGGGCTTGAGGACGAAGACGCCGATCGACCCGGTCAGCGTCGAGGGCTCGGCCACGATGCGCTCGGCGCCGACCGCCACCAGGTAGCCGCCGCTGGCCGCCAGGTCGCCCATCGAGGCGATGACCGGCTTCTTCTCCCTGGCCTTCTTGACCGCCCGCCAGATCAGGTCGGAGGCCACGGCGTCGCCGCCCGGCGAGTCGATGCGGAGCACGATGGCCTTCACCTGGCTCGAGGAGGCCGCTTCCTCGAGCTGGTCGACGACGCTCTCGGCGCCCTTCAGGCCGCCCGGGCCGAGCGGCTCGCGCCGGCTGCGCCCCGCGGTGATGATCCCGTCCAGCCCGATGACGGCGATGACCGGCGGGCGCCCCCAGGTGCGGGCCTTCCGCCGCGGCGGCGGGTCGTAGCCATCGGCCACCCGGAGCCGGCGCCCGCTGACCTTCCGGCTCCAGCCTTCCAGCTCGTCGGGCCAGAGCAGCTCGTCCACCAGCCGCTCGCGCTTCGCCTCGGAGGCCGAGAAGACGCCCTGGTCGATGAGCCCCCGGACGGCGGCCGGGTCGAGCGAGCGCCCCCGGGCCACGTCGCCCACCACGCGGTCGAAGGCGTCGTCGAGGAGTGAGCCGGTCACCTCCCGGGACTCGGGTGACGGTCCGGTCCGGGTGAAGGGCTCGGGGGCGGTCTTGTAGCCGCCGGCCCGCGCCACCTCCACCACCACGCCCAGCCTGGCCAGGCCGTCCTTCAGGTAGTACTGGCTGGAGGCCAGGCCGTTCACCATCAGCGTGGCCGAGGGCGACATGGCCACCGCGGTGGCGGCGGAGGCCAGCCAGTAGCTCACCAGGCCGCCGCCGGTCAGGTAGGCCAGCACCGGCTTGCGCTCGCGCAGGCGCAGCAGGGCGGCGCGCAGCTCCTCGGTCTTGCCGGTGCCGGCCGGCAGGTCGTCGATCTCCACCACCACCGCGCCCACCTCGCCGTCGTCACCCGCCTCGGCGAGGCGCCGCAGCAGGTCGCCGAACGGGTCGCCGCCGTGGAGGTCGAAGAAGAGGAAGCGCGGCGGCGCGAGCTCCTCGGCCAGGTCGACCCGCGGCGTCCGGGTGGCGCCCGGCGAGGCCGGGTACCGCTCGTAGGAGGTGCGGACGCCGACCAGCCAGCGGGAGTCGTCGCTGGCCTGGATGGCGCCGGCGGTGGCCCCGGCGTGCGGGGCGTTCCAGGTCAGGGAGAGGATGCCGGCGGTGTCGTTGCTCGGGGTGCTGCTCCCCACCGGGAAGCGGAACTGGGCCGAGACGGCGATCCCGCTGGCCAGCTCCAGGGCCAGGCCGACGGCGCCGCCGGTCACGTCGAAGGCGTCGCGGGCCTGGTCGTTGGCCAGCGCGTCGGCGGAGAGGGTGACCGAGTCGTCGAGGAAGCGGAGGCCGAGCCCCAGGTCGTACTGGATGGGCAGCGCCTGCCCCTGGTACCTGGCGCCGAGGCCGAGGGCCGAGGCGCCGAGGGAGAGGTGGCGCCAGGGCCGGAGGGTCAGGCCGAGGTCCCAGGCATGCATGGGGTCGATGGCCGGATCCGGGGAGCTCCACCACCGCCAGGCCACGCCCAGCGAGGCGGTGTGGCCGTCGGAGAGGGACAGCCCGAGGGTGGTGAGGCGGTAGGAGGGGCCGCCGTCGGGCCGGAGCCACTCGACCGAGAGGGCCGGGCCGAAGGGGCCGATCAGCCCGGCGGCGTAGAGGCCGTCACCATCGGCGCTGGCGCTCCCGTGCCCCTCGACGTGGAAGTACTGCAGCGACGGCCCGTGGAGGAAGCCGATGCCGGCCGGGTTGACGGAGGTGGCGGTCGGCTCCTCGACCACCGCGGCCCCGGTGACCGGCAGCGGCAGGCCGCCGGGGATGGGGCTGCCCAGGTTCTGCACCTGGGCGGCGGCGGGGGGCGCGGCGAGGCCGGCGAGGGCCAGCAGGCCGAGGAGGGTGACGCGGCAGGGACACCAGAGCGAGCGGCGTTCGGGCATGGCGCATCATACGGGCTGCCGCGCCCGGCCCGGCCGCCCGGTCGGGGGGTCCGTCACTCGGTGCCGGCGTCCTCGACCGTGCGCAGGTGGCCCTCGTCGAGCGGCACCAGGTTGCCGGAGCGGTACTGCTTGAACACGTCGAGCAGCTGCTCCTTGTGGGGCCTGAGCTTGCCGAGCGGGCAGAGCGCCCACTCCTTCACCGGCTCGTCGCAGTAGCCCATGCGCTTGTCGCCGCACTTGGGCTGCAGGTAGCCGCCGATCTCGGGGACGGCCTTCACCACCTCGCGCCGCATCATGGCGACCATCTGGCGGATCTCCCACTGGGCGCGCCAGCAGAGCCGCAGGTCGGCGATGTGGAGCAGCTCGGTGAAGTTGACCATGACCTGGAAGTTGGTGGGGGTGGCGTTGGGCAGGACGAAGCGGGCGTCCTCGGCCGGGATCCCCCTGGCCAGGGCCTCCTCGTAGACCCGGGTGATCTCGCGCATCAGCTGGTCGTACTGGTCGGAGAGCCCCTGCTTCTCCCAGGTCTTGGGCATCACGTAGTCGAGGCGCTCCTCCTTGTAGCGGACGTAGCGCTGTGACTGCTGCTCGAAGCTGATGCCGATCCGGTGGCGCACGAACTGGTGGGACAGGGCGCGAGACACCCCGCTGATGCCGAACCAGAAGACCACCTGCTCCAGCGGCGAGGCGTGGCCGGTCTTGAGCCGCTCGCCGATGAAGTCGCGGATCTTCTCCGGCGGGATGCGGCCGTCCTCGATCTCGTCCCAGACCTCGCGGGGCGTCTTGGGCGTGTAGCAGGTGCGGTAGGCTCCGTAGAGCTTGGCGAGCGGGTCCCGGGCGTAGTCGATGAGCCGGACGTCGAGCGGCATGGATGCACCTCGAAGGGGAGCGGAGGATACTACATGGCACCCATGACGCCCGTCCCCGCCTCCGCGTCCCACGTCGAGATGACCCAGCTGGTGATGCCCACCCACGCCAACGTCCACGGCACGGCCTTCGGAGGCACCGTCATGGCCTGGACCGACCTCGCCGCCGGCATGGCCGCCATGCGCCACGGCCGGCTGCCGGTGGTGACCGCCTCGATCGACCAGCTGGCGTTCCGCTCGCCGGTCCGCATCGGCCAGATCGCGGTGATCCGGGCCCAGGTCAACGCCGTGTTCGCCACCTCCATGGAGGTGGGCGTGGAGGTGCTCACCGAGGAGCCGCTCACCGGCGAGCGGCACCTCTGCTGCGAGGCCTTCCTCACCTTCGTGGCGCTCGGGCCGGACGGCCGGCCCGTGCCGGTGCCGCCGCTGCAGGCGGAGAGCGAGGGGGCGCGGCGGCGCGAGCGGGAGGCGGCCACGCGGCGGGCCTCGAGGCTCCAGCTCCGCGAGGCGCTGAAGCGGAGGTGAGGGGCCTGGGGCGCGCCGACGGGGGAGGGCGGCCGGGTTGGAGCGCGCTCAGCCCTTGCCGCGCAGCCGCAGGCAGAGGCCGCCCGAGTCGTAGTAGGTGAAGCGGACCGAGCCGGCCAGGATTCGCGTGCCGGTCTGGAGCGCCACGGCGTCGGGGCCGAGCGGCGCGCCTTCGACCGACGAGCCGTTGGTGGAGCCGGCATCGCGCACGGCCCAGCCGAGCGGCTCCCGCTGGAACAGCAGGTGGACCCGGGAGAGCGTGGCGTCGTCGACGACGATGTCGTTGTCGCTGGCGCGGCCGAGCGAGAGATACGGGCGTTGCTTGGGGGACTCGAGGGCGATGGCGAGCGACTCGCCGGCGCCGTGGGGGACGCTGGTGACCAGGCCGTCCTGGGCGAGGGTGTCCTTGGACTGGTAGGTGGGGCGCCACGGCCCGGCCTCCCAGACCAGCCAGTCCTCGGGCCACGCCTTGATGAAGTCGTCGAGCGTCTGTCCCTGTGAGGACTTGGCCAGCCAGGTCATCAGGTATCCGCGCACGCACCCCTCCGCGGCGGATGACAGCATGGAGAGGCGGCGGCTGTCGACTGGTCGTTCGTCCCCTGGCCTGCCCCGTCCCAGAGTAGTTGGGCGGACGGAGGGCCGTGGGGCGGACCAGGGAGGGTGGGGAGGAAGGGCGCAAGCGCCTGGAATCCGGTGAGGTCGGTGGTGGCACGGGGCGTGCGAAGCCGTGAAGGACCATGACTGCGCCACGTCAGGTCCTCCCCGGCACCACGTACCTCGTCACCCGCCGCTGCTCGCAGCGCCAGTTGCTGTTGAAGCCGTCGCAGGAGACCAACCAGACCGTCGGCTACCTGCTGGCCCTCGCGGCCAACCGCTTCCAGGTCGAGGTCCACGCCTTTTGCGTGATGTCCAACCACCTCCATCTGGTGGTCACCGACCCGGAGGCCCGCCTCCCCGCCTTCACCCAGTTCTTCGACTCGCTGGTGGCCCGGTCGATGAACGCGTGGCTGGCCCGCTGGGAGAACTTCTGGGCCCCCACCAGCTACAGTGCCGTGGCGCTCCACGGCCCCGCCGACGTCGTGGACAAGTCGGCCTACGTGCTGGCGAATCCGGTCGCGGCTGGCCTGGTCCGACGCGGGCGGAGCTGGCCGGGGCTCTGGTCGGCCCCGGAGCAACTCGGAACTGGGCTCCTCGAGTTCCAGCGACCCACCCGGTTCTTCCGGGCCAGGGGGGCCTCCTCGCTGCCCGAGCGGGCCTGCCTCGCCCTGGTCGTCCCTCCCGGCTTCGACTCACCCGACCAGTTCCGACGAGCCCTCCAGGACGCCCTCGCCGCCAGGGAGGCCGCCGCCGCAGCCGACCTGGCTTCGCAGGGACGGGGATTCCTCGGCGTCCCTCGCGTCCTCGCCCAGCGCCCCTTCGCCCGACCCCATCGCCACGAGCCGCGCCGCGGCCTCAACCCCCGCCTCGCCTGTCGAGACAAGTGGCGCCGAATCCAGGCCCTCAGCCAGCTGATGCAGTTCCTCAGCGACTACCGCGCTGCCTTCCTCTCCTGGCGCGCCGGCTCCACCCGGGTCCTCTTCCCTCCCGGCACCTACCTCATGCGCGTCCTCCACCGCGCCCCCTGCCTCCCCTCCGGCTGACCACGACTCTCCACCCACTCCATCGCCCACCTCGCCTCCGTGGCGCGGGAGGCGACTGCCCACCGCATGGCGTCGGGCCGCATGGCGGCGTCTCCGGAGGCTTCCGGCCCCTCACGGCCCTGCTCCATTGCTCTTCGCAGCGCCTGTTGGCCGGTTGGCTCGCCCGGCGCGGAAGGCTCCGCATCCGCCAGATACCGGCCAGCGGCGCGCCAAGCGCCCTGATCCCGAGAACTACCCTCGGATGGGATCAGCCGCCGAGATAGGCCGCCTGGACGCGAGGGTCCTTCGCCAGGTCACCCGCCACCCCCTCCAGCGCCAGCTTCCCGTGCTCGAGGACGTACGCGTAACTACTCTCGGTCAGGGCCAGGCGGGCGTTCTGCTCCACCAGCAGGATGGTCGTCCCTTCGCGGTGGATCTCCCGGATGGTCTGGAAGATCTGCTGGACCAGGATCGGCGAGAGCCCCATGGAAGGCTCGTCCAGCAGCAGCACGCGGGGTCGGGCCAGCAGCGCCCGCGCGAACGCCAGCATCTGCTGCTGCCCGCCCGACAGCGACCCGGCCAGCTGCCGCCGGCGCTCGCCGAGGATGGGGAACCGCTGGTACTGCTGCTCGATGGCCGCCGGCAGCTCGCCCGCCGGTCGCCGCCGCTCCCCGGCCAGGCGCAGGTTCTCCTCGATGGTCATCCGGCCGAGGATGGCCCGCCCCTCCGGCACCAGGGTCAGCCCCGCATCCACGGTCCGGTGCGCCGGCAGCCCGGTCACGTCCTCCCCCCCGAGCCGCACGCGACCGGCGCGTGGCCGGGCCAGCCCGGTCAGCGCGGAGAGGATCGAGGTCTTCCCCGCCCCGTTGGGGCCGATCAGGGTGACGATCTGCCCCTCGTCGACGCGCAGCGAGACGCCGCGGACCGCCTCCACCTGCCCATAGGCGACGTGGAGGTCCTCGACCTCGAGCAGGGGCGTGCCGCCGCTCACCGCTCGCTCCCGAGGTAGGCGGTGATCACCTCGGGGTCGGCGGCCACCGCCGCCGGCGCCCCCTCGGCGATGACCTTGCCGAAGTTGAGCACCGTGATGCGGTCGCAGACGTCCATCACCAGGCGCACGTTGTGCTCCACCAGCAGCACCGAGTGCCCCTCCGCCGCCACCTGCCGGATGAGCTGCGCCACCCCCTTCACCTCCACCGGGTTCATCCCGGCGGTCGGCTCGTCGAGCAGCAGCAGGCTCGGCTCGCTGGCCAGCGCCCGGGCGATCTCGACGCGCCGCTGCTCGCCGTAGGAGAGGTGGCGGGCCTCCTCGTCGACCCGCCCCGGCAGCCCGACGCGCGTCAGCAGCGCCACCGCCCGCTGGCGCGCCGCCCGGTCCTCCTCGCGCGAGCTGCGCAGCAGCAGCATCCTCGCCAGCAGCGAGGGGCTGCGGCGCAGGTGCTGGCCCACCAGCACGTTGTCGCGGGCCGTCAGCTCGGGGAAGAGGCGGATGTTCTGGAAGGTCCTGGCCACCCCCAGGCCGGCGATGCGGTGCGGGGGCAGGCCGGCGATGGGGCGCCCCCCCAGGTCGATGGCGCCGGCGGTGGGGGCCAGCAGCCCGGAGATCAGGTTGATGAGGGTGGTCTTGCCGGCGCCGTTCGGGCCGATGAGCCCGTGGACGGTGCCCCTGGCCACCTCGAAGCTGGCGTCGTCGACGGCGCGCAGCCCGCCGAAGGTCCGCGCCACGCCGCGCAGGGACAGGAGCACGCTCACGCCGCCACCCCCGCGCCGCCGGCCGCCGCCCGCCGCGCCGCGCGCCGTTCCCGCAGCCGCCGCGGCAACGACACCAGCCCGGCCGGCAGGAAGAGGATGACCAGGAGCAGCACCACCCCGTTGACCAGCATCCGCAGCGGCCCCGGCTCGATCCCCACCAGCGGCGCCAGCTCGCGCAGCAGCTCCGGGAGCACGGTGAGGAAGCCGGCCCCCGCCACCGGGCCCCAGAAGACCTGGGCGCCCCCGACCACGGCGAAGACCAGCATGTCGACCACGCGGGAGAAGCCGAAGCCGTTGGGCGCCACCATGAAGGTGAAGTGCGCCTCCAGCCCGCCCGCCAGCCCGGCCAGCGCGGCCCCCAGCACCAGCATGGCCATCTTGTAGGCGGTGGTGTTGATCCCCAGGGTGCGCGCCGCCGGCTCGTCCTCGCGGATGGCCTCCAGCGCGAAGCCCCACTTCGAGCCGCGCACCCGCCACAGCACGAGGAGCGCGAGGGCCACCGCCAGGTAGATCATCCAGATCGAGGTCTTCTGCGGGATGGCCACGATCCCCTGCGCGCCGTTGACGTATTCCCAGTTGACGAGGCCGAGCCGCACCACCTCGCCGAAGCCGATGGTGGCGATGGCCAGGAAGATCCCCCTGAGCCGGAGCACGGGGAGGCCGAGCGGCACCGCCACCAGGGCCGGGAGCAGGCCTGCCACCAGCAGCGCGGCCGGGAAGGGGAGGTCGGCCTTCATGGTGGCCAGCGCGCTGGCGTAGGCGCCGATGGCGGCGAAGCCGGCGCTGCCCAGCGCCAGCTGCCCGCAGGAGAGCGAGACGTAGACCGAGAGGGCCAGCAGGGCGTTGATGCCGATGTAGCCGAAGGTCGACTGGTAGGTCAGGTAGAAGTCGGAGAGCTGCTCCACCATGACGGGCTCAGGCCTCCCGGGTCACGGCGGCGCCCATCAGGCCGCGGGGGCGAAGCACCAGGAAGAGGAAGAGGCCGGCGAAGGAGATGGCGTCGCGCCACGACCCGCCCAGGTTGGCCACCACGAAGACCTCGATGAGGCCGAGGGCGAACCCGGCCACCACCGCACCCGGCATCGACCCCATGCCGCCGAGGATGATCACCGCCAGCCCCTTCAGCTCCACCCCTCGGCCCATGTCGGGCGAGATGGAGTTGAAGGCCAGCCCGTAGAGCACCCCGGCCGCGCCGCCCAGCGACGAGGAGATGAAGAAGGCTGCGGCGATGGCCCGGTCGACGTCGACGCCCAGCACGCGCGCGGCGCGTGGGCTCTCCGCCACCGCCCGCACCTCCCGGCCCAGCCTGGTCCGCTGCACCAGCCAGGTCAGGGCGAGGACCAGGGCCACCGCCACCGCGATGATGGTGAGCTGCAGCCGCGAGACCGTCCCCCCGAAGAGCTGGAACTGGCTGCCCGGGCCGTCCGGCAGCGTGCCGAAGGGGAAGCGGGTGATGTTGGGCCCCCAGATCTCCAGCGCCACCGCCTCGATGATGGTGGCGGCCGCCAGCGAGCTGATCAGCCCGGAGATGTTGGAGTCGGTCCGGGCCCGCAGCGGCCGGAAGGCCACCCGCTCCAGCACCAGCCCCAGCAGCCCGGCGAAGAGGACGGCCGCCGGCAGCGCCACCAGGATGTGGAGCCCGTGCCCCACCAGCGCCACGGCCACGAAGGTGGCCACCATGAAGACGGCGGCGTGGGCCAGGTTGAGGATGTCGAGGACGCCGAAGACGAGCGTGTAGCCGAGCGCGAACAGGGCGTAGATGCTCCCCAGGAACAGCCCGTTGATGACCTGCTGCCCCACGCTCGCCTCCGGTTCCGGGAGCGGCTACGGCACGATCTGGAACTTGCCGTCCTTGACCACCTGCAGGGCCGGCGCGTGGTTGCCGTCGCGGTTCTCGAGGAAGGAGAACTTGCCGAGTGGCGTGGGCAGGTCCTTCACCTTGAGGAACCCGGCCTTGACGTCGTCGCGCCCGCCCTTGCCGCCGGAGAGCTTGACGGCCTCGGCGATCACCTCGACGCCGGTCCAGGCCTGGGCGCAGAACTGGTCGGGCTCGTGGTTGCGCGCCGCCATGGCCTTGAGGAAGGCCTGGTTGGACGCCTCGGTGCTCACCTTGTTCCAGGCCGTGCCGACGTAGACGCCCTCCGCGGCCGGACCGGCGTTGGCCATCAGCTTCGGGCTGTTGAAGCCGTTGCCGCCGAAGATGGGCCCCTGCCACCCGAGCTGGCGGGCCTGGGCCACGATGCCCGAGGCGTTCTCCACCAGCGCCGAGACGATGAGGATCTCCGGCTTGCCGGCCAGCAGCGCGGTGAGCTGAGCGGTGTAGTCCTTGTCGGGCTTGGCGAAGGTCTGCGTCCCGACCACCTCCAGCTTCATCGCCTCGGTCGCCGCCTTCATCACGTTGTAGCCGGCCTGCGTGAAGGCGTCGTCGTTGCCGTAGAGGAGGCCGGCCTTCTTGAAGCCGAGCTTGGCCTGGAGCCGCTGGAGCGCGCCGGGGATGACCTGCCCCTCGGTGAGCGAGACGCGCCAGATGTAGTCGCCGATGTCGGTGATCCCCTTGGGCGCCGTGTTGGAGACGGCGACGACCGGGACCTTGGCCCCCTGCGCGAGCGGATCGGCCGCGGTGGCGGTGTTGGAGAGGGTGGGGCCGATGATGGCGGCCACCTTGTCCTTGTTGATGAAGCGCTGGTAGACGGCGATCCCCTGCTCCTTGGTGGAGGCGTCGTCCTCGATGACCGCCTCGAGCTTCACGCCCTTGAGCTGGCCGGACTTGTTGATCTCCTCCACGGCGGCGAGGATGCCGGCCTTCTGCTGGGCGCCATAGGCGGCGGCGGGGCCGGTGAGGCTGAGGGCGGCGCCGATCTTGACGACGGTCTCGGCGCGGGCGGGGCCGGTGAGCAGCAGCGAGGCGGCGACAAAGGCGAGGGAAATCCGACCTGCGAATCGCATGAGCGTTCCTCCGGGGAAGGGTGTGACGAACGGTTTTCCTACGCTGCGCGCCGGTTCACCGCAAGGGGCAGGGGATTGCCGCAGTGCGGCAATCCTCAGCCGCCGAAGCGCCCCTCGACCGACAGGGCCTCGAGCGGCAGCCGGTCGCTGGGCTGCTCCCGCGCGCGCAGCTTCTCGGGAAGGTCCTCGACGCGGCCGTGATGGCCCACCGCGATCATCACCTGCGGCTCCACCCCGGCCGGCAGCGCCGCCGCCTGGCGGGCCGCCTCGCGGTCGAAGCCGGCCATGGCGTGGACCACCAGGCCGGAGATCGTGCCCTGCAGCGCCAGGCCCATCCACGCCGCCCCGGCGTCGAACGGCGCCAGCGGAGACGGCCGGCCGTCGTCGCGCACCACCTTGGCCGCCAGCAGCACCAGGGCCCCGGCGCGCCCGCACCACTCGAGGTTGCCCGGGACCAGGGTGGCGAGGTACCGGTCGAAGTGGGGCGTCCCGGCCAGCGCGTAGGCGAACCGCCAGGGCTGGCCGTTGCCGCCGGACGGCGACCAGCGGGCCGCCTCCAGCAGCGTGAGCAGCTGCGCCCGCGGCACCGGGGTGCCCGACATGGCGCGCGGCGACCAGCGACGGAGGAAGAGCGGGTCGACGGGGTGGGTGGTCACGCGAGGCATGCCGCCCACTCTAGCGGGACCGCCCGGCGCCGCAACCGCCGCCGCGGGCGCCCCCGACGGAGCGCGCGCGGCAGCGCAGGTGGCCGCACGGGTCCGGGCCTTCCAGCGCCCGACGCCGCTACCTGGCGGTGATCCAGCCGTCCTTGGTGAGCAGCTCGGCGGTCAGCACGGCGCCGCCGGCCGCGCCGCGGACGGTGTTGTGCGAGAGCGCCACGAACCGCCAGTCGAAGAGGCTGTCGGGGCGGAGCCGGCCGATGGTGACCGCCATGCCGTTCCCGGCGTCGCGGTCGAGCCTGGTCTGCGGGCGCGACTCGTCCTCGAAGTACTGCAGGAAGGGGGAGGGCGCGCTCGGCAGCGCCAGCTGCTGCGGCCGCCCGGCGAACCCCTTCCAGAGCGCCAGGATCTCCTCCTTGGAGGCCTTCTTCTCGAACTGCACGAACACCGCCGCCATGTGGCCGTCGGAGGCCGGCACCCGGATGCACTGGGCGCTGATGACCGGCTCGCGGGCGGCGACGATGCCGCTCCCCTCGATCCGGCCCCAGATCTTCATCGGCTCCTTCTCCGACTTCTCCTCCTCCCCCTTGATGAAGGGGATGAGGTTGTCGACCATCTCGGGCCAGGTCTCGAAGGTCTTGCCGGCGCCGGAGATGGCCTGGTAGGTGCACACGGCGATCTTCTTCGGCCCGAACTTCAGCAGCGGGTGGATGGCCGGCACGTAGCTCTGCAGCGAGCAGTTGGGCTTGACGGCGATGAAGCCGCGCTTCACCCCCAGCCGCTTGCGCTGCAGCTCGATCACCTGGGCGTGCTCGGGGTTGAGCTCCGGCACCATCATGGGCACGTCGGGCGTGCCGCGGTGGGCCGAGTTGTTGGAGACCACCGGGGTCTCGGCGCGGGCGTAGTCCTCCTCCAGCCGGGCCGTCTCCTCCTTCGACATGTCGACGGCGCAGAAGACGAAGTCCACCTCGGCGGCGATGGCCTTGACGTCGGAGGCGTTGCGGACCGTGAGGCCGGCGTGGGCGGCGGGGATGGCGGTCTTGAGCGCCCAGCGCCCCTTCACCGCGTCGGCGTACCTCTGCCCGGCCGAGTTGGCGCTGGCGGCCAGCAGGGTGACGTCGTACCAGGGGTGGTTCTCGAGCAGCGCGAGGAACCGCTGGCCGACCATGCCGGTCGCGCCGAGGACGCCGACGCGAAGCTTCTTCTGGCTCATGACTCCGTGCCTCCGTGCAGTCTGGTTCGAGGGCCGGGCAGGATACCAGAGGCCCCCGTGGCGCGGCGAGCCGGGGCAGGGTGCCGGGGGCGCTACTTCTTGCCGCGCTCGGCAAGCTGTCTACGCAGGTGGCGCAGCACCAGCCCGTCGATCACGTCGCCCGGCTTGATCCGCCCCTCGAGGTTCTCCCAGCCCATCCAGTCCTCGAGCGCCTGGCGGGTGGCGGCGTCGTAGGCGCCGGTGGCCGGCCCCTTGTAGAAGCCCAGCGTCGCCAGCGAGGCCTGCAGCTCCCTGGCCAGCGCGCCGTCCACCTTGACCAGCTCGGTGGTGTCGCCGAAGTAGTACTGGTGCACGTCGGTGTAGAGCCGGCGCAGCTCGGCGATGGGCGCCGGCGAGTCGTCGACGCGGAGGTCGACCCAGGTGTCGTCGCCCCCCAGGTAGCCGCCGCCGGGCCGGACCACCAGCAGCGCGGCCGACTCCTGGCCGCGGCGATCGCCGCCGGCCGCCTGCCCGGCCTCCAGGGCCAGCAGCAGCCGCTCCGCCAGGGGCTTCCCGGCCGCGGCGGCCGCCTGGTAGGCGCTGGCCATGGCCTCGATGGTGGGGCGGCCCACCAGGATGTTCCCCTGCACCGCGAAGCCGTCGCCGACGATGGAGCCGGCGAAGTCGGGGCAGCGCGCGCCGGTCCAGCTGGCCGCCTTGCCCCGGGCGTCCACCAGCCCGAGCTGGCGCTCCTCGCGCTGGGGGTCGGCCGCCACCAGCGTCTTCAGGACCTCCTCCACCGGGACGCCCCTGGCCATCAGGTCGAGCGCCTCCTTCTTCCACTTCACGTTGCCGAGCGCCTGGGTGGCCACGGCGCCGGCACCGGCCCGCGCCGCCGGCACGATGGCGCCGACGGTGGGGAACTTCGACTGGACGGCGACGCCCAGCTGGCCGGTGCGGACGTCGGCGGCGACGATGGAGAAGGTTCCGAGGGCGAGGGCGAGCAGGGCCGAGGTCATGGTCTCTCCGGTGGCGCCGCTTGACGCGGCGAAGGTGGCCGCCTACCTGTAGCGCATGGTGAGCGGATGCTGAGCATTCTCGACGCGGCCCCGGACTTCAAGGCCCACGGCGTGGCCGGGGACGGCTCGCCCGTGGAGGCGCGGCTGGTCGACCTGCGCGGCGGCTGGGTGCTGCTCTTCTTCTACCCCCGGGACTTCACCCCGGTCTGCCCGACCGAGCTGCGCGAGCTCTCCAAGCGGCGGGCCGAGCTGGGCGCCCAGGTCCTCGGCCTCTCGGTCGACGACGCCGGGACCCACCGCCGCTGGATCGCCGAGGTGCTCGGCGAGGTGGGCTTCCCGCTGCTGGCGGATCCGGGCGGGGCCATCGCCCGCGCCTACGGGGTGCTGCTGGAGGGGGCGGGGGTGGCCTCGCGCGCCACCTTCGCCGTCGATCCCGGCGGCGTGATCCAGTACGCCGCGGCCCACAACCTGGACGTGGGGCGGTCGATCTCGGAGCTGGTGCGGGTGATGGAGGCGCTGCGGACCGGCCGGCCCGTCCCCGCCGGCTGGCAGCCCGGCCAGCCGACGCTCGGCTCCTGACGCGTCCCCCCGGCGGCCGGGGGGAGGCCCGGCTACTTGCCGCCCAGCAGCGAGACGGGCGTCACGCCCAGCGCCTTGGCGACCTTCTCCAGCATGTCGAGCGGCGGCGACCGCTGGCCCCGCTCCAGCATCGACACGTAGGAGACCGAGATCCCCACCTTGTCGGCGAGGACCTTCTGGGAGAGCTTCTTCTTGCTGCGGAGCTTGCGGACGTTTCCGGCGAAGCGGGTCACGAGGTCCATACACGCTTGGTAACGTCCGGCCGCCCGCGAGGCAATCCCTTTTAGGGGTCCCTAGATGGATTCCGCCCCGAGCCGGGCCCCGAGAAGGACGCTTGGCGCGAGAGGCGCGCCGGCCCCGGCGCCCGGCATCGCCGGCGGCGAGACCCGTCGCGCACCGGGTCGTGGCTGCGTCCGGGCGCGGGGACCTCCCCGACGGCCCCGTCCCCTCATGGTCGCTCGCGGCCCGGATCGACCGGCCGCCTGGTTGGTGGTAGACACGCGGACCGACTCCCGCTGGAGGGATGGATGCCGAGCACCTCGCTGACCTTCGCCGACCGCGCCGCGCACCGTGACTGGCTGGCCACCCAGGCCGGCCTCCCGCGCGGCTTCCGCGCCGGCGCCTCGTCGTTCGAGTTCGTTCCCCAGGAGGTGGACAAGCCGGCTCGCATGAAGCTGGCGCTGCTGGCGCTGGATCGGCCCACCGAGGCGTTCGCCGCGGTCTTCACCAGGAACGCCTTCCCCGGCGCGCCGGTGCTGGTGGGGCGCCGCCGCCTGGACGAGCCGCGGCTCGGCGCCCTGCTCGTCAACAACAAGATCTCCAACGTCTGCGCCCCGGGCGGCGTCGAGGCCTGCGAGCGGCTCTGCGCCGAGGCCGCCGGCCTGCTCGGGCTGGCGCCCGGCGAGGTGCTGCCGTCGTCCACCGGGGTCATCGGCTGGCGGCTCCCGGTCGGCGCCATGGTGGCGGCGCTGCCGGCGGCGGTCGGATCGCTGCAGGGACGGAGCATCCTCCCGGCGGCCGACGGCATCATGACCACCGACCTCTACCCGAAGGTCCGGCGCCACGTCCTCCCCGGCGGCGCCTCCATCGTGGGCATCGCCAAGGGGGCGGGCATGATCGAGCCCAACCTCGCCACCATGCTGGCCTACCTGCTCACCGACGCCGCGGTGGACCGGGCCACGCTGCGCGCCGCGCTGGCGGCCGCCGTCGACGCCAGCTTCAACGCCATCTCCATCGACTCCGACACCTCCACCAGCGACACCGTGGTGGCGCTGGCCTCGGGCGCGGCGGGGCCGGTCGACGCCGCCGCCTTCCAGGCCGCTCTCACCCGGGTCTGCCGGGACCTCGCCGAGGACGTGGTCCGCAACGGCGAGGGGGTGCGCCACGTCATGCGGGTCACGGTCCGCGGCGCGCCCGACGCGGCGGCGGCCCGCCAGCTCGGCAAGGCGGTGGTCAACTCGCCGCTCCTCAAGACCGCGGTGGCGGGGAACGATCCCAACGTGGGCCGGCTGGTGGCGGCGCTCGGCAAGGAGGCCGGCGCGCGCGGCATCCCCCTCGACCCGGCCCGGGCCCGCCTCACCATGGGCGGCGAGGTGATCCTGGAGGGCGGGCTCTTCCAGCTCGACCGGGAGAAGGAGCGGCGGCTCACCGCCCACCTGCTGGCCGCCGAGCTCTACCCGCAGGCGCCGGCGGCCGACGGCATCACCTTCAGGCCCCCGGTCGACTTCCCCCGCCACGAGCGGGCGGTGGAGATCGAGATCGAGCTGGGCGTGGGGCCGGGCGCGGCCGAGGTCCTCGGCGCCGACCTCACCCACGAGTACGTCACCGAGAACGCCGACTACCGGAGCTGATCCGCGCCCTCCCGGCCGCCGCCGGCTCCGCCACCCGGGCTACTTTCCGCCCCTGGCGTTCCAGGCCTTCATCAGCTCGGGGGTCCCCTGGGAGCGGATGCCGCTGTCGGTGAGCAGCTCCTCGGTGGCCGCGTCCAGCTCCTTGCGGGAGAAGACGATGGCCTCGCCGCTGCGCCGCTCGAAGTCGATGACCACGAACTCGCCCCTGGTGTCGCGCAGCAGCTCCACGGCGTGGCGCAGGTTCTTCACCGCCACCCCGTTGATGGACTTGACCACCGCGCCCTGCGGGGAGTCGTACCCCTTGGCCAGCCGGTGGGGCAGGAAGGGGGCCGGCACCACCACCAGCTCCTCGTCCGGGAAGGCCGGCGAGTCGAGCATGCGGTTGAAGAGCGGGCTCCCGAACATGTTGGCCATGGCGCCGCGGCCGCTGGCCTGGATGAGCTGCTGGGAGGCCACCGAGAAGACCAGCGGCCCGTAGATGAAGTAGGGCGGGTACTCCCCCTGCAGGTCCGGCACCATCACCCGCCGCGGCAGGTTGACCGGCAGCGCCACGGTCATGGGCTTGCCGCCGCGGACGATGGAGAGCCCCACCTTCCCGTCCCGGGCCAGCTTCTGCACCAGGTACTGGAAGCGGACGCGCAGGTTGGGCCCGAGCTGGACCATCCCCTGGTCGTCCACCGGCACGTCGCCGATGCGGGTGATGACGTCCCACTCCTTGAGCGGGCTCGACTTGCCGAAGGGCTCGTGCACCACCATGCCGGACACGCCCCGGTCCAGCTTGAGGTAGGCCCGCAGCGCCGGGTTCTCCAGCGTCTGGAGCTCGTCGTGCATGGCCGGCTTGCCGTCGTAGCGGCCGTCGGCCACGTCGCGCAGGAAGAGCTCGATCTCCTCGTTGGGGATGATGTAGCCGATGTTCTGCGCGCCCCCCAGCGTGCTGAAGGCCAGGCCGATCATCCTGTCGCCCACCACCGCCGGGCCGCCGCTGTTGCCCGGGTTGATGGCGGCGTCGATCTGGATGCGCAGCCCCGAGACCGGGAAGTTGTAGGAGGTGAACTCGATGCGCGACACGATCCCCTTGGTGATGGAGAGGTTGCTGCCGCCGGTGGGGTAGCCGTAGGCCATCACCGCGTCCTTCACGTCGGGCAGGGTGGTGAGCCGGGAGAGGGGCGGGTGGGTGTCGAAGAAGGACTCGTCGTCGAGCTTGAGCAGGGCCAGGTCGATGCCCGGGGCGATGGCCACCACGGTGGCGGAGACCTTGTCGCCGGCCTGGTGGGCCTGCACCTGCACCTGGCTGGCGTAGAGCACCACGTGGGCGTTGGTGAGGATGCGCTTCCCCTCCACCACCACGCCGCTGCCGGTGGCCTCCGCCGGCGAGCCCTTGGCCCAGGGCCGGGACACGTCGGGGGCGCGGATGGTGGAGAAGATCTTCACCACCGAGCTCTCGACCCCGCCGGGCGCGGGGGGAGCGCCGGCCTGTGCCGAGGCGAGGCCGGGCAGGAGGCCGGCGAGGAGGAGCAGAAGGGAGCGGAAGGGCATGGGCGGGTGGTTCCTCGGATCAGTGGCCGCGGACCGCGCGGACGGCCTTGGCGGCGGCGCTGAAGACGCCGGGGATCTGCGCCTCGGCCAGGCAGGAGAAGGCGATGCGCAGGTCGGTCTTCCCCAGCGCGATGGTCCCCACGCCGTGGTCCTCGAGCAGCCTGACCCGCGCGGCGTCGGCGTCCACGCCCTTGAGCCGCAGGCACATGAAGTAGCCGGAGTTGAAGGGGTAGACGTCCCAGCAGTCGGCGTACTCGGGCCGGTGGCACTCGGCCGCGGTCACCGCGGCCCGCTTGAGCAGCGTGTCCACCTTGGCGGCCTGCTGGGCCTTGAAGTCGGGGTCGCTGAGCGCCTTCAGGACCACCGACTGGCCCGGGTTGGAGATGTTGGAGACGTAGGCGCGGATCAGCCCGGCGGTCTTGTCCTCGAGGGCCTTGTAGGCCGCGGGGGTGCCGTTCTTGATGCCGAAGGTCAGGAAGCCGACCCGCAGCCCCCAGATGAAGGCCTCCTTGGTGCCGCCGTCCACCTTGACGGCCAGCAGGTTCTCCGAGGCGTGGGCCAGCGCGCCGAACACCGACTCGGTCTGGCAGTCGGCCTGGTAGAACATCCCGTAGTAGGCGTCGTCGACGCAGACCACCAGCCGGGTGCCGGCCTCGGCCTCGGCCTTGAGCGCGGCCACGATGGCGCTGGCCTCGTCGCGCGTGGGCGTGTAGCCGGACGGGTTGTTGGGGAAGTTGAGGGCCACCAGCAGCTTCTTCCCGCGGTGGCGCAGCAGCCCGGCCGTGAAGGCCGGCAGGTTGAAGCCGGTCAGCTTCTCGTCGAAGAACGGGAAGTACTCGAACCGGGCCTCCAGCCGCGTCTCCCAGCAGAGGTTGTAGTTCTCCCAGAGCAGGTCGGGGCTGAGCACCACGTCGCCCGGGTCGAGGAAGAGGTCGCCCACCAGGCCGAGGCCGTGGGTGAGGGCGTTGGTGACCACCGGGTTCGAGATCGGGTGGTTGCCGAGCGACGGGGTCTCGACCCGCTGCTTCTTGGCCCAGGCGGCCCGCACGTCCGGCTTCCCGTAGCTCGGGGCGTAGTCGTAGATCTCGCCGGGCGTGAGCCCGGTGAAGTACTTGCTCACCACGCCGAGGTGCATGGGCGCGCCGTTCTCGGTGGCGATGCCGACGGTGGCGTTGGCGAAGCTGGCCTTCTGCCTGGCCTCGGCCCCCTGCGCCAGGATCCCCTTGGCCGGGAAGAAGAACCGCTTGCCCCGCTCGGAGAGCAGGTCGAGGACCACCGGGCAGTCCTTCTGGAGGGCGTCGTTGGAGGCCTGGGCGAGCGGATTGAGCGGCGCGGCGGGCATGCGGAATCTCCTGGCGGCTGGGCCGTGGGCGTGGGAGCGGCGGCCGGTGAATGTGGCATGGCTGGCGAAGCCGGTACAAGGGCGAAGGGGCCGCAGGGCCGCCGGCCGGCGGCGTGGGTGGGGCGCCGACTCAGCCCAGGGCGCGCACCGCGGCGGCCACCACCAGGAAGTGGCAGGCGGCGGCGGCGATGACCAGCAGGTGGAAGATCTCGTGGAAGCCGAAGACCCGCGGGAACGGGTCGGGCCGGCGCGTCGCGTAGATCACGGCCCCGGCCGTGTAGAAGGCCCCGCCCACCACCAGCAGCACCAGGGCCCGGTCCCCCACGGCGGCGCGCAGTGCGGGGAGGACCGGCACGATGAACCAGCCGAGCAGGACGTAGAGGCCGGCGCGCAGCCCCTTCGGCAGCCGCCTCCACCCGAGCTCCACGCCGATGCCCGTCGCCGCGGCCACCCAGACCAGCCCGAGGAGCCGGTGGCCGGTCCCCGGGCCGAGCAGCAGGCAGAAGGGCGTGTAGGTCCCGGCGATGAGCAGGTAGATGGCCGAGTGGTCGATCCGGCCGATGAGGTGCCGGATCGAGGACGGCCAGTAGATGCGGTGGTAGAGCGCGCTGGTGGTGAAGAGCAGCACCAGGGAGGACCCGTAGACGCCCGCGCCCCAGGCGCCAGGCCCGTCGCCGGCGCCACTCACCAGCAGCCAGGCCGCCGGGAGGGCGGCGGCGGCGGCCAGCGCGTGGGACCAGCCGCGCAGCAGGGGTCGCAGGCGCACCGGGGCGGCGGCGGACGTGGTCTCCTGCTCGAGCTGCGCCACTGGTGTCGCCGTCGGCA
Organism: uncultured delta proteobacterium; assembly: GCA_963786945.1. Lineage (GTDB taxonomy): Bacteria > Myxococcota > Myxococcia > Myxococcales > Anaeromyxobacteraceae > JADKCZ01. Next base: position 368,858 of record CAWBAO010000004.1, on the reverse strand, counting down.
CGGGTTCCCCTCGCGACCACCAGCCTGGCTCGCCCGTGTCACGGAAACGTCTCCGTCGCTCAACGGATCCCGATGGGCGGTCGCGGCGACGGGCAGCAGACGCCCAGCCGCTCGGCCAGGCCGGGGAAGGCGCAGGGGCTCCACCAGGCCGGGGCCGGGCCAGCGCCGCTCCAGGCGGTGGGGCGGGGCGGGTCGCGCGGCGCGGGGACCACCAGCGAGCCGACGAAGTCCCCCCTGGTGTAGACGGCGTCGATGAGGCCGGCCAGCCTGCCCATCTCGGCGGGCGTGACCTGGCCGCTCGAGGTGGCCTGGTAGAACTGGACCGTCACCCGGACCGGGAAGCGCGGGTCGCGCTCGATGGCGAGGCCGGCCAGCTCGGTGAACGGCCCCTCCAGCTCGCCGTGCCCCAGCACCGCCTGCTCCAGGGCGTCGGCCGCCCCGGCCGCGGGGGCCGCCTTGGCCTCCGACTTCATGGGGGTCGGCGCGGCGGCGCCCATGGCCCATGCCCGGCGCGGCCGCTCCACGCGCAGCGGCACCTGGATGAGCATGAGCAGGTTGGCGTCCTCGCCCAGGCTGGCGGCGGCCTCGCCGTTCATGGTGGCCCCGCTCCCCTCCACGTCGGAGCGGCGCTCGGCGGTGAGCGGGGCCCGCTGGCCGCCGGCGTTGAAGAAGAGGCGCTGCCCCCAGCTCCCGGTCCCCGGCTGGTCACGGCCGTTGTCGACGATCGACATCGAGGTGCCCTGCCGCGTCACCAGGATGGAGAGGACGGCGGGGTGGCCGGCCGTCGACTGGTAGTTGAAGATGACCGGGTAGAAGGTGGCCGCGGCGCCGCGGGGCACCGGCAGGAAGGCGGCCTGCGCCGAGACCAGCGCGTGGGTGTCGCGCGGGGCGAGCAGCGTCCCGCCGCGGATGGCGCCCTTCCCGGGAAGCGAGAGGTAGCGGGACGGGGTGGCCAGCAGCTCCCGCAGGGTCACCACCTGCTCGGGGGCGCCGGCCTGGTGGTTGCCGGTCCGCACCCACACCTTGTCGAGCTTCACGTCGGCGGTCCGGTCGGCGAAGTTGGGGAAGCGCAGGACCGGCATGAGCGCCCGGCGTCGGCCGCCGGCCTCGACCACCTCGATGGTGACGTCGGAGATGTTGGGGCCGACCGACGACCCCTGGAACCGGCCGGTGTCCTCCCAGAGGACGTCGACGAGCTGGAGGCCGCGGGCGGCGGCCAGGCGCTGGGCCTCGGGATCGGCCACCAGGTGGGCGACCCGCTCGATGGCCGAGGCGGGCGGTGCGGCCGGGGCGTGGGCCACGAGGAGGGCGGCGAGGGCGGCGGCGAGCGGGCTGGACATGTCGGGCTCCTTCGGGTTGGCGGCTGCCGGGGTCAACGCGCGGGACGGCGAACCGATCTGGCGGTCAGGCCCGCCGGTGACGGCGCCGGTGGCGGGAGGCCGTCCGCGCCGCGGCCGCCGGTCCACGTGGCGGGCGGGCGGATCGGCGCCGACCGGCCTCGTGGCGGGCAGTTGCGCTCGGCACCGGCGCTGCAGCGCTCGTCCCCCATGAGCCCGCCCGACACCTTCGAGGAGATGGCCCGCCGGCTGGCCCGAGGTGGGGCAGGCGCCGCGTGCGACCTCGAGGCCGATCGGCTCATGGCCCGTGCCCGCCAGCTGCCGACGCCCAGGGCGCGCACCCTGCGCCGGGCGGCCATCGGCCTCGCCATCGCCGCCCGCGCGCTCCACCAGCTGTCGCCGGGCGGACCGGTCCCCGCCTTCCGTCCGGTCGGGTTGCGCGGCGCCATCGCCACCGGGTCGCTGGCGCTGGCCCGTGGCCGCACCCGGCAGGCGGAGCTGATTGGCCACGCGGCGGCGGCGGCCGCGCCGGACAGCCCGGCCGGCCTGCGGCTCGCCGGGCAGGCGCTCTTCGCGCAGGGCCGGTTCGAGCAGGCGGCGCGGACGCTCGCCACCGCCATCGCCCGGGACCCCCTCGACGCCTTCACCCGGGCGCTCCACGCCGAGGCGCTCTACTTCTCGGGCGAGCGCGAGGCCGGCTGGCGGGCCCTGTCGCTGGCGCGGGCGCGAGGCGGCGAGCCCACGCCCCTCGCCATGGCACTCGAGCTCGCCATCCGGACCGGCGCCCTGCGCCGGGCCGGTCGGAGCGTGCGGCCATGAACGGGTGGGCGTCGAGCCAGGCCGACGTCGCCGAGGCCTGGGCCGAGGTGGCCCGGCTCCGCCGGCTGGCGCAGGTCGCGGCGCGCGAGGCGGCCGAGCGGCGGCGGCTCGCCAGCTGCTGCGGCGATCCCCTCCATCCCCGCGCGCAGGGGCTGGCGGCCGCGGCCGACTTCCACGAGGCACGCGCGGCGCACGCGGCGGTGCGCGTCGGCACCGCGGTGCGCCTGGCGGAGGAGCTGGCGGCGCGGCGGGAGGCGGCGCGCGGGGTGGTCCGATGCGCGTGACCGCCGAGGACCGCGTTCTGGCGCAGCGCCGCGAGGCCAGGCGCGACGACTTCGGCTCGGCGCTGGAGCGGGCCGAGGCGCGGCGAAGGGAGGCCCGGCGCGACGAGGGCGGACGGGTGGCGCGCCGGGCCGGCGAGCGGCTCCTTTCGGCGATGGACCGGACCGCGGCACCCGGCCCGCCAGACGGGGACGGTGCTGGCGGGGCGGCTCGATGGCGTGGCGCGGGCGCGGTGGAAGGCGGCGCCGGGGACGGAGCCGACGTGGCCGCGGGGCCGGAGGGGTCGGCGGCGGCCGTGCTGGTTCCGGCCGGGCCGGGCGGGTCGGTGGCGGTGGATCCAGGCAGGGAACCGGGGCGGGCGGCGCTCACCCGGGCCGTGCGGGCGCTGCCCCCGGTCATCGAGGCCTTCCGCGCCTCGGGCCAGGCCGGGCTGGCGATCGACTTCGGCGGCGCCATGGGCGTGGAGCTGTGCCAGGCGCCCGGCGGCGTCGAGGTGCGGCTCGCTGCGCCCGCCGCGCTGCGGCCGGCGGCCCGCGTCGAGCTGGCTGGCCTGTGCCACGCGCTGGAGGCGCGCGGCGTGTCGGTGGTGAGCGCCGAGGTGCGGGGCGGCCCGCCGCATCGTCATCGCCCACGTTGACGCCCCTCCGGGCCTTCGCTACAAGGGGCCCCCGGCACGGCACCGTCGCCAAGTGGTAAGGCAAGGGTCTGCAAAACCCTTATTCCCCGGTTCGAATCCGGGCGGTGCCTCCAACTCCTCCCTGCTTGGACACCCGGGCGCCACCGCGCCGCCGCAGCCCGCGCCCGGCGCTTGTACCCGGGCCGCGGCGGAGCTAGGTCTCGCGGATGGCCACCGAGATCTGCCAGTACTGCGGTGTCGACCTCGACGCCTCCCCGCCCGGCCTCGAGGTCGGCTTCCTCTACGGCGTCGAGTGCGCCCGCTGCCCGCCGGATCGGCGACGCTCCCAGGTGCTGGCCCGCCCGACGCTGGTGGCCTCGCTCGACTGCCCGGGATGCGGGGCCCGCCTCGAGCCGGTCGACCAGCACCCCGACGTGCTGGTGATCAAGGAGGTCACCTACGAGGTCTGCGCCGCCTGCGGGGAGCGCTGCGGCGTGGCCCGGGTCCGGCGGCTCCGTGACGTCAGCGGTGGGACCATGTGAGTGGCGAGCGCCGCCCACTGCGGCAACGGGCCCCGGTCAGGATTCTTGTGGCGGGGCGCCGGGCGGGCCACACTTGACGCTCCGGTTCGGGGGGCCGCGCCAGGTGGCGTCTCCCCCCGACGTCCCGAGAACTCACGGAGGTAGATGACATGCGCAAGCTGCTCCTGGCCGCCGCCCTGCTCCTCGCCGTCCCCACCGCGTCCCAGGCCCAGTTCGGCCTCGGCCTCCGCATCGGCTACGGGATGCCGGGCGGCGACGCCTTGAAGGCAGACACCGGCACCGGCCTCACGGCCTTCAAGTACTCCGACCTCTTGAGCTCCCAGACGAACTTCCAGATCGACGCCATGTTCAAGACCGGCCCCAGCACGGCGGCCGGCATCTACCTGGGGTACGCGCCCAACAAGCTCGCCGGCACCCCGGCGGTCTCGTGTGACACGGCGGGCGTGAGCTGCAGCTCCTACACGCTCCGCGCCGGGCTGCAGTTCACCGGCGAGTTCCTCGACCTCGGTCTCGTCGGCCTGTGGGGCGGCATCGGCACCGGCATCGAAGCGGCCTACGCCACGCAGGAGGGGGGTGGCGCCAAGATCGATGCCCAGCTGCGCGGCTGGGAGTGGGCCACCATCTCGGCGGGTGCCGACCTGAAGCTGGTGAAGCTCATCAACGCGGGCCTCTACATCAGCTACGGCTTCGGCCAGTTCACCGTCCAGGAGGTCAAGCTCACGAGCCCGCTCGGCTCCATGGAGGACAATGGCGGCCTCGGCTCCAACGCCACCACGCACAACATGTTCCAGATCGGCCTGCGGGGGATGTTCAACCTCTAGCCGCGCCGCGCCACTCGCAGCAACCCGACGGCCGCCTCTCGGGCGGCCGTCGCCGTCTCGGCCGCTGCGACAGCCCCAGCCCGGGGCGAGCAGCTGCCGCGCCCGCTTGTGGTTGAGAGGCAGCGGCCTCCGGCATCAGCCCCTGCGCCGTGGCCCGGGTCCGGCGGTTCCGTGACGTCAGCGGTGGGACCATTCGAGTGGCGTGCACCGTCCAGTGCGGCAGGGGGCCACGGTCAGGATCCTTGTGGTAGGGCAACGGGAGCGCCACACTTGCCTCTCCAGTTCGGGGGTCCGCGCCAGGTGGCGTCTCCTCCCGACGTCCCGAGAACTCACGACGGTAGATGACATGCGCAAGCTGCTCCTGGCTGCCGTCCTGCTCCTCGCCGTCCCCACCGCGTCCCGGGCCCAGTTCGGTCTCGGCCTCCGCATCGGCTACGGGGCGCCGGGTGGTGACCTCATGAAGGACCCCACCTCGGGTGCCACGGACAAGTACACCGATTCCGTGAAGTCCCAGACCGAGTTCCAGCTTGACGCCATGTTCAAGACCACCGCCACCACGGCGGCCGGCATCTACCTGGGGTACGCGCCCAACACCATCGGCGGCCTGCTGAAGGACCTCTGCAACCTCGGCGCCAGCTGCAGCTCCTACACCTTCCGCGCGGGCCTCCAGCTCACCGGCGAGTTCCTCGACCTCGGGCCGGTCGGCCTGTGGGGTGGCGTCGGCACCGGCTACGAGGCCATCAGCTTCACCCTGGAGGCCGGCGGCTACAAGATGGAGACCCAGCTGCGTGGCTGGGAGTGGGCCACCCTCTCCGCCGGCGCAGACCTGAAGCCCTCGAGGCTCATCAACGCCGGCCTCTACGTCAGCTATGGCCTCGGCCAGTTCACCGTCCGGTCGCTGAAGGAGTCCGGCACCGTCAACAGCGACGAGACGCACGGCCTCGGCTCCAACGCCACCACGCACACCATGTTCCAGATCGGCCTGCGGGGCCTGTTCAACCTCTAGTGCCCCGCCCCACCGGCGCTCCCGCTGGAACTCGACGGCCGCCTCCGGGCGGCCGTCGCCGTCTCGCCGGCCGCGGTGGTCACGCCGCCGGGGGCTCGAGCCAGCCCCGCTCCAGGTACCAGGCGGCGGCCCGGGCCATCGACTCCGCCAGCGTCGTGGTGGCGCTGAAGCCGAGCCGCGCCCTGGCCTTGGCGGTGTCGCACACCCAGCCCGGGGCGAGCACCTGCCGCGCCAGCTTGCGGTTGAGCGGCAGCGGCCTCCTGGTGACGCGGGTGATGAGGTCGGCCAGCGCCGCCGCGCCGGAGAGCAGCGGCCCGGGCACGTCGACCCGGCGCGCCTCCACGCCCAGCGCCACGGCCGCCGCCAGCATCAGCCCCTGCGTCGTGGTCCGCTCGTCGCTGGCCAGGAAGAAGGCCTCGCCCACCGCCTCGGGCCGGTCGGCCAGCAGCAGCAGCCCCCGGGCGCAGTCGTCGACGTCGATCCAGGAGAGCGGCCGGGGCCCCCCGAACTCGAGCGCCCACCCGGCCCGCGCCAGCCTGAAGAAGAGCAGGTTCTCGCGGTCGCCCGGCCCCATGATCCGCGGCGGGCGCGCCACCGCCACCGGCAGCCGATCGCGGTAGAGGAAGGCCACCCGCTCCGCCTCCGCCTTCGACTCGCCGTACCACTCGGCCGGGCGCAGCGGCTCCTCCTCGCGGCAGCCGGTGGCCGACGGCGCCGCGGCGGCGCGCGAGCCGGCCAGCACGAAGCGGCGCAGGCCGGGGGTGCCGGCGACGCAGGCGTCGAGCAGCAGCCGGGTCGATCCGACGTTGGCGCGCCAGAAGGCGTCCCGCTCGACGGCGCGGCGCAGGCCGGCCAGGTGGAAGACCACGTCGACGCCCTTCACCGCGTCCGCCAGCGCCCGGGGATCGGTGGCGTCGCCGAGCTGCACCTCGACGCCGGGGCGCTCGAACTCCAGGTCGGGTCGGCGCGCCAGCGCCCGGACCGCGTCGCCGCGAGCGGCGAGGGCGCGCACCAGCGCCCGCCCGAGGAAGCCGCCGGCGCCGGTGACGAGGGCCTTCATCTGGCCGGGAGCGAAGCACGCGCGCCGGGGGCCGTCAAACCGCCGGGGTGGGCTGGACGACCGGGGACGGGCCCGCGAGTGGCCCTGCGCTTGCCGGCGGAACCGGCTAGATTCCCGGCATGTCCACGCTGGTCCCCTCGGCCTGCCCCTACGACTGCCCCGACTGCTGCGGCCTGCTGGCCGAGGTGGAGGACGGGCGGCTGGTGGCGGTGCGGGGCAACGAGGCCCACCCGTACTCGCGCGGCTCGCTCTGCCCCAAGATGGTCCACTACGAGCGGACCGTGAACCACCCGGACCGGCTCACCCACCCCCTGGTGCGGACGGGGCGGAAGGGGGAGGGGAAGTTCCGCCGCGCCACCTGGGACGAGGCCATCGACCTGGTCGCCGGGCGCTGGAAGGCCATCGCCGCGGCCCACGGCGCGGAGGCCATCCTCCCCTACTCCTACGCCGGGACCATGGGGCTGGTGCAGCGCAACGCCGGCCACGCCTTCTTCCACCGGCTGGGCGCCTCCCAGCTGGCGAGGACCATCTGCTCGCCCGCCAAGGACGCCGGCCTCAAGGCCATCCTCGGCGACACCGTCGGGCTCGACCCCTCGGTGGTGGCCCGCGGGGATCTCGTCGTGCTCTGGGGCGTCAACGCGGTGGCCGCCAACCTCCACCTCCTCCCCTGGGTGAAGGAGGCGAGGAGGCACGGGGCCAGGGTCTGGCTGGTCGACACCCACCACACCGCCACCGCCGCGGTGGTCGACCGGGTCTTCGCCGTCACGCCCGGCTCGGACGGCGCGCTCTGCCTCGGGCTCATGCACCTGCTGGCGCGGGAGGGGCTGGCCGCCGAGGGGTTCCTGGCCGCCGAGGCCCAGGGCTGGCCCGAGCTCAAGGCGGCGGTGCTGGCCGACCACCCGCCGGCGCGGACCGCGGCGCTGACCGGGCTCGACGAGGCCACCCTGCTCGAGCTGGCCCGGGCGCTGGCGGAGGCGCGGGCGCCGGTCATCCGCATCGGCGAGGGGCTGAGCCGCTACGGCAACGGCGCCATGAACGTCCGCTCCATCGCCGCGCTGGCGGCGGTGTCGGGGGTGATGGCCAAGGGGGGCGGCTTCTACTGGGGCGCCTCCACCAGCGCCGCCTTCCCGCTCGCCGCCTTCACGCGCCCCGACCTCATGGCCCGTCCCACCCGCACCATCAACATGGTCCGGCTCGGCCAGGCGCTCAACGAGCTCACCGGCCCGCCCGTCATGTCGATCTGCGTCTACGCCGCCAACCCGGCGGCGGTGGCGCCCGACCAGAACGCCGTGCTCCGGGGGCTGGCCCGCGAGGACCTCTTCACCGTGGTCCACGAGCGCTTCCTCACCGACACCGCCCGCTTCGCCGACGTGCTGCTGCCGGCCACCACCTCGCTGGAGCACGCCGACCTCTACCGGTCCTACGGCCACTACGTGGTGCAGCGGGCCCGGCCGGCCATCCCGCCGCTCGGCGAGGCGCTGCCCAACTGGGAGCTCTTCCGCCGGCTGGCGCGCGCCTTCGGCTTCGAGGGGGCCCCGTTCGACCTCGACGCCGACGGCGTCATCGACCTGCTGCTGGCCACGCCCTCGCCGTGGCGCGCCGGGTTCGACGTCGCCGCGCTCGACGCCGGCCGGCCGGTGACGCTCGCGCCGCCGCCCGGGCCGCGCTGGCGGACGCCGTCGGGCAAGGTGGAGCTGCTCAACCCGCGCCACCGCGAGCCGCTGCCGCGCCTGCTGCCCAGCCACGCCGGGACGGGCAGCCACCCGCTCCGGCTCCAGACCGGGCCGGCCCTCTACTCCCTCAACTCCACCTTCATGGACCGCGACGACCTGGCCGCCAAGCGCGGCCCGCTGCGGGTCCGGCTCTCGCCCGCCGAGGCCGCCGCCCGGGGGATCGCCGACGGGGCACGGGTGGTGGCCTTCAACGAGCTGGGCGAGGTGGCCATGCTGGCCGAGGTGACGGCGGCGGTGCCGGACGGGCTGGCGGTGGTGGAGGGGGTCCACTGGACCCGCGACACGCTCGACGGCCGCAACGTCAACGCGCTCACCTCGCAGCGGCTCACCGACGAGGCGGGCGGCTCGACCTTCTACGACAACCGCATCGACGTGCGGCGCGCCGGCTGAGGGCAGCGCCCGGCTCGGCGCCCCGCCGCCGCGGGTCCCTCGCCCCCCGGTGCGACAAGTTGTCATCCCGCGCCACGGCAGGGCCCAATTGTGCGGCGGCCCGGGCGTCACCCTCCGCTATAGTCGCCGCCGATCACTTCCCGCCTCGCAGCGGAGGACAGCGGCGCATGAACGACTATCGGTACGACCACCAGACGGTCCAGGGGTTCATCCTCTCGTCCATCGCCTGGGGGGTCGTGGGCATCCTCGTCGGCCTCCTCATCTCCATCCAGCTCTGGGCCCCGGCCGCCAACTTCGCGCCGTACCTCACCTACGGCCGGCTCCGCCCGGTCCACACCAACGGGCTGGCCTTCGGCCTGGGCGCGGGCGTGATCTTCGGGCTCTTCTACTACGTGGTGATGCGGCTCAGCGGCCGCCCGCTGGTCTTCCCCAGGCTGGCGCGCCTGCAGCTCTGGATCTTCAACCTGGCCATCGCCGCGGCCGCGGTCTCGCTGATGATGGGCTACACCCAGTCGAACGAGTACGCCGAGCTGGAGTGGCCGCTCGACATCGGGGTGGTGGTGCTCTGGGTGATGCTCGCGGTCAACGTCTTCGCGACCATCATCAAGCGCAAGGAAGAGCAGATGTACGTGTCGCTCTGGTACGTCATCGCCACCGTCATCGCCATCGCCGTCCTCTACATCGTCAACAACCTCGCCATCCCGGCCGGGCCCATGAAGAGCTACCACCTCTTCGCCGGCGTGAACTCGGCCAACGTGGAGTGGTGGTACGGCCACAACGCGGTGGGCTTCCTCTTCACCACCCCGTTCCTGGCGATGTTCTACTACTTCCTGCCCAAGGCGCTGAACCTGCCCATCTTCAGCCACCGGCTCTCCATCCTGGCCTTCTGGTCGCTGATCTTCGGCTACCTCTGGACCGGCGCCCACCACCTCGTCTACACGCCGCTGCCCGACTGGATCCAGACCCTGGCCATCGTCTTCACCATCTTCCTGATCGCCCCGTCGTGGGGCTCGGTGATCAACGGCTACTACACGGTGGGTGCGGACTGGTCGAAGATGAAGACCAACTACCTCGCCAAGTTCTTCCTCATGGCCATCACCTTCTACGGCCTGCAGACCGTGCAGGGGCCGACCCAGGGGCTGCGGGTGGTCTCGCAGCTCATCCACTACACCGACTGGGTGCCGGGTCACGTGCACATGGGGACCATGGGCTGGGTGACGCTGACCGCCTGCGCCTCCATCTACTACGTGGTCCCCAGGATCAACGGCACCACCATCTACTCGGAGAAGATCGCCAACATCCACTTCTGGCTGGTGATGGTCGGCCAGCTGCTCTTCTCGGTGACCATGTGGATCACCGGCATCCAGCAGGGTGCCATGTGGAAGGCCACCAACGCCGACGGGACGCTCAAGTACACCTTCATCGAGACCCTGACCAAGAACTACCCGTACTGGCACACCCGCACGCTGGCCGGGATCATCTTCACCGTCGGCATGCTCTTCTTCATCTACAACGTCCTCATGACCATCCGGCAGGGGCGGGCCCGGGCCGCCGTCTCCGCGGCGGCGGCGTAGGAGAGGGGGATCGACATGGCTGGCGAGATCTACAGGAAGCCGATCACCCTGGCCCTCATGGCCACCGTGACCATCCTCATCGGGTCGGTGGTGACCATGGCCTACCCGATGCTGCGGTCCGACATGCACCCGAAGCTGGAGACGCTCCGGCCCTTCACGCCGCTGCAGCTGGCGGGGCGCGACATCTACCAGCGCGAGGGCTGCGTGGGCTGCCACACCCAGACCATCCGGCCGCTGCCCAGCGAGGTGGCGCGCTACGGCGACTACTCCAAGGCCGGCGAGTTCGCCTACGACCACCCCTTCCTGTGGGGCTCGAAGCGGACCGGGCCCGACCTGGCGCGCGAGGGCGGGCTGCGCCCCGACGGCTGGCACTACCAGCACTACGCCAACCCGCAGGCCCTCTTCCCGAAGTCCAACATGCCCAAGTACGCGTTCCTCAAGGGGCGCCCGCTCGATCCCGGGGAGGTGGCCGCCCACCTCGCCGCGCTCGGCGCGGTCCACCCCGAGCTGAAGGTCGACCTGGCCGCGGTCCAGGCGTCGCTGGCGGGCAAGGACGAGCTGGACGCGCTGGTGGCCTACACCCAGTGGCTCGGCCACGCCGTGGCGCGCCGGCAGGGCGGCAGCGCCGACCTCGACCTGGAGAACCCGCTGGCCCACGACACCCAGGCGGTGGTGGTCGGCAAGAAGCTCTTCACCGAGAACTGCGCGGTCTGCCACGGCGACGAGGCCCAGGGGACCGAGGGCGTGGCGCCGTCGCTCATCGACGACCAGTTCCTGGGCGAGAAGGGCGACCTGCCCGACGGCGCCTACTTCGCCATCATCAGCGGCGGCTCGGACGTCAAGCCCATCGCCGGCCGGAAGGGAGATCCGGGCGGCGGCATGACCGCCTTCGGCGGCCAGCTCAAGAAGGAGGAGATCTGGTCGATCATCTCCTGGCTGCGGAACCAGAAGGCCCACGAGGCCGCCGAGGGGCACGACGTCCCCTCGGCCGAGCCGAAGAAGTGACGGGAGGACACCACATGGACCACGAGCTTCCCGACACCGCCGAGGGGATGGAGCGCAAGGAGACGGCCCACACCGTCCCGGTCGGCTGGAACGTCCTCTTCTACGGCCTCATCGCCTGGGGCGCCTGGTACCTCTACCGGTACTCGCCCTGGACCACCGGCTGGACGCAGGAGGGGCAGCTGGCCAACACGCCGGCCGAGGTGGGCAGCAACATCTTCATGACCATCCTCTTCACCGCGCTCCCCACCGCCGCGGCGATCGGGTTGTGGCTGATGCAGCGCGCCGCTAAGAGGAAGCCGTAGCGAGGGACCATGGCGCCGGAGACCTTCTACCTGCTCTTTGGGGTCACGCTCTGCGTGGCCTTCATCGGCATCTGGATCTTCCTCTACTCCCGGAAGCGGCACGATCAGGTGGAGCGGGCGAAGTACAAGATGCTCGATGATGACGGGTAGCGGCTCCATCCAGCGGTACCGCCGCGCGGCCGGGGCAGCCCAGGCGCTCCTCTTCGTCGGGCTGCCCTTCCTGTCGGTGGGGGGCGAGAGCGCGCTCCGCTTCGACGTCGGGACGCTGACGCTCCACGTCTTCGGCGCCGCGGTGGGCGTGGACGAGCTCTTCGTGACGCTCCCGGCGCTGATCTTCCTCACCCTGCTGCTGCTGCTGGTGACGGTCTCCTTCGGGCGGGTCTGGTGCGGCTGGTCCTGCCCGCAGACGGTGCTCGGCGACCTGACCCGGCTGGTGCAGCCGTGGCCCGGCCGGGTGGCGCGGCCGTGGCGGCGAGCCGCTGGCGTGGCGCTGACCGCGCTGGTCTCGCTGCTCACCGGCGCCGCCACGGTCTGGTACTTCGTCCCCCCCGGCCAGTTCCTCGCCGACCTGGCCGCCGGCCGGCTCGGGCCGGTGGCCGCCGGCGCCTGGGGCGTGCTCTCCGTGGTCCTCTTCCTCGATCTCACCCTCGTCCGCGGCCGCTTCTGCGCCACCGCCTGCCCCTACGCCCGGCTGCAGGGCGTCCTCTACGACGCCCACACCCTCACCATCGCCTACGACCAGCGTCGCGATCCGGACTGCGTCGACTGCGGCGCCTGCGTCCGCTGCTGCCCCACCGGCATCGACATCCGCGATGGCGCCCAGATGGAGTGCATCGCCTGCGCCGAGTGCGTCGACGCCTGCCGGCCCATCATGCTCAAGCTGAAGCGCAGGCCGGACCTGGTCGGCTACTTCTTCGGCGAGCCGGGGCGGGCACGGCGGCTGGTCCGGCCCGCCACGGTCGGGCTGCTGCTGGCCACGCTGCTCTCCCTCGGCGCCACCGTGGCGGCGGCCCGCGCCGTGGCCGGGACCGCGCTCGACCTCACCGTGGTCCCCGACAGCGGCTTCGCGCCGCGCCGGACCCCTGACGGCCGCGCCCTGATCGCCTACGTGGTGTCGCTGGAGAACCGCTCGGACTCGGCCGTCACCGTCCGGCTGACCCTGGCCGCCCCCGGGCTGGAGGTCTCGCTGCGGCCACCCGAGCTGGGGCTGGGCGCCGGTGAGCACCGACGGCTGCGGGTGGTGGCCGAGACGCGCGGCCCGGCCGGCCGGCGCGACGCCACCTTCACCGCCGTCGCCGAGGCGCCCGGCGGCCGGACCTTCTCCCTCGCCAGCCACGCCCTGCTCGTCGTCCCGGAGTCGCCATGAAGCCGCTCATCGCCGTCGCGTCCGTCACCGCCCTCGGCGTCCTGGCGGTCACCATCGCCGTCGGCACCAGCCTCCGCGAGGAGACCGTGGTGAAGGATCCCTACGAGCACGGGCTCCGCCACGACCAGGAGCGCCAGGCGCGCGAGCGGCTCGGCTGGCAGGCCCGCTTCGACCCCGCCGACCTGCGGCCGGGCGGGGCGGGTCTCGGCTTCATGCTGGTCGACAAGGCCGGCGCCCCGGTGGAGGGGGCCGAGGTGCGCGTGGCGGTGACCCGGCCGGCCGGGCCCGGCGACGAGCGGCAGGGGACGGCCCAGGCGCTGGGCGGCGGCCGCTACCGCGTGCCGATCGGCTTCGCCGCGCCCGGGTTCTGGGACGTCCGGCTCGACGCCAGCCGCGGCGCCGACGCGGTCGGGCTCACGCAGCAGGTCCGGGTCGAGGCCGGGACCGGGGCCCCCTGCCAGCTGGCGGCGGCGCCCTGCCAGGCGATGGCCGGGGGGCTGCAGCTCACCCTCGACCTCGGCCGCGCCCTGGCCACCATGAGGGACCTGCCGGTCACCGTCACCGTCTCGCGCGACGGCGCGCCGCTCGACGGCGCCACCGTCGAGGTGGCCTTCGCCATGAAGGAGATGAACATGGGGGAGAACCGGATCCAGCTCCGGCCCGCCGGGGCCGGGCGCCACGCCGGCACCGGCGTGCTGGTCCGCTGCCACAGCGGCCGCAAGGACTGGATCGCCACCGTCACGGTGCGCCCCCCTGGCGGCGCGCCGGTCTCGGCCGCCTTCCCGTTCACGGTGAGCGAATGAGCCTCCCCGCCGCCGGTGCCACGGCGGCCCAGCTCGGCGCCGCGGCCGCGGCCGGGCTGCTCTCCGGCTTCTCCCACTGCCTCGCCATGTGCGGCCCGCTGGTGGCCTCGTTCGGCCTGGTGGCGCGGGCCGGCCCCGGGCTGGGGGCCGGCCGGGGCGCGCTCCAGGCGGCCTGGCGGCAGCTGCCCTACCACCTCGGCCGCGTCACCACCTACGGCCTGGTGGGCGCGGTGATGGGGGCCACCGGCACCTTCGTCAACGTGGCCGGCCGGCTGGCGGGCGTGTCCGACGCGGTGGCGGTGCTGGCCGGCGGGCTCATGATCGCCCTCGGCCTCGGCGCCGCCGGCGTGACCGCGACGCTGCGCCGCCTCGAGGCGCGCAGCTCGGGGCGGGTGGTGGCGGCGGCGCGGCGCGTGGCCGGCAGCGGCGCGACGCTCTACCCGCTCGGCCTGCTGCTCGGCGTGCTGCCCTGCGGCGTCTCCTGGACCATCTTCCTCGGCGCCGCGGCCACGGGGGGGCCGGTGCCGGGGCTGCTGCTGGCGCTGGCCTTCGGCCTCGGGACCATCCCCGGGCTGCTCCTGGTGGGCGCCGCCAGCGCCCTGCTCGGCCAGCGGGCGCGCGGCTGGCTGCAGCGCGCCGGGGGGCTGCTGGTGGCGGGGCTGGGCCTGCTCTTCCTGCTGCGGGGGCTGGGCGTCCATGCGCCGCTGTGACCACTGCCTGGCCACCTTCCCGGACGCGGAGGCGGTGGTGGAGCGCGAGGGGGAGGTCGAGCGGGTCTTCTGCTGCGCCGGGTGCCACGCGGTCTGGCGGCTGGTCCGCGACGAGGGGCTGGGGCGCTTCTACGAGGAGCGGGACTGGGAGGCCCCCGGCCTGCCGGCCGCGGCCCGCCCCGGCGCCGCGCCGCCTGCCGACCTCTCCGCCTACCGGCCGGTGGTGGCGGCCGACGGCACCGTCGAGGTGGACGTGGCCATCGACGGGATCCGCTGCGCCTCCTGCGTCTGGCTCAACGAGCGGGTGCTGCAGCGCACCCCCGGCGTCCTCGCCGCCCGGGTCAACTACGCCACGCACCGGGCCCGGATCCGCTACGCGCCCGGCACCATCGCGCTGCCGGCGGTGCTGGCGCGCGTGCAGGCGGCCGGCTACGTGCCGCTGCCATGGCGGGAGTCGGAGCAGGCCAGGGCCCGCGACGCCGAGGTGCGCGACCTGCTGGTCCGGGTCGGCACCGCGTGGTTCCTGGCCTCCCAGCTGATGATCTACTCGGCGGCGCTCTACGCCGGGTACTTCCAGGGGATGGATCGGCCCACCCGGACCCTGCTGGAGTGGATCTCGATCGGCCTGGCCGCGCCGGTCCTGCTCTCGGCCGGGGCGCCGTTCTGGCGCTCGGCGCTGAACGGGCTGCGCCACGGCCGCTTCAACATGGACTCGCTGGTGGTGCTCGGGTCGAGCGCCGCGCTGGGCTTCTCGGTGTGGCAAGCGCTGCGCGGCGGCGAGGTCTGGAGCGACACCGCCGCCATGATCCCGACCCTGGTGCTGACCGGGCGCTACGTCGAGGCCCGGGCCCGGCGCTCCGCCTCGGAGGCGGTGGCGCGGCTGGCCACGCTCCGGCCCCGGGAGGCGCTGCGGGTCACGGCGGGCGAGGACGGCGCGCCGCGGCGCCAGCGCGTCCCGGTCGAGCAGGTCCAGGTCGGCGACCGGGTGGAGGTGGTGCCCGGCGAGCGGATCCCGGTGGACGGCCGGGTGCTGGAGGGGGCCTCGGAGGCCGACGAGGCGCTGGTGACCGGCGAGTCGCGCCCGGTGGCCAAGGCGCCCGGCGCGCCGGTCATCGGCGGGACCGTCAACCTGGCCGGGGCGCTCACCATCGAGGTGACGCGGGTCGGCGCCGACACGCTGCTGGCCGGGATCATCCGCGCCGTGGAGGAGGCCCAGGGGCAGAAGCCCCGCCTGCAGGCCCTGGCCGACCGGGCGGTCGGGCTCTTCGTCCCGGCGGTGCTGGTGCTGGGCGCGGCCACGCTGGCCGGCCACCTCTGGCTCGGCGCGCCGGCGGAGCGGGCCCTGCTGCACGCCATCGCGGTGGTGGTGATCGCCTGCCCCTGCGCGCTGGGCCTGGCCACGCCGGTGGCGGTGCTGCTGGCCACCGGGATGGCCACCGCGCGCGGCCTGCTGGTCAAGGGGGGCGACGCGCTGGAGGCGGCGGGGCGGATCACCGAGGTGGTGCTCGACAAGACCGGGACGGTGACCCGGGGACGGCCGGCGCTGCGGCGGCTGGTCCCGCTCCGCGGGGGCGAGGCGAACGCGCTGCTGCGGCTGGCGGCGGCGCTGGAGCGGCGCAGCGAGCACCACGTCGGCCGGGCGGTGGTCGACGCGGCCCGGGCGCTGCCGGCGTCGGCCGAGCCGGGCGTCGAGGGGTTCCGCGTGGTGCCCGGGCGCGGCGTGGCGGCGCTGGTCGACGGTGTCCCGGTGCTGGTCGGCAGCCTGGCCTTCCTCGCCGAGGAGGGCGTGACCGCCGCGGCAACCGAGGCGGCGCAGGCGGCCGCCTTCGAGGCCGAGGGGGACACGGTGGCCTGGCTGGCGGTGGCGGGCCGGGCCGAGGCGCTGCTGGTGGTGGCCGACCCGATCCGCGACGAGGCGCCGGCGGCGCTGGCGGCGCTCCGGGAGCTCGGCCTCGCCGTCACCATCGTCAGCGGGGACACCCGGGCCACCACCGCGGCGGTGGCCTCCCGGCTCGGCGTCCGCTTCGAGGCGGAGCGGACACCCCAGCAGAAGCAGGCCCTGGTGGCGGCGCGCCAGGCGGCGGGCGCGCGCGTGCTGGTGGTAGGGGACGGCATCAACGACGCCCCGGCGCTCACCCAGGCCGATGCCGGCGTGGCCATGGGGCGCGGCACCGACGTCACCATGGAGAGCGCCGACGCGGTGCTGGTGCGCGACGACCTCTCGCTGCTGCCGGACCTGGTGCTGCTGGGGCGGCGCGCCACGGCGGTCATCCGGCAGAACGTCTTCTGGGCCTTCTTCTACAACGTGGTGGCCATCCCGCTGGCGGTGGCGGGCGCGCTCCACCCCATCGTCGGCGCCGCCGCCATGGCGGCGTCGAGCGCCTTCGTGGTCACCAACTCGCTGCGGCTCCGCCGCACCTTCTCGCCGAGGCGCGCATGATGCTCACCGGCCTGATCCTGATCTCCCTGGCGCTGGGGCTGGCCGCCTGGCTCGGGTTCGTCTGGTCGGTGAAGAGCGGGCAGTACGACGACCCCGAGGGGCCCAAGTACCGGATGCTGGACGACGAGGAGGAGCGGCCGCCGGCAGAGGTGCCGGGTCGGGGGGAGGGTGAGAGGAGGAAGTGAGGTCGGAGCCGCCGCACGGGGTAGACTCCGGCCCGGATGACCTGCTTCCCAGGAAGCCGCATGCACGTCGGGCCGTGCGCCCTCGCCTCGACGCTGCTCGCCGCCGTGTTCCTCGTCACCGCCTGCGGCACCGGGCAGCCGGAGCGACCGCTTCGCGACACCTGCGGTGGCGGAGCCTGCGACGCCATCCCGGCCGGGAACGCCGCCGGGACCTGCGTGCCGCCCGCCGACGCCCAGGCCGAGGACGTCTCCACGCCGACCACCGTGGTCGGGACCGGGACCCCCGCCTCCTGCACCGGCGACGCGTTCATCGCCGCGGTGGCCGCGGGCGGCGTCATCACCTTCGATTGCGGGCCGTCCCCGGTCACCATTCGCCTCACCCGGACCGCCAGGGTCTTCAACGACCGGGGGCCGAAGGTCGTGATCGACGGCGGCGGCAAGGTGACGCTGAGCGGCGGCGGACGCGTCCGCATCCTCTACCAGGACACCTGCGATCCGGCCCAGGTCTGGACCACCTCCCACTGCCAGGACCAGCCCACCCCGGCGCTCACGGTGCAGCACCTCACCTTCGTCGACGGCGACGCCACCGGGGAGACCTTCGACGGCGGCGGCGGTGGCGCCATCTTCGCCCGGGGAGGGCGGCTCAAGGTGGTGGGCTGCCGCTTCTTCGGCAACACCTGCGACACTCGCGGCCCCGACGTCGGTGGCGGCGCCATCCGGGCCCTGAGCCAGTCGCAGGGGCTGCCGGTCCAGGTGGTGGGCAGCACCTTCGGCGGCGCGCCGGGCCTCGGCAACTCCGGGTCGAACGGCGGCGCCGTGTCCAGCATCGGGGTGTCGTGGAACGTGCTCAACTCGCTCTTCACCGACGGTGGCGCGGTGGGCGTCGGCGCCAACCCGGCCCGCCCCGGCACGCCGGGCGGCGGGAGCGGCGGCGCCATCTACCTCGACGGCAACACCTTCTCGCTCGACCTCTGCGGCAGCCGGCTGCAGGACAACACCGCCCGGGAGGGCGGCGGCGCCATCTTCTTCGTGAGCAATGACCGGACCGGATCGATGACCATCGACCGCTCCACCCTGCTCCACAACCCGAGCCTGGGGTTCGAGACCGCCGGCTACCCGGGCATCTTCGTGCTCGCCAGCGGCCCGCCAGTGGTGATCGGGTCGACCATCGCGCCCTGAGCAGGGGTGATCGGGCTCCGCGGCCCGCGCCAAATCTCCCGCCGTCCCGCGCCCTTGCAGGGGCGCGGATTGTGGACTGCTCCGGTCCCTGTAAGCGCGGAATCTCACGCTGGTTTTCGCCGCGGCGGCGGCTGACACACGCCCCGCCGCCGTGCTATCTCAGTCGCCCCGAAGACCTACCACCGGACCCCGGAGGAGCCACATGATCGAGGCCTACCTGAAGCACGAGGCGGAGCGGAAGGAACAGGGCATCCCGCCCAAGGCGCTCGATCCGGAGCAGACCCGCGACCTGGTGAAGCTGCTGGTCAAGCCGCCCAAGGGCCAGGAGAAGTTCCTCCTCGACCTGCTGGTCAACCGGGTCTCCCCCGGCGTCGACCCGGCCGCCGAGGTGAAGGCCGGCTTCCTCGCCGAGATCGTCAAGGGCAAGGCGAAGTGCGCCCAGATCGACAAGCTCAAGGCCATCGAGCTGCTCGGCACCATGGGCGGCGGCTACAACGTCCCGCCGCTGGTGGCCGCGCTCAAGGTGAAGGCGCTGGCGGCGGCCGCCGCCAAGGCGCTCTCCGGCATCATCTACGTCTACGACGCCTTCGACGAGGTGCTGGCGCTCAGCAAGGCCAAGAACGCCGAGGCCCGCAAGGTGATCGAGTCCTGGGCCAACGCCGACTGGTTCACCGCCCGCCAGGGCGTGCCCGCCACCAAGCAAGGTCAAGGTCTTCCGGGTCGACGGCGAGATCAACACCGACGACTTCTCGCCGGCCGGCGACGCCGCCACCCGGCCCGACATCCCGCTCCACGCCCTGGCCATGGGGAAGACCAAGTTCCCGTCCGGCCTGAAGACCATCGCCGAGTACCGCGCCGCCGGCTTCGAGGTCGCCTTCGTCGGCGACGTGGTGGGCACCGGCTCCTCGCGCAAGTCGGCCTGCAACAGCGTCCAGTGGGCCATCGGCGAGGACATCCCCTTCGTGCCCAACAAGCGGAACGGCGGCGTCATCATCGGCGGCGTCATCGCCCCCATCTTCTTCAACACCGCCCAGGACTCCGGCGCGCTGCCCATCAAGGCGGACGTGTCGAAGCTGAAGATGGGCGACGTGGTCACCATCGACACCGTCAAGGGGGAGATCCGGAGCGAGGGCGGCGAGGTGCTGAGCACCTTCACGCTGACGCCCGAGACCATCGGCGACGAGTTCCGCGCCGGCGGCCGCATCCCGCTCATCATCGGCCGCGCCCTCACCGACCGCGCCCGCAAGGCGCTCAAGAAGGGGGCCACCGACCTCTTCGTGGTGAAGACCAACCCGGCGCCGGCCAAGGGGCAGGGCTACACCCAGGCGCAGAAGATGGTGGGCCAGGCCTGCGGCCTGCCGGGCGCGCTGCCCGGCTGGTACGTCGAGCCGAAGATGACCACCGTCGGCTCGCAGGACACCACCGGCCCCATGACCGCCGACGAGCTCAAGGAGCTGGCCTGCCTGAAGTTCCAGGCGCCCATGGTGATGCAGTCGTTCTGCCACACCGCGGCCTATCCCAAGGCGGCCGACGTGCAGATGCACGCCTCCCTGCCGGGCTTCATCCAGGCGCGCGGCGGCGTGGCGCTGAAGCCGGGCGACGGCGTCATCCACTCCTGGCTCAACCGGCTGCTGCTCCCCGACACGGTGGGCACCGGCGGCGACTCGCACACCCGCTTCCCCATCGGCATCAGCTTCCCGGCCGGCTCGGGGCTGGTGGCCTTCGCCGCGGCGCTCGGCTTCATGCCGCTGGAGATGCCGAAGAGCGTGCTGGTCCGCTTCAAGGGCAAGCTCAACCCCGGCATCACGCTGCGGGACGTGGTCAACGCCATCCCGCTGTGGGCCATCCGCTCCGGCGACCTGACCGTGCCCAAGAAGGGGAAGAAGAACATCTTCAACGGCACCATCCTGGAGATGGAGGGGCTGCCCGACCTGACCGTCGAGCAGGCCTTCGAGCTGACCGACGCGGCCGCCGAGCGCTCCGCCGCGGCGGCCTGCGTGGCCCTCTCGCCGAAGACCATCGCCACCTACCTGCGCTCCAACGTGGCGCTGATGAAGAAGATGATCGCCGACGGCTACGGCGACAAGCAGGCGTTCGAGGGGCGCATCGCCGCGGTGGAGAAGTGGCTCAAGAAGCCCACCGTGCTCACCGCCGACAAGAACGCCCAGTACGAGAAGGTGTTCGAGATCGACCTGGCCGAGATCACCGAGCCCATCGTGGCCTGCCCCAACGACCCGGACGACGTGAAGGTGCTCTCCGAGGTGGCCGGCGCCAGGATCGACGACGTCTTCCTCGGCTCCTGCATGACCAACATCGGCCACTTCCGCGCCGCCGGCGAGCTCTGGAAGGGGCAGAAGTTCAACCCGGCCGTCCGCACCTGGCTCTGCCCGCCCACCCGGATGGACCAGCAGCAGCTCAAGGAGGAGGCCTACTTCACCACCTACAGCGCCATCGGGGCCCGCATCGAGACCGCCGGCTGCTCGCTCTGCATGGGCAACCAGGCCCGGGTGCCGGACGCGGTGACGGTCTTCTCGACCTCGACCCGGAACTTCGACGACCGGATGGGGGCGGGCGCCAAGGTCTACCTCGGCTCCGCCGAGCTGGGCGCGGTGGCCGCCAGCATGGGCAAGCTCCCCACGCCGGCCGAGTACTTCGAGGCCTTCAACGCCAGGATCGCCCCCAAGGCGGCGAAGATCTACCGGTACCTGCAGTTCGACGAGCTGGCGGAGTACCAGCCCAAGGGCGGCAAGCTCCGCGTCGTGGCCTAGCCGCCGGTGCCGCGCGCTCCGCCCACGGGCGGGGCGCGCCGCGCCTCGAAGGCGCACCGCCGCAGGCTGGCCTCGACGCGGGCCCGCTCGGCGCCTCCGTCCGCCTGCGCCGCCATCGCCTCCAGCTCCCGCGCTCCCGCGCCGGTCGCGCCGGCGAGGCAGCTCGCCTCGGCCAGCAGGTAGCGGGCCTCCCTCCCGAGCAGGTCGGGAAGCGGGCCGGCCAGGGCGCGGCGCAGCAGGGGGAGGGCCGCCTCGAACCGGCCGCGGGAGAGGTGGACCCGGGCAGCGAGGTAGGCGGGCAGCGGTCGGTCCAGCCGCTCCAGCCCGGGCAGCGCGGCGGACGGGTCGGCCTCCCCGAGCAGCCAGGGGCGCAGCGCCCCGGCCTGGTCCGGGTCGCCCAGGGCCGCCAGCTTGGCCTCGAGCAGCCGCCGGTCCTGGCGCTCGCCGCCAGCGTCGAGCGCCGCCCGCCACCCGGCGGCGGCCTCGGCCGGCCGGTCGCGCCGCCACGCCAGGTCGGCCCGCGCCGAGGCCAGCGCCGACGTGAGGGCCAGGTCGTCCCCGCCCGCCGCGCGCGCCGCCTCCTGGTAGGCGGCCCCGGCCTCGTCGAAGGCGCCGCTCCGCGCCAGCAGGTCGCCGGCGCTCTTCAGCGGACCGGCCCGGCCGGTGAGGGCCGAGACCCGCCGCAAGCCGGCGCAGGCCGCCGCGACCTGGCCGTGGCCGGCCTCGGCCCAGGCCCGGGCCTCCAGGGCCGCCACCTCGCGCGCACAGGGGACGGCGAAGAGGGCCGGACGGCTGAAGCGGGCGCGGGCGGCCGCGGCCAGCCCGGGCGGGCGCGGGAGGGCGGCCAGGAAGGCCCGCCACTCGGCGACCAGCGGCTGGAGCGGCCGGCCGAACGAGGCCTCGAAGTCACCGGTCCGGTAGAGCCGGGCCACGGCGGCGCCCCCGTGGCGGTCGAGCAGGTAGGCGATGAAGCTCCCGGCCGCGGTGTAGGCGCGGGCTGGCGCCGTGGTCCAGAAGCCGGCCGGGCCGAGCTGGCCCGCCACGTCCGGCGCCATCCCCAGGTCCTCCAGCGCCGCGCTCCACTCGTGGACCGTCCAGCTCCCGCGGGGCACCTCCAGCGCCACCGCCAGCCCCTCCACCAGCCCGGCCGCGACCAGCACGCCGGCCCGGGCGGGGACGCCCAGCGGCCCGGGGTCCAGCGCCGCGGCCACGGCGTGGACCAGCTCGTGGCGGAGCACCGGGTGGGGCCAGCCGGCCTGGGTCAGGTGGATCTCGCGGAGCCACGGCTTGGTGAAGCTGGTGGCCCCGGCGCCGACGTGCCGGCGCTTCTCCTCGTCGCTGCGGTGGACGAAGACGGTCACCCTCGGAGGCGCCGCCAGGCCCAGCGCGGCGGCGATGTCGGCGGCGTGGAACTCGCAGTCGCCGGCCAGCGCCGCGATGGCCGGCTCCGGCCACTCGGCGGGGTAGATCAGCGAGCAGGTCGGGCCGTCGCGGCGGCCGCCCAGCGCCGCGGCGATGGCCTCGCGGTCGCCGTCGAGCACGCGCGCGTGGAGCTGCAGGCGGAGCCCGCCGAAGGCGGCCGCGGCCAGCGCCAGCAGCAGGGCGGCGCGGCGATCGAGCCGCCCGGTCCGGCGGCGCCCCACCCCGAGGGCCGTGGCGGCGCCCACCGCGACCGCCAGCGCCACGGTGCCGGCCCGGAAGAGCAGGAGGCGGGCGTCGAGCCGGAGGGCCTCGTCGTAGAGCGGCCCGGGCCAGACCCCGAGCAGGTGGTCGAGCGCGAAGGCCGCCGGCCCGCGCCACGCCTCCCACAGGGTGGAGGCCGACGAGGCGAGCAGCGCCAGCGCCGCGCCGGCCACCAGGCGCCGGCGTCGCCCCGACCAGGCCAGCGCCACCGAGAGGGCCGCCGCCAGCCAGGCCGAGGGGAGGGCCAGCACCGGGAAGAAGGCGGCGCCGTCGAGGGCCCGGCAGGGGCCGAGCGCGGCGCGCACCGCCACGGCGAGGAAGAGCAGGGCCAGCAGGGCGGTGGAGGCCAGCGCCGCGGCCAGCGCCGCCACCGCCGGTGAGCCCTCCCGGCGCTCCCGCTCCGCCGCGGCGGTCCACCAGCCGAGCGGCGGGCCCAGCGCGAGGCCGAGCCAGGCCCCGACCTCGCCCAGCTCGTAGCCGGGGACGTCGAGCAGCGGCAGCCGTCCGCCCAGCGCGCCCAGCAGCAGCAGCGCCCCGGCGGCGGCGAGGGCGCGGGGGCGGCGGAGGAGCGCCAGGGCGAGGGCGAGAGCGCGGGGAATCACGGGGGCCGGGTGCGGCGGACGGATCCTATCGGGCGCCGGGGCCAGGCGCTAACATGCGGCGTCCATGATCGAGAACCGCCGGCACGGTCGCGCCCCCATCGAGCTCAAGGTCGACTACCGGAAGCTCAACAGCTTCTTCGCCGACTACACCAAGAACATCTCCAAGGGCGGCACCTTCATCAAGACCAGGAAGACGCTGCCCAACGGCACGCGCTTCATCTTCCGGCTCTCGGTCCCGGGGCGCGAGGTCCCCTTCGAGCTCAACGGCGAGGTGGTCCGCGGCGCCGCGCAGGGCGAGGAGCCGGGCATGGGGATCCGGTTCGCCTGGGGCGACGAGCTGGAGCGCATCGAGTTCGAGCGGGCCGTCGAGCAGCTCATGGAGCGCAGCCTGGGCGCCGAGCTGACCGGCAACCTGCTGCGCCACGCCCACGACCGCAACCCGCCCGAGGAGGGGTAGTGGCCCGACCTTCCCTGGGTCGGGGCCCCTAGAAGCGTGGGACGTTCTCGAACTCGACCCGGTCCCCGGGCCGCACGCCGTGGCGCGCCGCCCAGCCGCCGTTCACCTCGAGCACGTAGCGGCAGGGGACGCCGGGATCGCGCGGCGAGGTGGTGAGCGGCTCGGCCCGCTCGATCAGGCCGACCACCCGGCCGCCGTCGTCGATGAAGAGCATGTCGAGCGGGATCAGCGTGTTCTTCATCCAGAAGGCGCGCTCCTCGCTCTCCGAGAAGAAGAACAGCATCCCCGCCTCGGGCGCCAGCTCGCGCCGGTACATCAGCCCGCGGGTCCGCTCCTCGTCGCTCCTCGCCAGCTCGACCGTCACCGGCAGCCGCGCGCCGGCCGCGGTCACCACCACCACCCGCGGCGCCGGGGTGGCCGCCGGCGCGGCGGCGGGACGCGGAGCGCAGGCGGCCGCCAGCAGCAGGGCGGCGCCGGCGCTGGCGAGGCGAGGCGTCATCGCGGGACGGCGCAGTAGCTCGAGAACTGGATGTCGGCCAGGTAGCTGGCGCGCGTCTCGGGGTCGAGCCCGGCGATGAAGGCCGGATCGAGCACGATCTGGCGGCAGACCAGCCCGGTCTCCGACTGGAAGCAGTCCTTGTCCGACACGCAGGGCTTGGAGCAGTAGCCGCACTGCGTGCCGGCGCAGTCGTAGTAGCGCGCGCCCGGAGCCTGCGGGGAGACGATGCACACCAGGTTGTCGCAGGCGGCGTTGCCGGTCTCGAAGTACTCGGAGGCGATGGTGGCCGGGGTCGGGGCCGGCGGAGCGCCGGGCGCGGTGTTCCAGAGCAGCTCGCAGCGCTGGCCCACGTCGGGCGACTGGCAGCCCGCCAGCAGGGTGCTGGCGAGGGTCAAGGCCAGGGCGGTGGTGGCGAAGCGCATGGGGAACCCGCGCCCACCGTTATCACGGCGCGCGACCGGCCAGCAAGGAACGGGCATGTAGGCATTTCGAGCACCTGAGAAGTCGCGGTCCGGAGATTGCCGCCCCCCCATGCATTCGCTACGATGCCCAGCATTCGACCGCGAGCAGACATGCACAAGGGGCTGATCATCGGCTGGTTGGTCCTGGCCTTCAGCGCGCCCGCCGGCGCGCAGGAGCTCCGGGGACTCGATCTCTCCTCGCCGCCCAAGGCCGAGGAGCGGAAGCCGAAGGCCGAGCCGGCCGAGGCCGCGCCGCTCGAGCCCGGCCAGCCGCCTGCCCCGGCCGGTGGGAAGGCCGCGCCCGCGGCGGCGCCGGCCGGCGACACGCTCTTCGGCGAGCGCGACGTGGCGCTGGGCGACCGGGTCAAGGCGGTCCAGCGCAAGGGCTTCCTGAAGAAGGGGCGGTTCGAGGTCGCGCCCATCCTCGCCCTCTCGGTGAACGATGCCTTCTACCAGAAGGTCGGCGGCGGCCTGCGGCTGGCCTACAGCTTCCAGGACAGCTTCGCCCTGGCGCTGCGCGGCGCCTACTACACGCCGCTGCGCACCGACAACGCCCGGGTCGGCAAGCTGGCCTTCCAGAGCCAGCTGCTCACCTCGCAGATCTACTCCCAGGCCATGATGGACGGCGTCTGGTCGCCCATCTACGGCAAGGCCGCGTTCCTCGGCGACGCCATCGTCCACTTCGACCTCTTCCTCTCGGCCGGCTTCGGCGCGGTCTGGAGCGCCACCAGCGACGCGCCCCGCAACGAGGGGCCGCACCCGGCCGCCGAGTTCGGCGGCGGCGTCCGCTTCTACCCCAAGGAGTGGATGGCCTTCGAGTTCGGCTTGCTCGCCACCTTCTACCCGGACCAGCCCATCGTCTCGGTGCCGGCCACCATCCAGACGGTCTTCGTCGCCAACGTGGGGGTGAGCTTCTTCTTCCCCACCACCTTCGAGTACGTGTACCCGCAATGAGCCCCGCCGCCACCACGCGCGCCGCCGGGCTGGCGCTCCTCCTCGCCGCGCTCCTGCCGGGGCCCGCCCGCGCCGGCAACAAGGCCGACGCCTTCGAGGGCAAGATCAAGCCCATCTCCGGGCAGCTCTACACCAAGGCGGGCCGGCTCGAGGTGACGCCCACCTTCAACCTCTCCTTCAACGACGCCTTCCTGAGGAAGTACTTCGGCGGCGTCAAGGTGGGGTACCACTTCACCGAGTTCCTCTCGGTGGGCGGGACCTTCGCCATGGGCAGCACCTCGGCCACCGGGTCGGCGGTGGTGTGCCCGGCCAACCAGGGCTGCCACCCGGCGACGCAGGAGCAGCTCTGGCAGGTGCCGGGGGCGATCCGGATGATGGCCGGGGCCGAGGTGGCCTGGGCGCCGGTCTACGGCAAGCTCAACCTCGCCGCCGAGCAGGTGCTCCACTTCGATCTGGCCGTCATGGCCGGGGCCGACTACATCTGGCACGACGAGGTGCTGTCGCGCGACGCCGCCGAGTCCCTGGCCGCGGCCGGCGGGAAGCCGGCCACCACCGGGACCATCGGCGGCCACGTCGGGCTGGGCCTCCGCTTCTACCTGAGCCGCTTCCTGGCCGTCCGCCTCGACGTGAAGGACTACATCTACGCGGTGGAGGTGCCCAACTGGATCGAGGGCTCCGGCAACCAGCCGCGCACCGACGTGCAGAACCAGTTCTTCCTCGAGCTCGGCCTCTCCTTCTTCTTCCCGAGCAGCCCGCGGGCACCGGGGGGAGGCACCTGATGCGCCCACTGGCCGCCCTCGCGGTGCTGCTCGCCCTGGCCCTGGCCTCGCCGGCGCGGGCCCAGCTCGGCCTCGACCTCGGCGCGCCGGCCACCGACGCCAAGAAGGCCGCGCCGAAGAAGAAGGCGGAGCCGAAGAAGGCCGAGCCCAAGAAGGCCGAGCCGAAGGCCGCCGAGACCAAGCCCGCCGAGCCGAAGAAGGCGGCGCCGCCGGCGAGGACCGAGGCCCCGGTCCCGCTCCCGCCCCCGCCCCCGCCCGCGGCGGCCCGCGGCGAGGCCAAGGCCCGGCTGGAGGCCGCCCGCGCGCTGGCCGACCAGAAGAAGTACGACGAGGCCGCGCTGGCCTTCGACGCCATCCTCCGCGAGCCGGGGCTCGCCGACGGGCACGACGAGGCCCGCTACCAGCTGGCCCGGACGCTGTCGCTGGCCGGCCTCAACCACTCGGCGCTCGGCTACTTCGACGAGATCCTGGAGCGCGGCCCCTCGCGGACCCGCTACTTCCACAGCGCCCTGGAGTGGCTGTTCAAGGTGAGCGGCTCCATGTCCAGCGAGCAGGAGGTGCTGCCGCGGGTGGCCCGGTACGCCCGCGACGGCGCTCCTCCCGAGTACCAGGACCGGTTCCACTACCTCCTCGCCAAGTACGAGTTCGAGCGCGGCCACGCCCTGGACGAGGCGGGGAAGACCGAGGAGGCCCGCACCTCGTGGCGGGAGGCCAGCCGGCTGGCCGGGCAGGTGCGCCAGGAGGCCGGCGCCACCACCGCGAAGGCGGCGCGGGCCGAGGACGACGGCGACATCTACGGCCGCGCCCAGTTCATCGACGGGCTGGCCCGCTTCGCCCTCGGCGACGAGCAGTCGGCCAGCGAGAAGTTCAAGGAGGTGGTCCGGCTCACCAACCCGCGGAAGGGGCGGGCCGGCGACGTCGAGCTGCGCGAGCTGGCCTTCCTGCAGCTGGCCCGGCTCCACTACCAGAACCGGCAGAACCGCTACGCCATCTTCTACTACGGCAAGATGCCGTGGGGCGGGACCCAGTGGCTGGAGGGGCTCTGGGAGGCGTCGTACGCCCACTACCGGATCGGCGAGCACGAGAAGGCGCTGGGCAACCTGCTCACGCTGCAGTCGGCCTACTTCAAGGACGAGTACTTCCCCGAGTCCTGGGTGCTGAAGGCCATCATCTACTACGAGAACTGCCGCTACCCCGAGGCCCGCCGGGTGCTGGAGACCTTCAACGCCTCCTACGAGCCGCTCTACGACGAGCTGGTGGCGCTGTCCGCCCGGCCAGCGGCCCCCTCGGTCTTCCTGGAGCAGGCGGTCAGCCCGCGGGTGCGGCGGCTGGCCTTCACCGACCCCTCCATCAAGCGGCTCGCCGACGCCGCCGCCGAGGTCGACGCCGAGGTGGACCACGGCCTCGGCGACCGGAGCCAGGCCTTCCGGGCCTCGCCGCTGGCCGCCGCGCTCAAGACCAGGCTGGCCAGGGAGAAGACCCAGCTGACCACCGAGGCCGGCCAGCGCGCCCGCGCCAAGCTGGAGTACGAGCGCGACCAGCTCCGCTCCATGCTGGCCCAGGCGCTGCGCATCTCCATCGAGGTCTCGCGCCAGGAGCGGGAAGCCCTGGAGGGCTCGCTGGCGGCCGGCAGCCAGGTCGAGGTGGTGAAGGACCTGCGCTGGACCCACGCCGTGTCCGACGAGCACCTCTACTGGCCGTACGAGGGCGAGTTCTGGCGCGACGAGCTCGGGACCTACTCGTACACGCTGACCAAGGGCTGCAAGGATCGCCCGCCCCGGTCGGCGGGCCGCTGACCTGCCCCCGGGAGGAGCCGCATCGTGAACCGTCCTGCCGCCGTCCTCACCGGCGCCCTGGCGCTGGCCCTGGCCCTCCCCACGGGCGGGGTGCGCGCGGCCGATCCTCGCGCCGCCCCCGGGGGCGGCTCGCTCGGCCAGAAGCGGAGCGTCGGCCCCGACGCCGCGCTGGAGGGGACGCTGGAGGTCGCCAGGAAGTCCGACCAGGGGCCGGCCGGCCCCCAGCTGGCGTTCGAGCAGTTCCGCGCCGGCATCGAGGTGAAGCTCTCCGCCAAGCGGCGGGAGGAGATCCAGGGCCTGCAGAAGCTCATCAAGCTCTCGGCCGGCGACGGCGACAAGGATCTCCCCGGCTACTACTTCCGGCTGGCCGAGCTGCTCTGGGAGGAGTCGCAGTACTTCTTCTTCGAGGCCAACCGCAAGGACGGCGAGATCATCGCGCTCCCCAAGGGCGACCCGCGGATCCCCCGGCTCCAGGCGGAGCGGGCCGAGGACGACCGCCAGTTCAAGGCGCTGCAGGGCCAGGCGGTGGCGCTCTACCGGGCCATCATCAAGAAGTACCCGAAGTACGAGCGGCTCGACGAGGTGCTGTTCTTCCTGGCCCGCAACCTGCTGCAGCGAGACCGGGCCGACGAAGACGCCATGAAGGCCTACCGGGCCCTCATCAAGAACTTCCCCGACTCGCCCTACGTCCCCGACGCCTGGATGGCCTTCGGCGAGTACTACTTCGACCGGGCCAACAAGTCCGACCGGACCGGCAACCTGAGGAAGGCGCTGGAGGCCTACCAGAAGGCCGCCAGCTACCAGGAGAGCTCGGTCTACGGGTACGCCCTCTACAAGCAGGGCTGGGTGCAGTTCAACCTGGGCAACTTCCCGGCCGCGCTCGACCTCTTCCGCGCCGTGGTCTACTTCGGCGAGCTGCCCACCTCCTCGATCCCGGCCGACCGGAAGCTGGCCCTGGTGAAGGAGGCCAGGAAGGACTACGTGCGCACCTGGCCGCACGTGGGCGGCCCCGAGGCGGCCTTCGAGGACTTCAAGCGGGTGGGGGGCGAGGCCCAGTCCCGCGACATGATCCGGACCCTGGGTGACCTCTACTGGACCGACGGGCAGGATCGCGAGGCCATCCTCGTCTACCACCGGCTCATCCGGCAGGACCCGGTGGCGCCCGACGCCCCCATGCTCCAGTCGCGCATCGTCACCATGGCCGGCCGGATGGGGAAGAAGGACGTGGCGGTGCAGCAGGCCCACGTCTTCGTGAAGGTCATCGAGGACTTCGAGGCCTCGCCGCGCGGCAAGGACCCGGCCAACGCCAAGCTCACCGCCGAGGCCCGCTCCACCGCGGAGAACACCCTGCGCTACCTGGCCCTGCGCTACCACAACGAGTGGAAGAAGACCGACGACCAGGCCGTGGCCGGGTTCGCCATCAGCGTCTACGCCGACTACCTGCAGGTCTTCGGCGAGAGCCCCTCGGCCTACGAGATGCGCTTCTACCACGGCGAGCTGCTCTATGCCCTCGGCCGGTACGCCGAGGCCGGTGACGAGTACGACCGCGTGGTCCAGCTCGACGTGGCCGCCATGGAGGGCCGGAGCAGGCAGGCGCGCGGCGGCGAGACCGGAGCCAAGGCCGGCAAGTGGTTCAACGACGCCCTGGAGGGCTCGCTCTTCGCCCACGAGGAGGCGGCCAAGGCGCTGCCGCCGCTGGCGGCGCCACCGCCAGGACCCAAGACGCGCATCGCCATGGCCCCGGAGCGGCTCAAGCTGGCCGAGGCCTACCGGCGCTACGTCCGCTGGCGGCCCGACGGGAAGCTGGCCTCCAAGGCGGCCTACCGCAGCGCCAAGCTCAGCTACGACCACTACGACTACGCCGACGCCATCGACCAGTTCACCCGCGTGGCCCTCGACCACCCCCAGGCCGAGGAGGCGGAGTACGCCACCAACCTGGTGCTGGACGCCTACAACGAGCTGGGTGACTGGCGGAAGCTCAACGCCCAGGCCAAGCGCTTCTTCGCCAACCAGGCGCTGGTGACCGCCCACCCCAAGCTCAAGGACGACCTGCCCAAGGTGATCGAGCAGAGCGCCTTCAAGATCATCGAGGAGCAGGAGAAGGCCCGGGACTGGGAGGCCGCCGCCGAGAGCTACCTCGCCTTCGTGCGCGACTGGCCCAACACCCGGCTGGCCCCGACCGCGCTCTACAACGCCTCGGTCGACTACGCCCGCGCCAGCCGCGTGGACAAGTCCATGGAGGTGCGCGAGCAGCTGCTGCAGCGCTTCCCCGCCGACCCCCTGGCGCCGCGGTGCCTCTACGACAATGCGTCCGGGTACGAGTCCATCGCCGACTTCCAGCGGTCCGCCGACGCCTACGAGCGCTACTTCCGCGAGTGGCGGCGGACCCGCGGCGGCGCCCCGGCCAAGGCGCCGCCTCCGCCCCCGGCCAGGAAGGGCGCCAAGGCGGCGGCCGCGCCGGCCGCTGCGCCGGCGGCGGCCCCGGTCTACGAGGAGAAGAAGGCGCTCGACGCCATCATCAACGCGGCGGTCTTCCGGGCCGGCCTGCGCGACTGGCCCCGGGCCGAGGCCGACGCGCTCGCCTACCTCGAGGTCTGGCCGGACGGCGAGGACGCCGCGCGGCTCTCGCTCTCACTGGCCGACGTGGCGGCGCGGCAGGGGCTGCCGCAGAAGGAGCTGTCGAGGCTGGAGGCCTACCAGCGGCGCTACGCCAGGACGCCGGACGAGTGGCTGGCGGCGCAGCAGCGCATCGCCCGGGTGATGGAGAAGTCGGGCAACGCGGCCGGGTCACGAGCCGCCTACGAGCAGGGCTTCGAGTACTGGAAGCGGAACCGGGGCCAGGTCAAGGACCAGGGGCTGCCCATCGCCGCCGAGGGGATGTTCCGGTCGCTGGAGCCGTCGTGGGCCGAGTACCAGAAGCTCAACCTCAACGTCCCCCAGCGCGACGTGGAGTACCAGCTGAAGCGGATGGCGGGGCGGCTCAAGAAGCTCGAGGAGGACTACACCGCGGTGGTGAAGCTGGGCGTGGCCGAGCCGGCGGTCTGCTCGCTGGAGCGGATCGGCCTGCTCTACAAGCACTTCGGCCGCGTGCTCCTCGAGGCCCCGGTGCCGAAGGAGATCAAGAACGACAAGGAGCTGGTCGAGGTCTACAAGGCCCAGCTGGCCGAGCAGGCCGAGCCGCTGGAGACCAAGGCCCAGGACGGCTTCGAGCTGGCCGCCACCAAGGCCCGCGAGCTCGGGGTCCGGAGCGACTGCGCCACCCGGTCGATGCAGGCCGCCATGCAGAAGAAGCCGGAGCTCGGTCCCACCCTGGAGGCCATGCCGCCGCTGGCCGCCGTCCCCCACGTCGAGCGTCCGCGGGGCTATCCGCTGCTCTCGGCCCTCGAGCCGCCGGCCCCCGCCACCCGGCGCAGCACGGCCCCGGTCCGCAGCGGCGTGGCGCCGGCCCCGCCGCTCAAGTCGACCGCCCCGGCCCGGGCGGCGCCCCGCCCCGGCGCCAAGGGCCAGTCGAAGGAGCCCCCTCCGCCGCCGGCCTCCGACGACCCGCTCCCGCGCCCCAGGAAGGGCGACGACGAGGACCTGCTCCAGTGACCGCCCCATCCAGACTTCCCGTCCTGGCCCTCGGGGCGCTGGTGCTGGTCGCCTGCGCCGGCGCGCCGGCCAAGCCGTCCCCGGCGGTGAAGTCCGCCACTGCCGCACCATCCGTGAAGGCCATGCCCGGGGAGCCGCTCTCGGCGCAGGGGCGCCGGCTCTTCGACGAGGCGGTGGCGGCGCGCGAGGAGATGGAGAAGGCCAAGGCGGTCGACTGGGCCATCCTGGAGCGGCGCTGGCGGGCCGTGGTCGACGCCACCGAGGCCCCGGAGGCGCACTACAACCTGGGCGTCACCCTGGAGCGCCAGGGGCGCGACCTCGAGGCTCGCGCCGAGTACCAGAAGGCGCTGGCCGGCAAGCCATTCAAGCAGGCGGCCGCCAACCTCGGCGTGGCGCTGGAGAAGTCCGGCGACCTGCGGGGCGCCCAGGCCGCCTACGACGCGGCGGCCCGCGACTTCCCCGACGACGCGGTCTCGCGGGAGCGGCTGGCCGCCCTCTACCTGCAGTCCGGGCAGCTCGACGAGGCCTGGCACCAGGCCCGCGAGGCGCTGCTGCGCGACCCCACCTCGGTGGGTGCGCGCAAGACCATGGTGCGCGTGGCGCTGGCCCGCGGCGACCTCGACCTGGCCAGGCTGGTGTCCCTGCGGCTGCAGAAGAGCGCGCCCGACGACGCCGAGGTGGCCTTCCTGTCCGGCCAGCTGCTCGCCAGGCAGGGCGACCACGCTGGCGCGGCGGCGCAGTGGAAGAAGGCCCTGGCGCTCCAGCCTGGGATGGCGGCGGCCCGCGCCGGCCTCCTCGAGGTGGCGGTGCGAGAGGAGCGCTGGGGCGAGGTGCAGGCGCTGGCGGCCAGCGTGCTGGCCGACGACCCCTCCAACGCGCCGGCCCAGCTCCTCCTCGGCATCGCCCAGCGCCACGGAGGCAAGCCGGAGGAGGCCCTGGCCTCCTACGCCGCGGCCGAGCGCCTGGGTGGCGGCAAGCTCCCCGAGGTCCACCTGGCGCGCGGCGTGCTGCTGATGCGGGATCAGGGGGACTGCGAGGGGGCGCTGCGATCCCTCGACCAGTACGAGCGTGCGGCCGGCCCGGTGCTGCCGCAGGGATCGCCGGCGCCCAGGCTGATCCGCGAGTGCCAGGAGCAGGTGGGACAGGCCAGGGCCGCCGCCGAGGCCGCTCGCCAGATGCAGGACGAGGCCGCCAGGAAGGCCGCCGAGAAGAAGGCCGCCGAGGCGGCCAGGGCGCCGGCGGTCGCGCCCGGTGGAGGGAAGGGTGATGTCGCACCTTCTCCGACTCCGAAGCCGGCCACGAAGACGAAGCCCTGAGTGTTTCGCCCCGGCGCCGGACCGGTGGTAAGCTCGCGTGAACATGAGGTCCCCGCCCATGCGCACCCTCGTCATCCTGGCGCTGCTCTCCGCTCCCGCGGTCCCGCTGGCTCAAGAGAAGGCGGCGCCCAAGCCGAACGTGACGTACGAGAAGCGCACCGAGATCAACTTCGAGGACGACACCATCAGTGGTGATCTGAAGCGTCCCGACGGTGAGTACGTCGAGGCCCGCCGCAAGGTCTCCCACTCCAACCTGATCCGGATTCGCGAGAACTGGCGCGACAAGGTGATGCAGGCGTCCGGGGAGCTCTAGCCGAGATGGCGACGCCGATCACCCTCCAGGTGTACCGGGGCGACCAGCTGCTGCGGACCGAGCAGTTCACCCGGGACATCATCAAGCTCGGAAGGCTGGCGACGGCGCACCTGCCGCTCGACGACGACCGGGTCTCGCGCATCCACGCGGTGATCGAGGTGGCGGCCGACGGGGCCGTCTCGGTCATCGACATGGGGAGCGCGGAGGGGACCTTCGTCAACGGGCGGAAGGTCTCGCGCAGCCTCCTCAAGCCGGGAGACCAGCTGCAGCTGGGCGGGCTCCGCATCGCGCTGGTGATGGACCCGGCCGCCGTGGCCGCGTCGGCGCCGGTTCCTGTCCCGGCTCCGGCTCCCGTCGCTGGCCCGGCTCCTGTCCCTGCCCCGGTGCCCGCCGCGGCCCCGGCCCGGGTCCCGGTCGCAGCCGCTCCGGCACCCGTGGCGGCGGTGGCCGTGGCCGCCCCGCCCCCGGAAGCACCCGCACCCGCGCCGGCCGCCGCCCCGGCCGAGGTGGCGACCCGGGCGCCGGCCGCGGTCCCGGTGGCTCGCGTGATCCCCCGCGCCGCACCGGCGGCTCGCGCCCCGGCGCGGCGCGCCCGGAAGGCCTGGCGCCTGCCGCGCGCCGCCGCCGTCGTCGAGGAAGTCTCCGGCGATCACGGCGTCGAGCTCCGGCTGCTCTGGGGCGACACGCTGGTCGACGCCGCCGCCTTCGTGGCGCCACCGTCGCCGGTGCTGGTCGGCGAGGGGCCCGGCTGCGCGCTGGCCATCCCCGCCAACCAGCTCCCCTCCCCGCAGTTCCCGGTCCTCCGCTACGCCGGTGGCCAGTACGCGTTCGCCTTCGCCCGCGGCATGACCGGGGCGCTGGTGGAGCGGGGCGCCCGCACCACCCTGGCCGAGCTGGTCAAGAGCCACAGGGCCAGCGCCGACGACACCGTGCAGGGCGGCTTCACCGTGCCGGTCCCGAACGCCGGGGCGGTCCGCGCCGAGCTGGGCGCCGGGCTGGCCATCGAGGCCCGGCCGCGCCGCCCCGAGGTGGTCGAGGTCCCGCCCTGGTGGCAGCGCATCAACTACCAGTTCCTCAACCTCTTCCTCGTCCTCTTCTTCCTGCAGGCCGGCTTCATCGTCGCCTCGAACAACTTCCCCTACGAGACCGACGTCCTCGCCGACGACCTCTTCAAGAACCCCTCGCGGATGGCCAAGTTCATCATCAAGCCGCCCGAGGCGCCCAAGCCGGCCGAGAAGCTGCCCGGCGAGAAGGGGGCGAAGAAGGACGAGCAGTCGGGCGAGATGGCCGAGAAGCACAAGGGCGAGGAAGGCAAGATGGGCAAGAAGGACGCCCCCAAGACCGACGCCCGCTCGGCGCCCAAGGCCATCGATCCCAACGCCAAGGAGGTCGTGAAGCGCATGGGCGTGCTGGGCGCGCTGGGGCGGGGCGGCGGCGGCGGCCTCGCCACCGTCCTCGGATCCGGAGGACTCGGCGGCGACGTCCGCGGCGCGGTCGGCAACATGTTCGGCAACACCGTGGGTGACAGCTACGGCTTCGGCGGCCTGGGCGTGCGGGGCACCGGCGCGGGCGGCGGCGGGTCCGGTGAGACGGTCGGCATCGGCGGCATCGGCACCAAGGGGCGGGGCGGCGGCCTGGGCGGCTACGGCCAGGGCGTCGGCAGCCTGGGGCGGAAGACCGACCGCGACGTGGCCATCACCGCCGGCGTGGCGCAGGTGATGGGGTCCATCGACAAGGAGCTCATCCGCAAGGTGATCCAGGAGCACGCCGCGCAGATCCGGTTCTGCTACGAGGAGCAGCTGGCGGTGAACCCCAAGCTGGCCGGCAAGGTGGCCATCAAGTGGGTCATCGACGCCGACGGCAACGCCTCCAACCCCACCGTGGACGCCAGCTCGACCACGCTCAACAACGACAAGGTCCAGCAGTGCATGATGGCCCGCATCGTCAGCTGGCAATTCCCCAAGCCCAAGGGCGGCGGCATCGCCGTCATCACCTACCCCTGGATCCTGCGGGCCTCGGGCCTGGAGTAGGAGAGGAGCCGCCGTGTCCCGCTTCGCCATCCGCCGCGGCCTCGTGCTGGTCCTCGCCGCCCTGGCGACGGCCGGCCCGGCCCGCGCCCAGGACGCCGCCCCGCCACCGGTCGAGGATCCGCGGGCCCCGAGGTACAAGGACGTCGAGCGCGGGTTCTTCGTCGGCTTCGAGGCCGGGTGGCTGAGCCTCCTGGAGACGCCCAACCAGGACCCGGTCAAGTTCCCCTTCGCCACCGAGGGCGGCGGCACCGCGGGGGGCGCCGTCGTCGGCGTGCACCTCGGGTACGACGTCACCGGCCGGTTCGCCGTGGCCCTCTTCGCCGAGGGGGCCAGCCTGAAGGCCAGCGCCTCCTACGGCGCCTTCGACCTGCTGGTGGCGGGGCTCGACCTCCGCTACGCCTTCTACGGCCAGAGGGACCGCAACGGCTACGAGCGCTTCTTCGTCTACGCCCACGGGCGCGGCGGCTACCTCGTCTCCCACCCCACCGGCCTCTTCGCCGACACCGACGTGCTGGTCGGCGGCGGCCTCGGCGTCGAGTACTACACCCAGCTCCGCCACTTCTCGGTGGGGCTCCAGGTCGACGGCTTGTACGTGCTCTCCGCCCAGGCCCCCGGCTACGCCGTCACGCCGGTCGTGCGCTACACGTTCTAGCCGGGCGCCGAGCCCGAGGGGCTGAATGGACCAGCAGATCCGGGCTCACCTGGAGACCCTCGAGGCCGCCCCGGGCGACCAGGAGGCCTTCCAGGCGCTCGAGGCGGCCTACCGGAAGGGCAGCCGGTTCGAGGAGCTGGCCTCGCTGCTGGAGGCCCGGGCCCGGGTGCTGCCGGCCGCCGAGGCGGCGCGGCTGCTGGCGGAGGCCGCCGAGGTGGCGCGCCGCGAGGCCGCCAACCCGGCGCGGGCCGAGGAGCTGTACCGCGCCATGCTGGCGAGCGACCCGGGCAGCCAGCCGGCGCTGCAGGCCCTCTCCGAGCTGGCCGAGGCGCGCCAGGACTGGGCCTCGCTCAGCGACGTGCTGGAGCGCCGGGCGCTGGCCGCCGCCGCCCCCGCCGAGAGGGCCCGGCTGGCGCTGCGGCTGGGGCGGCTCCACGAGGAGCAGCTGGGCCGGCGCGACCGGGCGGCGATGCGCTACGCCGGGGCGGTGCGGCTCGATCCCGGGCTGGTCGAGGCCCGGCAGTGCGGCCTCGAGGCCTGCCTGGCGCTGCGGCGCTACGCCCAGGCCAAGCGGCTGCTCGACACCGCCCGCGACGGGGGCGCCGAGCGGGTGGGCCTGGCGCGGGACTACGCGCGGCTGGGCGCGACGCTGGCCGACCAGGCGCTCTTCCATGACGTCGCCATGGACTCGCTCATCGAGGCCCAGACCCTCGACCGGGCGGCGCCCGGCGCCGCCGAGGCCCGCGAGCGGCTCACCTCGCTGCCGCGCCGCTGGCGCGAGGAGGCCGCCAGCCTGGAGGCCCGCGCGGCCACGGCGCCCCGGCGCGAGGCCGCCGAGCTGCTGCTGCGCGCCGCCCAGCTCCAGGCCACCTACGCGCCGGACGGGCTGGGACCAGCCGTGGGCCTGCTGGAGCGGGCCTGGGCGCTGGCGCCCGGCCAGCCGGCGGTGCTGGAGCTGATGGAGCACATGCTGGAGGAGCGCAAGGACTTCGGCGGCCACGCCGCCGCGCTGGACCGGCTGGCGGCCGCCACCCGCGACCGCGGCGCGCTGGTGCAGGTCCACCTCGCGGCGGCCCGGCTCAAGCTGGTCCGGCTCGGCGACGGGCCGGGCGCGCTGGCCGCGCTGGCCCGGGCGCTGGAGCTCGATCCGTCCTGCGAGCCGGCCGCGCTCCAGTCCTTCGAGCAGCTCACCGACGCCGGCCGCTTCACCGAGGCCCTGGCGGTCCTGGAGCGCCACCTCGAGGCCATGCCGGAGCGGCCCGGCCACGCGCCGCTGCGGGTGAGGGCCGCCGAGCTGGCCCGGACCCGGCTCCTGGACCCGGAGCGGGCGCAGCGCCACCTCGAGGCGGCGCTGCGGATCGATCCCGCCAGCGTCCCGGCCGCCACCGCGCTGGCCCCGCTGCTCGCCGAGCGGGAGGAGTGGCCGAGGCTGGCGGAGGTCCTGGCGCTGCGGGTGGCCGCCGAGCCCGACACCGCCGAGCGGGTCAAGCTGCTGGAGCGGCTGGCCACGGTCGAGCTGGAGCAGCTGGAGCGGCCGGGAGACGCCTTCCGGACGCTGTCGAGGGCGCTGGCGCTCGATCCGCGCCGGGCCTCGGTCCGCACCGGGCTGGAGGAGGCGGCCCGGCGGGCCGGGCTGATCCCCGAGCTGTGCCGGGCGCTCCGCTCGGCGGCGCAGGCGGTGGCCGGCGATCCGGCGGCGCGCCGGGGGCTGCTGCGGCGGGCCGCCGAGCTGCTGGACGGGGAGCTGGGACGGCCCGAGGCGGCCGCCGAGGCGTGGCGCGAGCTGGCCGTGGCCGATCCCTCCGACCGCGAGGCCGCGGCGGCGCTGGCCGGGTGCGAGGCCCGGGCCCGCCAGCAGGCGGAGGCGCTGGCCGGGCTGGAGGCCGACCACGCCCGGGCCGAGGGGACGGCCCGGCAAGAGACCGGCAGCGCGCTGGCGCGGGCCTTGAGCGCCGCGGGGCGTGGCGCGGCGGCCGCCGGGATCTGGCGCGAGCTGCTGGAGGCCTCGTCGGACGACCAGGAGGCGCTGTGGGGGCTCCACGCCGCGCTGGAGTCGACCCCGGGCGCGGTGGCGGCCGAGGAGCGGACGCAGGTGCTGGCCAGGCTGGCTGCGCTGGTCCAGGGCCCGGCCGAGCGGGCCGAGCTGGAGCTGGAGCGGGCCACCGTGCTCGTCGATCCGCTGGGGCGCCACGGCGAGGCGGCCGGCGTGGTCACGGCGCTGCTCTCCGCCGGCGGCACCACCACCTCGCAGCAGCAGAAGGCGGTGGCGCTGCTGGAGCGCCTGATGGCCCGCGGCGTCGATCCGCTCCAGATCGCCCGGGTGCTGGCCCCCGTCCACGCCGCCCGCGGCGAGCCGGCCAAGCAGGCGGCCATGCTGGAGCTGGTGGCCCGAAGGCTCCCCGCCGACGCCGACCCGCGCGAGCGGGCCCGCCACCTGCTCGACGCCTCGATGATCCGCTCCGAGCGCCTGGGCGACGCCC
This sequence comes from uncultured delta proteobacterium, assembly GCA_963786945.1. Lineage (GTDB taxonomy): Bacteria > Myxococcota > Myxococcia > Myxococcales > Anaeromyxobacteraceae > JADKCZ01. The sequence continues at coordinate 330,307 of CAWBAO010000004.1, read as the reverse complement.
GGGGCGCCCTCACCGACGCGGCCGAGGCCCTGCGCGCCGCCCCAGACCACGTCGAGGCCCGCAAGCGCTGCGAGGCGCTGGCCCGCCGGGTCGGGGCGCAGGCCGAGCTCTTCACGCTGCTGGTCGAAGCGGCGGCCCGCCTGGAGGGCAGGCCGGACGACGAGCTGCCGCTGCGCCGCCGGGCGGCCGCGGTGGCCGAGGAGGAGCTGGGCGCCTCGGACGCCGCCGCCGAGCAGCTGCGCCGCTGCCTGGCCCTCCGTCCCGCCGACCCGGAGCTGCTGGCGAGGCTGACCCGGGTCTGCCTGGTCGCCGAGCGCTGGGAGGAGGCGGCCGGGCTGCTGGGCGAGCGGGCCCGGGCCGCCGCCGGCGCGGAGCGGTCGGTGCTGCTGGGGCAGCAGGCCGAGGTGCTGCTGGAGCGGCTGCAGAAGCCCTCGGCCGCCGTCGAGCTCTACCGCGAGGCACTGGGGCTGGCGGCGCCGGCCGGCCGGAACCGCCTGCTGGCCCGGCTGGCGGCGGCGCTGGGCATCGCGGGCGACCCGGTCGGGCAGGCGGCGGTGCTCGACCAGCTGGCGGCCGCCAGCGACGATCCGGCCGAGGCGGCCCGGGCCTCGCGGGAGAGCGCCCGGCTGGCGGCCGGGCTGGGCGACCAGGCCAGCGCCGTGACCCGGCTGGCGGCCGCGCTGCAGGCCGCTCCCGACGACGCCGCCGCGCTGGGGTCGCTGGAGCAGGCCCTGGCCGATCCCGATCCGGCCGTGGTGCTGGCCGCGGCGCAGGCCCTGGTGCAGGCCCACGCCGCCCGCGGCGACGCGGGGGGACGGCTGCGGGCGCTGGGCGCGGCGGCCCGGGCCCATCCCGAGGCGGCCGGCCGTGCAGCCGCGTGGCACGAGGTGTCGCGGCTCCACGAGCAGGCCGGGGGGACGCCGGCCGACGTGCTGCTGGCGGCCATCGAGGCGGTGCGGGCCACGCCGGCGGATCCCGAGCTGCGGCGCGAGCTGCGGCGCGTGGCCGACCTGGCCCGTGATCCCGAGGCCGCGGCCCGGGCGCTGGACGAGGCGGCCGAGGCCCTGGGCGGGGCGGAGCGGGCCACCGTGCTCCGCGAGCTGGGCGACTGGTGCGAGCGGCGCCTGGAGGCGCGCGACCGCGCGGCCGCCGCCTGGGAGCGGCTGCTGGTGGAGCTGCCCGACGACCTGGGCGCGCTGGCGGCGCTGCGCCGGCTCTACCGCGCCACCGAGAGGTGGTCGAGGCTGGTCGACGTCTGCGAGGCCATGGCGGTTCGGGCCGCCTCGGCGCCGGCCCGGCAGGATCCGCTCCGCGAGATCGCCGCGGTGGCCGAGGCGCGCCTCGGCGACCTGCCGCGCGCCGTCGAGGCCTGGCGCCAGGTGGCGGCGCTGGCCCCCCAGGACCGCGACGTGGCGGCGGCCATCGACCGGCTGCTGACGGCGATGGATCGGCCCGACGAGCTGGCGGCGGTGCTCGTGGCCCGGCTGGAGCTGGGCTTCGAGGCGGAGACCGCCTTCCGGCTGGCCGAGCTGCGGCGGACCCGCCTCGACGACCAGGCCGGCGCCCTGGCGCTCCACGCCGAGCTGGCCCGGCGCGAGCCCGGTCGGACGGGTCCGCGCGAGGCGCTGGTCCTGCTCTCGGCGCTCCCGGGGGCGGTGGGGCGCGAGGCGCTGGTGGCGGCCGACGCGGCGCTCGAGGCCGCCGGCGAGCAGGCCCGCCGCGTGGCCATCCGGGAGGCGCGGCTGGCGGCGGTCGACGAGCCGCTGGAGCGGGCCCGCCTCCACGCCGAGGTGCGGGCGCTGCTGGAGCAGGAGCTGGGCGACGCGGCGGGCGCGCTGGCGGCGGCGCGGCGGGCCTTCGCCGAGGGCGGGCCGGGGCGCGAGGACGCCGAGGTCGACCTGCGGCGCCTGGGGGCCATCGCCGGCGACTTCGGCGCCGTGGCCGCCGCCTACGACGCGGCGGCGGCCGAGGGGGGCGAGGAGGCCCTGGCGTGGCTGCGCAAGGCGGCCCGGGTGCGCGACGCCGAGCTCTCCGACGGTCCCGGGGCCATCGTCGCCTGGAAGGCGGTGCTGGCGGCGCAGCCCGAGGACGGCGAGGCCCTGGAGGCGCTGGAGCGACGCTTCGCGGAGGTGGCCGCGGTCCGCGAGCAGCTGGAGGTCGCGGTGCGGCGGGCCACCCTGGCCGCCGGCGAGGCGAGGCTCCCGGCCCTCCGCCACGCCGCCGAGATCGCGCGCCAGGCCGGGGACACCGAGGCGGAGATCTCCCTGCTCTCCGAGGCCAGGCTGGTGGCGCCGCGCGACGAGGCGGTGCTGGCGGCCCTGGAGGAGGCGCTGGCGCGGGCCGGCCGGGCCTCGGCGCAGGTCGAGGTGCTCCACGCCATGGCCGACCTGGCGGGCGATCGTGATCCGGGGGAGCGGCTGGCGCTGCTCTCGCGGCGGGCCCAGGTGCTGGAGCGGGACCCGGACCCGCAGCGGGCCCTCGACGCCTACACCGCGGTGCTGGCGGAGTGGCCACGGGACCCGGTCGCGGTGGCGGGGCTGGAGCGGCTGCTCGATCGCCCCGACGCCCGCGCCGGGGCGCAGCGGATCCTGGAGGACGTGCAGCGGCTGGCCGGCGACCCGGCGCGCCTCGCCGCGCTGCTGGAGATCCGGCTGGAGGCCGCGCCGCCGGCGCACCGCGCGGCGCTGCTGGCCGAGATCGCCGGCCTGCGCGAGCGCGCCGGCGACCGGGAGGCCGCCTTCGCCACCCGGCTGCGGGCCTTCCAGGAGACGGTGGCCGCGGGCGCCGACGACCCGGCCGGGCGGGCCGACCTGGAGCGGCTGGCCGGCGACGGCGCCGCCTGGGCGGCGGTGGCCGCGGCCTACGAGGCGGCCCTGCCGCGGGTGCCATCGGCCGCCCTCGAGCTGCGCCGGCGGCTGGCGACCATCTGTGGGGAACGGCTCGGGAATCTGGACCGGGCGGTGGCGTGGTGGGATGAAGTAGCTGCGGTCGATCCCGGGCCGGAGCCCTGGACCGCCGTGGTGCGCCTGCGGCGGCGGCAGGGAGCGAAGCAGGAGCTGGTCGCGGCCCTGGAACGGCTGGCCGAGGCCACGCCGACGCCGGAGGCGAAGAAGGACCTACTCTTCGAGGTGGCCAAGATCATGGACGAGCAGCTCGCCAACCGAGAGGGTGCCATCGAGGCGTACCGGAAGATCCTCGCCATCGACCCGGAGGACCCGGGGGCGCTGCGCCTGCTGGGGCGTCTGCTGGGCGTGGCCGAGCGCTGGGAGGAGCTGGCGGCGGTGATGGCGCGGGAGGCCGAGGCCGCCGCCGGCCGCCCCGACGCCACCGCCGAGGCCGCCGAGCTCCGCTACCGGCTCGGCCGGATCCGCCAGGTCCGGCTCGCCGACGCCGCTGGGGCGCTGGCCGCCTACCGGCAGGTGCTGGAGCGGGCGCCCCGCCACCCCGGGACCCTGGCGGCGCTGCAGGAGCTCGCCCGGACCAGCGGTCCGGCCGCCCTCGAGGCCGCCCAGCTGCTGGAGCCGATCTACGCCGGCGAGAACGAGCACGGCCGGGTGATCGAGGTGCTGGAGGCCCGGGTCCAGAACGAGGCCTCGCCCTCGGCCCGGTCGGCGCTGCTGCGCCGCATCTCGACGCTCTACGGCACCCAGCTCCGCAACGGCGAGCTGGCCTTCACCGCCGCCGGCCGCGCCCTCACCGCCGATCCCGACTCGGTCGAGGCCCTCCAGCTCGTGGTCGGCTTCGGCCGGCAGATCGGCTGCGGCGAGCAGGTGCAGTTCCTGCTGGGCGAGAACTTCGACCGCGCCCACCAGCCGGCCGCCCGTGTCGAGTACCAGCGGAACCTGGCCCGGCTGGAGCCGGACCCGGTCCGCGCCGCCGAGGCCTGGCAGCGGCTGCTGGAGCTGGCGCCGGAGGACCGCGAGGCGAGCGCCGGCCTGCTCGCGGCGCTCCGCGGCGGCCCGGACGCGGAGGGCCTGGACAAGGCCCTGCGGCGTGCCCTGGCGCTGGAGGAGCGGCCCGAGGGGCGCGCCGCCCTGCTGGCCGACCTGGCGGCGCTGCAGGAGGAGCGGCTCGGCGATCCGGCCGGGGCGGCGGCCACGCTGAAGCGGCTGCTGGAGCTGGCCCCGGGGGACCGCGAGGCCATGGCCCGGCTCGACCGGCTGCACGTGGCCGGCGAGCGGTGGGTGGAGCTGGGCGACCTGCTGGCCCGCGAGCTCGCCGAGGCGCGCCAGGCCGGCGACGCCCCGGCGGTGCTGACCTTCTGCCAGCGGCTGGGCGAGCTGAAGGAGACGCGCCTGCTCGATCGCGAGGGGGCGCTGGCCCTCTACGAGGAGGTGCTGGCGTCGCGGCCCGACTCTCCCGAGACCCTGGCGCGGCTCGCCGCCATGCTGGAGAAGGATCCGGGCAACGGGCGCGCCGCGCAGGCGCTGGAGACCGCCTACGCCGCCGCCGGGGACCACCGGCAGCAGGCCATGGCGCTGGAGACCCGGGCCTCGAGCCGCCCCGATCCGCAGGAGCGCAAGGCCCTCTGGATCCAGCTGGCCGACCTGCGCGCCGGCCCGCTGGCCGAGCCCGAGCTGGCCTTCGTGGCCCTCTCCCGCGCCTTCCGCGACGACCCGGCCGACGACGCGCTGCGCGCCCGCATCGAGGCCCTGGCGGCCACCACCGGCCAGTTCGAGGAGCTGGCGGCGCTCTACGAGGACGAGGTCGAGAAGCTGCCGCCTGCGCCCATGGCGTCGGTGTCGCTGGTGCTGGGGCGGCTCCACGAGGAGAAGCTGGAGAGCCCGACCCAGGCGGTCCAGTGGTACCAGCGGGCGCGCGCCCTCGACCCGGCCGCCGCGCCGGTGGCGCTCCCGGCGCTGGAGCGGCTCCTGCAGCGGCTCGAGGCCTGGCCCGAGCTGGCCGAGGTGCTGCTGGCGCTGGCCCTGGACGCCACCGCCGGCGACCGGGTGTCGTACTTCTACCGGCTCGGCCGGCTCTGCGAGGAGCGGCTGGCGTCGCCGGCCCAGGCGGCCCAGGCCTACGAGCAGGCCCTGGCGGTCGAGCCCCGCCACCTGCCGTCGCTGCAGGCCCTGGAGCCGCTCTACGAGGCGGCCGGCCGCACCGAGGAGCTGGTCGCCAACCTGGCGGCGCAGCGCGCGGTGGCGAGCGACGGCGCCACCCGCGAGCGGCTGCTGGCCAAGCAGGCCACGCTGGTGGCCGGGCAGGGGCGGCTCGAGGAGGCGGTCGGGCTGTGGCGCGAGGTGCTGGGCCTGCGGGCCCGCCACGAGGAGGCGCTGGCGGCGCTGGAGGAGCTGCTGCAGCAGCTGGAGCGCTGGAGCGAGCTGGCGGCGCACCTGCGCGTCCGCATCTCCGCCACCGTGGACCGGCGCGAGGTGGCGCGGCTCAACGACAAGCTGGGGTGGCTGATGGGGGTGAAGCTGGGCGACCCGGCCCAGGCCATCCAGTCCTACAAGGCCGTGCTGGCGTCCGACCCGACCAGCAAGCGGGCGCTCGAGTCGCTGCGCGACATCTACGCGGCGCAGGGCGACCTCGACGGGGTGGCCGGCGCGCTGCGCCAGCTCATCCCGCGCCAGGAGGATCCCACCGGCGTGAAGCGGATCCGCCTCGACCTCGCCGAGGTGCTGGCCCGCGCCGGCCAGAAGCTGGCGGCGGTGGAGCAGGGGAAGCTGGCCTTCGGCATCGAGCCCCACACGGTGGAGGAGCTGGTCCGGATCGAGGAGGTCTTCCGGGCCGCGGGCGCCGCCGCCGACGGCATCCGCGCCGCCGAGGCGAGGGCCGCGGCGCTGGCCGACAGCGGCGGGCCGGCCCAGGCCATCCCGGCCTGGCTGGCGGTGGCCGAGCTGTGGAGCGTGCAGAAGCGGCCCGACCTGGCGGCCGCCGCCCTCGACAAGGTGCTGGCGCTGGACGCCGGCAACCGGCAGGCCTTCCAGCAGCAGCGCGCCCTCCACGCCGCGGCCTCCAACTGGCGGGCCTACGCCGACCTCTGCCTGCTCTTCGCCCCGCACGCCGATCCCGAGGAGCGGCTGGCGCTGCTCAAGGAGGTCGCGGTGCTGCGCGAGCAGCGCCTGGGCGAGAAGCACATGGCCTCACTGGCCTGGAACCGCGTCCTCGGCGAGGCCCCCGGCGACGAGCAGGCGCTGGCCGAGTGCTGGCGGCTGGCCCAGGAGGGCAAGGACCAGGACACCCTGGCGGTGGTCCTCGAGGACGCCGCCGACAAGGCCCGGGGCATGGTGCGGGCCAGGCTGCTCCTCAAGCTGGGCGAGCTGCTCGACGCGCCGCCGCTCGACGACGCCGAGGGGGCCGAGAACGCCATCCGGCGGGCCCTGGAGGCCGACCCGGCCAACCCGGAGGCGCTCGACGCGCTGGCCGGGCTCTTCAAGCGGCGCGGGCGCATCCAGGAGCTGGTCATCACCCTGGAGCAGAAGCTGGAGGCGACCGGCGGGCTCGACGAGAAGAAGGGGCTGCTGCTGGAGGTGGCGCACCTCTACGACGAGGCGCTCCACGACGTCGACGAGGCGGTGACCGCGCTCAAGCGCATCCTCGAGCTGGACGGCGGCGACCCGGCCGCCCTCGAGGCGCTGGCGGCGATCCTGCGCCGCGAGCACCGCTGGGGCGAGCTGGCCACGGTGCTGGCCCGTGCCCGCGACCTGGCTCCCGACGACGCCACCCGGCTCGGCTGGCAGCTGCTGATCGCCGGCCTCGAGGAGAACGAGATCGGCGACGACGAGGCGGCGGTGGAGGACTACCGGACCGTGCTCGGCGTCGACGACCGCAACGCCGAGGCCCTGGCCGGGCTGGAGCGGCTCTACACCAAGCTCGACCGCTTCGCCGAGCTCAACCGCGTCTACGAGCGGCAGGTCCAGCTCTCCGACGACCCGGCCGAGCAGGTCCGCATCCTGGCGCGCAGCGCCGGCATCTTCGAGGAGAAGATGCACGACCCGGCGCGGGCCACCGCGCAGAACGAGGCCATCCTCCGGGTCGACGGCGCCAACCTCTCGGCCATCAAGGCGCTGGAGCGGCTCTACCGGGACCAGGGGTACTTCGACCGGCTGCTCACCGTCATGTCGCACCACCTGGGGCTGCTCACCGACCGCAAGGAGCAGGTGGCGCTGATGGTGAGCATCGGCGACGTCTGGTGGAAGGAGATGTCGCGCGTCGACCGCGCCGAGGCCATCTTCAACCAGGCCATCCAGCTCGACCCCGAGTCGCGCCAGGCGGTGGCGGCGCTGGGCCGGCTCTACGAGCGCAGCGGCAACTGGAACCTGGCGCTCGACATGCTGCAGCGCGAGGCGCGCATCGCCGGCGCCAGCCGCGACGCCGTCGACCTCTACGTCCGCATCGGCTCCATCCAGGAGGACATGCTCCTCGACCTGCCGGCCGCCAAGGAGGCCTACGGCAAGTCGCTGGCGCTCGATCCCGGCTGCCTCCCGGCCCTCCGGGCCCTGAAGGGGATCGCCGCGCGGGAGGGGAACCGCGACGCCTACCTGGAGATGCTCACCGCCGAGGCGCGCTACGCCGAGGACGACGAGCAGCGCGCCGATCGCTGGACCGAGGTGGGGCGCATCCACCAGGACGAGCGCGACGATCGGGAAGGGGCGGTGCGCGCCTACGAGGAGGCCCTCAAGCGCAAGGCCGACCACCTGCCGGCGGCCCGGCCGCTCTCCGACCTCTACGTCGCCATGCAGCGCTGGTCGGACGCGGCCCGCGTGCTCGAGGCCATCGTCCGGACCCTGGAGGGCGGTGGTGACGCCAAGGAGCTGTGCCGCCAGTCCTACCGGCAGGGCTACGTCGCCGAGAAGCTGGGGCAGCGGGACCAGGCGCTGCGGAGCTACCGGCGCGCCTACGAGCTCGACGCCACCTACCTGCCGGCGCTGGAGGGGCTGGGCAACCTGCTGGTGGCGGAGGGGCAGCACGAGGAGGCGCTGCGCATCTTCACCGCCATCATCATCCACCACCGGGACCAGCTCACCGACCTGGAGGTGGTGGAGACCCACTGGCAGATCGGCGAGGTGGCGGAGAAGCTGCAGCAGCCCGACCGCGCCATCGGCAGCTTCAAGAAGGCGCTGGAGCTGGACGGCGGCCACGAGCCCTCGCGCCGCAGCCTGATCCGCCTGCTGGAGGCGGCCGGCGACTGGGAGGGCGCCGTGGAGCAGCGCCAGCGGCTGCTGGCGACGCTGGACGGGCGGGCCCGCTTCGAGGCCCTGGTGGCCATCGGCGAGGCCTGCCGCGACCACCTCCAGGATCCCTACCAGGCCATCGACGCCTGGCTGGGCGCCTCCCGGATCGATCCGACCGACCTGTCGGTGACCGAGGCCCTGCTGGCCCTCTACCGGGAGACCAGGCAGGGGCAGAAGGCGGCCGACGTGCTGGAGCAGATCATCGCCCGGCCCGAGGTGCAGGCCGACGGGCCACGCGCCGCCAGGCTCCACGTCCTGCTGGCCGAGATCCTCCGCGATGAGGTGAAGGACGAGGCCGGGGCGCTGGCCCAGTTCGAGAAGGCGCTCGACCTCAACCCGCGGCTGCCCAAGGCCTTCGCCTGGATCGAGCAGGTGCTGGCGCGCGACAAGCGCTGGACCGAGCTGGAGCAGGCCTACCTGCGGATGGTGCAGCGGCTCCCCAAGTCGGCCGAGGCCGCGCCGGCGCGGCTGGCGCTCTGGAAGACGCTGGGCGACCTCTACCGCAACGTGCTGAAGAGCGACGACGGCGCCCGCATGGCCTACCAGGTGGTGTCGCGCGCCGATCCCGAGGACGCCGTGGCGGTGGAGCTCTACGCCGACCTCTCGGCGCGGACCCCGGGGCAGGAGGCCGAGGCGGTGCAGGCCTACCGGCAGCTCCTCAAGCTGGGGGCCAAGCCGCAGAAGGCGCTGGCCGCGCTGGTCTCGCTCCACGCCACCCGCAAGCAGTTCGACCGGGCCTACTCGGCGGCCCAGGTGCTGGTCCACCTGGCGGGGCAGGCCACGCCCGAGGACGTGGCGGTGGTGGGGCGCCTGCGCAAGTTCGCGCGCGACCAGGCCTCGCGGCCGCTGGACGAGAAGGCCTGGGGGCTCCTCTTCCACGAGCGGCTGCGAGGGCCGCTGGCCGACATCATGACGCTGCTGGCCCAGCACGCCCGGCCCATGTTCGTGCAGTCCCCCAAGGAGCTGGGGCTGAACCTGAAGCGGGACGAGCTCGACGTGCCCACCTCGATGCTGTTCCTCGTCAACATGTTCAAGTACGTGGCCCGGACGCTGGGGGTGGAGCCGCTCCGCCTCTTCCGTCGCGAGGAGGTGCCGAGCCGGTTGCAGCTGGTGCCGACCGACCCGCCGGGCGTGCTGGTGGCCGAGGAGCTCTTCTCCGACCGGCCCAAGAAGGAGCTCTGGTTCGCGCTGGGCAAGGCGCTGTCCTTCCGGCGGCCCGAGCTCTACATGGCGCGGCTCATGCCGCACGATCAGCTCGACCTGGTCTTCCAGGCGGCCTGCAGCCTGGGCACCTCGCGCTTCGTCGTCACCGCCGACCCGCACCTGGTCGCCAAGGTGAAGGCCGAGCTGGAGAAGGTGCTGCCGGAGAAGATCCGGGCCAACACGCTCAAGCTGCTGGCCCGGCAGTACTGCGACGTCCAGCACCCCGGCGACGTGCGCGCCTACCTCGACGGCGCCGAGCTCACCTCCAACCGGGTGGGGGCGCTGCTGGCCGCCGACCTGGAGATCGTCCGGCGCGGCATCCTGGGCGAGAAGGCGCAGGTCTCCAAGCTGCGCGAAGAGTCGAAGCTGAAGGATCTCCTGAACTACTGCATCTCGGAGGATTATGCGGTCCTCCGGGAACAGCTCGGCCTCGCGGCCGTCACCCCCGCCTGAGCGAGCCATGAAATTCTCCTGCGACAGCTGTGGCGCGACGTACATGATCTCGGACGAGAAGGTCGGCACGAACGGGGTCAGGGTCCGCTGCAAGAAGTGCGGAAACCGAGATCACGGTGCGGCGCCCCGGCGAGGCGCCGGTCCTGGAGCGCACCGCGCCCGCCGCCGCCCCGGCCCCCGCCTCCGGGCAGGGGCTCGACGACGAGCTGGGGAGCGCCTTCGACCAGGCCTTCGGCGACAAGCCCTCGGCCACCGCGCCGGCACCGGCACCGGCCGGGCCGGCTCCCGCGGCGCCGGCCGCGGTCGCCTCCTCCCCGGCGCCGCAGGAGTGGTACGTCGCCATCGGCGAGGCGCAGGTCGGTCCGCTGCCGCTGGCCGAGGTGAAGAGGCGCTGGGAGGCCGGCGACATCGGCCCCGACTCGCTGGTCTGGCGCCCGGGCATGACCGACTGGGGACCGCTCTCGGGCGTGCCCGAGCTGGCGGCCTTCCTGGCCCCGGTGCCACAGCCGTCCGCTCCGGCTGCCGCCCCGGCCGCCGCGGTCTTCAGCGCGCCCCCCGGCCGCGCGGCGGCGCCGCAAGCCCGCCCGGCCGCGTCCGAGCCCGACGTGGAGTGGAAGCCCACCGGCGCCAGTGCACTGGCCGCGCTGGCCAGCGAGGAGCTGGCCTCGCGCGCCCCGTCGCCGGTCGCCGCCCCGGCGGCGCACCGCTCGGTCATGGAGCAGCTGCCCGATTCGGGTGGCGTCGATCCGACCGGCGCCATCCCGCTGCCCATCAAGGCCATGGAGCGCACCGACGAGCGGCCGATGCGCCGATCCTCGGTGGCCCGCGGCGCCCAGGAGCTGCGGCACAAGCGGAACATGCGGACCGTGGTGCTGGGGGCCGTGCTGGCGGTGGTGGCCGTCGCCGGCGGGGCCTTCGCCTGGATCCAGCTCTCGGCCAGGCCGGCGCCGCCCGTGCCGGTGGCGGTCCAGCCGCCGCCCGCCGCCGTCACCCCGGCTCCCCCCCGCCCGCGCCCGCGCCCGCTGCGGCGCCCCTGCCGCAGGCCGCCGGCAACGCGGTGGCCGAGGCCCCGGTGGCCGCGGCCGAGCCTGCGCCACAACCTCCCGCCCCGCCGGTGACGGCTCCGGCGAAGCCGGCGGCCGCCCCGGCCCCGAAGAAGGCCAAGGCCCCGCCGCCGGCCCCCGCCAGGCCGGCCCGGCCGGCGGTGGCGCAGGCCGCGCCGGCGTCCAAGCCCGCCGCCGAGAAGCCGGCCGCCAAGAAGAAGGACGGCCTGCTCGACTTCGACCAGGGCGGCGAGGACGACCTGGCCGCCGCGCTCGGCAGCGGGACCGGCGGGCGCAAGGTCTACGTCCCGCCGGCGGTCGGGGCCGCGGCGGCCGCGCCCGACCGGCTCAGCGACGCCCAGATCATGGAGGCGGTGAAGCTCCACTCCGACGACCTGCAGCGCTGCGTCTCCGAGCAGCGGGCCCGCGAGCCCGGCGCCAAGGGGACCATCAAGGTGGCCTGGCTCATCGCGCTCGACGGCGCGCCGCGGGACGTGCGCTGCATCACCCCCGAGTACGCCCAGGGCGAGTTCGCCAGGTGCCTGGTCGGGGTGGTCCGCACCATCCGCTTCCCGCGGATCTCCGATCCCAAGGGCCAGAGCATCACCTTCCCGTTCCAGTTCTGAGCGGGGCCGGGGGTCGCGTGAGCCACGAGCCGAAGCCGGCTGCCCTGCCCGGCCCCTGCCGGCCCCTCGAGGCCATGGGGGTGGCCGAGCTGGAGGCGCTGCGCCTCCTGCTGCGTGGCGGCTCGGTCATCGACTGGCGCCGGCTCAACTTCAAGGGGCCGCGGGACGTGGACGCCTTCCTCCGGCTCAGCCTCTTCGACCTCGACGACGCGCGCGACGAGCGGCGGCTGCGGGCGGTGCTGGCGCAGGCGGTCGACTACCTGCGCTCGGAGTTCGGCTACCGGGTGGCGGCCCCGGTGGCCGAGCCCGCCGATCTCCGCGACCTCTTCCTGCTGGCCTCCGGGGTGGGAGAGCCGGCCCGCCACCGGCGCATCGCCTGCGTGGTCCTGAAGGTGATGCACGTCATCCACCACCTGGAGGCGCGCGAGCTGCTGTTCCGCACCCCCATCCGCGAGGCCGACCTGGCCGAGCGGGTGCACCGGCGGGTCATGGCCGAGGCGGCGCGCATGCGCTCGATGGGGATGCCGGTGGTGGAGTTCGTCGGCAGCGTGAAGAGCCGCGAGTCGCTGGTGACCAAGCTGCTGGCCAAGAAGGAGTCGGTGGCGGCGCAGGTCTTCGACCGGGTGCGCTACCGGGTGGTCTGCGAGCGCCGCGACCAGCTGGCCGGGGTGGTCTGGCACCTCACCCAGCACCTCTTCCCCTTCAACTACGCGGTGCCCGGCCAGACCCGCAACTCGCTGCTCCGCTTCGGGGAGCTGCTGGGCCGCCACCCGGAGGGCGACGCGATCACCGACCAGCTCCAGCTCCCGCTCGATGCCGAGAAGCGCACCGCGGCGGTGCCGCGCAACGAGTTCAGCGGCGACGGCTTCAAGACGCTCAACTTCGTGGTCGACGTGCCGGTGCGGGTCGACGAGCTGCTTCCGCCGGAGGACCCCCGGGCCGACGAGCTGGGGCGCATCGTCTTCGCCCTGGTGGAGTTCCAGGTGCTGGACGCCGCCACCGCCCGGACCAACGAGGCGGGCGACTCCTCCCACGATCGGTACAAGCGCCGCCAGCTGCAGCGGGTGCTGCGCCGGCTCTCCCGCGGGCTGGTGGTGCCCAAGAAGAAGGGCGACGGGAGGAGACGACCATGAGGGAGAACTTCAAGGAAGGGCCGCTGGGCCAGGGCGAGGTCTCCCGGCCGGGGCGCTGCCAGGTCTGCGGCGCCATCGGGACCACCCTGGTGGTGCCCGACGCACCGCCGCCCAACGAGCTCTGCCCGCGCTGCGTGCTGGAGCAGCGCGACGCCCTGCGGGGCGGGGCCGGCGACGAGGAAGACGGGAGCTGAGCGGGGCTAGCGCTTGTTCTTCTTGCGCGCCTTCTTGCGCGCCTGCCGCTCGGCCTTGCGCTTCTTCTGCCGCGCCTCCCGCTCCTTGGCGCTCTCGCCCACCGCGGCCGGCTCCTGCGAGTAGCCCATGAGCCGGGCCCGGGCCATGGCCCCGGCCGGCATGGGCGGGGTGTAGCCCTTGGGGAGCCCGGCGGCGCGCGCCATGGCGGCCTGGTCCATGCCGCCGCCCATGGCCTGCTCCAGGGCGCCGGCGTCGGAGCCGAGGACGTCCTCCATCCCCTTGCCCTGCAGCTGGCGGAGGTTCATCAGGTTCTTCACGCCCGGCAGCCGGGAGAGCAGGCCCGGCGCCGAGCCGACCTGCTTCATCACCATGCGCATGGCGTTGTACTGCTTGAGGAGGTTCTTGACCTCCTTCTCGGGCCGGCCCGAGCCGCGGGCGATCCGCTTGATGCGCGGCTCGGTGATGGTGTCCGGCCGCTGCCGCTCGACGCGGGTCATCGAGCCGATCATGGCCACGATCTTGCCCAGCGCCTGGTCGTCGAACTGGAAGCCTTCCGGCAGCTCGCCGAAGAGCGGGAACTTCTCCATCAGCTCGCCGAGCGGCCCCATCTTGCGGACCAGCTGGATCTGCCCGACGAAGTCGTCCAGCGTGAAGTCGCCGCTGAGCAGCTTCTTGGCGTCGGCCTCGGCCTGCTCGGCGTCGACGTGCTGCTCGAAGTCCTTCATCAGCCCGACCACGTCGCCGAAGCCGAGGATGCGGCTGGCCAGGCCGTCGGGGCGGAACTCCTCGAGGCGGTCCAGCCCCTCGCCCATGCCGAGGAACTTGATGGGCTTGCCGGTGACCTCCTTGATGGAGAGCGCGGCGCCGCCGCGGGCGTCGCCGTCGAGCTTGGTGAGGACGAAGCCGGAGAGGTCGAGCCGGCGGTCGAACTCCACCGCGGTCCTGACCGCGTCCTGGCCGATCATGGCGTCGCAGACCAGCAGGATGTTCTGCGGGCCGACCGCGGCCTTGATCTCCTCCAGCTCGGTCATGAGCTGGTCGTCGATGGCGAGCCGGCCGGCGGTGTCGTAGATGACCACCGTGGCGTGGGCCTTCTGGGCCGCCTCGCGGGCCCGCCGGCAGAGCTCCGGCGGCTGCAGGCCGGCCTCGTGGAAGACCGGGACGCCCAGCTGCTGGCCCAGCACCTGGAGCTGGTGGACGGCGGCGGGGCGGTAGATGTCGGCGGCCACCAGGAAGGGCTTCTTCCCGTCCTTCTTGAGCTTGCTGGCCAGCTTGCCGGCGGTGGTGGTCTTGCCGGAGCCCTGCAGCCCCACCAGCATGATGCCGGCCAGGGCGCGGTCGGGAAGCTGGAGCGAGGTGTCGACGGGGCCCATCAGCCCCTCGAGCTCGTCGTGGCAGATCTTGATGAAGTGGTCCTGGGGGGTGACCTGCAGCTTCCCCTTGCCGGTCTTGACCCGGGTGTCGACCACCTCGCCCACGGCCTTCTCGCGGACGCGGGCCACGAAGCGCTTCACCACGTCGAAGGCCACGTCGGCCTCGAGCAGCGAGACCCGGATGTCGCGGAGCGCCTCGTCGACCACCTCGGCGGTGATCTCGGTGCGACCCTTCAGCTTGTTGCGCGCCGCCTTGAAGCCCTTGGCAACCGTCTCGAGCACGTCTGAAAGCCCTCCGGAAGGCGGGTGTATATCATGCCCATGCTAGGGTTTCCCGCCATGGACGAGGGGCCGCAGTTCTTCACCGTCGAGGAGGCCAACGAGGCCATCGGCGACCTCCAGCTGGAGTTCGGGCGCATCGCCCAGCTCCGCTCCGAGCTCAAGCCGCTGGTCGAGTCGCTGGGCGGCGCCGACCTGGTGGTGGCGGTGCTGCAGCACGGGCAGGCCCCTCCGGTGGGGCGGGAGGCCGACGTGGCGCGGCTGCGCGCCCTGGCCGACCAGGTCACCGCGGCGGTGGAGCGGATCAACGACATGGGCTGCCTGGTGAAGGACCTCGACCTCGGGCTGGTGGACTTCTACTCGCTCCGGGACGACGAGCCGGTCTTCCTGTGCTGGCAGTTCGGCGAGCCGGCGGTCACCCACTGGCACCCGCTCGACGAGGGGTTCTCGGCGCGGCAGCCCCTGGCCGGGGTCAGCTACCGGCCGCCGCCGTTCGTGAACTGACCGGGCGGGTGGAGTAGGGCCGCCCGGACTCGAACCGGGACGCCGCCTGCGCGACAGGAGATTTTAAGTCTCCCGCGTCTGCCGTTTCGCCACGGCCCCGGGGGCAGGATAGCCGCTCACCGGGCGTAGCGCTGCTCGAAGAGGGCGCGCAGCCGGGGGTGGCGGCGCAGCAGGTCCAGCGTCAGCTCGGCGTGGCCGGGGACGTAGCCGTTGCCGATGATCAGGGTGGCATCCTTGCCCACCCCCTCGGCCCCCAGCGCGGCGCCGGTGAAGCTGGTGGCCATGGAGAAGAAGATCACGGTGCCGCCGTCCTTCACCGCCAGCAGCGCCGCCATCTCGGTGCCCGCCACCGAGGCGCAGTTGACGACCAGGTCGAACCGCCCGCCCGCCCCCTCGACCCGGGCCAGCGCGCCGACCGCATCGGTGGCGTCGAGCTCCAGGGTCTGGTCGCAGGCGCCGAGGCCGGCCAGCGCGGCCAGGGCCGCCGGCGAGCGGTCGGCGGCCACCACCCGCCCGGTGGCGCCGAGGTTCTCCCGGGCCTGCACCGCCACCAGGGCCCCGGACTTCCCGGCGCCCAGCACCAGCACCCGCTGCCCGGGGCGGGCGTGGCGGGCCACCAGCGCCGGCGCGCCGCAGACGTCGAGCGCCGCCAGGGCCAGCGTCTCGGGCAGGTCGTCGGGGAGGCGGGCCCAGAGCCCGGTGGCGAAGAGGATGGCCTGGCCGCGGCACTCCACGCGGTCGATCTCGGGGCGCACGGCGGTGATGGCGTCGAGCCGGAGCGGGGTGAGGGTGAGCGAGACCAGGGTGGCGACGCGCGCGCCCGGGGCCAGGGTGGCGGCGGCCGGGTGGCGCGGCCCGACGGCGCGGACCCGGCCGATGAGCATGCCGCCCGAGCCGGTGACCGGGTTCTGCAGCTTGCCGCGCTCGGCGACGATCCGGGCGATGGCGGCGGCGATGGCGGCCGGGTCGCGCCCCACCGCCGACTCGATCTGGCGGAACGAGGCGGCGTCGACGTTGAGCGCCTCGACGTCGATGGCGAGCTCGTCCTCGCCGAGGGGGAGGGTCGGGTCGAGCCGATCGGCCCGCTGGGGGAGCACGCCCGGGGGCGAGACCACGCGCCGGAGGCCGTAGGGATCCATGCGGAGCAGCGTAGCCTCGACTTCCCGGCGCGGCTAGAGTTCCAGGGCGATGCGCTACCACCTCTCCTGTCCCGAGCCCGCCACCCACCTCTTCCACCTCTCGCTCGAGGTCGATCGGCCCGGCGAGGAGCTCGAGCTGGCCCTGCCGGTCTGGACCCCCGGCAGCTACCTGGTGCGCGAGTTCGCCCGCCACCTCGAGGCGGTGAGCGCCGCCGACCCGCAGGGGCGACCCCTGCCGGTGGAGCGGCTCGACAAGCACCGCTTCCGGGTCCGGACCGGCGGCGCCGCGGCCGCCACCATCCGCTGGCGGGTCTACGCCAACGAGCTGACGGTGAGGACCAGCCACCTCGACGCCACCCATGGCTTCGTCTCCCCGGCCGGGGTCTTCCTGGCGGTGCGCGGGCGAGAGGGGGAGCCGCACCGGCTGGTGGTGGCGCCGCCGCCCGGCTGGCAGGTGGCCACGGCGCTGCCGGGCGGGCCGGTCGAGTTCACGGCGCGCGACTACGACGAGCTGGTGGACTCGCCGCTGGAGCTGGGGACGCACCGGCTGGCCACCTTCGAGGCGCTGGGGGTGACCCACCAGCTGGCGGTCTGGGGGCGCGGCAACGTGGACCTCACCCGGCTCTCGGTCGACCTCGAGACCATCGTGGAGACGGTGGGCGGCTTCTGGGGCGGGCTCCCCTACCAGCGCTACCTGTTCATCCTCCACCTCACCGGCAAGGGGCGGGGCGGGCTCGAGCACCTGGCCTCGACGGCGGTGCTCTACCCGCGGCTCGGCTTCTCGGATCCGGAGTCCTACGGCGACGCGCTCTCGCTGCTCATCCACGAGTTCTTCCACGCCTGGAACGTGAAGCGGCTGCGGCCGGCGGCGCTCACGCCCTACCGGTACGACGGCGAGCAGTACACCCGGCTGCTGTGGTGGTTCGAGGGGGCCACCTGCTACTACGAGCAGCTGCTGCTGGCGCGGGCCGGGCTGCTGCCGGCGCGGCGCTACCTGAAGGCGCTGGGGCGGCTCCTCACCTCGGTGGCGCGCTCGCCCGGGGCGGGAAAGCTCACCGTCGAGGAGGCCAGCCAGCTGGCCTGGGTGAAGTACTACCGGCCCGACGAGAACAGCGGCAACAGCGGGGTGAGCTACTACCAGAAGGGGGAGCTGGTGGCGCTGGCGCTGGACCTGGCGCTGCGGCGCGCCGGCCACGACCTCGACGGCGTGATGCGCGAGGCCTACGCCCGCTGGGCCGAGGGCGGCCTGCCGGAGGACGGCATCGAGCAGCTGGTGGCGGCGCGGCTCGGGGCCGAGCCGGCGAGGGCGCTCTTCGACGCCACGGTGCGGGGCCACGGCCTGCCGCCCCTCGACCTCGGGCCCCTGGGGCTGCAGGTCCGGCGGCGAGCTGCGCAGGGGGCGGACGACAAGGGGGGGACGCCGGGCAAGCCGGAGGAGCGGCGGGCCGGCTGGCTGGGGGCGGAGCTCGGCAGCGGGCTCACCGTCAAGTCGGTGCGCGAGGGGAGCCCGGCCTGGCGGGCGGGGCTGACCGCCGATGACGAGCTGCTGGCGGAGCGCGGCTTCCGGCTCGACTCGAAGGGGCTGCAGCAGCGGCTGGAGGAGCACGGGCCGGAGGGGACGCTGCGGCTCACGCTGTTCCGGCGCGACGAGCTGCTGGAGGTGGAGGTGCCGCTCTGCGAAGCTCCCGAGGACACCCTCTGGCTGGAGCCGCTCCCGGAGGCCACGCCGGCGCAGCGGGCCGCCTTCACGGCCTGGTGCGGGGCGGAGTGGCCGGGGGCGGGGGCACAGGGTAGAAACGAGGCGCCATGAACTTCGACCCGACCATCCACGCCGAGCGCCGTGCCCGTGTCTTCGAGGAGCTGGAGCGGCGCGGCGGCGGCGTGCTGCTGCTGCCCTCCGCCGGCGAGAAGCTGCGCAACAGCACCAACGAGTACCCCTTCCGGCAGGACTCCGACTTCCACTACCTGACCGGGCTGGATGAGCCGGACTCCTGCGCGCTGCTCTCGGCCCGGCCCGGCGAGCGGAAATTCCTGCTCTTCGTGCGGCCGCGCGACAAGGCCAAGGAGATCTGGAACGGGCGGCGGGTCGGCGTGGAGGGGGCCAGGGCGGTCCACGGGGCCGACCTGGCGTTCACCATGGGCGACCTGGACTCGGAGCTGGCGCGCTGGCTCGACGGCGCGGCCACGCTCTGGTTCCAGCTGGGGGCCGATCCGGCCTGGGACCAGCGCGTCATCGGCAAGATCAGCGCGCTGCGCGGCGAGGGGCGGAGCGGCAAGCGCCCCCCGGCGGCGGTGGCCAGCCCGGGCACGGTGCTGCACGAGCAGCGGCTGGTGAAGCGGCCCGACGAGCTGGCCCTGCTGCGCAAGGCGGCCGACCTGACGGCCGAGGGGCACTTTTCCGCCATGCGCGACGGGCAGGCCGGGCGGCGCGAGCACCAGGTGCAGGCGGAGATCGAGTACGCCTTCCGCCGCCGCGGCGCGGCCGGGCCGGGGTACGGGACCATCGTGGCGGCGGGCGCCAACTCGACCATCCTCCACTACCGGGCCGGCGACGCCGAGCTGCGCGACGGGGAGGTCTGCCTGGTCGACGCCGGCGGCGAGTACGGGCTCTACACCGCCGACGTGACGCGCACCTTCCCGGTGTCGGGCAGCTTCAGCGGGGCGCAGCGCGATCTCTACCAGGCGTGCCTCGACGCGCAGAAGCGGGCCATCGAGGCGGTGAAGCCGGGGGCGACCATCGACGGCATCCACGCGCTCACGGTGCGGGCCCTGACCGAGGGGCTGGTGGCCCTCGGCCTGCTGCCCGGGCCGGTGGAGGATCGGATCGCCGAGGGGGACAGGCTGGTGAAGCTGCCGCCCGGCTCGCCCGAGGAGCGGACGGCGCCCCAGGGCTACCGGAAGTACTACATGCACCGGACCAGCCACTGGCTGGGGATGGACGTGCACGACGTGGGCGACTACGTGGTGAACGGGGCCAGCCGGCCGCTCCAGCCGGGCATGGTGCTGACCGTGGAGCCGGGGCTCTACGTGGCCGAGGACGACGAGACCGCTCCCCAGGCGCTTCGCGGCGTGGGGATCCGGATCGAGGACGACATCCTGGTCACCGAGTCCGGGCACGAGAACCTGACGGCGGCGGTGCCCAAGGAGATCGCGGAGATCGAGGCGGCCTGCGTGCGGTGAGGGGAGGGCGGAGGGCGGATCGGGACGCTGGCTCGCCGCGCTTGACAGCCCCGCGGCCGTCCAGTATTTACGCGGCCTTCCGCTGGTTCGGCTCCCTCCCGGGGGGACGAGAACAACGCCTGCGGGCGCAGCATCGGGGAGTGGCTCAGCCTGGTAGAGCACTTGGTTCGGGACCAAGGGGTCGCAGGTTCAAATCCTGTCTCCCCGACTCAGAAGGCCGCGACTCTCAACGGGAAACCGGCGAGTCGCGGCCTTCGTCTTCTGGGCGGGTTGCCACTTGGGTTGCCGGTCCAGCCTCCAGAGCCGCGCCCGCCTGCAGCCTCATCCGGCCGCTGATCGTGGCCCAGGGGCGATGGCTTCGTTGAGGGCGGCCCCGTCCCGCCAGCCGGACGGCGTGGAGCGTGGCGGGGTCGAGGGCTACGGCATGTCCTTGCTGTAGTGGTCGGGGCTGATGACTGGGGCCGAAGGGACCTCGTTGACGGCGACCTTTCGCTCCAGCAGGACGACCAACTCCTGGCGGGACGCCCCGCCACCCTTGGCCCAGAACGAATCAAAGAACGAATCCGTCGCGGTCATGCTGACGACGCGCCAGTCCTCGCTGGCGTATCGGTTGATCAACTCCTCCAGGGCCTCGGGGTCGAATTTCGTCTTGAAGAACTCATCCCGCTGCGTGATCACCTTGTATTCGCATGTTCCGGGTGGTGGCGGCTTCGGCTCAATCGCTAGGGCTTTCGGAGGCCCCGCTCCAGGTTTCTGGGCCTCCACCTCGATGAAGAACTCGTTCTTGCAGGAGGAGCATCGTTCGTTTTCGACATCCGCCAGCCGCTCCCCGCAGCAGGGACACCTCTCGCCGCCCTTCAGGACCAGTGGCTGCACTTCAAGCCCGGTGACGCGCTCTTGCTGGGCAATCAATGCCTTCTCGGCATCAGACGGCGCTGGACAGGGCGCACCGATGACACCGTTCTCAAGAACCGTGCGCCACCTCCCCCAGACGTTGCGCTTGCGGGCCATGTGGTCGCCTCCCTTGGAAAGGGTAGTCTAGCGTGGACTACTTGCTGGGGGGGGGCGTCCAACGCCCTGATAGGACACCAGCGTGGCGACGACCTCGGCCGACTGCCCCGGCTCGTGGCGACCCGTTCCCGGTGCCCAGCCCGGTGATCCAGTAGTCTGCGAGGTCTGCGGACGCCACGTCCAGGCCACCGTGCCGCCGCTCATGGAGGAGACACTCGACCCATGGCGAGGCGACACCGCGGCTAGGGTGCGACCGCATTGGTTCCGTGAGGCGGCCTCCCGCGGCCGCTGATCTTGTCCCAGCGGGCCAGGGTCATGGTGGCGGGCCAGGCTCCGGACCATGACTCCCTGGACGACCGCATTGACCCTGGTGCGGAGCTGGACCGGCGGCGCCACCCCGGCCGCGGAGGCCCGCGCCGCCCTGGTGGCCTTCCGCGCGACCGGACGCCGGCCGACCCAAGGCTGGCTCCGCTTCGGCCTGGACCGCGAGACGGGCCAGCCCGAGACGTGGGGCCGCGGTCGCCGGAAGCAATCGAATAGCAGGAATTCTGACCGACCCTTCGATATGCAGCCTGAGAGAGTCCATGCCATGGGGCTTCTGACCTTCGCGCTCAACGTGACGCTGGACGGGTGTTGCGACCACCGGGTAGGGGTCGCCGACGACGAGATGCTCCGCTACTGGACGCGCCTGATGGACGCGGCGGGGGCGATGCTCTTCGGGCGCCGGACCTACGAGCTGATGGAGGACGCCTGGCCCCAGGTGGCGCGTGACCCGAAGGCGACCCGGTCGAACCGGGACTGGGCCAAGAAGCTCGAGGCCAAGCCCAAGTACGTGGTCTCGACGACACGCCGCGACTTCCCGTGGAGCAACACGCATCACGTCGAAGGGGACCTGACCCGGGCGGTGAAGGCGTTGAAGAAGGCCACGCCGCGCGGATTGCTGGTGGGTAGCCCCAAGCTTTCGGCCGCGCTTCAGCGCCTGGACCTTGTGGACGAATATCGCTTCGTGGTCCACCCCGTGGTGGCCGGGCACGGTCCGTTCTTGTTTTCCGGCCTGCAGCCATCATTGCGCCTGAAGTTCGTGGCCGCGACACGGCTCAAATCCGGCATCGTGGCCTTGCACTATCGTCGGCGCTAGCAGCCCAGCTTGATACCTTGGACGCCGCCCATGGCTTCCACTTCCACCGACTGCCCCGGTTCCTGGCGTCCCGTCCCCGGCAGACTGCCAGGCGATCCTGTGCCCTGCGAGGTCTCCGGGCGCCAGGCCCACGCAGCCGTGCCGCTGCTGATGGGAGACACCCGGACCCGTGGCGGGACAGGCTCCGGGTCGTGACCCCCTGGACGACCGCCATGGCCCTGGTGCGGAGCCGGACCGGCGTCGCCGCCCCGGAGGCCGAGGTCACCGAACGAGATCGACTGGAAGGGGTTCCGATTCCGCGGGGATGCACCAAGGCTGATACGCTTTAAAGTTGTGCATGCATTGAATGCACCTTTGGAGGAGCCCGCCATGCCTGAAGCGAAGATGGAAGTGTTCCTTTGGGGCCGCCGGAGGCCCAGCGGCATATTCCCCGTGGGCTACTCTCGTGGCCTCCTCGACGAATTCGCGGGCATTCTTCCTCTTGCCCGTGACGCATATCGGCCGGATCCTTCATTCGCCGCCGCTTGGTCCGGTGTCAATCCACTCGCCCACCCCACTCCTTGGTCGGGTAACGGTCCACTCGCCCACCTCGCGGCGCGGGGTTGGGCTGAAGTTCTTGACCACCCCAACAGGATGCTGCTGCGCTTGCCGGACCGTGCTTTCGATGCGGCATTGGATGTCATCGTCAAGTACGAGCAACAAGAGGAGAGCGGGCGACGAGAGACGACGCTCTCCTTCGCGTTCGACGCTGGTGGCGCGAAGGTGCCCATCGCGATCCTGGCCATCACGGTCGCCTTCCCCGAGGCCCGCTTCCGCCTCATCACGCTTGTTCGCGAAGAGGAGCGTTCACAGGTGGTTGCGGCGAACGTGCATCTTCGGGCCCTCGGCGACTACTACCCATCTCCAGACCTGTTGGAGTAGTTCTCGCGCTCCGGGTTGGGCCGCTCCGGTTTCCGCGGCACCGCTCCAGCCCCGTCCCGGTCCAGACAAGCGGCGGCCCCCGCCCCGGACAACCCGCCAGCGGGGTGCCGGCTGCGCCAGACCTAGTCTCCCTCACGCTGGCCGGCTATGGAGCGCCACCCGGAGTTGTCCCAGGAGTCGACTCGACTCGGCCGACTCGCACAGGGCGCAGCTTGCGGTGCGCCGGTCCAGCGGGGAGAACTGGTCCTCCATGCGGGCGATGACGGCCCGGAGCATCTCGGGATCGAGGTCGAGGCTGGAGGGCATGAGGCCAGGCTGCGAGGCGGGGCTGACGCTGGGCCTCTGCCAGGATCACGCAAGAAGGAGGCGTGCCATGCGAAGGGTGCCGGTGGTGGCTGCGCTGTCCATGGCCCTCGGATGCGGGGAACCGAACGATGCTGCGAATGGGCTTCATGGCGGGGAGTGCACCGGGAACGGGGTCATCGCCAGGAATGCCGGTGGGGATGCGCTTGCGGCTCGAGGCTGCACGTCGCTCGCGGGAATCCTCTACGTCACCGGTACCTCCGTGACGGGCGCGAGCCTTCCCGCCCTAACCAGGATGACGGAATCCCGGGCGAGCGATGACGGCGCGGAGAATCGACGGGTCGAGGGTGGCCGGCAAGGCCACGGCCAGCCTCCCTACGTCCCCTGGTCCAGGATGTGCGTCCCGTGAGCGTCCAGGCCATCCCGGTCCTCACCGTGGCCGCTGCACGTGGCGGCGGCCTCGGTGGTGGAGTGGGGGAAGCCCTCCTTGCAGCAGTGGTTGTGGCACCAGCCGGCGCGGTGAGCGGGGCAACGGATGGAGCCGTCGGTCGGGAGCCCGAGCAGGGTCTCCGTCGAGCCGTCTGCCCACGACACGCTGGCCACGGTCCGAGTCATCTGGGTGAACGTGGCGACGAGGCCGCAGTTTGGAGCGTCACACGCACGAGTCGAGGTGGCCATGCAGGGAAGGAGATCACCTCCGACGCCGGTTGTCCACGGTGGGCTGACGCCCGGCTCGGGAGGACAATCAAACCGGACTCAGCTCACCGGGCGGAGTCGCCCCCGCCGGGCTGAGACAACGGGGCGCTTGCCTGATCCAGATCGTATGCGGACGCTCCATCCGAGGGCCCCATGGAGCCTCGTCCGGCATCGGCCGTAGACCGCACGCGCCGCGAGCGCCGCACGCATGGGTGCGCCCTTCACAAGCGCTGGCGCCGATGCAGCACCAATGCGCTCCCCGTCATCACCTGACCACCCGCAGCGGCAGCGATCCTCAGGAAGGAGGTCGGACATGCTCCCAGCTACCGTCGCCCCACCGCCCGTACCCGAGTCCCGATCGGCACCCAGGGCAGTGCAGACATCCATGGGGAGGTGGGTGTTCACCATCCACGGAGCGCGACGACGACCCGACGACCCAGACCTCCTCCTCCTGCACGGGCTCTTCATCGACTCCAGCCTCTGGAGAGCCCAGATCGAACCCCTGGCACGCCTTGGGCGAGTGGTGGCGCTCAACCTTCCTGGCCACGGCGGGAGCGAGGTGCCCCCACCATTCGATCTCGCGGAGCACGCGGATGTGCTCGCTACCGCGCTGCCGGCGATGGACGTCCGGCGCGCGCTCTGCGTGGGCTGGTCCTGGGGCGCGGCGCTGTCCCTGCACCTCGACGCTGCGCCACCCGGCGGTCGTAGGTGCGCTCGCCTTGCTCGACGCCAGCGCTGAGGCGCAGACGACGTACCGCAAGGCGAAGTACCGTCTTCTCGTCGCCTTCGTTCGTCGCTTCGGCCTGCCGCCATGGCTCGCGCGTACCCAGATCGCCCCGCTCATGCTGGCACGACGGTCGCGGCGGGAGCGCCCGGAACTGGTGGAGGAGTTCGTCCGAAGCGCCACCTCGCTCCCACGTGAGGCGCTGATTCGAGCGGCCATGGCAGTCGCCATCGAGGCGCCGGACATCCTCGGGCGCCTGTCCACGGTGACGGTTCCCACCTTGGTGCTCTGCGGCAGGGAGGACCGCGGCTATCCCCCCGAGCTGAGCCAGCACATCGCTGGCGCCATCGCAGGAGCGCGCCTGGGATGGATCGAGGGCGCGGGCCACCTGGCGCCGATGGAGCGGCCGGAAGAGGTGAACCGCCTCCTGATCCCCTTCGTGGCATCGCAGTTGGAGTGACCGGCAGGGCCGAGGCCCAAGAGCACGCCGCTCAAGGCCCCTGTTGGCTCCAGCCAGCATCCCGACGACCTGGGACGCCGGAGGTGCATTCTCCTGGCATTTCTGCTGGCCCGGCGCTCACGGTGGCCGCTGCAGGTGGCGACGGCCTGACTCGTCCTGGTTCGCCGAGCCGAGTCGCCCCCGCCGGGCTGAGACAAAGGGGCGCTTGCCGAAGCCGAGCCGGAGGCCAACCCTGAGTTGCAGGGTAATCCTCCGGGGCTGCTGGTCCCGGAGGTCCCGCGGACTCCCGGACTGGTCCCGGCCTGCCCGGGAACGCATCCGCCGCAACCAGCCTCGGAGCGACCACCATGGCTGGCGACTTCCCGAAGGTGGATGCGGTGGAGGTCAAGACCTCGCTCGGTCCAGCGAGCCTGCCCGTCCTGTATACCGATTCAACGGCGGTGCTGGCCTTCTTCTGGGTGGAGCCGGAACGGGCGCGGCGCGCGCTGGAAGGGACCGGGCTCGCGCCGCTCGGCTTCCCGGGGCAGCGAGCTCTCCTGGGGCTCGCCTTCTTCGACCACCGGGACACGTCCATCGGCGCCTACCACGAAGTAGGCTCCGCCTTGGCGGTGATGCCGGCGAGCGCGCAGCCGTCCAGGTTGGGGCCGCTGGAACTGTTCCGTCCCGGGATGCGCTGCCGTGCCGGCTTCCACCTTCTCGACCTCCCGGTCTCGACAGCCTTTGCCGATACCGGCGGGAGAGAGTTGTGGGGCTTCCCGAAGTTCCTGGCTGAACTGCCAATCCGGTCCCAGGCAGGCACCTTCGAGGGACAGGTGCTGGAGCCAGGCGCAACTGACCCGTTGCTCACGCTCTCGGGAGCCGTGCGCTGGCGCTGGCCAGGGCCTTCGCTTGATCTGGTGTTCTACTCGCACCTGGGCGGAAGGATGCTGCGCACCGTGATGGAGGTGCGAGGGGCGTTCCGCTATTCGGCCGGGCGGGGGCTCAGGCTGACGCTTGGGACTGGCCGCCATCGAATGGTCGAGACCCTGAGGGATCTCGGGCTCGACGGGGCGCACCCGTTCGCGACGGGATGCTGCCTCAGCTGCGGGCCAGGCTGCATGCCGGCGCGCCGGCCTGAAGAAGCGCACTCACGCCCGACCGCTTCTCTCGGCATGGCCGGCCTGGCGAGGGCGGTCCAGGGATGGGCCGCCGCATCTCTTCCGCGGTCGCGACAAGTCCACCGGGCGGATCTGTCGGCTGCGTCAGCCGAGGGCCGGACCCATTGCGGTTCGCCTACCAGTGTCGCCCCCACAGGGCTGAGGCATCGCAACTCTTGCTGGACCCAGATCCGAGGCGGACGCTCTGTCCAGCGAGCCCCGGACTCCGCCACGGACGGTAGAGGTCCCGGCCCGAGAAGACCGGCGGTCCCCGCCACGAGGCCGCCCGCAAGTGAGCAGATCGGAGGACACCATGGAGAAGTACAAGAAGAGCACCTTCATCGAAGCCCCACCCGCCAAGATCTTCGACTACCTGACGGACGCGACGCACTTCACCGAGATCTGGCCCAGCATGGTCGAGGTCTCGAACGCCCAGGCAAGGCCGGATGGAGCCGTGGAGTTCGACTGGGTCTACAAGATGGCGGGTCTGAAGTTCCACGGCCACAGCGAGACGCTCGAGGTGCAGCGTGACCGGGTCCGCCTCATGAGGAACGACGGTGGCATCCCGAGCACCTTCCGCTGGAGCTTCGAGCCGCATGACAAGGGAACGGACTTCAGCCTCGAGGTCGAGTACGAGATACCGAAGACGCTGCTGGCCAGGCTCGCCACGCCACTCCTGCGGCGGCTCAACGAGCGCGACGGGGACACCCTCGTCCACAACCTGAAGGAGCGCATGGAAATGGGGGAGCTGGTCACCTGACGGGACGAACTTCTTCCGTGGCGGGCTGAGGCAGCGGGGCGTGTGCCGGATCCGGATTGGAGGCCGACTCTCCAACTTCCCTCTGGCACCGGGGGAGCGCCGATGGTCCAGGTGGATGTCTTCTGGTCGTACGGGATTGGAGCAGGACTTGGGCTCGCGAGCGCGCCAGGCACGGGGTCCCGCGTGCGCGATCTGGTGAAGGAAGGTCCCGCCTTCCACACCCTGCTCTTCCTCGCGATCGTGCTCGCCCCCTCTGGCTTCGTGTCCCTGTGGAGCAATCCGTCGTGGCAGACCATGCACGCCGGTACGCGAGAGCTACCGGCGTGGCTGGTGGCACTCTTCGGGATCACCAACATCACCCAGGGCCTGGTCGGATTCTGGGTGGCGCGGCGGCTGTACGAGAAGGGCCGGCCCTTCGCCGCCTACCTCCAGTGGGTGCTCGGCTACTTCCTCCTCTACTTCATCCTGGTGCAGGGGTGGGACGGAACGGGGTACCAGCGCTTCTTCTCGCCGACGAAGGAATCGCTCGCGGGGTGGACCTGGGCGACGGTGCTCACCTGGCTGACGTCCGACGTCGCGCTCCTGCTGCTGGTCATGCTCGCGGTGATGGTGCCCTGGCTCCTCGGGCTCACGGTGCCGTGGCTGCGGGCCGGTGCGCGCGAGAGGGGCCTCACGCTCCCGGGTCCCGTCGCCCTCTCGGCGTCGGTGCTGGGCCTGCTGCTCGTGGCCCTGCCTGCGCTTGCGGTGGTTGCGAGCCTGCTCGTCAGGTGGCTGGGAGTTGCGGGTGGCACCCTGGGTACCGTGGCGCTCTTCGCGGTCCTCTGCTCCAGGCGGTTCGGCCCTCTCCGCCGACACTTCGAGTCCCTGGGCTTCTCCCCCCGAGAACCACTTCCACGGAAGACCTTGACGGACTTCTCGATGCCTTCCGCGTCGGCCAGAGAGGTCGCAGCTCGGCCTGCCAGAGGCACCCGTGACCGTCCTCGTCCAGCTCGCGCTCGCCGCCCTCATCGCCGGGACCTCCCCGGCATACGACACCGTCTTCCTGAAGAACGGCGGGCGGCTTCGCGGTGAGGTGATCGAGGCGGATCCGAAGGTGAGCGTGACCATCCAGTCTCCCGGGCGGCGAGCGGCGCAAGCTGCCCGCCGCCGAGGTCCTGCGGATCGAGTACCAGGACACCTCGGTTCCCGGCGCCGCCGCCCCGCAGGCCGAGCCCACCACGCCGTCGCCCGCCCCGGACCGCGAGCCGGGGCCGCCGGCTCCGCCCGTCGAGGCAGCCGTCACGCCGACAGGCCCGGACGCCGCGGCCGTCGAGCCGGCCGCCACGCCCAAAGGCCCGGACGCTGCGGTGAAGCCCCCCGGTCCGACCGCCTTGCAGGTGACCGGGGCGGTGGTGCTCGCCGAGGCCATGTTCGCCTTCTACAGCGCCATCGCGGCGTCGAATCCGCAGACCGCGGGCTGGGTGCTGGTGGGCCTGTCGCCCGTCCTCGGGACCACGGTCTACGGCGAAGCCGACGGCAAGGGTGAAGCCAACGGCGCGCTGATCGGGGTGGCCGCGGGGCTGATGATGGCCGGCGTCGGCGCCTACAACGTGATCGAGCTGAGCAAGGATCGGTACTCCCACTCCGATCGCTTCTGGCTCAACATGGCCGCCTGGCACGTCGGGCTGCTGGGCGTCGGCGCCGTGGTCGGCCTCGACCAGGTGGTCGGTCCCCGCAAGGCGTCGGCCTCCACCACGCCCTCGGTGTCGCTGGGGCTCACGCCGGGGGGCGGCGCCCTGCTGGTGGCCGGCCGCTTCTGATCCCGGGCGCAGTCATCCGGGCGTCGATCCAGCTCCACGAGCTGGCGCCATGCGTGGGCGAGGCCGGAGGGGAGGGTGGTGGGGTGCCATCCGTCACCAGACTCCCAGCAAGAGGCCGAGGCCCACCGACGGCCCCCTGACCGGCCCGTCGTACCAGCCGGCGTTGAGGACCAGCGAGAGCGAGGGTATCAATCGGCGATGCCGCGTCGCAGTTGACGAAGATGGTCCGAGCCACGGCGGCGACGCCCAGGTAGCGCCCCAGGTTGTCCCGGCCGACCTCGACGCGCCCGGCCAGCAAGCTGCGCGGCCGGGAGGTGTCGCCGTCTCCGCCGTCCAGCCGCGTCCCCTTGAAGGCCGAGAGCCACAGCGCCTCGATGCCGAGGATGGGCCGATTGTCCTCGTCGGGATGCCGCGCCCGGAGCACCGAGAGCGCCGACAGGGCCAATCCGTCGTTGACCGGGATGATGAGGCCCAGCTCGGCGTCGTACGTCGTGGGCGGTTCGCCGGAGTCGCCCTGGTGCGAGACTCCAGCGCCGACCCGCATCGTCACGCACCCGGAGAGCAGCATCAGGGCCGTCGCGACCAGGCGCCGGCGCATGGGTCACCTCCTGCCAGCATCATGGCCTGCCCCGCGGCGGTGGGCCATCGCGCGTCAGCCACCGTGTCGCCGCAGCACCTCGCCCACGACGTCGTTCCCCGCGGCCCTGGCGAAGTCCATGGGGGTGCGTCCCTCCTTGTCCTTGGCTCCGACGTCGGCGCCCTTGGCGATCAGCGACTCGGCGAGCGGACCGTTTCGCGTGAAGCGAGCCACGAAGTGCAGCGGCGTCCTCTGGCTCACGTTCCGCGCGTTGACGTTCGCCCCCGCACCGAGCAGCAACTCGGCAACGTCCAGGTGTGACTCGGCGATCGCCGAGTGCAGCGGCGTCTCGTTGGCACCCCTGGCGCCGTTCACGTCCACGCCCTTGCCGATCAGGGCGGCCACCAGGGCCTTGTCGCCGACGGTGGACGCGACCAGCAGCGGCGTGTCGGTGTCGGCTGAACCGGGGATGACGGCATTGACGTCCGCGCCGTGATCGATCAACTGGACGGCGACCTCGCTCCACTGCGGTTTCCCTTCGCGCAGGGCGGCCCTCGCCTGCTCCAGCCTCGGGCCGACCAGCGAGTTCCGCCTCCGCTGGTCGACCGATGCGGGAGACTCCGAGGTCAGCGCATAGGCGATCTTGAGCGCCTGCATGGACCGAAGCAGGGGCGTGATCCCGTCCTTGCTGACGGCTCGTAGGTCCGCCCCGTGGTCGAGGAGCACGGCCGTGACCCTCGGGTGCCCGTTCTCGGCGGCGACGAAGAGCGGGGTGAACTGGCTCTTGGTCCTGGCATTGACGTCCGCGCCATGCGCGATCAGCACGACAGCCACCTCGGCTCGATCCTGCTTGGCCGCCAGGTACAGGGGGGTGGTGTTGCCGGTGGCCCTGGCGTCGACCTCCGCCCTCCTCGTGATCAGCAGCTCGGCGAGTTCGGGAAGGCCTCCGACCGCGGCGGCGTGGAGCAGGGTCGCGCCGCCCTCGAACCTGGCCTGGACGTCGATCGAGGCGCCCCTGGCGATCAACAGGTCCACGACCTCCTTCCTGCCGTCGAGCGCCGCGAGGAAGAGCGGGGTCTCGCCCGCGACGGTCCTGGCGTTGACATCCGCGCCCCGGGTGATCAGCAGCTCGGCGAAGTCCGCAAGCCCTCCGTGGGCGGCGTAGTGGAGCAGGGTCCCACCACCGTCGACCCTGGCGTGGACGTCGACCGGCGCGCCCCTGGCGACCAGCAGGTCGACGATGTCCTTCCGGCCGGTCTTCGCCGCGAAGAAGAGCGGGGTCTCGCCGGTGAAGGCCTTGGCGTTGACGTCCGCGCCTCGGGTGATCAGCAGCTCGGCCATCTCCCTGTTGCCCCTGAAGGCGGCGTCATGCAGGGGGGTCTGGCCCCATTGGTCCCTGGCGTTGACGTCGGAGCCGCTGGCCAGCAAGCGGTTGACCTCCCCGATGTCGCCCGCATCCGCGGCCGCGACGATGGGGGGCCGGCTCGTCGCGCAGCCGCCGAGATGCAATACGAGGAGCGGGAGGAGCAGCAGGACACCGCGCTGGGCGGCCTTCAACGGAAGCAGGGATTGGTGCTGGCTCGGCATGGCGTCTCCTCCTCCAGCCCTCAGGCTCACTCCGGGTCAACGAGCGGCTCGCGGCCCCTGGCCGATGACTTCACGTCGCCGGTGGGGCGCCGGCGGGTGTCGTCCATCCACCCCACGGTGGGCGTCCTGCGCCGCCGACTCAAGGTCCGGGTCTGGGAGGCACCCACCTGGCACTGGGCGCAACGGCGCAGGCCCCTGAGGGTGCTGCCGGGCAGGCGTTCAGGCAGGCCAGCGCGCGCCGCTGGGCGCAGCGTAGAACATCACGCTCGGCATCGACTGCGTGGCGTCGATCGACGAAGCCCCGCCGCATGCGATCGGGAGGTGGCGCTCCAGCGGAGCGCCGTTCGGCTTGACGCGCCCGCCCCAGGTGCCAGCATGGCCGCGAGGCCCAGTGATCACGCTCGCCCAGCTCGCGCTCGCCGCCCTCATGGCCTGGACCGACCCGGGCCAGGACACCGTCGTCCTGAAGAGCGGCGAGCCGCTTCGCGGCGTCGTCATCGAGGAGGACCCGGGCGTGAGCGTGACGATACAGCTCCCGGACGGTGAGCTGCGCAAGCTGCCGGCCACCGAGGTCGAGCGCATCGAGTACCAGGACACCTCGATTCGCGGCGACGCCGCCCCGCCGGCCGGGCCGGCCACGCCGATGCTCGACCCCGGGTGGCGAAGGGTCACCCCCGAGCCGTCGACCCTCATGCTGGCCGCCGGCGTCGGCGTCGCCTACCCGGTGGGAGACGCCGCCACTGGCCTCGCCATGTCGGACCTCACCAACCCGCAAGTCCTGGTCGGCTTCGAGCTCGGGTACCGCTTCACGCCGGCGTGGATGGCCAGCGCGCTCTTCGACATGGCGCTCGCACACTCCGGCAGTCGCTCCCAGGATCTCTGCCACGCCCTCGGCTTCTCCTGCGACACCTTCACCGGCAGCCTGGGTGCCCAGCTCCGCTACACGTTCACGCCCCTGGCGACGACCACCGGCTGGATCGGGCTGGGCAGCGCCTGGGAGTTCACCGAGGTCTCGTCCTCGAGCAGATCCAGAGACGCCAGGCTGGTGTCGTTCAACGGCTGGCAGTACCTCCGGCTCTCGGCGGGCTGGGACCTCCGCGACATGCACTACTACAGGTCCGCCTTTGGCGTCTTTGGCACGGTGGCGTTGACCCAGTATGACTCGGCAAACGATGCCTCCGGAACCCACCACCTGTCGTCGGCGCCGACCCACGCCTGGATCCAGCTGGGCTTGAGATTGGTGCTCGGGCCGTGACGAGACCGGCCAGGCCGCGCCGGGGTCGCGTCCCGGGGGTGCGCGTCATGCGCCACGCCACGGCGTTCCTCGCGCTGCTCCTGGGCGTGGCCACCTCGGGTTGTTCCGGGGCGTTGCCCGTCCGGCTGAGCGCGGCGGAGCGGTCACGCCTCTCCGAGGCCCCGGTGATCCACTCGGTCCACTACCAGCCCATCCGGCGCCTGCGGGTGGTCTCCCTGGGCGGCGCGGTGGAGATGTGGGAGGGGATGACGGGCACGGCACCCTGGATCGGCATCGAGGATCCCGTGGCGAGCGTCGAGGCCGGCTTCCTGGCGGGCTTGCAGCGGGAGATGAAGCTCACCCGCATCGAGCGGTTCGACCGCCCCCTCCCGAGCGACCACGTCCCGGCCGTCGCCGTCGATCCCGAGGTCCTGCGCAGGGTCTTCCACGATGGGCTGGTGCTGGACTTCGAGAGCACGGCCTGGCGGCTCGCCTTCGTGTCGCGCAACCTTCTCAACTCGGCGAAGACCACCTATGGCCTCGACTTCGTGGTCAGGGCCAGGCTGATCCGGCTCCCCGGCGGGGTGGTGCTGTGGGAGGAGTACTGCGCCAGGACCAGCGAGGAGGCCCACCGCCCACTGGGCGAGATCATGGCCGATGGCGCCGCGCACCTCAGGGCCCGCCGCGACGAGATCGCCGCCTCCTGCGCCGAGGAGTTGCTGGGCCTGTTCCAGGGCCGGACCGCTCGCAAGGGCTGGTCCGGACGGGCCGAGCCGGTGTCGCGGTGAGGCCACGTCAGGAGGCCGGCCGGCTATCCTCCACCGGCCGGGCCACCAGCAGCTCCAGCGTCTCGCGAAGATCCCTCACGCGGCGCTCTCCGACGCACTCGGCCCACTCGGCCTCGACCCTTCGCGAGAATGCGCGAGCCTCCTTCGCGAATGCTCGGCCTCGCGTGGTGAGACGGACCCGTGAGGCCCGGCGGTCGTCGGGATCCTCGACGCGCTCGACGTAGCCGGCATGGCTCAGGTGGTCGACGAGAGCGCCCATGGACTGCTTCGTGATACGCGCCGCGTGCGCCAAGGTGGTGAGCCGCGCGCCGTCGGGCCGGGTCCACAGCGCCTGGATGGCGGCGCTGTGCGCCGGCTGCAGATCGGTGTGGCCCGAGTCGTTCAGCCATCGGGAGAGCTCCTGGCTCATCGACTGGTGGGCCAGCCGGAGCAGCGCGCCGAGCTGCGGCGCCGTGTCCTGCTCCGGGCGGCGGGGAGACGTGGCGAACCTGGGGCTTGACATGTGGTAAGCCTACCTTATCATAACGGTCAGGACAACTGACCAAAGGGGTGCGCCATGATCCACCACGTCTCGATCCCGGCCCGCAATCCGGAGCACGTCGCGGCCGTGCTGGCAGAGCTGCTCGGAGGCTATTCAGGCCCTTTCATCGGGGCGATTCCCGGCGCCTGGGTGGCGTACGCGGAGGACCCGCATGGAACAGGCGTCGAGGTCTATCCGGAGCGAACCTCGCTGGTGCCTGGGGAAGGAGACGCGATGGGCGGGATCGAGCTGCGCGACGCGCCCGCCTTCGTCCCGTTCCACGTGCTCCTGTCGGTCAAGGCCGATCGCGCTACCATCGAGAGGATCGGCGCACGGGAGGGGTGGCGCACGCTCCACTTCTGGCGCGGGCCCACCCCTGAGGTGCGGCTGTTCGAGCTCTACGAGCTCTGGGTCGAGAATCGCGTCATGCTCGAGGTCGCCACGGAGGACATGGTGGAGGCCTACCGGAAGATCGCGAACGGCCCGGCGCAGCGCGCGCTGCTCGCCCGCAGGGCCGAAGCGGCCGCGCGGCCGATCGATCACCGCGGTTGAGGTGCGAGCGGGAGCAACGGAGTCATCGCGAGCGCCACGCCCGCCACTGGTCCCCCGTGTACGGACGGTGAGTGACTGGACGCCTCCTCGCGGCTCGGGCAAGCATGCCGGCCCGGGAGGCGCTCCATGCCCGTGTCCTGGGTCGAACACCGCGGCCACGATATCCTGTACGTCGACTACCGGAACCTCGGCCCGACCGAGTGCCTCGAGACGCTCCACGACCAGGCCGCCGAGATCGACGGCGCCCGGGCGCCCGTGCTGACCCTGGTGGATGCGCGCGGCGTCGTGTTCGGGAGCGAGTTCGTGCGGGTCGCCAAGATCGCGGCCATGCCCAACACCGCCCGGACCCGGAAGCGCGCCGTCGTGGGCGCCGACGGCTTCAACAAGGTGCTGCTGGCGTTCTTCAACTCGGCGGCGACTCCCGTGCCGATGAAGCCGTTCGCCACCATCGAGGAGGCGCTGGACTACCTCGCCGGGCCGTGACCCGTCGCAGGCCGGCGCCCCGGGCGGCCCCGGCCGACCCGGGATCGTCGTGGCGCAGCCGGCCGCTACGTCCCCTCGATCACCCGCACCGGCAGCACCATCGAGTTCATCCCGGCGAACTGCAGCCGCCGCTGCAGCTGGTAGGCGGTCTCGTTGTGGAGCAGCCGCTGGAAGACGGTCTCCTTCTGGAAGACCAGCTTCCCGGCGAAGAAGACCGCCCGAGGGAACTCGCGGCTGGCCTCGGCGCAGAGCCGCTCGGCCACGGCCACCGCCTCGGTGCCCACGTCCATCCGGTAGTCGGCCGCCAGCTTGAGCCGCTGCGCCAGGTCCACGTAGCGCTGCAGCGCCTCCTCGGTCCGGAGGCGGACGCGGTCCACCTCCTCCACGCCCTTCATGGCCGCCGAGTCGACCACGCCCACCGACACGAAGATGAAGTTCCTGAAGTGGCCCGGGAAGATGCGCTGGATGGTGAGCAGCGCGTGCACGCCGAGGCCCCCGTAGCCGCCCACCAGGAGCACCGCGGTGGGCGCCTTCGGGTCCACCACCGGCCGCGGCCCGCCGGTGTGGTGGGGGAGGGCGTCGAGGATGCCGTCCAGCCGCTTCAGGTTCGAGGAGACCTGCCGGTAGTGCCGCCGGATGGCGAAGCACAGGGCGACCACCAGGCCGGTCACCACGATGGTGACCCACCCGCCCTCGGCACCCTTCTCGTAGACGGTCCCGGTGAGGATGCCGGCGCAGAGCAGGAAGGCGAGGCCGTGGATGGCGAAGCCTCGCTTGCGCCCCTGGCCCGGGGTCTTCCACCAGTAGCGGAGCATGGCGAGCTGGGAGAGCGAGAAGGTGACGAAGACGTTGATGGAGTACATCGTCACCAGCGTCAGGATGTCGCCGCCGGTCCAGAAGAGCGTGGCCAGCGAGGCGCCGCCCATCAGCAGCACCCCGTCCTGCATCGAGAGCCGCTCCGAGAGCTGCGCGAAGCGGTGCGGCAGCCAGGAGTCGATGGCCATGTTGGACATGACCCGTGGCCCGTCGATGAAGCCGGCCTGGGCCGCCACGAAGAGGAGCAGCGCCTCGGAGACCAGGGCCACCACCACGAAGGCGCGGCCCGCCGGGAGCCCGAGGAGGGTCCACCCGGAGGCGAACCGCTCCAGGAGGACGGCGTTCATGGTCTTCCCCTCCTCCGGGGCGGCGCGGAAGAGCAGGTAGCAGAGGAGGATGCCCGCGGCGGTCAGCGAGAGGGAGACCGCCATGTAGGTCATGGTCTTGCGCGCGGTGTGCACCTTCGGCTCGCGCATGATCTGGATGCCGTTGGAGACCGCCTCGATGCCGGTGTAGGTGCCGGCGCCCATCGAGTAGGCGCGCAGGAAGACGGCGAAGAGCCCCATGGCGCCGACCTCGGCCAGGCCGGACCGGAAGCCGCTCGCCACCTCGCCGGCGACCCGTGGCACGTCGGCCGCGTGCTGGCCGATGCCGCCGAGGATGAGGACGGCATGGGTGACGAGGAAGAGGGCGAAGATGGGCGCCAGGACGGAGACCGACTCCTTGACGCCGCGCAGGTTGAGGAGCACCAGCCCCCCGATGGCGAGCGCCTCCAGCGGCAGCTTCCAGGCCGAGAGCCCCGGCGGCAGGAACGAGAAGACGGCGTCGCCGCCGGAGGCGATGGAGACCGAGATGGTGAGGACGTAGTCGACCAGCAGCGCCGCGCCCGAGACCACGCCGACCCGGGGCCCGAGCAGCTCGGTGGCGACGACGTAGCCGCCGCCGCCGAAGGGGAAGCGCTTGATGATCTGCGAGTAGGCGACCGAGATGACGAGGACGGTGATGGCGGTGGCCAGCGCGAGCGCGACGGCCAGGTAGGCGTGGCGCCCGAGCGCCCGGAACGCCTCGTCCGGGCCGTAGGCCGACGACGAGAGCCCGTCGGCGCCGAGCCCCACCCAGGCCAGCACCGCGATGAGGGAGATGTGGTGGTAGGTCCGCGGATCGAGGACGTCCCGGGGCGCACCCACCAGGAGGCGACGCCAGCCGTTGCGGCCGGGAGGGGCGGGCGGAGGCTGGTCCCCGGGTGGATCGGCCGGCGGCTCGGGTGGCATGGCGTCGCGGTTCGGCATCGGGAGGAGCCTGTTCCGCTTCGCCTCAAGGCGGGATCAAGGCGCGCGGTGGCCGCATCAACGCGGCATCAAGATCCCCTCCGGGCGAGCGGGCAATACCCGAGAGGGTGCACCGGATGCCAGCCACCTTGATCCGCCGTTGATGCCACAGGGACTAGGCTTCGGAGCGAATGGAGCACGTGGAGCAGAGCACGAGAGAGGAGGGGCTCCTCTGGCCCGCCGCCCGCGGCGCCGGGATCGTCGCGCTCACGGCCGTGGTCGCCGCCGCGGCGCGGGCGCTCCTGCACGTCCAGGACGTGGAGATGATCTTCCTGCTGGGGGTCATGGCCACCGCGCTCGTCGCCGGGCGCCGTGCCGCCCTGGTCGCGGCGGCGCTCTCGGTGGCCGTCTTCGACTGGTTCTTCGTGCCGCCGTTCTACACGCTCGACGTGGCCGACCCACGCCACGTCACCACCTTCGCCGTCATGTTCGTGGCCAGCCTCGTCATCGGGACGCTGGTGCTGCGGCTCCGCGAGCAGCGGGAGGAGGCCCTGGCGCGGGCGGGGCGCACCGCGGCGCTCCACGCGGCGTCCCGCGAGCTCTCCGGCGCGCTCGACGTGGCGGCCGTCGCCAGGGCGACCTGCCGCGGCGCGGCCCAGGCGCTGGGGGCCGAGGCCGCCTGGTTCGAGGTCGGGGCCTCCGGGGCCGTGACCGCCGTCGCCTCCGAGCCACCGGGGGCCGCGGTCGGGCTGGGCGCCGTCGAGCTCGCCGAGTGGGTGGCGGCACACGCGGGCCCGGTGGGCCCGGGGACGGGCAACATGGGCTCCGAGCCGTACCTGTGCGTCCCGGTGCGCTCCTTCGCCGGCGTGCTGGGCGTCCTCGCGGTCCAGCCGCGCGACGGCCAGGCACCCACGCCCGAGCAGCGGAGCCTGCTCGAGGCGCTGGCCCAGGCCTCGGCGCTGGCGCTGGACCGGGTGCGCCACGCCGAGGAGGCGCGGCGGGCCGCGCTGGAGGTGGAGCGGGAGGCGTTGCGCAGCCAGCTGCTCTCGTCGGTGTCGCACGACCTGCGCACGCCGCTTGCCACCATCACCGGGGCGGCCACGGCGCTCCGCGAGGACCCCGGGCTCGACGCGGCGACGCGGCGCGAGCTCATCGAATCCATCGTGGACGAGGCCGAGCGGCTGGAGCGGCTGGTCGGCAACCTCCTCGACATGACCCGGCTCGAAGGCGGGGCGGTGGTGCCGAAGCGCGAATGGGTGCCGGTGGACGAGGTGGTGGGGAGCGCGCTCACGCGCCTCGAGCGTCCCCTGGGGGGCCGGAAGGTGCGGACGGAGCTCGAGCCCGACCTGCCGCTCCTCTCGGTGGATCCGGTCCTGCTCGAGCAGGCCATCGCCAACCTGCTCGAGAACGCGGTCAAGCACACGCCGGCCGGCGCCGAGCTCACGGTGGCGGCGCGCCGCGCCGGGGACGCCATCCTGCTCGAGGTGGCCGATCGCGGGCCCGGGCTCCCGCCCGGGGACGAGGAGCGGATCTTCGAGCGCTTCCACCGGGGTGCGGCCGCCGGCGCTCGCGGGGCCGGCCTCGGGCTGCCCATCGCCAGGGCCATCGCGCGGGTCCACGGCGGGCAGCTGGTGGCCGCCAACCGGGAGGGCGGAGGCGCCGTGTTCCGCATGGTCCTGCCGGTCCCGCCCGGGGGACCGAGGGTGGTGCCATGAGCGCACCGGCCCCGGCACCCGTCGTGCTCGTGGTCGAGGACGAGCCACCGGTCCGCCG
Organism: uncultured delta proteobacterium; assembly: GCA_963786945.1. Lineage (GTDB taxonomy): Bacteria > Myxococcota > Myxococcia > Myxococcales > Anaeromyxobacteraceae > JADKCZ01. The sequence goes on along the minus strand of CAWBAO010000004.1, from coordinate 292,453 downwards.
CTTCCTGCGCGCGGCGCTGCAGAGCCACGGCTACCGCCTCGTCGAGGCCGGCACCATCCTGGAGGCGGAGCAGCTCGCACCGGGGCACAACCCCGACCTGTTCCTGCTCGACCTGGGCCTGCCGGACGGCGACGGCATCGACCTGGCGCGGCGGCTGCGGGAGTGGACGCGCGCCCCCATCATCGTGCTCTCGGCGCGCGGCCGGGAGGAGGACAAGGTGCGGGCGCTCGACGCCGGGGCCGACGACTACCTCACCAAGCCCTTCGGCGTGAACGAGCTCCTCGCCCGGATGCGCGTCGCGCTCCGGCACGCCAGCGCCGGGCCGGGCGCAGAGCCCGTCTTCGAGGCGGGCCCGCTCCGGGTGGACCTGGCCCGACGCGAGGTGACGGTGGGAGGCCAGGAGGTGCGCCTGACGCCGACCGAGTTCCGCCTGCTGGCGCTGCTGGCCCGCCACGCCGGCAAGGTCCTGACGCATCGGCAGATCCTGAAGGAGGTCTGGGGGCCGGCGGCCACCGAGGTGCACTACGTCCGCGTCCACATGGCCGAGCTCCGCAAGAAGCTCGAGGCGGAGCCGGCGCGCCCCAGGCTCCTGGTCACGGAGCCGGGCGTGGGCTACCGACTGCGCGATCGGGTGGAGGCGGCTGGAGACGGAGCCTGAAGGGGAGGGCGGCGGTCCCTCCTCGCCGGGCCGCTCTCAGGCCGTGCGCAGCCGGTCCTGGAGGTCGGCGGAACGCACGCCGGCCTCCCAGGCCTCGACCTGGGTCTCGAAGCCCCCCGGCAGCGGCCTGCCGTCCAGGCTCACCGTCCAGTGGCCTTCGGGCTGGCGGACGATGGTCAGGACGTGCTCGCGAGCCATGAAGATCTCGGGCTTCCCCATGGCGGCGAGGCGTGGCGCCGCGTGGCGCCCCGGCTTCATCGTCGCCACCTACTCACCCAGCACCGCCAGCTCACGCTCGGCGGCGGCCTCCGCCCTCCGCAGCAGGCCGGGCAGCTCGCTCGCCAGGAGCCGCAGCTCCTGTACCAGCTCGGGGTCGAGACGCCGACCCAGCACGATGTCGTTGCCGGCCCGGACGACGCGCTCGCGGAAGCGGAAGACGAGGTCGTTGTACGCCACGATCCGGTCGCGGGCGTCGGGGGCCACGGCGAACACCGAGAGCGGTCTCGCACCACCTGCCAGGTCCCGCAGTTCCTCGACGTTCATGCGCTCGATGTAGGTGGAAATGCCATTGACGGATAGTCCCGAAACCACGGGATGCGTGGCTGTGGGATGCGAGCCCACCTGCACCGCGATCCGTGGCCGTCGCGCCGGACCACCCCGCTGCGCGCCAGGCGGTCGTCACCTACCCGATCCGCCAGCCAGGAAGCATGACGCCATGCGTCTTCGCATCGCCTGTACCCATTCAGGCGCTGAACCTTCCTGGACGGCCGGCCTAGGGTAGCGGCCTGAAAGGCAGGACCCGCCATGACCACCAGAGCGCTCGTCATCGCCCTCCTCTCACTCCCGCTCGCGGCGTCCGCCCAGGTTGCCGGTGGCCAGGCGTCTCCAGCGCAGACTGGCTCGACGGTCGTGCCTGCGCCTCCGCCCGCCCCGGTGCCGGCGGAGGCGGCCGGACCGCGCCCGGAGAGCAAGTGGCGCGCCTCGGTCAGCATCGGCGCGGGGAGCTCCTACGGGAACACCTACTTCCTGGTCGGGGCCCGGATCGGCCGCGAGCTGGCGGCGGGGCTCGCGCTCGAGATCGATGGCCAGTACTGGGCCGGCGAGACGCCGTCGCTCGGCAAGCTCGCCCCCGGGCTCACCTGGTACTCGCCCTTCCGGGTCTACCTCGGCGCCTACTACGCCCGCTGGTTCGTGGGCTCGGGCTTCCCCGACCAGGACGCCGTCGGCGCCCGGGCCGGCTACACCCTGCTCTCGCGGGGTCGGACCTTCGCCGGCGTGGGCGTGTCCTACGAGCGCGCGCTCGGCTGCAGCAGCAACTGTGACAGCTGGTGGCCGGAGGCCAGCGTCGGGGTGAGCTTCTAGCGGTGAAGCGCGGAGCGATTGCCGCTCACGCATTGGAGGACCACATGAAGACGATGGCACGGATTGCATTGGCCGCACTGCTGTCCACTGGAGTCGCGAGCGCCCAGGACGCCTGCCGCGCCGACGCGGAGAAGCTCTGCGCGGGGATCCGGCCCGGGGAGGGCCGGATCCTGGCCTGCCTCCATGGAAGCCAGGCGCAGCTCTCGCCCGCCTGCAAGCAGCAGGTCGGGACCGTGGGCGCCAAGGTGAAGGAGATTGGGGCGGCCTGCGGGGATGACGTGCTGCAGTTCTGCCCGAACGTGAAGACGGGAGGCGGGCGCATCCTGAAGTGCCTGGAGGCGAATGCCGCCAGCCTCTCCCAGACCTGCCAGGCCGTGGTCCAGAAGGCTGAGGAGAAGTCGGCCGAGTTCAAGAAGTCGTGCGGTGAGGACGCGAAGAAGTTCTGTGCCTCCGTGCCGAAGGGGCAGGGCCGGATTCTCAAGTGCCTTCAGTCCAAGCAGGCGGAGCTCGCGCCTGCCTGTCAGGCCCTGCTGAAGCCGCTGTGGGCCACCGGCGAAGCTCCCGCCGCCGCGCCCGCCGTTGCTCCGGCTGCGGCTCCGGCTGCCGCTCCGGCTGCCGCTGCGGCCGCCGCTCCTGCTGCCGCTCCGGCTGCCGCCCCGGCTGCTGCTCCGGCCGTTGCTCCCGCCGCCACGCCCGCAGCGGCGCCAGCAGCGGCTCCGCCGGCCGCGGACGCTCCGAAGAAGTGAGCGGAGGCACGGGCCAGGCGGCCAGTGACTCCAAAGTTGGCCGCGAGGCGGTCATCGGGGCTAGTCTGCTGGCCGCTTGGCCCCCCTGACCGCACCGAAGGCCTCCACGCGACCATCGCCTGCCCTGCGGGCGCTGTTCGTGCTCGGGGTCATCGGCCTGTCCTGCGGCAGCGCCGCCGCCGACGACAGGGCCGGCCCCCCCGCGCCCTTCCTGGCCCGAGACCTGAATCCGTTCATCCAGGTCTACGGCCTGCCCCCGTTCGAGGCGGCCGAGGTGACGCCGGCGGGCCACTCCCAGCTCCAGCTCACGCTGGATGTCGCCAACAACGCCAAGCTGGCGGAGCACGGGGGCGAATCGATCACGCTCGACGGCGAGACCTACCGCCTGGGCCTGTGGTTCCGCTACGGGCTGTCTGATCGGTTCGAGGTCGGAGCCGAGGTCCCGGTGATCTTCCACGTCAGCGGCGTGTTCGACGGCTTCATCCAGGACTGGCATGCGCTCCTGGGGTTGCCGAAGGGTGATCGCGCCGAGATGCAGGACAACCTCCTCGACTACAGCTACCGGGACCAGGGCCAGGAGCTGGTCGCCATCCGCTCCGGCCAGCAGGGGCTGGGCGACGTCCGGCTCTTCGCGGCGACCACGTTGTACCGGGCCGACGACGGCGCCCGCGAGCTCGGCCTCCGCGCCAGCCTCGAGCTCCCGACCGGCAGCGGCGCGCGGCTGCTGGGCAGCGGCAGCACCGATCTCGCCGTGAGCGTCAACGCCACCGAGCGCGGCTGGGCCTCCCACGGGCTGACCTGGTTCGGGCGCCTGGGGCTGCTGGCCTCGAGCGACGGCGAGGTCCTCGCCGCGAGGCAGCGGAACGCGGTGCTCTTCGGCGGCCTGGCCCTCAACTGGCGGGCCTGGAGCCGGGTCGACCTCAAGGCCCAGCTGGACGTCCACGGCCCCTTCTACCGGAGCGCGCTCTACCAGCTGGACTCCACCTCGGTCCAGGTCACCTTCGGCGGCACGATCCACCTCGGCCCGGCGACGGCCCTCGACCTGGGGCTCGGGGAGAACCTGTTCCTCGACACCATCCCGGACGTCCTCCTCAACGTCACGCTCTCGCACCGGATGTGACGGCCAGGGGAGGCCGGCGCCGCAGGCCTCTCAGGGCAGCACCAGCCAGGCCGTCAACGGGAAGCTCACGGCGCCCAGCAGCGTCGACAGCAGGATGCCGGCCGAGATCCGCTCCGGTGCGGCCTCGAAGCGCTGGGCGAAGACGAAGGCATAGGCGGCGGTCGGCAGGCCCGCCAGGAGCGTGCCCGAGGCCACCCAGTCCGGCCCGAGCCCGGCGGCGCGCAGCAGCAGCCAGGCCAGCGCCGGGTAGGCGACCAGCTTGGCCACCACCAGCCCGAGCACCGGCTTCCAGCCCGCGCCCAGCCGCTGCCCCGCCAGCGTCCCTCCCAGGGCGAAGAGGGCCACCGGCCCGGCCGAGCCACCCAGGAACGAGAGGAACCGGTCGACCGGGGAGGGCAAGGAGGCCCCCAGGAGCCCGAGCACCGCCCCGGCCGCCACGCCGAGGACGATGGGGTTGAGGAGGGTGGCCCGCGCCAGCACGGCGGCGAGGTCGCGGGAGGCGCCGGCGCGCGGGTTGCCGAGCCCCATGCAGGCGAGGCCGATGGGCATGAGGATCCCCACCTCGGCGAGGATCACCATGGCGATGGGGCCGGTGGCCCGCTCCCCGACCACCGCGAGCATGAGCGGCACGCCGAGGAAGGCCTGGTTCCCGCCGGTGGCCGCCTGGGCGTGCGAGCCGGCCACGGCCAGGCCGGCCCGTCCCAGGGCGGCGCTGAGCACCGCCACGGCCACGAAGATCGCCAGGCCCGCGACGAGGAGGGCCGCGAAGAAGCGCGGCTCGAAGGCCCGGCCCAGCGGCTGGCGCGCCAGCATGCCCGTCATGAGCGCCGGCAGCGCCAGGTTGAAGGCGTAGGCGGCGAAGGCGGCGAAGCCCTGCGGCGCCACCAGCCTCAGCCGGGCCGTCGCGAAGCCGAGCGCGACCACGGCGAAGATGGGCGCGCTCGCGGCGAAGAACTGGAGCATGGCAGTGGACTAGGCCCGGAAACCGGGCGGCACGCAACACGAGGATGTGGCCACGATGGCTGGTACCACGGAGTCGCCCCGGGAGGGCCAGCGGTCCGCTGCTGCACCTCGCGCCCTGGCCCGCCGACCTGCGGCACCCCGCCGCGACGGCCCGGGGCGGGCACAGCGCTAGGATGGCGCGTGGCTCCCTTCCTCCTCGCGCCCGCCACGCGGGTCTTCGACGCCCTGGCCGACCGCTTCGAGCGGCCGGCCACGCGCCGGATCTTCGGCACCGTGGTGGCCAGCACCTTCGCCTGCTCGGTGGCGGCCATCGAGCTGGCGCGGCAGGGCTGGCTCCCGGCCGGGCTGGCGGCGCACGTCCCGCTCAACCACTTCCGGTCGGTGGACCTGGCCTTCTACCTGGTGCTGGCCTGGGAGGTGGCGGCCCTGGCCATCGCCCTGGCGGCCTCGGTGGCCAACGCCGCCGGCAAGCAGTTCGAGGTCTTCTCGCTGATCCTGCTGCGCCGCGCCTTCGAGGCCTTCGGGCACCTCGACGAGCCGGTGACCTGGCTCCAGGCTCGCGACGTGGCCGCCGAGATCGGCGCCTACGGCGCCGGGGCGCTCGCGCTGTTCGTCACGCTGGGGATCTACTACGCCGCCCAGCGCCACCCTCCGCTGGCGGGCACCGAGCGCGGCAAGGCCTCCTTCGTGGGGCTGAAGAAGCTGGTCTCCCTGCTGCTGCTGGCCATCTACGCCGTCCTGGCCGTCCGGGCCGCGCTCCAGGAGGACCCGCGCTTCTTCACCCACTTCTACACGGTGCTGGTGCTGGCCGACGTCTTCCTGGTCCTGGTGGCCATGCGCCACGCCGCCGGCTACCACGTCATCTTCCGCAACTCCGGGCTGGCCGCCTCCACCGTGGTGCTGCGCCTGGCGCTGACGGCGCCGGCGCCGTGGGCCGCCGCGCTGGGCGTGGCGGCGGCGCTCTTCGCGCTCGGCGTCACCCTGGCCTGCAACCGCTACTGCGACACCTTCGGCAAGCTGTCCTGAGCCGAGGGGACGTCGAGGCAGGGCGGCGGCTACGGGGAGCCTGCCAGCCCGTCCGCCTGCCGTGAGGCCGGCGGACGGGTCGGATGGGTCGAGCTACTTCCCGGCCGGCTTCTCTCCGAGCTTCTTGGCGGCGGCGTCCACGCCCTTGTCGACGCCGGCCTCGCCCTTGGCCTTGGCAGGCGCGGCGACCTCGGCGGGGGCGCCCACCTTCTCGGCCTTGGCGGCGCCGGCGGCGACGCCCTCCTTGCCGGTGGTCTTGGCCTTGGCCTTGGCCTGCTCGGTCGCGCTGGCGGCCTCGGTCTTGGCGCCGGCCTTGGCCGCCGTGGCGCTGGCGTCGGCACCCTTCTTGGCGTCGGCGGTGGTGGCGGTGGCGGCCTTCTTCACGTCGGGCATGGCCGGCGCCGCGGGGGCGGTCTGGGCCGAGGCGATGGGGGCGAGGGAGACGGCGGCGAGGACGGCGAGGGTGCGGACGTTCATTTCTTCTCCTTGGTGGGGTGCATCGCGTGGACGATGGCGGGGGCAGTGTATTCAGATCCCGCCCGGGTGTCGCCCCCGTCCTCGCCCCTCGCGAACGCCACCAGCCCGCACTTCGGCACGGCCCCTCGAGGGCCCCACCGGCCGCTCACCGGGTCCTGGACCAGACCACCCAGGCCTCCTCGTGGACCCGGACGTCGCGGAAGCCGAGGTAGCGGAGGATGAAGGAGGCATCGGACGCGGCCACGCCGGTGTCACAGGTGGTGATGATGGTCTTGTCCGGCGTGATGCCACGCGTCCGCAGCATCCACAGCAGCTCGGCCGGCGGCTTGAGCGCGCCGTTGTCCATGAGGAGCGCCCCGAGCGGCAGGTTGATCGACCCGGGGATGGCCCCGGCCCGGCTGGCCTTCTCGTGCCTGGTCTCGCCGAGGATGCGGTGGATGGCGCGGGTATCGAGGACCACCACGCCGGGCTGGCCGAGCAGCCTGGCGAGCGACTCGCTGTCCACCACCATCGACGTCTGGACGGTCCCGCCGAAGGTGCGGGCCTCACGGGTGGACGGGGCGGTGCTGGCGTGGAAGCCGGCCGCGTGCCACCCCTCGATGCCGCCCTCCAGGTAGGAGACGTGGGTGGCGCCGGCCCATTGCAGGGCGGCCAGCAGGGCCATGGACATCACGCCGCTCTGGTCGTACACGACGATGTGATCGTCGGCCGCCAGGCCGGCGCGGCCCAGGATGGCCGCCACGTCCTTGTGCTCCACGAGCACGAAGGGCTTGGCCGCATCGGCCCCGGTGCGGAAGCCGCTGGCCATGGGGTCGAGCGAGATGGCGCCTTCGATGTGCCCCTTGTCGTAGCTGGCCCGGTCCCGGGCATCGACGACCACGACCTCCTCCTTCCCGAGGTTCTGGTGGAGCCACCGGGCATCCACCACCATGCCGGTCCGGACCTTGCTGGTGTCGATGGAGAGCGCCTGGGTCTTCTTGACCGGCTTCGGCAGCTTGCCGTCGGGGACCACCACCCTGGCGTTGGCCTGCTTCTCGTAGTCCTGGAGATCGGCGCTGGCGAGGAAGAGCGACCGGTTGCCGTGGCAGTTGTTGCAGGTGGCCGCCTGCCAGGTGCGCCGCTGGATGTTGTGCGGCGAGGCGCGCTTCCAGGTGGGGACGCCGGCGAAGCCGGTGAAGAGATCCTTGCCGTAGAAGTCGAACATCCCGGGGTAGGCGGGCACGTGCCGGACCAGCATGTACTGGTAGCCGGCTCCGGGAGCCTTGACGTCGGTGTTGAGCCCGATCTTGAGCGACTCCACCTCGCGCCGGTTCTGGAAGAAGGCCGTCCCCTCGGCGTCCTTGCCCACGTGGCATTCGGAGCAGTTGACGTAGGTCTGGGAGTGGCACACCTGGCACTGCACCTTGCCGACGTGGATGGCGTGGTCACGGACCGACCCGTACTGCAGATCCCGGTGGCAGTCGGTGCAGCGCACCATCTCCTTCAGGTGGTACCGGCCCGGCAGGTTGGCGGGCGCCGCGGCGTGCATCTCCCTGGCCGGATGGCAGGCGACGCAGTCCATGGCCGCCCGGGCCGCGTGGACGTCTCCCTGGCCGCGCTCGCCGAAGAACTCGCTGCCCACGCGGCTGCCGTGGCAGGCGGTGCACTGGTTGATGGGGTCGGAACGCCTCTGGAAGGCATGGCCCTTGACGAACCCCTTCCCGGCGAACGCGGGCCGGCTGACGTGGCAGCCGCCGCAGCTGGTGTGGCAGGCAGCGCAGTGGTTCTTGCGCGCCTCGTCGACGTGTCCCCACTGGGCCTTGTTGGCCCGGTTGCCCAGCACCCGGGGGAAGGTGGCGAGGGTGACGTGCAGCGAGTCCTTGGCCGTGGCCACGATCTCGCCGTGGCACTCGCCGCAGGCCTTCCGGGGGTTGGTGACGCTGGGGGTGGGCTCGAGGCCGGCGTGGGCGGCGGCCTTGTCCAGGCTGGCCGGGTTGCCGCCGTGGCAGCTCTCGCAGGTGAGCTCACCGTGGGGGGTGGCCAGGAAGTCCTTCGAGACCAGGACCTTCGCTTGTGGCTCCAACGGAGCCACCGAGCCGCCTCAACCCGCGCCGGACTGCAAGGACGACTTCCGGGCCTTCACCACGCTGAGGCTCTTCACCAGCATCGCCTCGTCGAGGTGGCAGGTGACGCAGCCGGACCTCTCCGCCGCCGAGGTGGCCGACGGGGCGCCGGCGGCCAGCAGGCCGGAGAGCGCCGTCCCGATGGTGACGATGGTCGTGAAGGCTCGCGACATGGCTCCCCCCGGAGTCCCAGGCGCCGGCGTGGCACGGCTGGACGGCCGGCGGCGTGGCCGAATCGTGGTCATCCGACGTCACGGAGCGTCTTGATCGCCCACAATCCGACCCATGGGGGGTGAGGCGCCTCGCCTCGGGGTCGATCCCGAAGGGCGGCGTCCCGAGGGCCCTACTTCCGCCACCAGCGCGAGCGGAGGTACCAGACGGTCCCGGCGGCGATCAGCGCCATCCCCGCGAGGACCAGGGGATAGCCGTACCGGTAGTGGAGCTCCGGCATGACCTCGAAGTTCATGCCGTAGATCCCGGCGATCAGCGTCAACGGCATGAAGATGGCCGAGAGGACGGTGAGCTGGCCGAGCCGGCGGTTGATCTTGTCCTGCTGGACCGACTCGTGCCGCTGGACCAGCTCGCTGGCGCGGCCGTCCAGCCGGTCGATGTCGCGGTCCGTCGCCCGCGTCAGCTCGATGGCGATCTGGAACCGGTCCGCGAGAGGACCCAGCGGGAGTGCGGCCCCCCGGCTGGCCTTCAGGACCTGGAGCACCGCGAGCTCCTCGTCCACCAGGCCGCCGAGCGCCAGCACCCGCCGCTTCAGGGCCAGGATCTCCTCGAGGGGGACACCCTCGGGGTCGGAGTCCATCCGGTCGGTGAGCGCGTCGCCCCTCCCGCGGAGCGCCACCACGTGGCGGCGCAGCCGGGCGGCGTGGACCAGCGCCAGGGCGCAGACCACGCCCGCGGTCGTCGCCTCCGCCAGCCTGGTCCGCTCCAGCACGGCCTCCTCGAACACCACGGGCTCCGCGGCCGGCTCGTGCATGGTGATCGACAGCCGGTCGAGGCAGAGGCAGGCGAAGTGCGCCGGCTTCCAGGCCTCCTCTCCCGCCGGCACGGGGTAGGCGACGAAGACGGCCTCCGCCAACGGGAGGATCCTGGTCTCGTCCTCGCCGATCTTCAGCAGGTCGATCAGCCCGGGATCCAGCCCGAGGCCGGCCAGCCAGGCCGTCACGGCCGCCGGCTCGTCGGAGCTGACGTCGATCCAGAAGGGACCTCCACCGGCTCGCCACCCGGCGATCGCCGCGGCCTCGGCCTCCGGCCTCAGGCCGCCGCCGGGTTCGAGGGCCAGGCACCTGACCTTCACGGCACCGCTCCGTTCCCGAGACGCATCCGTCCCACGGCTCAGCCGCCGAGGGCGATGGTGAGCCCCACCAGCGCGCTCCCCAGCACCACCATGACGAACCCGAGCCGCCAGGCCGGGAGCCCGGTCGCCCTCCCCAGGTAGAAGCCGGCGAGGAACAGGCTCACCACCGCCACGGCATTCGAGATCCGGAGCGCGCGGGCGGCGTCCTCGACGAGCAGGAACGGGATGGTCGGCGGGAAGGTGGCCAGCACCACCAGGAGGCAGCTCCCCACCGCGCCGCGCAGGTCCGTCGCCGTGATGAAGAACCTGCGACCCGGCTCGGGGAGGGCCCGGATGCGTGCCACCATCCCGTCCGCCTCGGCCCCGTCGGTGATCGAGGCGACCCCCTCCGGCAGCGCGCCCATCACGAGGGCGCGGGCCGTGGCGGGGTCGGCGGCGCGGATCCCGTGGAGGACGAACGCCCGGCGCGCGCGCTGGATGACCGAGGTGAGGACGAACATCACCCCGTCGATGAGCCCCCAGGCCACGTTGCAGGTCAACGCGGCGGCGAGCATCTCCTTCACGCCCTCCCGGCCCTCCGCCGCGACGCTGACCGCGCCCGTGAAGGTCAGGACCATGATGAGTCCGAAGATGATCTCGGAGAAGCGCTCCACGGGCTCGAGCGGGCGCCTCTGGTAGGCGTTCACGACCTGGAGCGCGCGGGTCACGTCATGGTGTGGCGGGGTGAGGCTGGAGGAGGAGCCCATGGGACGAGGAGTCTAGCGGTTGCGCGCTCATGGTGGAACCCGGGCGGGCGCCGCAGGCGCGAGGCTCCCCGTGGCCTGCTCCGTCGCGTCCCGGAGGCCGGCGGCTTGGGCTAGGATGGCGCGCCGGGGGTACCTCATGGACTGGCTGCAGCGCTATCGCTTCAGGAGCCTCATCCGGAGCTCCGTCTGGCTGCCGCCGCTGCTGGGCATGGTGGCGGCCCTGCTGCTGCACCAGGTGACCCGCCGGGTGGACCTGGCCCTGGGCCTGAAGTCCGAGATCGGCCCGGACGGCGCGCGGGCGCTGCTGGGGGCGCTCTCCTCGTCCATGCTCACCTTCATCGTCTTCGTCTTCTCGATCCTGCTGGTGGCCGTCCAGCTGGCCAGCGCGCAGCTGACGCCCCGGATCATCTCGCTGGTCTACCGCAGCCCCATCCTCAAGCTGTCGTTGACGTTCTTCGTGTTCGACTTCACCTTCACGCTGGCGGTGCTGAGCCGCATCGACGACGTGGTGCCACGGATGTCCATGTGGCTGGCCGTGTGGGGCAGCGTCGCCTGCATCGCGCTCTTCATCTACATGATCGACGGCGTGGGGAAGGGCCTGCGGCCCATCAGCCTGCTCACCCGGGTCGGCAGCGCGGGGCAGGAGATCATCCGCGCCGAGTACCCTGAGCTCGTCGCGGGGACCCAGGACGTTCCGACCAACGTCGCGTTGCTCCCCCAGGACCAGCCCTCGCGCACCGTCCCCAGCGAGGCCACCGGCGCGGTGCTGGCGTTCGACGAGGCCGGCCTGGTGGAGCTGGCCCGGCGCGCCGACTGCCTGATCGAGCTCGTCCCCCAGGTCGGCGACTTCGTGACCCCGGGGGATCCGCTGTTCCGGATCTACCGCGGCGGCGAGGCCATCGCCGACCGCCGGCTGCAGCAGGCCGTCGCCGTCGGGCCGGAGCGCACCCTGGAGCAGGACCCGGAGTTCGCGTTCCGCATCATCGTCGACATCGCCTCCAAGGCCCTCTCGCCCGCCATCAACGACCCGACCACCGGCGTGCTCGCGATCGACCAGATCCACCGGCTGCTGGGGACCGTGTCCAGGCGCCAGCTGGACACGGGCCGGGTCAACGACGCCGAGGGGCGGCTCCGGCTGGCCTACCGCACCCCCGACTGGGACGACTTCGTCAGCCTGTCGGTCACCGAGATCCGGCAGTTCGGCCGGGAGAGCATCCAGATCGTCCGCCGCATGCGGGCCATGCTGGAGAACCTCATCAAGGTCGTGCCGCCGCAGCGGGTGGGGCTGCTGCGGGCGGAGCTGGAGCTCCTGAACCGCGGCGTCGAGCAGGACTTCCGCGATCCCGAGGACCGCGTCCGCGCCACCTCCGCGGACTCGCTGGGCGTGGGTGGCGTGACCTGACGTCGCGCGCTCGGCGGCCCAGCCGGCCGCGGGCGCTCACCCGGAGGCCGGGCCCAGCCCGCGCAGGAGGTCGGCGCGGTCCACCACGCCGACCAGCCGGCCGTCACGGTCCGTCACGGCGAGGATCTTGTGGTGCCCCCGCAGCATGAGCGCGATGGCCTCGGATAGCACCGTCTCCTGGCCGGCGGTGGGGAGGTCGCGGGACATCAGGTCCGCGGCGGTGCCGGCGCGGGCGTGCGCCGCCGCATCGGCCTCGCCCGGCCTCGGGTGCGTGAAGGGGAGGCGGAGCATCAGCGAGCGGAGGACGCCGGGGCGGAGCGCCGGCGTGATGCGCTCGAGGACCGCGGTGTCGGTGACCAGGCCGACCACGCGCCGGGCCTCGTCGACGACGATGGCCAGGTTGAGGCGGGTCGAGACCACCGACTGCATGGTCTCGGGGAGGGGCGTGTCGGGGTGGACGGTCGGCGCGTCGCGGCGCATCACGCTGGAGAGCGGCGCGTCGGCCACCAGCCCCACCTCCCTGGGCGCGGCGTCGGTCGCCCCCGACCCGCCCGCGACGCTGCGCAGCAGGTCGTAGCGGCTCACCACGCCGACCAGCGCGCCGGCCGCGTCCACCACCGGCAGGCGCTTCAGGCGGCGCCGGACCATGAGCAGGGCCACGTCGGGCAGCGGCGTCTCCGGCCCGACGCAGACCGGGCGCGGCGTCATGACGTCGGCGGCGTTGAGGCCCATCCCGGCGATCGCCTCGAGGTGCTGCTGCCGCTCGCTGGGGGCCAGCCGGGGCAGCAGCCGCGGCTTGACCTGCAGGCCACCCCGCTCGACCAGGTCGGAGCTGGTGACCAGGCCGACCACGCGACCGCGGTCGACGACGGGGATGGCGCCGTGGGAGTGCCCCGCCAGCAGCTCGACGAGCTCGCGCACCGGCGTCTCCGGGGCGGCCGTGGTGAGCTCGCGGCTCATCACCCCGGCGGCGGTGACCGTGGCGTTGAGCACGCGCACCGGGCGCGGCGCCTGGAGCAGGATCTCCGTGTCGTCGGCGGTGATGAAGCCGTGCCGGAGCAGGGCGCGGAGCGGCGGCAGGAGCCGCTCGACCCGTTCCGGCTGGTCGATCCACTCCACCACCAGGGGCAGCCGGCCGACCACGTCGGCGAGGTGGCTGACGTGGACCTCGCCGGCGGCGCCGAAGCCCTCGATGCCACGAAAGACCGTGGCACCCCGGGCTCCCTCCTTGCGGAGGAACTGCATCAGCGCAAGGTGGGCCGGCAGGTGGCCGATCCGGTCGCCTTCGTTGACGTAGATGCGGATTCGCCTGGCGCGTCCGACGGACTCCATGAGGAACCCCGACCTCGGGCGCACGCACGAGATTCGAGCGGCGCCCGCGGCCGGATCATAGGCCCGATCCGGGAGCGTGGTGAGGCAGGACCCGCCCGGGAGGCTGGTGCGGGGTCGGCTCGTTGCCGGCACCGCGGCCCGGGGGTAGACTCCCCGCCTCGACGACGGCGGTGGAGTCCGCCAGAATCGCCGCTCGCGGGGCGGCCAATGACTCCTGCAGGCGGCGCTCGGCGCCCGGCAGGAGCTCCCAACCAGGGCCCTTCCGGTGCCAAGGAGGACACGGTGGGGAGGTTGCTGCTCGTGTGCATCGGCGGGGCGCTGGGCTCGGGCGCCCGCTACCTGGTCGCCTCCTGGGCCGCCTCCGCCCTGCCGGTGGGCTACCCGGCCGGGACCACCATCGTCAACGTGGTCGGCTCCTGGTTCCTGGCCGCGGTGATGGACCTGTCGCTCCGGTTCGACCTCATCGGCCCGGACGTGCGCATCTTCCTGGCCACCGGCGTGGCCGGGGGCTTCACCACCTACTCGACCTTCAACTGGGAGACCATGCGGCTCCTCGAGGAGCGGGCCTACGGGCTGGCCGCCACCTACGTGGTGGGGACCCTGCTGGCCTGCGGCCTCGCCGGGCTCCTCGGCGTCGCCACCTCGCGCCTGGCGGTGGCCGCCTTCGGCAGCCTGTTCACGCGAGGCGGATAGGGGCGGCGCCTACCCGGCGTCCCGGGGCGGATCGCGCGGCGAGGTGACCGGCTGCCTGGCCAGCCGCTTGTAGTAGAAGTGCGTGCCGTAGAGGGCGGCCGCCGGGTTGTGGCCGGTGACGCGGTCCTTGGCCACCAGCGTGGTGGTGGGGGCCTCGGCGTGCCGGGTGAACAGCATGTCGTGGCCGACGCAGAGCCCCACGATCACGTTCATGTCCGTGGACAGCCGGTTGAGGATGCGGGCCTGCGCCACCGGGTTGCAGAGCGGCTCGAAGGTGTCGGGGCGGACCTTGAACTCCTCGGCGATCCCCAGCGCCGCCTTGTCGACCGAGCCCACCTTGCAGCAGACCGACATGGGCTCGAGCCCCTGGGCCTCGAGGATCTCGGCCAGCCGGGCCGACTCGTCGAGCAGCCCGATGCAGGTGGCGATGCCGATGCGTCGCCAGCCCATGCGCTTGGCGAGCGCGATGGTGTCCTCGACCCGTGTCCAGCGGGCGTACACCGCGCCGTCGGGCCGGCTCTCGTAGCAGAGCCCCTCGACCTCGGCCGCCACCCGGGCCAGCCGCTCCTCGGGGCCGCCGGGGCGGTAGAGCGCCATGGCGGACTCCACCACGTCGCCGTGGTGCGCCGTGGGGCAGTTGCCGGGCCGGGGCGGGGCCGCCGCCGGGTCGGGGCTCCAGCAGGCGGTGGCCCCCTTCTTCTTGAAGACGGCGCTGCAGGCCGAGCAGGACGGCTCGGTGTTCGGTTCGATCTCCACGGCGCACCTCCGGAAGGACCGACGATACGCGATCCGGGCGCCAGCGGCCCGGTCGAAGCGGCTCAGGAGAAGCGGGCCAGCGCCGCCCCCGAGGCCGCGCCCACCACGTAGTCGACGATCTTCCCGTCGGCGATCTCGATGACGCTCGGCGTCCCCATGACCTTGAAGCTGCGGGCCACGTCCAGGTCCTGGGACACGTCGACCAGGTGCACCGCCGGGTTGGTGCGGCGCAGCGCCTCGAAGCGCGGCGTGAGCGGCTTGCAGGCCCCACAGGACGGGCTGAAGAAGTAGAGCAGGGCGCGCGGAGCGCCGGTGAGCTGGCGGCCGAGGTCACCCGGCAGCCGCGGCACCTCCTGGCCGCGCATGGCGCGGGCCCGGGCCCGGACCAGCAGCTGCAGGCCGACCATCAGGCCGACCAGCACGAGCACGACGATCAGGCCGATTCCCATGGGACCTCGAGTGCGAGCGGGTTCAGGCTGCGGCGGGGCGGGGCGCCACCACCGCCGCCACGCTGGGACGGGAGAGGACCAGCGCCTCCCAGCGCGCCAGGCGCGGGAGCGAGAGGGCCGCGGGCCGCAGCGACGCCGGCAGCTTGGCCACGAAGGGGGCCAGGGCGATGTCGGCGATGGAGAAGGGGCCGGCCAGGTGGCCCGCCTCGGGCGCCTCGCGCTCCAGCGCGGTGAGCGCGGCCACCACCGCCTGCCGGGCGCGCTCCTTCTCCTCGTCGCCGCCGCGGAGCAGCCTGGGCAGGTGCGGGCCCAGGGACGAGGTGATGCGCTCGGAGAGGAGGCGGGCCCGGGCGCGGCCCGCCAGGTCGGGTGGGATCAGGGCCGGCTCGGGGGTGCGGTCCTCGAGGTACTGGAGGATCGCGCCGGAGTCGGCGATGGCGGCTCCGTCCACGACCAGGACCGGGACGCCGCCGGCCGGGTTGAGCGCCAGCAACGCCGCCGGCTTGTTGGCCAGGTCGACGACGTGATCGTCGACCGGGAGGCCCTTCTCGGCGAGGGCGATGCGGACCCGCTGGCTGTAGGGGCAGGTCCAGGCGTGCCAGAGTTCCATGAGCGCTCCGAGGCGGTGGCGCCGCCGCTCACATCCCCGGCAGCCGTGGGACCTGGTTTCGCTTGGAGGCCTTGAAGTAGGCGCCCCAGGCCTGCTTCATCCAGTGGCCCACCACCGGCAGCGGGATCATCTGCTCCTTCTGGTCGTCGCGGTGGACGTAGGCGGCGCCGTTCCCCATGTCGAGCAGGCAGGTGATGCCGAGGTGGGGCAGGTAGCTCTCCCGCCCGGGCCGGCCGGCCTCGAGCGCCTGGACGTTGCTCGCCACCACGCGCGCCATGACCTCGGCGACGTGCCCCTGCTTGGCGCGCCAGTCGGGTCCCTGCAGCGCCGCGGCGTCGCCGATGGCCCACACGCCCGGGTGGCCCTGGACCGCGCAGCCCTCGTCGACCTGGATGAAGCCGGCCTCGTTCCGCGGCAGGTCCGACGCCTTGACGACGGGGTGCCCGTCGCCGGCCGGCAGGAAGAGGACCAGGTCGGCGTCCAGCCGCGACTGGTCCTCGAAGACCACGCCGCCGGGCTCGAACCGGTCGATCTTCTTGCCGAAGCGCTTGCCGATGCCGAGCCGATCGAACATCGACTGGATGGCGCCGACGGCCTTCTTCCCCATCCGCTCGCCGGGGCTCGGCATGGGGGCGAAGAAGGTCAGCTCGAAGGCGTCGCGCAGCCCGCGGCGCCGCAGCAGCGTGTCGACGTTGAACATGACCTCGAAGACCGGGCCTCCACGGACGGCGGAGGTGTCCTTGGGGTTGCCCCCGAAGCCCATGGCGATCCGGCCGCTCCCCCTGGCGAGCAGCGCCTCGAGCGCGTCGCGGAGGCGCAGGGCGTTCTCCGGCGCGCCGCCCAGCGTGAAGGTGTGCTCGATGCCCTTGGGCTTGAGCCGGTCGCCGCCCATGGCGATCACCAGGTGATCGGCGGTGAGCTCCTTGCCGTCGACGACCGCCGCGCGGCGGGCGGCCGCGATCGACTGGACGGCCCCCTCCACGAAGGTGAAGCCGTGGCGCCGCGCCGCGTCCCCCAGGTCGAGCGTGACGTCGTCGAGCGAGCGCTCGCCGGTGGTCACCCAAATCGAGGTCGGGTAGATGAAGAGGAAGGGACGGTTGGAGACCAGCGTGACATCGAGCCCCGCCTTGCGGAGCTGGATGGCCGCCTCGAGTCCGGCGAACCCGCCACCGATGATGAGCGCAGTCTTGGCCATGTGGGTGGGAGCCGGGGGCCCGGGAAAGGGTGCGCTGGCCGGAACGGGGCCCCCCAAAGAGGCGGC
Organism: uncultured delta proteobacterium; assembly: GCA_963786945.1. Taxonomy (GTDB): domain Bacteria; phylum Myxococcota; class Myxococcia; order Myxococcales; family Anaeromyxobacteraceae; genus JADKCZ01. The sequence goes on along the minus strand of CAWBAO010000004.1, from coordinate 275,444 downwards.
CGTGGGCGGCCCAGCGAACCCCGGGGCCGGCCCCGCGCTCTCACCGTACGATGAACGCCCCCAGCAGCACCGCCGCCTCCGGGTGCTCGACCTGCGCCACTGCCGCCAGCGTGAGGTGCGACTGGTCGCGGATGCCAGCGGCCTGCCCGACCCGGACCCAGGCCGAGATCGCCAGCGACGCGGCCCCCTACCTCGAGCCGGGACGGCAGGCGCTGATGCGGGTGGCCGACGCCACGCCCTTCACCGAGGAGCGCCAGCTGCGCAGCCGGGTCGAGGAGTTGGTGGCGTTCGCCCGGGCCCGCGGCGTGACCAGGGTCGGGGTGGCCTTCTGCGTGAGCCTGATCCGCGAGGCGCAGCGACTCGGCGAGATCCTCGCGCAGGCGGGGCTGGACCCCGAGCTGGTCTGCTGCCGCGTCGGCGCCATCGACGCCGGGGACGTGGACCTGCCCAAGGCCCACCCCGAGCGCCCCTCCGCCATCTGCAACCCGGTGGCCCAGGCCCGCCTCCTCAACCAGGCGCGCGTCGGGCTGGTGGCCCAGGTCGGGCTCTGCCTCGGCCACGATCTCATCCTGCAGGACGAGTGCGAGGCCCCGGTGACCACGCTGGTGGTCAAGGACCGGACGCTCGACCACCACCCGGTGCAGGCGCTCCGGCCCTCACCGGGCCGGAAGCTCCCGACCTGATCGATCCCTACGAGGTCAGTGCGCCGAGGTCATCGTGAAGCTCGCCGCCGTCGCCTGGCCCGAGGTCACGGTGATCGCCGCCGGCACCGGGGGCGCCGTGACGAAGGCATTCACCGCGCTCGGCTTGGCGAAGTCCAGCGAGTACTCCCCGGGGAAGAGGTACTTGAAGCTGGCCGTGTAGTTGGTCGCGTCGGTGCTGGTGAGCGGCAGGGTGGTGCTGCCCCCGCCCGCGGCCGGCGTGAGCACGGCCTTGAAGTCGGCGAGGGTGGCCGGCGCAGGCAGCACGACCCCGGTGCCGAGCTTCAGGGTCACGTCGACCTTCCCGGCCAGCTCGAAGGCGGTGGCCTTCGCCACCGGGTGCATGACCCACGCCCCCGATCCGCCCGCCTCGTGGCCGAAGCTCTGCGACACGTCGAAGTCGACCAGCACGATGGTGGTGCCGGTGCCGACGGTGGCGGCGCTGGCGGGGAGGTCGATCTTCAGGCCGGACTGGGCGTAGCTCGGCATCCGCAGCGTCCCACCCACGGGCGTCTCGGTGGAGGGGAGGCCTTCGTAGGTGGGCGACGAGGCGTAGAGGACGCCGCCGGCCTCGAGGTAGCCGCCGGTGATGACGAAGCGCAGCTGGGAGTAGGTCCCTGCCGGCACCTCGACGCCGTCGACCAGCGTGGCGGTGTCGTTGGCCAGGGACAGGAGGTTGGTGGTGATCGGGGTGGTGCTGAGGACGGTGACGCCACCCGAGCCCACCAGGTCGATCTCCGAGATGGTCACGACCGCGGCGGTGACGTCGGCTGGGGCGTCCTTGAGGAGGACGGTGACCTTGCCGGTCTGCTGTCCGGTGCAGCCGGCGGCGAGGAGCGCCAGGGACGCGGCGAGGGAGAGGTGCGAGGCCTTCATGGGGATTCTCCTGTCGAGGCCGGGATGCGATCCGGGCACCCGACGCTGTAGGCAACAGGGGTGGGTGTAGTGCGGCAGGGCCGTGTTGCCAAGCACCACGGGGGATGGAGCCCCCGATGACGCGTGTGTGCCTCTCGGCGCGGAGGTGCGGGGAGGTGGGCCTCCATCACCTCGTCACTGGTGCCGGCCGTGACCGGGTGGCTCGCCCGGTGCGGCCTTGCCATGGTCGTGGGACGGAGGCGGCGTGGCCTCGCCGCGATGGACGGTTCCGGAGGACAGGCCTCATCGATCGGAGCTGGCCGCCGCGGTCCGGAGGTGTGGCGCGCCGCGCGCGGATCGCCTCGTCCTCCGGAGCACGCCCTCCAGCACCGTCCAGACCCGCTCCGGCAGCTGGACCCGTGCGGGGAGGCCAGGGGGCGGCGCGTGCGCCAGCGCCAGCAGCGCCCCGAGCACCAGCACCGTGGCCTCCTCGGGGCCGACGCCCTCGGCGAGCTGGCCGCGCCGGTGGGCCTCGACGAGGCAGGCGCGGACGAAGGACTGCGAGCGAAGGCGGAACTCGGCCACGCGGGCCACGCCCCGGGGCGGCGCCGCCTGGGAGAGCTGCTCCGAGCCGAGCAGGCGGGCCACGCCCGGGTGTTCCCGGATCACCGCGATGCGCCGGGTGAAGAAGGCGCCCAGCCGGTCGATGGGGTCCGGGTCGGCCGGGGGGAAGCCGGCGAAGAGGATCTCCTCCACCCGGTCGATGACCGCGAGCACGATGGCCTGCTTGGAGGCGAAGTGGCGGAAGAGGGCGGCGTCGCTGACCCCCACCTCCCGGGCGATGGCCAGCGAGGTGAAGCGGGCCAGACCGCGCTCGGCGATCACCTTCAGGGCGGCGTCGGCGATCTCGCGCCGTCTCGAGTCGGCGGGCTTGCGCGGGGTCATGGGCCTCAATATATGTGAGTGAGCACTCACTAGCAACTGGCAGGCCGCCCGTGTCGCCGCGGGCCGCCGGTGCCGCGAAGGGGACGACGCCATGGCCTCCGGGACCACCCTCATCGGGCTGGGGAAGCCCCCAGCGCCCGGCGATGCCGTCGAGCTGCTCCTCGAGTGCCACGGGCGGATCCGGTCGTTCCTGGCCCTGGCACGGCGCCTCGCCGAGGCCAGGGAGGAGACCCCGGAGGCGCTGGCCGACGCGGCCCTGCGGGTCCACCGGTACTTCACGCAGGCCCTGCCGCTGCACGCCCGGGACGAGGAGGACTCGATCGTCCCCCGCCTGAGGGGGCGGGAGCCGGCCCTCGACGACGCCCTCGACGCCATGGTCCGTGAGCACGCCGAGCACCAGGCCCCGCTGGGCGTGCTGGTCGGCGCCTGTGCCGAGGTGGCCGGCGATCCGGGCCGGCTGGCCCACCTGGCCGGGAGCCTGGCCGGGGCCACCGGCGAGCTGGAGCGCCACTTCGTCGTGCACCTGGGCCGCGAGGAGGAGGTCGTCTTCCCCGCGGTCCGCCGGCTCCTCGACGGGGCGGCCGACGCCGCCATCGTGAGGGAGCTGCGGCTGCGCCGTGGGGTGGTCGCCGCCGGAGGCGCGGCGGCCCCCTCGTCCTAGTCCTCGTCCTCGTCGAAGGCCAACCCCCGGTGCTGCGCCTCGCGGACCATGCGGTCGAGCAGGCGCCGGACCTGGACGGCCAGCTCTTCGTCCTCGTCCTGGCCTTCGGGGCCGCGGGGACCCACGGCCACCAGCGCGAAGGCCGTCCAGTCGAGGGGCGCGATGGGGAGCCAGTCGGCTGGCCGGTGGCCGTCGGCGCTGGCACGGAAGCGCTCGATGTCGATGCCGATGGGGCGGAGCTGGAGGTAGCGGCCGCGGCCGTCGCGCCGGACGTCCACGCCCCACTGGCGGCGGGCCGAGTCCCGGAGCAGCACGGTGCCGAGCTGGCCGGCGGCCTGGGCCTGGACGGCGTCCCATCGGGCTCGTGCCCCGTCGGCCAGCCTCTTCCCGTTCTGGTGCGACCGTGGCGCCGGCCTGGTAGTCGGCGACGATCTCCTCGAGCGACAGTGGCATGGGATCTGCTCCTTTCAGAACGGCGGCTTGCGGTCGAACTGCCGCGCCGACGAGGCGAGGGCGCTGGCGGCGGTGCGGTGGACGTGGGGGCCGTCCTGGTAGCGGTTCAGCTTCGGAGCCGGGCAGGCCTCCATCCGGGCGACCAGCTCCGTGGCCTGATTGGCGAGGAGCGCGTCGCAGGTCTCGTAGAGCCCCCCGGGCTCCTCCTCCACCACGTTGTGCGGCTCCAGGATGGTGCGGAGCTCCGCGCCGATGGTCGCCGTGGGCGTCGGCACGAGGAGCGAGGTGATGGCGCCGTGGTCGATCCGCAGCCGGCGCGCCAGCGGGAGCGGCTCCCCGCCGCGGGCCAGGCGCGCCGCCGGGAGCAGGATCTTCTCCTCCAGGCCGATGTGGCGGAGCAGCCCGGCCCGGAAGGCATCGAAGGGCTCGCGGTCCACCTCGCCGGGCCGGGCCAGGGCGCGGCGCAGCAGCGCGTCGAGGCGGTCGTGGTCGTCGGTGAGGTAGCGGGTGATGGGGCCGGGCATGCAGACCTCCAGGGCGCTCGCGGGTGGGAGCCCGCACTCGGTGGCGGCGTCCGCGGGCTTGCGGGCGACCATGCCGGTCTGTATTAAGTGAGTGAATGCTCACTAGCAAGCCAGATGTGGGGGCGGCGGGCGGGCCGGTCTCCCCGGGCGGCGCGGGCCCTCGGGGCCGTGGCGCTGGTCTTCGGGCTGGCCACCCTCTGGGCCGGGGGGCGGGTGCTCTTCGGGCCCGAGGAGGTCCGGTCGGCGGCCGGCCAGGTCGTCCCCTTCGTGCTCTGGGGCAACTTCCTGGCGGGATTCGCCTACCTCGCGGCCGGGGTGGGGCTGGCCCGGGGACGCCGCGGGGCGGTGACGCTGGCCGCCGCCATCGCGGCCTTCACCGGGCTCCTCGCGCTGGGCTTCGGCGCCCACGTGCTGGCCGGCGGTGCCTTCGAGGCGCGGACGGCGTGGGCGCTGCTCTTCCGCACCGCCGCCTGGGTGGCCATCGCCACCTGGGGGTGGAGGCTCCGGGCGGCCCGCGGACGGGGAGGCACCGGTGCCGCAGGGCCCGGTGCGGCACGCTGACGCGCGCGGCCCGGTCCGACGCCAAGGCTCGACCCCGCCTTCTCCCCGCTGCCGTCCGCGGGGCGGCCCAAGCTTCCTCCATGAGACGCCAACTGCTCTTCGCAGACGAGGCGCGCGATGCCGTGTTGCGCGGCGCCACCAAGCTGGCCAACGCCGTGCGCGTCACCCTGGGGCCGAAGTCGAAGTGCGTCCTCATCGACAAGCGCTGGGGGGAGCCCATCGTCTGCAACGACGGCGTGACCATCGCCAAGGAGATGGAGCTCGACGACCCGACCGAGAACCTGGGGGCCCGCATGATGCGCCAGGCGGCGGAGCGGACCGGGCAGACGGTGGGCGACGGCACCACCACCTCCACGCTGCTGGCCCACGCCATCTACGCCGAGGGGCTGAAGAACGTGGCGGCCGGCGCCAGCGCCATCGACCTGAAGCGCGGCCTCGACCGCGGCGCCCACGTGGCGGTGGCCAGCCTCAAGGCCCAGTCGCGGCCGGTGGGGAGCCGCAAGGAGAAGGCGCAGGTCGCCACCATCTCGGCCCACAACGACGCCACCATGGGCGACCTGGTGGCCGACGCCGTGGAGCGGGTGGGCGGGGAGGGGGTCATCTCGGTCGAGGAGGCCAAGGGGACCGAGACCACCCTGGAGGTGGTGGAGGGGATGCAGTTCGACCGCGGCTACCTCTCCCCCTACTTCGTCACCAACCCCGACCGGATGGAGTGCGTGCTGGAGGACGCCTTCGTCCTGCTCACCGACCGCCGCGTGGCGGCCATGAAGGACGTCGTCCCCATCCTCGAGGAGGTCCTCAAGACCGGCCGCCCGCTGCTCATCGTCGCCGAGGAGGTGGAGGGGGACGTGCTGGCCACCCTGGTGGTCAACAAGCTGCGGGCCACGCTGGCCTGCGCGGCCGTCAAGGCGCCGGGCTTCGGCGACCGGCGCCGCGACCTGCTGGAGGACCTGGCCATCCTCACCGGCGGGCGGGTGGTCTCGGAGCAGCTGGGGGTCAAGCTGGAGACCCTCGGCCTGGCCGAGCTGGGGAGCGCCCGGCGCGTGGTGGTGGCCCGGGAGACCACCACCATCATCGGAGGCAAGGGCGACCACGGGGCCATCGTCGACCGCACCGAGCAGCTGCGGCGCGAGATCCGCGAGGCCAAGAGCGACTACGACAAGGAGAAGCTCCAGGAGCGGCTGGGGAAGCTCTCCGGCGGGGTGGCGGTGATCCACGTCGGCGCCCCCACCGAGGCCGAGCTGAAGAGCCGCAAGGAGGCCTTCGAGGACGCCATCAGCGCCACCAAGGCGGCGGTGGCGGAGGGCATCGTCCCGGGCGCTGGCCTGGTGCTGCTGCGGGCCATCGAGGCCCTGGAGAAGGAGGCGGCGGGGTGCACCGGCGACGAGCGGACCGGGCTCACCATCCTGTCGCACGCCCTGACCGTCCCCACCCGGCAGATCGCGATGAACTCCGGCGCCGACGCGGCCGTGGTGGTGCAGCGGATGCGGGCCGGGACCGGCACCCAGGGCTTCGACGCCGCCCGCGGCACCTGGGTCGACCTGGTGCAGGAGGGGATCATCGACGCCACCAAGGTGGTCCGGCTGGCCCTGGAGAACGCCGTCTCGGTCGCCAGCGTGCTGCTGCTCACCGAGGCGACGCTGGCCGAGCTGCCGGAGCCCAAGGCCGCACCGGCGGCGCCCGAGATGTGAGCCCGTCGTCGCGTGGGCGGCGTGCCGGCACTACCCCCGGCGCGAGAAGAGCCAGGCGAGGAGCGAGATCACCGCGGACAGCAGGAGCGAGGTCGCCAGCGGGGCGTAGAAGCTGAAGCCCTCCCGTTCCACCGAGATGTCCCCGGGGAGCCGGCCGAGCCGCAGCCAGGGGAACCGGTCGGCGAGCAGGAGCAGCCCACCCACCGCGGCGAGCGCGAGCCCACCGCCGAGGAGCAGCTTCCCGAGCTGGGAGAGGGGACCGGCCACGGGATCATCCTAGTCGGCCGGGCCGCGCCAGGCACGGTGGCCGGCGCCTGCTGGAACGCCGCGGCGCCGCGGGTGCCATCCGCCCCCCGGGCTCAATGCGGCGTCGCCGGCTCCTCCCACACCGAGGGACGCTCCGGGGCGCGGACGTGCTCGATCACCCGGGCGGCCAGCAGCCGGTTCACCAGCGCCAGGTCGTCGACGGAGAGGATGCCCGTGGGGACCTCATACGGGCCGAGCACCACCAGGCGCCGGACCGCGTGTTCCTCCATGAGGCGTGCGGCCTCCTCGAGCGTGTCGTCCTCCTCGCAGCTGATCAGGGCGCCGGAGGTGGCGAAGGCCACCGAGGTCTGGGCCAGGTCGAGCCCCTCGGCCGCAGCGCGCGTGACGATGTCACGGTCGGTGATCATCCCGGCCAGCCGGCCGTCGACGTCGCGCACCACCAGGGAGCCGACGTCGTGGATGCGCATCCGGCGGGCAGCCTCCTGGAGCGTCTCCTCCGAGCCGATGGTCTCGGCGCCGGGGGTCATGGCGTGCTTGACGAGCATGGCGCACCTCCGTCGCGTCCAAGGTACGCCTCCCGGGCGATGACACGCGCGGGCCTTCGGGTTCCACGGATGGAGGCTGCGCGCCTCGGCGCCCCCGGATGGTCTACGATTCCCGTCATGGAACTCTTCTTCGGTCGGGTCTCCGGCAACTCGGCGCGGTCGGTGTTCGGGCTCCTCGAGCTGGGGGCCCCGTTCACCCCCCGGCTGGTCGACACGCGGCGCGGCGAGAACCTCACCGTCGACTACCTGGCGGTCAACCCCATGGGGAAGATCCCGGCGCTCGTCGACGGCGACTTCCGGCTCTGGGAATCGAACGCCATCAACTGGTACGCGGCGGAGAAGTGGCCGGCCGCCGGCCTGCTCCCCGCCTCCATCCAGGGGCGCGCCTCGGTGCAGCGCTGGCTCTTCTTCCAGGCCGCCCACGTCTCGCCCGCCTGCGTGCCGCTCTTCCGCGCCACCAACCCGCGGGTGCAGGAGTTCTGGCAGACCCGCGGCGACTCCCGGGCCGCCGAGGCCGGGCGAGCCGAGCTGGCGCGCTGGCTGCCGGTCCTGGAGAGCGCGCTGGCCGGCCGGGAGTGGCTGGAGGGGGCGTTCTCCCTGGCCGACGTCGCCTACGCGCCGCACCTCTGGCTGGTCGTCGAGGGCGGCCTCGACCTCGCCCAGTTTCCCGTGGTGCGTGCCTGGCTGGAGCGGATCCTGGCGCGCCCGGCCTGGCGCCAGGCGAGCCAGCTGGTCTTCGGGGACTGAGGGGACGCTCACGCCGGGAGGCGGAGGCGGACGGTGGTGCCATGGTCGGGGGCGCTCTCCACCTCGACCGTGCCGCCGTGGGCCTCGGCGATGCGCTTCACCAGCGCCAGCCCCAGCCCCACGCCGCCGGTGCCGCGCGCGCGGCTCCGGTCGGTGCGGAAGAAGGGGGTGAAGAGGCGCGGCAGGTCGGCGCCGTCGATGCCGATCCCCCGGTCGCGCACCTCGATCTCGACGGAGGCGCCGCTCCCCCGCGCCGAGAGCGTCACCGGCGACTCCTCGCCGGAGTACTTGGCGGCGTTGTCGAGGAGGTTGTCCACGGCGCGGCGCAGCAGCGGCGGATCGGCGTGGAGCGGGCCGGCGAGCCCCTCGACGCGGACCTCGACGGCCCGGGAGGGACGCTGATCGCGGAACCGGGCCGCGGCCTCCGCGAGCAGCGCCGCGAGATCCACCGGCTCGCGCCGGAGACGCAGCTCCCCGATCCCCTGGTCGAGCCGGGCGGCGGCGAGGACGTCCTCCACCATGCGCTCCAGCTCGTCGAGGTCGGTGCCGATCTCCTGGAGGGCGCGTCGGGCGCGCTCCTGGTCCCCTTCGGCCGCCAGCTCCAGCGCCACCCGGATGCGCGCCAGCGGCGTCCGCAGCTCGTGCGAGACGTTGGCGAGCAGCTCGCGCTCGGCGCGGACCAGCCGCTCCAGCCGCCCCGCCATCTCGTCGAAGGCCCGGCCCAGGTCGCCCACCTCGCCGCGCCCGCCCAGGCCGGCGCGGGCCGAGAGGTCCCCCTCGCCGAGGCGGCGCGCCGCCGCGGTGAGCCGCTCGATGGGCGCGGTGATGGCCCGGGCCAGCGGGACCGAGGCGATGGCCAGGGCCAGCAGGACCGCCCCGACCACCACCGCCACCCGCGCCACCTGGAAGGGCCGCCAGCCACCGGACAGCACCGCGTAGGCCCCGGGCGCGCCCTGGAGGGGAGCGGCCCAGGACCCGCTCCGTCCCGGGACGCGGAAGGCCGCGCCCGAGGTGAGCCGGGCGCGCTCGCGGTCGGAGAGCGGTGGCGGCGGCGGGTCGACGTTGCTGGCCACCAGCCGCTCGCCGTCGAAGACCGCCACCTCGACGCCGAAGGCCTCGTGCGCGCGGCGGAGGATCTCGCCCAGCCGGGCCGGGTCGTGGAGCGCCTCGGCGGTCTGCACCGCCGCGAACTCGGCGATCCGCTCCGGGCGCAGGCCCGGGCCGTGCGGCCCGACCGCCGCGCCGGCCACCGCCACGGCGACGGCCACCAGCCCCAGCAGCAGCAGGCCATTCAGGTAGACCCGCCAGAAGAACCGCCCGTGGCGATGGCGGCGGTGCCGGTGGCCGGGCCTCACCTCGCCGCCTCGCCGACCAGGACGTAGCCGGCGCCGCGCACCGTCTTGATGAGCCGGGGGCGCTTCGGGTCGTCGCCGAGCTTGTGGCGCAGGCGGGACACGTGGACGTCCACCGAGCGATCGAACGACTCCTCCGCGCTGCCGGTGGCGAACTCCATGAGCTGCTCGCGGGAGAGGACCCGCCCGGAGCGCTCGGCCAGGGCGTGGAGCAGGGCGAACTCGTAGGCGGTGAGCTCGATGGGCTGGCCGCGCAGGGTGACGCTCCGCGCCGACGGATCGACCACCAGCGACCCCACCCTGACCGGCCGCTGCGCCGGCCCGGCGCGCCCCTTGGCCCGCCGCGTGACCGCCCGGATCCGGGCCAGCAGCTCGCGGGGGCTGAAGGGCTTGGCCAGGTAGTCGTCGGCGCCCAGCTCCAGCCCCATGACCCGGTCGGCCTCCTCACCGCGGGCGGTGAGCACGATGACGGGGACGTCGCTCCGGGCTCGCAGCGCCCGGCAGACCTCCAGGCCGCCCAGGCCGGGCAGCATGAGGTCGAGGAGCACCACGTCCCAGCCGCCGCGCAGGGCCTCCTGCAGGCCGCGCTGGCCGTCGGCGACCACCTCGACGGCCACCCCGTGACCGCCGAGGTACTCGCGGGTCAGCGCCGCGAGGCGGGCGTCGTCCTCGACCAGCAGGGCCTGGAGAGCGGGTTCGGACGTCACGCTGGCATCCTAACCGCTCCCCGGACCCGGTTCCCGCCTACTCGTCGAGGTGGCGGCGGAGGCGCTTCGACACCTGGGCCCGCTGCTCGGGCGTGAGCGTCGCGTGCACCTCGGCGGCCGCGTCGACCGCCTCATGGGCCAGGGTGCGCATGGCGTCGATGCGGGCGTCGACCAGGGCGAGCGCGCGGGCGCGATCGAAGCTGGAGGCCTCCCAGAGGCCGAGGGCCTCCTTCACGGTGGCCCGGTGGTCGGCGCGCAGGGTCCTGGCGCCGAGCAGCAGGCGGTCCTTCACGGCGGTGATCTTCTGGCGCTGCTCGGGCGTCGCCTTGAGATCGTCGAGGGCGTCGTCGACCCGGTGCGTGACCATCTTCTCCATGCGGGCCGGATCGGGGCGGTGGTGGCCGCAGCCGGTGGCACCCAGGACGGTGACGCCGGCGACGACGACGGCGGTGATCGAGAGCAGCTTCATCAGGCGGTTCTTCATGGTGGTCTCCTGTTCAACAGCGGCCGTGGTGGTGGGCGTGGAGTCCGGCGGGGCGCCGCAGCAGGGCGGCCAGCTGCAGCCGCTGGGCCGGGGCCAGCGCGGCGTGGAAGCGGGCCAGGGACTGGGCGGCCCGCGCCTTGGCCGCCTCCAGTCGTTGTAGCGAGGTGGCGAGGAGCGCGTCGAGGGCCTGGGCGTCGAGCGCCTCGGCCTCCAGCAGGCCGGCCAGCTGCTGGCGCGAGGCGAGGACGCCCTCGCGCAGCCCCCCGAGCTGGCCGCGGAGCGCCTCCAGCTCCTCGAGGAAGAGCCGCTCCTGCTCGGGGGTGGCGTCGATGCGGCGCAGCAGGCGGCGGGCCATGAAGGCCCTTCCGTGACGGCGGAGGTGGCGGCGGAAGGCGAGCGCGCGCAGCAGGCGCAAGCCGGCGAGGACGCCGAGGGTGACGAGGACGCTCAGGACGACGGTGTTCATCGATTCATTCCTTTCGTCCCCGGCATGGGGACGAGGGAAGCATGCTGCCGCCATCCGAACGGCGCGCTTCGGGATCGTGAAGAAGTGTTGCGCCGCTGGGAGGCCCGGGGCGCGGCGGGCCGGGCCCCGGGTGTATGACTGGCAGCCTGGCGGGACGCTGGTGGTCGCAGCGCCGTCGTGGAGCGGGCATGGGCGACGAGCGGCTTCGCGTGGGCGTGGTGGGCACCGGCTGGTGGGCCGGGCTGGAGCACCTCCCGGGGCTCCTGTCGCGCCGCGACGTCGACGTGGTGGGGCTGAGCGGACGCAACCCCAGGACGCTGGCCGCCCTGGCCGATCGGTTCGACGTGCCCGGCCGCCACCTCGACTGGCGGGAGATGCTGGCGCAGGAGCGGCTCGACGTGGTGGTCGTCGTCACGCCGAACGCGCTGCACCACCCCATCGCGCTGGCCGCCCTCGACGCGGGCGCGCACGTCATCTGCGAGAAGCCGCTGGCGCTGGATGCCGGCCAGGCGCGCGAGATGGCCGAGCGCGCCGAGGCCAGGGGCCGGCAGACGCTCACCTTCTTCACGCACCGGGCGCTGGCCGCGGCGGTCCAGGTGAAGCGGCTGGTCGAGGCCGGGTTCCTGGGCCGGCCCTTGCGTGTCGATGCCCGCTACCAGAGCGCCTCGCAGCTGCAGCCGGGCAAGCCGGCCGCCTGGCGGATGCGGCGCTCCGAGGCGGGGACCGGCGCCCTGGGCGACATCGGCTCGCATCTCGTCGACCTGGTGAGGTGGTGGCTCGGCGACGTGACGCGGGTGGCAGGGCAGTGGCAGAACGCCCACCGGGAACGACAGGGAGGCACCGTGGACGGAGACGAGGCCTGCGCCTTCCTGGCCGACCTGGCGTGCGGCGCCCAGGGAGTCTTCCAGGCCAGCAAGCTGGTGGCCGGGCGCTCCAACTTCCAGCGGGTGGAGCTCCACGGCGACCAGGGGAGCCTGGTCTACGAGGCCGAGCCCGGGGTCGACGCCACCTGGGAAGGGCGGGCGTGGGCCGGGCGCCCCGATCGTCCCGGCCTGGAGCCGATCGCCCTGGCGGCCGAGGTCACCGCCGGCCTGGACGCCGCGGACGCCATGGCAGGTCGGCTGGCCGCCTACCGCCGCCTCACCGATCCGTTCGTGGCGGCGATCCGCGGCGGGTCCCGCTGCCACCCCGACTTCCGGGACGGCGCCGCCGTGCAGGCGGTGCTCGACGCCGTGGCCGCCTCCGCGGAGCGCAACGCCTGGGTGGACGTGCGCTAGTGGCGGCAAGGCCGCGACAGTCGGTGCAAGAACACGGAAGCGAGCCGCCTCGCGCTCGCGCAAGGTGCGGCCTCCGGGGAGGTTGGCATCCGGCCGGAGCGGGCGTACCTTCGCCGGGGAAGGAGGGAGGGAATTGACGACCGAGCCATGGCGCCAGCTCGGCCTGGGAGGGATCACGGTCCTCCTGCTGGCCGGCACGGCCTACGTGCTGTGGCCGGAGCCGGCCCCGCCGAACCGGCCGGCGCCCGCTGAGCCATCGCCCCGGCAACGCTCCGAACCGGCTCCCGTCGCCGCGCTGCCGGCGCCGGAACCGCTCCGCGAGGCCCCGACGCCCCAGCCGCCGCCGCAGCCGCAGCCGCTGGCGGAGGCGACCAGCACCCCCGAACTGCCGATGGATCCCCGCGAGCGGCTCAAGGCGCTCGAGCCCCTGGGCCGTGAGGTCTTCGCCGGGTTGAGGGACCTCGACGGCCGGATCGAGGCCTGCCGCCTGCGTGACGCCAGCCTTCGCCTGACCCTCGAGACCCTGGACGGCCAGGTCCGGGTGCTGCGGGTGCGGGTGATGCCGCTCGGTGCGGCGACCGAGGAGGCGACCGGCGTGGCCCCCCTCCCTATCGACGAGGGCGCGGCGCGCTGCGTTCGCGGCGCCCTCGAGCGGACCATCATCTCCGCGCCGAGCGCGAAGCCGGGGAGGCAGTGGGAGATGGCCTGGTGGCCGGGGGCCAGTCCGTAGCCGGTCCGGGCCTTGAGGGAGGAATGACGCTGCGCTCGCTCGACAAGCCGGCAGCCATCGAGGCCGTGCTCTTCGATTTCCACTCCACGCTGGTGGACCAGGGCGATCCCCACGCCTGGCTGGAACTGGCCTGGCGCCACGCGGGCCGCGCGGGGACCGCGCGGGACACGCTGGGACCGGAGCGCGCCGGGCGGCTGGCGGCCTGGGTGGACCGCATCTGGGAGCACGTCCTGGAGGTCGATCCGCACAACGAGCGCGACCTGTCCCCGAGGCGCCACCGCGAGGTCTATGACGCCCTGATGGACCGGGTCCCGGAGGTGGACGACCGGCTTGCCGAGGCGCTCTACGAGGTCATGCTCGAGACCTGGATCCCCTATGACGACGCCGTGCCCACCTTGCGGGCGCTCAAGGCGCGCGGCCTCAAGCTGGCCCTCATCTCCAACGTCGGCGTCGACGTGCGGGGGGTGCTGGAGCGCAGCGGCATGGGGGACCTCTTCGACGCGGTCATCCTCTCCTTCGAGGTCGGCGCGGTGAAGCCCCACCGTCCCATCTTCGAGCGGGCCCTCGAGGCGCTGGGGGTCGAGGCGGCCAGCGCGCTCATGGTCGGCGACAATGCGCATGACGACGCCGGCGCGGCCCACCTCGGCATCCGCACGCTGCTCCTGCCCCGCACGCACGGGGTCGAGCACGGCCTGGCGCTGGTGCTGCGGCTGGTCGGCGCCTGAGGCGGCCGCGAGGCGGGCTACTCCACGCCGTCGCGGAAGGCGCGAGGGGAGAGGCTGGTGATGCGCCGGAAGGTGACCGAGAAGTGGCTGGGGGTGGCGAAGCCGGTCCGCAGGGCGACCTCGGTGATGGAGATGGATCGGTCGCGCAGCAGCACCTTGGCCTGGGCGATGCGGGCCTCGAGCACGTAGCGGTGAGGTGAGGACCCGGTGGTCTGCTTGAAGGCGCGGGCGAAGCGGAACAGGTCCATGCCGGCGACGGCCGCCAGCCGATCCAGCGACAGCGGCCGGTCCAGGTGCCTGGCGACGAAATCCAGCACGCTGCGCAGCCTGGGGCTGGGCAGGGAGGGGACCTGCTCCGCTGGGGCGGCCACCAGCCCGTTCTCGGCGATGTGGGTGAGGAGCGCGATCCCCAGGCTCTGGGCGCGCAGCGACGAGCCGCCGCCTCGTCGCCCCTCGTCGGCCAGGGCCAGCAGGACGTGCTCGGCGAAGCTGTCCCGGGCGCCGATGGTGAGGGGAAGGGGAGGGGTACCGGGCCGCCGGCCCAGCACCTCGTCCACGAACTGGGGCTCGGCCTCGACCAGGAGGTAGTCGCCGCCCTCCCTGGTGCGGGCCGCGTAGGGGAGGCGCGCCGGGATCACGGTGACGCCATGATGGGGGGCGGCGTGGCGCTCCCAGCCGCGCCCCTCGCTCCTGGACTCGCACACCAACTCGCCGCCCAGGTTGAGGGCCACCAGGTGGTTGACCAGATACCCCTCGGGCATGTCGGCGGGCTCGAGGTGGAGCTGGATGGCCCGGAGGCCGTCCCAGCTGGCGGCGAAGACGGTCCGCGCGCCCGGCTCGTCGGCCAGCCGGCGCACCGATCCGTCGGCCGAGACCCTCGGCACGAGCTCCGTCAGGGGCGGGGTGGGGACCATTCGGCGGGAACGTAGCCCACTGCCGTGGCCATCGACAACCAGCGGCTTCTGCGGGTGCGACATTCCATCAGGGCGCCTCGATCACGCAGTGCGGCAGGGCCTCGCAGCCCATCACGCCGCAAGAATGCAGAAGTTCGCGCCAAGAACAGAGAAGCAGTCGGCGCTCCACGCGCTCACCGTGTCCTCCGGCGCCGAGTCGTCCGGCGCCCTTCCAGTCTCCCTGCCGAAGGAGTGCCCCGTACAGTCAGTCAAGGAGGTCATCGTGAAGGCATACCGTAGGATTCTTCCAGCCATCGCCGCACTGGCTCTGCTGGGAACCGCCTGTTCCGGGACCGACACCACCACCAACACGGTCACGAACGAGATCCCGGCCTGCAGCCCGTCCTATCCCACCGGCACCTGTGCCTCGGGCCAGTCCTGCTTCCAGGGCGCCTGCGTCGCCTCGGCCAGCCTCTGCAGCCCCAGCAACCTGAGCGGCACCTGCGCCGAAGGCTTCTCCTGCTTCGGCGGCGGCTGCGTGCTGACGTCGGCGCTGCCGCCCGTCACGCCGACGGTCGACTGCAACGTGATGGTCAACACGGCGCAGCCGGTCCTCAAGTTCGCCGCGGCGGTCCCGACGGACGGCACGGGGGCCCCGCTCGGCACGGCGAAGACCGCGATCACGGTCAGCAGCCTGCAGTTCCGCGACCTGTCCGGCGACGGGACGCTCCAGAAGTACGAGGACTGGCGCTACCCGGCCATCTGCCGCGCGCAGGACCTCGTCAGCCGGATGACGGTCGCCCAGAAGGTCGGCCTCATGTCGGAGGGTGGCGGGCTCGGCAACGGCACGGCGGATGGCTCCATCCCGGCCTCGGTGCAGTCGTTCATCATGACGAGCCACGGCCGCCAGGGGCTCTTCCGCTTCGGCTCGCGTTCGGCGGCGGAGCTGGCCGTCTACGTCAACAACCTCGAGGCCCTCGCCGAGGTGCAGCCGCTCGGGATTCCCATCGCGATCACGGCCGATCCGTCGCACGCGACCGGCCTGAGCATGAGCGCGGCGGGCGTCCAGACGCAGTCCCAGCCCACGCTCTTCACGCCCTGGCCCGGCACCCTCGGCCTGGCCGCCATCCGCGACGATGACCTGACCCAGGCGCACGGCGACAACGTCCGGCGCGAGTTCATGGCCATGGGGGTGCGCTGGCAGCTCGGACCGCAGGTCGACGTGACCACCGAGCCCCGCTGGAGCCGCGTCAGCGGCACCTTCGGCCCCAACGCGCTCGCCGCCGCCAGGCACACGGCGGCGATGGTGCGCGGGTTCCAGAACAGCTCGACGGGCGACCTCCGCACCGGCATCGCGGCGACGCTCAAGCACTTCGCCGGCTACGGCGCACAGGAGAACGGCGCGGACGGCCACTCGTTCTACGGCCGGTACACGGTCTTCCCCAACGACAACTTCGCCTACCACCTGATCAGCTTCCAGGCCGGCATCGACATGGGCGCCGCCGCCATCATGCCGAGCTACACCATCGCCAAGGCCCAGTACGAATACGACCCGCTCCAGGTCCCCTCCGCGTTCAGCTACGAGCTCCTCACCAAGACCGCCCGGGAGGCCATGGGCTTCACCGGCATGTTCACCGACGACTGGTGCACGTTCGGCAGCTGCCGCAGCATCGGCGCCAACGGGTACAACATGGAGCTGCTGACCGACGCCGAGCGCATCGCGCTCTGGCTCTCGGCCGGCTCGAACCAGCTCGGCAACGAGCCGGCGAGCATGGTCCAGGACGCCTATGACCAGCACCTGATCACCGACGCCCAGATCGACGCCGCGGCGACGAAGATCCTCGAGATGACCTTCAAGCTCGGCCTCTTCGAGAACCCGTACGTCGATGCCACCCCGAGCGTGGTCAACGCCGCCATGAGGACCGTGGACGACCGGACCCTGGCCTTCCAGGCCCAGAAGCGGGCCATCGTGCTCCTCAGGAACACGGACCACGCCGGCGGGACGAACCGGTACCTGCCGATCAACGGGTCGCGGCTCACCAACGACGCCAACGGCGACGGGACGGTCACCGTCTACTACGACGGCGTGGTCGACAGCATCGTGGCCGATCCCACCAGGCCCGACGCGGTCAACGACATCTACGGCGACTACAACTACACCTCCGCCGCGGCCGGCAACACGCTGGCGGTCGCCAACACCAACACCCTGGCCAACGCCGACATCGCCGTCGTCCGCATCGCGGCGCGCGGCGGGTCGCAGACCTACGGCGCGCCGCTCTCCTTCGACGGCGTGCTCACGCCCGAGGAGCTGAACTGGGGGACCGACTCCACGCTGGCGTCGGCCGCCGCGAGCAAGAAGAAGGTCATCGACCTCTTCCGTGCCCGCGATGGCTACCGGTTGTCGGATGGCACCGCCGTCGCGGCCACCAACCCGACGCTCAAGATCGTCCTGGTGATGAACCAGACCAGGCCCGGCATCGTCAGGCCGTTCATCAACGGGCTCGTTTCCCTGGACGAGCAGGCTGGCGTGCCGGGGAGCTACCCCTCGGTCTCCGACGAGGCCAACATCCGCAGCGCGGGTGGTGGCGGCGTGGATGCGTTCCTGGTCGAGTTCGGGGCCTTCGATTGGGCGCTCCTCGACGTCCTCTTCAACCTCAACGCCCCGGTCGGCGTGACCTACGGCTCGGGTCGCCTGCCCATGCAGATCCCCGCCAACGACGAGCAGGTGAAGGCCCAGGCCGAGGACCTGCCCGAGGACATCGTCTACCCGACCTACCAGGCCGGGGAGGGCATCGTGATGCCGGCCACCTGACCGGCCCGGGGGTGAGCCGCGGCGGTCACGCTGGCGAAGGAAGGGGCGCGCCACGCCGGGATCCAGTGCGGATGCCGGCCTGGCCGCCCTCTTCGTATGCCCTGCGCGCTCCGGGGACCTGCGACATGCTGCCGCCCGGGGCGCGACCGTCAGACGCACCGGGCCACGCGGCGCGTCAAGGTCGGTGGCGTGTCGCGCAACCGCAAGAACGCACAAGTGGGAGGCAAGAACACGGAAGCGCACGGTGCGGCGCCCGGGCAAGGTGTGCCGCGAACCTGAGCAGCTCGGCGCCCCTATTGAGCTTCTTCACTCGCAGCGTCTCGTACCCAAAGTCATCGAGGAGGTCGTCTTGACGGCATACCGAAGGACCCTTCCAGCCCTCGCAGCCCTGGTTCTGCTGGGAACCGCCTGTTCCGGGACCGACACCAACACGGTCACGAACGAGATCCCGGCCTGCAGCCCCTCCTACACCAGCGGCACCTGCGCATCGGGCCAGTCCTGCTTCCAGGGAGCCTGCGTGGCCTCGGCCAGCCTCTGCAGTGCGACCAACTCGAGCGGCACCTGCCCCGCAGGCTTCGCCTGCTATGGGGGCGGCTGCATCCTCGAGTCGGCCGTGCCTGCCCCCGTGGCGTGCAGCACCGCGGAGCCAAACGGCACCTGCGCCGTCGCCGGCGAATCCTGCTTCATGGGCGGCTGCGTCCCGGATGCCGACATCTGCAGCCCCACCAACCAGGCCGGCTTCTGCCCCACCGGCTGGTCCTGCTACGGCGGCGGCTGCATCCTGAGCGCCATGGTCCCGCCGCAGCCTCCGACGGTCGCGGACTGCAACGCCATCGTCTACACGCAGCAGCCGGTGCTCGGCTACGCCGCGGCGTATGGCGGCCAGCCCCTCAACGGCGGCGTGCCGTACACCTACAACCCGGGTACCGGAGTCACCGACGTGCCCTACACCGCGGTCACCGAGCTCACGGTGGACGGCCTCAAGTTCCGTGACCTCAACAAGAACGGCAGGCTGGATCCCTACGAGGACTGGCGGCTGCTCGAGATTTGCCGCGCCCAGGACCTCGTGAACCAGATGTCGATCCCCCAGAAGGTCGGGCTCATGTCCGAGGGCAGCACCATCGGCAGCGGCACCGCCAGTGGCAACATCATGGCTGCGGTCAACACGGTCGCAGTCGACAACCGGCGCCAGGCGCTCATCCGCCTGGGCAGCATCACCCCGGCCCAATACACGACCTACCTCAACAACGTCCAGGCGCTGGCCGAGGGGCTGCCCCTCGCCATCCCGTTCGTCGTCACCGCCGACCCGGTCCACTCGATCAGCACGTGCACCAGCGGCACCACCGGCGCCCAGACCATGTGCGGGAACAACGGGTCAGGCAATCCCACCGCGCAGGTTTCGCATTGGCCGCAGCCCTTCGGCATGGGGGCCATCAACAACACCGACGCCACCTTCGCCTTCGGCAACGTCATCCGGACGGAGTTCATGGCCATGGGCTTCCGCTGGCAGCTCGGCCCCATGGCCGACATCGCCACCGAGCCCCGGTGGGCCCGGGTCCAGAACCTCTTCGGCGAGAACGCCCACCACGCCGCCAAGCACGTCAAGGCCGAGATCGAGGGCTTCCAGGGCGGCCGCGAGAACGGCGGCCTCCGCAACGGCATCGCCGCCACGATGAAGCACTTCCCCGGCGCCGGCGCCGACGAGGACGGGAAGGACAGCCACTCCGCCCCCGGCAAGTTCAACGTCTACCCGGGCGGGATGTTCGAGTACCACCAGATCCCGTTCAAGGCGGCCATCGAGGCCGGCTCGGCCGCGGTCATGCCCTGCTACTCGATCTTCAAGCTCCCGGAGTGGGATCCGACGGCGGTGGGGGCCGCGCACTCGGAGCGGCTCATCACGACCTACCTCAAGAACGCCCTCGGCTTCGACGGGATGATCACCGGTGACTGGGGCTCGGCCGGCGGCTCGGCCTGGGGCCTGGAGCTGTTCACGGGGGCCGAGAAGGCGGCGTCCTTCGTGAAGGCCGGATCGCACCAGCTTGGCAGCGACTCGCACACGCTCGTCCAGGCCGCCTACGACCAGAAGCTGCTCACGGCGGCAGACATCGACGGCGCCGCGGCCAAGATCCTGGAGATGACCTTCAGGCTCGGCCTCTTCGAGAACCCGTATGCTGACCCGGCCGTCGCCGCCGCCACCGTCCGCTCTGCGGCGACCATGCAGGCCGGCTTCGACGCCCAGAAGAAGGCCCTGGTACTGCTCAGGAACGCCGCCACCTCCAACGCCGGCCGCCTGCCCATCTCCCAGTCCCGCTACGTCGACGTGGCGGGTGGCACCACCGGCGCGCCCGACGCGAACGAGTTCAGCTCGGACGCCAACAAGAACGGCGTGGTCGAGGTCTACTACGACGGCGTCGTCGACGGCCTGGCGGGGACGGACCAGTACAGCGCCATGCTCTCGGACTACAACTACGCGGCCGTCGGGAGCGGCGTGGCCGGCACCAACGGCTTCACCCTGCCCATCGTCTCCACCAACACGCTGGTGGGCGCTGACATCGCGGTGGTCCGCATCACCGCGCGCAAGGGCGCCTACATGGGGCTCGACGCCGGCGTCCCGCTCTCGTTCGACGGACCACTCCCGAGCGGCTCGAACGACAGCACCATCGCCCCGGCCATCAGGGACAGGAACCGGGTCATCGACCTCTTCCGCGCCCGCGATGGCTACACCGATTCGACCGGCGCGCCCGTCGCTGCGGTCAATCCGACCCTCAAGATCGTCCTGGTGGTCCACCTCGACCGGGCGGCCATCCTGAAGCCGTTCGTCAACGGGCTCACCACGCTCGACGAGACGCCGGGCGTGGCGGGGAGCTACCCGCTCGTCTCGAACCCGGCCAATGTGAACGCGACGGTGGTCACGACGGGCACTCCCACGGCGCACGTGGGCGTGGACACGGTCGTCGGGGACTTCGGGGCGTACGATCGAGCCATCCTCGACTTCGTCTTCAACAGGAGCCCGATCGCCGGCTGGACCTACGGGGCGGCCCGCCTCCCCGTGGAGATTCCAAGCTCGGACGCCGCGGTGGATGCGCAGTTCGAGGACGTCCCGGCCGACTCGGTGGCCCCGACCTTCTCGCTCGGTGCAGGCAGCAACCTCCCGAGCAACTAGCCCGGGGGACTTGAGCCGCGGGGCGTTCCCGCGGCTGGAGAAGGCGCGCCATGCCGGGGTATCGAGTGGGCCCCGGCATGGACGCCCTCTCCGCGAGTCCGACGCCCATCGGGCCGGTGGACGGGCCGGGTGGGCGGTGGAATCGTGAAGCGGCGAAGCTCCAGGTGATGCCCGGGTTCGCCCGGGGGAAGGCGAGGAAGGGATCATGACGACGAGAACTCTGGGCAGGACGATGGCGGCGGTCCTCCTCCTGGGCCTGGCGGCCTGCGGCGGCAGCGACAGCACCCCGACCGTGCAGTACCTCCTCACGGTGACACCCCCGTCCAACGGGACCATCGCACTCAACCCGTCGGGCGGGACCTACACCGCGGGCACCGTGGTGACCGTCACGGCCACGCCGGCCGGCGGCTACCAGTTCTCCGCCTGGACCGGTGCGCTGAGCGGGAGCACCAACCCCACGACCATCACCATGGACGCCGACAAGGTCATCGGCGCGACCTTCTCGGCCGTGGTGGTGTCCGAGTGCGACAAGGCGGCCAACGTGGACAAGAAGGCGGCGCTCATCGCCGCCCAGCCGACGCTGGCGGTGAAGCCGTCGTCCGGCAAGACCGTGAAGACCTTCACCACCAGCTTCGCCAGCGTGGCCGGCAACGCGCTGGTGCAGTGCCCGGTGGACCTGCAGTTCAAGGACCTCAACAACGACAGCGCCCTCCAGCCCTACGAGGACTGGACCCAGACGGCCGAGGTGCGGGCCGCCGACCTGGTCGGCCGCATGCCCGTCGACCAGAAGATGGCGCTGCAGCTCCACCCCACGCTCGCCGACACCAACGTGCTGCTGCCCGCGACCCAGTCCCTCATCACCAGCGGCGTCCGCTACGGCCTCTCCACAGCGACCAACCTGCAGCCCAAGCCGCGCGCCACCTGGGCCAACGCCGTCCAGGAGGCCTGCGAGGCCACCAGCCTCGGCGTCCCCTTCGTCATCTCCAGCCAGCCGGCCCACGCCTCGGGCAACGGGCGGGTCAAGGCCAGGGACTTCTCGAAGTGGCCCAACGAGCTCTCGCTCGCCGCCAGCAACGACCTGACCGTGCTCCAGACCTATGGCCAGGTGGTCTCGCAGGAGTTCCGCGCCATCGGCGTCCGCATGCTGCTCGGCCCCTCGGCGGATCTCGCCACCGAGCCGCGCTGGTTCGGTTCGCAGTTCACCTACGGCGAGGACTCGGCGGCGGTGGCCAGCCGGATCGAGGCGTTCCTGAAGGGGGCCCAGGGCACCACGCTCGGCCCCACCAGCCTCGCCTGCGTCGTGAACTCCTTCCCCGGCGCCGGCCCGGCCAGTGCCGGCTGGGACGCCAAGCTGGGCAAGGGCAAGCTGGTCGGCTACCCGGGCAACAACCTCGACGCCCACCTGGCGCCGTTCGCGAAGGCCGTCACCGCTGGCGTGGCCGGGGTCATGCCAGCCTACGGGATCCCCGCAGACCGGCACCTGGACCGGCCTTGGCGGCGTCCTCAACGGCGCGACCATCGAGCAGGTGGGCGCCTCGTTCAACTCGAAGCTCCTGACCGACGCCCTGCGGGGCGCCTACGCCTTCGGCGGCCTGGTGCTGGCCCCCTGGGGCGTGCTCAACAACGAGGTGATCCCGCCGGCGGCCTCCGGATTCGGCGCCCCCTGGGGCGTGGAGGGGCTGAGCCAGGCCCAGCGGCTGGCCAGGGCCGTGAACGCCGGCGTGGACCAGTTCGGCGGGCTGGCCGACGTCACGGTGGTCTCCGCCGCGCGGACCGCCAGGCCATCACCGACGCCCAGATCGACGCCTCGGCGAGGCGGGCGCTGGCGCTGGTCTTCCGGCTCGGGCTCTTCGAGAACCCCTACGTCGACCCGAACCTGGCGCCGGCGCTGGTGAACACCGACACGGCCCTACAACGGCGGCCTCGACGCCGGGAACAGGGGCATGGTGCTCCTTGTCAACGCCAGCAAGCCGACGGGTTGGCTCAACGGCACCGGCGACGGCACGCAGACCGGCGACAAGGGCAACGCCGGCAACGGCACGCTCAAGGTGCTCCCCGCGCCTCCCGGCTAGCCCTACGTCGCAGCCGGCTGCGACTTCTTCATCGCCGGCGACTTCGATCTCGACTACGTGCGCTCGGTCAGCGCGGGCTACGGCGAGCTGACCAACGACGCCACCACGCATCAAGGGCGTGCCGGTGACCACCGACGCCGAGCGGATCGCCCTCTCGGACTACGTCTTCATCCGCCTCGCCGCGCCCTTCACCGTGGACCCCGACAGCGGGCCGCTTCTCCTACCCGCTGCAGTCGCTCGAGTACGCCGGCAGCGCCAACGCCTCGGCGCTGCAGCCCGTCATCGATGCGCGTGACGCCATCGCCGCCTGGACCTGGCACACCCCCGTCCCCCTCGCGGACCCAGATCGTCGTGGGCGTGGACGCCGGCCGGCCGCCGGTGCTGAGCGAGATCCTCGCCTCGGGCGTGAGCGGCCTCTACGTGCAGTGGAACGGGACACGCCGGGCAACATCACCGACAAGGTGTTCCTCGACGTGGCCTTCGGCATCGTCGACGGCCGGGGCAAGCTGCCGGTCGGCTTGCCGCTCTCCGACGCCGCGGCCGCGTCCCAGCAGTCGGACCTCCCCGGCGACGGCCAGCACGCCACCTTCGTCAAGGGCTTCGGCCTCACCACCGCGTTCTGATCGGGGCGGCCGCGGCCTCAGTGCCGCCGGCCCAGCCGCCCCGGCGAGCGAGAACCCATGAGAAGCCCCTCCCGCCGTAGCCAGCGTCGGCCTCCTCCCTGGGTCGTCCTGTCGGGCCAGCTGCCCCAACCCGAAGGGCCGACCGACGCCGAGCGCTCCTGCGACCCGCCGCCATCGGTCGCGCTCGACTGCAACGACCCCGACGTGGCATCGGCGCTCACCCTGCTGCGCTCGATGTCGCTGGAGGAGAAGGTCCAGCAGATGAGCGGGCCGCCTTACAACCCGAACAACATCTTCGACCAGGAGGACAACACCCGGCTCGGCATCCCCGGCTTCAAGTACATGGACGGGCCCCGCGGCGTGCGCTGGTACAACTCCGACTACGGCACCACCGTCTTCCCCGTCGCCGCCGCCCGCGGCCGCACCGTGGGACCTCGAGCTCGAGCGGCGCATCGGCAAGACGCATGGCCGCGAGATGCGCTACCTCGGGCCGCCACGTGCTGCTGGCGCCCACCATCAACCAGGTGACGCACCCGCGCTGGGGCCGCGCCCAGGAGTCCTACGGCGAGGACACCTTCCTGCTCGGGCGAGATGGGCGTCGCTCTTCATCAAGGGCGTCCAGTACGACCCGACCGTCGCCGACCCCGCCGAGCCCGACCAGCCCGCCGAGGACACCTACCGGGTGCAGGCCTGCGCCAAGCACTTCGCCGCCAACAACATCGAGGACACCCGCATCTACGTGAACGCGGTGCTCGACGAGCGCACCCTGCGCGAGGTCTACCTGCCGCACTTCAAGAAGGCGGTGGACGCCGGCGTGGCCTGCGTGATGACCTCCTACAACCGGGTCAACGGCAGCTACAACGGCTACTCCAAGGCCCTGGTCCGCGACATCCTCAAGGACGAGTGGGGCTTCCCGGGCTGGGTGATCTCCGACTGGTTCGCCAAGGGCCACACCCTGACCTCGCCGGCGGCCGGCCTCGACGTCGAGATGCCCTTCAGCTCGGGGCGTTTCCCAGCCATTTCGACAGCGCCTACTTCTACGGCGCCGCTCGTCAGCCGCTGCAACAACGGCCAGGTGGACGTGAAGCTGGTCGACGAGGCGGTGCTGCGCATCCTCTACGCGAAGGTCCACAACGGCGTCATCGACGACCCGGTCGGCTGGCGCCCGTACCTCACCAAGTCCGACCCCGCGCAGGCGCTGGCGCTGCAGGCGGCGCGCGAGGGCATCGTGCTGCTCAAGAACGGCCCCACCCGCGCGCTGGCCGACGACGTGCTGCCGCTCGTCACGGGCCGCCACGGCCAAGGTCGCGGTGGTGGGCAAGTTCGCCAACAGCGAGAACATGGGCGACAAGGGCTCCAGCGACGCCAAGGTGGTCGACGGCGAGCTGGTGATCACGCCCTTCGAGGGCTAGCGCCGCCCTCGGCGCCACCACACCTCGACCACCTCTGCGGCGGCGTGCCCAAGTGCGCCCTGACCTTCGAGAACGTGGCCGGCAACGAGGCCGCCATCAGGCGCCGACGTGGTGGTGGTGGTGGGCGCCTACTTCTACGCCGACCTCGCGCGCTCGAGCAGCGGCGAGGAGGGCGAGTGGAAGGACCGCGCCAGCATGGAGCTGCCGCAGCGCGACCTCGCCAACATCGCCGCCGCGGTGGCGCTCAAGGCGCCAACCCGAACCTCAAGGTGGTGGTGGTGATGAAGAGCGGCGGCGCGGTGGTGGTGGATCCGACTGGGTTGGCCGGCGTCGACGCGGTGCTGATGGCCTGGTTCGCCGGCATGAAGGAGGGCACCGCGCTGGCGAGATCCTCTTCGGCGACGTCAACCCGAGCGGCAAGCTGGTCCAGAGCTTCCCGATGGCCGAGTCCGACCTGCCGGCCTTCAACAACGCCACCACCGGCGACGTGGCCTACGACTACTACCACGGCTACCGCTGGCTCGAGCACAGGGGCATGCCCCGCAGTACCCCTTCGGCTTCGGCCTCGCTACACCACCTTCGCGTACTCGAACCTCCAGGTGGCGAACGCACCCCGTCGCGAGACCGGCACGCTGACGGTGAAGGTCGACGTGAAGAACACCGGGCCGGTGGCCGGCAGCGAGGTGGTGCAGCTCTACGTGGGCTTCGCCAACACCGCCGTGGCCGACACCTGGGGCCGCCCGATGAAGGAGCTCAAGGCCTTCGCCCGCGCCGAGGACATCGCCCCGGGTGCCACGCAGACCGTGACCCTCAACGTGAAGGCCGCGGACCTCGCCTACTGGGACGTCGCGGCCAAGGCGATGACGGTCGAGAAGATGGCCTACCCGCTCTTCGTCGGGCCCTCGTCCAGCCGCCGACCCGAACATGCAGACGGGCACCTTCACCGTCCAGTGACCGGCTACCGCCACCCAAGCGAGACCACGTCTTGTCCAGACCACGGCCCTGATGCGGCTGCCACGCTCGCCTGGGCCGGGCGCCCGGGCCAGGCTTGCCCGGCCCGCCCCGACGAGCACGGCCCCCGCCGAAGCGGAACGGCCGCTCCGGACCCGGGGGCCCCGGCCGCGGTCGCCCCGCCCGGCTCGGCCACCCCCTGCCGCCCCCATCGCCCCGCCGCCGTTCGTTCCCCGAGGGCGAGAACCCGCCGCGCGCGTTCCAGACCATGGAGCTCTTCACCGGCACGGCCAACGAGGAGGTGACGCGCCGCGCCGCCGCCCTGCGCAGCCTGGTGCCGCTGCCCATGCGTTCGCCGGCCTTCTGGGTCGACACCGGCTACATGAACCGGACGACACGACCCGGCCTGGCCAACCCGCGCCCCCTACATGACGGCCGCTTCGTCCTGGGCGGCCTCAGCCAGACCGACAACAACCTCTCCGCGAACGCCAACGTCCAGCTCCTCGGCCTGGTCAACGAGTTCTCCAAGAACCAGTACGGCAAGCCCCACATCCTGGACGCCTACCTCGAGATTGGACACAGCCCTGGGACCTCCAGCTTCGCCGCCTCCTGGCCCGGGAGGTCTACCGCCGCGGCCAGGGGATGAGCTGTTCACCGCCGAGGAGGCCGGCGCCGCCGGGGGCCGTGCTCTACCTCGTCGACTTGACCCGCGGCTACAAGAACGGTCCGGGCCAGGCCGCGGTGCACTTCCGCCGACCGCTACTCAACCTCGAGCTGGCCGGGATCTATGGCTACGAGTCGAACCAGAACAACCTGGGCGTGCGCCCGGTGGTCGACTTCCACCTCGGCAGCCTGCAGGTGATCGCCGGCATGGAGTACCTGTCGCAGTCGCCCGAGCTCCACCCCGCCGACAAGGTTTCGGTGAGCTCGCTCTCCCGGCGCCGCCGGACGGGCGCAGTACCGCATCTCCCGGTGCCTGACCCTGGGCATCAACGCGGCGTGGCTCACCACCGAGTCGCTCCGACATCCAGGGGATCGTCGACACGGCCAAGTCGCAGGAGGTGCTGAGCTTCGGCGGCTACGCCGACATCGACTTCTGGTCCCCGCGTGTCGATCGGCCTGGGCTACCACCGCACCAACGCCGACCAACCGGCGCAACGTTAGCACAACGCCCAGGATCAGGCCTTCGCGTCGGTGCTCTTCGTCCTCCCGCTGCCCCCCCAGGGCTGACCGCCAAGGCGGTATACGGCTTCGCGCCAGCGCCTATGTGGAGGACCGCACCACCACGCCCGCGATGTCGTTCGAGAATGCCTTCCACTCGGTCCGCCTGCGGTTGGTGTACGAGTTCAACTGATCAGGCTTGCTGCGGATTCCCATCGCCGTTAGACTAAGTGGGAGCCTTCCAGCTACCCCCGGTTTGACATCCTGCCGCCGCTTTCCGGCGTCATCGTTCCGCTCGACTCGGTGCCCGACTCGGTGTTCGCGCCGAACATCGTCGGCGACGGCGTGGCGATCGACCCCACCTCCAGCGAGGTGCTGGCCCCGTCGCCGGCGCGGTGACGCAGCTGCACGGCGCCCACCATGCGCTGGTGATCCCCTCCGACGAGGGCGTCGAGGTGCTGGTCCACGTCGGCCTCGACACCGTCACCCTGGCTGGTGAGGGCTTCACCCGCCGTGGCGCTGGGCGAGCGGGTCGAGGCCGGCCACCCGCTGCTCCGCTTCGACGCCGAGACGGTGGCTCGCCCGGCCCGCAGCCTGCTCACCGCGGTCATGGTCACCAACTCGACCGGTGGCGCGCCTGTGCCGCGCACGGCCTGGCCGTGGCCGGCAAGACCGCTGCTCCGGCTCGAGCTGGCGGGGCCCCGAGGCCGGCTCGGAGGCGACCGGCCCGGCGGTGATCTCGGGCTGGTGACGCTGCCCAACCCGGCGGGCTCCATGCCCGGCCGGCCGCCGTGCTGGCCGCCGAGGCCAAGCGGTTCAGCGCCACGTCCACCTCCTGCGCGGGCACGACAAAGTCAACGCCAAGTCGGTGGTGGCGATCATGGGCCTGTCCACCCGGAAGGGCGAGGTGGTCCAGCTCGCGGCCAGCGGCCCGGACGCGCCGGCGCGGTGAAGCGGCTCGCCCGGGTCGTCGCCGTGGCTGTGGCGAGGCGGCCGGCGCGGCGCTGGCGGCGCAGGCGGCGGCCCCGGCCGCGCCCCGCGCGCGGCCTGTCGCGCCCCCCGGGCGAGCTGGCCGGCGTGCCGGCCTCCCGGGGCTCGCCGTGGGCCGGGTCTTCCAGCTCCGGCCGCAGGCGATCGAGGTCCGCGAGGCCGGCGAGGGCGGGACCGGGAGCGCGCCCGCTTCGCAGCCGCCGCCGCGAGGCGGCGCGCCAGGTCGAGCCCTGGGCGCCACATCGCGGACCGGACCAAGGCGCAGATCCTCGACGTGCAGCTCGCGCTGCTCGAGGACCCCGATCTCATCGAGCTCACGGACGTCCTGCTGGAGGAGGGCAAGAGCGCCGCCTTCGCCTGGCGCGAGGCGTTCACCGCACCACGCGGCGCGGCTCGAGAAGCTCGACAACCCGCTGCTGCGCGAGCGCGCCAACGACATGCGCGACGTCGGCCGCCGGGTGCTGGCGCTGCTGGCCGGCGTCAGCCGGCCCAGTCGACGTCCCCGCAGGCTCCATCCTCATCGCCGAGGAGCTGACGCCCTCGGAGACCGCGGAGTTCGACCGCGACCAGGTTCTCGGCTTCTGCACCACCACCGGCGGCGCGACCAGCCACGTGGCCATCCTCGCGCGCTCGCTGGGCATCCCGGCGGTGTGCGGCATCGACGACGCCGCGCTCGCAGCTGCCGACGGGCACACGGGTCGTGCTCGACGGCACCCGCGGCTTGCTGCGGCTGCCGCCCGACGAGAGCCAGCTCACGCGGTGCGCCAGCGCATCGCCTCGCCAGGCGGCCCAGCGCGAGGCCGAGGAGGCGGCGGCGGTCGTCGCGGGCCGACCCGCGACGGCCACCGCGTCGAGGTGGTGGCCAACATCCGCAACCCGGAGGACGCCCGCGAGGCGGTGGCCCAGGGCGCCGAAGGCGTCGGCCTGCTGCGCTCCGAGTTCCTGTTCGTCGACCGCGACACGCCGCCCGAGCGAAGACGAGCAGGCCGCAGGCCTACACGGCCGTCGCGAGGCGCTCGGGCAAGGAGCGCCGCTTCGTCATCCGCACGCTCGACGTCGGCGGCGACAAGCCGCTCGCCTACCTGCCGCTGCCGAAGGAGGACAACCCGTTCCTCGGCCTGCGCGGCATCCGCGTCAGCCTCGACCGACCCGACTGCTCCGCACCCAGCTGCGCGCGATCCTGCGGGCGGCGCCGGCTGGGCAACGTGCACGTGATGTTCCCGATGATCGCCTCGCTCGACGAGTTGCGCGCGGCGAAGGCGATGCTGGCCGAGGAGCGCAGGCCACCGGCGTGCCGTCGAAGGTCGGCGTCATGATCGAGGTGCCGTCGGCGGCGGTGATGGCCGAGGCGCTCGCGCGCGAGGTCGACTTCTTCTCCATCGGCACCAACGACCTCACGCAGTACACGCTGGCGATGGACCGCGGCCACCCGCAGCTCGCCAGCAAGGCCGACGCGCTGCACCCGGCGGTGCTGCGGCTGATCGCCCTGACCGTGGAGGGGGCGCACGCAGCACGGGAAGTGGGTCGGCGTGTGCGGCGGCATGGCCTCCGACGCCGCTGGCGGTGCCGGTGCTGGTCGGGCCTGGGCGTCGACGAGCTGTCGGTGAGCGTGCCCGCGATCGCGGCGGTCAAGGCCGCGCTGTCGCGGTGGCGCCTGCACGACTGCGCGGCGCTCGCCACCGACGTGCTGAGGTGCAGGACCACGGCCGAGGTGCGAGCCGTGCTGGCACGGGCCGTCGAGGAGGCCGGAGTCGTCACGGCCACGCGGGTGATCTCATGACCACGGCCGGGGCTGCGACGGCGGGGCGGACGGTGCTGCTCAAGGGGGCGTTCGCCTTCCTGCAGAAGATCGGCAAGTCGCTGATGCTGCCGGTGGCGGTGCTGCCGGTGGCGGGCCTGCTGCTGGGCATCGGCGCGGCCGAACTTCCGCTGGCTGCCCGCCAGGTCGTGTCCGAGCTGATGAAGAACTCGGGCGACGCGATCTTCGGCAACATGGCGCTGATCTTCGCCATCGGCGTGGCGCTCGGCTTCACCGACAACGACGGCGTCGCCGCCGTGGCCGCGACCATCGGCTACGTGGTGATGCTGGCCACCATGGGCGTGATGGCCGGGCTCGTGGGGCCAGGCTCCGGCACCATCATGGGCATCCAGTCCATGCAGACCGGCGTCTTCGGCGGCATCCTGGCCGGCGGCCTGGCGGCGGCGATGTTCAACCGCTTCTACCAGATCTCGCTGCCGCCCTACCTCGGCTTCTTCGCCGGCAAGCGCTTCGTGCCCATCGTCACGGCGCTGGCGCGCCATCGCGCTGGGAGCGGTGCTCTCGGTCGTCTGGCCGCCGATCCAGAACGGCATCAACGTCTTCTCGCACTGGGCGGCGGTGAGCGACCCGCGCACTGGCCGCCACCGTCTACGGCTTCGTCGAGCGGCTGCTGATGCCCTTCGGCCTGCACCACATCTGGAACGTGCCGTTCTTCTTCGAGATCGGCAGCTTCACCGACGCCTCCGGCAAGGTCGTCCACGGCGACATCCAGCGCTTCTTCGCCGGCGACCCGACCGCCGGGCATCCTGGCGGGCGCCTTCCTGTTCAAGATGTTCGGCCTGCCGGCGGCGGCCATCGCCATCTGGCAGCAGCGCCAGGCCCGAGAACAAGGTGGCGGTCGGCGGCATCATGATCTCGGCCGCGCTGACCTCGTTCCTGACCGGCATCACCGAGCCCATCGAGTTCGCCTTCCTGTTCGTGGCGCCGCTGCTCTACGTCATCCACGCGGTGCTGGCGGCGATCGGCGCAGTTCGTCTTCGCCACGCCTCGGCGTCCACATGGGCTTCACCTTCTCCCAGGGCGGCATCGACTTCGTCCTCTTCAACGTCCTCAACCCGTTCTCGCAGCGGTGGTGGCTGGTCCTGGTGCTGGGGCCGGTCTACGCCGGCATCTACTACGTCACCTTCACCGCGGCCATCCGCGGGCTCCACCTGAAGACGCCGGGGCGCGAGGACGTGGCGGCGGTGGCCACGGCCAGCGCAGCGGCGGCGGCGGCCGGCGCGGCCGCGAGCGACGAGCGGTTCGGCAAGGCCCGCGGCCTGGTGCGGGCCTTCGGGGGACGCGACAACCTGAAGGGGCTGGATGCCTGCATCACCCGCCTGCGGGTGCAGGTGCGGGATCCGGCCCGGGTGGACCAGGCGGGACTGAAGGCGCTGGGCGCGTCCGGCGTGGTGGTGGTGGGCAATGCGGTCCAGGCCATCTTCGGGCCGCTGTCGGAGAACCTGAAGACCAACATGGAGGAGTACCTCCACTCGACCGGATCCGAGGCCGATGGGGAGCCGCCCGGGGTCGCAGCGGCGCCGCCCGTGGCTGCCGCGGCGCCGGCGGCGCACCCGGCTCCCGGGGCTCCGGCCCCGCCGGCGGCGCCCACGTCGATGCCCGGTGCGGGGCTCGAGGCCTGGGTGGCCGAGGCGGCCGGGCCCCTGCTGGGCGCGCTGGGCGGGCGAGCCAACCTGAGGCGGATCGAGGCGGTGGCCCTGTCGAGGCTGCGCGTCGAGCTGGTCGATCCGGCACGCCTTGACGAGCCGGCGGCGCGCAAGGCCGGCGTGCTGGGCGTCATGCAGGCGGCCCCCGGGGTGCTCCACCTCATCGTCGGCGAGCGCGCGGACCAGCTGGCCGCCGCCCTCAAGGGCTGAGCAGGGCCAGCCGGGCCGACCGCCACGCCCCGCCGCGTGCCACGGCGGGGAGGGGGAGCCATGCCGTCGAACGCCGCCCAGGACACCGCTCGCCCCCGGCTGACCCGCTCCGGGGTCGCCCGGATCGTGACGGTCTTCGCCTCCATGCTCGTGACCGCCGCCCTGTTCTTCGGCGCGGCCGGCACGCTCGCGCTGCCTCGCGCCTGGCTCTACTACGGGTCGCTGCTCGCCTACATGCTGGTGGCGCTCCCGGTGATGTGGGTGCGCTTCCCCGGCGCCATCGAGGTGATCAACGAGCGCGGGAAGCTGGCCAAGGAGGGCGTCAAGGCCTGGGACAAGCCCTTCGCCATCGCCTCCACGCTGCTCCTGCTCGCCATGCATCCGCTGGCCGGGCTGGACGCCGGCCGCTTCCACTGGAGCCAGGTCCCGGCGCTCCTCGCGCCTCCGGCCGTGGCGGTGGTCCTCCTCGCCACCGTGCTGGGGCAATGGGCGATGGTCGTGAACAGGTGGGCGGAGACCGGCGTGCGCATCCAGGCGGATCGCCACCAGCAGGTGGTCTCCTCCGGCCCCTATGCCAGGGTCCGGCACCCCTTCTACGTGGCGTCGATCCTGATGCACCTCGGCTACCCGCTGGCCGTCGGCTCGCTCTGGGCGTTCTTGCCGGCGCTCGCCATCGTGGCGCTGTACGTGTGGCGGACCGGGCGCGAGGACGAGACGCTCCGCGCCGAGCTGCCCGGCTACGCCGCCTACGCCAGGCGGGTGCGCTACCGGCTGGTGCCCGGCCTCTGGTGAGCCGCCCTGGTGCCGCGCGCTCACGGCCGCTGACGAACCGCCGCACCCTTCGGCGCGGCCCCCCGGAATCCCGGCCCCCCGGCGGCGCGGCAGCGTAGCCTGAACCACCAGCGGGATGCCCGATGCGCTACCTGGCCCTGGCCACCGACTTCGACGGCACCCTCACCAGCCAGGGCCGGATGGCCCCGACCACGGTCGAGGCCCTGGAGCGGGTCCGGGCCTCGGGGCGGCGGCTCCTGCTGGTCTCGGGACGGCGGCTGGAGGACCTCGTCAAGGTCCA
Source organism: uncultured delta proteobacterium (assembly GCA_963786945.1). Taxonomy (GTDB): domain Bacteria; phylum Myxococcota; class Myxococcia; order Myxococcales; family Anaeromyxobacteraceae; genus JADKCZ01. The sequence goes on along the minus strand of CAWBAO010000004.1, from coordinate 242,929 downwards.
GCCTCGGCTGGACCTCTTCGACGGGCTGATCCTGGAGAACGGCGCGGTCCTCCACTGGCCGGCCACCGGGAAGACCGAGCTGCAGTGCCGGCCCGTCCCGCTGCACTTCACCCAGATGCTGCGGCGGCGCGGCGTGCGGCCGCTCGACGTGGGGCGGGTCCTGGTCGCCACCTGCCACCCGCACGAGGCCGTGGTCCTGGAGGCCATCTACGAGCTGGGGCTGGAGCTGCAGGTGGTCTTCAACGGCGACGCCGTCATGGTCCTGCCGCCCAACGTCAACAAGGGGACCGGGCTGCAGGCGGCGCTGCGGGCGCTGGGGCTCTCCCGCCACGAGGTGGTGGGCATCGGCGACGCCGCCAACGACCACTCCTTCTTCGCCATGTGCGACTGCGCGGTGGCCACCGCCAACGCCATCCCCGGGCTCAAGGAGGAGGCGGCCTTCACCACCGCGGGGGCCGACGGCGCCGGGGTCGTCGAGCTCGCCGACGCGCTGGTGGCGGACGACCTGCGCCAGCGGCTGGCCGGGCGCGAGGAGCAGGAGCTCCTGCTCGGGACGCTCTCGGACGGCACGCCGTGGTGGGTCCACCCGCGCGACGTGACGCTGCTGGTGGCCGGCCCCTCCGGCGGGGGCAAGTCCACCTTCGCCGCGGGGCTGATCGAGCAGCTGGTCGACCACGCCTACCAGGTCTGCGTCGTCGACCCCGAGGGGGACTACGACACGCTGCCCGGGCTGGTCGCCACCGGGAGCCGGCTCCGCCCGCCGGTCATCCCCGAGGTGGCCGGCCTGCTCGACCACGTGTCGAGCAGCGTGGCGGTCAACCTGATCGGGATGCCGCTGGCCGAGCGGCCGCGCTTCTTCGAGCAGCTCATGTCCCGCCTCATGACCATGCGGGCCCACAAGGGCCATCCCCACTGGATCGTCGTCGACGAGGCCCACCACCTCCTCCCCAGGGCCGGCGGCGCGCCAGTCCCGCTGCCCACCGAGCTGGTGCTGGTGACGGTGGACCCGGAGAAGCTGGCGCCGGAGGTGCTGGAGCGGGTGGACGTGGTGATCGCCTGCGGACCGGCGCCGGCCGGGACGCTGGGCGCCTATGTCCGGGCTGCCGGGGTGCCGCCGCCGACGGAGGTGCTCCCCACGTCCGGCGTGCTGGGCGAGGCGGTGGCCTGGCACCGCCGGGAGGGCCGGCAGCCGGCACCGTTCGTGGTGGTCCGCGCCCGCTCGGAGCGGCTGCGCCACCTGCGCAAGTACGCCGAGGGCGACCTGGGGCCGAAGAGCTTCGTCTTCCGGGGCGAGGGCGGCCGGGGAGAGACCACCGCCCGGAACCTGGTCTCCTTCATCGAGATCGCCGGGCAGGTCGACGACGCCGACCTGGCTCCACCACCTGTGGCGCGGCGACTACTCGCGCTGGATCCTCGAGTGCATGCGGGACGGGGCGCTGGCCGACGAGGTCGCCCGGATCGAGGGAGACGGGCAGCTCTCGCCGGCCGAGAGCCGGCAGCGGATCATCCAGGCCATCGACGCCCGTTACACGGCCGCGGTCTGACCATCCAGGTCACTCCGCTCGGGGCCCGACCGACTCTCGATAGGGGCGCCTCCAGGGAGCCGGTGGCGCGCCGGCGCAGCCCCATGGGAACGGCTTCACCGGCATTGACGCACCGGGACGAGGAGCAGACGCTTGAGTCGACCGGAGCCTCCACCAGGTGGCGATGGGCCTCTGGATCGCGGAGGCGCCGGCGACCAGGGGTGGGAGCCGGCTTCAGGCCGGCCCGCGCCCCGCAGCGTGGGAGGACGTCATGGCCACCGCAGAGAAGCGTGCAATGACCCCGGCGACGACGCCGGGCACCGTGGTGCCGATCACCCGGCACCTGGAGTTGATGCCGTCGCGGCTGTGGGAGCGGCTCGACCGGCTCCTGGGCGACTGGGATCCGCTCTGGCCGTCGCTCCGCATGCCGCACGAGGTGACCTTCAAGACCCCGGCGGTGGACGTCTACGAGGACGACGACGCCATCGTGGTCGAGACCGAGCTTCCCGGGATGAAGAAGGAGGAGGTCGAGGTCAAGCTGGCCGGTGACCTGCTCACCATCACCGGCAAGCACGAGGCCGAGAAGAAGATCGAGCGGAAGAACTACTTCCGCGTCGAGCGCTCCGCCAGCGCCGTGAGCCGCTCGGTGCGGCTCCCGGTCGAGGTGAAGGCCGACCTGATGACCGCCACCCTCAAGGACGGCGTGCTGGAGATCCGCGCCCCCAAGACCGAGGCCGCCAAGGCCACCAGCCGGAGCGTGCCGGTCACCTGAGCGCGACCGGCCTCAGCGGCTGGCCGTGCGCGGGTGGTGCGCCGCCCGCGGCGCCAGCCGCCGCCTCAGCTCGGGGAGCGGCAGCGTGTTGAGGACGTCCCCGGCCTCGAGCCAGCCTCGCCGGGCCACCCAGACCCCGTAGCGGAGGTTGGCGAGCTGGGCGGCGTGGTGGGCGTCGGAGGAGATCACCACCGGGACACCGGCCTGCTTCGCCATCCGGCAGCCCACGTCGGTGAGGTCGAGCCGCTCCGGCATGGCGTTCACCTCCAGGGCGACGCCCTCCTGGCGGGCCACCTCCAGCAGGCGCCGCAGGTCGAGGGCCTCCGGCTCGCGCCCGCCGATCAGGCGCCCGCTGGGATGGCCGAGCACCTGCACCGCACCGGAGCGGAGCGCCCGCACCACCCGCTCGGTGGTCCGGTCCTCCGGGTCGTGGAAGCGTGAGTGGACGGCGGCCACCACCAGGTCGAGCCCGGCCAGCGCCTCCTCGGGGAGGTCGAGCGCGCCGGAGGGCAGGATGTCCACCTCGACGCCCGCCAGCAGGTGGGGCCGCCCGTCCAGCCGGGCGTCGAGGGCCCGCACCGCCGCCGCCACCTCGGCGAGGTGGCCGGCGTCGAGCCCGCGCGGGCGCGCCCGCGAGTGGTCGGTGATGGCCAGGTAGCGGCGCCCCAGCGCCCGCGCCTCGTCGGCGAGCTCCTGCAGGCCGGAGCGCGCGTCGGCCGAGGCGGTGGAGTGGACGTGCAGGTCGCCCAGCACGTCCTCCTCCTCCACCAGGCGCGGCAGGCGGCCACGCTCGGCGGCCTCGATCTCCCCGGCCGCCTCGCGCAGCTCGGGGGGGATGAAGGGGAGGCCGAGGGCGCGGAAGACCTCCTCCTCGGTGGCCCCGCCCAGCCGCGCCTCGTGGCGATCGAAGATCCCGTACTCGGAGAGCTTCAGCCCCATGCGGATGGCCCGCGCGCGCAGCGCCAGGTTGTGGGCCTTCGAGCCGGTGAAGTAGTGGAGGGCCGACCCGAAGGACTCGGGCGGCAGGACCCGCAGGTCGGCGCGGATCCCGGCGTGGAGCCGCACCGCGGCCCGGGTCGAGCCCTCCTCGACCACCCCGGCCACCTCGGGGAGGCCGGTGAAGGCCCGCACCGCCGCGGTGGCGTCCAGCGAGGAGAGCAGGAGGTCGATGTCCCCGACCGTCTCCTTGCGCCGCCGCAGGCTGCCGGCGGCCTCGGCGCGGATCACCCCGGGCACGCGCCGGAGCCGGGCCAGCATGGCCTCGGCGTACTCCAGGGCGCGGTGGAGCGGCATCCGATCCCCGCGCGCCCGCTGCCGCTCGATGGCGGCCAGCAGGGCCCTGGCGCGCGCCGGGCCGAGGTGCGGCAGCTCGAGGATCCGCCCGTCGTGGCAGGCCTGCTCCAGCGCCTCCACGCCCTCGATCCCCAGCAGCTTCCAGGCGGCCGAGGCCGTCTTCGGCCCCACCCCCTCGAGCCGCAGCATCTCCAGGACGCCGTGCGGCACCAGCGCGGCGAGGCGCCGGTGCTCCCGGCAGTCGCCGGTGTCGAGCAGCTCGCCGATCTTGGCGGCGATCCCGGCGCCGATGCCGGGGAGCTCGGTGAGCTGCCCCTCGCGCCGCAGGGCCGACAAGGGCACCGGGTGGACGTCGGCCACCTGCGCCGCCCGGCGGTAGGCGCGCACCTTGAACGGGTTCTCGCCGGTCAGCTCGAGGAGATCGGCCAGCTCGGAGAGCACCCTGGCGATGTCGGCGTTCTCCACGGCGCGCTCACCCCTCCCCGGAGGGCTCGTCCAGGTGCCGGGGCGGGTCGGCCCCCCGGCGGCGGCCGCCGGCCCAGGCCCGGGCGGCCTCGGCCAGGGCCTGGAGCCGGGCCTCCACGAGGGCGTGGAGGCTCCCCTCCGGCGACACCACCCCCTCGGCCGCCCCGGCGGGCAGGCCGGTGAGCAGCTCGATCCCCTGGTCCACGTGCTCCACCGGGTAGAGCCGGAAGCGCCCGGCCTCCACCTCGGCCAGCACCTCGTCGCGCAGGACCAGGTGCGGGACGTTGGCGGCCGGCAGGAGCACGCCCTGGTCCCCGGTCAGGCCGCGGGCCACGCAGACGTCGAAGAAGCCCTCCACCTTCTCGGTGACGCCGCCCACCGCCTGGACCCGCCCGTGCTGGTCCACCGAGCCGGTCACGGCCAGCCCCTGGCGGAGCGGCACGCCGGCGATGGCCGAGAGCAGCGCGTAGAGCTCGGCCGAGGAGGCGCTGTCCCCCTCGACGCCGGCGTAGGACTGCTCCATCACGATGGTGGCGGCCAGCGTGAGCGGCCGGTCGGCGCTGTAGCGGGCCCCCAGGTAGCCGGCCAGGATCAGCACGCCCTTCGAGTGGAGCGGCCCGCCCAGCTCCACCTCGCGCTCGATGTCGACCACCTCGCCGCGGCCGAGCCGGATGCGGGCGCTGATGCGGCTGGGGCGGCCGAAGGCGCGGCGCCCGGCGCGCAGCACCGACAGGCCGTTGACCTGGCCCACCCGCGTGCCGGCCGTCTCCACCACCAGCAGCCCCCTCCGGATCTCCTCCTGGATCTCGTCGCGGATCCGCCCGTCGCGCCGCTCCTGGTCGGCCACGGCGCGGCGCACGTCGTCGGCCGCCACCACGGCGCGCCCCGCGGCGGAGGCCAGGTGGTCGGCCTCGCGCAGCAGGTCGTGGAGCGAGGCGGTCTCGGCGGTGAACCGCGTCGAGTCGCCGGCCAGGCGCGTGGCCTGGTGGAGCACCCGCTCCACCGCGGCCCGCTCCAGCGGCCGAAGCCCGGCCTTCCTGCCCAGCGTGGCCACCAGCCGGGCGAAGTCGCGGTCGGCGGCCGGCGAGCGCGGCACGTCGTCGTCGAAGTCGGCGGCCACCTTGAAGAGCTGGGGGAACTCCTCGTCGAGCAGCGAGAGCAGGTGCCAGGCGAGCCGGTCGCCCACCAGCACCACCTTGACGTCGAGCGGGATGGGCTGCGGCTCCAGCGTGGAGGCGCCGCCGAACCCCAGCAGCCGCTCCGGCGGCTCGACGCGGATCTCCCGGGAGCGGAGCGCCCGCTTGAGCGCCTCCCAGGCGAAGGGCTGGGCCAGCAGGCGGCGGGCGTCGAGGAGCAGGAACCCGCCGCTGGCGCGGTGCAGCGCCCCGGGGCGCACCAGCGTGAAGTCGGTGACCAGGGCGCCGAAGTGGGCGTGGTGGTCGATGCGCCCGGTCAGGTTGGAGAGGGTGGGGAGGTCCTCGTGCACCACCGGCGCGCCGTGCCGCCCGGCGTGATCCACCATGAGGTTGGCGGCGTAGCGGCGCAGCGCCGGCGTCTCGCTGAGGGCGGCGCGGAGCTGGCTGGCCGCGTCACCGCTCCCCTCGCCGCCCATCAGCTCGCGCAGGTTCTCCACCACGTCGTCCTGGATGGCGTCGAGGTGGGACAGGATGGCCGGCAGGTCGGCGTAGCGGAGCCGCAGCTCGGCGAGCAGGTGCCCCACGGCGGCCAGGGCCACCTCGCGCTGCAGGGCCTTGACCCGCTCGCGGGCGCGGCGCTGCAGGTCGGGCATGGCCCGCAGCACCTCGAGCAGGCGCGCCTGGAGCTCCTCGACGTCCTTGCGGAACTTCTCGCGCACCTCCGGATCGAAGGTGGCGAACTGGTCCGGCTCGACCACCTGGCCGTCCCTGGTGGGCGCGAAGGCGAAGCCCATGGGCGTGCTCAGCAGGGCCACGCCGCGCCCCGCCGCCTCGTGCTGCACCTCGGCCACGGCCCGCTCGCGCGCCTCCTCGGCCTCCTTCTCGAGGAGCTGGAGCCGGGTCCGGTAGTCGCGCCCCTCGAAGGCGGCCGGGATGGCGGCCCGCAGCTCGCCCGCCAGGCGGTCCAGGTCGCGGCGCAGCTCGGCCCCGCGCCCGGCCGGCAGCTCCACGGCGCGCGGGCGGCGCGGCTCGGCGAAGTCGTTGAGGTAGCACCAGTCGGGCGGCGTGGCCGCGTCGGCGGCGGCCCGCTCCAGCAGGCGCAGCACCAGCGCGTGCTTGCCCACCCCGGGCGGTCCCATGGCGTAGACGTTGTACCCGCCGTGGTCGAGGGCCAGCCCGAGGCGCAGCGCCTCGGCGGCGCGGGCGTGGCCGAACGGCCCCTCCAGCTCCTCCAGGTCGGCCGTGGTCTCGAAGGCCACCTCGGCGTCGAAGCCGCGCTGGCGGAGCACCTGGTGGGACAGCGGCGCGACGGGCATGGACTCCCCCTTTCCCGGATGCGGACCTCCCGGTGGCCACCCGGCCGCGGCGGGCCCTCAGCGGGCCTGAGAGCGGACCGTCAGGACCGGCACCGGGGAGAGCCGGACCACCCGCTCGGCCACGCTCCCCAGCACGGCGTGGAGCAGGCCGCGCCGCCCGTGGGTCCCGACCACCACCAGGTCGGCCCTGGCCTCGGCGGCGGCGGCCAGGATCTCCTCCCAGGCCGAGCCGGTCCTGAGCACGCGCCGGGCGTCCGGGCAGCGGTCGCGCAGCGTGGCCATCAGGGCGTCGAGCCGCTTCCCGTTCTCCTCGGTGATGGCCTTGATCAGGTCGACCGGCGGGACGGTCTCGGGCAGGACCGGCAGCTCGCAGACGTGCACGACCGTGAGGGCGGCGCCGTCCTGCCGGGCGATGGAGATCGCCAGGTCGATGGCGCTGCCGGAGGCCTCGCTGAAGTCGGTGGCGACCACCACGTGCTTGAAGACGCCCATGTCGAGCTCCTTTCGGCTCTTGGTGAAAGTCTGCGCCTCCCCGCCGCCATCGGCTCGCCCCGTCCGGCGCGAAAGTTGGGTGCGGCATCTCGCCCGAGGCCCGGATGCCGGGCGGCACCCGCGCGTCAGCGTGCCGCGCCCGGTTGGCGGCGCGGTGACAGCCCGAAGGGCCGGAAGGGGAACCCGCCCTCGACGTAGAACTTGTCGAAGAACTCCACGTAGTGGAGCCGGAGCGCGGCGATGGTCGGCCCGATCAGCCCGAGGGTGAAGTTGACGGCGTGCAGGAGGACGCTGAGGAAAGCGCCCGCGGCAGCGGGCTCGAGCCGGTCTGCCACCAGGTTGGCCACCTCGGCCAGCATGACCGAGGCCAGGCCCAGCGCCATGAGGCGCGCGTAGGAGAGGACGTTGCCGAGGGCCAGGACCAGGTCGAGCGCGACCAGCGGACCCTCGGCGAGCAGCGCCACGCCGGCGACCACCGCGCCCGACACCAGCGCCGGCGTGAGCGCGGCGCGAGGCAGTACGCCGAGCAGGGCGCACACCGCCACCGCCGAGGCCACCACGAGGAGGAGCTTGGCGGCGTGGCCGGCCGCCTCGCGAAGGTGGCCGGACCGGACGGCGGAGAGCACGCCGAGCGCCATGCCCACCAGGAGGTGCAGGCCACCGACCGCCAGGGCCAGGCCCAGGAAGGACATGAAGGAGGTGCGCCGGTCGAGGAGCAGCGGCCGGAGACCGAGCTGGCTGCCGAGCGCCCCCAGCGCCTCCCCGTAGAGCAGGCCGAAGACGATGGCCGAGGCGGAGCAGGCCAGCGCCACGCCGGCCACGTCGCGTCCCACCGCCCCGCCCCAGGCCCGGCGCCGGGCCACCAGGCCCAGGGCTACCCCCACCACGCCGAACACGACGTCGCCCAGCACCAGCCCGAAGAAGAGGGGAAAGAAGACCGCCAGCCAGGGCAGGGGATCGACCGAGCCGTAGCGCGGGAGCGGGACCAGGGTGAGCAGCAGCTCGAAGGGGCGCACCCAGGGCCGGCTTCGCAGCACCACCGGGACGTCCCCCCACTCCGCTCGCTCGATGGGCCGGGCGAAGACCGCCACCTCGTTCCCCAGCTCGGTCGCCGCAGCGGCGCGGAAGGCGCTGACCCGCTCGGCCGGCATGTAGCCGCAGACCACGAAGGCGAAGCGGGTGGATCCGCACCGGGTCATGGCGCGCCGGCGCTCCAGCGCCCACTCGGCCGATCGGCGCGCGGCCTCGAGGGGGCCGCGCACGCCGGCCGCGAAGGCCGAGATGGCGGCGGTGGCCTCGGCCAGCTCGCCGGGCAGGGCCCGCTCGCGGGCGGCCAGCAGGAGCAGCACGTCCACCAGCCGCTTCCCGGTATAGCGGGAGGGGAGCGGCAGCTCGCCAACGCCGCGTTCCTGGAGGAGCCCGGCGAGGGCGTGGCCGTGGGCGTGCGGGACCACCACCAGGACGCCGGTGGTCCTGCCGTCCAGCGGGCGCGCCTTCACCTCGCCGACGCCGCCGGTGAGGCGCCGCACCTCCCCCCGCAGCAGGGCCAACGCCTGGCCGTCGTCGTCGTGCAGCATGAGCCCGTGCAGCTCCGGCTCGAGCTCGGGCGCCAGGCCGTGGCCGAGCGGCGCCAGCGCCACCACCAGGCGGGCGAAGGCCTCGGTGGCCTCCCGCTCCTGGATGAGGGCCGTGCGCCGGGCCTCCAGCGTGCCCAGCTCCTCCTCGAGCGCGGCCAGGCGCGCCCCGAAGAGCTCGGTGCCGGGGGCGGGCAGTGGCCGGGGGGGCCGTCGGGGCCGGGCGGCAGCCGCTGCGAGAGGGCCTCGATGGCCCGCAGCGCCTCGTCGAGCCGGACCTCCTCGTCGGCGCCTGGTCCGGCCGGCGGCGGGTGCAGGGTGACGCCGGCCTCCGTCGGGGTTCGCAACTCCAGCACGGCGTGCGCCTGCAGGAAGGCGAGCGCAGCCGGAAGCCTCTCGTGGGGCCCGACCAGCTCGACGCGCACCATGGGGAGGATCACCGTCGGGCCCCTTCCATCCGGCTTCCCCCGCGAGCGTCGGCCTCCTCGGCGGATCGCACGCGGCCGTGGGGATCGGCGAACCCCTCGAAGAGGCTACCGCCCTGGGCGGGGGCCGCAATGAGGCAACACCGCGCAGCCGCTCCGGGTCGCCTTCGGACCGGCGGACGAGGGGCCCCGATGGGGCGGCGCCGTCATCCGTCGGGGTGGCCGCGGACCGTCAGCACCGGGACGGGGCAGAGCTGCACCACCTTCTCGGCCACGCTGCCGAGGATGGCGTGCCGGAACCCCCGCCGGCCGTGCGTGCCCAGCACCACCAGGTCGGCCCCGATCTCGCCGGCCACCGAGAGGACGGCGTCCGAAGCGGTGCCCACCTTCACCAGGCTGCTGGCGGTCGGACACCGCCGCCGGGCCGAGACCAGCAGCTCGTCGAGCCGGGCCTGCGCCTCGGCCACCGCCGGGGTGACCAGGTCATAGGCGATGGGGCCGGTCTCGGAGTACCCCGGGACCTCGCAGACGTGCAGGACGGTGAGGCGGGCGCCCAGGTCGCACGCCAGCTCGCAGGCCACCTCGACCGCCCCGTTCGAGATCGGGCTGAAGTCCGTGGTCACCAGCACGTGCTGGAACGCAGCCATGGGGTCACTCCTTCCGGCAGGCGCCGCGCCCGCCACGGTCAGCCAGCGAGGGCCAGCCCGGCGGCGAGCAGCGCGGAGTGGATCAGGGCCAGGCCCGCCATGCGGGGTGAGAGCGGCGCCAGCACCGATCGCGCCTCGGCGGTGCGCACGGCGCGGACCACCCGCCAGGCCAGCGGCGCCGAGGCGAGCGGCAGGAGCACCCAGGGCCCGAGGCCGAAGGCCGGCCAGAAGGAGAGCGGTGCCAGGTAGGCGAAGGCCACCAGCAGCGTGATCTCGGCACGACCGAAGGCGGCGCCGAACCGGACGGCGCCGGTGCGCCACCCCTTGGCCGAATCGAACTCGATGTCGCGCAGGTCGTCGATGAGCATGACGCTGGTCACCAGGGCCCCGCAGGGCAGGCCGATGAGCCAGGCCGATGCCGGAAGGGCGCGCAGCAGCGTCCACGGCCCTGGCGCCCCGGGCTGGGCCGCCGCCTGGATGTAGTAGGTGGCCGCCACCGCGACCACGCCGAACATCAGGGTGAAGACCGGGTCGGCCAGGCCGCGGCGCACGTAGGCCCAGGGGCCGCCGTTGTAGGAGAGGCTCACCGCCATGCCCAGCGCGCCCAGCGCCAGCACCGGCCAGCCGCCCACGCCGTGCAGGTATGGGGCCGTGAGCACGGCCAGGCCGAGACAGGCGGCGATGGCCAGGCGGAGGGTGGAGAGCCGCAGCGTCCCGTCGTCGATGGCCCGCGTCAGCTCGGGGTGCTCGGGCAGGCCAGGGTGGAGGCGCAGCAGCTCGTGGTTGTCGGTGAAGACGCCGGCCAGGTGGATGAACCAGCTGCCGAGGAAGCCCACCAGCGCCGGGGCCCAGGCGAAGAGGCCGTCGTGGACGGCCAGCCCCGCGCCGACCAGCACCGGGGCCACCGCCGTCGGCAACGTGTGGGTCGGGTAGAGCAACAGGTCGACCCAGATGGTGCGCGTGGACGGGGAGGGGCCCCCGGGCGCGCCGGCCACCGCAGCGCGGGCGCCGGGCCCGTCCGGAGCGTCAGGGACTCCTGGTGAGACCGCCATGCCTGCCTCGCCGGATCGTGAAGGTCGAATCGCGGGGTATCGTGGCATCCTCACGGGGCCTCGGCAACCGGCCGCGAGTGCGGCAAAGCTGCTCACATGGGATCCGGGGGCCAGCTGGGCCCGGAGGTGGGGACGGCGCCATGGCCATTCGCATCGACGAGCGGTTCCGGGTGGACGCCCCGGTCGGCGCGGTCTGGGACTTCCTCGTCGACCCGCGCCGGGTGGTGGCCTGCGTTCCCGGCGGCGAGCTGCTGGGCGTCGAAGATGATCGCACCTTCGAGGGCCGCCTGCGGGTGGCGGTCGGGCCGTTCACCTTCGCCTACGGAGGGCGGGTCCGCATCGCCGAGGCGGACGTGGCGGCGCGGTGCGTACGGATCGTGGGGCAGGCGCGCGAGCGCATCGGGGCGGACTCGGCCCGGCTGACGCTGGAGAGCTGCCTGGCGCCGCTACCGGACGGTGCCACCGAGGTGGTGGCCGCCGCCCGGGTGGACGTCGAGGGGCGCGTGGTGGAGCTGGGGCGAGGCGTGCTGGAGCGGCTCGCCCACGTGGTGTTCCAGGACTTCGCCGCCGAGGTCCGCGCTGCCGTCGAGGCCGAGGCCGAGGCGGTGGCCGGGTCGCCGGCCGCCGGGTCGCCGGGTGGCCGGCCACGCCCGGCGATGCGCCCCGTCCCCCTGGTCTTCCGGGCGCTCGGGGCATGGGTGGCGGGCTGGTGGCGCCCGCGCACCCGGTGAGCTCCATCGACGGATGGTGCGAGGCGAGTCGCGGCGATTGGCCGCACCCGTGGTGGAAGGCCGGTCACGTGAGGGGGGCAGCCAGGCCACCTCCATGGCGCTAGGTTGCCCGGCGGAGGGGGCCATGATCCGTCGCGACGCTGCCGGTGCCCGGGAGGCCAGCGTGACCTGGCGCTGCGGGCCGGTCGCGGTCCGGGCGCTCCTGGCGGCCCTGCTCCTGCCCGCGGCGCCGGCTCGCGCGCTGGAGATCCCCACCGGGAACCCCGACCTGGTCCTCCGGCTCGACACCACGGTCCGGTACAACCTCGCCCTGCGCACCGATCCCATCGACACGCTGATCGGCAACAACCCGGCGTTCACCGTCGGCGAGTACTCCTTCCCGCAGTACGGCGTGGTGGCGAACCGCCTCGACCTGCTCGTCGAGCTCGACCTGGTCTACCGGGGCCGCTGGGGCGGGCGGGTCAGCGCCGCGGGCTGGTACGACGACGCCTATCGCGATCACGTTGCCTCGGGCAGCCCGGCCCTGGCCGCGGCGGGCATCCCCGGCAGCTACGTCGACAACGAGTTCTCCACCTACACCCGCCACCGCTACCTCGGTCCCTGGGGCGAGCTGCTGGACGCCTTCGCCTTCGCGACCTTCGACCTCGGCCCGGTCCCGATCAGCGTCAAGGCCGGGCAGCACACCGTCTACTGGGGCGAGTCGCTCATGCTGGCGGGCAACACCCACGGCGTCAGCGCCGCGCAGATGCCGCTCGACCTGCAGAAGGGGTACGCCACGCCGGGCGTCGAGGCCAAGGAGCTGTTCCGCCCCCTGCCCGCGGTCTCGGCGCAGGCCCAGCTCCTGCCCGAGCTCTCCCTGGCCGCCCAGGTCTTCCTGGGCTGGAGGTCCAACCTCTACCCGGAGGGCGGGACCTTCCTCGGCGCCGGCGACTTCGCCTTCAACGGCCCGGACGGCATCTACCGGTGCCTCGATCCGGTCCGCCAGCCCACCTGCGTGAGCAAGGGCTTCCTCGCCAACGCCGGCGTCAGCCGGCCGGATGACCTGGGCGACTGGGGCCTGGCCCTGCGCTGGCGGCCGGACTGGCTGGACGGCACCGCCGGCCTCTACTACCGGCGCTACACCGACAAGCAGGCCGCCATGTTCCTCACCGCCAACCCCGGCGGTGTCGGGCCGCTCAGCCCGGCCTTCCCATCGCCGCTCAAGTACCAGCAGTACTACGGGGAGGGCATCGACCTCGTCGGCGTGAGCCTGGCCACGCAGGTGCTCGGCGTCAGCCTGGGGGCCGAGGTCTCCTGGCGACATGGCATGCCGCTGCTGGCCCAGTCGCCCGGCTTCGCGGTGGCGCCGGCGCCGCCGCTCGCCCCCGTGCTCTTCCCGCACGGCGCACCGCAGCTCGTCGGCAACAGCTACCAGGCGCGCGGCGACACGCTGCATGGCCTGCTCAACGCGGTGGCGGTGGTGTCCGGGGGCCGCGCCTTCTCGAGCGCCAGCGTCGCCGTCGAGCTCACCGGCAGCCGCTGGCTCACGGTGGGCGACAACCAGGACAGCTTCTACGCCCTCGGCCACGGGGTCTGCCGCGACGACCCGGCCCTGGCGTCGGCCGGGCTGGCCCGGGGCCGTCGCGACGGCTGCGCCACCCGGGGGCACGTGGCCGCGGGCGCCAGCCTGGCCCCGACCTGGTTCCGGGTCCTCCCGCGCACCGACCTGAGCGTGCCCCTGGCCGGCTCCTGGACCATCGCCGGCAACTCGCCGGTGACGCTGGGCGGGAACGAACACGCCGGGACCTGGAGCGCCGGCGTGGCCGCGGACATCGACAGCCGCTACCGGGTGGATCTCAAGTACGTCGACTTCTTCGGGACCACCACCGACGATGGCACCACCGTCACCTCGGCGAACGGGATGCTCGGCCTGCTGAAGAACCGCGCCCACGTGGCGCTGACGGCCAAGGGGACCTTCTAGCCGGGGCCTGGGGAGGGGAGCACATGCGCGCTGCCACGCTGGTTCTCGTCGCGCTCGCCGGCCTGGCGCTGGGCGCGCCGGCCCGGGCCGGGCTCACCGGGGAGGAGGGCGTCCAGCTCGGAGGCCCCCTCACCGAGATCGGGGCGGAGCGGGCGGGCAACGCCGACGGCACCATCCCCCCTACGCCGGCGGACTCACCACGCCGCCGCCCACCTACCGGCCCGGGAGCGGCACGCGCCCCGACCCGTTCGCCGAGGAGCGGCCCCTCTTCTCCATCGATGCGAGGAACGCGGCCCAGCACGCCGGCAAGCTCACCGAGGGGACCCTGGCGATGATGCGGCGCTACCCCGACTTCCGCATCGACGTCTACCCGACCCACCGCACCGTGGCCTTCCCGCGCTTCGTGCTGGAGAACACGCTGCGGTCGGCGATGGCGGCGCACACCACCAACGGCGGGATCTCGCTGGCCGGCGTCCACGCCGCCTACCCGTTCCCCATCCCCAGGACCGGCCGCGAGGCGATGTGGAACCACCTGGTGCGCTTCACCGCGGTCTGCGACCGGCGGCGGATCTTCGCCTGGTACGTCGAGCCCTCGGGGCGGGCCATCCTCTCCAGCTCCGCCTACCTGCTGGAGGAGTACCCGTTCTGGGACGAGCGGCGGCCCGGCTCGGCCGACTACTTCAAGCTCCGCATCTCCTACGACGGCCCGCCGCGCCGCGCCGGCGAGGCCCTCATGCTGGTCGACCCGGTGGACCCGGCGCCGCGGGGCCGCCGCAGCTGGCAGTACCTGCCCGGGCAGCGGCGCGTCCGCGTCGCCCCCGACCTGGCCTATGACACGCCCAACACGGCCACCTCCGGCGCCCAGACCTTCGACGACGCCCTGCTCTTCAACGGCAAGATGGACCGCTTCGACTTCACGCTGGTCGGCAAGCGGGAGGTGTACGTCCCCTACAACGCCTACCGGGCCATGTACCAGGCCACGCCCGAGCAGCTGCTGCGCCCCCACTTCCTGTCGCCGGACCTGGTGCGCTGGGAGCTGCACCGGGTCTGGGTGGTCGAGGCCACGCTGCGGCCGGGCAAGCGGCACCTCTACTCCAGGCGGGTCTTCTACCTGGACGAGGACAGCTGGGCGGCGCTGCTGAGCGACCAGTACGACAGCCGGGGCCAGCTCTACCGGGTGGGGGTGGCGTTCATGGCGCCCAGCTACGACCTGCCGGCGCCCTGGGCCAATCCCTTCCTGCACTACGACCTGGTCTCGGGCGCCTACGCCATCAACGGGTGGCCGAGCGCCGCCGGCTGGCTGCGCCACACCGCCTGCGAGCCCGAGAGCGAGTGGTCGCCGGACGCCCTGGCCGGTGCCGGCGTCCGCTGAGCCGTGGCAGGCCGGCGAGGGGGACGGATGCGGTGGTGGTGCGGCAGGGCGGCCTCGGTGGTGGCGGCAGCGCTCGCCGCCGCGCCGGCCCCGGCGGCCGACCGGTTCGTCGATCCGCTCGACCTGCCGGCGGGCACCGACGCGCGGGCGTCCCGCTCGCCGCTCACGGCGGTGGCCGCGGCGGGCACCCGCCTGGTGGCGGTCGGGCAGCGCGGGCTGGCGCTCTGGTCGGACGACGGCGGCGAGCGCTGGACCCAGGCCGCCGTGCCGGTGGGCACCGACCTGACCGCGGTGCACCTGGCCTCGGCCGAGCGCGGCTGGGCCGTCGGCCACGACGGCGTCGTGCTGGCCACGGCCGACGGGGGGCGGAGCTGGTCGCGGCAGCTCGACCGCCGGAGGCTCGGGGCCCCGCCGGCCGGTCCGGTCCGCCCGCCCTCCGTGGGCGAGGTCGAGGCCTCCCTGCTCGACACCTGGTTCGACGACGAGCGCCGCGGCTACGCCGTGGGCGCCTTCGGCCTCGTGCTGCGCACCGAGGACGGGGGGCGGACCTGGCTGGCGTGGAGCGACCGGGCCGACAACCCCCGCGCCCTGCACCTCTACGCCGTGCGCCGGATCGGTGGGGAGCTGCTGGTCGCCGGGGAGCAGGGGCTGCTGCTCCGGCTCGACCCGGGTGGGCGCCGCCTCGCTGCGCTCCACGTCCCGCCGGGCGGCAGCCTCTTCGGCCTCACCGGCCGCGGCCGGACGGTGGTGGCGTTCGGGCTGGCGGGCCGGGCGGTCCGCAGCGGCGACGGTGGAGCCACCTGGCTCCCGGTGGCCACCGGCGTCGAGGAGACGCTCACCGGCGGGGCGGCCCTGCCCGACGGGCGGCTGGCGCTGGTGACCGCCGCGGGGCAGGTGCTGGTGAGCGGGGACGACGGACGGTCGTTCGGGCCGATGGCGGAGGGCCGCGGCGGGCCCGCGGCCGGGGTGGTGGCGGCCGGTCCGGGCGCGCTGGTGCTGGTCGGGTCCGGGGGCGTGCGCCGGGTGGCCCTTGGGCGGGAGTGAGGAGGAGCGCGTGAGCGACGGCGGCAGCCCCCTCGACGCCATGCCGGTGGTGGCCCGCCTGGCGGGCTTCGACCAGGACTCCGGGGGCCGGCTGGAGCGGCTGGTCTTCAAGCACCGCGGCTGGGTGGTGGCCATCGCCGCCGCGCTGACCGCCCTGCTCGGCGGGGCGGGCCTGGCGCGCCATGAGGTGAGCGCGGGCTTCGAGCGGCGGCTCCCCTCCAGCCACCCCTTCGTGCGCAACTACCTCGAGAACGCCAGGGAGCTGCGCGGCCTGGGCGACGCGCTCTACGTGGTGCTCGAGACCACCCGCGGCGACGTCTACAATCCGGCCTACCTGGAGGTCCTGCGCCGCGTCACCGACGAGCTGGTGCTCATGCCCGGCGTCGACCGGCCCTGGGTGAGGTCGCTCTGGCTGCCCGCGGTGCGCTGGACCGAGGTGACCGAGGAGGGGTTCCGGGGCGGGCCGGTCATGCCCGACGAGTGGGACGGCTCGCCCGCCGCCGTCGAGGCGCTGCGGCGCAACGTGCGGCGGGCCGGGCTGGAGGGCTCGCTGGTGGCGGACGACGCGCGGTCGAGCCTGGTGTTCGTGCCCCTGCTCGACGCCGATCCGGCGAGCGGGCGGGGGCCCGACCACCGCGAGCTCTCGGCCCGGCTGGAGGCGCTGCGGGCCGGCGTCGAGGGGGGGCCGGGCGGGCTGCGGCTGCGGGTGACCGGGTACGCCAGGCTGGTGGGAGCGCTCATCGACGGCATCCGCCAGGTGGTGTCCTGGTTCACGCTGGCCGCGGCCATCGCCGCCGCGGCCATCTTCCTCCACACCCGCTGCCTGCGGAGCACGGCGCTGGTGGTGGCCTGCTCGGCCCTGGCGGTGGTGTGGCAGGTGGGGCTGGTGTCGGCGCTGGGCCTGGCGCTCGACCCGTTCTCGGTGCTCACCCCGTTCCTGGTGTTCGCCCTGGGCGTCTCGCACGGCGCGCAGAAGATGAACGGCATCCTGCAGGACGTGGGGCGCGGGACCCACCGGCTGGTGGCGGCGCGCTACACCTTCCGCCGCCTCTTCCTGGCGGGGCTGACGGCGCTGCTCAACGACATGGTCGGCTTCGCCGCGCTCCTCTTCGTCGGCGTCCCCGCCGTCCGGCAGCTGGCCCTCACCGCCATGGCCGGCTCGGCCGCGCTGGTCTTCACCAACCTCATCCTGCTCCCGGTCCTGCTCTCCTTCACCGGCGTGAGCCCGGCGGCGGCGGCCCGGAGCCTGCGCCCCGGCGCCGGGGCGCGGGCCTGGGGGCTCCTCGAGCGGCTGACGCGGCCGCGCTGGGCCGTGGCCGTGCTGGCGGTCACCGCGGCCGCCATGCTGGCCGTGGTGGTGGCCGGCCCGCCGCTCGAGGTGGGCGACCAGGAGCCGGGGGCGCCGGAGCTGGCCCCCTCGTCGAGATACAACCTCGACGCCGCCTACCTGGCCGACCACCACGGCCTCACCTCCGATCCCTTCGCCGTCCTGATCCGGACCGGGCCGGAGGGCTGCCTCGACCACCGCACGCTGGTCGAGGCCGACCGGCTGGCCTGGACGCTGGGTCAGCTGCAGGGGGTGCGGGCCACCTCGTCGCTGGCCGGCGCGGTGCGCCAAATCACCGCCGGCACGTTCGAGGGCAACCCGCGCTGGCTCACCCTCTCGCGGAACCAGCAGGTCCTCAACAACGCCGGCCAGCAGGCCCTCACCCGGAACCCGGAGCTCTTCAACGTGGACTGCTCGGTCATGCCGGTGGTGGCCTCCCTCGGCGACCACCGGGCCTCGACGCTCGACGAGGTGGTGCGCACCGCCGAGGAGTTCGCCCGGCGCCACGACGGCCCCGACCGGCGCTTCCTGCTGGCGGCGGGGAGCGCCGGGCTCCAGGCCGCCACCAACATGGAGCTGCGCCGGGTCTGGTGGCCCATGACGCTGGGCGTGTTCGGCGCCATGGTGCTGCTCTGCCTGGCCGTGCTGCGGAGCTGGCGGGCCGTGGTGGTGGCGATGGCGCCGGTGGCCTGCGTCACCGTCCTCTGCGAGGCCTACATGGCCTGGCGGGGCATCGGCATCACGCTCTCCACGCTGCCGGTCATCGCGCTGGGCGTGGGGATCCCCGACTACGCCCTCTACCTGCTCTCGGTGCAGCTGGCGCACCAGCGGGCCGGGCTGCCGCTGGACGAGGCCCACCGCCGCTCGCTGCGCTTCACCGGCCAGGTGGTGGTGCTGGTGGCGGTCACGCTGGCCGCGGGGGTGGTCACCTGGTCCTGGTCGCCGATCCGCCTGCAGTCGGCCATGGGAGGGCCGCTCACCTTCATGTTCCTGGGGAACATGGTGGCGGCGCTGGTGCTGATCCCGGCGCTGTCGCGCCTGCTGCTCGGCGACGTCCGGGCCCGCCCGGCGGCGTGCCGGGCCGGGCCGACGCTGGCCCCGGAGGGGCCCCCATGAGCCCGCCCCGCGCCGTGAGCGTCGCCGAGCTGGTCGAGCGAGGCCGGCTGGGCCGGTTCCAGGTGGCGGCCTTCGCGGTGCTCGGCGCCGTCCTGGTGCTGGACGGCTACGACGTGCAGGTGCTGGGCTACGCCGCGCCGGCCCTCATCGAGGAGTGGGGGATCCCCAAGACCGACCTGGCGCCGGTGTTCGGCGCCGGGTTGTTCGGCCTGTTCCTCGGCTCGATCCTCGGGGGCCTGGCGGCCGGCCGCTGGGGCCGGCGGCCGGTGCTGCTGGGCGCGACGGCGCTCTTCGGGGTCTTCACGCTGCTGGTGGCGCAGGCCGGATCGCTGCCGGAGCTGCTCGGGCTGCGCCTGCTCTCCGGGCTCGGGCTGGGGGCGATCATGCCCAACGCCACCGCGCTCACCGGGGAGTACAGCCCGCGGCGCCGCCGCGTCGCCACCATGATGATCGTCACCAACGGCTTCCTGGTGGGCGCCATGCTGGCCGGGTTCCTCGCCGCCTGGCTGATCCCGGCCCGTGGCTGGCGCGCCCTCTTCCTGGCCGGGGGGGTGGTGCCCCTGGCCCTGCTGGTGCCGATGGCCGTGCTGCTCCCGGAGTCGCTGCAGTTCCTGGCCCTCCGCGGCCAGCACCCCGATCGCATCGCCCGGTGGCTGCGGCTGGTGGGCTGGTCGGCGCCGGCCGGGGAGGAGATCCGCTACGTCGCCGAGGAGGAGGCCGGCCGGGGGATCTCGCTGGCCCAGCTCTTCCGCGGGGGGCGGGCGCCCGGGACGCTGCTGCTGTGGGCGGTGAACTTCCTCAACGTGCTCAACGCCTACTTCGTCGCCAGCTGGCTGCCGACCGTGGTCCGCGAGGCCGGGTACCAGACCTCGACGGCGGCCCTGGTGGGGACGGCGGTGCAGGCCGGCGGCGCCATCGGGACGGTGGTGCTCGGGCTGGTCATGCAGCGGGCCGGCTTCGTGGGCGTGCTGACCGGCTGCTTCGCCGCCGCGGCCGTCAACCTGGCCCTGTTCGGCCAGCCCGGCCTGCCGCTCTGGGGCCTGGTGGCGACGGCCTTCCTGGCCGGCTGGGGCATCTTCGGCGGGCAGCCCGGCATCAACGCCCTGGCGGCGACCTGGTACCCGACCGACCTGCGCACCACCGGCCTGGGGGCGGCGCTGGGCGTGGGGCGCTTCGGCGCCATCCTCGGGCCGCTGGTGGCCGGCGCGCTCATGCTGCGCCACTGGTCGACGCAGGAGCTGTTCCAGGCCGCGGCCGTCCCGGCCGCGCTGGCCGCCGCCCTGGTCCTCTCCATGCGCTGGGTCATCGAGCCGCCCCGCCCCGGCGCGGGGTGACGGCCCGCGCCGGGGGCGGACCGCCGGGTCGAATGGGCCTTGCACCACGGGTGGACTGGCCTATCCTGCCCGGAGGCCTCGCCGGTGACGGCCGGTCCCTCGTCGCCGGCCCGGCACCGGTGCCTCCATGCGCTCCCCGTCCGCGCCGCTCCTCGCCGGCCTGCTGCTGGCCCTCGCCCCGGCCGGCGCCGGCGCCGACGACCTGCAGGCCTCGCCGGGCTCCGCGGCCGGCACCGGCCGGCACTGCCTCGGCGAGGCGCGCCCCAGGTGGCTGGGCGCGGTCACGCTGATCGGCGAGGGCAACCCGCTCGGCTTCGAGGCGCAGCTGCAGGCCGGCCGCTGCCTGCCGCTCATCACCACCCCCGGGGCGCTCTTCGACTACACCAACTTCCAGTACGGCCTGGCCGCGTACCTGGCGCCGGTCTACGCCATGCCCGGCGCCTTCGTCTCCATCGCCCCGCTCTCGGTGATCGAGCTGCGCGCCGAGGCGGAGTACGTCGGCCAGTGGCCGGTCGGGCTGGACGGGGCCGGGTACTTCCCGCTCTCCAGCGCCGAGGCCCCCTGGGACACCCTGCCGGCCGCCGCCGCCACCACCGCCCAGGGCTACACCGCCAACCTCACCGCCAACCTGCAGGCCGAGATCCCGCTGGCGGCGCGGTGGAGCCTGCTGGCGCTCGACTCGGCGTCCTGGCAGTTCTGGCAGCTGGGCGACGCCCCCGCCTACTACAACACCCGCTACGACCTCCCCATGGCGCGCCGTGACTGGATCCTCAAGAACACCGCCCTGGTGCTGGTCAACCACGACCTCTCGGAGCGGCTGAAGCTGCGGGGCGGCGTCACCCTCGACCAGTCCTGGGTGACCGGCTCGGGCTACCGCCAGGACGTGGTGGCGGCCCTCCTGACCGGCGTGATCAGCCGCTGGCCCGGGCCCACCAGCGAGACCCAGCCCTTCCTCCGCCTGGGCGGCTACACCCGCCACGAGTACCGGCAGGGCGAGCTGCAGCTCTTCATCGGCCTGGGGATGACCTTCGACCTGTCGCCGGCCGCGGCGAGGTGATCAGCCGCCGTGCCGGGCCCGCTTGCCGCGGAAGCGCTTCAGCCGCACCGCGTCCTCCCGGTCGCGCTCGTCGAGGGCCCCGGCCACCCGCCGGGCCTCGGCGTCGAGCTGGGGCAGCAGCAGCTGCTCCAGGGCGTTGATGCGCCGGCTGGTGGCCTGCACCTCCTCGCCCAGGCGGGCCAGGTGGAGCTCGCGCGTGGCGATGCGCAGCAGGATCTCCAGCGCCTCCTCGTGGCGGCGGGCCGCCTCCGCCGCCGACGGGGAGAAGCTGGCCGGCGAGCTCCCACGCTCCCAGGCGGCGCGCACCAGCGGCGACCCCGAGACCTGCGGGGTGGGGACGCCCCAGACCCGCCGGGGCGTCACCTCCACCGGCACCACGCGCCCGGCGTTCCAGCCCAGCGAGGCCACCCGTGGCGCCCCCTCCAGCGCCCGGGCCAGCTCCAGCGCCCGCACCGCCTCACGCAGGGCCTCGTCGAGCGAGGCCCGACCCTCCAGCACCTGGCGCATGAGCCGCACCAGCTCGCCGGAGAGGACCTCGCGCTTGGCGCGGAGCAGCCGCGCGCCCCGCTGGGCCACCAGGCGGCGGGCCCGCACCTCCAGCAGCCCCATGCGCGTGGTGGGCGAGCGGGCCATCGAGGTCAGCTCCCCCCGCGCCGCGCCTCGAGCAGCGCCGCCGGGATCCGGTTGAGCACCTCCACCGGGAAGGGGGCCAGCAGCCGCCAGCCGAGGTCGAGCGTCTCCTCGATGGTGCGGAAGGCGCCGCCCTGGCCGATCAGCTCGCCCTCGAACCGATCGGCGAAGTCGAGGAGGCGCCGCTCGTCCTCGGCGAGGTTGGCGGCCCCGACGATGGCGGCCATGCGCCGCACGTCGCGCCCGCGTGCGTAGAGGGCGTAGAGCTGGTCGGCCACCGGCCGGTGGTCCTGGCGGGTCTTGCCGGCGCCCACCCCCAGCCCCATGAGCCGCGACAGCGAGGGGAGCACGTCGATGGGCGGGTCGACGCCGCGGCGGAAGAGATCGCGGGAGAGGACGATCTGCCCCTCGGTGATGTAGCCGGAGAGGTCGGGGATGGGGTGGGTGAGGTCGTCGTCGGGCATGGTGAGCACCGGCAGCTGGGTCACCGAGCCGGGGCGCCCGTGGATCCGGCCGGCCCGCTCGTAGAGGGTGGCCAGGTCCGTGTACATGTAGCCGGGGAAGCCGCGCCGGCCCGGCACCTCCTCGCGGGCCAGGGCCACCTCGCGCAGCGCCTCGCAGTAGCTGGTCATGTCGGTCATCACCACCAGCACCTGCATGCCGTGCGTGAAGGCCAGGTGCTCGGCGCAGGTGAGGGCGCAGCGCGGGGTCATGAGCCGCTCGATGGGCGGGTCGTCGGCCTTGTTGAGGAAGACGGCGGTGCGCTCCAGCACCCCCGCCTCGCGGAAGGCGCGCAGGTACTCGTCGTACTCGCGGAAGGGGGCCCCCATGGCGGCGAAGACCACCGCGAACGGCTCGCCGCCGCGCACCCGCGCCTGGCAGACCACCTGGGCGGCCAGCCGGCCGGCCGGCAGGCCGGCGCAGGAGAAGATGGGGAGCTTCTGGCCGCGCACCAGCGTGTTCATCCCGTCGATGGCCGAGACCCCGGTCTCGATGAAGTCGGCCGGCTTGTGCCGCCGGGTGACGTTGATGGCGGCGCCGTGGATGGGCAGCAGCGCCTCGGGGAGCGGCGGCGGCAGGCCGTCGGTGGGGCGTCCCAGCCCGTCCAGCACCCGGCCCAGCAGCGCCCGGGCCACGCCCAGGGAGGCCACCTCGCCGGTGAGCGTCACCTCGGACCGGGCCGGCGAGAGGCCGCGCGTCTCCTCCAGCACCTGCACCGCCACCCGCGACTCGGAGAGCTCGATGATCTGGCCGCGCCGCTCCGCCGGCTCGCCCCGCCCCGCGCCGGCCGGGTCGCGGATGATCACCACCTCGCCGAGCCGGGCCCCGGGGACGCCGGTGAGGAAGAGCAGCGGGCCGGCGATGGCCTGGGCCCCCTCGACGCGGATGGTGAGCAGGCGCTCGGCCACGGTCACTCCGCCTCCAGCCGGCCCAGGGTGGCCTCGAGCTCGGCCCGCAGCGCCTCGGCGTGGCGCGGCAGGTCCTCGGCCGGCACCTGGCCGAGCCGCAGCAGGCGGGCCGGCAGCCCGCTGTCGAGCAGGCTGCGCAGCGGCACGCCGCGCTCCACCGCGGCGCTGGACCGCCGGTGGAAGTCGAGCATGAGCTGCAGCATCAGGTGCGCCTTGAGCGGCGGGCAGGTGGCGTCCACCGGGTCGACGGCGCTCTGGCGCAGGAACCCCTCACGCAGCAGGCGGGCCGACTCCAGGACCAGCCGCTCGGCGTCCTGCAGGGACTCGGTGCCGACCAGCTCGGCCACCTCCTGCAGCTCGCGCTCGCGCTGCAGGAGCCGGACCGCGGCCTCGCGCAGCGCGCCGGTCCCATCCGCCACCTCGCGCTCGAACCAGCCGTGCAGCTGCGCCGCCTCCAGCGAGAAGGACACGCCCCAGTCGATGGCCGGGTAGTGGCGCCGGTGGGCCAGCGCCGGGGAGAGCGCCCAGAGGGCGCCCGAGGCGCGCAGCGAGCACTGGGTGACGGGCTCGGAGAGGTCGCCGCCGGGCGGGGAGACCGCGCCCACCATGGTGACCGCCCCCTCGCCGCCGCCGAGCGGCTCCACCCGGCCGGCCCGCTCGTAGAACCGGGCCAGGCGCGAGGCCAGGTAGGTGGGGTAGCCCTCCTCGCCTGGCATCTCCTCGAGGCGCGCCGAGATCTCGCGCAGCGCCTCGGCCCAGCGCGAGGTGGAGTCGATCATCAGCGCCACCTGGAGCCCCATGTCGCGGAAGTACTCGGCCAGGGTGCAGCCGGTGTAGATGGAGGCCTCGCGGGCCGCCACCGGCATGTTGGAGGTGTTGACCACCAGCACGGTGCGGGCCATGAGCGGGCCTCCGCTGCGGGGGTCCTCGAGGCGGGGGAACTCGTCGAGCACCTCGGCCATCTCGTTGCCGCGCTCGCCGCAGCCCACGTAGACCACCACGTCGGCGGCGGCGTACTTGGCGAGGCTCTGCTCCAGCACCGTCTTGCCGGTGCCGAAGCCGCCCGGCACCACGGCGGTGCCGCCGGCCGCCACCGGGAAGAAGCAGTCGAGCACCCGCTGCCCGGTCAGGAAGGGGACCTCGGGCGGGAGCCGGCGCCGGAACGGGCGCGGCCGCCGCACCGGCCAGCGGTGCGCCAGCCGCAGCTCCTCCCCGCCGGCGAGCCGCAGCACCGGCTCGTCCACCAGGACCGCGCCGCCGCGCACCTGCTCCACCCGCCCGCCGGCCCAGGGCGGCGCCAGGATCGGCTCGGGGGGCCCCTCGGCGCCGCGGGCCAGGCCGAGCCGCTGGCCCGGGGCCAGGTCATCGCCCACCGCCACCGCCGGCTCGAACTCCCATCGCCGGGCCCGGTCCAGCGCCGGCAGCCGCACCCCGCGCCCCAGGAAGTCCCCTTCGCCGGCCGCCAGCGCCGCCAGCGGCCGCTGCACGCCGTCGAAGATCGACCCCAGCAGCCCCGGGCCCAGCTCCACCGAGAGCGGATTGCCGGTGGCGACGGCCGGCTCCCCCAGGGAGAGGCCGGCGGTCTCCTCGTAGACCTGGAGCGTGCAGAGCTCCCCCTCGACGCGGATGACCTCGCCGAGCAGCGCCCGCTCCCCGACCCAGACCACCTCGTTGAGGCCGGCCCCGGCCAGGCCGCGCGCGGTCACGGTGGGGCCCGCCAGCCGGACGATCACGCCGCTCATGGCCCCCCTCCCACCCTGCCGCCGCCCGGCCCGCTCGGTCCCAGCCGGACTCCGTAGCCGACCGCCCGCCGGATCAGCTCCGCCACCCAGGACTGGCCTCGCCCCGGCTCCCCCCAGCGGCGCGGCAGCGCGAAGGGCAGCACCACCGGCAGCCCGCGCTCGCGGGCCCGGGCCAGCAGCCTGGGCGGCGCCGCGGCCAGCAGCGCCTCCTCGACCGCCAGCACCCCGACGCGCGGGTCGCCGAGCAGGTCGCGGAAGGCGGCGGCCTCCCCGCCGGGCTCGACCTCGCGCACCTCGGCCCCGGCCAGCCTGAAGCCGCCGGCGTCGCCGGGCCGGACCGCCACGGCCAGGCGCAGCGGGCTGGCCGTTCCGGCGGGGGAGGCGGGGCTGGCGGGGGCGGGCGTGCCCATCTCAGGCCTCCAGGAGGTCGAGCACCTGGCCGGCTGGCAGCTCGAAGGCGGAGCCTCGCAGCAGCACGGCGATGCGGCGGGCCTCGCTGCGGCGCTCCAGCAGGTAGGCGACCGGGACCGCCACCGAGAGCGGCCGGGCGCGGGCCTCGCGCCGGACCCGCTCCAGCGCGTGCCGCTCCAGCGCCAGCTCGGCGCCCCAGGGCGTGGCCAGGGCGAGGGCCCCGGTGAAGCGCGAGCCCAGGGCCGCCAGCACCGCGCCCACCGGGGCCCCGGCCAGCGAGGCCAGCCGCGCCACGTCCAGGCGCCGGCCCCCCTCGAGGAAGAGGGCCTCGGCTCCCGGCGGCCTGCCGCCGCCGGCCAGGCCGAGGAGCAGCGCGGCGTTGCGCACGTCGACCCGGTCGGAGAGGTGGGCGCGCAGCACCCGCCCGTCCTCGCCGGCCCATCGGGTGGCGGCGCGGGCCTCGGCCACCGCCGCCCGCTCCACCGCCAGCTCCAGCGGTGCCAGGCCCAGCTGGGCCCGCAGCGGCAGCGCCTCGGCCAGGGCGGCGGCGAACCGGTGGCCGGCCCCGGCCAGCACCGCCACGGCGGCCTCCACCGACGGGGCGCGCGGCGGCGGTGCGGAGCGGCCCCTCGTCGAGGCCGGGCGTGGCCGGCGCGGCGGCCAGGATCTGCTCCAGCGCGGCACCGCCGGCGACGCCGCGCAGCACCGCGTTCACGGCGTCGGCCTCGGCCAGGCCGAGGAAGGCGGCCAGCACGCCGCGGGCGACCGGGCCTTCCACCTGCCCGAGCAGCCAGCCGGCCTCGCGGTGCTGCGCCCGGCGCAGCCCGGCCTCCAGCGCCTCCAGGCCGGAGACCTCGCCCTCGGCCGGCACCGCCGCCGCCCAGCCGCCGGTCCGGAGCAGGGCGAGGCGGGCCTCCAGCGTGGGGCGGGCCGCCAGGTCGCGCAGCCCGGACGGGCCGAGCAGCCGGGTCCGCCTCGCGCCCACCCGGGCGTTGACGAGATCGAGGCGCGCCACTAGCCCTCCCCGAAGAGCTGGCGGGCCAGCGCCGGCTCGAGGCGGGGCCAGGCCCGCGCCAGGCGCGAGGGGAGGGTGTCGTCGAGCACCAGGCGGCCGCTGCGCAGCTCGACGCCACCGCGCCGCGCCGGCGCCTCGGCCAGCTCGGCCCGGTCCAGCGCCTCCGGGTGGGCGGCCGCCAGCACGGCCCGCACCCGCTCGCCGTCCCCCGGGTCGATCACCAGGGTGAAGCGGCCGGGCGGCGCCATGGCCAGCACCTCCCCCAGCAGCCTGGCCAGCACCTCGTCGTCGACCGGCGCGGCCAGCGCGCCGGCGGCCTCGGCGCGCAGCACGTCGACGAGCCGGCGCCGCTCGACCAGCAGCGTCCGCTCCCGCTCCAGCGCCACCCGGGCCAGCGCCGCCCGCCGCCGGGCCTCGGCCTCGATCCGCTCCCGCGCCAGCAGCGACTCGCGCGCGGCCGCCGAGGCGGCCCGGGCCTCCGCCAGGATGCGCTCGCGCTCCTCGCCCCCACGGCGGCGGATCTCCCGCGCCTCGCGGGCCGCCTCCTCGCCGAGG
This sequence comes from uncultured delta proteobacterium, assembly GCA_963786945.1. Classification (GTDB taxonomy): domain Bacteria; phylum Myxococcota; class Myxococcia; order Myxococcales; family Anaeromyxobacteraceae; genus JADKCZ01. Next base: position 216,531 of record CAWBAO010000004.1, on the reverse strand, counting down.
ACGCGGATGAGCTCGCCGTAGCCCACGGCCTACTTCCCGGTGAGGATCAGGACCGCCACCACGAAGCCCAGGATCACCAGGGTCTCGGGGATGGCGAGCATGACGATGATGGCGCCGCGGACCTCGGGCTTCTCCGCGACGGCGCCGGCCCCGGCCGAGCCGATTCGCGACTGGACCCAGGCGGTGGCCGCCGCGGTGATGCCGATGGCCAGCGCGGCCGACAGGGCGATCAGGACCTTTTCCATCGCGTCTCCTCACTTCCCCAGTGGACTCGGCACGGCGAAGGGGCGGTAGGGGGCACCGCCCTCGTCGTAGAACCGCTCGAAGAACTCGACGTAGTGGAGCCGCAGCGCGGCCACGATCGGGCTGACCAGGCAGAGCGTGAAGTTGACGGCGTGGAGCAGCACCGCCAGCGCCAGGCCACCCGGCGGCCGGATGGAGGTGACCAGGCCGTTGGCCACCTCGGCCAGCGTGGCCGAGGCCAGCCCCAGCGCCATGAGGCGGGCGTAGGAGAGGACGTTGCCGAGCCCGAGCGCCACGTCGAGCGCGGCCACCGGCCCCTCGGCCAGCAGCGCGGCCAGGAGCCCGGCCCCGGCCACCACGAGCGCTGGGGGGAGCGCCCATGGCGGCACGGGACCGAGCCAGGCGGCGGCCGCGACGCCGCCGCCACCCAGGAGCACCAGCTTGCCGAGCCGGGCCACGGCCTCGCGACGCAGGCCGGAACGCAGCGCCGAGTACACGCCCAGCCCGGCCCCCAGCAGCAGGTGGCCGAGGCCGAGCACCATGGACAGGGCGAGGAAGCTCATCAGGCTGGAGCGGCGCTCGAAGAGGAGCGGGCGGAGCCCGAGGTGGGCCCCCACCTCGCCGAGCGCCTCGCCGAAGAGGAGGCCGAAGACCGCCGAGGACGCGGCGCAGGCCAGCACCACCACGCCGAGCTCCCGGCCGCGACGGCCACCCCAGCCGCGGGCGCGCGCCAGCAGCGCCAGCCCGGCGGCCAGCGCGCCGAAGACCAGGTCGCCGAGCACCAGGCCGAAGAAGAGGGGGAAGCCGATCGCCAGCAGCGGGGTGGGGTCGATCGAGCCGTACCGCGGGAGGGGCACCAGGCCCAGCAACAGCTCGAAGGGCCGGACCCAGGGGCGGTTGCGCAGCACCACCGGCACCTCCCCCCAGCGCGACCGCGGGGGGCGGCGCCCCAGCACCGTCACCTGGCCGCCGAAGCGGCTGGCCGCCGCGGCGGTCAGGGCCGCCAGCCGCTCCTCGGGCATCCAGCCGGCCACCACGAAGGCGAAGCGCGTGGCGCCGCAGCCTCCCGAGGCCCGCAGCCGATCCAGGGCGGCGCGCGCCGAGCGCCCGGCCTCTTCCAGGGCCGGCCCTTCCCGCGCCGCCAGCGACGCCAGGGCCTCGTCGGCCGCGGCGATCTCCCCGGGGAGCTGCCGCTGGCGGGCCGCCACCGCCAGCAGCCCCTCCACCAGGCCGCGCCCGGCCAGCGCCGCCGGGATCTTCACCTCGTCCACGCCGCGGGCGAAGAGGAGCGCCCCCAGCTCGCGCCCGCTGTCCCGCGGGACGGCCAGCAGCACCCCGGTCTCGTCGCCGTCGAGGTCGCGCGACGCGATCTCGCACCGCCCGCCGGTGATCCGGCGCACCTCGGCCGACAGCAGCCCCAGCGCCACCGGGTCGCGCTTCAGCACCAGCCCGTGCAGCTCCGGCTCCAGGGCGCGGTCGAGCTCGTGCCCCAGGGGCGCCAGCGCCACCACCAGCCGCGAGAAGGTCGCGACCCGCTCGCGCTCGTCGAGGAGCGCGGTGCGCCGCGCCTCCAGCTCGGTGAGCCGGGCCGCCAGGCCGTCGAGGGCCTCGAGCAGCTCGGGCGTTCCTGCCGGCGGGAGCTCCGCCGCCGGCTCGCGGCGCCCGGTGGTGACCGGCAGGCGTGCCGCCAGGGCGTCGACGCGGCGAACGGTCTCCTCCAGCGCGGCCGCGAGCGCCTCGTCCCCGGCGCAGGGACGGACCGGCTCGACCAGCAGCGGCTCCCCGGCCGGGCTCTCCGCCGGGAGCCGGAGCTGCAGGACGCCCTCGGCCTGCAGGAAGCCGAGCGCCTCGGGCAGCAGCCGCCGGGGGCCGAACAGCTCGACCTGGACCATGGGGAGGATCACCGGCGCCTCCCCAGCACGCCGTCGAGGATGGTGGCGAGGGCCCGCGGCCCGTTCTCGGCCGCGGCGCGACGCGCGGCCGCCCCGTCCTGCGCCGCCCCGGCGCGGGCCGCCTCGAGCTCGGCCTCGAGGGCCCGCCGCTCCTCGGCCCGCAGCCCGGCCACCTCCTGGGCGGCCGCCGCCCTGGCCTCGGCGACCAGGCGCGCCGCCTCCGTGCGAGCCCCGTCCAATAGCGCCGCCACCTCGGCCTGGGCCGACCGGATCTCCCGCTCGAGCGCCGCCTCGTCTCCGCGCAGCTGCTCGAGGGTCTCTCGCTCGCCGTCGGTACCTGGTCCCCGCACGGCTCCCCCCGTGCGTAGCAAAGTCCTTCCACCACGTCGTGACAAGCGGTGAACTGCCTCACGCTTGGGTGCTCACGGTCGTCGCACTCCGCAGGGCGAGCCCGGAGGTGAGGGTCGCGGTGAAGGCGCGGATCGACCCCCCAGGAGAGTGGCCGAATGGGGCCTGTCGGCGGCCGTCGGCGGGGCGCAGGATCCCTCGCGCGAGAGAGGCTCCCGCCACCGGAGGACATCATGATCCCGTCGAAGATCGAGGCGCACCTGCGACAGAAGCACCAGGGGTTCGAGCACCACGTCCACCGGGCGGCCATGACGGCCCAGGACCTCGCGGCCAGGGAGCACGTCTCCGGCCACCGGGTGGCCAAGCCGGTGGTGGTCAAGCTGGACGGGAACCTGGCGCTGGCCGTGGTGGCCGCGTCGGAGCGGCTCGACCTGGCGGTGCTGGAGGAGGCCACCGGCTTGCGGGCCGAGCTGGTCAGCGAGCAGGAGTTCGCGCCGCTGTTCGAGCCCTGCGAGCGCGGCGCCGAGCCGCCGCTGGCGCTCTTCGGCGTGCCCATCTTCGTGGACGCCAGGCTGGAGCAGGAGCGGACGCTGCTGATGCCGGCGGGATCGCACCAGGACGCCGTGGTGCTCGACACGCGCCAGTGGATGACCTGCGAGAAGGCGCAGCCGGTGGCCAACCTCGGCGTGGTGGCCCACTGAGCAGCCCGCGCCGCCGGGGAGCGCCCGGCCGGCAGGATGCCGCCTCCCGCCGAGGGGGCTGGCCAAGCGGGGCCTGTCGGCCGTGGCCGGCGAGGCGCAGGATCCAGCCATGGGGAGGGGAAGGGCGGACCTCCCGGGGAGGACGCGATGATCCCGTCGATGATCAAGGCGCACCTGCGGCTCAAGCACCAGGGGTTCGAGCACCACGTCCACCCCTCGGTGATGACCGCGCAGGAGCTGGCCGCCACCGAGCACATGGCCGGTCGCCACGTGGCCAAGCCGGTGGTGGTGAGGATGGCCGGAAACCTGGCGCTGGCCGTGGTGGCGGCCCCGGAACGGCTCAACCTGGCAGCCCTCGAGGAGGCCACCGGCCAGCGCGCGGAGCTGGTGGCGGAGGACGAGTTCGCGCCGCGCTTCGAGCCCTGCGAGCGTGGCGCCGAGCCGCCGCTGGCGCTCTTCGGCGTGCCCATCTTCATGGACGCCAAGCTGGAGAACGAGCGGACGCTGCTGCTGCCGGCCGGGACCCACGAGGATGCCGTGCTGCTCGACACGCACGAGTGGATGGCCTGCGAGAAGGTGCAGCCGGTGGCCAACCTGGGCGTCAAGGCCTAGGGAAGCCTTCGCCATCCGGTCCGCCGCCCTGGCATGCCGGCGACGTGCGTGGCGTGGCCGGCCAGGCCCTGGCGGGCGGCGGGTTGCGCGGAACGTCGCAGCACCAGGGGTGAAGTCACCACATTCGGCTTGCTTCTGGCCGACCGGGCTCGGTATCACGATGCAGGTCGTCGTGCTACTGCGCCTCCGCGCCCGGGGGAACACCGTGCCAGCCAGTCCCCGCCGTGTCGCCGCGAGCCGTGTCGCCGTGATGTCGTCGGTGGCGCTGCTGGCGCTCGTCGCGTGGCCGGCCCTCGCCCACGAGACGCTCCACGAGGTGCAGCGGGGTGCGGCCGTCGGGGTGCGGACCTGGGAGTCGGACGGCGAGGCGGTGGCCGGGGCCATCTACGAGGTCTACTCGCCCGCCGATCGGCAGCACCCGTGGCAGGAGGGCCGGACCGACCGCGCCGGCTGGCTGGCCTTCGTCCCCAGCCAGCCCGGAGCCTGGCGGGTCCGGGTCATCGAGGCCACCGGGCACGGGCTCGACGTCGAGGTCGAGGTCGCCCCGCCGGGGGCTCCCCCCGTCGCGGCGCCCGCTCGCCCAGGCCTCCCCCCGCTGCTCCGCCCGCTCCTCGGACTCGTCGCCGTCGGTGCCGTCTTCGCCGCCCTGGGGCTGGCCTGGCGCAAGAAGGACCGCTCCCGGCCCCGCTGACCATGCACCTCCCCGACGGCTTCATCTCGCCCCAGCTGAGCCTGCCCGCCTACGCGGTGGCGGTGCCGCTCTGGGCCTGGGGAGCACGCCGCCACTTCGGGCGCGAGGCGGCCGAGTCGCTGCCGGTGGTCGGCTCGCTCGCGGCCCTGGCCTTCGTGGTCCAGACCATCCTCATCCCGGTGCCGGGAGGGACCTCCATCCACCTCACCGGCGTGACCCTGCTGGCCCTGCTCTTCGGCCCGCTGGCGGCCTTCGTCTGCGAGTCGCTGGTGCTGGCGATCCAGGCGCTCTTCTTCGGGGCCGGCGGCGTGACGGTGCTGGGCGTCAACGCGCTGGCCATGGGGCTGCTCGGGCCGCTGGCCGGCTGGTTGGCCTGGAAGGCGCTCCGACCGCTCTCCGAGCGGCTGGCCCTCTTCGCCGCCGGCTGGGTCTCCACCCAGGTGGCCACCGCTGGCGGTGGTGGGCGTGCTGGCGCTGCAGCACCGGCTCGACCCGCGGATCTTCCCGGTGGCGCCGGCCGTCACGGCGGTCGCCATGATGGTGCCCAGCCTCACGGTGGGAGGCCTGGTGGAGGGGCTCTACACGGTCTTCGCCCTCTCGCTGGTCAGGAGGGCCGGGCTCCGTGGCGTCCAGGCCTGACCCGCGCGCCAGCCGCCGCCTCCTGCTCGGCTGGCTGCTGGCGATCTTCGCGCTCTCCGCCGTCCGCGACCCGGCCTGGCTGGCCGCCGCGGGTGGCCTCGCCGCGCTCCTCCTCCGCCGCGGCCTCCGGCGCACCCTGGGACGGACGCTCCGCTCCGTGGTGCCGCTGACGGTGGCCCTCTCGGCCGCGTCCCTCGGCTGGCTTCGCCTGGCCAGCGGCGCCTGGCCGCCGCTCGAGCCCTTCGCCGCCCTGGCCCTGCGCACCGCGCTCATCGGCTTCCTCACCTTCGCGGTCCTCGACCGGGTGGCGCTGCTCCCCGCGCTGGCGCCGTTCCCCGCCCTGGCCCGGCTGCTGGTGGTGACGCTGGCGCAGATCCACGCCTTGCGCCTCCTCTCCACCGAGTCGCTGCTGGGGTTGCGGAGCCGGCTGCCGCGCCGCCCCGGCCCGCTCGACCTGCTGCGCGGCGCGGGCGGGATCACGGCCATGCTCTTCACGCTGGCGGTGCGCAACGCCAGGGACGTCTCCGACGCCATGCGCGCGAGGGGCTTCTGATGTCCTTCACCGTCGCGGGCCTGGCCATCTCGCTCGGCGGCCGCACCGTGCTCAGCGGGATCGGCTTCGCGGTGACGCCGGGAGAGCGGCTGGTCCTGCTCGGCGTCAACGGCTGCGGCAAGACCACGCTCCTCAAGGCGCTCGACGGCCTGGTCGAGCCCGCGGCGGGGCGCATCTCCTACGCGGGAGAGCCGCTCACCTCGCGCCGCCTCGGCGAGGCGGCCTTCCGCCGCCGCTTCCGCGGCGAGGTGGCGCTCCTCTTCCAGAACGTCGACGCCATGCTCTTCAACCCGACGGTGGCCGACGAGCTCGCCTTCGGGCCGCGCCAGCTCGGCCTCGCCGACGTGGACGCCCGGGTGGCCACCTGGGCCCGGCAGTTCGACGTGGAGGCGCTGCTGGAGCGGCCGCCCTTCGAGCTCTCCGGTGGCGAGAAGAAGCGCGTGGCGCTGGCCGCCCTGATGGCGGTGGAGCCGAAGGTGCTGCTGCTCGACGAGCCGACCGCCGGCCTCGACCCGGCCGGCGGCGCCCGGCTGGTGGACTTCCTCGAGGGCCTGCGCGGGGTCACCGTGATCACCGCGACCCACAACCTGACGGTGGCCGAGGAGCTGGGGGCGCGCGCCGTGCTGCTGGCGCCGGGCCGGCCCGGCGTCCTCTACGATGGTCCGACCGGCGCGCTGGTGAACGACCAGCGGCTGCTCGTCGAGAGCGGCCTGGCCCACCGGCACGCCCACCGCCACGGTGGCGCCGGGCACGACCACTTCCACGTGCACGACCTGGAGTGAGCACCACCCCGAGGCCTCGAGGAGCGCGGCATGATCGAACGCATCGGAGTCTCGCTGGAGAAGGACCTGCTGGAGCGGTTCGACCGGCTCATCGGGCAGAAGGGCTACGCCACGCGCTCGGAGGCCATCCGCGATCTCCTCCGCGATGCGCTGGTGCAGCGGCAGTGGTCGGAGGCCGCCAGCCGCGGGGAGCAGGTGGCGGTGGTGACGCTGGTCTACGACCACGACTCGTCGACCCTGGCGCACAAGCTGGCCCACATCCAGCACGAGAACCACAGGGCGGTGGTCTCGGCGCTCCACGTGCACATGGACGAGCACAACTGCCTCGAGGTGCTGGTGCTGCGCGGCCCGGCCCGGGAGGTGCTGCGCATGGGCGACGGGCTGGTCTCCACCAAGGGCGTGAAGTACGGGAAGGTGGTCCCCGCGACCACAGGCCAGGCCCTGCGCTGACGGGGACTTGGCAGGCCCGCTGCGGCCACCCGGCGGGAATCGGCGAGATCTGGCGCGACTTCCTTGCCCCCCGGCGAGTTCATGGTGGCATCCCTGCGGAAGCCACCCCGGCTCCAGGAGCACACGCATGTCCTTCGCGCCTCGCCCCGCCTGCCTCGCCGCCGCGCTGCTGCTCACCGCCTGCGGCTCCTCCTCCCCGGCGCCGTCATGCGACGTCGCCGCCCAGACCGGCTGCGCCAGCGGCCTGGCCTGCGAGCCGGTGACCGGCGGCGCCCCCGGCTGCTTCGACCCGGTGGTGGTGAATGGCAGGGTCCATGACCTGGCGACCGCCGTCGGCCTCGGCGGAGCCCGGGTGGTGACCCTGGACGTGAACGGGGCTCCGGCGTCGCCGGTGGCCCTCTCCAACACCCTGGGGACGGTGGGCGCCTACAGCCTGAGGATCCCGGCCGAACGGGCTCCGGACGGTAGGCCGGCGGCCAGCATCACGCTGCGCGCTGACGCCCAGGGCTACGAGTCCTTCCCCTCGGGGCTGCGCCTCTCGACGCCGGTCGCCCTCGGCGGCGCCGTCCACGCGGGTGGCACGTGGACCGTGAGCACGTCGCTGACCGACCTCGGGCTGCAGGCCATCCCCGGGGCGCCGGCCGGCCAGATCTCCGGCAGCGTCGCCCCTCCGCCATCCGGCGCCGGGATCCTCGTCGTCGCCGAGGCCGGTGGCGCCGGGCTCACCGCCGTCCCGGGGAGCGACGGGAGCTTCACCATCTTCAACGTCGCCGACGGCACCTGGCAGCTCCGCGCCTACGTCGCGGGCTTCAACTACGCGCCGGTCACGGTCACGCTCGCCGGCGGCGTCGCCACCCCATCCCCGGTGGCGCTGGTCTCCCCGACCGCCACGCCCCCGACGGCCAGGGTGGCGGGCAGCGTCCAGCTGGTCTCGAGCACGGCCTGGAACCAGACCAGCGTCCTGCTGGTCGTCGCCTCCACCTTCGACGCGGCTCGCATCCGCGGCGTCGCCCCGGCCGGCCTCAGGGGGAGCCAGGTCGCCAGCACCTGGTCCATCGCGGGCATCCCCGACGGCCACTACCGGGTCCTGGCCGGGTTCGAGACCGACTACCTGGTGCGCGACCCCTCCGACATCGGCGGCACCGCGGTGCTGGAGTTCCAGGTGGTCGGTGGCGTGCCGCTCCTCATGGACGGCACCACCTCGGCGGCCACCCTGCAGGGCTTCAAGATCACCGGCGCGGTCCGGCTCAAGGCCCCGCTCCCCGACGCCAACGGCGCCTGTGCGACGCTCGCGAGCCTCCCGTCCAGCCCCGCCGCCCTCCCGCCGGGTGGGTGCACGACCACCAGCGCGACGCCCGCCATCGCCTGGGAGACCTACCCGGCGACCAGCGTCTATGAGCTCACCGTGGTGGATGACACCGGCGCGGTGGCCTGGCAGGCCCGCGTGGACAAGGCCGCCACCTCCGTCGCCTACGGCGCCAGCACCGCGCCGGTCACCAGCTCGATCGTGGCCCCGTCCCCGCTGGTGGCGGGCCGCACCTACCAGGTCCACCTCACGTCGATCCCGGTCGGTGGCGTGCCCCTGTCCACCTCGGAGGACCTGCTGGGCGTGTTCACGTTCCTACCGTAGCGCGGCGGCCAGCGCCGGCGGCCCGGAGGTCGCCCTGGAGAGCTCCCGCCGCTTCCACAGGAAGTAGACCGCCGGGTAGACCAGCAGCTCCATGAGGAAGCTGGTCACCAGGCCGCCGACCATGGGCGCGGCGATGCGCTTCATCAGGTCGGCGCCGGTCCCGGTGGACCACATGATGGGGAGCAGGCCGATCATGGCGGCGAAGACGGTCATGGCCTTGGGGCGGACCCGCTTCACGGCGCCGTGGATGATGGCCTCGACGAGGTCGCTGCTCGTCCCGGAGCCTCCCGGCCGCCCGGGCCTCGTCGTGGGAGAGGTCGAGGAAGAGGAGCATGAAGACCCCGGTCTCGGCGTCGAGCCCCATGAGCGCGATCATGCCGACCCAGACGGCGATGGAGACGTTGTAGCCGAGCGCCCAGATGAGCCAGACCGCGCCGACGGCCGAGAAGGGGACGGCCAGCATGACGATGGAGGCCTTCACCGCGCTCCTGGTGTTCATGTAGAGCAGGGCGAAGATCAGCACCAGCGTGATCGGCAGGATGAGCTTGAGCCGCTCCTTGACGCGCAGCATGTTCTCGTACTGGCCGCTCCAGGCCAGGCTGTAGCCGGTCGGGAGCGTGACGCCGCCGGCGACGGCCTTCTTGGCCTGGTCGACGTAGCTGCCCACGTCGATCTTCGAGGTGTCGAAGTCCACGTAGACGTAGCCGGCCAGCAGGCCGTTCTCGTCGCGGATCATCGACGGCCCCTGCACCAGCTCGCACGTCGGCGATCTCCTCCATGGGGATCTGCCCCTGGCCGCCCGGCAGCGGCAGCAGCACCCGCCGGAGCGCCGAGAGGTCCTCGCGGTAGTCGCGGGCGTAGCGGACGTTCACCCCGTACCGCTCCCGTCCCATCGACGGTGGTGGTCTGGTTGTCGCCGCCGACCGCGGTCATGACCATCATGTTGGCGTCGTCCACCGAGAGGCCGTAGCGGGCCAGCTGGTCGCGCTTGAGGACGAAGTCGAGGAAGTAGCCGCCCGCCACCCGCTCGGCGTAGACGCTGCGGGTCCCGGGGACCTTCTGGACCACCGCCTCGATCTCCCGGGCGGTCTGCTCGATGGTCTTGAGGTCGGCGCCGCTCACCTTGATGCCGACCGGCGTGCGGATGCCGGTGGAGAGCATGTCGAGCCGCCCGCGGATGGGCATGGTCCAGGCGTTGGAGATGCCGGGGAGCTGGAGCGCTGCGTCCATCTCGTTCTTGAGGTCGTCCTCGGTGATGCGGTCGCGCCAGAAGGGGCGCAGGACGGCCTTGGCCCAGTCCGGCGCCCAGGAGGAATACCAGCGCTTCCGGTCGCGCCACTCCAGCTCCGGCTTCAGGATGATGGTGGTCTCCATCATGGTGAAGGGGGCCGGGTCGGTCGAGGTGGTGGCGCGGCCGGCCTTGCCGAAGACCCGCTCCACCTCGGGGAAGGTCATGAGGATCTTGTCCTGGACCTGCAGCGCCTTCTGCGCCTCGGCCACCGACATGCCGGGCTGAACCGCCGAGGGCATGTAGAGGATGGTCCCTTCCCGGAGCGGCGGCATGAACTCCGCGCCGAGCTGCAGGTAGACGGGGACGGTGGTGGCGACGAGGAGGACGGCGGCGGCGATGGTCGCCCGGGGGTGGCGCAGCACGAAGCGGCAGGGCGGCTCGTAGATCCGGTGGAGGAAGGCGCTGATGGGGTGCTTCTCCTCCGAGTGGTACCTGCCCACGAACGCCTGGTTGGCCATCCAGGCCAGCCAGCGAGGGCGGAACAGGAAGGGATCGATGCGGGCGAACATCATCCGCATGGCCGGGTCCAGCGTGATGGCCAGGAAGGCGGCGATGGCCATGGCCAGGTTCTTGGAGTAGGCCAGGGGCCGGAAGAGCCGCCCCTCCTGGTCGACCAGCGTGAAGACCGGCATGAAGGCGACGGCGATGACCAGCAGCGAGAAGAAGACGCCGGGCCCCACCTCCAGCAGGGCCTCGAGCCGGACCTTGTGGAAGTCCTCCTTCCTCCCGCCGGCGTCCCAGAGGTGGATCTTGTTGTAGGCGTTCTCCACCTCGACGATGGCGCCATCCACCAGCACGCCGATGGAGATGGCGATGCCGGCCAGCGACATGAGGTTGGCGTTCAGCCCCATGAAGTACATGGGGATGAAGGCCAGGGCCACGCTCACCGGGATGGTGACGATGGGAATGATGGCGCTGGGGATGTGCCAGAGGAAGACGAGGATGATGATGGAGACCACGATGATCTCCTCGATGAGCTTCCCCTTGACCGTCTCGATGGCCTGGTCGATGAGCTCGGAGCGGTCGTAGGTGGTCACCACCTCGACCCCCTTCGGGAGGGAGGGCTTGATCTCCTCGAGCCTGGCCTTGACCCGGTTGATGACGTTGAGCGCGTTCTCGCCCGAGCGCATCACCACGATGCCGCCCACCACGTCGCCCTCCCCGTCGTAGTCGGCGATGCCGCGGCGCATCTCGGGGCCGATGGCCACCGTGGCCACGTCCTTCACCGTGACCGGGGTCCCGCCCTCGGCCCGGAGGACCAGGGACTCGAGGTCGGCGATGGACTTCACGTAGCCGCGGCCGCGGACCATGTACTCGCGCCCCGACAGCTCGACCAGCCTCCCGCCCACGTCGTTGTTGCCGCGGCGGACCGCGTTGATGACGGTCTCCAGCGACAGCTTGTAGGCGGCCAGCGAGTTGGGGTTGACGGTGACCTGGTATTGCCGGACCTGCCCGCCGACCGTGGCCACCTCGGAGACCCCGGGGACGCTCTGGATGGCGTAGCGCAGGTTCCAGTCCTGGTACGATCGCAGCTCGTCCGAGGAGTGGGCCCCGGACCTGTCGACCAGGGCGTACTGGAAGACCCAGCCGACGCTGGAGGCGTCCGGGCCGAGCTCGGTGCTGACGCCGGCCGGCAGCTGCGGCTGGATCTTGGAGAGGTACTCGAGCACGCGGGTGCGGGCCCAGTACATGTCGGTGTTGTCCTCGAAGATGACGTAGACGTAGCTGAAGCCGAAGTCGGAGAACCCGCGGATGGCCTTGACCCGCGGCGCGCCGAGCAGGGCCGTGGTGATGGGGTAGGTGACCTGGTCCTCGATGATGTCCGGGCTCCGGTCCCACTTCGAGTAGACGATCACCTGGGTGTCGGAGAGGTCCGGCAGCGCGTCCAGCGGGATGTTCCTCATCGACCACCAGGCGCCCATCAGGGCCACCAGGGTGGCGGCCACCACCAGGTACCGGTTCTCGGCGCTGAAGCGGATGATGGCCTTGATCATGGCGACTGGCCCCCGCTGAGCGCCTGCAGGGAGGCCTTCAAGCGGGACTCCGAGTCCACCAGGAAGTTGGCGCGGGTCACCACGGTGTCGCCGGCGGCCAGGCCGTCCTGCACCTCGACGAAGTCGCCGTCGCTGGCGCCGAGGCGGACCACCCGGGGCTGGAACTTGCCGTCGCCCAGCGCCACGAAGACCACGCTGCGCGTCCCGGAGTCGATGACGGCGTCGGCGGGGATGCGCAGGGCCTGGCGCGGCGCCGTCCTCAGGACCACCTCGCCGAACATCTCCGGCTTGAGCACCGCGCCCGTGTTGGCGAGCGAGATCCGGACCTTGGCGGTGCGGGTCCTGGGGTCCAGGACCGGATCGACGAAGGCGACCCGCCCCTGGTACTCCTTGCCCGGCAGGGCCTTGAAGGTGAGCGTGGCGGGCGCCCCCACCTTCACGTGCTGCAGGTCGGTCTCGTAGACGTCGGCCAGCACCCAGACCGAGGTCAGGTCCCAGATCTCGTAGGGCATGCCGCCGGCCTCGATCCGCATGCCGGGCACGACCTCCTTCTTGACCACCACGCCGCTGGCGGGCGAGAGGACGGTGATGGTGCGCTCCGCCTGGCCGGTCTCCTCGATGCGCGCCACGGTGGCGGCCGGGACGTCCCAGAGCTGGAGCTTGCGGCGCGCCGAGGCCGCCAGGTCGTCGCCGTCCGTGGCGAGCCTCCCGGCCGAGGCCAGGTCCTTCCGCGTCCTCAGGGCGAGCAGCAGCTCGTTCTGCGCGGCCAGCAGCTCCGGGCTGTAGATGGAGAAGAGCGGCTCGCCACGCTGCACCTGCTGCCCGATGAAGTCGGCCTGGACCTGCTCGACGAAGCCGCCGAACTTCACGTTGACGCGGTGGACGCGGGTCTCGTCCACGGCCACCCGGCCGGTGGTCCGCAGCGCGCCGCCGATCGCTCCCAGGCCGGCCTGGGCGGTCACCAGGCCGATGAGCTGCTGGCGCGCCGGGTCGATCTTCACCGTCACCAGGCCGGCGGCCGGGCCGGATCCCTGGAGCTCGTCCAGGTAGACGGGCAGGTAGTCCATGCCCATCTCGTCCTTGCGCGGCGTGTGCGAGGTCTTCCTGGGATCCATGGGGGAGCGGTAGAAGACGATCTTGCGGGCTCCCGGCGGGACCTCGAAGGCGCCGCTCGGATCGACCTTCTCCAGCTTCATCCCGCAGATCGGGCAGTCGCCCGGGTGATGCTGCTGGACGGTCGGGTGCATGGGGCACTGGTACAGGACCTCGCCGGTCGCCGAGGGCGCCGGCGAGGAGGGCACCCCGGCGGCCGCGGCCATGGGGACCAGCTTCATGCCGCAGATCGGGCAGTCCCCGGGGTGGTCCTGCACGATGGTCGGGTGCATGGGGCACTGGTACTGGACCTTGGCCGCGGCGGCGCCGGGCGGCTCGCCGGCGTGGCCATGGCCATCCCCGCCAGGCCGGACGAGGAGGAAGGTCGCCCCGCTGCCCAGCGCGACGCTGGCCAGGGCCACCAGCGCGAAGGCGAGGTTGCGCCCCGGCTGGCGCGAGGTGGTGCTCTTCGTCGGCTCGTTCTCGATGGTCATCGGTGCCCCGGGGTCACATCTTGTTCATGGAGGAGGAGGAGGAGGAGGAGCCGGTGTCGGCGGCGCTCGAGGCGGACGCGCCGGCCGCTGCCGGGGCGCCGCCGCCCCCACCGCCGGATCCGCCCATCGACCCGCTCGACAGGCCGACCGCGCCGCCCCCGACCGGATCGAGGCTGACCTCGCCGGCCGCGATGGCGATGCGCTGCGCCGCCGCGACGGTCTGCAGGTAGCCGTCCTCGTCGCCGATGACCCCGGCGATGGCCTCGAGGACGGAGGCGAACGTGACCCGGCCGACCCGGTACTGGCTCAAGGTGCTCTCGGCGGTGGCCCGTGACTGGATGATGAGCCCGTCCTGGTAGAGGTGGGCCGACTCGAGGAGGTTGGCGAGCTGGGCCTGGCGATCCTGGACCCGCAGGCGGAGGACCTGGAGCACGGCCTCGGCCCCGCCGTCGCTCGCCGCTGCCCGGGCCTCGCTCTCGGCGACGGCCCGCGACTGCTTCGAGCCCGAGAAGATGGGCAGGGTCATCGAGACGCTGGCCAGCCACATGGGCTCGAGGCCGCCGCGGGGCATGAGCCCCGCGGTCACGGCGAGGTCGGGGTACCGGTCGCGCCGGGCCACCGCCACCTGCTGGATGGCACGCTCGGCCTGGAGCCGCGACAGCATGAGCTCCGGGCTGCGCTGCTCGGCGTCGGCCAGGGCCGCCGCGTCGCCGGGCAGGTCGGGGAGCGCCTGGGTCGCGACCGAGGCGGTGGTCGGGAATGGCTCATCGAGGGGATGCGCGCGCAGCCGGTTGATGGCCTGCACCCGGGTCCGCTCCTCGGCCTCGAGGGCCCAGCGGCGCTGCCGCAGCCGGTTGCGCTCGAGCTGGGAGCGCAGGATGTCCGACTGCGATCCCTCACTGGACTCGTACCGGGCCCGCGCCAGCCCCTCGGCCTTGGTCCAGAGCGACTCCAGCCTGGTGAGCAGCGCCAGCCGGTCGCGCACCAGCAGCAGGTCCAGGTAGGCCCGCCGGACGTCGGCCTCGGCGGTGAGCCGGGCCCGCGACACCGAGGCCTCGGCGATGCGCACGCCCGTGGAGGCCACGTCGGTGCGCAGCCCGAGCTTGCCGGGCCAGGGGAGCGGCTGCGTGACCATCACCTGCCAGTAGCTGGTCGGCATGGTGCCGATCTGGAGCCCGTTGAAGCCGTCGTTCTGGAGGCCGAGGGAGAGGACGGGATCCTGCCAGGCGCCGGCCTGCGGCACGCGCTCGCGCTCGGCGCTGACCAGGGCGTCGGCCTGGCGGAGCTCGGGGCGGCGGGCCAGGCTCTCCCGGATGAGCTCCGCGAGGACGGGGTCGGCCGGGGGGGCCGGGGCGGGAGGATCGGCCGGCGGGCCCTGGACCGAGGCGGCCAGGACCAGCGCCGAGATCGTCAGGTGAACTGGAGTCATCATGGAGGCCACCTCCGAAGCACCCACCGTGCCAGCGAGTCCTAACCGCCGAAAGGGCCCCAAGCGGATGTTTCTCGCGCCAGGGGCCGATCGCTTCCGGCCCTTCCGGCCCGGAAGGCGCGCGGAGCCGCGCTCGGGGCTACACTGTAGCCGCGCGGGTCACAGGCCCCCCGCCGAGGAGAGGCGGCTGGGCCGCCCAGGGGCCGCCTCGGTCATGGCCCGGCCGATGCTTCCGGAAGGAACCCCATGCGCGCACCATCCGGAACCGCCCGTCGCCTCATCCTCGCGCTGACCGGGCTCCTGTCGGTCTTCGCGGTCTCCTCCTGGTTCGCCCTCGCCAGCCTGCGCGAGATCCAGGGGGGGCTCTCCCAGATCCGGGATCGGGAGGAGGGGGTGCGGCTGGCGCTGGAGCTGGCCAGCGCCGTCCGGGATCAGTACGCCCACCAGGCCCACACCATCATCCTCGGAAACGACTCCCACCTCCCCTTCTACACGGAGGCGGAGCGCCGGGTCGTGGGCCTGACGGCCCAGGTCAAGCAGCGGGTGCGGAAGCCGGACGAGCTGGAGTGGGTGGCCGGGATCGAGCGGGCCACGGCCGAGCTGGACCGGATCTTCCGGCAGCGGATCGTCCCCGCGGTGCTGCGCCACCAGGCCGCCGACGTCATGGCCGAGCACGGGCAGGCCCAGGTCCAGGTCACGCAGATCCAGGGGCTGACCGACCGGCTGGTCGGCCGGTTCGAGACCTCGATCGGCGACATCCAGCACCAGGTCGAGGCGGTGCGACGGGCCGCCTTCCGGTGGACCATCTTCTTCCTGGCCGGCGCGCCGCTGCTGGCCGTCGGGATCGGGCTCTCCATCTATCGCTCGGTGGCCCGGCCCGTGGCCCGGCTGAGCGAGGGGGCGGCCCGGCTGGAGGCCGGCGACCTCGACGCCCGGATCGCCATCGACAGCCCCGACGAGTTCGGCGCCCTGGCGCGGCAGTTCAACGCCATGGCCAACTCGATCAAGGACCACCAGCAGCGGCTGGTCCAGAGCGAGAAGCTGGCGGGCATCGGGCGGCTGGCCGCCGGCGTGGCCCACGAGATCAACAACCCGCTGGCCGTCATCCTCGGCTATGCCTCCTTGCTGCGGCGCCAGGCCGGGGGGCAGCTG
Organism: uncultured delta proteobacterium; assembly: GCA_963786945.1. Taxonomy (GTDB): domain Bacteria; phylum Myxococcota; class Myxococcia; order Myxococcales; family Anaeromyxobacteraceae; genus JADKCZ01. Next base: position 200,538 of record CAWBAO010000004.1, on the reverse strand, counting down.
GCCGAGGACCTGCGGATCATCGAGGACGAGTCGCTCCGGGCCAAGGAGATCGTGGAGGGGCTCCTCGACCTGTCCCGCCCGCTGGCCACCTCCCCCGAGCCGGTGGACCTGAAGGCGCTGTGCGACGAGGCGGTGACCAGGCTGGCGGCGTCGGGGCGGCTGGGCGGGGTCGCCGTCGAGGTCAGCGGCGTCGCCCGGGTCGAGGGGAACCCCCAGAAGCTGCGCCAGGTGCTGCTCAACCTCGTCAAGAACGGGGTCGAGGCGGCGGGTCCCGGCGGCAGGGTCCTGGTCGAGCTGTCGCAGGGAGGCGCCGGAGGCGCCGAGGTCCGGGTCTCCGACTCCGGTGCCGGCCTCACCGCCGAGGCCGCCCACAAGCTCTTCGAGCCGTTCTTCACCACCAAGCCGACCGGCACCGGGCTGGGGCTGGCGGTCTCGCTCGGCATCGTCCACGCCCACGGGGGGACGCTCGAGGCCGACTCCCCGGCGGGCGGCGGCGCCCGGTTCACCATCCGACTGCCGGCCTCGCCACCGGGGAAGGTCTAGCCATGGAACGCGCCCGCATCCTGGTGGTCGACGACAAGGAGAACATCGTCAAGCTCTTCGCGCGCATCCTCGGCGACGGCTACGAGCTCACCACGGCGGCCGACGGCGGCCGGGCCATCTCGCTGGTGGCCTCGCAGCACTTCGACGTGGTGGTGACGGACCTGCGGATGCCGGGCGCCGACGGGTTCGAGGTGCTGCGCGCCGTGAAGGCCCGGGCACCCGAGACCGAGGTGATCATGATGACCGCCTATGCCACCGTCGGCGACGCGGTCGAGGCCATGAAGCAGGGGGCCTACGACTACCTCCAGAAGCCCTTCGATCCGGACGACGCCAGCCTGGTGGTGGCCCGCGCCCTGGAGCGGAAGCGGCTCAAGGAGCAGGCGGCCACCCTGCGACGCGAGGTGGAGGGCGTCTCCTCCTTCCACAACCTGGTCGGCATGAGCGCCAGGATGCGCGACGTCTACACGCTCCTGGAGCAGGCCAGCAGGCTCGACATCACCGTCCTGCTCGCCGGCGAGACCGGCACCGGCAAGGAGCTGGCGGCGCGGGCCGTCCACTACCACAGCGCCCGCAAGGACCGCCGCTTCGTGCCGGTGAACTGCGGTGCCCTGCCGGCGGAGCTGGTGGAGAGCGAGCTCTTCGGCCACGCCAAGGGGGCCTTCACCGGCGCCGCCGGCATGAAGCGCGGCCTCTTCGAGGAGGCCGAGGGCGGGACCATCTTCCTCGACGAGATCGGCGAGCTGCCCGCTGCCGGTCCAGGTCAAGCTGAACCGCGTGCTCCAGGAGAAGGAGGCTCGCCGGGTCGGCGACACCACGCCCATCAGGGTGAACGTCCGCGTCATCGCCGCCACCCACCGCGATCTCAAGGCCGAGGTGCAGGCCGGGCGCTTCCGCGAGGATCTCTTCTACCGGCTCAACGTCTTCCCGGTCGTCCTGCCGCCGCTGCGCGAGCGGCGCGAGGACGTCCCGCTGCTGGCCAGCCACTTCCTGGAGAAGCACGCCCAGGTCCTGGGGCGCCCCATCACCACCTTCGATCCGGACGCGCTCCGGGTGCTCACCGGCTACCCGTGGCCCGGCAACGTCCGGGAGCTCGAGAATGCCATCGAGCGCGCCGTGGCGGTGGCGCAAGGCCAGGCCATCCAGCTCCGGGACCTGCCCGCCGACGTCAGGGGGAGCCAGGAGGGGGCCATCCCGGCCGAGCAGCTGGCCAGGATGCCCTACCGCGAGGCGGTCGACCTGGCGCGCGACCGCGTCACCCGGGACTACCTGGTGGCGCTCCTCCGCGACCTGGACGGCAACGTGACCAGGGCGGCCGAGCGGGCCGGCATGGCCCGCGAGAGCCTGCACCGGCTGCTCAAGCGCCACGGGATCCGGTCGGACGACTTCAAGGCGCGATGACTACTCGACCACGATGACGCCGGAGATCATGTCCATCCCGCAGGCGTAGCGGATCTGGCCGCTCTTCACCGGCGTGAACTCGACGGTGACCGGCTGGTTGAGGGGCAGCTTCCGGTTGATGCCCTGGTCCCTGATCACGATCTCGGTGGCGCAGGTCCGGTCGGTCCTGCGCGTCACCACCAGCCGGACCTTCTGGCCCTTGCGGACCTTGATGCTGGCGGGGACGAAGCCCTCACCGGTCACCTGGATCTCGATGGCCTTCCCCGCCTGCTGGGCCTCCGGTGCGGTGGCGGGCGGCTGGTGGCCCGTGCCGTGGTCGTGCTGGGCCCGCGCGGGGGTGGGCAGGGTCGAGAGGGCGAGGAGGCAGGCAGCGGCGGCGAGGGTCTTCAGGCTCATGGTCTTCATCTCCGGGTCGGGGCGCCCCGGGGTCGAGGCGCTCATGTGCCAGGTCTGGAAGCAACGGGCGTGCCGGGCCCGAGATGCCCGGGACGCCAGCGGTGGGCCGCATCCGGGCGGACGACCCGCCGGCGGCCGCCACACCGTGACCGCTCCGGTCACGGCCATGACGGCCAGAGCAGCCGCGCCAGCAGGCCGGCGGTGGTGGTGTAGCCGGCCACCGAGCCGGTGATCCGCCCCTCGGCGTCGAGGAAGTAGGTGGTGGGGAAGGCCTCGACCCGGAAGGCGCGCACCGTCTCCTCGTCGCCCAGCAGCACCGGGTACTCCACCGCGTGGTCCTTCATGTAGGCCCGCACCTCCGACACGTCGCCGAAGGCGGTGGCCACCGAGACCACGCGGGCCCGGCCGCCCGCCCAGCGGGCCGCGCGCGAGAGGTTGCCCGACTGGGCGGCGCAGACCCCGCACCACGGCGCCCAGAAGGCCAGCGCCACCGGCCGGCCGCGCAGCGAGGCCAGCGTCACCGTCTCGCCGTCGAGGGTCCGGAAGGTGGCGGCCGGCCGCTCGCCCCCGCCGAGGTGGTGGCGGGTCTGGACCAGGCCGATTCCCACCACGGCGATGAGCAGCACCAGCGCCTGCCCGCCCCAGCGGAACCAGCGCCGTTCCTCCAGCCCGGCCAGCCGGGCCCGCCAGCCTCCCGGCGGCGTCCTGGGTTCCCTCACGGCCGCACCTCGGTGGTCGGCGGGCGCGCCAGCCGGGTGGCGCCCCACGCCACCAGCCCGATGGCGAACCACTGCGCGAAGGTGAGCCCCAGCTGGCGGCCGTCCGCGTAGGCCAGGTCGCCAGGCCGGGCCCGCAGGAAGTCGAGCAGGAAGCGCCCCACGCCGTAGAGGACCCCCAGCAGCGGCAGGAGCCGTCCCTGCAGCAGCCGGCGGCGGCGCAGCGCGAAGAGCAGGGCCGCCAGCGCGAAGAGCAGGATGGCCTCGTAGAGCCCGAGGTCGTGGCGCGGACCGCCGGGGAAGTCGACCGCCAGCCAGAAGTCGCTCCGCACGCCGGGGTGGTCGTGGACCGAGAAGCAGCCGAGCCGCGCGACGGCCCAGCCCGGCGCCAGCCCGAGCGCGTAGGCGTCGGCGAACGGCGCGAAGCGCAGCCCGCGGCGGCGGAACCAGACGGCGGCGGTGAGGATGGCGCCGGCCAGCCCGCCCATGGAGGAGAGCCCCTCCCAGACCTTCAGGATCCGCACCGGGTCGGCCAGCTCCTCCGGGTGGTAGAAGACGAGGTGGGCGGCGTGGCCGCCGAGCAGGCCGCCCACCACGGCCACCACCGAGAAGTCGAGGACCACCTTCGGGTCGAGCCCGTCGCGACCCGCGGCGCGCGCCGCCACCTGCATGCCGAGGAGGATGCCGGCCGCCGACAGCAGGCCGAAGGACTGGAGCGTGAAGGGACCGAGGCTGAGGCTGGGCAGCACGAACCAGGGGATGAGCGCGATGAGCACGCCGTCCTTGTAATGCGGACGCCGGGCCCTGTCCGTCCTTCATTCGCCCGGATCATGCTTCCGGACTCCTCCTTGGAGGGCCGGCCTTGATCGGGCGCAAGCCGCCGGCTCCTCCTACGGCCTGGCGGGCTTCCTCAGGCGCAGGTTGAGCAGCTCGACCGCCAGCGAGAAGGCCATGGCGAAGTAGATGTAGCCCTTGTCGATGTGCTGGCCGAGCCCCTCCATCACCAGCATGACGCCGATGAGGATGAGGAAGGAGAGCGCCAGCATCTTCATGGTCGGGTGCCGCTCCACGAACTGCCCCACCGCACCGGCGAAGGCCATCATCACGCCGACCGCCACCAGCATGGCCGCCACCATGACCGACAGGTGGCGCGCCATGCCGACCGCGGTGATCACCGAGTCGAGCGAGAAGACGATGTCCAGCACCGCCACCTGGGCGATCACCAGCCAGTAGTCGCCGCGCCCGGCGGGTGCCGGGGCGTGGCCGCTGGTCTCCAGCTTGTCGTGGATCTCGAAGGTGGCCTTGCCGAGGAGGAAGAGGCCGCCGCCCATGAGGATGAGGTCGCGGCCGGAGATGGCGCGCCCCAGCACCGTGACGAACGGCGCGGTCAGGCCCATCACCCAGGAGATGGCGAAGAGCAGCCCGAGCCGGGTGACCAGCGCCAGCGCCAGGCCGAGCTTCCGGGCGCTCGGCTGCTGCGCGGCGGGAAGGCGCCCGGTCAGGATGGTCAGGAAGACGACGTTGTCGATCCCCAGCACCACCTCCATGGCGGACAGCGTGGCCAGGGAGATCCAGGTCTCGGGCTGCGCGAGCAGTTCGATCACGTGGTCCGTCCTCGAGCGGGCAGGGCCCGGCCGCCCGTGGTGGCGGTGGAGCCCAGCCTACCATCGGACCGGGCGTGGGTCAGTGGCGCGAGCGCCGCGAACGACGCGCCGCCAGCGCCAGGGCCGGGAGCGCGGTGGGGGTCGGGGCCAGCGGGGCACCGCCGGTGAGCGCCGCCAGCAGGGCCAGCATCCGGGCACGCGCCGGCGCGGCCAGGTCCGACCAGGCCACGTCGAGGGTGTCACCCTGGGGGTGGAGCCAGCGCGGCGCCGGCGCCGGCGCGAACCAGCGGCGCCCGTGCGGCGACCGGTCGATCCGCTGGTGGATGGCCGCGAGCGTCCCGTCGGCGGCCACCAGCAGGTAGAGCTCGTAGCCGGCCGCGCCAGCGGCGCTGAACTCGGCCGCCTCGTCGAAGCCCCGGGGCGCGACCGGGATTCGCCAGGCCACCTCGTCGCCCAGGTCGGCATCCACCAGGGTGGCCCCCAGCCGCGTGGCGTCGGGGGTCACCGGCCTGCCGAGGAACCGGCCGGTGGCCCGGTACGGCTCGTCCCCCTCGGCGGCGGCCAGGCCGGCGGCGATCCGGTCACGCACCGTGGCCACCGGGACCTGGACCGTCTCGTTCGCCGGCGCGGTGGCCAGGGCCTCGGGCCCGGCCATCGCCTCCAGCCGCGAGGCGGTGGCCTCGATCACCCGGCCCAGCAGCGCTCCGCCCCGAGCGGCGGCCACCGGCGACCGGGCGCGGCGGAGCACCCGCGCCAGGTCGGCGGCGATGGCGGGCTGGAACGGCCGCCTCGCGCCGAGCCAGTGGCCTTCGTGGGAATGGGACGGGATGACGTCGGCCTGGCCTCGGCGCACGCCGGCCTGCACGGTCTGGAGCAGCCGGAGCTCCTCGCTCAGCTGCCGGGCCGCCCGCCGGTCGCCGCCCGCGGCGGCGAGGAGGACGCGCCGGTCGGCCTCGGCTGCGGTGAGCCAGGCCCAGAGATCGAGGGCGCCGGCGCGGGCCGGGGAGGGGGCGGGCGAGTGGCCGACCTGCTGCAGCACCTCCGACGCACGTCGCCGCAGGCGCGCCGCCGCCGGAGCCGCCGGCTCCTCCAGCCACGTCGCCAGCCGCACCACCGATCCGGCCGCCAGCCCGCCCTGCAAGCGCGAGTAGGTTCGCTCTTGCGACCCGTCGGGGGCAGGCGCCCGCAGTGCGGCCGAGAGCTGCGACGACACCGCCTCCAGCGCGGCCAGCTCGACGCCGAGCTGCGCCGCCGCCTCGGCCGTGCCGGGCGCGGCGCTGCGCGTTCCCAGCGCCGCCTCGCGCTCGGAGAAGCCGAGCCAGAGCCAGAGCCAGAAGTCCATGAGCTGCGCCGCCGTCAGTCCCGTCGCCGCCGCGCGCTCGGTCCCCATTCACGCTCCCCGTGCGGGGACCATAGGCGCAAAGTCTGACAGCCGGATGTGGACCTGTCAGGGCGGCGGCCTGCGACGTCGATAGCCGACCAGCAGCAATGCCCCTGCAACGATCAGCACCGGCAGGAAGGCGCGATTGAGAAGGAGTCCCGGCCGCCGCGCCAGGACCGCCACGAGCGCGAGGACCACGAGGAGCGAGGGCCAAGCCAATCGGACCATGCCGCAATCTAACCCTGTTCCCTGCGGGCTGTAAGCGTCCGGCTGCGCTGAGAGGAGGTCTCACTCTGCGTGTGGTGGTTCCGTCGAGGTTCAGTAAAAGGCTCGAAAGCCCCAAGTGTGTAGGGCCCCGAGATGCACGACGACTTGTCGCTTGAACAGGTGTCCAATGCGCTTTTCTGTCATGCCCCGCACGCTTGGTGCAGTAGATTGTGGCGCCGCATCCACTCGGTTCAACGAAACGAGGAGTGACACATGAGGAAGACCGCCTTCCATGGACGCACGGTGCTGCTGGCCGCGTCCCTGGCCTTCGTATTCACCGCTTGTACGGGCGATACCGGCCCCGCCGGCGCCAACGGCGTGAACGGCGTCAATGGCGTCAATGGCGTGAATGGCGTCAACGGCGTCAACGGCACCAACGGCACCAACGGCACCAACGGCACCAACGGCACGCTGCCGATGACCGCCGAGTCCTGCTCGGTCTGCCACGCGGCCGGCCAGCTGGCCGACTCCAGCGTCCTGCACGACACCCTGGCCACGGCGGCCCTGGCGCGCGGCACCGCCACCATCCTCACCGCCGACTTCACCCCGGCGGCCGGCACCAACGCGGTCAACCCGAAGATCACCTTCCAGCTCAGGGATTCGAAGGGCAACTTCGTCGAGGACCCCACCAACACCGTCGCCGGCACCGTGGGCGGCTGGGGCTCCTTCAACTTCACCATCGACAAGCTGGTCCCGAAGACCGACACCGTGCCGGAGCACTGGCAGTCCTTCTACAACTACGACCGGGACGCCACGGCCGCGACCTGGAACGTCCCCGGCAGCGAGGTGGGCGGCGGCAAGGTCAACGCCTCGACGCCCAATGCCGAGGGCACGGTCGCTTCGCCCAAGGGCACGCTCACCTACGACGCCGCGACCCACACCTACACCTACCAGTACGTCATCAACATCGCGGCCGTCACCGCGCCCATCGCCGTGCCCTTCGCGCCGGGCGACGTGGTCCGGTTCGGCTTCCAGATGGGCAACTACAGCTCTCCGAACGTCACGCCGGCGTACGAGATGACCAACGGCGTGGGCGACTTCACCTCCACCGTGGGCCTGGTCTCCACGGCCGACGCCCTCCACCGCGAGATCGTCACCACCGCGGCCTGCAACGCCTGCCACGGCAAGCTGGTCGTCCACGGCCGGCGCGTCGAGGTCAACTACTGCGCCACCTGCCACAACATGGGGCTGGTCGACACCACCGCCGCGGCCAACTCCGGCGACCTGACCCTCTACATCCACAAGATCCACGGGCGTGACGTGATCTCGTCTCCGAACGTCGCCATCCTCGGCGGAATCGTGCCGCAGGAGGTCACCTTCCCGCAGCCGATCAACAACTGCGCCACCTGCCACAAGGGCGCGGAGGGCGCTCGCTGGAACACCAACCCCAGCCGCTACGCCTGCACCAGCTGCCACGACACCATCTCGTTCGTGTCCCCGGTGCCGGCCGGCATGACGCTGCACACGGGCGGCGCCAGGGCCAACGACCTGGCCTGCGCCGGCTGCCATGACCCGGCCACCATCATCGGCTACCACCAGAACCCCGCTGAGCTCGAGGCCGCCAAGATCCTGCCGGTCATCGACTCCATCACCTCCGGTGGCCCGGGGCTGTTCCCGGTCGTGAAGATCCGCATCGTCGACCCGACCAGCCCGGCCGGCTGCGCGCCGAGCGCCGCCACCGGCAACACGGTGTGCACGCCCATCGCGCTGACCAACTCGTACTTCACGCAGACCGGCGGCGCCTCGTCGCTGGCGGTGCTGATCGGCTTCTCCAATGCCGACTTCACCAACGCCGGGGCCACCAACACCACCTTCGGCCAGCCCATCAACATCAACGTCCTGGCGCCGGCCGGCGGCTCGACCGTCTCGGCGCAGGCCGCGGACGGCTCCTATACCGTCACCTCCGGCACCGCCATCCCGGCGACGGCCACGGGCCAGGGCACGGTCGCGGTCCAGGGCCACCCGGCCTTCGATCCGGACGGCGCGGGCCCGCTCGCGGTGGCGCGCATCCCGATGAAGAACGTCTCCCGGGCGTTCGCCATCACCGGCACCGCCACCACGGCCCGCCGGGCGGTGGTCAGCATCGCCAAGTGCAACGCCTGCCACGCCAACCTCAGCCTCCACGGCAACAACCGGACGGGTGACATCACCACCTGCACCATCTGCCACAACACCGAGGCCACCGACGGCTCGCGGCGCCCGAACTTCACCACGCCGGGTGCGGTGGGCGCGGACGGCAAGCTCGAGGAGGGGATCGACTTCAAGTACATGATCCACGCGATCCACGGGACGGCGCTGGGGACGGGCATCACCGTCTACGGCTTCGGCGGGTCGGTGAACGACTTCTCCGAGGTCACCTACCCGCAGGTCCCGTCGAACTGCCTGGCCTGCCACAACCCCGGCACCTACCAGGCGCCGGTGGCCGCGGCCAAGGGGACCACCGTCTTCGCCGGCGCCGATCGGGCCAGCGGGGCGGACAACCTCCGCACCACCAAGTACGACGCCACCTGCGGCGCCTGCCACGGGACGCCGACGCACCAGGCGCACATCCAGCAGATGGGCGGCACCACGGGCGTGACCCAGGCCGAGATCGACGCCGTGAACCAGTAGCTTGACGGGACGCCCCGGCGTCCCGGGAGTCCGGCGGGGGGATGGGCTTCGGCCCGTCCCCCCGCTCTCCTTTCCAGGCGCCGATGGCGTAGGCTCGCGGGCCGATGCCCACCCCGCCACGTCCCCGCCTCGGCATCTCCGCCTGCCTCCTCGGCCAGCCGGTCCGCTACGACAGCGGCCACAAGCGCGACCCCTTCTGCGTCGACCTGCTCGGCCCGCTGGTCGACTGGGTGCCGGTCTGCCCCGAGGTCGAGGTGGGGATGCCGGTCCCACGCCCCTCGGTCCGGCTGACCGGGCACAGCCAGTCGCCGGCCCTGGTGGCCGAGCGCACCGCCGAGGACTGGACCGGGCGGATGGCCACCTTCGCCGCCCGCCGCGTGGAGCAGCTCGGCCGGCTCGGCCTCGACGGCTACGTCACCAAGAAGGACTCGCCCTCCTGCGGCCTGGAGCGGGTCCGCGTCTACGGCTCGAGGGGCGGGCCGCCGAGGCGGGACGGCGTCGGCGCCTTCGTGCGCGTGCTCACCGAGCGGCTGCCGCTGCTGCCCATCGAGGAGGAGGGGCGGCTCCATGATCCCCTCCTGCGGGAGAGCTTCGTGGAGCGCATCTTCGCCCACGCCCGCTGGCAGGCGCTCCGGGCGGCCGGGCTCACCCGGGGTGGGCTGGTGGCCTTCCACACCGCGCAGAAGCTGGCGGTGCTGGCCCACAGCCCCGAGGGCTATCGCAAGCTGGGGAAGCTGGTGGCCGGCGCGAAGGGGAGGCCGATCCAGGAGGTGGGCGAGGCCTACGCCGCGCTCCTGCTCGCCTCGCTGGCGGTCCCGGCCACGCGCGGGCGCCACGTCAACGTGCTGCAGCACGCCGCCGGCTACTTCAAGGAGGCGCCGCGCGGCGAGCGGCTGGAGCTGGAGGAGGCCATCGCCGACTTCGCCCGCGGACACGTCCCGCTGGTGGTGCCGCTCACGCTGCTGCGCTCGGCGGCGCGGCGGCACGGCGCCGAGTACCTGCTCGGGCAGGCCTACCTCGACCCGGACCCGCGCGAGCTGATGCTCCGCAACCACGCATGACGCACCCGGTGCCGGTCCCGCCCGAGCGGATCCGGGCCGTCAACGCCGCGCCGCCGCGCCGCGAGCGGCCGCTGGTGGTCTACTGGATGCACGCCCAGCGCCGGGTCGGCTGGAACCACGCCCTGGCGCGGGCCGCGGAGCTGGCGCGGCAGCTCCACCGGCCGCTGCTGGTGGCCGAGACCATCGCCTGCGACGAGCCCTGGGCCTCGGACCGCCACCACGCCTTCGTGCTGGCCGGCATGGCGGAGAACCAGCGCCGGCTGGCGGGGAGGCCGGTCACCTACCACCCGCTGGTGGGCGCCAAGCCGGGCGAGGTGGAGCGCTTCCTGCGGGCGCTGGCGCCGCTGGCGGCCGCGGTGGTGACCGACGACGTCCCGGGGGATCCGGCCCGGGCGGTGGACGCCCTGGGGGGCGCGCTGGACGTGCAGCTGGAGGCGGTCGACGCCGCCACCGTCTTCCCGTTCCGGCTCTCCGGGCGCGAGTTCCCGACGGCCTACCTCTTCCGCCGACAGCTGCAGCGCCACCTGGCGCCCTGGCTGGCCCGCCGGCCGGCCGCCGACCCGCTCGCCGGCCTCCGCCTGGCGCCGGCGCCGGCGCTGCCGCGCCAGCTCACCCGCCGCTGGCCCGCCACGCCTTCCCGCGACCTGGCCGGGCCGGCCCGCCTGCTCGCGCGGCTCCCCATCGACCACGCCGTCGCGCCGGTCGGCCACGGCGGGTCCGCCGCGGCCGAGGCCCGGCTGGCGGCCTTCCTGGCCGGCCCGCTCGACGCCTATCTCACCGACCGTGACGAGCCCGACCTGGAGGGCACCAGCGGCCTGTCGCCCTGGCTGCACCATGGCCACCTCGCCGCCGAGGAGGTGGTGGCGGCGCTGCTCGACCGGGAGGGCTGGACCCCGGGGCGCCTCTCCGGGCAGGCCCGCGGGGCGCGGGCTGGCTGGTGGGGGCTCTCTCCCCCGGCCGAGGCCTTCCTCGACCAGCTCGTCACCTGGCGCGAGCTGGGCTTCGGCTGGGCGGCGTTCCGCGCCGACTTCCGCGAGCTGTCGTCGCTGCCGGCGTGGGCGCAGGCCACGCTCCGCCGCCACGCCGCCGATCCGCGCCAGCCGCGCTACACCCGGCGCCGGCTGGAGTCGGCGGGGACCCACGACCCGCTCTGGAACGCGGCCCAGCGCCAGCTCCTCGAGGCCGGGATCATCCACAACCGGCTGCGCATGCTGTGGGGCAAGAAGATCCTCGAGTGGAGCCGCGACGCCGAGGAGGCGCTCGCCACCCTCTTCGCCCTCAACGACCGCTGGGCGCTCGACGGGCGAGACCCCAACTCCGCCAGCGGCCTGCTCTGGTGCCTCGGCCGCCACGACCGCCCGTGGGGCCCGGAGCGGCCGGTCTTCGGGACGGTCCGCTACATGAGCAGCGAGAGCGCCGCCCGCAAGCACCGGCTGCGCGGCTACCTGTCGCGCTTCGGCCCCAGGCAGGCGGGGCGATCCCGGTAGCGGCGCTCGAAGGGCACGTAGACCAGGCAGCTGAGCGTGGCGCCCTCGCCGACGCAGACCTCCTGGCAGGCCTGGTAGCTCGACTGGTGCCGGCGGCGCCTGGTCTCGCCGGTGCGGGTGTCCACCAGCCGGTCGTAGGGGGCCTTCCCGCCCAGGTTCCGCTCGCCGGCCGAGTGGAGGCTGGTGATGATCTCGGGCGGGACTCCCCCCGCCCACAGCCCGCGCCGGGCCGCCTGGGCCTCGCGCTGCACCGCCAGCAGGCCCGGATCGGGGCGGGCCCCGATGGCGTAGACCATGGCGTGGCCGGCGCGCACCAGGGCGGCCGCGGCCTCGGGGCAGGAGACCAGCGGCCGCCCATAGCCGTCGGGCTTGCCCGCCACCGAGCAGCGCCAGGTGGTCCCGGCCAGCAGCGACGCCGAGGTCACGGCGATGGCCTCCAGCTCCGCCGGTCCCATCCCGGCGATGCGGTGGACCGGGCCGAAGGCCTCCAGCGCGTTGTAGCCCTCCAGCCGCGTGCCGAAGCCCCGCAGCGGCCCGGACTCCACGTGGAAGGAATCGCCGTCGGTCCAGCGCACCTCGGTCGGCTGCCCGTCGAGCAGCACCCGGCCGGCGACGCCGGGGTGCTTCCCCCCGGCCAGCGCGCAGCCCGGCGCGAGCCCGAGGAGGGTGGCGAACACGGCGGCGGTGAGCCGGAGGGGCTGGGACATGTGGACACTCTACGCGGGGAGCGGACGGCCCGCCGTGCGCGGCGCGGCGACGAGTCGCGTGGAGGCCGCGCGGCCGGCGAATTCTTGCGCAGCCGGCGAGCGCAACAGTACGATTCCAGAATGAAATTCGCCTGCGAGCGGTGCGGGAAGAAGTACGCCACCGCGGGAGACCCGGCGCCGGGCAAGGTCTACAAGCTCAAGTGCAAGGCGTGCGGACACCTCATCGTGGTGAGGGGGCCGCCCGGGACGACGACCGGCGCCCCGGCCACCGCCGGCACGGCGGCCGCGCCACCACGGCCGCCGCCCCTGGCGCCGCCGCCCGCCGCGACGCTCCAGTCCGAGCTCCCGGCCGAGCCCGAGCCCCCCGCCTCACCGCCGCCGGCCGCCCCGGACGTCGCCGCCCCGCCCGATGTCGCCGCCCCGTCGCCCGAGCCGAGCTCCGTCGCCGCCCTCGAGGCGTCGCCACCTGCTGCTGGGGCGTCGGTGCCGCTGCCTCCCGAGGTGGCCCTGGCCGTCGACTCGGCCGCGAGCCCGGCGGAGCCGGAGCCGCCGCAGCCGTCGCCCCCGCTCGACCAGCCCGAGGCGGCGCCATCCGGGCCGGACCCGGCGCTCACGCCACCGCCGCCCGAGAAGGACGAGCTGGCCGACTTCGCCGCCGCCGCCGCCGAGGTGATGGCGGGCGTGGGCGTGGCCGGCCCGGAAGGCGGTCCGGGCGGGGTCGAGTCCTTCGGCGGCGGCACGCCCGGGAAGCCTGGGACCGATCCCTTCAGCGTGGCGGCCCGCGCCTCCCTGCCAGACACCTGGGCGGGCGGGGCGCCCGCCAGCGCGCCTCCGGCGCCGAGGCCGGCTCCCCCTGCACCGGCGCCGTCCCGGCCCACGCCGCGGCGCAGCGCGCTCCGCGGCCTGCCGGTCGTCATCATCGGGCTCGGGCTGGTGGCGCTCATCGGCATCACCGCCTTCGCGCTGCTCAGGCGAGGGGCCTCACCGCCCCCGGCCGCGCCGACGGCGGCGCCCGGACCGCCGGCCCCGACGCCGCCGGCGCCCGAGGCCACTCCGCCCGCGCCGGAGCCGCCCGCCGCCGCGCCGGCCGAGCCCGCGCCCGAGCCCGTGCCGCCGGAGAGGAAGCCCGAGCCAAGGGCCCGGCCGCCCGAGCGGAGGCTGGAGAAGCGGGCGGAGGCGAAGCCGGCCGATCGCAAGGCCGAGCCGGCCAGGGCCGCGCCGGCGCTGGCCCCGGACGCCGCGGCCGGCGCCGAGAGCCGCGACCCGGGCCAGGGAGAGGCCACCGGCCTGTCCAGGGACGAGGTGAACAAGGTGGTCTCGGCCAATCGCAAGGCCTTCGACGCGTGCATCGCCAGTGCGGCCGGCTCGGAGGTCAAGCTGGACGGACGACCCGTGGCGCTCCGGATCACCATCAACACCAACGGCACCGTCACCTACCCGGCGCTGGACGAGCCGGCGCTCAACTCCACCGAGATGGGCCAGTGCCTGAAGAGCGCGGCGCGGCTCATGATCTTCCCCAAGTTCAAGGGCGAGCCGTTCCAGTACGCCGTGCCGCTGGCCCTGGCCGGAGACTGAGGGGCCGGGGCACGCCTAGAACTGGATGGCCCGGGCTCCGGCGGCCTGGGCGCGGAAGCGCTCCTGCCAGCCGGCGCCGGAGAGCCGCTCCGCCAGCGCCACCACGATGTGCTGCGGCGTCACGCCCAGTGGCCGGTTGCGCCCCAGCCCCTGCACGCACGACGGGCAGTTGGTGAGGATGGTGGCGCTGGCCTGGCCGTGCATCGCCTCCGCCAGGGCCTCGCGCTTGCGGTGGAGCATGGCGTCGGTGATGTCCGGACGGGAGAGGGCCAGGGTCCCGGCCTCGGAGCAGCAGTGGCCGACCGGCGCCACGCTGGTGAAGCCGCCCAGCTTCGCCAGCAGGTCGGTGGCCTTCCCGTCCAGCGAGTCGTGGCAGGGAGCGTGGTACAGGTAGTCGCCGCTCCCCTCCACCTTGAGGCCGCGCTCCGCGGCGAAGGCGGCCACGTCCATGAGCCGGCCGAACACCGTGGCCGCCCCCATCTGGTCGAGCCCCTCGCGGCAGGTGCCGCAGGTGATGACGCAGGCGTCGAACTGCAGGTACGAGAACATCTCGCGGATCTGGCTGAAGAGGATGGTGTCGCGCAGCACCATCCTCGAGTGCTGGTGCTCCCGGGCGTTGGCGTGGTGCGGGAAGCCGCAGCAGAGGAAGGGCGGCGGCAGGACCACCCGCGTCCCGGAGGAGAGCAGGACGTGCAGGGCCGCCATCGAGATCTGGCTCTGGAGCCGCTCCGAGCCGCAGCCGGGGAAGTAGAAGACGGTCCGGGCCGCCTCGCCCTCCGGCTCCAGCAGCAGGACCTGGTCGGGCTCGCAGTGCGGCAGCACGTCGTGGAGCGTCTCGGCCGGCACCGGCGGGACCGGGGAGCGGAGCAGCTGGAGCGCATAGGAGCCGGGGGTGCGGTCGTCGGCCGGCTGGAAGGGCGCGGCCAGCGCACAGCCGGCCCGCTGCACCGCCCCGCCCAGCCGCACCACCGTGGCCCGGAAGGCGGCGTTGAGCGCCGGCGAGCGGCTGTCCAGGTAGCGGAGCGTGGCGGAGGTGGCGCCCCTGGCCCGCTTGTGGCCCAGCGTGACCAGGATGCTCCGCTCCAGCACCGAGACCTCGCCGGTGTCGATGTCGACCGGGCAGGGCTTCAGGCACTTGTGGCAGATGGTGCAGTGGTCGGCCACCTCCTCCAGCCAGCGCAGCAGCTCGAAGCGGGTGGAGCGCTCGCGCTGCGCGTCGTAGAGGAGCGCCTCGATGAGCGCGCCGATGGCGAGGTTCTTGTTGCGCGGGTGGAAGAACAGGCCGCGCGCCGGGTGGTACACGCAGCAGTCGGGCTTGCACTTCCCGCAGCGGACGCAGTGGGCGATGGCCTTGGCCAGCTCCTCCAGCTGGCCGTGCTGGAGGATGCGCGCCTCCAGCTCCAGGAGGTTGAAGGAGGGCGTGAAGACCCGGTCCAGCACGTCGAGGTCGTCGAGCTTGCCGGGGTTCATCAGGCCGTGGGGGTCGACCTGCTGCCGGTGGGCGCGCAGCTCCTCGACGCGGCGGGGCTCGAGGTACTTGAGCTTGGTGATCCCGATGCCGTGCTCGCCCGAGACCACCCCGCCCAGCGCCATGACCCGGGCCATCACCGTGTCGAGGACCTGGTCGCAGCGCTCCAGCATGGGGCGGTCGTTGGAGAGGACCGGCACGTTGACGTGCACGTTGCCGTCGCCGGCGTGCATGTGCGTGGCGATGACGATGAGCCGGTCGCGGACCTCCCTGTGGATCCGGTCGAGCTCGGCGGAGAGCTTGGGGTAGCCGCGGACCAGCTCGCCGAGGTCGTGGCGCAGGTCGGCCACCACGCTCACCGCCCGCAGGACCTTGACGTCGGCGGCGGCCAGGGCGGCGCGGGCCTGCTGGCAGCGGGCCAGCGCGGCCGGGATCTTGGCCAGCAGCCACTCCGGGTCGTCCTGCCCGGCGGTGGCCGCCCGCAGCAGGGCCTCGGCGCGGTCGACGAACCGGCCCTGGGCGAACCGCTCCTCCTCCACGTTGAGGTCGTCGGTGAAGCGGGCGAACTCGGCCAGCGCGGTGAGGGGGAGCACCACGTCCTCGTTCATCTTGAAGGCGTTGGTGCGCCGGGCGATGGCGCCCAGCTTCTTCCGGTCGGCCCAGAACTTCCTGGCCTCGGCCGGGTCGCGGGCCTCGAAGAGCAGGGTGTTGCGGTGGGGCTCGAGGATGGCGCGGATGGTGGCCACCCCGCGCGCCGCCTCCTCGGCGGTGTGGCCCACCACGTCGATGAGCAGCACCGCCCTGGGGCGTCTCGGCCCGCGGCGCCTTCACCTCGTAGCCGATGGCCCGCACGTACTCGTCGTCGAAGTGCTCGAGCGCCATGAGCGCCTCCTTCCCCTGGTTGGGGAAGGGGAAGGCGCGGGAGAGGTCGAGGATGACCTGGCTGGCCTCCTCCATGTCGGGGCCGAAGAACTCGAGGCAGAGGGTGCGCTTGGCCTCGTACTCCGGGTAGAGGATGAACTCCGCCGAGGTGATGACCCCGTCGGTCCCCTCCTTCTGCAGCCCGGGGACGCCGCCCAGCGCCTTGTTGGTGATGTCCTTCCAGAGCCCCTTCTTGCGGATCTCGCCGCCGGAGAGGGTGATCCGCTTCACCGCGGCGCCGTCCTCGTCGAGCACCTCGAAGGTGACGGTGTCCTCGGGGAGGATCTTGCGGAGCTGGTGGTCGGTGCGCCGCACCGTCCAGCGCCGCCCGCTGGGCATGGCCATCCGCCAGGAGAGCAGGTTGTCGATGCAGGTGCCCCACAGCACGCAGTCCTTGCCGCCGGCGTTCTCGGCGATGTTGCCGCCCACCGTGCAGGCCCAGGCGCTGGTGGGGTCGGTGGCGAAGACCAGCCCGCGCTCCTCGGCGAACTCCATGGCCTTCTCGGTGATGACGCCTGCCTCCAGCTCCAGCACGTGGGCGCTGGCGGTGGTGCCGTCGCGCAGCGAGAGGGTGCGGCGGGAGAGGCCGCGGATGTGGTTGAGCTTCTCGGTGTTGACCACCACGCAGTCCGCCCGCAGCGGCACGGCGCCGCCGGTGAGCCCGGTGCCGGCGCCGCGCGGGACGGCCTTCAGCCCCAGCCGGCCGATGGCCGCCAGGGTCGGCGCCACCTGCGCCTCCTGGTCGGGCATGACCACCGCCAGCGGGAGGTGGAGCCGCCAGTCGGTGGCGTCGGTGGCGTGCGACACCAGCGTGAACGGGTCGAAGAGGACGTTCTCCCTGCCGGCCGCCCCGCCCAGCTCGCGGGCCAGGCGCCGGCGCAGGTCGGGCAGGCCGTCGATCTCGGCGCGGAAGCGGGTCACCAGCCCCCGGCAGGCGGCCAGCACCTCCTGCACCAGCGGCTCGCCGGCGGCGCCCCGGTCGATGACCGTCAGGTCCTTCTCGATGTGCTCCAGCAGCCGGCGGCGGCGGCGGGGGGAGTCGACCAGCTCCTGCAGCAGGAAGGCGTTGCGCCGGTGGACCAGGATCTCGCCCAGCACCCGCATGAGCAGGCGCGCCGAGCGGCCGGTGACGCGCCTGGACCGCAGCGTCTCCAGCTTGGCCCAGACCTCGCCTCCGAGCAGGAAGATGACGGCCTGCCGGTCGTCGGCCGAGGTGTAGTTGAAGGGGATCTCGCGAGGGGTGGCGGCAGGTTCGGTCATCGGGTGCGGGGCCGGTCGCCGACGGGCCCCGGGGACCGGGAGGATACCACCGGGGTCGCCGCCGCGGTGCGCCAGCTGCGGCGAGCCGGGGGAAAGAACGCTTACGCTCTCGCCGCGCGCCGGCCCGGACCCCGCGGCCGCCCCCTGAGGCATGGTGCCGCTGTGCCGTCAGGGACTTGCGATCGCCGGCGCGCCGGTGCTCTGATCCCATCCACGGGGCGCGCATGCCGTTCGTCTGGACCGACAGCCTGGAGCTCGGGATCGAGGAGATCGACGAGCAGCATCGCGAGCTCTTCCGCCGCGGCGAGCGGCTCTACCACGCCATGCGCCACGGGGAGCCGGCCGGCGCCGAGCTGATGCTCGCCTCCTTCCGCGACTTCGTCCTCTCCCACTTCGAGTTCGAGGAGCGCTGGATGCGGCGGACGGACTTCCCCGCGCTGCCGGCGCACTGCGAGGCGCACCGCGACTTCGCCGACCGGCTCCACCGGGTGACCGGCGAGTACCGGCGCCAGGGGCCCACCGCCGAGGTGGCCGAGATGCTGCACCTCTGGCTGGAGGCCTGGCTGCGCGAGCACATCGGCGGCGAGGACCGGGACCTGGGGGGCTGGGCCGTGGCCCACGACGCGGCGTCGGCGCCGGCGCGCTGAGAGCCGGTCTCGCCGCGGTCCGGCGCCGGAATCGCCGCGGCGCGCCGCGACCCCCTCGACTTCCCGCCGGCCGGCGTGCTCTCCTTCCTCTCCCGCCGCACCGCACCCGAGGGCGCCGGAGCACCCGGCCCACTCCTGGAGTCGTCATGACGATCCCGTTTCGCCGGGTCATGGCCGCGAATCGCGGCGAGATCGCCATCCGCATCTTCCGCGCCTGCACCGAGCTGGGCATCCAGACGGTCGCCATCTACTCGGAGGAGGACCGGCTCTCGCTCCACCGGTACAAGGCCGACGAGGCCTACCTGGTGGGCAAGGGCAAGCCCCCCATCGACGCCTACCTGGGCATCGACGAGATCGTGGCGCTGGCCAGGCGGCTCGAGATCGACGCCATCCACCCCGGGTATGGCTTCCTCTCCGAGAACGCCGCCTTCGCCGAGGCCTGCGAGCAGGCCGGCATCGTCTTCATCGGCCCGACCGCCGACATGCAGCGCCGCCTGGGCGACAAGGTGGCCGGCCGGAAGGCGGCCATCGCCGCGGGCGTCGCGGTGGTGCCGGGGACCCCCGAGCCGGTGCTCCACGACGAGGAGGCGCTGGTCTTCGCCCGGCAGCACGGCTACCCCATCATCGTCAAGGCGGCCGGCGGCGGGGGCGGGCGCGGCATGCGGGTGGCCCGCGACCAGAAGGAGCTGCTGGAGGGGCTGACCAGCGCGAGGAGCGAGGCCAAGGCCGCCTTCGGCAACCCGGCCGTCTTCCTGGAGCGCTACATCGAGCGGCCCAAGCACATCGAGGTGCAGGTGCTGGGCGACCAGCACGGCAACCTGGTCCACCTCTTCGAGCGCGACTGCTCGGTGCAGCGCCGCCACCAGAAGGTGGTGGAGTTCGCGCCCTCGGTGGCCATCACCCCGGCCCAGCGGGAGGCCATCTGCGCCGACGCCCTCAAGATCGCCCGGTCGGTCGGCTACCGGAACGCCGGCACCTGGGAGTTCCTGCTCGACCAGCAGGGGCACCACTACTTCATCGAGGTGAACCCCCGCATCCAGGTGGAGCACACCGTCACCGAGATGATCACCGGGCGCAACCTGGTGCAGGCGCAGATCCTCGTCGCCGAGGGGCGGAAGCTCTCGGACCCGGAGATCGCCATCGGCAGCCAGGCCGACGTGCAGATGCGCGGCTTCGCCATCCAGTGCCGCATCACCACCGAGGACGCGCAGAACGGCTTCGCCCCGGACTACGGCGTGCTCAAGGCCTACCGCTCGCCGGGCGGCGCCGGGGTGCGGCTCGACGCCGGCTCGGCCTTCGGCGGGGCGGTCATCACCCCGCACTACGACTCGCTGCTGGTCAAGGTCTCCACCTGGGGGCTCCGCTTCGACGCCGCCGCCAGCGTGATGCGGCGCTGCCTCGCCGAGTTCCGCATCCGCGGCGTGAAGACCAACATCCCGTTCCTCGAGAACGTGATGAGCCACCCGGTCTTCCTGGCGGGGCGCTGCGACACCTCCTTCATCGAGGCCCACCCCGAGCTCATGGTGGTGCCGCAGAAGAAGGACCGGGCCACCAAGCTGCTCAAGTTCCTCTCCGAGGTCACCGTCAACGGCTCGCCCGGGGTGGCCCGGCCGCTCCGGCCGACCGAGCTGCGCGAGGCCCGCCCGCCGGCGGTGGACCTGACCCGGCCGCCGCCGCCGGGCACCCGCCAGATCCTCGACCAGCGCGGCCCCGAGGGGCTGGCGAGGTGGGTGCTGGAGCAGGAGGGACTGCTCTTCACCGACACCACCATGCGCGACGCCCACCAGTCGCTGCTGGCCACCCGGGTCCGCACCCACGACCTGCTCAAGGTGGCCCCGGCCACGGCGCGCCTCGGCGCCGGCCTCTTCTCGCTGGAGTGCTGGGGCGGCGCCACCTTCGACGTGGCCATGCGCTTCCTCAAGGAGGATCCCTGGGCCCGGCTCCACGCGCTGCGCGCCGAGATCCCCAACGTCCTCTTCCAGATGCTGCTGCGCGGCTCCAACGCCGTGGGCTACACCAACTACCCCGACAACGTGGTGGAGAAGTTCGTCCACGAGGCGGCGGCCTCGGGCGTCGACGTCTTCCGCGTCTTCGACTCGCTCAACTGGACCCGGGGGATGACGGTGGCCTGCGAGGCGGTGCGCAAGGAGGGCAAGGTCCTCGAGGCCGCGCTCTGCTACACCGGCGACATCTCCGATCCCTCGCGCACCAAGTACCCGCTGGCCTACTACGTGAAGCTGGCGCGGGAGCTGGAGCGGATGGGCGCCCACCTGCTCGCCATCAAGGACATGGCCGGGCTGCTCAAGCCCTTCGCGGCCGGGCAGCTCATCCGGGCGCTCAAGCAGGAGGTCGGCATCCCCGTCCACCTCCACACCCACGACACCTCCGGGGTCTCGGCGGCCACCATCCTCGAGGCCACCCGGGCCGGGGTCGACGTGGTCGACGCCGCGCTCTCGTCGCTCTCCGGCCTCACCGCGCAGCCCAACCTCAACTCGCTGGTGGCGGTGCTGGCGGGCAGCGAGTGGGACCCGAAGCTCGACCAGGACGGGCTGCAGCGGCTGGCCAGCTACTGGGAGGGGGTCCGCGAGTTCTACGCGCCCTTCGAGTCGGGGCTGAAGAGCGGCACCGCCGAGGTCTACCGCCACGAGATCCCCGGCGGCCAGTACTCCAACTACAAGCCGCAGGTGGCCGGGCTGGGCCTCCTCGACCGCTGGGAGGAGTGCAAGGACATGTACCGGAAGGTGAACCTCCTCTTCGGCGACCTCGTCAAGGTCACGCCGTCGTCCAAGGTGGTGGGCGACATGGCGATGTTCCTGGTGAAGAACAACCTGGAGCCCGAGGACCTCTTCACCGAGAAGGGGGCGGACCTGGCCTTCCCGGAGTCGGTGGTCGGGCTCGCCAAGGGGATGCTGGGCCAGCCCTACGGCGGCTTCCCGCCCGAGCTGCAGAAGATCATCCTCAAGGGGGCGGAGCCCATCACCTACCGGCCCGGCGAGCTCATCGAGCCGGCCGACCTCGAGGCCGAGCGCCGGAAGGCCGCCGAGAAGACCGGGCAGCCGGTCGACGACAAGGCGCTGGCCTCCTGGCTGCTCTACCCCAACGTCTACCCGGAGCTCGCGCGCCACCGGGAGGAGTTCTCCGACACCTCGGTCATCCCCACGCCGGTCTTCTTCTACGGCCTCGAGCCGGGCCAGGAGACCAGCCTGGAGATCGAGCCCGGCAAGACGCTGATCGTGAAGCTGGTGACGGTCGGGAAGCTGCAGCCCGACGGCACCCGCGACGTCTTCTTCGAGCTGAACGGCGAGGGGCGCACCGTCACGGTCCGCGACCAGGCCGCCGTCACCGGCGCCGCCGTGCGCCCCAAGGCCGAGAAGGGGAACCCCAGCCACGTCGGCGCGCCCATGCCGGGCAAGGTGCTCAAGGTGAACGTCAAGCCCGGCGACAAGCTGAAGGCCGGCGAGGTGATGCTGGTCACCGAGGCCATGAAGATGGAGACCAACCTGAAGGCCAGGGCCGACTGCATCGTGGCCGAGGTGAAGTTCAAGGAGGGCGACAAGGTCGAGAAGGAGGACCTGGTCGTCGTCCTGGCCTGAGCGCCAGGCGCCGGGATTCGGTGGCGGGCCGGGGCCCGCCGCGGCAAGGAGGAGGGCATGGTCAAGGCGATCCGGATCCAGCAGGTGGGCGGCCCGGAGGTCATGCGGGTCGAGCAGGTCGAGGTGGGCGCGCCCGGGCCGGGCGAGGCGCGGGTGCGCCACGAGGCCATCGGCGTCAACTACGTCGACACCTACCACCGGAGCGGGCTCTACCCGCTGCCCCTGCCCACCGGCCTGGGGGTCGAGGCGGCGGGCGTGGTCGAGGCGGTGGGCGCCGGCGTCACCCTGGTGAGGCCGGGGGACCGGGTGGCCTACATGGCCGGGCCGGGCGCCTACGCCGAGGCCCGGCTGCTCCCGGCGGACCGGCTGGTGAAGGTGCCGGACGGGGTCTCCAGCGAGCTGGCCGCGGCGGCGCTGGCCAAGGGGCTCACCGCGCACATGCTGGTCACCCGCGTCCACCCGGTGAAGGCGGGCGAGCCGGTGGTGGTGACGGCGGCCGCCGGCGGCGTGGGACAGCTGCTGGTGCAGTGGCTGGCGTCGATCGGGGCGCGGGTCATCGGCGTGGTCGGGTCGGCGGAGAAGGTGGAGCGGGTGCGGGCGCTGGGGGCCGAGCTGGTGCTGGTCTCGGCCACCGACGACGTGGCGGCGCGCGTGAAGGCCCACACCGGCGGCGGCGTGCCGGTGGTCTACGACTCGGTGGGGGCCGCCAGCTTCGAGAGCTCCCTCGACTGCCTGGCGCCCTTCGGCCTCATGGTCACCTACGGCAACGCCTCCGGCCCGGTGCCACCCGTCGACACCGGGCTGCTCTCGCGCAAGGGCTCGCTGGCGGTCTGCCGCCCCACCGTGTTCCACCACATCGCCTCGAGGAGCGACCTGGAGCGGGCCGCGGCCGCGCTCTTCGCGCTGCTGGGGACCGGCCGGATCCGGGTGGCGGTGGGGGGCCGCTGGCCGCTGGCCCAGGCGGCCGAGGCCCACCGGGCGCTCCAGTCGCGTGCCACCACCGGGTCGCTGCTGCTGCTCCCCTGAGTGCAGCCCCGTCGGCTCAGCGGCCGGAGATGTAGGTGTTGAGCTGCTCGATGACGAACTGCTTCTCGTCGAGCATGAGCGCGATGATGTCGCGCATCGAGACCAGCCCGACCACCTCGCCGGCCTCCTCGACCAGCAGGTGGCGGGTGGTGTAGTCGCGCATCAGCGCCGCGCACTCGGCCTCGGTGGCGTCCGGCGTCACCCGGGGCAGCGTGCGGGCCGCCTCGCCGACCGGGAGCGAGCCGTCGCCGCCGGTGGCCACCACCGCGGCGACCAGGTCGCGCTCGGTGACCAGCCCGGTGAGCCGGCCGTCGACCCGGATCCCGACCGAGCCGATCTTCTTCTCGACCATGATCCGCGCCGCCTCCCGGCAGGGGACATCGGCCGCGAGGGTGATGACCTTCCGCGCCACGTGCTTCCGGATGCTGGACATGGAACCTCCGCGCCTGGTGGACAGGTGTCTCGTTACGCCTGCCGCGGTACGGCGCCACCAATTGCGACGCCCCGGGCGGGGCTTCCGTCCGGGGCGGCTGGTGAGGCGGGGAGGCGCTGCCGCAGGGCGGCGCCGCGCCGGCACGGGCTGGCCGGTCAGCGCGCTCCGCGGGAGGAGAGCACGGCCGGGATGGTCATCATGCAGATCTGCAGGTCGCGGGCCAGCGACCAGTTGTCGATGTACTCCAGGTCCAGCTTCATCCAGCGCTCGAAGTCGATGTCGTTGCGGCCCGAGACCTGCCAGGTGCAGGTGATGCCGGGCTTGACGCTGAGCCGCCGCCGCTGCCAGCGCTGGTACTGGCGGACCTCGGACGGGATGGGCGGGCGCGGCCCGACCACGCTCATCTCGCCGGAGAGGACGTTCAGGAACTGGGGGAACTCGTCGAGCGAGGTCCTGCGGATGAACCGGCCCACCCGGGTGACCCGGGGATCGTCGGTCATCTTGAAGACCGGCCCGCTCATCTCGTTGCGGGCCCGCAGCTCGGCCAGCCTGGCCTCGGCGTCCAGGCACATGCTGCGGAACTTGAGCAGCGAGAACTCGCGGCCGTTGAGCCCGACCCGCCGCTGGCGGAAGAAGACCGGGCCGGGCGAGTCGAGCTTGATGGCGATGGCCACGCCCACCAGCACCGGCGAGAGCAGCAGCAGGACCGTCGCGCTCACCAGCACGTCGAAGGCCCGCTTGAGCGCCAGGGCGAAGGCGTCGTTCGGCACGGTCGAGAAGGTGATGGCGGGAACGCCTTCCAGGCGCGTCAGCGCCATCTGGCCGATCCCGCCCTGGAGCAGGTCGAGGCAGATCATCACGGCCACGCCCTGGAGCTGGCAGGCCCGCGCCGCCTCCTCGGCCTGCGGCAGCTGGGAGGAGGGGAGGGCGAAGATGACCTGGTCCAGGACGTTCTGCTCCAGCACCGTGCCGATCTCGTCGAGGTGGCCGAGCACGGGCAGCGACGCCGGGCACGGCGTCGCGGTGCTCCAGGATCACGCCGGCCAGCGAGTAGCCCCACTCCGGGTGCTGGGCGAGCGTGTGCCGGACCTCCTCGGCCATGTCCCCGGAGCCGACCACGGCGTAGCGCCGGACGTTGTAGCCCCGGCGGCGGAGCGAGTGGGCGACGCCGCGGACCAGCAGCCGGGACGCCACCAGGAAGGAGAGGGCGAAGGCGAAGTGCAGCACCAGGAAGAGGCGGGGCACGTCGAGGCGCCAGGCCAGGTAGCCGCCGGCCATGGTGAGCACGGCCGTGGCGAGGAGGGCGCGGGTGATGCGTCCCAGCTCCGTCGTGAGCGGCTGGGTGCGGTAGCCGGCGTAGACGCGGATGCCCGCGGAGGCGGCGACCCAGCTGACCAGGGAGAGCGCCAGGAGCGGAGCGAGCTGGTCGGTCCCGGCGGCCAGGGCCTCCACGTGGAGCGCTCCGCGCCACGCCCACGCCGCCGGCAGCGCGGCCGCGAGGCAGGCCAGGTCGAGGACCCGGAGCCCAGTCTGAACGGATCGTGAATGCTGTCGCAACATGCTCGCCCCCCGGCTGAGCTGGTGTATTGCGGCGGAAGCTAACAGGCACCGGGGTCGGTGTATGTCGCACGGCCGCTGGACACCTGAGGAGGGCGCCCCGAGGTGGGAGTCCAGCGGCCACCAGCGGGGGCCGAAGTCCCGTGGTCATGGGACGTCCGCGGCCGTCACACCGCTCTCGCTGCTCCGGGACCGGGCTGGCGCAGGGAATTGGGCGTTGACGAGGCCCAGCCATCGCGCTCCGGGCCGAGGGCGGGCCGACGAAGCCCGAGAGACGCCTCGACGCCCGAGTGCCTCTTTGCGGTGTGCACAATCGTCGCACGGTCAGTCAAGGGGATGTACGCTGGCGTCCACCTACCATGGTATTGGCAGTAGGGGCGCAACCCACCTATCCTCAGCACTGCCTGTGGACCGTCCCACGGGTATCGTGTGGTTCTCCGCAGCGCCCTGGGAGGGGAGCGATGAGCAGGATTCTCAGCAGGACGTTCTTTGCCATGGCGACATCCGCGCTGCTCCTGGGTGCGATCCCGGCTCTGGCCGGAGACGGCGACGATCAGGGTGAGAACGAGGACGGGAGGAGGAGCCGAACCTCTCGCTCCGTGCCGGAGTTCGATCCCACCACGGTCGGTGCCATCGCCGCCATCCTGGTGGGCGGTGGCGCGCTGCTGGCGCGCCGGCGCCGCTAGGCGCGAACTCCTGGCCTCGTCGTCATCAGGTCGCAACGCCCAGCGGCTTCGCTTGGCGCTGCCAGCCGGGCTGCTCCTCGTCGAATACCTGACGCTCTCCCTGCTCGTCGACCTGCCCACCGACGGCTCGGCGGGCGGCCTGGTGAGCGCGCTCCGGCTCGCCGTTCCGGTCGTCCTCGCTGCTTGCGCCATCGGTTGGCTGATGGCACGCCCCGGTTCGGGGCGCCTCTCGCCCGCGACGCCGGTATCGCCCCCGCCGTGGCGGCCCTGGCCGGCTCTGGTGCTCCAGCCGGTCGCTTTCGCGCTCACCGCCGCGCTGGCGTGGAAGCTCCTGGGACCCGGAGCCCCGCCGGTCTCCAGCGCAGCGCTGGCCGGCCTGATGGCCTGCGCCGCTGGAACGGGGCTCCTGGCGTTGGCCAGCGCCGTGCCACTCGGTTGGGCCTTTCGGCAGGTGGCGCTGCGATGGCGCGGTCCTCTGGTGGCCCTGGTGCTCGGCGGACTGGCCTGGAGAGCCGCGGCTGCCGCGGAGGGGCTGTGGAGCGTGTTCTCCGATGCCACGCTCGGGGCCACCGCGGCGCTGCTCCGTGCGTGGGGGGGAGCGGTAACGCTCGACTCGGCCGAGCGAGCCATCGGGATGGGCCAGTTCGAGGTCGTCATCGCCCCCGTCTGCTCGGGCGTCGACGGTGCCGGCCTGGTGGTCGTCTTCCTTGCCACCTGGCTCTCGCTCTCCAGGGGACGGCTTCGGCTCGGGCGGGCTCTCCTGCTCCTGCCGCTGGGCGCTCTGGCGGCGCTCGCCGCCAACGCCCTGCGCATCGCCGTGCTGATTCGAGTGGGCGCTGCAGGCCACGAGGAACTGGCCCTGGGGGGCTTCCACTCGAAGCTTGGATGGGTCTTCTTCCTGGTGCTGGCGCTCGGGGGCGTGGCCATCGCCGACCGGGTGCGCTGGCTACAGCGGGAGGATGCGCCGACCGATAACGGGTCTGGCGTGCCGGCCGAGGCAGGCGCCTACCTGGGACCTCTGCTGGCCGCACTGGCTACCGCCTTGGTGACCGGGATCTTCAGCCCCGGTCCGCCCGATCTCCTGGTATGGCCTGCGGGCGCTGGCGGCGCTGGCGGTGCTCGTGGCGGCGCGACACGCCTACGCGGCGCCCCGGCTCGAGCTCCACGGTGCAGGCGTGCCGGTGCTCATCGGCGTGGCGTCCGCAGCGCTCTGGCTCGCCTGGCCGGCTGGGGACGGCGCGGCCCTGGCGGCCGGCCTGGGGCGTCTCGACGCCGGGGCACGCGCGATCTGGCTGGCGCAGCGCGTGCTCGGCTCGGTCCTGGTGATTCCGGTCGTCGAGGAGCTGGCCTTTCGTGGCTTCCTGCTCCCGTGGCTGGTGAACCCCGACTTCAAGTCGGTGCCAGCGCGTGCCTGGACCGTGTCTGCCGTGGCGTTCTCGTCGCTCGCCTTCGGCGCGCTCCATGCCCAGTGGGCGCTCGCCACCCTGGTTGGCCTGGCCTTCGCGGCGGCGCGCCTCTGGCGTGGCCGACTCGCCGACGCCATCCTGGCTCACGCCATGTGCAATGCGGCCGTTGCTGCTGCGGCGCTGTGGGGAGGGCGCCTCGACCTGTGGAGCTGAGGTCCACCGCGGAAGCGCCGTGTACCTCCCAGGCCTGACGTGATCTCCACCCGAGTCCATCGTAGAGTGGGCCCAGCCAGGGGATCCATGTCTCAGCGTGACAGCACAGGTGGCCACGGGAACGGCACGGCGCACGTCAGTGTCGACGACGCCGACGAGAAGTCGTACCAGGAGCTCTGGCTCACGCTGGTGCGTCGCGACTGGACGTCGATGGTGCTGGTGCCGGCAGATCCCGATGGTTCCGCCGAGCGAGTGGCCCACGCCCTGGCCGAGGTGGGCAAGCGGCTCAGCCCGGACCCGGTGACCGCTGTCACCCCGAGCTCCCTGGAATACGGCACGGCCATGGCGCTCGCCGACCTACCGTCCTTCGTCGGCCGACGTCGCTTGGCCGGCCCGAGGGGCTGGCCGACGGTCGACTTCCCGCCCGACGCCGTCCGGGTAGCCCCAGGACGCGATGTGGAGCCGGCACCTGCGCCGGACTCCGAGCCAGCCGGCCAGGCGATGGTCCTCAACTCTTCCGCCCGCCTCGTCATCTCGGTTCCGGCGGTGATGTCGGAACCGCTCGGCCTGGCCACCACCCAGGCCGCCGACCTGGTCGTGCTCTGCATCGAGCTCGGGCGATCGCGGATGGAGAACGTCAGGCGAACGCTGAAGCTCATTGGACGGGAGCGGGTAGCGGGTTGCCTCCTGCTGCGATGAACCGCAGCGACGTGCCATCGATCAACGACACGCACCTGAGCCAACTGCGAGGGTATGTTCCCTCCTGACGCCGCCTCCGCTGGCATCATGGGCTCCTCCCGGATGAGTCCAGCTTCATTCCTCTTCGGCGTCCTGATCGCGCTGCTGGCACTCTCGGCCCTCCTGGCATAGGTCGGTCTACTCCTTCACGAGGTGGCTCCGCGGCGGAGAACTCCGCCACCGGTGCCGCCCGATTGGCTTCGCTTCACGCTGGCGATCCCGGCCCACGCCGAGGAGGCTGGAATCGGTCTGCCGATCGAGAGCCGTTACGCCATGGTTTGGCCGCGCGGTCGCTTCCGGGTCCTCTTGGTGGCCGACCTCTGCCGTGAAGCCATCGCCGCGTGGGTCGCAGGGGCAGGCGCCAGGGTGCTGGTGTGCACCGACACGGAGCGGCGTGGCAATGACCACGCCCTGGAGCAGGCCTTCCAGCAAGTCCTTGAGGAGGGTCGGACTGAAGCCGTTGCGGTCGTCGACGCCGATGCCCTGGCTTCGCCAGGGCTGCTGGCCATGTTCGCGGCACGGCTCGAGTCCGGTGCCCACGGCGGCACGCCGCGGGATTGTTGGGTTGGCCACCTACCTCATGCTTGTCTCGATGACCCAATGCCTCGTTCCAGTGTTAGGCCGGACACGCCGCGGTCGTTTGAGGTAATCTGCTCTGGGAAAGCCATGACCGTTCCGACCCAGCTTCTCGAACTCGATGGACCATCTTCCTCAGAACAGGGAGACCCCGCTGGTCCGCGCCCGGTCGACTACTTCCTGTTCATCGTTCGAGCGGGTCGTCGCCGTTCGCGCGTGGCCATCAGCGTCTTCCTCGCCGGCATGGGGCTCCTGAGCGGCTATTTCGCCTGGAAGACCCCCCAGTACCGCGTCGAGACGCGGATCCTCGCCCAGCGACAGCAGTCCCTCCCTTCCATTGTTCGCTCCAACGTTGCTGAGGATCTGCCGACGCGGGCCGCCTGGGAGATCATCCACCGGCGAGAGAACCTGGTCGCGCTCATCAAGCAGGCCGGGCTTCTCGAAGCCGCACCCAAGGTAGACCTGCTCGAGCGTGTTCGCCTGGCCAACTCGGCGCCGACCAAGGCTCAATCCCTGGGAAGCGACCTTCTCGACCAGCTCGTCATCCTCCTCGATCGCCGGCTGAAGGTTGAAGCAGGAGAAGTGACCATCGCCATCGAGATTGACTGGCCCGATGCGCGGCAGGCGTACCGAATCGTTGACGGGGCGCTGCAGAACTTCCTCGAGGCGCGCCACGTGCAGGAGGTGACGGCCCTGGATGAGCCTATCGCCACGCTGGAGGGGCGAGCCGCGATGCTCAGGGACGAACTGGCCAGCGAGGTGGAGGCAGCGCGGCGGACGGCGCTGCGGGAGGCCGGCCGCGCCCTTCCTGCGGCCATGCCGTCGCAGCCCCCCCAGGGGACGAGTGAGGAACTGGTCCGGCTCAAGTCAATGCTCGACGCCAAGGAGCGAGCCATCGCCGACGTCGAGGAGTTCCGCCGGCGGCGGCTGGCCGATCTCCAGGCGCAGTACGACGCCCGGCGTGCCGTGTACTCCGAGATGCACCCTGAGCTCATCAACCTCCGGCAGGACATCGCCTCCCTGTCCGGCGATTCACCGCAGATCACCGCTCTGCGCGAGGAGGAGCGGCGACTTCGCCAGGACTATCAGGCTCGCCTGGCCCGGGAGCCGGGCGGCGCGCTAGCCCCCGCGCGACCGACCGCCGAGGGCATCAGCCTCGCCGTGGACCAGAGCGAGCGCGTCCGAGAGGCCAGAGGCCGGTACCAGCGGACCCTGGAGTCCTTGAACGCCGCTCAGCTGGAACGCGACACGGCCCGGTCCGCCTTCAAGCATCGCTACCAGGTCATCTGGCCGCCCCAGGTACCTCGCGACCCCGTGAGTCCGAGCCCCTGGAAGATCTTCGGCGTGGGCGGGGTGGCGGCGCTCCTGTTCGCGCTGCTCATCGCGGCGGCGGTGGACTACCGCTCCGGGAGAATCTTCGAGCGGTGGCAGATTCGAGCGCGAACTCCAGATTCCCATCATCGCCGAGATTCCCGATCGGTAGCGCGTGCGCCTCAACTCAGTTGCTGGCGAACGACCGCTCCATGAGCTCGATCGCCTCGGGGCCGGCGCTGATCAGCTGAAGCCCCATCTCGTGCCGGGCCGGGGCCCCCTCGCCCAGCGCCTCCGCCCAGGCCACCTCGGCGAGGACCGTGGCGGTGCCGCCGTCGGCGAAGAGCAACTCGAGTTCCAGGCGGCGTCCCACAGGGACCGACGCATCGGCGTAGGTCCGGATCCCCTCCCAGGCTGATGTCAGTCACGGTCCGTGCCGCCGCCCAGGCCAGCAGCCCGGCGGGGCGGACCAGGATGGGTGCCTGGATGCGCCGGAAGCGGCGGCGGTTGGTGCTCGGCGAACTCGCCATGGACACGCTCGAGAGACCTGTGGCTCGACTGGTGAGACCATATCAGCATGACCAGCGATCGTGGGACAGACAAGTGGCGCCCTCGGGGGAGGGGGAAGGCAGTTAACCACCACCCCCTCCTCCGAGGCGTTATGATGCGCCTCCCGTGTACAAGGCGCCGACGCTGCCTCATCTCCTCCGAAATCCGCTGCGCGCTCCAGGCGCCCTCCTGGTGCTCGCCACGGCATTGCTGGCCGTCGGCTGCCGCACCACCGACAAGAACTTCGTCTGGGTGGACACGCTACCGGCGTCGACAACCGAGGGGCCGTACCTCATCGCACCGGGTGATACCCTCAGCGTCCGAGTCTTCAACCAGGAGGGGATTTCGGGGGCGGTCCGGGTCCGCTCCGACGGCATGATCACCCTGCTGTTCCTGAACGACGTCGAGGCAGCGGGCAGGACCCCGGTGCAGCTGGCTGCGGAGCTCCAGTCCAAGCTGACGAAGTTCCTCGTCAACCCGGTGGTCACCGTCGCGCTCCAGGAGGCGCGGCCGCTGGAGATCTCGGTGCTCGGCGAGGTGCAGCGCGCCGGCCTCTACCGGCTGGAGCAGGGCGCCGGCGTGCTCACGGCGCTGGCCGCCGCCAGCGGCTTCAGCGACTTTGCCGATCGCGATCGGATCTTCGTGGTCCGCAACGGGACGCAGCGAATCCGCTTCACCTACGCGGCGCTCTCGCAGGCCCGGGAACGGGCATCCAGGTTTCGCTTGCAGGCTGGCGACGTCGTCGTCGTCGAGTGACGGCCCATGCCGGCCCTCCTGGCACCTGGGCTCTGGACGCTCGTGGTCTCGGCCGGCTTGTCGCTCGAATACCAGGCCGGCGTCCGCGCCGAGGCTCGCGCGGACCAGGTTCGCCCGGCCGTCGGTGAGAGCACGACCTATCAGTCCCTCGAGGTCGAGCCACGCGTCGGGCTGGAGGGATGGTCTCCGACGCTGCAGCTGGAGCTGGCCTACGCGCCGCGCTTCACACACTACGCCGGTGACGGGCCCGACGACGGCACCTGGCTACAGCGAGCCTGGGCCATCGCCCGGTGGCGCCCTACGGCCGCCTGGCAGCTCCGGGCCGACGGGATCGCGACAGTGGGCACCGTCGACCTCTTCCGGATCGCGACGGCGCCGGGCCAGCCCGGCGAGCCCCCGCCCGTGGGCCAGGCGGCGCCAGTGGCCTCCATCCTGGACTACCAGCGCTACGAGCTGGCGTCGTCGGCCGAGGGGCGCTTGAGCCGCCACCTCGAGCTCCGCGCCAGCCTCGGCGCGATGCGAGAAGGGGGCTCGAACGAGGCGCAGCGCGAGATCCTCCCGTTGCAGCAGTCGGGGCACGCTCGACTCGAGTTGGAGCGGCGGTTCTCCGGGCGCACCACGCTGGCCGGCATCCTGGCGGGGAGCGCAACCCATTACTTTGACGTGGCGGTGGACACGGGCGGCCCCGACGACCCCACCCACCAGAGCTGGTCGATCTGGATGGCGCGTGCCGAGGCGGTCTGGAGGTACGCGCTGACGAGCCATACCCGGGTCTGGGCCGGGGCCGGCCTGTGGCTCGTCGACAGTCACGCGCCCGGGGCCGGCGGGCTGGAGCTCCGGCCGCTGGGCGAGATCGGCCTGGAGCGGGAAGCCGGGCCAGGCTGGCCTCGCTTGACGGGTGGGGTGGTGGCGGCGGCGGCGCTGATCGAGGACCGGCTGACCGGCACCATCGCGCAGCGCGCCGTGGCGCGCGCCTGGGGCGCCTGGTCTCCGACGGAGCGCTGGACCCTGGGTGCCTCGGCACTGGGCTCCCGGGTCCTGGACGGGCCGACCGAACGTGAGGCCTTCACGGCTGGCGACACCTGGCTCACCTGGGCGATGCGCGACATCTTCTCGATCAGCGCCGGCGGGCGCTGGACGACGCAGTGGCCGGCGCCGCTTCCGGGACGGACCAGCCTGCCGGACGGGCGGTGGACCGCATACCTCTCGGTCCAAGCGACCCACAGCAGCCGGCGAGAAGGCCCGGCTCCTGTGGAGTCCGATGAGCCCATTGGCCCGGCCTGGGCTCTGACCGACCTTGACTCAAGACCCTGTGCCGCGCCGTTTCACGGTGGATGGGCCTGCGCGGGGGGGCCTGCTTACGTCCACCAGCTATGCCGGTCAGGCGATGGCGGACAGGCGCCCCGGCCGGGGCGCCCCGGGCGTCGCCCGTGCGAGGGACTTTCGCCCGGGGCGGGTCGGAAGTAGCGTCTCCCTCCAGTGAGCCGCCCCGCCCGTATCCTCGTCGTCGACGACAATCAGTCCCTGCGCCTCATGGTGGCCCAGGTGCTCGAGGAGCGAGGGCACGTCACGGTGGCGGTGGAGTCGGGCGAGGCGGCCATGGTGGCGGCCACCCATGAGCCGCCCGATCTCTGCGTCGTCGACTTCTTCATGCCGGGGATGAGCGGAGCCCAGCTCATCCGCGAGCTGCGGGCCTCCCCCGACGTGCGGCTGCGGCAGGTGCCGGCCATCGGCCTCACCGCCTACAAGAGCGGGGAGCGCGAGCTGCTCGCCGCCGGCGCCGCCCTGGTGCTGCGCAAGCCCTGGAGCGAGGCGGCCCTGGTCGAGGCGGTGGAGCGGCTCCTGGTGCCGGCGGGCTCTCGAGCCCGCGCCTGAGCCGCCGCGTGCTCAGCCGGCGCGCTCCTCCGGCGGCCTGACCGCCGCGAAGGCGCGCCACAGCGCCACGTCGTAGCCGATCTTGAGCGCCCCGCAGACCGCGAAGGGGACCCAGGCCAGCGCCGGCACGGCGTAGAGCGGTCCGGCCAGCACCGGGGCCAGCGAGGCGCCCACGGTGCGGGCCATCCCGGTCACGCCGGCCGCGGCGGCCCGCTCGTCGGGGGCCACCACCGCCATGGTGTAGGACTGGCGGGTGGGCACGTCGAGCTGCGAGATGGAGAAGCGCAGGAAGAGGAGCCCGGCCGCCAGCGGCAGCGTCGGCATGAACGGCACCGCCAGCAGCACCAGGTTGGACGGCAGGTGGGTGAAGACCATGGTGTTGACCAGGCCGAAGCGCCTGGCCAGCGGGGGGGCCGCCAGCGCCGAGAGGCCGGCCAGCACGTTGGCGCCGAGGAAGATGGCGCCGATGAGCGCCTCGCCTGCGCCGAAGCGGGCGTGGAGCCACGCGGCCAGGTAGCTCTGCACGATGAGGCCGCCGGCGAAGGCGTCGACGGCGAAGAGGCCCGAGAGCCGGAACACCGTCCCGCGCGAGCGGTGCAGGCCGAGCCCGACCCAGCGGCCAGGACGGCCGGCCGCGCCCGCGGTGGCGGCAGGCGGCTCCACCGCCGGCGAGAGCCGCGCGAAGAGGGCCAGCAGGCCCAGCCCGAGCAGGGCGTAGAGCACCACCACCGCCCGGTAGGAGGCGAGCGGGCTCCAGCCGAGCCGCTGCAGCCCCTCCGCCATGGTCCCACCCGCCAGCGCCCCCACCGCGGTGGCGAAGGAGCCGGTGAGCGTGTACCGGGCGAAGGCCCGGGTCCGCTCCCGGTCGCCGACCGCGTCGCTCAACGCCGCCTGCTCGATGGCGAGGAAGGGGCCCACCTCGTTGCCCGACGGGCTGAGGATGCCGAGCGTGGCGCCGACCAGCAGCAACCAGAAGTCGGTGGTGGCGGCGAAGAGCAGGCCGGCTCCGATCATCAAGGCGGCGCCCAGCGCCAGCATGCGCCGGCGCCCGGCCCGGTCGGCGCGGGTGGTGACCAGCAGCGACACCGCCGTGTCGCCGAGCAGCGTCAGGGTGAGCAGCAGGCCGATCCGCTCCGGGGAGAGGCCGGCCGCGGCGAGGTGGAGCACCAGCACCACCGAGAGGGCTCCGTAGGCGAAGAGGCGAACCCCCCGCGTGACGAAGAGGGTGGCGACGTCGCCGTCGACCGGCCCCTTCGCCGGCTCGTCCGCCGAGGTCATCGGCGCGCCAGCCAGAGCTCGGCCTGCCCCACCGCGAAGGGCACGGCCTGGTCGACCCGGAGCGGACGCGGTCCGAGGCTGACCGGGGCGAAGCCGCGCCTCGCCAGCTCGGTCGCCTCGTAGGGGGTCCAGCCCCCCTCCGGGCCGATGGCCAGCGTGACCCCGCCCGATGCCGGGGGTGCGCGGGCGGCCAGCGGCTCGGTGGCGGCCAGGTCGAGCAGCAGCCGCGTCGGGCCGAACATGGCCTGGAGCTCGTCCTCCACGAAGGGCTTGAAGTAGCGGCGCAGCAGCACCTCGGGCAGGAGCGTGTCCCGCCCTTGCTCGAGGCCGAGCAGCAGCTCCTGGCGCAGCCCGTCCGGGGAGAGGAGCGGCGAGCCCCAGTAGGCCTTCTCCACCTTCCAGCTTCCCAGCAGCACCAGCCTCTTCACGCCCATGGCGCCGGCGGCCTGGAGCACCTTGCGCAGGATTCTTGGGGCGGGGGAGGGCGAGCAGGAGCGTCACCGGAGAGGGCGGTGGCGGCGCGCGGTCGAAGGTGGGCCGCAGCGCCAGCCCCTGGTCGGAGGAGACCAGCACCTCCGCCGTGCCGATGGCGCCGCC
Source organism: uncultured delta proteobacterium (assembly GCA_963786945.1). Lineage (GTDB taxonomy): Bacteria > Myxococcota > Myxococcia > Myxococcales > Anaeromyxobacteraceae > JADKCZ01. The sequence continues at coordinate 165,903 of CAWBAO010000004.1, read as the reverse complement.
CACGACGCCCACCGCGACCGTCTCGCCGGGCAGGCAGCGGAGCACCTCGCGAACGTGCCGGGCGCGCCGCCCGTCGAGCCGCGCCACGCCGTCGGCTCCCAGCTCCGGCCGCATCGAGGAGGAGGAGGTTCACGCCGCCGGAGGGTGGCCCGGCGCCCGGCGCGAGTCAACCGGCGCGCCCGGGAGACGGAGGCCGTCCCGTCGCCTCCGGGGCGGGCGCCGGCGGCCTCCCCGGGATACACTTCCGCGATGGCACGCCAGGCAGCACCGCCGGGGTCGACGCTCATCTCGGTGCTCTTCAGCACCTTCCCGCTCGAGCCCTCGCTTGCCGCCACGCTCCACCTGGCGGCGCTCGACCTGTACCGCCGGGACCAGGTCGCCGGCCCGGTGGCGGGTGACGTGGTCACCGGGCGCGTGGTCAACCTGAAGAAGAGCCTCGCCCTCGGCGCCATCGCCGGGCCGGCCTTCGAGGCCGAGCTCGACACCGCCCGCGGCAGCGGCAAGGTCCGCTACCTGCTGACGCGGCAGGGGCTCGAGCTGATGGGCGTGGCGCCGCCGACCAGGACGGTGCGGGGCGGCAAGACCGGGTACCTGAACTGAGCCCGGCCGATGGACCACGTCCGCATCGTGCTGGTCCGGCCCCGCAACCCGGAGAACCTCGGAGCCGTGGCCCGGGCCATGCGCAACTTCGAGCTGGACGACTGGGCCATCGTCCAGCTCGGCACCCACGACTTCGCGACGGCGCGCCGCGTGGCGGTGCATGCCGAGGAGCTCCTCGACAGGCCACGGCTCTGCGCCACGCTCGACGAGGCGGTCGCCGACTGTGCCTGGGTGGTCGGCACCAGCGCCCGGAAGGTCCGCGGCAAGTCCCGGCTCCGGCCCGAGGAGGTGAGCCAGGAGGCGATGGCACGCCGACCGGGACGGACCGCCGTGGTCTTCGGCGAGGAGCGCAGCGGGCTGACCGGCGCCGAGATCGACCGCTGCCACGCGCTCTCGGCCATCCCCACCGGCGCGGCCCAGCCTTCGCTCAACCTGGCGCAGGCGGTGCTGCTCTACGCCTGGGAGATGTGCCGCGCCGGGCCTGACGAGGCCACGCCGGGCCGGGCCGTGGCGGCGGCATCGGGGCGGGATGGCACCTCCCCGCCTCGGGTCGGGCCGCTGGCCACCGACGCCCAGCTCCAGGCGGTGGAGGCCGCGCTCCGGGAGGCGCTCCGCTCCGGCGGCTTCCTGGCCGGCCCGGAGCGCCACGCCGTGCGCGATCTCGCCGAGGTGCTGCGGCGGGGACGCCCCACGCCGCGCGAGGCGCGCCTCTGGGAGACGGCGCTGCGGGCCATCGGGAAGCGGCCGCCGCGGTGAGCCTGGGTGGGCGGGCCAGCGGCGCGGCGCCGGGGTAGAAGGAAGCCATGGACGAGACCTTCACCTGGATCGATCGGGGTGCCGAGCGGCTGTTCCACCTCGACCCGCCCGGCACCGCGGGTGGCCGCTACCTCGCCGTCCGGCGCGTCAGCGGTGATGACGACTGGACCGCCGCCTGCGTGCTCTCGCCGGGGGACGCCGAGCTCGAGATCGGCGACCACCTGGCCGATGCCTCGATCGCCGAGGACGTGATCCTGAAGTACGCCATCCAGGGGCTGGCCCGGCTCCACGGCGTGTCGCCTGCCCCCGGCCGGCCCGAGGAGGACGCCGGCGAGGCGGAGCAGATCATCGCCCGGCTCTGGCAGGCGCTCACCGACCGCTGGGCGCCGACCTGAGGCCCAGGCGTCCTTGGTCCAGGGGACGTCCGCTCGCCATGGGAGAGTGGCCGCTCCGCCACGCGGCGCCCGGGTGACCTCCTGGTGCCGGCGCGGTGAGGCCCGGCACCAGGGCCGTCGGGTCCCGAAGGGGTCCCCACCATGAACGCGTGACTGCCGGCCACCAGGCCTCCCCTTAGGACCCCGGACACTCGACACCCGGGGGGGCAGAGATGTGGAAGCGCGCATACACTCGAAGCGGTGAGGCGGCGCTCCGGCTGGCCGACATGGTGGCGATGATCTTCGCGTTGCCGGTGGCGGCCCGGGGGCTGTTGCCATTCCAGCCGTGGGGCGCCACGGCCCTCGAGGCGGCCAGGGTCTTCCCGGTGGAGATCGCCCTGCTGCTCTGGGTGGCCTCGGCGTGGTTCCACCAGGTCTACGATCAGCGCCCCCGCGCCAGCGTCGGCTCGCTCATCCGCGTGGCCCGCGCCATGGCCGTCGTCGCCCTGGCCCTGCTGGCCGGCGCCTCCTTCCATCCCCCCATCCGCGCCAACCTCGGCCTCCTGGTCGCCTACGTCGCCGCGGCCTTCCTCCTCCTGGTCGCCGCCCGGGCCGCCTTCCGCCTCCTGGCCCTCTTCGCCCGGCGGCGCGGCGTCCCCTCCCGGCGCTACGCCGTCGTCGGCTCCGGGCCGGAGGGGCTCGAGGTGGTCGAGGCCATGGAGAGCCACCCGGAGTGGGGCGCCGAGTTCGCCGGCTTCGTCCACCTCTCCTCCGGGCCGCCCGCCGCCCGAGCCCGGGTCCTCGGCGGCCTGGCCGACCTGGGCCGCATCCTCGAGGAGGAGGTCCTCGACGAGGTCATCTTCGCCGTTTCCCGCGAGCAGCTCGAGCTCATCGAGCCCGCCGTCGCCATCTGCCAGGAGCAGGGCGTCGAGGTGCGGGTCTCGCTCGACCTGGTCCGCTCCGCCTCGTCCAGCATGCACCTCGCCCTGCTGGACGACCTCCCCATGGTGGTCTTCAGCCGGACCCCGTCCGACACCCTGGCCCTGGCCACCAAGCGCCTCTTCGACGTCCTGGCGTCCGGCTTCATCCTCCTGCTGGCCGCCCCCGTCCTCCTCGGGGTCGCCGTCGCCATCAAGCTCGACTCGCCGGGGCCGGTCTTCTTCCGCCAGCGCCGCGTCGGCCGCAACGGCCGGACCTTCGACATCCTCAAGTTCCGCTCCATGCACCGCGACGCCGAGGCGCGGCTCGAGGCCCTGAGGGCCCGGAACGAGATGAGCGGCCCGGTCTTCAAGATGCGCGATGACCCGCGCGTCACCAGGGTCGGGCGCTTCCTGCGCCGCACCTCGCTGGACGAGTTTCCCCAGTTCTGGAACGTCCTCACCGGGGACATGAGCGTGGTCGGTCCCCGGCCGCCGCTGCCCTCCGAGGTGCGCCAGTACCAGCGCTGGCAGCGCCGCCGCCTCTCGGTCCGGCCCGGCATCACCTGCGTCTGGCAGATCAGCGGCCGCAACGACGTCGACTTCGACCGGTGGATGGAGCTCGACCTCGAGTACATCGACACCTGGTCCCTCAAGAAGGACCTGCTCATCTTCCTCCGCACCATCCCGGCCGTGCTCGGATCCAGGGGCGCCAGCTAGATCGCGGCGAGCGGCGCGGAGCAGCCCGGCACCGGCCTGGCGCCGGGCCTGCTACACTCGGGGAGTCCCGCAGGTCACCTGGGGCTCCATGACCGACGCCTCCACGCCCGATCGCCGACGCTACCGACGTGTCCAGGCGCCCATCCTGGCCCGACCGGCCGGCCTCCTCGCCCGGATCGCGCCGCGGCAGGTCAACGACATCAGCCTGGGCGGGCTCAGGACCTACTGCGACGATCCGCTCGACGTCGGCCAGCGCCAGGAGATTCGAGCTCCTGTTCACCGACGGCGCGAGCGCCACCCTGCTCGTCGAGGTGGCCTGGTTCGACGTGCTCGGGCCCGGGGCGCCGGCCCGCTTCGAGGCCGGCCTCCGCATCGTGCAGGCCCGTGACGAGGACCTGGAGCGGATCGCCAGGGCGCTGGCAGATTGAGGGGCGCGAGGCGGGGCCCGATCGCGACCGGCCCCCGGATGCGCAGGGCGGTGCTCCTGGCGCCAGCCGCTGGCTGCGCCCGACCGGGAGCCGCCGCTAGTGTCCGTGCCCGTGGTCGTGTCCGTGCCGTGATCGTGCCCGTGGCCCTCCGGGCCGTGGGCGTGGCCGTGCTCCAGCTCCTCGGCGGTCGCCGACCGGACCTCGGTGACGGTCACGTCGAAGTGGAGCGTGCGGCCGGCCAGCGGGTGGTTGAAGTCCACCGTCACGGTGTCGCCCATCACGGCGCGGATGGTGAAGGGCAACGGCTCCCCGTCCGGCCCCTGGGCCACCAGCTCCAGCCCGACCTTGGGCTCGAAGCCGGCCGGGAAGGCGCTCCTCGGCACCTGCTGGAGGGCGGTCGGATCGGCCTCGCCGTAGCCGTCCACCGGGGCGACCGTGGCCTGGGTGCGGACGCCGACCTCGAGCCCCTCGAGCGCGCGCTCCAGCCCGGGGACGATCTGCCCCTGGCCGTGGAGGTAGACCAGCGGGTCGCCCGGCTCGGAGGAGTCGACGACCACGCCGTCGCCGAGGTGAAGCTTGTACTCCAACGACACCACGCTGCCCTTGCCCACCTTCATGACGTCTCCGTAGCCCGTGCGGTCGCGCCGCCAGCCGGCTCCGGGAGCGGAGCGGCGAGGGGGGCGTCATACCGCGCTGCGCGCGGAGAGGCACGAGGAAAAGCGGGCGGGTTTCGTCCCCCGGCGGTGGTGACGGGGGGAGGGTCGGGTCGCCTACCCGGTCGCGGCGAGCAGGGCCGGCTCGGCCACCGCCAGCCGCCCCTCCAGGTCCTCGAGCAGGGCCCTGGCGGTGGGGAGCTCCGCCGTGGTCAGCTCGGGAATCCGGGTGATCGAGGAGCCGGTGTAGAAGAGCCCCTTCTCGGTGTCGCCCTTGATGGCCGCGGCCAGCAGGGCGTCGGTGATGCAGAAGCTCTCGCGGAACTGGGAGGCGCGGCAGAGGCAGAGGTCCTCGGCCAGGCACTCGACGCAGGCCTTCTTGCGGCCGTGGAAGCCCTCGGGACCGAAGTACCAGGCCTTGCTGCGAGGCGGGAAGCGCTCGCCGCGGGCCAGGGCCTCGGTGAAGGGGCTCCGCACCGCGCGGGCCTTCATCCCCTTCACGCAGCTGGTGATGAGCGTGATCTCGGCGTCGGTCTTGCCGAGGTGCATCTGCTTGAAGTTGGGGTGGGCGTCGCCGTCGGAGCAGGCCAGGAAGCGCGACGCCATCTGCACGCCGGCCGCGCCGGCCGCCAGGTAGCGCGCCACGTCGGAGGCGTCCACGCCGCCCGCCGCCACCACCGGCAGCGAGGTGGCCGCCACCACCTCGTCCACCAGCCCGGGCAGGGGATGGCCGATGTCGCCGATGTGCCCGCCCGCCTCGGCCCCCTCCGCCACCACGAAGTCGGCGCCCCACTTCTCGTACATGGCGGCGAGCCGGCCCGAGGAGACGATGCCGGCGAAGGGCACGTTCCCGGCCCGGCACCACTTGATGATCTCGCGGGAGATGCCGGCCCCCTGGACGATGAACGAGACCCCCTCCTCGATGGCGATGCGCGTCGAGAGCTCGAACTCGGCCTTGTTGATGGCCGCCATCAGGTTGAGGCCGACGAAGCCGCCCGGCGCCTCGGCGCGGGCGCGCCGGATCTCGCGGCGGAGGTGGTCCGGGGTCTTCACCACCGCCGAGACGGTGCCGACGCCGACCAGCCGGGCGCCGTGATGGGCGGCCACCTTGCCGGCCAGCCCGTCGGAGGCGTGGATGCCCATGCCACCCTGCACCAGCAGGCGGCGCCCGGAGGCCAGGATGGACTCGATGGCGGCGCGGTCGAGCCGGGCCAGCGGCGGCAGGTGGCTGGCGTCGACCGGGGCGGCGTCGGCGGTGGCGGTCGCACTCATGTGCTCACTCCTGGGCCCGCGGGGAGAGGGGGTGCGGGCGACGAGGGCTGAGAGCCTAGGGCGGAGGTGTCATGCGCATGTCACCGGGTGGCCCAATCGACGGACGCGGTGCGTCGTGATTCTGGAGTCGAGCCGGCCCGGCGCCGGCCTTCTATGGCCGCGGTCGGTGACCGGGTAAGCTCCCCTTCGTCAGGCCGACCGCCTGGAAAGGACCGATCTCACGCATGCGCCTCCCACCTGCAGCAGCACTCTCCGCCGTGGCACTGCTCGCGCTGGTCGCTCTCGGCTGCGGGGAGAAGGCGCCGCGGCCGGCGGCCGCTCCGCCTTCGGCGGCGCCTGCCCCGCTTGCTCCGTCGCCGACCGAGCCGGCCCCCGTGGCGACGCCGGCGTCAGCGGCAGCGCCCGCGCCCGCCACCGGCGAGCCAGCAGGTGGCGGAGGTCCAGGCCCCCAGGGAAGCGGCGAAGAAGGCCCCCGAGCCGCCGCAGCGTGAGAAGCTGGGTGCCGGCCAGTGCCGGACCTGCCACCGCGTCCAGTACGACTCCTGGGTCAAGTCGGGCCACGCCCGGAAGGGGCTCGACTGCGAGGGCTGCCACGGCTACGGGTCGGAGTACGCCAACGCCAGGGTGATGAAGGACCTGGCCGCGGCCAAGGCGGCCGGGCTGATCTTCCAGACCGCCTCCTTCTGCGAGAAGTGCCACCCCACGGCGGACGCCTCGTTCCTGCCGAAGGCGCACGCCCACGGGAAGAAGTAGGCGGGGCCGCGCCGCCATCGCGGGCAGGCCCCGGCCCGGCCGTGGCGCCGGCTCCGTCCGGCGGGTCCTCTAGCCGTGGGTGGAGGTGGCGGCCGCCTCGGATGGCGCGGCGGAGCCCGGTGCGGGCGCCGCCTCCTCGTCGCCGAGCCTGGCCGGCTTCCAGTACCGGTTCCGCAGGTCGTCGAGCAGCGAGTAGACCACCGGCACGATGCCCAGCGTCAGCGCCGTCGAGGTGATGAGGCCGCCGATGATGGCCACGGCCATGGGCACCCGGGTCTCGGCGCCGTCGCCGCGCGCCAGCGCCACCGGGATCATGCCGGCGATCATGGCCACCGTGGTCATGAGGATGGGGCGGAGGCGGACCGGGCCGGCCTCGAGGAGCGCCTCGCGGGTGGTCTTGCCGGCGTGGCGGAGCTGGTTGGTGAACTCCACCAGCAGGATGCCGTTCTTGGTCACCAGCCCCATCAGCATGATGAAGCCGATCATGGCCATCATGGAGAGGTACTGCTGGGCCAGGAGCAGGCCGGCGATGCCGCCGATGATGGCGAAGGGGAGCGACATCATGATGGTGAAGGGGTGGATCAGGCTCTCGAACTGGGCCGCCAGGATGATGTAGACGAGCACGATGCCGAGCAGGAGCGCCAGGCCGAAGGCGCGGCCGGCGGTCTTGAGCTCGCGCCCCTGGCCCTCGAAGTCGAAGCGGATGCCCGGGGGGAGCTCCTTCCTGGCGAAGTTGTCGAGGAAGGACATGGCGTCACCGAGCGCGTAGTTGCGCAGGTCGGCCAGGATGGTCACCTGGCGCATCTGGCCCTGGTGCTCGATCTGCGACGGGCCGGTCCCGGCCCGCACGTCGGCGATGCTGCGGAGCTCGACCAGCTGGCCGGTCATGGTGCGGACCGGGATGGAGCCGAGCGCGGCCGGATCGGCCAGGGTCCGGGGCGTGAGCTTCACCTTGATGTCGTAGGTGTCGCCGCCCTGGTGGAAGTCGGTGACCTTGTCGCCGCCCATCAGGGCGCGCAGCGCCTGGCCCAGCGCCGCGGCGGGGATGCCTACCGAGGCGGCCCGCTCGCGGTCCACCTCCACCTCGAGCTGCGGCTTGCCGGCCCGGTAGGTGGTGTCGACGTCGACGAAGCCGGGCTGCTTCAGCATGGCGGCGCGGGTCTTCTCCACGGCGGCGAGCAGCTGGTTCCAGTCGGTGCCGCGCAGGTTGAACTGGACCATCTGCGGCCGGCTGCCGCCGCCGGCCACGCCCTGGAAGTCCTGGACGCCGAGGGTGGCGTCGGGGCGGACCCGGAGCGACTTGCGGAGGTACTCCTTGAGCGACTGCTGGCCGTAGGCGCGGGCCGCGATGGGGACCACGTTGACGGTGATCTCGCCCTTGTTGACCTCCTCGCGGCCGCCCGAGCCGGCGACGGTGAAGACGTCGGTGACGCCGGGGACGGCGCGGAGCTGGCGTGACAGGTCGTCGAGCTGGCGCTGGGTGTCGGCCAGGGGCGTGCCCGCGGGCAGCTCGACGGCGACCTTGACCATCGACATGTCCTGCTGCGGCAGGAAGGTGAAGGCGAGGAGGCGGGCCATGAACACGGTGGCGATCAGCACCACCGAGGCGGCGGCGATGGTGACGGCGCGGTGGCCCAGCACCCAGGCGAGCGCCGTGCGGTAGGCGTGCTCGATGGCCTCCAGCACCCGCTCGATGGCCTGGTTCACCCGCCCGTGGGACTCGTGCTCCTTGAGGATGCGGGCCGAGAGCATGGGGGTGAGCGTCATCGAGACGAAGTAGGAGATCATCACCGCCACCGCGACGGTGACGCCGAACTGGTAGAAGAACCGCCCCATGATGCCTTCCATGAAGGCGACCGGGACGAAGACGGCCACCACCGCCAGGGTCACGGCCAGCACGGCCAGGGCGATCTCGCCGGTGCCGTCGCGCGCCGCGTCCCGGGGCTTCTGCCCGTGCTCCAGGTGCCTCACGATGTTCTCGATGACCACGATGGCGTCGTCGATGAGCAGGCCGATGGAGAGCGTCAGGGCCAGCATCGTCACCACGTTGAAGGTGAAGTTGAGCGCCTTCATGACCGCGAAGGTGCCGATGATGGAGGTGGGCAGCGCCACCGCCGAGACCAGGGTGGAGCGCCAGTTGCGCAGGAAGAGGAGCACCACCAGCACCGCCAGGATGCCGCCGATGATCATGTCCTCCTGGACGGCGCCGATGGAGGAGCGGATGAACTTGGCGCCGTCCACCACCAGCTCGACCCGGGAGCCCTCCGGCAGGAGGCGCTGCACCTCGGGCAGGGCGCCCTTGATCCGCTCGGCCACCTGCACGGTGTTGGAGCCGGACTGCTTGAGGACGATCAGGCCGATGGCGCTGCGGCCGTTGAGCGAGGCCGAGCTGCGGGCCTCGGCGGGCTGGTCCAGCACCTGGGCCACGTCGCCGAGCCGGACCGGGGTCCCGGTGGACGAGGGGAGGACCAGGGCGCGCAGCTCCTCGACCGAGTGGGCCTCGGCGGTGAGCTTCACCGAGCGCTCCACCCCCGGCTCGAGGGTGCGGCCGCTGGGCACGTCGAGGCTCTGCCCGCGGACCGCCGCCACCACGTCCATCGGGGTGAGGCCGTTGGCCTTGAGCGACTGCGGGTCGAGCACGATGGTCAGCTCGCGCTTGCGGCCGCCCACCACCTCGATGGAGCCGACGCCGGGGATCTGCTGGAAGGCCGGCTTGATGACGTCCTCGGCCAGCTTGGTGAGCCGCTCGATGGGGACCGGGGCGGAGAAGGCCAGGGTCGCCACCGGGGCGGCGCCGATGTCGAACTTCTGCACCACCGGCGTCTGGATCTCGCGCGGCAGCTTGGAGAGCGTCGCCTGCACCTTGTCGCGGACGTCCTGCGCGGCCACGTCCACCTTCCGCTCCAGGTCGAAGCGGATGACGATCTGCGAGACGTTGTCGACGTTGACGGAGCGGAGCGTGTCGAGGCCGGAGAGGGTGTTGAGCGCCTCCTCGAGCGGCTTGGTGACGTTGCGCTCGATCGACTCGGGGTCGGCGCCGGGCAGCACCGTGACCACCGTGACGATGGGGAACTCGACCTCGGGCATCTGGTCGACGCCGATCTTCGGGTAGGCCACCAGGCCGAAGACCACGAAGACCAGGGTGAGCATCCCGGTGAAGACCGGGCGGGCGATGAAGGTTCGGATGGGGCTCATGGCGGCTCCGGGGCGGTGGCGGTCGGGGCGTCAGTCGGCCAGCGGGACGACCGCGTCGCCCACCGCCAGCGTGCCCGGGTCGAGGATGACGGCGGCGCTGGCGTCGAGCCCGCCCTCCACCGCCACCGTGCCGGGGTTCACCTGCACCGGCTTGATGTCCCGCCGCTCGGCCTTGCCGTTGACGATGACGAAGACCCAGGACTCGTTGCCGGCCGTCTGGACCGCGCTGGACGGCACGTAGAGCCCGTCCTTGTCGCCGAAGCCGCCGAAGTCGACGTTGGCCAGCGTGCCGGGGCGCAGCGGCGCCCCCTCCACCTTGACGACGTCGGCCAGCACCTCGATGGTCCGGCTGCCGGGGTCGACCACGGCGTTCTTGACCCGCACCACCGCCTCGAACTTCTGGGCGCCCGGGGTGGTCACGCCGGTGACCTTCTGGCCGACCTTGACGAAGGGCTCCACCCCCTCGGGCACGGCCAGCCGGGCCTCGAGGTGGTCGACGTCGGCGATCGAGACGATGGGGGTGAGCGGCATGGCGGTGACCGAGTCGCCGGCGTTCTTGAAGCGGCCGGTGATCACGCCGCTGAAGGGGGCGGTGAGGATGGTGTCGGCCAGCTGCTGCTCGGCCGCCCGCAGGCCGGCCCGGGCCTGGTCGGCCTGCGCCGCGGCCATCTCGGCGCCGGTCTTGAGGCGGTCGAAGGTGGCCTCGGGCATCACCTCCTGGTCGCTCAGCTCCTGGCCGCGCTTCAGCTCGCGCTGCGCCGAGGCCAGGTTGGCCTCGGCCACCTTGAGCGCGGCCCGGGCGTTCTCGGCGCCGATGGCCTGCAGGGCGGCGTCCATCTCCACCAGCGGCTGGCCGGCCTGGACCCGGTCGCCGACCTGCACCCGCACCCGCTTGATCTGCCCCGAGCCCTTGGCCGCCAGCACCGCCTCCTCCCGGGCGCGGATGGGGCCGGTGGCCCGGGCCAGGCCGGTCTCCAGCCGGGTGGTGGGCTTCGTCACCTTGACGGCGCGGGTCGGGGTCCCGGCGTCGGGGAGCGCGGCCTTCTCGGTCTTGTGGCCGCAGGCGGCGAGCGTGAGGGCGGCCATGGCGGCGGGGACGAGGTGACGGGCGTGCATGTTCGGGACTCCTGGGTTCGAAGGTGTCGGACTAGGAAGGGCCAGCGGCCTGGAAGCCGTGCAGGGCGAGGTCGACGACCTGCCGGGCCTGCTCGGCCACCGGCGTGTCGTCGCTGCCGCTGGCGTGGCAGCGGTGGAAGGCATGGGAGACGCCGGCCAGGGCGCGGGCGGCCAGCTCCACCGGGCAGCGCAGCTCGCGGCGGGCCACGTGACGGCGGAGCCACTCGGCCAGGTGCGCCTCGTAGAGGGCCACCCCGGCGCGCAGGTCGGGCACCGGCGCCCGGCCGGCCTCGGCCTCCGGCTGGGTGGCCAGCAGCACGCCGAAGAGCACCCGCCGCTCGCGCATCAGCTCGAGCTGGGCCCGCAGCAGCGCCTCGAGCCTGGCCGCCAGCGGCTGGCCGCGGTCCACCGGCAGCTCGAAGGTGCCGAGCAGCTCCCCCTTCAGCAGCTCGGTGAGGCTGGAGAAGATCTCCTCCTTGCTCTTGAAGTACCGGTAGAGCGAGGGGGAGCGTAGCCGGCCGCCTCGGCCAGGTCGGCCAGGGTGGCGGCGGCGTAGCCGTGGCGCGCGAAGACCTCCGCGGCCGCCATCAGGATGTCGCGGCGGACCCGCTCGTGGGTCCGCTGCTGGCGCGTCTGGGCGGGGGAGGGGGAGCTGGCGCCGCGAACGGTCATTCGCGGCGCGTTATCATCCGTTCGCGCCACCGTGTCAACCCTATCTGACCCCGAAGTAGGCCCTCGGGGCCGGCTCCCGGCGGGCCCGGTCGCCCCCTTCCACCAGGAAGAGGCGGGCCGGGTCGAGGCCGGTCGCGAGCAGGGCGTCGCGGGCCGCCTGGGCCCGGGCCGCGGCCAGCGTGGGCAGCGACTCCGGGGGAAGCGCGATCGCGCCCAGCAGGGCCGCCTCCATGGCGGCGTCGGTCGGGGGTGGCGCCTCCCCCTTCCCGGCGCCAGGGGCCGGCCCGGCCGCGGCCGGGAAGGCGGCGGCATGGGCGGCCGCCAGCCAGCGGTGCCGCTCCTCGGGCGCCACCGTCACCGCCTCCTCGCCGACCGGGGGCCGCTGGGCCGCGGCCTTGGTCCGCCGCAGCAGCCGCTCCAGCTCGAGGCGGCGCAGGGCCTCGCCGTCCCGGGCCGGGTCGGTGGCGCCGCTCAGCTCCAGCCCCAGCGCCGGCCGCGCGGCCAGCGACTTGCCGAGCAGCTCGATCCGCTTGCGGGCCGCCTCGTCGAGGGTCGCCTCGCCGGGTGCGAACTCGATGAGCGAGATGTCCTCCTGGCCCCCGCCCGCCAGCGCGGCCAGCGCGCTGAAGGGCGAGGCCGCCAGCTTGACCATCAGCGACTTCAGCGTGTGCCAGATGGCCCGGCCCAGCCGGAAGGTGGGGTCGTCGAGGTCCCCGTCCACGGGGACGTCGAGCAGGATGACGCCGTCCTTGTCGGTGAGGATGGCCAGCAGCAGCTTGACCGGCAGCGACGTGGCGTCGGCGCTGTGGGTCTCGTCACCGAGCGTCAGCTGGTCGAGGCGGATGACGTTGCCGGACTTGAGCCGCCGCTCCTCCACCTTCCAGGCGAGCTCCAGGTCGAGCTTCCCCTTCTGGATCAGGTAGCCGAGGTACTTGCCGGCGTAGGGGCCGAGCGGCGTGAGGTCGATGGCGTGGGAGCGGATGCCCAGGTCGGTGTAGGCGTCCTGCCGCAAGGGGTTGACGGTGCCGGTGGCCGTCACCGATCCGGCGCCGTCCACCCGGGCCGACACCTCGACGGTGGAGCGGGACCCGGGGTCGGACGAGAGGTCGACGATCCTGGCCTCGAGGTCGGTGAGGGCGGTGTTGACCGGCGGCTGCGTCGAGCGATCGGTGAGCGAGATGCGGCCGCGCCTGACCTGGAGGAGCCCGACCGACGCGCGCCACGGCGGGGAGCCGGCCGGTGCCTTTCGCGCCGCCGGTGCCGGAGCGGCCGAGGAGGCCGGCGCGGCGCCGTCGGCAGCCGTCCCGGCGGCCGAGGCCAGGCCGGTGGTCCCGTCCTCGAAGATGACGCCGCGCAGCCGCGGCTCGGTGAGGCGGAACACCCGCAGCGAGGCCCGGCGAGCCGAGGTGGCGTTCACGCCCAGCAACTCCAGCGAGCGCCAGCGGACCAGCTCCTCGTCGCGCGTCGGGTGACGGAGGATGAGGTCGTCGACCCTCACGTCGCCGGAGAAGGTCCAGCGGGGGGACTCCCCCGCGGCGTCCCAGCTGGCGCGGGCCTTGACCCCGAGCGTCCCGCCGGCCAGGCGCAGCGGCGAGGCGCTGTCGGCGTAGGGGCCCACTGGCCGCAGGTCGAGGTTGGCCACCTCCAGCGCCAGCTCGCCGGACCTGGCGAAGGGGCGGATCGTCCCGGACAGGGAGACCGTGCCCCGGTCCTCCCAGCGGAACGAGGCCGACAGCGGGCAGGTCACGGCCGGATCCTGCGTCAGCCCGGTCAGCGAGACCTTCACCGCGGAGAGGGCGACACGCACGGGACGCGGGGCCATCAGGTCCTCGGCGTCGACGGTGAGCTGGTCGACCGCCACCGTCGCCACCGACCAGCGCCAGGCCGAGGGCGGGCCGGGAGGGCCGGGCGGGGGCTCCAGCATCTCGAAGAGGGCGAAGTGGCCGTCGCGCTCCCGGCGCGGGGTGAGGCGGCCCCCCAGCACCTTCACCTCGGAGACGCGGGCGGTCTTCCCCAGCACGTCGACGTCGACGCCGTTCACCTCCAGTCGAGGCAGGTCCAGGGCGCGGGAGGCGTCGCGCCGGCGCGCCAGCCGGAGGTCCTCGACCAGCAGCCGCAGGTCGTCGAGCTTGAAGAACGGCGTGGCGGTCCCCAGCTCCAGCCCGTAGCGGGTCTCGATGGAGGCGGTGCCGCGCTCGATCAGCAGCCCCGGAGCCGCATCGACCTGGTAGGGGCTGTACTTGGGGAGCGACAGCCCCTTGAAGGCGATGGTGCCCGCCGAGCGGAGCGGATCGGAGCGGACGGTGCCCTGCCACTCGAAGGACTCGCCCGCCTCGGTGGCGCCGCGGAGCGAGTAGGGGCTGTCGCCGTCGCCGGTGGTCCGGAAGTCCTCCAGCCGGAAGGAGAGCGGTCCCAGCTCGGACTCGAACTCGGGCCGGCGGGTGGCGTCGGCGAAGGCCACCCGGGCCTCCACGACCTCCAGCAGGTCGAGCGCCACGCCCAGCCTGCGGGGCCGTGCCTGCCCGGGTGGCGGGGGCGCGGGTGGCGGCGCGCCGTCGCCATCGAGCAGGTCCTGCACGTTCAACCGGCCCCGCGCGTCGAGGGCGGCGCGGAAGAATGGGCGGGTGAGCCTCACCTCGGCCACGCCCGCGTACCCCTGCAGCAGCCGCCAGGGCGCCAGCCGGACGTGGAGCTTCTCCCAGGCCACCAGGCGGGGGGCGTCCCGGTCGGCGACCACCAGCCCGTCCACGTCGATGGTGAGCGTGAAGGGGTTGACCCTGACCTCGGCGACGGTCACGCGCCGGCGCAGGTAGGCGCTCCCGTCCTTCTCCAGCGCGTTGCGGATCAGGCGGGGCGCCACCAGGAAGCCGAGCACGGCCACCACCGCGGCCAGCACCGCGAGCACGATGGCGGTGCGGCGCAGGCGGCGTCGCCAGGGCCGGGACGAAGGGGAGGGGAGGGGGGGTGCAGCCTCGGGGGCGGTCTCCATGGGGAACCTTGTACGGCGCTTCGCACCAGGCGGCCAAACCCCGGACGGGACGGGCCCGCCGGGCCCAGCTCAGGGGAGGATTTGCAGCACCCAGGTCCGCATGGGGGTCCGCTCCTCGATCTCCAGCGACACCGGCACCTCGAAGCAGGCCTGGTCGGCCACGCCGACGCGCGGCGAGTAGAGCCTCCCCGGGTCGCCCACCAGCACCGTCAGGCCGCGGGCCGCCAGGGTGCGGAACCAGGCCAGCGACCGCTCCGCCAGCGGCTTCTCGTAGAAGACGTCGCCCGCCAGCACCACGTCGACGCCGTCGAGCGGCTGGCCCAGCAGGTCGACCAGCCGCGGCGCCAGCGACAGGCCGTTGAGCGCCGCGTTCATGGGCACCACCACCTCGCAGAACGGCGCGAGGTCGGTGGAGTCGACGCTGGCGGCGCCGGCCAGCAGCGCCGCGATGCCCACCAGCCCCGAGCCGGTGGCGAAGTCGAGCACGCGCCGGCCGCGCACCAGGCCGGGACGGTCGAGCAGGTGGCGGGCCAGCGCCTGCCCTCCGGCCCACGGGAAGGCCCAGAAGGGCGAGGCGTCGTACCGCTCCAGCTGCGCCGAGGTGGCGTGCCAGAGCGGGGTCAGCTCGGTGGCCTGGTAGAGCGAGATCTCGGGGACCAGCGCCACCCGGGCCGGCGCGGTCTGCCTCCGCACGAAGTCGCGCCAGCGGGCGAGCTGGTCGGCCGAGCTCACGCCGTGGCCTTGCCCTCGCGGCGCTTGCCCTTCCAGCCGCCGCGGCCGCTCCCGCCGCCCCGCCCGCCCCCGGCGTGGGCGCCGGCGCCGCGGCCGGCACCGCCGTGGCCCCCGCCACCGCCGGGGCGCCGGTGCGGCGGGACGCCCTGGTGGCGCCGCCCCTCCTCGGCGCGGGCGTGCTCGCTCCTGAACACCTCGGCCTCGCGCGGCACCTCGGCCCGCGGCAGCAGGACGCGGGTGAGCCGCTCGATGGCGCGCAGCTGGTCGATCTCGTCGGGGGCGCAGAAGGCCGAGGCCTTGCCGCTGGCGGCCGCACGGGCGGTGCGGCCGACGCGGTGGACGTAGTCCTCGGGGACGTGCGGCAGGTCGAAGTTGACCACGTGGCCGATGTCGGCCACGTCGATGCCGCGCGCGGCGATGTCGGTCGCCACCAGCACCCGGTAGCGGCCGTCCTTGAAGCCGTCGAGGGCCTGCTTGCGCTGGCCCTGCGACCGGTCGGCGTGGATGCGCGCCACCTTGTGGCCGGCCCGCTCCACGCTCTTGGCGACGCGATCGGCGCGCCGCTTGGTCCGGGTGAAGACCAGCGTGGAGAGGTCGTCCTCGGCGAGCAGGGTGAGCAGCAGCGGCGTCTTCTCCTCCTGGGCGCAGAGGAAGACCCGCTGCTCGGCGCGCTCGGCGGTGGTGCCGCTGCGCGCCACCTCGACCCGCACCGGGGCCTTGAGGTGGGCCTGGGCGAAGTCGGCCACCTCGCCGGTGGTGGTGGCGGAGAAGAGCAGCGTCTGGCGGGCGCGCGGCAGCTTGTGGAGGATCTTGGTGAGCTGGGGCTTGAAGCCCATGTCGAGCATCCGGTCGGCCTCGTCGAGCACCAGCACCTCGACGAGATCGAGCCGCGCCGTCCCCTGCTGCAGGTGATCGACCAGCCGGCCGGGCGTGGCGATGATCACCTCGACCCGATCGCGGAAGGCCCGCTCCTGCGAACCCATCCCCACGCCGCCGATCACCACGGCGCCGCGGACGTGGCGCGCCTTGCCGAACCGCTCCAGCTCCTCGCCGATCTGGAGCGCCAGCTCGCGGGTCGGCGCCAGCACCAGCGCCCGCGTTCCGGGCTTGCCGGCCAGCCGCTCGATGATGGGGAAGAGGAAGGCGGCGGTCTTGCCGGTGCCGGTGGCGGCGGTGCCGATGACGTCCTTGCCCTCCAGCGCCGGCGGGATGGCGCGGGCCTGGATCGGCGTGGGGTGCTCGAACCCGGCACGGGTGAGCGACTGCAGGGACTTCTCGGAGAGGCCCAGCTCGGCGAAGGTCGACACGACGGCTCCAGGGTGGTTCGCGGGCCACGGCGTGGATGCCGGGCGTGCGGTGGCGGGGTTTAACAGGTCCGCCGCGCCAAGGCGAATCGGGCAGGGCCCCCGGCAGGAGCGTCACGGCCCGTCGCGCGGGCCCTAGAGGTCGATGCGCTCCACGCCGGCGATGGCGAGCGGGAGGTCCGGGCCGAAGGCCAGCGAGGGGGTGAGGAAGCCCGGCCGCGCCTGCCCGGCCAGCACCCGCTCGGCGCACTCGACGGCCGCCAGCGCCGTGAAGGCGTAGCCCTCGGGCGCCACCAGCCGCGCCGCGGCGCGCCGGCCGTCGGCGTGCTCCACCTCGCCGTGGAGCAGGGAGCGCCCCCGGGCCCGCGCCTCGGCGTCGGGGCCGGTGACGCGCGAGCGGACCCAGGCCGCCAGCGCCCGCTGCACCGGGCCCGCCCCGAGCAGCGGGCCGAGGAGGCGCGAGGCCGAGGCCAGGGTCCGCAGCGCCGGCGGCGCCGCCATGTAGACCTCGATGTCGGGGATGCCGGTGCTGTGCCAGGCGGTCCAGACGTCGCCCCAGGGGATGGTCATGCAGCGGACCGGCCCGCGCCCGAAGTCGAAGTCGCGCGTCCGCCACGCGGCCGGCACCGGGGTGAGCTTCCCGCCGCGCCGGATCATGCCGCCGAGGTGGATCCCCTCGAGCGCGGTCAGCGTGGTGCCGCGGGAGGGCTGGCCGATGGCCTGGAAGGCCAGCCTGAGCCGGGCGGCGCCGGGGAGCCGGCGGGCCAGGTGGGCCGCCAGGCCGTCGGAGGGGACCACGTCGAAGCCGACGCCCGGCAGCAGGGTGACGCCGGCGGCCCGGGCCGCGGCGTCCCGGCTCGCCAAGGCGGCGAAGACCGCGCCCTCGCCCGTGATGTCGAGGTAGTGGGCGCCGCGGCGCAGGCAGCCGTCGGCCATGGGGCGGGAGGTGCGGGAGAACGGCCCGGCGCAGTGGAGCACCACGCCGATCCCGTCGAGGCCGGCGTCGACCGCGGCGGCGTCGTCGAGCGGGAAGACGCGGTGGGGGAGCCCGAGCTCCACCGCCAGCCGCGCCACCGGCGCGGCGCTGCGTCCGGCGAGCACGGGGCGCAGCCCGCGCTCCACCGCGCGCCGGGCGATGAGCTCGCCGGTGTAGCCGTTGGCCCCGTAGACGAGGAGCGAGGCGCCCGGCGTCCTGGCCGACGGCGCCACGCTCCCCGGGGCGATCACCTCTTCGATCCCTTGGCGATGTCGGCCAGGGCCCGGCGCGCCTCGCTGGCCTGCGGGCTGGTCGGGGCGATCGAGATCACCTTGTTGAAGGCGGCCGTCGCCTTGGCGCTGTCGTGCTTGTCGTTGGCCCAGACCACGCCGAGGTTGTAGGCGCTCTGCACGTGGCTGGGATCGAGCTTGCTGGCCTTCTCGAAGTTGGCGATGGCCTCGTCGAACCGGCCGATGTCCCGGTACATGACGCCCTGGTCGGTCAGCACGTCGGGGTTGTTGGGGTTGATCGCCAGCGCCTTGCCGTAGGCGTCGATGGCCTTCTGGTGCTGGCGGGTGTCGAAGTAGTCGTTGCCCAGCTGGATCCAGACCCCCACCAGCCTGGGGTCCTTGGCCACCAGCTTCTGGTTCATCTCGATGCGCTGGAAGACCTCGGGCGACGGCGCCGCCGGCGGCATCCCCCCGGGCGCGCCCGGGGGCATGCCGGGCGGCACCTGCGGCATGCCGGCCGGGGCCTCGAAGGCCGGGAGCGGGGCCGCCCCGAGCAGCTTCTGGGCCTCGCTCATCCCCTTGGAGAGACCGATGGTGTAACCGACCAGGACGCCGACCAGCAGGCCGCCCACGGCCCCGAGCAGCAGGTTCTTGTTCATGGCGAGAATGCCTCCAGGGCGCCGGAGGGCGCCTCGACGGGCGCGGATATTGGCACACCTCGGGTCCGGCGTGTGGGGCCCAACGCCACCCCGCGCCGGGTCGGGCTCGACGCAGCGCCACGGGGGAGGGTAGGTTGTGCCCCCGCCCATGAGCATCCGACGTCCCGCCCCGCCCGCCTGGAGCCGCGAGGAGCGCGCCGCGCTGCGACGCCTCTCCACGCCTCGCCGGGTCCAGGACCTCCTCGACCAGTTCGCCTACCGGACCGAGGACGACCCCGCGGCGCCGCGCCGGGCCCTCGCGGAGCGGCGCGCCCACTGCTTCGACGGTGCGCTGCTGGCGGCCGCGGCCCTCCGCTTCCACGGCCACCCGCCGCTGCTGCTGGACCTGCGGGCCGTCCACGACGACGACCACGTCCTGGCGGTCTTCCGGGTGGACGGCGGCTGGGGGGCGGTCGCCAAGTCCAACTTCGTGGGGCTGCGCTACCGCGAGCCGATCCACCGGACCCTGCGCGAGCTGGCGCTCAGCTACTTCGAGCCCTACTACAGCCTGCAGCGGCGGCGGACGCTGCGCGAGTACTCGACCCGGCCGCTGGACCTGCGCCGCTTCGACGGGCTGCGCTGGGAGTTCGACGAGGCGGCGGCGCCCGCCATCGCCGCACGGCTCGACGACGCCGCGCACCGCACGCTGCTGACGCCGGCCCAGGAGCGCCGCCTCACCCCCCTGGACGCGCGCTCCTGGCGGGCCGGGATGGTGGGCACCGACCTGGCCGGCGTCCGCCGCGGCTGAGCGGCGCTACTTGCCGAACCGGATGGGCATGGTGACCCAGAGGGCGATGCGGCTCCCCTGCGCGGTGGAGCCGGGGGTCCATTCGCAGCGCTGGATGGCGGACCAGATGGCGGTGGCGACGCGCTGGTCGGTCGGACCCGAGAGGTAGCTGAACTGGGAGACCTGGCCGGTCTCGTCCACGGCGAACTTGACGGTGGCGGTCTCCCCCTCGACGTCGACGATGTCCCGGGGCAGCCGGAGCGAGTTGACGACGCAGCCCGGCGTGGCCTGCCGGGCCTTCTGGTACCCCTCCCGCGCGAAGCCCGGGCCGCTGGCCTGCGGAGCCGGGGCGGTGGGCGGGGGCGGCGTCGGGGCGGCCACGAACTGTGGCGGTGGCGGCAGCGGCGGCTCGGGCTCGGCCCGAGGCGCCGGCGCCGGTGCCGGGGGCGGAGGCAGGCGGGCGGTGGTCACCCGCTCTGCGCGAGCGACCTCGCGGGAAGGCGCTGGCACGGGGTGGGTGGTGCGCGCCGCCGGCTCGCGCTCGGCGTTCCTGGTCCGCTCGCGCGGAGGTGGTGTCCGGTCGACCGGTGGGTCCACGGTCACCGCGGTCGGGGCGGCCACGGGCTCGGCCACCGCTGGCGTGACCGGCGCGGGCTGGCCGGTGGTCGCCACCGTCGGAGCGGCGGGGGGCGCGGCGGGCGGCGCCGCCGGCCGTCCCCGCGTGAGCGCGAAGGCGGCGACGGCGAGGACCATCACCACGCCGATGCCGATGGGGAGCAGGGGGATCCCGCCCCGGGTGCTGGAGGCCTTGAAGGTGGGCGCGCTGGCCATGCGTGCCGCGGCCAGCGACGACTGGCTCTGGGTGCGCAGGGGCGGGGGTCCGCCGGCGGCAGGCCTGGAGCGGGCAGGCGGCCTTTGGGCCACGGGCGCATCGGCCTCGGTGCCCAGCTCCAGCTCCTCGTAGCCACCGGGCGGGACGGGGAGCTCGCCGGGCGCGACCTCGGTCTGGGCCCAGCGTGCCGGGCCAGTCCGTGCCCCCGCCGGGTCGGCGGGCCTGGCAGGCCCGGGAGGCCCCACCAGGGCAGCCTGGCAGGCGGGGCAACGTGCGTCTGGGCTCGACGGGCGAGGGACGTCTCGCCCGCAGTGGGCGCAACGGACGGTGGAAGTCATGCGTGATGAATGTACCCAATGGTGGCGTCGAAAGCACTTTGGCGGCCGCAGGAACGGCGCGGGATGTGCGCCCATGTCGGTGCAGGATGGCGGGCGCCATCGAACGAGGTGACAATCGCGAGGTGAGCGGGAGGGGCACTGGACGCCGAGGCGCCGGCGGGGGGACGGCCATGGTCGGCCTGCTCCTCGCCTGGAGCGTGCTCGTCCCCGCCGCGGCGCAGGCCACGCCGCCTGAAGAGGACGCCAAGCCCCCAGCGCCGGCCACGGCAGCTGCGCCAGCGGTCGCGCCAGGGGCCGCGACGGAGGCCGAGGCGGAGCCCACCGGTCCGGACTGGCTCGACAGCAAGCGGGCGGCCGTGGAGCAGCGCCTCGGCGGGCTCGTCGACACCTTCGACCGGTTCTTCGGCGACGAGCGGCTGCTGGACGTGGAGTCGCCCTCGACCCGCTTCCGCTTCAAGGGCTTCGGGAGGTACGGGCAGGACGACGAGTTCACCGGGGGCGGGGCCGTCGCGGTCTCGGTCAGGCTGCCGCGGATGGAACGGTGGCTCGGCAACTTCCGCCTCATCGTGGTGGGGGAGAACACCAGCACCGGCGCTCCCGTGCCGCCCGCCGGCAACGTCCCTCCCGGCGGCGAGACCACGCCCATCTCCCCGTCCCAGATCGGGGCTCCGGACCCGTCCCAGGCCCGGGGCCGCGCCGAGCTGCGCTTCGACGTGATCCGCCGCGGGATGCTGGTCTTCGACACCAGCGCCGGCGTGACCTTCGCCGTGCCGCCGGTCCCCTTCGCCCGCTTCCGCGCCCACGCCCGGCTCCAGCTCGGCGCCGGCTTCGTGCTCCGCGCCACCGAGGTGCTCTTCGTGGAGATCCGCGGGCGTGGCGCCGGCACCAACACCGACCTGCTCGTCGAGCGGTACCTCGGCACCGACGTCCGGCTCCGCTGGGAGGGGCACGGCGTCTACGCCCAGCGCACCCGGGGGATCGAGTGGAACACCCTGGTCGGCGCCGACTGGAGGGTCCACCCCCGCACCGGGCTCTACGCCGCGGTGAGCGCCGTCGGCTTCGGGACGCCGGCGCCGGGGCTCGACGTCTGGCGCACCTGGGCCGGCGTCCGGCAGGACGTCTGGGGCGGCTGGATCTTCGCCGAGCTGGAGCCGGAGGCGTCCTGGCCGCGCCTGGCCGGGTTGCCGCGCGAGGAGGTGCTGGCGATCACGCTTCGGCTGGAGGTGGTGATCCAGGGCCGCTCTTCCGTGGTAGGAGCGGCGAGATGACCGGCGCCCACCTGCTCGAGCTGCTCGGCTCCCCGGCCGTGCTGGCGGGGCTGGAGGTGCTCTGGATCGTCCTCATGGCCGGCTGGATGCTGCAGGAGCGCCGCCCCCCGGTCACCACGCTGGCCTGGATCCTCGGCCTGGCGGTGCTCCCGGTGGTCGGCGTGCCGGTCTACCTGTTCCTGGGGCCGCGCCGGCTCAAGCGGCGCCTGCTGCGCCGCGCCGCGGCCCGGCAGAACGTCTCCGGCAAGCCGGAGGCGTGGGAGGCGCTGGAGGCGGCGGCGCCGCTGCAGACCCGGCAGCTCCTGCTGCTGACCCGGACCCTCACCGCCATGCCCGCCGAGACCGCCTCGGCGCTCACCCTCTACGACGACGGCGATCGGGCCATCGACGCC
This sequence comes from uncultured delta proteobacterium, assembly GCA_963786945.1. Lineage (GTDB taxonomy): Bacteria > Myxococcota > Myxococcia > Myxococcales > Anaeromyxobacteraceae > JADKCZ01. The sequence goes on along the minus strand of CAWBAO010000004.1, from coordinate 143,961 downwards.
ATCGTCGAGGCCATCGCCGCGGCGCGGGATCACGTCCACCTGGAGTACTACATCTTCGCTCCGGATCGGACCGGGACCCGGGTGCGCGACGCGCTGGTTGAGCGGGCCCGGGCCGGCGTGACCGTCCGGCTGCTGGTGGACGCGGCCGGCTCGTCCAGCCTCAAGGCGCGGTTCCTGGCCCCGCTGCTCGAGGCCGGCGGGCAGGTGGCCCGCTTCAACCCGGCCTTCGGCGGCCGGCTCTCGGCGCGGTTCATCAACTTCCGGACCCACCGCAAGATGGTGATCTGCGACGGGGTGACCGGCTTCACCGGCGGCGTCAACATCACCGACAGTCATAGCCGGGCGGCGCGGGGCGAGGCGGCCTGGCGGGACACCCACCTCCGGCTGGACGGGAACGCCGTGCACGGGCTGCAGCTGGCCTTCCTGGAGGACTGGCTCTTCTCGCGGCCGGGGGAGCCGCCGCCCGAGGGCGACGGGGTGCGGGCCCGCTACTTCCCCGAGGTCGCGCGCGGCCAGCACCTCGTGCAGATCGTGGCCTCCGGTCCCGACGAGACCGGCCCCCGCCAGTCGCGGCTCGACGAGACCGGCCACGCCGTGGAGGCCCTCTACTTCGCGGCCATCGCCGGGGCGCGCCGGCGCGTCTGGCTCACCACCCCGTACCTGCTGCCGAGCGAGCCGATGGCCGCGGCGCTGGAGAGCGCGGCGCTGCGCGGCGTGGACGTCCGGCTGCTGGTCCCGGTCCGGACCGACTCGCGGCTGGTGGACGCGGCCAGCCGGACCTTCTACGGCGGGCTGCTGGCCGCCGGGGCGGCCATCCACCGGTACGGCCCCCCCATGGTCCACGCCAAGACCTGCGTGGTGGACGACCTCGGCATCGTCGGGACGGCCAACCTCGACAACCGCAGCCTCCGCCTCAACTTCGAGGTGGTGGCGGCCATCCATGGCGGGCCGGCGGTCGAGGAGCTGGCTGGCTTCTTCCTGCACGACCTCGAGCGGGCACAGCCGTGCGCGCCCGAGGGGCGGACCGAGCGGTTCCCGGGCCGGCTCTTCTCGTCGCTGGCCCGGCTGCTCGCGCCCCAGCTCTGACGGCCACGCCCGCTCTCCCCCGGCGGGTCGGCGCTATACTCCGCGCATGCGCCAGGTCCAGGTTCGCGGCTGCCTCCCGGCGGTCCTCATGCTGGTCCTGCTCGGCGGGCTGGTGGCGCTGGTGGCCTTCGCCAGCCTGGCCGTGGCGCTGCCGGTGGCCGGGGCGCTGCTGGTGCTGGGCCTGGCCCGCTCGCTCTGGTACCGGCTGACGGGGCGGACTCCGCCGTCGCCGTTCCGGGCGGCGACCTTCCGGACGATCCGGATCGATCCGGACTGGACCGGGGCGGGCCCACCCGGGCCGGCGGGGGACGAGGGGCCGGTGGTGGACGCGCTGCCGCGGGCGCCGAGGGCAGAGCGGCCGGGCGAGGGGCAGGGGGACGGCGCGGGCCCGGGCCGGCTCCCCGGGTCGACCGGCCCCGGTGGTCCGGGCGATCCGGATCGCTGAGGGGTCCCGTCGGCTCCCCCGGGATCGACGCGGGAGATCGGCCGGGGCGGTGGGTAGAAGCAGGAGCTGGACCCGTCCCGCCACCATGTCCGGATTCTCCTCATGCGCCTCGATCGCGCCGTCACCTCCCTCCGGAAGGCTAGGCCGCCGCCAGCTCCAGCGCCACCCGCCGGGCCGCGGCGCGCGCATGTCCCACCTGGCCGTTCATGGCCTGGTAGCTCTTGCCGAGCCCTCGAGCCACCTCGGCGATCCCCTCTCCGTCCAGGTCGATGCGGACCAGGGCCTCGACGTGGCCGGGGCAGAGCCGGGAGAGGACGCGGCCGAGGTCGCGGACGGCCTCGACCTGGCGCTGGGCGCCCGAGGTCGAGGTGGCGGTCTCCCTGGCGAGCTGGGCCCGCAGCCGGGTCCGGGTCGCGCCGTCGCGCAGCTGGGTCAGGGCGCCGTTGCGCACGATGGCCCCGAGCAGCGCCTCGGGCGTGCCCAGCGAGGCATCGAAGCGGGGCAGCCCGGAGGAGAGGAAGGCGACCAGGGCGTCCTGGGCCCGGTCCTCGACGTCGGGGTGCGTCCTGGGGCGCCGCAGCACCCTGGCGGCGACGGCGCGGGCGTGGTCGAGCAGGTGGACCCAGCGCTGGTGGTCGTGGTGGCCTGGCAAGGCGGCGAGCGGACGGCGCTCGCCCGGGGTGGTTGGCATCGGCGTGGTCTCCTCGGGGCGACATGCCCCCTCGAGGACCAAACGCCGCCGATCCCGGTTCCGGCTACCAGCGGCCTGGCGTTCCGGGCTCCAAGCGGCCGCCACCACGGCGTTCCTGGCCTTCTCGCCAGCCCCTGGAATGGCGCCGCCACTGCCACGAAAGCCGCCGCCGGGGTACCCTCCGGCCCGAGGATGGTGACGGAGGCGACAGCGGGCCAGGCACCGAGCACCGAGCGACTGGTCGCCGAGGCCTACGACGAGCTTCGCGAGCGGGTCCGGGCCATGAGCCACGGCGCGCCGCCGACCCTGGCCGGCACGGCCGGGCTCCACACCGCGCTCGAGCAGATCCTCCGCCGTCGCACCACCTTCCGCGACGCCCGCCACTTCACCGCCTACTGCCTCTTCCTCATCCGCCGGCTCTGGATCTCCCGCTGGCGGGCCACGGCGCGCCGCCGCGGGCGGGAGGCGGCCTCGCTGCTCCCCGTGCTCACGCTGCTCCACGGCGAGGCGGTGGTGGGCACGCGGGAGGAGGCGCTGGCGGTGCTGGAGCTGCTGGCGCGGCTGCGCGCCGACGCCAACATCTCGCGCCGCCGGCGCATCGCCAGGGCGGTGGAGTGCCACCTGGTGGCCGGCTTCACCCAGGCCGAGACCGCCGACCTGCTCGGCGAGTCGAAGGGGATGGTGCAGCAGCGCCTGGCCTTCTTCCTCGCCTGGGCGCGGCTGGCGGTGGCCCCCGACCTGGAGCTGGTGGAGCGGGCGGTGGCCGCCGCCGCCGCCGACCCACGCCTGGGCCGGCGCGACGCCATCGGCGAGGCGGCGCGACGCTACTACCTCCGCGGCGAGTCGCGGACGGCCATCGCCGGGGCCCTCGGGTCGACGCCGGCGCGGGTCGAGCAGGACCTGCGCCTCTTCGCGGCCTGGGTGGCGGCGCGCGAGGCCAGGCGCGGGGCGGGAGAGGAGGCGGGCGCGTGACCAGGCTGGGAGCCGACGTGGTGGTGGAGCTGGTGCTCAAGCAGGACCGGTCGGAGTGGCCGCAGCTGATCGACGAGCTCTGCGGCGACGACGCCTCGCTGGCGGAGCTGGTCCACGCCCTGCTGGCCCACTACGAGCGGCCCGACGGGCCGCTGCCGTCGGGGCCGTATCCGCTGGAGCTGGGCCCGTTCACGCTGGAGCGCGAGCTGGGGGCCGGCGCCCACGGCAAGGTCTACCTGGCCAGGCGGCCGCCCCTCGACGGCTTCGTGGCGCTCAAGCTGCTGCGCCCCGGCCCGGGGATGAGCGAGTTCGTCGAGCAGGTGCGGCGGGAGGCCGGCCGGGCCCGGCGCATCCCCAGCGCCCACGTGGTGCCGGTCTTCGACGCCGGGCGCATCGAGAACGGGCCGTTCTACGTGGAGATGGCGGTCTGCGCGGACCCCGACGAGGAGGCGCCCGGCTCGATCCGGATCGGCCGCTCGCTGCGGGAGGCCCAGCCGGGACTCTCGCCACGGGAGGCCGCCAGGCTGGTGGAGGACCTGGCGGGCGCGGTGCACGCCGCGCACCGGACCGGCGTCGTCCACGGCGACGTGAAGCCGGAGAACGTGCTGCTCACGCCCGAGAGCCGGCGGGTGATGCTGGCGGACTTCGGCATCGCCACCTCGCTGGCCGCGGCGAACCCCGGCGACGCGACCTGGGAGGGCGCGGGCGGCACGGCGGGGTCCGGCCGGGGCGGGAGCGGGCGGGGCGGGTCGGCGGCGTCGCGGTCGCTCCCGGTGGGCACCGTCGCCTACATGGCGCCGGAGCAGTGGCGCGACCGGCTGCCGCCCACGCCGGCCTCCGACGTCTACACGCTGGGTGGCACGCTCTACTTCCTCCTCTCCGGAGCGGCGCCGCACGCCGGCCGGGTCGGCGACGCCGATCCGCGGCCGCCCCCGCTGCCGGGCAGCGTGCCGCCGCGGCTGCGGGAGATCGTGGGCAGGGCGCTGGCGCCACGACCGGAGGATCGCCCTGGCTCGGCCGGGGCGCTGGCCGAGGAGCTGCGGCGCTTCCGGGCCCTGGAGCCCACCTGGCACGATCGCCGCTCCGGGCTGCGGCGCACCGCGCTCTTCATCCGACGCCACCGGAGCGAGCTGGTGGCGGTCGCCGCCGTGGTCGCGGTGCTGCTGCCCCTGGTGCTGGCCGGGTACCACCTGCTCACCGGCAAGCTGAACGACCTGACGGCCCGCGAGGCGGCGCTGGGGCGCAAGCTGGACGAGCTGGAGGGTTCGCGTCACTCGCTGGAGGCCGACATCGCCCGGCTGGAGGGGGCGGCCGACGCCAAGCAACTGGAGCTGAAGCGGATCGAGGCGCGGCTGGCTCAGCTGCCCAGGCTGGAACAGGCGCTGGGCGCGGCGCGCCAGGAGGCCGAGCACGGCCGGGAGGCCGTCACCCGCGCCGAGGAGGAGGCCAAGGCCGCGGCCCGGCGGCTGACGACCGCGGAGGCCCAGCTGGGGGTGGCCCGGGAGGCCGCGGCCGAGGCGGAGCGGCGGGAGTCGGTGACGCTCAAGGAGTCGGGGCGGGTCGCGGCGGAGCGGGACGAGGCGCGACGGCGGCTCGGGGAGGCCGAGGGCCAGGTCCGGGCCCTGGAGGCCAGGCGGGCCGCGCTGGAGAAGGAGCTGCGCGAGAACGCCGCCGCGCTGGGGGCGGCGCGCGCACTCTCGGAGCGCGACTCGGCGCGCGCGGTGGCCGCGGAGCGGGAGCGCGATGCGCTTCGGCCCCGGTCGGGCGGAAGCGCCAGCCCGGCAGGGGCCTCGGGCGGGGAGCCGGCCCGGTGACGCGGCGGTGACGTGCCGGTTGCGCGCGGGGCGGTGCCCGGGTTAACTCCCGCTGAGAGGTTCGACACCACATGAGCAAGCTCATCGCCCACGCCGTGACCGCCTCCCTGGCGCTGCTCACGCTCTCCGACGGCCCGGCCGACAAGGCGGAGGCCCCGGCCTCCGCGCCCCGCGAGGCGGCCCGGGGCGCCTCGACCGCCACGCCCGCCGGGACGGCGAAGCCGGCGGCGACGAAGCCGGCAGAGACGAAGCCGGCGGCGGCCAAGGCGGCACCTCCGGCCGGGACGGCCGATCCGGGCAAGGCCGCCAGCACCAGCGGCGCCGCGGCGCCGGCCAGGCCGGCCGACACCAAGCCCTGCGAGCCGATCAAGCCCTGCCCGATCGACTAGGCGGGCCCCACCCGATGGCCCGAAAGTCCGTACCCCAGCCGCCCACCCCGCGCGCCGCCTTCGCGGCCGCGCTGGCGTTCGCCCTGGCCGGCCTGGTGCTGGCGGTCATGCTGGTCCGGGTCCACCACGACGCCGCGATCGGGCTGACGAGCTTCTGTACCATCAGTGAGGAGATCAGCTGCGACAAGGTGGCGCTGAGCAGCTGGTCGGTGCTCCTGGGCGTGCCGGTGGCGGCCTGGGGGGTGGTCGGCTACGGGCTTGCCGCGGCGCTCGCGGCCTGGGGGCTCTCGGGCCGCCGGCTCCACGCCCGCTGGCCAGCCGGCGGGCTGCTGGCCATCGGCGGCGTCGCTGGCGTGGTGGCCCTGGTGCTGGCGCTCATCTCCAAGCTGGTCATCGGGACCTGGTGCCTGCTCTGCATGGGCTCCTGGGTGGCGTCGCTCGGGTTGCTGGTGGCCGGGTGGATGGCGTGCCGGCCGGTCGGCGCGGTCGCCGCGGTGCGGGCCGACCTGCAGGCGGTCGGTCGGCAGCCGCGACGGGCGGCGGCCGTGGCGGTCACCGGGCTGCTCGGGCTGCTGCTCCTGGTGGTGGGCTATCCGCGGGTGGAGGCCCGGGGCAAGGCGGCCGGGGCCAGCCCGGGCGCGGCAACCCAGGCCGCGCTGCCGCCGCCCTTGCCGGCCGCGACCGGCCCGGCGGTCCTCTTCAGCGACTACGAATGCCCGTTCTGCGCGCTGGCGCACGACGAGCTCCGGGAGACCTTGCGGAAGCGGCCGGACATCCAGGTGGTGCGGCGCAACTTCCCGCTGGACCAGGCCTGCAATCCGATCATGAAGCGGCCCATGCACCTGCGGGCATGCGAGCTGGCGCGGGCCGCGATCTGCGCCGACGACCAGGGGCAGCTCGAGGCGATGGACGACGCCCTGTTCGCGAGCCAGAAGGCCCCGGTGCCGGTGGAGGAGCTGGCGGCGCGGTTGAAGCTCGACCTGGGCCGGTTCAAGGCATGCCTCGGCTCGCCGGCGACCGAGGCCCGCCTGGCGAGCGACATCGAGGCGGGGATGAAGGCCAAGCTGCGTTCCACGCCGACCTACGTGGTGGACGGGACGCTGTACGAGGGGAGGCTGCCGCTCGAGCGGTTCCCTCCGCCGGCGCCTCCTCCACCAGACCGAAAGTAGTCCGTTCGTTTCGACCGAGCGTTGAGCGTTTGTTCGTTCCGACCGAGAGTAGTTTCGGGACCAGGGGTCTTGGCGCGCCGCTGGCCGGTACCTGGCGGATGCGGAGCCTTCCGCGCCGGGCGAGCCAACCGGCCAACAGGCGCTGCGAAGAGCGATGGAGCAGGGCCGTGAGGGGCCGGAAGCCTCCGGAGACGCCGCCATGCGGCCCGACGCCATGCGGTGGGCAGTCCCCTCCCGCGCCACGGAGGCGAGGTGGGCGATGGAGTGGGTGGAGAGTCCTGGTCAGCCGGAGGGGAGGCAGGGGGCGCGGTGGAGGACGCGCATGAGGTAGGTGCCGGGAGGGAAGAGGACCCGGGTGGAGCCGGCGCGCCAGGAGAGGAAGGCAGCGCGGTAGTCGCTGAGGAATTGCATCAGCTGGCTGAGGGCCTGGATTCGGCGCCACTTGTCTCGACAGGCGAGGCGGGGGTTGAGGCCGCGGCGCGGCTCGTGGCGATGGGGTCGGGCGAAGGGGCGCTGGGCGAGGACGCGAGGGACGCCGAGGAATCCCCGTCCCTGCGAAGCCAGGTCGGCTGCGGCGGCGGCCTCCCTGGCGGCGAGGGCGTCCTGGAGGGCTCGTCGGAACTGGTCGGGTGAGTCGAAGCCGGGAGGGACGACCAGGGCGAGGCAGGCCCGCTCGGGCAGCGAGGAGGCCCCCCTGGCCCGGAAGAACCGGGCGGGTCGCTGGAACTCGAGGAGCCCAGTTCCGAGTTGCTCCGGGGCCGACCAGAGCCCCGGCCAGTTCCGCCCGCGTCGGACCAGGCCAGCCGCGACCGGATTCGCCAGCACGTAGGCCGACTTGTCCACGACGTCGGCGGGGCCGTGGAGCGCCACGGCACTGTAGCTGGTGGGGGCCCAGAAGTTCTCCCAGCGGGCCAGCCACGCGTTCATCGACCGGGCCACCAGCGAGTCGAAGAACTGGGTGAAGGCGGGGAGGCGGGCCTCCGGGTCGGTGACCACCAGATGGAGATGGTTGGACATCACGCAAAAGGCGTGGACCTCGACCTGGAAGCGGTTGGCCGCGAGGGCCAGCAGGTAGCCGACGGTCTGGTTGGTCTCCTGCGACGGCTTCAACAGCAACTGGCGCTGCGAGCAGCGGCGGGTGACGAGGTACGTGGTGCCGGGGAGGACCTGACGTGGCGCGGTCATGGTCCTTCACGGCTTCGCACGCCCCGTGCCACCACCGACCTCACCGGATTCCAGGCGCTTGCGCCCTTCCTCCCCACCCTCCCTGGTCCGCCCCACGGCCCTCCGTCCGCCCAACTACTCTGGGACGGGGCGGGGGCGCTTCTCGGCCGGGGCCTCGGGAGGCAACCCCTCCTCCAGCAGCTGCAGGGCGATCGCCAGGGCCTTCCGTGCCTTGTCGCGCACCTTCTCGTCTCCCTTGATCTTCAGGTACGCCTTGACGACCCGCTCCTCGTTCTTGGCGTTGGCGGCCTCGAGCTCCGCGATGCGCCGCTTCATCTCGCTCACCCGCCGCTCGACCTCGGACCGGGTTCCCTCCAGCTCGCCACGGGCCACCACCAGCTCGGACTCGAGCCGCTCGACCTCTCGCTCCAGCTCGGCCAGCCGCGCGGCAGAGGCCTGGGCCGCGGCCAGCTCGGCCGACCTGGCCGCCAGCGCCGCCGCAGACTGCTCGGCCACCCGTCGCTGCGACGTGGCATCCTGCTCGGCGGCCTGGCAGCGCCCCTCGGCCGCCGACAGCCTGGCCGCGGTCCCTGCCGCCTGCGCTTCCGCCTCGCGTGCCTGCTCGGCGGCCTTCCTCGCCTCGTCGCGGGCGGCCTTGGCGTCGGCCTCGGCCTTCCTGGCCTGCGCCGCCAGCGTGTCGCCGCGCGCCTTGAGCGAGGCCGCCTCCGCCTCCCGCTCGCCCAGCGTCGACTCCAGGTCCTCGGCTCGCTGGGCCGCCGCCTCGAGCTTGGTCCGCAGGTCCCGGAGCTCGGTCTCGCGGGCGTGGAGCGCCGCCCGGCGCTCGGCCAGCTCGGTCTCGAGCCTCGCCAGGTCGGCGGCGCCGGCGGCCGACGCTCCGGCCACCGCACCCACCGCGAGGCCGGAGCCGGCCAGGGCCACGGCGGCCGTGGCACGCTCCGCCGGGAACGCACCCGGCGCCGGCTCGTCCATGGCGTCGATGGCATCGAGGGCGTCGAACGCGCTCGGAGCCGGGGTCGGGGGCTCCTCGCCAAGCGACCCGAGCGCCAGGGCGGCCTCGTCCGCCACGTCGCCCCGCTCGCCGCCCGCGCCCTCGTCGGGGAGGGAGGCCATGGCGGCGTCGAGGTCCTCGGAGGCCACGGCCTGCTCGACACCCGGGGCCGGCGCGATGGCTGGCCCAGCGCCCGGCGCCTCGGCGGCGGCCGTGGCCACCCCGGGCGCCGCCGAGGTGGAGGCGGCCTGTGCCGGGGTCGCCGAGAGGCCGTCGAAGGCGTCGTCGAGCAGCTTCAGGTCGTCATCGAGCTCGTCGCTCCCCGCGGTGGCCGCCGCCGGCTCGTCGGGGAGCGAATCGAGGTCCAGCGCCGGCAGGTCCTGGCCCGGCTCGCCGCCGAACGGCTCGAGCCCCAGCTCCTCCTCGAGGCTCACCACCTCCTCGTCGTCGACGTCGATGGCCGTGGGCGGCGCGGGCTCCGGGCCAGCCCGGGGGGCGGGGCTACCCTCGGGCAAGCCGATCAGCGCGGCCAGCTTCTCCAGGAGCGCCGCCGAGACGTAGGGCTTGATGAGGTAGTCCTCGGCCCGGACCTTCAGCTTCCGGTGGTCCTCGAACACCTCCTCGGTGGCCTCCGAGCTGGTGAGGACCACCGGGATGGCCTTGAGGAGCTCGTCCTTCTTGATCTTGTTGCAGATCGAGTAGCCGGAGAGCCTGGGCAGCTCGACGCAGAGCACGATGGCGTCGGGCCTCAGGTCCTTCGCGAGCTCGAGCCCGTCCTTGCCGTCGCCGGTGACGCGCACCTGGTAGCCCATCGCCTCGAGGGCGCCGGACATCTCCTCGGCGAAGGCCGCGTCGTTCTCGATGAGGAGGATGGTCTTCGACATGAGCTTTCCTGGCCGCACGAACGAGAACCGGAGCCGCGGCGGCAGTCGCGCAGCGCTCTGGAAAGATTGGAAAAAGTGTACGGGCAGCAGCCGGGGGTGTCAAAAACCTCAGCCCCCACATCGCGGCACATCGGCGCCGGCGAGGTGGTGGGGACGAGGAGCTGCCGTGGCGGGAGGGACCGTCGCCTAGGGCTCGGGGGCGGAGGCCCGGACCATCTGGATCAGGTCTTCCTCTCCCGAGTCGGAGACCAGCGAGTAGACGGTGTGGTCCTGGCGCCAGACCACCGTGTTGTAGCCACGCGAGTTGATGATCCGGGCGTGGCGCGTACCGATCTCCACGTCCCGGCCTCCCGCGTGGAACCGTCCATCGGGGTCATCGACGATGAAGAGTCCGGCCTGGTGGCCGCGGGGGAGCTCGTACCGGATGTAGGCCGCCGGCAGCTCGCGGAGGTTGGAGATGCGGGCACCCACCACCCGGGCCTGCTGGTCGGCGAAGTGCGGTGCCTTGGGCTTGAAGTCGAGCTTGCCGGCGAACCATCCCGGGATCTTGTCGGGCGCCACCGAGGCGGTGGTCACCTCGAGGGGCAGGTCGCGGTGGTGCTTGCGGACCGCCTCCTCGACCAGCTGGCTGGTCGGCCCGCGCCCGGTCACCATCACCACCACCAGCACGGCCGCGACCGTCGCCGCGGAGGTGACCAGCGGGATGGGGGCGATGAGCCGGCGCCAGAACGGACGGCGCTCCCGCTCCAGGGCGAGGGTGATGCGGCGCCGCAGCGCCTCGGGGGCACGCCCCGCCCGCGAGGTGGGTCCCATGGCCTGGCGCAGCGCCGTCTTGAGCGCGCTGCGGGCCTTCCCCTGGCTGGCCGCCAGCGCCTCGCACCGCGGGCAGCCGGTCAGGTGGATCTCCGCCTCGGCTCGCTCGCGCGGCTCGAACTCCTCGTCGAGGAAGGCATCGACCGAGCGCTCGAACTCGGCGCAGTCCATCACGGGGCGCATGGTGGTCCCGGTGCTCATGGCTCCGACCCGGTGTGGCCGCGGCGGCGGCGGTGCTCCGCGAGGTCCTCGACGCTGGCGTCCTGGTCGGTGACGAAGCCCGACTCCACCGCGTACCCGGCCAGCGCCTTCTGCAGCAGGCGGCGGCCGCGGAAGAGCCGGCTCATCACCGTGCCCACCGGGACGTCCAGCACGTCGGCGATCTCCCGGTAGGAGAACTCCTGCAGGTCGGCGAGGATCACGACCATGCGGAAGTCGAGGGGGAGGGCGTCGACCGCCCGGAGCACGTCCTCGGAGAGGACGCGGTCGAAGTACCAGCGCTCGGGATCGGCGGCCGCGTCCGCGGCGTCGCGCGACACCAGCTGGCCCTGCACCGCCTCCTGCTCCGGCCCGTCCACCAGCGTCCGTTCCTTGGCGCTCCGGCGGTACCGGTTGATGAAGGTGTTGGTCAGGATCTTGAACAGCCACGCCTTGATGTTGGTGCCCCGCTCGAAGCGCTCGAAGAAGCGGTAGGCCCGCAGCAGGGCGTCCTGGACCAGGTCCTCGGCGTCCCGCTCGTTGCGGGTGAGCCGGACCGCGGCGCCGTAGAGCGAATCGAGGTGGCGGAGCGCCAGGGCCTCGAACTCGTCGCGGGTCAGGTCGTTGTGCCGGTCGTCGAAGAGTCCCATTCGTCCTCATCAACCCGTCGCCGCGACGGGTGATTCCCGGCCGTCGCCGGTCTCCCTGGCCACGCCCGACCTGGCCCCCACCCGGGTCAGCACCTCGGCCAGGACTGGGAAACTCCAAGGAACATAACCGGTTCGGTCCCGGAGCGCACGCCGGCCGGCCTCGACCCAGGGGACCTGGAGTCCCGGCCCGAATCCCGTCCCAGAGTAGTTGCCGCACCAGAATCCCGTCCCAGCGTAGTTGTCGCACCTGCGCCACGGCAGCCAAGGCCCAGCCCCCGCGATCGCCGCTGGCCGCCCCCCCATCGACCACCGGGAACCCCGTGCTATGTCTCGCGCCGCCGATGGCTCACCTCCTCTTCGCCGACGGACAAGGCGTGGTCTACGATCACCCCGAGCTGCTGGCGGCGGTCCGGTCGGGCGATGACCTCCTGCGCCCCCCCGAGCGTCCCATCGCCCTCCCCGAGGGCGCCTCGCTGGCCATGCTCCCGGGCCGGCGCCCGGTCGGCATCGACCCCGCCACGGGCCGCCTGGCCGTCCTCGACCAGGTCCAGGTGGGCCGCCGCCGCTTCGTCCCCCACGCCGTGGGAGCGACGCTGCCTCCCGGCTTCACGCGCACCTTCCTCCCGGCGGTCGCCCGGCCCGCCCTCGCCATGGCCACCGACGCCCCCATCCTCCCGCAGTGGGCCTACACCGCCGCGGCGGCGACCCCGTCCGGCTTCGTGGCCTGGGCCCTCCGCACCGATCGCCGCGCCCACTGGAGCCCGGCGCGCCACTCGACGCCCGACCTCGCGGCCAGGGTGGCGTCCCGGCTCGAGGCCACGCCCAACCCCATCTACCGCCAGCTCTCCCGCTGCGCGCTGGAGTGGCGCTGCTTCACCGCCCAGAACACCTTCTACGGCCGGGACGAGGGCGCCATCCCGTCCTCGGCGCGGTGCAACGCCGCCTGCGTCGGCTGCCTCAGCGAGCAGGACCAGGGCCTGCCGCCGCCCTCGCAGGAGCGGATCACCCGCCCGCCCAGCGCCGAGGAGATGGCCGAGGTGGCCATCCACCACCTCACCACCGCGCGCGGCAAGGTGATGATCAGCTTCGGCCAGGGCTGCGAGGGCGAGCCGCTGCTCCGCTGGAAGGAGATCGAGCGCGCCATCCGGCTGGTCCGCGCCCGGACCTCGCGGGGCTCGATCCACGCCAACACCAACGGCTCGCTCCCCGGCCCCCTCGGCGCCCTCTGCGACGCCGGCCTCGACTCGGTCCGCATCTCGCTCAACAGCGCCGCGCCCGATCTCTACGACGCCTACTACCGGCCCACCGGCTACCGGCTCGCCGACGTGGTCCGCTCCATCGAGACCGCCCGGGACAAGGGCGCCTACCTGGCCCTCAACCTGCTCACCTTCCCCGGCGTCACGGATCGTGAGGGCGAGGTCGGCCTGCTGGCCGGGCTGGTCCGCCGCACCGGGGTGGACCAGGTGCAGACGCGCCCGCTGGCCATCGACCCCGACGTCTACCTCGCCATCGCCCGCGGGCGCGGCGCCGGAGGCCCGGCGCTCGGCGTGCGGCGGCTGATCGGGGCGCTGCGGGCGGCGCGGCCCGGGCTGGTGGTGGGCAACTTCTCCCGGGCCAGGCCCGAGAGGAAGAGGAGACGCTAGATGGCCGGAGAGCCGAGGCTGGAGCTGCAGAAGGACCTGGCGCGCCACCTTCGCGCCGGCCACCCCTGGGTCTTCCGCAAGGCCCTGGCCAGGGCGCCCCGGGGGCTCCCCGCCGGGACCATCGTCGACGTGGTGGAGGGGAGCCGCTTCGTCGCCCGGGGCTACTACGACCCGCTCTCGGCCATCACCGTCCGGGTGCTGACGCGCGAGGAGGGCGAGACGGTCGACGAGGCCTTCTGGCGCCGGCGCGTGGCCCGGGCCCTGGCGCTCCGCCAGGAGCTGGTCCGCGGCACCACCGCCTACCGGCTCCTCCACGGCGAGTCGGACGGCCTGCCGGGCGTGGTGGCCGACCGCTACGACCGCTTCGTGGTCATCAAGCTCTACTCGGCCGGGCTCACGCCGTGGCGCGCCGCCATCGTCGAGGCGCTCCGCGCCGGGTGCGGCGACCTGGCCGGCGTCTACGGCCGGGACGAGATCCCGCGCGACGACGACGACGAGGGGGGCGCGCCGGAGGGGCGCGTGCTCTGGGGCGCCGAGCCGCCGGAGCAGATCGCCATCGACGAGCACGGGATGAAGATCCTGGTCGACGTCCGGCGCGGCCAGAAGACCGGCCTCTTCCTCGACCAGCGCGAGAACCGCCGCCTGGTCCGGGAGCTGGCGCGCGGGCGGCCCGAGGCGCTCAACCTCTTCAGCTACACCGGCGGCTTCTCGGTGGCCGCGGCCCTGGGCGGCTCGACCCACGTGGTCTCCAACGATCTCGACGCCGACGCGCTGGCCCTGGCCCGGCAGACCTTCAAGGCCAACGGCCTCGATCCCGCCGATCATGCCTTCGCCCAGGGCGACGCCTTCGACCTGCTGGCCACCTACAAGCGGCAGGGGCGGCGCTTCGACCTGGTGGTCTGCGACCCGCCCGCCTTCGCCAAGTCCCAGAAGGCGGTGGAGGGGGCGCTGGCCGGCTACGCCTCCCTCAACCGCGCGGCGCTGCAGGTGCTGGCGCCGGGCGGCCTGCTCGTCACCTGCTCCTGCAGCGCGCGGGTCACGGCCGAGCAGTTCGCCGAGGCGGTGAAGGAGGCGGCCTTCAAGACCCGGGTGGAGCTGGCGCTGGTGGCCGAGACCCGCCAGCCCTTCGACCACCCCATCAGCCTGCAGTTCAAGGAAGGCCGGTACCTGAAGGCGATGGTGCTGCGCCGGCTGTCGTGAGGGGGCGCGGCACGAGGAAGGACGCGGCCGGCGGCGCCGGGGGCAGCCAGCGGTCCGCGGCGGCGGCGGCCAGCGCGTAGAGCGCCAGCCCCGTCACCAGCAGCGCGCCCGCCTCGGCCGGCGCCACCGCCTCGGCCAGGTCGGGGTCGGCCGCCTGCGACGCCAGCAGCAGCCCGAGCACGGCCGTGCCGTTGTTGACGGCGTGGGCCACCATCGACGGCCAGATCGAGCCGGTCCGCCAGGCCAGCCAGCCGAACGCCACCCCGAGCAGCAGCACGCCGGGGAAGCGGATGGGGTCGAGGTGGAACAGCGCGAAGGCCAGCGCCGAGAGCGCCACGGCCCGGGCCGGCGAGCGCCGCCCGGCCAGCGCCGACTGCAGCCCGCCCCGGAACGCCAGCTCCTCGCAGAGGGCCGGCAGGAGGGAGACCACCCCGAGCAGCACGGCCCGGCTCCAGCCCGCCCTCATCAGCACCCGACCGACGTCGAACGCCTCCACCAGCCTCGACGGGAGCACCTCCCTGGTCAGCGACTGGAGCCCGGCCCCGGCCAGGATGCCGGCCACCCCGACGCCGGCGCCCAGCCACAGCGCGCCCGGGGGCGGCCGGGAGAGCCGGAGCAGGCGCGTCGGCTCGAACCGGGAGCGGTGCGCCCACCGCAGCGTCACCAGCAGCAGCGCCGCCTGGGTCACCAGCGCGCCGGCCAGCAGCGAGGCCGCGCCGATGGCCGAGAGCGGGAGGATGGCGAGCAGGAGCAGCAGCAGCGGCGCGGCGCGCGGCGGCTGGGGCGGGGCCGGGGCCGTCGCCGGCTCCGGCGCCTCGGCCGGCGGTCCATCGGGTGGCGAGAGGGGGTCCACGGCTGGGTCCATGATAGCCCGTGGGCGGCCCGGGCCGGGTCGGCTACCATGCGCGCCATGGACTTCGCGAACCGGACGGTGGTGCTCGGCGTGGGCGGAGGCATCGCCGCCTACAAGGCCTGCGAGGTGGCTCGGCTGGTGGTGAAGGGACGCGGCCAGGTCCGCGTGGCCATGACCCGCGCCGCCACCCGCTTCGTCGGGCCGCTCACCTTCCAGGCCATCAGCGGCGCGCCGGTGATCGTCGACCTGCTCGACGAGCAGAGCGAGCGGAGCTACGGCCACCTGCAGCTGGCCCGGGAGGCCGACCTCTTCATCGTGGCCCCGGCCACCGCCGACCTGCTGGCCCGGCTGCGCGCCGGGATGGGGGACGACGCCGTCACCACCACCGCGCTGGCCGTCACCTGCCCGGTCCTCCTCTGCCCGGCCATGAACACGAGGATGTGGAGGAACCCCGCGGTGCAGGAGAACCTCGCCGCGCTGGTGGCGCGCGGCTGGCATGTGGTCGGCCCCGGCGCCGGCGTGCTGGCCGACGGCGACGTGGGCGAGGGCCGGCTCGCCGAGCCAGACGAGATCGGCACGGCGGCGTCGCGACTGCTCGGCAACCTCGACCTCGCCGGACGCCGCGTGGTGGTCACCGCCGGGCCGACCCGCGAGCCCATCGATCCGGTCCGCTTCATCTCCAACCCCTCGTCCGGGAAGATGGGCTACGCGCTGGCGGCGGTGGCGGCGCGGCGGGGCGCCGAGGTGGTGCTGGTCTCCGGTCCCACCACCTTGCCGGATCCGTCCGGGGTCAGGACCATCCGCGTCGAGACCGCCGAGGAGATGGCCCGGGCGGTCGAGGACGTCAGCGGCGGCATGGACCTCTTCATCGGCGCGGCGGCCGTCTCCGACTACCGGCCGGCCACCTCGGCGCCGCACAAGGTGAAGAAGATGGCCCGCGACGAGACGCTCAAGCTGGTCCGCACCCCCGACATCCTCGCCGGCCTGGGCTCCCGCTTCGGCGGCAAGCCCGACGCGCCGGTGCTGGTGGGCTTCGCGGCCGAGACCGAGGAGGTCATCGCCAATGCCCGGGAGAAGCTGAAGGGCAAGCGGTGCGACCTGGTGGTGGCCAACAAGGTCGGCGGGCCGGGGACCGGCTTCGGCGGCGACACCAACCGGGTGGCGCTGGTGTCGAGCACCGAGCTGGCCGAGATCGAGGGGCCCAAGGAGCGGGTGGCCGAGGCCATCGTCGACTGGGTCCTGCCGGTGCTGGAGGCCCGGCGGCCGAGGGCCAGGCCGCTGCCCTGAGCCGGGTGGCCGGTCAGGCCCCGGCGATGCGCGCGACCCGCGCCGGCAGCACCAGGGTGCCGTGGATGGCCCGCCGGAAGGAGTCCCGCGCCTCGCCCACCAGGTGGTGCGCCTCGATCCCGGTGAGCCGACCGGACCGGACCTGGCTGGCCAGCATGCGCCGGAGCTTCTCCGACATGGCCAGGTTCCGCT
Organism: uncultured delta proteobacterium; assembly: GCA_963786945.1. GTDB lineage: Bacteria > Myxococcota > Myxococcia > Myxococcales > Anaeromyxobacteraceae > JADKCZ01. The sequence continues at coordinate 127,502 of CAWBAO010000004.1, read as the reverse complement.
CGCCGGTGGCGTCGGCGCGAGCCGCCTCGCAGTGGCGCCCGTCGAGCAGGAGGCCGAGGATGGCCTCGACCGCCAGCTCGTTCACCTCGGCGATGAGGTCGTCCTCGAGCGGCAGCCGCCTCGAGCGGGCCAGCGCCAGCCGTGAGACGTGCTGGAACCGCTTCACCTTGGCGCTCATCACCAGGTAGCGGAAGAGGTGGCGCGACACCCCGAAGGGCAGCACCGAGGCCCGGTGGAGCGTCCGGCGCAGGAACTTGTCGTGCGAGATGGTGGACCGGGTGGCCACCCGGCGCGCCACCTCGGAGAGGGCCGGGTCGAGCCGCTGGTCGAAGCGGAGCTCCCAGTAGGCGTGGCCGGTGCGGGCCTTGTGGAAGGAGGAGATGTTCTTCCACGGCACGTAGTAGTTGTGCGCCACGGTGTCGGCGGCCAGGTGGGCCAGGAAGCCCCAGGCGAAGGCCTTCTCCTCGCCGGGGCGGGCCTCGTCGAGCACCGCGAACCCCACCTTCCAGTTGTGGGCGTGGTGGACGAAGCGCGCCAGGTTCTTGCCGACCACGATGTCGGCGGCCAGCGAGCCGTAGAGGAACTCGTTGCCGAAGTCGGCCAGCAGGTTGCGCAGGGGGCCGGCCAGCGGGCCGGTGGCGGCCAGCGCCTGCGCCGAGAAGGAGAGGTGGGCCAGCGGCCCCCACGCCAGCGCGTCGGAGGGCCATGCGAGGATGGCGAGGGCCGCGAGGGCCAGGCTGGTCGAGACGAAGGCGCGCAGTGACATCGGGCTGATCCTAGGGGTGGCGGCCGGCGACCGCAACGGGCCACCCGGGGCGGAGGAGCTTCGAGCGTGAGCGACGAGCGGGTGGAGGCGCTGCGACAGGTGGCGGGGGAGGTGGCTCGCCACCTGGCCTGGCTGCGCGACGCGGGGGTGCGCGAGGTTCCGCAGCCCGGGCCGGCGCTCCTGCGCCCGCCGGGGCCGACCGTGCCCGTGGCCCCGTCCGCGCCTCCCGTGACGACGAGGCCCGCGCCCACCCCGGGCCAGGCGGATGCGGCGGTGGAGCGGGGCTGTGGCTCGCCCGGGCTCCTCGCCATCCGCGCCGACCTCGGCGACTGCCGACGCTGCAAGCTGGCCGGAGGCCGCACCCACCTGGTCTTCGGGGTGGGCGACCCCCGGGCCGAGCTGATGTTCGTGGGCGAGGGGCCGGGCGCCGACGAGGACCAGCAGGGCGAGCCGTTCGTCGGCAAGGCCGGCCAGCTGCTGACCAGGATGATCGAGGCCATGGGCTACCGGCGCGAGCAGGTCTACATCGCCAACGTGGTGAAGTGCCGGCCGCCCGGGAACCGCAACCCGGAGCCGGACGAGATCGAGGCCTGCGAGCCTTTCCTGAGGCGGCAGATCGAGGCGGTCGGCCCCCGGGTGATCGTGGCGCTCGGCAAGTTCGCCGCCCACACGCTGCTCCGCTCCGCCGTTCCCATCACCCGGCTGCGCGGCCAGTGGGCGGAGTACGCCGGGGTCCGCCTCATGCCGACCTTCCACCCCGCCTACCTGCTCCGGAGCCCGCAGGAGAAGGGGAAGGCGTGGGAGGACCTGAAGCTGGTGATGGCGGCGTTGGGGCGCCCGCCCCCGCTGAAATAGGACCGCCCCGCCCGCGTAGGGCTGGAGGTCCCTCTGGGGAGAGAGACCGCGGAGGCGCCGGGCCGGGGTGGTCCCGGCCCGGTGCCGCCCGCCCTGCCGCCAGGAGCCCCTCATGCGCCGCCTCGCCCTCGCCGCCCTCGCCGCCGTCGCGCTCCTCCCTGCCGTCGCCCAGGCCCGCTCCCTCTTCGGAGGCACCCGCGGTGACGGCCAGAAGGTCACGCAGCCGCGGCAGGTCGGCGCCTTCGACTCGGTCCGCGTGGAGGGCGCGATCGACGCCGCCGTGAAGGTGGGCGGCGCGCCGACGGTCTCGGTCACCATCGACCAGAACCTGCAGCCGCTGGTGATCACCGAGGTGAGCGGCTCCACCCTGGTCATCAGGACCAGGGACATCAGCTGGGAAGGCAAGGGAATCGTCGAGATCACGGTGCCGGCGCTGCGCGCGTTCACCATCGAGGGCTCGGGCGACGCCGCCATCGAGGGCGGCCAGGGCGACCTGGCGCTCAAGATCGAGGGCTCCGGCGACCTGCGCTGGAGCGGCTCGGCGGGCCAGCTCGAGGCCTCCATCTCCGGCTCGGGCGACATGAAGCTGAGCGGCACCGCCGCGCACGCCAGCATCTCCGTGGCCGGGTCGGGCGACGTCAAGGCGGGGGCCCTGACGGCCAAGGGGGCGACCGTCTCGGTGGCCGGCTCCGGCGACGTCGAGGTGACGCTGGACGGCGGCTCCCTGAGCGCCACCGTCGCCGGCTCGGGCGACGTGACCTGGCACGGGCGGGCCACCGTCGAGAAGGCCTCGGTGAGCGGCTCGGGCGAGATCGTCCGGCGCTGACCGGGGGGTGGTGACTGGCCCGGGCGGGCGGGCCGAGGCGTGGTAAGGATCGGCCCGTGAAGCGCTGGATCCTCCCCGCCGCGACCGTGGCGCTGGTGGCCGCTGGCCTGGCGCTGGCCACCCTGCGCCCCGGGGCCGAGGCGGAGGCGCCGCCGCGCGGGGCCGCCCGCCCGCCCAGCCCCGACTTCCCCGGCGGCCACCCCATCGACGCCGCGCAGATCGCCAGCGGGCGGCTGCCCCTGGAGCGCCTGCCGGAGGAGGTCGGCGCCGCCCTCGAGACCCACTCGGCGGAGATCGTGAAGAACGCCGAGGCCATCGAGCGGAAGCAGGCGCGCGTCACCGGCACCTGCGCCCCCGGCTCCGCCATCCGCGTCATCGCCGGGGACGGGAGCGTGGCCTGCCAGCGGCTGCCGCGCGGCGTGGTCTCGGTGGCGGCCCTGGTCGGGGTGCCGCGCCTCTCCTCCACCGTGACCGCCCAGGGCAGCGTGCCGGGCGGGGTGGGGCGCTTCCAGGAGCGCGGCGAGGACGACTTCCTGGTGGTGCCGGTGGCGCTGCCGGACGGGGCGGTGGTCACCGCCTTCACCTACGTCTTCTTCGACGCCGACGCGGCGGTCGACGGCGTCGCCTACCTCTACCGCTCCGACGACCAGCCCATGGCGGCGGCCTCGACCGCCGGGGCCGAGGACGCGGTGCGGGCGGTCACCACCGAGGAGATCCAGCACGGCCGCATCGAGGCCGCCCGCTACGCCTACTTCGTCTACTTCCAGACCTCGGCGGCCGGCGGCGCCAACCTGCTCCCCATCTCGGCCTCGGTCGCCTACCGGCTCCCCTAGGCTTGCAGTGGCGGAGGATGGCACCAACCCGGTCGAGGTCCGGCGCGCACGACCGGCGGATGCGCCGGCCATCGCGAGGGTCTTCATCGATGCACGGCGGACGGCCATGCCGTGGCTCACCGAGCCGTACGGCTGGGAGGAGACCGTCGCCCATTTCCTCCAGCTGGTCCAGGCGGGGCTCGAACTCCACGTCGCCGTGGACCGTGGGGGCCTCCCGATCGCCTTCATCGGCATCGGCGAGGGCGAGGTGGAGCACCTCTATGTTGCACCGGGGTCGCAGGGGCGGCGGCTGGGCAGCCGGCTCCTGGCGCTCGCCAAGGCTGGGCGGCCAGCGCTGGAACTCTGGGTCTTCCAGCGCAACGCGGGGGCCCGCGACTTCTACGAGCGGCATGGCTTCCGGCTGGTGGAGACGACCGACGGCTCCCGCAACGTGGAGCGCGAGCCCGACGCCAGATACCGTTGGCAGAGAGGCTGACGCTCGCGGCCCCCATCGACCCGCTTGGCTCGAGCCGCCGGCCGCACTAAGGTTCGGGCGCTCTCCACCCCAGCGAGGTCCCCATGCCTGGTCGTGACGTGGTCATCGTCGGCGCCGCCCGCACCCCCATCGGCAGCTTCCTCGGCTCACTGGCCGCGGTCACCGCGCCCCGCCTCGGCGCCGTCGCCATCCGGGCGGCCCTGGAGCGCGCCGGCGTCGCGCCCGGCGAGGTCAGCGAGGTGGTGATGGGGAACGTGCTGCAGGCGGGCGTGGGCCAGGCGCCAGCCCGGCAGGCCACCATCTTCGCCGGCCTCCCCGAGACCACCCCGGCCTGGACCCTCAACAAGGTCTGCGGCTCGGGGCTGAAGGCGGTCATCTCCGGCGCCCAGGCCATCGCCCTCGGCGACGCCGAGGTGGTGGTGGCGGGCGGCATGGAGTCGATGTCCAACGCCCCGTACTACGACCGCGCCGCCCGGACCGGGGTCCGCATGGGCAACGTCGAGCTCATCGACGGGCTCATCCACGACGGCCTCTGGGACGTCTACGGCCAGACGCACATGGGGATCTGCGCCGAGCACTGCGCCGTGACCCAGGGGATCGACCGGGCCGCCCAGGACGCCTACGCGCTGGAGTCGACCACCCGGGCCATCGCCGCCGCCAAGGCCGGCGCCTTCAAGCCGGAGATCGTGCCGGTCGAGATCGAGGGGAAGAAGGGCGAGAAGACGGTGGTCGCCGACGACGACGGGCCCAAGGGGGCCCGGCCCGAGAAGATCCCGTCGCTCAAGCCGGTCTTCAAGAAGGACGGCACGGTGACCGCCGCCAACGCCTCCTCCATCAACGACGGGGCCGCCGCCGTGGTGCTGATGAGCGCCGAGCGGGCCGCCCGGGAGGGGCGAACCGTGCTGGCCCGGATCACCGGATGGGGCGGCGCCGCGCGCGCGCCCATCGAGTTCACCATCGCCCCGGCCGACGCCATCCGGGCCACGCTGGCCAGGGCCAGGCTGGGCGTCAAGGACGTCGACCTGTGGGAGATCAACGAGGCCTTCGCGGTGGTCTCGGTGGCCAACAACCGGCTGCTCGGGCTCGACCCGGCCTCGGTCAACGTCCGGGGCGGCGCGGTCGCGCTCGGGCACCCCATCGGGGCCTCCGGCGCGCGCATCCTCGTCACCCTGCTCCACGCCATGAAGGACCTGGGCAAGAAGCGCGGCGTGGCCTCGCTCTGCATCGGCGGCGGCGAGGCGGTGGCGCTGGTGGTGGAGCGGTGACGCCGTGAACAAGCTCGTCGAGTCGGCCGACGCCGCGGTGGCGGACATCCGCGACGGCGCGACCATCATGGTGGGGGGCTTCGGCCTGTGCGGCAACCCGGAGAACCTGATCGCGGCGCTCCACCGCGCCGGGGTCAAGGGGCTGACCCTCATCTCCAACAACTGCGGCACCACCGACCTCGGGCTCGGGCCGCTGCTGCAGGCGCGGCAGATCCGCAAGATCCTCGCCAGCTACGTCGGCGAGAACAAGGAGTTCGAGCGCCAGTTCCTCTCCGGCGAGCTGGAGGTGGAGCTGGTGCCGCAGGGGACGCTGGCCGAGCGGATCCGGGCCGGCGGCGCCGGGATCGGGGGCTTCTACACCCGCACCGGCGTGGGCACGCAGGTGGCCGACGGCAAGGAGTCGCGGGTCATCGACGGCCGGGAGTACATCCTCGAGCAGCCGCTCCGGGCCGACTTCGCGCTGGTCCACGCCCACACCGCAGACACCCACGGCAACCTGGTGTTCCGCAAGACGGCGCGCAACTTCAACCCGGTCATGGCCACCGCGGCGCGCGTCACCATCGCCGAGGCGGAGCGGGTGGTGGCGCCGGGCCAGCTCGACCCGGACCAGGTCCACACCCCGGGCATCTACGTGAAGCGGCTGGTCCAGGGGGCCGGCTACCAGAAGTGGATCGAGCGGCGCACCGTCCGGCCGGCGGCCGGGGAGGGGACCTGACCATGCCGCTGACCCGCGAGCAGATCGCCGCCCGCGTCGCGCGAGAGCTGCGCGACGGCTTCTACGTCAACCTCGGGATCGGCATGCCGACCCTGGTGGCCAACTACGTGCCGGCCGGCATCGAGGTGGTGCTCCAGTCGGAGAACGGCATCCTCGGCGTCGGGCCCTACCCGGTGGCCGGGACCGAGGACCCCGACCTCATCAACGCCGGGAAGGAGACGGTGACCGTCAACCCCGGCTCGGCCTTCTTCTCCTCGGCCGACTCCTTCGCCATGATCCGGGGTGGCCACATCGACCTGGCCATCCTCGGCGCCCTGGAGGTGAGCGCGCAGGGCGACCTCGCCAACTGGCTGGTGCCGGGGAAGATGGTGAAGGGGATGGGCGGCGGCATGGACCTGGTGGCCGGCGCCCGGCGCGTGGTGGTGATGATGGACCACGCCACCAAGGACGGGAAGCCCAAGATCCTCGAGGCCTGCACCCTCCCGCTCACCGGGAAGCGCTGCGTCGCGGCCATCTGCTCCGACCGGGCCTGGCTCGACGTCACGCCGGCGGGGCTCCTGCTCCGCGAGCTGGCCCCCGGCGAGACGGTCGAGTCGGTCCGGGCCCTCACCGGGCCGGCCCTGGCGGTGGCGCCGGACCTGAAGACCATGACCTTCTGAAGCCGGCTCGGCCTGGTGCGCAGCCCCGTTCGCGCCCGCTACGGGGCCGGGGCTGTCCCGCGCCGCGCCGGCGGGGCAGAATGCGCCCGGTGCCGTCCCCCCTCGTCACGCTCACCACCGATTACGGCGCCGGCTCCGGCTATCCCGCCCAGCTGAAGGGGGTGCTCCTCTCGGCCGTGCCCGACCTGCGCATCGTCGACGTCTCGCACGGGGTCCCGGCCTACGACCTGCTGGCCGGAGCGCTGCTGCTGGAGGCCTGCCTCCCGGCCTTCCCGCTCGACGCCATCCACCTGGCCGTGGTCGACCCCGGGGTCGGGACCGAGCGCCGCGGCATCTGCGTGGTCGATCCCGAGGGCCGCCGGCTGGTGGCACCCGACAACGGCCTGCTCACCCCCTTCCTGGGCGAGGGGGCCCGGGTCTACCACCTGGCCGACCCGGCGCTGGTCCCGCTGCCGCGCTGCGCCACCTTCCACGGCCGCGACCTCTTCGCGCCGGTCGCCGCGGCGCTGGCCCTCGGCCTCCCGCCGGAGCGGCTCGGCCCGCTCACCACCGACCCGGTGCGGCTCGACTGGCCGCTGGCCGAGCGCAGCGCCGGCCAGATCCGGGGCGTCACGCTCGCGGTCGACTCCTTCGGCAACCTGGTCACCTCCATCCGGGAGGCCGACCTCGCCGGGGTCGAGGTCCGGGTCGCCCTCTGCGACGGCCGGCCCGCCCGCTGGGTCCGCACCTTCGGCGACGGGCTGCCGGGCGAGCTGCTGGCGCTGATGGGGAGCGGTGGGCGGGTCGAGGTCGCGGTGCGCGAGGGGAGCGCGGCGGCTCACCTGCATCGCTGGCGCGGGGTGGAGGTCCGGCTCCTGCTCGGCGGGGCGGCCACCCTTGGCGCTGCGGGGAGCCCCTGCTAGAGTTTCGCTCCAGATGCGGACCGGGACGGACAACAAGCGGAAGGCCGCGCGCCTTCACCACGAGATCCCGGTGGCCTATCGGTCGGTGGGAAGCTTCCTGACCGACTGGGCGACCAACATCAGCCAGGGCGGCCTCTTCATCAACACCCGCAGCCCGCTGCCGGTCGGGACCGCCGTCCGCATCCTCATCCAGCTCCCGGGCGAGCCGCAGGCCGTGGCCTTCGAGGCCAAGGTCACCCGCGTCACCGAGTACGACAACCACCACAACATGGTCCCGGGCATGGGCGTGGAGTTCACCGACCTCGGCCCCGAGCGCCGCGCCGAGCTCGACCGCTTCGTGCAGCGGCTCCGGGGCCAGCTGGAAGCCCCGTAGCAGCGCGCCCGTGCGCCTCGAGCTCGACATCCTCGCCCTCGCGCCCGGCGGCGAGGGGGTGGGACGCGCCGGCCAGCGCACCGTCTTCGTGCCGTTCACCGCCCCGGGCGATCGGGTGGTGGCCGAGGTCCCGGCGGCCGGCGCCGCGGTCCACGGGGAGCTGGTGGAGCTGCTGGCGCCAGGCGCCGCCCGCCGCGCCCCGGCCTGCCGGCACTTCGGCCCCGCCGGCGATCGCTGCGGCGGCTGCGAGTGGCAGCACGCCGACGAGGCCTCGCAGCTGGCCGCCAAGGCGGCCGCGGTGCGCGAGGCGCTGCGCAAGATCGGCCGGATCGACGCCGACGCCTGCGGCTGGCGCCCGCCCGTCCCGTCGCCGAGCGCGCTGCGCTACCGCTCCCGCGCCCGCTTCCACCTCGACCGGCGGGAGGGGCGGCTGGTCTTCTTCCAGCGCCGCTCCCACCTGCCGGTGCCGGTGGCCGACTGCCTCCTGCTGACCGAGGGGCTGGAGGGGCTGCGCCGGGCGCTCGGGCCGGCCCTGGTGGCGGCGGCGCTCTCGCCCCGCCAGGTGGCGCTGGAGTGGTCGGACCACGAGGGGCGGGGCGCGGCCCACCTGCTGCTGGCGGCGCCGCCCGGCAAGGAGCAGCGCAGCCGGGCCGAGGCCCTGCTGCGCTCGGTGCCGGGCCTGGCCGGCCTGGTCCTCGGCGCCGAGGGCGCGTCGCCCGTGTCGGTCGGGGCTCCGGCGCTGCGCCACCAGCGGGTGCCGGGGCGGCCGGCCGCCGGCCTGGCCACCTCCCGCCCGGACGTCTTCCAGCAGGCCAACCGGGCCGCCAACGCGCTGCTCGTCGAGGCCGCGCTGGAGCTGCTCCAGCCCGATGGGGAGCGGGTGCTGGAGCTCTTCTGCGGAACCGGCAACTTCACCGGGCCGCTGGCCGCCCGCGCCGCCGCGGTGGCGGCCGTCGAGGTGCAGGGGCCGGCGCTGGAGCTGGCCCGGGCCGACCTCGAGGGGAGCGGGACGCGCTTCTACGCCGGCGACGCCCTCAAGCTGGCGCTGGCGCTGGCCCGGGAGCGGCAGGCGGGACGGGGAGGGTTCACGAGGGCCCTCCTCGATCCGCCGCGCGAGGGCGCCAGGGGCATCGGCCCGGCGCTCCGGGAGCTCGGCGTCGAACGCGCCGTCTACGTCTCCTGCGACCCGGCCACCCTGGCGCGCGACCTGCGCGGGGTCGTCGAGGCCGGCTTCGGGATCACGGCCGTGCAGGCCTTCGACCTGTTTCCCCAGACCCACCACGTGGAGACCATCGCCCTGCTGACCGCCGCCCGGCGTTTGGACGGCCCGGCGCCAGCCTCACCGTGATCCGGTGGCGCGGACCAGCGCCACGAGCCGTTCGGCCAGCGGTGGGTGGCGCAAGCACCAGCCTGCGTACCACGGGTGTGGCCAGGGGTTGGCGAGGTTGTCCTCGGAGAGCCGCTGCAGCGCCGAGGCCAGCGCGCCCACCCGGCCGAAGAGCCGCGCCGAGAAGGCATCGGCCGCCAGCTCCTGGCGGCGCGACCAGGCCGAGACCAGCGGCGTCAGCCAGAAGGCCAGCGGGCCGGCGGCCAGCGAGACCAGCGCCACGGCGGCCTCGGGCGAGGGCGCGCCGAAGCCGAAGGCCTGGTAGAGCGGCGGCCAGGGGAGGACCGCCGCGGTCAGCGCCAGCAGGGCCAAGGTCCCCAGCATGGTGGCGGCCAGCCGCTGCAGCGGGTGCCGGAGCAGGAAGTGGCCCATCTCGTGGGCGGTGACCGCGGCCACCTCCTCCACCGAGAGCCGGGCCAGCAGGCGGTCGTCGATCAGGACGCGCGGTCGGAAGAGGCCGACCAGGCAGGCGTTGGCGTGGCCGGGGAAGCGCGATCCCCCGACCACGAAGACGCCGCCGGTGCGGAAGCCGGCCGCGGCGCTCAGGGCCTCGAGCCGCTCCGGCAGGGGTCCCCCGGTGACCGGGCGGGCCCGCGCCAGCCGCGACGCCAGCAGCGCCGGCCAGGCCCACTGCAGGGCCAGCTGCATCACCGCGAGCGCGGCGAAGAGCCAGAGCCACCAGGCCCCTCCGGCGTTGGCCAGGATGGCCCAGGCCGCGTAGAGCAGGGGCAGGGCCAGCGCGGCGCGGCCGGCCAGGGCGCGGAGCCGGGCGGCCAGGAAGGGAACCAGCCGAACCTCGCCGAAGCCGAAGGGCTGCTCGACGGCGCGAGCCCGCCACCAGGCGAACGGCCATTCGACCAGCCCCAGCGCCAGCGAGGTCAGCGCCAGGAAGGCCACGAAGCGGTGGGCCCCGGCCACCCCGGCGGTCGCCAGGGCCCGGTCGAGCCAGGGGAGCGCCCCGCCGAAGAGCAGCCAGGCGGTGACCACGGCGTCGGCGAGCCCGTGCGCCAGCGCGTGCCGGCCCCTGGCCACGGCGTAGCGGCGCGCCCGCTCGGCCTGGCGGCGCGGGATCAGCCCCCTCATGGCGGGGGGCACGCCGCGCGCCCGGGAGGCCTCGCGCAGGTTGAGCGCGAGGAGCGCCAGGTCGATCGACCGGGAGAGGAGGAAGAGACCGAGCAGGACCGATCGAACGAGAGCGGGCATCCCATGGTGTTGGCGCCCGCCCGGCCCGGTTGTGACGACGGCCCGGCGTGCCGGGAATGCCTCACCGCTCGGCTGGCCGCATTTCCCCTGCGGGATCGGGTGACTTCGAGGGTGGCCGGCCGGCCCGCTCCTTGGCCGAGAGCACCCGCCGGACGCTCTCGTCGAGTCTCGGTCTCAGCTCGGGACGGGACCGGACCAGGTCGGCCAGCACCGCCCGGGGATCGGGGGACCCGGGCCACTCGCAGGGGGCGGTGGTGAGGAGCAGGTCGTTGCCGGCCAGGAAGGCGCGCCGCCAGAGCTCGGCCGCGTCACCGCCGGTCGCCTCGAGCAGGGACGGCACGGCCAGGTCGTCGGTGACGGTGAGGAAGCCGGCCAGGTGGGCGCGCGCCACCAGCTCCGGCGAGAGGATGGCCGGCACGTCGCCGTAGGCGGTGAAGGCGACGTTGGCCAGCATCACGCCGGCCAGCTCGTCGCTGGCGGCCACGAAGGCGGCCTGGTGGCGGGCGATCTCCTGGGGCGAGCGGTCCACGTGCAGCAGCGCCTTGTCGCTCGAGCCCCGGGCCGGCCCGTAGCCCGGGTAGTGCTTGCCGATGGCCAGGATGCCGGCCGACCCGAGGCCGCGGGCGAAGGCGCGCGCCAGCCGGGCCACCCGCACCGGGTCGTCGCCCAGCGAGCGGCTGGTCTCGGCCATGAAGCCCGAGGCGGCCAGGTCGAGCACCGGCCCGAGGCTCATGTTGACGCCGAGGGAGGCCAGGTCGAGCCCGGCGCGCCGGCCCCAGGCCTCGGCTTCCCAGCCGCCCTCCTCGCCCATGGCCCTGGCCGAGGGGAAGGCGGAGAGGGTCCGCAGCGCCTTGAGCCGGTTCAGCTCCCCCCCTCCAGGTCGACCGCCACCAGCAGCGGCAGCGTGGAGCGCCGCTGCAGGGCCTCGACCCGCGCCCGCAGCGTCGCCGGGTCGCGCAGCGCCTTCCCCATCAGGATGACGCCCCCCTGCCGGAGCGGCCCGTCGCCCGGGGGCGCGTAGGCCATCACCAGCTGCGCCACCTTCTCCTCCAGGGTGAGCCGGGCCAGCGCCTGCTCGACCGCCGCCGAGGCGCCGCCCCGCCGCGCCGAAGCCCGGCCGGCCTCCGGCGGGAGCGCCGGGAGCGCCGGTGGCGGGGCCGGGAGGGATGCGGGGTGGGCCGCGCAGCCGAGCCACGCCGCGGCCAGGGCGGCGCCCAGCGAGGGGCCGAGGCGGCGGGTGGATGGGTCGGCTCGGCTCACGAGGCCGAGTGAAGCGCGGCGGCGCCTCCGGGGCAAGCTCCCGGGCGCGTCCACGGCCCGGTCCCGCCCGGCTCCCCCGGCCCCGCGCGACCCGCCGACCCGCGGATGTGCTCTAGACTGTGCCGGTGGAGTCCCACCTCGTCCAGTTCGCCCGCCTGCTCCGGCGCAACGGCGTCCGGGTCTCGACCGCGGAGGTGGGCGACGCCGTGGCGGCCGCCGCGCTGACCGGGGTGGCCGAGCGGGCGGCGCTGCGGGCCGCCCTGCGCGCCACGCTGGTGAAGCGGGCCGCCGACGTGCCGACCTTCGAGGCGCTCTTCGACCTCCACTTCTCCGCGCTGGGGCGCTCGGTCGAGGCGGCCGAGCGCTCGCTGCTCGAGCGGATCCGCGAGTCGGGGCTGCTGGAGGGGGACGAGCTGGAGATGGTGATCCGCCAGCTGGGCCGGGCTGCCGTCGCCATGGGGCCGCTGGGCCAGGCGGCGCTCTCCGGCGACCGGCTGGCGCTGCAGCGGCTGCTGCGCGCCGCGGCGCTTCGCATCGAGCTGCCGCTCCTGCTGGAGGCGCACGGCGGCTTCGCGGCACGGCGGCTGCTGCAGGCCGCCGGCGGCGACGCGCTGGCGGGCGACCGGGCCGCCGCCGAGGTGGCGCTGCAGGGCAGCGGGCTCGACCCGGCCCGGCTCGACGTCCTCTCCGGCGCCCTGCGCGAGGCCTTCGAGGGGGTGGAGCGGGCGGCCCGGGGCTTCGCCGAGGCCGAGCTGACGCTGCGGTCGAAGGCCAGGCGCGCCGACGCGCTGCCGGCGCCGGGCCAGGCCCCGTTCTCGCCCGCCGAGGCGCGGCGGGTCGAGCAGGCGGTGCGGCGGCTGGCGGAGCGGCTCAAGGCCAGGCTGGCGCGGCGCGAGCGGGCCACCCGCCGCGGCGCGCTGGCGGTGCGCCGGACCTTGCGGCGCAACATCGCCCTCGACGGGGTGCCGGCGCGGCTCTGCTTCCGCGACCGGAGGCGGGAGCGGACCGACCTGGTCATCCTCTGCGACGTGTCGCAGTCGATGCGCCACGTCTCCCGCCTCATGCTCCTCTTCCTCGGGGTCCTGCACGGCCGCGCGCGCACGGCGCGGACCTTCATCTTCGTCTCCGAGCTGGGCGAGGTGACCGACCAGCTGCGCCGGGCCCGGGAGCCCGCCCAGGCCGCCGAGCTGGCGGTGGCCTCGCGGGTGGTCCCCCTGCTGGGCAACTCCGACTACGGGCGGGCGCTCAAGCTCTTCCACCGCCACCACCTGGCCTCGGTCACGCGGCGGACCACGGTCATCGTCATCGGCGACGGCAGGACCAACTACGCGCCCCCGCAGGCCTGGGTGCTCGACGAGCTGCGCCGGCGGGGACGCCGCCTGCTCTGGATCTGCCCCGAGCCCCGGGAGCGGTGGGAGCTGGGTGACGGGGAGATGGCCCGCTACGCGGCCTCCTGCGACCGGGTGGCCGTGGTCACCTGCCTCGCCGAGCTGGAGGGCGTGGCCGAGGCCCTGCTGCCGCGGGCCTGAGCCGGGCCGGCGCCTTGACGCGCGACCGCCGGTTCCATACCTTGCCGCGGCCGTGAGCGATCTCGTCCACCTCGGCCAGCCTCCCGCCCCGGCGCCCCGGACGCCGGCGCCGACCGCGGCCCGCAAGGTGTTCGTGCACACCTTCGGCTGCCAGATGAACGAGTCCGACTCCGACCGGATGGTCGAGCTGCTGGGGCGCCACGCCTGGTCGCGCGCCGCCACCCCCGACGAGGCCGACCTGATCCTCCTCAACACCTGCGCCGTCCGGGACAAGGCGGAGCAGAAGCTGCTCTCGGCGCTGGGCCGCTACCGGGCGGTGAAGTCCCGCCGCGGCGCCCTCATCGCCGTGGCGGGCTGCGTGGCGCAGCAGGAGAAGGAGCGGCTGCTCAGGCTGGTGCCCCACGTCGACTTCGTGGTCGGCCCCGACAACCTGGGCCGGCTGCCGGAGCTGCTGGAGCGGGCCGCCGGGCGCGAGCGCTTCGCCGAGACCGGCTGGATGAGCTCGGAGGAGTACCTCTTCCCGCGCGCCGACGCCGAGGCGGCGCGGGGCCGGGCCACCGCGTTCGTCACCGCCATGAAGGGGTGCGACAACGTCTGCGCCTTCTGCATCGTCCCGCACACCCGCGGCCGCGAGGTCTCCCGCCCGGTCGGCGAGATCGTGGCGGAGTGCACCGCGCTGGCCGAGGTGGGGGTCCGCGAGGTGACCCTGATCGGCCAGAACGTCAACTCGTACCGGGGCGGCGTCGGCTTCGCCGCGCTGCTGCGCCGGGTGGCGGCGGTCCCGGGCATCGCCCGCGTCCGCTTCACCACCAGCCACCCGCACGACCTCTCCGACGAGCTGGTGGAGGTCTTCCGCGAGGAGCCGAAGGTGATGGGCCACTTCCACCTGCCGGTGCAGGCCGGCTCCGACGCGGTGCTGGCGCGCATGCGGCGCGGCTACACCGTGGAGGAGTACCTGGCCCGCCACGACGCCCTGGCGGCGGCACGTCCCGGGATGGCCATCACCACCGACTTCATCGTCGGCTTCCCGGGCGAGACCGAGGCCGACTTCGAGGGATCGCTGGCGCTGCTGCGGCGGGCCCGCTTCGAGAACTCCTTCTCCTTCGTCTTCAGCCCCCGGCCCCACACCGCGGCGCAGCGCCGGCTGGGGAGCGCGCCGGAGTGGGCGGAGGTGCCGCGCGCCGTGGCGCTGGAGCGGCTGGAGCGGCTGCTGGAGGTGCAGCGCGCCATCACCGCCGAGGGGATGCGGGCCGAGCTGGGGCGCGAGGTGGAGGTCCTGATCGAGGGGAGCGGCGAGGATGGGGAGCGGCGCCAGGGCCGGACCCCGGAGAACCGGCTGGTGCACCTGGACGCCACCGAGGCCGAGGCCCCCACCGGGGCGCTGGTGCGGGTCAAGGTGGTGCGAGCCGGCCACGCCTCGCTGGGCGGCGAGCTGGTGGGCCGGGCCGGGGCGGCCAGGTGAGCGAGGGGATCCGTGGCGGCGCGCCGCCGCAGGAGCCGCTCCAGGCTCCGCCCCCGCGCTGGTGGCAGGCGCTCTACTGGCTCCTGCCGGCCATCGCCTACGCCGCGCTCATCTTCTGGCTCTCCAGCCAGCCCAACCCGCTGCCGCGCCTGACCAGCCGGGTCAGCGACAAGCTGCTCCACCTCCTCGAGTACGCCACCTTCGCGGTGGTGGCCACCTGGGGGCTCTCCCACCTCATGGCGCTGCCGAGGGCGGCGCGCTGGGCCGCCCTCGTCGGCTCCCTCTACGGCGCCACCGACGAGTTCCACCAGCGGTTCGTGCCGCACCGCTCCGCCGAGGTGGCCGACTGGCTGACCGACACCGTCGGTGCGGCGCTGGGCGCCCTGCTGGCCTGGCTCATCTTGCGACGCTGGAGGGCGCGGGCTAGCATCCGCCGCTGAATGGCCGAGCTCAGAGCCTTCGGGGGCGTGGCGCCGCGCATCGATCCCTCGGTGTTCCTCGCCCCGGGCTGCGTGGTGGTGGGCGACGTGGTGCTCGGGCCCGGCGCCTCCATCTGGTTCGGCGCCGTGGTGCGCGGGGACGTGAACTCCATCCGCATCGGGGCCCGGACCAACATCCAGGACCAGGCGGTGGTCCACGTCACCGGCGGGACCCACCCCACCGTCATCGGCGACGACGTCACGGTGGGTCACCAGGCCGTCCTCCACGGGTGCACCGTGAAGGACCGCTGCCTGATCGGCATCGGCGCCATCGTGCTCGACGGCGCGGTGGTGGGCGAGGAGGCCATGGTCGGGGCCGGGGCGCTGGTGCCGCCGGGCATGGTGGTCCCGGCCCGGTCGCTGGTGATGGGCGCGCCCGCCCGGGTGCGGCGCTCGCTGGACGACGGCCGACGTGGAGGCCCTGCGGGCCTCGGCGGCCCACTACGTCGAGTACGCCGCGCGCTACCGGTCGGAGGGGGGGGCGCCATGACGGTCATCGAGGCGCTGCAGCGCTGCGCGCTCTTCCGGGAGTTCACCGAGACCGGGATCCGCATCTTCGCCGTCATCGCCGTGGAGCGGAGCGTCGAGGCCGGGGCGCCGCTCTTCGCCGAGGGCATGGCGGGCGAGTCGCTCTTCATCGTGCGCGGCGGCGAGGTGCGGGTCACGCAGAAGGACGCCAAGGGGGAGCGCGAGCTGGCGGTGCTGGGCCCCGGCGAGCACCTCGGCGCGCTGGGGCTGCTGGCCAGGAGCACGCGGCTGGTCTCGGCGGTGGCGGCCACCCCCTGCGAGGTCATCGAGCTGACCCAGCGCGACTTCGCCCGGCTCCAGCCGCAGAAGCCGCAGGCCTGCCTCAAGCTGGCCCTGGCCATCGCCGCGGAGGTGGCTGCCCGGGCGGGGGAGAACCGCGAGCTGCTGCGCGAGTTGACCCTGCGCAAGCTCGCGCCGGCCGAGGATCCGCCGCGTTCCTAGGGCTGGACTCCGGCCGGATTGGCGGCGAGTATCCCAGCCGGATGCTTCAGCAGCTGGTCGACATGCTCTCCGGCCATGGGCTGGCGGTCGGGTACTTCGCCGTCTTCGGCGTGCTGGTCCTGTGCGGCTTCGGCCTGCCCCTGCCCGAGGACATCGTGCTGGTCACCGGTGGCGTGCTGGCCTGGATGGGCAGCGAGCTCGAGGTGGCCAGCTTCGGCGCCATGATCCGACGACCGGGGGCTGCTGGCCATGGTGGCCGCGGGCCTGGCCGGGATCCTGGTGGGCGACTCGGTCATCTTCTGGGCGGGGCGCAAGCTGGGTGTCCGGGTGGCGGAGATCCCGCCCCTGCGCCGGCTCATCACGCCGTCCCGGCTGGCCGAGGCCGAGAAGCTGATCCGGAAGCGCGGCAACGTGGTGGTGATGATTGCGCAGGTTCCTCCCCGGACTGCGGGCCCCGACCTACTTCACGGTCGGTCACTCGAAGCTGCCGTTCTGGGAGTTCCTGCTCTTCGACGGGGCGGCGGCGCTGGTCTCGGCGCCGCTCTGGGTCTGCCTCGGCTTCTACTTCGGCTCCAACATCGGCGAGGCGGCCCGTCACGCGGCCCGCTTCGGGAACTACATCCTGGCGGCGGTGCTGGTGCTGGTGGCCGGGCTCGGGATCCGCTGGTGGCTCACGCGCCGCGGGGAGCTGCCGCCCCCGCCCCCGGCCTCGCCGTAGCCGTCCGCCGCCGCGGCGCGGGCCGTCAGCGCCCCCCGTCCTCGCCGCCGAGGAGCCTGCGCAGCCTCCCCAGCAGCCGCTCGCCGGTCCGCTCCTCGCTGGCGGCGACCGTGGCCGTGGCCTCGCCGGCGGCGGCCTCGGCGGGCCCAGGACCCCCGGGGGCCGTGGGCGTCACCGCGGCGTGGACGCCGGAGTGGAGCGACGGGGCGTCGCTGCGAGAACCGCGCTCCAGCTGGCGCTGGGCGCCGCCCGGCCCGGGCGTGGTGGACATCCGGACCGAGACCTGCCGCTGCGTGTGCATCTCCCGGGCGGTGACGGTGAGCAGGCACTCGGCCCCCAGCTCGAAGGTGACCGCGATCTTCACCATCCCGCGCGGACCCGGCGGCAGGCCGGTGAGCGCCACGGTCCCGAGGTACTCGCACTCGGCCGCCAGCTCGCTCTCGCCCTGCACCACCACCAGCTCGAACTCGGTCTGGCCGTCGCGGGTGGTGGAGAGGCCGTACTGCTTGCGGGCCGGCAGCGAGGTGTTGTGGTGGAGGATGGTCTTGACCTGGCCGCCCGGCAGGGCCACGCCGATCGACCGGGACAGCACGTCGATGAGCACCACGCCCTCGGCGCTCCCCAGCGAATGGGCCAGCAGCGCGGCGCCCAGCGCCACCGCCTCGTCGGGGTGGACGGCCCGCGAGGGCGCCTTGCCGAAGAAGGCCGACACCTTGCGGTGAACCAGCGGCATGCGCGACTGGCCGCCCACCAGGATCACCTCGTCGATGTCCCCGACCTGGAGGCCCCGCTGCAGCAGCACGTCGCGGCAGACGTCGAGGGTGCGTTCCACCAGGGGCTCCACCAGCCGCTCCAGCTCCGCGCGGGTGAGGGTGGCCTCGAGGCCGACCGGCTTCCCGTCGTGGAGCGCCAGGAAGGGGAGCTGCACGGCGTGCTCGGTGCGCTCGGAGAGGGAGCACTTGGCCCGCTCGGCCGCCTCGGCGAGGCGCGAGAGGGCCACCCGGTCGCCGGCGAACTCGGCCCCCACCTGCCGGGCGTAGCACGCCAGCAGGGTCTCGGTGACCCGGGCGTCGAAGTCGACGCCGCCGAGGAAGTTGTCGCCGCCGGTCGAGACCACCTCGTAGATGTTGTCCTGCAGCTCCAGCACCGAGACGTCGAAGGTGCCGCCACCCAGGTCGTACACCAGCACCCGCTGCTGCAGGTGGCGCCCGTAGGCGTAGGCCAGCGCGGCGGCCGTCGGCTCGTTGAGGATCCGCTCCACCTGCAGGCCGGCCAGCCCGGCGGCGAGGCGCACCGCCTGGCGCTGCCGCTCGTTGTAGTAGGCCGGCACGGTGATGACGGCGCGGTTGACCTCCTCCCCGAGGTGGTTCTGCGCCACCTCCTTCACCTCGCGCAGGATCAGCGCCGCCACCTGCTCGATGGACAGGGAGACCGGCCCCAGCTTCACCGCGGGCATGCCCTCCTCGTCGGCGACGACCTGGTAGGGGATCTTGCCGCGCAGCGCGTCGATGGCCGCCGAGTCGAAGGGGCGGCCCAGCAGCCGCTTGGACCCGTGGATGGTGCCGGACGGGTTGGTGAGCCGCTGGGCGTGCGCCAGGTGGCCGACCACCAGCGTGTGGCGCGAGGTGAGGGCCACGGTGGAGGGGATGGTCCGGTAGCCCTCGCGAGACGGGATCACGTAGGGCCGGCCATCGCGCACCACCGCGGCGCAGGAGTTGGTGGTGCCGAGGTCGATGCCGATGACGGCCCGGGAGGGGTGGGTGATGGGCTCGGGGGCCGCGGGCAGCGGGATCCGCACCGGGGCGGGCCCGGCCTCGAGCCGCTCCACGGGGTGGGGCTGATCCAGCTCGGCCTGGGCCGGCGCCGCGGGGGAGGGCGCCGGCGTGAGGGCGAGGCGCGGCAGGGTGGGGGGGGGCGGGTCGGCCGGCCCGCCGGGAGCGGGCGGGGGCGGCGGGGAGGCTGCCGGGCGGGGTCGCCCGGACGGCGGCGTGGTGGCCGGGCGGGCCGGGGGCGTCATGGCGCCCAGGGCCTCGCGCTCGGCGGCCACGGCGTCGACCAGCGCCCGGGAGGCGGCGTCGAGCTTGGTGAACTGGATCCCCATGCCGGGCAGGCGCCTCGGCACGGAACGCGGGTCCTCGGCCTCGACCCAGCGGACCAGCCCCTCCCCGCGCAGCACCTTCTCTCCGGTGGAGAGGCGCAGCTCGAAGGCCACCGCCGTGCCCACCGGCCTGGGCTCCCGGGTCTGGATGAAGACGCCGCCGCGGGAGAGGTTGGTCGCGAAGCGGAGCCGGAAGTCCTCGGGCGTGGCGTAGGCGAGGCGGACGAGGAGCCCGACCGGCCTCTGGTCGTCGAACGGCCTGTCGCCCGGATCGCCGGTCATGGGGTGGTCGATTATGAGGACGCCGGCCGGCCGCGGGCAACCCGAAAGGCAAGTCGTGGCGCACTTCTGGGTCGCCTTGACCTGCGCCGGGTGGTGCGATATCCGTCCGCATGCTCAATCGGGACGATCTCAAGCTGGCGCTCACGTTCGACGATGTGCTGCTGCTCCCGGCGGAATCGGACATCCTCCCCAAGTCGGTCGAGACCGCGACCCGGCTGACCCGCAACATCTCCATCAACATCCCCATCGTCTCGGCGGCCATGGACACGGTCACCGAGGCGCGCATGGCCATCGCCATGGCGGCCAGCGGGGGACTCGGCTTCATCCACAAGAACCTCACCGTCGAGGAGCAGGCGGCCGAGGTCCACAAGGTGAAGAAGTACGAGTCGGCGGTGGTGGGCGACCCCATCACCATCGAGCCGGAGGCCCGGCTCTCCGCCGCCGTGGCCCTGATGCGGGAGAACGGCATCAGCGGCATCCCGGTGACCAGGCAGGGCCGGCTGGTCGGCATCCTCACCAACCGCGACCTGCGCTTCGAGCAGAACCTCGACCAGAAGGTCGAGGCGGTCATGACCAGGAAGCTGGTGACGGCCCGCGAGGGGGTCACCATCGAGGAGGCCAAGGTGCTGCTCCACCAGCACCGCATCGAGAAGCTGCTGGTGGTCAACGAGGCCTTCGAGCTGCGCGGGCTCATCACCATCAAGGACATCGAGAAGGTCCAGCAGCACCCCAACGCCGCCAAGGACCGGCTCGGCCGGCTGCTCTGCGGCGCCGCGGTGGGCGTGGGGGCGGATCGCGAGGCCCGCATCCACGCGCTGCTCAAGGCCGGCGTCGACGTCATCGCCATCGACACCGCCCACGGCCACAGCCGGGGCGTCATCGAGGCGGTGCGGGCCACCAAGGCCAACTTCAAGGGGATCGAGCTGGTGGCGGGCAACGTCGCCACCGCCGAGGCCGCCGAGGCGCTCTGCGCCGCCGGCGTCGACGCCGTGAAGGTGGGCATCGGCCCCGGCTCCATCTGCACCACCCGGGTGGTGGCCGGCGTGGGGGTGCCGCAGATCACCGCCATCGACGAGTGCGTCCGTGCCGCGGAGAAGGCCGGCGTGCCGGTCATCTCCGACGGCGGCGTGAAGTACTCGGGCGACCTGGTCAAGGCCCTGGCGGCCGGCGCCTCCAGCGTGATGATCGGCTCGCTGCTGGCCGGCACCGAGGAGGCGCCCGGCGACGTGATCCTCTACCAGGGGCGCAGCTACAAGGCCTACCGGGGCATGGGCTCGCTGGGCGCCATGAAGAAGGGGTCCAAGGACCGCTACTTCCAGGCCGACGTCACCGACGCCGACAAGCTGGTGCCCGAGGGCATCGAGGGGCGGGTGCCCTACAAGGGCTCCATCGAGATGACCCTGTTCCAGCTGGTGGGCGGCCTGCGCAGCGGCATGGGCTACCTCGGCTGCAAGGCCATCCCCGAGCTGCGGGCCAAGCCGCGCTTCGTGCGCATCAGCAGCTCGGGCCTCCGCGAGAGCCACGTCCACGACGTGATCATCACCCAGGAAGCGCCGAACTACCGGGTCGACTGACGGGCAGGGAAGGGCGACGGGACCAGCGTGGACATCCACTCCGACAAGATCCTCATCCTCGACTTCGGCTCGCAGTACACCCAGCTCATCGCCCGCCGCCTGCGCGAGCTGGGCGTCTACTGCGAGATCCACCCCTGCACCGTCAAGGCGGACGCCATCCGCGCCTTCGCGCCGCGCGGCGTGATCCTCTCCGGCGGCCCGGCCTCGGTGACCGCCGAGGGGAGCCCGCGCCCCGACCCGGTGGTCTTCGAGCTGGGCGTGCCGGTGCTGGGCATCTGCTACGGCCTGCAGCTCATGGCCCACCTGCTGGGCGGGCGGGTCGGCACGTCCCACCACCGCGAGTTCGGCCCGGCCTCGGTGGAGGTGAAGCACGGCTCGTCGCTGCTGGCCGGGCTCCCCGACCGGATCGACGTCTGGATGAGCCACGGCGACGGCGTGGAGGCCATCCCGCCCGGGTTCCAGCCGGTCGGCACCACCCCCAGCGCGCCCTTCGCCGCGGTGGAGGACGCCACGCGCCGCTTCTACGCGGTCCAGTTCCACCCCGAGGTGGTGCACACCCCGCAGGGGAAGGACCTGCTCTGGAACTTCGCCCACCACGTGTGCGGCGTGCCCGGCGCCTGGTCGATGCGCGGCTACGTCGACGTCGCCGTGGAGCAGATCCGCGCCCAGGTGAAGGGCGGCCACGTGATCTGCGCCCTCTCCGGCGGCGTCGACTCGGCGGTGGCGGCGCTGCTGGTCCACCGCGCCATCGGCGACAGGCTCCACTGCATCTTCGTGGACAACGGGGTGCTGCGCGAGGGCGAGCGGGGCCAGGTGGAGGAGGTCTTCGGCACGATGTTCCACCTGCCGCTGATCACCGTGGACGCCTCGCGGCGCTTCCTCTCCCGGCTGGCCGGGGTCACCGACCCCGAGCTGAAGCGCAAGATCATCGGGGGCGAGTTCATCGCCGTCTTCGAGGAGGAGGTCGAGCGGCTGGCGTCCCACGGCGAGCGGGCCCGCTTCCTGGTGCAGGGGACGCTCTACCCGGACGTCATCGAGTCGGTCTCCTTCAAGGGGCCGTCGGCCACCATCAAGAGCCACCACAACGTGGGCGGGCTGCCGGAGAAGATGAAGCTGGGGCTGGTCGAGCCGCTGCGCGAGCTGTTCAAGGACGAGGTGCGCCGGCTGGGCCTGGAGCTGGGGCTCCCGCCCCAGATCGTGGGGCGCCAGCCCTTCCCCGGGCCCGGGCCTGGCCATCCGGGTCCTCGGCGAGGTCACCGAGGAGCGGCTGGCGGTGCTCCGCAAGGCCGACGTCATCGTCCAGGAGGAGATCCGCAAGGCCGGGCTCTACGACCAGCTCTGGCAGGCCTTCGCGGTGCTCCTGCCGGTGCGGTCGGTCGGCGTGATGGGCGACGAGCGGACCTACGAGTCGACGGCCGTGGTCCGCGCCATCGAGTCGACCGACGGCATGACCGGCGACTGGGCCCGGCTCCCCTACGACCTGCTGGGGCGGATGTCCTCGCGGATCATCAACGAGGTCCGGGGCATCAACCGGGTGGTGTACGACATCTCCTCCAAGCCGCCCGCCACCATCGAGTGGGAGTAGGGCCTACCCGCACCGGCGCCGCAAGTTCCGCCCCGGGCCGTTTCGGGGCTAGAATCCGGCCCCGGAGGCAATCCCTGATGACGCGAAGCTCCCGCCGCCTCGCTCCGCTCGCGCTGCTGGCGCTCTCGGTGCTGGCCGGCTGCCAGGACTACAACTTCAGCCCGGTCAACCAGTGCCTGATCCAGCCGGGCACGGAGCGCGTCACCCTCTCCGACATCTCCACCGCGGACATCCTCTTCGTGGTCGACGACTCGGGCTCGATGGGTGGCAAGCAGCTGTCGCTGGCCAACAGCTTCGGGGCCTTCATCACCAACCTGCAGGCCACCAACCAGGCCCGGGTCCAGGACGGGCTCGAGCCCATCGACTTCCACATCGCGGTCACCACCACGTCGGTCTTCCTCAACAAGCCCACCAGCGCCACCTGCGCCGCCAGCTGCGGCACGTCCGCCGGGCCGGTCTGCTGCGATCCCTACACCAGCCAGCCGCTCCGGGCGCCGCGCGCCTGCACGCAGGACTCCGACTGCGCCTCGACGACGGGCGGCCCGTACACCTGCCAGGCCGTCGACCAGCTCTCGGCGCCGGAGCGCACCTGCGTCAACGGCTCGGGCCAGCTCCTGCTCGACCCGGTCGCCTGCTCGAAGGTGGGAGACGCCTGCGGCGCGCTCCAGGCCCGCTACCAGTACACCCACGGTCCACGCAGCTGCGGCAGCGACCGGGATTGCCGCCCCGGCGACACCTGCCGGACGGGCTGCACCAGCGCGCCCAGCGGCGGCACGTACTGCTGCAACGGCGCCGGCACCATCGACCAGCTCCAGTGCAACCCGGGCGTGTCGGGCGGCGAGTTCACGCTCTACCCGCGCGGCGACTTCGTGAACGCCTCGACCTCGGCGAGCGGGCCCCCACCGCGGGTCATCCACTTCACCAAGGACCTCTTCTGCACGCGCACCCCGGACGGCAGCGCCTGCGCCGGCCCGCCGCCCGCCTCGGCCGCCGCGGACATCCTGGCGCGGGTCAACTGGTTCAAGGCCAACGTCCTGGTCGGCACCTGCGGCTCGGGGCAGGAGCAGGGGCTCGAGGCGGCGCGGCGCGCGCTCGAGAAGGCGCTCAAGCTGAACGGCCTCTCGCAGCCCAACGACACCGACGGGAAGGCGCCGGCCTGGCCCCATGACAACTCGAAGCTGGTGACGGTCTGGGTGGGCGACGAGGACGACTGCTCCACGCCGGAGAGCCCGACCCAGGGGGTCATCCTCACGGCGTCGAGCAACCCCGACTCCTGCGTGCTCGACGGCGCCCTGCCCGTCGACCAGCAGAAGCGCTACCCGCTCGACGAGTTCACCAGCTTCTTCAACGGGCTGGGGCGCCCGCTGGCGACCGGCTTCATCGTCTCGGCGGTGGCCAGCGACTGCGTGGACGCCGCGTGCCGCCCGGGGCTCTGCGCGGACCCGACCTGCACCTCGGGGCCAGGGCTCTGCGGTGGCCAGGCGGAGGGGTGGCGCTTCATCACGCTCGGCCAGTCCTTCACCACCACCGGGAACGAGGTGGTGACCGGCTCCATCTGCCACCCCAGCGCGACCTCGGGGGCCCCGCCGGACTTCTCCTCGATCCTCGACCGGGTGGCCGAGGTGGTGAAGCAGCCGACCGGCCTGCAGCTGCCCACCCAGCCGTCCAGCGCCGCGCTCACCATCCTCCGCATCGCTCGCAGCGACGGCACGACGCGGAAGACCTGCACCGCCCCGGCGCCGGTCGGGACCACGGGCGCGGCCCTCGACGCCTACGACTGGTGGTTCACCGACGGGAACGACCTGAACAACCAGGTCCCCACCAGCGCCAGCCGCTACATCTTCCTGAACCCCAACGTGCAGCGCTGCGTGGCCAACCCCGGCGAGACCTACTCGGCCGACTACCTCGGCCTGGTGCCCGCCGGGGGGTGCGACACGCCCACCGACTGCGACGTGGCCCTCGGGGTTCGCAAGTCCCCCTGGGTCTGCCAGAAGGAAGCCGGCGCCCCGGCCGGCGCCAAGGGAACCTGCCTCTGCGGGAGTTGACGCGCCGCGCCACGCCGCGTGGTGGCGCCGCCGCCGCCGGAAACAGGTGCAGGGCGACGGGGAACGGGTCAGAGTGTGCGTCATGAGCGCACTCTCCCTGCTGCTGGTCGCGGTCATGGCGGCGGAAGCGGGGCCATCCGTACCCTCCGCAAATCCTGCGGCGCTCCCGACCTCGGAGCCGGGCGCAGCCCCGGCGCGGCGCGATCCCACCGCGAGCGACCTCGGCAGCCTGCTGGCCAAGGCGGATGCCGCCTGGGCCGAGCGCGATCAACCGGGCCAGGAGGAGGCGCTGGCCGCCGCCCTCGACGACGCCGACCGGCTGGCGCCCAACAGCTATGCGGTCCTCTGGCGCCAGGCCCGCCACCTCGGCTGGCTCGCCGAGGCACCCAAGCTGCCCGATGCCGAGAAGAGCCGGATCGGGAAGCGGGCCTGGGAGCTCGGCGACAAGGCCAGCGCCCTCGAGCCCGGAAAGGTCGAGGGCTACTTCTACGCCATGAGCGGGGTGGGGAACTACTCGCTCGGCATCGGCGTGGTCTCCGCCCTGATGAAGGGCATCGAGGGCAAGTTCAAGGAGCGGCTGGCGCGCGCCGAGGCCATCGACCCGGGCTTCGAGGCCGGCGCCATCCAGATGAGCTGGGGCCGGCTCTACTTCGAGCTGCCCTGGCCGAAGCACGACGCCAAGCGCAGCGAGAAGTACCTGCGCGAGGCCATCGCCCGCAACGGCGACAACGTGCGCGCCCACGTCTACCTCGGCGACCTGCTGCTCGACGAGGGACGGAAGGACGAGGCCCGCGCCGCCTACCAGCGCGCGCTCGCCGTCGAGGTGGTGGCGGGCCGCGGGGATCCACCCGAGCAGCGCCGCTGGCAGGCGGTGGCGCGCGAGGCCCTCGAGAAGCTCTCCAAGTAGCAGCTCTCCACACCACGAGGTCGACCATGTCCGCTCCAGCGAATCCCCAGTCCAAGCCCGCCAACCTGGTGGCGGTGTTCGAGCAGACGGCCCGGCGCCGCGCCGACGAGGCCGCCGTCCACCACAAGCTGAACGGGAAGTGGGTGACGGTCTCCTGGCGGGAGCTGGCGAGGAGGGCCCGCAACGTGTCCGACGGCCTCGTCGCCAGCGGGGTCAAGCCCGGCGACCGGGTCGGGGTGATGGGCGACACCAACCTCGAGTGGCTCATCGCCGACCTCGGCATCCTCGGCGCCGGGGCCATCACCGTCACCAGCTACCAGTCCAACCTGCCCCACGAGGTCCAGTACATCCTGGCGGACTCGGGCGCCCGGCTGATGTTCTGCGACACCGAGATCCAGGCGGCCAAGATCCGCGAGGTGAAGGGCAAGCTCCCGGCGCTGGAGGGGATCGTCTGCGCCGCCGGCGCCAAGGCGGGCGGCTTCGAGCGCAGCCTGGAGCAGCTGGAGGCGGCCGGCGCCGAATGGGCCAAGGCCAACCCCACCGCCCACGCCGCCCGGGTGGCGGCCATCCCGGCCGACGCGCCGGCCAGCTTCATCTACACCTCCGGCACCACCGGCAACCCCAAGGGCGTGGTGCTCACCCACGGGAACTGGTCGTACGAGGCCATCACGGTGGCCGACATGGACCTGGTGCGCCCCGACGACCTGATCCTGCTGTTCCTCCCCATGGCCCACTCCTTCGCCAAGGTCATCGAGGCGGTGGTGTTCGCCACCGGCGCCAGCTTCGCCTTCGTCGAGTCGATGGAGAAGATCGTGGACAACGCCGGGGAGATCCGGCCCACCGTGGTGCCCTCGGTGCCGCGCGTCTTCGAGAAGGCCTACAACGCCGTGGTCAGCAAGGGGCTGGCCACGCCGGGGCTCAAGGGCAAGCTCTTCAAGATGACCATGGAGGGCTTCGACGAGTGGGCCTCCGGCATGGAGCAGGGGATCGATCGGCCCGGCTGGAAGCTCAAGCTCGGCCGCAAGCTGGTCTTCCCCAAGCTGGCGGCCACGCTCCAGGAGCGCTTCGGCGGCCGGGTGCGCCACTTCGTCTCCGGCGGCGCCCCGCTCTCGGCCAAGATCAACCACTTCTTCGCCTTCTCGGGGCTGGAGATCCTCGAGGGCTACGGGCTCACCGAGTCGAGCGCCGGCACCTTCGTGAACCGCCCGGGCAAGAACAAGATCGGCACGGTGGGCCCACCCGTCCCCGGCACGGAGGTGAGGATCGCCGAGGACGGCGAGATCCTCATCAAGGGGCCGTGCATCATGAAGGAGTACTACAACAACCCGGCGGCCACCGCCGAGGCGCTCCGCGACGGCTGGCTCGCCACCGGCGACATCGGCGAGGTCGACGCCGACGGCTGCCTGCGCATCACCGACCGGAAGAAGGACATCATCGTCACCGCCGGCGGCAAGAACGTGGCCCCGCAGAACCTCGAGAACGAGCTCAAGACCGATCCCATCATCTCGCAGGTGATGGTGCATGGCGACAAGCGCAAGTTCGTCAGCGCCCTCATCACGCTCAACCCGGAGGCCGCCGCCAAGTGGGCGGCCGAGCACGGCGTGCCGGAGGGGACGCCGCTGCACTCGGACCACCGGGTGCTGGCCCGCATCCAGGACTCGGTGGACGCGCTCAACGCCCGAACCCCGAGCTACTCCGCCATCAAGCGGTTCGTGGTGCTGCCGCGTGACTTCACGCAGGAGTCGGGTGAGCTGACCCCCACGCTCAAGCTGAAGCGCAAGGTGGTCACCAAGAACAACCAGCGCCTGCTCGACTCGCTCTACGAGGAGTAGCGGGGCCTCCCGGCCCCGTCCCGCCGCGCGGCACGCCTTGACAGGGCGCGACCGCGCGCCTATTTGAAGGGGCTGATTCTGGAATCAGCGGATCCCGGGAGGCGATCGATGGGCGAGCCGGTGCAGAGCGTGAAGGAAGTCTTCGAGACCCACATCCCGGCCAGGCTGAAGGCCAAGCCTGACCTGATCGGCAAGATCAACGCCGTCTACCAGTTCAACATCTCCGGCGCCGAGGGCGGGGCCTGGTCGGTGGACTGCACGCAGCCCGGCGGGGCGGTGGCCGTGGGCAATGCCGTCGCACCCCGCTGCACCGTCTCCATGGTCGACGCCGACTTCCTCAAGCTGGTCACCGGCAAGCTCAATGCCCAGATGGCCTTCATGACCGGGAAGATCAAGATCCAGGGCGACATGGGGCTGGCCATGAAGCTCCAGCAGCTGCTCGGGTAGAGTTCCGCGGCCGCCCGGGCCCGCTCCCTCCGGGTGATTCGCTTGACCGGGCCGCGCCGCGGAGGCAGAACCCGGTCACCTCGATGCGCGCCGCCCTCGCCGCCGCCCTCGCCCTCCTGCTGACCACCGCGGTGGTGGTGCCCCACGTCCACGCCGCGTGGTCGGGCGACGAGTGCCCGGCCTGCGTGGTTCGCGGCGGCGAGCCGGCGACGTCGGCGGCCCCGGACCTCGCACCGCTCCCGCCCCTCGCCGGGGAGCCGCTGCCGGCGCCCCGGTCGGTCGCCGTCGATGGCGCCCCGCTCGGCGCCATCCCGGGCCAGTCTCCTCCCCGCGCCTGAGGCGGGACGTCATACCGGATTGCGGTAGGCTCCGTGACGTGGCGCGCCTGGCGCGCCGAGGGGATTCCCGATGTGCACGTCGTTCCTGGCGAGCCTGCTCGCCGTGGTGCTGGCCGGCCCGGCCGTGGCGGCCGCGACCGATCCGGCGGCTGCTCCGGCCGACGGAGAGCGGCAGAAGCTGGAGGCTCAGATCGCCCGTGAGATGGGGGGCGCCACGCCCGGCGCCGAGGCTCCCGCGCCTGCGCCCGCGCCGCCGACCGGCGGCGCGGCACCCTGGGCGCGGCTGCTGGTCCTCCCCGACATCTCGGCGGTGGGCAGCTTCGCGGCCGCCTGGGACGGCTACGACGTGGGCCAGCTCTCGCCGCGCGAGGGTCCGCAGGGCCCGGCCGGCAAGCCGACCTTCCTGTTCCAGGAGCTGGAGCTGGGGCTGCAGGCGGTCATCGATCCCTACTTCCGCGCCGACGCCTTCATCTCCTTCACGCCCGACGGCGTCTCGGTGGAGGAGGCCTACCTCACCACGCTCTCGCTTCCCGGCGGCCTGCAGGTCAAGGCCGGGCAGTTCTACGCCCCCTTCGGCCGGCTCAACCAGCTCCACCCGCACACCTGGGACTTCCTGGACGCGCCGCTGGCGCGCGGCCGGCTGCTGGCCACCGAGACCCTGGGTGGCCCGGGCGCCGACCTGCTCTGGCTCACCCCGCTCCCGTGGTTTGCCGAGCTGCAGCTGGCCGCCCAGACCACCGACCCCTACGACGGCGGGGAGGGGCGGCTCACCGGCACCGCCAGGCTGCAGCAGTGGTTCACGCTGGCCGAGCCGCTCACCCTCGGGGTCGGCCTCTCGGCGGCGCGGCGCGACGAGGGGGCGGGGGCCTTCCGCGATCTCGGCAACCTCGACCTCTTCCTCAAGTACCGCCCGCTGGCGGGGCGCGCCTACCTGGCCTTCCAGGGGGAGCTCTACACCCGGAAGTTCCGTGGCGACGCCCCGGCCGCCATCCCCCCCGAGGCGGCCTTCCAGGGCGACGGGCGGGACGGCACCGGCGGCTATGCCCAGCTGACCTGGCGGCAGAACACCTGGCTGGGCTACGGCCTCCGCTACGACCGGGCGCCGGCGGCCGGCGACAGCGCCCCGGGCACCGAGCAGCGCTGGTCGGTGGTGGGCAACTGGTTCCCCAGCGAGTTCTCCCGGCTGGCGTTGCAGGTGGCGCACGACCAGCGCCCCGGCGGCGCCGATGGCTGGGAGTCGATCCTCCACCTCGAGTTCATCATGGGCGCCCACGGCGCCCACCCCTTCTAGGAGCCGCCATGCGCACCGCCTCGCTCACGCTCCTCCTCGCCTGCCTGCTGTCCGCGCCGCGGCCCGCCGCCGCCACGCTCCGCGTCGTGACCACCACCGAGGGGCTGGCCGCGCTGGCCCGCGAGGTGGGCGGCGACCGCGTGGCCGTGGAGAGCCTCTCGCGCGGCGTGCAGGACCCGCACTTCGTCGACGCCAACCCCATGCTGGCGGTGAAGCTGCGCGACGCCGACCTGCTCGTCGACGTCGGCCTCGAGCTGGAGATCGGCTGGCTGCCGCCGCTGGTCAACCAGTCGCGCAACGCGGCCATCCAGCCGGGCGGCCCGCGCCGGTTCACCGCGGCCAGCGTCATCCAGGTGCTCGACGTCCCCACCGGCGTCGTCGACCGGAGCCGCGGCGACCTCCACCCGGGCGGCAACCCGCACTTCCTCTACGACCCGCGACGCGGGCTGCTGGTGGCCCGCGCCCTGGCCGCCCGGCTGGCGGAGATCGATCCCGCCGGCGCCGCCACCTACCAGTCCCGCGCCGCGGCCTTCACCGGGCGGCTCGAGGCGGACATGGCTCGCTGGCAGGCGCGGCTGGCGCCGCTGGCCGGACGGAAGATCTTCATCCATCACCGGACCCTCACCTACTTCCTCGACTGGAGCGGCCTGGTGAGCGCCGGCGAGATGGAGCCGCGTCCCGGGACCCCGCCGCCGTCGTCGCACCTCGCCGACCTGGTGACGCTGGGCCGCAAGGAGGGCATCAAGGCCTGCGTGGTGGAGAACTACCTCGACTCCAAGGCCGACGAGCTGGTGGCGAGGCTGATCGGCGGGACCGTGGTGCGGATCCCGGGGGACGTCGGGGGAGACCCCGCCGCCACCACCTACCAGGCCTGGCTCGACATCCTGGTGCAGCGGATCGCGGCGGCGGTGGCGCAGTGACCGCGGCGCCCCGCGGCACGCTGGTCGCGCTCCGCGACGCGGCCGTCGGGTACGGCCGGCGGCCCCTCCTCTCCGGCGTCGAGCTGGCCGTCGGCGCCGGCGACTTCCTGGCCATGGTCGGCCCCAACGGCGGTGGCAAGACCACCGTGCTCCGCTCGCTGCTGGGGGCGCTGCCGCTGCTGGCCGGGCGGCGCGAGCTGCCGCGGCCGCTGCGGATCGGCTACGTGCCTCAGCGCGATCACGTCGATGCCATCTGGCCGCTCACCGCCGGCGAGGTGGTGCTGATGGGTCGGACCCCGGGGCTGGGGGTGCTGCGCCGGCCGGGGCCGGCCGACCACCGCGCCGTGGCCGAGGCCCTGGCCCGCGTCGCCATCGGCGACCTGGCGGCGCGGCGCTACGGCGACCTCTCCGGGGGCCAGCGCCAGCGGACGCTCATCGCCCGGGCGCTGGCGGCCGAGCCGGAGCTGCTGGCGGTGGACGAGCCGACCAACGGCATGGACCCGGCGGCCGAGCTCGGCACCATGGACGTGCTGCGCGACCTGCACGCCGGCGGGGCGCTGGCGGTGGTGATGGTCTCCCACCGGCTCGACGCGGTGGCCAACTACGCCCGCTCGCTGGCCTTCGTCGACCACGAGCGCGGGCTCTTCCAGGTCGGCACGCTCGAGCAGATGCTCCGCCCCGGGCCGCTCTCGACCCTCTACGGCCGGGCCGTGGAGGTGCGCGAGGTGGGTGGCCGGCGCCTGGTCCAGCCGGTCTTCGGAGCGCAGCCATGAGCGGGATCGAGGGCTTCCTCTCCGCCCGCGAGATTCTGGCAGGCCCCGCTCGCCGCCTCGGTGCTGGCCGGGGCGCTGCTCGGCTTCCTCGGCGTCTACGTGGTCCTGCGCCGGACCGTCTTCGTCTCGGCAGCGCTGACGCAGATCTCGACCGTGGGGCTGGTGGTGGGCCTCTTCCTCGAGGAGCGGCTCCACGTCGAGGCCGAGCACGCCCATCACCAGCTCGGCATGGCCATGGGCTTCGCCGTGGTGGGGGCGCTGCTGCTGGGCGCGCTGCGGCCTCGGCGGCTGCCGGCCGAGGCCACCGTGGGGGCGGCCTGGGTGGCGGCCTCGGCGGCGGTGGTGCTGGGGGTCTCGCGGCTGGTCCACGCCAGCCACGATCTCGGCGGCATGGTCTTCGGCAACGCCGTGGCGGTGCCCGACGACGAGCTCTGGATGATTGGCGGGGTGGCGCTCCTCTGCGCGGGGCTCCACCTGGCCTTCGCCAAGGAGATCGCCTTCGCCTCCTTCGACCCGGAGACCGCCACCGCCCTGGGGATGCGGGTGCGGGTGTGGGACGCCGTCCTCTCGCTCACCGTCGGCCTGGCCATCCCGGCCTCGGCGCGGGCGCTGGGAGCCCTGCCGGTGTTCGCGCTGCTCACCTTGCCGGCCTCGGCCGCGCTGCTGCTGGGGCTGCGGCTGCGCGCCGTCTTCGCCGTGGCCACGCTGGTGGGGCTGCTGGCGGCGGCCGGCGGCTACCTGGTCTCGTGGGGCGCCGAGACGCCCACCGGGGCCACCATGGTGCTGCTGGCGGCGCTGGCGCTGGCGCCCGGGGCGCTCCGCCGGGCACGGGCGTAGCCGGGCGGGGGAGGGCGGCAGGGGAGGCTTGACCGCTCCACCCATTGCCGGTACAAAGCGCCCTCATTCGACTTTCCACCTGACGCGGGGTGGAGCAGCCAGGTAGCTCGTCGGGCTCATAACCCGAAGGTCCCAGGTTCAAATCCTGGCCCCGCAACCATGAAGACCGAAGGCCTCGCCGGCACCTGCCGGCGGGGCCTTCGTGCTTCCGCTCGCAGTGCTGGTCGACCGGCCCGATCCGCGCCCGGAGCCCATCTCGGCGGCCTTCCTGGCCCGACCCGGGCCCGCTCACGCCGATCCCGAGGCCCGCGCCCCGGCGATGTGCGTGGCGCCCGCACGCCGCGCGCCCGGCCTCCATCGCCCGTGCTAATGGTTGCCGCCGGATGGCACTCGCTCGCCAGGTACCCAGGAAGGCGCGCCAGGCCGGCAGCTGGCGCCCCGCGGTTGCCGCCCTGGCGCTGTTCCTGGCTGGCACGGCGCGGGCCGGCGACCCGCTGGAGTTCTGGCCCGAGCTCAACCTGTTCGAGACGCTCGGCCCCACCAGCCGCCTCTACTTCGTGGCCGCCTACGGCGTGGGCAAGGAGTCGCCGCTCCTGACCTTCGACGTGGCCGCCTACTACGACTTCACCCTCACGCCGCTCCTCAGGCACACCCTCAGGGAGGAGGACTGGCAGCGCAACAAGTACCTCTGGGCCCGCATCGGCTATGACCACGTCTTCAGGTTCGAGTCGGAGGCCGGGGCCAGGACGGCCCCCGAGAACCGCGGGATCGTCGCGCTCCACGCGCGGGCCTACCTGCCTGCCGGGATCCTCTTCGAGGGGCGTGCCCGCGTCGACCTGCGCTGGATAGAAGGCGACTACTCGACCCGTTACCGCCTCCGGGGCGAGCTGAACCGCGAGTTCAACGTGGCCGGCCACCCGGTCACGCCCATCCTCCAGGCCGAGATCTTCTACGACACCCGCTACGACGGGTGGGCCCGGGAGCTCTACCAGGCCTGCGTGGAGGTCGGGATCACCGAGCGCTTCCGGCTCGAGCCGTCGCTGGCGCGGCAGGTCGATCGGCTCCCCAGCCACTCCGGCCTCTGGGCCATCGCGATCGTGGCCCGCTGGTACTACTGACGGTGTGGCAGCGCCCATCGTGGCCAAGGAAGGTTCGGATGCTCCGAAGCCAGAAGCCATGAAGCACCTCCGGCCGCCCCAGGTTCAGCACCGACCGGCAACAGGTCCACCTCCGCCTCGCCTGGCGCCCTCCCACGGCAAGAGGTAGAAGAGCGGGGCGCAGGGCCGACGTGCGCCGAGCCTGGCAGGCGATCTGCGACCAGAGGGAGTCACGGGTGTCCGATGAATAGCCGACGCCGCATCCCAGCCGCCCTCACGCTCGCCGCGCTTGCCGCGCTCTGCGCCGCGCCGGGCGCCGCCGCGGCCGGCGATCTCCGCTTCGTCCCCTACATCTGGATCCCGGGCGTCGACTGCACCACGGCCTTCCCCGACTCCGGCACGGGCGGCGAGCTCTCGCTCGACTTCACCCAGGGGCTGAAGATCGGCGGGGCCATGGTCAACCTGGCCTGGCGGGAGGGGCGTGTCGTCCTGCTCGGCGACTGGACCTACGCCAACGTGAGCTCGACCGCCCCCAGCCCCTACGGGACGCTCTACAGCGGCGTCAGCGCCCAGGTCATCGGCAACGTGGGCCAGTTCTTCAACGGCTACGCCGTGCTGGACCGGCCGGAGATCACGGTGGACCTCCTCACGGGCGCACGCCTCTACGACCTCAGGCTGAAGGCCGGCCTCGAGGCCGGTACGGCGGAGGCCCGGAGCGTGGAGGCGCACGGCACCTGGCTCGACGCGGTGGCAGCCGCCCAGCTGGACTGGCGCCCCGCCGACAAGTGGCACGTGTACGTGCGCGCCGACGTGGGCACCGGCGGCTCCAACCTCACCTGGCAGGGCTACCTGGTGGGAGCCTACGACTTCAGCTGGGGCTCGATCGTGGCCGGGTGGCGCCACCTCTACGTGGACCACGGCAGCGACGCGCTCCGCCTCAAGCTCACGCTGGCCGGCCCGCTCGTGGGTGCCGGCTTCTCCTTCTAGCGGACACGGCCCCCTGGCGCACAGCCACGATCGGGCTCGACGAGCTCGAGGCGGCTGCCCGTGCGGTCCAGGGCTGCTGCTGACCCGGCAGCCACCTCGCTGGTGCACGGCCAGCCCGGGGGCGGCCGCATCATCTCGCAGGGTCAGGCCGGCCTCGAAGCCCACCGGACGTCGCGTGGAGGTCAGGTGCGAACCGGGTCTCGCCTCGGCGGAAGCCCTGGTGCTTCAGGGCGCTCCACCCGCCTGGCGGAGCCGCTCGGCGATCTCGGCGCGTCCGGCCGCCTCTGCGGCGCCGAGCGGCGTGCGGCCCTGCCCATCGCGTGCGGAGAGATCCGCTCCACGCTGGATGAGCAACTCCACGAAGTCGAGGTCAGCCTCAGCCGCGGCGGCGTGAAGCGGCGTGAAGGCCTGCTGGCCGGCGCGAGCGTTCACGTCGGCGCCCGACCGCAGGAGGAGCCTGGCCGCGCCCACCCGCTGGTGGATGGCAGCCCAGTGCAGGGGCGTCGCTCCGAACGCGTCCATCGCTCGCACGTCGGCGCCGCGCGCGAGCAGGGCCTCGACGGTCGCGTCGTTCGACCCCCGGGAACACGCGAGGTGGAGGGGCGTCGCACCCTGGCCCTCGTGAGCGTTCGGATCGAGCCCGCGCGCGAGGAGCACCTCCACGTCATGTGTTCGGCCATCGGCCGCGGCCAGGTGCAGGTCCGTCCAGCCCACCGCCGCCATGACCTCCCGAACCGGGTCCTCTCCTCCAGGCCGCTGCGGCGACTGCGCGGCGCAACCCAGGCATCCCGCACTCACCGCGACCAGCGCCAGCAACGATCTCCGCATGGAGTCCTCCAGGCCGTGCCGGAAGTCGCCTCATTGTCGGCCCGCCCGCCCTGCGCGACAGGCTGGAACTTGGGGTGCGGCGCGACATCTCACCAGGACGCCCGTGAACGCTGGTCGGGCGGCCTGCTGACGCTCGGTCCCACGTCGGCCTGGGGCGACCTGCGATCCCGGCAACGCCCTCCTCCAACCGGAACGGGTCGTCAGGCCGCGGTCGAGTGGGGCGAGGCCCCGGTCACCGGCGAAGGCGAGGCGGGCTCCGGCCTCGTCCTCCGGCCAGGGGCCGGGCCGCGGCGGTGGCCTGGACCGTGGCGGGCAGGCCGGGCCGGGGCGGGCTGGGGGCGGGGACGACCGGCTGGCCCGGCGTCCGGCGGTAACTGGGCACCAGCGCCTGGATGGCATCGAGGAGCCGCTCCCGGTCACCCTCGTCGGCGTACTCACGCAGGTAGGAGAGCTGCCGCGCGAGGTCAGGAGGCACCGGCGGTCCTCTCGCCACGCTGATGCGGTCGCGGACCTGGACCGTCTCCTCCTCGTCGCCGGTGAGCAGCTCCTCGTACAGCTTCTCGCCGGGCCTGAGCCCGGTGAAGACGATGGGGATCTCGGCGCCGGGAATCCGGCCCGCCATGGTGATGAGGTTGGCGGCCATCTCCGCGATGCGGATGGGCTTGCCCATGTCGAGCACGCAGAGGTCGCCGTAGTCGCCCAGCCCGGCCAGCAGGACCAGCCCCACCGCCTCGGAGACGGTCATGAAGTAGCGCGTGCAGTCGGGGTGGGTCACGGTGACCGGGCCGCCGCGCTCGATCTGCTGCTTGAAGAGCGGCACCACGCTCCCCGCGGAGCCGAGCACGTTGCCGAACCGGACGGCGGTCATCCGGGTCGTGGAGCGGCGGGCCAGGTCCTGGGTGATCAGCTCCGCGATCCGCTTGGTCGCGCCCATGACCGAGGTCGGGTTCACGGCCTTGTCGGTCGAGATGACGACCAGCCGCTCCACGCCCAGCTGATGTGCCACCAGGGCCACGTTGAGGGTGCCGAACACGTTGTTCTTGACCGCCTCCTCGGGGGCGTCCTCCATGAGGGGGACGTGCTTGTGGGCCGCGGCGTGGAACACGAACTCGGGCTGGTACTGCTCGCCCAGCTGCTGGAGCCGGGCCAGCTCCCGGATGTCGGCCACCTCGGCCCGCAGCTCCACCGACGGGTACTCGACCTGGAGGCTCCGGGTGCGCAGGTACAGCTCGTTCTCGTTCATGTCGACCATGACCAGCCGGGACACCCCGTGGTGCGCGAGCTGGTGGCAGATCTCCCCGCCGATGGTGCCTCCCGCGCCGGTGACGAGCACGTTCCGACCCTGGACCAGCCGCTTGATCTCCTGGCAGTCGAAGGCGATGGGGTCGCGCCCCAGCAGGTCGTCCGGCGAGAGGTCGTGCAGCATGGCGGCCGAGATGCGCTGGTCGAGACAGGCGTACGAGGCCGGGATGGTCTTGAAGCTGGCCTTGGACGAGGCGCAGAGCTTGAGGATGGCCCGCACGCGCTCGGCCGGGAGGTTTGGGATGGCCAGCAGGACGGTGGAGATTCGGAACCGCTCGATGAGCCTGGGCAGGTCGACGACCGTGCCGAGCACCGGCTTCCCGCTGACCCGGACCCCGATCTCGCCGCCGGTGTCGTAGACGAACCCCACCACCTGGTACTTGCCGTCCTCTGAGCCGATGAGGTCCCGGGCCAGCAGATTGGCGGCCCGGCCCGCGCCGACGATGATGGTCCTCAGCGTCGTGGCCTTGGTGCTCCGCTGCCACTCGCCGAGCCAGTTCTCCAGGATCCGCGGCGTGAACCGGAGCGCGGCCATCAGGCTGAGCGTGAGGAAGAACTCGAGCACGTAGACGCTGCGCGGGAGCCCGTAGGGGATCATCATGCTGAAGGAGATGACGAAGACCACCGAGGCCACGAACATCGCGCCGGCCAGGCGGGCGGCCTCCGAGAGCCCGGACATGAGGAAGGACCAGCGGTGCACGCCGCTCGAGATGACGGCGCCGAGGCGGATGAAGACGAGGAGGGGAAGGGCGATCCTGGCGGCGCGAGCGTACTCCGGCTGGATGTCGCCGCCGAAGCGCAGCAGCAGCGCGCCGTACAGGCCGCAGAGCGTCGCCATCGCGTCGAAGGCGAGGATGATGACCTCGCGAGCCCTCGAGTGAAGTGCCCAGCGCGCCGCGACCCTGGCCCACATGGCGTCCCCCCACCTTCCTGCACATTCACGCACGGTCTACTACTTCCGCATCCTACTCCCGCTGAGGTGGGAGAAGCACGTACCCGAAGCAAGGGGGACTCGTGCGGGTCGTCGGGGGCCGGTTTGTCGCGCGCCCTGCTGTCGCGCGGATCCGCGATGGTCTGACTCGAAATGAGCCCATCCTGAGCTGGACCGGGCCACGTTCCGGTGCCACTCCAGGACATCCGCCTGGTTTCACTTCGCGACCGCTCCGCAGCGCATCCCGCTCGGTCGATTACACCCGGGATCGCGCCCGCACAACGCGGCAGGGCGGTCGAGGGGACCCGTCCGAGCGCGAGGCGATCGGTCGCAGTGTCAGGGGAGGCAGGTCACGGCGACCGATGTCACGTCGGAGGCGCCGATGGTTCCGCCGCCCAGGCCATTGTCGCCCCCGGAGACCGTGCAGAACTGGCTGGGGTTGGTCGGCTGGCTCCGCACCGTCACGGCGTAGGTGTCGCCGCTCGCCACCGGAGTCGTGAACACGAAGGGGCCATTGGAGGTGATGGGCAGGTTCTCCCGGTCATTGCGGAGCTCCAGGCCGGTACCCACGAGTCCGCTCACCGTCCCCCCCACCGTGAAGGTATTGGTCGTGCATGTCACGTCGACGTTGGTGACGTTTGCGGCGCCCACGGTGCCGCTCCCGTTCGCCACCGTGCAGTGCTGGCTCGGGCTGGCCGGATCGGTCGCCGTCACCGAGTAGGTCGCGCCGCTCGCGACCGGCGCGGTGAAGACGTAGGTCCCGTTGGCGGTGATGGTCAGGCTGTCGGTCCCGTTGTGCAGGGTGACACCGGTGCTGCCTACGGCGAGCCCACTGACCCGGCCCCCGATCGTGTAGGTGTTGGTCGTGCAGGTCACGGCGATGGTGGTGACGTTGGAGGCGCCGACGATGCCGGTTCCGTTCGCCACCGCGCAGGCCTGGCTCGGATTGGTCGGCTGGGTCCCCACCGTCACCGAGTAGGCGCCGCCGCTCACCACCGGCGTGGGGAAGACGAAGCTGGTCGCGCCAGCCGCGACGGAAAGGGGGGTGCCCAGGTTGTTGCGAAGTGTCAGGCCGGTGCCGGTGAGCCCGCTCACCGTTCCCCCGATCGTGAAGCTGCTGGTGGCGCAGGTCACGCTGACGGTGGTGACGTCGACGGCACCGACCGTGCCGCTCGCGTTCGCCACCGTGCAGACCTGGCTGGGGTTGGTCGGCTGTGCCGTGACGGTCACGGCGTAGCTCCCGCCGCTGGCGACTGGCGTCAGGAACACGAAGCTGGTCGCGCTGGGGGGGACGATCAGGCTCTCGGTCCCGTTGTGGAGCACCAGGCCGGTGCCGGCGAGCCCGCTCACCGTGCCGCCCACCGTGAAGCTGCTGGTCGAGCAGGTCACGTTGACGTTGGTGACGTTGGCGGCGCCGACCGTGCCGCTTCCGTTCGCCACCGTGCAGACCTGGCTGGGGTTGGCCGGCTGCGCCGTCACGGTCACCGCGTAGCTCCCGCCGCTCGCCACGAGCGTGGTGAAGGCGTAGGTCCCGTTGGAGGCGATGGGCAGGTTCTCGGTCCCGTTGTGGAGCACCAGCCCGGTGCCGCTGAGCCCGCTGACCGTCCCTCCCACCGTGAAGGTGCTGGTCGAGCAGGTCACGCTGACGTTGGTGACGTTGGCGGCCCCGACGGTGCCGCTCGCGTTTGCCAGCGTGCAGACCTGGCTGGGGTTGGTCGGCTGTGCCGTGACGGTCACGGCGTAGCTCCCGCCGCTGGCCACCGGCGTCGTGAACGCGAAGGTCCCGTTGGCGGCGATGGGCAGGCTCTCGGTCCCGTTCCGGAGCACCAGGCCGGTGCCGGCGAGCCCGCTCACCGTGCCGCCCACCGTGAAGCTGCTGGTCGAGCAGGTCACGCTGACGTTGGTGACGTTGGCGGCGCCGACGGTGCCGCTTCCGTTCGCCACCGTGCAGGTCTGGGTCGGGTTGGCCGGCTGCGCCGTCACCGTCACCGCGTAGCTCCCTCCGCTCGCCACCGGCGTGGTGAACGCGAAGGGCCCGCTGGCGGCGATGGGCAGGCTCTCGGCCCCGTTGCGGAGCACCAGCCCGCTGCCGACGAGCCCGGCCACCGTTCCTCCCACCGTGAAGCTGCTGGTGGCGCAGGTCACGCTGACGGTGGTGACATCGACGGCACCGACCGTGCCGCTCGCGTTCGCCACCGTGCAGACCTGGCTGGGGCCGGCCGGCTGCGCCGCCACCGTCACCGCGTAGCTGGCGCCGCTGGCCACCGGCGTCGTGAACGCGAAGGTCCCGTTGGTGGCGATGGGCAGGCTCTCGGTCCCGTTCCGGAGCACCAGGCCGGTGCCGGCGAGCCCGCTCACCGTGCCGCCCACCGAGTGCAGTGCCACGCGGGCGGTGTTGGAGTCGGCGGGAGCCGATGCGACCGCCGCGCCGCTGTTCGCGTCCCTGCCGCGGGCCGTCGAGGCGAGGGAGAGCGTCCCCGGGGTGGTGGCCGTGAAGACCCAGGTGAAGGCGACCGCGGGCTGCCCGGCGATCACGGTGGCTGGGGCGCCGGTCGGCCCCGACACCAGCACCACGCCGGCGGTGCTCCCAGGCCGCGCCGACGGCAGGTCGGGCGCGACCTCCACGACGTCGGCGGCCCCGGCGGCGCCGCTGTGGGCGACCAGCATGGTGACGGTGAAGTCACCCAGCTCGATGGTGGCCGGGATCGCCAGGGTGGCGACCAGCCCAGGCTGCCCCTGCACCAACACGTTGGCCGCCGCCGTGGGGACCGTCTCCTCCAGCCCGGTGCCGGGGTTGACCCCGCTGACGCTGGCGGTGAAGGAGGCGGTGCCGGGCGCGGCGGCGGTGTAGGTCCACTGGAAGGCCTGGGAGGTGCCTCCCGGGATGCTCCGGGGTGCGGGCGAGTTGCCGCCCGTCACCGGACCGGTGACGACGATGGACGGCGTCGCGGCGACCGCGGTGGTGGTGTGGTTGGTGACGGTGAGCACGACGGTGATGAGCTGTCCGACGGTGGCCTGCAACGGGGCGACCACCGTGTTGGCCGAGAGGAACGCGCCCAGGTTGACGAGCACCTCGTTGGTGTTCACGCGAGGCGCGGCCACGGGCAGGTTGGTGTCGGCCGCGGTGCCGGCGGCATCGATGACGAAGACGCCGCTCCCGGCCGCCGTCGCCGAGAAGGTCCAGGTGAAGGTCCGCGCCTGGCCCGCCGGGACGTCCTGCGGCCCGGCCGGGCCGCTCTTGAGGGTGAGCCCAGCCGGTGCCGAGGCGATGGACGCCACCACGCCCAGGGCCGAGGCCTGCCCGTTGTTCAGGACCGTCGCCGTCACCGTCAGGTCCTGGCCGACCGTCGCCGTGGCCGGTGCGGCGACGGCGGTGGAGACGACCAGGGCGGCGGTCTCCACCGGGCAGGGACCGACGCGCACCTGGAAGGCGGCGTTCCTGGTGCCCGTGGTTCCAAACGGGCCCAGCACCGTCAGGTCGTAGGTGCCAGCGGCCAGGCCGGCCGGGACCACGGCCGTCAGCTCGGTCGCGTCGTGCCAGGCCACGCCGGAGAGCTCGATGTCGCCGATCCACGCCCGGTAGGTGGTGTCGAGCTGGTTGCGGGCCGGGTCGGAGGGCCAGATCTCCGGCCTGGCCGGGAGGTCGCCGCTGACGGTCACCAGCGTCGTGGTCGAGCTGTCGCCGCAGGACGGCTTGACGGCTGCCACCACCGGCGCCTGGGCGGTGCCGTCGGCGCCGCCGCAGGCCGCGCCGAGGGCCACGCCGAGCACGGCCACGCACCATGCCTGTCTCCTAGTGCACATCGAAGCGGTACCCCACGTTGAAGGCAACCGACTGGACCGCGCCTCGGACCAGGCCGGAGCCAGGATCGGCCTGCCAGGCGAACCTGACCTCACCGAAAGGAAGCCCGGGACCGAGCGGCCGTCCCAGCCCCGCGCTGGCGTTCGCCGCCGGGGCCCAGAAGGTGTCGGACTGGCTCCCCGACGTCCCCACCCCGGACACCTGGCTGGAGCCGTAGACGGCGCCGCCGCCGGCTCCGAGCCAGACCATCCAGCCGCCCAGCGGACGTCGCCACGCCAGCGAGGCCTCCAGGGCCAGGGAGCGCACCTCGGTCTCCAGCTCCAGCCCCTGCAGTGAATCGGTCCGGTTCAGCGAGTAGACCCACCCCTCCAGCACCAGCCCCAGGCTCGGTCCGAGAGCCCCCGTCCAGAGCCCGACCTCGACGCCGCCGGACGGCGAACTCAGCCCACCCGATCCGGTGACGAACCCGATCTTGGGCGCGAGGACCAGGCCGCCACCGAGCGCCCGGACCCGGAGGCGGATCTCCTCCTCCACCGGATCCCGCCTGGACGTGCAGCACGTCCTCGAGGTCCGCCGCCGCCAGCGGAGGGCGGTACTCCAGCCGGTAGGCGCCAGGCGCGGTGCGGGTGGCCGGAGCGAGGGTGCCGCGTTCGGCGCTGGCCGTCGGGAGGCCGGCCACCTCGACCCGGTTCCCGTCGCGGTCGAGGACCGAGACCCGGAGCTCGTGCCGCTGGCCGTCGGCCTGGAGCCCCGAGGGTGGCTCGATCCGGATTTGCCGGGCCGGGCCGGGGAGCAGCGGGATGGTGCGCTTGCCGACAGCGTCCGGGACGCGACCACCTTGAGCTCGAGCTGCTGCCAGCCGGGCCTCCGCCGCGGCACCTGCACCCGGCCGTCGTAGCGCCCGCGGCCGGTGCGCTCCCACTCGAGGACCACGCCCGGTTCGACCGCCAGATCCGGCACGGGAGCCTCGGTGGTGATTCCCGGCGACGTCGAACACGCGGGCGGTCACCGCCAGCTCGTCTCCCTCGCCGGCCACCAGCTGGTCCTTGTCCACCTCGATGGCGATGCTGCGGGGAGGGCCCGGGACGCGCTCCAGCGCCGCCGTGACCACGGAGGCGGGCCGATCGCGGCGGCGGGCCGTGACGCGGGCCTGGCCGACCTGGCCTGCGCCGAGCCTCCAGTTCGCCTCGAAGACCCCTGGTCTCGACCTCCACGGCCGGGGAGAGCGCGCCCTCGGAGGCCGCCAGGGTGATGGGCGCGCCGGCCTGCGGCTTCCCGCGCTCGGTCACCGCCAGGGCGCCCACCATCAACTCGGTGGTGGAGGTGGCGTCCGCGGTGGCGCTGGAGAGGAACACGTGGGCCAGGCTCTTCTCCGGCACGCCGAGGTCGATGCGCTGCTTCTCGTACCGGGCCGTCCGTGCGCCCGGCGGCACCACCACCCGGACCGTGGCGCGGCCCAGCGCGTCCGCCGGGACCGGGCCGAAGGCCTGGTCCTCGACGGTGACGCTGACCGGGGTCCCCGGGCGGGCGCTCACCACCACGTCGCGCACGCCGGAGAGCGCGATGGGCGTCCAGCCGAAGCCATCCGCCGAGATGGCGGTGACGAAGGCGATCTGGGGGTCGAGGCTCTCGGGGGGAACGTACTCGGCCTGGTAGACGCCGGACGAGGTCTCGCGGAGCATCTCGACCCGGCCCACGCTCGCGGCCATGGTGGGGGGCTCGCTGCCGCCGATGATCCGCAGGGTGGCCCGGCTGCCCTCGGCCAGGCGCAGCGCGCTGGGCGTTGCGGTGACGGTGAGCCTCCCGCTGCCGGGCTCGCCCGCGGCGGCCGCGGCAGACGACGCCAGCAGCGCGCACAGCACGAGCCTGGTCGGAACAAGCACGGTTGCGCTCCCCCCTCCGCCGACCTCCACTTGGGGTCAACTCTACCCGTGCGCCGCCCCGGGGGAGAGCGACCTTCAGGGTGTCTCCGAGTGGGAAGGCCCTGAAGGGTGCTGGTGGGAACCGCCTGGGCTGGCCACCTGCGCTCCGCTGGCACAGGGAGCGCGGA
Organism: uncultured delta proteobacterium; assembly: GCA_963786945.1. GTDB lineage: Bacteria > Myxococcota > Myxococcia > Myxococcales > Anaeromyxobacteraceae > JADKCZ01. The sequence goes on along the minus strand of CAWBAO010000004.1, from coordinate 84,900 downwards.
TCTGCCACAGGACAAGCGTGAAGGCGACCGGCTTCACCTCGAGCCGGGCCGCCCGCGCCGAGCCCTGGCAGGGGCCGGCGGCGGATGGTCCGAAGCCGGGAGGCGCCTAGTTCGCCACGCCGTGCGGCAGGATGGCCTGCAGCCGGCTGACCGGGATGGGGACGTGAACCAGCCCGGTCTGCCCGTCGCCGGTCGCGTCCGAGGCCTCTGGGGGCGCGCCGCCCGCCGTGCTCCACGGGTTCGGGCCGCGGTTCGGGCCGAGGCCGGACCAGTTGCCCTGGGCCGAGAACTTCAGGCCCCACGCGCCGATGTCGCTCACGATGCACCCGTAGCGCTGCATGGTGCGCATGACTCGCTTGGCCCAGCTGGCCGCGCTGGCCGCCTCCACGTCGTAGGCCGGGTCGAGCCTGATGATCTGGCCGTTCTTCAGCGTGCGTCCGGCCACCCCGACCATGGGATCCTGGGTGGGCCAGACGTATCCGTCCTGGATGGCGTTGGGGACGGCGCAGTAGAGCGCGTGGTGGAGCGTTCCCACGGCCTCACCCGTCCAGCCCGTGTCGTCGAAGTCTTCCGGCATGATGATGCCGTGAGGCGTCAGGAACCCGTTGCTGTCGCCGTTCCCGCCGGTGGGGACCCCGGCTCCCAGCCCGGCCAGCCCGCACTTGCCGCCGCTGCAGCCGTAACGGCTGGCGGCGGAGATTTGGGTGGCGATGGCCGCGTCGTCACCGCGGAGCACGTCACACCCCCGGTACGGGGCGATGAAGGTGTCCCCGGAGACGCCGAAGGCCCGCCCGGCCTCGGCGTAGAAGGCGTAGATCCGGTTCCTCTCGACGTCCACGATGGAGAGGTGCTGGTCGTCGGCGGTGGTGAAGACGTGCGCGCCGAGGGGGACGCGCACCCGGGTGTCGCCGCCCTCGTCGAGGGGACACGGGGCCGGTGTCCCCGAGGAGGTGACGATGGTGTAGGTCGGGTCCCCCGGCTGGGCGTAGTAGACGTCGAAGGAGTCGGTGGCGATGCTGAAGAATGGGGTCCCAAACGTCGAGATGTTGCCGAACCCATACTGGAGGTCGGCGGTGGCGCTCGAGTCGACGATGTCCGTCACGCCGAAGTGCGCCTGGATGTCGGGGGCCCAGAATGAGATGGGCAGGTTCGCCGGCGAGTGCGCCGTTCCCGCCACCGGCGTCCCCGAGGGGATGGCCGACCCGCCGGCCCCGGGCGCCTTGACGGTGACAGGGGCCGAGGCGCTGGTGAACGGCTGCTCCTCGGAGACGGCCACCACGTGGTAGGTCCCCGGCGTGGCTGGCGCGATGTAGACACCCTTCGAGTCGACGGTCCCGCCCGCGCTGCCCTCGAGGACGGACCACCTCACCGTCGGGCTGCCCACGCCCTGCACGGCAGCCGAGAAGGTCGTGGCCGCACCCGGCACGACCACGGCCTCGGGAGGCCGGATGGAGAGGGTGGCGCCCGGGGTGGAGCCACCGCCTGCCGGCGTGACACCGGCTGGTCCACCGCACGCGGCGGTGAGGAGGAAGGCGATGGAAACTGCCAGGCGCGTGAAGCCAATTCGCATGTCGGTCGTGCTCCCTGCCGGCTCGACTCGGTCCGGCGATATCGTGCAGGCGGGCGCCCGAATGCGTCCCGCGAACACGGGGCAAGACACCATGGAAGAGGCGCCCCCAAAAGACCCGATGGAGGCTGGGTTCTTTCAGCATAGAGGCCTACACGCACATGAAGTGATTGAGGAATTTGGTATCCATACCGCGGCGCGTTGAAGGGACTGAGGTTTTTTGGCACATCCCATGGAATGAGCCCTGAACGGGATCTTCAGGCCATGGAACCCGCACACCCCATCTAGGGCGTACCGGACCCCTGCCTTTGGAGGCGGTCCAACTCCTGCCCCAGCCGCATCCGCGCCGCGGCGACCGCGGCGGCGTCCTTGCTCCAGGTGCGCCAGTCAGCGCCCACGCTGCGGGCCACCCCCAGCGCGAAGTCGCCGCGACCAGCCCGCTTCAGGAGCTCGACGTACTCGTAGTCCTCGACCCCCTCGCGCAGCCACTTGAGGCGCATCGACGGGACGCCGCGCTGGGTGGTCCCGATCCCGGTGTCGAAGCTGGGCGTCCTCGGCGGGTAGATGAGCGTGCCGTCCCCGGCGAAGCTGTCCTTCCCTTCGTGGAAGTACGGGTCGTCCCAGTAGTCCGGGTTGGCCCAGCGGTCCACCGTCCAGTAGAGGATGCCGGTCAGGCCCAGGCTCTGGCTGATGAAGCCGGGCTGCAGCCGCCATCCCACCGGGAGGTAGTCGATCTCCCACTTGGGCGAGTAGTCGTCCTGGATGAGCGTGTTGTAGGACCAGAACTCGCCGCCGCGCGAGAGGGCTTCGCGCTGCGCGCGGTCCCCGGGCCGGAACTGGGCGGGCAGCATCACCCAGATGTCCACCGCCGGGCGCCCCGTGCCGTCCTCGTTCTCGTGGAGGAGGGCCGGCGTGGGCGGGACCGTGACCAGCGTCCTGGCCCGCGTGGCGTGGAACACCCGCGCCCACGCCCGCACGGTGGGGAAGATGGCCGTGTAGCCTGCGATCTCGTCGGCGACGTACTGGTAGAGGTCGAGGTCGCGCGGGTAGGCGGCGACCTTGGCCGCTACCGCCCCGGCCCGGGGAGGCGGGTCCATGGTCTTGCCGGCCTGGGCCGTCTTGTCCAGGAGGCTGCCGTTGTTCGAGTACCAGGGCAGGCCGGTGATGCCCACGCGGCCGCCATGCCGCGTCAGCTGCTCCGGCGCCAGGGTGGCTGGCATCAGCTTGTGCGAGATGAGCAGGTCTTGCTGGCCGGCGTCGTCCATGCGCCGGCTGTTGATGCCGAAGCAGGACCTGAGCGAGGGCCGGATGGGAAGCTCGAAGGCCCAGACCGTCAGCGAGATGGGGACGGTCGCGCTCCCCTGGTCCGCGGTCACCGTGATGGTCCCCGAGTAGACGCCGGGCGGGCTCCGGTCGGCGCCCCGCGGGACGAAGAGGTCCACCCAGACCGGCTGGTTCTCCCCTCGGGCGACGCCGAAGGGTACCCGCGTGACGTTGGGCGAGCCGTCCAGCAGCTTGAAGGGGATGAGGCCGTCCGGGTACCAGCCCGGGGGCAGGGGCCGGTAGCCGCTCCTGAAGGACGTGCTGTTCCGGGGAAGGTGAACGTACTTCTCGAGGAAGAGGGCGAGGTGCTCGGCCGGGATCACCGCCCCCGATGGACCGGTGAGGTCGGAGGCGGTGACGTCGACGTTGGTGAGGCCGCCCGCCGACGCCCGGATGACGATCTGGAATGGCTCGTACTCACCCCGGGCGGCCGACAGGGTGGCCCGGATGACCCGTCCCGGGTGCTCGTTCCGGCCGATGCGGGTCATCCCGTCCACCACCCAGACCTCGAGCGGCACGGCGGGCCCTGGCCGCGCCGGCCGGGCGTCCGCCGAGGATGCCTCGGGGGAGGCCAGGAGCGCGACGGCACACGCCAGCGCCAGAGCGCTGCGCCTGCCGCCAGGGTGGCACCAGCCCGTCGTCGATCCCGGTCTCACCTGGGTGGCCGCCCCTTCCGCCCCGGGTCCAGGCCCGGCCTCCGCACCCGGCATGGACCGGGAGCGGAGGCCGGCCGGCTCAGAGGCACCCGGTGACGTCGCCCGTGTCCCTGCACACCAGCGCCTGGGAGACGTAGCCGTGCCATGGCCTGCCGCCCGAGGAGTAACCGACCCGGATGAAGCCGTCCGCGATGTCGGGGACGTCCACGGCCGGGACCGTCGTCGTGGTGCCGACCTGAACGTTGCCCGCGTAGACCCGCATCTCGCCCGCGGCGGACAGGCAGCCCCTGACGGTGTGCTTCGACCCGGCCGTCCAGCCGGCCGGCACGGTGCCGCAGGACACGGGCGGGGTGGGGCCTGGCCCGACCGCGAGCGTCATGCAGAGCTGGCCGGCGTTGTTGCCGCCGTCGACGAACAGCCGCGCCGTGACGTCCTGGGTGGCGTGCCGCCAGGCAATCAGGTTTCGCTGCTCGTTGAGCGGTGCGTCCCAGCCGAGTCCGTCGGCCGGCTGGGCGTCTGCCGAGAGGCAGAAGCCGGTGGCGGCCGTGCTGTCCGGCACCGACGGGAGCGTGAGCACGTCGAGCGGTGTGGTCGCCGTGCCCGACATGATCGCGTCCTCGGCGGCTCCCCAGTCGTACATGGCGAGCCCGGAATCGAAGGACCCGAGGAATCGCTGCCGGCCCGGACCCCGCCGCCAATCTGGGTGAGGTCGAACCCCCAGGCGTAGAAGCTGATCGGGGTGGTGCCGGTGTTCTCCAGGAACACCGACGGCGGAAGCGCGGGTTGGGTGCTGGTGGTCAGCTCGTTGCCGTCCCCTCCGGATCCGCGGTGCAGCCAGACCCGCTCCCAGACACCGGGTGTCAGCCTGGCGAGGTCGACGTCGAAGTGGTCGGAGCCTCCGGGGGCCGGGTTGGTGGTGCGGATGCGCAGGGTGCCGGCGGCGGCCGGGACCCTGAGCCAGATCTGCCCGTGGATGGTGCCCGGTGCGTCGAAGGCGCCCAGCTCGGTCGAGAGCGAGGAGCCGCCGGGGAGGGTCACCAGCTGGCTGTAGGTCAGCGCATCGCCGGGTGGCATGACCGCGGTGTCCTTCACCACCGACGGCTCACCCAGCCCGCTGCTGGCCGGCGTCCAGAGGTCGAAGGCCTCGCCGTAGGCATATGGCCACCTCGGGCATGTACCCCGGGACGGACTTCCAGCGGCTGAGCCGATTCCAGCCCTGCAGGCCGAAGAGCATGCCCTTCGCGGCGTCGAAGCGCGGCCCGTTGCGCCAGGTGGTGTGGTAGCCGCCGCTCGGATCCCTGAACGGGCCCTCGCGATTGCGCGTGTAGGTCGCCCCGGGCGGAAGGCCCTGCACGGCCGCGAAGGCGGCCTGCATGTTGTCCGGCGTCGCCGGGACCTTCCAGACGGCGGTCTCGTAGATCCGCCCGCCGAAGACGTGCTTCGGGGCGTCGGGGGGAGTCGTGAAGGTCGTGCCGTCATAGCCGCCCAGCGTGAGCGGGTGGGAGCTGCCCGCGTCCAGCATGGTGATGCCTGGCGGCAGGCTGTCCGTGAAGCTCGACCCGGGCTGGTGGCCGTTCCGGCGATGCGGAGCTCGTTCCCGTCGCGTCCGGCGCAGACCACGAGGTACGACGGGTTCAGCGGCGACACCCTCGTCGGGTTGGGCCAGTGGTTGGGGTCCCGGGAGGCGAAGTAGGTCGGCGTGTAGACCATGGTCATGACGGTGGAGGCCGGGGTGACGCCGTTCCAGGCTTCGTAGTGGAAGCAGAAGGAGTCGTGCATCTGCATGAGCACCCACCCGCCGCCGAGGATGTCCTGGATGCCGTTCCCGACGCCCTTGGCGATGATGGGGCGCTCCTGCCCGTCGAAGATGGGGTCGTAGTCCGGCTTCACGACGGCGCAGACCAGCATGTCGGCGCTGGCATCGCCGGGCTTGCCGATGTCGAGGCTGGGATCCGGGGCGGAGCCTGGTAGTGGAGCCCTTCGGTCGGGAAGGGGCCACCCGCGTAGCGCGTGCCGACCGGGAAGCCCGGGAACGCGAACGGCGCGGGCTCCGTGCCTGGCGCACCAGTCCAGGTCGCCGGGTAGGCGCTCTTGGTCTCGATGAGGTAGGAGCCCCCCGGGCCCGCGACGTTGCCGAAGGTGGCGTGCTGGACGAGGTTCGGGTCGCTGTCGGGCCAGAAGCTGGTGGCCGTGCCACCCCAGGTGGTGGGCGCCACCCACCGCTGGACCACCACCGCCGGCGCGGCGCAGCTCACCGTGACCGCGACCGGGGCGTTTGCGATGGTGCCCGACACCGACGGGTTCCCTGAGATGGTGCAGGACTGCACGGGCATGGTGGGCTGCGTCTTCACCGCGACGGTGTAGCTCGAGCCCGAGGCGACGGCGGCGGGAGAGACCGACGGGACCACGCCGTCGGCGCTGAGCGCCGGGCTGTCCACGGGGGCGCTCGAGCCGAAGGTGCCGGTGAGCACCAGGCCGGAGCCGGTCAGCCCGGTGACGGTGGTGGTGATGGCGTAGGTGTTGGTGGTGCAGGCCACGCTGACCGTGACGTCGGCCCCGGCCACCGTGCCCGCGCCGGTGCCGCCCGTGAAGGCGCAGGTCTGCCAGGGGCTGGTGGGCTGGGCCTGGAGGCTCACGGCGTAGCTCCCGCCGTCGGTCACCGGGGTGGCGAAGGTCTGCGTGGTCGCCCCGCCCGCGGCGAAGGTGAGCGTATCGGCGCCGTTGGCGAGGACCAGCCCCGAGCCGGTGAGCCCCCGGTCACGGCGACCGCGACCGCGTAGTGGCTCGTCGTGCAGGTGACCTCGATGGCCACGTCGGTGCCGCCCACGGTGCCCGAGCCTGTGCCGCCCGCGACGTCGCAGGTCTGCGTGGGGTTGGTGGGCTGTGCCTGGGTGACCACCGCGTAGGTGTCGCCGCTGTCCACCCGGGTCGGGAAGGTCTGGGTGGTGGCGCCGCCCGCGCTGAAGGCGAGCGTGTCGGCCCCGTTGGCGAGGATGAGCCCGGACCCGGCCAGGCCGGTCACGGTGACCGTGATGGCATGGGTGTCGGTGGTGCAGGCCACGCTGACGGTGACGTCCGTCCCGGCGACGGTGCCCGACCCGTCCGTCACCACGCAGGTCTGCCAGGGGCTGGTGGGCTGGGCCTGGAGGCTCACGGCGTAGCTGCCACCGCTCGCCACCCGGGTCGCGAAGCTCTGCGTGGAGGCCCCCACGCCGTCGAAGGTGAGGGTGTCCGTCCCGTTCGACCTCTTCAGGCCGGCTCCGGCGAGCCCGGAGACGGCCACCGTGATGGCGTAGGTGTTGGTGGTGCAGGCCACGCTGACCGTGACGTCCGCGCCGGCCACGGTGCCCGAGCCGCCGGTCACGGTGCAGGTCTGCCAGGGGGTCCTGGGCTGGGCCTTGACGGTGACGGCGTAGTGGGTGGAGTCCGCGAGGGCCGTCGGGAAGCTGAAGGTGGGAGCGCCCGGGCTCACGGTGACGTCGTCCCCGGCGTTGTTCTGCAGGACCAGGCCGGTGCCGGCCAGGCCGCTGACGGAGCCTCCGACCCTGTAGCTGGCCGGCGTCGTGTCGCTGCTGCTGCCGCAGCCGACCGTGACGGCGGCGCCAATCACCACCAGGAAACCAATACGTACGCGCATGCTCGAAGCCTCCCCCTGGGCTCTATGGTGCACTGCTCACCCTCAGTACGAGCGGAACTACAGCACCTCAATCGAGGCAGGATTATGGACTCCAACGGGCCGCGACGGAGGTCTCCCGGGGGCGGGTGGCAGGCGCGGCAAACGGCCACGGCACCTGTGCGGGGTGGGTGCACCCGGGAGAGGGGTGGGGAGACCACCCGGCACGGATGGCCGGGCCCGTCAGCCGCTTCGGCCTCGCGCCGCCGCGACCTCGATCTCATCGAACCCTCCGTCCCGAAGCCGGAAGGAGACCCTGGACTCGCCAGCCTCGACGCGCCAGAGGGCCCCCGCGCACTCGACACGGGGCCGGCCCGCGGCCAGGACCGAGACGAACTCCAGCGGCGCTTCGCCGCGCTGGCCACGCGGAGGGACGGCACCGGCACCTTCTCGCCGTAGTACCGGGAGAGCCAGCCTCGAGGCGGGGAATCGCCCCCCGCGACGACGTCTCCGGCGAGGGGCTCGCCGCCGGCCCCAAACGTGGGCCATCATCGAGAAGTCGCCCGCGGGCGTCTGCAGCGCCATCCGCCCGGCGGCGGGATCGTACGAAATCGCGTACGGGGCCCCAGAGCCAGTGGAGTCGCGACGCGTGCTTCCCCGTCCCCAGGTGCGTGTCGGCGACGACCCAGGCCCGTCCTTGAAGAGCACCGACCGGCGGTGGACGCAGCGCCCGGTGGCGCCGGTAGCCGTGGTGCTCGCCCTCGGCGAGACCCCTGGCCCGCGTCCTCGAACCGCAGGAGCCTCGCCTGGGTCCAGTACAGGCTCTTGAAGCGCCGGAAGTGGCGCATCTGGTCGCGGCCGTCGACCGTGACCGTGTTGTGGCTCCGCCGTCAGATGAAGTGCGGTGCCATCGCGGGCCGTTGTAGAGATAGCTCCCGCCGTCGACCAGGACGTTCTGGCCGCGCCACCAGACGTCGAGGTGCAGCATGTCGATCTGCGAGAACCGGTCCCGCAGCGTGCCGCACCGGAAGGAGGAGAAGGTCCCCGGGTCCCGCCCCGGAGGACGTGGAAGCCCGTGTGGGCGAAGGAGCTGAGCCCGTGGGCCGCAGGGGCGCATCCAGCGCGGCGGTCCGAGCAGCCAGGCCGCCTCCTCGTCCCAGGGGCCCTCCGCATAGAGCCGCTCGCCGCGCGTGGCAGGGCGAGCGCCTGGAGCACGGGCGGAAGTCGGAGAAGTCGCAGGACGTGAGCGGGGCGGGAAGTGCCCCGTCGTTCGCCGCCGTAGTTCGGCAGGCGCCCGTCGAGGGGATTCTGGTGCGCCAGGAGGAAGTCGAGCGAGCGCTACATCGCGGCGCCACTCGCCGGGAACCGCCTCGCCCGCCGCGGCGAAGGCGGGCCAGGAGGTAAACCTGCATGGCCACGCGGTGGTAGTTGTGCGACTGCTGGATGTACGCGCCGTCCGCGTAGATCTGTGCGCTCGGCCTGCTCGGTGAGGAGTCGAGGCCCGCGGTCGACGCCAGCGGCCCGCTCACGGCGCCTGGGAAGGAGCGTCCCCGCGAGGAGGAGCCCGAAGGCCTCGCTGAGGAGGTGGTTGTTGTAGACGGCCCGCCGCGTGTAGTCGAGGTAGCGCTCGACGTGGATCGCGCCATCGTGAAGCGACCGCGCGACGGGTCCGGGCCATCGGCTTGGCGGGCTGTCGCGCAGCGCCGCGCCCCGAAGAGCCAGCTCCGAACCGGAAGACAATCTCCTGCCCGGAGACCCAGTGGATGCCGAGGCCATACGGGTTCTCAGGAGGAGGCGCAACGAAGCCAGGGCCTGCCGCCATCCGCGGGTGCGGCCGGGCGGCTGCTCCGGCCAGCCCCTAACGCCTGGGGAAACCGCGCCGTCTCCCAGGTCAGCTTCACGTCGCCGACGCGGCCGGTGTCCGCCAGGATCGCCGACCAGTGGTCGTCGGGATCCCAGCGTCGCCCCTCCGTCGGGTTGAGGTGCCAGTCGATGGGATCGCCGAAGTCGGCGCTCCAGCGCCCGAAGCAGCGGATCCGGCCGCGCGCCGCCTCGCGGGCCCGCACGCCCAGGGCGGAGAGCGCCGGCGCGTCGATGCGCCCGGCCATGGAGGACCGCACGTCCTGCGCCGCGGCGAAGGGGAGGCGGAGGATCAGGGCGTCGCCTGCGGCGGCCAGCCCGGGCCACGGCACGGGCGGTCGCTCCGAGCGGGCCACCCAGCCGCTCCGGAGCCCGAGCTCCCAGCGGACCCGGAAGGCGACTCCCGCGGGGCCGAGCTCGAGCAACTCCTGCAAGGAGTCTCTCCAGCGGGTGCGGGCGGAGACCCCGCGGCCGGCGGGCACGTCCAGCTCTCGACTTCCCACGGCGCAGACCCCCGACCGCGCCGAGGGACGTCCGACGCGCGGTCGCCTCCGGTGCGAATGCTAGCACCGTTCGTCCGGGGCGGCGGGCCCGCGGATCACCGGTGCGCGCCACGGCACAGGGCGCGCCGTCCGCCCCGCCCCGCCCCGCGGCCCAGGGGCACCCTCCATGGGTCGTCGGCGCGGGCGCCGCAGCGGGGCGCAGTACCATGGCGCCCGGCACGGATGGTTCGGGGGATCCATCGTGCGCATCCTCGTCGTCCACCAGTACTACCTGCTGCCCGGGGATGCCGGGCGGCTCCCGCTTCAACGAGCTCGCGCGGCTCTGGAGCGAGGCGGGCCACTAGGTCACGGTGGTGGCCGGCACCGTCGACTACTCGACGGGCGAGCCGCCCGGCGGTACCGGCGCCGCTGGATCACGCGCGAGCAGGACGGCGCCGGTGACGGTCTGGCGCTGCCACGTGCCCCCGTCCTACGGGCACGGCCACCTCGGGCGGATGTGGGCCTTCTTCGGCTTCACCCTCTCGGCGCCCACGGCGGTGCTGCGCTGCGGCCGCCCGGACGTGGTGATCGCCACCTCGCCGCCGCTGGTGGTGGCCCTTCCCGGGCTGGCTGGCCGCGCGGCGCCAGCGTGCCCGCCTGGTCTTCGAGATCCGCGACCTCTGGCCGGAGAGCGCCGTGACCACGGGCGTGCTGCGGGAGGGGGCCCTGCTGACCCGGCTCCTCTACCGGCTCGAGCGGTGGGCCTGCCGGGCGGCCGACCGGGTCAACGTGCTGACGCCGGCCTTTCGGGACGACCTGCTGCGCCGCGGGCCCTGGCCCCGGCGAGCAAGATCGTCTTCGTCCCCAACGGCGCCGACCTCGACCTGTTCCAGCCCGGCGCCGCGCGATACGGCGCTCCGGCGGGAGCTCGGCTGGGGGGACCGCTTCGTCGTGATGTACGCCGGGGCGCACGGGCGGGCCAATGCCGTCGGGCAGCTCGTGGATGCGGCGCGGCTGCTGCGGGACCGCCCCGACATCCTGATCGCCTGCGTCGGCGACGGGCCGGAGCGGGCTCGACGGGAGGCGGAGGCCGCGGGGCTCGACAACATCCGTTCCACGGGCCGCAGCCGAAGGACCGCATGCCGGCTTCGTCAACGCCTGCGACGTGGGCGCCGCGGTGCTGCAGAACAACCCGACCTTCCGCACCGTCTACCCGAACAAGGTCTTCGACTACATGGCCTGCGCGAGGCCGACGCTGCTGGCCATCGACGGCGTGGCGCGGGAGCTCGTCTGCGAGCAGGCGCGGGCCGGGGTCTTCGCCGAGCCGGAGGACCCGGCGGCCCTGGCCGCCGCCATCCGCGCCCTCGCCGACGACCCCGCGGCCTGCGCCGAGATGGGCCGCCGCGGCCGGGAGTGGGTGCTGGCCAACGCGACCCGCGAGTCGCTGGCGGCCCGCTACCTCGACGTGATGGGCGTGCTCGGCAAGGTCGCGCCGTCCCAGGCCGCGGAGCGCCGGGCGTGAGGGCTCCGCCGAGCGAGGCCGCGTCTCCCCGCCCCGCGCCCGCGCCGGCGCCGTCCCGCTCCGGGCGGCTGGCGTACCGCGGCGCCAAGCGCGCGCTGGACGTGCTGCTCTCCGGCGCCGGCCTCCTGCTGCTCTCGCCGCTGCTGGCCGGCGCCGCCCTGGCGGTGAAGCTCTCCTCCCCGGGCCCGGTCCTCTTCCGGCAGGAACGGCTCGGACGCGGTGGTTTCCCCTTGCGGTCCTGAAGTTCCGCTCCATGCGCGTCGACGGTGCCGGCCCATCGGTCACCGCCGCCGGCGACGACCGCGTCACCGGCGTGGGCCGCCTGCTGCGCCGCTCCAAGGTGGACGAGCTGCCGCAGCTGTGGAACGTGCTGGTCGGCGACATGAGCCTGGTCGGGCCGCGCCCCGAGGTCCGCAGGTACGCCGACCTCTTCCCGGCCGACTATGCGAGCATCCTGGCGGTGCGCCCGGGGATCACCGACTTCGCGGCGGTGGAGTACCGCGACGAGGAGCGCCTGCTGGCCAGGTCGCGGATCCGGAGGCCACCTACGTGCAGGTGGTCCTGCCGGCGAAGATCCGCCTCTACCACCGCTACCTGGCCGAGATGCCGATGCAGACCGACGTGCGGCTGCTCTTCAGGACCCTGGCCCGACTGCTCACATGACCACCGACGACTTCATCCCCTTCGCCCTGCCCGACCTGACCAACGCCGAGATCGACGCCGTCGTGGAGGTGCTCCGCTCCGGCTGGGTGACCACCGGGCCGAAGGTGAAGGAGTTCGAGTCCCGCTTCGCCGAGGCGGCCGGCTCGAGCCACTGCGTGGCGGTCAACTCCTGCACCGCGGCGCTGCACCTGGCGCTCGAGGCGGTGGGCGTCAAGGCCGGCGACGAGGTCATCGTGCCGACCCTGACCTTCGCGGCGACCGCGGAGGTGGTGCGCTACCTGGGCGCCATCCCGGTGCTGGTGGACGTCCGCCCCGCCGACCACAACGTCGACCCCGGCGCCGTGGAGCGTGCCCTGACCGATCGCACCCGCGCCATCGTCCCCGTGCACTTCGCCGGGGTCCCCGCCGACATGGACGCGATCGGCGCGATGGCTCGTGCCCGCGGCATCCCCGTGGTGGCCGACGCGGCCCACGCCTTCCCCTGCCAGTACCGGGGGAGGAACGTCGGCACGCTGGCGGACGTCACCTGCTTCTCCTTCTACGCCACCAAGACCATGACCACCGGCGAGGGCGGCGCCGCCGTCACCGGAAACGGCGACTGGGCGGATCGGATGAGGGTGATGGCGCTGCACGGGATCTCGCGGGACGCGTGGAAGCGCTACACCGCGGAGGGCACCTGGTACTACGAGATCTCGCCCCGGGCTTCAAGTACAACCTGACCGACGTGGCGGCGGCCATGGGGCTGGTCCAGCTGTCGCGCGTCGGGCAGATGCTGGAGCGCCGGGCCGCCATCGCGGCCCGCTACGACCAGGCCTTCCGCGGCCAGGACGCCGTCGAGCTCCTGCGCTGTCCGCGGACCGGACCAGCGCGCGCCACCTCTACGTCATCAAGCTCGTCCCCGCCGCGCTCCGAATCGATCGCAACCGCTTCATCGACGAGCTGAAGCGGCGGGGCGTGGGCGCATCGGTGCACTTCATCCCCCTGCACGCCCATCCCTACTACCGGGACACCTTCGGCTACCGGCCCGACAGCCTGCCCATCGCCCACGACCTCTACCTCCGGTCAATCTCGCTGCCGTTCTTCTCGGCCATGACCGAGGCGCAGGTGGGGCGGGTCATCGAGGCGGTCGGGGCGCTGCTCCGGGAGCACCGGCGCTGAACGGGGCCCGGCGGAGCGGGCCGCGCTAGATGAACCTGCTGTTGTCGTGACAGGCGTCCACCACCCGGGCCGGGCTGCCGACCACCAGCGCGTGCGCCATCACGTCGCGGTTCACGAGCGCGCCGGCCGCCACGGTGACGCCGTCGCCCACCCGGACCGGCCCCGCGATCCGGGCGTGTGGCCCGATCCAGACCCGGTTGCCGACCTGCGGGCCCGGGCCGCCGGCGGTCGCCGGCTCGACGCGGACCTCCTGGTGGATGACGCAGTGCTCGCCGAGGCTGCAGCCGCTCAGCCGGATGCCGCCGAAGTGGAACACCTTGAGCCCCGGCCCGATCCGCGCCGACGGCTCGAAGCGGATGTCGTAGGCGAGGCGGATCCAGGCCGCCAGCAGCACGTAGAGGGGCGCGAGCAGGACGGCCGGGATCCACCGGACCGGATGTCGCGGCGCCTCGCGGATCCAGCGCCCGAGCCGGTAGGCAATCAGCGCCTGGATCCCGTAGTCCAGGATGGCGCGGAACCAGCCAGCCCGGCCCGCTTCCGTGGGCGCCTTGAGCAGGTGGCGGACGTCGAGGCGCAGGTCGTCGAACATGCTCAGCCCTGGCCCGGCTGCTCGACCAGGCGGCCCGGGTCCGCGGCCCGGGTCCGCCGCAGCGCGGCGTTGTCGAAGCCCTGCCGGATCACGTGCCCCGGGTTCCCCTTCACCAGGGCGCCGGCCGGGACGCTCCGGGTGAGCACGGTGCCCGGCAGGATGGTCGCGCCGTCGCCCACCGTGATGTTGCCGGCAATCACGGTGTAACCCCCGATCCAGACGTTGGCGCCAATCCGGGGCGGGGCGTCGTGGTGCACGCTCCAGCCGACGGTGACCCGGTCGTCGATCAGGGTCCCGGCCCCGATGGAGCGGGCACCCAGGAAGACGTGGCCGCGGCTCGAGACGTAGACGCCCGGCTCGAACTCGCTCTCGAGGCGCACGTCACTCTTGGTGATGACGTTGGCCAGGTAGCCGAGGACGAACACGGCCAGGCGCCCCACCCGGCGCCCCACCCAGGCTGCCGGCCCGCCCGGCCGCCAGCGGTGGATGGCCTGCATGGACCGGTGCGCGGCGAGGAGCAGCATCCCGCGGAATCCCAGCAGGACCCGCGCCGTGCTCGTCCACGTCTGGTCCGGCCGGGGAACCGGAGTGCATGAGCGAAGCGGATGTCCCCCCGCAGCGCCTCGAACATGGATTCATCCTAGCAGGCATCCGCAGAGCGCCGGGAATCCGACTTCGCGGAGGGTGACGGCGATCCCGGACGGGCCGCTTCACTCCCGGACCGGGCGGACCGGGAGGAGGCGGCCGAATGGGTGCGCTCCAGCGTCCTTTGCGCGCGCAAGCCCGTGCAGTAGGCTTGGCACGCAGCCTGGGGGTGAAGGTCCATCGGATGCGCACGCCTCGCGGCACGCTCAGGGTTCTCGTCATCGGAAGCCTGCCACCCCCGCTCGGAGGCTGCTCCGTCTCGCTGCAGTACCTCGTGGAGGAGTTGCGGAGCCGGGAGGACGTCGAGGTCCGGGTCCTCGACACCAGGGGCATCCGCGGGCGAGGAGTCGAGGGGGGCCGCCGCCTCGTCTCGGCCATCATCCAGCTGGCCCGCCAGGTCCGGGAGGTCGACCTCGTCACCCTCCACGTCGCGACCACGGCCATCCCGAGCTGGGGCCTGCTGGTCCTGGCGATGGCGTCGCTGTCGGGCCGGCCGTTCATCCTGCGGAAGTTCGCGGGCACCGACTACCGCCGTCTCGGCTTCGTCCGGGGGCGGATCGCCCACTTCGTGGTCCGGCATGCCGACGCCTACCTGGTCGAGACGCGGGCCCACCTGGAGGCGTCGCGAGGGCGACGGCTCCGGAGGGTCCGCTGGTTCCCGACGGCCAGGCCCGTGAGCGTCCTCCCGGCCTGGAAGGAGCGGCCGGCAGGGCAGGGCTGTCGCCGGTTCGTCTATGTCGGGCACGTCAGCCGGCTCAAGGGGCTGGCCGTGCTGGCCGAGGCCATGAGGCAGATGCCGCCGGATGCCTGGCTGGATGTCTACGGGCCCTGGTTCGAGGACCTGCCCGCCGATGTGTTCGCGGGCCAGGAGCGGATCCGCTACCACGGCCCCATCCCTGCCGCGGAGGTGGTGGCGACCATGGCGGGTCACGACGCCCTGGTCCTGCCCAGCCTGGCGACGACCGAGGGCTACCCCGGCTCGGTGCTGGAAGCCTACGCCGCTGGCCTCCCGGTCATCGCCTCGCGCATCGGCGCCATCCCCGAGATCGTCGACGAGTCATCGGGCCTGCTGGTCGAGCCGGGGAGCGTGACCGGCCTCCGGGAGGCCATGATGACGCTCTACTCGGACGCCACGGCCTACCGGGATCGCCGTCTCGAGGCCGGGAAGCGGGCCGGCGAGTTCTCCTCCCGGCTCTGGTCCGAGCGCTTCGTGTCCTGGTGTCGGGAGGCCGTGGGGGTGCCCGGGGCCGGCTGAGGAGGAGGGGAGCATGTCCTTGATGTCCCTGTACCACCGCGCGCCCTCCTGGATGCAGGCCGGGGCCGTGGCCGGGATGGGCGCCTACCGGCACTGGGAGCGGTTGCGAGGGGAGTTCCCCGCGCTGCTCGCCCAGGCCAGCGCCGCGACCTACGCCTCGCCCGGCGAGCTGCGCGCCATCCGGGAGCGGCTCTGGTCGGAGCGGGTCCGGGCCTCGGTGGCCTCGGTGGCGGCCTACGGCCATCGGTCCCTGGAGCTCGCCGAGGTCGCCGGCCTGCCCATCCTCACCAAGGCCGCGGTGCGCCAGGACGTGGAGCGCTTCGTGTGCCGCGACTACCCGCGCTGGCGCCGGGTGCGGGCCCACACCTCGGGCTCGACCGGCGCCGGGCTCAAGTTCCTGGTGACCCGGAGCACCATCCGCAGGAACTACGCCCACGTGTGGCGCTTCCGCGCCTCCCACGGGATCCGGCTCGGGGAGTGGTGCGGCGTGTTCGGCGGCAACGCCGTGGTCTCGCCGGCCCGGCGCCGGCCCCCGTTCTGGCGGGTGGCCCCGGTGGGCCGCACCGTCCTCTTCTCCCAGTACCACCTGGGCCCGGAGACCGCGCGCCACTATCTCGAGGAGATCCGGGATCGGGGGCTGCGCTGGATCCACGGGTACCCCTCGGTCATCGGCCTGCTGGCCCAGTTCGGGATCGACGCGGGGCTGGCGGGGAGCGTCCAGGTCCCGTGGATCACGCTGGCGTCGGAGAACGTGTCCGAGCGCCAGCGGGCGGCCATCCGGCGCATGTTCGGGGTGGCACCCCGGCAGCACTACAGCATGACCGAGTCGGTGGCGATGATTTGCGAGTGCCCCGAGGGCCGGCTCCACGTCGACGAGGACTTCTCCCTCGTGGAGTTCTGCCCCATCGCCGACATCCCCGGCGCCCATCGGCTGGTCGGGACCACGCTGGACAACGGGGCCTTCCCGCTGCTGCGCTACGACGTCGGGGACGTGGTGCGACTGGCCGGGCCGGAGCCATGCCCCTGCGGGCGCAGCGGCCGCGTGGTCTCCTCCATCGACGGCCGCCAGGAGGACTACCTGGTGCTCGCGGACGGCTCCCGCGTCGGCCGGAGCGGGTTCTTCAAGGACGCCGTCCGCGTGGTGGAGGCGCAGATCGTGCAGCGCGCCGCCGGCGAGGCCACCCTGCGGCTGGTGCGGGCCAGCGGCTACGGGGACGCCGACGAGGCGGCGCTGAGGGACGAGATCCGCCGGCGGGTGGGCGACCGCCTGGCGGTGACCTTCGAGTACGTCGATAGGCTGCCACGGACCAGGTCCGGCAAGCTTCGCCTGGTGGTCTCGGAGCTGCCCGAGGCCAAGAGGGACGCCGCCGCGGACGGTCGGGGCTGAGGCCGCCGCGGTGCCGCCAGGGGGAACGTGAGATGCGACAGCCGCTGAGGTTCCTGGCCGGGAAGGTGATCACGCTGGCGCTCAGCCGGGTGGTCTCGATCGGCATCTACACGGGCCGGACGCCGCTCGCGCTCGCCCCCGCGGCCGGGGCGGACAACCCCGTGCTCACCCGCCACTCCGTCACCGACGTGCTGGCCAGCCTGGTCGCCGATCCCTTCATGCTCCGCGCCGACGGGACCTGGCACATGTTCTTCGAGGTGCTGAGCTGGAGGGGGAGGCGCAGGAAGGGGAGATCGGCCACGCCACCAGCGTCGACGGGCTTCGCTGGCACTACCGGCGCATCGTGCTCGCCGAGCCCTTCCACCTCTCCTACCCCCAGGTGTTCCGGGAGGGATTGGACTACTACATGGTCCCCGAGAGCTACCAGGCCGGGGGCGTGCGGCTCTACCGTGCCGACCCGTTCCCGGATCGCTGGGTCTACGTCAAGACGCTGCTGGCCGGCCCCGTCTTCCTCGACAGCTCGCTGTTCCGGCGCGACGGCGCCTGGTGGATGTTCACCGAGACCAACCCGGAGCTCCGGCATGACACCCTGCGGCTCTTCCGCGCACCGGAGCTGCCAGGCCCCTGGCGCGAGCATC
This sequence comes from uncultured delta proteobacterium, assembly GCA_963786945.1. GTDB lineage: Bacteria > Myxococcota > Myxococcia > Myxococcales > Anaeromyxobacteraceae > JADKCZ01. The sequence goes on along the minus strand of CAWBAO010000004.1, from coordinate 67,542 downwards.
CCAGGAGCCCGATCGTCTCGGGAGATCCCCACTCCGCCCGCCCCGGCGGCCGGGTCCTGAGCACGCCGGACCGCCTGGTCCGCTTCGCGCAGGACTGCAGCCCCACCTACGGCCTCGGGGTCCGGGCCTTCGAGATCACCAGGCTCACCGGGAGTGACTACGAGGAGGTGGAGGCCGAGGGGAACCCGGTGCTCTCCGGCAGCGGCCGGTCGTGGAACCGGGGCGGCATGCACCACGTCGATCCGCATGCGCTCGAGGGCGGCGGGTGGATCGCCTGCGTGGACGGCTGGTATGACGTCCGGGGACCGCGCCTCCTGCTCGATCGCGCGCTGCGGCGCCGGTAGCCGGCTCGCCGGTCCGTCCGTCTCCGGTCACGGACGGGTCGCCTCGCCGCCACGCCGTCCGCGTCGACGTGTCGCGGCCCCCATCTCTCCGCGACTCCGGCGATCGTCGCGCCTCCCCATCCGCACCCGGTCGAATAGACTGGCGTCTGAGCGCCGGTAACCTGGAGTCCAGCATGGGATCGCCACCGCACGCCGAACTCGACCCGACCGCCCAGGCCTCCGTGACCGCGCCGTCCCGGGGGGGAACGCTGGCGGACCTGGTCCACCACCTCGAGGTTGCGGGCGAGCCGTGTGCCCTCGGCGCGAGGGGGCGCCAGGCGTGGATCCAGAGCCCCCGCCACGTGCTCCTCCGCCTCCCGCTGGAGTGCTTCGACCCGGTCGGGCCGGAGGTGGCGGCCGGGCTGCTGCGGAGGCGGGGCATCTGGCTGGTCAACTACCTCCTGGCCGCCGAGGCCCCCGAGGTCTCCAACGCCATCGACTACGTCTGTCGCGACCCCGGCTACCACCTCGAGCGGCTCGGGGCCCACGCGCGTCGCGACGTGCGTCGCGGCCTGCGCTCCTTCGTGGTGCGCCTCTGCACCTGGGAGGAGTGGGCCGACCGGGGCTTCGCCGCCTTCGCCGACACCGAGCGGCGGCACGGAAACGGGGAGGCCACCCCCCCCGGGTTCCGGTCGCTGGCCGCGCGCTGGCGCGGCACCCCGTTCCTGGAGATCTGGGGCGCCTGGCAGGGTGAGGCCCTGGTCGCCTGGATGACGGTCCTCAAGGTGGACGACTGGGCGCTCGTCGACCTGGCACGTTCCAGGACCGACTCGCTGCGCCTCTGCCCCAACAACGCCGTGCTCTACGCGGCCACCCGGTCGCTGCTCAGCGACGAGGGGAGGCGCTACGTCTCCTACGGCACCAGCAGCCTGCAGGTGGGCACCGACGAGGCCTCGCTCCACGCCTACAAGGTCAACATGGGCTTCGAGGCCATCCCGGTGAGGCGCGTCTTCGCCTGCCGGCCGGGCTTCCGGTCGCTGCTGGAGTCCCGCTCCTTCACCTGGGCCCTGGAGCGGCTCGCTGCCGCCTGGCCGCGCTCCAGCGCGGTGCGGAAGCTGGCGGGCATGTCCAGGCTCCTCTCCGGGCGCGCCGGGGCGGAGAGCGGCCACCCCGGGCCGGCCGAATGACCGCCGCTCCGCCGCGCCAGCCTCGGCTCTCCGCCAACGTGCGGTGGACGCTCCTCGGCACCGCGTCGAGCGCGGCGGGGAGCTGGCTCCTGGTCATCATCCTGGCCCGCAGCAGCGGCGCCGCCGCCGTCGGCACCTACGCCTTCGCGCTCGCCCTGACGGCACCGGTGATGTCCTTCGCCGGGCTGCAGCTGCGCTCGCTGCTCGCCAGCGACCCGGTGCGGGCCTATGGCTTCCGCGAGTACCGGAAGCTCACCTGCCTCACGGCGGCGCTCGGGGTGGTGGCCTGCCTGCTCATCGCCGCCGCGGTCCGGGGCGGGGCGGCGGCCTGGCACGTCCTGGTGCCGGTGTGCGCGATGCGGGCGTCGGACGCGGTCGCCGAGATCTACCGGGGGCTGTGGCAGCAGCGAGAGCGGATGCGCGTGATCGGCGTGGGCCGCGTCCTCCAGATGGGGGTCTCGGTCGCGCTGGTGGCGGCGATCGCCTGGCAGGGGGGCGGGGTCGGTGGCGTGGCCATCGGCGCAGCCCTCGGATCCTTCACCTTGCTGGCCTACATGCACGCCTGGACGGCCCGCGACCAGGACCTGAGGCTCGAGCTGGCTCGGGACGTCGGTCAGGCGTCGTGGCCGCGCCTGGGGAGGCTGGCGCTCCAGGGGCTCCCGCTGGGCGTCATCCTGCTGCTGGGTGAGCTGCAGGCCAACGTGCCGCGGTACTTCATCGAGCGCGATGCGGGGGCGGCCGCCCTGGGGCTCTTCGCAGCCGCAATCCAGCTCACCGGCTCCGGGCAGCTCTTCGTGGGGGCGCTCGGGTCGGCAGCCCTGCCGCGGCTGGCGGCCTGGCACGCCTCGGGCAATGCCGCCTTCGGTACCCTGGCGCGCAAGCTGGTGCTCGGAGGGCTCGGCCTCGGGGTGGCCGGCGTCCTGGCCTCGGCGCTCATCGGCAAGGCGGTGCTGGAGCTGGTCTACAAGCCGGAGTTCGGGGCTGCCGCCGACCTGCTGGTCGTGCTCAGCGTGGCCGCCGGCCTGGGGTTCGTGGGGTCGCTGCTCGGCTACGCGCTGACGGCCGCACGGGTCATCGCGGTGCAGCCCATGATCCTGGTGGTCACGCTCGGGGTCATCGTGGCCTGCTGTGCCGCGCTGTCCTCCCGCTACGGTGCGATCGGGGTGGCGTGGGCCCTGGTGGCGGGCTCGGCGGTGCAGGCCGTCGCCAGCCAGGTGGCCCTGCTCCGATCGCACCGGGAGGACGCCCGGTGACGGGCCCGGTCCTGCAGGGAACGCCCCGGCCGGCCAGGGGAGGGGAGGGTGGCGGTCCTCCTCACCGCCCACCCGCCGGCGCGGCGAGGACGCGCCTGCTGCAGCTGATCCCGAGCCTGCCGGTGGGCGGCGCCGAGCGGATGCTCTTCGACCTGGTGACCCACCTCGATCGAGACCGGTACCAATCACCGTGGTGAGCCTTCACCAGCTCGGCTCGCCGGTGGAGCAGGACTTCGCCTCGAGCGGGGTCGAGGTCGTCTACCTCGGCAAGCGGCTGGGGTTCGATCCCAGGATGTTCCTGCGGGTGGGCGCGGCCATCCGCCGGGCCAGGCCAGACGTCGTGCACACCCATCGACCGGTGCTCTCCTACGCCCTGCCATTCTTCCTGGGGCGGCTCCGCGGGCGGGTGGTCCACACCGTCCACAACATGGCCGAGCGCGAGGTCGGCGGCCGGCTCCGCAAGGCCAGCCACCGGCTCGCCTTCAGGCTCGGGGTGGCTCCCGTGGCGATCTGCGGCGCGGTCGCCGACAGCATCACCCGCCTGTACGGGAGGCCGCCCCGGGCGGTGATCCCCAACGGCATCGACGTGGGGAGGTTCGCCGCGCCGGCGGTGCCGCGGGGGACCTGGCGAAGGCAGAACGGCGTCCCCGAGGCGGCCGTCGCCTTCGCCTTCGTCGGGAGGCTGTCCGCGCAGAAGAACCCCGGCGCGCTCCTGGACGCGTTCGCCGCCTCGGCGGGTTCGCAGGACTGGCTGCTCCTCCTCTCCGGCGACGGGGAGCTGCGGGGCCCGCTCGAGGCGCAGGTCCGGGCGCTGGGCCTCCAGGCGCGGGTCCGGTTCCTCGGCATCCGCGGCGACGTCCCCGACCTGCTCGGGGCCAGCGACGTGTTCGTGCTGCCCTCCCTCTACGAGGGTCACCCGCTCTCGGCCATGGAGGCCATGGCGGCCGGCCGCCCGGTCATCGCCACCGCCGTCGGCGGGGTGCCCGAGGTGGTGCGGCACGGGGAGACCGGACTCCTCGTCCCCCCGGGGGACGTGGCGGCGCTGGCCAGCGCCATGCTCCGGCTGGGCCAGGACAGGGGCCTGCGCGAGGCCATGGGCCTGGGCGGCGGACGGATCGCGGCCGGGTCCTTCGACGTCTCGCGGATGGCGCAGGCCTATGACCGGCTCTACCAGGAAGTGCTGGCAGGAAGTGGCTGAGCCCTGGTGCGGCGGCGCCCCGCCACCTCATCCCGGCAGTCGCTCGCCATCGTCCTGGCCGAGCGCGCCGACCACCGTCCCCAGCAGCAGGAGCAGCCAGGTGGTCTTCCGGCAATCCCAGGTGAGGGACGACGCACCGACGGCCCAGGTGAGCAGGAGCCCCACCACCAGCTCCCGATCCGGGGCCGCGCTCCGCCGCACGCCCAGGAGGACGGCCACGACGGCCCCGAAGTAGAGCAGGCCCCCGACCAGTCCCAGCTCCACGAGCACCGAGAGCACGGTGTTGTGGGCCGCGCTCGGGAAGGTCAGGGCCGGCGCCACCGCCTCCTGGAAGCCGCCGATGGCCACGCCCGCCACGGGGTGGTCCCGCAGGACGTCCCAGGCGGCTCGCCAGATGGGGAGCCGGTCCCCCAGTGTCCCGCCGGCGATCTGCTGCCGGAAGGTGAGGGCGCGCTCCCAGGTCTCGGGCTTCAGCCACCAGACGCTCAGCGCCCCCGCCACCACCAGCGCCAGCGTCGTGCCCGCCGCCACCAGGCTGCGGCGGCCGGTCCAGGTGACGACGCAGGCGATGGCCACCACCGAGGTGATCATGGCGCCCCGCGATCCGCTCAGCGCGATCCCGCTGAGCGCCAGCGGGATGTAGGCGAACCAGAGGTGGCGCCAGCGCCGCTCGCCGGTGAGCGCCAGGTAGGCGGCGATGGGGATGCCGATGGCCAGCGTGACCCCCATGTCGTTGGGATCGAACCCGATGGCGGCGTAGCGGGGGTCGTCGAAGTCGACCTCCTGCTCCCCGACCATCTCGACGACGGTCACGCCGCCCAGGAAGGACCGCCACGCACCGCCGGCCACCACGGCGCAGCCGGCCAGGAACCCGGCCAGCAGGAGCCGCAGGTCGAGCCGCGACCGCGCCATCTGCCAGCCCAGCCAGACGAACGCCATCAGCTGCAGCACCGTGGTGAGACGGCTCACCGAGGGGGCCAGGTCCGCCGCCCAGAGCAGGCTGGCCGCCGCCCAGGCGGTGAAGCCGGCCAGCAGGAGGACGGGGGCCGGCGCGCTCCGCACGCGGCCGGTGCTGGCCACGTGCCACGCCACCGCCATGGTCAGCAACCCGCCGATGGCGACCGTGACGCTGTACTCCTCGAACAGGGGCATCACGTCGAGGGGCACGGCGAACGCCATGAGCGCCAGCACCACGCGCCCGGCCAGCGACTCGGCGCGCGACAACCCTCCGGTGCTGGCCCCGGTGCCCGGACTCAACCCCGGGGCGGGCGCCGCCGGGTTCTCCGAGGGGTCGGCCGGCGGCCCTGGCGCACCGCCGGTCAGGGCCGCCTCCAGGTCCGGAGCACCTCGGCGATCCGCTCGGCGGCCTTCCCGTCCCACAGGGCCGGGACCCGCCCGGTCTTGCCGGCGCCGGACAGGGCCTCCCGCGCCGCCGCCACGATGCGGCCCGGGTCGACGCCGACCAGCACGTTGGTCCCCTCCTCGACGGTGATGGGGCGCTCGGTGTTCTCTCGCAGCGTGAGGCAGGGGATGCCCAGCGCGGTGGTCTCCTCCTGGAGGCCGCCCGAGTCGGTGAGCACCAGCCTGGCCTGGGAGGTCAGGCCGAGGAAGTCCAGGTAGCCGAGCGGGTCGCAGAGGCGGAGGCTCGCGCTCCTGCGACCGCGAGGCCGAACTCCTCGAGCCGCTTGCGCGTGCGCGGGTGGACCGGGAAGACCACCGGCAGCTCCCGCTGGATGGCGCCGAGCGCGTCCAGCAGGCCGCCCAGCACCGCGGGGTCGTCCACGTTGGACGGCCGGTGAAGGGTGAGGACCGCGTAGTGGCCGGGCACCACCCCCAGCCTGGCCGGCGAGCCGGTGGCCCGAGCCCGCGGCAGCAGGGCGAGGAGCGTGTCGATCATGACGTTGCCGACCCGGAAGATCCGCGACGGGTCGGTCCCCTCCCGCAGCAGGTTCTGGTCGCCGTCGGGCGAGGGGGTGAAGAGGATCTCGCAGAGCCGGTCGGTGACGATCCGGTTCACCTCCTCCGGCATGTCCAGGTCGAAGGAGCGGAGCCCCGCCTCCACGTGGGCGCACGGGATGCGGAGCTTGGCGCAGTCGATGGCGCAGGCCAGGGTCGAGTTCACGTCGCCGGCCACCACCACCAGGTCCGGCTGCTCCTCGAGGCAGACCTTCTCGAAGCCCACCAGGACCCGGGCGGTCTGCTCCGCGTGGGACCCCGATCCCACTCCCAGGTGGATGTCCGGGGCGGGCATGCCGAGGTCGGCGAAGAAGACGTCGGACATCACCACGTCGTAGTGCTGCCCGGTGTGGACCAGCCGCTGCTCCGCGAAGCCGGCCCGGCCGATGGCCTGCATCACCGGCGCGATCTTCATGAAGTTGGGGCGCGCCCCCACCACGTGGATGATCTTCGGCCGTTCGCTCACCCGCAGGCCTCCGGGCCGACGGTACAACACCTCGCCGCTGGGTGAAGGAATCCTGTCGGGCCCGGTCCCGGCCCGGGTGCCGGGACGAGGCTCCGCGGCGGCAGGTCGCAGGGCGGGACGGAATGCCTCACCACCAGTGCGGGCGCGAGCCCGGATGGGCCGCCTCCGCGAGCCCGACCCGCGAGTCACCGAAGGGTCTCGGCCGAGTCGGTCGCCCAAGCTACTTGCCGGCGATGGCCTGGCGCGCCAATGTCCATCCCATGAGCTCCGACAAGCCACTTCCCCAGCCGGGCGGTGTCCGCAGGCCGGAGCGCCCGATCGTCGAGGCGTCTCCGGCGCCCCGCCAGGTCCTGCCGCTGCGCGCCACCGGCCCGGGAGCCGAGGACGTCACGCTGGCGAGCCGGCTGTGGGTCCTGTACGAGGGGCGCTGGACCATCGCGGCCATCGCCGCCGCGGTGGTGGCCGCCGCCGGCGCCTACCTCCTGGTGGCGACGCCCATCTACCGCTCGACCGTCACCCTCCAGGTGGAGGACCGGACCAGGAGCCTGGCCGGCCTCGAGGAGCTGTCCAACCTCTTCGCCGAGCGGGTGCCCGCCGAGACCGAGATCGAGATCATCCTGTCGCGCACGCTCCTGGGTGGCGTGGTGGACGAGCTCGGGCTCGACCTCCGGGTCGAGCCCCGCCGCTTCCCGCTGCTCGGGCAGCTGCAGGCCGCCCGCTACCAGGGTGGGCACGCCGGCTCCGCCCTTCCTCGGGCTCTCCAGCTTCGGCTGGGGCGGCGAGCGCATCCAGGTCGGCCGCCTCGACGTCAGCGACGACCTGCTGGACGAGACCGCTGACCCTGACCGCCCTGGGAGACGGGCGCTTCCTCCTGGAGGATCCCACGGGACGGCTTCGAGCCGAGGGCGGGGTGGGCACGGCGGCGTCCGCCGTAGACGGGTTCCGCCGCGTCGAGGTGTTCGTGGCGGCGCTCGCCGCCAACCCGGGGACCCGGTTCGCCTGGAGAAGTGGCGCCGCGACGACGTCATCGACCGTCTCCAGAAGGATCTGAAGGTCGGCGAGAAGGGCAAGAAGACCGGCATCCTGGTCATGACGCTCGACGGGCCCGACCCACGCCGTACCGCCGCCATCCTCGCCGCCGTGTCGGGCGCCTACGTCCGCCAGAACGTGGAGCGGAAGTCGGCCGAGGCCGCGCCAAGACGCTCCAGTTCCTGGAGTCCCAGCTCCCCATCGTCAAGTCGAACCTCGACGCCGCGCAGGCGGCCCTCAACGCCTTCCAGGTCAAGAAAGGGGTGGTCGACCTCACCAGCGAGACCACCTCGATGCTCAACCGGTCCGTGGAGATCGACCGGGCCATCCAGGAGCTGGAGATGCAGCGGGCCGAGCTGCGCCAGCGCTTCACCAGCCAGCACCCGGCGGTGGCCTCGCTGAACGAGAAGGCGCAGCAGCTCCACTCGGAGCGCGCCCAGATCGCGGCCAGGATGCGCGAGGTCCCCGCCGCCGAGGTCGACTCGGCCCGCTACCTGCGCGACGTGAAGTCGGCGTCGGAGCTCTACACCGTCCTCCTCAACAAGGCGCAGGAGCTCCGGGTCGTGAAGTCCGGGACCATCGGCAACGTGCGCATCCTCGACCGGCCCACCATCTCCCGCCGGCCGGAGCGGCCGAGGCCGGTGCTGGTGATGGTGCTCGCCGTCACGCTGGGGCTGGGAGCGGGGGGCGCCGGCGTGTTCCTGCGCAAGGCACTGGCCCAGGGGGCGGAGGATGCCGAGGAGATCGAGGCCGGGACGGGGCTCCCCGTCTACGCCACCATCCCGCACAGCAACCGCCAGGCCGCCAGCTCGCGGCCTGGGGACGGCGGGGCCCGCCGGGTGCCGCCCATCCTCGCCGCCGCCGAGCCGGGCGACATCGCAGTCGAGAACCTGCGCAGCCTGCGGACCAGCCTCCAGTTCGCGCTGGTCGAGTCGCGCAACAACATCGTGGCCATCGGCGGGCCCGGGCCCGGGGTGGGCAAGTCCTTCGTCTGCGTGAACCTGGCGTGGGTCCTGGCCTCGGCCGAGCGGCGGGTGCTGCTCATCGACTGCGACCTCCGCCGTGGCGCCGTGCACCGTGCCTTCGGGGCCGAGCGCAAGCCGGGCGTCTCGGACGTCGTCAGCGGCGCGGTGACGCCGGAGCAGGCGGTCCGGACCACGGCCAACCCGCACCTGGACCTGCTCCCGACCGGACGCATCCCCCCCAACCCCGCCGAGCTGCTGGGAAGCCATGCCTTCGAGAAGCTGCTGGAGTGGGCGTCGGCGCACTACGGATTCGTGATCGTCGACACGCCCCCCATCCTGGCCGTCACCGACTCCGCGCTGGTGGCTCGCCTGGCCGGCGTCAACCTGCTGGTGCTCCGGGCGGGCCAGCACCCGGTCCGTGAGATCGCGCTGGCCGTGAAGCGGCTCGCGCAGAGCGGGATCAAGGTGCAGGGCGCCGTGCTCAACGACGTCCAGTCGGTCCGCGGCCGATACGGCCGGTACGGCCGGTACCAGAAGTACGAGTACCGCTCGTCCCACGCGGAGCCGAACGCCTCCTGAGGAAGGCAGGCGGTCCGGGCCGATCACCGGCTCATGGCTTCGGCAGCGCTCCGCTCGAGGGAGCGGACGCCAGCACCGAGATCAGCAGGCGGGCCGCGCGGAGGCGGCCTTCGCCGTCCAGGTGCCCGCCGTCGTCGGTGTAGGCGGGGACGAGCGCCGGCACCGGCCGGCCGTTCCAGTCGAAGGTCTCGGCCCGCCCGTCGGGCGTGGTCGACTCTGCCAGCGCGAGATCGAAGAGCGGCTCCTTGCCCTTGGTGGCCTGCCGCAGGAGCACGTTGAACTCCTCGCGCCGGGCGTTCTCGGCCACCCCGGCGGGCGGACGGCCCAGGAGCCTCTTGACGAAGGCCTTGATCCCGCCCTGGACGGTGGTCAGCGGCGACGTCACGTGGACGAAGGTGGTGCGCGGGTACCTGGCCTTCAGCGAGGCCAGCGTGGACTGGTAGGCCGCGAAGAGCGCCGGGACATCCGTGCCCGCCTCGATGTCCACGTAGCAGAACTTGACGAGGGCGATGTCGACCCCGTCCGCTGCGCCCCCCGCCATGGCCTTCTCGAAGCTCTGGAGCTTGAGGAGGGGATTCCCGTTCTCGGGCATCGCGCCGTGGGCGAAGGTCCCGGGCGGCACGCCGGCGGTGCTCGCCGTCTCCACGATCCGGATCGGAACGCCGGCACGCTCCGCGAGCTCCTTGACGCCGTCGAGGAGGTTCCGCCCCACGGACTGGTGGCCGAAGAACACGGTGCGGCGGGAGAGCTCGACCAGCTCGGCCCGCAGCCTGGGGTCTTCCTCGCCCCGCGCGGGCGCGGAGGTTCCGACGACGGCGATCAAGGTCAGCCCAGCCAGGGCTTCGACGATGACATGGGTGCTCGGCATCTCCATCCTCCGCCTCCGGTGCATCCGCGGTCCGCCGGCGGGCGGGCGCGCACCAGGTCTCGGTCGCATCGACGGGCGCGCCTCACTGGATGGTTCCCGTCCGGATCGACGTGGAGGCCCGGTAGGTGAGGTCGTAGATCATCCACAGGCTCTGCACCGTCGGCAGGATCTGGGTGATGACGCGGTTCCACTGGGTCAGGCCGTAGGTCGAGACGAACACCACGTCCCGGGGGCTGAGCGGGAACTGCGCGGCCAGCAGCAGGGCGTCGGGCGAGCTGGCGTCGAGCCGGTAGATGCTCGGCGACTCGTACTCGCCCCGGATGACGTAGATCTTCGAGACGTTGGCGACGTTGGGCTCCATGCCCCCGGTCTCGTAGAGGGCCTCGGCCAGGTTCATCCGGCCCTTGACCATGAGCTTGGACTGGGGCGTCCGCACCTCGCCGATGACGAAGACCTTGTTGCGGCTCCGGTCGCCCACGTTGATGACGTCGCCGTCCTTGAGGAGCCAGTTCTGGGAGAGGTCACCCCGCTCGTACATGGCCTGAAGGTTGAGGCGGTAGGTCCGCCCCTCGCGCGACAGGGTGACGTTGGCCCAGTCGGCCTCGGGCGTGAAGCCCCGCGCCATCGCCAGGGCGTCCTGGACCCGGAGCGGGACGTCGGTGATGGGGACCGTCATCGGCTGCACCACCTCGCCGGTCACCTGAATCCGCTTGCCACGGAAGGCCACCACGCGCACGTCGAGCTGCGGGTTGGCGATGACGCGGCTGAGCCGCTCGGCGAGGAGCTTGCGGATCTCCGAGGGCGTCCGGCCCGCCACCTGGATCACGCCGACGTGGGGGTAGAACATGGTCCCGTCGCCGCCGACGCGGATGCCGTTCTCCTCGGGAGAGCGATACTGGCCGGTGGGCGTGGTCAGCTCGGGGTGATCCCAGACCGTGACCATGAGCACGTCGAAGGGCGCGATCCGGTACTCGTAGAAGGTGAGCTCCGCGGCCAGAGGGTCGGTCAGCCGTGGCGGTGGGAGCGCCTCCAGGGCCAGGCGGGCCACGAGCTCGGGCGTGACGTCCAGGACCCGGTACTCCTCGTCCCTGGTCTTCTCCCGGCCGCGCTCCACGGCGGCAGCCTCGTCCATCTTCATCGCGGGCGCGATGAAGCAGCCGGAGAGCAGGATCGATGACGCCAGCAGACAGGCGCTCTTCACGTTGGTCACCTGGAGCCAACCTCGAACAGGACGAATTCTCATCCATTCGGGCGAATTCGATCCGACGCTTTCGGGTACTGGCGAAAGCGCACGCCCCGAATGGTACGCCACGTGAACGAGACTCGCCCTCGGGTGGCTGCCCCGCGACGCCGGGATCGCGTCACCCGCGCACGGGCTCGGCTCGACTCAGCGCCCTGTCGGCCAGAACGCCCGCTCCAGGTCGCCGAGCCCGCGCTCGATCAGCGCCAGCGATGCCTCGAAGGCGGGCCGCCCCTGCCGGTAGGGGTCGGGGACGTCGAAGCCGCCCCAGCGGCCGAGGCACTGCACCCGCCCCCGCGCGCTCGGCAGGATCGCCTCGACCGCCCGCTGCTGGCCCTTCTCCATGACCAGGATGAGCTCGAAGGATCGGATCAGCTCCGGCGTGAGCTGCCGCGCCCGGTGGCCGGAGATGTCGAGGCCTCGCTCCGCCATGAGCGCCGCCGCGACGGCGTCGGCAGGGTGGCCGACCAGCGCCGCGATCCCCGCCGACTGCACCGTGCTCACCACGCCGAGCCGCCGCAGCCGGTCGGCGAGGACCGCCTCGGCCATGGGGCTACGGCAGATGTTGCCCGTGCAGACCGTCAGGATGGTGCTGAACACGCGACGCTCCTTCCCGCTGCCGTCGACTCATACCAAGCCTGGACTCCCGGAGGCACGGTTGGCGTGAGGTGCCTCCCGGGGCGGCGGCGTGGCCGAGGTCCGCGGGGCCCGTCGGCCCGCGCCTCCGCGACCGGTAGATCTTCCCGCCGGGGCCGGTTGCGTTGTATGGCTGCGCCCATGAAGACCCTCACCGAGCTCAGCGGCATCACCATCCGGAAGGCGGCGGCGGCCATCGCCGCCGCGAAGCGGTCACTCCCCCGGGAGGAGCCGGCCACCACCGTGGAAATCGCCGCCCCTCCTGCGCCCGCCGAGCAGGCCACGGTGGAGGGCGAGGCGGTCGTGGCCGTGGAGGCCGCCCCGGCGGCCGAGGCCAGCCCGCCGCGCCGCCGCCCGCCAGGCCGGCCAGGGAGGCCGAGGAGACCGAGAGCGAGGCCGTGAAGGCCGCGCTCGACGCGGCGGTCGCCGCCGAGACCGGGCTCTCCGGCGACCGGCTGGCGCGCCTGCGCGACGCCGTCAAGGTGGCGGGCCGCCAGGTCGAGGACGTCCGCCTGGTCCGGGTCTTCGGGCCGGAGGAGCCGGTCCCCGGCGCCAGGACGGTGAACGGCTTCCAGTACCTCGTCGACGTGGCCCCGGCCTCGATGCGCCAGGTCCCGACCATGCAGAAGGAGAAGCGCGGTCGCGGCGGCCCCGGCGGTGGTGGCGGCGGGCGGCGGCGGCGGCGGCAAGGGCGCGCCCACCAGCGGCGGCTTCTCGATGGACTCGCTCAAGGAAGACCGGAAGGGGCAGCGGAGCGGCCCCGGCGGCGGCCGCGGCCGGCCGGGCGGCGGCAAGCCGGGCGGCGGCCCGCCGCGGTAGATCCGTCCGCCCGGGAGGCGCCAGGGCACCGACCAACCTCAGGGTCGGGGCGAAACGGCCTCGTCCCGTCAGGTGCGCCGGCCGGGGGCTCGGTCGGGGTGGGCTCCTCCACCGGGCTGCCGAGCCGGCCGATCAGGTCGGTCGCGGCGGTGATGGCCACCGACCGGAAGAAGAGCCCCACCACGGGGATGGCCAGCACCACGCCGATGCCGGTGGCGAAGCCCGCCACCTCCCAGGGGTGTCGCTCGGTGAAGCGGACCTCCTCGCCCCAGGGGCGGGTCAGCCTCGCCAGCGGCTTGCCGAACCAGCCGAAGAAGCGGAGGGGCCAGGCCAGCCGGCCGAGCCAGGCGAACCCGCGCGAGTACCAGGGCTCGGGCGTGGCTCGGCGCGGTCCGGGGAGCACCTCGATGGGCAGCTCGAAGGCGTCCACCACCACCCAGTAGAAGGTCCAGGCGGCGCCCACCAGCGCGGCCTCCTTGTCGCCGAACGGCAGCATCCGGATGAAGGCCACCACCGGCACCACCCCCAGCGAGACCACCAGGGCCTGCCGGATGGCCTTGCGCCCCTCTCGCCAGAGCATGGCCAGGTAGCCCTCGCCGGGGAAGGGGTCCTCGCCCGGCGGCAGGCCGAGGGCGCGACGGGCCTGGTGCGCCACCCGCATCCACTGGCGCTGCAGCAGGGTGGGCGGCATCGAGGCCAGGGCCACGAAGGTGACGAGGAAGGCCTGGAGCCCCGGCCGGGCCCGCTCGTGGTCCGGGCCGACCACCTCCACCGACGACGGGAGCGAGGCCAGCGCCGCGAACGCCAGCGCACCGAGGAGGGTGAGGGCGGTGGGGAGCAGCGCCGAGCGCCGCAGCCCGCGGTCGCGCCACATCAGCCCGGCGGCGTGGAGCGACGCGCCCAGCCCCCAGAGCAGCCGGTCGAGGCGGCCCGGCCGCGGCCGCGCCGACGGCTCGGCCGCGTAGAAGGCGAGCGCCGCCGAGGCCTGGCGCAGGGAGCCGACCGGCGGCCCGATCAGCACGGTGTCGCGAGCGTCGTCGGCCCCGACCTGATCTTCGACCACGGGACGGCCTCCGGGTGCTCGCGCCGGTTCCCCCGGTGCCCGAGCGCACCCACTATAGCGGGCGCCTGCCGTGCCCGCCCGCGCTAACCTCGGACCGGGAGAGCCTCATGGACCTGGCCTACCGGATCCTGAACGTCTTCACCGTCGCCGGCCAGCGGCTGTCCGGCAACCCGCTCTGCGTCTTCGAGGACGGCCGCGGGCTCGACGACGCCACCATGCAGGCGCTGGCCCGCCAGCTCAACCTCTCCGAGACCACCTTCATCCTGCCCCCGGAGGGGCCGGGGGCGACGGCCCGGGTCCGCATCTTCACGCCGGCCTTCGAGATGCCCTTCGCCGGGCACCCCACGCTCGGGACCGCCCACGTGGCCCGGGCGCAGGCCGGGGCCGGCGACCGGGTGAGGCTGGAGATGAAGGCCGGGCAGGTCGAGGTGACGGCCACGGGGGATCGCTGGACGCTGCGCGCGGCCCGTGCGCCACGGACGCGGGTGCCCGAGGCCAGCCCGGACGAGCTGGCCGCCATGGTGGGGCTGCCACCGGGCAGCGTGCGCCAGCCGCTCTGGGTCGACACCGGCGCCGAGCAGCTGGTCCTCCCGGTGGCCACGCCGGGCCAGGTGCGCTCGGCCAGCCCCGATCCCCGCCGGCTGGAGCGGTACGGCCGCTCCGCGTCGATGGGGGAGCGGATGGCCTACCTCTGGGCCCCGGCCGGCGCGGGGCGGGTGCTGGCGCGCTTCTTCTTCCTCGCCGACGGCGAGGTGCGCGAGGACCCGGCCACCGGCTCGGCCTGCGCCAACCTGGGCGGCTGGCACCTGGCCACCGGGGCCCCGCGGCCGATCTCGCTCACCGTGGAGCAGGGCGAGGCGGTGGGGCGCTCCTCCCGGCTCGGCCTCGCCGTGGACGAGGCCGGCGGGATCTTCGTCTCAGGCGACGTGGTCGAGCTGGGGCGCGGCAGCCTTCGGCTGTAGCGGAGGAGCCGGGCGCGGCGTGGCCAGCAGCGAGGCGATCACCGAGAGGCCGAGCAGGGCGGCGATGACCCCCAGCGACACCCCGATGGGGACCTTGTAGACGTCGACCAGCAGCATCTTGGCCCCGACGAAGACCAGGACCAGGGCCAGCCCGACCTTCAGGTAGACGAACCTGGTGATGACCCCCGCCAGCAGGAAGTAGAGCGAGCGCAGCCCGAGGATGGCGAAGATGTTGGAGGTGAAGACGATGAACGGGTCCCTGGTGACGGCGAAGATGGCGGGGATCGAGTCGACGGCGAAGACCAGGTCGGTCACCTCGACGGCCACCAGGGCGAGCAGCAGCGGCGTGGCGTACCGGCGTCCCTCGCGCACCACGGTGAACCGGTCACCCTCCAGCTCGTGGGTCACCGGGAAGAGCCGCTGGAAGGCCCGCACCAGCGGGTTGCGCTCGGGGTGAAGCTCCTGGTGGCGCTGGAAGAGCAGCTTGACGCCGGTGATGGCCAGGATGGCGCCGAACAGGTAGAGGGTCCAGTGGAAGCGCTGCAGCATGGCGCCTCCCACCAGGATGAAGGCGGCCCGCATCACCAGGGCCCCGAGGACGCCCCAGAAGAGGATGCGGTGCTGGTAGATGGTGGGGATGGCGAAGGCCGAGAAGATGACCACGAAGACGAAGATGTTGTCGACGGCCAGCGCCTTCTCGATCAGGTACCCGGTGGTGAACTCGAGGGCGCGCTCGGGGCCGAACCAGGCGTAGACGCCGGCGTTGAAGGCGAGCGCCAGGGCGACCCAGACCGCGCTCCAGGCCCCGGCCTCCTTCAGGCTCACCTCGTGGGCCTTGCGGTGGAAGACGCCGAGGTCGATGGCCAGCATGGCCAGGACGAAGGCGATGAAGCCGAACCAGAGCGCGGGGGAGCCGATGGTCTCGAAGGGCATGGTGGGGAGAACCTAAGCGGCCACCGCATGTCGACCATTACGAAATGACGACATGAAATGTAGTTTAAAGCGACGTATCATGCGGCCATGGACACGCTCAACTACCATCACCTCCGCTACTTCCAGGTCGTGGCCCGGGAGGGCGGGCTGGCCCCGGCGGGCCGGGTGCTCCGCCTCTCGCATCCGACGCTGAGCGCGCAGATCCACGCCCTGGAGGACCAGCTCGGCGAGAAGCTCTTCACCCGGGTGGGCCGCCGGCTGGTGCTCACCGAGGTGGGGAGCGCCGTGCTCCGCTACGCCGACGAGATCTTCTCGCTCGGCCGCCAGCTGGTCGACACCGTCCAGGGGCGCGCCGGCGGGGCGCCGCTCCGGCTCGACGTCGGCGTCGCCGACGAGGTGCCCAAGCTGGTGGTGCGCCGGCTGCTGCAGCCCGCCCTCGGCCTGGCCGAGCCGGTCCGGCTGGTCTGCCACGAGGCCCCGCAGCAGCAGCTGCTGGTCGACCTCGCCCGGCACGAGCTGGACGTCATCCTCACCGATGCGCCGGTTCCCAGCGGGAGCAGCGTGCGGGCCTTCAACCACCTGCTGGGGGAGAGCGGGGTCAGCTTCTTCGGCGCCGAGCCGCTCGCCAGCGCCCACCGGCCCGGCTTCCCGGGTTCCCTGCAGGGGGCGCCGGTGCTCCTGCCGCTCGAGAACCTGACGCTGCGGCGGTCGCTCGACCAGTGGTTCGATCGCCATGGCCTCCGGCCCCGGGTGGTGGCGGAGTTCGAGGACAGCGCGCTGCTCAAGGTGTTCGGCGGCGACGGCCTGGGGATCTTCGCGGCGCCGACGGTGGTCGAGCGGGAGGTGGAGGCGCAGTACGGCGTCCAGCTGGTGGGCCGGACCGAGGAGGTGCGGGAGCGCTTCTACGCCATCTCGGTCGAGCGCCGGCTCAAGCACCCGGCGGTGCTGGCCATCTCCGATGCCGCCCGGCATGGCCTGTTCGGGGGCGCGGCCGCGGCCGGACGGGGCGGCTGACCGGGTGCGCCGGGAAGAATCGGTTGCCGCGCCCCCCGGAACCGCCGAGACTCGAGCCGGACCAGCGGGGAGGACGCCATGAAGGTGCTCGTCGCGGATGCTTTTCCCAGGGAGCGGCTGGCGGAGATCGCGGCACTCGGCCTCCAGGTCGAGCACCGTCCCGAGCTGACCCCCGCGGAGCTCCCGGCCGCCATGGCCGGCGTCAGCGCGCTGGTGGTCCGCGGCAAGCAGGTGATCGCCGAGGTCTTCGAGAAGGCCGATGCCCTCTCCCTGGTGATCCGCGCCGGGGCCGGGGTCAACACCATCGACGTGGCGGCCGCCTCCCGGGTGGGGGTCTACGTCGCCAACTGCCCGGGCCAGAACGCCATCGCCGTGGCCGAGCTGGCCATGGGGCTGATGCTGGCCCTGGATCGCCGCATCCCGGACAACGTCGTCAAGCTGCGCGCCGGCCAGTGGGACAAGAAGGGCTTCTCCGAGGCCGAGGGGCTCTTCGGCCGCGCCCTGGGCATCGCCGGCACCGGCCCCATCGGGCAGGAGACCATCAGGCGGGCCCGCGCCTTCGGCCTCGAGGTGCACGCCTGGTCGCGCTCGCTGGACGCCGCCCGGGCCGCCGCCCTGGGCGTGAAGCGGGCCTCCTCGCTGCGCGAGCTGGCGGCCGGGGTGGACATCCTCTCGCTCCACCTGCCGCTCAACAAGGAGACCCGTGGCCTGGTCGGCCGCGAGGTGCTGGAGGCGCTCCCCCCCGGGGCCATGCTCATCAACACCGCCCGCGCCGAGCTGGTCGACCAGGCGGCGCTGCTGGAGCTGGCCCGGGACGGCCGGCTCCGGGTCGGCACCGACGTCTTCGCCGGCGAGCCGGAGAAGGGGCAGGCGGCCTTCGACAGCGAGCTGGGCAGGCTGCCCAACGTCTACGGGACGCACCACATCGGGGCCTCGACGGCGCAGGCCCAGGACGCCATCGCGGCCGAGACGGTGCGCATCCTCTCCCGCTTCGTGCGCGACGGCTCCATCCCCAACTGCGTCAACGTGGCCCGCAAGTCGCCGGCCCGGGCGCGGCTGCTGGTGCGCCACCACGACAAGGTGGGCGTGCTGGCCAACGTGCTGGGCGCCATCCGCGAGGCCGGCATCAACGTCGAGGAGGTGCAGAACACCGTCTTCGACGGGGCCGCGGCCGCCTGCTGCGCCATCCAGCTCGACGAGCGCCCCGGCGCGGCGCTGCTGGACCGCATCCGGTCCCGGCGCGACGAGGTCATCTTCGTGGAGTGCTTCGACCTGTGACGGGGGAGGGGCGGGGATGAGCGAGGGGGCCGGCCCGCTGCTGCTGGCGACGCGGGTGCTCCGCTTCGCGGGGCGGGTGGTGGCCGCCTTCCTGCGCAACCGCGGCATCCTGCTGGCCGGCGGCGTCGGCTACAACGCGCTCCTCTCCATCGTCCCCTTCGTCACGCTCACGCTGTCCGTGCTCTCCTCCTTCGTCGACGAGCAGCTCATCCTCGCCGCGCTCCGGCGCGAGCTGTCCTTCCTCCTGCCGCAGCACGCCGACACCGTGCTGCAGGCGGCCCAGGCCTTCCTCAGCCACCAGGCCGCCACCTCGGCGATCTCGGTGGTGGTCCTCCTCCTCTTCAGCTCCATCGCCTTCCGGATGCTGGAGGACGCGGTGGCCACCATCTTCCACGCCTCGGGGCGGACGGCGCGCCGCCACGCCCTGGTCTCGGCCGTGCTCCCCTACCTGTTCATGCTGCTGCTGATGGTCGCCATCTTCGCCCTGACGCTGCTCTCCTCGGCCGCCGACGCCGTCCGCAGCTCGGAGGTGGACATCCTCGGGGTCCAGGTGCCGACGGCGGCCCCCGTCCGCCTGCTGCTGCGCACGGCCGGCTTCGCCGGGCTGGTGCTGCTCTTCGCCGGCGTCTACCTGGCGATCCCGGTGGGGCGCGTCTCGCGGCGCCGCGCCTTCATCGGCGGGCTCAGCGCCGCCATCCTCTGGCGGGGCGTGGGCATCCTGCTCTCCTACTACTTCGCCACCCTCTCCATGGTGAACCTGCTCTACGGCTCCCTGGCCACGGTGGTGGTGGTGCTGCTCTTCCTCGAGGGGGCCTTCATCATCCTGCTGCTGGGCGCCCAGGTGATCGCCGAGCTGGAGGCGAGCGCCGCCGCCGGGGTGCCGTGGCACCAGCCGCCGCCTCCCTGAGCGGCCCGCCCGTCAGGCCAGGTTGTGGAACACGCGCTGGACGTCCTCGTCCTGCTCGAGGGCGTCGACCAGCTCGAGGACCTCCTTGGCCTGGTCCTCGGGCAGCTGGACCGGCGTCTGGGGGACGTACTCCAGCTCGGCGGAGATGACCGGGAGCTTGCGCTCCTCGAGCGCCGCCTGCAGCTGGCCGAAGTTCTCGAAGGCGCAGCGGATGACCAGCTGCTTCTCGCCCTTCTCGCCGGTCCCCTCGCCCATCTCCTCGAGCCCGTGGTCGATGAGCGCCAGCTCCAGCTCGTCCTGGTCGACCCCCTCGGGAGAGAGCCGGAAGGCCCCCATCTTCCTGAACTGGAAGGCCACGCTGCCGGTGGTCCCCATGTTGCCGCCGTGGTTCTTGAAGCCGACCCGCACGTTGGCCACGGTCCGGACCACGTTGTCGGTGGCGGTCTCGACCACCACGGCCACGCCGTGGGGCGCGTAGCCCTCGTAGAGCACCACCTCGTAGGCCTTCTGGTCCTGGCCGCTGGCGCGCTTGATGGCCGCCTCGACCTTGTCCTTCGGCATGTTGGCGCCGCGGGCGTTCTGCAGGGCGCGCCGCAGCGCCGCGTTGGCGTGCGGGTCGGGTCCGCCGGTCTTCACCGCGATGGCGATGTCCTTGGCGATGCGCGTGAAGACCTTCGCCATCTTGTTCCAGCGGGCGAACATGGTGGCCTTGCGGGTCTCGAAGATGCGTCCCATGGAATCCTCTCGGCGGTGCCGCGGGCCGTGATCGACCCGTCAGGGCGGATACCGCACCGCCCACCGCGGCGCAAGCGCGGCGACGGCGGGCGGAAGGTGAGGGCGGCGGGTCGGGGCGGGTGGCGTCGCCCCGGTCAGGGCGGCTTGGGCGAGGCCTCGGCCGGCGGCGGCGGCACGGTCCCGGTGGCCGGCGAGATGCCGACGGGCGAGCTGCTGAGGTTGGCGGGCAACGAGCCCGGCTGGGCCGTGGTGAGGTCCTCGGGCCGGTTGGCGCAGAGCCCGCTGCTCAGGTTCCCGCCCACGCACCTGAACTCCGGCGCCGGGTCGCAGAGGCCGGTCTTCGGGTTGCACGCCCGGCCAGGCTCGCACACCGACACGCACCCGCCGTGGGCCACCGAGACCCCGGCCACCGCCGCGGCCAGCGCGGTGTTGATGGCGGCGCTCTGCACCGCGTAGGGGGCGGAGGTCTTGCACCCGCCGAGGGCGAGCAGGAGCAGCGCGGCGTGGCGGAGGCGGACCATGTGCACAGGGTAGCGCGACGGCGGGCCAGGGTCACCCGGCACCGGGGGGCCGCTACCTCGGTGGCCCCGGAGCCGGCACCCCCGGCCCGCCGGGGCTGGCCGGGATCCCGGCCATGACGTGCTCGGCGAGCGCGGTGATGGTGAGCGACGGGTTCACGCCCAGGTTGGCCGGCACCAGGCTCCCGTCGGCGATGTAGAGCCCCTCGTAGCCGAAGACGCGCCCCTGCGCGTCGCAGACCCCCTCGTCGGGAGAGCGTCCCATGGTGGCGCCGCCGAGGATGTGCGCCGTGGTGGAGGTGTCGAGGAGCACCTCGGGCAAGACGCTGCCCGGCGTCCCGCCGATCCTCTCGGCCATCTTCTCCGCCAGCAGGTTGGCCAGCGGCATGTAGGTGGGCGGCCGGGGGCCGGCGCGCAGCTCGCTGGAGAGCCCCCAGCCCCAGGGCCGGCGGCGCAGGGTCAGCCTCATGAAGTTGCTGACCGGCTGCATCACCAGCAGGATCGAGGTGCGGCGCGCCCAGTCGAGGGGCGAGTGGGCCCGGATGGCCTCGATGGGGTGGCGCACCATGTGGCCGAGCCAGCGCAGCCAGCGCGGCCAGGGCGGTCCACCGCCGACCAGCACGGTGGTGAGCAGCGACATGAAGTCCTGCCCGGCGCCGTAGCGGACCATCTCGACATGGGTGTCGTCGTCGGGGTGGATGCCGGAGGTGATGGCGATCCCCTGGCTGTAGTCGACCTCGCTCCCCGGGGCCTTGACGCCCAGCAGCGCCTCGCTGTTGGTCCGCACGTAGTTGCCGAGCTGCGGGGAGAGCCGCGGCAGGCTGCCGCGCCGCTGGCAGTCGAGCAGCAGCCTCACCGTGCCCAGCACGCTGGCCGCCACCACCACCTGGCGCGCCGTGAAGGTGCGGCGCCGCTTGAGGATCCGGTCCGTGGAGCGGACGGTGCGCACCTCCCAGCCCCCCCCATCGCGCGGCCTCAGGTCCTCCACCAGCGTCTCCGGGTGGATGACCGCTCCGCGCCGCTCGGCCAGCCAGAGGTAGTTCTGGTCGAGGGTGTTCTTGGCGCCGTGGCGGCAGCCGGTCATGCACTCGCCGCAGTGGAGGCAGCCGGTGCGGGACGGCCCCTCGCCGCCAAAGAACGGATCCGGCGCCTCCTGGTTGGGCTGGCCGAAGTAGACGCCGACCGTGTGCTTCGAGAAGGTCTGGCCACGGCCGGTCAGCTCCTGCACGACGTCGCGCAGCAGCTCGTCGGCCGGGAAGACCTTCTGCGCCTCGACCACGCCGAGCATGAAGCGGGCGGTCCGGTAGTGCGGGGCCAGCGCCGCCCGCCAGTCCACGCCGGCGGGCCAGCGCGGATCGTCGAAGACGCGATCCGGCGGAGTCAGCAGCGTGTTGGCGTAGACCAGGCTGCCGCCACCCACGCCGGCGCCGTGGAAGATGAGCACGTCGCGCAGCAGCGTGATCTGCTGGATGCCATAGAGCGCCAGCCTCGGCATCCAGAGGTACTTGCGGACGTTCCAGTTGGTGCGGGCAAAGTCCTCGCCGCGCCACCGCTTCCCCATCTCCAGCACCCCGACCCGGTACCCCTTCTCGCTCAGCCGGAGCGCCGACACCGCGCCGCCGAAGCCCGAGCCGATGACCAGGAAGTCGTAGTCGAACGCCAATTCCATCGATCCTCCGCGACCTTGGAGCCCCGGCACCGATCAGTGGACGCGCTCGTCGGCCGGCGGTCAAGCGAATCCGCCCCGAACGGGGTCGGGTGGTTGCCCGACGCACGCCACCGGGATCAAAGGCGCCGGAACCGGGCACGCGCCCAATGGCGAGCGCCGTGGCGAAGGAGCACTGTCTGATCACGAAAGGGGAACACACCATGACGACCTACAGCGGCAACTCGAAGGTGAAGGGCGGCTACTACTTCTCGACCACCACGCTCGGCGTGGAGGTCATCGGAGACGAGGGCGGCACGCTGCCAGGTCCCGCCACCACCCGGTACGTCAGCGTCCCCTTCCCGCTGCTCTTCGTGGTCGTCCCGGTGGTCGGCCTGGCCTTCCTGATGTTCCTGCCCTTCATCGGCTTCGCCCTGGCCGGGTACGCCATCGTCCGCCGCGCCACCGGCCATGTCTCCAAGGGCGCCGACGCCCTGGCCGCCACCGTGGCCCCGCCGCACGCCACCGGGGCCGCCTACCTCGGCGGGCACGAGGGCGAGAAGGAGAACGAGGAGGTCTCCCCGGAGATCGAGAAGCTGGAGAAGGAAGTGGCCGGGAAGCGCCACGGCGACGCCACCAAGTGACGGGCCCGGCGGCGGGCTCCTAGAGCAGCGAGTACTGGAGCCCTAGCACCGCCACCGGCCGCACCTGCTGCTCGCCGAGCAGGTCCCGGTAGACGGGGACCTGCCCGCGCGCGAAGACCCAGAGCCCACCGGTGGGGTTGAGGTACACGCCGGGGGCGGCCGAGACGACGGCGCCACCCGTGTTCCCCACGGTGGCGCCGTCCTCCTCGTCGGCGCGGGCGTCACGCCCATCGACCCCGAGGTCCAGCACCACCCACCTGGCCGGCTGGTACTGGCCATGGACGCTCCAGAGCAGGGCCGCGCCGTAGGTGTAGCCGGCGCCGTTGGCGGAGTGCACCCGGCCGCTCAGGCTGGCGGCGGCCACCCACCGCCCCACCTCGTAGCGGTAGTGGATCCCGGCGAACGGCCCCCAGCTGCCGGCGCCCAGCTGGCCGTGCTCGTCGATGCGGACGCCGCTCGCGTCGACGGCGCCGTTGGCCCCCGTCGGCAGCGAGCTGCCGGCGCTCACCGCCAGCTCGTGGACCTGCCCGGTGCCGAGGTCGACGCGCCGCCAGGCGGCCCAGCGGGCGCCGATCTCGACGTCGCCGAGCCCGGCGAGGTCGGAGGTGGTCTCGGGGACCGGCCCGCCCAGCAGCCGCATGGTCTTCGAGGTCCAGGGCAGGGTGGCCGACAGCGACAGGGCGTCGACGGGACGGTAGACGGCGTTGAGCCGCAGCGAGGCCTGGTCCAGCTGGTCGGTCATCCCCGGCTCCGACTCCGAGCCCGCGGTGACGCTGAGGAACTCGCTGTCGAGCTGGAGGCGGAGGGTGCCGGTGATGGCGGCCGGGTCGCTGGAGACGAGGAGCGGATCGCCGCAGCCGCAGACCGAGCAGGCCAGGGAAGGGGAGGGCAGCAGGGCCAGGGCCGCGACGGCGCCGGCCAGGGCACGGCGGGTGTCCGAAGGCATGTGTGTCGGGTAGCGCCCGGGGTGGCCGCGCGCCAGCCCGCGACCCATCCGGGCGCCGGGCCGCCCGGGGGACGGCGCCGCCAAGATCTGGTCGCGGCCCGCCCCGGGAACGCCTAGTCTAGCCCCCCATGCCGAACCAGCCCGAGGCTCCCCCCGGTGGCCCCGCCCCGGTGTCGCCCTACCGCGACGAGATCATCATCTCCTGGCCGGAGCTCCACCGGGACGCCCGCTACCTGTCCCGCGTCCTCCACGGCCTCGGGGAGTGGAAGGGGATCATCGCCATCACCCGCGGCGGGCTGGTGCCGGCGGCGCTGGTGGCCCGCGAGCTGGAGCTGCGCCTCATCGACACCGTCTGCGTGGTCAGCTACGAGGCGGGCGAGGCCGGCGCGGCCGACCAGGCCCAGGGCCAGCTGCGCTGGCTGAAGGGCGTGGAGGGGGACGGCGCCGGCTGGCTGCTCATCGACGACCTGGTCGACACCGGCCGCACCGCGCGCGCCGTCCGCGAGCGGCTGCCGCGGGCCCACTTCGCCACGCTCTACGCCAAGCCGGCCGGGCGGCCGCTGGTGGACACCTTCGTCAAGGAGTTCCGGCAGGAGAAGTGGATCTACTTCCCCTGGGACATCGACTACACCTTCGTCTCGCCCATCCGCCAGCAGCGCGGCGGGCCCTAGCCCGCACGCCCCGCCCGCCGCACGTGACCGTCCCCCGGCTCCAGCTCGAGCAGATCACCAAGCGCTTCGCGGCGGTGGTGGCCAACCACGAGGTGTCGCTGACCGTCCAGCCGGGCGAGATCCACGCCATCCTCGGGGAGAACGGGGCCGGCAAGTCGACGCTGGTGAAGATCATCTACGGCGCGCTCCGCCCCGACGCCGGCCGCATCCTCTGGAACGGCCAGCCGGTGCAGATCCGCACGCCCCAGGAGGCGCGGGCGCTGGGCATCGCCATGGTGTTCCAGCACTTCTCGCTCTTCGAGACCCTGACCGTGGCCGAGAACGTCTGGCTGGGGATGAGCGGCGCGACCACGCTGGCGCAGGTGGTGTCGGGGATCCGGGCCAAGGCGGCCGAGTACGGCCTCGAGCTGGAGCCGGAGCGGGAGGTCCACACCCTCTCGGTGGGCGAGCGGCAGCGCGTCGAGATCGTGCGGGCGCTGCTGGCCGAGCCGCGCCTGCTCATCCTCGACGAGCCCACCTCGGTGCTCACGCCGCAGGCGGTGGAGAAGCTCTTCGTCACCCTGCGGCAGCTGGCGTCCACCGGCTGCTCCATCCTCTACATCAGCCACAAGCTGGACGAGATCCGCGCCCTCTGCCACCAGTGCACGGTGCTGCGCGGCGGCCAGGTCACGGGGCAGTGCGATCCCACCCAGGAGAGCAACGCCAGCCTCTCCCGGCTCATGATCGGCGCCGAGCCGCCCCGGCTGGTCCACCGCGTGGTCACGCCGGGCCAGGTGGCGCTGCGCGTGAACCACCTGTCGCTGGAGAAGCTGGACCGGTTCGGCACCGACCTGCACGACGTCTCGCTGGAGCTGCGCGAGGGGGAGGTGGTCGGCGTGGCCGGCGTCTCCGGCAACGGGCAGCAGCAGCTGCTGGCGGCCATCTCCGGCGAGGACCCGCGTCCGGAGCCCGGCGCCATCGAGCTCTTCGGCCAGCCCATCGGGCGGCTGCGGGCCGGGGCGCGGCGCAAGCTGGGCCTCCACTTCGTCCCCGAGGAGCGGCTCGGGCGCGGCGCCGTCCCCACCCTGTCGCTGGCCCACAACATGCTGCTGACGCGCGACGAGTCGCTGCGCGCGCTCGGCTGGATCGACCGGCAGGCGCTCAGGTACCAGACCGCCTCCATCATCCAGCGCTTCAAGGTGAAGTCGGGTGGCCCGGGGGCGGTGGCCCGGAGCCTCTCCGGCGGCAACCTGCAGAAGTACATCGTGGGGCGGGAGATCGACGCCGTGCCCAGGGTGCTGGTGGTGGCCCAGCCGACCTGGGGCGTCGACGTGGGGGCGGCCGCGCAGATCCGGGCCGAGCTGCTGGCGCTGCGCGACGCCGGGACGGCGCTGCTGGTGGTCTCGGAGGAGCTGGAGGAGCTGTTCGAGATGACCGACCGGATGCACGTCATGGCCCGGGGGCGGCTCTCGCCCTCGATCGGCACCAGCGCCGCCACCGTCGAGCTGATCGGCGAGTGGATGAGCGG
Organism: uncultured delta proteobacterium; assembly: GCA_963786945.1. Taxonomy (GTDB): domain Bacteria; phylum Myxococcota; class Myxococcia; order Myxococcales; family Anaeromyxobacteraceae; genus JADKCZ01. The sequence continues at coordinate 42,200 of CAWBAO010000004.1, read as the reverse complement.
GCTGTGGCCCACCGGCCCGGAGGACGGGCCCGGCTCGTCGATCGGGGAGTTCCCGTGATCCGGCTCGAGCCCCGGGCCACGCCCTCCACGGCCATGAGCATCCTCTCGCCGGTGATCGCCTTCGCCATCACCGCGGTGGTGGGGGCGGCGCTCTTCGCGGCGCTGGGCAAGGAGCCGGTGCAGGCCCTCTCGGTCTTCTTCCTGGAGCCGTTCAACGGGCTGCGGGCCCTCTCCGAGCTCGGCCTCAAGTCCACCCCCCTCATCCTCATCGCCCTCGGGCTGGCCCTCTGCTACCGCTCCAACGTCTGGAACATCGGCGCCGAGGGGCAGTTCCTCATGGGCGCCATCGGCGGCGGCGGGCTGGCGCTCTGGGTGACCACCGCCGGGCTGGGGATGAGCCGCTGGCTCTTCTTCCCGCTGGTGATCCTGGCCGGCGCCCTGGCCGGGGCCGCCTGGGCCGGGGTGGTGGCGCTGCTGCGCGACCGGTTCAACGCCAACGAGATCCTGGTCAGCCTGATGCTGGTCTACGTGGCCAACCTCTTCCTCTCCTGGCTGGTGTTCGGGCCGTGGAAGGATCCGCAGGGCTTCAACTTCCCCCAGACCGTCAACTTCGCCAGCCAGACCGAGCTCCCGCGCATCGTCCGGGGGCTGCGGCTCCACTGGGGCGCGGCGGTGGCGCTGCTGGCGGCGGTGGTGATGTGGCTCTTCCTGTTCCGCACCTTCACCGGCATCCAGCTGCAGGTGGGCGGCCCGGCCCCGGCGGCGGCCCGCTACGCCGGCTTCTCCTCGCGCGCCGCCATCTGGACCACGCTGCTCACCTCCGGCGGCCTGGCCGGGGTGGCCGGGGCCTTCGAGGTGGCCGGGCCCATGGGCCAGCTGACCCCCCACGTCTCGGCCGGCTACGGCTTCACCGCCATCATCGTGGCCTTCGTGGGCCGCCTCCACCCGCTCGGCTGCGTGCTGGGCAGCGTGGTGCTCTCCATGTTCCTCATCGGCGGCGAGCTGGCCCAGTCGCGCGTCGGGCTCCCCTCGGCGCTGGCCGGGGTGTTCCAGGGGGTGCTGCTGCTCTCGCTGCTGGCCTGCGACACGCTCATCCACTACCGCCCGCGCTGGAGCCTCACCCGATGAACGAGCTCGCGCTGCTGGTGGCCGCCACCCTCTCCGCCGGCACGCCGCTGGCCATCGCCGGCATCGGCCTGCTCATCAACGAGCGGGCCGGCGTGCTCAACCTCGGCGCCGAGGGGCTGATGCTGGTGGCCGCCGTGGCCGGCTTCGCCACCAGCCTCTCCACCGGCAGCGAGGCGGCGGCGCTGGTGGCCGGCGCCCTGGCCGGCGCCCTGGTGGCCGCGCTCTACGGCTGGCTGGTGATCTGGCTCAACACCAACCAGTACGCCACCGGGCTGGCGGTCAGCCTGTTCGGCTCCGGCTTCTCGGCGTTCGTGGGGCTCGACTACGTGGGGAAGAAGCTGGGGGAGGCCGAGGTGGGCGGGGTGCCCCTCCTGCGCGACCTGCCGCTGCTGGGCCCGGCGCTGTTCCGCCAGCACCCGGTGGTCTACGCCGCCATGGCGCTCACCGCCGCGGTGGCCTGGTTCCTCTACCGGACCCGGGGCGGGCTCGTCCTCCGCTCCATCGGCGAGTCGCCGACCTCGGCCCACGCCCTCGGCTACCCGGTGCGGCGCATCCGGCTGGCGGCGGTGGTGGTGGGCGGGGCCCTCTGCGGCGTGGCCGGGGCCTACCTCTCGGTGATCTACACGCCGCTCTGGGTGGAGGGGATGGTGGCGGGCCGCGGCTGGATCGCGCTGGCGCTCACCACCTTCGCCACCTGGCGCCCCGGCCGGCTGCTGCTGGGCGCCTACCTGTTCGGCGGCGTGACCATGCTCCAGCTCTACCTGCAGGCCTCCGGGGTCCAGGTGGCGCCGCAGTTCATGAGCATGCTCCCCTACCTCTCCACCGTGGTGGTCCTCGTGCTCATCTCCCGCAACCCGCTCTGGATCCGGCTCAACATGCCGGCCTCCCTGGGCAAGACCTTCTTCCCCGGAAGCTGAAGTTCGGGTAGACCGCTGCACCGGCTGTCCTCCACGCCTCACCCAAGGAGCATCCCCCTCATGATCGACCGACTCTCGCTGAAGCACCTCGCGCTGGCCACCGTGGTGGTGGCCGCCGGGATCACCGCCTGCAGCAAGAAGGCCGAGCCCGCCCCGGCCCCGGTGGCCGCCCCTGCGCCCGCCAAGCCGGCCCCGCTCAAGGCCGCCTTCGTCTACGTCGGCCCGGTCGGCGACGCCGGCTACACCTACGCCCACGACCTGGGGCGCAAGGAGGCGGCCGCCAAGCTGGGCGACAAGGTGGTCACCACCTTCGTGGAGAGCGTCAAGGAAGGGCCCGACGCCGAGCGCGTCATCCGCGACCTCGCCACCCAGGGCAACAAGGTCATCTTCGCCACCTCGTTCGGCTTCGGCGACTCGATGGCCAAGGTGGCCAAGGACTTCCCGGACGTCTACTTCGAGCACGCCACCGGCTTCAAGACCGCCGAGAACATGCGCGTCTACGAGCCGCGCATCCACGAGGGCGCCTACCTGGCCGGCATCGTGGCCGGCCGGATGACCAAGTCGAACACCCTCGGCTTCGTGGGCTCCTTCCCCATCCCCGAGGTGCTGCGCAACATCGACGCCTTCACCCTCGGCGCCCAGAGCGTGAACCCCAAGGTCAAGACCAAGGTGGTCTGGGTGGGCAGCTGGTTCGACCCGCCCAAGGAGACCGAGGCGGCCCAGACCCTGATCAACAAGGGCGCCGACGTGCTGCTGCAGAACACCGACTCCACCGCCGTGCTGCAGGCCGCCGAGAAGGCCGGCAAGTACGCCTTCGGCTGGGACAGCGACATGAGCGCCTTCGCGCCCAAGGCGCACCTCGGCTCCTGCATGCTGCTGTGGGGCGTCTACTACGAGAAGGCCCTCAACGACGTGCTCAACAAGACCTGGAAGACCGGCGAGACCAAGTGGGGCTACCGGGAGGGGATGACCGACTTCATCAAGATCCCCGACTTCGTGCCGGCCGACGCCAGGCAGAAGGTCGACGAGGCCAAGGCCGGCCTGAAGGCCGGCACCCTCGACATCTTCAAGGGGCCGATCACCGACAACACCGGCAAGGTCCGGCTGGCCAAGGGCGTGGCCGCCGACGACAAGTGGCTCAGCGCCGTCGACTTCTACGTCCAGGGCGTCGAGGGCAAGCCGACCAGCAAGTAGCCGCGCCGCCCCGTGGCACGAGGAGGGCCGCTCGCGAGGGCGGCCCTCCTCACGTTCAGAACCCCACCTCCAGCATCGCCGACAGGCCGGTGTCGGTGTTCACCTTGCCCTCCGCCGGCGCGCTGTCGTAGGCCACCGTGTAGGTGATGCCCAGGCTCATCGACTTGCCCAGCCGGCTGGAGAGCTTGGAGATCGACCTGGCCAGCACGCGGGAGGGGCCCGAGACGTTGGGCAGGACCTCGGCGTCCTCGGTGAAGAAGACCTCCTTGGAGAACCCGTAGCGGAAGGCCAGCCCGAGGCGCTGCCAGTCGTCCTGCTTCTGGTCGATCCACTGGGCGCTGGCGCCGAGCTCGGCCTGGGTGCGGTACTCGATGCTGGCCACGTGGTCGGCCTCGACGCCGCCCAGCGTGAAGGTGGTGGCCTCCGAGTTGCCGGTCAGGATGATGAGGCCGGCGCCAGGCCGGAAAGGCCCCGTCGGGGCCTGCGACGCCACGACTCGACGGGGCCGGCCGGGGGATCGGGCCAGCCCCGGCCCGGGTCACCGCGAGTGGAGTCTCAGCTCGGCCTCGACCCGTCGAGCCGGCACAGGAAGATGGGCAGCCCGAGCTTGTTGCCGTACAGCGGCCGGTACCGCTTGGTGTTGTACATCGAGGCCACGTCCACCTTGCGCGGCCCGAGCTTCGGGTCGGGGAGCGGCACCAGCCGGTAGGTCCCCTCCACCAGCGCCGACATCACGCCGCTCTTCCCGTCCAGGATGGCGTCGAGCGCCAGGGTGCCGTAGGTGGAGGCCACCAGCTTGTCGATGAAGTCGGGCTCGCCGGAGCGCAGGTCGTAGGTCAGGTCGGAGACGATGGTCTCCTCGCTGGTCCGGCGGTGGAACTCCTCGGCCAGCACCTCGGCCACGCTGGCCTTGCGCCTCCGCCCGAAGGCGTCCGGCTGGCCGTAGTGCACCACCTCGTAGCCGTGCCAGGTGGCCCCCTCCGAGAGGACGACCAGCGCGTAGTTGCTCGGGTTCTCGCGCTTCTCGGTCACCAGCATGTCGACGAGCTTCTCCAGGTCGACCTTGTACTCGGGGATGACGCAGCGGTTGGAGGTGACGTGCGCCGTGTAGAGGGCGGTGAAGCCGGCGTCCCGCCCGAAGACGCGGAAGATGCCGATGCGCTCGTGGGAGCCGACCGTGGTCCGCTGCCGCTCGATGGAGTCGGTGGCGCGGGTGATGGCGGTGGAGAAGCCGATGCAGTACTCGGTCCCCTGCACGTCGTTGTCCATGGTCTTGGGGATGCCGATGACCCTGGCGCCGAGCGCGTCGAGCCGGGCGGCCGAGCTCAGCGTGCCGTCGCCGCCGATGCAGATCAGGTACTCGATGCCGAGCCGCTCGATGTTCTTGAGCACCTGCCCGGTCAGGTCCCAGGTCGGGCCGTTCCCGGTGGACACCACCGGCAGGCCGGCGTTCACCAGGTGGGGCGGGAGCTTCTTCACCCAGGCGGGGCCGACGCGGCTGGTGTGGAGGATGGTGCCGCCGGTCCGGTCGATGGTGCGGGTGTTGTCCCGGTCGAGCGGGAGGATGTAGCGGGACCTGCTGTACGGGTCGTCGAGATTGACGTGGGTGAGCCCCTCGAACCCCCGGCGGATGCCGATCACCTCGAGGTCGTTCTCGAAGCCGCGGTAGACGACGCTCTTGATCACCGAGTTGAGGCCGGGGACGTCGCCCCCGCCGGTGAGGATGCCGATGCGCTTGCGCCGGGTGGCCATGGCCCCAACTTAGCGCGAGACCGCTCCCGGCACCGCGCCGATCCGGCTGGAGGCCGCGCCGGGCCCGCCGCGGCCCGGGGATCGTGCAGGTGCCCGTGGTTCGCGCACTCTTTTCGGCAGCGGCCGGCTACAATGGCGGCCGCAGCGCCAGCGCCGCACCGGGGCCTCCCTCCATGACCGACTTCGAGAAGCGCAACGTCATCGCCCAGTGGGCCTTCGACACCCGGCCCGTCCTGCTCCGCTTCCACCTCTGGCTGGAGGACGTCGAGGTCCACCGGGCCCAGCCCGACCCGGTCAGCTCGCACAGCTTCACGCCCCGTGGCATCACCCGCTGCCTGGCGGTGACGGCGGCGGCCACCGCGCTCGGCACCAGGCTCTTCGGCGGGCACGGCGAGGGGAAGGGGAAGGACAAGCAGGGCTACAACCAGGCCAAGAAGGCGGCCGACGCCATCAGCGCCTACGTCATGAGCGAGGGGCTCTGGCACCTGACCCGCACCCTGCCGGAGAACCACGCCATCATGGTCTCGCTGGGCGAGGGGCTCATGCCCAAGGCCGGGGAGACCCCGGAGATGGGGGCCAACCCGCTGCTCGGCTTCGGCCGGGTCTACGCCCGCCCCGAGGTGGCCCGCACGGTGGACCGCCGGGTGCGGCGCCTGCTCAACGAGCCCGGGCACCGCTTCGAGCACTTCTACGGCTGGCTGAAGGACCGCGGCATCACCATCTGGGGCGCCGCCGTCGACACCCTGGAGTGCACGTCGCGCTTCGCCGAGGGGCAGGCGAGCGGCCCCATGACCGTGTTCCACCTCTTCGACTCGCCGCTCCGCGTCGCCAAGCCCTACGAGTCGTACATGGGCTGCCTCACCGTGCCCCGGCCGGTCTGCGAGGCGGCCGAGCGGATGGCCGTCCTGCTCGACTACCGGACGCCGCGGGCCCAGGTCGCCGCGGCCATCGAGGCCACCTACCCGGGCATCCAGCGCAAGAACATCCACGTCTGGACGCTGTCCGGGAAGAGCCGCGTGAAGCGGCTGGGGCCGCTCTGGGAGGAGTGGAAGGCCACCGGCTGCCACCTGGTGGAGGACGGCTGGAAGGCCCCCTCCGGGCACGCGGTCTTCACCGACTCGGGCACCTACGCCCCCACCTTCCTGGTGGGGAGCTGGAGGGACGCCGACGGCGCGCCCCACGTCTTCCTCTGCGACGGCTACGCCGCCACCGCCGAGGCCATGCAGGCCTCCAGCCTCTCCGAGGTGCTCGACGTCGACGCCAGCATGGCGATGTTCTCCCCCAGCTTCGAGCTGCCCTGCGCCCAGGAGGCGAAGCTGATGCAGCTCGACCCGCGGGCCCCCGACTTCGCCGCCCAGGTGAAGGCGCTCCATGGCGGCCAGCCGGTCGGGGCCGAGCAGGTCAGGGCCTACGCCGAGGCCATCGAGGAGGCCCGCGCCTCCAACATGCCCACCGGGCGCCGGGTGCTCCACGCCGACGACTTCCTGCCGGAGAAGGACTGGCACGTCCTCTCCTGCATCGGCTACATGAGCGACGACCCGTACAGCGGCGCCCCGGGGATCGAGAAGGTGGGCGACGGGGTCTACAAGGTGACCACCCTGCTGGCCACCCGGAAGGCCTCGGCCCGCATCACCTTCACCTTCCGCTTCATGGAGCCGCTGGCGGAGGCCCGCCACGTCTTCAGCCCGCTGCTGGTCCGCTTCCTCTCCGGCGTCGACCACCGCACCCGGCCGGTGAAGATCTCCGACTCGGGCCGCATCCGCAACGAGCTCCAGACCATGCTCTCGCAGGCGCTGGAGCACGACGGCGAGAACATCATCATCCACTGGGACCGCATCGACGAGCGGGTCATGCCGCGCGACAAGCAGCTGGCCATCCGCGACGTGCTCGAGTGGTACAAGAGCAACCACCCGGTCTGGTTCGAGTGGCTGAAGCTGTAGTTGACGGCCTGCCTCAGCGGCCATCCCGGCGCAGGCGGTCCAGCTCGGCGCGGAGCGGGTGCGGCTGGCCCCAGGCCCCGGCCCGCTTCTCCTCCGCGGCCAGCAGCTCGCTGGCCTCGCCGGGCCGGCCGGCCTCCCGCAGGGCCCGGACCTGCGCCAGCACGGCGCCGGTCCGCTGCGGATGGCCGTCGGGGAAGAGCGCGGCCAGCTGCTCGACGGGCTCGCGCAGCGCCTCGAGCCGGCGGGCCGGCGGCTGGGAGGTGGCCTCGGCGAGGTGCCAGGCCACCCTCCAGCGCGGCCCGTCCGTCGAGCCGAGCGCCTCGAAGGAGGAGAGGGCGCGGCGGTAGAGCGCCTCGGCCTCGGCGCGCCGCCCTCGTCGGAGGGCGATCCGCCCGAGCAGGTCGAGGGTGTCGGCGTGCCAGGCGTCGTGGGACCCCGGCGCCGGCCGTTGCAGCGCCTCGGCCCGGGTGGCCAGCGCCCAGGCCTCGTCGAGGGCCCCCCGGTCCAGCGCGTCGGCGGCCCGGTACGACACGGCCCAGCCCACGTCGGGGTGGCTCTGGCCGAAGCGGGCCACGAGGATCCGCTCCGCCTCCGCCGCCCGGGCCCCGTCCGGCCGGCCGGTCTCCCGCCGGAGCCCGTCCCACTGGATCAACGTGTAGGCCAGGTTCTCGGTCTCCACGCCGCCAGCCTGGGCGCGGATCCGGCGCACCACCTCGGCGAGGATGGCATCCGCCTCCTCCCCGCGTCCCAGCTTCCCCAGCACCTTGGCCTGCAGCCGCCGCGACTGGAGCGTGGACGGGTGGTCTGGACCCTGGATGGCCTCCAGCAGCGGACCCAGCTCCGCCAGGTCCAGGGCCGCCTGCGCCATCCGCCCGGTCTCGGTCTCGATGAAGGCCCAGTTGAACGCGTGGACGAGGCGAGCCGGGTTGTCCCGGCCGAAGAGCGCGGTGGAGAGGGCCAGCCCCTCCTGGGCGAAGGGGGTGGCGCGCTCGAACAGCCGCCGATCGATGAGCTGGCTGGTGAGCGAGCTCAGCACCTCCGCCACCACCTCGTGGCGGGGGCCGAGGCGGGTGCGGGCCAGGTCCAGCGCCGCGAGGAGCTGGACCTCCGAGGCCTGGGCGTCGCCGCGCTGGAAGGCGGCCGCCGCGAGGCCACGCATGGCGCCGACGGCGACCTCGACCGGGGTGTTGCCGTGCCGCTCGGTGATGGCCAGCGCCCGGGCGTAGACCGGCTCGGCCTCGGCCAGCCGCTCGTCGTCGGCGATCAGGTCGGCGAGCAGCTGCAGGGCCTGGGCCACCCGCGGGTCGTCGGGGCCGCCGCGCCGCTCCCGCAGCGCGAGCAACCGTCGGGCCACCGCCTCCCCCTGCTTGAACTGGCCCAGCTGCAGCTGCACCGCGGCCAGCTCCCTGTAGAGGGCGTCCTGGAGCTCCGGCTGTCCCTCCAGCTCGGTGGCGATCCGGGCGGAGCCCCGCTCCAGCAGCTCCCGGGCGGTGAGGTCGGCCTTGCGCGACACGGCCGGATCGACCTCGGTGAAGAGGCTGACCAGGAAGGCCTGGGCCGCCCGGGCGCGCCCGGCCTCGGCCCGGGCCTGCTCGGCGGCCAGCCTGGCCTCGTGGGCCTGCCAGGCCGTCGCGGCGGCGCCGGCCACGGTCACGGCCACGATGGCCGCGACGGCCAGGACGGCCCCGGCGTGCCGACGGAGGAAGCGGAGCGCCCTCGCCGTGGAGGTGTGCTCCCGGGCGGTGACGGGGACCCCGTCGAGGACCCGCCGGACGTCGGCGGCCAGGGCCTCCACCGAGCCGTATCGCCTGGCGGGCACCTTCTGCAGGGCCTTCCAGATCACCCCCTCGAGGTCGCCGGCGCGCGCCGAGCCGCACAGCGGGCGCAGGCGGGCGGCGACGCCGGGGGGATCCTCGGCGAGGATGGCCTGGTGGACGGTGAAGCCCGGCCGCAGGCGCTGGGGCCACGGCACCTCCCCGGTGAGCAGCTCGTGGAGCAGGATCCCCAGGCCCCAGACGTCGATGGCGGTGGTCACCAGCCCGCCCTGGAGCTGCTCCGGGGCGGCGTACTCCGGGGACAGCACCCGGGCCTCGGTGCGGGTCAGCGACCGGTCCGCGTCCAGCTCGCGGGCGATGCCGAAGTCGAGGAGCCTGGCGGTGCCCTGGGGCGTCACCAGCACGTTGGAGGGCTTGATGTCCCGGTGGACCACCAGCCGGCCGTGGGCGGCGCTCACCGCGTCGCACACCTCCAGGAAGCGGTGCAGCCGGTCGGGCAGCGGGCGGCCGGTCGACCACTTCACCAGCGGGGTGCCGTCCACGTACTCCATCACGAACCACGGCAGCTCGCCCTCGACGCCGGCGTCGATGAAGCGGGCGATGCCCGGGTGCTCCAGGGAGGCCAGCAGCCGCTGCTCCTCGAGGAAGCGCTCGCGCGCCTCGGGCGAGACCGACCAGGTGAGCACCTTGAGGGCGCCGCGCTGCGCCACCTCTCCGCGGGTGCGGCAGGCCAGGTAGACGCGGCCCATGCCGCCCTCGCCGAGCAGCCGCTCGATCCGCCACCCGCCGAGCAGCTGCCCCACGGCGACCGGCCCGTGGAGCGGCTCCAGGGAGAGGGCCGCCGGGGCGGCCAGGAACTGGCCGGCGTCGGCGTCGGCCCGGAGGAGGTCCAGCAGCGCGGCGCGCAGCTGGGCGTCGCCGCCGCAGGCGCGGTCGAGGAAGGCCGGCAGCTCCTCGGGCGACTGCTCGAGCGCGTCGTCCAGGACGACCTCGACGCGCTTCCAAAGGAGGGGGTCCATGGCTTCCCTTCGGCCTCCTTCCGGGGACACCGGCCTCCCCGGGGCACCCCGCCTTCCGACCGGGGCTGGGCGGGGCGGGCCGGGCAGGGCGGAGGTGGCTCCGATCGATATAACGACTGACCCGCTTGCGGCAGGACACTCCGCCAACTATGGGGCGTAAATGGAGCACGGCTGGACCGACGCCATGGCCGGGATCCGGAGCGGCCTCCCCGGCGCGCCGCAGGCCCTCTACGGGCTGGTCTACGAGCAGCTCCACCGGCTGGCGCGCCGCATCGCCCCGGGGGCCACGCTGACGCCCACCGCGCTGGTCCACGAGGCCTTCATCAAGCTGCTCGGCGCCGAGGCCGGCGTGGCCGATCGCTCCCACTTCATGGCGCTGGCCGCCCGCGCCATGCGCCAGATCGCCATCGACCATGCGCGGCGCGGGGCCGCCCTGCGGCGCCAGCAGGAAGGGGCCGCGCCGGGCGAGCCCGGACTGCTGATCACCGAGGAGGTGCTGGCGGTCCACTCGGCGCTGGAGCGGCTCGACGCCCTCGATCCCCGGCTGGCGAGGACCGTGGAGCTCCGCTACTTCGGCGGCTTCACCGAGGAGGAGATCGCCGAGGTGACCGGCCTGACGGTCCGGACGGTCCGGCGGGACTGGCGGAAGGCCCGGGCCTTCCTGTTCGAGGAGGTGCGCGGGGCCATCCCCGCCGACCGGGGCTGACCCGCGGTGCGTGTCCTGTTCCCGCCCCCTGCTCCGTTTCAGGGGGTGAGTGCGACAAGAACGCGCACCCCGGGAGGCCCGCATGGAACGCCGAATCGCCGTCAACCTGCCGTACCTGGCCGCGGCCGTGGCCCTGACCCTCGCCGGCTGCGGGGGATCGTCGCCAACCGCCGCGCCGGCCGATCCCGGGCAGGTCACCGTGGCGGTGGACGCCACGCTGGCTCCACGCGGAACGCCCCCGCTCGACGCGAACGGCACGCCGCGCCCGCTGGGCCGGCTGGTCGGTCCGAAGGGGGACGTGGACTTCGTCCTCGACGAGCTGGTGGTGCAGGCGCCGGACCGCGCCGCGGCCGAGGCGCTGGCGGCGCGCTGGCACGGGGCGGTGCTCGACGAGGTGGTCCTGGCGGGCGTGGGCGGCCTCTACCGGCTCAAGGTCGAGACGGCCGGCGTCGACACCGGGCTCCTGCCAGGCCGGCTGAAGCAGCTGGTCCCGTCGGCCCGCGGCCAGCAGCGGGTCTCCAGCGCCGCCGCCGGCCGCCTGCTGGCGCTGGCGGCCGAGGAGGTGGCGGTCCGCGGCACCTCGGTCGGCCTCAACTTCCTCTTCGAGGGCGCGGCCATCGCCGACGGGCACACCACGGACGGCAGCGGCGTCGACGCCTTCGCCACGCAGGCCTTCACCCAGTCCCGGGTCGGCCAGGCCTGGCAGGTGCTGCGGGACGCCGGGCGGCTCACGCCGCAGGTGACCTCGCTGGTGATCGACGGCGGGTTCGTGCAGAACCCGGACCTGCCGCCCAGCACCGTGATCTTCCCCGCCAACGCCTGGAACCAGCCCAACCCCTGGGGCTGCGGGGGCCAGCCTTGCCCCTGGCACGGCACCGACGTGGCCTCGGCGCTGGCTGGCGCCGTGGACAACCAGTACGGCGGCTTCGGGCCGGCCGGGCCGGTGACCAGCAAGCTGGTGCTGGCGCGGACCCCGGCCGCCGATCTCTGGCAGATGCTCGCCTTCCTCATCTACACGATCCCGAACGCGCTGGGCGAGCACCCCCGCATCGTCAACTTCAGCGGCGGGATGACGGTGCCTGGCGCCTTCGGCTTCCTCTGCAAGCCGCTGGAGTGGGCCATCAGCGGGCTGCGGCACGGCGGCGTCCTCTTCTTCGCCGCGGCCGGCAACGACGGCGAGAACGTCGACGACGAGGACTGCTTCATCGCCTGCTGGGAATCGGCGGTCTATGCCCCCTGCGAGCTGGACGACGTGGTCTGCGTGGGCGGGGTGGACTCGGTCTTCGGCAAGGCCCCCGAGTCCAACTGGGGCCAGAACCAGCGCGCCGCGCACGCCTACCCCGGCCCCACCTCGTCGGACAACAGCGTCGACCTCTACGGTCCCTTCATGGTCATGGTGGGCCCGGACCACGACTCCTCCGGGACCGCCACCGGGACCGCCGCGCGGCCGGTGCTCGGAACCAGCGTCGCCTCCCCCTTCGTCGCCGGCGTGGCCGCGCTGGTCTGGGCGGCGGACCCCGGCCTCACCGCGGACCAGGTGGTGGCCGCACTGGTCGGCACCGCCATCCGGTTCGGGGGGCCCAGCTCGCTGCGCAACGACCTCCCGGGCTACCTGGTGGACGCCTACGCGGCCGTCAAGTCGGTGCTCGGCGACATGCCGCCCACGATCTCCATCACCGCCCCGACGGATCCGTTCACCTACCAGGTCAGCCCGGTGGGGCTCACCTTCACGGCCAGCGCGAGCGACTGGGAGGACGGCGTCCCCGCGGTGACCTGGACCTCCAGCGCCGACGGCCCGCTCGGCAGCGGCACCACCGTGACCGTGGACTTCGCCACGCTCGGCACCCGGGCGGTCACCGCCACGGCCCGCGATTCGGCGGGGCACGAGCGGAGCGCCAGCGTCACGGTCACGGTCACCCAGACCGCGCCGCAGGTCGGCATCACCGAGCCGGCCCCCTCGGCGCAGGTGGTGGCGGGGCTCCCGTTCCAGCTGGTCGCCAACCTGGGCTTCGCCGGCAACGCCTTCCGCACGCTCACCTGCCAGTGGACCACCGGGGATCCGCTCGACGTCGACTTCCCCGCCAGCGGCTGCACCACCACCGGCAGGCTTCGCGTGCTCGGCCCCCGGACCATCACGCTGACGGTGACCGACGAGTACCAGCTCAGCTCGACCGCCCAGGTGGGCGTGGAGGTGGTCGCCCCCGGCCCCGGGCCGGCCCCGTACATCGCCTCGCCTGCATCCAACGGCAGCGCCCTGGTCGGGGACCTGGTCCTCCTCGACGGCGGCTGGACCAGCGGGCAGGAGCCGGCCACCTCGGCCTGGCTCTGGCAGCGGCTCGACCTGGCCTGCCCGGAGCTGACCCTGGCCACCCGCTATCCCGGGTACTCGCCGCCCGGCGCCGGGCGTGCCTTCACCGGCTGGGACACCTCGGGTGCCGTCGCCATCCCCAATGGCTGCGGCTACGGTGACGGCGAGCTGCGTCTCCGGGTCATCGACGCCTACGGCCAGACGGCCACGGCCGCCATCCCGTTCCATCTCCGCTACATCCCGCCGCCCAACTAGGCGCCACCCGGTACCGCCCGAGGTGTCCGACATGACGCCAGCTCGCACCACCGCCCGCTTCCCGCTCCCGCTCCTGCTGGCCCTGGCCGCGGCGCTCCCGCCCCCGGCGCGGGCCACCGGCACCGCCTGCGACGCGCTGACGTCCGCCGACGTGGCCGGCCTCGGCCTCGTCCAGGTCAAGCCCGGCGCCCCGGGCACCACCAACCAGAAGGTGGTCAGCCTGAACGGGAACAGCGCCATCATGGGCCTGCAGACCGAGTGCCTGTGGCAGGCCGCCGGCGGCTCACTCACGCTGGTCCTCGGCGACCTCGACGCCAACCTGGTGAAGGGGGCCGACGTGGCCCGCCTGGGCGGCAAGGTGCTCGGCTCGGTCAGGGAGTTCCTGGAGCAGGCCGCCGCCCAGGGCGGGCGGCCGGTCACCTTCTCGCCGCTGGCCGGGGTGGGGGAGGAGGCCTGGACCGCCAGGATGTCGCCGGCCCACTTCGACCTGGCGGCGCGGCGGGGGCACCGGCTGGTCCGGCTCACGGTCAGCACCACGCCCGGGGTGGGGAGGATGCCGACACCCGAGCAGGCCGGTGCGCTGGCGGCCCGCGTCCTCTCGTCCGGCGGCGGCTACAGCTCGGCGGGAGCGCCTCCGGTGAAGGGGGAGCGGCCCTGGGTGGGTGGGGAGGACCGCTTCGTGGTCACCGGCTCCATCGTGGCCACCGGGGGGCTGTCCGGCACCTACTCCTGGGCCAGCCCCGGGGCGGTGGAGGTCTACCCGGACCGGGTCGAGGTGGTGCTCAGGTCGGCGGACGGCTCGACCGTGATGAACCTGCAGGTCTGGTCGGCCGAGGACCGGGTCCAGGTCCGGTCTGGGAAGCTGGGCGCCGGCGCGCTCCGCGGCAAGGGGCGCACCTCCAGCGTCGATGCGCTGGCGGGCCAGGGCTCGATCTCGGTGGACACCACCGTCAGCGGGGCCGGCGTGGCGGTGACGCTGCGCGGGGCGCTGCACATCAAGCCGGTGAAGCGGTGACGGCGCGTGCGCTCCTGGCGGAGAACGTCACCGGAGCCGCCGTCGCCGGCCGCCTCCCACCGGACACCCGCCGGCCCCTGGCCGCTGGCCCGGGTCCCTGCCGGGCCGCTTCACCACCCGCTGGCGCCGACCGCCCGGTCGGCCCGAGAGGAGGAACCATGTCCCGCAGCTCCATCATGACCCTCGCCGCCGCACTGTCCCTGGCGGCACCCCCCGCGCTGGCCGACTTCGAGGGACGGCTCGACTACTCGATCGCCTCCGGCGGCTCCGCCCACGGGATGGGCGGCCGGGCCGTGGTCTGGATCGGCCCGTCCGGCTCCCGGAGCGAGCTCGACCTGAAGATGGGGGAGGGGGGGAAGGCCGGCGCGCTGAAGCTGACCACGCTCAGCCTGCGCGCCGAGCCCGGCATCACCTACCTGCTCAACGACGGCAGCAGGACCTACGCGGTGGTCGACGCCAGGTCCGGGGGCGGTGAAGGGCACTGGGGCATCGAGCGGCTCGGTCCCGACACCGTGGCCGGGTACCGCTGCGAGCGGGTCCGGCTCACCCGGGCCGAGGGAGGGCACGGCGAGGGGTGCTTCACCCGCTCGCTCGGCCAGATGCCCATCACCGCCCTCCAGTCCGACCCCTCCTCGGGGCTGCCGCAGGCCCTGGCGAAGGCCGGCGTGGACGGCGTCGCGGTCCGCTGGACGCAGTACGGCGAGAAGAACGAGAAGGCGATGACCATGGAGCTGGTGGCGGCCAGGGCGGAGCGGGTGGCCCCGCAGCGGCTGGCGGTCCCGCCGGGCTACGCCAAGGTCGGGATGATGGCCGTCATGGTGCCTCCCGAGAAGGCCAGGGAGGTGGAGGCGGCGATGGCCAAGGCGCGGGAGGCGCTCAAGGGCCTGCCCCCGGAGCAGCGGAGGCAGATGGAGAGGATGCTGTCGGAGCAGTACGGGGAGGCGGCCCGGTGAGGGAGCGACCGGGGGCTCAGCGGGCCGCGGCCAGCTTGCGGTAGAGCGTCGAGCGCCCCACCCCGAGGCGCCGGGCCGCCTCGCTCAGGTTGCCGCCGCACTCGGCCACCACCCGCTCGACGTGGTGCCGCTCGCTGGCCTGGCGCGTGGCGCGCAGGTCCGGCGGGCGCGCCGCCGCCACCCCGGCGTCGAACAGCTCGGGGAGCGCGGCCCGCAGCTCGACGTCCAGCTCGTCGTCGGAGATGGCCCCGTCGGCGAAGAGCACCGCCACCCGCTCCAGCACGTTCTCCAGCTCGCGGACGTTGCCGGGCCAGGCGTAGCCCTCGAGCCGGGGCAGCACCCGCGACAGGGCCCGGGCGTGCGCACCGGGGACGCCGTGGCGGGTCAGGGCCCGCCGCAGCAGGTCGCTGGCGATGGCGGCCACGTCGCCGTGCCGCTCGCGCAGCGGCGGCAGGTGGATGGGGAGGATGTGGAGCCGGAAGTAGAGGTCGTCGCGGAACTGGCCGGCCGCCACCGCCGCGCGCAGGTCGCGGTGGGTGGCGGCGATGACGCGCACGTCCACCGGCGTCGGATCGTTGCTGCCGAGCCGCAGCACCTGCCGCTCCTGCAGCACGCGCAGCAGGCGCGACTGCAGCGTCAGCGGCACGTCGCCCACCTCGTCGAGGAAGATGGTGCCGAGGTGGGCGGCCTCGAAGAGGCCGGGCCGGCCGCCCCGGCGGGACCCGGTGAAGGCCCCCTCCTCGTAGCCGAACAGCTCCGACTCCAGCAGGGTCTCGGGGAAGGCGGCGCAGTTGATGGCCACGAAGGGGTGGTCGCGCCGCCGCCCGGCCGCGTGGATCCCCTGCGCCACCATCTCCTTCCCGGTGCCGCTCTCGCCGGAGATGAGCACGGTGGCGTCGGTGCGCGCGTACCGCTCCGCCATGGCGCGCACCCCGCGGATGGCCGGCGAGGTCCCCACGATGGCGCCCAGCGTGTAGCGGGCCTCGAAGCGCGTCGGCCGGTGCTGGGAGCGCAGCCGCCGCTCCATCCGCTGGATGGCGCTGGCCTCCTGGCACAGGACCATGGCGCCGCGCAGCGTGCCGTGGTCGCGCAGCGGCGTCCGGCTCACCAGCATGGAGCGGCCGCCGACCCGCTCCAGCGTGTCGGTCTCGGCGATGCCGGCCTCGAGGACGCGGGCCAGCCCCAGCGCCGGGGCCACCGCCGAGAGCGGCCGCCCCAGCACCTCGAGCGGCGGCAGGGAGAGGAGCCGCAGCAGCGCGGCGTTGGCCGAGAGGACCCGCTCGTCGAGGTCGACCACCGCGAGGCCCGGCTCCAGCTGCTCGACGGCGAGCCGCAGCGGGGCGTGCCGGGCCACGTCGGCGCGGGTGACCCGGGCGATCTCGATGGCCTGGCGGATGGCCTGGGCCAGCGAGTCCTGCCCGTAGAGGAGCACCGCCTTGAGGCCGGCCTGCTCGGCCAGGTCGCAGACCGGGCCCGGGCCGACGATCACCTCGAAGCCCCGGGCGGCCAGCTCGAGCACCTGGGTCCGGGCCTCCTCGGGCGTCAGGTAGGGGCGCTGCTCGACCGTGGCCCCGTCCATGAGGAAGCCGCGCTGGTCGATGCCGGTCACGACCCGGGAGAAGTTGACCACCCCGATGCGGGAGGAGAACTGGCGGGCCCGCAGCAGCGCGCCGATGGTGTCGACGGTGGAGGCGCCCACCACCACCACCGGCACGTCGGCGTGGTCGCGCAGGTAGGCGCCGTTGGCGCCGGCGGCCACCAGGGCGTCCACCGGCTCGCCGGCGGCCCGCCGGGCCCGCAGGGTGGCCAGCGCCTCCTCGAAGCCTCCGTCGAAGACGTGGACCTCCGCGTCCTCGGCCAGCAGCGGGGCCACGCTCTCGAAGGCCGAGCGGAGCCGGCTGGTGCTGAAGGCCCAGATGACGGGGCGTCGTTCGGTGGTCGGCACGGGGGACCTCGAGGACGGTGGGCTGGCGCGGGCGGTGTGCCAGTCGATCGAACCAGCGCTGGCACAGTTGCGTCCCGAACATGGGACACCGCATGAGACACTCTGTCACCCAGTCAAGTCAAGACTACCAATAAAAGATCAATAGAGACGATGAGTTGATGTCCTGATTCCATCCTGCGAATCAACTGGCCGGACAGTTGCAGCTCGCTGACCGACTCGGGAATCAGCACCCGGGCGGCGGCGGCGACAGCGACGTGGTCCGACAGCTTTCGAGGAGGCGAGATGAGCGCGACGGTTGGCGGTTCGATCCCCCGCATCGACAAGGTGGCGGTGCTGGGCGCGGGGGTGATGGGCGGCACCATCGCCGCCCACCTGGTCAACGCGGGCCTCAAGGTCCTGCTGCTCGACATCGTCCCCAAGGCGCCCACCGCCGAGGAGGCGGCCGCCGGGCTGACGCTGCAGGACGCCGCGGTCCGCAACCGCATCCCGGCCGCCGGCCTGGCCGCGCTGGAGAAGCTGAAGCCGTCGCCCATCTTCCTGGCCGCCGATCTCGGCCGCATCGAGGTGGGCAACCTCGAGGACGACCTCGGCCGCCTGCGCGAGTGCGACTGGGTCATCGAGGTGGTGATCGAGAACATGGCCATCAAGAAGGCGCTCTTCGCGGAGAAGATCGCCCCCCACCTGAAGCCGGGCGCCATCCTCTCCACCAACACCTCCGGCCTCTCGGTCAACGAGCTGGCCGAGGCGCTCCCCGAGGCCCTGCGGCCGCGCTTCCTGGTCACCCACTTCTTCAACCCGCCCCGCTACATGAAGCTGCTGGAGATCGTCTCCAGCCGCTTCACCGACCCGGGCGTGGCCGAGGGGATGGCCGGCTTCATCCGGCGCCGGCTCGGCAAGGGGATCGTCTTCGGCAAGGACACGCCCAACTTCGTCGCCAACCGGATCGGCGTCTTCGCCATCTGCAACGCGGTGAAGCACATGCAGGAGCTGGGGATGGACGTGGAGGAGGTCGACGCGGTGGCCGGCCCGGCCACGGCCCGCCCCAAGAGCGCCTGCTTCCGCACCGCCGACCTGGTGGGCATCGACACCCTGATGCACGTGGCCAGCAACTCCTGGGAGCTGCTGCCGAAGGACGAGCAGCGCGAGGTCTTCAAGCTGCCGGCCTTCATGGCGCAGATGGTGCAGAAGGGGCTGCTCGGCAACAAGAGCAAGCAGGGCTTCTTCAAGAAGACCAAGGGAGAGAAGCCCGAGACCTTCTTCTACGACCACCAGAAGGGCGAGTACGTCCCCAGCCGCCGGCCGAAGTTCGCGTCGGTGGAGGCCGCCAAGGGGATCGACGACCCGGCCCGGCGGCTGCGCACCGTGCTGGCCGGGAGCGACAAGGGCGCCCAGCTGGCCTGGCGCAACCTGCGCGACACGCTCATCTACGCCTTCAACCGGCTCCCCGAGATCGCCGACGACGTGGTCAACGTCGACAACGCCATGCGCTGGGGCTTCAACTGGGAGCTGGGGCCGTTCGAGATGCTCGACGCCGTGGGCGTGGCCGACTTCGTGAAGCGGGCCGAGGCCGAGGGGGTGGCGGTGCCGGCGGCGCTGAGGAAGGTGGAGCGGTTCTACGCCTTCGAGGACGGCCGCAAGCGCCACTTCGACCCGCTGGGCGGCGGCTGGAAGGACGTGCCGGTGCCGGCCGGGCAGCTCGACCTCACGCTGCTGGAGAAGGCCGGGAAGGTGGTGGAGCGGAACTCGGGGGCCTCGGTCCACGACCTCGGCGACGGCGTCTTCTGCCTCGAGTTCCACACCAAGATGAACGCCATCGGGAACGACGTGCTGGCCATGGTCCACAAGGCGGTGCGCCGGGCCGAGGCCGAGGGGCAGGGGCTGGTGATCGCCAACCAGGGGACCAACTTCTCCGCCGGCGCCAACCTGGCGCTGCTGGTGATGGCCATCGCCGAGGGGGCGTGGGACGAGGTCGCCCTCACGGTGAGCGCCTTCCAGCGGGCCATGATGGCCGTGAAGTACGCCCGCGTGCCGGTGGTGGCCGCGCCCCACGGCCTGGCGCTGGGCGGCGGGTGCGAGGTCTGCCTCCACTCCGACGCCATCGTCGCCCACGCCGAGACCTACATGGGGCTGGTCGAGATCGGCGTGGGGCTGCTGCCCGCCGGCGGCGGCACCAAGGAGCTGGCCCTGCGCGCCGTCCGGCTCGCCGACCAGTGGGAGACCGACGTCTCGCCCTTCCTCTTCAAGAACTTCTCCACCATCGCCATGGCCAAGGTCGGCACCTCGGCCGCCGAGCTCGCGCCCATGGGGCTGCTGCGCCAGGGGGACACCATCACCCTCGGCGCCGACCAGCTCATCCACGACGCCAAGCTGCGGGTGCTGGCGCTGGCCGCCAACTACCGCCCCTCGCAGCCGGCCACCGACCTGAAGGCGCCGGGGCGCAGCGTGGCCGCCAGCCTGGCCTCGCAGCTCTGGAACATGCGCATGGGCGGCTTCATCACCGCCTACGAGGAGCAGCTGGGCAAGACCATCGCCCACGTCATCACCGGCGGGGACCTGCCGGCCGGCACGGTGGTCACCGAGCAGTGGTTCCTCGACCTGGAGCGCGAGGCCTTCCTCAAGCTCTGCGGCGAGCGCAAGACCCTGGAGCGGATCCAGCACATGCTCAAGAAGGGGAAGCCGCTCCGCAACTGAGCGCCGGCGCCCGCCATGACCCTCTCGACCCGAACCTACGGAGATTCCCGATGAGCGCTGCCTACGTCCTCGCCGCGGTCCGCACCCCGGGTGGCAAGGCCAAGAAGGGGAAGCTGAAGGACGTCCGCACCGACGACCTGGCCGCCGTGGCCATCAAGGCGCTGCTGGAGCGGACCGGGATCGACCCCATGCTGGTCGAGGACGTCATCCTCGGCTGCGCCTTCCCGGAGGGGGAGCAGGGGATGAACCTGGCCCGGGTGGCCTCCTTCAAGGCCGGCCTGCCCTACCAGGTGCCGGCCCAGACCGTGAACCGCTTCTGCGCCTCCGGCCTGCAGTCCATCGCCACCGCCGCCGAGCGCATCATGTCCGGCGGCGCCGACTGCATCATCGCCGGGGGCGCCGAGAGCATGAGCCTGGTGCCCATGGGCGGGCAGAAGTTCAGCGCCAACCCGGGGCTGGTGGGCGCCTGGCCGGAGTCCTACGCCTCCATGGGCATCACCGCCGAGCTGGTGGCCGAGAAGTACGCGGTCTCCCGCGCCGACCAGGACGCCTTCGCCGCCGAGAGCCACCGGCGGGCCGCCGCGGCCCAGGAGGCCGGCAAGTTCCAGGACGAGCTGGTGCCGGTGGAGGTGGAGGCGGTCGGCCTGGTGAAGGGCAAGCTGCAGCGCCGCACCGAGCGCTTCACCGCCGACGAGGGGATCCGCCGCGACACCACCGCCGAGGGGCTGGCCCGGCTCAAGCCGGCCTTCAAGCTGGGCGGCACCGTCACCGCCGGGAACGCCTCGCAGATGACCGACGGGGCCGCCGCGGTGATGGTGGTCTCGGAGGCCTTCCTCAAGCAGTCCGGCGCCCAGCCGCTGGCCCGCTTCGTCGGCTTCGCCGTCCGCGGCGTGCCGCCCGAGCTGATGGGCATCGGCCCGGTCGAGGCCATCCCGGCGGTCCTCAAGCGGACCGGCCTCAAGCTGGAGGATCTCTCCGCCATCGAGCTCAACGAGGCCTTCGCCGCCCAGTCGCTGGCCTGCGTCCGCGCCCTCGGCCTCGACCCCGCCCGCGTCAACGTCAACGGCGGCGCCATCGCGCTCGGCCACCCGCTGGGCTGCACCGGGGCCAAGCTCACCGCGACCCTGCTCAACGAGCTGAAGCGGACCGGCGGCCGCTACGGCGCCGTCTCCATGTGCATCGGCGGCGGCATGGGCGCCGCCGGCATCTTCGAGCGGGCCTGAGCGGGGCGGCCCGCGGCCCACCATCCACGACGACGTCACCAGGTTCGACAGGGAGGCAGACATGGCAGCCAGGATCTTCAAGGGCGCGGAGTACCTCGTCACCGAGGCCAGCAAGGACGAGGTCTTCGTCCCCGAGGACTTCACCGAGGAGCAGCAGGCCATCGCCGACACCGCCGACAAGTTCGTCCGCGAGGAGGTCTGGCCGGTCTACGAGCGGCTCGAGCACCAGGAGCCCGGGCTGGCCATGAAGCTCATCGCCAAGGCCGGGGAGGCCGGCCTGCTCATGATCGACGCGCCGCAGGAGTTCGGCGGCCTCGAGCTCGACAAGGTCACCAGCGTCATCAGCGCCGACCGGATGGGGGCGGGCGGGGCCTTCTCGGTCTCCTACTCGGCCCACAGCGGCATCGGCACCCTGCCGCTCATCTACTACGGGACCAAGGCGCAGAAGGAGAAGTACCTGCCCAAGATCATCAGCGGCGAGTGGGGCGCGGCCTACTGCCTGACCGAGCCGGGCGCCGGCTCCGACGCCATGGGCGGCACCGCCTTCGCCACCCTCTCCCCGGACGGGAAGCACTACCTGCTGGAGGGGAACAAGCAGTTCATCACCAACGGCGGCTGGGCCACGCTCTTCACGGTCTTCGCCAAGATCGACCGCAAGCACTTCACCGCCTTCCTGGTGGAGCGCGGCTTCGAGGGCGTCACCATCGGCCCCGAGGAGAAGAAGATGGGCATCAAGGGCTCCTCGACCACCACGGTGATCCTCGAGAACGCCAAGGTGCCGGTGGAGAACGTCCTCGGCGAGATCGGCAAGGGGCACAAGATCGCCTTCAACGTCCTCAACGTGGGGC
Organism: uncultured delta proteobacterium; assembly: GCA_963786945.1. GTDB lineage: Bacteria > Myxococcota > Myxococcia > Myxococcales > Anaeromyxobacteraceae > JADKCZ01. The sequence continues at coordinate 20,531 of CAWBAO010000004.1, read as the reverse complement.
GCTTCAAGCTGGGCGCAGCGGTGACCGGCGCGGCCCGCATCGCCCTGGGGGTGGGCGTGGCCTACGCCAACACCCGCAAGCAGTTCGGCGTGCCCATCTCCAGCTTCGGCGCCATGCGCGAGAAGATGGCCGACCGCTCGGCCGACCTCTTCGCCTCGGAGGCCCTCATCTACCGGCTGGCCGGCATGATCGACGACCGGCTGGCGACGCTCGCCACGGGGACGCCCAACTACTACGAGGCCTACCAGGCGGCCATCGAGGAGTACTCGATCGAGTGCGCCATCGCCAAGGTCTTCTGCTCGGAGATGCTGGCCGACGTGGTCGACGACGTGGTGCAGATCCACGGCGGCTACGGCTTCACCCAGGAGTACCCGGCCGAGCGGTTCTACCGCGACGAGCGCATCAACCGGATCTTCGAGGGGACCAACGAGATCAACCGGCTGCTCATCCCCGGCACCATCCTGCGCCGGGCCATGAAGGGCGAGCTCCCCATCACCAAGGAGGCCATGAAGGCGATGGAGGCGATGATGACCCCCTCGCTCGACGAGATCGATCCCTCGGTCCCGTTCGCCGCCGAGAAGGCCACCCTGGCCAACCTCAAGAAGGCCTTCCTGGTGGTCTCGGGCGCCGCGGTGCAGCGGTTCCAGGACAAGATCAAGGACGAGCAGGAGGTGCTGCTGGCGCTGGCCGACGTGGCCATCCAGATCTTCGCCATCGAGAGCACCGTGCTGCGCGCCGAGAAGATCGGGCCGCGCCTCTCGGCGGAGCGGCGCGCCGTGGTGGACGCGGCGGTCAAGGTCTTCACCTTCGGCGGCGTCGAGAAGGTGGCCTCGGCGGCCCGGCGGGCGGTCTTCTTCGTCGCCGAGGGCGACATGGCCACCATGATGCTGGGCGGGGTGCGCCGCTTCACCAAGTACGACGCCTCCGGGCTGCTGGAGGCCAAGAAGCTGCTGGGCGCCGCCGCGGTGGCGGCCGACAAGTACCCGCTGTAGGCCCCTCAGGTCCCGGCGCGGAGAGGCGCCCCCGTCGCCGTCCTCGGCCCGCGGCGGCCGCGGGCGCCTCGCCGTGTCCGGGGCTCCTTCGACCAACCAGGCTGGCCACGCTGGCGGTGCCGCCGAGGCCTCTCGGAAGGGCTTGCCCCGGGGGGCACCTCGTGGCAGCGTCGCCTCTCGTACTATCCGCAAAATGATGGTGGATGGGGCGTCATCCGGCCTCCCCTGGGGATCGCAGATGGGTCGAAGGGCGACAGTCCTGCTGGTCCCCCTCATCCTGGCCGGGTGCGGCAAGACCACGCGGCCGGTCCCCGGCGTGACCTCCTCGTCGCCAAGCGTCGTGGCCAGGAGCGGCGGCATCGAGCTGCGCATCGAAGGCCACGGCTTCGTGCCCAAGGGGGCCTCCACGAACGACGTGCTGGTCGAGCTCACGCTGGTCCGCGGGGTCGACGGGACGGCTGCCCACGGCGAGGCCAGGGTCGTCGGCGGAACGGCGACGGCGCCGAGCAGGGGCACCGAGCAGGCCACCATCAGCGTCGACACCTCGACCATGGCGCCCGGCGTCTACGACCTGACGCTGTCGGTGGCCCAGCACCAGTCCTACGCCCTCCCGGAGGCGCTCCTGGTGCTCCCCGCGCCGACCTGGGGGCCCCTCCAGCGGAGGCTCATCTGCAACGTGGATCCGTCTGGAACCGACATCCTCCTCACCGGCAGCGACATCCCCGTGGTGGATGGGCGGAGTCAGGCGCTCTCGATCACCGGGGCCCACAAGGTCGCGACCCCGACGACGGGTGAGGGGTGTCGTGCCGTGGCCTTCAGCCGGGCGGCCGTCTCGCTCTGTTCGGGTCTCCGGGCGCCCCTCCCGCCGGCGTCCGAAGGTGCGGTGATTGCGGTCGATTCGGACTCCCCGTATCCGGGTGATCCGGCTGCCGGGTGGCCCAGGCGCTTCCAGGTCCAGGGTGCCCCCGCGCTCCAGCCGCCGCCGCGCCCGTACTCGGTGTCGACCGGACCCGCCTGGGTCTCCATCCAGGGCGGCCTGGTCTTCGAGCCGACGCGCCTCCGCTGGTGACGCTCGACGGTCTCCCGGTCGAGCTCTCGAGCACCTGCAGCCCGGGCGACGTGGTGTCGTGCGTCGGCACTGAATTCTGGTTGCCCCAGTCCACCTCGGCGGGCGCGCACCAGGTGCAGGTCGACTACCGGAACGGGTGTGCGTCGTCGGTCTCGATCCAGGTGGCGCCCCGTCCGGTGGTGACGTCGTGGTCGCCTGCCATCTCCTGCGGAGGTGGCCGCCTCCGCCTGTTCGGGACGGGCTTCGTGGGCCCGGTGAATGCCTACGCCGGTGGACTCTGGATGCAGGCTTCGTGCGAGTCGGCCGGCACCACCCCTTGCCGTGACATCCTGATCACGGACCCGCCCCTGATGCGAGGCGACCTCCAGGTGACCGTGGTGTCGGACACGGCCCCGCGCTCCTCGTCGGCACCGGTGAGCATCCCGTCCTGGACGCCAGCCTGGTCCGGGCCGCTGGTGCCGCGCCTGGTGGCGGCGGGCGATTCCCATGTCCTCACCGTGCCGGACATCGAGCAGCTGACCGGTGGCGTCACTGACGTCACGGTGGCGCCGGTCAACCCGTCGGCAGGCGTCCCGCCGATCAGCGGGCTCCCGTTCCAGTACGAGCTCTACGGGATCACCTTCACGCTTCCGGGGACCCTGCCTCCCGGCGACTACGTGGTTCGCGTGACCGACGAAGGGCCATGCCCGATGGTGGTGCCTGGACTGGTGGTTGCCGCATCGAAGGTCCTGCCGCTGGCAGACTTCGAGGAAGGGCTCGGCTGGTCGATGACCAGCCCGGGAGGGACGCAGGGGCTCGCGTGGGGCGCAGGCGAGGGGCATCCGGGGGGCGCGCTGCGCTATTCAGGGAGCGGGGGCCCGGTCCCCGAGAGCATCTTCCTGTATCGACCTCCGCCCTTCGACGCTCCGGATCTCGGGCTGGTCCGACTGGACCTCAGGTACGAAGGGACCGGGGCTCCGATTCCGGTCCCCCCGCTCGTCATCAACGGCCTCGAGCACGATCTCCCGGCCTCGCTGGGACCGTCCTGGTCGACGGTGAGCTTCAGCCTCGTGGATCCTGCTGGATGGAGCGTGCGAGACCAGCTGGGGGTGAGGCCGGCAACCGACGAGGATTCTCGAGGTCCTTCGTGCCAGCCAGGTCTCCGTCATCACCATCCCCGGTTCATGGACCGACGGGCCCTCGACGCTCTGGGTCGACAACGTGGAGCTCGTGCTCAGGTGAGGACCATCGTCACGCCGTCACCGAGCGCCAGCGAGAGGCCTCCTTCCATGTCCTCGGGGTCGGGGCTCACGCCCACCCTGGTTCTGGGCGCGCTCGCTGCGCTGGCGGTAGGCTGTTCGAAGGGGGACCAGCGCGTGCTGGCCCCGGACGCGAGCTGCCAGGCGGACAGCCAGTGCGCGGCGCCCTGGGCGTGTTTCGAGGGAAGCTGCCAGGACCTCCGGATCGAGTTCCTGGCTCCTTCTGGAGACCGCCTCGTTGCCGACGGCCTGGTCGAGCTCCAGTTCGGCTTGCCAGGGATCCAGCCGGATGAGCTGGCGCTCGAGGTGAACGGCGTGGCCCGGAGCCTGGCGGGCCGGTCGGCGACCTTCGACCTCGGGGCGGAGGGGACGTATCGACTCGCGGGGTTGGCGCGCTTCGGCGACCGCTGGTCCCGGAGCCAGGTCCGGGAGGTGGTGGTCGACCAGACCCCGCCCACCGTGGCCTGGAGCCTCCCTCCCGGGCAGTACGAGCTCCCCGGCGTCAGCCGCCTGCAAGGAACCTTCTCCGAGCCGATCGATGCCTCGGTGGCGTTCGAGGTCGTCATCGACGGCACCTTCGACCGATCGGCCGCCGTCACCCTCGCGGAGGACGGGACGACCCTCACCGTCCAGCTCCCCGTGACCATGTCGAACGCTGCGTTCGTCGAGGTGGTCCACGGCTCCATCACCTATTTGGCGGGCAACCCGCTGGCAGCTCCCACGACGTGGCGGTGGCTCCAGCCGGCAACCTCGATTGTCCTCGAGGTGCCTCCTCCCGCGCGGCCCGGCTACCTGCGAGGGGTGGTCCCGATCCAGGTCGTGGCCTCGGGGCATCCGCCCGCAGCGCTCTGGCTGGACTTCGGCTGCAGCTCGGGGCCTCCCGCCCGCCTCCCTCTCGGGGTCGACGGCCGGATTGACCTGGATACGACCCGGGTGACGGACGGCGACTGCTGGATGACGGGCGTGGCGCAGGTCGGAAGGCTTGTCCAGTACACCGAACAGCAGTCCTTCAGGGTCGACAACACGCCGCCCACGGTCCGGATCGAGCCGCGCGCCTCATCCCGGCTCACCCGGATCACTTGATGGCCCGCTCGGCCATCGACGTCATCTTCTCCGAGCAGATGGACGCAGCACGCTTCGGCACGGTCGAGGTGGTCGTCACCGACGGGGCGGGGACGCCGCTCCCCCATGATCTCGAGGTCCTCGACACGGCCTCGGCGATGGCGGTGACCCTGCACGCCAGCCCGGCTCCGGGGAGCGTCGTGATCGTCGCCGTCGACGGAGCGGCCACGGACCTGGCCGGCCTGCTCATGCAGCCACGGACGGCCCGCTTCCTCGTGCCGCCGTGGCGGGCCGCGGCGATCGAGGTCCCCGCCGCCGGGGAGGAGCTCGTCCTTGGAGCGCTCGACCTGGTCGATTCTGTCGATTCTGGTGAAGCGGTCGACCGGCTGCGACTCGTTCATCGGACCGGCCGTCGCGGGCACCTGCCGCCTGGGGCGACCGGTCTCGACGACCTCCCGGGTCCCGGTCGGGGCCCTCACGGCCGTGGCCTGGACGGAGCTGGACCTGGCGGGTCACTGGATCGCCAGGTTCGCGACCACCTGGGAGGCCTTCCAGGCGGCCACGGGGAAATATCCCAACCGGTCGACCTCGCACGACGCCCACGACCTCGCCGTGGGCGTGGAGGACGCGAGCACCAACCCACGGCTGGTCATGGCCTGGCTCGAGGACGACGGCGCGGGGGCCACGGCCCTCTTCGTCAGCCGCCTGGAGGGCTCAGGGTGGGCCGCGATGGACGGCGATCTCGCCAACGGAGCGCCTTCGGACCTGGCGCTGGCGCTGGTCGATGGACAAGGGCCAGTGGTCGCCTGGCGGGAGCCGGCCGCTGGCGGGGAGCGCAGGATCTTCCTTCGGAGGTGGCTCGGCGCCGCGTGGGGGGGCCTCGAGGGGCCGATGGAGCGCGACGGGGGGGCGGTCTCCTCGGCGCCGCGACTGAAGGTCGATCCCTCTGGCGAGCTGGTCATGTGCTGGTCTGAGTCCTCCGGTGGAGCCGACCGCACCTTCGTGGGCACCTGGGACGGCGCCGCATGGCACCTGACGAGCCTCGATGGCGCCAAGCGGCCCGACCTGACCTTCGAGCCATCGGGCCGCCTCGTGCTCGGCTACGTGGACGGCGGGACGGAGCAGGTTCGCGCCGCAGCCCTGGAGGGCGGGGCCTGGATTCGACCTGGGCCATCCGGACGATTCGGCCCCCGTGGGTGCGGGAGAGACCCCCCAGGTGACGGTCACCTGGGACGGGGACCTGTCCCTGGCCTGGAAGGACGCGGCCGGATTCGATCCGGCTCATGACGCTCAACAGGTAGCCCGTCCGTCCACGGGGCCGGGCGCCGTCGGCGCCGGCATCGCGGCCGCTACATTGGCGCGATGCGCGCCCGCCTCAAGAGCCTCCGCTGCGACGAGATTGCCGACCTGGAGGGCTGGCGCCCGCCGGTGGCGCACGAGTTCGCCATCCCGCTGGTGCTGGAGGTGGGCGTCCTCGGCCAGCGCGGGCGCGAGCGGTTCGAGCTGCTGGTGGCGACGCCGAGCTGGCTGGAGCGGCGCCACGGGCGGCACGGCGCGGTGCCGGGGCGCGGGCTGCTGCTGGTCTTCGAGTGGGACCTGCCGCGGCTCAAGGCCTTCCTGGCGCGCGAGGTGGAGCGCTGCACCGGGGACACCTGGCCCGAGCTGGCGCGCCAGGTGGGGCGGCTGGCGGAGTGGGAGGGCGGCGACAACGTGGTCGGGCTCCGCTAGGGCGGGCCACCAGCGCCACCGCCGCGGCGACCGCGCCGTCGCCGGCGGTGGCCCCGGCCAGGCCCGGTCGGGGCCGGGCCCCGGGTCGGCCCCTCGGCCGGTGCGACCACGGGGCGAGCGGCGGCCGGTGCGGGGCGCGGCTGCGAACCGCCCCCGAGCACCGGGACCCGCTGGACGACGGGCCCCTGGCGAGTGGGCCGCCCCGGCCGACCCTGCGGGGGCCGGCCCGCCCCGGGGCGTGGATGGGCCTGGTGCGGCGGCGGCCGCTGCGCCTGCCGTTCCTGCGGGTGCTGTGGCTGGCGCTGGCTGGGCCGCTGCTGCTGCGGGTGCGGGTGCGGCTGCTCGCGCGGTGGCCGTGGAGGTTGCTGCTGCGGCGGCTGCTGCGGCCGGGGCGGTGCACCCCGGTCCGGCCGGCCCCGCGGCGGGCCGGGCCGAGGCTCGGACCGCGGCTCGGGTGCCGGTGGCGCTCCCGGGCGCGGCGGCGCCGGCACGAAGTCGGGCGTCAGCTCGCGCCTCGAGTAGGCCCGCCAGAATCTCTCGCCCGTCGCCGGCCGCGGCGCGCAGGGCCGGGTCGAGGGCCTCGAAGAAGTGGCGCAGGTTGGCGAGGTCGCGGAAGAAGAAGCCCTCGGCCTGGCTGTTGTGGGCCGCTCCCACCACCTGCGGGAAGTCGATGATGACCGGCCCCTCCCGCCCCAGCAGCACGTTGTAGGGGGAGAGATCGCCGTGGACCAGGTCGCAGCAGAGCATCTTGACGACCTGCGAGCGGAGGCCGGCGTACATCTCGGCCGCCTGCTCCCGCTCCAGCCGGGCGTCGACGAGGCGCGGCGCCGGGCGGCCGGCGGCGTCCACCACCACCTCCATCAGCAGCACCCCCTCGTAGAAGAGCACCGGGCGGGGCACCGACACCCCGGCGGCGTGCAGCGCGTGGAGGGCGTCGGCCTCCTTGGTCTTCCAGGCCTCCTCGGCGGCGGCCTGGCCGAACCGGCTGCCGCGGTCCATGGCCCGCTGGGTCCGGCTGTTGCGGACCTTCCGCCCCTCCAGGTAGGCCGAGTTGTTCTTGAAGGAGCGGGCCTGGCGCGACTTGTAGACCTTGGCGGCGACGATCTCGGCGCCGTGGCGGACCAGCCAGAGGTCCGCCTCCTTGCCGCTCTTGAGGCGCGCCACCACCTCGTCGATCACGCCGTCGGCGAGCAGGGGTTCGAGGGGGTCGACCATGAGGGCCCCTCCGTCGTATTGGACGCCGGGCGGTGGGTCAAGTCGCCGCGCCACCGAATCCTTTCACCGGGGGAGGGCTCCCAAGCGCCATGACGACGAGACTGCTGATCATCGGGGGGGTCGCCGGCGGGGCCACCGCCGCCGCCCGCGCCCGCAGGCTCAGCGAGGCCGCCGAGATCACCGTGCTGGAGCGCGGCCCGTACGTCTCCTACGCCAACTGCGGCCTGCCCTACTTCATCTCCCGCGACATCCGGAAGCGGTCCGAGCTGCTGCTGCAGACGCCCGAGGGCTTCGACGCCCGCTACCGGGTCAAGGTCGAGGTCCGCACCGAGGCGCTGGAGATCGACCGGGCCGGGAAGCGGGTCCGTGCCGCGGGCCCCGAGGGCGAGCGCTGGATCCCCTACGACAAGCTGATCCTGGCCCAGGGCGGCAACCCCATCCTGCCGCCGCTCCCGGGCGCCGACGCGCCCCACGTCTTCAAGCTCTGGACCGTGCCCGACACCGACCGGCTCGACGGCTTCATCGAGGCCTCGAAGCCGCGCACCGCCGTGGTGGTGGGGGGCGGCTTCATCGGGCTGGAGATGGCCGAGGCCTTCCGCAGCCGCGGGCTGGAGACCACGGTGGTCGAGCTGCTGCCCACGGTGATGGGCGTGATGGACCGCGAGTTCGGGGTGCAGGTGGCGCAGCGGCTCGCCGCGCACGGCGTGCAGGTCGTCACCGGCACCGGCGTCAAGGCGGTCCACGCCGACAGGACGGTCGAGCTCACCGACGGCCGCCGGCTCCCCGCCGACCTGGTGCTGTTCTCGGTCGGGGTGCGGCCCGAGCTGACGCTGGTGAAGTCGGCCGGCCTGGCGCTGGGCCCGGCCGGCGGGCTGCTGGTCGACGAGCGGCTGCAGACCTCCGACCCCGACATCTACGCCGCCGGCGACATGGTCGAGATCCTCCACCGCGTCTCCGGCAGGAAGGTCCGCATCCCGCTGGCCGGGCCGGCCAACCGGCAGGGGCGGATCGCCGCCACCAACGCGCTGGGCGGCTCGATGCGCTACGGCGGCGCCAGCGGGACCAGCGTGGTCAAGGTCTTCGACGCCACCGCGGCCTCCACCGGCCTGACCGAGCGGGCCGCGCGCGAGGCCGGCCTCGAGGTGGGCGTGGCGGTGATCCACAAGGACCACCACGCCGGCTACTACCCGGGCGGCCGCGAGCTCTCGCTCAAGCTGGTGTACGAGCGCGGCTCGGGCCGGCTGCTCGGGGCCCAGGCCTTCGGCGAGGCCGGCGTCGAGAAGCGCATCGACGTGCTGGCCACGGCGCTGCACGGGCAGATGACGCTGCACGACCTCGCCGAGCTGGACCTGGCCTACGCGCCCCCCTATTCCTCGGCCAACGACCCCGTCAACCTGGCGGCCTTCGTCGCCGAGAACGACCGCTCCGGCTTCTCGCCGCTCCTCACCGCCGCGCAGCTCAAGGCGGAGCTGGCCGGGCCGAACCCACCGCTGGTGGTCGACACCCGGACCCTGGGAGAGTGGAACCGGGGGCACCTGGCCGGGGCGCTGCTGCTGCCGGTCGACGACGTCCGCTGGGAGCTGGAGCAGCTGCCGCGGGACCGGCGCATCGTCCTCTACTGCCGCACCGGCTTCCGCGCCCACCTGGCGCTGCGGACCCTGGTGGAGAGCGGGTACCGCGACGTCGTCAACCTGACCGGGGGCTGGGTGAGCATGGAGCTCGAGGGCGGGTTCGTCGTGGAGGGTGCATGAACATCGACCCGGTGACCGCGGCGCTGGTGGCCGTGGCGGGGTGGCTCGTCGTCAGAAGGTTCCTGAACGGAGGCAAGGTGGCCCAGAACGTGGTGGTGGAGATGATCAAGTCCGGCGGGCAGGTGGTCGACGTGCGCTCGTCGGAGGAGTACCGGGATGGCTTCTACCCGGGTGCGGTGAACATCCCGGTCAACGAGCTCGGCCGGCGCCTCGGCGAGCTCCAGAAGGACAAGGCCGTGGTGCTCTACTGCGCCTCGGGGGCCCGCAGCGGCATGGCGGCCCGCATGCTGAAGCAGGCTGGCTTCACGCAGGTCGTGAACGCCGGCGGCCTCTACGACATGCCGCGGTAGGCTCGGCGGCCGGCCGAGGGCGGCGGGGCGGGGGAGGGTGGTAGGGTCGGCGCATGCCGATCCTGCCCGCCGCCCTGCTGGCCCTCGCCCTCGCCGCCACCGCCCAGGAGATCGTCGACGGCGCCCCGCCGTCCGCCTGGCGGCGGCTCGATCCCGACCGGACGCTCTACCTGGAGCTGCCCGCCGGCCGGGTGATCATCGAGCTGGCGCCGCAGTTCGCGCCCCGCCACGCCGCCAACGTGAAGGCCCTGGCGCGGGGGGGCTACTGGGACGGGCTGGCCGTCATCCGCGCCCAGGACAACTACGTGGTCCAGTGGGGCGACCCGGACGAGGAGGACCCGGCCCGCGCGCGCCCGCTCGGCCGCGCCGAGGCCAGGCTCCCGGCCGAGTTCACCCGGGCGGCCGCCGGGCTCCCCTTCACCAGGCTCCCCGACGCCGACGGCTGGGCGCCCGAGGTGGGGTTCAGCGACGGCTTCCCCGCCGCCCGCGATCCCGGGGCCGGTCGGGCCTGGCTGGCCCACTGCTACGGCGTGGTGGGGGCCGGCCGCGACGTGGCGCCCGACTCCTCCACCGGCGCCTCGCTCTACGTGGTCATCGGCCAGTCGCCCCGCCACCTCGACCGCAACATCACCGCGCTGGGGCGGGTGGTGCAGGGGATGGAGCTGCTCTCGGTGATGGCCCGCGGGCCGGCGCCCATGGGCTTCTACGACCAGGCCGCCCTGCGCACGCCGCTCCGGGCCGTGCGGGTGGCGGCCGACCTGCCGGCCGCCGAGCGGACGCCGCTGGAGGTCTTCCGGACCGAGGGGCCGGCCTGGGAGGCGCTGGTCGAGGCGCGCCGCAACCGGCGCGAGCCCTGGTACCAGCGCCCGGCCGGCCACGTCGACCTCTGCAACCTGGCGGCGCCGGTGCGGCCGGTCCCATCCCCCCGGCCCGCGGCCACTCCCGCGGCTCCTGCGCCGGCCCCTGCTCCCGCGCCGGCCCCGGCGCGCTGACCCGCCGCGCTACAGCGTCGCGAGGTCGAGGACGAACCGGTAGCGGACGTCGTTCCTCAGCATCCGGTCGTAGGCCTCGTTGACCTGCGCCACCGGGATCACCTCGACGTCGGCGGTGATGCCGTGCTGGGCGCAGTGGTCGAGCATCTCCTGGGTCTCGGCGATGCCGCCGATGGACGAGCCGGCCAGGCTGCGGCGCCCCCCGATGAGGGCGAAGGCGGCCACCGGCGCCGGCTGCGGGGGCACGCCCAGCAGCACCATGGTCCCGTCCACCTTCAGCAGCCCCAGGTAGGCGTTGTAGTCGTGCGGCGCCGAGATGGTGTCGAGGACGAGGTCGAAGCGCCGCGCCAGCCTCCGGAAGGTGGGCTTCTCGCTGGTGAGCGCGAAGTCGTGGGCCCCCAGCCGCCGGGCGTCGGCCTCCTTGCCCCTGGAGGTCGAGAGCATGGTCACCTCGCAGCCGAGCGAGGCGGCCAGCTTGACCGCCATGTGGCCCAGCCCGCCCAGGCCGACCACGCCGACCCGCTGCCCCGGGCCGGCCTTCCAGTGGCGCAGCGGCGACCAGGTGGTGATGCCGGCGCAGAGGAGCGGCGCGGCGCCGGCCAGGTCGAGCTTCGGCGAGATGCCGAGCACGAACTTCTCGGTGACCACCACCTGCTTCGAGTAGCCGCCGAAGGTGGGCGTCTTCCGGTCCATCTCGGTGCCGTTGTAGGTGAAGGCCGCCCCCTTCCAGCAGAACTGCTCGAGGTCGCGGCGGCAGCTGTCGCAGGTGCGGCAGGAGTCGACCATGCAGCCCACCCCGGCCCGGTCGCCCACCTTGAAGCGCGTCACCGCGCTGCCCACGCGGGACACGGTCCCGACGATCTCGTGGCCCGGGACCATGGGGAAGAGCGAGCCCCCCCACTCGTCGCGGGCCTGGTGGATGTCGGAGTGGCAGACCCCGCACCAGGCGATGTCGATGACCACGTCGCCCGGTCCGGGCTCGCGGCGGTCGACCTCGAAGGGGACCAGCGGGGTGGTGGGGGAGAGCGCGGCCCAGGCCTTGGTCTTCGCCATGTGGACTCCTCGTGGGGTCAGGTCACTTCAGGAGCTCGTTCACCAGGTGGGCGCCCAGCTTGCGGAGCCCGTCGTCGAGCAGCGCCTGGCCCTTGTCGGTCCGCAGGGTGGCGCGCATCGGCTCCGGCGCCAGCCCCAGCTCGACGTTGATGCGGACCAGCACCGCCGAGATCGAGGGGCCGGCGGCCGCCGCGGTGACCTTGCCACGGCGGGCGTGGAGCGCCTTGGAGAGCCGGTCCACCAGCTGGTCCTCGGTGGTGCGGGCGCCCTGCCTGGCGGGCAGCGCCTCGGAGATCCCCCAGAGCAGGTCGTCGACCAGCTCGGGGTGGAGCAGGGCCCGCTCCAGCCGGTCGTGGGCCTCGTCGTCCTCGACCGAGAGGGCCTCGGCGTAGGTGGGGGTGACCAGCCACGCCAGGTCGGCGCGGGTGACGACGGCGGGCAGGCGGCGGGAGAAGAGGGTCACGCGCGGATCATACCGCGCTTCCGGCGCGCCCCGCCGGGCCGTATCATCCGCGCCGGCCGTCACCCCCGCCCGGCCAGGGAGCCTCCCGTGAACCCGACCATCCGCGTCCTCGTCACCGGCGGCACCTTCGACAAGGAGTACGACGAGCTGGGCGGGCGGCTCTTCTTCAAGGACACCCACCTCCCCGAGATGCTGCGGCTGGCCCGCTGCCGCGTCCCGGTGCAGGTCGAGACGCTGATGATGATCGACAGCCTGGACATGACCGGGGACGACCGGGCCCGCGTGGTGGAGCGCTGCCGGGGATGCGACGAGGACCGGCTGGTGATCACCCACGGCACCGACACCATGGTGGAGACCGCCCAGGCCCTGAAGGCGGCCGGCCTGGGCAAGACCGTGGTGCTCACCGGGGCCATGGTCCCCTACGCCTTCGGGAGCTCCGACGGGCTCTTCAACCTCGGCAGCGCGCTCTCCTTCGCCCAGGTGCTGCCGCCCGGGGTCTACGTGGCCATGAACGGGCGGTGCTTCCCCGGTGACCGGGTGCGGAAGAACAGGGCCGGCGGCGTCTTCGAGGACCTGCCGGGGTAGGGGAGGCTCCCACCCCGGCCCCCGGGGAGGCGTCTCGAAAAGCTGGCCCGGCCGCGGGCTGGGCTACGATGGCGCCATTCCGCGGAGGGTGAGGATGCTGAGCCGTTCGGCAAGCGTGGTGATGGTGGTGGTCGGCGCGGCGCTGGCCGGGGCGGCCTGCACGCCGGCGCCCCGGTGGGGTGACCAGGTGGCGACGCCGGTGGCCGGCGCCAACGCCTACGCCATCGAGATCACCGGCGCCAGCGTGGTGCCGGTCACCTCCGGCAACGTCACCGCCAGCCGCGTGGTGGTCACCTACACGGTGACCGCCGACGGGGCGCCCGCCTCCCTGAACCAGCTCATGGCCGCCAGCGTGTCGCCCAGCTGGACGGTGGCCGCGCTCTCCACCGACCCGGTGAGCGGCCTGGCCGCCTGGAAGAGCCTGCTCCGCACCGGCAGCCAGTCCCTGGCCAGCAACCCCATCGAGGGCCCGGGGACCCCGGCGCCCTTCGTCGACAGCGGCCCGCAGCCCGGCTCGGAGCGGACCGGCGCCGTCGAGGAGCTGGGCGGCGGGGCCTTCCGCTACACCTTCGCCAACGGGCTGCCGTCCACGGGCCTCTTTGCCTATGTCCCGGCCGAGACCATGCGGGTCGGGGCCTGGCTCAGCGGCGCGCCCATCGCGGACGGGTCGACCGCCACCTGGGACTTCGTGCCGGCCGGCGGGACGCCGCAGGCGCGCGACACCGTCCTCGACGCCAACTGCAACGGCTGCCACGGCCGGGTGGTGGCCCACGGCGTGCGCCACGGCGTCCGGCTCTGCCTCACCTGCCACACCGTGCAGGACGCCGACCCCGACACCATCGACCCGGCGGCCATGGCGGGTGCCACCGCCGCCACCAACCCCAACCCGCTCGACCTGGGGCGGCTGGTCCACCGCATCCACCGCGGGAAGTTCCTGCCCACGCTCTACCTCGCCAGCAGCAACGGCGCGCCGGCGCCGCCGCTCGGCGCCAACGCCGTCATGCCGCTCCCCTTCCTCCCCGGGCGCAACACGCCGCTCCTCGGCCAGCGCTACTCGATCGTCGGCTACCAGAGCACCGAGCTGGTCATCGGCAAGGTGGTCGCCCGGGGCGACAACGACCAGCCGGCCAGGCTGGTGGCGGAGGGGATCGGCTACCCGCGCGACCTGCGCGACTGCGGCGCCTGCCACGCCGGGGCGCCCCAGGCCGACCAGCAGTGGCAGGCCATGTCCCGTCGGACCTGCGGAAGCTGCCACCCCGACGCCTGGTTCGGGACCGGGAGCACCGACGCCGTCCACTTCGCGCACCTGGGCGGCCCGCAGGCCGACGACACCGCCTGCGTGACCTGCCACCTCCCGCCCGGCGGGCCCGCGCCCGCCAAGCTCTACGCCGACACCCGTGACGTCCACGTCCCGCCCTCCCTGCACCCCAACAACGACCAGCCCCAGCTGGACGTGGTGCAGGTGCAGGGCCTGGTGCCGGGCCGGGCGCCCACCGTGGTCTTCAAGGCCTCCGACCAGGGGGGGAGCATCTCGCCGCTCAACACCAACACCCTGGCCGGCACCAGCCCGGTGCCCCGGGCCTTCTCGCGGGTCGCCATCACCATCTCCGGGCCGACCGCCGACTACGTCACCGGCAACTTCGCCTCCACCAACACGCTGCCGGCCACCGAGGCGGTGCCGCTGGGCGCGGTGGCCGACGCCAGCGGCCAGTTCAGCTACACCTTCGGCAACGTGCTGCCGCCGGCCGCCTCGGGGACCTGGGCCATCGCCATGGAGGGGCGCCGCTCCCTGGGCACCGTCCACTACGACCGGGTCGCGGACGCCTTCCCGTGGCCCTACACCGGAGAGACCTTGACCGAGTCGGCCCGGAACCGGGTCCAGTACGTCGACACCGCCACCGGCTCGATGTGGACCGGCACCCCGGTGGCGCGCCGCCAGGTGGTGACCACGGACGCCTGCAACGCCTGCCACGGCGGCCTCAGCCTGCACGGGGGGCTGCGCAGGGACCTCGAGTACTGCGTGATGTGCCACGCCGCCGACCTGACCGACTGGGCCCGGCGGCCCAAGCAGGCCGGCGGCAACGTCAACCTGGCCACCGTGACCAGCGCCAGCGCCTTCGGCACCTACGACAACCGGGAGGAGCGCTCCGTCCACCTCAAGGTGCTGATCCACCGGATCCACACCGGCGAGTCCAGCGGCGTGGCCGGGCTCGGCGCCGCCGCACCCTTCGCGGTCTACGGCTATCCGGGCGGCTCCAGCAGCGCCCTCTTCTTCGACGACGTCCGCTTCCCCGGCCGGCTCGCCAACTGCCGCGCCTGCCACGTCGAGGAGAGCTTCCTCGTCGAGGCGGTGCCGGCCACGGCACTGCCCACCGTGGCCAACGAGGCGGCCTCCATCCTCCACTCGGCCAGGGCCACGCACGCCGCCGCCGAGCCGCGGGTGGGGCCGCTCCAGTCGGCCTGCATGAGCTGCCACGACACCGGGCCGGGCCGCGCCCACGCCGCCGGCCACACGGTGGGGACCGTCGAGGCCTGCGCCACCTGCCACGGTGGCTCGACCGGCAGCCTCTCCATCCCCGGGGCGCACGGCCTGTCGCCGTGAGGCGCGGGCCCCGGGCCTGACGCCCGCGGCCCGGATGTGCTAGAGGTCCGGCGCCCCTGGCCGCCCTCGCGGCCGGGGGCCCGCGTTTCCCGGAGGACCCGCCGCACCATGAGCGCCCAGCACGAGGTCGGCCGCCGCCGCACCTTCGCCATCATCTCGCACCCCGACGCCGGCAAGACCACGCTGACCGAGAAGCTGCTGCTCTACGGCGGCGTCATCCAGCTGGCCGGGGCCGTCAAGGCCAAGCGCGGGCGGGCCAACGCCGTCTCCGACTGGATGGAGATGGAGCGGGAGCGCGGCATCTCCATCACCACCTCGGTGCTGGCCTTCCCCTACCGCGGGCTGCAGCTCAACCTGCTCGACACCCCCGGCCACGCCGACTTCTCCGAGGACACCTACCGGACGCTCCACGCCGTCGACGGGGCGGTGATGCTGCTCGACAGCGCCAAGGGCGTCGAGTCGCAGACCCGCAAGCTCTTCCGGGTCTGCCGGCAGCGCTCCATCCCCATCTTCACCTTCGTCAACAAGCTGGACCGGCCCGGGCGCGACCCCTTCGAGCTGGTGGGCGAGGTGGAGAGCGTCCTCGGCATCGGCGTCTACCCCATCACCTGGCCCATCTTCCGGGGAGGCACCTTCCGCGGCGTCTACCACCGGCTCCGCAGGCGGGTGTACCTGTTCGAGTCGGACCGCGCCAACTCCTCCTCCACCACCGGCGCCGAGCGCCCGCCCGTGGAGGTGACCGGCATCGACGACCCGGCCGTGCGCGAGGCCCTCGACGAGCGCGGCTACCAGCAGCTCCGCCACGACGCGGAGCTGCTCGACGCCGCCGGGGACGGGTTCCACGAGGAGAAGTTCCTGGCCGGCGAGCTGTCGCCGATGTTCTTCGGCTCGGCCGTCAACAACTTCGGGCTGGAGGCCTTCCTCGAGACCTTCTGCGAGCTGATGCCCCCGCCCCGCACGCGCCAGTCGGACCAGGGGCCGGTCGAGCCGGCCGGCGCCGAGTTCTCCGGCTTCGTCTTCAAGATCCAGGCGAACATGGACAAGGCCCACCGCGACCGGGTGGCCTTCGTCCGCATCTGCTCGGGCAAGCTGGTCAAGGGGATGAAGGTCCACCACGTCCGCAGCGGCCGCGACCTGCGCCTGGCCAACCCCACCCAGTTCCTGGCCCGCGACCGGGCCACCGTGGAGGAGTCCTACGCCGGCGACGTCGTCGGCCTCCACGACACCGGCACCTTCGAGATCGGGGACACGCTCACCGGCGGGTCGAGCTTCGCCTTCGAGGGGATCCCCAGCTTCGCGCCCGAGCACTTCCGGCGGCTGGCGCTGGTCGACCCCATGCGGCGCAAGCAGTTCAGCACCGGCATCGAGCAGCTGGCCCAGGAGGGGACGGTGCAGCTCTACCGGCCGCCGGCCGGCCGGTACGGCGACCTGGTGCTGGGGGCGCTGGGGCAGCTCCAGTTCGAGGTGGTGAAGTACCGGCTGGAGGCGGAGTACGGCGTCGAGGTCCGGGTCGAGGCGGTGCCCTGGCAGCTGGCCCGCTGGGCCAGCCGTGTCGACGGAGCCCCGCTGGCGCCCGACGAGCTGGCCGAGGCCGTGGAGGGGCAGGTGGTGCTGGACGTCCGCAACCGGCTGGTGGTCCTCTTCGACCGCGAGTGGGCGCTCCGCACCGCCGAGAAGTTCCACCCCGAGCTGCGCTTCGCCGAGACCGCCAGCGGCGTGGTGGTGCGGGCGGCCTGATCCGCCCGCGGCGGCCTGGCGAGCCTCAGCCGGCCCGCAGCGGCAGCCGGAAGAGGATGGTGGTGCCGCGCCCCACCTCGCTCTGGACCGTGGCCTCCCCGCCATGGGCCTCCACCACCTGCCGGGCGATGAAGAGCCCCAGCCCGGAGCCCTCGATGCGCCGTCGCGTGTTGGAGGCCCGGTAGAAGCGCTGGAAGACCATGGGCAGCTCCCCGGGCGGGATGCCGGGCCCCTGGTCGACCACCGCCACCACGGCGGCGTCGCCCTCGACCACCAGCGTGATGCGGACCGGGCTCGGGTCGGGGGCGAACTTGAGGGCGTTGCCGATGACGTTGACCAGCGCCCGCTCCAGCCAGGACCGGTCGCCGAGGAGCTCGACCTCGGGGAGGGGCATGCCGAGCTGGAGCCGGGAGCGCTCGGCGGCCGTGAAGCTCCGGGCCGTCAGGTCGCGCAGCAGCGCGGCGAGGGCCACCGGCTCCCGGTGCAGCTCCAGCGTCCCCGACTCCAGGCGCGCCGAGTCGACCAGCTCGTTGAGCATGGCCGCCATGCGGCGGGCCGACTGGCGGACCGAGGCCCGGGCCTCCGCGCAGGCGGGGGCCGTGCAGGCCGCGGCGTACTCGCCCGCGTCGGCCAGGATCACGGTCAGGGGGGAGCGCAGGTCGTGCGAGACCATGGAGACGAACTCCTCCTTGGCCCGCTCGCTGGCCTCGGCCCGGGACCGCTCCTGCTCGACCGTGGAGAGGGCGCGGGTCAGCTCGCCCACCTTCTGCCGCAGCTGCGCGTCGGTGCGCTGGTAGAGCACGGCGTTCTCGATGGAGATGCCGATCTGCCGGCCCATGAGCCGGAACACCTGCTCGCGCTCGGGCGGCGGGGCACCCTGCCCGGGCGGGAGGTGGACGAAGAGCACCCCCAGCACCTGCTCGTGGGAGGAGAGCGGGATGATGACGTGGCCGTGGTCGGCGAGGTGGGCAGGCCGGGTGTGCCGGGGGTCCTCGGCCGCTCCCCCCGTGATCATCACCTCGCCGGAGATGGCGACCATGCCGCAGAGGCACTCTCCCAGGCGGACCGTCCGCTCCTGGGCCACGAAGTCCGGGTCCAGCCCGCGGTGGGCGGCGAGGCGGAGCTCCCGCCGCGCCTCGTCGAGCAGGAAGATCCCGCCCGAGGCCGAGGCCCCCGCCACCCGAAGCGCCGCCGAGAGCAGCGCGTCGAGCAGGTCGGCCATGCGCAGGGGCGCGCCGGCGCGGAGCATGAGCCCGTTGAGGATCTCCAGCTCCTCGTTGCGGCGGCGCAGCTGCTCGTCCGAGCGGCGCAGGTCCTCGATGAGGGAGCGGAGCTGGTGCAGGTGCCGCTCGCGCTCGGACACGTCGCGCACCGCCTCCACCGCGCAGGTGACCTGGCCGGTGGCGTCGCGGACCGGGAGCGAGACGATCTCGGCCCAGGTGGTGGCGCCCTGGGCGTCGAGGCCGGTGTGCACGGCGGTGGCCGGCTGGCCGGTGCGAAAGGTGACGGCGCAGGGACAGTCGGGGCAGGGCTGGTCGGCCTGGTGAAGGAGCTGGAAGCAGGGCTGGCCGACCACCTCGTCCAGGGTCCGCTTCAGCCAGGAGGCCACGTACGGGTTGGCCTGGCGGATGCGGAAGTCGCGGTCTATCACCGTGAGGCCGATAGGCATCCCCTCGAAGATGGTCCGGGCGATGGCCTCGGCGCAGGCGTTCTCCACCGCCGGGGCCGGCATGGTGCGGTCTGGCTTGGTCTCGTACATCGCTCCCCCCCGGGCGGCTCCCGTCAGTCGAACCGCTTGCGCCTCGGCAGCAGGTCCTTCAGCACCCCGTGGGCCTCGCGCAGCATCTCCACGGTGGTGTCCCAGCCCACGCAGCCGTCGGTCACCGAGCAGCCGTAGCGGAGCTTGGAGAGGTCGGCCGGGATGGGCTGGTTCCCCGGCTCGATGAAGCTCTCCACCATGAAGCCGACCACCGAGCGGTTGCCGTCGCGGATTCTGGTGCACCACGTCGCGCAGCACCAGCGGCTGCAGCTCGGGCTTCTTGAGCGAGTTGGCGTGCGAGCAGTCGACCACCAGGTTGCGCGGCAGCCCGGCCTTGGCCAGGGCCTGCTCGGCCAGCGAGACGGAGAGCGAGTCGTAGTTGGAGCGGCCGCCGCCGCCGCGGAGCACCACGTGCCCGTACCGGTTGCCGCGGGTGCGGATGATGGCGGTCTTCCCCTGGCCGTTGACGCCGAGGAAGGCGTGGGCGCCGCTGGCGGAGAGGATGGCGTTCACGGCCGCGTCCACGTCGCCGTCGGTGCCGTTCTTGAAGCCGACCGCCGTGGACAGGCCGGAGGACATCTCGCGGTGGGTCTGCGACTCCGAGGTGCGGGCGCCGATGGCGGTCCAGGTGATGAGGTCCATGTAGTACTGCGGGGCGATGGGGTCGAGCGCCTCGGTGCCGGCCGGCAGCCCCAGCTCGTTGACGTCCAGCAGGAACTTGCGGGCCTTCTCCATCCCCTCGTCGACCCGGAAGGAGTCGTCCAGGTTGGGGTCGTTGATGAAGCCCTTCCATCCCAGCGAGGTGCGTGGCTTCTCGAAGTAGACCCGCATCACCAGCACCAGGGTCTCGGCCACCTCGTCGGCCAGCTGGCGGAGCCTCCGGGCGTAGTCGAGCCCGGCCACCGGGTCGTGGATGGAGCAGGGGCCGACCACCGCGAAGAGCCGGCGGTCCCGGCCGTCGAGGATGGCCTCGATGGACCGCCGGCCGGCGACGACGGTCGCGGCGGCCCGATTGGTCAGCGGGACGCGGGCGTGCACCTCGTCGGGGGAGGGCATGAGGTCGAACGCCGCAACGTTGAGGTTCTCGGTCTGCTGCATCGCGAGCCGCTCCAGCGGGGTTTGGGGAGTTCTGGCATAGCCGATCCCAAGTCGTATTGCACCCTTGGGCCGGGGGATTAGAAGAATGGGCGGGCGGTTGATCAGGATCAGGCCCCAGCGTAATGTGCCGCCGCCTCGACCCGGCAACAACTTCGACAGGAGCACCGATGGATGTCGTCCAGCCCTCTTCCCAGCCCGGCCCCCGCGCGGCCCGATCCGCAGGCCGTGGCCCCTGGCTGGCGGCCATGGCGCTGCTGCTCCTCGTGGCCGGCTGCCGGCGCGAGGAGGTGACGAGCTATCGGCTCGCCAAGAGCCCCCCGTTGGCCGAGGCACCCTCCATGGGCGACTCGATGGGGGCATCGCACCGTCCGGCGGCCCCTCCTCCCGGGATGGCCGGTGACGTCCCGCTTCCGCCCACGCCGACCGGCGCAGAGGCGCTCAAGTGGACGCTGCCGAAGGGCTGGGCCCAGTCCTTCCCCGGCGGCATGCGCTTCGCCAGCTTCCAGGTGCCGGGGAACGGCAAGATTGACGGCTCGGTGGTGACGCTCCCCGGGGATGCCGGGGGTGAGCTGTCCAACGTGAACCGCTGGCGCGGGCAGATTGGCCTCGGCCCGACCGACGCGGCCGGCCTGGCCGCGGCTCGCACCACGGTGAAGACCCGGGCCGGCCCGGCCAACGTGTACGACTTCACCAGCGAGGGGACCAGGAAGAGCCGGCTCATCGCCGCCATCGTCATGCTCGATGGCAACTCGTGGTTCATCAAGCTGACCGGCGACGCCGAGCCGGTGGGCGCGGCGCGCCCCGCCTTCCTCAAGCTGCTGGAGAGCCTCCACCGTG